>NZ_CP036175.1:2400000-4800000 GCF_003261575.2 Klebsiella huaxiensis | reverse complement strand
AAATCGTCTTGCAATAAAAATTGCGCCTGATTACTATACGTGCGCTTTCACCTAATTTATTAACTGCAAAGGAGGTTCACCATGAAAATACATTCTCAGAACGCACTTTGCAGACCTTCCCAGGAATAACTCTCTTTTTTTGCCCTGGTAACGTCTGCCACATCCTTTATTTATTTTTATACTCAAATAATTCGAGTTACACGTAACTAACGCGCATGTAACTTGAAGTATGACGGTTATATATGGATTGGTATATGGGCAATAATGTTCATTATACGTCTGATAATATTTCTTATATTACGTCAGACGATCTGTGGATCGAAGGTTTAGCGATCCAACAATTACACACGACGGCAAATTTACCCCACATGCATCGCGTAGTGGGAATGCCTGACTTGCATCCCGGTCGCGGTTATCCAATTGGCGCGGCCTTTTTCTCTCTCGGTCATTTCTACCCGGCTCTGGTGGGGAACGATATCGGCTGCGGCATGGCGCTGTGGCAAACAGATATTCTTGGGCGGAAATATAACGCGGATAAGTTTGAGAAAAAACTGGCCGCTATGGATGACGTTGCTGAAGAACGCTGGCTGGATGAGCACCTGCCGGAAAATCTTATCGCGCACCCCTGGCGCAGCGCGCTGGGCTCCATTGGCGGCGGCAACCACTTCGCCGAACTGCAACAGGTGGATCAGGTTGTCGATAGCGAGCGCTTCCAGCGGATCGGTCTTGATGCTCAGCATCTGCTGCTGTTGGCACATAGCGGCTCTCGCGGACTGGGGCAATCTATTCTGCAACGCCATATCATGTCTTTTTCGCACGATGGTTTACCCGAAGGGAGCGTGGCGGCGGCGGATTATCTGGCGGAGCATAACGATGCCCTGGCTTTTGCTCGAGTCAATCGCGAACTGATTGCTACCCGTATTTTGCAGCAGGTTCGCGCGACCGGGCAGCGCGTGCTGGATGTTGCGCATAACTTTGTCGAGCCGTGTTCTGTTAGCGGGCAACAAGGCTGGCTACATCGCAAAGGGGCGACGCCGGACGGTAGTGGTCTGGTGATTATTCCAGGTTCACGCGGCGACTACAGCTGGCTGGTTAAGCCCGTTATCAGTGAAGAAACGCTGCATTCGCTGGCCCATGGGGCGGGGCGTAAATGGATGCGTACCGAATGCAAAGGGCGGCTATCCGCTAAATACAGCCCGGTGCAGATGGCACGTACCGAACTGGGAAGCCGAGTGATTTGCCGCGATCGACAGCTGATTTACGAAGAAGCGCCGCAGGCATATAAATCAGTTGAAAGCGTACTGGAATGCCTGGTGCAGGCAGGGCTGGTTGAGCCGGTCGCTCGTTTGCGTCCTCTGCTGACGCTGAAAACCAGCGGAGGGAAAGGCGCATGATTTTATTGCAACTCTCTTCTGCCCAGGGGCCAGATGAATGTTGTCTGGCCGTAAAAATGTCGTTGGATCGGCTAATGCAGGAAGCTACTGAGCAGCGGGTTTCTCTGACGCTGCTGGAAAGCGAGCCGGGTAGACGTTCCGGTACACTGCGCTCGGCTCTGCTCTCTCTTGATGGCGATGGCGCGTTTGCCTTAAGTGAAAGCTGGTGTGGCACCCTACAGTGGATTTTCCCCAGCCCGTTTCGACCCAATCACGGGCGTAAAAACTGGTATGTTGGCGTAGGACGTTTTTCCAGTGATGAGCAGGAACGGTCCGGGGATATTCGCTTTGAAACGCTACGTTCTTCCGGCCCCGGTGGGCAGCATGTGAATAAGACCGACTCCGCAGTGCGCGCCACGCATCTGGCGAGTGGGATCAGCGTGAAGGTGCAGTCGGAACGGAGTCAACATGCCAATAAACGGCTGGCGCGATTGTTAATTGCCTGGAAGCTGGAACAGCAGCGGCAGGATGATAGCGCAGCGTTGAAATCTGAACGGCGAATGTTTCATCATCAGATTGAGCGCGGCAATCCAGTGCGGACGTTTAGCGGGCGGTAATCAGTTCGTCAGTATGAACAAAAAGGTCCACACCCTGAGGTGTGGACCTTTTTTGACTTATTTTGCCGGAATGGCTTTCAGCAGTTCAGTCAGCAGCGTCCAGTACTGGCCAACGCTTTCGATATGAACCTGCTCATCCGGAGAGTGTGGACCGGTAATGGTCGGCCCGATAGAAACCATGTCCATTTCCGGATATGGTTTTTTGAACAGGCCGCATTCCAGACCCGCGTGGATAATCTGGATGTTCGGCGTCTTGTTGAACAGACGCTGATAGGTCTCACGCACCAGATGCATTACCGGAGAGTTGGCGTCCGGCTGCCAGCCAGGGTATGCGCCTTTGGCTTCGGTTTTTGCACCCGCCAGCTTGCCCAAAGAATCCAGCATGCTCACGACGTAGTCTTTACCGCTGTCGATCAGCGAGCGAATCAGACAGTGAATCTGCACGTTGTCGTCGGTCATGGTGACAACGCCGACGTTCAGAGAGGTTTCCACCACGCCTTTCGCCACGTCAGAATTGCGGATGACACCGTTCGGAGTAGCGTTCAGCAGGCGCACAAAGCTATCGCGGGATTGTGCAGTTAGCGCCGCCTGGCCGTTGCTGACCGACTCCAGCAGGATAACCAGATTTTTTTCTTTGGCTGCCAGCTCGTTTTGCAGGATTTCCTGGTATTCGTTGACCAGCGCCTTCAGCACGTCTGTTTTATCTGCCGCAACGGCCACGGTGGCAAAAGCTTCACGCGGGATGGCGTTACGCAGCGTACCGCCGTTGAAGTCGACCAGACGCAGATCCAGTTCTTCAGCATGACCCGCCAGGAAGCGCGCCAGCAGTTTGTTGGCATTACCCAAACCAACGTGAATTTCGCCGCCTGAGTGACCGCCTTTCAACCCTTTTAACGTCAATTTAAAGCTCTGGAAACCAGCCGGAACGGCTTCGCGGGTCAGCGGCAGGTTAGAGGTGAAATCGATCCCCCCCGCACAGCCCATGTAGATTTCACCCTCTTCTTCAGAGTCAGTGTTAATCAGGATATCCGCTTGCAGCCAGTTGGCCTGTAGACCAAATGCGCCGTCCATACCGGCTTCTTCCGTCATGGTCAGCAGCACTTCCAGCGGGCCATGGACCACACTGTCGTCAGCCAGCACCGCCAGTGCGGAGGCCATGCCTATACCGTTATCAGCGCCCAGCGTTGTACCGCGCGCTTTGATCCACTCGCCGTCGATATAGGGCTGAATGGGGTCTTTAGTGAAGTCGTGGACGGTATCGTTATTCTTCTGCGGCACCATATCAAGGTGGGCCTGCAGAACAACCGGCTTGCGATTTTCCATACCGGCGGTGGCGTTTTTACGAATCAGAATGTTGCCAACCTGGTCGCGTTCTGCGTGTAAGCCTTTTTCTTTTGCCCAGCCCATAATGTGCTCAGCGAGCTGTTCTTCGTGATAGGACGGATGGGGAATTGAGCAGATTTTGGCAAAAATATCCCACAGCGGTTGCGGGGATAACTGAGACAGTTCAGACACGATGAGTCTCCTTACGAGCGCCTGCAAAAGTCGTTTACAGGTCGGGGGTTAGCAATCAAGTACACTACAAGCCAGGGCTTGCGCGATGGGGTTGAGAATACCACTTTCCGCGTACTCCGGTAGTGTAAACCACGCAAAAAGAGTCGCAATGGCTGCTTAACGCTGGTTTTTAACGCCCCAGATCTCTATAATCTCGCGCAACCATTTTTCCCCTCGAACACAATTTAAGCCGTATAACATAGGCTGGGACACTTCACATGAGCGAAAAGTACGTCGTCACCTGGGACATGTTGCAGATTCACGCCCGCAAACTGGCTACTCGTCTGCTGCCGGTTGAACAATGGAAAGGCATTATTGCCGTTAGCCGTGGCGGTCTGGTACCGGGAGCTTTACTGGCGCGTGAACTGGGTATTCGCCATGTTGATACCGTTTGCATCTCCAGCTATGACCACGATAACCAGCGCGAACTGACCGTACTGAAACGTGCTGAAGGCGATGGCGAAGGCTTCATTGTCATCGACGATCTGGTCGATACCGGCGGTACCGCGGTGGCTATTCGTGAGATGTATCCAAAAGCGCATTTTGTCACTATCTTCGCTAAACCGGCAGGGCGTCCGCTGGTTGATGATTATGTAGTTGATATTCCGCAAGAAACCTGGATTGAACAACCGTGGGATATGGGCGTGGTGTTCGTACCGCCTATCGCAGGTCGTTAATTTTCAGCATAAATGCTAATTACCACGCCCGGTTTTGCCGGGCGTGGTTTTTTTTACCCTTGTGCAGGTTACAATAGCTTCAGTGGCAACATGATGGAGGCTGCACATGTCCCAGGCTAACCTTAGCGAAACGCTGTTTAAACCCCGATTCAAACATCCGGAAACATCAACGCTGGTGCGTCGGTTTTCCACTGGATCGCAACAACCGATTCAGACCGCGCTGAGCGGCAATAATGTTGATCACTGGTATCGACTCATTAACCGCTTGATGTGGATTTGGCGTGGCGTGACGCCGCAGGAGATCCTCGACGTGCAGGCGCGCATCGTCATGAGCGATGCAGAACGCACTGACCCGGAGCTTTACGATACGGTGGTCGGCTATCGCGGCGGTAACTGGATCTTTGAATGGGCCAAACAGGCGATGGATTGGCAGCAAAAGGCTGGTCAAGAAGAGGATCTTCTGGTTAGCGGCCGTCACTGGCTCCATGCGGCAAACCTGTACAGCATTGCCGCTTATCCGCACATTAAGGGCGATGAGCTGGCTGAGCAGGCTCAGGTCCTGGCGTATCGTGCTTATGAAGAAGCGGCCCAGCGGCTGCCGGGTAAGCTGCGCGAACTGGAGTTCTCCATCCCCGGTGGAGCGCCGATAACCGGTTTCTTGCATATGCCGTCAGGCGATGGTCCCTTTCCTACGGTGCTGATGTGCGGCGGGCTAGACGCGCTACAGACCGATTATTATAACCTGTATGAGAACTATTTTGCGCCATTGGGTATCGCCATGTTGACCGTGGATATGCCTTCTATTGGTTTCTCATCAAAATGTAAGCTGACCCAGGACACCAGTTTGCTGCACCAGTATGTATTGCAGCATCTGTCCAATGTCCCTTGGGTCGATCATACTCGCGTGGCCGCATTTGGTTTTCGTTTCGGCGCCAATATTGCGGTGCGGCTGGGCTATCTTGAGGCGCAACGTCTGAAAGCTGTAGCCTGCCTTGGGCCGGTGGTGCATGGTCTGCTGGTTGATCCTCTTCATCAGGGGCGGGTACCGGAAATGTATCTTGACGTTCTGGCTTCGCGTCTGGGGATGCATGATGCTTCTGATGAGGCGCTGCGCGTTGAGCTGAGCCGTTATTCGTTAAAAGTTCAGGGATTGCTGGGCCGCCGCAGCCCAACGCCAATGCTCTCGGGTTACTGGAAAGACGATCCGTTCAGCCCGGAAGAGGAGTCACGTTTGATTACCTCATCATCAGCCGATGGCAAGCTGATGGAAATTCCTTTCAACCCGGTTTATCGCAACTTCGATCACGCCTTGCGGCAGATCGCCCGCTGGATTAGTCATAGATTTAGTTAATATATTGCTAAATTCTATTGATTTGGTAACGTCATTGCATCACTAAAGGAGATCGCAATGACGTTACCGAGTGGACACCTAAAGAGTAAGCTGATTAAGAAATTCACGGCTCTTGGACCTTACATCCGTGAGGAGCAGTGTGAAGATAACCGCTTCTTTTTCGATTGCCTGGCAGTTTGCGTCAACGTTAAACCGGCGCCGGAAAAACGCGAGTTCTGGGGATGGTGGATGGAAATGGACGCGGAGAAATCACGCTTCACCTACAGCTATCAGTTTGGTTTATTCGATAAAGAAGGGGTCTGGCGCGCAGTTGCTATTGACGATCCTGAAGTCACTGAAAAGCTCGAAAAGACGCTACGCGGCTTTCACGAACGAGCCGAGGCGCTACTGGCGACGTTCAGCCTGAAGCTGGAACCTGCCGATGATTTCAGCGAGCCGGTGAAACTGCGAGCCTAATCAGACTCTTAACCTCATCTTCAGAAAAATCCACGCCCTGGCAGCGTGGATTTTTAAATTTGCTCTATAGTTACAACATTCTTTAGGCTCAATTGCATTGTTGCGAATTAAATCTGCTAAATCCCAATACACATGTATTTGATTTCTAAATAATCCTCTATGCCATACTTTGAGCCTTCGCGGCCCTGTCCGGAAGATTTCACGCCGCCGAAAGGAGCGACTTCGGTAGAGATAATCCCGGTGTTGATGCCTATGATGCCGTACTCCAGCGCTTCGCCGACGCGGAATACGCGGCTTAAGTCGCGAGCGTAGAAATAGGCTGCCAGGCCAAACTCGGTGTCGTTGGCCTGCTTTATCGCGTCGGCTTCATCTTTAAAGCGAAATAGCGGGGCGAGCGGGCCGAAGGTCTCTTCTTTGGCGACTTTAGCATCGCCGGGCACGTCTACCAGAATCGTCGGCTGGAAGAAATTCCCGCCCAGCTCGTGGGCTTTCCCACCGGTCACCACCCGTGCGCCTTTGTCTAACGCATCGCTAATATGCTCCTGCACTTTGGCAATGGCCTTCTCGTCAATCAATGGCCCGATGGTGATATTGGGCTGTAGGCCGTCGCCAATTTGCAACTTACTTACCGCTTGCTGGAGTTTTTCGGCAAAGCGGTCATAGACGCCGTCCTGGACGTACAGGCGATTGGCGCATACGCAGGTTTGCCCGGCGTTGCGAAACTTAGAGGCCATCGCGCCTTCTACGGCTTTATCTAAATCGGCGTCATCAAAGACGATAAACGGCGCATTGCCGCCCAGTTCCAGTGAGACCTTTTTGATGTCCTTCGCGCACTGTTCCATCAGCTGGCGGCCAATCTCCGTCGAGCCGGTAAAAGAGAGTTTGCGCACCAGCGGGTTGCTGGTGAGCTCATTGCCGACCGCGCTGGCGGAACCCGTAACTACGTTAAATACCCCTTCGGGGATCCCGGCGCGGTTCGCCAGCTCCGCCAGCGCCAGCGCAGAAAACGGCGTCTGGCTGGCGGGCTTGAGCACCATCGTGCAGCCTGCGGCCAGCGCCGGACCCGCCTTACGAGTGATCATCGCCGAGGGAAAATTCCACGGGGTGATGGCGGCGGTTACGCCTATCGGCTGCTTAATCACCAGCAGCCGCTTATCGGCCTGATGACCCGGGATCGTGTCGCCATAGATGCGCTTACCCTCTTCGGCAAACCACTCAATAAAAGAGGCGGCGTAACTGATTTCGCCCTTGGCTTCCGCCAGCGGTTTACCCTGTTCCAAAGTCATCAGGCGCGCTAAATCGTCCTGATGCTCCATTATTAAATCGAACCAGCGGCGCAGAATATTGGCCCGCTCTTTGGCTGTGAGGGCGCGCCAGGCGGGCAGGGCGAGGTTGGCGGCGTCGATGGCCTCGCGGGTTTCCTCGGAGCCCATTTTGGGTACGCTGCCCAGCGGTTGACCGTTGGCGGGGTTGGTCACCGCGATGGTTTCTCCACTGGAGGCGTCGCGCCAGCGTCCGTTGATTAATGCCTGTTGGCGAAAAAGGGTGGGATCGTTAAGTTGCATGGTTGCGTCCTGTCTTATCGGTAAAAGCTGTGAATGCGTCCGGTCTGCGGCGTCAAACACTTGTCCCTGTTTAGTGTAGACGAACCTGCTCAAGGGACCGGGCACAGCACGGGCTGATGTGATAATAACCAGTTTAAATTTGTGGTTGTTTAGGCTGGTGGGACGTTAACGCAGAGGATTAATATGCCGGCGCGGTTAAAGCGCCGGGCATTTTTTAGCTAAATCAGAACTTCCAGGAGACGCTGCCGACGATGCTGCGTTCTGCACCGAAGTAGCAATAGGAAAGCGAGTTACAGGCGGCGATATAGCTCTTATCCGTCAGGTTATTGACGTTCAGCTGCGCGCTAAGGCCTTTAATCCCTACCTTCGACAGGTCATAGCCAACCGTCATATCCACCAGCGTATAGGACGGCAGGGTATGCGTATTCAGGCGATCGCTGGTGATCCCATTAACATAGCGCACGCCGGAACCGAGCGTCAGGCCATCAAGCGGGCCGCTTTTCACATCGTAGCTCAGCCAGGCGCTGGCCTGGTTGCGCGGGGCGTAAACGGCGCGCTTGCCTTGCTCTTCCGGACTGCTTTTCTTATAGCGGATGTCGGTGTAGGTATAGGCGGCCTGCAGGCGGAAGCTGTCCGTTAGCTGGCTGATGGCTTCCAGTTCCACCCCTTTCGACTCAATTTCACCAATCGAGCGGTACGGGTCGGTCGGCTCTTCTTTGGTGGCGATATTGGTCTGGTTGATGCGGAATACAGAGGCGCTGAACTGGCTGTTCATCCCCTCCGGCTCATACTTCAGCCCGGCTTCCCACTGCTTGCCTTTCATCGGATCCAGTATGTTGCCGTTTTCATCGGCGAAGCTGGTCGGCGTAAAGGCGGTGGAGTAGCTGATATATGGCGCAAAACCACTATCGAACAGATACATTAGCGCGGCGCGGCTACTGAAGTTGTTCTTATCCAGATCGCTACGGGAATTGTTAAGCTTACTGATATTGGACACGCTCACCTGATCGTAGCGCCCGCCGAGCGTGAAGCGCCAGCGGTCCCAGGACATCTGATCCTGCAAATAGTAGCCAGTCTGGCGCAGCTTGTGTTTTTCACGGCTGTACATGGTGATGTAATCCGGTTTCGCCCCGTAGACTGGGTTAAAAGCGTCTATGGCCGGGAATGCGCCGTAATAGCCGGTGGTGTCGTTGCTGCGATCCTGATAGTCAATGCCCATCAGCAGGCGATGATTCACGGCCCAGGTATCGACGCTGCCATCAAGCTGATTATCCAGCGTAATAGCGTTCATCTTTTCGTCCGAACCGGAGTAACCGCGGTTCAGCTCGGTTTCGTTCAGCCAGCCTGCGGCATAGACCTGATTCAGTTCGACTTTGGTATGCAGGTAGCGCAGCTTCTGTCGCACCGACCAGCCGCTATCAAACATGTGTTCGAAATTGTAGCCGACCATATTTTCTCGACGGTCGTACTTGTCGTAATCATCTTCCCCCTCGAAGAAGGTGTTAGCGATTTTCTTGCCGTCATGTGGGACCACGGTGCCTTCATAGGGAAGGCCTGAGTGGCTGCCGCCCTCCGGGTCGCGATGCAGGTAGGCCATTAAATCAAGACGCGTCTGGTCGGTGATGCGCCAGGTCAGGCTGGGCATAATCGCGTAGCGTTGCTCTTTTAAGGTGTCAAACTGGGAGTCCGCGTAGCGGGTCATTCCGCTTAAGCGCGCCGCCACCCGATCGTTATCGTCCAGCGCGCCGGTGACATCAAACGCCGCCCCGCGCTGGTTGTTATTACCAGCAAACAGCTTGATTTCGCCGCCGGGATCGAATGAAGGTTTACGCGAGGTGAGGGCGACGATACCGCCGGGCGAAGAGCGGCCATAGAGCACCGAGGCCGGGCCGCGTACCACTTCAATATTCTCCAGGAACCACGGATCGACCACCAGGGAGCTGTGCGAGTTGGTGTCGCCCATCATCTTCAGGCCATCGAGATAGACGTTATCCAGACTGCCATCAGAGAAGCCGCGCAGGACGATATAGTCAAAGCGGTTGGAAGCGCCAATCTGGTTGCTGTAAACCCCCGGCGTATAGCTCACGGCCTGACGTACGCTGATCGCTCCCTGCTCTTCAAACTGCTCGCGAGTGATGATGGAGACCGACTGCGGGGTCTCAATGTCCGGGGTGGCAATTTTGGTCGCGCCGCTCTGCATCTGCGAAGTGACCACGATGGTTTCGTTTTTAGCAGTTTCCTGAGCCAGAAGCGGGAAAGCGACGCTGCCGGTCACCCATCCTACCAGTAGCGCCAGGCGAGTTTTCGCAAACATGAACATCTCCAAAGGTATTTCTAATTGTTAATAAGAATTATTACCTTTTTGATGCTTTCTATAGCTATGCGGAATGCCAGGATGCGTATGCGCGCTGCCAAAGCGTCTAAGTATTCTTCGCAAAAATGTAAAAAATGCATTAGCCCGGCTTTTGTACGTCACAGGGCGAGATACCGTAGCGTCGACGAAAGGCGGTCGAGAAGTTGGTGGCGTGCTGGTAGCCCGACATCCACGCGGCCTGCTGTACGCTATAGCCCTCAAGTAAGTAGCCTCTTGCCCGCTCCAGACGGCAGTCCCGTAGATAGTCGAACACTGAGCAGCCGTAAGCGTGGCGAAATTTGCTGCGCAGGCTGCTGGAACTCATTGCTGCCCGCTGCGCCAGCTCATTGAGGGTGTAGTCGCTCTCCGGGGACTGCTCCAGCAGGCGGCGAACTCTCTCCAGCCGCTGCTGCTCGCCACCTGCCGGTACGATGTGTTTCGCACTTTCATCCTGGCACACGCTCAGACCATGGCCGAACAACTGCAAAATGAGCCCTTCCAGCATCAGCTGCCGGGAAACGCTACCGAGTACGCTCCGCTGCGCGTACTGCAAGCCGCTCAGCAGAAAACCCGGTATCTGCCAGATAAGCGTTGGCGTCCGGCATCTTTCCCATTCGCGCATCAATGAGTCGAGCAGGCCGTCGCGCCATGCGCCGTCAGGATACAGTCCCAGAGATAGCGTCCGTAGCCTGCTGTCCGCATCGTGGCGGGCGCACATCACCTGATGTTCGCTAAGACGGGACGTGAATGCCATCCCGGAGCGAACGAGATGCTGCTCCCCGTTCAGGGTCAGAGTGACGCAGCCTTCCAGTACGACCAGCATATATAGCGGGCTGCTATGGCGGGAGGTCGTCTCATAAGGTTGCAGCACGTGAACATCAGAATGGGTAACGCACATTCCGCACGGCAGCGTCATCTCTTCCACTTCTCCTCGCAGCACGAGGCTGGTGTGCGGTGGTTGCGGTTTTTGCTGCTGCTGTGGGAAACGGTAGTCGATACCGTAACGTTCGCCAAAGTCCATAAACTCGCTGACGGAGAAGGTTTTTCTCAGCACCGGGCGGGCAGGTTCATTCTGCGGGATCATATTGTTCATGCGGTTTTTGGCACTGAGACAGGGTGTCATTGGGTGAATCAACTTTATCACTGCGTGCGCAGTGCGACAATAATGATGAGAATCATTATCAATATTTGCTTTACATATTGCCGTTACGGGAAGTGGAGTCGCGCGGGGAGTTTACCCGCGCGGTTTGATAAGAGGTCAGGCGTCGACGTTGTCCAGCGGCCAGGAGTCAAACAGGTAGCCGTCGAAGAAAATATCATCGACGTTGGAGAACTCCAGCAGGCGACGTTTGACGTTTTCCAGATGCTGCCACATGGCGAGCTTTGCCGCGCGGGCGTCTTTTTTGATTAATGCTGCAAGGATCCGTTTATGATCGACCAGCCACTCCTGGCGATAGTGGGTGTCCCCGAGGTGGCGGTGCAGTTGGATCCACATGGGATTATTTTCCCGCCACTGCCATGACTGGCGAAATAGCTCCACCAGCATACTGTTGTGTGTTGCTTCGGCGATCGCCAGATGGAACTGCATATCGCCGCTTTCTGAACTCTCCGGCGCACTGCTGGCCAGTTCCTGCTCCTCCAGCTGTAAAGCCTGGCGCATTTTGATGATATCTTCCCGAGTCGCCTGTAGGGCGGCAAATTCAGCGATATTACTTTCCAGCAGTTGGCGCGCTTGCAACAGCTCAAAAGGACCGGCGTCATCGCAATGGCTGGCGTCGGCATTTTCAGCAGCCTCTTCCTCTACGGCGTTGTCGAGCACGTAGATCCCGGCACCCCGGCGGACTTCCACCAGCCCTTTAATTTCCAGCATGATCAGCGCTTCACGCACCACCGTGCGAGTCACGTCCAGCATCTCGGCGATTTCTCGCTCTGGCGGTAAGCGATCGCCAGCCTTGTACGGCGTTTGTACGATCAGATCGCGAATCATCGCGCCGACTTCCTGATAGGGTCTGTGCTGAGAAGTTTGTGATTTCATGGTGTTATGCAGTGGCATGCGATGGTGTGGTGGCTGACTATAACATTTGAGTGACGGGTTAGCATCTCTCACGCCTTAGATACGCAAAACAGGTCAACCAAATGTTCATAGAGTTGACCTGCGATTTAGAGAGATTAGACGGCGGTTCTTAATGCCGCGACGCACTCACGCGCACCCCATTTACACAGCTTGTGATAAGCCTGCGTAACGGCTTCGACGAAGTCACTGTTCTCCGGCAGATCCTGAGCAAAAATCCCGCTTAAGGCCAGCAGGGCGGTCACGCGCTCGGCGCCCTGGTAACGCGAGTTAATTTGCTGGATATCGGCCAGTAAAGGGTCGAGCACATCGATAGATTGCCCTTGTTCATCAACCCCCTGGGTGTAGCGCATCCAGCCCGCCACGCCGAGCGCAAGATGACGCCAGTCGCCACCGTTGCGCAAATGCAGGCGTACCGGATCCAGCAGGCGCTGCGGTAGCTTCTGGCTACCGTCCATCGCAATCTGCCAGGTACGGTGGCGCAGAGAAGGGTTACTGAACCGGGCGATCAGCAGCGTGGCATAAGCCTGTAGATCGGTGCCTTCCGGCATGGATAGCGTTGGGGCCTGTTCCTGCATCATCAGGGCAAAGGCTGCTTTTTGATACGCCGGATTGCCCATGGTATCGGCGATGGTTTCATAGCCGCCGAGATAGCCAAGATACGCAAGGAATGAGTGGCTACCGTTGAGCATCCGCAGCTTCATCATTTCAAACGGCACCACGTCTGCCACAAACTGCGCCCCAACCAGGTCCCACTCAGGGCGGCCGTTGACGAAGTTGTCTTCGATTACCCACTGGCGGAACGGTTCGCAGGCAATAGCGCACGGATCGTAGACCCCAAGTTGGTCGGCAATCTCCTGCAACGTTTCAGGGGTTGCCGCGGGCACGATGCGGTCAACCATAGTGCATGGGAAGGTGGCATGAGCTTCAATCCACGCCGCCAGCTCTGGGTCTCTGGCCTGCGCCAGGCCCAGTACCGCGACTTTCGCCACATGGCCATTCTCCCGCACGTTGTCGCAGGACATCACCGTAAACGCCGCCAGCCCTTGTTCGCGACGTAGGCGCAGGGCTTCGACGATGTAGCCAATGGCGGATTTCGGCGTGGCCGGGTTGGCGAGGTCGTGCTGAATTAGCGGGTTGTTGAGATCCAGCTGACCGCTGGCGGCATCGGTGCAGTAACCTTTTTCTGTCACCGTTAGTGAGACGATCGCCGTTTGCGGGCGCGCCATCGCGTTCAGAATACCGTCGCAGCCGTCAATCTCCGGGTGCAGCGCTTCTTTCATCGAACCGATAATCTTCAGCTCAGTGCGCTCGGCGCCTTTTTCCGCTACGGTATACAGCAACTGTTGGTTTTTCAGATTCTCAATCAGCAGGCGGTCGTTACCAGGCATCAGGTTGACTTCGCAGATGCCCCAGTCGCTATCGCTGGTTTCCAGCAGATGGTGGGTATAAAGCGCCTGGTGTGCGCGGTGAAACGCGCCGCAGCCCAGGTGAACGATACGGGATTGCAGGCGAGAACGATCCCACGCAGGGCGTGTAACCGGCAGGTTGCTGTCGGCAAGGGTAGCAGTCATAGCAAACTCCAGAGTGGGTCGCAAAACGCGACCGAAGGGAGAGAAGGGCGGGACGCTCGGCCCCGCCAGTCAGGATCAGCGGCTAAAAAAGGCGCGCTGAATTGCCAGCTCGACGCCGCGGACTTCAGCCAGCCCTTTCAGGCGACCAATCGCGGAGTAGCCAGGGTTGGTTTTCTTTTTCAGGTCGTCAAGCATCTGGTGGCCGTGGTCAGGGCGCATCGGGATGAGATCATCTTTGCCTTCCGCTTTACGACGATGCTCTTCTTCAACGATGGCCTTCACCACTTCATACATGTCGACGTCGCCGTGCAGATGTGCCGCTTCATGGAAGGTTTTCGGGTTATCTTCGCGAAGGGTGGAGCGCAGATGGGTGAAGTAAATGCGCGGACCGAACTGCTTAATCATATCAACCAGGTCATTGTCGGCGCGCACGCCGTAGGAGCCGGTACACATGGTGAAGCCGTTCGCCATGCTGTTGACCGTATCGACCATCCACTGCATATCTTCTACGGTAGAGACGATGCGCGGCAGGCCGAGAATCGGGCGCGGCGGATCGTCAGGATGCACTGCCATGCGGACGCCAGCCTCTTCGGCAACGGGAATAATCGCCTTCAGGAAGACGGCAAAATTCTCGCGCAGCGCGGCTTTATCGATATCTTTATAGGTTGCAAGGTGCTGACGGAACTGGTCGAGGGTATAACCCTCTTCGGCACCCGGCAGGCCCGCGATGATATTTCGGGTCAGGCGCGCTTTATCTTCATCGCTCATGGTGGCGAAGCGCTGGTTTGCCTGGGCGATTTCTTCGGCGGTGTAATCCGCTTGTGCGCCCGGACGCTTGAGGATATGCAGCTCGAAGGCGGCAAACTCAATTTGATCGAAACGCAGTGCTTTGGATCCATCAGGCAGGACGTATTCCAGATCGGTACGAGTCCAGTCGAGAACCGGCATAAAGTTGTAGCACACGGTACGAATGCCGCACTGAGCCAGGTTGCGCAGGCTCTGCTGATAATTGGCTATCCACTGAGCATAGTTGCCTGAGTGGGTTTTGATCTCTTCGTGAATCGGCACGCTTTCGACCACCGACCAGACCAGGCCTGCCTCTTCTACGATGGCTTTGCGCTTGAGGATCTCTTCAACCGACCACACCTCGCCGTTCGGAATATGGTGTAGAGCGGTGACAACGCCAGTCGCCCCCGCCTGACGGACGTCAGCTAAAGTGACCGGATCGTTAGGGCCATACCAGCGCCATGTCTGTTCCATGCTTAACCTCTTTCACGTTGTTGACCCGCTTCAGGCCACTGCTTTGGTTGGATTGTCGGTTCCCTGAAACCATATGAAAACCGGGGAGACCGGACGATATGGCGCATAAATTCCTCTAATTTGTCATACATGTCAACCGTAAAAGCAAAATTGGTTAACCAAATCACATGGGAGTAGGTTTTAAGGTGTGTTAACGGGAAAACAGGGCGGCGTGTGACAATTTTTCTTTGCGTAAATGTCTCTGACAGGGGTCAGGTGAGTGGTCATGGTTTACCAATTCAGTCACGTCTCAACCACATAATGGAGTCCGGTCGATACTGTTGGCCCAAGGGAAGTGTCACCGACAAAAGAAGCAAGTTGATATGTTTCGTTTTGTTTAGTAAACAACTTGTTTTTATATTTTTGTTTATGTGATCTTTATCACTAATGCGTATTAATAAGCTTCAAATAACGGATTTTTCACATAGGATAATGGGCATTAATAACTGTTTAGTAAACGGCGAATGAACGCTTGCTGAGGTGATAGAATGTTAAGTATGGGACTGGATATTGGCGGGACGAAAACAGAAGCAGTTATCCTCGATGCTCAGGGTAATGTCTTGTTATCAAAGCGAAGGAGTACGGTGAAATCTGACTATCAGGGATTTCTGACATCGCTGGTCGATTTTATTCAGGACGTTAAGTCTTCCTTTTCTGTCCCGATCAGCGTCGGTTTATGCCTGCCGGGAACAGAAGATGTTGATACCCGGCTCATCAAAAACTCCAATATCGTGGTCCTTAACCAACGGCCGCTGATTCAGGATCTGGAACAGGCTTTGGGTCATCCGGTCGCGTGGGACAATGACGCCAACTGCTTTACATTATCAGAATCGACGGATGGTGCAGGCGCGCAGGCGGGGATTGTGTTTGGCGCGATTCTGGGAACCGGCTGCGGCGGCGGGCTTTCAATGAATAAAATGCTCTGGCGAGGGCGCAATGGCAACGCCGGAGAGTGGGGGCATAATCCGCTTCCTCACTATGATTCGCTGCGGGATGGCGCTGGCGTAAAATGTTATTGCGGGCAGCTAAACTGTACCGAGTCTTTTATTTCGGGGTCAGGGCTGGCACGGCAATATAATCTGATTGACAGCAATACTCTGGATGCAAAAGCCATTTTTTCGCTTATTGATCAATGCGATCCTGATGCAACTGCTTTGTTCCTGCTATTTAAAGATCAGCTGGCGAGGGCGTTAGCATCGGTTATCAATATCTACGATCCTGATATTGTGGTGGTTGGTGGCGGGCTTTCGCGCATTCCGGAGATATTTACTGACCTGACTCAGGCTGTAGAAAAGTATATTTTCAATACGCAATGCACCACGCCAATTGTCCCGGCGATGCATGGTGATAGCAGCGGCGTTCGCGGCGCGGCATGGCTGGGACGCGATGCGGCATTGAGGGCAAGTGGCAGTACAGAATAGTTTTCAATGATACGAGCTCTTGCTAACTCATTCATTCTCCTGAACAAAAATGAAACATGAAGTATGATAGCGGTAACCGTAAATAAGGGGTAGGTCAGGCATGTTGAAGACAGTCAGGGTGAGGGATATCGCGCAGAAAGCGGGTGTATCGGTAGGGGCGGTGTCGCGGGCGTTGAACCATCGACCTGGGCTGAGCGAAGAAACCCGGCTGCGGGTGATGCAGATAGCGCAGGAGATGGGATATGACTTCTCCAGACTTCGCGATGAGAAAATTAAAAAGATTCTCTTCATACTCCACCGCCAGCATAACACCGCCAGTGCGATGAATTTCTATTCGCCTGTCCTGTTGGCTGTGGAAGATGCCTGCCGGGAATGCAACATTGCGCTCAGCTTTTTGGCGATGGGGCCTACGGATAATGTGACCCAACAGGTACGGCAGCATTCCCCCGATGCTCTCCTGTGCGTTGGGTTTATAGAGCCGGAGCTGATGGCGGAATTAAGAAAATTACCGCAGCCGATGGTGTTGGTTGATCACGCGATCCCCGGCATGGTCAGTATCAATCCTGATAATTACCAGGGTGGGATAGTGCTGACGCAGCATCTGATTGAAAAGGGGTATCATCGTATCGCCTTTCTGGCCAGCAGCCTTGCACATTACAGTATTCGCCAGCGTGAGAAAGGATACCGACAGGCACTGTTTGAGGCTGGCATGCTGATGTCTCCTCAATATGAAGTGACGGCGCCCGCGCTGACGGAACTTACACCCTCTTTGGAATATGCGCTGGATGAACTGATGGCGCTACCCGAACCCCCTGATGCCCTGTTTTGTTACAACGATGCAGCGGCTATCGTGGCGATGAATTATTGCCATCAAAATGGGATAAGAGTGCCAGAGGATCTGGCTATCGTCGGCTTCGATGATATTGATTTATCCAGCCACCTGACGCCCGCGCTGACCACGATAGCCATTGATAAAGAATCATTAGGCAAGCGGGCCGTGGAAGAGCTTATTTGCCGCTCGAGTGCAGATAATATTTTATTGCCCGTGCAGCTCAGGCTGAGAAATAGCGCGTAAAGGCAATTTTTTGTTAGCGAGAACAGAGAATAAAAGAAAGCTGATACCCGGAGAGCATGGTTTTTGTACTCGCCGCGATTCCTTTGAGATCACATTTTCCAGCTTTGATTATTCCCATCCATGCTCTCTCTGTTATCATTCACATTGAATATACCTTTCAACTCTCACCGAGGCTTTGATGCTGGAGAATGTAATCATTAGATAATCAGCTTCCCGACCTTCTCAGGCCGGACTGGTTATCGCTGCGCTTAAACTTTACGCGAACACTTTTGGGTGTTGGCTCGTTTGTACGCATGATGATTAACAGGTTTCTTCAGTATGAATCTATCCCGTCAGGAACAACGTACCTTACACGTTCTCGCTAAAGGTGGTCGGATCGCGCACGTTCGCGATACTTCAGGCCGCGTGACCTCTGTTGAATGCTACAGCCGCGAAGGGCTTCTGCTCACCGACTGTACTCTCGCCGTTTTCAAAAAACTCAAAACCAAAAAGCTGATTAAGTCCGTCAATGGGCAGCCCTACCGCATCAATACCACCGGACTGAACAACGTTCGCGCCCAGTTGGATAATCGCTAAGGAGCATCTGATGACAAACCACAACTTCACTTTTCATATCACTACCGAAGGTGACGCCGGTGATATTTGCGAGGTCGAAACCCGAGCGTTCGGCTTTAGCAAAGAGGCTGAGCTGGTGGTCGATTTGCTCAACGATGAAAGCGCTTGCCCGAGGTTATCTCTGCTGGCCAGACATAATGGAAAAGCGGTTGGGCATATTTTGTTCACCCGGGCGACATTTAAAGGAGAGTCTGACTCTCCGATGATGCATATCCTTGCTCCTCTGGCGGTAATACCAGAATACCAGGGCATGGGGGTTGGCGGATGGCTAATCCAAAGCGGTATTGAGCATCTGAAGGCGATGGGGAGCCTGGCGGTATTTGTTCTGGGACATGCCACTTATTACCCGCGGCATGGCTTTGAACCTTGCGCCGGAGATAAAGGCTATCCGGCCCCTTATCCCATCCCGGAGGAACATAAAGCCTGCTGGATGCTGCAACTGCTTTCGGCCGAACCGCTGGGGAGAACGGGTCAGATACAGTGCGCTCGCGCGTTGATGAAACCCGAGCATTGGCGCGAGTAATCAATAAGGAAATGATAATGACTATTGGCACGATTATTACCGGTACCAGACACGTAGCGTTGTTATCCGGGGAGCGCAAAATCCCTTGGGATGAACCCGCTTTTAGCCAGCGTATGCTGGAGAACCATCTTTCACAGGATCACGACTGGGCCAGCCGCAGGCTGGTGGTTATTGAACAGCAGGTGGCGTGGATTGCCGGGCAGTTACCTGCAGGCGCTCGCATTCTGGATCTTGGCTGCGGGCCGGGCTTTTACACCCGCCAGTTGGCTGAGCGCGGCTTTTGCTGTACGGGCGTGGATTTTTCTCCGGCCTCGATCGCCTGGGCCCGCCGGCAGGCGCAGACCGCCGAGCTGAATATTGATTATCAGCTGCAGGATGTACGCACCTACGAGCCGGGAGAACAGTTTGATTTCATCATGATGACCTTTGGTGAACTGAACGTGTTCAGCGCGGCAGATGCCCGCTCGCTGATTAACCGCTGTGCGCAGTGGCTGACCCCGGGGGGAAAACTGCTTATCGAGGTTCATACTTATGATGAAGTTAAACGTCAGGGAATGGCGGAACCCGGTTGGCAGCGCTGTCCGCAGGGGCTGTTTCTTGCCACGCCGCATCTGCTGCTGACGGAGCACGCCTGGGAGCCGGTAGCGCAAACCAGCTCAACGCTGTTTATGGCAATTGAAGAGAACGGCAACGTGACGCGCTTCGGCAGCCAAATGACGGCCTGGCAGGATGAAGAGTACCTCGACCTGCTGCGCACGGCAGGTTTTACCACGATTATCCGCCCGGATAGGGCGGAATGGCCGGTCAGCGAGACCTTTGAAGGCAAGCTATATGCGCTGTTGGCGGAAAAAAATGAACCCAATTCTCTTACTTCAAATTCAATAAAAGGAATTCCAACATTGGATATCCCACGTATTTTTACCATTAGTGAAAGCGCTCACCGCATCCATAATCCATTTACACCGGAAAAATATGCCACGCTGGGCCGCGTGTTACGTATGAAGCCAGGAACCCGGATACTCGACCTCGGCAGCGGCTCGGGGGAAATGCTTTGTACATGGGCTCGGGACCACGGTATTAGCGGTATCGGTGTCGATATGAGCGTGCTATTTAGCCAGCAGGCTAAACAGCGGGCGCAAGAACTTGGCGTTGCCGACAGCGTTGATTTTATCCATCAGGATGCTGCCGGTTATGTCGCCGATGAAAAATGCGATATCGCAGCCTGCGTGGGTGCCACCTGGATTGGCGGCGGTGTTGCCGGGACTATTGAGCTGCTGAGTAAAAGCCTCAACCCTGGCGGCATGCTGCTGATCGGCGAGCCGTACTGGCGTCAGGTTCCGGCAACGGAAGAAATTGCACAAGCCTGTGGCGTCTCTTCGCTTTCGGACTTTCTCACTCTTCCCGAATTGGTTTCCTCTTTCGATAAGCTTGGCTACGACCTTGTGGAGATGGTGCTGGCCGATCAGGAGGGCTGGGATCGCTACGAAGCGGCTAAGTGGCTCACCCTGCGCCGCTGGTTAGAGGAACATCCGGACGATGACTTTGCGCCAGAAGCCCGGGCTGAGCTGACGATAGCGCCAAAACGCCATGTAACGTATACACGTGAATATTTTGGCTGGGGCGTGTTTGCTCTAATTGCACGATAGTTGAAAATACCCGGCATAGCTTAAGGGTTATGCCGGGTTCACATTGCTTAATTTTCCGGGTTTTCTCTAATAAACAAAGTAAGAACGAAGAAAATGGCGACAAAAGCGATAATCAAGTTGAAGCCTAACGAGACGCCATACATCTGGGAGACCTGGCCGATAAGCCAGCCTGCAAAGGCACCACCCATTCCCGAGGCGACGTAAATCAGTCCCATGGTCGAGCCGCTTTTATCGGTGAGTTTTGTTGCCACGGCGGAGGCTGTCGGGAACAGGACCGACATGGCAAAACCAAACACCATAAACAGATAGACAAATTGGCTGGCAAAGTAGCGGCTGGCAATGATGGCGAGCAGCGAGAACAGCGAGAACAGGATTAAGGTTTTGCGGTCGCCCAGCTTGAGGTTGATAAACCCGCCAATAAAGCGACCGATGGTGAACAGCATGGCAAAGCTGGATATGACGTAAGCCGCTGTGACCATTTTGTCTTCAGCAGAAGCGCCAACAACGTCAAGCGAGCTGTAAAATATCGGGAAAAAGTTCAGGAACGCCGCTTCGGCAGCGACGTAGAACAGGATAAAACCAATCACCAGCAGCAGGCGTCCCTGGCTAAGAATATGGATAAAATCAGAGAGCTGCATGTCCATACCCTGTGCTTTTTCCAGCTTCAGGCTGCTGAGCACCAGAATGATGATGGCGACAATAATGGCAATCCCGACGTAGAACAGTCGCCATGAGACGTGATGGGAGAAAAGCTGCTGTAAAATCAGCGGAGTGGCAATCATTCCCACGCCGAACATGGCGTTAGAGACGTTGAACATCATGCCAGCTTTTTCTTTATAGAAGGTTGGGATGACGGTAATGATTGAGACCAGCATCGAGCCGATGCCCAGGCCAACAATCAGATAGAAGCCGAAAAACAGCAGCACGCTGAACGCCAGGCTGGTACCGACCAGACCGACGGCCATCATCAGCGAGCCGATCAGCATCATGATCTTCAGCCCTTTCTTATCGGTAAAGTAGCCGGTGAGCAGGCTGGCAACCAGAAAGCCTATCTGGAAGAACATAATCAGTGTGCCGATCTGCCCCATGTTCAGATTGATGTCGTGCTGGACCTGCTCAAGTATCAGACCTTTTGTGTTCTGTATGCCGCCAAGAAGAAACATGGTGACAAACAGCAGGAAAAATACTTTCCATTTTTGTTGGTTAGCCATTGTTGATTCCCCTGTGTTAGCTAGTGGGCTGCTGATAATGGTTGCCTGTGGCGTCGAAAAGCGACTGTTCCGCCCAGCCATAGCAGTAATAAAGCAGATCGTCGCAGTCGCTTTGCTCTGCGGCATGAATGGCCTCCAGTAGTGCCTCTGGAGGCAAATTCCACATCTGGATCCCGCTGTAAATAAAGGTCCCTGGTTGTGATTTTTCGCGAACAAGGTTGTTTTGCTGCTTCACAAATTCAATCGGGAAACCCTCCGCTTTGAACTGTTGATAGCTGATGTCGTAGGGCAGATTGAACAGGCGCATAAAGGCGCGGAAGGCGCTTTCACGCTGGGTGTCATCTTTGGCGAAATATTCAATCAGCCCCTGAACGTCCGCGCCGCCGCCGAGCTTATGGTAAGGGAAGTGCTTTAGCGCTTTGGAAGAGCGGGTCAGCGCCTGATAATCCTGACCTAAAATCCAGGCGTAGGCTGGTGGCCAGAGATCGAGCCACAGTTCGCTACGCCCGGCGTCCCTGTCGCTAATTCCGGACAGCAGGTTCTGTACAAAGCGGGAGACGCTATGCTGGCGGAACGCCATCCAGCGTTGCAGGAGTGGGTCATTTAATAACGCATCGACGGTGGCATCGTACTGGCTGGACTTCATTTGAGCCACCAGGTTTTCCAGGCGTGCGCGTACCGCATCAACGTTGATGCCGATTCGGGTCATTTCGCTTTGACAGTGCGGGCAGAAGCAGGTGAATAATCCTCTGGGACTGACATTTTTACCTGCCCAGTCGGGATAGCGGATGCGGTCAATCAGGAATGTTGAATAACCATACTGAGCTTTAATAGCGCTGAAAGTGGCAATCCAGAGTTCAATAACGTCTGGGCCGTTAGGGCACAGCCAGTGCTCAACCGGGTTTCCGCGAAAATCGATCACCTGATTGTTTTCAATCTGTCCGGCAAAATCGCCATTGAGAATGTTAACCCAGGGGATCACCTTATAAGGACCGTTATCGGTCGCCTGCTTCAGATCCTGCATAGGATCGGATCCCGCAAGAATCGTGGGATCGACGCGCTGGTTCAGGCGCTGCGATGGCATGTCGAGTTTGGCATGCAGCGTGGCGGTACCTTGCACAAATTCATGCTTAGGGTTGTGCGGCAGGCGGCCTGTAGGATAGGGGTTGCGTTCAAAGATGGTATTGACCTCAACAAAGAGGCTATCGACGCCGTTCATTTTGTTAATGCGGTCAAGTATCGAGTCGACGCCTTCATCAAGAATATCGTGTGGGTGTAGATGGATCCCGGCCATTGGCTGCTCCTTTTTGTTCTGACGGCTGGTTTGTATTTATATAAGTTGTGTGTCGGGCATAAATTGAATCGATGGGTAGACCGCATGGAGCGCCAGCATAGCCATGCCATATAACGGCGCTTTTTCTTTTAATTCGGAAAGTTCGACGGATACCCGGGTGTTGGCAAACAGATGCCTGTCGAGATTGGCCTGTACTCTTGGCATAAAGAGTTCAGCGGATTGAGAGACGCCACCCGTAAGAATGACCTTCTCGAGGTTAGCAATTGTCACCATATTGAGAATGCCGATGGTTAAGTAATCCGCCAGCTCCTCCAATAACATGGTGGGTAGCGTTTCACCTTTGGTGGCGGCGGTGAGTATTTCATGGGCGTTCATGTTTTTGCCGCTAAGTGCGGACATTCTCTCTTTGAGCCCGGAACCGGAGCAGTAATTTTCGAAGCAGCCTTTATTTTTCCAGTTCTGATTAAGGTGGTTGCGTTCAAACAACATATATCCGATTTCACCGGCGGCATTATTGATTCCCCGGATTATCTTTCCATCCATTAGCAGCGCCGATCCCAGCCCGGTGCCAATACCAATAAGCGCGGCGCTATGGACGTGCCGACATTTTCCTTTCCACATTTCGCCAATCAGCGCTGCCCGGATATCGTTTTCCAGTACGACCCTGATATTCAGGCGCGCGTTTAATTCATCGGCCAGCGGAATGTTGTCCCATTCAGGCAGGTTAGGGGAACCTTCAAGCACCGTTCCACTGCGGTAGTCAACAATCCCCGGCGTTGCGACGCCAATGACCTTCAGCTTCTCACGCGGAATATGATGCTGTTCGATAAATGCCTGGATACTGGCGCTAAACAGGTCGAGAAATTCCCGACGAGTGGTGACGTCATAGGTCGATTCCTGATGCTGAGCGAGCAGTTCTGCATTGAGATTAAAGAGCGAAAAGGTGATTTTGGTTCCGCCTAAATCAATGCCGATGCCGAGCCCATGGTTGGGATCAAAGTTAACCAGGATGCCTTTACGCCCCAGGCCGCCGTCTTCGCTGACTCCACTTTCATAGATGATTTTTTCTTCCAGCAGGTCACTCACGATTTCAGAAATCGTTGCTTTAGTAATACCGGTAGCCTTGGCTATCTGGGCGCGAGAAAGGGGAGAGTTCTCGCGGATAACGTTGAGGACCACGGATGCGTTCATCTGCCTTAAGGTGTTGGGAACATTCAGCTTCAAAGTGTCATTCCTTTAGTTTGTAAACTAAACTAATTGATCGATAAAATGCTTTTTAAACTCGTTTTATTTACACTACCGCCTTTTTAACTGGCTTATAAAGCGTTATTTTTGATCATATAGTTTGTTTTGTATATTTTATGGAGGGGATCACAAAATGGGGTTGTTGAGATGGTTGCTGAGAGGATGCGGAGGCGGCCAGACAAGTGACCGACTGAAGCTTTAGTCACCAAACGCCTGGTCCATTGTAAGGCGGTAAGGATATCGATGTTGGCTTGTTAAATCGGAGGAACCATGCGTCGATTAAACCTAAATAACCTGAGATCTGGTTAAGCCGTCATCAATGTTGCCATGTCTGAAGGGGCATTTTGATTGATTACTTATTCTCTTTGAAGCATGAAGCTATCAAACTGCACATCATATTCAGCATAAAAGCGTGCAGACTCTGGTAACGTGTGCCGCTGGGGACAACCTCAAGATACAGGCCAGCACCATCGACCTGTCATGCATTAAGCTTCATTGGAGGAATCTCCTTTGACCGAACACAGAATGCCCCCACTTATGCCCCCAACTGTAACTTGATTCCGGTTGAGTCCGGTTGATAACAGGAGATAAGATACGGGCTTGAAGCCGCAGTATACGGGCTTTAAGTTGATTTCGGTAGACATGGGGAGAGTTTGAAATGGTGCCGATAATAGGAACAAAACACAAATCACGAAACCATTGATAAATATTATTTTTATTTCGTTTTATTTTATGAAATACCCCAAAAGTACCCCCAACTCATATCACATCCTTCCCTGTTAAGCAGATAAAACTGTGGGTAACAATATCTTTGATGAGGTTTGAGACAAGTTTAACCTTTCAAATTTTATACACATGTAACTCGTTTGCGCCTTGTGCACAAGGCGCTAGTTATTAAGGTAGACTATCTGGATCAGTATTTGGTGTGTTACGTTTTGATGTAAATATGGATTTGATTTTTTTCAAGTAACTATCAAAAAACCATTTTGTATAATTACCTTCAATTTCCTCTAAAACTGAATATTTCATCTCATGAAGTTCATTTTTATAATCACACTTTTTACTTAACAAGTCTAAAGGTGTCGATCTGAGAGAGGATAACTTCTCATCGCATAATAATTTCTTACCAATTCTTTGTGACAAATGAGATAACTGCATTTCAATCAATGAAACATTTGAAGCCAAAAAATTATCCAACTCTAATTCTTTAGTATCTCTTGAAGAAAGCTTATCTAAAACTTTATCAAATAGAGATTCTATTTGTTGGCAAATCTTATCTTTTTGCCTAGATATGTCATTCCGCTTGAATGCTCTGTTATTGAAATAAGACGCAACAAGCCAACCAATTATAGCAATCCCAATACTTGTATAATTAACCTCTGCCTGCATCGCTCTCTGCCTTATTCAATCTTTCATCAATCAAGGTCTCGATACTCTTAATATCTTTATGAGTATAGGTCAGTTTTTTCTTAAGTTGGCTTAATGTATAGCCTTCTACTCGGATCAAACCACCAAACGCTTCATCAATAAATGAACGCCCATAACGATTATATCCAGTCAACTCAACATGAACTAAATCATACTCTTTGAGAAAGCCTGCCAGATATTTACGGAAGTTTTCCCCACAGCCAGCCCCATCGTCAGGATAGCGCCCGTAAGGTTTACTGTTGAAGTCTTTGATAACATTGATATTTTTAGTCTTCATAGCTGACCTTGATGTTCCACTGAATTAAAGTACCTGGTACTTTATGAGTTAACTCGTTAATTTTATCACCTTTCTGATTAGAAAGCTTAAACATACCTAAGTTACTGTAAATCCAAAGATTTCCATGTTCATTATTTAGTACCAAGGCTTTGATACTCTTACTCCCTTGACCATGTTTATCATTGGCAGTACCGGTTACGTCTCCAATCATAGAAATTGCTATTTTTACTGCATCAGAAACAATACCCACTTTCACTTTAGAGCGTTCTGTATAACCTAAACCTATTCTCTCAAGCTCTTCTTTAACAGCAACTTTTAGGCCGGGATATTCTGATTTAAGCGTACTCATAAACCATGTCTTCTGCATTACTGTTTCAGGTATACCAACACCTTCATCATATATAGCAAGATAAAGTTGATCATGAATTACGTGACATGCAAGCCACCATTGCTTTTCATCATTGTTTTTATGTGGATAGGCGTGTAAACCAACGTTATTTATTGCTTCCTGAACAGCATCTGCATATGTGTGTTCTGTTTCAGGTTTCATCTTGTTTTTATAAATTTCTTTCTGAATGAAATCTATAATCTCATCTCTATATTCCCCACCAACCCCACTAATAATTGGTAAATTTTCAACATTTTCGAAGACAGGTTTTATTTTTTCGCCCCGACATAAAGCGACAAGACCTGAGTCTCTTAAAAGCTGATTAACCTTAAAATCTGTTGAAAATAATATTCTGTACGATAAACCTTTACGAATTGAAGTCTCAACACTGGCATAAAGGATTACTAATGCCGCCATTTTCATTGTTTTTGTATTTGTAAAATCCAAATACAATCTCTCA
The DNA here is from genome assembly GCF_003261575.2 of Klebsiella huaxiensis. Classification (GTDB taxonomy): domain Bacteria; phylum Pseudomonadota; class Gammaproteobacteria; order Enterobacterales; family Enterobacteriaceae; genus Klebsiella; species Klebsiella huaxiensis. The sequence goes on along the minus strand of NZ_CP036175.1, from coordinate 4,773,527 downwards.
TCAGGATTATATATTTTATTCCTAACCTCATATATCGAGCGTAGAGAGCGTACAAAAAACAGAGGCTTATCTGGTGAATATATTGAAAACTCAGATGGAAACCGAATTAAGGTATTATCTTTTTTCTTTTGAGACTTTTTTTGCTGACGAAACTGCGAATATTCTTTCCCTTGACGAGAAACTCTTCTCTGCCACCTTTCAAAGGCTAGCCTAATTTTTACATCTTTTTCCTTATTAGCCTTGTTTACCATGCGTTCCCTACCAAGATGGTGATCTTTTCGTACTACGAATGATAGTATAGTTACACCAAGATTGGTATACAGACCACACATCCAGCACAAAAAAAATCCGCTGACAAAGCCATAAAAAAACACTTTAAAATCAAATGGATATATATGTGCGATCATAATGGCACCGTTCATAACCATCCTCAAGAATGGTCTGGTTTTGTTGTAGTCTAAAAATGCTAAAGTCTTATCGTGCCTTAAATCAGCATCGAAGTTAGAATCTCAAATTAATCCACAAATAGGTTTGTTGCTGAAAAAATGCTATCCAAGAAGAAAAGTCATTAGACTTGAAATTATTAACTAACACCTAACAACCACTCAATAAAACTCACAAATATATTCAATCATTATTCCAGATAACATTTACCGAAGAAACCAACGGTATGCTTCAGACATCCTTGAGGCTTTCAACAAAGATGTGTTCCCTTACATTGGCAAAAAACCAATAGCCGATGAAGGTGTTGTTTAACTGCGTTTCACGGGCGATCTTCTCTTCCCGTTTCGCTTCCATAGGATCGATACCCCCAGCGATACCCCTTTTGGCTTCTTCACGTTTTGCCCGAGCATCGGCCAATGTGACTTCAGGATACACACCCAGCGCTAACAGCTTCTCTTTGCCGGCTACACGATACTTGAGCCGCCAGTATTTGCCGCCATTAGGTTTAATCAGGAGATACAAACCACCACCATCAGCCAGCTTGTAAGGCTTATCTTTAGATTTGGCGGTGTCCACCTGCCGGGCGTTTAGTTTCACTTGGGGGGACCTCCTCTAGACCGAACAGCAAATACCCCCATAAGTACCCCCAAACGACCGTAGATTTCAGGGAACTTTAGTAGACGTAGAAATACTAAAAGGGGCTGCAAGTCGCAGAGTATAAGGGGTTTCAGTGAACTTTAGTAGACTTGGGGAGACGTTAGAATGGTGCCGATAATAGGAGTCGAACCTACGACCTTCGCATTACGAATGCGCTGCTCTACCAACTGAGCTATATCGGCCCTGCAAGACGTGCTTAGAGCGTAAACACGGGTTAGAAGGTTAAAACTAAGTGGGTGATGCGTCAATGCCCTTGCGAATCAAACGGCTACTTTTGCATCACCCTTTCAGCTTTAAGCACGAATGGTATCGTCGCCGAAACCAATCCACTTATAGGTCGTCAGCGCTTCCAGACCCATCGGGCCGCGCGCGTGCAGCTTCTGCGTGCTGACCGCCACTTCCGCGCCGAGGCCAAACTGGCCGCCGTCGGTAAAGCGGGTAGAGGCGTTGACGTACACCGCAGAGGAGTCCACTTCGTTGATAAAGCGGTTCGCATTGCCCAGCGTGCGCGTCAGGATGGCGTCCGAATGCTGGGTGCCGTGCTCGCGAATATGGGCCACGGCCTCGTCCTGGTCGGCAACCACCTTCACGTTCAGATCCAGCGACAGGTATTCGTTGTCATACTGCTCTGCTTTCACCGGAACTACGCTCGCCGGGCCATTTTGCAGTACGGGCAGGGAGGTCGCATCGGCGTGCAGGCTGACGCCGCTTTCCGCCATTTGCTTGCTCAGCGCGGGCAGAAAGCGCTGAGCGATATCCTGATGAACCAGCAGCGTTTCGACAGAGTTACAGGCGCTTGGGCGCTGAACCTTAGCGTTGACAATAACTTTCAGCGCTTCGGCAACGTCGGCCGAGTGGTCGATATAGATATGGCACACGCCAATTCCGCCGGTGATCACCGGGATCGTCGACTGCTCGCGGCACAGCTTGTGCAGACCTGCGCCACCGCGCGGGATCAGCATATCGATATACTTATCCATCTTCAGCATCTCGCCCACCAGCGCGCGATCCGGGCTCTCAATCGCCTGGACAGTGGCTGCCGGTAAGCCGCACTCTTGCAGCGCCTGCTGAATCACCTTCACCGTGGCGGCGTTGGTGCGCCAGGTCTCTTTGCCGCCGCGCAGGATCGCCGCGTTACCGGTTTTCAGGCATAAAGAGGCAACATCGACGGTGACGTTTGGACGCGCTTCGTAAATCACGCCGACCACGCCCAGCGGCACGCGGCGGCGCTCAATGCGCAGGCCGCTATCGAGCAGGCCGCCATCGATCACCTGACCGACAGGATCGGCCAGATTGCAAACCTGGCGGACGTCGTTGGCAATTCCGCTCAGGCGCGCAGGGTTGAGCGCCAGGCGATCAAGCAGCGCCTCGCTTAAACCGTTGGCGCGTGCTTCCGTCAGGTCCTCAGCGTTAGCACGCAGAATCTCTTCAGTCTGCGCTTCAAGATAGTCGGCAATCTTTTCCAGCACTTGGTTCTTTTCGCGGCTGGAAAGCTGCGCGAGTTTGTACGAGGCCGCTTTGGCAGCAATGCCCATTTGTTCCAGCATTTTCAGCTCCTTAACGGATAATCATGTCGTCACGGTGGACGGCGACCGGGCCATATTCATAGCCCAAAATGGCATCAATTTGCTGCGAGTGGTGCCCGGCGATACGGCGCAGGGCATCGCTGTTATAGCGGCTGACGCCGTGGGCGATATCGCGGCCTTCAAGGCTACGAATGCGGATCACTTCACCGCGTGAGAAGTTGCCGGTGATGGTTTTAATCCCTTTCGGCAACAGAGAACTGCCGCGTTCGAGAATCGCCTGGGTTGCCCCCGCGTCAACGGTAATTTCACCCGCCGGCGGTGCGCCGAAAATCCAGCGCTTGCGGTTTTCCAGCGGCGACTCCTGCGCGTGGAAGCGGGTTCCTACAGAGACGCCTTCCATCACATCGGCAATGACGCCTGGACGACTACCGGCAGCAATAATGGTGTCGATACCCGCGCGGCAAGCGACGTCGGCGGCTTGCAATTTGGTACCCATCCCGCCGGTACCCAAACCAGACACGCTATCGCCCGCGACGGCGCGCAGGGCATCATCAATACCGTAAACGTCTTTAATCAGCTCGGCCTGCGGGTTGTTACGCGGGTCGGCGGTAAACAGGCCCTGCTGATCGGTCAGCAGCAGCAGTTTGTCGGCGCCTGCGAGAATAGCGGCCAGTGCCGAAAGATTATCGTTATCGCCGACTTTAATTTCAGCGGTTGCCACGGCGTCATTTTCATTAATGACCGGCACGATGTTGTTATCCAGCAGCGCGCGCAGGGTATCGCGGGCGTTAAGGAAACGCTCGCGGTCTTCCATATCGGCACGGGTCAACAGCATCTGACCAATGTGAATGCCGTAAATAGAAAACAGCTGTTCCCATAGTTGGATAAGACGGCTTTGACCGACTGCCGCCAGCAGCTGTTTGGAGGCGATGGTCGCGGGCAGTTCCGGGTAACCGAGGTGCTCACGTCCGGCGGCGATCGCCCCGGAGGTCACTATCACAATTCGATGGCCCATCGCGTGCAGCTGTGCGCACTGGCGCACTAATTCAACGATATGGGCGCGGTTCAGGCGGCGGGATCCGCCCGTTAAAACACTGGTGCCCAGTTTTACCACCAGCGTCTGGCTATCACTCATGATTCTCTGCCGTTCAAAAAGGAGTTTCGATATCGAATTGATGTTGTAACAGGAGTCAGCCCGCTTGCCAACACCTGGCGTCATGGACAAGCCACTTCATTGCGCGGATCGGGCATTCTGGCGGGGAAGTGTGACATATTCATGACGGAAATAATTAAATACCCTTTTTTATAAAAAGTTCCATGTTGTCATAAATTTTTAATATTAGAGCGTTAAAAAACCTGCAGTTTTTGACGGGGCTTCCGCCCGGAATTGATTAGCGCGTATAAATAAATCACCAGGACTGAATAATGAAAAAGAGCTCACTGGCATTAATGATGATGGGTCTTATCGCTTCTTCGGCTACACAGGCAGCAGAAGTTTATAATAAAAACGGTAATAAACTGGACGTTTACGGCAAAGTCAGAGCGATGCACTATCTGAGCGACTATGACAGCAAAGATGGCGACCAGACTTACGTTCGTTTCGGTATCAAAGGCGAAACGCAGATTAACGACGAACTGACCGGCTACGGTCGTTGGGAATCTGAGTTCTCCGGTAACAAAACCGAAAGCGACTCTTCTCAGAAAACGCGTCTGGCATTCGCTGGCGTGAAATTGAAGAACTACGGTTCATTCGACTACGGTCGTAACCTCGGCGCACTGTACGACGTTGAAGCCTGGACCGATATGTTCCCGGAATTCGGCGGCGACTCTTCCGCGCAGACCGATAACTTTATGACCAAGCGCTCCAGCGGTCTGGCAACTTATCGCAATACTGACTTCTTCGGCGTGGTGGATGGCCTGGACCTGACCCTGCAATATCAGGGTAAAAACGAAGGCGATCGCGATGCCAAAAAACAGAACGGCGACGGTTTCGGTACCGCGTTAAGCTATGACTTCGGCGGCAGCGATTTCGCCATCAGCGCAGCGTATACCAGCTCTGACCGTACCGATGCCCAGAACCTGCTGGCTCGCGGCGTTGGTAAAAAAGCGGAAGCCTGGGCAACCGGCCTGAAATATGATGCCAACAATATCTACCTGGCGACCATGTATTCAGAAACCCGCAAAATGACGCCAATCAGCGGTGGCTTTGCGACCAAAGCACAGAACTTTGAGGCCGTGGCTCAGTACCAGTTCGATTTCGGTCTGCGTCCGTCCCTGGGTTACGTGCTGTCAAAAGGCAAGGATATCGAGGGCGTGGGTAGCGAAGATCTGGTCAACTACATTGATGTTGGCGTGACTTATTACTTCAACAAAAACATGAACGCCTTTGTTGACTACAAAATCAACCAGCTGAAGAGCGATAACAAACTCGGCATCAACGATGACGATATCGTCGCTGTCGGTATGACCTACCAGTTCTAATAAATTCACTGGTAAGAGACAACAAAGCCGCCATGGTGACAGGGCGGCTTTGTTATTTATGATTAACGATTTTTGGCCAGATGCAGATTATCGTTATTCATTGTTATCTGGGCGTTATATTCCTTCGGCAGGCGGCGCGCCTGGTAGAATACCGATTGCCAGTACGGATTATCCAGCGAGGATCGCATGACCCCCTGGCTGGTAGAGGCATGAAGGAAATTACGATCGGTATCGTAGAAGCCGACGTGCATCCCGCCTTTAATACGGAAGAAAACTAAATCTCCCGGCCTTAGCTGCTGCGGGCTCACGCGTTCTCCCATATGCAGCAATTCACGAGTGGTGATGCGCTCCATCGGCAGGTTGAAGCGATCTTTCAGCGTTCGCCAGACAAACCCGGAGCAGTCGACACCACTTTGCTCAGTCCCGCCCCACTCGTAGGGCGTTCCTTCCCAGGTATGCATCTGATCGTGCAGAGCGGCGATCACCGGGATCAGATCGTCAGAGCCACCGTCGATTGTCGAATGACTACTCTGAGCGGTTTTATGCGGTTTCGATGAGGATGAACATCCTGCCAAAATCAAAAAAGGAACGAATAATAGCGCGTGAGAAAGTTTAGGCTTCATATCATTGTTTTTCGTCACTGGAGAACAGGCCGTGGTCTTTTATAGCCGATTCGCTACAGCGTCAGAATGACCAAACGCAAAATTTACGAAAACTTACGTAAAGAATATATGTCAGATCGCGAAGTTAAAACCAAAGGGCGCTATTTATGCCAGAGTTTCGTCATTCCGTATTAATAAATTATCGCTTCCTGAAACAATATTTCATGGATAAATGCTTTGGTTCAGGTATCCGATGCATGGATAAATCTTCATCATCCTGACATTACACCGCCTTCCTGAACAAACGGGAAGGGGGTTGGCCTACGTCGGTCCGCCGTTCATCTGGCGGATAAAGGCCATCGGTGAACAGCCCATTGCTTTACGGAACATGGCGGTAAAGGCGGCCGGATACTCATAGCCCAGACTTAGCGCGACTTCGGTAATCGAATGCCCTTCACGTAGTGCCGTCATGGCGTACATCAGGCACGCCTGCTGGCGCCAGTCGCAGAACGCCATCCCGGTCTCCCGGCGAAAAATACGATTAAAAGTACGCACGCTTTTACTCATTTTTTGCGCCCATTGCTGCGGCGTACTGCGGATAGTCGGCTGGCGCTGAAAATCGTCGCACAGCGCTGCGAGGAGCCTGTTCTGCGGCAGTGGCGTAAACATCGGCAACGGCGTGGCAGTGCGCAGTTCGTGGAGCAGCAGTTCAATCAACGCGGCATCGCGCCCGCTCTCTTCATAGAGCAGAGGCAGCTGGCAGGCGGCCAGCAGAAGTTGATGTGTCAACGGGGAGACCTGTAAAACTTCACAGCGCTCGCTTTTACGCGGGGCGGCTTGCGCATCAATATACAGGCTGTGGGTGCTGACGCCCGGCATCCAGACGCGATGCGGTTTCGTCGCCGGGATCCATACTCCGCTGAACGGTGGAACCAGCCACTGGCCGTCATCCGTTTCTACCTTCATTAACCCGTTCATAGCGTACAGAAACTGCGTCCGCCGATGGCTATGACGTTCCAGGAGAGTATTGGGCGGATAGTCGCTACCCAACGCCAGCACCCGGCGAGGAAGATGATCGACGTCATTGATTGCTACATTGCGCATAAGAATTAGTCCTGGCTGAAATTCGTAATAAATTGGCTTTAAAGCGTAAGCCAGCCATCTCGTTATTCTATATTGTTATCTCCTTTTCTGGAGGAGTTTGCATGAGCTACTGGCTTTTTCTTTGCGGCATGCTTTCTGGTGTAACAACCTGGCTTTTTGGCTTTGGTGGCGGTTTCATTACCGTTCCGCTGCTTTATGTACTGGTGATGGGTGTGTGGGGCGTACAAAGTGAAGTAGGGCAGCAGGCTATGCAAATCGCCGTCGCCACCTCGGCGCTGGTGATGCTTTGCTCCGCGCTGCTGGCGACCTGGCGGCACGCCCGTACAGGTGCCCTCCGCTGGCGTCGCTTATGGGCAATGCTAGTCGGCATTGCCGCGGGTGGAATAGCCGGAGCGTTGCTGGCGCTTCAGGTTAATGGCGAATGGATCCGCTGGCTGTTCGTTATCTATCTGCTGGCGACTATTATCGATTGCTACTTTCGGGCCGGGTTTATGATACCCCCACCCGGTCAGACTGTACCTGCGGTACCGCATGAGCTGACTGTCGGTGGAATCATTGGCGTGATCGCTTCTTTTCTGGGCGTGGGGGGAAGCGTGATGACGGTTCCTCTGATGCGCCGCCGTGGTATGCCGATGGCTGAGGCGGCGGCGATGGCAAACGTGTTGACGCTACCGCTGGCGGTAACGGCGACGTTGACCTGGCTGTTGATGGCTTGGGCGTCGCCAGCGTCATTACCTGATGGGTTTATCGGCAATATCTGGCTTTCAGCGGCGGTGCAACTGGTGGCTGGAAGCTGGTTGGGGTTAAAAATAGCGGCCCGCTGGCTGGCGCATTTGCCGGATTGTTGGCATGTGCGGATTTATCCGCTGCTACTCATTGGCGTACTGTTGGTCATGAGCGTATGGGGCTAACGGGTTGGCTTGTAAACGTTTCGTTAACCATGCTAATGTTTATGCATTCTTACTCACAGGGGCTTTCCGTGACGCATAATGCAATCTCAGGACATTTCATATCCTGCGCTGGTTTACCGGCGGGTCGCATTGCATCATCATATCGTCGCCTGTTTTCCTGCACCTGTCCTCCGCCTCCACCTCCTGAAGTTGTTGTAATCGGAGTCTGATCTCCAAACTTTAGGGTATTCGTTGATAACGAGTGCCGATCAATACAGATTCAGGAATCTGGAGCATTTTCATGCATTCTCGATATTCTTTACTCGCCTCGCAGGCGACAACGGCGACCTTTGTCCTGCTGTGGGGCAGCGCTGCTATTTTTACCCGCTGGGGGCTGGACAACGCTTCGCCAATGGCGTTGCTGGTTTTTCGTTTTCTGATAGCCCTTGTGGCGCTGCTGCCGCTGGCTATCATGCGCAAACGCTGGCTACCGACGCGCGGTACGCGCCTGCAGGTGGCGACCACTGGCCTGATGCTGATTGGCGGCTATTCCGTCTGCTACTTTGAAGCGATGGCCAACGGCGTGACGCCGGGACTTATCGCTACCATTATGGGCATTCAGCCGATTCTTACCCTTTGCGTGGTTGAACGACGCCTGCAGGGTACGCGTTTGTTGGGTTTACTGGTGGCGCTGGCGGGATTGGTTCTGCTGGTATGGCGAAGCTTGTCGGCTTCGCAGATGGCGATAAGCGGCATACTTTTCGCTCTTGCCGCGCTGCTGCTGATGACCTTTGGCGCCATTCTGCAAAAGCGCAGCCGCCAGGCGCCGGTTGATGTTCTGCCGCTGCAATATACGGTGAGCCTGCTGCTTTGCTTATTGATGACGCCGGTGAGCGGTTTTTATATCAATTTCAGTCTGGGCTTTATTATCCCGGTGCTGTTCCTTGGGCTGCTGATTTCGGTCGTGGCCCAGCTGCTGCTCTATCGGTTGCTGAGTGCTGGTAATATCGTCAATGTCACCAGCCTGTTTTATCTGGTGCCGGTGATTACCGCGCTGCTCGATTATCTGTTGCTGGGCAATCGTCTGCCCTGGGCGGCGGTCATCGGCATGGTCGCTATACTTGGCGGAATTATGCTGGTGTTTCGCGCGCCGAAAGTGAGCGCCGCGTAGCCGACAAAATGATCCGGGCGCTTTGTCCGGGTCATTCTCCTGTCATTTTATTTACGCATGCTCTCGCGAGACTCTGTTGCTGATTAGGGAAAACAAACGATGGGCAAAACGCTGACGATTTTCGATCTGGATAATACGTTAATTAAGGGCGATAGCAGCACGGTGTGGAGCCGCTTTATGGTGCGCGAAGGCTGGGTGAACGATCCGGGCTATCTGGCGCGTGAAGCGATGCTGATGGACGATTACGATCGTGGTGAAATGAACATTGCCGATTACGTGGCCCTGATCCAGGCACCGCTGATTGGCGTATCAAAGCAGGAAGTGGACAGTCTGCTTGCGCGCTGTGTACGCGAAGAGATAGTGCCGCGCGTTTATCCACAGGCATGGGATCTGATTCGTACTCTACAGGCTCGGGGCGAGCAGATGCTGGTTATCTCGGCGTCGGTTAGCCTGCTGGTGCAGGCCGTCGCGGCGGAGCTGGGCATCGAACAGGCGTTAGGGATTGACGTGGAGATGGCCGACGGTGGCTATACCGGGGTGATTGCCGGTACGCCGAGCTATCAGCAGGGGAAAGTGGTGCGCCTGGCGCAGTGGCGACAGGCTCATCCCGAATATTCGGGTGAGGTGACGTTCTATACCGATTCGATTAACGATCTGCCGCTGTGCCTGCATGCCGACCATGTGCGATTGGTCAATCCATGCCCGCAACTGGCCGCGGTGAATGCAGAGCATCAGTGGCCGGTGCTGGAGTGGCGGCTTTGAGTTTTCCCCCGGGTCGCGGCGTAAACGCCTTACCCGGGCTACTTTTCGTGCCGTTTGGTAGCCCGGACAGGCGCATTGCGCCGCCTCCGGGAACGTCGCGATATCAGAACTAATCGGCTTTAAACAGCGGCACCACGCTGCCGCCGATATAGCGGCGACGTAGCCAGGCGGAAAGCGTATCCATCGCCATGACTACAATGACCAGCAGCAGGGTAATAAACATCACCACGTCCCAGTTCCACAGGCGCATATTTTCCGCATAAATCAGACCGATCCCCCCTGCGCCAACAAAACCCAGCACCGCTGCTGAACGGGTGTTGGATTCAATCTGATACAGACTCAGCGCCAGAAACGTTGGGAAAGACTGGGTGAAAATGCTAAAGCGGTGCTTCTGCAAACCGTTGGCACCCACTGCCGTCAGCCCACGCCCCGGTGAGCGGTCAACCGCCTCGTGCCCTTCGGCGTACAGGCGACCCAGCAGCCCGGTATCCTGCATGATGATCGCCAATACCCCGGCCAGCGGCCCAAGTCCGACGGCGCGCACGAAAATCAGACCCCAGATTGCCATATCGATTCCGCGCAGGACATCAAACAACCGGCGCATTAGCAGGGCGATGGTTGCTGGAATAAAGCCGCGCATAATATTGCGCGCTGCGAGAAATGAAAGCAGCAGGGCGAGAACCGTCGCCGTAATAGTCCCGGCAAAAACGATCGCCAGGGTAATACCGATTTGGGTGAAATAATAGCCGAACGGCCAGTTGAAGAAGTCGCGCCAGACGAACATCCGCAGCAGGTAACGGCCTATTTGCTGCAGCCCGGTGGTGAGCTGCTCTCCGCTGATGCCGAACTGCATAAAGAACCAGACGTAATAGAGCACGCTGGCCAGCGCCAGCAGGCCGACATAGCGCAGATAGCGTCCCTGAGCTTTGTACAAACGTTGATGCTGACGACGGCTGGCGGTGATATCCGGTTGGTTTTGCCATTGACTCATTTTTTTCCCTCCAGAACCCACTGCCGCAGGCGGCCGGACAGCATATCCAGCAGCGACACTACAATAATGATCAGCAGCAGCGTGATGCTGACCTGATCGTAACGATCCAGTTTGATATTGGTCATCAGCTCCTGGCCAATGCCGCCCGCGCCCACCAGTCCAAGGATGGTTGAGGAGCGGAAGTTAATCTCCAGGCGCATAAAGCCGTAGGAGAGAAAAATCGGTTTCACCTGCGGCCACAGGGCAAAGCGAATGCGTTGCAGCCGCGAAGCGCCACAGGCGGCAAGACCGCGCACCGGTTTATCCTGCGCGCTCTCTACCGCTTCATAAAACAGTTTGGTCAGGCTGCCGATGGTGTGCAGCATTAATGCCAGAAAGCCGGGGATCGCGCCGATACCGAAGGCCATAACGAAAATCACCGCCCACGCCAGCTCCGGCATGGTGCGCAGAAAAGCCACCAGCACGCGAACGGCAAAGCGCAGCGGGGCAGGGGACCAGGCGTTATTGGCGGCAATAAACGCCAGCAGGGTGGCGATAACTACCGCAACCAGCGTGGACGCCAGAGCCAGCTGTAGCGTTTCCCAGATAAGCGGCAGCTGTATCGGCAGGCGGTAGCCCCAGTAGGCCAGCGAGCCTTTGGTATGCGAATCGGCAATCAGATCGGCGACATGCAGAGTCGGCAAGGTCTCAAACATGTAATCAAGAAAATTGGGCAGCGAGTGCCAGATAGTAAAGAGATTAAACTCGGCCATGCTGCCTGCGGCGAAATAAAGAACCAGCAGCAAAAGAGACCAGCTAAAGGTATCGCGCTTTTGCCGCGCACGAACCTGCTGATAATAGCGTTCAAATTCGGTATGGGTGTTATTCATGCGTCGCTGTGTCTTCAACGAGTCGCCGCCGCCCGCGATAGTTGCCGGGCGGCGGCGTCAGGGCGGGATTAACGCGCGCTAACCAGTTCGCGTTTCATATCGATGATCTGCTGGAAATCAGCCACGCTGCCCGGGCCGATATGCTGAGTACCGCCCATTGCTTTGATAAAGCAGGCGTGATCCTCGGTATCCAGCTTTTTAATCGCGCTGACGACTTTAGCTTTAAAGTCCGCAGGCAGAGCGTTGCTGACCAGGATCGGGCCATTCGGGATCAACGGCGATTGCCAGATAATACGGATTTGTTTCATCAGGTCCGGGTGATCCATGCGAATCAGGCGATTGAAAGCACCGACGCTGTAGCCGCTGTTGTAATCGCCCACCATCGAGGTCCAGGTCACCGCCCCGGCAAACTGACCGTTCAGCACGCCAAGAATGTCTTGCTCGTGGCCGCCGGAGAAGGTCACGCTGGAAAAGAAGTTATTATATTTATTATCCGAGGTGCCGCCGAACTGCTGTTTAAAGGCGTGGTTCGGAATTAAAAATCCGGAAGTGGAATCCGGATCGGCAAAACCAAACGCTTTACCTTTCAGGTCTTCTAACTTTTTATATGGGCTATCGGCTTTAACTACCACCACCGAGTGGTAGCCGCGGGATTGATCTTTATCATCTACGGCGATACCGACAATATCGACGGCTTTTGGATTGTTAATATAAACCGAAGCGTAAGATGACGGTGACATACTTAATACCACGTCAACTTTGCCGCCCAGCAGACCCTGGATAACGCCAGAGTAGTCGGAAGAGTTGCGTAATTTGGTATCCACGTTCAGCTCTTTATCGAGAAACTGTTTAACGCACTGGTTATCACCAATTTGCTGCGTTGCGTTCTGACCGCCAAGGATACCCAGATTTAATTCCTTCGGTTGTTCAGCAGCGCTTGCCTGCCACGCCATCATAATGCCTGCAACCGCTGCGGATAAACGAACTGCGCCAGTGATGTACTTTTTCATTATTTTGCCCGTGTGAGTGAAATTTAATGCAATTGGCTAATTTCATCGCCATACAGCCGATGCAGAATATCCTGATTTAGCTGCGTGGGATGGTCGTCAAAAATAATCTTGCCTTTGGCTACGCCGATAACCCGGGTGCAGTATTCACGCACCAGTTCCACCGAATGCAGGTTTACCATCACGCTGATGCCCTGTTCGCTAATTTCACGAAGAACATTCATTATTCGCTGCGTATTTTTCGGATCCAGAGAAGCGACCGGTTCATCGGCCAGCAGAATACCGGGGTTTTGCATTAGCGCTCGGCAAATAGCGACACGCTGCATCTGACCGCCGGAGAGGTTTTCCGCCCGCTGTAGCGCGTGCGGCAGCATATTCATCCACTCCAGCAGAGAGATAGCGCGGGCCCGGTCGGCATCGGGGAAAACTTTGAATAATGATTTCAGAGTTGAGGTTTGGCTCAGGCGTCCCAGCAGCACGTTGGTCAAAACGTCAAGACGCGGAACCAGGCAGAAATCCTGAAAGATCATCCCGCACTGGCTGCGCCAGGCATTTAACGCGCGGCCTGTCAGCTTTGATACATCCTGTGGCGTCCCCACTTCCGGATAGCTCAGGATCTCGCCGCCGCTGGTGCTGTGGGTACCATTCAGGACATGTAATAGGGTGGATTTGCCTGCACCGGATCGGCCAATCACGCCAACCAGCTCGCCCGCATGAAGATCGAAACTAATGCTATCCAGTACGGTTTGCTGTGCGCTATAGGATTTGCTCAGGTTGCGTACGCTCAGGACCTTCCGCTGCCGGTCGGTAGACGGTGGCGTAAACTGTTGATAATCGGTTTCCGCAACCGCAGCCAGAGAACTGTTCATAAATGCGTCCAGGTTCGTCAGTAAACTGGGCACTATTAATGGTGTTTTTTATGACTGCCAGATGACAGTAAAGCGAACAAATAGTGAACGGATGTAAAAGACAAACGTCTTTATAGGTAAAAAAGTACGTGAGGGATCACATTTTTTCATCTAATCCCGGGAGGCGCGATCTGTTCAGCTACCTTTATTACGCTATTTGTTAATAAAAATACCGATACAATTTTCCTCTGATGGGGACAGGGTGTTTTGTGCAACATTAATCACAAACCGCAAGCCCAGGTTTATCGGGAAAACGATTCCAGATGTCCGTACGATCTTGTGCTCTAAGTCGGTTTAATCGAATAGATAATGTTTTAGTGATTGATTACGATTTGCATTAGTAATTTTTTAGTCTGCTTTTATGCCTTTTGTGCGGCATATAAAACTGATAATAAGCATTATTAATGAAATTATTATCTATTATTTAATCATTTATTGGGTTTATATTCTTAATTTATGTATTTGTTCGGATTTTTGGCTTTTTAAAACAACTACCAGCTTAAGAATAGTCTTAAGTTAATATAGATAAGATCTTAGGTTAGATAGTAATCGATTAAGAATTTACGTATAAGTCATCAATAACCACATGAAAATAAATGGTTTTTGTGTTTAACTCAATATTCTTATTTTTATTCTCAAAGGCTAAATTGACCTGGTCGGCAATTAGCATTCACCACGCTTATTGACACTCATCGAGAAAAATCCTAAATTTGTAAGCACAAGAAACAAGCAATTTATTTAGTGTTATCTGTCTCAAGTAATACTATTTGGATTTTATATTGGATATCGATTAAAGAGGGATTTGCTGACTTAGACTTTGCAGGCCTGGGCTATCAGCAGTGTGTGATATGTTCGAGATTTCCAGGACTATGGGGTTTAACTTTATATGGATCATAAATGTTCTTTAGATAAGTGCATCTGGCCTGCGCATGATAATTATTTTATGACGGGTCTGATTGAGCTTATTTTAGATATCGATAAACTAATTTATCTGCCACTTGCGAAAGTGTGTCAGGAGTTTGTTTTTATCAACCTTAGCGCCAGTTCTCTGAACTATTTTATCCGACGTGATAGCGAGTGGCTGGCAGAAATGAAAGGAAAGCAGATCGTGCTTATCGCCGCAAGGCGATCGGAAGCACTGGCCAATTACTGGTATTACAATGGATCAATTCGCGGTGTAGTTTATGTTGATTTGACCAAAGATATTCGTCAGGAACTGGCTTACGTTATTAATGGACGTTTTCTGCGTAAAGATATAAAGAAAGAAAAAATTACCGATAGAGAAATGCAAATAATTCGCATGACGGCTCAGGGAATGCATCCGAAATCTATCGCCAAAGTTGAAAATTGTAGTGTGAAAACAGTTTATACCCATCGACGTAACGCCGAGGCGAAACTGTATTCAAAAATTTATAAGTTAGCGCTCTAATTAGTAGTGAACATTGTTTTTAAAAATTGTGCACCAGGTCGTTATACCCAAAATAATTAACGTCACAGGCAATATTTATGTGGCTTGAGCTATGGCGGGAAATGCACACAGACGTGGGACATCAAGTCCCTAAATAAACTCAGGATGAAAATGCTATGAAAAAAAAGGTTCTTGCAATTGCTCTGGTAACCGCGTTTGCCGGTATGGGTGTCGCTCAGGCTGCTGACGTTACTGCTCAGGCAGTCGCTACCTGGTCTGCAACCGCCAAAAAAGATACTACCAGCAAGCTGGTGGTGACTCCGCTGGGCAGCCTGGCTTTCCAGTATGCCGAAGGGATTAAAGGCTTTAATACCCAGAAGGGCCTGTTTGATGTTGCTATCGAAGGTGATACCACCGCGACTGGCTTCAAACTGACTTCTCGTCTGATCACTAACACCCTGACTCAGCTGGATACTTCAGGCTCTACGCTGAACGTAGGCGTTGATTATAACGGCGTAGCGGTAGAGAAAACCGGCGACACCACCATGATCGACACCGCTGCTGGCACACTGGGTGGTAACCTCAGCGCGCTGTCCAACGGCTACAACACCGCTGGCCGTACTACTGCGCAGGACGGCTTTACGTTCTCCATCATCAGCGGCACCACTGATGGTACTGCGGACGTGACTGACTACAGCACGCTGCCGGAAGGTATCTGGAGCGGCGACGTCAGCGTTCAGTTCGACGCAACCTGGACCAGCTGATCCTCTCGACGTACCTGGCAGGGAGATTTCTCCCTGCCTTATTTCACGGACTGAATTCATATGAAAAATCACATTCTGGCCATCGGCCTGTTGCTCTGCGGAATGACGCCAGCTCTGGCGCTGGATGTGGGCGATATCTCTTCATTTATGAACAGCGACAGCAGCACGCTGAGTAAAGAGATCAAAAATACGACCGACAGCGGTCGCCTAATTAACATCCATATGGAACGCCTCACCTCACCGCTGGATGGCGGCAAAGTGATCCCGATGGATAAGCAGGACGAGATTTTACTGACGCCCGCCAGTCTGCTGCTGCCGGCGAAGGCCAGCGACGTGATCCGCTTTTTCTATAAAGGTCCGGCGGATGACAAAGAGCGCTATTACCGCATCGTCTGGTTTGATCAGGCGTTAAGCGACGCCCAGCGCAACGGATCGACTCGTAGTGCGGTGGCGACGGCTTCAGCGCGCATTGGCACCATCCTGGTGGTGGCTCCGAGAAAGGCGAACTTCCGCTACCAGTATGCGGACGGGAAGCTGGTGAATACCGGTAACGCCACGCTGCGTATTCTTGCCTACGGCCCGTGCCTGAAAGCGGCGGATGGCAAGGAATGCAAAGAAAACTACTTTCTGATGCCGGGGAAAGAGCGCCGTTTTACGCGCGTCAATGTGGCTGACAAAAAAGGACGGGTCGCGCTCTGGCAGGGCGAGCAGTTTGTTCCCGTGAAATAGACATTTGTGCTGACGGATCAAGACTATGCCTCTACCAGGGATCTCCCCAGGATTAAAAAAACTCCTTGCCTCCGGCATGGTCATTTTGCTGGTTCCGCTCAGCGCCACCGCCGCAGCCGATAAAGTACAACAAATCGGCGGCGTGATTATTCCCCAGGCTTTCAGTCAGGCTTTGCAGGACGGGATGAGCATCCCGTTGTTTATCCACCTTGAAAGCAGCACCGGTTCTCAGGACGATCAAAGAATTGGTAACGCCTTTATCTGGCTGGATAATGGCGTTCTGCGCGTGCGGCAGATTCAGCTGGAAGAAAGCGACAGCAATGCGACCGTGAGTGAACAAACCCGAAAGCAGCTGACTTCGCTGGCGAATGAAGCCTTCAGCAAAGACCTTAAAATCAATCTGACCGATGACGCGCAGCTGGAACTTAGTCTGCGCCAGCTGCTGCTGCAGCTGGTGGTGAAAAAAGAGGCACTGGGTACCGTGCTGCGTTCTCGTAGTGAGGATATTGGTCAGTCCAGCGTTAACACCGTCAGCAGCACCCTGAACTATAACCTCGGCGTTTATAACAACCAGATGCGCAATGGCGGCAACAACACCTCCAGTTATTTGTCGCTGAACAATGTCACCGCGCTGCGCGAACATCACGTTGTGCTGGACGGCTCGCTGTACGGCATTGGCTCCAGCAGCCAGGACAGCGAAGTTTACAAGGCGATGTACGAGCGCGATTTCGCCGGTCACCGCTTTGCTGGCGGGATGCTCGATACCTGGAACCTGCAATCGCTTGGCCCAATGACGGCTATTTCAGCAGGGAAGATCTACGGGGCTTCATGGGGCAACCAGGCCAGTTCGACGGTGTTTGATAACACCCAGTCGGCCACCCCTGTGGTTGCCTTTTTACCCGCCGCTGGGGAAGTTCATCTTACCCGCGAGGGACGGCTGGTGAGCGTGCAGAACTTTGCCATGGGTAACCACGAGGTGGATACGCGTGGCCTGCCATACGGGATTTACGATGTTGACGTTGAAGTGATTGTGAATGGTCGGGTAGTTAGCAAACGAACCCAGAGAGTGAATAAACTGTTCAGCCGTGGGCGAGGTGCAGGAGCGCCGCTGGCATGGCAGTTCTGGGGTGGCAGCTTCCATATGGACCGCTGGTCCGAAAGCGGTAAAAAGACGCTCCCGGCCAAAGACAGCTGGCTGGCAGGAGCTTCGGCCTCGGGTTCGGTCAGTACCTTCAGCTGGGCGGCGACCGGCTACGGCTATGATAACAACGCGGTTGCCGAAACCCGTCTGACGCTGCCGCTCACTGAATCTATCAATGTGAATCTGCAAAATATGCTGGCCAGCGATAATTCATGGAGCAGCATCGGCAGCATCAGCGCCACGCTGCCCGGCGGGTTCAGTTCGGTCTGGATCAACCAGGAGAAAACTCAAATCGGCGATAAGCTGCGACGCAGTAATGCTGATAACCGGGCAATTGGCGGTACGCTGAACCTGAATTCACTCTGGTCAAAACTGGGAACGTTTAGCATCAGCTATAACGATGATCGCCGCTATAACAGCCATTACTACACCGCAGATTATTACCAGACGCTCTATACCGGAGCGTGGGGATCAATGGGGCTGCGTGCGGGGATCCAGCGTTTTAATAACGGCGACAGCAGCGCGAATACCGGGAAATACATTGCGCTCGACTTTTCGCTGCCGCTCGGCAACTGGTTCAGCGCCGGGATGACGCACCAGAACGGTTACACCATGGCTAACCTGTCGGCGCGTAAACAGTTTGATGAAGGCAGCATTCGTACCATTGGTGCCAATATCTCACGGGCGATTTCCGGCGATACCGGCGATGACAAAACCCTCAGCGGTGGCGCCTATGCGCAGTTTGATACCCGTTATTCCACCGGTACGCTGAACGTGAACAGCGGCGCGGACGGCTATGTGAACACCAACCTGACCGCCAACGGCAGCGTCGGCTGGCAGGGGAAAAATATCGCCGCCAGCGGGCGCACCGACGGCAACGCCGGGGTGATTTTCAATACCGGTCTTGAGGATGACGGCAAGCTGAGCGCTAAGGTTAACGGGCGGATCGTGCAGCTTTCCGGCAAGCGTAATTATCTGCCGTTGTCGCCGTACAACCGTTATGAAGTTGAGTTGCAAAACAGTAAAAACTCGCTTGACAGCTACGACATCGTCACCGGGCGTAAGAGCCAGCTAACCCTGTACCCGGGAAACGTGGCGGTCATTGAGCCGGAAGTGAAGCAGATGGTGACCGTTTCCGGACGTATTCGCGCAGAAGACGGCACGTTGCTGGCAAATGCCCGCATTAATAATCATATCGGGCGAACCCGTACCGATGAGAAGGGTGAATTTGTGATGGACGTGGATAAAAAATACCCGACCATTGATTTCAGTTACGGTAAAAACCAGAGCTGTGAAGTGGCGCTGGAGTTAAGCCAGGCGCGCGGCGCGGTGTGGGTGGGCGATGTGGTTTGCAGCGGCCTTGCGACCTATGCCAGCGTGCAGCCGACAGGAGAAGGTAATGAAAGCTAAGTGGCTGGCATATTTTGTGATGTTAACGGCGGCGCTATGTGTGATGCGGGTTAACGCGGCGATAACAAAAACCACTTGGCCTGATGCGGCGGCCATGCAGTTTGTGTTTGTGGAAAACAACTCGGACGATAACTTCTTTGTCACCCCCGGAGGCGCGTTAGATCCGCGAATGACCGGGGCGAACCGCTGGACCGGGCTGAAATATAACGGCTCGGGCACCATCTATCAGCAGAGTCTGGGCTATATCGACAACGGTTATAACACCGGGCTGTATGCTAACTGGTTCTTCGATATGTGGCTGGATAACTCGCCGGCTTCTCATCCCTTACTCGGTCTGCGTTGTATCAACTGGTATGCGGGCTGCGATATGGCGACCAGTCTGATCCTGCCGCAAACCAGCGATGCCAGCGGTTTCTATGGCGCGACGGTGACAACTGGCGGGCAAAAGTGGATGCACGGCATGATGTCTGACTCTTTCTACCAGTATCTGCAACAGATGTCGGTAGGCAGCAGTTTCTCCATGACCATTAACTCCTGTATGACTTCCGTCAGCTATAACGCCAGCAACGGCGAACGCTGTAAAGATCAGGCTTCAGGCTACTGGTATGTGCGTAATGTCACTCATACCAAGGCCGCAAACCTGAAGCTAATTAATACTCATGCGCTGGCGGAAGTGTTTATCAATAGTGATGGCGTGCCAACGCTGGGGGAGGGCAATGCAGACTGCAGGACGCAGACTATCGGAACCCGTTCCGGCCTGAGCTGCAAAATGGTGAATTACAATTTGCAAACCAACGGCCTGAGTAATACCTCTATCCATATTTTCCCGGCGATCAGCAACTCGTCGCTGGCTTCTGCGGTGGGTAGCTATGATATGCAGTTCAGCCTGGACGGTAATTCATGGAAGCCGGTTAGCGGCATAGCCCAGTACTATACGTTCAATGAGATGAAATCATCTGATTCTGTTTATGTATTCTTCTCGAGTAACTTTTTTAAGCAGATGGTGGCGCTGGGGATTAGCGATGTTAATACGAAAGATCTGTTTAATTTCCGTTTCTATAACACCACCTCGCCAGAGTCAGGGTGGTATGAGTTTTCCACCTCCAATACGCTGATAATTAAACCGCGCGATTTCAGTATCAGCATTATTTCCGATGAGTACATCTCTGCGCCGACGCGCGAGGGCTATGTAGGCAGCAGCGAACCGTCGCTGGATTTCGGCTATATTGTTACTACCAGCGGTAAAACCGCCGCCGATGAAGTGCTAATTAAAGTGACTGGTCCGGCACAGGTTATTGGCGGGCGTTCATACTGTATTTTTAGTTCCCCGGACGGGACGTCGAAAGTGCCGTTCCCGGCGACACTGGCATTTCTTACCCAGGCAGGAACCACCAAAACTTATGATGCCGGGTGCGATGATACCTGGCGCGATATGACCGATGCGCTATGGTTAACAACCCCCTGGACCGATATTTCCGGCGATACGGGACAGATGGATAAAACAACGGTGAAGTTTTCCATTCCGATGAATAACGATATATCGCTGCGCACGGTGGATGATAACGGCTGGTTTGGTGAGGTGAGTGCTTCAGGAGAGATTCATGTCCAGGCAACGTGGCGTAACATTAATTAATTGGCTGCCAACAGCCTTTTGCCTGCTGGCGCTGTGGGCATCCTCAGCGGCGCAGGCTATCTCCGTCGGCAACTTAACTTTTTCACTGGCGGCAGACGCAGAATTTGCCGCTAAACGGGTGATAAATAATAACAAGAGCGCGCGTCTATACCGCGTTTCAATCGTGGCTATTGACCGTCCTGGCGGTAAGGAAGTGCGCTCGCGTCCTGCTGACGGCGAACTGCTGTTTGCCCCACGTCAGCTGACGTTGCAGGCAGGCGAGAGCGAATATTTTAAGTTTTACTACCACGGGCCGAAAGATAACCGCGAACGCTACTATCGGGTTTCATTTCGTGAAATCCCCCCCCGTAATTATGTGATGCGCAATCCCGGCGGTACCGAGGTCAGCATGGAGCCGGTGGTGGTGATGGACACCATTTTGGTCGTTCGACCGCGCCAGGTTAATTTCAAATGGGTTTACGATCGTGCCGCCGGTACCGTCAGCAATACCGGCAACACCTGGTTTAAGCTGCTGATCAAGCCCGGATGTGACACGACGGAAGAGGAGGGGGATGCATGGTACTTACGGCCCGGCGACGTTGTCCGCCAGGCTACACTGCGCCAGCCGGGGAACCACTACATCATCTATAACGATAAGTTTATTAAAATGACTGACGATTGCCCGGTGAAGTAACCGGGAACACGCAGGTAAAAGTGAGTTAATGCATAACTTAAAATGATCTGTCTTCGCTTTATGATGTTCCTTTGTTTGTTTTTTTATGCAGCCATTATCCTCAAATCCCGCCTTTTTATGAATGTTATGAAGTGACGTTTTTGTATCCCGAATATATATAATATTCCATCAGTAAATAATTCACAATGACTTTTATTTTCTTCTGTATTATTTATTTTTTGTATTTATTCCATTATTCCTAAGGGAATTCCTAATGAATTTCGGGAAAATTCCTGGGTAGAGTGAATTGAGAATTTTTTCATTTGACTGTTTTTGTTTATCTTATTGATACTTATTGTTTTTATTCGTTTTTTATTTTTTAAAATTAAATATCTCTAACGTTTTTTTGTTATTTTATTTTAGCTGTTTTAATGTTTGGTATGTGAATTTAGATTTTACCCTTCCTTCATGTTGACTCATGTTAATTAAACACATAAATTCTTAAGCGCAGAAGGGATATTTCATTTCTTAATTCTGTAAATATTCATTGTGTTTATGTTTTATTTTGATTTATGCACATTATAGATTATTTTTCTGTGTATATTTGGCTATTTGCTGAGGAGTGAGGGAAACCACTCCCTGCCCCATTTTAGCGTTAGGGAAATCGGTAGGATCATGGAGGAGGAATGCGTGATATATGGACTATCAATCAGGTTTACGGTTATGCATTTGGCCGCAGGAGGACCGTTATTTTGTTGATGGATTATCCGAGATTATTTTTGAAATCAGAGAGCTAATTTACCCTTCCCTGGAAACTATACAGGATGATTTTATATTTATTAATATCAGCCCAAAGTTTATGTGCCACTTTATCAGCCATGAGCGTCAATGGTTGAGGCAAACAGAGAAAAAACAGGTGGTATTAATTGCCGCCACTCGGTTAGAGGCACTGGCTAATTACTGGTATTTCAATAGCCAGGTCAGAGGCGTGGTTTATGCGGATTCGCTACGCAATGTTCGCGATGAATTATCCCGGGTGATAAATGGCCGCTTTTTGCGCTCGGATATTAAGAAAGGTAAAGTGACTAAAAAAGAGATGCAGATTATTGGTCTTCTTGCGCAGGGTATGCAGCCTAAATCTATTGCCAGAATAGAAAATTGTAGTGTGAAAACGGTATATGCCCATCAGCGTAATGCTGAAGTAAAGCTGTATTCAAAGATAAATCGAATAGCCATTTAATATTTTAGAAACTAATTTTACCGTTGTTATTGAATTAGCGTATTAATGATTAATACGCATGGATGTGGGCATTATGCCCTTAATATCAAATCAGGATGAAATGTTATGAATAAGAAAATTATTGCCGTTGCTCTGGTAGCAGCATTCTCTGGTATGGGCGTTGCACACGCAGTTGATACAACCGCGCAGGCTGTTGCGACCTGGTCCGCTACAGCGAAAAAAGACACCACCAGCAAGCTGGTTGTGACTCCGCTGGGTAGCCTGTCGTTTCAGTACGCAGAAGGTATTAAAGGCTTTAACACCCAGAAAGGCCTGTTTGACGTTACCGTTGCAGGCGACACAACTGCAACCGGGTTTAAGCTGACTTCTCGTCTGCTGACCAACACCCTGACCCAGTTGGACACCTCCGGTTCTACCCTGAGCGTGGGCGTGTCTTACAACGGTGTTGCTGTTGATAAAACCACCGACACCAAGATGATCGATACTGCGGCTGGCATTCTTGGCGGCAACCTCAGCGCGTTGTCTACTGGTTATAATCAAGCTGGTCGTACCAGTGCGCAGGAGCTCTTCACCTTCTCCATCATCGAGGGTACCACTAACGGCACCACGGCGGTCACTGACTACAGCACGCTGCCGGAAGGTATCTGGAGCGGCGACGTCAGCGTTCAGTTCGATGCAACCTGGACCATCTGATCCTCTCGACGTACCTGGCAGGGAGATTTCTCCCTGCCTTATTTCACGGACTGAATTCATATGAAAAATCACATTCTGGCCGCTGGCCTGTTGCTCTGCGTAATTTCGCCGGCTATGGCGCTTGACGTCGGTGATATCTCTTCGTTTATCAACAGCGAAGCCAGCGTGCTGAGTAAAGAAATTAAAAATCCCACCGACAGCGGGAGACTGATCAATATTCATGTTGAACGCCTGACGACGCCGCAGGAAGGTGGAAAAGTCATCCCGATGGAGAGCAAAGAAGAGCTTTTACTGACTCCTGCCAGCCTTCTGCTGCCGGCGCAATCCAGCGAATCGATTCGTTTTTTCTATAAAGGTCCGATGGATGAAAAAGAGCGCTATTACCGCATCGTCTGGTTCGACCAGGCCTTAAGCGATGCCCAGCGCAACGGCGGTACCCGTACTGCGGTGGCCACCGCTTCAGCCCGCATTGGTACCATTCTGGTGGTTGCCCCGCGCAAGGTGAATTTCCGCTATCAGTACAGCGACGGAAAGCTGGTGAATACGGGCAATGCCACGTTACGCATTCTTGCCTACGGCCCGTGCCTGAAGTCAGCTGACGGTAAAGAGTGCAAAGAGAATTACTACCTGATGCCGGGAGAGAATCGTCGTTTTACCCGCGTCAATGTTGCGGATAAAAAAGGGCGAGTTGCGCTCTGGCAGGGCGAGCAGTTTGTGCCCGTAAAATAATAGGTTATAGAAACGGGATAAGGATATGCCCTCACTTTGGAACGCCTCTGGCCTGCGAACGATCCTTGCCTCCGGTTTTGTTATTGTTTCAATTCCTTTCTGTGTTGACGCGGCCTCTAAACCGGCACGTCAGATTGGTGGTGTGATTATTCCCCAGGCCTTTGGTCTGGCGCTGCGTAATGGGATGAGCGTTCCATTGTTTACCCACCTCGAAGGTAGCTCCGGCACCCAGAATGACCAGCGGCTTGGTAGCGCCTTTATCTGGCTGGATAATGATTCTCTGCGGATCCGCCAGATTCAACTGGAAGAAAAAGAAGAAAATGCCTCACTTAATGCGACTACCCGGCAGTTACTTGCTGAGATAGCCGACGCTCCCTTCAGCGACGAACTGCGTATTATCCTGACGCCTGATGCCCGGCTACAGTTCGACCTGCGCCGCCTGCTGTTACAGCTGGTGGTGAAAAAAGAAGCGCTGGGTACCGTACTGCGCACTCGTAGTGAGGATATCGGCCAGTCCAGCGTCAACAAGATCAGCAGCACCCTTAACTATAACCTCGGAGTGTATAACAACCAGATGCGTAACGGCGGTGATAACACCTCCAGCTATTTGTCGCTCAATAGCATGAGCGCTTTACGCGAACACCATATCGCGATTGATGGGTCGATTTACGGTGCCGGGACCCGCAACCAGAACAATCAGTTGTATAAAGCGATGTATGAGCGGGATTTTTCCGGTCACCGTTTTGCTGGCGGGATGCTGGATACCTGGAACCTGCAATCGCTGGGGCCAATGACCGCCATTTCGGCGGGGAAAATTTACGGTGCTTCGTGGGGTAATCAGGCCAGTTCGACGGTCTTTGATAACACCCAATCGGCGACGCCGGTGGTAGCCTTTTTATCTGCGGCGGGCGAAGTGCATCTGTCGCGCGACGGGCGGTTGCTGAGCGTACAGAACTTCGCAATGGGTAACCATGAAGTGGATACGCGCGGGCTACCGTACGGGATTTACGACATTGACGTAGAAGTCATTGTTAATGGTCGCTCAGTGAGTAAGCGCACTCAGCGGGTCAATAAATTGTTCAGTCGGGGACGCGGAGCCGGAGCGCCTCTGGCCTGGCAATTCTGGGGCGGCAGCTTCCATATGGACCGCTGGTCGCAGGGCGGCAGAAAAGCGCAGCCCGCGAAAGATAGCTGGCTGGCGGGCGTTTCGGCATCGGGATCGTTGAATACCCTCACCTGGGCTGCATCAGGCTACAGCTATGACACCACTGGCGTGGGAGAAACGCGGTTTAGCCTACCGCTGACCAGTGCGATTAGCATCAATATGCAGAACATGATGGCCAGCGATGGCTCCTGGAGCAGCATTGGCAGCGTTAGCGCTACGCTCCCCGGTGGTTTCAGCTCTGTCTGGGTTAACCAGGAAAAAACGTCGGTTGGTGATACGCTGCGGCGCAGCGATGCTGATAACCGGGCTATCGGTGGATCGTTAAATCTGAGTTCTCTATGGTCAAAACTGGGAACCTTCAGTATGAGTTATAACGATGATCGCCAGAATAATAGTCATTACTATACGGCGGATTATTACCAGAATATTTACAGTGGTGCTTTTGGTTCATTGGGACTGCGTGCGGGCATCCAGCGTTTTAATAATTCAGGTTATAACAACAATACCGGTAAATATATCGCGCTTGACCTGTCTCTGCCGCTCGGTAATTGGATTAGCGGTGGGATATCGCACCAGAATGGCTATTCGACAGCCAACTTGTCAGCGCGCAAGCGCTTTGATAAAGGTCCGATCCGCACCATCGGCGCCAACGTCTCACGGGCGATTTCTGGCAACACCGGCGATGACAAAACGCTCAGCGGCGGTGCCTATGCGCAGTTTGAGACGCGTTATGCTAACGGCTCGCTGAATGTGAACAGCGGCGCGGATGGTTATGTGAATACCAACCTGAACGCCAGCGGCAGCATAGGCTGGCAGGGAAAAAACATTGCGGCCAGCGGAATGAGCGAAGGCAATGCCGGGCTGATCTTAAATACCGGTCTGGAGGATGACGGCCAGCTAAGCGCGAAGGTTAACGGGCGATTCTTTCAACTCTCCGGAAAGCATAACTATCTGCCGCTATCACCGTATGGCCGGTATGAAGTGGAACTACAGAACAGTAAAAACTCGCTCGACAGTTACGACATCGTGAGCGGGCGTAAAAGCCGGCTGACGCTCTATCCAGGCAACGTGGCGGTGATTGAACCGGAAGTGAAGCAAATGGTAACCGTCTCCGGGCGCATCCGCGCGGAGGACGGCACGTTATTGGCCAACGCTAGCATCAGCAACCACATTGGGCGTACCCGCACGGATGAAAAAGGCGAGTTCATCATGGATATAGATAAGAAATTCCCGACCATCGACTTCAGCTACGGCTCAGACCAGCGTTGTGAAGTGGAGCTGGATCTGAATCAGGCGCGTGGCGCGGTTTGGGTCGGCGACGTGGTGTGCAGCGGGCTGAGGACCTATGCCGGAGTTGTTTTGGAAGATAAAAATAATGAAAGTTAATCATTTGTTATTAATTTTTGCCTTGCTGGGAGGACCGATTTCGGCAATGGCTATAGGGGTTACGACGTTGCCCCCACAATCCGGAGAGGTTGCGCTCGTTGAGAACAATATTGATGGCGATTATTTTGTGTCAACAGGGCCGGGATCGAACCCAATATATATTGTCGGTCCAAGTCGTATCAGTGATGCCATGGTAGCAGCCGGAAATTCGGGGGAGTTTCCGGGAGTGATAGGTACCGCTCAGGCAATTGTGGACACGTCAAATATATTCGATCTGTGGCTGGAAGGTGCTCCAGTCGCATCCCCTTTCGCGGGTCCGGCATGTGTGTCTAGTGGTTGCTCTACAGCGGTGACCGATGGTAAAGGGGTTTATGGAATTGTATATGGTAGAAATCAGGCAGTGCTGTTGTCTGGGTTGATATCGGATGGTTTTTATCAGTATCTCCGGCAGATGACGATAGGAAGTCATTTTTCTATGACCTTGAATGGATGCAGGGCGTATAGTCCTTTTTACGATGCGAACAGAGGAGAACGCTGTAAAGACGATGGGGTAAATGCTACCTGGGAAGCGACTGAGGTAACCTTCACCAAGGGTGCTCATCTGAGGCTAAACAATATCGGGTATACTGATGAGATTTTTATCAATAGTGATGGGGTGCCGACGCCAGGCGATGGCAATACTGACTGCCGAGTACAGATTGTCGGAGGCAAGTCCGGGCTGGCTTGCAAAATGGTTAGTTATAATCTGCAAACTAACGGCGCAAATAGTACGTCTTTTCGGTTATATCCGTCGTTAATTAACTGGACTCTGAAATACGAGATCGCGAAAGATGATATGCAGTTCAGTTTAAATGGCAGCTCCTGGCTGCCAGCAAGTATTACTACAAGTGGTGGCATGGAGAAACCTAATGACTATTACACCCTTGATGACCTGAAATCTTCTGAATCTATTTACGTCTTCCTCTCTAATGATTTTTTTAAAAAAATGGTGGCGATTGGGCTCAGTGATACTAGTAGTCAGGAGTTGTTTAATTTTACTATAGTAAGTCGAACGGAGAATGTGGGGGTGGCGGCTGTTTATAACTTCTCTACGTCCAACTCTTTAACTATCAAGCCACGTGAATTCGGTATTAGCATTACTTCTGATGATTATAGCGAGTCACCAACGCGAGAGGGTTATGTTGGCAGCGATAAACCATCACTGGATTTTGACTATCTTGTCGCCACTACGGGAAAAACGTCTGCTGATGAGGTGCAAATCAAAGTAACCGGCCCATCACGTACGATAAATGGGCGTGCGTATTGTATTTTTAGTTCACAGGATACGCAGGATAAAGTCCCTTTTCCGGCAACCCTTTCGTTTACGACCAGGAATGGTAGTAAGAAAACCTTCGATGCGGGGTGTGATGGGCGCTGGCATGATATGACGGACGCGCTATGGGCAAGCTCGGCGTGGACAGATATCTCTGGTGAGCCCGGGGTGATGAATACTGCGACGGTTAAGCTGTCTATCTTAATGAATGAAATAATATCAATGCGTATTTTGGGGAGTCTCAGTGGCTGGTATGGCGAAGTCAGCGCTTCAGGTGAAGTACATGTTCAGGCGACGTGGCGTGACGTTCAATAATTTATTCCGTATAGCAGCCTGTGCGTTGGCGTTGTGGCTGCCGTCAGCGAGCCAGGCGATCTCGGTGGGAAATCTGACCTTCTCTCTCTCCCCGGAAGACGAATTTGCTGCAAAGCGGGTGTTGAATAACAACAAAAGCGTACGCCTGTATCAGGTCTCGGTCATTACTATTGACCGCCCCGGCGGCAAAGAGGTGCGCTCGCGTCCAGCAGATGGCGAACTGCTGTTTTCCCCCCGGCAGATGACCCTTCAGGCGGGAGACAGCGAATACTTTAAGTTTTATTACCACGGGCCGAAAGATAACCGCGAACGCTACTACCGGGTCTCATTTCGCGAAATTCCTACTCTTAACCATATCGCGCGCAATGCCTCCGGGGCGGCGGTCAGTTTAGATCCGGTGGTGGTGATGGATACTATCCTGGTGGTGCGCCCGCGCCAGGTTAATTTCAAATGGGTTTACGATCGTGCCGCCGGTACCGTCAGCAATACGGGGAATACCTGGTTTAAGCTGCTGATCAAGCCCGGCTGCAACACAACGGAAGAGCAGGGAGATGCATGGTATTTACGGCCAGGTGATGTTGTTCGTCAGGCGACGCTGCGCCAGCCGGGGAATCACTACATTGTCTATGACGAGAAATTTATAAAAATAACCGATGAATGTTCGGGTAAGTGATTTTTCAGCGCCAAAAATCTACGTGCAGGAATAAAAATCAGATGATCAAAAATCGATCTATTGCCTGAATAGAAAACGGCCGCATACCCTACCAACATCAAAATGATAGATACAGCTGCTGGCATTTTGGGCGACAATATTAGCGCGCTGTCAGGCTGTTACAATCATTTTGATCGCACCAGCGCTGAGTATTCCCTCACTTTCTGCATCAAGGGTACCCTGACGATACTACGGAAGTCACTGACTACGGTATGTTGCCGGACGATATCTTGAGCGGCGACGCCAGCGTACGGTTTGATGCTACCTGAACGAATGAATGTACTTTTCTGCCGGACCGTGTCAATTAATTAATTGATTTTTTGTCATATCAGAGCGGGACATTTTTCCTTCGCCTTTTTCATTGAAGGAATTCTGATGAAAAGTCGTATTCCGACCATTGTTCTCCTTCTATACGCAATTCAGCACACTCCTGATGCCACCGACATCCACGCTAAAGCTAAGTCGCGCGAAAGGAATTAAACAGTATTTTTCAGATAATAATCAATCATCACCTGCGGGAATGTTATAGTTGATAAAACCAGTGCTGATGTCGGTGATTGGCCATTGCTGTTGGCCCCTATTGTTATTACGATTACCCCCTCTTTCTGGGGCTAATAAAAGGACGTTTTTTTATCTTGAATTAATATTATATTCAATATGAAATGAAGGTGATATTTTATTTTCAGGGAGTGGTTATTTCATCTTACCTCTCTTTCTGTGACTATTCTTAATTTGTTTGGGTAATAATCCTAAGTATTAATTTTTGTTTTAATTTTTTATTTAATTCATTGATATTGTTGATTTTTTATTTGTTTGTTTTTAGTAATTCTAATAATGATGTGGTTTTTTCTTTAGCTGTTCTTACGATAACTTGTTCACTTTTTCTTTTTCTTCTCTTCGGTATTGACTCATTTTTAATAAACACATAGTCTTCTTTTTTCAAATAATATTATATGTCATGATCTCGATTTTGCAATCAGAGTTTTTCCATACATTTAATCGATTTTTCATATGCGCAGGAAATATATCTTAAGATTTTTTTAAGGGGGCGGGACGTGGTGGCAATTAATAACTTCATATTACTGGCGGTGCTTTGGGTTGTATTTTGTTTTACCCCGTTGGAAGTTGAGGCATACGGAAAGTATACTATGCCAGCAGTGTCTCAGTCGTTTGTTTTTATCGAAAATAGTGATGGTGGCTACTTTGTCGCAAGTAGTGACGGCCAACGGTCAATAATTGAAGGTGCTAATGTCTGGAATGATGAACTGAAAACCGAGAGGCAGCAGCTCGGTTTGGGACTGATGAGTCAGATTATTAATCAGTCCGTTATGAGGGATTCATACTATGATATGTGGATAGAGAATTCACCGGTGTCATATCCGCTTACCGGGCTTGCTTGCGACATAAGAAGTGCTCCGGATGCAAATTGCAATCTGACAGCAAGCATAGTACAGCCTCAGGCATCATCAGTTATTGATGAAAATGGTTTTTATGGGGTTGCGGTTTCAGGAGCGCTTCCCGAGCATGGAGGGACGCTGTCGAGTAGTTTTTATTCGTATCTGAAACAAATGGCTGTGGGAAGTAGCTTTACTATCACGATAAACCAGTGTTGGGTGGGTTCTGCCGACTATGTTAATCGTTGTGCAAATGATTATTCAAGTGGCTTCTGGTATTCGACTAAGGTGACTTTTACGAAAAGTGCACATATGAAAGTGCTGCATAACGGAGAAACTGATGAGGTTTTTATTAATAGTGATGGGGTGCCAACGCCGGGTGATGGAAACGTAAACTGTAAGGTACAGATCGTCAATACACAATCAGGAATGGTTTGTAAGTTGCTTGATTACACTCAGCAGAGTACAGGTCAGATTAATTCCTGGGGTGTTTTTTACCCAATGATGTTCAACTGGCCATTGGTAATGGCCCTGGCTCCAGGCGATATGTTGTTCAGTCCTGATGGCAGCCGTTGGGTAGATACATTGCAGTATGCCCAAAAAAGCGTTTCGTATAAAGATCTGCAATCATCAGGTTCTTTTTATATCTTTTTTTCGAATAATTATTTCAAAAAAATGGTGGAATTGGGCAATAGTGATACAAATATTGAGGATATATTGGATTTCCGTTTCGCTAACGCACTTGGGATTGCCGTGAATTCAGGGAGAAGTGTGTGGAGTTTACCGGTTTCAAACTCCCTGGTTATCAAACCCCGCGAATTCAGCATCAGTATCACCTCTGACGACTACAGCAATGCGCCAGTCCGTGAGGGTTACGTTGGCAGCAGCCAGCCATCACTGGACTTTAACTATATCGTCACCACCAGCGGTAAAACCGCCGCCGACGAGGTACAGATAAAAGTCACTGGGCCAACGGAGATAGTCAACGGGCGTCCGCACTGTATTTTCAGTTCCACGGAGCCGGTGGATAGAGTGCCGTTTCCGGCAACGCTCTCCTTTATGACCCAAGACGGCAAAACAAAAACTTACGACGTGGGTTGCGACGGCAACTGGCGGGATATGACGGATGCGCTATGGCTAAATTCCGCATGGACGGATATCTCAGGACTGCCCGGCGTAATGGATAAGGCGACGGTGAAGTTCTCGATTCTGATGAATGACATTATCTCGACGCGAACGCTGGGTCGCCACAGCGGCTGGTACGGCGAAGTGAACGCCTCGGGCGAAGTCCACGTTAAAGCGACGTGGCGCGATATCAACTAACCGCGCCATGTCGAATGATTTACCCGGCCGCTCTCGCATACCGACGATTCGCCAGCAGACTCAGGCCGCAGCACAGCAGATAATAGACCGCTCCGGTAAAGACGAAAATCGCCAGCGGATATATCTGCACCCGGTTATTGACCTGCCCGGCAACGGTAGTCAGTTCCGGTACGTTGACGATAAAGGCCAGCGAGGTGTCTTTAAGCAGGCCGATAAATATCCCGACCAGCGATGGCTGAACATTGCGTAAAGCCTGTGGTAGTAAGATCAGGCGAAGCGTCTGTCCGGGGGCAAACCCCTGTGTTAGCGCGGCTTCATACTGCCCGTGGGGCAGCGATTGCAGCCCCGCCAGCACCGAGTGCATCACCGAGGCGGCGGTAAACCACGCCAGCGCCACCGTGACGGTCACCGCCCCCGGCAGGTCGCTACCGGTGAGCATCGGTAGCAGATACCACAGCCAGAAAATCACGAAAATCAGCGGGATGCCGCGAATAATCTCCGCCCACAGAAATAATAATCGCCGCACAATCCCGTCATAGCGCCAGGCAATACCCGCCAACAACACCCCTCCGGGCAGCGCCAGCGCGGCGGCGCCGATAGCCATCAGCAGCGTTAACACCACGCCGCCGGGAATACCGTCCGCCAGTCGTCCCCACAGCAGATAGTCGAGGTTATCGACAATCACCGCCAGATTAGCGTTCATACCCGGCTCTCCTTTGCTGATGTTTTCCCGGACCGAAACGCGTCAGCGCCACGCCCATGACCACGCCAAGCGCCAGATACAGCACGGTGCCGACGGCAAAGGCCTCCAGCGCATGCGCGTTGTAACTCTCAATTTGCCGCACCTGATAGGTGAGTTCGGCAAAGCCGATTCCGCTCGCCAGCGAAGAGAGCTTCATCAGGTTCAAATACTGGCCGATAATCGGCTGCCAGGCGTTCGCCAGTCCCTGCGGCAGCAGAATGTGGCGCAGTTCCTGCCAGGGTGTGAACCCCTGCGACAGCGCTGCTTCCCGCTGACCATGGCTAACGGCGCGTAATCCGGAGGCGATCTCCTCAATCAGAAACGCTGAGGTAAAGACCCCAAGCCCCCACATTGAGCAGAGAAACTCCGGCGTCAGCCACCAGACGTTGCCCGGCAGAATCGACCAGCTGTGATCGTCATTGATAAAATCCCGCGCCCCAAGCGGCAGCAGATTCCAGGCGGCGAAATACCAGAACAGCAGTTGGACCAGCAGCGGCGTATTGCGAAACAGCGAAACCCAGGCCGCCACCAGCCAGCGTCCGGGCCGACCGCCGCCGAGGCGCAGCGCCAGCAGCAAGATAGCCAGCGCGGTCGCCAGAATCATCCCGGCGACGCTAACCCAGACGGTGGTGAGAAAACCGGAGATTATCCATTGCAGCGGCTGCCCGCTCAGCACGCCGTGCCAGTCGAGATGCGGGATCACGCCTCACTCTCCTGGTGCAACGGGTCGAGCACCTTTTGCAGAAAACGACGGGTGCGAGCGTGCTGCGGTCG
This sequence comes from Klebsiella huaxiensis, assembly GCF_003261575.2. GTDB lineage: Bacteria > Pseudomonadota > Gammaproteobacteria > Enterobacterales > Enterobacteriaceae > Klebsiella > Klebsiella huaxiensis. The sequence continues at coordinate 4,740,593 of NZ_CP036175.1, read as the reverse complement.
GGCGAAGAACTCGGCCGGCGGCGCGACTTCGAGAATATCGCCGCCGTCGATAAATACCACCCGATCGGCAATCTCGCGGGCAAACTGCATCTCGTGCGTCACTACCACCATGGTGATCCCGCTGTGGGCGAGGGTTTTCATCACCTGCAAGACTTCGCCAATCATCTCCGGATCCAAAGCCGATGTGGGTTCATCGAACAGAATGATCTGCGGTGAAGAGGCGAGGGCGCGGGCGATAGCTACCCGCTGCTGCTGACCGCCGGAGAGCTGGGCGGGCATCTGCTGCGCTTTATCTTCGAGACCAACCTGTTTGAGCAGCTCTAACGCGCGTTCGCGGGCGGCGCTTTTGTCCCAGCCGTGAACCCGCTCCAGCGCGAGGCTGATATTCTCCTGCGCCGTCAGGTGGGCGTAGAGATTAAACTGCTGAAAGACAAAGCCGACCCGGCTGCGCAACTGGCGCAGGGCGCTGCCGGTGAGCTGGCGCGTCGGTTTGCCGTCAATTAAAATCTCGCCGCCGCTAAGGGATTCAAGCTGGTTGATCAGGCGGATCAGGGTTGATTTGCCCGATCCAGAAGGGCCGAGGATTGCCACCACTTCGCCGGGTTCGACCTGCAAATTAACGCCGTTCAGTACCCGGTGATCTCCGTAGCTTTTGGCGACATCGCGGAACTCAATACTGGCGCGTTGCAGATGCGAAAAATCCGCGGACGATGCCGCGGAGCGTGAAAATAGAGCCGATAACATAATGTATTTTCTGCTTATTTAGCTTCGATAGTAAAGGCGCGCGGCTGCGGGGTTTTGGTGCTCGGGCCAAACCAGACGTCGTAAATTTTGGCGGCTTCGCCGGATTTCTCCAGATTTACCAGCTCGTCGTTCACCGCTTTCAGCAGGGCCGGTTCGCCTTTCTTCACGCCAACGCCTATCTCTTCTTTGCTCAGCAGGTCAGGAATGATTTTGAAGTTCGCCTTGTCCGGCGCTTCCGCCAGCAGCCCGGCGAGAATGGTGCTGTCCTGAGTGATCGCCTGCACGTTACCGTTGCGCAGGGCGGTCAGCGCAAGCGGAATATCGTCATAAGAGAGCACACGTGACTGCGGGAAACGCTGATGCAGCGCCTGCTCACCGGTGGTGCCTTTTACCGCGCCGATGCGTGCTTTGCTGTAATCATCAAGTTTATCCGCTGATTTGGCCGGGACGAGGAACTGCTGGCCGGTCACGAAGTATGGCGTTGAGAAATCAATCACCTGTGCGCGTTCCGGGGTGATGGTGATGTCGGCGACGATCAGATCGGCCTTACCCGATTGCAGCAGCGGAATGCGGTTAGCCGGGTTAGTGGCGACCAGCTCCAGCTTCACGCCGAGAGATTTGGCCAGCGCTTCGGCGAAGTCCACGTCGTAGCCGACGATTTTATGCGTTTTCGGATCTACCGAGCCGAAAGGCGGGTTGGCGTCGAAGGTGGCGACTTTGACCACCCCGGCGGCTTTGATATCAGCTAATTGGTCGGCCTGAGCCTGCGCAGCGAGCACCAGAATGCCCAGCGCCAGCGCGATTTTTGTTTTTGCAATGCGCATAATTTATCCCCTGAATCCCTGTTTTGTTTTGTGTTAATCACGCTCCCACAAATTGACCGTCTGCGGCAAAGAAGAAAAAGTTCTTATCTATAACGAAAAAGAACTTAACAAAATTGTGGATATTGTTTATCCGGCTCTGTGCTACCAAACTGGGGACAAGTAGCCCGGACAGGTGCGTAGCACCGCCTCCGGGACGGTGTAGAAGTGTTCCGTTCACCACTATCACGCAGAAAATGTCTCACCGTGGTACGTGAACGGGTAAAGGGGGAGAAAACCGTCTCCCCCTTTACAATCCCCGCGGTCCCGCAAAGAAATCGGTGCTGCGCACTGCGCTCACCTCCCGGTCCTCAGCCTGCGGTCGGCTCAACTCGACATTACTCGTCCCATCCCTGGGACTCGCCCCTACGGGGCCAGAGCATCGCTGCATATCACGTCGTTTCAGAGGCATATCCGCAGCGGCATGAAAATCTCCCGGAGGCGGCGCTTGACGCGCCTGTCCGGGCTACCAGGCGTGTAACCCGGATAAGACGTTTACATCGCAATCCGGGAAAGGCCCGCAATATGCGTCCCACAGAATTACAAATCAGGAATTGATATTTCCCGCTCGCCGTCAACTGTGGTTGAAATAGACACAAGCAAAACGCTTCCCGACGGAGGAGAAAAATGAAAGTGGCACTATGGCAACGCATCACGGGCTGGCTGGCTTCTTTATCCAGCGGTGAAGCCGGGCAGCAGGATAGCCAACGGATCATGGAGGCAATATTACCGGTCGCCAGTCTCTACGGAATTGACCTCGGTAACGTGGAAACAAGGTGGTTTCGTCATGATAAAACATACTGAGCGGCGCAGGACGCGTGAAGCCTACTGGAATGAGGTGTGCTTTGTGTAGCGCGAGGCTGTTTGCGGTTGCGGCGACGCAGGAAGCGATGCCGCAGCCCTGAACAGCTTTATCCCCCCAGATACATCCGCTTGATTTCCGGATTCGCCAGCACCTCCGGGGCCGGGCCGGAAAGCATAATCTTCCCATTCTCCAGCACATAGGCGCGATCGGCGATAGTCAACGCCGCCGTGGCGTTCTGTTCTACCAGCAGCACGGTAATATTCTCCTCCCGCAGCAGCTTAATCGTCGCGAACAGCTCACCGACAATTTTCGGCGCCAGCCCGAGGCTTGGTTCATCAAGCATCAGTAAAACCGGTTCGCTCATTAACGCTCTGGCGATAGCCAGCATCTGCTGTTCGCCGCCGCTCATGGTGCCCGCCATCTGATTACGCCGCTCTTTGAGGCGGGGAAACAGGCTGTACATGCGATCGCGCAGGCGGGTAAATCCGGCGAGATTGTTGTAAGCCCCCATGCGCAGATTTTCTTCGATGGTCAGATTGGTGAAGATGCGCCGCCCTTCGGGGACCAGCGCCAGCCCCTTGCGTACAATTTGATGTGTCTGGCTGCGGGAGATATCCTCGTTGAGAAAATTAACGCGCCCCGTGGAGCGCACGAGGTTGACGATGCCGTTGAGGGTTGAGGTTTTCCCCGCGCCGTTGCTGCCGATTAAGGTTACGATCTCCCGGTCGTTGATATCAATATCAACGCCTTTCAGCCCCTGAATCACACCGTAAAACACTTTTAATTCGCGCGCGCTAAGCATAACGGACGTCCCCCAGGTAAGCGGAAATCACCTCCGGATCCTCAATGGCTTCGGACATCAGGCCGCTGAACAGCGGTTTGCCGTACTCCAGCACCATCACCCGCTCGCACAGCTTGTTGACGAACGGCATGTCGTGCTCAATCAGCAGCACGCTGAGCTGGTAGTCGTCACGCATACGGAAGATCAGGTCCGCCAGATCTTCCGTCTCTTTCGGGTTCATCCCGGCGGCGGGTTCGTCGAGCAGCAATAACTTAGGCGATGTCGCCAGCGCGCGGGCGATCTCAACCTTACGCTGGTTGCCGTAGCTGAGGTTGGTGGCCTGCATATCGGCAAAATGGGCGATGCCGATATCGTCCAGAATTGCCATCGCCCTGGCCTTCGCCGCTCGTTCAGCGGGGAAATAGCGGCCAATATGCAGCGCCGCTTCCAGCAGTGAATAGCGGCTGGCGCTATCAAGGCCGACCATCACGTTTTCTAATACTGTCATCGAGTTAAACAGACGGATATTCTGAAAGGTGCGAGCGATCCCGGCGTTGACCACCCGGTTCGGCTTCAGCCCTTTCAACGACTTCCCCGCCAGGGTCACGCTGCCGCTGGTCGGTTTATAGTTGGCGGTGATGACGTTGAACATGGTGGTTTTCCCCGCGCCGTTGGGGCCAATCAGGCCAAAAATTTCCGCCTCGTCGACGTGGAAACTGACGTTATCGATGGCCCGCAGCCCACCGAACTGCATGGTGATGTCCTGCACCTGCAAAATGACCTTATTTTGCGCCATAGCTGCGGCTCCTTTTGCCCACCTGCCAAATCTCTTTTTTGCCCAGAAGACCTTCGCGGGCGAACAGCATGATGATCAGCAGCAGCAGCGAGAACACCACCATTCGCAATCCCGGATACGCCCCGAGATCGTGACCGAAGAACTGGAGCGGCTGGTCGAGAAAGCGCAGCCACTCGCCGCTGCCGACTACCAGCACGGTGCCGAGCAGCGCGCCGGTGGTGCTGCCCAGGCCGCCGAGCACGATAATAATCAGCAACTGGAAGGTGAGCATAAAGTCGAACAGGTTCGGCGATATGGTGGTCAGCAGCGATGCCAGCAGGCCGCCGCCGATCCCTTCGAAAAAGGCGCTGGTGGCAAAAGCACAGGTTTTAATCCGAAACGTGTTTACCCCCATGGCGATGGCGGCGTCTTCATCGTCGCGCACCGCTTTCATCATTCGCCCGTATTTTGACCACACCAGTTGCAAAATCATCCCGGTCGCCAGTAGAGCAAACAGTCCGCACCAGAACAGCAGATGCGGCTGCTGGGGGATATCGTTGAGGCCAATCGCGCCGTTGGTGATCTGCGGATTGTTAATGGCGAGGATTTTAATAATAAAGCCGAAGCCGAGGGTGACGATCGCCAGGTAGTCGCCGCGCACGCGGAATACCGGGAAGGCAAGGCACACCGCCAGCGCCGCCGCGCACAGGCCGCTGATAAGCAACGCGGGCAGGAAACTGGCGTGCAGCACGAGGATCCACGGGCTGGGGGCGGCCATCTCAAACATATCCAGCTTGCTGCCGCCGGAAAGGATCAACAGAGCGGTGACGTAAGCGCCAACTGCCACAAAGCCGTTAGGCTCAAGCGACAGCTGGCCGGTGACGCCGTTGATCAGGTTGTAGCTGACAGCGAGGATCATAAAGACAAAAATGGTGCTGATGACGCGAATAATATAGTCGTTGAAGACCACGTTAATTCCGGTCAGCAGCGCAATGCAGATAACAATAATGACCAGGTTGCGCAGCTGCGCCCCGGCGGTCGTTGTCGCGTTGAGCATCAGAAACGGCTCCTTTCCAGACGTTCATCGCCCATAATGCCAACCGGGCGGAATAAGAGGACCAGAATCAAGAACATAAAGGCGAAGGCGTCTTTGTAGCCGCCCAGTTCGGGGAATAGCGCAACCGCGACCACTTCGGTAAAACCGAGAATAAAACCACCTAATACCGCGCCGGTGACGCTGCCTATTCCGCCAAGCACCGCGGCGGCGAAGGCTTTCAGGCCAATCAACACGCCCATCAGCGGGTCGATGGTCGGATAGCTAATCGAGTAGAACACCCCGCCCAGCGCCGCGAGGCTGCTGCCGAGAGCAAACACCAGCGAGATAATACGGTTGGCGTCGATGCCCATCAGACGCACGGTATTGACGTCGAAAGCCACCGCGCGGATCGCCATTCCGTAGCGAGTGCGGTACAGCAGCCAGAGGATCGCCAACAGCAGCAGAACGGTAATCAGCGGTACGATCCACGCCACGTTGGTGATAATGACGTCACCAAAGGCGCGAGTGTTGTTGAAGAATTCCGGCGCGGCGAAAAAGCGCGAGCTGCCGCCAAACAGCACGTTGAACAGGTTTTCGAGAAAGAAGCTGACGCCAATGGCGGTGATCAGCATCGAGATTTTTGATGCCTGGCGCAGAGGACGGTAGGCCACCCGGTCGATCAGCATTCCGAACAGGCCGCACAGCGCGAGGGTCAGGAAAACGGCTACCCCGAAGGGTAGCCCAATAGAAGAAAATAAAAACAGGGTGGTAAACGCCCCGACCATCATGACGTCCGCATGGGCGAAGTTGATCAGGCGCAGCACCCCATAAACCATCGTATAACCGATGGCAATCAGGGCGTACATGCCCCCGAGGCTCATTCCATTGACCACTTGCTGGAGAAAAATGGCACCATCCATCTGATATCCTTAAGGATTGACTACGGTACGAAACGCCAGCTTGCCATCCTTCACTTCGTTGATGACTGCGCTGCGGATAGCGTCGCCGTTTTGCAACGTCAGGGTGCCGGTCACGCCCTGGAAGTCCTTGGTGGCGCGAATTTTTTCATTAACGCAAACCCGGTCGTGCGGGTCGCTGCACTGGTTCATGGCGTTGATAATGACGTTATACGCATCCGCCGCCATCGCCCCCCAGGTATGGGTCGGCTGCTGATATTTTGCTTCCCAGGCTTTGATAAACACCTCGCCCGCTGGCGTTTGCTCTTTGGCGTTCGGCGAGTAGTAATCGGTAGTCATATAGCCGTTGACCGCATCTTTGCCGACGTCAAAAAAGACCTGATCCGCTGCCAGACCGTCGCCGCCGACCACCGGTTTGCTCAGCCCCAGCTGTTTCGCCTGCACGGCGATAAGCGCCCCTTCGGTGTAGTAAATCGGCATATAAATCATGTCGACGTTCTTCGCTTTCACGCTGGACAACTGGGCTTTAAAGTCTTTGCTGCCGCCGGGGGCCTGAACTTCGATAGGGATGGTGCCGCCGTTTTTCAGGAACTGAGTGCGGAAGGCCTTCGCCAGGCCGACGGAGTAGTCGTTGCTGCTGTCGAAGACGATGGCGGCGGTTTTGGCTTTCAGGTCGCGGGAGGCGAGGTTTGCGCCAACCACGCCCTGGAAGCTGTCGGAGAAGCAGACCCGGCTAACGTAAGGGTGGTTGCGGGTAACGCGGTCGTTGGTGGCGGTCGAGGAGACCAGCGGCGTTTTGCTGTCGTCGGCGATTTTGGTCATCGCCAGGGTATTGGAGGAGGTGACTTCGCCGATCACCGCGTCGACTTTATCGCTGGAAACCAGGCGCTGCATGGCGTTAGCGGCTTCGACCTTGTCGCTCTTATCGTCAATCACAATAAGCTTAACGGTATCGCCATTTTTTAATGCCGGGGTAATGCTCTGAATAATATCCAGCCCTTTTTGTGATGGCTGTCCGTAGCCGCTCAGCGCGCCGCTCAGCGGTAATACCACGCCGATTTTAATTTCAGCTGCCTGCACGCTATTTGCACCGACCAACGCGACAACCAGCGTGGCCATTAAAGACGCTTTCCCGGAAAAATTTTTCATTGCTACCTCACCGTCGGTCAATCGATTATTTATGCTTAACCATCAATGACTGCATAACATTGAGAAATAACCCACCACATGAGTTGGCGAATTATTGGCTGTTATTTTGAATAGATAACGAGATATATTTAATGCGCAGATTTACCTTACCGCTTTCGTTTCGTTTTTACTCATGCAATATTCTTATTACCTGCAGAAAAGGGCATAAGACTGATGGCAACACCGTTTTTCGTACGGCCAATACATTTTGCCGGGTGGCGGCTGACGCCTTACCCGGCCTACAAAATTCGCAATTTCAGCACGTTCCATAATATAATATTCAGCTGCGCCAGGAATATTAAAAATCTATTCTTCTGCTCGCGTGGCCAATTATTTTAATTGGCTCAAAGGTTTTATTTTTCCATGCAGCGCCGGGTTATCGCTTTCATCTTTCAGGCGCACCCCGGTTAGTCGCCGCAAAAATGCCTGCTCCAGTAGCCAGGCCAGCTTAAAGGCGGCGGCGTCATAGCTCAGCCCCTCCGGGCGAATATTGGAAATACAGTTGCGCTCCGACTCCAGCCGCTGACGATGTGGCTGCCAGGTCAAATAAACGCCAAGGCTATCCGGCGAAGAGAGCCCCGGCCGCTCGCCAATCAGAATCGCTACCGCTCTGGCCTTCAGCGTTTCGCCAATATCATCGCCCAGCGCGACCCGCGACTGGTGCGCGAGCACCACCGGAGCAAGGCTCAATCCAAGCGTTTCCAGATAGGGGAGAAGGGCACGGATCAGCGGCAGCGCCTGGCGCTGTACGGCGTATGACGACAGCCCGTCGCCAATCACTATCAGCAAGTCGGCGGGACGCACGCCGCTGGCGGCCAGATCGGCGCGGCTCGCATCGTCCAGGCGTCGTCCCAGATCCGGGCGATTCAGGTAGATATGACGATCGCTGGCGGCGCTGTGGACGGTCAGCGAAGAGAGGCCCAAATCCGCCAGCGGCTGTTCTAACTGGTCGCTGGCGAAGGGCTGGTGGATGGCGTCGCGCGCCCTGGCGTGAGCGAGGCCGAAATTGAGCACTTCTCGGGTCGGCAGGCTCGCGCCGCTACGGCCCAGCGCAATCCGCGCATCGGTAAATTCACGTAGCGGGTTCCAGGCGTCGGGAGGATTCATACCGGTTCTCCTTGCGGCAGGACGGAAAGTAGCGGATGGCGGGCGTCGGTCAGACGCAGCGCACCGTGGCGGTCAATAATCTGCATCTTCGCCAGCCACTCGGCAAACTCCGGCGCATGTTTTAAACCCAGCAGGCGGCGTGCGTAAAGGGCATCGTGAAACGAGGTGCTTTGATAGTTGAGCATAATATCGTCAGCTCCCGGTACGCCGATCAGGAAGGTCAGTCCGGCGGTGCACAACAGCGTCAGCAGGGTATCCATATCGTCCTGATCCGCTTCGGCATGGTTGGTGTAGCAGACGTCGCAGCCGATAGGTAGCCCCATCAGCTTGCCGCAGAAATGGTCTTCCAGCCCGGCGCGGATAATCTGCTTGCCATCGTAGAGATATTCCGGGCCGATAAAGCCCACTACCGTATTGACCAGCAGCGGCTCAAAATGGCGGGCAACGGCATAGGCGCGGGCTTCGCAGGTCTGCTGGTCAACGCCGCGATGGGCATTGGCGGAAAGACAGCTGCCCTGGCCGGTTTCAAAATACATCACGTTGTTGCCGAGCGTGCCGCGATTAAGGCTGAGCGCCGCTTCCCGGGCCTCCTGCAGCAGCGCCAGATTAATGCCGAAACCGCTATTGGCGGCCTCGGTCCCGGCCACCGACTGAAACACCAGATCCACCGGCGCGCCGCGTTCGATCAGCTGTAAGGTGTTGGTGACGTGGGTCAAAATGCACGACTGGGTGGGGATAGCGAAGCGCTGAATAATATCGTCGAGCATATGGTTAAGCTGCGCCAGAACCGGCAGGCTGTCGCTGGCCGGATTAATACCGATCACCGCATCCCCCGCGCCGTACAGCAGGCCGTCGAGCATACTGGCGGCGATCCCTTTCATATCATCGGTGGGGTGATTCGGCTGCAGGCGCACGCTGAGATGCCCCGGCAGGCCAATAGTGTTGCGAAAGCGCGTGACGACCCGGCACTTGCTGGCGGTGAGGATCAGATCCTGGTTACGCATCAACTTGCTGACCGCCGCTGCCATCTCCGGGGTGATCGCCCTTGCGACCTGGCGTAGTGCCGTTTCGTCGGTGGCATCATCGAGCAGCCAGTCGCGAAAATCGCCGACCGTCAGATGGCGAATCGCCGCAAAGCCCCGACTGTCGTGGGTATCGAGTATCAGGCGGGTCACTTCATCCTGCTCGTAGGGAATCAGCGGATTAGCGAGAATTTCCGTCAATGGCACCTCCGCCAGCGCCATTTTAGCAGCCATCCGCTCTTCGGCGGACTCGGCGATAACCCCTGCCAGCGCGTCACCGGAACGCGCCGGGGAGGCTTTCGCCATCAGTGTCTTCAGACTATCAAAACGCCATACCTGGCCCGATAGCGTGGTTTTATACATGTGTCGACTCCTCAGGAGACCGTGCGCAGTTGCGGATCCATCGCCGCGCGTTGGCGGGCACCTGCGGTCTTGCGAAACCACAGATAGCCGCCGAGCATCATGGCGGCGAAAATCAGCGCCAGCAGCGGGTTGTACCAGACCATCGCCACCAGGCAGAGTACCGCCATCGCCAGGGCAAAGGCGGGTGCCAAGGGATAGAGCGGCGCGCGGAACGGGCGAATCAGCTTCGGCTCGCTGCGGCGCAGTTTAAACAGCGCCGCCATCGAGGTGATATACATAACAATAGCGCCAAATACCGACATCGTGACGATACAAGCGGTCAGCGGCATCCCGCTAATGGTGATCAGCGAATCAGAGAAGATGGCGGCGATACCGACCACGCCGCCAGCGAGGATCGCCAGATGCGGGGTGCGGGTACGGCGGTTCAGCGTCGCCAGGCTGGCGGGAAGATAGCCCGCACGCGCCAGGGAGTAAATCTGCCGTGAGTAGCCCATGATAATCCCGTGGAACGACGCCACCAGGCCGAACAGCCCCAGCCACACCAGCATATGTAGCCAACCGCTGCTGTTGCCAACCACCATTTTCATCGCCTGCGGCAGCGGGTCGTTGATATTGGACAGCGTCCGCCAGTCGCCGACGCCCCCGGCAAAGACCATCACGCCAATCGCCAGTACGGTCAGGGTCAGAATGCCGCCACCCAGCGCCCGGGGAATGGTGCGCTGCGGGTCTTTAGCCTCTTCGGCGGCCATCGATGCGCCTTCAATCGCCAGAAAGAACCAGATAGCAAACGGGATCGCGGCAAACATGCCCGGCAGCGCCAGGCCGCTGAAGCTCTCCGCGCCCGCCCAGCCGTTAGCGGTAAAGTGGCTCCAGGAGAAGCCCGGCGCAACCACGCCCATAAACACCAGCAGCTCGAAGATGGCCAGCAGGGTGACCACCAGCTCAAAGGTGGCGGCAATGCCGACGCCGAGAATATTCAGCGTCATAAATATGAGGTAAGCGCCGCAGGCTACCCATTTCGGGTCCAGCGCCGGAAACTGCACGTTAAGGTAGGCGCCGATGGCCATGGCAATGGCGGGCGGGGCAAAGACAAACTCAATCAGGGTCGCAAAACCGGCAATAAAGCCGCCGGTCGGGCCAAAAGCGCGGTAGGCGTAAGCAAAAGGCCCGCCTGCATGTGGAATAGCGGTGGTCAGCTCGGTAAAGCTAAAAATAAAGGCGCAGTACATGGCGGCAATCGCCAGCGCGACAATCATAAAGCCCAGCGTCCCGGCCTGGGACCAGCCGTAGCTCCAGCCGAAATACTCCCCGGAAATAACCAGCCCAACGGCAATCCCCCATAAGCGGAAACTGCCGAGCGTTCTTTTTAGCGTTGTGGTTTGCTCTGTCATTGTCGATGCCTCGCCAGATAATGTTATCCAGATGACTGCAAAGAGAGTGCCAGGTCATACCACTTATAAACGCTGTGGTTTAAGAACCTATCCCATTAGGGCTATCTTATTTGCCAGTTTGGCCCTGGGCAGTGCTCAGAATCCTCACGTACTACGTGTACGCTCCGGTTCTTGCGCGCTGTCCGTGTCCAAACTGCCTGCAACGATTACGCCTACTGGGATAGGCTCTAAGCCAGTGACGATCAAAAAAAGGGCAGACCACACCCGGCGGAAGAGTCGCCGTGGTGCAGCTGCCCGCAAATGTGGCGTTACTGGTGAACGATAGCCCCCGCGTCTTTTTGAATCGCCGGGCCTTCTTTCACCTGCAGATTAAGCCCTTTGGTCTCCAGCTCGGCATTACGAATGCGCAGGCCGTGGGCGGCTTCGATATTGACGTTGGTAAAATGGAAACCGCTCAGCGGCGCTTCCGGGGTGCCGATAATGTAGGCTGCCGCTTTGCTGGCACCAGTCGAAGTTAAGTTCTCAACGGTGATATTGCTGAAGTGTGGGGTCTTGTATTTGTCGAACGGCTGTTTTGGATCGCTGTCCGGCGGATAGATCTGCTCGCCGAGGGTAAAGCCGCCCGCCTGTAGCAGCTTATCGACTTCGGCCTGCACAATCGGCGCGGCTTTGTAATAGGCGGAGAAGACCAGCGGGACTTCGACGTTATGCATTTTGGTATTACGGTAAACGATGTTTTTCACCTCGCCGCCCTTACCGCGCGGGCTTTTAATGCGGATACCGTACATCGAACCTTCAAAGGTATTATTTTCCACCAGCACGTTGTTCACGCCACCCGCGCTCTCGCTGCCGATGGAGATCCCTCGCCCCTGCTTCAGGGTGTTATTGGCGATATAGATATTATCCACCACGCCGTTCGGGAAGCGCGGGTCGGCTTTCTCGGCTTTAATGGCGATATGGTCGTCGTTGCAGTCGATATAGTTATTGGTAATGCGGATATTCTGGCTATCAATAGGGTCGATGGCGTCGGTATTCGGCGCATGCCACGGCGAAAGAATACTCGTGCCGTTGATATCGACATCGTGTGCGTAGCGGGTGACTACGTGGAAGCTGGGTGAATGGGTGAGGGTCACGCCGTCAATCAGCACGTTGCTGGAACGGGTGATGTAAATCAGTCGTGGCCGATCGGTGCCGCCTTTTTTGCCTGTCGCGCGGATATTCTCACGCCAGCGCTCCCACCACACCGCGCCCTGACCATCGATGGTACCTTCGCCGACGATAGCCACATTTTGCGCGTCGGCGATGCTGATAAACGGCAGCCAGCCGTTTTCCGCTTCGGCGTATTTAGTTTTGTCATCGCCACGGTAAGCAGCCACTTCGGTTGAGGCCACCAGGGTGGCGTCTTTCTCCAGCTTGAGCTGAATATTGCTCTTCAGGAACAGCGGGTTGGTCAGAAAGTTACCTTTCGGCACCAGTACCGTCCCGCCTCCGGCGGCGGCGCAATCATCAATCGCCTTTTGAATCGCGTCGGTATTGAGCGCGATTTGCAGCCGATGGCCTTCAGCGCCGTACTGGGTAATGTTGCAGATTTTATCGGGAAACTTAACCGAGGTGGCGGCCTGCGCGGCGTGCAGCGGTAAAATGCCGACAGCTACAGCGGCGGCCCACAGAGGTAAAGTGCGGGTTGACATAGCATCATCCTTTTATGGTTTGTTGTTTTGTAAAATTAGCACCATTGTTTTGATTTTATGAGTGCGGCGATCACGATTTGCACGTTGCCGTTATTTTGCCCATAAGCAGCGCTGATGATTTGGGCGGATGCATAGATGGTGAATGAGGTCGCTTTGCAATTTTCCGGCGGGCACGGTATAACGAACCTTCATTTGGATGTTTAGATGTCCATACGCTTAGAAGGTAATATGCAAACAACACAACAACAAGGTGGGCAGCTCAAGCGCACCATGAAGACCCGCCACCTGATTATGCTGTCGCTGGGTGGCGTTATTGGCACAGGGTTATTCTTTAATACCGGCTATATCATCTCCACCACCGGGGCGGCGGGGACGCTGCTGGCCTACCTGATTGGCGCGCTGGTCGTGTGGCTGGTGATGCAGTGCCTGGGCGAGCTCTCCGTGGCGATGCCGGAAACCGGCGCATTTCACGTCTATGCCGCACGCTACCTCGGCCCGGCGACAGGGTATACCGTGGCGTGGCTCTACTGGCTGACCTGGACCGTCGCGCTTGGCTCCAGCTTTACCGCCGCTGGATTCTGTATGCAGTACTGGTTCCCGCAGGTGCCGGTATGGGTGTGGTGCGTGGTGTTCTGCGTGGTGATTTTCGCCCTCAACGTTATCTCTACCCGCTTCTTTGCCGAAGGTGAGTTTTGGTTCTCTCTGGTGAAAGTCGTCACCATCATCGCTTTTATTATTCTTGGTGGGGCGGCTATCTTCGGCATTATTCCGATGCAGGATGGTTCGCCTGCGCCTGGGCTTTCGAATATTACCGCCGAGGGCTGGTTCCCGCACGGCGGTCTGCCGATCCTGATGACCATGGTGGCGGTAAACTTTGCCTTCTCCGGCACCGAGCTTATCGGCATCGCGGCGGGGGAAACGGAAAATCCGCATAAAGTCATTCCGGTGGCTATTCGTACCACTATCGCCCGACTGATTATCTTTTTTATCGGCACCGTCTTCGTGCTGGCGGCGCTGATCCCGATGCAGCAGGCGGGAGTGGAGAAAAGCCCGTTTGTGCTGGTGTTTGAAAAAGTCGGCATTCCTTACGCCGCAGATATTTTTAACTTCGTGATCCTGACGGCGATTCTGTCGGCGGCTAACTCCGGGCTTTACGCCTCCGGGCGGATGCTGTGGTCGCTGTCTAATGAAAAAACGCTACCGGCCTGCTTTACCAAATTGACCAAAAACGGCGTACCGTTGACGGCGATTTCGGTGAGCATGCTCGGTGGAGTACTGGCACTGTTCTCCAGCGTCGTGGCCCCGGACACGGTGTTTGTCGCGCTGTCGGCGATCTCCGGTTTTGCGGTGGTGGCGGTATGGCTGAGCATCTGCGCCTCGCATTTTATGTTCCGCCGTCGCCACATTCAGCAGGGGAGAGCGCTCAGCGAGTTGCACTATCGCGCGCCGTGGTATCCGTTGGTGCCGGTGCTGGGATTTGTTCTGTGTCTGGTGGCCTGCGTGGGGCTGGCGTTTGACCCGAGTCAGAGGATTGCGCTGTGGTGCGGGATCCCGTTCGTGGCACTGTGTTATGGTGCGTATTATCTGACTCGTTCACGGAAACTCACCCAGGAGCCTCAACATGTCGCAGAATAATCCGTTAACCGCCATCCTTGACGTACAGCCCTTTGTCCTGCTGGACGGCGCGATGGCGACGGAGCTGGAAGCGCGCGGCTGTAACCTTGCCGATAGCCTGTGGTCGGCGAAAGTGCTGGTCGACAATCCGGACCTTATCCGCGAAGTCCACCTCGACTATTTCCGCGCCGGCGCGCAGGTGGCGATCACCGCCAGCTATCAGGCCACTCCGGCGGGCTTTGCCGCTCGCGGGCTGGATGAAGCGCAGTCGAAAGCGCTGATTGGCAAAAGCGTAGAGCTGGCGCGCAAAGCGCGTGAAGCGTATCTCGCTGAAAATTCGCAGGCGGGGACGCTGCTGGTGGCCGGTTCCGTTGGGCCGTACGGCGCATTTCTGGCGGATGGTTCGGAGTATCGCGGCGATTACGCCCGCAGCCATGAAGCGTTTCAGGCGTTCCATCGTCCGCGCGTGGAAGCCTTGCTGGACGCCGGGGCCGATCTGTTAGCCTGTGAAACCCTGCCGAATTTTGCCGAAATTAAGGCGCTGGCGGAGCTGTTGAGCGCGTATCCGCGCGCGCGGGCGTGGTTCTCGTTTACCCTGCGCGATGCGCAGCATCTCAGCGACGGCACGCCGCTGCGGGAAGTGGTTGCCGTGCTGGCAGACTACCCGCAGGTGGTGGCGCTGGGAATTAACTGTATCGCCCTGGAAAATACCACCGCCGCGCTGGAGCATCTGCATAGCCTGACGGCGCTGCCGCTGGTGGTTTATCCGAACTCCGGCGAGCACTATGACCCAGAAACCAAGACCTGGCACCATCACGGCGAAGCGTGCGCCACGCTGGCGGGGTATTTACCCCAGTGGCTGGCGGCGGGCGCGAAGCTGATTGGCGGCTGCTGTCGGACGACGCCGAAGGATATTGCCGAATTGAACGTGCAACGTTGAGCGTGTGCCGGATGGCGGCACAAGCGCCTTATCCGGCCTACAAATTGCACGAACCGTAGGCCGGGTAAGCGCAGCGCCACCCGGCATCAATCACACTGCGTCGGCTAAAACAAACATCCCGTACGGGTGGATCTCAAGGTAATACTGCTCGCCGGCGTTCGGTTGCAGCCGCGTCGCATTCACCTGCAATAAGATCTCCTGCCCGTGCCACTCCACCGTCACCTCATACTGCGGCCCCATATAGGCCACGTGGCGGATCGTGCAGCGCTGGCTCTCTTCACCGCGATCGCTCAGAGTAATCGCCTCCGGACGCACGCCGACGGTGCCTTCGTCCTGGACGGCGAAATGCAGCGGTCTTGGCAGCCGATAGCCATAAATATCGACAAACTCCTCGCTGAAGGCGGCCGGGAACAGGTTGGCATCGCCCATAAAGCTCGCCATAAAGCGCGACGCGGGCTGACGGTAAAGATCCTGCGGCGATCCAATCTGCATGATATGCCCCTTGTTCATCACCAGCACGGTATCGGAAACCGCAAAGGCTTCGCTCTGATCGTGGGTGACGTACAACGAGGTGATATCAAACTGCTTTTGCAGTTCGCGGATCTTATCGCGCATGCTGCGACGCAGGTTGGCGTCGAGGTTACTTAGCGGCTCATCAAACAGCAGCACCTTCGGCTTGAGGATCAGCGCGCGCGCCAGAGCCACGCGCTGCTGCTGGCCGCCGGAGATCTGATCGACATAGCGGTCCTCGAATCCTTCCAGATCCACCATCGCCAGCGCTTCTTTCACCCGCGCTTTCAGCTCGCTGCGCGACACGCCAAGCATCTTCAGGCCGTAGCCGACGTTGTCCCCCAGCGACATATGCGGGAACAGGGCGTAAGACTGAAACACCATGCAGATGTCGCGCTGCTGAATAGAGCGGTGGATGACGTCTTCGCCATCAATGAAAATCTGTCCCTCGCTCGGTTTTTCCAGCCCGGCCACCAGGCGCAGAATGGTCGTCTTGCCGCAGCCGGAAGGGCCGAGCAGGGTCACCATTTGCCCCTGCGGGATGGTGAGATTGATATTATCGATAACCACGTTGCTGCCGAATCGCTTAGTGACGTTGCGCAGCTCAACAAAATTTTTCTGGCTCATAGTGCGCTCCATTACGCCTGGTTTTTGGCTTTTGAACGGGAGATACGCGCTTCCCCGATTAGCCAGTCAAAGATGAAAATAATCGCCAGCATCACCACGATCAGAATCGAACCGTAGGCGATTGCCACGCCGTATTCGCCGTCTTCCACGCGGTTCAGAATGTAAGCCGTCGCCACGCGGGTATCCGGCGTGACGAGGAACACAATGGCGCTGACGGTGGTAATGGCGCGCACAAAGCTATAGATCAGCGCCGAGAGGATTGCCGGGCGCAGCAGCGGCAGCAGAATATGCGTAATGGTGCGCAGGGAACCGGCGCGCAGGCTGAGCGACGCTTCGTCCAGCGACTTGTCAATCTGCCCCAGACCGGCGATACCAGCGCGAATACCCACCGGTACGTTACGCATCACCATCGAGATAATCACAATTGCTGCCGTGCCCGTGAGGTACACCGGCGCGCTGTTAAAGGCGAGGATGTAGGAGACGCCTGCCACTGTACCGGGAACGGCAAAGCACAGCATGGTGGTGAACTCGATAGTCTTTTTGCCTTTAAACTGCTGGCGCACCACGATCCACGCGATCAGCAGTCCGAACGCGGCGGTGATGGGCGCGGCAATCCCGGCGTACAGCAGGGTGTCGAGCAGGGAAGGCCATGCTCCGTCGCTCATTCCCTGGCCGAACAGCTTGATAAAGTTATCCAGCGTCAGGGTGTAATCCACGCCCCAGTTGACGGTGAAGCTGCCGTAGAAAATGCTGCCGTAGAGCAGGGCGTTAAAGGCGATCCACACCGCCAGAATGGCGATCACGCTCCACACCAGGGTGACCGGCAGCGGTTGTACGTCGCCACGGTAGGACTTACCGGAAACGGTGACGTAAGAGCGCTTGCCTATCCACATATACTGAATGCAGAACACCAGCAGCGAGAACAGCAGCAGGAATGCGCCAAGCGTGCTCGCCGCCTGATAATCGAGCTGCGAACCGGTGATGTAGAAGTAGATCTGCGTCGCCAGCACGTCAAAGTTACCGCCGAGCACCAGTGGGTTACTGAAGTCGGCCAGCGACTGGACGATGACGATTAAAAACGCGTTCGCCAGCGCGGGTTTCAGCAGCGGAACGAAGACGCCGTTAAAGGTTTGCCAGCGGCTGGCGCGCAGGGTGTACGACGCCTCTTCCAAAGACGGATGAATGGTCTTAATCGCCCCGTCGAGGATCATAAACGCCATCGGAGTGAATGCCAGCACCTGCGCCAGCCAGATACCGGTAAACCCGTACAGCCAGTTGGTGTTGGTCAGCCCGAACCAGTCGACCATCAATTCGGTAATGTAGCCGGAACGCCCCATCATCAGCGTCACGCCCAAACCGACGACAAACGGCGGGGTCACGATCGGCAGAATGGAGAAGATGCGGCCAATAATCGCGCTGCGTTTGGCGATGCGGGTGGTGTAGATCGCCAGTACCAGACCAAAGAAGGTGCAGCCGATACCTACCGCAATCGACAGGGCGATGGAGTTGAGGATCACCTGGACGATATGCGCCTGCGACAGCACGGCCATAAACGCCAGCGGGGCGAACTCCCCGGCGTCGTTGGTGAACATCGGGATGAAAATAGCGATGCTCGGCCAGACGATAAATACGCCAATCAACGCCACGATGGTGACCAGCGAACCAATCACAAAGCGGTCGCCGCCCAGCCATTCCAGGCGAGTCAGCGCCAGGGTCATTATCGCGCCCAGCGCCACAAACAGCACGATGGTGGCGTAGCCTAGCCCGCGGCCTTCCACGGTGGCGCTGATGACGATAAACGCCATACAGCAGAACGCCCAGCCCGCATCGAGGTAGTGGCGGTTGCGCTGTTCGCGTCTGGCTTCCTGCCATGGACGAATCAGCAGCAGGCTCGGCAGCAAATACCACAACCAACTGATGTTGAACTGTGACCAGCCGTAGGCCGCGAGAATTTCATCGCTCGTGGACTCCAGCAGACCGTAATCAAGGCTCCAGCTCGGCAGCAGGGCGAACGCCAGCCAGCCGAACAAAACCCAAAGGAATATCGCATCCCGTTTTTTCACGGGATGGAGTGCAAGTGTGTGTGACATAAGTTTTCCGGTGTTGTGTGTAGGCCCGGTAAGCGTGAGCACCACCGGGCATTAACCGCAAAATGTGGGCTTATTTACCCATCTTCACTTCGCTAACCCATTTATTGATTAGCGCTTTTCGCACGTCGGTAGAGCCGTATTTATCCATGTCGTAATTAATCAGCTTCAGGTCATCTAGCTTCAGCGAGTTTGGTGAGGTTTCGGCGGTGGTGTTGGTCAGGATCTGATAAGACTTGCCTTTTTTCCACGCCAGTTCCTGGGCCTCTTTCGACAGCACCCAGTCAACGAAGAGTTTGGCGTTGTCGAGGTTGCGCGCGCCTTTCAGGATGCTGACGCCGCCGATTTCATAGCCGGTGCCTTCGCACGGGGAGATTAGCTCCAGCGGCGCGCCCTGTTCTTTTTCCAGCGAATAGTCATGCAGGAAGCCGATACCAATGGCCGTTTCGCCACGCGCGGCGTTACGCGCCGGGGCAATCCCGGATTTGGTGTACTGGGAGACGTTAGCGTTGAGCTGCTTCAGGTAATCAAAGGCCTGATCGTCCCCCCACAGCTGGGCGAAGGTGGCCAGCGCAGTGTAGGCGGTGCCGGAGCTTTGCGGGTCGGCTATCTGGATTTCGCCTTTGTATTCCGGTTTGGTCAGATCTTTCCAGCATTTTGGCACCGGCAGATTTTTCTCTTTCAGCCGCTGAGTGTTCACGCCGAAGCCGAGGATGCCAACGTACACCGCCGAGGAGTAGTTGCCTTTTAGCTTCGCCGGATCGCGGAACTGCTCCATTACCTGTTCAAGGTTCGGTGATTTATAGGGTTGCAGCAGGCCCATTTCACCGGCCTGAGACTGTGGGTCAAGGGTGCCGCCGTACCAGACGTCCGCCTGCGGGTTTTTCTTCTCAGCATCGACCTTCGCCAGCGTACTGCCGGAGCCGTTGCGAATAAACGAGGTTTTCACATCATATTTTTCGCCGAAGGCTTTAGTTTCGGCTTCACACATTTCGTTGGTGGCGCTGCAGTAGACCACCAGTCGACCTTTGGCCTGCGCCGCGCCGCTTAACGTCGCCAGCGCAATGCCGGAAGCTATCAGGGTAGTGACCAGAGTTTTTTTCATTATTTTATCCTTTGAGCAGGAGAGGTAGTAATGCTCGCCATCAGCAGCGGCATCAGCAATAAACCCATCAGGACTGCGGCGACCGAGAGCAAACTAAACATGCCCGACCAGCCGTAGCGTTCAATGACCAGCGACAGAGGCCAGCCCGCCAGCGCTGCCCCCAGATAGGCGAACAGGCCGAGAAAACCGGTGATTGAACCCGCCGCCGCTTTGTGTCCGCACTCCACCGCCGCGAGGCCAATCAGCATTTGCGGGCCAAAAACGAAGAAGCCCACCGTAAAGAAACAGATCGCCAGTAGCGCGTAATGATGCACCGGGGCCAGCCAGAGCGCGGCGACGGAAACCATCAGCCCTAGCGTGAACAGCAAAATCATCGGCGCCCGCTGACCGCTGAACAGCAGATCCGAGCCCCAACCGGCGAACAGCGCGCCGAGCAGGCCACCCGCTTCAAATAGCATCACCGTGGCGTTAGCGCTGAGCAGATTGACGCCGTGGCTCTCCGTCAGCCAGATGTTGCCCCAGTCGTTAAGCGCGATGCGGATCAGATAGACCAGCACGTAAGAGATGGCCAGCAGCCAGATCATCGGGTTCTTCAGCATCGTGGTGCGTAGCATCTGCCAGAGCCCCATCGGTGGGCTTTGCTGCTCCTGACGCAGCTCCAGCGGGTCGTTACGCCAGGCTCCCACTGACGGTAATCCCTCTTCCTGGGGTGTTCCTTTCAGCTGTAGCGTTAACCAGATGCCTAATGCCATGCTGATAATCCCCGGTGCCAGCATCGCCGCCTGCCAGCCCCACCAGTGGGCGGCAAAGGCGCTAATCAGCGGGATAATCGCTCCGCCGATATTGATAGACATATTCCAGCAGCCCCACCAGAAACCGCGTTCGTTGCGCGAATACCAATGGGTTAGCAGTCGGGCGCAGGGTGGCCATCCCCAGCCCTGAAAAAATCCGTTCAGCGCCCAGACCGCCAGCAGCAGCGTCAGCGACTCACCAAAGGCGAACACCACGTTCAACAGACCGGTGGCGAACAGACCAACGCCCATAAACCAGCGCTGTCCGCGGCTGTCGTGCCACAGTCCGGCAGTAAACTTCGACAGACCGTAGGTGAGATAAAACAGCGATCCCAGCAGGCCGATATCGCCTTTATCCAGACCAAGATCCGTTTGCAGCGCTGGCAGCACGTAGTTAACGCTTTTGCGCGTCAGGTAAAACGCGGCATACCCGATGATCATGCACATCAGCAGTTGTGGACGCAGCGTCCGGTATTGTTGATTGATGTCGGTTGCTGAGCGCATAGCCGTCTCCGTTTTTCTGACTATATGAAAGTGAAATCGAAAGGGGATGAGAGAAAGTCCGGAGTGCCTAAGACTTTTTCCTGGTTAGCCGGCTGTTTGTTGCAAATTTGTGGGCAAGTTAACAA
The DNA here is from genome assembly GCF_003261575.2 of Klebsiella huaxiensis. GTDB lineage: Bacteria > Pseudomonadota > Gammaproteobacteria > Enterobacterales > Enterobacteriaceae > Klebsiella > Klebsiella huaxiensis. Next base: position 4,719,610 of record NZ_CP036175.1, on the reverse strand, counting down.
TTACTCGCGTGCCGTGCCGCGATTCCAGCGTTAGCTCGCCGCCCAGGGCGCTGACGCGTTCGCGCATCCCCTGAATACCAAATCCGCCAATTTTGTCGGCGCTGATTCCGACGCCGTTATCCCTGACTTCCAGGCGCAACGACTTTCCCTGCTCAAGTAAGGTAATGGCAACCTCGCTGGCCTCAGCGTGCTTGCAGACGTTATTGAGCAGCTCCTGCAGCAGCCGATAGAGGGTAAAGCGTACCGTTTCGCTCTCCGGGGTGGCGTTAAGCTGATAGTCAAAGCGGCAGCAGATGCCGCGTTCGGTAAAGGCAAATTCGTTGAGCAGATGATGCAGTGCTTCCTTAAACGACAATTCGTCAAGGGCGGGTGGGCGCAGCTGGCGCAGCAGCTGGCGGGTGGAGTGGTGGATACGGCGGGCGAGATCGTTAATCTGGCTGGCGGCGGCCTGGGTTTGCGCCGGATCGCGCGCCCGTTTCACCAGCTGTGATTGAATTTGAATAGCGGTGATGTTCTGGCCTATTTCGTCATGCAGCTCGCGGGCCAGGCTTTTGCGCGTGTCCTCTTCGGTATGGATCAGCTTTTCGGTCAGCGCCCGTCGCGCCGCCAGCTCTGCTTCCAGCCGCTGGCGGTAGTGGTGCAGGTTTTGTGCCAGGTGCTGCTGGCGGCTAATGGCAATCCCGAGGCCGATACCGAGCAGCGCCTGGGTTGCCAGAAAGATCTCCAGTTCAACCAGATTGTTGAACCCCACACCTACCTGGCGAGCAATGGTGATCATCATGCTGCCCAACAGGCCGGAGAGCACGCCGCCCTGCCAGCCAAATTTCCATGCCATCACCACGTTTGGCAGAAAGACGACAATCAGCAGCAGGCGTTCAATTTCCGGCGACAACACCATCTGGGTGCCGATACCGATGATAAAAAACAGGCTGCACCAGATAATTAGCGAGGTGCGCAGCGGCGGATTGGTCGTATCCAGTCCCAGCAGATGATAGCGGTGCTGCTGGCGCAGGAATTCAAAAATCAGATAGACAAACGGTGTCAGCAGCACGCCGCCGGTAAACGAGGCCAGGCCGAGCATCATTGCCGGGCTTTTCACAAACGGCGAGAGCAGCGCGGTGTTGAGTAATGCGCTGACGCTGACCGTGGCCAGCAGCAGCGTCAGCCGCTGCCAGTAAAGAGGAAAACGGTGCCAGAACTGTTGCGCCAGACCGGCGGGGAGCAGGCTAACCAGCGGCGCGGCCAGCAGAATATAGCCGTTCAGCAACTGTTCGCTGTGCAGCCAGAACAGCATCAGCATGGGGGGGAGCACCAGCGCGGGCCAGTAGCGGCGGGAAAGCAGGATCAGCATCGCCAGATAGACGCCGTGTGGCAGAAACAGCGCCGCCTGCTGGCCGTTATGTGTCAGGTAAAAACCGAGCGTCCACAGCATCAGCCAGCCGCTACCCCAGGCCAGTACGATGAACAGTGAGATGACCCCGTGGCGAAGGCCGCGCGACATTAATGCCCCGCCAGCAACTGGTGGTCGAGAGCGAAGTGCACCAGCTCAATCGTGCTCTGGCATTGCAGCTTGCCCAACACGTTGGCGCGATGAACGTGTACCGTTTTGTGGCTAAGATCGAGCTTGAAAGCAATTTCCTTGACGCTGTCGCCTTTGACCAGTAAATCAAACACTTCGCGTTCACGTGGGGTGAGCACTTCCAGCACCTGCGCCGGTTTTGCGCCGCCGCGCAGCGCCCATAGCGCATCGGCGCACAGATAATGGCCGCCCATCCCGACGGAACGTACCGCCTGCACGAGCTCTTCCGGGCCGCAGCGTTTGGTCAGATAGCCGCTGGCTCCGGCATCGAGCGCGCTCTGCACGAAGGTGGGCGCGTCATAAATGCTCAGAATAATGGCGCGAAACTGCGGCTTTTGCGCGCGCAGGCGCTTAAGCAGGCTCAGGCCGTTTTCATCCGGCATGGCGATATCCATAACGGCCACGTTGACGTCATCGCGCAATAGCGTCGGCCACGCCTCTGCCGCGCTGCTGAACTGGCCAACAACGTTGAGGTCTTCTTCGAGGCTGAGCAACTGTGCAAAACCGGAACGCACCACCACATGGTCATCGACCAGCACCACTCGAATCATGTTTCTACTCTCTTCGCGGATCATGGCCCTATGATGCCTGCCGCCGCTGCGCTGGCAATCGTCGGGGTGTGGATATGTAACGAATGTAACGAAATTGCAATAAAAGCGAGAGGAACAGTTTTTGTGAAAATTAACTAACCATTGCCGCTTTTTTTCTAAAAACGCTTTGTTCTTAGCAAGAATTTTTAATTACTTCATCAAACGCATCGCGCCGGAAATACTGCATCCATAACAACTATGGGAAGCAGACACTATGGCACTATCATCGCGTATCACACTCATTGCTGCACTGGCGCTGGCGGCATTCCAGGCGCAGGCGGTTAACGTCACCGTGGCGTATCAAACCTCCGCTGAGCCGGCGAAAGTCGCCCAGGCGGACAACACCTTTGCTAAAGAGAGCGGGGCCACCGTTGACTGGCGCAAGTTTGACAGCGGCGCGAGCATCGTGCGGGCGCTGGCTTCCGGTGACGTACAAATCGGCAACCTCGGCTCCAGCCCGCTGGCGGTCGCCGCCACTCAACAGGTACCGATTGAAGTCTTCCTGCTGGCCTCAAAGCTCGGTAACTCCGAAGCGCTGGTGGTGAAGAAGACCATCACCAAGCCAGAGGACCTGATTGGCAAACGCATCGCCGTACCGTTTATCTCCACGACGCACTACAGCCTGCTGTCGGCGCTGAAGCACTGGGGTATCAAGCCGGGGCAGGTGCAGATCCTCAACCTGCAACCGCCAGCGATCATTGCCGCCTGGCAGCGCGGCGATATTGACGGTGCCTACGTCTGGGCTCCGGCGGTCAACGCGCTGGAAAAAGACGGCACGGTGCTGACCGACTCGTCGCAGGTGGGGGAGTGGGGTGCGCCGACGCTGGATGTCTGGGTGGTACGTAAAGATTTTGCCGAAAAGCATCCCGACATTGTCAAAGCCTTCGCCAAAAGCGCCATCGACGCCCAACAGCCCTATATCGCCAACCCTGACGAGTGGCTGAAGCAACCGGAAAATATCAGCAAGCTGGCGCGCTTAAGCGGCGTACCGGAAGCCGACGTGCCGGGGCTGGTGAAAGGCAATACCTACCTGACCGCCGCTCAGCAGGCGCAGGCGCTGAACGGGCCGGTCAATAAAGCCATCATCGACACCGCGAAGTTCCTCAAAGAGCAGGGCAAAGTGCCCGCCGCCGGGAGCGACTACAGCCAGTACGTTACCGACCGTTTTGTGAAATAAGGAGGTCATGATGCTGCACATCTCGCATCTTTCCGCCGACTACGGCGGCAAACCGGCGCTGGTGGATATCAACCTGACGCTGGACAGCGGCGAACTGCTGGTGGTCCTTGGCCCTTCCGGCTGCGGTAAAACCACGCTGCTGAACCTGATTGCCGGATTCGTGCCTTATCAGCACGGTAGCATCACTCTTGAAGGGCAGCGGGTTGAAGGGCCGGGGGCCGATCGCGGCGTAGTATTTCAACACGAAGGGCTGCTGCCGTGGCGCAACGTGCAGGATAACGTCGCGCTCGGGCTACAGCTGGCGGGCGTCGACAAAACGCAGCGGCGGATAACCGCCGCGCAGATGTTGAAAAAAGTTGGCCTCGAAGGGGCGGAAAAGCGCTTTATCTGGCAGCTCTCCGGTGGCCAGCGTCAGCGGGTGGGGATTGCTCGCGCGCTGGCGGCCAACCCGCAGCTTTTGCTTCTCGATGAACCATTTGGCGCACTGGATGCTTTCACCCGCGAGCAAATGCAAACCCTGCTGCTCAATCTGTGGCATGAGAGCGGCAAGAAGGTGCTGCTGATTACCCACGATATCGAAGAGGCGGTGTTTATGGCCACCGAGTTGGTTCTGCTCTCGCCGGGACCTGGCCGCGTTCTTGAACGTCTGCCGCTTGATTTTGGCCGCCGCTTTGTTGCCGGGGAATCCTGCCGCAGCATCAAATCGGACCCGAAATTTATCGAACAACGCGAATACGTCCTCAGCCGGGTATTTGAACAACGGGAGGCTTTCTCATGAGTATCGTCATTAACGACAAACCGCGTCAGCGGGCGCTGAAGTGGCGCTGGCCGTTCTCACGTCAGCTTACCCTGAGCGTGGCAACCCTGGCGGTACTGCTGGTTATCTGGTGGGCCGTCGCTGCCTTACAGCTGATTAGCCCGCTGTTTCTGCCGCCGCCGGGGCAGGTATTGCAGAAGCTGATAACCATCGCCGGGCCGCAGGGCTTTATGGATGCCACTCTCTGGCAGCATCTGGCGGCGAGCCTGACGCGTATCGTTATCGCGCTGCTGGCAGCGGTGCTGCTCGGCGTGCCTGTGGGGATCGCCATGGGGTTGAGCCCAACGGTGCGTGGGATCCTCGACCCGCTGATCGAGCTTTATCGTCCGGTACCGCCGCTGGCTTATTTGCCGCTGATGGTTATCTGGTTTGGCATCGGCGAGACCTCAAAGATCCTGCTGATCTACCTGGCGATATTCGCGCCGGTGGCGATGTCGGCGCTGGCGGGCGTCAAGAGCGCCCAGCAGGTACGCATTCGCGCCGCGCAATCTTTAGGCGCCAGTAAAGCGCAGGTGCTGTGGCTGGTGATCCTGCCCGGCGCGCTGCCGGAAATTCTTACCGGCCTGCGCATCGGGCTTGGCGTTGGCTGGTCAACGCTGGTGGCCGCAGAGCTGATTGCTGCTACCCGCGGCTTAGGTTTTATGGTGCAGTCCGCCGGTGAATTCCTCGCCACCGATGTGGTGCTGGCCGGGATCGCGGTGATTGCGGTCATCGCCTTTTTACTGGAACTGGGCCTGCGCGCGCTGCAGCGTCGCCTGACCCCCTGGCATGGAGAAGTACAATGAGCGAACGTTTAAGCATTACCCCGTTGGGGCCATACATTGGCGCGCAGGTTTCCGGCGTCGACATTTCCCGCCCGCTGAGCGACAACCAGTTCGAGCAGCTGTATCACGCGGTACTGCGCCATCAGGTGGTGTTCCTGCGCGAGCAGAATATTACCCCTGAGCAGCAGCGCAATCTCGCCCTGCGCTTTGGCGACCTGCATATTCACCCGGTCTATCCGCACGCGCCCGGCGTTGATGAAATTATCGTTCTTGATACCCACGACGATAATCCACCGGATAACGATAACTGGCACACTGACGTTACCTTTATTGAGACGCCGCCAGCCGGGGCGATTTTGGCGGCAAAAGAGCTGCCATCTACCGGAGGCGATACCCTGTGGACCAGCGGCATTGCCGCGTATGAGGCGCTCTCTGAGCCATTTCGTCAGCTGCTGAGCGGCCTGCGCGCGGAGCATGATTTCCGTAAATCGTTCCAGGAGTATAAATATCGCCAAACCGAAGAGGAGCATCAGCGCTGGCTGGACGCGGTGGCGAAAAATCCACCGCTGCTGCATCCGGTGGTGCGAACCCATCCGGTAACCGGCAAGCAGGCGCTGTTTGTGAATGAAGGGTTTACGACCCGCATCGTCGATGTGACGGAGAAAGAGAGCGAGGCGCTGCTGAGCTTCCTGTTTGCCCACGTCACTAAACCGGAATTCCAGGTGCGCTGGCGCTGGCAGCCTAACGATGTGGCGATTTGGGATAACCGCGTTACCCAGCACTACGCCAACGCCGATTATCTGCCGCAGCGGCGCATTATGCACCGCGCAACGATCCTCGGGGATAAGCCGTATTACCGGGCGGGGTAATTCCTGTAGCCTGGCTAAGGCATCAGCCGCGAGCCGTAGAGAACATCGGAAGCTGCATTGCGAGCGGCTTCCCGGAGGCGATGCTGCGCATCTGTCCGGGCTACCGGCCCGCAGAAAGCTGTAAACCCGTAGCCCGGACAGGCGCTGCGCGCCGCCGCCAGGAAAAGGTTTTTATGCCGACTTTTGTGCGTCCAGATGCACGCCAATATAGCGCTGATAGCGGTTCGTCTTCAGATAAGTCAAATCCACCAGCACCAGACCATCGACGCAGTTGTTGAAATCCGGGTCGCTGCCGAAATCGATAAACTGTACGCCGCCCGGTTCACAGACTTCCGAGTACTGCTTATACAGCGGCGGGATCGCGCAGCCGAGATTGCCGAGCAGGGACTTTAGCCGGGCCAGATCGTCGTTGTAATCCTCGCCGCCAAACTGCGCCAGCACATCGGGCAGTGAGGCGGGGTAGGGGCGACGAGACTCCGCCAGCGGATGAGTTGCCGGAAACCACAGGCGATAGAACGCCACCAGCAGATCCCGCGCGGCGGGCGGCAGGCCGCCAGAAATCGACACCGGACCGAACAGATAGCGATAGTGCGGATAGCGTGCCAGATACGCGCCGATGCCGGACCACAAATAGTCCAGACCGCGACGGCCCCAGTAGCGCGGCTGGATGAAACTACGCCCCAGCTCAATGCCGTGCTGAAGAATATCGTCCATGCGTTTGTCGTAATGGAACAGGCTATAGCTATAAATCCCTTCCAGGCCGCGTTTTTCCAGCTGTATTGCCGTCGGCATAAAACGGTAAGCGCCGACGATCTCGAGGTCTTCTTCATCCCACAAAATCAGATGCAGATAGTCGTCATCATAGCCATCAACGTCGCGACGCTTGCCGCTGCCTTCGCCTACCGCGCGAAAGGCAATTTCCCGCAGACGACCCAGTTCGCGCAGTACCGGGGCATCTTCCTGACCGTGGCGCTGCCAGAGATAAATCACTTTACCATCTGCCGTACGCCCCAGCGTTTCTGCTTTGCTGAGCTCGCGCTTGAGCAGGGCGCGGTCTTCGGGACGGGCAATAGCGCTTTCGGTTTTGAACACGCCCGGAAGTCCTTTTCCTAGCTGTTCCAGGTGATGGTAGCAGCGCTCGGTCAGCTCACGAGAAGAGCTTTGCGGATCGAACCAGGTTGACCAGGCTATCTGTTGGCCAATATTCACCGGCAGGCTGCTGTTGCGGCGGCGGAACATTTGCTGCATCAGCAGGAGCAGCGGAAGGTTATCCGACACCAGCGTGCTGGCATAGAACAGCGCGCTGTTGTGCGCGCGGATCCACGCCGGAAGCAGCGGGGCGCGGTATTTGGCCGCTAGTTTAATAAATCCAGAGTGCCATTTTTTATCGCGGATCCCGCGGCGGGTCAGGCGTGACACCTCGCCCGCCGGGAAGAAAATCAGCACGCCGCCGTTTTGCAACTGCTGATCCATCTGCTGTAGGGCTGCTTTGGCGGTGCGGCCATTAATGTTATCGACCGGAATAAACAGCGAGCTCAGCGGCTCAAGGTGGGTGAGCATACGGTTGGTGACCACTTTGACATCGCGGCGCACGCGGGAAACCGCGTAGAGTAGCGCCAGACCGTCAAGCGTACCAGTAGGGTGGTTGGCGATAATGACCAGCGGGCCATGTTCGGGGATCTGTTCGAGATCGTGCGCCGGGATAGCGCAGCGGATATTGAGATGTTCGAGCACCTGTTCGACCGTATCCAGTCCTTTCAGGTGATGATGACGTGCTGCAAACTGTTGAAATTCTTCCTCATGCAGGAGCTTTTTCAGCACCTTTTTCTGCCAGGGAGCTGGCTTTGCCTGAGGCCACAGGTCATCGAGTACATTGTCGAGACTAAACATGGTGGCACCTCCTCCGTCCTGCCCAGACAGTAGAAGGCGCAGATGTCGCTCAGATTACAGTTGAGTGAATATTTGGGGGGCGAGTTGCGGGGGCAGGAACAGGTAGCCCGGACAGGCGCGCAGCGACGCCTCCGGGAAGGCTATATGTGAAAAAGTTGCGAGCGCTTTTCCAGATTAATGTCCAGTTCATTGCCTTCTAACCTCGCCCTCTTTTAACCTGGTGGAACAGGCAAAAAATCTTTGGCAGGGGGCATCCGATGGTCGATTATCGTCGTCATTACATTAATGGAGGGACTTGGTTTTTCACCGTCAATTTACGCGACAGAGATAGTCGGTTTCTGGTTCAGCGTATTGATGCATTACGCCAGGCAGTGGCAATAGTCCACAAACAGAAACCTTTTCATATTGATGCCTGGGTTGTGCTCCCCGAACACCTTCATTGCGTCTGGACCTTACCTGGCAACGACAGCGATTTTCCATCGCGCTGGCGATCAATTAAAAAGCATTTTTCGGGTTTAACAGGCGCGCAAAACGTTTGGCAACCAAGGTATTGGGAACACGCCATTCGTAACCAAGAGGACTATCGTAGCCATGTCGATTACATTTATATCAATCCGGTTAAGCATGGGTGGGTAAGGCAGGTTCGGGATTGGCCATATTCAACCTTTCATCGCGATGTAAGTTGTAGTTTGTATCCTGTTGATTGGGGTGGGGAGGTGAAGGAATTATTATGCGGCGAGCGTCGTTAAGGTGACTTTCCCGGAGGCGGCGCGTTGCGCCTGTCCGGGCTACTAACCCACAGATAGCTGTGAGCCCGTAGCCCGGGGACCTGAATTAACGCAGGATTTTCTTTTCGGCCAGATCGAGGGCGAAGTAGCTGAAGATCAGATCCGCACCGGCGCGTTTGATGGAGCCGAGGCTTTCCAGTACCACTTTCTCTTCGTCGATAGCACCGGCCTGGGCAGCGAATTTAATCATCGCGTATTCGCCGCTTACCTGATAAGCACCCAATGGCAGGTTGGTGCGCTCGCGCAGGTCGCGCAGGATATCGAGGTATGGACCGGCCGGTTTGACCATCAGGCAGTCGGCACCCTGGGCTTCGTCAAGCAGCGACTCGCGAATCGCTTCGCGGCGGTTCATCGGGCTCATCTGATAGGTTTTACGGTCGCCTTTTAGCGCGGTACCCGCGGCTTCACGGAATGGGCCGTAGAATGATGAGGCGAACTTGGTGGAGTAGGACATAATCGCCGTATTGGTGAATCCGGCGGCGTCCAGCGCCTGGCGAATTGCCTGCACCTGACCGTCCATCGCGGCGGAAGGGGCGATAAAATCAGCGCCTGCGGCAGCGGCAACCACCGCCTGCTTACCGAGGTTCACAAGGGTCAAATCGTTATCGACGCCGTGATCGCACAGTACGCCGCAGTGGCCGTGCGAGGTGTACTCGCAGAAGCAGGTGTCGGACATCACGATCATCTCCGGTACCGCTTGTTTGCAGATGCGGGACATGCGCGCCACCAGGCCATTTTCGTTCCAGGCATCGCTGCCGGTGGCGTCGGTGTGGTGGGAAATCCCGAAGGTCATCACTGAACGGATACCGGCGTTGGCAATACGCTCAATCTCGCGCGCCAGATGTTTTTCCGGTATGCGCATCACGCCGGGCATGGCCTCGATGGCTTTGTAATCGTCGATTTCTTCTTCAACAAAGATCGGCAACACCAGGTCGTTCAAACTCAGTGTTGTCTCTTCAAACATGGCACGTAGCGAAGCGGACTTGCGCAGGCGGCGTGGGCGAGTGATTAAATCTGTCATGGTTTGCCTGATTTTGTGAAATGAAAAAAGATAGTCTACCTGAATTGGCGACGGGATGTTTTGCCAAAACGATCCTGATGAATTGCAGGCAAAACACCCCCTAAAGGTTATTGGCTGGCCGTCTCAATGGTGGGGCGGACGCCGCTTAATTCGCTGACCAGATCGTTGATGCCGTCGCTCATATTGTTAAAGCGCGTCAGCGGCGAGCGGGTGACCACCACAAACGCGCCAACATTAGCCTGCGGATTCATCGCCATATAGGTGATAAAACCGCCGCCGCCACCAGTCTTCTGGATAATCCCCGGCTGGCCGTTTTTCGGCTTCATATAAACCCAGCCGAGACCCAGCGCATCGGCTTTCCCCGGCACGTCCATGCCGATCACCTTCGTTAACTGGCTGCGCTGATAGATCAGTGTTTGCATACGATCCGCCTGCTGACCACGAGTGTGGAAGTCAGAAGAGAGGAACTGCTGCATCCAGCGCATCATGTCGCCAGGCGTAGAGTAGACGCCGCCGCTGCCGATAGCGGCCAGGGTGTTGTTGCACGGGCTGGCCCCTTTCTCAGGGATCATCAGCCGCTGACACTGGTCCGGCGAGGGGGTAAAGGTGGTGTCTTTCATCCCCAGCGGACGGGTGATTTGCTCTTCAAACAGTTGCGGATAAGGCTTGCCAGAGGCGGTAGATAGCGCATCGGCCAGTAAGTCAAAAGCCAGGTTTGAGTAGGCGGCCTGCGAACCAGGAGCGACTTTCAGCGAGGCAGTTGTGATCCAGTTCCAGCGCTGCTGACGCGTCGGCCAGACGAATACCGGACGATGCGCCGCGCCGCCGGGCTGTTCACGCGGCAGAGCGCTGGTGTGCGTCGCCAGATTCACCAGCGTGATAGGCTTCCCTTGATAAGTGGGAACTCGAGCGCCCGGCGGGGCGTATTTGCTCAGCGGATCGTTGAGCTTCACCACTCCCTGGTCGAGCAGCTTCACCAGCATCTCGCTGGTCATCAGCTTACTCAGCGACGCGATACGAATCACCGAATCGAGCTGCGGATGCTCATTACTGCCGGGACGCGTCACGCCGAAGCTGCGAAACACGCGCTGATTACCGTCAATGACCACCATCGCCATACCGGTCGCGCCGCTGCCGTAGAAGATATGATTAGCGTAACGGTCGACAACATCAGAGGCGAATTCCGGGTCGACGCTCGGTTGTGCGGCCTGGACCGATGTCCACGACGCCGCGCACAGCGCAGCAAAAATGAGCAGACTACGTTTCAACGGGGGCATCCATCATTGTGAAGAAAAATATAGAGCGTATTTATACTACGAAGCGACGCCGAGCAAAGCGGGAATAACACGAATCTGTGCGGAAAAACGTAACGTGGCGTAAAAAATCCTTTTTTATGCTTTCGGATAGCCGCTTTCACCTGCGGGCGCGTATGATTACCGTTTGGCTAATGATTGGTGGCGAGAGTGATAATGGCGGCTCAACGGGTGGTAATGGTAGTGGATATGCAAAACGGCGTTTTCGCAACGCCGCGTATTGAGCGCGAACGCTGCGTCGCGCAGATAAACCGCCTGGTGCGGGCGGCGGATACCGTTATCTTCATTCAGCACAGTGAAGAGGGCGGACTGGAAGAGGGAAGCGAAGGCTTTGATTTGCTACCTGAACTAGAGCAACCCGCTGGCGCGCTGTACGTCACCAAGACCGCTTGCGATGCCTTTTACCACACCCGGCTGGAAGAGGTGCTGCACGAGCATGATATCAAGCAGTTTGTGATTTGCGGCTGCGCCACAGATTATTGCGTCGATACCACCATCAAAAACGGTGCCAGCCGCGGCTATGCCATTACCGTCGCCGAAGATGCTCACACCACCGCCAACCGCCCGGCGGCGCAGGCCACCACGCTGATTGCCCACTACAACGAGGTGTGGCGTACCTTGACGGTACCTGGCAATCCTTTACATGTGAAACTCACAGAAACAATTCTTCGCGAATGGCAGGCGAACTAAGCCGCTGACATTCGGTCTCATAACCCGCCCACTTTGCTCCGCTGCGACACCTTTGCGGCGGGCGTTTTCGTGGTACACAGCATAATAAAACGATAAGAAGTTAGCAGGAGAGCATGATGTTTAAATCTTTTTTCCCCAAACCGGGGCCGTTTTTTATTTCTGCCTTTATCTGGTCGCTGCTGGCAGTGATCTTTTGGCAGGCGGGCGGCGGCGACTGGCTGCTGCGAATCACTGGCGCATCGCAAGATGTTGCGATTAGCGCGGCGCGCTTCTGGTCGCTTAATTATCTGGTGTTCTACGCCTTCTACGCTTTATGCGTCGGCGTGTTCGCCGTGTTCTGGTTTATTTACAGCCCGCACCGCTGGCAGTACTGGTCGATTCTCGGTACCTCGCTGATTATTTTCGTCACCTGGTTTCTGGTGGAAGTGGGGGTCGCAATTAACGCCTGGTACGCGCCGTTTTACGATCTGATTCAGACCGCGCTGGCGACGCCGCATAAAGTCAGTATTAACCAGTTTTATCAGGAAATTGGCGTTTTCCTCGGCATCGCCATTATCGCGGTGCTGATCGGCGTGATGAACAATTTCTTCGTCAGCCACTACGTCTTCCGCTGGCGTACCGCCATGAACGAGCACTATATGGCGCACTGGCAGCATTTGCGTCATATCGAAGGCGCCGCGCAGCGTGTGCAGGAAGACACTATGCGCTTTGCTTCAACGCTGGAAAGCATGGGGGTCAGCTTCCTTAACGCGGTGATGACGCTTATCGCCTTCCTGCCGGTGCTGGTGACGCTCTCCGCGCACGTACCGGATCTGCCGATTGTCGGTCATCTGCCGTACGGCCTGGTGATTGCTGCGATTGTGTGGTCGTTAATGGGCACCGGCTTGCTGGCGGTGGTGGGGATTAAGCTGCCGGGGCTGGAGTTTAAAAACCAGCGCGTTGAAGCGGCCTACCGTAAAGAACTGGTCTATGGCGAGGATGATGCCAACCGCGCGACGCCGCCGACCGTTCGTGAGCTGTTCAGCGCCGTACGCCGCAACTATTTCCGTCTCTATTTCCACTATATGTATTTCAATATCGCTCGTATTCTTTATCTGCAAGTGGATAACGTTTTCGGTTTGTTCCTGCTGTTTCCGTCGATTGTTGCCGGTACGATTACGCTGGGCCTGATGACGCAGATAACCAACGTCTTCAGCCAGGTTCGCGGTTCATTCCAGTACCTGATTAGCTCCTGGACGACTCTGGTGGAGCTGATGTCCATCTACAAACGTTTGCGCAGCTTTGAGCGCGAACTGGATGGCAAAGAGCTGTTGGAAGTTACCCAAACGCTAAGTTAACGATCGCAAGGAAGAAATATGGCTGTAGCATCATCCCGTTTTGTTTCGCTCTCCCTGACGCTGCTGGCCGGGATTGTCCTTAGCGCCTGTTCCAGCAAACCGGAACCGGTGCTGAAAGAGGGTGAAAAACCGATTGATGTTGCGGCGGTAGTGCGGCAGAAAATGCCCGCCAGCGTCAAAGACCGTGAAGCCTGGGCACAGGCTATTGCAAAAACCTTTGAAAGCCAGAGGCTGGCGCCGACTGAGGAGAACGTCTGTTCGGTGCTGGCGGTGGCGCAGCAGGAGTCTAACTATCAGGCGGATCCTGCGGTGCCTGGGCTGAGCAAAATTGCCTGGCAGGAGATAGACCGTCGGGCGGAGAAAATGCACATCCCGGTTTTCCTGGTCCACACTGCGTTGAAAATTAATTCGCCTAACGGCAAAAGCTATAGTGAACGCCTGGATAACGTGAAAACAGAAAAGCAGCTGAGCGCGATTTTCGATGATTTTATCGGCATGGTGCCAATGGGGCAAAAGCTGTTTGGCTCGCTGAATCCGGTGCATACCGGCGGTCCGATGCAGGTCAGTATTGCCTTCGCCCAGCAGCATACCGACGGCTATCCATGGAAAATGGACGGCACCGTGCGTCAGGAAGTGTTCAGCCTGCGCGGCGGCCTGTGGTTTGGCACCTATCATCTGCTGAACTATCCAGCAAACTATAGTGTGCCGCTGTATCGTTTTGCCGATTTTAACGCCGGATGGTACGCCAGTCGTAACGCCGCTTTCCAGAATGCTGTGGCTAAGGCGACGGGCGTGAAGCTGGCGCTGGATGGCGATTTGATTCGCTACGATAGCGACGAAGCCGGAACCACCGAGCTTGCGGTTCGCCGTTTATCCTCCCAGTTGGCGATGAGCGATGACGATATCCATCGTCAACTGAAGAAGGGCGATACGCTGGCGTTTGAGGAGAGCGATCTCTACAAGAAGGTGTTTCGTATTGCCGATAAGAAAGCTGGTAAAGCGCTGCCGCGAGAAGTATTGCCAGGGATCCAGCTTGAGAGTCCGAAAATCACCCGTAATCTGACTACCGCCTGGTTTGCCAAACGGGTTGATGATCGACGGGCCAGCTGTATGGCGCGCCGCTAGTGCTGACTGCGCCAGCGAGAAGCTATCCCCAATATTCCAATCAATATACAGCCCAATAGAAAAGGGACCAGGCCAAACAGGGTTCCGACCACCAGGCCTATTTCGACCCTGGGGCGGCTGCTGTCCTGCATTTGAATTAAATGCTCAAAAACGCCGGGAGTGTGTATCAGCATGCTCAGCATCTGCGCGCCAGCCCAGAAGCAAAACAGCACAAACAGGGCGTAAGCGATGTTGCTGCTGGTGATAGACCTCCTCTTTTTGCTACCGTTGGTGGTCTTTGCAAAGGTGAACTCTGCCATATCTACCTCCGTACTTACATGAAGGCTATTCTGGCAATGAGGATCGGATTTCAGTATCAGATTGCTGGTAATTTCCGTCCAGGAATGTTCCTGATTTCACCGGTTTGCGAGTTTGCTACGAATTTGTGAAATTTAGACCGATATCGCAATGTGCGACAATTCTCAACTCGGCTACAGACCGGCGATGGCGGCTATGCGAAGATGCTTTTTTTGTTGTCGGAGTCGTCATGAAGCTCACTGAAAAAATTCGCCGCGACTGGCACTATTACGCGGTTGCGCTGGGGTTAATTTTTATTATGAATGGCGTGGTTGGGCTGCTGGGTTTTGAAACCGAGGGCTGGCGTTCATACGCCGTTGGGCTGGTGACGTGGGTGATTAGCTTCTGGATTGCCGGGTTTATTATCCGTCGCCGCCCGGTCGAGGAAGCGTGAGCAGCGTTAGATGTGATTTCCCGGAGGCGATGCTGCGCATCTGTCCGGGCTACCGGCCCGCAGATGGCGGTGAATCTGTAGCCCGGGCAGGCGCTTTGCGCCCCCCCCGGGGAGATAATCAGAAGCAGCGTTGGATGTGATTTCCCGGAGGCGGTGCTGCGCACCTGTCCGGGCTACCGGCCCGCAGATGGCGGTGAATCTGTAGCCCGGGCAGGCGCTTTGCGCCGCCCCCGGGGGGATAATCAGAAGCAGCGTTGGATGTGATTTCCCGGAGGCGATGCCGCGCATCTGTCCGGGCTACCGGCCCGCAGATGGCAGTGAATCCGTAGCTAACCGCGATTAATTCATCGAGGTTTTCAGCGCGCGATCGGCGGCATGACGTTCCAGCGCCAGCTCAATCAAGCGGCTAATCAGGCTGGTGTAGTCCAGACCGCTGGCCTGCCACAGTTTCGGATACATACTGATATTGGTGAAGCCCGGCAGAGTGTTGATTTCGTTAATCACCACGTCGTTATCGGCGGTCAGGAAAACATCAACACGCGCCATGCCGCTACATCCCAGCGTCTGGTAAGCACGAACCGCGATCTCGCGAATTTTATCGTTCACGTCGCTGTCGATAGCCGCCGGAACCACCACCTTCGCACCCTGATCGTCAATGTACTTGGTGTCGTAGGCGTAGAATTCGCTATTGAGGACGATTTCGCCGCAGGTGCTGGCCTGCGGGTGATCGTTGCCCAGTACCGCGCACTCTATTTCGCGCCCTTTAATTCCCTGTTCCACCACGACTTTATGGTCAAATTCAAAGGCCAGCGCGACAGCCTGTTGATACTG
Organism: Klebsiella huaxiensis; assembly: GCF_003261575.2. Classification (GTDB taxonomy): domain Bacteria; phylum Pseudomonadota; class Gammaproteobacteria; order Enterobacterales; family Enterobacteriaceae; genus Klebsiella; species Klebsiella huaxiensis. The sequence continues at coordinate 4,704,089 of NZ_CP036175.1, read as the reverse complement.
CTCTTCGCTGTTCACTTTGCTGACGCCTACTGAGGAGCCCTGGTTCGCCGGTTTGACGAACAGCGGCAGGCCCAGTTTCGCCTGTACATCGGCAAAGCTCACCTGATTGCGGTTGGCGCGAGTCAGCGTGACAAAAGGCGCTATCGACAGCCCGGCATCGCGCAACAAGCGTTTGGTGACGTCTTTATCCATGCAGGCAGCGGAGCCGAGGACGTCGGACCCGACGAAAGGCAAATTCGCCATCCGCAGCATGCCTTGCAGGGAGCCATCTTCCCCGAGGGTACCGTGGACAATCGGGAAGATCACATCGATGGCCGCCAGCGGCTGACCGCTATCGGCGTTAATCAGCTGCTGGGCATCACGGCCCGGGATTTGTGCCAGCGTAATATCGGATGGACGCAGGGCAATGTGGGCAGGATCTTGCGGATTGAGCAGATAGTTGCTGGCATCGTTGATATGCCAAATTCCCTGCTTATCAATCCCTAACAGAACCACGTCGAAGCGCGTTTTATCAATCGCTTCCACGATATTTTTCGCTGACTGTAACGACACTTCATGCTCTGCCGATTTACCGCCAAAAACGATCCCAACCCTCATCTTAGCCATTTCAACTTCCATCCTGATTACATCAAAGCGCATAACATAGCATGTGAAATGACAGTGTGGCTGCCAGAATCTTTCACCCGCAAAGTTGGGGGTTAAAAGCTGTTCGAATGGCTGCGTTTACGGGTTGAACAGAAAATGCCGTCGTTGTGTTCAGAACCGGTTACCAGAATAACTTGCTGACGGTCAGGCGGTTCACTGTTTTATTGTTTGCTATAGCATTTTCACGTGAGATAAAACACCAAACTCAGCGCCAGCGCACCTCTGGTACTACCTCGCAGGAGGGAAATTGCTAAGCTAGTTAATAATTTCCAAAAAATTAATGAATACGCGTAGTTATGGAATCCTGGAAGGTTAATCTCATCTCCGTCTGGTTTGGCTGTTTTTTTACCGGACTGGCTATCAGCCAAATTCTCCCCTTTTTACCGCTGTACGTGTCCCAGCTTGGCGTCACCTCGCACGAAGCCTTATCCATGTGGTCTGGTTTGACCTTCAGCGTAACTTTCCTGGTGTCGGCGATTGTTTCGCCAATGTGGGGGAGCCTTGCTGACCGCAAAGGGCGCAAGCTGATGCTGCTGCGCGCCTCGCTCGGTATGGCCATCGCTATTTTATTACAGGCGTTTGCCACTAACGTCTGGCAGCTGTTTATCCTGCGCGCGGTGATGGGGCTGACTTCTGGTTATATTCCCAACGCCATGGCGCTGGTCGCTTCTCAGGTACCGCGCGAGCGCAGCGGTTGGGCGCTGAGTACGCTTTCGACGGCGCAAATCAGCGGGGTTATCGGTGGGCCGCTGCTCGGTGGGTTTCTTGCTGACCACGTAGGTCTGCGGGCGGTATTTATCATCACCGCCGCGCTGCTGACGGTGAGCTTCCTGGTCACGTTGTTCCTGATTAAAGAGGGTGCTCGTCCGCCGGTGAGCAAAGCACAGAGGCTCAGCGGTAAAGCGGTGTTTGCCTCGCTGCCCTATCCGGGGCTGGTGATTAGCTTGTTCTTCACTACCCTGGTGATTCAGCTGTGCAATGGCTCAATCGGCCCGATTCTTGCCCTGTTTATCAAGTCGATGGCACCGGACAGCAATAACATCGCCTTCCTTGCCGGGATGATCGCCGCCGTACCGGGCGTCTCCGCGCTTATTTCCGCCCCGAAGTTGGGCAAACTTGGCGACCGGATTGGCACCTCGCGGATCCTGCTGGCAACGCTGTGCTGCGCAGTCGTCATGTTCTTTGCCATGTCATTCGTCACGACCCCATTCCAGCTTGGCGTGCTGCGCTTTCTGCTCGGTTTTGCCGATGGCGCGATGCTGCCAGCGGTACAAACTCTGTTGCTGAAGTACTGTAGCGATAGCGTCACTGGGCGTATTTTTGGTTATAACCAGTCGTTTATGTATCTTGGTAACGTTGTCGGTCCGCTGATTGGCGCATCGGTATCGGCGATGGCAGGTTTCCGTTGGGTATTTATCGCTACGGCGATTATTGTGCTGATCAATATCTGGCAGCTGGCTATCATGCTGCGTCGTAGTCGCCGTACCGCCGCCTGACCCCTTTCTTTCTCTTCGACCGGTATTGACGTCACTCCATCAATGCCGGTTTTTGATCTTCCTCATCTGTAAATGCATCACCGATCACAAAACGATCATTTTCACCTCTTACCCCCTTCTATTTGTAACTGTTACGCGTATACAGTTACGCGTAACAGTTATGGGAAAAGAGGTTTTATGAGAAATTTATTCGATTTATCAGGGAAACGTGCGCTCATTACCGGTTCTGCTCAGGGGATTGGCAATCTACTGGCCGGTGGCCTTGCAGAGTATGGCGCAGAGATAATCATTAACGACCGTACTCAGGAACGGGCAGACCAGGCGGCGCAGGCGTTGGTGGCTCAGGGCTACCGCGCAGTAGGTTATGCGTTTGACGTGACTCAGGCGGCGGAGGTTGAGCAGGCAATTGCCCGTATCGAAGAGGAATTCGGTGCAATTGATATTTTAATTAATAACGCCGGGATCCAGCGTCGTTTCCCCTTTACCGAGTTTCCAGAGGAAGAGTGGGATAAGGTTATTGAGGTTAACCAGAAGGGCGTTTTTCTCGTTTCGCAGCAGGTCGCTAAATATATGATGAACCGTCGCGCGGGAAAAATAATTAATATTTGTTCGATGCAGAGTGAACTGGGGCGCAAAACAATTACCCCATATGCGGCATCAAAAGGGGCGGTTAAAATGCTGACCCGCGGAATGTGCGTTGAATTAGCGGAATATAATATCCAGGTTAATGGCATAGCGCCGGGATATTTTGCCACCGAGATGACGACCGCGCTGGTGAATGACGAGGCGTTTTCCGCGTGGCTGTATCAGCGTACTCCGGCGGCGCGCTGGGGAAAACCGGAAGAGTTGATTGGCGCGGCGGTGTATCTGGCTTCGCCAGCAGCAAACTTCGTTAACGGCCATTTGTTGTTTGTGGATGGCGGGATGCTTGCTGCCGTTTAAATACCCGTCATACTTCAAGTTGCAAGTGCGTTGGCTTTCCTCGCTCACCCCAGTCACTTACTGGAGTAAGCTCCTGGGGACTCCCTGCGTCGCCGCCTTCCTGCAACTCGAATTATTTAGGGTATATAAGGTTTTGTCACTTTCAGGCGCAGACTTACAGCATGAGCCTGAAAAGATAATTAAACTCGTGGATGATATTCATTATCTGAGGATTGCTTATGCAAATGCTCGCGAAATTACCAGCGCGTCGCTGGTGGTATTTAATGCCGATTATTTTTATTACCTATAGTCTGGCGTACCTTGACCGCGCGAATTATGGCTTTGCCGCTGCGGCGGGAATTGAAAGTGATTTAGGCATTACTAAAGGCACCGCGTCGCTGATTGGCGCACTCTTTTTTCTCGGCTATTTCTTTTTCCAGGTACCCGGTGCGATATATGCGGTAAAACGCAGCGTGCGCAAAATGATTTTCTTTAGCCTTATTTTATGGGGCTTCTGCGCGGCTGCGACCGGGTTTGTCAGTAATATTCCGATGCTGATGGCGATTCGCTTTACTCTTGGCGTGGTCGAGGCGGCGGTGATGCCCGCGATGCTGATTTACATCAGCAACTGGTTTACCAAAACCGAGCGTTCGCGCGCCAATACCTTCTTGATCCTCGGAAACCCGGTGACCGTGCTGTGGATGTCTATCGTATCCGGCTACCTGATTCAGTCCTGGGGCTGGCGTGAAATGTTCATCATCGAAGGTATTCCTGCGGTGTTGTGGGCAATATGCTGGTGGATCTTGGTCCGCGATAAACCCTCTGAGGTCTCCTGGCTGAATGAGCAGGAAAAAGAGACCCTGCAGAAGGCGATGGATAGCGAACAGAGCAATATCAAGCCGGTACGTAACTATGGTGAAGCGCTGCGTTCGCGCAATGTGATTATGCTGTGCGCCGTGCATGCGTTGTGGAGCATTGGCGTATACGGTTTCATGATGTGGATGCCGTCGATTCTGAAAAACGCCGCGCAGATGGATATTGTGGCGGTAGGTTGGCTGGCGGCGGTGCCGTATCTGGCGGCGATCTGTCTGATGCTGACGGTCTCCTGGTTGTCAGATAAGTTCCAGAATCGTAAGCTGTTTATTTGGCCGTTGTTGCTGATTGCCGCTATCGCCTTCTTTGGTTCCTGGATGGTGGGTGACCAGGCGTTCTGGTTCTCCTATGCGCTGCTGGTGATCGCTGCTGCCTGTATGTATGCGCCTTACGGTCCTTTCTTCGCGCTGATCCCGGAACTGCTGCCGCGTAACGTCTCCGGCGTGTCGATGGGCTTGATTAACAGCTTCGGCGCGCTCGGTGCTTTCCTCGGCGCGTGGCTGGTCGGTTATTTGAATGGGATTACGGGCGGGCCAGGTGTTTCTTACACCTTTATGGCGATCGCGCTGTTGGCTTCGGTGGTGCTGATGTACAACGTGCGTGCCAATAACGAACCTTCCTCGTCATCGGTCACGGCAAAAAAGGTCGCGGGTTAACATAAACCGTAGCTGCTGTGGTAAGGTTCTCTGCGAGTACATAAGTCGTTTGTTGCAGAGAACCCGATGAAAAACAACCGGATGACATTACAGGATATCGCCAACCTGGCAGGGCTGAATAAGATGACGGTGAGCCGTTATTTACGCGACCCCAGCCAGGTTTCCCAGCGCAGCCGTGAGCTGATTTCAAAGGTCATGGAAGAGAACAACTATATCCCTAATCGGGCACCGGAAATTCTGCTCAATGCGCGCAGCAAAACGATAGGCGTGCTGATCCCCTCTTTTCGCAATCAGATTTTCGCCGATGTGTTGGCCGGTATTGAATCGGTAACCTCCGCGCACCAGTACCAGACCCTGATCGCCAACTACGAATATGACCCGCAGCGCGAAGAGCGCGAAGTGCTCAATTTGCTCTCCTATAATATTGATGGCCTGATCCTGACCGGCAAGCAGCATAGCGATCGCATGATTCAGTATGTACGCGCCAGCGGTATTCCAGTTGCGGAACTGATGGACTTCAGCGGCCAGCAGCTTGATATTCAGGTGGGGTTCGATAACGAAAAGGCGGCGTGGGATATGACTAACGCCTTTCTCGAAAGCGGCAAACGGTCAATTGCCTTTTTTGGTTCAATGGACGACCCTCGCGACCTCAGTCGTTTTCGCGGCACCGAGCTGGCGCTGGAGGTTCATGGCCTGAAGGCGTATCACATGGCTCCGCGCACCATCTCCTCGGTCGCCCTTGGCCGGCAGATGTTCCTGCAAACGCAGCAGTCGCGCCCGGATATCGACGCCATTTTTTGTACCAATGACGATCTGGCGGTGGGGGTATTACTGGAATGTCAGTCACAGGGCAAAGCGGTACCAAAAGAGATAGCCATAGCCGGTTTTCATGGACTAGAAATTGGTCGCGCACGTTTACAGAAAATAGCCAGCGTCATTACCCCACGTTATGACATCGGTAAAACAGCAAGCGAAATACTGATCGCCCGATTGGCAGGTAAAGACGCGCCGGACAGCGTTAATCTGGCCTACCAGATATATTATGGTGATACGTTATAGTTATCGATGGAATAGCAATATTCCATTTTATTCTTATGTTGATGAATTTGGTTATGAGGCTTATTAGTTGCTATTGAGTATATTCCATGGTCTGAATAAGCAATGAGCAAAACGTTTCGCTTAATATGAGATGGAAAGAGGTGTTATTTTTAAAAATAATACTGGTGTCCGATGGCTGATGTGTGACATAAATAGCAGCCTACGGACCTCACATTAAGGATAACGCATTGTGAAGAATCTCATTGCTGAGCTACTGGTGAAACTGGCGCAGAAGGAAGAGGAAGCAAAGGAGTTAACGGCCCAGGTTGAGGCGCTGGAAGTGGTCGTCACCGCGCTGTTGCGCCATATGGCGCAGGATGCCCAGCAGGCATTAATCAACGATATTGAGCAGGCCATTGAGCAGGCAAGCCCTGGTCCGCTGGTCGATGACCGTGACACCCAGCTATTACAGCAATATATAAAGAAGCTGTTACGGCATCCTCGTAGTTAGCCTCTGTGACAAGATATGGATGCTGTCATTTTACTGTCACATCGCTTTTATAAAGTCTCCCTCGTTTTGTTTTTTAAAGTATTTTTTACATGGAGACGATAAAAGTGAAATTAAGCGCCCTGTTTATTGCCCTGATACCTCTGCTGGGCTCCCCGATTATTCATGCTGAAACGATACCCGCACCGGTTCTGGAAAATCGTGCCGCTCAGGGCGATATCACGACGCCGGGCGGAGCGCGTCGTTTAAGCGGTGATCAGACCGAAGCGCTGCGTGCTTCGTTAATCAACAAGCCGGCTAAAAATATTATTTTGCTGATTGGCGACGGGATGGGTGATTCTGAAATTACCGCCGCGCGAAATTATGCTGAAGGGGCGGGCGGTTTCTTTAAAGGTATTGACGCGCTGCCGCTGACCGGCCAGTACACCCATTATTCTCTGGATAAGAAAACCGGCAAGCCGGATTATGTTACCGACTCCGCCGCTTCCGCGACGGCCTGGACCACGGGTGTGAAAAGTTACAACGGTGCGCTGGGCGTCGATATCCATGAAAAAGATCATCAGACCATCCTTGAGTTGGCAAAAGTAGCAGGTTTAGCGACCGGTAACGTCTCAACGGCGGAGCTACAGGATGCGACCCCGGCTGCGCTGGTGGCGCACGTCACTTCGCGTAAATGCTATGGCCCAAGCGTGACCAGCGAAAAATGCGCCAGCAACGCGCTGGAAAAGGGCGGTAAAGGTTCCATTACCGAACAACTGCTGAATGCCCGCGCCGACGTGACGCTGGGCGGCGGGGCGAAAACCTTCGCTGAGAGCGCCACGGCAGGCGAGTGGCAGGGTAAAACGCTGCACGATCAGGCAATCGCTCGTGGCTACCAGATTGTCACCGATGCCAGCTCTTTGAACGCCATCAACCAGGCGAACCAGGACAAGCCGCTGTTGGGGCTCTTCTCTCAGGGCAATATGCCGGTACGCTGGGAGGGGCCGAAAGCCTCTTATCATGGCAATATCGACAAAGCCGCGGTGACCTGTACTCCGAACCCGAAACGTGATGCCTCGGTGCCGACGCTGGCGCAGATGACGGAAAAAGCTATCGATCTGCTGAGCAGCAATGAAAAAGGCTTTTTCCTGCAGGTGGAAGGCGCATCTATCGATAAACAGGACCACGCGGCGAATCCGTGCGGTCAGATTGGTGAAACGGTCGATCTGGACGAAGCGGTGCAGAAGGCGCTGGAATTCGCCAAAAAAGATGGCAATACCCTGGTCATCGTTACCGCCGACCATGCACACTCCAGCCAGATTATTCCGGCAGACACCAAAGCTCCGGGCCTGACGCAGGCGCTGAACACCAAAGATGGTGCGGTGATGGTGATGAGCTATGGCAACTCTGAAGAAGAATCGATGGAGCATACTGGCACCCAGCTGCGTATCGCCGCCTATGGCCCGCACGCCGCTAACGTGGTCGGTTTAACCGATCAGACTGATCTGTTCTACACCATGAAAGCCGCACTAAATCTGAAATAGCCCGCAGCCGGTAGCGAATTTCCGTTACCGGCTGGTTTTTTCTCCATCAGCGACCAGACTTACAGAGATCCACTCATAGAAGGATGGTGCGATGAAAATAACATTACTTGTGACCCTACTTTTTGGCCTGGTATTTATGACGGCGGTGAGTGCCGCGGAAAAAGAGTTGACCCCACAGCAGCAGAAGATGAGCGTCTGTAATAAAGAGGCGTCATCGAAGTCGTTGAAAGGGGATGAGCGTAAGACATTTATGAGTAACTGCCTGAAGAAAGATGCCACCACGCAAGACGGCAAGGGGCTAACGCCTCAGCAGCAAAAAATGCGTGAGTGCAACGCTCAGGCGACCCAGCAGTCTCTGAAAGGGGACGATCGCAGCAAATTTATGAGCGCCTGCCTGAAAAAACAGGTGTAAGAAACAAACGGGTGAGGGGTAACCTCACCCGCTATTCGGCATTTAAATCAGGAGCGGCTCAGCTTCTCTGATTTTTCCATGCATTTGACCATCGCTTCGATAACGGCGGAGCGAAAACCTTTCTCTTCCAGCACGCGCACGGCTTCAATTGTGGTGCCGCCAGGCGAGCAAACCATATCCTTCAGCGTACCTGGGTGCTCCCCGCTTTCGAGCACCATTTTTGCGGAGCCCATCACTGCCTGTGCCGCAAATTTGTAAGCCTGAGCACGCGGCATTCCACCGAGCACCGCGGCATCGGCCATCGCTTCGATAAACATAAAGACGTAGGCCGGGGCGGAGCCGCTGACGCCAACTACCGGGTGAATCATCTGCTCGGCGATCAGCTCTGCCTGGCCAAAACAGCGGAAGATAGTCAGGATTTCGGCTGTTTCTTCGGGGCTGACCAGCGCGTTTGGAGTGACCGAGGTCATGCCTGCATTGACCAGAGACGGCGTATTGGGCATGGCGCGAACTATTTTGCGGTCATGGCCCAGCGCGCGTGCCAGCTGGTCGAGCGTTACGCCTGCGGCAATGGAAACGACCAGCGAGTCTTTATTCAGGCTGGAGGCCACGTCGCTGAGCACTTTGACCATCACTCCCGGTTTTACGGCGCCGAAAACGATATCCGCCACCTGGGCGACTTCCTGTGCGCTTTGTGCTGCATTAATGCCGTACTGGTCGTGCAGGGCCGCGACTTTGTCCGGCGACGGGGTGTAGACCCAGATTTGCCCCGGCTGAACCTGTCCGCTGGCGATCAGGCCGCCCAGGATGGCCTTGCCCATATTGCCGCAACCGATAAAGCCGATTTTCTTCTCCATCACCAATCCCCTTTGTTTTGTCGTTAGCTCTCTAGCTTATCATCAAATAGCCCTCCGGGGACTTCGCCGTTTACGGCGGAGAGTAGTTAACTTGTCGCTTTCACGAAAGGCAAAAGCAGGTAACAATACGGTTTCTCTTTTTCGTCGACAGGAGCCGCAATGGCTATTTGGGTTGATGCGGACGCGTGTCCGAATGTGATTAAAGATATTTTGTTCCGTGCCGCCGAGCGCGCGCAAATCTCAACGACGCTGGTAGCTAATCAGCCGCTGCGCGTTCCACCGTCGCGTTTCATCCGCACCCTGCGCGTGGCCCAGGGTTTTGACGTAGCGGATAACGAAATAGTGCGCTTATGCGAGCCGGGAGACCTGGTTATTACGGCGGATATCCCGCTGGCAGCTGAAGTTCTGGAAAAGGGCGGCGCGGCGCTGAATCCGCGCGGTGAGCGTTACAGCGAGGCAACTATTCGCGAGCGTCTGACGATGCGTGATTTTATGGAAACGATGCGGGCCAGCGGCGTACAGACCGGCGGCCCGGATAGTTTATCCCAGCGCGACCGACAACAGTTTGCCGCCGCGCTGGAGAAATGGCTGTTAGAGGTCAAACGACAGCAGAATTAAACCCAGCTATCGTCGTCGCTGCCGAAATCGCTATCGTCGCCAAAACCGGCGTCGAAATCGGAATTATAAGCACTGTTATCGGCAAGGAACTGTCCATCATCCTGGCGGAAGGTATCGTCTGCCGTGCTGGTGTCCTGTGCCTGGCTAAGGTCTGCCTGCGGTTTGTCTTCAATAATATTGACGATCTCCTGTGGGTGCGAACCGCTGAACATATTCGTCAGCATATTCCCGAGCACAACACCGCCAGCAACGCCTGCCGCCGTTTGCAGCGCGCCTGCCATAAATCCCCCGCCGCTGCGTGCCGTCGCCTGTGGAACATAGTTTTGCGCCTGCTGGGCGTACTGCGGCTGCGCGTTAGCCTGCGGTCGGCCGTATTGCTCTGAGCCAGGAATCGGGTCAGAGCCGCGAGACTGGCCGCCACCAAACAGTCCAGAGAGAAATCCGCCGCTGCTTGGTTTCGCCGCCTGAAGCTGCGTCACCTGACTTTCCAGCGCCTGAATGCGGTCATTGAGCTGTTTGATCGCCGCTTCCTGAATCAGGATAGTTTGCGCCATATAGTAGGGGGCGGAAGGCTGCTCGCTGACGTGCTGGGCAATCCGCTCTTCAGCGCTGGCATCGCGGGATGCGCTGCGGGTCTCGGCCTCTTTCAGCCGGGAAAACAGTCCATCAATAAGGCGTTGCTCTTCAGATTGCATAATACATTCCTCAGTCATACTAATTAATGAGCGTCAGAGTCTCTCTGAACGAACCATGTTGTAAATATGTTGCCGCGTAAAGCTATGCAGAAATGTGTTACTGTTTACGCCAGACTGCGAACAAAAAATAACTTTTGCGGGAAAGTAAAGCTGGCATAACACCAAATGCAATGATAAGTTTACATGTAAAGTCCTTTCAAATACTAAGGTGAAAGGGTTTGTAGATGGTGTGTAACGTTTATTTTACGGATGTCATTGAGTAAGTTTGCGGTACCATTGTTTCTCTTTTCGCTTTCTTTATATCCGCAAAACGCGGAACCAAGGGGTCTTCGGTAATGGCACAGCTAATTTTTCTTGTCGGGCCTCGCGGCTGCGGTAAAACAACCATCGGTCACGCGCTGGCGCAAGTTCGCAGTTTCCAGTTTGCTGACACGGACCATGAGCTGCAGGAACATGAGCAGCGCACGGTCGCGGCTATCGTCCAGCAGGAAGGCTGGGAGCGTTTTCGCGCACTGGAAACTCAGGCTCTGGAAAGAGTCGCGAAGCCGGCGACGATTATCGCCACCGGTGGCGGCATTATTCTTAGTGAATACAACCGTCAGTTTATGCGTGAGAACGGCGTCGTGATTTATCTGGAAGCCTCGGTTTCTGCACTGATTGACCGCCTGGAAGCCTATCCGAAAGCTGAGCAGCGTCCGACGCTGACCGGGAAACCCATCCGCGATGAAGTGGGTGAGGTGTTGGCGCAGAGAGAAGCGCTGTATCGTGCTGCCGCGCATCATATTATTGATGCGACCGTATCGCCGGATGAAGTGGTTGAGCAGATTATGGCGACGGTTTGCGGGGCGACCTACAGCAGTTAAGATTTTGCTTACGGTAAACGGATCGGCTGCGCCTATACTTTAAAATTCTTAAAGTAGAAAAAGGAAGCGTTATGCCGACCAAACCTCCATATCCAAGAGAAGCGCGTATCGTTGCTGTTGAAAAAGGGCCGGAAGGTCAATCGGTGACATGGTATGAACTACGCGCTGATCATCCCACGCCCAACTCGCTTATCAGCGAGCATCCCTCAGAACAAGAAGCGCGAGATGCAAAACAGCGCTACGAAGATCCTGACAAATCATAATTCCCCTATTAATGTCCGGGACTCGCTCTGAAAAGGCCCGTTACCGGGCATCTATCACATTTTTAATCTATTAGCAGTACTAATGATTACCTAAATTATGGATTTTCAGGAGCGTTTTTAACGCTTCTGGAATCTTTACATTCTATAGCGGCGCTAACCTGCTACGCTTCTCGACGGTTGATTTTTAGTCACCATGGGGCAGATGTTGTTAATAGAAGCCTGTTTTTAAACAGCGGTACTAGAAAGGTACATGATATGAGTAGTGCATCGATGGCTATTTTGACCATTGGGGTAGTACCGGTGGCGGAGATGTTGCCGCTTTTAACCGAGCATATCAGGGAAGATCAAATCACCCACATTAGCCTGCTTGGCAAAATGGCGCGTGAAAAGGTTATGCAGGAGTATGCCGTGGAATCCGGCGAAGAGACGTTACTGACCTTGCTGAGCGATAATCAAATTGCGCAGGTTTCTCGGCAAAAGGTAGAGCGGGATTTGCATAGTGCTATCGCGATGCTCGACAAACAAAATTACGATCTTATTTTACTGATGAGTACCCATCCTTTTCGCGGCTTTGCGGCGAATAATGCGATCCTGCTCGAACCGCAAAGGATCATCCCGCCGCTGGTGGCATCCATTGTTGACGGTCACCAGGTTGGGGTGATTGTTCCGGTTGAAGAGATTTTGCCGCTACAGCAGGAGAAATGGCGGGTGTTAGAAAATACACCACTGTATGCCATCTCCAATCCGGTTAGCGGTAGCAAAGATGATTTACTGGCCGCGGCCAGGGAGTTGATAGCGCAAGGGGCTGATGTACTGATGCTGGATTGTCTGTGCTACCACCAGCAGCATCGTGACGTGTTACAAAAAGCGCTGGATATTCCGGTTCTATTGTCAAATGTGCTGGTATCAAGGCTGGCGGCAGAACTATTAGTCTAACCTGATGCAACGCGTTAATTTTGCGTGACAGGGGCAAGGAGCGCCCCCTATATTGTGCCTTCAACACAAGATCATAAGGGCGAGTTTATGCTTCAAAGCAATGAATACTTTGACGGAAAAGTAAAATCTATTGGCTTCACCAGCAGCAGCACTGGTCGTGCAAGCGTGGGCGTGATGGCGGAAGGGGAATATACCTTTGGCACCGGGCAGCCCGAAGAGATGACCGTGGTTAGCGGCGCGCTGAACGTGCTTCTGCCGGGTGAAACCGAGTGGAAAGTGTATGCTGCCGGTGAAGTATTCAACGTTCCGGGGAATAGCGAGTTTAATTTGCAGGTGGCTGAACCAACTTCCTATCTGTGCCGCTATCTGTAAGACAAATATCCTTCCTGCTCAGGCAGGAAGGAATGAGTGAGGTTAACGCTGCGCTTCGCCGCCTAATCCTTCCACCAGATTCTGAATTAGCGCGGCCAGTTCGCCGGTCATCAGAATAAAGTCCGCGTCAAAGCGTTGAGCGAAATCTTCCCGGTCAATATCTTCATTCTGATCGCGCAACTCATCACAGAACTTCAGGCGTTTAATTGAACCATCATCGCACATCAGGAACTGAATACGCTGCTGCCAGTCGAGCGCCAGTTTGGTAACCACTTTACCGGCTTCAATGTGCACGGCAATTTCGTCGCTGACCAGATCCTGTTTCTTCGCGCGGATCACGCCACCATCTTCCAGCATTGCTTTCAGCTCGGCTTCATCCAGCAACTGGAAGCCCTGAGCCACGGTACCGGAACGAACCCACTCGGTGAGCGTCAGCTCGATCGGGTTTTCCAGCGCCAGCGGGACGACCGGCAGCGAGCCTAGGGTTTTACGCAGCAGCGCCAGCGTATCTTCCGCTTTTTTGGCGCTGGCGCAGTCCACCATGATCAACCCGTTGACGGTATCGATCCACATCATGGTCTGGCTGAAACGGCTGAAAGCGCGCGGCAGCAGAGAGTGCAGCACTTCGTCTTTCAGCGAGTCTTTCTCGGTTTTCTTTAGCTTGCGGCCCTGCTCGGCTTCCAGCTTAAAGATCTTCGCTTCCAGCGCCTGTTTGATCACCGGCGACGGCAGGATCTTTTCTTCTTTACGTGCGCAGATAACTATCTGGCCATTTGCCGTATGCGTCAGCGCATCGCTGTGCGATCCCATCGGCGAAACCCAACCAGTTTTGGCCATATCCTGGCTGCCACACGGGGTAAATGTCAGCTCGGCCAGCTGTTTTTCCATCTCCTCGGCACGCAAGGAAATGTCGCGGCTGAGACGATAAACCATTAAATTTTTGAACCACAGCATGATAATTTCCACGGCTTTGTCGTTAAATCCAGCGGGCATGATAGCGAATTGTCGCTATGCTTGCATTGTTAATCGGGGAGAGGAATTTACAGTGCGCATTGGGATTGATTTAGGTGGAACAAAAACGGAAGTCATCGCGCTGAGTGACCAGGGTGAGCAACTATTTCGCCACCGTTTGCCCACGCCGAGGGACGACTATCGGCAGACTATAGAGACGATTGCCTTGTTGGTGGAGATGGCTGAACAGGCTACGGGGCAGCGCGGCACGGTCGGTATGGGGATCCCCGGCTCGATTTCACCCTATACCGGCGTGGTCAAAAATGCCAACTCGACCTGGCTCAACGGCCAGCCGTTTGATAAAGATCTCAGTCAGCGCCTGAATCGCGAAGTGCGTCTGGCAAATGATGCCAACTGTCTGGCGGTATCGGAAGCAGTAGACGGCGCGGCGGCCGGGGCGCAAACGGTATTTGCGGTGATTATCGGTACCGGCTGCGGTTCCGGCGTGGCGCTAAATGGGCGTGCCCATATTGGTGGTAACGGTACTGCGGGCGAGTGGGGACACAATCCGCTGCCGTGGATGGATGAAGACGAACTGTGCTATCGCGCGCAAGTGCCGTGCTACTGCGGCAAGCAGGGCTGTATCGAAACCTTTATTTCCGGCACCGGCTTTGCGACCGATTATCAACGATTGAGCGGTAATCCGCTGAAAGGCCGCGAGATTATGCTGCGCGTCGATGAGCAGGATCCGCTGGCTGAACTGGCGCTGAGCCGCTATGAAATGCGGCTGGCGAAGTCGTTGGCTCACGTGGTGAATATTCTCGACCCGGATGTCATTGTGCTGGGCGGGGGGATGAGCAATATCGAGCGATTGTATCAAACGTTGCCGAATCTGCTGAAACTCTGGGTCTTCGGCGGCGAGTGTGAGACGCCGATTCGCCAGGCGATGCATGGTGATTCCAGCGGCGTGCGAGGCGCGGCCTGGCTGTGGCCGCTGTAAATAATGAGCCCATTGCGCGGTTGGTGCTGCGCAACGGATGTTGGTTGCTTACAGATCTGGGATCTCTTCCAGAGCATAGTAAATCGTAAGCCCCAGTTTTTTCCCTTCCTGAATATCCAGGTCTGCCCCCCGGGATTGGCCCGGCATTCGCAAAATAGCGTTACAACGGCTAATCAAACGGTGCGCGACGGGATAGAGATACTCCTCGCTAATCGGATCGCCAATTTCCTTTGAACCTGCCGCTTTGGCAACAGGTAAAGCCAACCATTCGCCAACCACGGGGATATGACCTTTTTGGTAAACGCTTAGCGCAACCTGCGCCATGTTGTTCAGGTTAGCGTCGATTAATTCCGGGCGATTATTGGTGCCGCTGCGTACCGGGCCGGCGATCAAAATAAGAGAGCTTTTCATGTTTAAGACCTTATTGATGCGTGAAAGGGAGTGCTATTGAAGGTTTCATTTCCTGTGGCACTTTCCGTCAGTCAAAACTGTTAATGCACGAATTTGCACGAAATGCATGATTAACAGTCATAATTGAGGATTACAGGTAACTTATCATGCAGTTTCGTGTAACATCAAGATTAATCGTGAATGAAATGTTTGCATGTAATGCGCCGAACGGCAAAATGCGGCCTCTCCCCGAAGGGAGGGGCCTTTTGTGAGGATATTGATGGGGGAGAACTACTCGACGGCGAAGGTTTTATCCAGGCGGCTATAACCCAGCCCGTTGATTTTTTTCACTTTAATTTGTACGGGGATACGCTCTTTCATTGCCTCGACGTGGCTTATCACGCCAATAATCTTGCCGCTGGCGTTAAGTGCATCCAGCGCATCCAGCGCGGTATCAAGGGTTTCGCTATCCAGCGTACCGAAACCCTCATCAAGAAACAGCGAGTCGATTCGCGTTTTATGGCTCACCAGGTCGGACAGCGCCAGCGCCAGAGCGAGGCTGACGAGGAAGCTCTCGCCACCGGAAAGGGTCCGTGTGTCGCGCACCGCATCCGCCTGCCAGGTATCGACCACTTCCAGCTCCAGCGCCTCACTGGCTTTACGTTGCAACAGATAGCGACCATGCAGGCGGTTGAGTTGATGGTTGGCCAGCCACACCAGATTATCCAGCGTCAGCCCCTGGGCGAATTTACGGAATTTATCGCCCTCTTTGGAGCCGATAAGCGAGTTCAGCCACGCCCAGTCCTCCACTTCCTGAGCCGCGCGTTCCATCTGCTGGTGTAACGACTGCTGACGCTGCTGGTTTTCGCTATTCTGCTTCAGTTGCTGGCGAATTTCGCCCTGACGGGCACTGTTCTCGCGCAGTCGCGACGCCAGTTGCTGGAGTTTTTCCTGTACTTGCTCAAGCGGCTGGCTGATGTCCGTTTCTGCTGGCGGTTGCTGACTGTGGCTATCCAGCGTTTCACGGGCCCGCAGCGCCAGCGCCTGATTCTGCTGTAGCGTGCTCTCCAGCGTCTGCTTCAGCCGTTCGAGGCGCAGGCGCGTCTCTTCATCCAGCAGTGCGGCAAGGAATACCTGCTGGTCGGCGAACGGGCTGGCGGCCAGCGCGGCGCTGAACTGTTTTTCGGTCTCCGTTAGCTGAGTTTGTTGCTGATTTTCCTGCTGCCCCAGCGTTTGCCACTGGCTCTGAAGCGCCAGGCAGTCGTCATGCACCTGACGCCAGCCTTCCAGCGGCGCTGGCTCGGCTTGTTGCTCGGTTTCCGGTAGTGCTTCCAGTAGCGGCGTCAACTGCTGGAGCTGCTCCTGAATAGCCGTGGCTTCGTTCTGTTTGTTTTGCCAGCTGCGGGTCTCTTCTTCCCGCAGCGCTAACCAGTTCGTGGCCTGGTCCGGGGCGGGTAAGCTCAGCGCAAACGCGCTCAGCTCAGCCGCCAGTGCGACGTTGCGCTGCTCTTGTTCTTGCTGAAGCTGTTGCAGCTGCTGCTGGCACTCCTGCTGCTGGGCCTGCCAGTTCAAGCGTTGTTGGTGCTGATATAGCCGCTGTTCATGCTCTTGCTGCGCATCCAGCCAGCCGGGAATATCATCCTTCGGCTTCAGGTCGATATTTAATCCGGCGATCGTCGCCTGCCATTGTGATGTGAGCGCTTGCTCCTGTTGGAGAAGGGATGCTTTCTCAGCGATCTCTTTTTGCTGCTGTTTAAGCAGTGCATCCAGCTCGCCGCGAACCTGTGCCCCGGCCTCTGCTAGTTGTTTAACTTCGCGCTCTAGCGCATCACGACGCGCCTGGTTAACGCCGGGAACCAGCGCCTGATACTCGGCGATAGCCGGATGCTGTTCGGAACCGCAGAGCGGGCACGGTGAGCCGGGCTGGAGACGGGCGCGATCGGCCTCAAGTCCGGCAATCCGCGCCTCCATTTCACACAGGGCTTTCACATCGCTGAACTGCTGATTCTTCTCTTTATAGGCCTGTCGGCGCTGAGCCAGAGTCGCTTCCAGCTTTTCCTGTTCCTGTTTGCTGGCCTGTTCGGCGGCATTTAGCTGTAATAACCGTTGGCTGAGCGGTTGTAGCTGGCTATAGAGAGAAGAAAGCTGCTGACGCAGAGGCCGGGCCTTTGTGTGCTGCGTCAACTCGAGGGCCACTTGTTCGGCATCCAGCGTTAGCATGGCTGAGGGGAGTTCAGCCAGCCTGCGGGTCGTTTCCATCAGGCGCTGTTGCAGGGTGGATTGCTGCTGTGCATCGCGGGCCTGCTGTTGAAACGCTGCCCGCCAGCCCGCCAGCGCATTTCCCCACTGCTGATAACGGTCGTGCTCTTTTAGCCATGCGGATAGCGTGTGCTGTTGGCCGCGCAGGCGCTCTGACTGCTGCTGGGCGGCGAGACGAATGCCTGCCCGCAGCCGTAGCCGTTCATGTAAGCGAGTATTTACTTCTTCTCTCTGGTGGCGGGTTTGCGCCAGCGCGGTGGCTTGTTCCTGCTGGCGCGTCCAATGCGGGCGCAAGTGTTCGGCGGGCTGCGCATTGAGCAGTGCGGTCAGCTGCGGCTGCGCCTGTTCGAGCGCAGACTGCGCCTCGCGCAGCGTGGCCTGGGCCTTCAGATTTTCTGTCGTCAGCTCTTCACGACGCATCAGCCATTGACGGGCGTTTTGCAGACTGGTTTGCTCGCTAACCTGCTGTTTTTCTTCATCAGTAAGTACTTGCAAACTTTGCTGGAGCGCCTGCTGCTGCTCGTCACTCAGCAGCAGGACGCCGGAAGCCTGGGCCTGAAGTTTTTCCAGCTCGATGCGGGCAAGCTTATGCTTTTCAAAGACCTGGGCTGAAATCTGACCGTAAATTTCGGTACCGGTTAGCTCTTCCAGCAGCTCGGCGCGCTCTTTGGGTTTGGCGTTGAGGAAGGCGGCGAACTGCCCCTGCGACAGCAGCATTGAGCGGGTGAAGCGACCATAATCCAGCCCGGTGAGGGTGGCGGTCATTTCCAGCTTATCTTTGACCTTATCGGCGAGGATCTTGCCGTCGTCGCAGCGCGCCAGCTCGACGCGCGGGGCCTGTAGATTACCATCCGGCTGGTTTCTTGCCCGGTTCTGGCTCCAGAAGGCGCGGTAGGCGATGTCTTTGACCTCGAACTCCACTTCTGCCAGACATTCGGCGGTGTCGCGGGTCATCAGATCGTTCTGCGACTGCGATACGCTGCTCAGACGCGGGGTTTCGTGATACAGCGCGAGACAGATGGCGTCGAGCAGGGTGGTTTTTCCGGCACCGGTCGGCCCGGTAATGGCGAACAGCCCGTTGCTGGCGAACGGCTCGGCGGTGAAATCGATTTTCCACTCGCCTTTGAGCGAGTTGAGGTTTTTCAGACGTAAGCTCAGGATTTTCACAGGCGATCCTCACCGTTCAGACTATGCAGCGTTTCATTAAACAGTTGTTCCAGACGCTGCTGCTGCGCCTCTTCCAGGGTTTCCAGCGCCAGACGACGGGCGAATACGTCCTCGACCTGCAGTTCGCTGAGCGTTTCCCGCCGTTCTCCCGCCAGTATGCGCTCGCGCTGGGCACGGCTGCGGCGTACCAGCAGCACTTCTACCGGTAGCGTTTCGGTCTGTGCCTGGATTTTGCGTTGAATATCATGTAAATACTCGTCGCTGGTGATTTCAATATCCAGCCAGACGGCGGGTTGCTGGTTATTATCTTGCCACTGATTCAACTGCTCGCTGATGCTGGCAAAATCGCCCTTTAATACTGCCAGCGGCTGGGTTATGGGGACGATGAGCGGCGTGACGTCCGTCAGACGACCATTGCTAAAGGTCACCAGGTTGACGCTTTTGTTTTTCCCGGTTTCGTCAAAGCTCAGCGGGATGGGCGATCCGCTGTAGCGAATATGCTCGCAGCCACCCACCACTTGCGCCCGGTGAATATGGCCAAGCGCGATGTAATCGGCAGGGGGAAAGTGGCTTGCCGGAAAGGCATCGAGGGTGCCGATATAGATTTCGCGAACCGCGTCGCTTTTGCTGGCGCCGACGGTGGTCAAATGACCGCTGGCGATAATCGGCAGCGGCTGGTCGCCACGCAGTTCGCAGGCCTGCTGGTACTGCTGCTGATAGTAGTCGCTGATGGCGCTGAGAAGCTGCTGTTGCTTTTCGCCGCTGGAGTGACCGGCCTGGCTGGTGACCAGCTCGCGCGGGCGCAGGAACGGAACAGGGCAAAAAATCGCCCCCGCTGAACCATCACGCAAGGGCAGAATAAAAGGAGCGTGACCGGCATTGGCGACTACCGTGGTTTTCAGGAAGGCGAGAATATCCCGCGATTCATTGAGGGTCGCCACCGAATCGTGGTTTCCCGCCAGTACTACCAGTTGGCAGCCGGTCTGCTGTAGCTGAACGACAAAGCGGTTATACAGCTCACGCGCGTAGCTCGGCGGGGAGCCGGTATCAAAAATATCGCCCGCGACAATAATGGCATCAACCTCATGCTCCTGGGCGCTGGTCAGCAGCCAGTCGAGAAACGCCTGATGCTCAGCGGCGCGGCTTTTGCTGTAAAAATTTTGCCCAAGGTGCCAGTCAGAAGTGTGAAGGATGCGCATAGTGGTCCCGTAGCGAAAAAAGCGTAAGCGGCATTATATACCCTAAATAATTCGAGTTGCAGGACAAGGCACGCCTTGAATAGCGCTTGCGCTGGCCCCGTAGGGGCGAGGCCCATGGATGGGCCGAGTAATCCGTAGCCAACGCACAAGCAACTTGAAGTATGACGGATATAACACTGCACTCCGGTGAGTTAAGTCCGTGTCACAATTCAAAATCCCTTGTTCATCTGCCCGTCATTTTTTTCATAAATCTGTCATAAATCTGACGCATAATGGCCGCGCACTTCTATACTGATGGCTAAAAAATACAGGGTAAATAATGGCGAGAAGAATTCTGGTCGTTGAAGATGAAGCTCCAATCCGCGAAATGGTCTGCTTTGTTCTGGAGCAAAACGGCTTTCAGCCCGTCGAGGCGGAAGATTTTGACAGCGCGGTTAATCAACTCAATGAACCCTGGCCTGATTTGATTCTCCTTGACTGGATGCTGCCGGGTGGGTCGGGTCTGCAGTTTATTAAACAGCTCAAGCGTGAAGCGATGACCCGCGATATCCCTGTGGTGATGCTGACCGCGCGCGGCGAAGAGGAAGATCGCGTCCGCGGCCTGGAAACCGGCGCGGATGACTACATCACCAAGCCATTCTCTCCGAAAGAGCTGGTGGCGCGAATTAAAGCCGTGATGCGGCGCATTTCGCCGATGGCAGTGGAAGAGGTGATTGAAATGCAGGGGTTGAGTCTCGATCCATCCTCTCACCGCGTCATGACCGGTGAAAACCCGCTGGATATGGGGCCGACGGAGTTTAAATTATTACACTTCTTCATGACGCACCCGGAGCGTGTCTATAGTCGCGAACAGCTGCTCAATCATGTCTGGGGAACTAACGTTTATGTCGAAGACAGAACGGTAGACGTGCATATTCGCCGCCTGCGTAAAGCGCTGGAACATAGCGGCCATGACCGGATGGTACAAACGGTTCGCGGTACGGGATATCGTTTCTCCGCCCGATTCTGAATGTTGACAGGAGTGTGAACCGTGCTGGAACGGCTGTCATGGAAAAGGCTGGCGCTTGAGCTTTTCTTATGTTGTATCCCGGCCCTGATCCTTGGGGTGATTTTTGGTCACCTGCCGTGGTTTTTGCTGGCGGCGGTGACGGGTTTGCTTATCTGGCATTTCTGGAATCTTATGCGTCTGTCGTGGTGGCTGTGGGTTGACCGCAGCATGACACCACCGCCGGGCAGCGGCAGTTGGGAACCGCTGCTGTACGGCTTGCATCAGATGCAGATGCGTAATAAAAAGCGCCGCCGCGAGCTGGGTAGTCTTATAAAGCGTTTTCGCAGCGGTGCAGAATCTCTCCCTGATGCCGTGGTTTTAACTACCGAAGAGGGCGTGATGTTCTGGTGTAATGGCCTGGCCCAGCAGACGCTTAATCTGCGCTGGCCGGACGATAACGGTCAGAATATCCTTAACCTGCTGCGCTACCCGGAATTTGCCAACTACCTGAAATATCGTGATTTCTCGAAGCCGTTGAATCTGGTGTTGAATAACGCCAGGCATCTGGAAATTCGCGTGATGCCTTACAGCGACAAACAGCTGCTGATGGTGGCGCGCGATGTCACGCAGATGCACCAGCTTGAAGGGGCGAGGCGTAACTTTTTCGCTAATGTCAGTCATGAACTGCGAACCCCACTGACGGTGCTGCAGGGTTACCTGGAGATGATGCAGGAGGCAGTGCTGGAAGGCGCGACGCGCGAAAAAGCGTTACACACCATGCGCGAGCAAACCCAGCGTATGGAAGGCCTGGTTAAACAACTGCTGACGCTGTCACGAATAGAGGCCGCGCCGGTACTGGCGATGAACGATAGAATCGATGTGCCGATGATGTTGCGGGTGGTGGAGCGCGAGGCGCAAACCCTGAGTCAGCAGAAGCATGTTCTGCATTTTTCGGTTGATGAGTCGCTGAAAGTGTTGGGGAATGAAGAACAACTGCGTAGCGCGATTTCCAACCTGGTGTATAACGCGGTCAATCATACCCCGGCGGGAACGGAAATTACCGTGATCTGGCAGCGTGCGCCGCACGGCGCGTTGTTTAGCGTCGAGGATAACGGGCCGGGAATTTCTCCGGAGCATATTCCGCGTCTGACCGAACGTTTCTACCGCGTTGATAAGGCACGATCCCGGCAAACCGGCGGTAGCGGTTTGGGGCTGGCGATTGTTAAACACGCCGTGAGCCATCACGACAGCCGTCTTGAAATTGAAAGCACGCTGGGCAAAGGGACGCGTTTTAGCTTCCTGTTACCGGAACGTTTGATTGCCAAAAATTGAACCCGATGGCCAGGGTGTCAGCATTACTTGCCAATGACCAGCTTCGGCTGGTCATTTTCGTTTGCAGCGAAATCGAAGCTGCGTAATTAACGAACGTTCGCTGCTTTTTTGTTCGCATGATAAGCCACATGTTTTCCATCAGTCAGGTCAATCATTCTGGCTATGAAAATAGAGTTAGCATAATCATCTGCTTTTACGATCCCTCCTTGCTTTAAAACGTTATAAGCGTTTAAATTGCCCCCCTACGGTCGCAGACAGACTGTTTTTGCGTGGTAATTCAAAAAACAATTCTTTTCCACGCCGCTTTGGGAGCATATCCCGCTGAGTTTACTGACAATGGCCGCTGTATCATCCCCTAAGGGAAGGCGCGGTATTTAACCGTTTGTACAACACCACATCCACAGGCAGTAATGAATTTATGACCCATCAGTTAAAATCTCGCGACATCATTGCGTTGGGCTTTATGACCTTCGCGCTGTTCGTCGGCGCAGGCAATATTATCTTTCCTCCGATGGTTGGTTTACAGGCTGGCGAACACGTCTGGACCGCTGCCATTGGCTTTCTGATTACCGCAGTGGGTTTGCCGGTGCTAACGGTCGTGGCGCTGGCGAAAGTCGGCGGCGGCGTCGAGAGCCTGAGCACACCGATTGGTAAAGTCGCCGGTATTCTGCTGGCCGTGGTCTGCTATCTGGCCGTTGGGCCGCTGTTCGCTACTCCGCGTACCGCCACCGTCTCCTTTGAAGTGGGGATTGCTCCGCTGACCGGCGATGGTCCGCTGCCGTTGCTGATTTACAGCGTTATCTATTTTGCGCTGGTGATCCTCGTTTCGCTCTATCCGGGCAAGCTGCTGGACACCGTGGGGAATTTCCTTGCACCGCTGAAAATCATTGCGCTGATTATTCTTTCCGTTGCGGCAATCGTCTGGCCTGCCGGCCCGCTGAGTCACGCGATGGAAGCCTATCGCACTGCACCATTTTCTAACGGCTTCGTTAACGGTTACCTGACCATGGATACCCTCGGGGCGATGGTCTTTGGTATCGTGATTGTTAACGCCGCGCGTTCCCGTGGCGTGACAGAAGCCCGTCTGTTGACCCGCTACACCGTCTGGGCTGGCCTGATGGCCGGCGTGGGCCTGACGCTGCTGTATCTGGCGCTGTTCCGCTTAGGCTCAGACAGCGGTACGCTGGTTGAACAATCCGCTAATGGCGCGGCGATTCTGCATGCTTACGTACAGCACACCTTCGGCGGCGCGGGGAGCTTCCTGCTGGCGGCGCTGATCTTTATCGCCTGTCTGGTTACGGCGGTGGGCCTGACCTGCGCCTGCGCGGAGTTCTTCGCTCAGTACCTGCCGTTCTCTTATCGCACGCTGGTGTTTATCCTCGGCCTGTTCTCAATGGCGGTCTCCAATCTGGGGCTGAGCCACCTGATTCAGATTTCAATTCCGGTGCTGACGGCAATATACCCGCCGTGTATCGCACTGGTTGTATTAAGCTTTACCCGCGGTTGGTGGCATAATTCGTCCCGCGTTATTGCCCCGGCAATGTTTATCAGCCTGATGTTTGGTATCATTGATGGCATTAAAGCGTCGGCGTTTGCAGAGATTATGCCGTCCTGGACCGCGCGTCTGCCGCTGGCAGAGCAGGGTCTGGCCTGGCTGATGCCAACCGCCGTGATGGTGATTCTGGCCGTTATCTGGGATCGCGCAGCAGGACGTCAGGTGACATCCAGCGCGCATTAACCGACGCTTTACGCAGGCGTTTAACCACGGGACTTCAGGTCCCGTGGTTTTTTGTTTTTTTGGTCATGCTCCTTTGAATTTTGCCCCCGCGAAGGCCAGAGGAGAAAAACGGCATGGAACACGATGGAAAGTAGTAACAAGCTTAAGCGCGGGCTAAGTACCCGGCATATTCGCTTTATGGCGCTGGGGTCGGCAATCGGTACCGGCCTTTTCTATGGTTCGGCTGACGCGATTAAAATGGCGGGCCCGAGCGTTCTGCTGGCTTATATTATCGGCGGCGTCGCGGCGTACATTATTATGCGCGCGCTGGGCGAGATGTCGGTGCATAACCCGGCCGCCAGCTCGTTTTCACGCTATGCGCAAGATTACCTTGGCCCGCTGGCAGGCTATATCACCGGCTGGACCTACTGTTTTGAAATCCTGATTGTCGCTATCGCCGACGTGACGGCCTTCGGTATCTATATGGGCGTCTGGTTCCCGGCGGTGCCGCACTGGATTTGGGTACTCAGCGTGGTGTTGATTATCTGTGCCGTTAATCTGATGAGCGTGAAGGTTTTCGGCGAGCTGGAATTCTGGTTCTCCTTCTTCAAAGTCGCCACTATTATCATCATGATTCTGGCTGGTTTCGGTATCATTATCTGGGGCATCGGTAACGGTGGTCAGCCAACCGGCATCCACAACTTGTGGAGCCACGGCGGCTTCTTCAGCAATGGCTGGCTGGGGATGGTGATGTCGTTGCAGATGGTGATGTTCGCCTACGGCGGGATTGAAATCATCGGTATTACCGCCGGTGAAGCGAAAGACCCGGAGAAATCCATTCCGCGCGCCATTAACTCAGTACCGATGCGTATTCTGGTGTTTTACGTGGGTACGCTGTTTGTGATTATGTCTATCTATCCGTGGAACCTGGTCGGGACCAACGGTAGCCCATTTGTTTTAACCTTCCAGCATCTTGGTATTACCTTTGCCGCCAGCATCCTCAACTTTGTGGTGCTGACTGCCTCGCTGTCGGCGATTAACTCTGACGTCTTTGGCGTGGGGCGCATGCTGCACGGTATGGCGGAGCAGGGTAGCGCGCCGAAAATGTTCGCCAAAACGTCGCGCCGCGGGGTGCCGTGGGTGACGGTAATGGTGATGACCATTGCGCTGCTGTTTGCGGTTTATCTCAACTACATCATGCCGGAGAACGTCTTCCTGGTGATCGCCTCGCTGGCCACCTTCGCTACCGTCTGGGTGTGGATTATGATCCTGCTGTCGCAGATTGCCTTCCGCCGCCGTCTGCCGCCAGAAGAGGCAAAGGCGCTGAAGTTTAAGGTGCCGGGCGGGGTAACGACGACGGTTATTGGGCTGATATTCCTGGTCTTTATTATTGGTCTGATTGGCTACCATCCGGATACCCGCATCTCGCTGTACGTCGGCTTTGCGTGGATTATCCTGCTGCTGGTGGGCTGGCAGTTTAAAACCCGTCGCGAGCGTAAATTGGCTAAAGCGTAGCTATTTTGTTCTCTTATTGCCGGATATGCTCAGGCTATCCGGCAAGCGATCCCTCCACCCCCGCTATCCTCCCCCAATAATTCTGCCGATGATGAGTCATACGTCTGTACGCTGTGGCAAGGTGTGCCCATTCTGCAAAGAGAGGAATAACGATGTTGAAGGCATGGCACCTCCCGGTTGCTCCATTTATTAAGGAACAGCAGGAACGACTGTTTATTACGTTATGGCTAAGCGGCGACGATCTGCCGCAGCGGGTGACGCTGCGGGCAGAAGAAGATAATGAAGAACTATCGCTGCCGATGCACCGTCTGCGGCAGGAGCCGCATTCGGGCGTGGTGGCGTGGCGCGGGGAAATCAACCTGGCCAACGGACAGCCGCGTCGCCGCTACAGCTTCAAGCTACTGTGGGCCGACCGTCAGCTGTGGTTCACGCCACAGGGTTTTAACCGATTCCCACCGGCGAGGCTGGAGCAGTTTGCCGTCGATGTTCCGGACAGCGGACCGCAGTGGGTAGCCGATCAGGTGTTTTACCAAATTTTCCCTGACCGTTTTGCCCGCAGCCAGTCACGCCAGACTGAACAGGACAAGGTTTACTATCATCATGCCGCCGGTCACGACATCGTGCGTAAAGAGTGGGATGAACCGCTCACCGGCGAGGCGGGTGGCTCCACCTTTTACGGTGGCGATCTTGATGGTATTAGCGAAAAGCTACCGTACCTGAAGCAGCTTGGCGTAACGGCGCTGTATCTGAATCCGGTCTTTGTCGCCCCCAGCGTGCATAAATATGATACCGAAGATTACCGGCGCGTTGACCCGCAGTTTGGCGGTGATGCGGCGCTGCTGCGCTTGCGCCACAACACGCAAAAAGAGGGGATGCGTCTGATCCTTGATGGTGTGTTCAACCACAGCGGTGACTCGCACGCCTGGTTCGATCGCCATCAGCGCGGCAGCGGTGGTGCCTGCCATAATGCCGATTCGCCGTGGCGCGACTGGTATAACTTCTCCCCGGAGGGCGTTGCCCACGATTGGTTGGGATACGCCAGCTTGCCGAAGCTGGATTATCGGTCAGAGACCCTGGTCAATGAAATCTACGGCGGGGAAGATAGTGTGGTGCGCCATTGGCTGAAAGCGCCGTGGAGTATGGACGGCTGGCGGCTCGACGTAGTGCATATGCTGGGCGAAGGCGGCGGGGCGCGTAATAACCTGCGCCATATTGCCGGCATCACCCATGCGGCGAAGCAAGAGCAGCCGGAAGCCTTTGTGTTTGGTGAGCATTTCGGCGATGCGCGCCAGTGGCTACAGGCCGACGTTGAAGATTCGGCGATGAACTACCGAGGTTTTACCTTCCCGTTGTGGGGCTTCCTTGCCAATACCGATATTTCCTACGATCCACAGAAAATCGATGCTCAGACCTGCATGGCGTGGATGGATAACTATCGCGCCGGGCTATCGCATCAGCAGCAGTTGCGGATGTTCAATCAGCTCGATAGTCACGATACCGCCCGCTTTAAGTCTCTACTGGGTAAGGATGTAGCACGTTTGCCGCTGGCGGTGGTATGGCTGTTTAGCTGGCCGGGCGTCCCCTGCATTTACTATGGGGATGAAGTGGGCGTGGATGGTAATAACGATCCGTTCTGCCGTAAGCCTTTCCCGTGGGATCCGGCATTGCAGGATGGCGATCTGCTCGGTTTGTACAAGCGTATGAGCAAGTTGCGTAAGGCTAATCAGGCGCTGCGCTACGGCGGCTGCCAGGTGATCTATGCCGAAGACAACGTGGTGGTGTTTGTGCGCGTCTATAAGCAACAGCGTGTGCTGGTGGCGATTAACCGCGGCGAAGCCTGCGAGGTCGTGGTTGAGGATTCACCGCTGCTTGACGTTAACGACTGGCAGTTGAAAGAAGGAGCAGGTGCGCTGCACGACGGTGTGCTGACGCTACCCGCTATCTCCGCCAACGTGTGGTTTAGCCGTTAGTCATAGAGCTGGCTCAGATGCTCACTCTGGAGAATGGCCTCGCGCCACCAGCGCTGAGCCAGCCCATCATTACCGCTACGCCAGGCCATATAGGTGATATCTTTCTCGCGGCAAGAGATAACGGCCTTTTCTACCAGCTCGCCGCGTTCCAGCCACGGGCGGGCAATATGGCGCGGTAAAAAGCCGCAGCCCAGCCCGGCGCGCAACAGTTCAACTTTACTGGCGAAATCATCAACGCGAATTTGCGGCTGCTCGTCGAGCAGGTTGCTGTTGAGTGGGTGACAGTAGCGAGCGCTATCGCTGATGACCACCGCGCGATGCAGGCTTAGCTGCTTGTTGGTGAGCGGTTGGGTGGTTTCCGCCAGCGGATGCCCCGGCGCAACGACGAAAATATTGTCCATTGTGCCGAGCATTTTCCACGACCATTCGGCAGACGTTGGCGGTTCATTAATCGCTCCGAGAATAATATCCGCGCCGTTATGGGTGAGTTCCTCCCATGAGCCCGCGAGGGTATGGTGGGTAAAATTAAGCCGTGTTTGCGGGTGCTGGGCGTAGAACGCGCTGATCAGCGGCAACAGTGTGCTAAACGGGAAGGAGTCATCCAGCGCGATAGCCAGATCCCGCTCCCAGCCGGCGCTGAGCTGAACCGCCTGCTTTTCCAGATCTTTGGCAGCATTAAGCAACAATCGCCCCTTTTCCAGCATCATTCTGCCGGTATCGGTAAATTTAGCCCGGTGTCCGGAGCGATCCAGCAAGGTGATGTTCAGATCGTTTTCCAGCTTTTGAATCATATAGCTCAGCGCGGCGGGTGTTTTAAATAACGATTCGGCGGCGGTGGCAAAAGAGCCATGCTTGTCCAGCGCGTCGAGAATCAACAGGACATCAAGGTTTAAGCGCATGAGTTAACTTCCGGTAAAAAATCGTGCCTATTTTTTACCGAAGAGCGATGTTCAATACCAGTGAATAATTTAGAACAGTTAACCGTAAAATTTTGATAAACATAATTTCATTAATATTGTGATAGTTAATTGATTGGTCATAAATTTTTGCTTTGGAAATAAATTAGAAAAAAATCTTTAATAACTCGTTAGAAATTACTGACTATACTCACCATGCTTTATCAGTCAGGATCCAGACAGTACAACGGTAACGGTAGTATCTTTTTAACCAATTGATTAACAGGATATATTATGTCTATTCGTGAACTGATCGATCCCTCTAACTCTGCTCTTATTTTTATTGATCACCAGCCGCAAATGTCTTTTGGCGTGGCTAATATTGATCGCCAGACCCTGAAAAATAATACGGTGGCTTTAGCCAAGGCTGGGAAAATTTTTAATGTTCCGGTGATTTATACTTCAGTAGAAACTAAAAGCTTCAGCGGCTATATCTGGCCGGAATTGCTGGCTGTGCATCCAGATGTGAAGCCCATTGAACGTACCTCAATGAACTCCTGGGAAGATGCGGCTTTTGTGGCGGCGGTAAAAGCGACCGGGCGTAAAAAATTGATTATCTCTGCTTTGTGGACCGAAGTGTGCCTGACCTTCCCGGCGCTGATGGCGCTGGATGAAGGATATGAAGTTTATGTGGTGACCGATACCTCTGGTGGTACTTCGGTTGATGCTCACGAGCGTTCCATTGACCGTATGGTACAGGCCGGTGCGGTACCGGTGACCTGGCAACAGGTGCTGCTGGAGTATCAGCGCGACTGGTCACGTAAAGAGACTTATGACGCGGTGATGGACCTGGTGCGCGAGCACAGCGGCGCTTACGGAATGGGCGTGGATTACGCGTATACCATGGTGCATGGCGCGCCGGAGCGTCAAGCCTAAATACACTTCATCCTTCAAGCTGCCTCTTTGTTGGCTTCTTTTGCCCGCCCCGGTCACTGACTTATGTCAGCTCCCGGGGCCGTACAACCTTGCCGCCTCGATGCAGCATGAATGATTTTGTGTATTGTCATTTATGGCTGATGGCGGGGTAAATCCCGTCATTACCCTGAAGCAAGGAACTCTTAATGGCGCAGCAGAAATCGGTGACCCTGGTTATCAGTCATGTACTCGACCCCGAACATGGCCAACGTTATGAAGAGTGGCTGGGTAAAATTATGCCGATTGCGGCGGAGTTTCCCGGACATCTTGGCGCCAACGTGATTCGCCCGGCCGCCGGGCAGAATTTATGGAGCGTTATCATTCGCTTTGACACCATTGAGCATCTTTACGCGTGGACGCAGTCAGAAACGCGTCGCGAGCTGGTGGCGGAAATCGCACCGCTGCTGAGTGAAGGCGACCGGACCGAAGTACGTACCGAAGCGGCTTTCTGGTTTACTCCGCCTGCGGCGAACGTCCGCCAGCCGCTGCGCTGGAAGCAATTTTTAATCACCCTGCTGGTGATTTTCCCCAGCACGAACCTGGTCCCCTGGGTGACCGGGATGCTATTGCCCTCGCTGAAGGGAAGTCTGTTGCTGCATCTGTTCAACGATGCCTGTGTGGTCGCGCTGGTGGTCTGGTTCTGGATGCCCATCGTGACCCGTCTGTTTGCTGGCTGGTTAAAGAAAAGCTGAGCCAGCCTCCTGAAGGAGAGCGTTATGTCGCAAACTGCCACACTGATCCTGACCCATGGTCGGGTTCATACTCTCGATCGTCAAAATCCGCTCGCTGATGCGCTGGCGATCGCCAATGGTAAAATTCTCGCCGCCGGTAGTCACGATCGGATCATGAGCTTTGCTGCCGAAGGGACGCAAATTATCGATCTCAAAGGCCATACGGTGATCCCCGGTCTCAATGATTCTCACCTGCACTTGATCCGCGGTGGCCTGAACTACAATCTGGAGCTGCGCTGGGAGGGCGTGCCTTCGCTAGCGGACGCGCTGCGGATGCTTAAAGATCAGGCCGACCGTACGCCGTCTCCGCAGTGGGTACGGGTGGTGGGGGGCTGGAGCGAATTCCAGTTTGCCGAACGGCGGATGCCAACCCTCGAAGAGCTGAACGACGCGGCGCCGGATACCCCGGTATTCGTTCTGCATCTCTACGATCGCGCGCTGCTTAATCGCGCAGCATTAAAGGCGGTGGGCTACACCAAAGAGACTCCGGATCCGGCGGGCGGTGAGATTGTTCGCGATGGTAACGGTAATCCGACCGGGATGCTGATCGCCAAACCCAATGCCATGATCCTCTATTCGACGCTGGCGAAAGGACCGAAGCTGCCTCTGGAGCTGCAGATCAACTCAACGCGTCAGTTTATGCGTGAACTGAATCGCCTGGGGCTGACCAGCGCTATCGACGCCGGAGGTGGTTTTCAGAACTACCCAGAAGATTATGAAATTATTGAGCAGTTACACGCCAAAGAGCAGATGACCGTGCGTATCGCCTATAACCTGTTTACCCAGCGGCCAAAGCAGGAGCTGGAAGACTTTGAGCGCTGGACCGATATGCTCAAACCGGGGCAGGGGACTGATTTTTACCGCGCTAACGGTGCTGGGGAGATGCTGGTCTTTTCGGCGGCGGATTTTGAAGACTTCCTCCAGCCGCGCCCGGATCTGCCGCAAGGAATGGAAGATGAGCTGGAGCGGGTGGTGCGCCATCTTGTCGAACACCGCTGGCCGTTCCGCCTGCACGCGACCTATGATGAATCTATCAGCCGGATGCTCGACGTCTTCGAGAAGGTCAACCGCGATATTCCGTTCAACGGCCTGCACTGGTTCTTTGATCACGCGGAAACCATTACCGAGCGCAATATCGAACGCGTGAAAGCGCTGGGTGGCGGTATTGCGGTGCAGCACCGGATGGCTTTCCAGGGCGAATATTTTGTCGACCGCTACGGCAAAGATGCGGTCAAACATACGCCGCCGGTGGCGAAAATGCTCGAACTGGACGTTCCGGTAGGGCTGGGCACCGATGCCACCCGCGTGGCGAGCTACAACCCGTGGACCGCGCTTTACTGGCTGGTTTCCGGGCGTACGGTTGGCGGGATGGCGATGTACGACGAAAGCAACCGCCTGCCGCGCGACGTGGCGCTGGAATTGTGGACCGCGGGAAGCGCGTGGTTCTCCAGCGAACAGGGTAAGAAAGGGCGTATCGAGCCAGATCAGCTTGCCGACCTGGTGGTGCTGTCCAAAGACTACTTTAGCGTGGCGGAAGAGGAAATTAAGGGGATCGAGTCGGTGTTGACGGTCGTTGACGGCAAAGTCGTTTACGCCGCCGGGCACTTCTCGCCGCTGGCTCCACCGTCAATCCCCGTGCTGCCCGAGTGGTCGCCGGTAGTGAAGGTGCCGGGACATTACCGTTCAGCGCCGCCGACGGCGTCGAAAATTGGCGCGATAGTCCAGATGCACCAGTGCTGTGGTAGCTGTGGGGTCCACGGACATCAGCATGATATAGCGCGCAAATCATCGATTCCGGTGGCCGATGAGCAGGCCTTCTGGGGCGTGCTGGGCTGCTCCTGCTTTGCGTTTTAAAGCATAAAACGTTTACCTTGTGGGGGCATGGACGCTCTCATTTGCGTTTTTCATCTAACTCGGATAGCGCTGATAAGGCCACTTGTGTCATTCTGCTCCCTCTTCAACGAATGAAGGTAAGAACATGGATGATCTACTGATCTTTGGTTGTATTATTTTATTCTGCGGGCTGGTGATTGGGCCGCTCGTGGCGATTGCCGCGCTCAGGCGCAGCGCGGCGGTCCGTTTTGAGCTGGCGGCTTTGCGACGTCGGGTAGAGGAGCTTGAGCGACGCGGTGTCGCACAGGCGCCTGCGGCAGAGGCCACCGCCGTCGCACCGACAATGCCAGCGGCGGAGTCCAGTGAGCCTCGACCGGAGCCAGTGGCTGAAGCCATCGATCCGTGGCTTTCGCAGCCTAAACCAACGCCAATGCCGATGCCAATGACGAAGCCAGAGCAAGCGGCAAAATCTGCTCCCGAAACCGAGCAGCCTTCCGCATTTGGTGGAATGATATCCTCGTTGGTAGGTTGGTTTATGCAGGGCAACCCGCTGGCGAAGCTCGGTATCCTGCTGTTATTTCTTGGCCTCTCATTTCTCCTGCGCTATACCGTGGAACATGCGCTGTTCCCGCTCGAGCTACGCCTTGCGGCTGCGGCGCTGTTCGCGATTGTCCTGTTGGCTGTTGGATGGCGATTGCGGCATAAGCAACCGATGTATGCGCTGATCTTACAGGGTGGGGCAACGGGTGCGCTCTATCTCACCGTTTTTGGCGCATTTCGTTTATGGCAGATGTTGCCGATGCCCCTGGCGTTTGCGCTGTTGGTGGTAATTTGTGCGGCGAGCGTGGGACTGGCGATTTTGCAAAAAGCGCTCAGCCTGGCCATGCTGGCGAGCCTTGGCGGTTATCTTGCGCCACTGCTGCTCTCTACCGGCGGCGGCAGTCATGTCGCATTGTTCTCATTCTATCTTCTGCTGTCGGTCGGCATTCTTGCCATCAGCATTCGCCAGCACTGGCGAGAGCTTAATCTGCTTGGCCTGCTGTTTACCTTTGGCGTCGGTGGCCTGTGGGGATTGAAAGGTTATCGGCCAGAGTTTTACCTGAGCTGCCAGCTGTTCTTAATCGCCAATATGATTATTTTTGGTGTGTTGAGCGTGGTGTTGTCGCTGCGGGCACAGGAAAAAGGCAAGCAGGTGATTGACGGCGTTCTGCTGTTTGCGCCGCCGCTGGTCGGCTTTGGTATGCAGTACGCCATCACTCGACATATGGAATACGGCCCGGCGCTCAGCGCGTTGGGCTATGGTGGTTTCTATCTGACTTTAGCCTGGCTGGCGCTGCGTCGTTACCCCTCTTTAGGGAAGCCGTTGGTACTGGCTGCGCTGGCGCTCGGCGGCGCATTTACCACCCTTGCTATTCCCCTTGCGCTTTCGGCCCGCTGGACCGCGATGGCCTGGTCGCTGGAAGGGCTTGGCATCCTCTGGCTGGGTGTGCAACAGCAGCAGCGACGTATGAGCTACAGCGGTACCGCACTACTCATTTTGGCGGTTTGCAGCGCGCTCTGGGCGCAGGTGAATGATGCCACGCCGCTTTCATTGATGCTGATTTTTGCCGTACTCAGTCTTAGCTGGCTAGTTGCCGCATGGCTGTGGCGAAGCCTTCAAATACAGGGTAGCTGGGTGTTGCTTACGGGCGGGCTACTGTTCTGGATGGTAGCGCTTATCGGCGTATCGCAGTTGGCGTTGAGTCAAGGTTCGCAGATTTTATTTGGCCTGCTGGCGACGTTGGCCGGGTCGGCGTGGTGCTGGCGCGCGGTCGCTGCTCGTTTGGTCTGGCGAGAGCTGGATTTGAGCAAATGGTTGCTATGGCCAATGATGCTGATGGTGCTGTTGTATCAGCTATCCCAACTGCAGATTTTCTCTGCTGGTTGGCAAAATCTGGCCTGGTGTGTGGCGCTACCCGCGGCGGTAGCCCTGCTCTGGTGTGATGGGCATTCATTACCGCCGCGCATAAGTCAGCTTACTCACCTGTCATTGTTCTGGATGATTTTGCTGGCGCTGGCAATGGAACTGTTTTGGTTTACGCAGGATTTGCCGTGGGGGATGTCGGCCTGGGCGAGCGGATTAATGATGGCGGCAGGCGGGGTGTTGATCTTCCTGATTTATGAAGCGGTCCGTCGGCAAATCTGGCCATTCCGGGAATGGCCGGCGCTGTATGCTTCTCAGGCGATGATACCGGTGGCGATTGTGCTGGGGTGCTTGTTAACGCTGACGAATTTGCAGGATGGTGCAGTCTATGGCCAGACTTATTTACCGTTTATTAACCCACTTGAAGAGGGCGCGGTTTTCGCGCTGCTTGGGCTGACGGTTTTTTATCGCGTTTCGCTGCGTTATTTTCCGGTGCAGTTATCGGTATGCCGCCCCTGGCCTGTTATTGCTCTGCTAGCGCTTGGTTTCTGGTGGCTGAATGGCCTGCTGCTACGCGCCCTGGCCTGGTACGGCGAGGTAGCCTGGAATGTAGAGGCGTTGTGGCATTCACGCTTGGTTCAGACCACTTTTGCGCTGGTCTGGACGCTGGCGGCGCTGGCGGTAATGTTGCGTGCGACGCGGCGGTTTTCACGCCGCGAATGGTTATGCGGCGCGGCGTTGTTAGGCGTTGTTATTGTGAAACTGATGCTGGTGGATAGCGCACGTGGTGGCGGTCTGGCGCGGGCTGTTGCGTTTATCGGCGTGGCTATTTTGGTGTTGATTGTCGGGTATTTTTCCCCGTTACCGCCCAAAGCAGGAGAAGAAAAATGAAATGGATGAAAACGGTACTATGCGGTTTGTTGCTGGGCGTAACAGGGGCGGCGATAGGTGGCGATGAGGTACGAGAAACGCCTCAGGACTACGCACAGGGAGTGATGCTGAAAACCACTAGCGCGTCGCCATGGTATCGCGTTGAGCTTCCTCAGCCAATATATCAGGGAACGGCATGGCCTGATTTGCGCGATGTACGGGTATTTAATCATCAGGGAGATACCGTGCCGTTTGCTCTGCAAGCACAGAAGGCGCAGCCCGTTACGCCCGAAGCGATGACGCTAAGACTCTTTCCTCTACAAATGTCGCTGGTTCCACCGCGTGAAGAGGGGCACCGTAGTGGGGAATCTTTAGTCCTGCGCTCCACAACGGGGATTGAAATTCGTCTGGAAAGTGATGATGTCAGGGCGCTTGGGCAGAGCTATTTATTGACTCTGCCGGAGGATAAAACGGACGCTTTTGCGCTGGCTCAGCTGCATCTGAACTGGGACTCGCCAGCGGAAAACTGGCAGGGGAAAGCGTCGCTATACACCAGTCGTGACTTGAAGTATTGGCGTCCTCTCCAGGAGGATGCTCCGCTTATGGATCTGGCACGTGAAAACGATCGTTTGAAAATGGACACGATTAGCGCCAACCTCACGCTCTCTGCGGAGGGGAATCGTTATCTGCTGGTGATCTTTGATGCGCAAAGCAAGTCGATAGTATTAAAAGACGTAAAAGCACTGGCTGAACGTAGAGAGCCTGAGTCTACGCGCATTGAGATAAATGCTCAGGCGAGCAAGATTTCAGACGAGGAAGCTGTCTGGCGCTGGAGCCAGCCTCAGCCGCTGACTTCGCTCAGGGTGATTCTGGACAACGATGGGGTATTGCCCGCCGAACTGAGCTGGCGCAGCGGCGAAAAAGACGCCTGGCAGCCGCTGACGAAAACTGTGCTATATCAGCTGGAAGGCAAGCGTTCGGAGGATATTCAGCTTTCAGGCCAACTGGTGGAAGCGGTGCGGATGAAGGCGATTAACGCCAGATTACCGGAACAACTGCCAGCGGTAAGCGGTGCGCGCGATCAATACCAGGTGGTCTTTAATACCCAGGGGAAAGGGCCCTATATGCTGGCCTGGGGTAACCGGGCGGCGCAAAAGGCAGATGTCGGGATCGACATGCTGATCCCTGCGTCGCTGCATAAAACGCAGGCTGTGAATGAGCTACCTCTGGCGGTCGCGCAAGAAAGCGTGATGCTGGGCGGCGAAGCGCGATTGACGGCGACGTCGGCTGCAGAACAGCAAAGCAAGTGGAAAACGCTGCTGGTATGGGGAGCGCTGATATTGGGTGTTGCGGTTCTGGCGCTGATGGCGTGGCGAATCTGGCGTGAAGTGAAAAAAGACGGTACGGCATAAAACAAAAAAGGCCCGCATCTGCGAGCCTTTTTTTGAAACGTACGCCGATTACAGGCTGGAAACGTTCTCGGTCAGGTATTTAGCAACGCCTTCCGGAGAAGCGGCCATACCTTCTTTTCCTTTTTCCCACTGTGCCGGACAAACTTCGCCGTGCTCTTCGTGGAACTGCAGCGCGTCAACCATACGCAGCATTTCATCGATGTTACGGCCCAGCGGCAGGTCGTTAACCACCTGGTGACGAACAACGCCGTTAGCGTCGATCAGGAAAGAGCCGCGCAGGGCAACGCCTTCGTCCGGATGCTCGATACCGTACGCTTTCTGGATTTCGCGTTTGATGTCAGCAACCATTGCGTATTTAACCGGACCGATACCACCCTGGTCGACTGGAGTGTTACGCCATGCGTTGTGTACGAACTCGGAGTCGAAAGAAACGCCAACCACTTCTACGCCACGTTTCTGGAATTCTTCATAACGCTTATCAAAAGCGATCAGTTCAGACGGGCAAACGAAGGTGAAGTCCATCGGCCAGAAGAACAGGACGGTAGCTTTACCGCTGGTGTGCTGTTTGAAATTGAATTTCTCAACGATTTCGCCGTTACCTAATACTGCTGCCGCGGTAAAATCCGGAGCCTGACGAGTAACCAGAACCATATGATTCTCCTGTTAATACTAAGGTTAATTGGAACGCAACGCGGGCAAGTATAGGGAGAGGGGTGAATGAACTCAATGGTAAGCTGACAATCGATGAGATAGGTTTTGTCTATCAATTGTTATTTAAAACGCTTTTCAGAATAGTCTTTTCCAAAAAAAGCGCAATCATTTATAGCTCGCGTTTTTTTGCCTGAGCCATCATCTGCGGATAGAAACGCCAGAACTGCTGCTCAAGCTGGTCATAATGCGTATCAAGATCCTGCCAGGAGTCGCGCAGAGCATCAAGGCGCGGGCGGCGGCTGGCCATACCGTTGAGTACGTTCTGGATAAAATCCATATCTTTATAGCGCTCAAGCCAGCGCTCCGACCAGAGATACTCGTTGAGATTCACAAAACGCGGTGGAGAATCGGGCAGGATCTGCGCTACCTGAGTATGCGCATAGCGAACGAACTCGGTCAGCGGCATCTCAGGAGAAATGCGTTCCCAGTGGTGCGACAGGAAGTGGTCCCACATCACGTCGAGAGTAATCGGCGCGACGCGACGGGTTTGCGGGCGGAACCACTCACGGGCTTCTTTCACTTCTGCCAGGTTGTCGGTCATCACATCGATACGCCGGTGCATAAAAATGCCGTCAACGATATCGGCGGGGTAATCATGTTGCGGATTGCCGCGAACAAAGTCGGCAAGCAGGTTGCCTGGCAGCGAGCTATCCGCAAGGTGGGCGAGGTGTAAATGCGCGAGAAAATTCATATCGACTTCAATCCTTCACATGGTCACTGACCGTTTTGCCGTTCTTGCAGGTTAATTATTGTGTTCAGCTATTATATCCGGCGTTGAGTAGGGTAACGGTTGCAGGGAGAACCTCCCGGCACTAGACTACCCGCCTCTTTATTAAGTCTGAGTTACCGTCATGCGCGTTGCCGATTTTTCCTTTGAATTACCCGAATCCCTGATTGCCCACTATCCCATGCCTGAGCGCAGCAGCTGCCGCTTGCTGTCACTAGATGGGCCGACGGGCGCGCTGACGCACGGTACTTTCACCGATTTACTCGATAAGCTCAACCCTGGAGATCTGCTGGTCTTTAACAATACCCGCGTGATCCCGGCCCGTCTGTTTGGCCGCAAAGCCAGCGGTGGCAAGATTGAAGTGCTGGTCGAGCGTATGCTCGATGATAAACGTATTCTGGCACATATTCGCGCTTCTAAAGCGCCGAAACCCGGTGCCGAGCTGCTGCTCGGTGATGATGAAAGCATTAACGCCACCATGCTGGCGCGTCACGGTGCGCTATTTGAAGTCGAATTCAACGACTCGCGCCCGGTACTGGATATCCTTAACGCCATCGGCCATATGCCGCTGCCGCCATATATTGACCGCCCGGATGAAGAAGCAGACCGCGAGCTGTATCAAACGGTCTATAGCACTAAGCCTGGCGCTGTTGCCGCGCCGACCGCTGGTCTGCACTTTGACGACCCACTGCTGGCGGCACTGCGCGAAAAAGGTATCGAAACGGCGTTCGTTACGCTACACGTGGGAGCCGGGACGTTCCAGCCGGTGCGCGTAGATTCAATCGAAGACCACATTATGCATTCCGAATATGCGGAAGTGCCGCAGGATGTGGTCGACGCGGTTCTGGCGGCAAAAGCGCGCGGCAACCGGGTGATTGCCGTTGGAACAACGTCGGTGCGCTCGCTGGAAAGTGCGGCCCAGGCGGCAAAAAACGACCTGATTGAGCCTTTTTTCGACGATACGCAGATTTTTATCTATCCTGGCTATCAGTACAAAGTGATAGATGCGTTAGTGACCAACTTCCATCTGCCTGAATCGACACTGATTATGCTGGTTTCTGCGTTTGCTGGTTATCAGCACACCATGAATGCCTATAAGGCTGCGGTAGAACAAAATTATCGCTTTTTTAGCTACGGGGACGCGATGT
The DNA here is from genome assembly GCF_003261575.2 of Klebsiella huaxiensis. GTDB lineage: Bacteria > Pseudomonadota > Gammaproteobacteria > Enterobacterales > Enterobacteriaceae > Klebsiella > Klebsiella huaxiensis. The sequence continues at coordinate 4,665,719 of NZ_CP036175.1, read as the reverse complement.
TTATCACGTACAATCCGCAGGCTATTTTTGAGCGTGTTGGGGAATAAGTCCGCGACACGAGTGTTTAACGTCAGACTGTTTTTCTGACGCAGGAGTAATAATGAAATTTGAGTTAGATACCACCGATGGTCGCGCGCGTCGCGGCCGTCTTGTGTTTGAGCGCGGCGTTGTTGAAACGCCAGCATTTATGCCCGTCGGCACTTACGGCACCGTAAAAGGGATGACGCCGGAGGAAGTGAAAGCGACCGGCGCGCAAATCATCCTCGGTAATACATTCCACCTGTGGCTGCGTCCGGGCCAGGAGATCATGAAGCTGCACGGCGACCTGCACGACTTTATGCAGTGGAAAGGGCCGATTCTCACCGATTCCGGCGGTTTCCAGGTCTTCAGCCTCGGCGATATTCGTAAGATCACCGAGCAGGGCGTGCACTTCCGTAACCCGATCAACGGCGATCCGATTTTCCTCGATCCGGAAAAATCGATGGAGATTCAGTACGATCTCGGTTCTGACATCGTGATGATCTTCGACGAGTGTACGCCTTACCCGGCGGACTGGGATTACGCTAAGCGCTCGATGGAAATGTCTCTGCGCTGGGCTAAACGTAGCCGCGACCGTTTCGACGGTCTGGGCAACAAAAACGCGCTATTTGGCATCATTCAGGGCAGCGTTTACGAAGATTTACGTGATATCTCTGTTAAAGGTCTGGTAGATATTGGCTTTGATGGCTACGCTGTCGGCGGTTTGGCTGTTGGCGAGCCGAAGGAAGATATGCACCGTATTCTGGAGCACGTCTGCCCGCAGATCCCGGCCGACAAACCGCGATATCTGATGGGCGTCGGTAAGCCGGAAGATCTGGTTGAAGGGGTGCGTCGCGGGATCGATATGTTCGACTGCGTCATGCCGACGCGCAACGCGCGCAACGGCCACCTGTTCGTCACCGATGGCGTGGTGAAAATCCGCAACGCGAAGCACAAGAGCGATACTGCGACGTTGGATGCGGAGTGTGATTGCTACACTTGTCGCAATTATTCACGCGCTTACTTGCATCATCTCGACCGTTGCAACGAAATATTGGGCGCGCGCCTCAATACCATTCATAACCTGCGTTATTATCAGCGTTTAATGGCTGGTTTACGCAAGGCTATCGAAGAGGGTAAATTAGAGAGCTTCGTGACCGATTTTTACCAACGTCAAGGTCGAACCGTTCCACCTTTGAACGTTGACTAATTTTAATAATGAGGGAATTTCAATGAGCTTTTTTATTTCTGATGCGGTAGCAGCAACCGGTGGCGCAGCGCAGGGCAGCCCGATGTCTCTGATTCTGATGCTGGTGGTGTTTGGTCTGATTTTTTACTTCATGATCCTGCGCCCACAGCAGAAACGCACCAAGGAACATAAAAACCTGATGAACTCCATTGCCAAAGGCGATGAAGTGCTGACCAACGGTGGCCTGGTTGGGCGTGTGACTAAAGTTGCGGAAAGCGGATACATCGCTATTGCGCTGAACGATACCACCGAAGTGGTTATCAAACGTGACTTCGTAGCTGCCGTTCTGCCGAAAGGCACTATGAAAGCGCTGTAATTACCCATTTTCCCTAAGGGAACTGCCGTGTTAAACCGTTATCCTTTGTGGAAGTACATCATGCTGGTCGTCGTTATTGTCGTCGGCTTAGTGTATGCGCTTCCCAACCTGTATGGTGAGGATCCGGCCGTTCAAATCACTGGCGCGCGCGGCGTCGCCGCCAGTGAGCAAACGCTGATCCAGGTCCAGAAAACACTACAAGAAGAAAAAATTACCGCGAAGTCTGTGGCACTGGAAGAGGGCGCAATTCTTGCGCGCTTCGACTCCACCGATATCCAGCTGCGCGCGCGCGAAGCGCTGATGGGCGTGCTGGGTGACAAATACGTCGTGGCGCTTAACCTTGCTCCGGCAACCCCGCGCTGGCTGGCGGCCATGTATGCCGAACCGATGAAGCTGGGTCTTGACCTGCGCGGCGGCGTGCACTTCCTGATGGAAGTTGACATGGACACCGCCTTGGGCAAACTGCAGGAACAAAACATCGACAGCCTGCGCGGCGAGCTGCGTGATAAAAGCATTCCTTACGCGACCGTGCGCAAGGAAGACAACTATGGTCTGAGCATCGCTTTCCGCGATAGCGCGGCCCGCGACCAGGCTATCTCATATCTAAGCCCTCGCCATCGCGATCTGGTTATCTCTACTCAGGGCAGCACTGGCCTGAAAGCGGTGATGACTGACGACCGTCTGAAAGAAGCCCGCGAATATGCCGTTCAGCAGAACATCAATATCCTGCGTAACCGTGTAAACCAACTGGGTGTTGCCGAACCTCTGGTTCAGCGTCAGGGTTCCGATCGTATTGTGGTTGAGCTGCCAGGTATCCAGGATACCGCGCGCGCTAAAGAGATTCTGGGCGCGACCGCGACGCTGGAATTCCGTCTGGTTAATACCAACGTTGACAGCTCTGCAGCGGCTTCCGGCCGTGTACCGGGCGACTCTGAAGTGAAGTTTACCCGTGAAGGACAGCCGGTTGTGCTGTACAAGCGCGTAATCCTCACCGGTGACCATATCACCGACTCAACGTCGAGCATGGATGAGTACAACCAGGCGCAGGTTAACATCTCTCTGGATAGCGCTGGTGGCAACATCATGTCTAACTTCACCAAGGACAATATCGGTAAACCGATGGCGACCCTGTTTGTGGAGTACAAAGACAGCGGTAAGAAAGATGCCAACGGCCGTGCGATTCTGGCGAAAGAGGAAGAGGTGATTAACATCGCCAACATCCAGTCTCGTCTGGGTAACAGCTTCCGTATTACCGGTATCAGCAACCCTACTGAAGCGCGTCAGCTCTCTCTGCTGCTGCGTGCCGGTGCGTTGATTGCGCCGATTCAGATTGTTGAAGAACGTACCATTGGCCCAACTTTGGGTATGCAGAACATCAAGCAGGGCCTGGAAGCGTGTCTGGCCGGTCTGGTGGTCTCCATCCTGTTTATGATCTTCTTCTATAAGAAGTTTGGTCTGATTGCGACCTCGGCGCTGATTGCTAACCTGGTGCTGATTGTCGGTATTATGTCCCTGATTCCGGGGGCGACGCTGACCATGCCGGGTATTGCGGGGATCGTCTTAACCCTTGCGGTGGCGGTCGATGCGAACGTTCTGATTAACGAACGCATTAAAGAAGAACTGAGTAACGGGCGCTCTATACAGCAGGCGATCCATGAAGGCTATGCTGGTGCTTTCAGTTCCATCTTTGATGCCAACATTACGACGCTAATCAAAGTTCTTATCCTGTACGCGGTCGGTACCGGTGCCATTAAAGGGTTTGCGATCACCACCGGTATCGGTATCGCAACCTCAATGTTTACCGCTATCATCGGCACCCGTGCCATCGTGAACCTGCTGTACGGCGGCAAGCGCGTTAAAAAGCTGTCTATCTGAGGAGTGCGTTGTGGCACAGGAATATACTGTTGAACAATTGAACCACGGCCGTAAAGTCTGGGACTTTATGCGCTGGGACTACTGGGCCTTTGGCATTTCAGGTTTTTTGCTGATTTTGTCCATCGCCATTATTGGCGTGCGCGGGTTTAACTGGGGTCTGGATTTCACCGGCGGTACGGTGATTGAGATTACCCTGGAAAAACCTGTCGATATGGACCAGGTGCGAGTATCGCTGCAAAAGGCGGGTTTTGAAGAGCCGCAGTTGCAGAACTTTGGCAGCAGCCGCGACATCATGGTGCGTATGCCGCCGGTGCATGATGCTAACGGCAGCCAGGAACTGGGTAGCAAGGTCGTTAACGTGATTAACGAATCGACCAGCCAGAGCGCGACGGTCAAACGAATTGAATTCGTCGGGCCAAGCGTCGGGGCCGACCTTGCGCAGACCGGTGCGCTGGCGCTGATAGCGGCGCTGGTGTGTATCCTGATCTACGTCGGTATCCGTTTTGAATGGCGTCTGGCGGCCGGGGTTGTTATCTCGCTGGCGCACGACGTGGTGATTACCATGGGCGTGCTGTCGCTGCTGCATATCGAGATTGACCTGACCATCGTGGCATCGTTGATGTCGGTTATCGGTTACTCGCTAAACGATAGCATTGTGGTATCTGACCGTATTCGTGAAAACTTCCGTAAGATTCGCCGCGGTACGCCGTACGAAATCTTCAACGTGTCATTGACGCAGACGTTGCACCGTACCTTGATCACATCCGGGACCACCTTAATGGTTATCCTGATGCTGTATCTCTTTGGTGGCCCGATTCTGGAAGGCTTCTCGCTGACCATGTTGATTGGTGTCTCCATTGGTACGGCTTCTTCTATCTACGTGGCGTCCGCACTGGCGCTGAAGCTGGGCATGAAGCGCGAGCACATGCTGCAGCAGAAAGTCGAGAAAGAAGGGGCAGATCAGCCGTCAATTCTGCCGTAAGGCAATTGTACGTTGATAAACGAATCCCGGTCGCAAGGCCGGGATTTTTTTATTACAGTTGGCCGGATTTTGGTTACTCTCCAGTATCAGCGTGAAATGACATGGAGAATTGCCAATGGCTGTCGTAACTCTTTCCCCCGTTGCTCAACCTACCCTCTGGCACGATGTGCCTTCCGTTACTCTCAACGATGAGACTTTGCGTCAACGCAGGGCTAAGGTGCTGGCGAATATGCGTCAGCAAGCGTTAGACACGCTTATTGTGTATGCCGATAAAGAGCATGGCGGCAATTTCGAGTATCTCACGGGCTTTATTCCCCGTTTTGAAGAGGCGCTGCTGGTACTGCATCAGGATGGTGAGGCGGTGCTGGTGTTGGGTAACGAAAATCTTAAGCTTGCAGGCTATGCCCGGTTGGATAATCGGGTCATCCACGCGCCGTGGTTTTCGTTGCCGAACCAGCCGATGGAAACTAGCAAAACGCTGACGCAGTTGCTGCAGGATGCGGGAGTAATAGCGGAAAAGAGGATCGGGCTGGCCGGTTGGAAATTATTCACGGGTGTAGCTGACGACCGTTCGCAGATGTTTGATCTACCCGCTTTTATCGTTGATGCCATTCGCCAGGCTGCCGGGCCGCAGGCGAGATTAACCAATGCCACCGGCATTTTTATCAACCCGGCAAGCGGGGCGAGAATCACCAATAATGCCAATGAGCTGGCGCACTATGAGTATGGTGCCAACCTGGCCTCAACTGCTGTTCTGACCGCCCTTAACGCTATTGCACCAGGAAAAAAGGAAAAGCAAATTGGCGCGCTGCTGGCGGCGGAAGGCCAGCCTAATAGCGTGGTGATGATTGCTGCTACCGGCGATCGCTTTGCTCACGCGAATCTTTATCCCAGTGACAAGGTTATTCAGCATGGGGATAAGTTCTCGCTGACCACCAGCTTCAAAGGCGGGCTAAGTAGCCGTGCTGCCTATGTGGTGGCGGATGAGAGCGAACTTGCGCCCGAAGTAGCGGATTATCTCGAGGTGGTGGCGAAGCCCTATTTTAATGCGGTGGTTACCTGGCTGGAAAATCTGCGTATCGGCATGCGTGGTGGCGATATGTATGCGCTAATCGAGCAAGTGTTGCCGAAGGCGGAGTATCACTGGCATTTGAACCCAGGACACCTGGTCGCTGATGAAGAGTGGCTGTGCTCGCCTATTGGACCCAATTCAACGGCATGCTTACAGAGTGGAATGATACTGCAAATTGACATCATTCCTTCCCGGGCGGGCTATGGTGGCGCAAGCATTGAAGATACCGTGGCGCTTGCAGATAGCGCACTGCGTCAGGTGCTGGCGCAGAACTACCCCGAGCTTTGGCAACGAGTGGTCGCCCGCCGGACGTATATTCGCGAGCATTTGGGTATCTCGCTTCCTGAAGAAGTGCTGCCATTTTCCAACACCGTGGGATACCTGCGTCCGTGGCTGTTAAACCCCGATTGTGCGCTGGTTTGCACACCATACTGACATAATGCTGTCAGTAGCCCTGTCATACACTCCTCCTGAACCCAAACAATGGACAGGAGGATGTATGAACAACGTGATTAACTGGTTTGAAATTCCGGTCGCGGATATGGATCGTGCCGTGGCGTTTTACGAGCCAGTGATGCAGGTAACGCTGAAGCGGGAGAATATGGACTGTGCTGAAATGGCGGTATTTCCTTATCAGGATCCTGCTCCTGGCGGTGCGCTGGCAAAGTTCGACGGCGTTAAGCCTTCCGATCAGGGATGCATTATCTATCTACATACTGACAATCTGGCGGCTACGCTCGATCGTGTAAATTCGGCGGGCGGAAGCTGCGTTTTTGGCCCGCTTGAGCTGGCGGATGATATCGGCACTATTGCCCTGTTTATCGATAGCGAGGGTAATCGGATAGGTCTTCACCAACCAGCGTAAATGAGATAACAAAAATGAGCCGACGCGCCGACCGCCTTTTTCAAATCGTCCAGATCCTGCGGGGGAGAAGGTTAACTACTGCCGGACTGCTGGCCGAGCGGCTTGGTGTGTCGGAGCGCACGATTTACCGTGATATTCGCGATCTGTCGCTCTCTGGCGTGCCGGTGGAGGGGGAGGCAGGAAGCGGTTACCGACTACTGGCGGGCTACGATTTACCGCCGCTGATGCTGACGACCCAGGAGTCCGAAGCGCTGGTGGCGGCGATTCGGATGCTGCAGACCTGGGGCGGCGCGTCGTTGTCTCAAGCGCTGGAGTCGGCGCAGGAAAAAGTGCTGGCGATTTTGCCCGAGGAGAGTCGGCGCAAGGCGGAACAGTCGCGCTTGTTTGCTCCGGATTTTGGCGCTCAGGGCTACACTAAAGACCAGTTTGATTTAGTTCATCGGGCGGTCTCTGGACAGCAGGCGCTGGCGCTAAACTATCGGGATGAAGCTGGAAACGTTTCGCAGCGTGAAGTGTTGCCGCTGGGGCTTTTTTTCTGGGGCGAGCGCTGGCTGCTGGTAACCTGGTGCGAGCTGCGTGAAGATTATCGCTGCTTCCGCCTTGATCGTTGCCTGGATATTGTTGTGACCGGGCGTCATTTCAGCGAACGAGCCGATCGTTCATTGAGTGATTTTATGCGCAAGGTGAGATGCGAAGATCGTTAAAGATGAGGTATCCCCGGCGCAGACGCCGGGGAAAACAGAGCAGATTAGAAGTTGTAACCGACTACGAGGTAACCACCCCAGCCGGTAGAACGGACGTTAAAGTCGCCGTTGCCGAAGTTCAGCTTAGCGTCGTCCGCCCACTGGCCGCCATTGTGCCAGTAACGCGCCACGACAGAGTAGTGCCAGTGATCGTAGTTCAGGGCCAGAATATGGCTGGAAGCGATGGAGTTGCTGGTGCGCGCATGCTTGCCGTTCATATCATAGAAGTTGTCATCGCCCAGATCGGAACCCCAGTCAAAGTTGGTGAAGCCGATATAGCTCAGTGAACCGCCCCACAGATCGGTCAGCGGTACAAAGTATTTCACTTTGAAACGGTAACCGTCCCATTCGTTTTCGTTCGATGCTTCGTAGTTTTGCCACTGGTATTTAGCGTACACGTTCAGGGAGAGACTCATCGGCAGACCGGTGTCGATATCGGTACCCAGACCCATATACCAGGTGCTCTGACGACCAGACTTATTACGGCCCATATCGTAGATGTAGTTGTTAGCGAAATACCACTCTTTGAACGGACCGAAGCTGAGGTCAGTACCGGTCAGTTTGTCGATAGAGAAGCGTGGTTCAATTTCCATAAACAGCGGCGAACCGTGGTTCCAGATACCTTTTGCGTCGGTGTTACCACCGAAGAAGACCGGCGCATCCATATAGCCATAGAAATCAAACCAGTCTTTCTTGGCGAACGCTTCATATTCCAGATAGGTATCGTTACGGATCTGCGGCCCAAAACGGGTGTGATAGCTACCCACCACGTTTACACTCTGGTGCCACCAATCAGACAGATACTGCGGTTTGTCGTTTTCTGCCGCGCTGACAGAGAAAGATGCGGAGAGCGCAAAAGCGGCGCCCGCTGCCAGTAATGTTTTTTTCATAATGATGCCACTGTTTAAATTAAGCCTGAAGGCGTTAAAAGAATCGCCGAAGCGTTTCTAAATATTTCGTATTTCTGTGGCGTCTATTATAGGAATCATTGCTCACAAAAATATGTGTTGTTTCACATAACGAACATGCGCGTAATCGATTGCGTTCACGATTTTATGCATTTCTTGACAAAATGCCACTGAAATTCATAAATGCTGTCAATTTTTAGTGAACCGATCGGGAAATCTGTAAATGGATTTTCAATGCGGGGAAATGCCGGATGTTTATGGCATCCGGCGGAAGGTGTTACTGCATGTTGGCAGGCTGAATATCGTGGATACGGACAAAACCGACTTGTTTCGGCGTGACGCCATTGAGGCGCAGTGGAATATCGACATCGCTCGGTGCCAGCGTGCTTGCCGGGGCGCTAATCAGCTGATCCTGCACGTTCACTTCCTGATAATTCTCAGTCGTACCGCTGATTTGTCCTGAAGCTACGGTTGCGCTAAATGCCGGCAGCGGATCGTTAGATTCGCCCTGAACGCGCAGCGTCAGCCTGGTACCGTCACCATCAGGCGTGATATTGAGCAGCGACATGCGCAGCGTACCGATCTGGCTGTTCAATCGCGCTGGCGTTTTTGCGTCCGGCAGCAGATAAACGCCACGGGTCGATTTTGCATTCAGGACGTTTTGCTGAGTAATTTTTACCGTTTGCTGATTGAGCTGAGTCATTTCCTTGCTCAACGTACTCACGCTCTGGTTCATCTGGCGGACTTCGCTTTGCTGTGCACAGGCGCTGAGGGTGAAAAGGCTACCCATAATGGCCAGTTTTAAATAACGTCTTGTCATGGTTGGGATTCCGTTAACAGAGGATGCTTAATGGTAGACTGTTCGGGTAAGCGCACTATAGATCCTTTATCTCAAAAGCTCTTCCTTTGTTGTCTCGTCACTTCGCGGTAAACTACCTGTTAGTTTAATTACATGTCAGGACGCGCTATGCATTGCCCTTTCTGTTTCGCCGTAGATACCAAAGTTATCGACTCTCGTCTGGTGGGCGAGGGCTCTTCCGTGCGCCGCCGTCGCCAGTGTCTGGTCTGTAATGAGCGTTTTACGACGTTTGAAGTGGCGGAGCTGGTGATGCCGCGGGTCGTAAAAAGCAACGATGTGCGTGAACCCTTCAATGAAGAAAAACTGCGGAGCGGAATGTTGAAAGCCCTGGAGAAACGTCCAGTCAGCTCTGACGACGTGGAAATGGCTGTTAACCACATTAAAACGCATCTGCGCGGGACCGGCGAGCGCGAAGTACCGAGCAAAATGATCGGCAACCTGGTGATGGAGCAGCTGAAAAAGCTCGATAAAGTGGCCTATATCCGCTTTGCTTCCGTCTATCGCAGCTTTGAAGATATCAAAGAGTTCGGCGAAGAGATCGCCCGCCTACAGGATTAAACTATGCTGGACGAAATGTACATGGCGCGAGCGCTCAAGCTGGCCGCGCGCGGACGCTTCACCACTCACCCCAACCCGAATGTCGGCTGCGTGATCGTCAAAGATGGCGAGATCGTCGGTGAAGGTTTTCACTACCGTGCTGGCGAACCTCACGCTGAAGTCCACGCGCTGCGTATGGCTGGTGAAAAAGCTAAAGGCGCGACGGCTTACGTCACGCTGGAGCCCTGCAGCCATCATGGGCGTACGCCGCCGTGCTGCGAAGCGCTGATTGCCGCGGGCGTTTCTCGTGTGGTTGCCGCAATGCAGGACCCGAATCCGCAGGTGGCGGGGCGCGGTCTGTACCGCCTGCAGCAGGAAGGCATCGACGTCAGCCACGGGCTGATGATGAACGAGGCCGAAGCGCTGAATAAAGGTTTTCTCAAACGGATGCGTACCGGATTTCCTTATATCCAGCTTAAAATGGGCGCGTCGCTGGATGGCCGCACGGCGATGGCCAGCGGAGAGAGCCAGTGGATAACCTCTCCACAGGCGCGACGCGATGTTCAGCGTCTACGTGCGCAGAGCCACGCTATCCTTACCAGCAGCGCGACGGTACTGACTGACGATCCGGCGCTAACCGTGCGCTGGGACGAGCTCAATGCCGACACCCAGGCATTGTATCCGCGAGAAAACCTACGCCAGCCTTTACGGATCGTTATCGATAGTCAGAACCGCGTGACCCCGCAGCATCGTATCGTGCAGCAGGCGGGTGAGACGCTGTTTGCCCGCACTCACGAAGATGCTCGTCAGTGGCCGGAAAACGTGCGCAGCCTGCTGGTTCCCGAGCATAACGGCCATCTTGATCTGGTGGTGCTGATGATGCAACTGGGTAAACAGCAAATTAATAGTATTTGGGTCGAAGCGGGGCCAACGCTTGCTGGTGCGCTGTTGCAGGCCGGGTTGGTGGACGAGCTTATCGTCTACATTGCGCCTAAACTGTTAGGCACCGATGCACGCGGATTATGTGCGCTGCCGGGGCTTGAGAAACTCGAGCAAGCACCCCATTTTAAATTCAACGAGATACGTCATGCAGGCCCGGATATTTGCCTGCATTTAATGAACGCTTGATTTCCCCGGTCAAAAGGGAAAGCAGTGCGCCGATTAATATGATAGAATCCGCCCCCCTTGCGGGGCCAAATGAACCCGAAGGAAGAGTATGAACATTATTGAAGCTAACGTTGCTACCCCGGACGCCCGCGTCGCCATCACCATTGCGCGTTTCAACAACTTTATCAATGACAGCCTGCTGGAAGGTGCGATTGACGCCCTGAAACGCATTGGCCAGGTCAAAGATGAAAACATTACCGTTGTTTGGGTTCCTGGTGCGTATGAGCTGCCGCTGGCGACTGACGCACTGGCGAAAACCGGTAAATATGACGCGGTGATCGCGCTGGGTACCGTTATCCGTGGCGGCACTGCGCACTTTGAATATGTGGCTGGCGGAGCAAGCAATGGCCTGGCGCATGTCGCTCAGGACAGCGGGATCCCGGTAGCCTTCGGTGTTCTGACCACTGAAAGTATTGAACAAGCCATCGAGCGTGCTGGTACCAAAGCCGGTAACAAAGGCGCTGAAGCAGCGCTGACTGCGCTGGAAATGATTAACGTATTGAAAGCCATCAAGGCCTGATTTTTGTAAGGGGAATTCCGTGAAACCTGCTGCTCGTCGCCGCGCCCGTGAGTGTGCTGTCCAGGCGCTTTACTCCTGGCAGTTGTCCAAAAACGACATCGCTGATGTCGAATACCAGTTCCTGGCGGAACAGGATGTGAAAGATGTTGACGTTCTGTATTTCCGTGAACTGCTGACCGGAGTGGCGACTAACAGCGCGTACCTCGACGGCTTGATGAAGCCGTACCTGTCCCGCCTGCTGGAAGAGCTGGGTCAGGTGGAAAAAGCGGTACTGCGAATTGCGCTGTTTGAGCTGTCAAAGCGTAGCGATGTCCCGTACAAAGTTGCGATTAACGAAGCCATTGAACTGGCGAAAACCTTTGGCGCTGAAGATAGCCACAAGTTTGTCAACGGCGTGCTGGACAAAGCAGCCCCGGTAATTCGTCCCAACAAAAAGTAAACTCCAGGGCCGGATTCGCAGATTATCTTTCCTGCAAATCCGGCCTTATTCTTTTCTTTTGCTGAGGCATAACGTATGGCATGCGGCGAGTTTTCCCTGATTGCCCGTTATTTTGATCGTGTTAAAAGCGCTCGTCTCGATGTTGAAACCGGCATTGGCGACGACTGCGCGCTCCTGAATATCCCCGAGAAAAAAACGCTGGCAATCAGCACCGACACCCTGGTGGCGGGAAACCATTTTTTACCTGACATCGACCCTGCTGACCTCGCTTATAAAGCACTGGCGGTGAATCTGAGCGACCTTGCGGCAATGGGCGCTGAACCGGCGTGGTTAACGCTGGCCCTGACCCTTCCGGAAGCAGACGAAGCGTGGCTTGAAGCCTTTAGCGATAGCCTGTTTGTCCAGCTCAACTATTACGATATGCAGTTGATTGGCGGCGATACCACCCGGGGGCCGTTGTCGATGACGCTGGGTATCCACGGCTTTGTGCCGACAGGGCGCGGGCTGAAGCGCTCTGGAGCGAAGCCTGGCGACTGGATTTACGTCACCGGAACACCGGGTGACAGCGCTGCGGGACTGGCGATCTTGCAGGACCGGCTTCAGGTTGAAGATGCGCCCGATGCTGATTACCTGCTGGCACGCCACCTGCGTCCGCTGCCGCGCGTTCTGCAGGGGCAAGCGCTGCGCGATCTGGCAACCTCGGCTATCGATCTCTCCGATGGCTTGATTTCCGATCTGGGTCATATTCTTAACGCCAGCGGCTGCGGTGCGCGCGTCGATCTCGACGCGATGCCGTTCTCGGAGGCAATGCTGCGTCAGGTTGAAACGGAACAGGCGTTGCGTTGGGCTCTCTCCGGCGGCGAAGATTATGAACTGTGCTTTACCGTGCCGGAACTCAATCGCGGGGCGCTTGACGTCGCCCTCGCCAATCTCGGCGCACGTTTCACCTGTATTGGCCAGATTCTCCCTGAATCGGAAGGCCTGCAATTCATCCGCGAAGGCAAGCCTGTCACGCTCGATTTTAAGGGATACGATCATTTTGGCACGTAGTAGAGATGTGGCGAAAAGCCGCCTGAAGATGAGCAACCCCTGGCATCTTCTGGCTACCGGCTTCGGTAGCGGGCTAAGCCCCGTGGTGCCGGGAACAATGGGGTCGCTGGCGTCGATTCCGTTCTGGTATCTGATGACCTTTCTTCCCTGGCAGCTGTACTCGCTGGTGGTGATGATGGGCATTTGCATCGGCGTCTATATCTGCCATCGTACGGCGAAAGATATGGGTACCCACGATCACGGCAGTATCGTCTGGGATGAGTTTGTCGGGATGTGGATAACCCTGATGGCTATACCGACGTTGGACTGGCAGTGGATTGCCGCCGGGTTTGTGATTTTCCGTATTTTTGATATGTGGAAACCATGGCCGATCCGTTGGTTCGACCGCAACATTCATGGCGGGATGGGGATCATGGTAGACGATATCGTCGCCGGAGTGATTTCCGCCGGGGTGCTGTACGTGATTGGTCACCACTGGCCGATTGGTCTTTTCTAAGCACAGTAAACTCCAGGTCAGCAGCTTCCCGGAGGCGGTGCTGCGCACCTGTCCGGGCTACCTAATCCGCAGATCGCGCAGGACCCGTAGCCCGGGCAACGCGCCGCCCCCGGGGAGAAGAAAGAGCCGGGCGTTGAGCTTTACTTGAACCCGACAATCGGGTGCGGTTTATACGGCGTCTCCAACTTTTCAATCTGCTCCGGTGTGAGCGTTAAATCGACTGCATGTAGCAGCTCGTCCATTTGCTCCTGCCTTGATGCGCCAATAATTGGCGCAGCCACGCCAGGTTTGCTCAATAGCCAGGCCAGCGCTACCTGAGCGCGATTGGCGTCAAGCTCCTCTGCTACCTCGGCCAGGTTGTTGGCAATCAATTCATCATTTTCATCCGTTGCGTTGTAGAGCGCCTTGCCGACTTCATCCGATACCAGTCGGGCGGTAGTTTCTCCCCAAGGGCGAGTCAGGCGACCGCGAGCCAGCGGGCTCCACGGCATCACTGCGACGCCTTCGCGGCTGCACAGCGGCAACATCTCATTTTCTTCTTCGCGGTAAATCAGGTTGTAGTGATCCTGCATGGTCACGAAGCGCGCCCAGTTGTTTTTCTCCTGCAACATCAGAGCCTGAGCGAACTGCCGGGCATGCATCGACGACGCGCCGATATATCGAGCCTTACCCGCTTTAACCACGTCGTTTAGCGCCTCCAGGGTCTCTTCAATGGGCGTGCTGTAATCCCAGCGATGGATTTGCAGCAGATCGACATACTCCATGCCGAGGCGGCGCAGGCTATCGTCAATGGAACGCAGAATCTGCGCACGCGACAGGCCCTGCGGTAGATCGCCCACCTGATGATAAACCTTGGTAGCAACGATAACCGAGTCGCGGCGGGCATACTCACGCAGCGCGCGGCCGAGGATCTCCTCACTGCTGCCGTCAGAATAGTTGTTTGAGGTGTCGAAAAAATTAATACCGCCTTCCAGAGCGTGCTTTATCAGCGGGCGGCTGCTCTCTTCCGGTAAGGTCCAGGCATGGTTGCCGCGATCCGGTTCGCCAAAGGTCATGCAGCCGAGGCAAAGCCGGGAAACGCGCAGATCGGTATCGCCAAGGGGAATGTAATGCATAATGCGCTCCTGCTACTTTAAAGGGTATCCTTTAAGCATAGCAGGAGCACCAGGGGGGGTTATGCTAGCCAGGTATTGATTTTGGCTTCTATACCAGCGGCATCCAGGCCGAGGTCGGCATGAACTTCTTCCTGAGTCCCTTGCGGGATAAAGAAATCAGGTAGGCCCAGATTCAGCACCGGTACCACACGGCGGCGGGCCATCAGTAGTTCATTCACGCCGCTACCCGCGCCACCCATAATGGCGTTCTCTTCCAGAGTGACCAGCACGTCGTGTTCTGCGGCAAGCTGTAGGACAAGCGATTCGTCCAACGGCTTAGCAAAGCGCATATCCACCAGCGTGGCGTTAAGATTTTCCGCCGCTTTGGCCGCTTGCGGTAGCAACGTGCCGAAGTTCAGAATCGCGATTTTCTCGCCTTTGCGTTTCACCACGCCTTTACCGATAGGCAGTAAGGTCAGCGGCTCAAACGCCGCGCCGGTACCAGCGCCGCGCGGATAGCGCACCGCGCTTGGTCCGTCGTTGTAGTGATAACCGGTATGCAGCATCTGGCGGCATTCGTTCTCGTCGCTCGGGGTCATAATGACCATATCCGGAATGCAGCGCAGGAAGGAAATATCGAATGCACCCTGATGGGTCTGACCGTCAGCGCCAACGATACCCGCACGATCGATAGCGAACAGCACCGGCAGCTTCTGGATGGCGACATCGTGAATCACCTGATCATAGGCGCGTTGCAGGAAGGTAGAGTAAATCGCCACCACCGGTTTATACCCGCCAATCGCCAGCCCGGCAGCAAAGGTCACCGCGTGCTGCTCGGCAATAGCGACATCGAAATACTGGTCAGGGTATTTTTTCGAGAACTCGACCATCCCGGAACCTTCACGCATTGCTGGCGTGACAGCCATCAGCTTGTCATCTTTCGCGGCAGTTTCGCACAGCCAGTCGCCAAAGATTTTCGAGTAAGAGGGCAGGCCGCCGCTGCTTTTTGGCAGCACGCCGCTGGTGTGGTCGAATTTAGGCACCGCATGGAAGGTAATCGGGTCTTTTTCGGCTGGCTCATAGCCGCGACCTTTTTTGGTCATAATATGCAGGAACTGCGGCCCCTTGAGGTCGCGCATGTTCTTCAGCGTATTGACCAGACCGATAACATCATGACCGTCCACCGGTCCAATGTAGTTAAAGCCCAGCTCTTCAAACAGCGTCCCCGGAACCACCATCCCTTTGATGTGTTCCTCGGTGCGTTTGAGCAGCTCTTTAATCGGCGGTACGCCAGAGAAAACCTTTTTGCCGCCTTCGCGCAGCGTGGAATAGAGCTTTCCAGAAAGCAGTTGCGCCAGATGGTTGTTTAGCGCGCCCACGTTTTCGGAAATCGACATTTCATTGTCGTTGAGCACCACTAGCAGATCGGGTTTGATATCGCCCGCGTGGTTCATTGCTTCAAACGCCATCCCGGCGGTAATTGCCCCGTCGCCGATCACGCAGACCGCACGGCGCTGCTTATCTTCTTTCGCGGCGGCGATAGCGATGCCGATCCCGGCAGAGATAGAGGTAGAAGAGTGGCCGACGCTCAGGACGTCATACTCACTTTCTCCGCGCCACGGGAAGGGATGCAGGCCGCCTTTCTGGCGAATAGTGCCGATTTTGTCACGGCGACCGGTCAGAATTTTATGCGGGTAGGCCTGGTGGCCAACGTCCCAGATAAGACGGTCGAACGGCGTGTTATAGACGTAGTGCAGCGCCACGGTTAACTCTACCGTGCCGAGACCAGAAGCAAAATGCCCACTGGAACGGCTGACGCTGTCCAACAGATAACGGCGCAGTTCATCGCACAGTTTCGGTAGGCTATCTTTCGGCAACAAACGCAACTCCTGGGTGGAATCCACCAGCGCCAGGGTCGGGTATTTGGCAATATCAAAACTCATCAGAGACTCATTTATTGTTTATTTATCACGCTGAATTATGTAATTCGCGAGCGCTTCCAGTGCCGTAGTATCCAGAGATTGCGCGGCCAGCTCATTTAGCGATTGGCGGGCGTCGGTAATCAGGTCATGGGCCTTTTTCCGGGCCTGCTCAAGTCCCAGGAGAGCGGGGTAGGTACTTTTGCCCAACTGCTGGTCGGCTCCCTGACGTTTGCCAAGGGTCGCAGTATCCCCTACCACGTCGAGAATGTCATCCTGCACCTGGAAGGCGAGACCGATATTTTCTGCGTATCGATCGAGTGCGGGTAGCGCTTTACGTCCCGATTCACCTGCACTCAGCGCGCCCATACGTACGGCTGCGCGAATGAGCGCTCCGGTTTTGTGGCGATGGATGCGTTCCAGAGCCTGCAGGTCAACCTGATGCCCTTCCGCTTCCAGATCCAGCGCCTGGCCGCCGCACATTCCGGCGATGCCGCTGGCCTGCGCCAGTTCAGAAATCATCGCCAGGCGATTGCGGTCTGCGACTTCTGGCATAGGTGCATCACTCAGTATAGAAAACGCCAGCGTTTGTAGCGCGTCCCCGGCAAGAATTGCATTTGCTTCACCGAATTTAATATGGCAGGTCGGCTGGCCGCGGCGTAAATCGTCATCATCCATGGCCGGCAGGTCGTCGTGTATCAGTGAGTAAGCATGAATACATTCGACGGCAGCAGCAGGGGCATCCAGCGTGGTACGGCTAACGCTAAACATGTCGCCAGTGGCGTAAACCAGAAATGGACGCAGGCGTTTGCCGCCTAATAATGCACCGTATTGCATCGCTTCGACCAGCGGAGTGTTCTGAAAGGGCTGCGGGGCGATAAAGCGGCGCAGCGCTTCATTGGCCTGCTCAACGCACGCCTGTAGCTGTTGCGGAAAGTTCATTTATTCAGCGTCCGGCGTAAAAGGCGTAAGCGGCGCGTCTTCGCTATCCGCCAGCAAAATTTGTACGCGCTGTTCGGCCTGCTGCAGTTTTGCCTGCCCCTGGCGGGCCAGCTGTATTCCGCGCTCAAATTCGCCGAGTGCGTCTTCTAACGGTAGTGAGCCGCTTTCCAGACGAGTGACTATTTGCTCCAGCTCGCCCAGGGCGGTTTCAAAGCTGGCCGGGGCTTCATTTTTCTTTGGCATAGTGAATATAGACTCTTGTTATGTCTCGATGGCTATCAATATGGTAACGAAGTCGAGCGGTTAATCAAATAACGCGCAATGCCAGGTGAAAAGCGTCCAATAGTGGTATACTCCGCGCCCTGGATGCAGACGCGGGTTGCGCCTGTACAACTTTTTATGCTCAAAGCCCAGTCGGGCTTGCCAACGAACTATTGTCGCCATGAAGTTTATCATTAAATTGTTCCCGGAAATCACCATCAAAAGCCAATCTGTGCGATTGCGCTTCATTAAAATCTTAACCGGGAACATTCGTAACGTTCTCAAAAACTATGATGAGACGCTTGCCGTCGTTCGTCATTGGGATCATATCGAAGTCCGGGCAAAAGATGAAAATCAGCGTCTGGCTATTCGCGATGCGCTGACGCGTATTCCGGGTATTCACCATATTCTGGAAGTCGAAGACGTTCCTTTCACTTCGCTGCACGATATTTTCGAGCAGACGCTGCCGCTGTGGCGTGAAACGCTGGAAGGTAAAACCTTCTGTGTGCGCGTCAAACGTCGCGGTAAGCATGAGTTTACCTCTATCGAAGTGGAACGCTACGTCGGCGGTGGTCTTAACCAGCACATTGAAACGGCGCGCGTAAAGCTGACTGACCCCGATGTCACGGTGAACCTGGAGATCGAAAACGATCGTCTGCTGCTGGTAAAAGGGCGTTATGAAGGTATCGGTGGTTATCCCATCGGTACCCAGGAAGACGTGCTGTCGCTGATTTCCGGCGGTTTTGACTCCGGCGTATCCAGCTATATGCTGATGCGTCGTGGCTGCCGTGTGCACTACTGCTTCTTTAATCTCGGCGGCGCTGCGCATGAAATCGGCGTACGTCAGGTGGCGCATTATCTGTGGAACCGCTTCGGCAGCTCCCACCGTGTGCGTTTTGTGGCGATTAATTTCGAGCCGGTGGTGGGCGAAATTCTTGAGAAAGTTGACGACGGCCAGATGGGGGTGGTGCTCAAACGTATGATGGTCCGCGCGGCGTCGAAAGTTGCTGAGCGCTATGGCGTACAGGCGCTGGTCACTGGCGAAGCATTGGGCCAGGTTTCCAGCCAGACGCTGACCAACCTGCGTTTAATCGACAACGTCTCGGATACGCTGATTCTGCGTCCACTGATTTCGCACGATAAAGAGCACATTATTAACCTGGCGCGTGAAATCGGTACCGAAGATTTTGCCCGCACCATGCCGGAATACTGCGGCGTTATCTCGAAAAGCCCGACCGTGAAAGCGGTGAAGGCGAAGATCGAAGCGGAAGAAGAAAACTTCGATTTCAGCATTCTTGAAAAAGTGGTGGCGGAAGCGAATAACATTGATATTCGCGATATTGCCCAGCAGACCGAGCAGGACGTGGTGGAAGTGGAAACCGTCAGCGGTTTTGGCTCTAACGACGTTATCCTCGATATTCGTTCTGTTGATGAGCAGGATGAAAGGCCGTTGAAGGTAGAGGGTATCGATGTGGTTTCCCTGCCGTTCTACAAGTTGAGCACTAAATTCGGCGATCTCGACCAGAGTAAAACCTGGTTGCTGTGGTGCGAACGTGGCGTCATGAGCCGCCTGCAGGCGCTGTATTTGCGTGAGCAGGGCTTTGAGAATGTTAAAGTGTATCGCCCGTAGATTTTTCTGACTAAGGCGTAAGCATTGAAAACGGCAACCCCGGATTGGGTTGCCGTTTTGCATTTACTCGTAATAGTTATAAATGCCCGCGGCCATCACCAGCTGTGATGCGACTTCATGGGCTTTTTCACGTCCAACCAGCAAATCAATGATCTTCAGTGCGAAATCAATTGATGTTCCCGGCCCCTGACTGGTGAGCAGGTTAACCCGCGGGTCCCAGACGACGCGTTTGTCTTGCCATTGTTCGGTGGGGATTTGCTCTTTCAGTGTAGGAAAACCGGTCATATTGCCGATTGGGAAGAGGTTATGCGGTACCAGCACGGTGGCCGCCGCGGCGCAGATCGCCGCGACAATACGCCCGGAGAGATGAAACTGGCGTACCGTTTCTACCAGCAGCGGGCTATCGCGGAAGCACTCTGCACCTTTAATCCCGCCAGGCAGAACAATGATGTCAAAATCACCGTCGGCAACTTCGACCAGCGGCGCATCTGCCAGCAGTTTGACGCCGCGCGAACAAACGATCGTCAGGCTACCATCGCTGGCGACGCTTGCTGTGGTGACTTTTACGCCGCCGCGAACGAGTAAATCGATGGTGGTGACCGCTTCGGTCTCTTCGCTACCAGGGGCGAGGCAAATCAGTGCCGACGCGCTCATATTCATTCTCCTTACGCTTAACCTGTTCAAATAGGCGGGCATTTTCCGGTACGGCTATGCCGTGGGCACGGGCGCGTTTGAGTAAAAAACCGGTGATATAATCGATTTCCGTATGGCGCTGGGCGAGAATATCCTGCAGCATTGAGGATGTATTTTCTGCCGTACTTTCAATGACCTGATGAATATAGAATAACAGGTTTTCCGGCGAGGTATGCATCCCTTCACGTTCCATGACCGCGGCGACTTCATAACAGATAGCGGCGACCTCTTGCGGATATTTACGTAATTCACCGTTCTGACAATTTTTTAACGCCGTGAGCGGGTTAATGACGCAATTTACCGCCAGCTTACTCCAGGTTGCGGGATAAATATTGTTATGCCAGGCGACGTCGGGCAGCACGCCCTGTAAGACATCGGCAAGGTGACTGTAGTCCTGCGGATAAACTTTTGCCGGGCCAATATGGCTGGTACCGTTGGCAACGTGGACGATAACGTTGCCATCGCGTCGGGCTGCCTGGGTGGTCGAGGCCATCAGCAGCGGCTGTTTGACGCTCTTAAGCTCATCAACGGTACCCATACCGTTATGCATTAATAAAATTGGTGCTGAGACGGGTAGGATCTCGCTGAGATTTTTCACCGCATTGGAGACCTGCCAGGCCTTGAGCGTTACCAGCAGCAGATCGCTGCTGGCGAGAAAATCGGGATCGTTAGCGGTGAATGATTCATTAAACACGCTACCGTCGGTTTCAATGACATTAACACTACAGAATGGCTGTGGGACGCGTAACCAGCCCTGGACTTCATGTCCGTGTTTGTACAGCGCAGTTAGCCATAATTGTCCCAGTGCACCGCATCCGAGTACGGTTACTTTCATTATTCCTCCTCACCTGTTCGAGCTGCATCAGGTGCTCATGGCTAAAGTATAGCGTTATCAGTTATCCTTTCGGGATAACAAGTTGAGTTATGTCGCGTTGTGGGTATTATGCAACGCAAAAGAAACGGAAGGAGAGGAAAAGATGCCATCTTTCGATATTGTCTCTGAAGTCGATCTTCAGGAAGTTCGAAACGCCGTAGAGAACGCAACCCGTGAAGTTGAGTCGCGTTTTGATTTTCGTAACGTTGAAGCGAGCTTTGAGCTGAACGAAAAAAACGAGACCATCAAGGTCCTCAGCGAATCTGATTTCCAGATTAATCAGCTGCTGGATATTCTGCGCGCCAAGCTGCTAAAACGCGGAATTGAAGGCAGTTCTATCGAGGTGCCGGATGAGTTCGTGCACAGCGGTAAAACCTGGTTTGTTGATGCGAAGCTGAAGCAGGGCATTGAGAGCTCGATGCAGAAGAAAATCGTCAAAATGATCAAAGACAGCAAGCTGAAGGTGCAGGCGCAGATCCAGGGCGAAGAAATTCGCGTTACTGGTAAAGCGCGTGACGATCTGCAGGCGGTTATGGCGCTGGTACGCGGCGGCGATTTAGGCCAGCCGTTCCAGTTCAAAAATTTCCGCGATTAATGTATTGATATTGCTGTGTTTTGTAGACCGGGCAAAGCGTTAATCGCTGCCCGGCTAAACACGAGTATCAGCCAGAAGCGGGTTACCCCGCTTTTTTACGCCCCTTTGATAGCCTGCTCAACCTCAAAGCGGTTAGTCAATTTACTGTCGATTTTGATGTACACCGAACGCTCTTCTGCGACCACCAGAGCCTCTTTTACACCTTCTTTAGCTTGCAAGCGCGCCTGCAACATTGCATCAGCCACAACATCGTCTGGAATTTCTACCCGTAGACTGCTGACATATGGCGGTTCACTCATTGTACTGGCTACCAATAACCACAGCATAGACAGCAATGCTCCGAGCAGGAATACAGTTTGCGAGTCAAAGAAGCCATCCACCCAACCGCCGAGCGCCCCGCCAATTGCCACGCCGAGGAATTGGCTAGTAGAGTAGATTCCCATTGCGGTGCCTTTATATCCGGCAGGAGATTCTTTACTGATTAACGAGGGCAGTAGCGCTTCCAGCAAGTTAAACGCAAGGAAGAACAGTTGAACGCCGGCCACCAACTCCCAAAAGTATCCCCCGGCTCCCCAAAGGACAATTTCAGCTATCAGCAGAATAGCCACACACAGCATGAATACGCGCTTCATTTTGCGCTTCACTTCGGCGTAGATAATAAACGGTACCACGGCGACAAATGAGACCAGCATGGTGACCAGATAGATTTTCCAGTGCTCAGCGGCAGGGAAACCGGCGGCCTCCAACTGGCCTGGGAGGGCGACGAAGGTGGACATCAGCATGATGTGCAGGCACATAATGCCGAAATTAAGCTTCAGCAGTTTTGGCTCAGCAAGCACTTTGCTAAAGCAGCCTTTTACCATTCCGGACTCACGATTCAGCACGTGATTGTGGCTGTTAGGCACCACCCACAGCGTGAGCAAAATACCGAGTGTCGCCAGGACGGCAATCATCCAGAACAGGGCATGCAGGCCAAGCTGATGAGTAACAATGGGCCCGAGCACCATGGCGATAGCAAAGGTGACGCCGAAGCTGACGCCAATAAAAGCCATGGCTTTGGTACGGTTCTGCTCGCGGGTCAAATCAGAAAGCAGCGCCATCACCGCCGCGGCAATCGCTCCGGAGCCCTGGAGCGCGCGACCAAGAATAATGCCCCAGATAGAGTCGGAAAGGGCGGCGATAACGCTGCCGATAACGAAGATTAACAGGCCGCCGACGATCAGCGGTTTACGACCAATTCGGTCTGAAAGCAGGCCGAAAGGCACCTGAAATATCGCTTGAGCCAGCCCATAGATACCAATAGCCAGACCGATGAGTGCTTCACTTGCGCCCTGTAACGCCATGCCATAGGTAGTCAGAACCGGGAGGACCATAAACATGCCAAGCATGCGCAGAGAGAATACGGTCCCCAAACCCCAGGTCGCGCGCAGCTCGCCTGGCGTCATTTTGTTATCGTTCATTACCACCTCAATATAAAAACTGCGACTAGTGTAGTGGGGGGAACCTAAAGCGTAAATAAATGTTTGTTTAACAGATATTACGGCAGTGTTGCATGATGAGGTGGGTAGGGTAGAGAGAAAGAAACCAGTGGAGGAGCCTCCACTGGCGCTCAGAGATTATTGGCAGTTGAAGTCAACCCACTGGCCGCCTGCATCGGCGGATTTAACGCACTGTTCAACCCAGTAGACACCGTGGAGTCCGGCTTCAACGTTCGGATACCAGAAGGTCTCCAGGAACTCACGATCGCCGCGATCCATTGCGTCCATGGCGATAGCGTAGCGGCGGTAGAGGTTAGCCCAGGCCTCGAACAATCCTTCCGGATGGCCTCCGCCGATACGATCGTCCGCCAGCGCTTGCTGACTCAGATAGGGCATCCCGCGCTCAAGAACGCGTGCCGGTTCGCCCTGTACCTCATAGCTGAGCTGATTCGGGCGCTCATCCCACCATTCGATACTGGCTTTTTCCCCGATAACGCGCACTTTCTGTGAGTGCATTGCGCCGCTGTTGACTGCGCTGGTCCACAGAGAACCGACTGCACCATTGTTATATTCCATCAGTACAAAGGCGTTATCTTCCAGCGGGGCGCGGGATTTGACAAAGCTCTGGCGGGAGCACATCAGCCGGGTGATGTTGAGATTTGGTACCATTGTTTCCGCAATAAACAGCGGGTGGGTTGCCAAATCCCCCAGCACATAGCTTGGCCCCGCATATTTTGGCGTCACGCGCCAGCGGGTAGATTCAGCCTGCAGTTCGACGGCTTCATTATGAAAACCGTGGGCAAACTGCATATTAATAATGCGGATCTCGCCGAGCATCCCCTCGGCGATCATCTGACGAGCCTGCTGGATCATCTGGTGCCCGGCATAGCCGTAGGTCACGCCGATGATTTTATTCTGCTTTTTACTCAGCGCCAGCAGTTCGCGGGCTTCATCGGCGGTAAAGCACAGCGGTTTTTCACAGACAACGTGCAGCCCGGCTTCCAGCGCCGCTTTGGTGATGGCGAAGTGGGTATTATTCGGCGTGGTCACCGAAACGGCCTCAATACCGTCAGGGCGTTTAGCCTCTTCTGCAAACAATGTTTGATAATCGGCGTAGCAACGCTCAGGAGCGATTCCGAGCTGCTCACCAAATTGACGCCCGCGTTCGGCATCTATATCAAGCGCACCGGCCAGCAGGGTAAAGACATTGTCGCGTAGCGCCGCGCAGCGGTGGCTATAGCCAATTTGGCTGGTACCGCCGCCGCCGACCATTCCCCAGCGCAGGGAGCGAGATAAGGGTTTCATGCCGTTTAACATGATAGTGCTCTCCTTTATATAGATACTACGGATTTCAGATGTTCTTCTGTATACCCACGCTCGACGAGCGCGGGTGTGGTTTTGCGGTTTTACATTTCTCCACGGGCTTCGCGTTCTTTCAGCTCCTGCATAATCTGCGGGTACTGCTTATCCAGCCGGTAAAAAAGCAGCGTAATAATGACCAGGATCCACAGGAAGAAAGAGCCGTAGAGGTAAACGTTGTTAATCATGTCGATAGCGCTTTGCGGCTGAACGCCGGAACCGCTACTTGAGCTGACGTAGCCCGCCATACTCAACAGACCGGAGATAACCGCAGCGGCAACACCCGCGCCGAGTTTCGTCCCGACGGAACCCGCGGAAAAGATCATCCCTTCCTGTCTGACGCGGGTTTTCCATTGACCGAATTCGACGGCATCGCCGCAGAAGCCGAACAGCACGGCATTCAGCGGGGCGAAGCCGATTCCGCGAATAATCGCGTTTGCCAGCGCCCAGTGGTAGTCGTTGGAATTGAACATGAACAGCACCTGACCAATGGTCGCCAGCACAATGCCGCACAATGCAACGTTGCGCTTACCGTATTTGCGGATGGGAACGGAGCTGAGGAAGGTGAAAATGATGATACAGGCGGTTTCGGCAACGAAAATAGAGCTGTAGAAAGTGTCGTCGCCAAGCACGTAGCGGCAGTAGTAAGGCAGAGCGATACCAACCACGGTGTAATAAACGCTCTGGGCGGTCCACAGAATTGCGCTGGCCCAGAAGTACTGGTTCCTGAAGAGTGCAGAAAGCTGGGTTTTTACCGGCACGTTACCCTGCTTTTCGCGCGCTTTGATAACCACTTTCTCTTCGCATTTGTAGAAGCAAAACAGCAACAGCAGCAGGGCCAGAAAAGCCCAAATGGACATGGTTTTGATCCATGCAGCCTGATCGTCGCCGAAGTATTTCACCAGCGGCAACGTGCAGGCCACGGCGAGAATACGGCCAAATGGCGACATCGACATGCGGGTGATACTCAGCATATCGCGTTCCCAGGATGAGCGGGTCATCATGGCGGAAAGGCTGCCGTAGGGAAGGTTGATAGCGGTGTAGCACACGGTGGTACAGAAGTTATAAGCCACCAGCAAATAAAGAAACTGTAGCGTGCTAGTGGTTTGCGGAACGGTAAATAACAGGATCGCAGAAACGGCATAGGGAACGCTCATCCACAGCAGCCAGGGGCGTGATTTACCCCAGCGGGAGCTTGTGCGTTCAACCATCAGTCCCATTATTACATCGGAAACGCCGTCAAACAGACGGGAGATCAGCATCACCAGACCGACGGTGGCGATGCTGATTCCTACATAGTCGGTATAGAACAGGGTTAATACAGTGCCAATCATGCCGAAAACGACATTGCAGGCGGTATCGCCGCCGCCGTAAGCAATGCGGGTGGTCCAGGTTAGCTTATCGCCGCGCGCCGCTGCGGGGGAGAGAAGGATCTGCTGTTCACTCATGGTCTATTCCTTTGTCGGGGGGCAAGTAAGTACCTCAGTGCCAGTTCCGCCGGCACAACCTTATCCTGAATGTCAGCCAGAACATATGGAAATATTTATTTCATTTCAATGATTATTTGAAATTTAATTTCTGTATATGCGAGGGGGATCGAAAAATGAAAATATTGCGTCAGTGATTTTACATTCGCAATCATTAAACTAAGTTGATTGATATGGTTATTAATCAGGTTTTTGATGAGTTATTTATTTGTTGATTGTATTGATTTGGTGCTTTTTAAGCGGGAAATTGAGAGGTGAATCGATAATTCTAGTGGGATTATTTTTTCATTTAATAAATAAATGAAATTTATTTTTCTTTAATTGATGAGGCAAGCACGATGCCAGGCCGTGCCTGCCTGAACTTAACGTTTTATTGCGTGCTCCTGATAGCCGTTGCGGATGTGGTGGATTTTGTCGTCGAGTCGGCGGCAAAAATGCCTTTGGCAGTGAGTCCGACCACAGTAATCGCGGCGGGGATCCCCAGAATTAAAAATACGCTCTCGAAACTGAGATCCAGCGCCAGCATTTCAGCCCCGGCAAAGGCGCTAAGGATCGCGCCCATACGGCCAACGCCGTGCATCCAACTGGAGCCGGTGGCTCGTGCTTCAGTCGGATAATAGCGGGCGGAGAGCGCGTTCATACCGGTATTCGCGCCGTTCAGGCAGGCTCCGCTGATAAACGCCAGCAGGCAGATGAGCGCAAAGCTTGCCGCCGCATAGCCCATTGCCATTGTGAACAGTCCGCCGACCGCGTAAATCAGCCCGAGCGCCCGATGCGGGTTGATCCGGTCCATCAGCCAGCCTGCAAACAGCGAACCAATGGTTCCGCCCGCCTGATACATCGCCGTCATCACTGCCGCCTGGCTGACCGTCAGACCGACCTCTTTGACCAGCGTCGGCAACCAGCTACCGAGGAGATAGACCAGAAACAGCCCCATAAAGTAGACCAGCCACAGCATCAGCGATCCGAATCGGTACTGGCGGGAGAGCACGATACGCATCGCGTTACCATCCACGGGCTGTGTCGGGAAGGTAAACTGGGCATCATCGGCGATTTGCCCGGGGTAGAGGCGCTGCAAAACAGTCCGAATACGTTCGGCCGGAGCGCGCTTAACCACCAGAAAGCGCACTGATTCAGGTAACAGCCAAATAAGTACCGGAGCGAATAGCACCGGCAGAATGCCGCCGAGCATCATCAGCGAGTGCCAGCCAAACTGTGGGATCAGCCATGATGCGGAGAAACCGCCTGCCGCCGCGCCGAAAGTGAAGCCACAAAAAATCACGGTGATAAGGAATGAACGCTGGCGCTCTGGCGCGTATTCCGACACCAGGGTGCCGATATTCGGCATTGCGGCACCTAATCCCAGTCCGGTCATAAAACGAAAGAACATCATCT
Organism: Klebsiella huaxiensis; assembly: GCF_003261575.2. GTDB lineage: Bacteria > Pseudomonadota > Gammaproteobacteria > Enterobacterales > Enterobacteriaceae > Klebsiella > Klebsiella huaxiensis. The sequence continues at coordinate 4,638,896 of NZ_CP036175.1, read as the reverse complement.
GCTCAATGTTTTGTGAAAAGGCGGTGGCAATGGTCCAGAAACCGAAGAAAAAGACGCTATTGATGATGATTTTTTTCCGCCCCAGCCAGTCGGCAAGTGGGCCGGAGAAGATGGCGCCCAGCGCCAGGCCGATCAGCGCGGCGCTAATCACAAAGCCGAGTTCGTGATTGCTCACTCCCCACTCCTGTTTTAGCGTCGGGGCGATAAACCCCATAATGGCAATATCAAAACCGTCCAGAGCAATCACGCAGAAGCCTAAAAACACCACCAGCTTTTGGAAGCGGCTGAGCGGATTGGTGTTAATTAACTCCCTGACGTCCAGGCGTTGAGTCTGTGTCATGGAATTCTCCTTATGCGCAAGGGCGCAGATAAGACTGCGCGGCATTGAACAGCAGTTGGGCACGAGTGAGCGCAGGCAGCGCACCCTGGTCACCGCTTAAGGGAACCTCCAGGGAGACCGGCAGCGTGTCTGGAAGCGCCGCCATCAGACCTCGCAGGTCGAGCCCGCCTTCGCCGGGAACTTTACGTGCTGCACGGGCCTGGTAAATCAGCTCTTGTTCATCAACGGGCACCTGCGGCGAGGCATCGCAAAGCTGCATATAGTTGAGGCAATTTTGCGGTAGCGTGGCGAGCGTTGAGAGCGACTCGCCCGCTCGCCAGAAGTGGATAGCATCGATCAGAATGCCGATATTCGAGCGACCGCTGGCGTTGATCAATGACTGGGCCTGGGCGATGGTGCGCAAATGGGTCCAGGGCATAGGCTCCAGATTCATGGTTAAACCATACTCCTGGCCAGCTTCGGCGAGTCTGGCCAGGTTGTCTGCGCTGCGCGCCTGATTTTCATCATTTCCGGCAACCAGTACCTGCCTGGCACCCAGGCGTGCGGCGGTATCGAGGAATAATTGCAGACGGGCATTGAGTGAAAAATCTGGCGTCAGGCGAACAATTTCGACGTCCGAGACGCGAATGCCGGTTTCCATCAGCGCCGACAGAGTGTCGCGCACGGCAGGGGTATTACCGAGCATGTCGTACTCCGGGTCGGAGGGCGTAGCGGGAAGCAGGCGCAGGCCGACGTGGGTGAATCCGGTTTGTGCCGCGATTCGCACCTGTTCCGGTGGCGGGACGTCGAGTAGGGTAAGCGCGGCGAGTGACAGGGTTCGCATGTTCATAAAGGACTCCAGTACAGTTGCAGGTGGTTGTTGTTATGTGTATTGCCGTCCCTGGTAAGATGTCTTTTATTGCATTGTTTTTGTTATGTTTACTGCCAGTTTTTTACCGACCAGATAGCCAAAGGTCATGGCCGGTCCGAGCGTGATACCACCGCTGGGATAGAATCCCTGCATCACGCTCGACATATCGTTGCCGATGGCGTAAAGGCCAGGAATCGGCTGCTGTTGAGCATTCAGTACCTGTGCGTTTTCATCAGTTTGCAGTCCGCTGAAGGAGCCCAGAGAACCGGGAAGAATACGTACGGCATAAAAAGGCGCATGGCGCAGTTCGCCGAGGGTCGGATGGCCGGAATGGCTGGCATCACCCTGCGCGCGGTTGTATGCCGACGCGCCGCGCTGAAAATCCTCGTCTTCTCCTTTGCTGGTAAAGCCGTTAAAGCGGGCTACTGTTTCCGTTAATTGCCGAGAATCGATTGCACACTGTTGTGCCAGTGCCCCCAGCGTTTTGCCGCATTGCAGGTAACCGGTTCGTAACCAAGCTGTCGGTGAAAAGGGGAAGGGGCGCGCGTGGCCTAACCCATAGCGGTGCAGCGCACGACTGTCTGCTATCAGCCATGCCTGCGGCGCTTCGCCCGGTGGAGTCGCATCCAGCAGAGCGGCAATAAAATCGTGATAGGAGTTAGCCTCGTTGGCGAAGCGTTTGCCGTTGGGCAGAACGGCGATAAAGCCTGGCTTGGCTCGTTCAACCAGATGCGGGAATACCAGTTGCAGACCGCTGGCGAGTGTGACACGCGAAACCGGTGCCCAGGCCATGGCGTGCCTGAGTGAGCCATCAAACTGGCCTCCAGCTGATTCGCCGAGTCGAATGCCATCACCCTGATTACCCGGCGGTGCAGCGGAGAAATGACCGTAGCCGCTGGCGGCGTGGGGCACATTTTGCGCCAGACGCTGCCTGTCGTGAGGAAAACCGCCGCATGCGAGGATCACCGCCCCGGCGCGAACCTCTATCTCACCGCTGTCGCTGCGCAATACCGCACCCTCTATGCCTTTGTCAGAAGTGAGCAGTCGTTCTACCGGCGCGTTAAGCTGAAAATTAACCCCGGTATCCAACGCAGAACGCAGCAGGCGAGCAACCAGTGCATTGCCGTTAACCAGATGTTGCCCGCGCCCGGCGCGCAGCCGCTGCCAGCCGTGGCGTAACAGGCGGCGGGTTGCGTATATCGCCGAGCGCGGCGAGCGGGTGGCGTTAAAAAAATGCGCCATGTCCGTGCCGCCAGCGATGCCCATGCCCGCGAGGCTAATGGTTTCCAACGGCGGACGCAGGCGGTGCAGCCAGTCACCGAGTAAGCGCCCGTCAAAAGGCTGCGCGGTAACCGATCGGCCGCCGTGTGCATAGCCCGGCGAGTTATGAAAGTCGGGCATTTTGCTGCCGGATAGAAACTGCACCACCGTGTGACGTCGGAAGAAGTCAATCATCTCCGGGCCGTACTTTAAGAAAGTGAGCAGGCGAGCGTCGGCAGGTTGCCCATCCATCTCATGCCGGAGATAGGTGAGCGGCTCATCGGGATCTTCTTCAATGCCTTCCTCGCGCGCCAGCGGATTGTGCGGGATCCACAGCCATCCGCCGGACCACGCGCTGGTGCCGCCAATCACCGACTCTTTTTCCGCAACTAACACGCTGGCACCGCCGAGCGCGGCGGTGACGGCGGCAGACAGCCCCGCCGCGCCGGAGCCGACCACCAGAACATCTACGTTCATCTGCCCGCTCATGAATATCTCCTTATTGCAGTGGTGAAAAATCAGTAGGGCGCAAGAGAACCGACTCCAGGCGTTCGACGGCAGCAAGCTCGCGGTTCTTGCGCGAGAAAGTGAGCCAGCGTTCGTCTTGTGCCATCCGCGTGCGGCGCACCAGACGATCGTCGAGGCTCTCGTAGGCCCAGATATGTACCACCTGATTGACCACGCCAATTTCGGTAAAGAAGAAGCCGATAAGTTTGCCGAGATGTTCGGTCTGAACGGCGTAAGCATCGCTTTTATACAACGCCAGCCAGTCAGCCATTTTCAGCGGGTTGATGGTGTAGGTACGTTTTTCATAGATCATGGTTTTCTCCTGTTGACAGTGCGTGTTGTTGCGCCATATGGCTGGCTGAGAGATAGCCGAAGGTCAGCGCCGGGCCGAGGGTAATTCCGGGGCCGGGGTAGGTTCCGGCCATCATCGAATCCATATCGTTACCCACGGCGTAGAGTCCTTTAATGGGTTGCCCCTGTTGATTAATGACCTGGGCATCGGCGGTGGTGACCAGCCCGCGTGAAGTACCGAGGTCACCGGTATAGAGGGTGACGGCATAAAACGGTGCGTTAGTCAGAGGGGCGTTACAGGCGTTTGGCTGGTGGCCCGGATCGCCCATCGCGCGGTTATAGCTGTTACCGCCTTTGGCAAACTCCGGGTCAAGTCCTGAGGTGGCATCATGGTTATAGCGGGCTACCGTTTCATCGAGCGTTTGCGGGTCCAGCCCGAGTTCATGCGCCAGTTCTGCCAGAGTATTGGCCTTGTGGAGATAGCCGGTTTTGACCAGCGCGTCGTTATTGACCGGGGCCGGTCGCGCCAGGCCGAGGCCGTAACGCTTCATGGCCTGGGCATCGCAAATCAGAAAGCAGGGGGCATTTTCTGCCCGGCTTTGCATGGCGCTGGCAAAGTGGTGATAGGAGTTTGATTCATTGACGAAGCGCACCGCATGTTGGTTGACGGCGATAACGCCGGGCTTAGCCCGGTCGGTTACGAGATGGGGAAAGCGCTCTTCAGTACCATCAGGACGACGTAAAACCGATACCGGGGCCCAGAAAAAGTTGGAGGATAAGTCCGCGCCTTCGCGGGCGAGGACTGTTGCCGCCAGGCGAAACGCGGCACCGTCGTTGGCGGCGGGCGACATGGTGTAGTGCTCGCGGGTTTTGGGACGATATTGCTCGGCCAGCTCACCTGCGGCAAACCCTCCGGCAGCCAGCACTACGCCGCAGCGGGCTTCCAGAGTTTGCTTCTGACCATCATGCTCAATCTCGACGCCGGTCACTTCACCGCTGTGTTCGGTGAGCGAAAGCACGTTGGCGTTGAGCTTGAGGACCATGCCTTTGCGAAAGGCGAGCGTCGCCATGCGGGCGATCAGTGCATTGCCCATTGCCAGTCGAGTACCGCGATGATGCTTCAGGCGGTCGCGACCGTAGCGCAGCAGCAGCTTGCTACAATGCGACAGTGAACGCAGGGAACGACGCATATCAAGAAAGTGCTGGATATCGACGCGGTTAACCATCATCCCGCCAAACAGCAACATACCCGGCGGCGGTGCGCGTAGGTCGCGAAAATGCTCTCCCAGCTCCCGCCCGTCATACTCCACCACTTCCAGCGCGCGGCCTACATCAACGGCACCGGGCTCATCCGGGTAGTAATCCGGCGAGAGCGGGCGCAGGCTATATTTCACTGCTCCCTCTTTTTCCAGAAACGCCAGCGCCTCGCGACCGGAAGTGACAAAGGCGTCGACCAGATCCTGGCGATAGTTTTGTTCACCGATAATGGTGTGCAGGTAGGTTTTAATCTCCTGTGAAGGTCCGTTTTTTGCCGGTTCCCGTGCCTGATCGCTATCGTGGATCCATACAGCACCGCCGGAAATCGCCGAGGTGCCGCCAAACTGTGGGGCTTTTTCCAGCATCAATACCGACAGCCCCTTACAGCAGGCAGTTACCGCGGCGGCAAAGCCAGCGGCACCGCTGCCGATGACAATGACATCCCAGCTTTTCATGCCGCCGCTCCTTGTTCCTGCGGAATAGCGCCAATGAACTCTCCCATCAGCTTCATCTGCGCCAGCGCCATTTCTGGCCCGGTCTGGATCGTGCAGCCGCGATCCTGGGCGAAAGCAAGGAGTGGAGTGATAACTGGTGCGGTTACTACGTCCGCGACGTGAGTAGATGACAGGAGCGTTTCCAATAGCGCCTGCGGTAGCGGTAAGCGATCAAAACCGGCCATTCCCGCCGGGGAGCCGTTGACCACTAAATCAAGGTCCGCGAGCGTTGCGGGCAGCTCGGTGAGATGAACCTGTGGAAAATGGGTTGCCAAACGATTGTGTAATAACTGAAGGGTTGCCGGATTCTGGTCATAAAGCGCCAGCTGGCTGATGCCTGCTTCGCAGAGTCCCCACGCAATTGCGCTGCCGACGCCCCCGCAGCCGGAGAGAAGCGCGCTTTTACCCGCGGCATTGAATCCATGTGCCTGAGCGGCGAGTTGAAAGCCGACGCCATCGAGCATATCACCCTGCAAGCGGCCATCCGCCAGCTTACGGATCACATTCACGACATTGAGGTGACGTGCACGCGGCGTTAGCTCATCCACCAGCGTGGCGGCACGCTGTTTATGCGGGACGGTGACCAGCACGCCGCTCATGTTGTGCCATCCGCGCAGCGTTTTCAGGTAATCAGCTACGGCTTCGGGGGCGATATCGACCGGGATCATGACGCTGTCCATCTGCTGGTCAGCGAAGTAGCGGTTAAAGTTCTCCGGCGATTTAACCTGGGTAATCGGATGGCCGATAACGGCGACAACCTGCGTGAATCCACTGACCATTTCAAACCTCATTTTGTTAAATGAATGTTGTGAAAGTATTTCAGTGGAAGCTGAGAGCGGCAACGCAGAATTCGGCCATATTGGTTGTTAATCGCACCATCACTGCGATAATCGCGCTAAACTGATTGTATTGTTGCGAAAGTGTGAACAACTATGCAAAACGAAATACATTCCCGCGATCTGATCGTCGGCCTGCAAAAAGGGTTGGCGCTGATCCAACTATTCTCAAAAGAGTTTCCGCGACTTACGGTACCGCAGGCGGCGAAAATGAGCGGACTGACGCAAAGCGCTACGCGACGCTTTTTCCTCACGCTGCTGCACGATCGCTATTTGCAGACTGACGGACGCTATTACTGGCTGACGCCCAAAGCGTTACGTCTGGGGCAGGCGTATGTTGATTCCGCCCAGTTCCCGCGCATGGTGCGGCCAATTGTTGAGTACATTGCCAGTCGAACCGAAGAACATGCCTCGGTCGGCGTGATTGATGATGATGAACTGGTGTATATCGCGCGCAGCAAGCATACGCCGTTTAATTCGACCTCCGTGCGGTTGGGGGAAAGGGTGCCGATTTACTGTACTGCCGGAGGGCGGCTGTGGCTGGCTTCGTTGCCGGAAGCCGAATGCGAAGCCGTATTGCAGCGGATTAGGCGCGAGCAGCGAACGCCGTATACGGTGACGGACGTAACGGCGCTGATGGAGAGAATCGCCCAGGTTCGTCATCAGGGATATGCCTCTATTGAGCAGGAGTTTGAAATAGGCATGCTGGTGCTGGCGGTACCGTTGTCTGACAGGGAGGGGACTTACTGGGGAGCACTGAGCTTAACCAGCCATCTGTCGCGTACTTCCCTTGAGGCGCTGTGCCGTGACCATCTCGATTTGCTCTATAGCGCGCAGGCGATGCTGGTGGGGTAATTTCAGCGAGGAGAGTTGGGCAGGTTCAGCACCTGCCCGATGTATTAGGCTTTAGCGCCGTTGATAAAGCCGTTCCAGTCCGCTCCCGCGTTGTTGACGAAGGTTGACCAGCCGCTGGCCGCAGTGTTAACAAAACCATTCCAGTTCGCCTGGCCGGTGGTGACAACGCTATTCCAGTTTGCCTGACCTATAACGAATTTGCCAAACTCCAGTGCGCTGTCAATCACGAAGCTGGCAAAGGCGACTCCTGAGGTGGCGACAAAAGATCCGAAGCCAAGCCCGGAATTGACGACAAAATTTGTAAAGCCAGTAGCAGCGTTCAGCAGATTAAAACCACCTGAAACGTATTCCATTTCATTGAATGTTAACTCTTTCATTTTTATTCCCTTACTAAACGGATTGTTAGAGATGAGCGGTTTGCTCAGAGAAAGAGGCTAACACCGTTAAATAAAGGCAAACCAGATAGTGTCCCAGCGTGAATGCTGATTTCTTTATCATTTTTAAATGAACATGATCATCGAAAGGATAATGGCGGCTTTACTGAATATGAAATGATGGCGATGATTTTTTACCTGAAGTGAATTCGAGTGGGGGAGGGGGGGCATTGGCTGATAAAAAAACAGCCCCCGGTCTTGCGAGCGGAGGCTGTTGAGCGGTTACTGAATGTGGTCTTATCTGACCATCGTCAGCAGGTTATGTGAATCTGGCACCATGAAGTCAACGGACATCATCACCGACAGCGCGGTAATGGCAACGATGGAAAAGACGAACAGCTTGCGCGCCCAGACTTTATCATCCACCACTTTATAACCGCGCAGCGCCATCCCAAGCCACCAGACGCTCACTGCCGCAGCGACAACCAGATATTTATATCCAGCGTAGCCGCCCAGCGAGAGCATCAACGTCGCGACGGCGAAGGCGATGATATAAACGGTGATATGGTTTTTAGCCACTGAAATGCCTTTCACTACCGGCAGAACCGGAATATTCGCTGCCTGATAATCCTTGAAGCGGAAAATCGCGATGGCGTAAGAGTGAGGCATCTGCCACAGGCTGAAAATTGCCAGCAGAATGGCGGCGCCGCTGTCAAAGTCACCGGTCACCGCGCAGTAGCCAATCACCGGCGGCGCAGCGCCGGAGAGAGAGCCAATCAGCGTACCGTAGACGGAGTGGCGCTTCATGTACAGGCTGTAAACGCCGACATAAACGACAAACCCCATCACTCCCAGCCAGCAGGCCAGTGGGTTAGCGCCAAACCACAGGAGCATGAAGCCAGCAATACCCAGCAGGGTGGCGTATACCAGCGACGTTTTTGGCGAGATCAGCCCTTTGACCAGCACCCGGTTTTTCGTCCGTTCCATCTTTCTGTCGATGTCACGATCGATATAGTTGTTGAAAACACAACCCGAGGCGACCACCAGGGAGACGCCAAGGAGCGTCCAGATGAACAGCGGATAGTCGATGTGGCCTTTGGAGGCCAGCAGGAAACCGCCGATCACGGAGATCAGGTTGCCAAAAATGATGCCTGGTTTCGTTACTTGCAGGTATTGCTTAAACATACTCGCCGCTCTTAGTGCATCATCATGTTGTAGTTCAGGTTCCACATAATCCAGATGGAGCCGACAACTACGATAGCAATGATGATTACGGTGAAGATAAATGCGGTCAGGTTCCAACCTTCGTCCGACTTACTGTTCATGTGCAGGAAGTACACGAGATGTACCACAATCTGCACAACTGCAGTAATCAGGATGGTTCCCAGAATAACCGCATGCGATGCGGAGCCACTCATCACCATTGCAAACGGAATAACCGTCAGAATGATCGACAGGATAAAACCTGTCATGTAGCTCTTTACGCTGCCGTGAGAAGCGCCGTTATGATCGCTAGAATGACTCATTACATTGCCCCCATCAGATAGACTACAGAGAACACGCAGATCCACACTACGTCCAGGAAGTGCCAGAACAGGCTCAGGCACATGATACGGGTACGGTTAGTGCTGGTCAGGCCGCGACGTGAAACCTGTACCATCAGCACCGCCATCCAGATCAGACCGGAAGTCACGTGCAGACCGTGGGTGCCGACCAGCGCAAAGAACGCTGACAGGAAGCCGCTGCGATCCGGACCCATACCCTCAACAATCAGATGATGGAATTCATAGAGTTCCATCGCGATGAACCCTGCCCCGAAGAGGAAGGTCAGCGCCAGCCAGGAAACCACCTGGCTCTTGTTGTTTTTGTACATGGCGATAGCCGCCATGCCGTAGGTGATGGAGCTGAACAGCAGCAACGCGGTTTCAACCAGAACGAACGGCAGTTCAAAAATATCTTTACCCGTCGGACCGCCCGCCGTGCCGTTCACCAGAACGGCATAGGTCGCGAACAGAGTGGCGAAGATAATGCAGTCGCTCATCAGGTAGATCCAGAAACCAAATACCTTCATCGGTCCTGTATCATGGTGCCCGTGTTCGTGCGCGTGGGCGTTGTGCGCAAGAGTATCAGTTGCCATTTTTCAGCCCTGCTTTGTTAATCTCATCGAAATGCTGATTTTCCAGTTTTTCGACTACTGCAACCGGCACGTAGTAATCCACGTCCTCGTCAAAGCTCTTAATAATCCAGGTCACCAGGATACCGACGAAGCTTGCAATCGCCATCCACCAGATATGCCAGATCATTGCGAAACCAAACACCGTTGCGAAAGCAGCAATAACGATGCCCGCGCCGCTGTTTTTCGGCATATGAATCTCTTCATAGCCAGCCGGTTTCTTATACGCTTCGCCTTTTTCTTTCATTTCCCAGAACGCGTCACGCTCGTGAACGTTAGGGACGATAGCGAAGTTGTAGAACGGAGGTGGAGAAGAGGTTGCCCACTCCAGAGTACGGCCGCCCCATGGGTCACCGGTCAGGTCGCGGTTCTGTTCGCGATCGCGGATGGACACATAGAACTGAATCAGCTGGCAAAGAATACCGCAGGCAATCAGCGCCGCACCACAGGCTGCAACAACCAGCATCGGGTGGAACTGCGGGTCAATCTGCTGGCTCAGGCGACGGGTCATACCCATAAAGCCCAGCACGTACAGCGGCATAAATGCAACGAAGAAGCCGATGATCCAGAACCAGAAAGCGCGTTTGCCCCAGGTTTCGTTCAGGGTGAAGCCAAAGGCTTTCGGCCACCAGTAGGTCAGACCTGCGAAGCAACCGAACACTACGCCGCCGATGATGACGTTATGGAAGTGCGCGATCAGGAACAGGCTGTTGTGCAGTACGAAGTCTGCGCCCGGTACCGCCAGCAGAACGCCGGTCATACCACCTACAGAGAAGGTCACGATAAAGCCAATCGTCCACAGCATTGCAGAGTTGAAGACGATACGGCCCTGGTACATGGTAAACAGCCAGTTGAAGATCTTAACCCCGGTCGGGATGGCGATAATCATGGTGGTAATACCGAAGAAGGCGTTTACGTTCGCGCCCGCACCCATAGTAAAGAAGTGGTGCAGCCAAACGATGAACGACAGAACGGTAATACACACTGTTGCCCATACCAGTGAGGTGTAGCCAAACAGACGCTTACGCGAGAAGGTTGCCGCGATTTCGGAGAAGACGCCGAATACTGGCAGAACCAGAATGTACACTTCCGGGTGGCCCCAGGCCCAAATCAGGTTGATGTACATCATCATGTTGCCACCCATATCGTTGGTAAAGAAATGGGTGCCCAGGTAGCGGTCCAGGGTCAGCAGCGCGACGGTGACGGTCAGAATTGGGAAGGAGGCGATAATCAGGATGTTGGCGCACAGAGATGCCCAGCTAAATACCGGCATCTTGAACATCGTCATGCCAGGGGCACGCATCTTGATAATCGTCACGAAGAAGTTAATACCGGTTAACGTTGTACCAATACCGGAGAGCTGAAGCGCCCAGATCCAGTAATCGACCCCGACTCCCGGACTGTACTCGATTCCCGATAGCGGCGGATAGGCCAGCCAACCAGTCTGCGCGAATTCACCGACGCCCAGAGAGAGGTTAACCAGAATCACGCCCACAACGGTGAACCAGAAGCTCAGGTTATTAAGGAATGGGAAGGCAACGTCACGCGCGCCGAGCTGCAGCGGAACCACCAGGTTCATCAGACCGATAACAAACGGCATCGCTACGAAGAAGATCATGATAACGCCGTGGGCGGTAAAGATCTGATCGTAGTGGTGAGGCGGCAGGAAGCCTGCTTCCCCGGCCGAGGCCAGCACCTGCTGGCTACGCATCATAACGGCGTCAGCAAAGCCACGCAGCAACATGACGATTGCTACGATAACGTACATGATACCGAGACGTTTGTGGTCAACCGAAGTCAGCCACTCGTTCCAAAGGTAGGACCACTTACCGAAGTAAGTGATGGCAGCCAGAAGCGCCAGTCCCCCAATGATAATTGCAGCCACCGTAACCACAATAATGGGTTCATGGTAGGGCACTGCATCCAGTGTAAGTTTTCCGAACATCGTTTTCTTCCTCGGCCCCTTAGTGAGCGGTTTCCGCGTGGCTCATGTCCATGCCTTCCATTCCTTCATGCGCTGCGTGCTCGCCTTCTGGTTGGGACATATCCATGCTCTTACCGTGAGACATAAATTTGTTAACAACATCTTTAAACAAATCAGGTTTCACGTCAGAGAAGTATTCCACTTTGTTGTATTCGCTAGGCGCAGCCAGTTTGTCGAATGTATCCATAGAATCCATGGCATTCGCAGACTGTTTGGCTTTCGCTACCCACTGATCGAAGGTTGCGCGATCCGGCGTGGCGATAGCTTTGAACTTCATTCCTGAGAAGCCCGGGCCGCTATAGCTGGCGGAGATACCGTCGTAAGTACCAGGTTCATTCGCGATGAGGTGCAGCTGAGTCTGCATCCCGGCCATGGCGTAAATCTGGCTACCTAAACGTGGGATAAAGAACGAGTTCATCACGGAATTGGAGGTCACTTTGAAGTGTACCGGTACGTTCGCCGGGAAGGCGATTTCGTTGACGGTAGCAATACCTTGTTCCGGATAGATGAAGAACCATTTCCAGTCCATCGAAACGACTTCGATAACGATTGGTTTTTCATCGTGAGCAAGCGGTTTGCTTGGCTCTAATGCGTGAGTTGTTTTCCAGGTCAGAACGGCCAGGAACAGGATGATCAGAATAGGAACCGTCCAGACCACAGCTTCAACTTTGTTGGAGTGTGACCAGTTCGGGCTATACTTCGCATCTTTATTGCTCGCACGATACTTCCAGGCAAATCCTACTGCCATCAAGACGGCTGGAATAACGACAATCATCATCAGGCCAAAGGCCGTCAGAATCAGAGAGCGTTGCTCCAGTCCAATCTGTCCTTTTGGGTCGAGGAGCGCAGAATCACAACCACTGAGTAATACAGTACCTGCGATTAATGACATCCATCCCAAACTTTTATTGTATTTCCTAAGTCTCATTGAACGACCTCAATTCCACGGAATCTGGTGGCGCTTAAAGTGTACGGGCATTTTACGGGAAGGTTGCATTACTGTAAACATCATTGGATCTGTGTCTGTTCCGTGTTAGCGGCTTCTGCTTGGTTTGTCACATATGTTACGAAGTGTGACGTAATAGCTTGCAAAGCTTGATTTATGCGGGATTGATAGCGAAAGAGATAAGAATGGAGTGACTTATAAGGTAATGAGTATAACCATGCGTAAAATAAAACAAATAATTAACAATTACGCATCAAATAAAAGACGTGATAAAAGCGGGAAAATAAATCACTCGAGCTGAATCGGTTAAATTTTTTATAAAATAGAATGAAAGTTGTCAATAATTTCCAGAAATCTAAAACGCACAAAACAACAAATGAAGTATGATGAATATAAAATCGTTAATAAGACGTTATAATTACGTTTCGTAATTACAACGTCCCCTAACGCTTCCAGGATGATTTAAATCAGCTCAGTTTTGCGTAACGCCAGATAATCAAGGAAAGCACCGAGCAAAATACCGCCACCGGCTGTCAGCACGGCGATCTCCAGCAGGCCAGCAAGGAAGGAAAAGTTAGTGTAATCCAGCGCATTTAGCACCAGTAAAAGCAGCCATATCGACAGCATCAAACACCCTACCGCCAGAATCATTAATGCCAGCGAATAAGTCTGCGGAAAGTGCGTGCGTGGCATAAAGCTCTCCGATCGCTGAGTATGTTCCAGCGTCCGTCGGCAGACCAGCAGCAGCAAAATCCCCGGCACAGCGGCAACCACAGAGAAGAGATAGAACGTAGGCCAGCCGTGCGCTTCAACAAACCAACCCGCAATAGGGCCGACGTACACGCGCCCGACGGCGGAAAGTGCGGAGAGCAGCGCAAATTGCGTGGCTGAGAAGGATTTATTGCAGAGCGTCATCAGCAGCGCGACGAATGCCGCCGTACCCATCCCACCGCACAGGTTTTCGAAAAACACCGCCGTCGCCATCGAGAAAAGGTGTTTATCGGTAATCGACAGCAGCCAGTAACCAGCGTTGGACACTCCCTGCAAGAGACCAAAAATGAACAGCGCGCGGAACAGCGTCAGGCGCTGCATTAATACTCCACCATATAGTGCGCCAACAATAGTGGCGAACAGGCCCAGCGTTTTATTGACCATACCCACTTCGCCTGCATCAAAACCGACACCGCGAATCAGAAATGTGGTAGTCAGGCTCATGGCAAAAGCGTCGCCAAGCTTATAAAGGACGATCAGCAGCAGGATTAGCCAGGCGTTGTTGCGACCGAAGAAATCGCGTAACGGTGCGGCAACGGCCTGTTCCAGCGTTTTCGGTACCGGGATAACGTCGCTGGGTTCCGGGGCTAACAGGGTGGCGATGATGCAGGGGATCAGCAGCGCGGCCATCAGCCAGTACATTCCCTGCCATCCTAGCCAGCGGTCGGCCAGCCATAGCGCTAATCCGCCGGAAACCAGCATACCTAAACGATAGCCCAGCACGCTGATTGCCGCGCCGGTACCGCGCTCTTCTGCTGCAAGAACATCCGTTTTCCACGCATCGAAGACGATATCCTGAGACGCGGAACAAAAGGCGATAACCACCGCCAGCGCCGCCATCCAGCGTAATTGCGTAGAAGGCTCAAGGAATCCCATTGCCGCAATAGCGATAAGTAACAGGAACTGGGTCGCTAACAGCCAGCCGCGACGACGACCAAGAAAAGGCGGCGTGTAGCGGTCCATCAAAGGCGACCAAAGAAACTTAAAGACGTAGGCCTGACCGACGAGGGAGAAAAAACCAATCGTTTTTAGATCGATATTCTCAACGGTCATCCAAGCTTGCAGCGTACCGGATGTGAGGGCGAGGGGTAACCCAGAGGCAAAGCCAAGGATCAGCAAAATGGCCGATTTAGGCTGCGTGAAAATGCGTAAGTAATGATTGGACATAAGGTATATAGCGCAGACCCGGCGCGAGGCCGGGTCTGCGATTAATTAACGAGCGTTTTGTTTGATGAAATCGTGAATGCTGGTGTCCTGCGCCATATCGGCAATGGTATCGGTCAGGACGCTATTGACCGCGTTGGCGATATTCTGGTTGGAAGCCTGGAATGCGCCTTCAACGGTGTAGCTGGCGCGATAGTTTTTGTTCATTTTATTGCCGTTTGCAGCGGTCGCGATGATCGCAATATCAGCTTTAGTTGCGATGTTGTAACGCACATTGCCCTGGGAGACGTCAGCGTACAATTTGTTAACGATAATTTGCAGGTCAACAGCGCCGTTCGGACCAATCATATAGCCGCGAGAGGTCATCTGTTTTTCCAGCACTTCCTGCAGTAAGAAACGCAGGTCGCGGGAGGCCGTCAGCGTGACCTGCTGGTTGTCGCGAGTGACTTTTGCCAGCGCCTGGTCCGGACGCTGATCGGCGCCGTTGATACTGACGGTCACGCCCATCAGACTTGGATCCTGCTGCGGCAGGGTGATTTTTGGTGAAACATCAATGGTGGTCGGCGGAGTGGCGCATCCGGCCAGCATAAACAGCGCGACCAAAGGAAAAAGAATTTTCTTAAACATGTTCAGGGTCTCAACGCGTGGTGGAGTGGTAATTGAGGAAATTCCCGTCATCATAACATCGCCAACGGCAAGGGGAAGTAGCAACGCATGTAAATTCATCGTCTTGTGCGTTTTCTGTTCTTGCCTCATTTATTATCATGATTTTGGCGGTAGTTCTGACGGACTGAGTGAGTAAACCCGATACTTTTGAATGAAAATATCGGAGGAATGCTAATTTTTTGTTGTTTTCCCCTAATGGAAGCGGTAAAAGCGGCTAACATTTAAAGGGAATGGCGGCAATACAGCGTTGTCGGAGGAGAAAATTCATGATGATACGTGAACAGATCGAAGCAAAACTTAGAGCAGCGTTCGACCCGGTGTATCTTGAAGTCGTGGATGAAAGTTATCGCCACAACGTTCCTGCGGGCTCTGAAAGTCATTTTAAAGTGGTGTTGGTGAGCGATCGCTTCCTTGGCGAGCGTTTTCTCAATCGTCATCGCATGATTTATGGGACGTTGACAGAGGAACTCTCAAGCACCGTGCATGCTCTGGCGCTACATACCTATACGATTAAAGAGTGGGAAGGACTGCAGGATACCATCTTCGCTTCTCCTCCTTGTCGCGGAGCTGGAAGTATCGCGTAGAAATCGCATTTGCAACCGCTGGAGCTTTTCCAGTATGTTGCGTGAAGATTTATCAGAAAACGGCCTACGGGCCGTTTTGTTTTGCCTGGAAAACATTCAGCTTGAGCGTTTTTACAGGCAGATTTGCTCGGGAAATGTGAAAAATGCCGCAACAGTGGGCGACAACCGTTCTCGACTCACAAAAGTGATGCCGCTATAATGCCGCGTCTTTTATTATGAATGTCTTCGGGATGATTCTGACGACAGGGAATGTGTTTCTGATTTGAAGAGGGCATCCCGGTTCTGCGAAGCAACCTACACGCGCTTCCAGAGTTGACCGAGCACTGTGATTTTTTTGAGGTAACAAGATGCAAGTTTCAGTTGAAACCACTCAGGGCCTTGGGCGCCGTGTAACGATTACTATCGCCGCTGACAGCATCGAGAATGCTGTCAAAAGTGAGCTGGTCAACGTAGCGAAAAAAGTTCGCATTGACGGCTTCCGTAAAGGCAAAGTGCCGATGAATGTTGTTGCTCAGCGTTATGGCGCTTCTGTTCGCCAGGACGTGCTGGGTGACCTGATGAGCCGCAACTTCGTTGACGCGATCATCAAAGAGAAGATTAATCCGGCTGGCGCACCGAACTACGTTCCGGGCGAATACAAGCTGGGTGAAGATTTCACCTACGCAGTAGAGTTCGAAGTCTATCCGGAAGTTGAACTGCAGGGTCTGGAAGCAATCGAAGTTGAAAAACCGGTTGTTGAAGTCACTGACGCTGACGTTGATACCATGCTGGATACCCTGCGTAAACAGCAGGCTAACTGGAAAGATAAAGACGGCGCTGTTGATGCAGAAGATCGCGTCACCGTTGACTTCACCGGTTCCGTTGACGGCGAAGAGTTTGAAGGCGGTAAAGCGTCTGACTTCGTACTGGCGATGGGCCAGGGTCGTATGATCCCAGGCTTTGAAGACGGTATCAAAGGTCACAAAGCGGGCGAAGAGTTCACTATCGACGTGACCTTCCCGGAAGAGTACCACGCAGAAAACCTGAAAGGTAAAGCGGCTAAATTCGTTATCAACCTGAAGAAAGTTGAAGAACGTGAACTGCCGGAACTGACTGAAGAATTCATCAAGCGTTTCGGCGTTGAAGATGGTTCTGTAGCCGGTCTGCGCGCTGAAGTGCGTAAAAACATGGAGCGCGAGCTGAAAGGCGCAGTACGTAACCGCGTTAAGTCTCAGGCTATCGAAGGTCTGGTAAAAGCTAACGATATCGATGTACCGTCTGCACTGATCGACAGCGAAATCGACGTTCTGCGTCGCCAGGCTGCTCAGCGCTTTGGTGGTAACGAGCAACAGGCTCTGGAACTGCCGCGTGAACTGTTCGAAGAACAGGCTAAACGCCGCGTTGTTGTTGGTCTGCTGCTGGGCGAAGTGATTCGTACCCACGAGCTGAAAGCTGACGAAGATCGCGTAAAAGGCCTGATTGAAGAGATGGCTTCTGCTTACGAAGATCCGAAAGAAGTTGTTGAGTTCTACAGCAAAAACAAAGAGCTGATGGACAACATGCGCAACGTCGCGCTGGAAGAGCAGGCAGTTGAAGCCGTGCTGGCGAAAGCTAAAGTGTCTGAAACGGCCACTTCCTTCAGCGAACTGATGAACCAGCAGGCGTAATTTCGCCCCAAGGTTTAAGGTTTGAGCAAAAACCCGTTGCCGAAAGGCGGCGGGTTTTTTATTGCAATGATAGCCTTAGGAAGAGTGCGAAAAGCCGATTTCAGTGATAGCGTTACGCCAAAAGGTTGTTATGCTTGAATTATGGCGACGCCATCCCCATAACCGAGAGACGTAACTGCACCGGCATGATCATGCTTTGTCATAAAGTATGCATATATGCACTTCTGCCTGAGGCAGAAATTCTGGCTGATAATCCGTCCATAAGGTTACAATCAGTGCAGCGGTTTTTTTCAAATTAATCCAGGAGACGGAAATGTCATACAGTGGCGAACGAGATAACTTTGCACCCCATATGGCCCTGGTGCCGATGGTCATTGAACAGACCTCACGCGGCGAACGTTCATTTGATATTTACTCCCGTCTGCTCAAGGAGCGCGTCATTTTTATGACCGGCCAGGTAGAAGACCACATGGCTAACTTGATCGTGGCGCAGATGCTGTTTCTGGAAGCGGAAAACCCGGAAAAAGATATCTACCTGTACATTAACTCGCCGGGTGGGGTGATCACCGCCGGAATGTCTATCTACGACACCATGCAGTTTATTAAGCCTGACGTCAGCACCATCTGTATGGGGCAGGCTTGTTCAATGGGCGCGTTCCTGCTGACTGCCGGGGCGAAAGATAAACGTTTCTGTCTGCCAAACTCCCGTGTGATGATTCACCAGCCGCTGGGCGGCTATCAGGGCCAGGCGACGGATATTGAAATCCACGCCCGTGAAATCCTGAAAGTGAAAGGGCGCATGAATGAACTGATGGCGCACCATACGGGTCAATCCCTTGAGCAGATCGAGCGCGACACCGAGCGTGACCGCTTCCTTTCTGCCTCGGAAGCAGTGGAATACGGCCTCGTCGACTCCATTTTGACTCATCGTAATTGATGCCCCTGGCGCAAGGGTGCCGCTATACTTGTTTGAAAGAGGGCGGCACAATGCTTGCGAGCGGCTTGCGCCTGAGAATGGCATTTGCGTCGTCGTGTGCGGCACAAAGAACTTAATAAGAGGTTTGGACTCATGACAGATAAACGCAAAGATGGTTCGGGCAAACTGTTGTACTGCTCTTTTTGCGGCAAAAGCCAGCATGAAGTGCGTAAGCTAATCGCCGGGCCATCCGTGTATATCTGCGACGAATGCGTTGATTTATGTAACGACATCATTCGCGAAGAAATCAAAGAAGTCGCACCGCATCGCGAGCGCAGTGCACTGCCGACTCCGCACGAAATTCGCCACCATCTTGACGACTACGTTATCGGCCAGGAACCGGCGAAAAAAGTGCTGGCGGTGGCGGTATACAACCACTACAAACGTCTGCGTAATGGCGACACCAGCAACGGCGTTGAATTGGGTAAAAGTAACATTCTGCTGATCGGGCCGACGGGTTCCGGTAAAACGCTACTGGCGGAAACGCTGGCGCGCCTGTTGGATGTTCCGTTCACCATGGCTGATGCGACAACCCTGACCGAAGCCGGTTATGTGGGTGAAGATGTTGAGAACATTATCCAGAAGCTGTTGCAGAAGTGCGATTACGACGTGCAGAAAGCGCAGCGCGGCATTGTCTATATCGATGAAATCGACAAGATTTCCCGTAAATCGGATAACCCGTCGATTACCCGCGATGTTTCTGGCGAAGGTGTGCAGCAGGCGCTGCTGAAGCTTATCGAAGGCACCGTTGCTGCTGTACCGCCGCAGGGCGGGCGTAAGCATCCACAGCAGGAATTTTTGCAGGTTGATACCTCCAAGATTCTGTTTATCTGCGGTGGCGCATTTGCCGGGCTGGATAAAGTCATTTCCCACCGTGTAGAAACCGGTTCAGGTATTGGTTTCGGCGCGACGGTTAAGGCGAAATCCGACAAAGCCAGCGAAGGCGAGCTGCTGTCTCAGGTTGAGCCGGAAGATCTGATCAAATTTGGTCTGATTCCGGAATTCATCGGTCGTTTGCCGGTGGTGGCAACGCTGACAGAGCTGAGCGAAGAAGCGCTGATTCAGATCCTGAAAGAGCCGAAAAACGCCCTGACCAAGCAGTATCAGGCGTTGTTCAACCTGGAAGGGGCTGAACTGGAGTTCCGCGAAGAAGCGCTGGACGCAATCGCTAAGAAAGCGATGGCGCGCAAAACCGGTGCTCGTGGCCTGCGTTCCATCGTCGAAGCTGCGTTGCTTGATACCATGTACGATCTTCCATCAATGGAAGATGTCGAAAAAGTGGTTATCGATGCATCAGTCATCGAAGGGCAAAGCAAGCCGCTGCTGATTTACGGTAAACCGGAAGCGCAACAAGCATCTGGTGAATAATTAGCCAACTTGCTCAAGCAGTTAACCAAAAAGGGGGGATTTTATCTCCCCTTTTATTTTTCCTGCATTCCCGCCGTTGAATGTGTGGAATACATCCCCATATACTGCTTTACATATTAACGGCGACGCGTCGTTGAATTGCGTCGCCGGCTACCTGGCGGACTTTAAACTAAGAGAGAGCTCTATGAATCCTGAGCGTTCTGAACGCATTGAAATCCCCGTATTGCCGTTGCGCGATGTGGTGGTTTATCCGCACATGGTCATACCCCTGTTTGTAGGGCGGGAAAAATCTATCCGTTGTCTCGAAGCGGCCATGGACCATGATAAAAAAATCATGTTGGTTGCGCAGAAAGAAGCGTCGACGGATGAGCCGGGTGTAAACGATCTTTTCACCGTCGGGACCGTGGCGTCTATTTTGCAAATGCTGAAGCTTCCGGACGGTACGGTAAAAGTACTGGTCGAAGGTTTGCAGCGCGCGCGTATTTCTGCACTGTCTGATAACGGCGAGCATTTTTCGGCGAAAGCGGAATATCTTGAATCGCCGGCGATTGACGAGCGCGAGCAGGAAGTACTGGTTCGCACCGCTATCAGCCAGTTTGAAGGCTACATCAAGCTGAACAAAAAAATCCCACCAGAAGTGCTGACGTCGCTCAATAGCATCGACGATCCTGCGCGTCTGGCGGATACCATCGCTGCGCATATGCCGCTGAAGCTGGCGGACAAACAGTCCGTGCTGGAGATGTCCGACGTTAACGAACGTCTGGAATATCTGATGGCGATGATGGAATCGGAAATCGATCTGCTGCAGGTTGAGAAGCGTATTCGCAACCGCGTGAAAAAGCAGATGGAAAAATCTCAACGCGAGTACTACCTGAATGAGCAAATGAAAGCCATTCAAAAAGAGCTCGGCGAGATGGATGACGCCCCGGACGAAAACGAAGCGCTGAAGCGCAAGATCGACGCGGCGAAAATGCCGAAAGAGGCAAAAGAAAAAACCGAAGCGGAACTGCAAAAACTGAAGATGATGTCCCCTATGTCGGCGGAAGCGACCGTCGTTCGTGGCTACATCGACTGGATGGTGCAGGTACCGTGGAATGCTCGCAGCAAGGTCAAAAAAGATCTGCGTCAGGCTCAGGAGATCCTCGACACCGATCACTACGGTCTGGAGCGCGTGAAGGATCGTATTCTTGAGTACCTCGCGGTGCAGAGCCGTGTTAACAAGCTCAAAGGGCCGATCCTGTGCCTGGTTGGACCGCCGGGGGTGGGTAAAACCTCGCTGGGCCAGTCCATTGCCAAAGCAACCGGACGTAAATACGTGCGTATGGCGCTGGGCGGCGTGCGTGATGAAGCGGAAATCCGCGGTCACCGTCGTACCTACATTGGCTCTATGCCGGGCAAGCTTATCCAGAAGATGGCGAAAGTGGGCGTTAAAAACCCGCTATTCCTGCTTGATGAGATCGACAAAATGTCCTCCGACATGCGTGGCGATCCGGCATCGGCGCTGTTGGAAGTATTGGATCCGGAACAGAACGTGGCCTTTAACGACCACTATCTGGAAGTGGATTATGATCTCAGCGACGTGATGTTTGTGGCGACCTCTAACTCCATGAACATTCCGGCACCGCTGCTGGACCGTATGGAAGTGATTCGTCTCTCCGGCTATACCGAAGATGAAAAGCTGAACATCGCTAAACGTCACCTGTTGTCGAAACAGATTGAGCGTAACGCGCTGAAGAAAGGCGAACTGACGGTTGATGATAGCGCTATTGTTGGCATCATTCGTTATTACACTCGTGAAGCGGGCGTGCGCGGTCTGGAACGTGAAATCTCTAAACTGTGCCGCAAGGCGGTTAAACAGCTGTTGCTGGATAAGACGCTGAAACACATCGAGATTAATGGCGACAACCTGCATGATTTCCTTGGCGTGCAGCGCTATGACTATGGCCGTGCCGATAACGAAAACCGTGTCGGTCAGGTGACCGGCCTGGCGTGGACGGAAGTGGGTGGCGATCTGCTGACTATTGAAACCGCCTGCGTCCCAGGTAAAGGCAAATTGACCTATACCGGATCGCTCGGTGAAGTCATGCAGGAATCCATCCAGGCAGCGTTGACCGTGGTGCGTTCGCGTGCGGATAAGCTGGGAATTAACTCAGACTTTTACGAAAAACGCGATATCCATGTTCACGTACCGGAAGGGGCAACGCCGAAAGATGGTCCAAGCGCTGGTATCGCGATGTGTACCGCTCTGGTTTCCTGTCTGACGGGGAATCCGGTGCGTGCCGATGTGGCAATGACCGGGGAAATTACCCTGCGCGGACTGGTGCTGCCAATCGGTGGTCTGAAGGAAAAACTGCTGGCTGCACATCGTGGCGGCATTAAGACAGTTCTGATTCCTGATGAAAATAAACGTGACCTTGAAGAAATTCCAGATAACGTTATTGCCGATTTAGATATCCATCCGGTGAAACGAATCGAGGAAGTTCTGGCACTTGCGCTGCAGAACGAACCGTTCGGCATGGAAGTCGTCACGGCAAAATAGTGACTTTGCGCAAATAGCGCTAAGAAAAATAGGGCTGGTAAGTAAATTCGCACTTGCCAGCCTTTTTTTGTATCGCTAACTTAGATCGCTGGCAGGGGGGTCATTTACAACGCTGTTGTAAGGGCATGACAGTCCTGATATAACTGCTGCGCGGTCGCACCACGAAGGATTCTGGTGCGATATAAATTATAAAGAGAGGAAGAGAACAGTGAATAAATCTCAACTGATTGACAAAATTGCTGCCGGTGCGGACATTTCTAAAGCCGCAGCTGGACGTGCGTTAGATGCTTTAATCGCTTCTGTTACTGAATCTCTGCAGGCTGGGGATGACGTTGCGCTGGTAGGGTTTGGTACTTTTGCTGTTAAAGAGCGCGCTGCCCGTACTGGCCGCAATCCGCAAACAGGTAAAGAAATCACCATCGCCGCTGCTAAAGTACCGGGTTTCCGTGCAGGTAAAGCGCTGAAAGACGCGGTAAACTGATCGACTTCCCCACTGGGGTCTGTGACGAAGTACAAGGGCGCATCGTGAGATGTGCCTTTTTTATTTGCCAGAATGCGACTTAATGTGAGTTTATACGCACTTGTGGGCTGACAATCACCCAGTTTTCTTGTCAAAATACGTCCTCACGCGCAGCAGCCATCACATGCTATGCTGCGCGAGCAAAAGTCATCTACAGCGGAGCGTTGTTACACCATGATGGACAACCTACGCACGGCTGCCAATAGCGTCGTGCTCAAGATTATTTTCGGTATCATTATTGTCTCGTTCATTTTGACCGGGGTGAGTGGTTACCTGATTGGCGGTGGTAACAACTATGCCGCGAAAATTAATGACCAGGAGATTGGTCGCGCCCAATTTGAAAATGCCGTTGCCAGCGAACGTAATCGCATGCAGCAACAGCTTGGTGATCAGTTCTCTGAACTGGCGGCCAATGAAAATTACATGAAAACCATGCGTCAGCAGGTGCTGAACCGTCTGATTGACGAGGCGCTGCTCGATCAGTATGCCCGTGAACTCGGTCTTAACATTAGTGACGACCAGGTTAAGCAGGCTATCTTTCAGACCCAGGCTTTCCAGGCTGATGGCAAATTTGATAACGAGCGCTTCAGCCGTATCGTTAATCAGATGGGTATGACGACGGACCAGTATGCGCAAGCGCTGCGTAACCAGTTGACCACGCAGCAGCTGATTACCGCTGTAGCGGGTACCGACTTTATGCTGCCGGGCGAGTCCGATCAGCTGGCGGCACTGGTTTCCCAACAGCGTGTGGTGCGTGAAGCAACTATCGACGTGAACGCGCTGGCGGCGAAGCAGTCCGTAACCGACGACGAAATCAACGCTTACTATCAGCAGAATCAGGCGCGTTTTATGTCGCCGGAACAGTTCCGCGTAAGCTACATCCAGATGGATGCCGCGAGCATGCAGGAAAACGTCTCTGACGAAGAAATTCAGTCATGGTACGACCAGCATCAGGATCAGTTCACTCAGCCGCAGCGTAACCGCTACAGCATCATTCAGACCAAGACTGAAGCGGATGCTCAGGCGGTGCTTGATGAGCTGAAGAAGGGGGCTGATTTCGCCACCCTGGCGAAAGAAAAGTCCACCGATATCATCTCTGCTCGTAATGGCGGCGATATGGGATGGCTGGAAGATGCAGCGACCGTGCCTGAGCTGAAAGATGCGGGCCTGAAAGACAAAGGTCAGCTGTCTGGCGTAATTAAATCTTCCGTAGGTTTCCTGGTGGCGCGCCTTGATGACGTTCAGTCAGCACAGGTTAAACCGCTGGCCGACGTGCGCGCTGATATCGCGGCGAAGGTGAAACAGGATAAAGCACTGGACGCTTACTACGCGCTACAGCAGAAAGTGAGCGATGCGGCGAGCAACGATAACGAGTCTTTGGCAGGTGCCGCACAGGTTGCCGGGCTGAAAGTCGTTGAAACCGGCTGGTTTGGTCGTGACAACATTCCGCAAGAGCTGAACTTCAAACCGGTTTCTGATGCTATCTTCAACGGTGGTTTGGTTGGTGAAAGCGGTACTCCTGGTAGTAACTCCGACATCATCACCGTTGATGGCGATCGTGCATTTGTTCTGCGTATTAGCGAGCATAAACCAGAAGCGGTGAAACCGCTGGCGGATGTGAAAACGCAGGTCAGCGATATCGTCAAGCACAGCAAGGCGGAGCAGCAGGCTAAACTGGACGCCGACAAGCTTCTGGTGGCGCTTAAAGAGGGCAAAGGCGATGAGGCGATGAAAGCCGCTGGCCTGAGTTTCGGCGCTCCGCAGACGCTGTCCCGCACCGGTCAGGAAGCACTGAGCCAGGCAGTATTTGCACTGCCGTTGCCGCAGTCGGGCAAACCGAGCTACGGTGTGAGTTCTGATATGCAAGGCAACGTCGTACTGCTGGCGCTGGACGAAGTGAAAGCAGGCACGATGCCGGAAGAGCAGAAAAAAGCGATGGTTCAGGGGATCACCCAGAATAACGCTCAAATCGCTTTTGAAGCGCTGATGAGTAACCTGCGTAAAGCAGCAAAAATTAAGCTCGGTGACATCATCGATCAGCAGCAATAATTTCGCGTAGCTTCGCAAAAGCAAGTAACGTGATGTAATGCTCAAAGGCCGCTTTCGCGGCCTTTTCCATTTCTGCATTTTGCCTTTTGTACTCTTTTTCTCTACTCGCTATCGTGCCCTTGCTGTCAACAAACAAGGAGATAACAGCATGAAACGAGGAATGAGAACGCTTATTGCCGCCGCCGTACTGGTTTGCGCGGCGGGGAGTCAGGTGGTTTTAGCCGCGCCTTTGAGTGCTAAAGCGTCGGCGACGACGAGTAAGGAGAGTGTGCAAGCGCCGCAGGTGAAAGCCCCTGATGCGATAAACGCGGCTGATAGTGAAGGAACCAGGGTGAGTATTAATAACGCCAGTGCAGAAGAACTCGCCCAGGCTTTGAATGGCGTTGGCATAAAGAAAGCGCAGGCTATCGTGAGCTATCGCGAGGAATACGGACCGTTTAAAACCGTTGACGATCTTAAACAGGTTCCGGGGATGGGCAACTCGCTGGTGGAGAGAAATCTGTCTCATCTGAAGCTATAAATTTTCAGTTGAAGTTTGCACAGTCGTAAATATTTGCCAGACTGAAGAGGTTACACAAGTGGTGTGACCTCTGACCTCAAAATAACAATTCAAGTAAGGCATTTGCACTATGCAGACACAAATCAAAGTTCGTGGCTATCATCTGGATGTTTACCAGCATGTGAATAATGCGCGTTATCTGGAGTTTCTCGAAGAGGCGCGCTGGGATGGGCTGGAAAATAGCGCTGCCTTTCACTGGATGACCGCGTACAACATCGCCTTCGTAGTGGTGAACATCAATATCAACTATCGCCGACCGGCGGTATTGGGTGATGTTCTTACCGTCACCAGCAAGCTGGAGCAGTTGAATGGGAAAAGCGGGACGTTAAGCCAGGTCGTGACCCTGAACCCTAATGGAGAAGTGGTCGCTGATGCGCTCATCACCTTTGTCTGCATTGATTTAAAAACGCAGAAAGCGCTGCCGCTTGAAGGTGAACTACGTGAGAAGCTTGATCAGATGAATTTACGCTAATGTAGCTTCCGCTTTCTTCCCGGTGGCGCCGGGCTACGGGTTCACAGTCGCGAACAGTCCGGTAGCCCGGACAAGGCGCGTCGAGCGCCGCCTCCGGGGAAATAGCTGATTACTCCAGCCCTGTTTTGCGCTTCATCACCGTCATAATACCCGGCTTATCAGCCTGATATTGATTCAACCCGTTAGCGCGAAGATGACAGGCGGCGCATTGTCCGCAGCCGTCGCCTTTAATGCCGTTATAGCAGGTCAGGGTTTCCTGGCGCACCAGATCTAACTGACCCCAATAATCGGCCAGGGCCCAGGTCTCGGCTTTATTCAGCCACATCAGCGGCGTCTCAAAACGGATATCCTTTGCCATTCCCAGGCTGACCGCGTGGTGTAGCGCTTTTACGAACTCATCTCGACAGTCCGGGTAGCCAGAAAAGTCGGTCTCGCAAACGCCGGTAATAATCGCTTTGGCCTTAACCTGATAGGCGTAAATCGCTGTCAGAGTTAAAAATAGAATGTTGCGTCCGGGAACGAAGGTGTTGGGGATGCCGTTGGCATCCGGTTCATAATCCGGTACCGGGATGCTATCGCGAGTTAAACTACTGATCGCCAGTTCGTTAAGCAGGGTGACATCCAGCACTTTGTGGGCGACCGCCCCCAGTTTCATCGCCAGCTCACGAGCGACATCAATCTCGGCGCGATGGCGTTGGCCATAATCAAACGTGACGCAATGCACTTCATCATACTGTTGCAGAGCCTGCACCAGGCAGGTCGTCGAATCCTGTCCTCCACTGAAGACAACTACGGCGCGTTTCATGGTAATTCCTGACTATCAATGTAAAGAGGATATGGTAGCGCCTGATGAGCGTGGCGACCAGCTCTGTCACGGCGTTGATGCCGGGAGCCAGGCGCTGGCAAAATCAAACCAGCCGCGAGCGTTCAGACGCAGGCCGTTGACACCCGGCGGAGCGCTAATACGATAATTATAATTAAATAGCGGCGTCATGATGGCGTCATCCATCAGGTTGTTAAACACATTGCGCAACGCTTCGTTGCGGCTGTGTTCGTCCGGTAGCGCCTGCACGGCATCGAGAGTGGCCTGTAAGTGGGCATATTGTGCTCCGGTCAACAAATTAGGCCACAGTGCGTCGCAGCGTAACCACTGTTCCAGCGTGTACTCAGGCGCTTCGCCTATCAGACGATCGCCCATCATCAGATCCGCTTTCGCAAGCTGCTGGCAACCATCCCAGTTTTTAGCATCGTGAAAAATAATTGTTAACTCGCAGCCTAATGTCGCCAGTCGTTGCCTGAGCTGCTCTGCCATGGCATGAAGCTCTACGGGAAGATGATAGAGCAGGGTGAGTTTTTCTGGCAGCGATATATCAAGATTTTCCGGCCCTTGTGGAATAGACCAGCCGGGCAGTAACTCATTGCTGGGAGCGATCAGGTCTTCGTCCAGGGGGAGGGTTTCCAGTAGCGATGAATGATGAATTAACGACACCAGCCGCTGAGCTTGCGCTTTGCTTAAGCGGTGACTCTGGCGCAGAGTCAGATAGCAAAAACCAAGGCTAATACTATTGCTGACTTGTCGTAAATTGGTTAACTCGTCGGGGTCGCCAATCGTTATCTGTACTGGATGACGGCAGCTGGTGCCCAGATCCTGCTCAAATAACTGCGGTGTGATCCAGAATTCAACGGCCTGAATCAAAGGATGGCTGAGGTGATAACGCGGATGGTTTTCTAGTCTCACCAGGTCCGGGCTAAATAGTTTTAGGCGGAAGGGCCCGCTACCAATGGCCGGATCGTCCGGATGTGCCAGTACGCTACAGTAACTCGCCAGGCGAAACGGCAGCCAAAAATCTGCCCGGAGCAGGGTGATTGTCAGGCATTGGGCGTGGGGGACGCTAATCTCGCTGATACTGGCGAATAGCGTTCGCAGCGCGGGGAGTTCCAATAGCATGAGTAGCTGCTGGCGTAGTTGTGATGTCTCAACAGGATCGCCGTTATGCCAGAATAGCGTGGAGCGGATATAAAAATTCCAGCGTAGGCCATCAGGCGAGACTTCCCAATGGTGCGCTAAATCTCCCATTGGACCGGTACTTAGTGCATCAAATCGGGTCAGGCCAGAAAAAATCTGTCCGGCCAGATGTTGTTCAGCCCGTCCGGGTAAAAAACCAGGGCGCAGAGGTTCCAGCGGGCGATAGTAAGGAATACGTAGCGTGGGCGTATTGTTTTGCCATTGCCCCCCGAGAAAAGGATAGAGCAGCGCTTTGAGTTCCACCGGTGCAAGCTGGGCAAGTTCAAGTGCATTCTGCTGCTGCCCTTTATTTAACGCCTGCTCCATCATTTCATTGCGCAGCGTCTCCGGCGCTTTATAAAACTGGAGTCGCCCGCGTTTTCCGCGCCCGGAGCTGGCCTGCCAGCTTAACCAACCTGCCTCCTGTGCCTGGCGCAACAGCGTACGAATATGGCGCTCGCTGCAAAAACAGCGTTCCGCCAGTTCGCCAACGGTGACCTGCTGCGGCTCGCCTTGAGAGGGTTGCCAGAGGCGCTGGTACTGATTTAGACGGTTTAATAGCCTCATCTTCGCTTTATCCTGATGTTTGTCTATATACCCTAAATAATTCGAGTTGCTTAAAGACGGCAAGGGAGTGACAAATTCGTCGGGAACGAATTTGACCAGCCGAAGGCTGGCCTCCGGTGAGAGGCAGGAGCCTCTCATTAATCCCCAGGAGCATAGATAACTATGTGACTGGGGTGAGCGACAAATCTGCCGGGAGCAGATTTGAACGTCGCTTGCGACGGCCCGTAAGGGCGAGGCCCACGGATGGGCCGAGTAATCCGTAGCCAACACATAAGCAACTTGAAGTATGATGGATATAAAACCGGAACAATAAAATTCATCTATTCACTATTACTTCCGTATATCTCAGGCAATACTGCAACACAAGCAAAATCCACCACGCTTCGGGGAAGAGAATATGGCAAGACTGGCTGCATTTGATATGGACGGTACGTTACTGATGCCGGACCATCGTCTGGGAGAAAAAACGCTTTCGACGCTCAAACGCCTGCGCGATCGTGATATCACCCTGACGTTTGCTACCGGTCGCCATGCGCTGGAAATGCGCCATGTTATTGGTGAGTTCTCGCTTGATGCGTTTCTCATTACTGGTAACGGAACGCGCATTCACTCTCTGGAGGGAGAAGAGCTGCATCGTCGCGATCTCGCCCCGGAAGTGGCGGAAGAGGTATTGCATAGTGCCTGGGAAACGACAGCCAGCATGCATATCTTTAATGACAATGGCTGGTTTACCGGGCGCGAAATCCCTGAAATGCTGAAGGCGCATGTCTATAGCGGCTTCCATTATCAGCTTCGCGATCCGAAACGCATGCCAGCGCATCAGGTAACCAAGATCTGCTTCTGTGGCGATCATGACAATCTGCGCCGGTTGCGGATCCAACTGAATGAAGCGCTGGGGGCTAGCGCGCATTTGTGTTTTTCGGCAATGGATTGCCTGGAAGTGCTGCCGACAGGGTGTAACAAAGGTTCTGCGCTGGCGGTGCTGAGCCAGCATCTCGGCCTGACGTTGCAGGACTGCATGGCGTTTGGTGACGCTATGAACGACCGGGAAATGCTTGGCAGCGTCGGGCGCGGTGTGATTATGGGCAATGCCATGGCTCAACTCAAAGCACAGTTACCTCATCTACCGATCATTGGCGACTGCCGCCATCAGGCGGTCTCCCACTTTTTGACGCATTGGCTGGATAATCCTGATCTTCCTTATTCCCCCGAATAGAGAGACCCTACCAGCGAGCCAGATATCTTGTGATATCTGGCTTTTTTTATTTTACGTGGAGCATTTCGGCGATTTTTGCCTGCCATGGGGCGATATCGCCGATATTGGCTGCTACCCACTGCGGGTTGTAATAGCTCTCCAGGTAGCGTTCGCCGCTGTCGCACAGTAACGTGACGATGGAGCCAGTGCGGCCTTCTTCTCGCATACGTACGGCCAGTTGCAGTACGCCCCACATATTGGTGCCGGTTGACGCCCCGACCTTACGCCCGAGCAGCGTTTCCAACCACAGCGCGGTGGCGACGCTGGCGGCATCCGGCACGCGCAGCATCTCGTCGACCACATCGGGAATAAATGAAGGTTCGACGCGCGGACGACCAATACCTTCAATTTTGCTACCGACCGGGCTGCGCAGGCTGGCATCGCGGCTTTGCCAGTAATCTATGAATACGGAGTTTTGCGGGTCAACCACCATCAGCCTGGTATCGCAACCCTGGCTGCGAATGTAGCGGCCAATGGTGGCCGAGGTGCCGCCGGTGCCCGCGCTCATCACGATATATGACGGCTGCGGGTGCGGTTCATGGGTCATCTGACGGAAGATACTGTCGGCGATATTATTGTTGCCCCGCCAGTCGGTGGCGCGCTCGGCAAAGGTAAACTGATCCATATAATGACCGTTCAGCTCGCGAGCCAGCGTTTCGGACGCGGCATAGATTTCGCAGGCGCTATCAACAAAGTGGCAGCGGCCGCCGTAGAACTCAATTTGCTCAATTTTGCGCTTTGCGGTGCATGAGGGCATAACGGCAATAAACGGCAGGCCCAACAGTCGAGCGAAGTAGGCTTCCGAAACGGCAGTCGAACCCGAAGAGGACTCAATAATCGTCGTCCCTTCTTTAATCCAGCCATTGCACAGGCCATAGAGAAACAGCGAACGCGCCAGACGATGCTTCAGGCTACCGGTTGGGTGAGTACTCTCATCTTTAAGGTAGATTTGAATCCCGGTGAATCCCGGCAGCGCCAGACGAATAAGGTGCGTGTCGGCGGAACGCTGATAATCGGCATTAATTTCACTAATCGCGTGTTTTACCCAGGCGCTGTTCATCTTGATTTCCTGTTTGTCATTTTGTGCCCAGCTTAACGGAAATCGAAGGAAAAATTGTTGCCATTTAGCCTTTCAATTACAATAAAAGGAGTAAAATTTTCTCCTGAGGTGCGTAATGTTAGATAAAATTGACCGAAAGCTGCTTTCTCTACTACAAACCGACTGCACCCTCTCTTTGCAGGCGCTGGCTGATGCCGTTAATCTGACCACCACGCCCTGCTGGAAACGCCTGAAACGTCTGGAAGACGAAGGTATTCTCCGCGGGCGAGTCGCTCTGCTGGATGCTGAAAAGGTTGGACTTGGCCTGACGGCGTTTGTGCTGATTAAGACTCAGCACCACAGTAGCGACTGGTACTGCCGTTTTGTCAGCGAGGTCACGCAAATGGCGGAGGTCCTCGGCTTCTGGCGTATGGCGGGGGAATATGACTACCTGCTGCGGGTTCAGGTCGCTGACATGAAAAACTATGACAATTTTTATAAACGTCTGGTTAACAGCGTACCGGGCCTGTCGGATGTCACTTCGAGTTTCGCCATGGAACAGATAAAATACACCACAGCCTTGCCTATTGATTAACGGCATCTGCCGCTACGAATTACATACTCAGGATTTAACCGCTTGCGATTATTTGCTCAACTTAGCTGGTATTTCCGCCGGGAGTGGCGTCGTTACCTCGGCGCTATTGCTCTGCTGATCATCATAGCCATCCTGCAACTGGTGCCGCCGAAAGTGGTCGGCATCGTGGTTGATGGCGTCACGAAACAACATTACACCGCGGAAAAGGTGTGGATGTGGATCGGCCTGCTGGTGGTTATTGCGGTAATGGTTTACCTGCTGCGCTACGTCTGGCGCGTGCTGCTGTTCGGTGCTTCCTATCAGCTGGCTGTCGAACTGCGTGAAGATTTCTATCGCCAGCTCAGTCGTCAGCATCCGGCTTTTTACCTGCGTCATCGCACCGGGGACCTGATTGCCCGGGCGACTAACGACGTTGACCGGGTAGTTTTCGCCGCGGGGGAAGGCGTGTTGACGTTAGTTGACTCCATGGTGATGGGCTGCGCGGTGCTGATTGTGATGTCCACGCAAATCAGCTGGCAGTTAACCCTGCTGGCGCTGCTGCCGATGCCGATTATGGCGCTGGCAATTAAGCGTAACGGTGATGCGCTACATGAGCGCTTTCGCGTAGCGCAGGCGGCATTCTCCAGCCTGAACGATCGTACTCAGGAGAGTCTCACCAGCATCCGTATGATCAAAGCCTTTGGCCTTGAAGAACGGCAATCGGCGCAGTTCGCTGCCGATGCCGCGGATACCGGGACGAAAAATATGCGCGTGGCGCGCATTGATGCTCGCTTTGACCCGACGATCTATATTGCGATTGGCACCGCCAACCTGCTGGCGATCGGTGGCGGTAGCTGGATGGTGCTGCAAGGCAACATGACCCTGGGTCAGCTTACCAGCTTTATTATGTACCTTGGACTGATGATTTGGCCGATGCTGGCGCTGGCGTGGATGTTTAATATCGTCGAGCGCGGGAGTGCTGCCTATTCGCGCATTCGTACCATGCTGGAAGAGGCTCCGGTAGTTAAAGACGGAAGCGAACCTGCACCTGAAGGACGCGGTACGCTCAACGTAACCGTTCGCGAATTTATCTATCCGCAGGCGCATAAATCCTCACTGGAAAAGGTCAACTTTACGCTACAGCCTGGTCAAATGCTGGGAATATGTGGGCCGACGGGTGCCGGTAAAAGTACCATTCTGGCGTTGATTCAGCGTCATTTCGATGTAACCGATGGGGATATCTGTTTCCACGGCGTTCCTCTGACCCGACTCCAGTTGGATCGCTGGCGCGCCCGGCTGGCGGTGGTGAATCAGACCCCGTTTTTATTTTCCGATACCGTCGCCAGCAATATCGCGCTGGGTAGACCGGACGCTACGCAGGAGCAAATCGAACACGTTGCGCGTCTCGCCAGCGTACATGAGGATATTCTGCGCCTGCCACAGGGATATAACACCGAGGTTGGTGAGCGCGGCGTGATGCTTTCTGGTGGGCAGAAGCAGCGCATTTCCATAGCCCGCGCGCTGCTGCTGGAGGCCGAGATCCTGATTCTTGATGATGCGCTATCGGCAGTGGATGGCCGTACGGAGCATCAAATTTTGCATAACCTGCGACAGTGGGGTGAGGGGAGAACGGTAATCATCAGCGCCCATCGCTTATCGGCGTTGACTGAGGCCAGCGAGATTCTGGTGATGCAACATGGGCACGTGGCCCAACGTGGTCGCCACGAAGCCCTTGCAGCACAGCCGGGCTGGTATCGCGATATGTATCGCTATCAGCAGCTCGAAGCGGCGCTGGATGATGTTGTGCAGGAGCACGAGGAGGTCACCGGTGCGTAGTTTCACTCAACTCTGGCCGACGTTAAAACGCCTGCTGGCCTACGGTTCCCCGTGGCGGAAACAGCTGATGATTGCCGTTGCCGTCATGTGGGTAGCGGCGGTGGCGGAGGTCAGCGGCCCGCTGCTGATCAGCTACTTCATCGATAATATGGTGGCAAAGAATTCTCTGCCGCTGAAGCTGGTTAGCGGTCTTGCGGTGGCCTATCTTGGCTTGCAACTTCTGGCTGCGGGCCTGCATTACTGCCAGTCTCTGTTGTTTAACCGCGCAGCGGTTGGCGTCGTGCAGCAACTGCGTAGTGACGTGATGGATGCCGCACTGCGCCAGCCGCTCAGCGAGTTTGATACTCAACCGGTGGGGCAGCTTATTTCGCGAGTCACCAACGATACCGAGGTGATCCGCGATCTGTACGTGACCGTGGTGGCAACGGTGTTGCGTAGCGCCGCGCTGATTGGCGCGATGCTGGTGGCGATGTTCAGCCTTGACTGGCGGATGGCGCTGGTGGCGATCGCTATCTTCCCGGCAGTGCTGATCGTGATGATGATTTATCAACGCTACAGTACGCCGATCGTCAGACGCGTCCGCGCCTGGCTGGCGGATATCAACGATGGATTCAACGAAGTAATTAACGGCATGGGCGTTATCCAGCAGTTCCGCCAGCAGGCGCGGTTCGGCGAGCGGATGCGCGAAGCCAGCTATGCGCACTACCTGGCGCGAATGCAAACTTTGCGCCTTGACGGTTTCCTGTTACGCCCGCTGCTGAGCCTGTTCTCTTCGTTAATTCTCTGCGGCCTGCTGATGCTATTTGGCTTTAGCAGTAGCGGAACGATTGAGGTTGGGGTTTTGTACGCTTTTATTAGCTATCTTGGCCGACTGAACGAGCCGCTCATTGAGCTGACGACCCAGCAGTCAATGCTGCAGCAGGCGGTTGTTGCGGGCGAGCGCGTCTTCGAACTGATGGATAAACCGCGTCAGACGTGGGGAGAGGATAGCGAGCCGCTGCGCAGCGGTGCGATTAGTATTGAAAATCTCTCTTTTGCCTACCGCGACGATAGCCTGGTGTTGCAGGATATCAATCTCGATATCCCGTCCCGCAGCTTTGTGGCGCTGGTCGGTCATACTGGCAGCGGCAAAAGTACTCTGGCTAGCCTGATGATGGGCTACTACCCGTTGACCAAAGGTGAAATTCGTATCGATGGCCGTCCGCTCTCTTCATTAAGCCACAGCGCGTTGCGTCAGGGGATTGCGATGGTGCAGCAGGACCCTGTGGTGTTGGCCGATACCTTCTATGCCAACGTTACTCTCGGTCGTGACATCAGCGAAGAGCAGGTTTGGGAGGCGCTGGAAGCGGTGCAGTTGGCAGAGCTGGCCCGCGAAATGGAAGACGGGATTTATACGCAACTGGGCGAGCAGGGGAACAATCTCTCCGTTGGTCAGAAGCAGCTGCTGGCGCTGGCGCGGGTGCTGGTTGATACCCCGCAGGTGCTGATCCTTGATGAAGCAACGGCCAATATCGACTCAGGTACTGAGCAGGCGATCCAGCAGGCCCTGGCGCGGGTTCGCGAGCACACTACGCTTGTCGTTATCGCCCACCGTTTATCGACCATCGTTGAGGCCGATACTATCCTGGTGCTGCATCGCAGCCAGGCAGTAGAGCGCGGGAATCATCAACAGCTGCTGGCGGCAAAAGGTCGTTACTGGCAGATGTACCAGCTGCAGCTGGCTGGCGAAGAGCTGGCGGCCAGCGTGCAGGAAGAGTCGCTTATTGCCTGATGCACCATGAACAGGCAGCGCGGGTTTGGCGGTTTGCGGTGGTGCAAAAACGTCACATATCACGCACTGAAATGGTGCATTTTTAGGCGGTCATAGCGTTTTTCCGCTTCGTTTCAAGCGATTTCTTTTCTTTCTCCCTCCAGAAGGGCCGCTTTGCGGTCCTTTTTCATTTCTGGCATAGCCCTTGCTTTATTCCCTATGTGTTAGCTGTGGCCATTACCGAATTCTGACTGGAGGGGACTTATGAAGCTGGTTACCGTGGTAATCAAACCATTCAAACTGGAAGATGTGCGTGAAGCATTATCTTCGATGGGAATTCAGGGCCTGACGGTCACTGAAGTAAAAGGGTTCGGCCGTCAGAAAGGCCATGCGGAACTTTATCGCGGCGCTGAATACAGCGTCAATTTTTTACCGAAGGTGAAGATTGACGTGGCCATTGCCGACGATCAGCTCGATGAAGTCGTCGATGTCATTAGTAAAGCGGCTTATACCGGAAAAATTGGCGACGGCAAAATCTTTGTCGCCGAGTTGCAGCGCGTCATTCGCATCCGTACCGGCGAATCTGACGAAGCGGCACTGTAACTTTCAGACCACACAGTGATGGGGAACGAAACAATGAAGATAGCAACAATGAAAACAGGTCTGGGAGCGCTGGCGCTTCTTCCGGGGTTGGCAATGGCCGCTCCGGCAGTGGCAGATAAAGCCGACAACGCCTTTATGATGATTTGCACCGCACTGGTGCTGTTTATGACCATTCCGGGCATCGCGCTGTTCTACGGCGGCCTGATCCGCGGTAAAAACGTTCTCTCCATGCTGACTCAGGTTATTGTGACTTTTGCGCTGGTCTGTGTGCTGTGGGTGGTTTACGGATATACATTAGCTTTCGGCACTGGCGGCAGCTTCTTCGGCAGCTTTGACTGGGTCATGCTGAAGAATATTGAACTCAAAGCGCTGATGGGCAGCTTCTATCAATATATTCACGTTGCTTTCCAGGGCTCTTTTGCCTGTATCACCGTCGGCCTGATTGTTGGCGCGCTGGCGGAACGGATCCGTTTCTCTGCGGTATTGATTTTCGTAGTGGTGTGGATGACGCTCTCCTATGTGCCGATTGCGCATATGGTCTGGGGCGGTGGTCTGCTGGCAACGCATGGTGCGCTGGACTTCGCGGGTGGTACCGTTGTACATATCAACGCCGCCGTCGCCGGGTTGGTGGGTGCTTACATGATGGGCAAACGTGTTGGCTTCGGCAAAGAAGCGTTCAAGCCGCATAACCTGCCGATGGTCTTCACCGGTACCGCGATCCTCTACGTTGGTTGGTTTGGCTTCAACGCCGGTTCTGCTGGCGCGGCGAACGAAATTGCGGGCCTGGCTTTCGTCAACACCGTGGTTGCGACTGCGGCGGCTATCCTGGCGTGGACCTTCGGTGAATGGGTTACCCGCGGTAAACCATCTCTGCTGGGCGCATGTTCCGGGGCGATTGCGGGTCTGGTCGGGGTTACACCAGCATGTGGCTATATCGGTGTCGGTGGTTCTCTGATTGTCGGTATCGCGGCGGGCCTGGCGGGCCTGTGGGGCGTCACCGTACTGAAACGCTGGTTGCGCGTTGATGACCCGTGCGATGTGTTCGGCGTGCACGGTGTCTGCGGTATCGTCGGCTGTATCCTGACTGGCATCTTTGCCGCAACCTCTCTGGGCGGCGTCGGTTACGCAGAAGGCGTTACCATGGGCCATCAGGTTCTGGTACAGCTGGAAAGTATCGCCATCACCATCGTCTGGTCCGGCATCGTCGCGTTCATTGGCTACAAAGTTGCTGATATGACCGTTGGCCTGCGCGTACCGGAAGATCAGGAACGCGAAGGTCTGGATGTGAACAGCCACGGCGAGAACGCCTACAACGCCTGATAAATTGCGTTATCTCCTGAAGCAACAGAGCCTCCCTTAGCGGAGGCTCTGTTTTTTTACGCGTTGCGGTTGCGCATGACTCCTTCCTGTACCGTCGAAGCCACCAGAGTGCCGTCCTGGGTATAGAACTCTCCGCGTACAAAACCGCGAGCGCTGGAGGCCGATGTGCTTTCAACGCTATAAAGCAACCATTCGTTAATATTGAACGGACGATGGAACCACATTGAATGATCGATAGTAGCAACCTGCATTCCCGGCTCAAGAAATCCCACGCCGTGCGGCTGCAGTGCTACTGGCAGGAAGTTGAAGTCTGAAGCATAGCCCAGTAAATACTGATGAATACGGAGATCCTCCGGTACTGCACCGTTAGCGCGGATCCACACCTGACGCGTTGGTTGTGCAACGTGGCCTTTCAGCGGGTTATGGAATTCAACCGGACGAATCTCCAGCGGTTTATCACAGAGAAACTTATCTTTCACCTGCGGCGGCAGTAAATGGGCCAGCTTGCGGGCAATATCTGTTTCAGAGGGGAGTTCGTCCGGCGCAGGAGCTGACGGCATCGGTTTCTGATGTTCGTAGCCGGATTCCGGGGCCTGGAAAGAAGCCGTCATGTAGAAAATCGGCTTACCATTCTGAATGGCCGCGACTCGCCGGGCGCTGAAGCTATTGCCATCACGCAGGACCTCCACGTCATAGATTATCGGTTTCTGGCTATCGCCGGGCCGCAGAAAATAGCTATGAAATGAGTGAATCAGGCGTTCAGTGGGGACCGTCTCTTTTGCCGCATACAATGCCTGGCCAACCACCTGGCCACCAAAAACCTGGCGTAATCCCAGATCTTCGCTCTGCCCACGGAATAGCCCTTCTTCAATTTTTTCCAGATTTAACAATGCCAGCAGATTGGATAGTGCCTGACTCATAGTGACCCTCAATCGATGATAACTGCCTTGTGCAGCGCGTAATTGAGGCAAAGTATAACCTGGAATCGCAAGTGGTCCGATGGGTGCAATAATCTGAATATGGGCTCCTTTCCAGGAAGAGATCTGAGATCTGTGCCACACTTATTCACGATACTAATGTCCTGTCCCTGATTCTGGCAGGATGTACTCCTGTTACAGTAGGGATGAAAAGGAGAACATAATGAAATTTGCCTATATGTTAAGTGCCTTAGCCGTAGCGGCTACGTTGACCGCCTGTGCGAATAATCACAACGGCAATGCAGCAAATCAAACGGCAGCGCCCGATCCTTATGGCATTGCCTCACTGAGCTCCTCGCAGCAGCAGCCTAACGTTTCCGGGACCATTAACATTCGACAGCGTGTGGCATTACCACCGGACGCAATATTGACCGTCACTTTGTCAGATGCGTCTCTGGCCGATGCGCCGGCGCACGTGTTATCGCAAAAAGCGGTAAGAACGGAAGGGAAACAGGCGCCGTTTAACTTTGTGCTGCCTTACAACCAGGCGGACATTAAGCCTAATGCACGCATTTTGTTAAGTTCAGCAATTACCGTGAATGGCCAGTTGATGTTTATCACTGATACCGTGCAAACGGTGATTAACCAGGGCGGCAATCGCGCCGATCTGTTACTGGTGCCGGTCCAGCAAACGGCTGTTCCGGTAGCCAACGCTGCGCCAGCCGCACAATAAATCATCAGCGCCCCTGTTCAGGGGCCTTTTTTGCCTCTAATAAATCCAACGGTAGTGCTGCAGGTCAATATGACCGCTACCGGAAACCTGCACGCCTTCCGCCAGTAGCGCCTGTCGTTGACGTTGCAGATCGGGACCGGTTAAAGAGATGTCACCGTGGCGGTTGACCACCCGATGCCACGGGAGAGTAGAGCCTTCTGGTAGACGCTTTAACACTCCCCCGACCTGGCGTGCAGCGCGTGGCGAGCCTGCCAGATGGGCAATGTCGCCATAGGTGGCAACGTAACCTTCCGGTATAGAGGCGACAATCTGCCAGACCCGTTGTGGAAAGGTATCGTGAGAATCCATGGTACGTCCTGTTGCCGGAAAACGTTCAGGATAAGCGTTGGACGACAGACTGTACAGATGACGACTCAAGCCGATTTTGCAACGGTAAATTCCAGTGCCAGGCCAAGGATCTGCATACCATGGATATTTTCGTCCGGGGTATTGCTCAGCAGGCTTTCAAGAAATTTCAGGCGTTTGGACTGAGCGTTAATGATAAGTTTAGCCCGCATCGCCGGGAGCTTAAGCGTTGATATCGGGTACACCACGCGGCCGCTAACTTCGATGGGCAACTTGCGCAGTTCAACGTGCTGGAGCACGCCGACGCTGGAGTAAAGCAGCGCAACCGGTGTCACCGCCAGCAGTTGGGCATCGCTAATCGTGATGAAATCCAGCATCAGTTCCGGGCGCAGGAAGTTTAAACCGTGGAAAGGAACGGTGACTTCGTCGATAGGGGGCATCGCCAGGGTGGTGATTAAACGCGGTAATTCACTCATTCAGGTACCATTGAGATAACATATTGATTAAAAAGGATACATAATATCTTTGCCATTATGGATGATGATGGCAAATGGTGCTGAGAGTACGCTCGCAATCTCTTGATTTCACCCCGCTGAAATGTATCGATAAGTATCCTGTGATACTCATTTGCTGGCTTTGCGCAATAAATCAGCAGCCGATCGGCGGTAGCTTGCAATTCACTGGCTCAGCAGGGATAATGCGCCAGCGCGTTAGGTAACTAGCGCTCTCAATGGGGGCTCTGTTGGTTCTCCCGCAACGCTACTCTGTTTACCAGGTCAGATCCGGAAGGAAGCAGCCAGAGCAGACGACGTGTGTGCCGGGATGTAGCTGGCAGGGCCCCCACCCATTTCTGGGTCTCAAAATT
Source organism: Klebsiella huaxiensis (assembly GCF_003261575.2). Classification (GTDB taxonomy): domain Bacteria; phylum Pseudomonadota; class Gammaproteobacteria; order Enterobacterales; family Enterobacteriaceae; genus Klebsiella; species Klebsiella huaxiensis. The sequence continues at coordinate 4,599,606 of NZ_CP036175.1, read as the reverse complement.
TTCTATCCCACAATAAAATTGTGACTTTCTTCTCTCTCAATATTTAATATCCACATTTATTTTATGTATTTTATTTTGTTCCTAAAATGCCGGGTTCTTATGCCAAAAAAACATTTTGTCATAAAGTTGAAATTTAATTGAAACATCACTGTCATTTTTATGTCATATATAGCGTGCAAATTAGTTATGGGAAAATGTTGTTAGATATAAGCTGGAAATATATCTCTGGATCAGCATGTTAACTTCGTGTATTAATTATATGATAATTTTATTTCACGGGAAGCGTGATTATGACCACAGTGGTTCTGAACGTAAAAATTGATGGCGAGTTAAAAGAAAAACTGCGTCAGTATGCGGAAGAAAATAACGAGAATTTAGGGACAGCAACAGAGAAACTGCTGTTGCTAGCTTTTCAGGTAGTGGATTCAGCAGACGAGGCGGGGGTTTCGGAAGAAGATATCGACAGCCAGCATACCGAAGAGGAAACGTCTCCATTAACCCCTAAAGAAATCAAAGCATTACGTAAAATTCTGAAGAAGAGAAAATGAAACAACAACTCTCTACAGCCAGCAACTATAGTGAAGCGTGCGACATGCTACGGTCCGGCTACGTTAAGCATGTACGTCTGAACTGGAATATTGGTAGCGATGAGTTTTTTCGCATTGCATCCGATTGGTGTGATACCGGTGCAAAAATTAAAAAAGATGAAGATGGTTTTATTATATCGCTAAAAGGTTTTGCGATTCCGCGCCAGCATTAATGAAATTATTTCATTTTTGTCATCGGACTGACATGTCGTAATGACAAGATTGAATGGCAATTTTATAAAAACATCTCATATGCATCATGGACGATGGTTTTTGACGGGCTGGCTCCAGCCCGTCGATATTTTATTATATGATTTTCCGCAGACGAAAATTATCTTTCTGTTCCGTAAGGCTATGCCATAGCGGCTGTAGCGTATTGAAAGCGTTGCGTAGTTCCTCATCAGACAGCGTGAAGGGCAAACGTAAATAACGGTCAAATGCGCCTGCCAGACCGAAACGCGTTCCTGTTCCGATATGAATCCCGCGACTTTCTGCCCGTACCGAAAACAGTGTCGCCAGCATTCCTGGTAATTCCACCCAAAAAGAGAGCCCCCCCTCGGGTAACGTAAAACGCCAATGCGGGAAAAACTCAGCCATCAGTTCGCCGCACATGTCCCTGCGGGCGGCCAGCATCGTCCGGCGTGATGGTAACAGCGTTTTTTCATTTTCCAGTAACCAACAGCAGGCCAATTGTTCCACCAGCGGAGAGCCCAGATCGAGGGAGTCGCGTGCCTGGACCAGTGATGCAATGGTTCGCGAAGACGCACGGATCCAGCCTATGCGCAATCCTCCCCAAAAACTTTTTCCCGCCGAGCCGATAGTGATTACCGGCGCGTCTGGATTAAACGTCGCTAGTGGAGGCGGTGGCGGGGCGTCGTACCATAAATCGACCATCGTCTCATCGACCACCAGAGTGGTGCGGGTTTGCGCCGCGATATCGGCAATCCGCTGGCGCGTGGCACTATCCATACAACGACCAGTGGGGTTATGAAAGTCGGGCATCAGCCAGGCCAGTCGTGGGGCGGTTTGTGCGATCGTCGCTGCCAGACCGTCGCAATCCCATCCCTGCGCTGGTAACGCGACGCCAACCGGGCGGCACGATGCTCCCTGAATTGCGCTGATCGCCATGGGGTAGGTCGGCGCATCTACCACCACGCGATCGCCTGGCCCGGTTAATAAACGCAGCACCAGGGCAAATCCGCTTAGCGCTCCATTGACGATCATCACTTCATCACTGCGCGTCGGCAAGCCGCGCTCGCTATAGCGGTGGGCGATCGCTTCGCGAAGAAGCGGTAGGCCTTGCTGATCGTAACCGGTATTGGATAAATGCTGAGGCATGATCTTGAGAGCCTGACTGTAGGCCTGGTGGATCTCAGGTCCAGCGCTGAGCGCAGCAACGGCCAGATTGACTGATAATGGGTCCGGCGTTTTGGCTGTCATATTTACGGGGCGTTCCGGCAGAGCGATCCGCGATCCGCTGCCCTGGCGACTGTAGAGATAGCCCTCCTCTCGCAGTTGCCCGAGCGCGCTGGCAACCGTAGTGCGGCTGATATTCAGAGCGGCCGCCAGTTCACGTTCGCCGGGTAGCCTGGTTTCCAATGCCAGGCGACCATCAAGGATTAGCAGGCGTAGCGCTTCAGCTAACTGACGCCAGAGCGGCGTGCGGGAGGCGGATTCTTGCCAGTTACCGAGCAATCGGACCAGAGATTGTGAACCAAAGCGACGAGATGACATAGCAATCCACTTTTTAAAAACTGGCCATTAATTATCAATCCATTTTTACTGATGATTGCGGAAATCGCAATGACTCTGAGGTGAAAAATGGTACGTCGCTTACTGCAACTTTACATCGGTCTGGTCCTGTACGGAGTATCGACCGCGCTATTTGTTCATGCCAATCTCGGGGCCGATCCGTGGGATGTTTTTCATCTGGGGATTGGCAAACAATTCAGTCTGGATTTCGGTACGGTGATGATCCTGACAGGTGCGGCGGTGCTACTGTTGTGGATCCCGCTACGGCAAATGCCGGGTCTGGGTACAGTGAGTAATGTGGTTGTGTTAGGGCTGGCAGCAAATGCCACTCTGGCGTTATTGCCGCCAATAGAATCGCTCGTATCGAGCAGTCTCCTGCTGGTGGGAGCTATCGTGCTGAATGCACTGGCAACTGGTATGTATATTGGTGCCGGTTTCGGCCCGGGTCCTCGCGATGGTCTGATGACTGGTCTACATGCACGTACGGGGTGGTCGTTGCGCGGCATTCGTACGGCGATTGAAGTTTCTGTTCTGCTGATTGGCTGGCTGTTAGGCGGTAAATTTGGCGTGGGTACCGTACTTTATGCATTAACGATCGGGCCACTGATTCAGCTGTGCTTGCCGTGGTTTCGCCAGCCAATTGCGCGCAAAGGATCGGCAAAACGCAGTGAGGTTATTTCCTGATTTTAAGCCGTCATCAAGTGCAGAGACTAAACTTATCAATTCAGATACAGCCGGGTTCTCCGGTTGTGCTGTTCACTTCGGAGAATTAACTCATGAAGTACGTTGATGGTTTTGTTGTTGCCGTACCGGCGGAAAATAAGGAGGCATACCGCGAAATGGCAGCAAAGGCCGCGCCACTCTTTAAAGAGTTTGGCGCGCTGCGCGTAGTGGAGTGTTGGGCCGACGATGTCCCCGATGGAAAGTTGACTGACTTCCGTATGGCAGTGAAAGCTGAAAATGATGAAGAGGTGGTGTTCAGCTGGATTGAATATGCTTCGAAAGAAGCCAGGGATGCCGCCAACGCCAAAATGATGGCCGATCCGCGGATGAAAGAGTTCGGCGATAATATGCCATTTGACGGTAACCGAATGATTTTCGGCGGTTTCGTACCGCTACTGGATGAGTAATTCATCTCTGCCATCCCCGCAGTCAGTGGGGATGGCAATAGCTTCGTTACAAGCTACTCCAGCCATGCACCATCATATAGAAACCCACCACGATAATCAGCGTGCCGGAAATCCACGGTGCTTTTCGCGACAGATTGTTCAGCCCCGGCCAGCGGTTGGCGACGTGTTTCACGCTTAAAGCCGCAATCGCGCCAGAGGCGACTAAGGTAAGTGCCAGCCCCACGCTAAACCCCAATACCAGCGTCGCCCCCAGCGAGAATTTTTTCAACTGCAGGCAAATGAGCAATACGGTAATTGATGCCGGACAGGGGATTAATCCGCCCGTTAGCCCAAACAATACGATCTGTCCGGTGGTGACCTGTTGCCCGTTAAAGCGACGATTGATCTCTTCCGCGTGCGCTCGCTGGTGGGCGTCCTGCCAGTTATCGGCGGCGACCAGCGGATGTTGATGAATATGAGTCTTGTGTTCGTGCGGGTGGGGGTGATCATGTTCATGTTCATGTTCATGTTCATGTTCATGTTCATGTTCATGTTCATGTTCATGTTCATGTTCATGTTCATGTGAGTGCGATTCGTGCCAGGTACGCCAGAGCATCCAGCAGGCAATCAGCACAATAAGGATCCCGGAAATCAGCTGAAACCAGGGTTCTGATGTTTGAGCGTCCCAGCCGCGACCAAACCAAAGACCTGCCATTGCCACCAGCCAGACCACTGCTGTATGCGATACCGTTGCCGCTAACCCCAGCAATACTGCCTGCTTAAGCGTTCCACGTACCGCCACAATAAATGCCGCCATCATTGTTTTAGAGTGTCCCGGCTCGAGGCCGTGCAATGCGCCGAGCAGAATGGCGCTGGGTATAAAGAGCCAGGCATTGCCCTGTTGCAACAGCGAAGTGAAGTCGTTCATAACATGATCCATTATCAGAAGTTATTGTATGCTACTCCCCCCCAGTAGGCTAATACTACCCCCCAGTAGAAAAATACTCCGGGGGAGTAGGGCATGTTATGCTGTTCTTATTGTGTACTGTGGTCGTCCGTGGAAATGACCAATCAATCAAATAGTGGATCGCGTAATGTCACACACCGTTCGTCACAAGAAGATGTTATTGACTCGATTAAAGAAAATTCAGGGGCAAAATACCGCATTAGAAAAAATGCTTAATCGCGATCATGAATGCGCTGAGGTTTTACAGCAGCTTGCGGCGATCCGCGGGGCGGTCAACGGTATGATGTTGCAGGTCATCCAGGGACACTTAACGGATCACGTCGTTAAAGAGCCGGAGGAAGGCCAACGTGAAGCTGACCTTGACGTGGTCATGCAGGTGATAAAATCTTATCTGAAGTAGATTCAGGAGAGATTTTTCGCGGGCTGTTGTGAATGTGCTTTAAGGTTGTTTTCAGCCCACAGAATAAATTTCTCCTTTGGCAGCGCTTTGCTATAAAGCCACCCCTGGGCGTACAGCACCCCATGACTGCGTAGCCAGTCGCGCTGGCTTTGGGTTTCGACGCCTTCCGCGACGGTTGTCAGGTTGAGCGCTTTCGCCATTTCAATAATGTGTGGCGTTAGCGGTTTGTATTCCAATGTATCGACAAACGATTTATCGATTTTCAGGGTATCGACGTCCAGCTTTTGTAAATAGCTCAGACTGGAGTAGCCGGTACCAAAGTCATCAATGGAAATACGGTGGCCGGCCTGACGATAACCGGCGATGACGGGTAAAGTGGTTTGCGGATCGACGAAACCGCGTTCGGTAATTTCCAAAGTGATCTGCTGAGCGCTGATACCCCAGCGCTGAAGCTGCTCACGCAAAAGTATTGGCAGCGTAGGCGAACGTAAATCATCGACCGACAGATTGATCGAAATGTGTACCTCAGGGCGCTGGCGCAGCCATGCACCCAGTTCGGCAAAAATCTTCCTCACAATATCTTCGGTTAAATGGGTAATGAGTCCCGTCTGTTCGGCAAGCGGGATAAAAATATCCGGCGATAAGAAGCTCCCGTCGGGCTGCTTCCAGCGAGCAAGCGCTTCCGCACCCGCGATTTTTCCACTCTGCAACGAAATAATGGGTTGGTAATAGACCTGAATGGCATTGGCGTTCAGAGCGTCCAGCATCCCGTAACGCGGTGAACGCAATCTTCGTAGCAGGCGAATAAGCAGGAATGAGGCCAAAATACTGGTGAACAGGCCAATCGGCAGCCACAGTATCAGCTGCTGATGGAGTTTTTTCTGTAATGGCAGCGTGGATGACCAGGTGGCGATAGCCAGACCCAGCTCGGGTATACGGTGGAGGCGATAAACGGTGTTATTGAGAGTTAACGTTTCTGCATCCAGATGTTTAATTTGCGCCCAGACGGCAGTGTCGAGCGGTTTACTGCTGATAATGATTTGGTCGTGCTTCGTTCCGAACAGGAGAGTGTGAATTTCTTCCTGACCTAACGGAATCACATCGATAAATGAAACGGGGTCGATCATCACCACATGATGCTCGCTGCCCATTGCCGTCATTTTATGTTTCAGTCCCAGATCGCTAACCGATGTGAGCCAGGTGCGATAGCCATCGGCAGTAATATGGTCGGGAGGTGGAAAGATGACTGAAACTTGATGCTCTTCGAGGGAAGAGCACTGCGGAATACCATCGTGTAACCACAGAACTTCCTGTACGTAGCGGTGGGTGTAGGCAATCTGCCGCATATTGAGCAGATGCTGCGGACTGCAGGTCGCGGCGGTATGAGCATCTGCTTCTTTAAGCGCTTCTCTTGCCTGATCGGCAACCTGCTGAACGCGGGCCAGTACGCGGACGGAAAAATTATCCAGCTCGGTGTAAAACTGTGCTTTAGCTTGCTGAGTTGCCAGCCAGATGCTCAGTACGACCGGCAAAATAATGGCGAGAATCAGTACCCCTGTAACCAGACTCACCTGATGCCGGGCTGTCATGAGTATTTCCTTATTTTATCGAGGGGTTCGATGAGTATACGCGAAAGATAAAAAGAGGATTCAGCAAGCGGGATAAAAAAGGCCCGAACCGCAAGATACTCACGAATTCGGGCTAACAGTGGATGAACCGCGTCGTCCAAAATTTGAACGACGCGGAGAAAACGAGGGCTGGTATGCTGACAGTAAGGGCTATCAGCATATGTTCATATTCTAACGCACAATCATGACAATCAGATGTTGCGCTTAATGGGCATCTGGCGCGGCGATGTCAGCGCTAATCCGCAGGTCATTTTCGTCGAAGACCATGCAGTAGCGATCGTCGAACGCAACGTTGATTTTTTGCCAGGGACGGAAATGAACGTCGCCTGGCAGCAGGATTTTGACGTTATCATGGCCATAGCACTGGCCGAACAGATAGGTGTTATTGCCCAGTCTCTCAACCACTTCACATTGAAACTCAACTATGGTCCCTATGTTCACGTTGGTTGAGAGATGTTCAGGGCGAATACCGAGCGTAACAGCGGCACCAGGCAGCAGCGGCGAGGTGGTGATATTGAGCGTCAGGTTATGGTCTTGCGCCATCTTTACGCTAAGCTGCCCCGGCTGCCATGCGGTTACTGTCGCAGGCAGGAAGTTCATTTTGGGTGAGCCGATAAACCCCGCGACGAATTTATTCACCGGGTTGTAATACAGCGACATCGGCGAGCCCATTTGTTCCACTTTGCCGTAGTTCATCACCACGATTTTGTCGGCCAGGGTCATCGCTTCAACCTGATCGTGGGTGACATAGACCATCGTGGTCTTAAGTTCATGATGCAGCTTCGCGATGTGCAGGCGCATTTCAACGCGTAGCTCGGCGTCGAGGTTAGAAAGGGGCTCATCAAACATAAACACCCGTGGATTACGCACGATTGCGCGGCCGATTGCCACGCGCTGGCGCTGACCTCCGGAAAGTTGTTTAGGTTTACGATCCAGTAGATGAGAGAGTTGCAGCGTTTTCGCGACCATTTCAACCTGACGGCGAATTTCATCTTTTGGGACTTTATTGACCTTCAGGCCATAACCCATATTTTCCGCCACCGTCATATGCGGATAGAGCGCATAGGACTGGAATACCATGGCGACGCCGCGGTGGGCGGGGACGACATCATTCATCACTTCATCGCCAATCAGTACTTCACCATCGCTGACCTCTTCCAGGCCGGCAATCATCCGCAGTAGCGTCGATTTACCGCAGCCAGATGGGCCAACGAAAACTGCAAATTCACCATCTTCAATATCAAGATTCACCTGATGCAGCGTCACTGTACTGCCGAACCGCTTGGTGACATTCCTCAGTCGTATATTGGACATCAACATTCCCCGGGTTAGTAGCGTTTCCTGCCGTTGGGATTTGGGCTGTGACGTATAATTTGTATAACGTGTAACAATTCAGCCGGACGATGCTCAACGACACTAAAATCATGCTGTGACTATAACTTCCAGCGTTTTAGCACCATACATTGAAGTTTCATTTCTGCAATCATGATCACACAACTGGTAGCTTTCAGTAGTTTTATCGACATTCAAAGCGTAGCGTATAACAAATCAAGAATGACGGATGTTTTGTTTATGAAACGCCGTTTATCAATTGACTAAGGAATTACCGGAAGTCAAATTGTCCAATAAAAACCATTAAATTGTTATACCTTCACATGAGGTTGGTAATGAAAAAGAACACTCTTGCTGCACTGATCCTTACCACTCTGGCTGCCGGGCAGCTAGTGAGCCTGCAGGCGCACGCGGCCGGACAGCTCAACGTCTGGGAAGACATCAAAAAATCCGACGGCATTAAAGCTGCGGTAAATGATTTTGAAAAGCAGTTCGACGTTAAGGTTAACGTGCAGGAGATGCCGTACGCCCAGCAGCTGGAAAAGCTGCGACTTGATGGCCCGGCGGGCATCGGCCCGGATGTACTGGTTATCCCTAATGACCAGTTGGGTGGTGCGGTCGTCCAGGGGCTGCTGTCTCCTCTGACTATGGAGCAGGCGAAGCAGGAGGCTTTTACGCCTGCGTCAATCAACGCTTTCCATATGGATAACGTGCTTTATGGCGTGCCGAAAGCGGTGGAAACCCTGGTACTGATTTACAACAAAGACCTGATCAACAAGCCGCTGGATAGCCTGCAGGCGTGGTTCGACTATTCGAAAAAGCAGCGCGAAGAGGGCAAGTATGGTCTGTTGGCGAAGTTTGATCAGATCTATTACAGCTGGGGTGCTATTGGTCCGATGGGCGGCTATATCTTTGGCAAAAACGACAAAGGTGGTTTTAACCCGCAGGACGTTGGCCTGAACAAGCCCGGTGCTGTGGAAGCGGTTACCTTCCTGAAAAAATTCTACACCGATAAGGTCTTCCCGGCGGGGATCCTCGGGGACAACGGGCTGAACGCTATTGATTCCCTGTTCACAGAGAAAAAAGCGGCGGCGGTGATTAACGGTCCGTGGGCTTTCCAGCCGTATGAAGCGGCAGGCATTAATTATGGCGTTGCGCCCCTACCGATGCTGCCTGATGGCAAACCGATGAGTTCTTTCCTCGGCGTGAAGGGCTATGTGGTCTCGACATGGAGTAAAGATAAGGCGCTGGCACAGCAGTTCATCGAATTCATCAACCAGCCGCAGTACGTGAAAGCGCGCTATATCGCGACCGGTGAAATCCCGCCGCTGAAGTCAATGATTGACGATCCGGTGATTAAGAATGATGAAAAGGCCAGCGCGGTGGCGGTGCAGTCAGCGCGTGCGACGGCGATGCCGGGGATCCCGGAAATGGGCGAAGTCTGGGGCCCGGCTAATGCCGCGCTGGAGCTTAGCCTGACTGGCAAACAAGAGCCTAAAGCGGCGCTCGATAACGCAGAGAAGCAGATCAAAATGCAAATCGAAGCGATGCAGGCCAGCAATCAGTAATCAGGTGATGTAACAGAACGGGAGGAGGCCCTCCCGTTTTCAGAAGGAGTCGTGTGTGATTATCAATCCCAGCGAAAATATTGCCGAAGCGCGTGGCGCAGGACGCCATGCGTGGTGCGGCCTGTTGCTGGCTATCGTGCCGGGTTTTGGGCAGTTTTATCATCGCCAGTGGCTGAAGGGGATTGTTTTCCTGGTGCTGCTGAGCAGTTTTATGAGCATTTTTTATGACTTTCTCAGCGAAGGCCTGTGGGGGTTATATACCCTGGGCGAGGAAGTTCCGCGGGATAACTCGATCTTCCTGCTGGCGGAAGGGATTATCAGCGTGCTGATTATCGCTTTTGGCCTGCTGGTCTATTTCCTCTCGTTACGCGATGCCTGGGTTAACGGCAAAAAGCGCGATGAGGGCATGGCGCTGAATAGCGTACGTAAGCAGTATCAGATGCTGCTTAGCGATGGTTTTCCTTATTTGATGATCACCCCCGGCTTTATTCTGCTGGTGTTTGTCGTCATCTTCCCGATTTTGTTTGGTTTTGCCATTGCCTTTACCAACTACAACCTTTACCACACGCCACCGGCGAAGCTGGTGGATTGGGTCGGGTTCAAAAACTTCATCAACATCTTCACATTGTCCATCTGGCGCTCAACCTTCTTTGATGTGCTGCAGTGGACGGTGGTGTGGACTCTGCTGGCGACGACGTTGCAATGTACCGTCGGCGTGCTGCTGGCGATTCTGGTCAACCAGAAAGACCTGCGCTTTAAGCCGATGATTCGTACTATTTTTATTCTGCCGTGGGCGGTGCCTGGATTCGTGACGATTCTGGTTTTTGCCGGGATGTTTAACGATTCATTCGGGGTAATTAACAACGCTATTTTGTCCTTCTTCGGCATCAGCCCGAAGGCGTGGTTGACCGACCCGTTCTGGACTAAGACTGCATTGATCATGATGCAAACCTGGCTGGGCTTCCCGTTTGTTTTCGCCATGACTACCGGCGTACTGCAGGCGATTCCGGACGATCTTTATGAAGCGGCCACGATGGATGGGGCCAGCGCGTTTACCCGCCTGCGGACGATCACTCTGCCGCTGGTGTTGTACTCCATTGCGCCGATCATCATCACCCAGTACACCTTCAACTTTAACAACTTCAACATCATCTATCTGTTCAACAACGGTGGACCGGCGGTGGCGGGGTCTAATGCTGGCGGTACGGATATCCTGGTGTCGTGGATCTACAAATTGACGATGTCGTCTTCGCAATACGCCATCGCGGCCACCATTACGATCCTGCTGTCGATTTTTGTCGTTGGTCTGGCGTTGTGGCAGTTCCGCGCCACGAAATCCTTCAAAAATGACGATATGGCGTAAGGGAAGCAACATGGCTAAATCACCGAGTATTAAACGCGAAAAGTGGATTCGCCTGTCACTGACCTGGCTGGTGGTCATCCTGGTATCAACGATTATTATTTATCCGCTGGTCTGGACGGTAGGGGCGTCACTGAATGCCGGGAATAGTCTGCTGAGTACGTCGATTATTCCTGAGAACCTGTCATTTCAGCACTATGCAGACCTGTTTAATGGCAATGTGAACTACCTGACCTGGTACTGGAACTCGATGAAAATCAGTTTCATGACCATGGTGCTGACCCTCATCAGCGTGAGCTTTACTGCCTATGCGTTCTCCCGTTTTCGTTTTAAAGGACGGCAGAACGGGCTGATGCTGTTCCTGCTGCTGCAGATGATCCCGCAGTTCTCGGCGCTGATTGCGATCTTTGTTTTGTCGCAACTGCTGGGATTGATCAACAGCCATCTGGCGCTGGTGCTGATCTACGTTGGCGGTATGATCCCGATGAATACTTGGCTTATGAAGGGGTATCTGGATGCGATCCCTAAAGATCTGGATGAGTCCGCACGTATGGATGGTGCCAGCAGCTTCCGTATCTTTTTCGAAATCATCATGCCGCTGTCAAAACCGATTCTGGCGGTGGTTGCGCTATTTTCATTTACCGGCCCATTGGGGGATTTCATTCTCTCCAGCACCATCTTGCGCACCCCGGATAAGTACACGCTACCGATTGGCCTGTACAACCTGGTAGCGCAGAAAATGGGTGCCAGCTACACCACTTATGCAGCGGGTGCGGTACTGATTGCCGTCCCGGTAGCGATTCTTTACCTGGCGCTGCAAAAGTACTTTGTTTCCGGCCTCACCTCTGGCAGTACAAAAGGATAACTTCATGAAAAGATTAACACCCGCGTGGCTTGCTGTTTCTCTGGCATGCTGTTTTTCAGCCAGTACGCTGGCGGCAGATGCGCTGCAAACAAAAGCTTTTAACAATATGCCCGCTGATTTTATTAAAGGGGCGGATATTTCCACGTTGCTGGATGCTGAAAAGCACGGCGCAAAGTTTTTTAACCACAACAACCAGCAGCAGGATCCTATCGCGATTCTGAAGGCCGACGGCGTGAACTATGTTCGCCTGCGCCTGTGGGTTGATCCTAAAGATGCTCAGGGTCAGGGCTACGGTGGAGGTGATAACGATCTGGCGGCAACGCTGGCGCTGGCAAAGCGTGCAAAAGCACAGGGCATGAAGCTGCTACTGGATTTCCATTACAGTGACTTCTGGACCGATCCGGGTAAGCAGTTCAAGCCTAAAGCCTGGGAGAAAATGGACTACCCACAGCTGAAAACCACCATCCACGACTACACTCGCGACACGATTGCCCGCTTTAAACAGGAGGGCGTGCTGCCGGATATGGTGCAGATCGGCAACGAGATTAACGGCGGTATGCTGTGGCCGGAGGGCAAAAGCTGGGGGCAGGGCGGCGGCGAATTCGATCGCCTGGCGGGGCTGCTTAATGCTGCCATTGACGGCCTGAAGGAGAACCTCACCGGCGGCGAGCAAGTCAAAATCATGCTTCATCTGGCTGAAGGGACCAAAAATGACACCTTCCGCTGGTGGTTTGATGAAATCAGCAAGCGCAACGTGCCTTACGACATCATTGGCCTGTCGATGTATACCTATTGGAATGGACCGATTAGCGCGTTGAAAGCCAATATGGACGATATCAGCAAGCGCTATAACAAAGACGTGATTGTGGTTGAAGCCGCTTACGCTTATACCCTGGATAACTGCGATAATGCCGAAAATAGTTTTCAGGCAAAAGAGGAAAAGGATGGCGGTTATCCTGCTACCGTGCAGGGGCAATATAATTATATTCACGATTTAATGCAGGCCGTGGCTGACGTTCCGGAACATCGTGGTAAAGGTATCTTTTATTGGGAGCCGACATGGATTGCCGTACCGGGAAATACCTGGGCGACGCCTGCTGGAATGAAATATATCCACGATGAGTGGAAAGAAGGTAATGCCCGGGAAAATCAGGCCCTATTTGATTGTCAGGGGAAAGCATTGCCGTCAATGAAAGTATTTAATTAATTATTCAGCTTTAAACTTCAGGATGTTTATTATGAAAAAATTTGCGCCTTTGAGTCCTAAGGTTAATGCGCTATTGCATGGCGCTGACTATAACCCAGAGCAGTGGGAGAATTATCCCGATATTATCGACAAAGATATTGCCATGATGCAGCAGGCAAAATGTAATGTGATGTCGGTGGGGATATTTAGCTGGGCGAAGCTTGAACCTCAGGAAGGCGTATTTGAGTTTGGCTGGCTGGACAGTATTCTCGATAAACTGTATGCCGCCGGAATTCATGTCTATCTCGCCACCCCAAGCGGCGCGCGTCCGGCGTGGATGTCGCAGAAGTATCCTCAGGTGCTACGCGTTGGTCGCGATCGGGTGCCTGCGCTGCACGGTGGACGCCATAACCACTGTATGTCGTCACCGGTTTATCGTGAGAAAACCTTGAAAATCAATACGCTGCTGGCGGAGCGTTATTCGCAGCACCCGGCGGTGCTGGGCTGGCATATCTCCAACGAATACGGCGGTGAGTGCCACTGTAGCCTGTGCCAGGAGCGTTTCCGAGACTGGCTGAAGGCGCGTTATGAAACGCTGGATAACCTCAATCATGCCTGGTGGAGCGCCTTCTGGAGCCACACCTATAGCGACTGGTCGCAGATTGAATCTCCGGCGCCGCAAGGAGAAGTCTCAATTCATGGTCTGAACCTTGACTGGCATCGTTTCAACACCGCGCAGGTGACTGACTTCTGCCACCATGAAGTTGCCCCTCTGAAAGCAGCGAATGCTGAACTGCCGGTGACAACCAACTTCATGGAGTATTTTTACGATTACGACTACTGGCAGTTGGCGCAGGCGCTGGACTTCATCTCGTGGGATAGCTATCCCATGTGGCACCGTGACAAAGATGAAACCACCCTGGCCTGCTATACCGCCATGTATCACGACATGATGCGCAGCCTGAAGGGCGGTAAACCGTTTGTCTTGATGGAGTCCACGCCGAGCGCAACCAACTGGCAGCCGACCAGCAAGCTGAAAAAGCCGGGAATGCATATTCTTTCTTCTATGCAGGCCGTCGCACACGGTGCTGATTCGGTACAGTACTTCCAGTGGCGTAAGAGCCGTGGCTCAGTAGAGAAGTTCCACGGGGCTATTATCGATCACGTAGGCCACCTGGATACTCGAGTAGGCCGTGAAGTGACTAAGCTCGGCGATATGTTAAGCAAGTTACCGGGCGTGGTGGGTTGCCGGACGGATGCGAAAGTGGCGATTATCTTCGACCAGCAAAACCGCTGGGCGCTGGATGATGCTCAGGGACCGCGTAATCTCGGGATGGAGTATGAAAATACCGTCAACGAACACTATCGCCCATTCTGGGAGCAGGGGATCGCCGTCGATATTATCGATGCGGATGTTGACCTGAGCGCCTATCAGCTGGTTATTGCACCTATGTTGTACATGGTACGCGAGGGATTTGCTGAGCGCGCCGAAGATTTCGTCGCCAACGGTGGTCACTTAGTTACAACATACTGGACAGGTATCGTTAACGAGTCCGATCTCTGCCACTTAGGTGGTTTCCCTGGTCCTCTGCGTAAACTGCTGGGCATTTGGGCGGAAGAGATCGACTGCCTGAACGATGGCGAACGCAATCTGGTGCAGGGGCTGGCAGGGAATGAAGGCGGGTTGCAGGGACCTTACCAGGTTCGTCATCTGTGTGAACTGATTCATACTGAAACGGCGCAGCCGTTGGCGACATACCGCGATGATTTTTATGCCGGAAGACCGGCAGTCACCGTCAACCACTTTGGTAAAGGCAAGGCCTGGCACGTTGCTTCACGCAACGATCTGGCTTTTCAGCGAGATTTCTTCAGCACCATAAGTAAAGAATTGGCTCTGCCGCGTGCGGTTGAGGCTGATTTCCCTCCGGGCGTGGTAGCGACAGCACGCACGGATGGTGAAACCACATATGTATTCCTGCAAAACTACAGCGCGCAACAGCATAGCGTAACCCTGCCACAAGGCTATCAGGACAGCCTCACCGGCACGGTTCTGAATGCGCCGTTGGCCTTAAATGCATGGGACTGCCGTATTCTTAGTCGTCACGCGTAATTTCTCTCTACCCGCGCCTGCTCCTGCGAGCAGGCGTTTTTTTATCTGCTTATCAGGAGTCTATTATGGTGAGTTTAAAATCCTTTCTGAATTACTTCTCCCAGCCTCGTCCGGCGGTATCTTTGAGTCAGGTGGAACAACAGCAAATTGAGCATTTAATTCAGGCTTTCGGCGGCGAGGCCAATATTATTAATGTCGATGCTTGTATTACCCGCCTACGCGTCACGGTGAATAATCTGGCGGTTGTTGATTCTCAGGCATTACAGCAGCAGGGAGCGCTTGGGGTTATTATTCTTGGGCAGCAGGTGCATGCTATTTTTGGTAAACAGTCGGATGCATTGCGACAATTACTAGATGAACACTTTGCTAACCGTAAATAAAATAAAAACGGGATAACTCAATAAAGGGTTATCCCGAAAGTAGAGCAGGTGTTCAATGGCAATAATCATTACCGGAGGGTAATTAACGGCCTTACAGTTGGAGATGAAACGGTTTACATCTTATTACCACCAGGCTTCTACCTGTACGCCAAAGTTCCACGTATTATTGGCAGTCTGATCTTCGAATGGTTTGCCATTTTCAGAATCATTCAAATATGAAGCGAAGATACGCAGTTCCGGGCGTGACATAAAGTCAGGGCCATCGGCCAGGCCCAGCGCAATAGTGTATTTTTCACCGGCCTGTTTGTATTCGGTGTTGTTCTTGTAGCTGTCTTTTTGATAGAAACCGCCCACCTCACCAATCAGGCGCACGTACTCGGTAAACTGATATTGCCCGCGAGCGACCAGCGACAGCATACGCGTTTTATCCGTGTACTCAGTTATGTTGTCTGCAGAGCCCCATGTCAGGACATGGTTAATGGAGAACTTGTCGGTAATCGGGATTAAACCGGTGTTGATAACGCGGTAGCCGGTAGCGTCGTTGACGTAGTTCCACATGTCGTACCAACCGCCGCCCTGGGAGACCATATTCTGCGCCAGCCCTTTGTTGGCGTATTGCAGCACCATTTTGTTGTAACCACCCAGCATATCCTGGCTAATCTCACCGGTTAGCATGACGCCATTTTCAGCATCATACAGCCCGCCGTAAGTGTCCTGCTTTTTGGTGGTATTCGGCATCGCGTAGTCGATACCAAATTCAGTCCACGATCCGGACCATGGCTTCCAGCCTGCGTAGCGCAGATCGAGGTAGTTAATATTGACGTTGCTATCACCATCGACGCGGTAATCGACGTCGTTAGCATCGCCGCGGATCCAGGCAAATGAGACGGCGCCCGGGCCGAGCGTATAGTTTTCGATTCCCGCACCGGATCCGGAAATGTTCCAGTATTTGGTATCGATGATGTGCAGATCGTGGCGTTGATAGTAGCGTTTACCGCCCCAAATCACCGCGTTTGGATCGCCGGGGACCAGGCCTTTGATCTGCAGGTTTAGCTGGCGCAGGCCGAATTGCGCATCGTCATCCAGTGTGGTTTCGTTATCATTGGAGCCGTCAGAAACCATACTGACCATGCTATCAAGATAGAAGCTAACATCATTCTTTTTGTAGACCTCTGAACCTAACTCCAGCTCGCCGTAGGTATCGGACTCGTTACCCAGACGACCAATTTTATTCTTTTGCCATTCGGCCTGGCTACCGTCACCGGAGACCCCAACCCCGGCGCGCATATAACCATGAAAATCGATACCCGGAAGGGTGGCGGAAGCAGCAAACACGGATGGTGAAATCAGCGCAGCGGCCAACGCAACGGAGAGTGTGCGCAGCGTAGTGTTCATGTCTATCCTCTTATTTTTTTGTATTACGTTCACATAACTTGTGTCATGAAATGCCTAAACCATAATTCAGGCAATTTAATGATCTTAATAGTGTGATTAACTGCAAATAAATAAGCAGGTTTTGTTACGAGTAGTGAGTCTATTCACAATTTGTTGTATTGTGAGCGTCATACTTTTATTGGTTGTTGTTGCTCAGGGGATGCGGCAATGAGCGTTTTTTCAAATTGCCCCTGTTACAATCCAGGGATAACAACATAAGGAACCGGACCATGAAGTCTAAAAGCGCGACCTTAGAAGACGTTGCTCGCCATGCGGGCGTCTCCTATCAGACCGTGTCCAGGGTACTCAACAAGTCTGCTAATGTATCCAAAGCCACGCGCAGCAAGGTGGAGAAATCCATTGAAGAGCTACGCTATGTCCCTAACCGTCTGGCGCAACAGCTGGTAGGTAAGCAAAGCCATACCGTGGGATTGGTCACCATTTCCCTCGCATTGCACGCACCTTCCCAGGTAGCCGCAGCGGTAAAACGCTACGCGAACGTTGAGGGCTATCAGGTGCTCATCTCAATGATTGATGAGAGCGTCAACCAAAGTATTCAAGAATCTATTAACGAGCTGAAGTCTCAGCTGGTGGATAAGGTTATTATTAACGTGCCTCTGGAGACCGAACAGGCCCAGAAAATAGCCAATGACAACGATGATATTGTCTGTCTTTTTTTAGATGTCGATCCCTACAGTTCTGTGTTTAACGTTTCGTTTAACCCGGCGGATGGCACCCGAGCGAGCGTCAAATATCTCTATGAAATGGGGCATCGGGACATCGCGCTGCTGGCCGGGCCGGAAAGCTCGGTATCGGCAAAGCTACGTTTGAAAAGCTGGATGGAAACACTTGAGGGCTATGGCCTGCAACCTGTTACAGTGGTTCGTGGCAACTGGGATGCTCAGAGTGGTTACGCCGGTGCGCTGCAAATGCTGCGCGAGACACCGAACTTCACCGCAGTGCTGGTGGGAAACGATCAGATGGCATTGGGTGTCCTGAGCGCTTTTCATCAGCATCAGGTGCCGATCCCGGGGGAGAAATCGGTGATTGGTTACGATGATACCTATGAAAGTTCATTCTTCTATCCGGCGCTGACGACTGTTTCGCTAGACCTCGATTTACAAGGTAAAGAGGCTGTGCGCCGCATCCTTGATAGCGGTGATAACGAAACGCTGCATACTTCCTCTATTCTCCCCGCACGACTGGTTATTCGCCATTCTACCGGGCCGAAAACGGAGCCCGGTAAAGATCTGCAGTCCATAGCCGAACAGCTGCGGGCGTTAGCGCATCAGCTGAATCCCTAATCTGCAACGGGCGGCCTGCGTCGCCCATTACCCTTTTCGTTCTCATGGTTGATCTTTGTATTAACTCGGCGTACCGTATTGTTATGTTATAACGTAATGATCGAGGTCGCTATGAAACCCAACATTCATCCGCACTATCGTACCGTGGTCTTTCACGACACCAGTGCCAACGAATTCTTTAAAGTCGGTTCAACCATCAGGACCGAGCGTGAGATTGAGCTCGAAGGTGAGACGTATCCGTACGTGACGCTTGATGTGTCATCCAAATCGCATCCGTATTACACCGGTAAACAGAAGGCTTTCAATAATGAAGGCAGCACCGCACGCTTCCGCCAGCGCTTCGGTGGTTTTATCGATGCGAAAAGGAGCAAATAATGCAGGTACTCAACTCGTTACGTAGCGCCAAACAGCGCCACCCGGATTGTCAGATAGTTAAGCGCAAAGGGCGGCTGTACGTGATCTGCAAAAGCAATCCCCGCTTTAAAGCCGTGCAGGGACGTAAGAAAAGACGTTAACTTACCCGTTTGCGGAAGCTCTCCAGCGTGCGCAACTGTTGGCCGTCGTTGAAGTTGTCGGCGGCCAGCCACTGCTGCATAGCGTTATCAATCTGAGGCCATTCGTCATCGATAATGGAAAACCAGTCGGTATCGCGGTTGTGGCCTTTTATCACCAGAGCCTGACGAAAACGCCCCTCATACTGAAACCCCAGACGTAGCGCTGCCCGGCGTGAGGGTTCGTTCAGGCTGTTACATTTCCATTCATAGCGGCGGTAGCCGAGAATATCAAAAACGTAACGCATCAGCAGCCACTGCGCTTCGGTTGCCATCGCCGTCCGGCTTAGTAACGGTGAGAAGTGGACATGACCGACTTCAACAACGCCGTTTTTTGCATCAATTCTCATCAGCGCCAGTGACCCGACGGGGAGACCTGTCCGCCCGTCAATCACCGCAAAGTGAATGGGGTCGGCCAGTCCGGCAACGCTATCAATCCACGTGCGGTACTCCTCAATGCTGTTATCTGGTTCGCGCAGCAACCATGTCCAACTGCGTGTATCTGGGGCTAGCTGGTGGGCGGCGAATAGTGCGCTGGCGTGTTGTGTACTTAAAGGCTCAAGGTGGCAAAAACGCCCTTGCAGATTTTGTTTTTCGGGGTGGGGCCGAGGTTGCCAATCGGGCAGGGCAGTACCAACAGGTTGATTAAACTGGTTAAGGAGGCTCATGCGGTTTTCCTTGTTTGGGCGAATGCAATGAGATTAAGAGCTTATTGGTTCTATAAAAAGTACCAAGGGTGTATGTTTTTATGGTGCCACGAGGAGCCGCGATGAATATTCCAGACGATGCGTTTTTTACTTTGTTGGAGCACGGCCTGCGCAGTAGAGGGTGTGAAACCTTGCAGCGTGCGCTGTATCAACTGCTGCGTGAGGCCGTTTTGCAGGGGCGACTGGCAGGCAATAGCCGTTTACCCGGCTCACGTGCTATGGCTCAGCGGTTAGGGCTTTCGCGTAACACGATCAACAGCGCGCTTGAGCAATTGGCCATCGAGGGCTATTTGCTACGCAGCCGTCAGGGGACGCACGTAGCGCCTTTGACGTCTCAGGGGGAGCGTGATGTTGAGGTGCACGCAATCGCGCTTCCCGAGCGCTTACAGGGGTTGCCTGGGGGCATGCGGCGTGATTCGCCCACGTTGCTCTTTACGCCGGGAATGCCTGCGGTTAACTATTTTCCTCTTCCCCTCTGGCGTCGGCTTCTCGACAGAATATTGCGTGAAGAGGGGACCGCGTTGCTGGGCTATGGTGACCCGCAAGGTGAACCTGCTCTGCGCGAGGCGATTGCCCGTCATCTGGCGCTATCGCGAGGGATTTGCTGCGATGTCCGACAAATTGTGATTACGGAGGGTGCACTGGAAGGTATCAATTTATGCACGCATCTGCTGGGCGAAACTGGGGATACCGCCTGGGTGGAAGAACCTGGCTACCTGGGGGTAAAAAGTATGTTTCTCAAAGCCGGGCTTCATATGAAAGGTGTACCAGTGGATTGTGAAGGCATGCGGCCTGATATGAGTGATGAAAGTAAGGCCCCGCGATTGATCTTCACTTCACCTTCACATCAATATCCCTGTGGCGCAGTCATGAGCGCAGGGCGACGACTGGCGTTACTGGAGTATGCACGCCAGCAAAATACGTGGATTATTGAAGATGATTATGACAGCGAGTTTCGCTACAGCGGCGAACCGATTCCGGCAATGTTGGGAATGGTCAAACAGGCACCGGTAGTGTATCTCGGGACTTTCAGCAAAACGTTGTTTCCCGCGCTACGCATTGGCTTTGTGGTGATGCCCTCGGCGTTGGCTGATGCGGCTCAGGGAGCGATTGGTGCACTATTGCGCGGTGGACACAGGGTGGAGCAGCGGGCGTTGGCGTTATTTATCGAAGAGGGACATTACGCGCGCCATCTTGCGGCCATGCGTCGTTTGTATCGTAAACGTCAGCAGCAATTACGGGAGGTTTTGGCAGAGGAGCTTAAGGTACCTTATGAGCTCTTTGGTGGAGAAGGTGGGTTGCATTTGACGGTCGCTATCGAAGGCATTGATGATGAAGCACTTGTTCAGTTGGCTCGCCAGTTTCAGCAGGCACCAGCGGCATTAAGCCGTTTTTATCTTGATGTTAAAAATGCGAAAAGTGGACTGGTTTTGGGCTACGGTAATACGTCCGCTTCGCATTTCATTCCTGCGGTGCGGACGCTAAATCGTCTTATTACGCAGTGCCGGCGCGGGTAAGGGAAAACACATCGTAAAACGAAAGTTCACCCTTGGTATCGACCATTTTTTGCAACTGAGCCTTTTGTTCACCGGCGACGCGTGGTGATTGCAGGATTCTCTCTATCAATTGGTCAGGGACGTACCTCGTGTTATACCACTCGCCGTTGTAACAAACGCGAAAGTCCAGAACATCAATGTCTTCATAGCGATAGCGCGGATAGACGTCAAAGAAGAAGAAGCCGTTGAGCAGGACGAACAGTACGATTAACAGCCAGACAGAATCTACCAATGTTTCTGAACGTAGCATCACGATGAGCGTAGCCAGGAAGGCGGCATACATTGCGACAAACAGCCATGGATGATTGCGAATAAAGCTAATACTAAAACGCGGACGGTTGTCGCGTTTCTCCTTTACATTAAGCTCATCAATGGTGTTCTTCAGCAGCAGCTGTATTTCTGTCATCTTATTCCCCAAATTCTGCTAAGAGCCCGGATGCATGCTTGAAGAACAAGATGCAATTTGGGCTCAGCCTGAAGGCTATTTTATGTTGCGTAAATCACAGGGAAAAGTAACAGATCAGTTGCGAAAAAGCATAACAGTTACAGTCCTTCGCTTGGCAGCATTTTTATGATTTGTGCCGGGTTTCCGCCAACGACGGCATTTGCGGGGACATTTTTCACTACCACGGAGCCGGACGCAATGACGGCATTGTCGCCAATCGTGATTCCGGGATTGATGACTGCCCGACCGCCAATCCAGACATTGTGACCGATGACCACCGGTTTGCCGTACTCTTTACCGCTGTTGCGTTCGATGGCATCCAGTGGATGAGTTGCGGTGTAGATATGCACGCCGGGAGCCAGCATACAGTTATCACCAATATGAATTGGGCAGACATCCAGCATGACGCAATCAAAGTTAGCGTAGAAATTTTTACCCGGGAAAATATTGTAACCATAGTCACAGCGGAAGGTGGGTTCAATATAGGCATCATTAGCTTGACCAAAGAGATCGGCCAGTAATGATTTGCGTAATTCATGCTCTTCCGGTGCTGAAAGATTGTAACGATGCAGCAGTTGCCTGGCACGCAGACGGTCTGCTTGCAAGGTAGCATCACCGGGTAGATACGGCTCACCGGCAATCATTTTATGTTTCTCTTCACTCATGGGGCTTTCCTTATCGTAAATGCCGCCATAGTATAAAAAGAAACCGGTTTCATATGCGCCACTTGCTAATATATGTGATTGATATCACATTTATTGCTGTTGAAGGGGGAGGCGCTACCTGTTGCTTGTCTTTCATTTGAAATATATTAGCGGATAAATTTCCAAACTGAGGGAGGGATCTTGTCGTACAGTTTATTCATCGTCAATTCAGCAAGACGATGGTCAGCTGCTGAGTAAAATACCGTCAGTTCATTATCGGGAAGTTCATATTTGTTTTTTTCAATTACGCGTTCCAGCGTATCAATTGTCTGACAGCGTCGTAAACGCATCAAATAGTCTATTTTGGTTAATGTTTTATCAGACATAAATTCACCTTTTGATTGTAATAATACTAACAAGAAAGACTTGCCGGGTTTTCCCGACTGGCGTTCACGAAGCAACGAAATAACCGGTTGCCTGATTTGCGCCATTTCTGTAGATCTGTTGTGTTAATGCCGTAGTTGCTGAACAGCACGAAAGTGTCATCCAGGTATTCGTCAAGCTGAGTAATCAGTTTATTATCCTCAGCATACTTAATTTTATAATTAAGTGCGAATGCGGCAATGTGCTCGATCAATTCATTTAGTTGAAGATTGACAGCCGAAGTCGGGTCATTAACCCAGCCATGGTTGCTCTCATCAAGGTTTGCAAGACAGTCATGATACAGGGTTTCGCAGAGAAATTTAAGCTGCGCAATATCATGTCTTTTTGGCGAGTATTCGTCCATAAAACATCCCCTTTTAAGTGGTTTAAACGACGACTAACAGCACCGTTGTGGGATGAACACGACTAACAGACCTGACACATACAATGTAATCTTGCTGTTTTAACTATAATCCACTCTCAAAAAGATTTCACCGTGCTATTACGAAAAATTACAATTATCACGGTTAATTTATCTTAAACACTGTGCGCTTTATTATATAGCAACATTAGTTTCAACGGAAAAAATGAAAGCAAACCTTATATTTCATCGGGTTAGCTGAGCATTTTTGTGGTTGTTGTCGGACAACCATACACAATGTCAGTGATTGAGAATATTCTTAGTTAGGTCAGGGTAACAAATCAGTGGATGAAAAAAACAGAGATATATGGCAGAACTCATCATTAAATATTATATAACAGGCTACAAAATAAACAATGACAATGAGTGCGCTTAATATAGATAGAAAAGGAAAGGGCCGCAAATGCGGCCCTTAGAGGGGAGATTAGTGATGCTCAACCGTATGGCTGTGCTCAATATCTTCATTTCTCTTGCTAAAACGGCGGCGAACCACCACGAAGAATACTGGTACAAAGAAAATAGCCAGAACCGTCGCGGTCACCATCCCGCCCATTACGCCAGTACCTACGGCGTTCTGCGCACCGGAGCCTGCCCCAGAGCTAATAACCAGCGGCATTACCCCCAGGATAAATGCCAGTGAGGTCATCAGGATCGGACGTAGACGCATACGTACCGCTTCGAGCGTCGCTTCAATCAGGCCTTTACCTTCTTTATCCATTAGGTCTTTGGCGAATTCAACGATAAGAATCGCGTTCTTCGCCGACAGACCAATGGTTGTTAGCAGACCAACCTGGAAGTAGACGTCATTAGTCAGCCCGCGGAAAGTTGCCGCCAGCAGTGCACCAACAACCCCGAGCGGAACGACCAGCATGACCGAGAACGGAATTGACCAGCTCTCATACAATGCCGCCAGGCACAGGAATACGACAATCAGCGAGATCGCGTAGAGCGCAGGTGCCTGGTTGCCGGACAACCGTTCCTGATAGGACATACCGGTCCAGTCGTAGCCAATACCAGAAGGCAGTTTGCCCGCCAGCTCCTCCATCAGGTTCATTGCTTCACCGGTACTCTTACCAGGCGTTGCTTGACCGAGGATTTCCATTGATGGCAGACCGTTATAGCGTTCCAGACGCGGAGATCCATATTCCCAGCGTGAAGTGGAGAAGGCGGAGAACGGCACCATCTGTCCATCGCTACCGCGCACGTACCAGTTGCCAATATCTTCTGGCAGCATACGGTATTTGGCTTCGGACATGATATAGACTTTCTTGACGCGACCACGGTCGATAAAGTCGTTGACATAGCTACCACCCCAGGCCGAACCCAGTGTGGTGTTGATATCGCTAATCGAAACGCCGAGAGCCTGCGCTTTTTCCTGATCGATATCGACCTTAAACTGCGGTGTATCTTCCAGGCCGTTTGGACGAACGCCACTTAATACGTCAGGATGCTGCGCAATCATGCCAAAGAGCTGGTTACGTGCCTGAGTGAGTTTTTCGTGACCCAATCCAGCCTGATCGATCAGCTGGAAGTCAAAGCCGGTAGCGGTACCCAGTTCGACAATAGCTGGCAGGTTAAAGGCGAAGACCATTGCGTCTTTAATTTGCGAGAAGTAGCCCATTGCTCGACCTGTAATCGCCTCAACCTTGTTCTCGTCGCCTGGACGCTGACTCCAGTCTTTCAGAGAAACGAACGCGATACCGGTGTTTTGTCCGCGACCCGCGAAACCAAAGCCGTTAACGGCGAATACTGATTCAACGTTGTCTTTCTCTTTGGTGAGATAGTAGTTGGTCATCTCATCCAGAACTTTTTGCGTACGCTCCTGAGTTGCCCCGGCAGGTAGCTGCGCCATGCTGAGGAACACGCCCTGATCTTCGTCTGGCAGGAAGGAACTTGGCAGACGCACGAACAACCAAGCCATTCCCACTACGATGATCAGATATAGCACCAGATAACGACCGGTACTGCGCAGAATGTTGCCTACGCTATCGGTGTAGTGATGCGTGCTCTTATCAAACATGCGGTTAAACCAGCCAAAGAAGCCGGTGGTTGCACCATGGCTGCCTTTCGCGACGGGTTTAAGCATCGTGGCGCAAAGCGCCGGGGTCAGGATCAGCGCTACCAGTACCGACAGCGCCATGGCCGAAACGATAGTGATAGAGAACTGACGATAAATCGCACCGGTAGAGCCGCCGAAGAAGGCCATCGGGATAAATACTGCCGAAAGCACCATCGCGATGCCCACCAATGCGCCTTGAATCTGGCCCATTGATTTACGCGTTGCCTCCTTCGGCGGTAGCCCTTCCTCAGCCATAACACGCTCGACGTTTTCCACCACCACGATGGCATCATCCACGAGTAGACCGATGGCGAGCACCATACCAAACATAGTGAGGGTGTTTATCGAGAAGCCAAACGCAGCAAGTATCGCAAAGGTCCCCAGCAATACAACCGGTACCGCGATCGTCGGAATCAGCGTCGCGCGGAAGTTCTGCAGGAACAGGTACATGACCAGGAACACCAACAGGATCGCTTCAACCAGCGTTTTCACCACTTCGTTAATAGATATTTTAACGAATGGAGTGGTGTCATATGGGTAAACGATTTTCAGTCCTGAAGGGAAGAACGGCTCCATCTTCACCAGCTCAGCACGAATGGCGTTAGCGGTATCCAGGGCGTTCGCACCAGTCGCCAGTTTAATCCCCAGACCGGAAGCCGGCTGGCCGTTAAACTTTGCGATGACATCGTAGTTTTCACCACCCAATTCAATCCTCGCGACATCGCGCAGACGAACCTGGGAACCATCCTGGTTGACCTTCAACAGAATGTTGCCGAACTCTTCAGTATTAGTCAGACGAGTCTGCGCCACGATGGAGGCATTCAACTGCTGGCCTTTCACCGGTGGCGTACCGCCTAACTGACCTGCCGCAACCTGGGCGTTCTGCGCTTTCAGGGCGCTAATCACGTCAACCGGCGTTAGCTGGAAGTTGTTCAGTTTGTTTGGATCCATCCAGATACGCATGGCGTATTGGGAGCCAAATAGCTGCACGTCACCTACGCCGCTGGTACGGCTAATGGCATCCTTCATGTTGGCAGCAACATAGTCAGAAATGTCATCCTGATTCATGGTGCCGTTGGTATTGATAACGCCGACAACCATCAGGAAGCTGCTGGATGCCTTTTCAACGCTAATACCCTGTTGCTGTACTTCTTGCGGCAACAACGGTGTTGCAAGTGCCAGCTTGTTCTGTACCTGAACCTGAGCGATATCCGGATCGGTACCGGATTCAAAGGTGAGGGTGATTGTCGCCGTACCAGTGGAGTCGCCATTTGATGACATGTACATCAGGTGATCGATACCGTTCATGTTCTGTTCGATAACCTGAGTTACGGTGTTCTGCACGGTTTCTGCATCAGCACCGGGGTACATGGCTGTGATGGAAATTGCCGGAGGCGCAATCGTTGGATATTGCGCTATCGGCAATTTGAGGATCGAAAGTCCCCCAGCCAGCATGATAATAATGGCGATCACCCATGCAAATATGGGGCGATCGATAAAGAAATTAGGCATGTCTTAACGGCTCCTGTTTAAGTTAAGACTTGGGTTGTTCTGACTGAGCATTGCCAGCGGCTTGCTGTTTATCGTCAGAAACGACTTCCTGCGCTTTTACCTGTACGCCTGGTTTGATTTTTTGCAGACCAGTGATGATCACGCGATCGCCCGTTTTCAAACCTTCGGTGACCAGCCATTTGTCGCCAATTGCCTGAGTGGCGGTAATCTGACGGACTTCGACTTTATCGCCTTCGCCAACAACCATGGCGCTCGCATCACCGCGTGGCGTACGAGTTACGCCCTGCTGAGGAACCAGCATAGCATCAGGGTTTACACCTTCTTCCAGACGTGCACGGACGAACATTCCAGGTAGCAGAGTGTGATCCGGGTTGGGGAAGATAGCGCGCAGCGTGATAGAGCCGGTAGTCTGGTCAACGGTGACGTCGGAAAACTCCAGCGTACCGCCCTGCGGGTAGGTAAGGCCGTCGTTAGTGACCAGCTCAACCTTCGCTTTACCGTTTTCCTGCTGCAGTTTGCCGTTGGCTAACTCTTGTTTTAAACGCAGAAAATCATTGCTTGATTGAGTCACGTCGACATAAATAGGATCAAGCTGCTGCACGGTAGCCAGCGCAGTGGTTTGGCCGTTTTGCACCAGGGCGCCTTCGGTTACAGCGGATTTACCAATGCGACCGCTGATAGGAGAGGTGACTTTGGTGTATGCCAGATTGATGCGTGCAGTTTCTACAGCAGCTTTGGCGGCGACCACTGCAGCATTACTCTGCTGAGCGGCTGCAACGGCAGTATCGTAATCCTGTTGGCTAATGTATTTAGTGCCTAGCAGTTTCTGATAACGTTTTACCGTCAACTGGTCCATATTTGCCGCAGCTTGCGCTTTTGCTAAATCACCTTTTGCGCTTTCATAGGTGGCCTGATAGGTCGCCGGATCAATTTGATAAAGAGACACGCCAGCCTGAATATCGCTGCCTTCAGTGAAGTTACGTTTCAGAATAATGCCACTGACCTGAGGGCGAACTTCCGCAACGCGATAAGCGCTGGTGCGACCTGGCAGTTCAGTTGTGATTTGTAGCGGAGCGGATTTGAGCGTCACAATACCGACTTCCGGCATTTGTTGGGCCCCTTGCTGAGCCGGTTTGTCGTCACATCCTGTTAGCGCTAAGCTGCCTGAGAGCATCAGAACGACCGCCAGAGGCGTTAACCCTCTGTTTTTGTTCATATGTAAACCTCGAGTGTCCAATTTCAAATTGTTCAGTGGCTCAATCGACCACAAACCCACTGCTGTGTTTCTATTATGGTCATGCTATGGTACATACATTCACAAATGTATGTAAACGTAACCTCTGTAAACTCATCGACCTATGGCACGAAAAACCAAACAACAGGCGCTTGAGACCCGGCAACAGATTCTGGATGTTGCTCTGCGTTTGTTTTCGCAGCAAGGCGTATCATCCACCTCGTTGGCCGCAATTGCAAAAGCCGCTGGCGTGACAAGGGGCGCTATCTACTGGCATTTCAAAAATAAATCAGATTTATTTAATGAAATATGGGTACTTTCGGAAGCCAGTATTAGTGACCTCGAAGTTGAGTATCGGGCAAAATTCCCTAACGATCCACTGTCAGTCGTTCGCGAGATCTTAGTGTATATCCTTGAAGCCACTGTGACAGAAAAACGCAGGCGGTTGATGATGGAAATCATCTTCCATAAATGTGAATTCGTTGGTGAAATGGTAACGCTTCAACAGGCTCAGCGAAGTATGTGCCTGGAGAGCTATGATCGCATCGAACAAACATTAAAGGAATGTATTGCGGCAAAGATGTTGCCTGCCAATTTGCTCACCCGGAGAGCGGCAATACTGATGCGCAGCTATCTTTCGGGCCTGATGGAAAACTGGCTATTGGCGCCGAACGCCTTCGATCTGCAAAAAGATGCGCGAGAGTACGTCGCGACGCTGCTCGAAATGTATCAATTCTGCCCTTCTCTACGAGCTCCAGAAGGAGTCGAAGCTTAAGCGCGTCAGCAGAGAAATAGCCAATATTTCCTGCTTTTCGCCGCTATTCGCGCGATGTCATAAGTGCTATCCTTCGCGCTGCGACGATCCCCGGTATTCTCCGGCTTTTGCAACCACTCATGTTAACACTATGCTGCATACTATCCGTTGGCGAAATGCCATTTCCGCTTTTATTTTTACCCTGATTTTTTTCGTCGGCTGTATCAGCGTCAACCAGGCGCTAGCGGCTGATTTACCTGAACGTGCCGAAGTCCAAAGTCAACTCAACACGCTGAATAAGCAAAAAGATCTGACCCCGCAGGATAAGCTGGTTCAGCAGGACCTGACTCAGACACTGGAAACTCTCGATAAAATTGAACGCATAAAGTCGGAAACGGCCCAACTGCGTCAGCAGGTCGCTCAGGCCCCTGCTAAAATGAATCAGGCCATCGATAGCCTGAATGCATTGAGCGATGCTACTGATGATGAGGCGACGCGAAAAACGTTGAGCTCCTTGTCACTGCGTCAGCTGGAATCGCGCGTTTCTCAGACGCTGGACGATCTACAAAATGCACAGAACGATCTGGCAACTTATAACAGC
Organism: Klebsiella huaxiensis; assembly: GCF_003261575.2. GTDB lineage: Bacteria > Pseudomonadota > Gammaproteobacteria > Enterobacterales > Enterobacteriaceae > Klebsiella > Klebsiella huaxiensis. The sequence continues at coordinate 4,570,717 of NZ_CP036175.1, read as the reverse complement.
CAGTTAGTCTCCCTGCAGACACAGCCGGAGCGCGTGCAAAATGCGATGTATTCAGCTTCTCAGCAGCTCCAGCAAATCCGTAATCGTCTGAATGGCACTTCGACAGGCGAGGAAGCGTTGCGCCCCACTCAGCAGAATTTGCTGCTGGTACAGCAGGCTTTACTGAACGCGCAGATCGATCAGCAGCGCAAAAGTCTGGAAGGCAACACGGTGCTGCAGGATACCCTGCAAAAGCAGCGTGATTATGTTACCGCCAATAGTAACCGTTTACAGCATCAGCTTCAGTTATTGCAAGAAGCTGTCAACACTAAGCGCTTAACGCTCACTGAGAAGACTGCTCAGGAGGCGGTTTCTCCAGATGAAGCAGCAAAGATTCAGACTAACCCGCTGGTGAAACAAGAGCTGGATATTAACCATCAGCTTAGTGAAAAACTTATTTCAGCAACGGAAAACGGCAATCAGCTGGTCCAGCGTAATATCAAGGTAAAGACCTGGCTCGATCGCGCTTTACAGTCTGAACGCGATATTAAAGAGCAGATCTCGGTGCTGAAAGGCAGCCTGTTACTGTCGCGCATTCTTTACCAGCAACAACAGACGCTGCCCTCGGCGGATGAACTGAGCGATATGACTAACCGCATCGCTGACCTGCGCCTTGAGCAGTTTGAGGTTAACCAGCAGCGAGACGCGTTGTTCCAGAGTGATGCTTACGTTGCGAAACTGGAAGAAGGGCATAGCAGCGATGTTAACCCCGAAGTGCATGATGCTCTGCTGGAGCTGATTGATATGCGCCGGGAGCTGCTCGATCAGTTTAATAAACAGCTTGGCAATCAGTTGATGATGGCGATTAACCTGCAAATCAACCAGCAGCAGTTAATGAGCGTCTCGACCAACCTCAAAGCCATCCTGACGCAGCAGATTTTCTGGGTCAACAGTAACCGTCCGATGGATTGGGAATGGATTAAAGCCTTCCCGGAAGCGCTGCAAGGTCAGTTTAAGGCGATGAAAATCACCGTAAACTGGGAAAAGGCCTGGCCTGCGGTATTTATTGCATTTCTCGCCGGTTTGCCGCTATTGCTGATTGCCGGGCTGATTCGCTGGCGTCTGAAATGGCTTAAAGCGTATCAGGCGAAGCTGGCATCGCAGGTCGGACAACTACGCAATGACACTCAGCTTCATACGCCGAAAGCGATTCTCATCGATCTGATTCGAGCGCTGCCAGTGGTGTTGTTGATTCTGGCCATTGGTCTGATTCTGCTAACGATGCAGCTGAATATCAGCGATTTGCTGTGGGCCTATAGCAAAAAGCTGGCGATTTTCTGGCTGGTATTTGGCCTGTGCTGGAAGGTGCTGGAAAAAGACGGCGTGGCGGTGAGCCACTTCAATATGCCATCACAGTTGACCAGCCACTGGCGGCGGCAAATTGTGCGCGTCAGCCTTGCGCTACTGCCACTGAATTTCTGGTCGGTGATGTCGGAACTGTCGCCGCTGCATCTGATGGACGATGTGCTGGGGCAGTTCGTTATTTTCCTCAACCTGCTGCTGATTGCGGTTCTCGTCTGGCCAATATTTCGTGAAAGCTGGCGAGATAAAGAGTCCCACGGTCTGCGTCTAATCACCGTGACCGTACTGTCGATTGTGCCGATTGCGCTGATGATTTTGACGGCAACGGGCTACTTCTACACCACGCTGCGTCTTGCGGGTCGCTGGATTGAAACCGTTTATCTGGTGATGTTGTGGAATCTACTGTACCAGACCGTGCTGCGTGGTTTGAGCGTAGCTGCCCGACGCATCGCCTGGCGTCGGGCGCTGGCGCGCCGTCAGCACCTGGTTAAAGAAGGGGCCGAAGGCGCTGAGCCACAGGAGGAACCGACGATAGCACTGGAGCAGGTTAACCAGCAGACGTTGCGTATTACGATGTTGGTAATGATCGCGCTGTTCGGCGTGTTGTTCTGGGCTATTTGGTCGGATCTGATCACCGTTTTTGCTTATCTCGACAGTATTACGCTTTGGCACTACAACGGTACAGAGGCCGGGGTCAGTGCCATAAAAAGCGTCACCATGGGCAGCTTGCTGTTTGCGATTGTGGCGTCCATGGTGGCCTGGGCGTTAATTCGCAACCTACCAGGGCTACTGGAAGTCCTGGTGCTCTCACGGTTGAATATGCGTCAGGGGGCGTCATATGCGATTACCACGATCCTGAACTACGCCATTATTGTTATTGGCGCGATGACAGTCTTTGGTTCGCTGGGCGTTTCGTGGGATAAGCTGCAGTGGTTGGCAGCAGCGCTGTCGGTTGGTTTAGGCTTCGGCCTGCAGGAAATTTTTGGTAACTTTGTCTCCGGTCTGATTATCTTGTTCGAACGCCCAGTTCGTATTGGCGATACGGTGACCATCGGTACGTTCTCCGGCACCGTCAGTAAGATCCGCATCCGCGCCACGACGATCACTGACTTTGACCGCAAAGAAGTGATTATCCCGAATAAAGCCTTCGTTACGGAGCGTTTGATTAACTGGTCGCTTTCCGACACCGTGACCCGCGTCGTCATCCGCTTGGGCGTGGCCTATGGTTCCGACCTGGATAAGGTGAAAGAAGTTCTGCTACAGGCTGCGCATGAGCATCCTAAAGTGATGCAAGAGCCCGCGCCGTCGGTCTTCTTTACCACCTTTGGTGCCAGTACGCTCGATCACGAACTGCGCCTGTACGTGCGCGAACTGCGCGATCGTAGCTACGCGGTAGATGAATTAAACCGCGCTATCGATCGCTTGTGTCGGGAGAATGATATCAATATCGCCTTTAACCAACTGGAAGTTCATTTGCGTAATGAGAAGGGCGATGAAATCACTGAGGTGAAGCGTGATGCAAATGGGGGCGATGCGGCTCCGGCGATAGGTTAAGGTTACTGGGGCGGTAAGCATGCCGCCCCTCTTAGTTTTATGGGGTGAGAGAGGAGAGTTCTTCCTGACTCAGTCCGGTCATTTCCATTATCATCCCGGCATCCAGCCCGCTGGCGAGCATTTTCAGGGCAATGCTGCGCGAGATTTCTTGACGGCCTTCCAGTAAACCTTTTTTACGACCTTCCTCTTCCCGCCATTCGGCAATCGTCATCAGTGGCTCCTTATGCCTGGGCGACTGTTTCGCCAGCTCGCGAATGAGAGGCTCGGGCTTTTCCGTGGTTCCCGCCTGCAGGATATAGCTGACCTCTGGCACCTTCAACGATCCGGTAATAGACTACTTTTGCGTGTTTTGCGTGTTTTGCGTGTTTTGAGAGGCTTCTTCCGCACTTTTTACTTTGTTTTCATAGTCACGACGAATAATCTCCAACGCAGCTAGCACGGTTTGCGCTGGGACATTATTCTCTTCAAGCAACATAATTAAATCGACCGCTAGCTTGACCTCGTCTGATGCGTTTTCCAGCGACATATTTCTTCCTCCACTTAGCGGGTTAAACGTGCCAGTACGTATTCGATTTTCTCCAGCGCGTCACGACAGCGGGCCAGACGTCCGGCATAGGCATCCACTTCTTTTGCCAACCGCTGCTGTTCATCAAAGGTTGTGGCTTGCGCGAGCTGACGCTGGCGATCGTTTCTCATCGCCAGCAGCCTACGTTCGTATTCCTGATGCTGCAGACGTCGGCGCTGCCAACGGTTTAGTGTGGGTGAAGCGCTATCCCAGTTGCGTAGCGACCAGGTTGACGTTTCCCGGCTGATAGCGGCGATCTGGGCAACGAGACGTTCCGCCAACCAGGTGACCTGCGGCAGTTGCTGGCGTTCGACTGCCTGCTGTAGCTCGGTGAAGCATTCGTTGGCTTCATCCAGATAAGCCTGCATTTGCGTGCTGCGGGTGCGGAACAGTTGGCGATCGAAGCGTGGGCTGAGCGTCGCGTGATCCGCCAGTGGCGCAACTTGCGTTGCCAGCGCTGCCAGTTGATTTTCCAGCGAGTGTAAAAGCCGGGCCGTTTTCAAATAACTCCTCCCTACCCAGATAAACAACTGTGCTACATTAGCGTTATCTTTTTGATAACGATTCGCATTATGCCACGTATTATTTTAATCATCATTGGCTGGCTGGCGGTAGCATTAGGAACGCTGGGCGTGTTTTTACCCTTATTGCCGACGACGCCGTTTATCCTGCTTGCGGCCTGGTGTTTTGCCCGCTCGTCGCCGCGCTTTCACCACTGGCTGCTGTACCGTTCGTGGTTTGGTGGCTACCTGCGCCATTGGCAGAAATACCGCGCTATGCCGCCTGGAGCTAAACCTCGGGCGGTGGTGATGATTTTGCTGACCTTTGCCATTTCCCTGTGGCTGGTTAATCTTACGTGGGTGCGCATCCTGCTGCTGGTGATTCTCACCTGTCTGCTGATATTTATGTGGCGCATTCCGGTGGTTGATGCAAAGCAACAAAAGCACTGATGCACAATAATGATGGTTGCAATTGTCGCTGACAGACAGTAAATTCTGGCGTTTTCGAGCGCGGGTACGACTGGTCAAAGGTTAAACAAATGTTTCTTTGGCCCGTTTGTCATGCCCGTGAGTAACACCGTTTTAATCAGGCATAAACTTATGACCGCAACTGCACAGCAGCTTGAATATCTGAAGAACAGCATCCAAAGCATCCAGGACTACCCGAAGCCTGGTATCCTTTTCCGTGATGTCACCAGTTTGCTGGAAGACCCAAAAGCCTACGCGCTTAGCATTGAACTGCTGGCAGAGCGCTACAAAGACGCGGGTATTACCAAAGTGGTGGGCACCGAAGCGCGTGGTTTCCTGTTTGGCGCACCGGTTGCGCTGGCGCTGGGCGTTGGCTTTGTTCCAGTGCGCAAGCCGCGTAAGTTGCCGCGTGAAACCATCGCGGAGAGCTACGAGCTCGAATACGGTACCGATCAGCTGGAAATCCATGTTGATGCCATTAAAGAAGGCGACAAGGTACTGGTGGTTGACGACCTGCTGGCGACCGGCGGCACCATCGATGCGACCGTGAAGCTGATCCGTCGTCTGGGCGGTGAAGTACATGATGCAGCCTTTATTATCAATCTGTTTGATCTGGGCGGCGAACAGCGCCTGGAGAAGTTGGGAATCAACAGCTACAGCCTGGTTCCCTTCCCGGGCCACTAAGCATTTCCCGACACATAGCCTCGCTGATTGGGCGGGGCTGTGATAGCATGGCCCCCTCGTGATTTCACCTTCCAGCGTTTCAGAGCCAGCCCATGAGTTATCAGGTCTTAGCCCGTAAATGGCGCCCACAAACCTTTGCTGACGTCGTCGGCCAGGAACATGTGCTGACCGCACTGGCGAACGGCTTATCGTTAGGGCGCATTCATCACGCATATCTCTTTTCCGGTACCCGCGGGGTGGGTAAAACCTCCATCGCTCGCTTATTGGCGAAAGGGTTAAACTGTGAAACCGGCGTTACTGCCACGCCTTGTGGCGTCTGCGATAACTGCCGAGAAATAGAGCAAGGGCGTTTTGTCGATCTGATCGAGATCGATGCCGCCTCGCGCACCAAAGTCGAAGATACCCGCGATTTGCTGGATAACGTCCAGTACGCACCGGCCCGTGGTCGCTTCAAGGTCTATCTGATCGATGAAGTCCACATGCTGTCGCGCCACAGCTTCAACGCGTTACTAAAAACGCTAGAGGAGCCGCCTGCGCACGTTAAATTCCTGCTGGCGACGACCGATCCGCAAAAGCTGCCGGTCACTATTCTTTCCCGCTGCCTGCAGTTTCATCTCAAGGCGCTGGATGTTGAACAGATCCGTCATCAGTTAGAGCATATTCTCGGTGAAGAACAGATTGCTTTTGAGCCTCGGGCGCTACAACTGCTCGCACGCGCGGCGGATGGTAGCCTGCGCGATGCGTTGAGCCTGACCGATCAGGCTATCGCCAGCGGCGATGGCCACCTGACCGCAGAATCTGTCAGCACCATGCTTGGCACTCTTGATGACGATCAGGCGCTCTCGTTGATTGAAGCGCTGGTGGCTGCCGATGGCGAACGCGTGATGGCGGGCGTCAATGAGGCGGCTGCTCGTGGTGTCGAGTGGGAAGCCCTGTTGGTCGAGATGCAAAGTTTGTTGCACCGTATTGCAATGGTCCAGCTCTCGCCGTCGGCGCTCGGCGCGGATATGGCGGCGATAGAGCTGCGTATGCGCGAGCTGGCGCGGACCGTGCCGCCAACCGATGTTCAGCTGTACTATCAAACGTTGTTGATTGGCCGCAAAGAGCTACCGTACGCGCCGGACAGACGGATGGGTGTTGAAATGACGCTTCTGCGGGCGCTGGCATTCCACCCGCGCATGCCGTTGCCGGAACCGGAAGCCCCTCCGGCGCAAACGGTCCCGGCCGCACCTGTACAGCAGTCCGTCCCGGTATCTGCTCCACCGCCGCCGCAGAATTTGCCGCAGACCACCAGCCAGGTGCTGGCGGCCCGCAGTCAGCTGCAGCGTAGCCAGGGAGCACCCAACCCAAAAAAGAGTGAACCGGCAGCCGCTTCCCGCGCGCGGCCGGTGAATAATGCCGCGCTGGAACGACTGAGTTCGATTAGCGAGCGCGTACAGGCGCGTCCGGCAGTTGCCGCTCTGGAGCAAGCTCCGGCGAAAAAAGAAGCTTACCGTTGGAAATCGACGATGATTGTTGAAACGGTAAAAGAAGAAGTTGCAACGCCGAAAGCGCTGAAAAAAGCACTGGAGCATGAAAAAACGCCAGAACTGGCGGCTAAGCTGGCCATCGAAGCGGTCGAGCGGGATAGCTGGGCGGCGGAAGTTAGCCAGCTCGCGGTACCGAAGCTGGTGGAGCAGGTGGCTCTCAACGCATGGAAAGAGCAGGAGGGTAACCGTGTCTGCCTGCACTTACGGCCGAGCCAGCGCCATCTGAACTCGGCGGGCGCGCAGCAAAAGCTGGCGGAAGCGCTGGGTATTTTGTACGGTACGCCGGTTGAATTGACCATCGTGGAAGATGATAATCCCGCGATGCGCACGCCGCTTGAATGGCGGCAGGCAATTTATGAAGAAAAGCTCACGCAGGCGCGTGAAGCGATTATTGCGGATAACAACATCCAGACGCTGCGTCGGTTCTTTGATGCGGACCTGGATGAAGAAAGTATCCGCCCCATTTGATTGCAAGTTAAACTTGCGATCATCATCCTTAACGACGACTTACTGAGAGAGAAGCCTATGTTTGGTGGAAAAGGCGGTCTGGGTAACCTGATGAAGCAGGCCCAGCAGATGCAAGAAAAAATGCAGCAGATGCAGGAAGAAGTGGCCAAGCTGGAAGTGACCGGTGAATCCGGTGCAGGTCTGGTAAAAGTGACCATCAACGGCGCGCACAACTGCCGTCGCGTTGAAATTGACCCAAGCCTGCTGGAAGACGACAAAGACATGCTGGAAGATCTGGTGGCTGCTGCATTCAACGATGCCGCTCGCCGCATTGAAGAGACCCAGAAAGAAAAAATGGCTTCTGTCTCTTCCGGTATGCAACTGCCGCCAGGCTTTAAGATGCCGTTCTGATGCAAACCAGTCCGCTGTTAACTCAGCTGATGGAAGCGCTGCGCTGCCTGCCGGGTGTTGGCCCGAAGTCGGCGCAGCGTATGGCGTTTACCCTGCTGCAGCGTGACCGCAGCGGCGGGATGCGCCTTGCGCAGGCACTGACGCGCGCGATGTCGGAAATCGGCCACTGCGCCGATTGCCGCACCTTCACCGAGCAGGAAGTGTGCAATATTTGCAGCAACCCGCGACGTAAAGAAAACGGCCAGATCTGCGTTGTAGAGAGCCCGGCGGATATCTACGCCATCGAGCAGACCGGGCAATTTTCCGGTCGTTATTTCGTATTGATGGGCCACCTGTCGCCGCTCGATGGTATCGGGCCGGATGATATCGGGCTCGATCGTCTGGAACAGCGTCTGCGTGACGAATCGATGCAGGAAGTGATCCTCGCCACCAACCCTACGGTTGAAGGCGAGGCCACTGCGAACTATATCGCCGAGCTTTGCGCGCAGTATGGCGTAGACGCGAGCCGTATTGCCCATGGCGTACCGGTTGGTGGCGAGCTGGAAATGGTTGACGGCACTACGCTGTCCCACTCTCTCGCCGGGCGGCATAAGATTCGTTTTTAATCAAACGGAGGCGCTTTTCAGGGCCTCCGCTTGAAAATTTCCCTCTCTGTCCCCATCTCACACTCAACGGTTTTTTTACCATTAACAATGGCATTGTTGAGGTTGATTTAGATGAAAGGACAAGAAACTCGTGGTTTTCAGTCAGAAGTAAAACAGCTTCTGCACCTGATGATCCATTCTCTTTATTCCAATAAAGAAATTTTCCTGCGTGAACTGATTTCCAACGCCTCCGATGCGGCTGATAAGCTGCGCTTTCGCGCGCTGTCCCAGCCGGATCTGTATGAAGGCGACGGCGAGTTGCGCGTGCGCGTTTCATTTGATAAAGACAACCGCACCCTGACCATCGCCGATAACGGAATCGGTATGAACCGTGATGAAGTTATCGATCACCTGGGGACGATTGCGAAATCCGGAACCAAATCATTCCTTGAATCAATGGGCTCCGATCAGGCGAAAGACAGTCAGCTGATCGGCCAGTTCGGCGTAGGCTTCTATTCGGCGTTTATTGTCGCTGACAAAGTCACCGTGCGTACCCGCGCGGCGGGCGATAGCGCCGAAAACGGCGTATTCTGGGAATCTGCTGGTGAAGGCGATTATACGGTTGCCGACATCACTAAAGCCGATCGCGGAACGGAGATCACGCTGCACCTGCGCGAAGGTGAGGACGATTTCCTCAACGACTGGCGCGTGCGTTCGATCATCAGCAAATACTCTGATCACATTGCGCTGCCGGTTGAGATTGAAAAGCAGGAAGAGGTTGACGGTGAAACCGTTATCTCCTGGGAGAAAATTAACAAAGCTCAGGCGCTGTGGACCCGCAATAAGTCGGAAATTAAAGACGACGAATACAACGAATTCTATAAGCACATTGCTCATGACTACAGCGATCCGTTGACCTGGAGCCACAACCGCGTAGAAGGTAAGCAGGAGTACACCAGCCTGCTGTATATCCCGTCGCAGGCGCCCTGGGATATGTGGAATCGCGATCACAAACACGGTTTGAAGCTGTATGTGCAGCGTGTCTTCATTATGGATGACGCCGAGCAGTTTATGCCGAATTACCTGCGCTTTGTGCGCGGCCTTGTAGATTCCAGCGATCTGCCGCTGAACGTATCGCGTGAAATTCTCCAGGATAGCAGCGTAACCCGCAACCTGCGCACGGCGTTGAGTAAGCGCGCTCTGCAAATGCTGGAAAAACTGGCGAAAGACGACGCAGAAAAATATCAGACCTTCTGGCAGCAGTTTGGCCTGGCGCTGAAAGAAGGCCCGGCGGAAGACAACGCCAACCTGCAGACTATCGCCAAACTGCTGCGCTTCGCCAGCACGCATACCGATTCCGCTGCGCAGACCGTGTCGCTGGAAGAGTACGTATCGCGCATGAAAGAAGGGCAGGAGAAGATTTATTACATCACTGCTGACAGCTACGCCGCTGCGAAGAGCAGCCCGCATCTGGAACTGCTGCGTAAGAAAGGCATCGAAGTTCTGCTGCTTTCCGATCGCATCGACGAGTGGATGATGAGCTATCTGACCGAGTTCGACGGTAAACCGTTCCAGTCGGTCGCGAAAGCTGATGAGTCGCTGGATAAGCTGACGGATGAAGTGGATGAAACCACCAAAGAAGCCGAGAAGGCGCTGGAGCCGTTCGTTGAGCGAGCGAAAACGCTGCTGGGCGATCGAGTGAAAGAAGTCCGTCTGACCCATCGTCTGACCGATACACCCGCTATCGTTACGACTGATGCAGATGAAATGAGTACCCAGATGGCGAAACTGTTTGCCGCTGCGGGCCAGGCTGCGCCGGAAGTGAAATATATCTTTGAACTGAACCCGGTCCACCCGCTGGTGAAACGCGCGGCGGACACTCAGGACGATGCTCAGTTCGGCGAGTGGGTTGAGTTGCTTCTCGATCAGGCACTGCTGGCTGAGCGTGGGACGCTGGAAGATCCTAACCAGTTTATCCGCCGTATGAACCAGCTGCTGGCGTCGTAATCTTTACCTTCACCCTGACCCTCACCCTTCGGGGTGAGGGCCTCCAGGCACACTCTACGTAAAATATCTCACCATTAACCGTTTCAGCCGCCCCGCCTTCCTTGAGCCATCCGCGTTCTGGTGGTATGGTTTAGCGCTTTTTGAAGAATTGAATCAACTTTTGAGGGGATTTTCGTAATGCGTATTATTCTGCTTGGCGCTCCGGGCGCGGGTAAAGGAACTCAGGCTCAGTTCATCATGGAGAAATACGGTATTCCGCAAATCTCCACCGGCGACATGCTGCGTGCCGCGGTGAAATCTGGCTCCGAGCTGGGCAAACAAGCAAAAGACATCATGGATGCCGGTAAGCTGGTGACCGACGAACTGGTTATCGCCCTGGTCAAAGAGCGTATTACTCAGGAAGATTGCCGTAACGGCTTCCTGTTGGATGGCTTCCCGCGCACTATTCCGCAGGCTGACGCGATGAAAGAAGCAGGCATCGCCGTTGATTACGTTCTGGAATTTGACGTTCCCGACGAGCTGATCGTTGACCGTATTATCGGTCGCCGCGTCCACGCCGCCTCCGGCCGCGTTTACCACATTAAATTTAATCCGCCGAAAGTTGAAGGCAAAGACGACGTGACCGGCGAAGAGCTGACCACCCGTAAAGACGATCAGGAAGAGACCGTGCGTAAGCGTCTGGTTGAGTATCATCAGATGACGGCTCCGCTGATCGGCTACTATCAGAAAGAAGCCGAAGCGGGCAACACCCAATACGCTAAAGTCGACGGCACCAAAGCGGTGGCTGACGTTCGCGTAGAACTGGAAAAAATCCTCGGTTAATCCAGCCCGTTCTCATCCTGCAACTGCGGGATGAGAATTCCTCTCATATTACCTTTTTCTATGATTGGTTCCGTTTAGCGCCATTTCAGCTACAATTGTCAGCGATTCAAATGGTTAAGAGGCGGTAATGCATCAGACGAAAACAGGTATCTTATTAGCCAATTTAGGCACCCCCGATGCGCCCACGCCCGATGCGGTAAAGCGCTATCTGCGACAATTTCTTAGCGACAAGCGGGTGGTGGATACCTCTCGTCTGTTGTGGTGGCCACTGCTGCGCGGTGTGATACTGCCTCTGCGCGCGCCCCGAGTAGCCAAACTCTATCAGTCTATCTGGATGGAAGAGGGGTCGCCGCTGATGGTCTACAGTCGTCAGCAGCAGAAGGCGCTGGCAGAACGCCTTCCAGATACGCCCGTTGCGCTGGGGATGAGCTATGGCTCGCCGTCGCTGGAAAGCGCAGTGGATGAACTCATGGAGCAGGGCGTTGAGCATATTGTAGTGCTCCCGCTCTATCCGCAGTACTCCTGCTCCACCGTGGCAGCCGTGTGGGATGAACTGGCGCGTATTCTTGCCAAAAAGCGCGCAATCCCGGGCATCTCCTTTATTCGCGATTATGCCGATGATGTGGACTATATTCACGCGCTGGCCGCCAGCGTGCGCGCTTCGTTTGCGGTGCATGGTGAGCCTGATTTACTTCTGCTCTCTTATCATGGGATCCCGCAGCGTTATGCCCATGAAGGGGATAGCTATCCCCAGCGCTGTCGCGACACTACACGTGAGCTGGTTTCGGCTCTGGGGCTCCCTCCGGACCGCGTGATGATGACTTTTCAGTCGCGCTTTGGCCGCGAACCCTGGCTGACACCCTACACCGATGAAACGTTGAAAATGCTTGGTGAGAAGGGCGTGAAGCATGTTCAGGTTATCTGCCCGGGCTTTTCCGCTGATTGTCTGGAAACGTTGGAAGAGATAGCGGTACAGAACCGGGAATTTTTCCTTGAAGCCGGTGGGCAGCAATATGAATATATTCCTGCACTTAACGCGGACTCCGCGCATATCGAAATGATGGTTAACCTGACAGCAACCTATCGCTGATCGCGCCTGTCGCGGGGAGTATGCTACTATTTCCCGCTTGTTCACTGTCCATAAACCATCACTATGAAATTTCCCGGTAAACGCAAGTCTAAACACTACTTTCCCGTCAACGCTCGCGATCCGCTGCTGCAACAAATTCAGCCAGAAAATGAGTCTAACGTCGCCTGGGTGGTCGGTATCGATCAAACGCTGGTGGATATCGAGGCGAAAGTGGATGAGTCGTTTATCGTACGCTACGGTCTGAGCGCCGGTCATTCGCTGGTGATTGAGGATGATGTTGCTGAGGCGCTGTATCAGGAACTGGTACGTAATGACCTGATCACCCATCAGTTTGCCGGTGGCACCATTGGTAATACCATGCACAATTACTCGGTGTTGGCGGATGACCGCTCGGTTTTGCTTGGCGTCATGTGCAGCAATATAGAAATTGGTAGCTACGCCTATCGCTATTTATGTAATACCTCCAGCCGAACCGATTTGAACTACCTGCAAGGCGTAGAGGGCGCGATTGGCCGCTGCTTTACGCTGATTAGCGATTCCGGCGAGCGGACCTTTGCGATTAGTCCCGGCCATATGAATAAGCTGCGTCCGGAAAGTATCCCGGAAGCCGTTATTGCCGGAGCATCCGCACTGGTACTGACCTCCTATCTTGTGCGCTGCAAACCGGGCGAGCCGATGCCGGACGCCACGATGAAAGCCATCGAATATGCGAAAAAGCATGACGTGCCGGTGGTCCTGACGCTGGGAACCAAATACGTCATCGCTGATAACCCGCAGTGGTGGCAGACGTTCCTTAAGGAGCACGTATCTATTCTGGCGATGAACGAAGAGGAAGCTGAAGCGCTGACGGGCATTGGCGATCCGCTTCTGGCATCGGATAAGGCGCTGGAGTGGGTTGATCTCGTGCTATGCACCGCCGGGCCTGCCGGGCTTTATATGGCGAGTTTTACTGAGGAAGAGGCTAAGCGTAAAACCCAGCATCCGCTGCTGCCGGGAGCGATTGCCGAGTTTAACCAGTTTGAGTTCAGCCGCGCGATGCGCCATCAGGATTGCGTGAATCCTCTGCGTATTTATTCACATATCGCACCCTATATGGGCGGGCCGGAGAAGATCATGAATACCAACGGCGCGGGCGACGGTGCGCTGGCGGCGCTGCTGCATGATATCACCGCCAACAACTATCATCGCAATAACGTGCCGAACTCCAGTAAGCACAAGTGCAAGTGGCTGACCTATTCATCGCTGGCCCAGGTATGCAAATACGCAAACCGCGTGAGTTATCAGGTGCTGAATCAGCACTCGCCGCGCCTGACCCGCGGCCTGCCGGAGCGTGAAGACAGCCTGGAAGAGGCCTACTGGGAGCGTTAATTCCGGGCAAGATGTAAAGACGTCTCTCCCCGGAAAGTGCTTCGATGCCGGTTCCGGGGGGTTAAAAATATTCTATTTCATAACTGATAATGCCGAGAATTGGCCCGAGCTTTGTGGGCTGGCCATCAGTTTTCCATACTCTGAATATGTAATACATATCAATTTTTTCAGGGGATGCTGGAAGGGTGTAGCTCTTTCCGGTGCTCTGGTTAAAACCGATCATGTCGGCGGGATAACCCACATCCTGGTTGCTATAGATATACATCGAAAAGTTCTGTGGGCCATTTTTATCCATATTGATTAATCTGCCTCCGCTATCAAGCGTGCCTGAGGTAATAAATCGCGGGCGGACATTTTGTATCTCTGCAGTTGCCTGGCAATGGGCGAGTCGGATAAAAAAACGGACGTCACCTGTCTGATTAGTGGTTTGCTGATCGCCATCGATAAAAACATGGGAGCTAAATTCAAAATCAATATCCCTGCTGGGAACGCCGCTGCCGCCGTCATCGGGATCGATGACTACCCCTTCGACCTTACAGGTACTGTTAATAATATTACCTTCTACATTAATGCTACCATCGGCAGCCCATGCAGTGATGGAAAATAAGGTGAATACCATCATCGTTATTTGAACTATGCTTAACATAATGTGAACCTTTTATTATCAGACTTTATGCTTCGTATCCGCGGGTATTAAAAGTAGATAACTTCATAGTTCAGTACGCTCTGTACGGGGCCGGGAGTAACGGCCTGAGAGGGATCCAGTTTTTGATACGAAGCGCTATATTTCATTGTCAGGTAACTTCCGTGGATATTCCATGATGTGCCGGTTCTGTAGCGGGGAGTTGCATTGCTGCTCTCAGCGGGGCCATTCACTTTCACCCGTGCTCCTGAATCATGGCTGATCTGGATGCCAACGTTGGTAGCGCCGTTGGCTGCGGTATTCAGCAAAACGCCGTCACTGTTGGTTGCATCGGACGTCATACTGACTTTCACGTTGTCGAGATTAACTAATTCCGTCCATTGGCACGAAATATAGATATTAAACTGCACGCTACCGCTAAGGGTGCTGGTTGAGACTGCGGGTAGCGGAATGGTGAGGTTGCGTAACCCCTTATAAACTTCCGGCGTGTCAGCGTTAATCATGCAGGCACCGGCATACAGTGTACTTCTGAATATCATGGTGCCATCAGCGGCTTGAGAAATACCCGGCCACACTAGCAATGCAAATGTGCCGCTCCAGAGCTTAAATCGGGTATATGTCATGGTATATTCCTTTTATGCAACATGTTAGAGATACTCGATCTCATAATTAACAATACCAAGAATCGGCCCGCCTTTGGTCGGTAAACTTCCGGTTTTATAGGGTGAAAAACGATAGTTGAGATTAACGTTACCTGGCGAGGTTGGCAGGGGCGTTGCGGGGCCTGAGCTTTCGTTAAACTTAATTTTTGTAAAGCTACCATCTGTATATTTATCAATGTACATTGATATATTCTGCGGCCCGGCTTTATCCATATTAATCAACATACCTTTGCCATCCAGTTTCCCTGATGTGGTAAATCTGGGGCGAACATTCTGCCATGCTACCGTAGCGGCGCAGTTAGATAGTTTGATACTGAAAGGGATTCCGGTGACGAAATAGGTTGTTGTCTCATCACCATCGAAAGAAATATGTGAGCCAAATTCAATGACCATATCTCTGGCTGGTATATTATTGCCACCATATGGAGGAATGACAACTACTCCTTCAACAATACAGGTTTCATTAACAATGTTTCCTGCAACATTAAACGAACCATCAACAGAGTGCGCTGGGGATATTAATAACGATGTCATGAGGCCGATGGTCATTATTCCTCGACCTGCTAACTTTAACATTTTCTTCATTATGGTTAACTCTCTGCAGGTTAAAAATAGATGACTTCGTAATTCAGCATGCTTTCTACTGGGCCAGCATTCACTTCTTGCATCTCGTTCAGTTTTTGATAAGAAGCGATGTATTCGGTTTGAAGCGAACTGTATGAACTACTGTAATGGGGTGCCACAGCGCTACGTTCTCCCGGTGCGTTGATTTTTATCGGTACTCCTGTTGCTGTAGCAATCCTGATACCTATATTGGATGCTCCGTTTGCTGCGGTATTTAGTAAAATACCATTTTCATTTGCCGAGTCGGAGGTAAAGCGGATTTTTACGTTATCGAGATTAATCTGTTCGGAGTAACAGTTGACGTTGATGATGAACGACACGCTGCCGTTAAGGTTGCTGGCCGAAACTGCAGGCATGGCTAAACTGATGTCATTTAGCATTGTTGCCGGAGTACTGTGAGTGTTAGCGTGTACCTTGCAAGCACCGATTGTTAATGTGCTTTTGAATATTATTGTTCCATCGATGGCATGAGTATTAGCGGATAGCATAATAAAACTTATTATGCTGCTCCATAGCATATTTTTACACGTCATTATTATGGCTTCCATTAATATAAAAAATAGATGTCTCTAGAGATTAATGGAAAATTGTTTTGTAGTAAACAAAATAAGGTGGTTAATGAGGTTGTTTATTTTGACTTTTTATGACGGTTTTATTATAGGTATGAATTGTTATGGGTTGTGTTTAAATTAACGGGTAATAACGGGTGGTAAATAATTTGGAGTGTTTTTTGATATTTGAAAATAATTAGTCATTAACGGGAGCCGACACTTTGTCGATATCGGCTCCGCTTCAGTCTTATCCCGTGGTCACTTCCAGTGGCGCTGGTGGTGTTTCCAGCAGTTTTATCATTGCGCGGGCAATTTCACGCTCGCCCATCACCACCTGATTCGCGCCGCGTTCAATAATGTATTCCACTTCATCGTCATAGTGGGCGCGGGCGATGATTTCGATATTTGGGCACTTCTCGCGTGCCGAAGCCACGATTTCCCCGGCTTCATAGCCGTTAGGTATGGTCAGCAACAGCCAGCGGGCGCAGTCCAGATGCGCCAAGTTCATAATTTCTTCGTTGGCGGCATTACCTAATACCGCGCGAATGCCCCTCGCACGCAGCTCGTCTACGCGGGTACGCGATGTTTCGATGACCACCAGCGGCACGCCCTGGGCCATCAGTTTTTCGCCAAGCAGGCTGCCGACGCGACCGAAACCCACCAGCAGCGCATGGTTGCAAATATCGACGGGGATCTGTTTCTCTTCTTCAAGCACCTCTTCCAGAGTCTGATCGTCCAGCGTCTCCGTTTTATCGAGGTATTTTTCCAGTAGGGTAAACAGCACCGGGTTGAGCATGATTGAGATTATCGCCCCGGCGAGCACCAGATTTTGCCCGGCCTGCGGCAGCAGATTCAGCGCCATTCCCAGACCCGCAAGGATAAGGGCGAATTCGCCGATTTGCGCCAGGCTGGCGGCAATCGTTAGCGCGGTGCGCGGTGAGTGCCCAAACATCCTTACCAGGAAGAAAGCGGCAGCCGATTTACCGAAAATAATGATTGCCAGCGTAGCCAGTACCGCCAGCGGCTGCTCCAGCAGAATCATCGGGTCAAACAGCATACCCACAGAAACGAAGAACAGAACGGCGAACGCATCGCGCAGCGGCAGCGTATCGTGGGCTGCGCGATGGCTCAGTTCGGATTCATTCAGCACCATACCGGCGAAGAATGCGCCCAAGGCGAAGGAGACGTCAAACAGCTCAACCGCGCCGAAGGCGATACCGAGCGCCAGCGCCAGTACCGACAGCGTAAACAGCTCGCGTGAGCCGGTGGCGGCGCTGCGTGACATAATCCACGGCACCAGGCGGCGGCCGACCAGCATCATAATTGCAATAAAGGCGACGACTTTACCGATGGTAATGCCCATATCGAGGGCCAGGGAGGCCAGACCAACGTCGCCTTTCTCCGCCATACCTGCGACGGCCGGCAGCAGAACCAGCGTCAGCACCATCACCAGATCTTCAACAATCAGCCAGCCGATGGCGATTTGTCCCCGCTGGCTATCAATAAGCTGTCGTTCTTCCAACGCGCGCAGCAGCACCACGGTACTGGCGGTAGAAAGACACAAACCAAAAACAATGCCGGTCATCAGCGACCAGCCAAGCATTGCCGAGAGCGCCATACCCAGCAGCGTCGCCACAGCTATCTGGGCGATGGCGCCGGGAATAGCGATGGCCTTTACCGCCATTAAATCTTTTAAGGAGAAGTGCAGACCCACGCCGAACATCAGCAGGATCACGCCAAGCTCGGCCAGTTCAGGCGCCAGCTTGGTATCAGCAACGAAGCCAGGGGTAAAAGGTCCGGCCAGCACGCCCGCTAATAAATATCCCACCAGAGGAGAAATACGTAGCTTATTGGCAATCATGCCGAGAATAAAGGCGAGCACAAGGCCGCCGACAATGGTGGTGATTAGCGGTGTTGCGTGGTGCATTCCGTCTCCTTGCAGTGGTGAGCTGATCCATTTTCGGCATATACCCGTCATACTTCAATTTGCATGGGCGTTGGCTTTGTTACTCGGCTCATCCATGAGCCTCGCCCTTACGGGCCACCGCGATACAGTGTTCAAATCTGTTCCTGACAGATTTGTCGCTCACCCCAGTCACTTACGGAAGTCAAGCTCCTGGGGATTCCCTGCGTCGCCGCGTTACTCGGCCTACGGGCCAGCGCAAGCACTGTTCAAGGCACAAGCGCCTTGTCCTGCAACTTGAATTATTTAGGGTATAAAAACCAAAAAACCGAGTAATAGTTTATGACAGTTTCAGCGGTTTTGTTTATGAATAATTGTTGAATTTTGCAGAAAAATGGAATTAATCCGCAAAAAAGCACGGACAGCAAAATGGCAGAAGATAATGCGGGATGATGCTGATTGGGTAAGGGGTTGCGGCAGCCAAGGTTTCACTTTGGCTGCCGGATATTCACGATTTTTGGTGGTTATTAGGAAGAAATATCGTCAGGATGCCGAGAAGAGGCAGGAAAGCACAGATTTTATAGACCAGGTCGATACTGGTATGGTCAGCTAACAGCCCCAGTACCGCAGCTCCGAGTCCGCCCATGCCAAAGGCAAAACCAAAGAACAAACCAGAAACCATGCCAATACGGCCCGGCAGTAGCTCCTGTGCGTAGACCAAAATGGCGGAAAAGGCCGATGCGAGGATAAAACCAATGATCACCGTCAAAATACCGGTCCATTCTAATGTGGCGTAGGGTAAAACAAGGGTAAACGGTGCGACGCCAAGGATAGAGCCCCAAATAACATATTTACGCCCGATCTTATCGCCAACAGGCCCGCCAATCACCGTTCCTGCCGCTACCGCAAAAAGGAAAGCAAACAGGTGGAATTGCGCATTTTGCACCGATAATCCGAATTTTTGCATCAGATAAAAGGTGTAATAGCTGCTGATGCTCGCCATATAGAAGTATTTAGAGAAAATCAGCATTAACAGGATGCTAACTGCAAGAATCACTTTGTTTTTCGGCAACGGATTAATAATTACCGGTTTTGGTTTACCTTTGTTCATACGATGCTGGGCGGCATACCAGCGACTAATTCGCGCCAGCACCACGATGGCCAGCAGCGCAGCCAGCACAAACCAGCCTACATTACCTTTGCCATACGGGGCGATAATGAGAGCGGCGAGTAACGGCCCTAATGAGCTACCAAAATTACCGCCAACCTGGAATATTGACTGCGCCAGGCCGTGGCGTCCGCCCGAGGCCATTCGCGCAACGCGCGAAGATTCCGGGTGAAACACCGATGAGCCGGTACCCACTAGCGCAGCGGCCAGCAGAACCATTCCGAAGCTTCCGGAGATCGCCAGCAGGACCAGACCGCAAAGCGTAAAGCACATGCCAATGGGCAGCGACCACGGCATCGGGTGCTTGTCGGTCAGATAGCCAACCACCGGCTGCAAAAGTGACGATGCCAGCTGGAAGGTGAGGGTGATCATCCCAATCTGTACGAAGGACAGGGAAAACTCGGCCTGTAGAAGCGGGTAGATAGCCAGGATGAGCGACTGGATCATATCGTTTAGCAAATGAGAGAGGCTGATGGCCCCCAGAATGCGAAACGAGGTGCGTGCTTTTTGCGGCGCAGCAGCGGGGCCGGATAAGGGTTGTGCGGTCTGATTCATTGCCATAGGTTCACTTAAGTGTTTTTTATAGAGGATGCAGGTGGAATTATTATCCGCCTAACATACCTGCCCCTAAGGTTTGAATAAAGTCTCATTTCTGAAAACAAAGTTGTCTAATTCACCAACTCGCTATACTTTCGGCACTTGTTACTTTGTCAGGGAGAGAAATATGCAATTGATCAAACGGGGCGTTGTGCTGGCATTATTCACAGCGCTATCGCTGGGAAGCCTGTCGGCACAGGCTTATGAGCAGGATAAAACCTACAAAATTACCATCCTGCATACTAACGATCATCATGGTCACTTCTGGCGTAGCGATTACGGCGAATATGGGCTATCGGCACAAAAAACGCTGGTGGACGGTATTCGTAAAGAGGTGGCAGCAGAGGGCGGCAGCGTGCTGCTGTTATCCGGTGGTGATATTAACACCGGCGTACCGGAATCAGATTTACAGGATGCGGAGCCCGATTTTCGCGGTATGAACCTGATTGGCTATGATGCGATGGCGGTGGGTAACCATGAGTTTGATAATCCGCTTAGCGTACTGCGTCAGCAGGAAAAATGGGCGAAGTTTCCGTTCCTCTCCGCCAATATTTACCAGAAAAGTACTGGTGAGCGTCTGTTTAAACCGTGGGCGCTGTTTAAACGCGGTGGGCTGAATATTGCGGTCATCGGCCTGACGACCGACGATACGGCGAAAATTGGTAATCCTGAGTATTTTACGGATATCGAATTTCGCAAACCGGCGGAAGAAGCCAAATTAGTGATTCAGGAGCTGCAGCAGAACGAAAAGCCGGACGTGATTCTGGCGACCACCCATATGGGACATTATGACAACGGCGCGCACGGTTCTAATGCACCGGGCGACGTTGAGATGGCGCGTAGCTTGCCGGCAGGTTCGCTGGCAATGATCGTCGGCGGCCACTCTCAGGATCCGGTATGTATGGCGTCT
Source organism: Klebsiella huaxiensis (assembly GCF_003261575.2). Lineage (GTDB taxonomy): Bacteria > Pseudomonadota > Gammaproteobacteria > Enterobacterales > Enterobacteriaceae > Klebsiella > Klebsiella huaxiensis. The sequence continues at coordinate 4,550,289 of NZ_CP036175.1, read as the reverse complement.
GAGAATAAAAAACAGGTGGATTATGTGCCGGGCAGCCCGTGCGCGCCGGACAAACAGAACGGTATCTGGATAGTCCAGGCCCACGAGTGGGGTAAATATGTTGGCCGCGCCGACTTTGAATTCCGCAATGGTGAAATGAAGCTGGTGCACTATCAGCTGATTCCGGTCAACCTGAAGAAAAAGATCACCTACGATAACGGTGACAGCGAGCGTGTGCTCTATACGCCGCTAATCGCCGAAAACCCGCAGATGCTCTCTCTGCTAACGCCGTTCCAGAATAAAGGCAAAGCGCAGCTGCAGGTGAAAATTGGCAGTGTGAACGGACATCTGGAGGGCGATCGCAGCAAAGTTCGTTTCGTGCAAACCAATATGGGTCGTCTGCTGCTGGCAGCGCAAATGGCGCGTAGTAATGCCGACTTTGCGGTGATGAGCGGCGGCGGGGTGCGTGATTCGATTGAAGCGGGCGATATCACCTATAAAGACGTGATGAAGGTGCAACCCTTTGGCAACGTGCTGGTGTATGTCGATATGAGCGGCAAGGAAGTCACGGAGTATCTGACCGCCGTGGCGCAGATGAAGCCGGATTCCGGTGCTTATCCGCAGTTTGCTAACGTTGGTTTTGTGGCTAAAGACGGCAAGCTTAACGATTTGACCATCAAGGGCGAGCCGGTAGACCCAGCGAAAACCTACCGCATGGCGACGCTGAGCTTTAACGCTACCGGTGGCGATGGCTATCCGCATATCGATACCAAACCAGGCTATGTCAATACCGGTTTTATCGACGCCGAAGTGCTGAAGGAGTACATCCAGAAAAACTCTCCGCTGGATGTTGAAGCATTTGAGCCGAAAGACGAGGTGAGCTGGCAGTAATGTCTGAAACTCCCCGGTGACGCTTACGCTTACCGGGGCTACGTGGCCATGCGGTTTGGGTTTTGTAGCCAGGGTAAGGCGCGTCAAGCGCGGCCTCCGGGAAATGTGCCGTACCTGATCCCCTGGCGTTGCTTCTTCCCGGTGGCGCTTACGCTGACCGGGCTACGGGTTTGCAGCCATCTGTGGATTGGTAGCCCGGACAAGGCGCGTTAAGCGCCGCCTCCGGGATTATCCTCTGAGATAAAGCAGGGGTTAATCGCGCCGCGCGATATCGGCGAATTTCGCCTCAAGGATCTTCGCCAGATCGCTGGCCGCCAGCTCAATATCCAGCCCGCGCTTACCGCCTGAAATATAAATGGTGGCAAACGCCTGGGCCGGAGCGTCAATTACCGTTGGCTGGCGCTTTTTCTGCCCAAGCGGGCTGATACCGCCCACCAGGTAACCGGTGACGCGCTGCGCGATCATCGGATCGGCCATATCCACTTTCTTCGCGCCTAAGGCCTTCGCTACCTTTTTCAAATCCAGCTGACCCGCTACCGGAGTTACCGCGACGGCAAGGTGTTTCATATCGCCGTTGATGGCGACCAGCAGAGTCTTATAGACCTGGTCAGCGTTCAGCCCCAGCTTACGCACTACCTCATCGCCAAAATTGGTTTCGTTCGGATCGTGATCGTAGCTGTGGATCTTAAAAGGGATTTTGTTTTTTTCGAGTAATTTTACGGCGGGAGTCATCGTTATCCTTCTTACCAACCGATTTCATGTGACTTAAGCATACGCCCGACGGCTGTCTAAAAAATAGTATCATCTTGCGCAATAGTATTGGCAGTGATGGTCACTTTGAGCGACAATCAGACGATCCGGGGCGTGAACCCCGGAATAATAATAATGATGAAATTCCTCTTTGACGGGCCAATAGAGATATTGGCCATTTTTTTATGTCAGCATATCCGGCAGATTCCCTTCCCCGTACAAGTGTAACGCTCCTACGGCAACCACGTAGCGCCCCGGCGGCAGCCCCAGCAGCGTTTCTCGCCAGGCCAGGTTGCGCTGATGCATCAGCACATCATATAGCGACTGGCTAAAGGTTGTTGGCAGCACGGTTGCGCCTTTTGATGGCGGCTGCTCCAGCCACCAGCTAATCATCACCTGCAGCAGACGCGCATTCGTGCGCCAGTGGGTCAGCGTATCCTCCAGCAGCGCCAGTCCGCCGTCGGGCAGATCCCGCAGCAGCGCAATCTGGCTGTCGGCACCCTCCAGCTCCATCACGCGGATATTGCTCTCACGCGCCGCCATCAGCAGCTGATAATCAATACCGTAATCCGCCCTTAGCCCGAGCTTTTGCGCCTGGGTGGCCTGCAAGACCATCGCGACCTGCCACAGCGGCTGACTATCAAATAGCGCAACAGACAGGCCCATTTCTCCCGTTCGCTCTTTTAGTTCCGCGAGCAGGGATGCGCTCAGGCGTTCCGCCAGCGGCGGACAGGAGGGGAGGTTACTGAACGGCGTTTCGCTGCCGGTAATATCGGCCTCAACAATGAGCGCATCGGCCTGGCGAATCTTTTTCAACAGCCTGGCGGGAGGGGGCGACATATCGCGGGTGCCCATATGAATACTGCCAACCAGGTGCAAATAGCGTTCGCCGGGAAGAGTGACATCCAGCGCGGGCCAGGAATAAGACGAACCGACGGCGGTTTGCCACAGCATTTTTATTCGGTTTAACAGGCCCATACGTGCTCCGTAGTGTGAGGAGCCCATGCTATCGCGCGGGAAACAGAGGCGCAAGAGGGCGGATAGGGCGCAAAGGAACAGGTCTTTTACAATGTCATAAAAATAACAAAAAAATTTGATGTTCTTGTTTTTTGCAATTTTCGCAATGGCATTTTGAAATAAATTATATATTAAAATCAAATTGTTGTGTTTTTCTGCGCAAGTCGTGGATGGTGCTTTTTTCTCAAAAATGGGTGAATTGTGATAATAAAATAAAAAATCTGTAACGAAAAATAAACAAAGCGCTTCTATATTGACCCCTTCAATTTTTGGGGGGAGTGTCATGCGTAACTGGAGTGAGCCTAAAAAGAATAAAGCCCATATCGAACTGATCCCGATGATCGATGTGATGATGTTTTTACTGGTCTTCTTTGTCCTGATTAGCCTGAATGTGATCCCGGCTCTGGGCTTGAAAACCCAGCTGCCATCGGCCAGCAGCGCTCAACAGCTTAAGCCGCAGAAAAAAGCCATTATCACCCTCGGCGCTGACGATCGGCTGCAGCTTGATGGCCAGCCGCTGGTGCTTGATGCGCTGGTTAATACCCTGAAGCAACAACAGCAGGAAAATCAAACCACCACCATTATCGTCAACAGCGATAAAGAGGTTGCGGTGGAACGCCTGGTCGCAGTGATGGATACCTTGCGTCAGGGCGGTTTCTTCTCCATTTCCATCGCCACACGGAAGCAGTGATATGTATCTGCTTTATCGCTCACGTCACGTTGTTAGCTGGTTACCCGCGATAGTCATCGCCGGATGCTTGCTGTTCGTCAGCCAGCAGGCCGTCCTGCAGGTGAAGCCGCATTATGACGATACGGTGATGGAACTGTCGCTGGCCGAACCCGAGCCACCGCAGCCAGAACCTGTCCCGGAGCCGCAGCCAGAGCCGCAGCCGGAACCCCAACCTGAGCCGCAGCCGGAACCCCAACCTGAGCCGGAGCCGATTGCTGAGCCTGTTGTTCCTGCTCCGGATCCCATTATCCAGGCCAAACCAGTTGTTAAACCAAAACCTAAGCCGAAGCCAAAACCGGTTCAGGAGAAAGCGCCGAAGCCACAGGAACGTGTGGCGCCGCAGCCCGCCGTCGTGCGCAGCCCGGTGGTGAGTAAACCCGCCGCGCCGCCTTCTCCTCCGACGCCGAAAGTGAACGCGCAGGCGGTGGAAAATGGCTATCTGCAGATGTTGCGACGCGAGCTGGAGCAGCGCAAACGCTACCCGAGCGGCCGCCAGGCTTCGCTGGAACGTCCGCAGGGCAACGTTGAGGTGTGGCTGGAAGTCGATCGTAGCGGCAGAGTGCTGGCTTCCGGTATTGCCAGCAAGGCCCCGAGCATGCTGCTCAATCGTGCTGCGCTGAGCTCTTTACAAAGTATTAGCCAGCTGAAGCCCTTTCCTGAAGAGGCTTTTGCCGGACAAAGAAGCAAAAAATTTACCGCGACGTTTAATTATCAGGCTCCATAAAGCCTAATTAATCATTTGTTTTTTATAGGAAAAGAAATGAAGAATTTTCGTTATTCTGGGATTGCATTAGCTGTGGTGTCGGCATTGTTATCGGGTTCCTCGCTGGCGGCGGAAAGTAGCGATGTGGGGGAGATTAACGTCAAAGGACAGTCGCTCGGCGGCGGTCTGATGGTGCAGGAAGACAGCAGCAAAGCACGCTCCACTCTGACCAAAGAAGCGATGGATAAAGCGCCGGGTGCCAGCAATGCCATCGACATGCTGAAATATACGCCGGGTATGAACGTCAACAGTAATGACGCCAGCGGCCTGAGCGGTATCGATTACACCATGCGCGGGATGAACTCCGATCAAATCGGCCTGTCGATGGATGGCATCCCGATTAACGATTCGGGCAACTACGCGGTCTATCCGAACCTGTTGGGCGATGCGGAAAACCTTGAGCAGATCTTTGTTACTCAGGGATCTTCCGAAGCTGACGGCCCGCATATCGGATCCAGCGGCGGTAACATTGGTCTTGTTACCAGGCGCCCCTCCAAAGAATTCGGCGGCTTCGTTAAGCAAACGCTGGGCAGCAATAATCTGAGCAAAACTTTCGCCCGCCTGGAGACCGGCGAGTACAACGGTTTCAGCAACTGGCTCTCTTACTCGCACACTGAAGCCAAAAAATGGCGCGGAGAAGGGCGTAACTATTCCGATAAGTTCGAGATGAACTCGCTTTATGAGGACGGGAACGGCAACAGCAGTAACCTGATCATGAAGTACAACCGCCAGGATAACAGCAACTACAACACTCTAAGCAAAGCGCAGTTTGATGAAGACCCGCGTCAGGACTACTCGACCTCTCCGGTCTATAACAACAAAGGTCAGTTGAGCAAATATTACAAGCTCAACCGCAACCCGTTTGAAACCTTCACGCTTTCTTTCTCACAGCGATTGCAGTTGCGTGACAACCTCGCGTTAACCGTTCAACCCTATTACTACTGGGGTAACGGTGGCAGCTTTACCGGGCAAACGGCGTCGGTGCTGTCGAATACCTCCGATAAAGCCGGGCAGTACGACCTGAGCAATTTGAGTTCCAATACCTACTACCGACCTTCGTGGACCCAGACCTGGCGACCGGGCGTCACCACTAAGCTGAAGTGGGACATTAACGACGAGCACAGTCTGGATATCGGCTACTGGTACGAACGGGCGCGCCAGTCGCAGACCCAGCCGTTTATCAGCATTCAGGATGACGGCAATCCGGCGAACGTCTCCGGTAAACCGGGCGGCTCCGATCAGGTGAAAGACGCCAACGGCAACACGGTACAGGGCCGTAACCAGTACACCGTCACTCCGGCGCAAAAAGTATGGCTTCAGGATACCTGGTTTGTGACGCCGGACTGGACGCTGGTGGGCGGGCTGGCATACCAGTACGTCGAACGTAAAGGCGATAACAAAGGCAGCCTGTATAACGCCCCGGAAAAACGCAATGCGACCTACCATGAATTCCTGCCGAACTTTAGCATTAGCTATAAGCCGGATATGGAAAACCAGCTGTTCTATAACCTGACCCGCAACATGCGTACGCCGCCAAACTACGTGCTCTACAACGTCGGCGATTCAATCAACACCAAGCCGGAGCTGAGCTGGAACCACGAGCTGGGCTGGCGTTTCCAGCGTGAAGATATGCTGCTGAGCGCGACGCTTTTCTACATGCGCTATACCGACCGTCAGATTTCGACCACCAATGCGGATGGCGACTACGAAATGATGAATATCGGCAGCGTCGAAAGTAAAGGTGTAGAGCTGGAGTGGAGCGGTAAGCTGCCGCACAACTTTAACTACTACACCTCTTACACCTATACCCATTCCGAACAAAAAGATGACATTGTCAGCAACGGCGGTCATCCGCTGCCAACGGCAGGCAAAACCGTGCCTAACGTACCGAAAAACATGCTCAATGCATCGCTGGGTTATGACGATGGCCTCTATTACGGGAGCTTCGGCGGTAAATACGTTAGCTCGTTCTATGGCGATTTGACCAACGACGAAAAAATCGGCGGGCGCACGGTGTTTGATGTCGCCGCGGGCGTTCATCTGCCGGTGGACAAAAAAATAGTTAAAAGCGCCACTTTGCGCTTTGGTATCGATAACCTGTTCGATAAACAGTACCTGACCTCCGTACGCTCGACGACCTTTAACGCTGCTCCTTACGACGGCGTGAAAGCGAGTACCCCGTATTACAACGTCGGCGAAGAGCGCACCTTTAGCGTTTCGCTGGAAGCCACCTTTTAATTAACCGGAGGGCACTTTGATGGATGCCAACCTGATTCACGACATTATTTTCTACGTTATGTATGCCGCGCTGGCGATCGCCGTGGTGATTCTGGTGGAACGCGGGCTCTATTTTTCATGGGCCCAGCGTCAGGCTCAGCGCTTTGAGAAGGCGCTGACGCCGGAGGTCCGCCGTGTGTCGGACTTGCCGGAATCACTGACCGGGCGCAATAGCCTTCCGCTGACCATTATTCTGCCGGTGCTGGAGAAAAAACAGACGGCGGAAGACCGGGAGGCAATGAGCGACTTAATTGACGCCCAGTACCTGCTGAGTAAACCGCAGATGTCGCGCGGGCTATGGATGCTCGAAACCGTCGTTACCGCCGCGCCGCTGCTGGGCCTGCTGGGTACGATTCTGGGGATTATGGATACCTTTAAGGCGCTCTCCGCCTCGGGCGTCTCTGATGCCAGTATGGTTTCAGCCGGGATGGGCACCGCGTTGTATGCCACCGGCCTGGGGATCGCGATCGCGCTGCTGTGCCTGGTAGGTAATAACTACCTGCAAAGCCGCATGGAACGCATTAACGAACTGCTGAAGGTACTGCTGATCCGCGCCGGTAGCCCGGCTAGTCGTCCGGAACAGGGCAGAAATCGCTGGGATGGTCGTGAGGCGCAGCGTTATGCCTGATTATCGTCGATGCGGGTGGCCGGGAGGCCGCCTGATGAGCCTGTTCGCGAGCGCCTGGGTGCTGTTAAGCCTGCCCGCGCAGGCGGCGTTTTCGATACCGGGTTATGAACTGGTGTATAACGCGCCGCAGGAAACTACGCTACAGGATAACGATTTGCGTAATGCTGCCGAAGTCTGGCAGCAGATGTTTGACGCGGCGCACAGTCATATCGATCTGGCGCAGTTTTACGTGGCAAATGAAAAAGGCTCTCTGCTGGACGGCGTGCTGAATCATCTGCGGGCAGCCGGTGAACGCGGGGTGAAAATTCGTTTTCTGATGGAGGAGAAGGGCGTTGGCCTGTCGACGCCGGAAACGCTGGCGGCGCTGAAAACGATCCCGAATCTGGAGCTGCGAATTATTCCGTTCCATCGGCTGACCGGCGGGATTGTCCACGCCAAGTATTTGCTGGTAGATGGTAAACAAGCTTTTGTTGGTAGCCAGAATTTTGACTGGCGTGCGCTGGAGCAGATTCAGGAAACCGGTCTGCGCATCAGCGATGCGCAAGCGGTACAGCAGATTCAGGCTATTTTCGATCAGGACTGGCAGGCGCAGGCCCTGCTTGCAGAAAATAAACCGGTGCCGAAGCTGGCATGGCAGGCTCCGGAATCAGCCCCGCAGGGCAATTATCTGGTTGCCAGCCCGCGCGATTACAACCCGAGCGGGGTGATCGATTCGCAGGTTGAACTGCCGCGTCTGCTGGCCAATGCGAAGTCGCGGATCCGGGTGCAGGTGATGGACTACGCGCCGCTATCATGGGGTGAGAAGGGAAACCGACCTTTCTATGCCCCCATTGATAACGCTCTGCGCAGCGCGGCAGCGCGCGGCGTGCAGGTTGAACTGATGGTTGCCAGCTGGAATCTGAAAAAACCGGAGGTGTTCTGGTTAAAGAGCCTGTCTCTGGTGCCTAACGTTCAGCTAAAGGTAGTGACCATTCCTCCCGCCAGTCGGGGATTTATCCCGTTTGCGAGGGTGGTGCACAGTAAGCTGATGACTATCGACGGTTCGACGGCGTGGGTGGGAACCAGCAACTGGAGCGGGGGCTATTTTGATAACTCACGCAACCTTGAGCTGGTGCTGAATAGCGTGCCGATGGCAGAGCGCGTGGACGCGCTTTACAGTCAGCTATGGAACAGCCGCTACGCGGAGCCGATCAAAGTTGACTTCGATTATCCGGCCCCGCATCCAGGTCGCGAGCACGAATAGAAAATCAGGGTACAGTTCAACGCGGTTTGAGGGAAGATCCCCGGTGGCGCGATTGCTTACCGGGGGGATGGGGTCCCTGCTGTCTCAGGGATGGTAGCCCGGACTGGCGTGTTAACGCCGCCTCCGGGGAATGCACGGAAATTGCTGTACCGCAATCGGGCTACCGGTTCAGCGCCACCTATGATTTCGGTTTAAAGCGCAGCAGACGGTTGGCATTGCTCACGACCGTAATCGAGGAAAGCGCCATTGCCGCTCCGGCGACTACCGGGTTAAGCAGGGTACCGGTCAGCGGCCAGAGGATCCCCGCGGCAATCGGAATGCCCAGTGAGTTATAAACAAACGCTCCCAGCAGGTTCTGCTTCATATTACGCAACGTCGCTTTTGAAATTTCCAGCGCATCGGCGACGCCGTTCAGGCTATGGCGCATCAGGGTGATAGCCGCCGTTTCAATGGCGACATCGCTGCCGCCGCCCATGGCGATACCGACATCGGCCTGCGCCAACGCGGGCGCATCGTTGATACCGTCGCCAACCATCGCCACCTGATGCCCCTGGCTTTGCAGACGCTTAATGGCATCGGCTTTACCGTCCGGTAGCACCCCGGCAATTACCTCATCAATACCCGCTTCTTTGGCAATGGCATTGGCGGTGGTCGGGTTATCTCCGGTCAACATCACCAGCCGATAGCCCTGACGATGCAGTCTGGCGAGTGCCGCCACGCTATCTTCACGCAGCGGATCGCGAATGGCGAATAGCGCCGCCGCCTGGCCATCCACCGCCAGCAGCACCGGCGTTGCCCCTTGAGAAGCCTGGGCGGTCATTTCGCTTTCTATTTCGGCGGTCAGCACATTGTTCTCATTGAGTAACGCCTGATTGCCGAGCAGCAGGTTATGACCTTCGGCTTCTCCGCTGACGCCCAGCCCGCGCAGAGTACGGAAGTTATTGACCGTCGGCAGTCGGTCGTCGGCGGCTTTATCAAGGATGGCTCGCGCCAACGGGTGGCTGGAGCCTTGTTCCAGAGACGCAGCCAGACGCAGAGCGGTTGTTTCATCAATTGCGGCAAAGGTTTTTATCGCTACCACCTGCGGCTTACCTTCGGTCAGGGTGCCGGTTTTATCAAAGACCAGCGTATCCAGCGTGCTGGCGCGCTGCAGCGCATCGGCATCGCGAACCAACACGCCATATTCAGCCGCGCGACCCACGCCGGAAATAATCGACATCGGCGTCGCCAGCCCCAGTGCGCAAGGACAGGCAATAATCAGCACCGTGGTGGCGATCACCAGGGTATAAACAATTTGCGGTGCCGGGCCGAAGAAGTACCAGATCGCGGCGCTGAACAGCGCAATCGCTACCACCGCCGGGACGAACACGGCGGAGATTTTATCTGCCAGTTGGCCAATTTCCGGTTTGCTGCTTTGTGCCTGGCGCACCATACGGATGATTCGTGCCAGAGTGGTTTGGCTGCCGACGGCGCTGGCGGTAAACAGCACGCTGCCGTCCTGCACCACGGTCCCGGCGTGAACGGCGTCACCGTTGCCTTTTTGCTGCGGTATTGGTTCACCGGTCAACATGGCTTCATCAAACCACGCTTCTCCCTGGCTAATCACGCCGTCGACCGGGACGCGATCGCCGGTGGTCAGGCGCAGGGTCATCCCAGCCTGAACTTCCGCCAGCGGCAGATCTTTTTCGCCTTCATCGGTGACCACACGCGCAGTCGGCGGGGTTAAATCGAGCAATTTTTCCAGCGCTTTAGAAGAACGCTGGCGCGCGCGGGCTTCCAGCATATGGCCGAGGTTAATCAGGCCGATAATCATCGCGCTGGCTTCATAATAGAGGTGGCGGGCTTCCATCGGGAACCACTGCGGCCACAGGTTGACGCTCATCGAGTAGAGCCAGGCGACTCCGGTACCGAGCGCCACCAGCGTGTCCATGGTGGCGGTGCCGTTCTTCAGGCTTTTCCATGCGCTGCGGTAGAAATGACCGCCAGCAAATACCATCACCGCCAGAGTGATAAGACCGATAACCAGCCATAGCGAACGGTTGTCAGCGCTGACCATCATGTTGTCGCCGATCATCCCCCAGCCCATCACCGGGATACCGATCAGCAGAGCGACGATAGCCTGCCAGCGGAAGCGTTTCATGGTGGCGACGGCGGTCTCCTGCTGGCGCTCGCGACGTTCAAGATCATCTTCGATGGCCTCCGCGCCGTAGCCTGCTTTTTCCACCGCCTGCACTAATTCTGCTGCGGACGCGCTGCCCATCACCAGCGCAGTGCGTTCCGCAAGGTTGACCCGCGCCTGCGACACGCCCGGTACCGCGGCAAGCGCGTTTTGTACCCGGGAGACGCAGCTGGCGCAGCTCATGCCGTTGATTAACAGTTGTTGGCTGTCATCCTCGTCACGGGCTGCCGGAAGCTCAGAGGTGGCCGCTGTCAGCGCTTCCGACGGGATTGATGATTCTGCCAGCGGTTTAGCCTTTGGGTGGCTGAGCTCCGCGCCGTATCCGGCCTGTTTGATGGTTTCAATCAGCGATTCAGCGCTGGCGCTGCCCGTGACGTGGGCTTCGGTAACGGTAACGTCCGCCAGCTCAACATCAGGACGCTGTTCCAGACTTTCTTTCACGCGTTTAACGCAGTGGCCGCAGGAGAGGCCATCAAGCGCCAGGTCAATAGTATGAGACATGGTTTTGACTCCTTGGTTTAACAACTGTGCTTAAGCTTAAACCTTCCAGCAACTGGAAGGTCAAGCGTTAATCCTGGTGATTTTTATCGTTCGTCCCCCACGTTAAATAAGGAATAGCGGATAAAAGCGCGCGCGGCGTAAAATGAAAGACTTGCTCTCTGATAATTATCTCCAGGCTGACTTTAGAACGCTCAAATATGAGTGCGTGGCTTCTGTGTTTTTTGGTTTCAGAAAGAGCTTATTTTTGCAGGGCGAGCCGGATGCCGACCCTGATTGAGGAAAAGGGAAGGTGTTTCACGCAGTATCCCGGGAGAAGAGAAGTGCAAACTCATTATGATAATCTTAAAGTTTCTCGCACCGCGTCGGTGGAGGAGATTAAGAAAGCGTATAAACGCCTTATTTTTATTCACCATCCGGATCGCCATCCGCCTGAACTAAAAGATGAAAAAACCAAAATCATCCAGCTATTAAATGAAGCCTGGCGTACGCTTGCCGATCCGGCACTTCGCGCCCAGCACGATGCGTGGATTGCTCAGCAGGAGAATCGGGAAAACAGCGCATTCACACAGCACGATCGCCAGCGTGAACGCCAGCAGGAAGAGCGTGCCTATCGCGATTTCTGGCAGAAGATGGAAGCGGAATGGGAAGAAGAGTATCAGTTACAAAAGCGCAAAGATGAGTGGATGAATCAGCGCCGCAAGCAGGATCCTGATTACTCTTATCAGGCAAAAGCCAGCGAAGCTTTTACCGTAGCGGAAGAGATATTTGGTAAAGGCAAAGATTTTGTTAAACAGAAAGGCGCGCCGGTGGTGAGTGCTGGAAAAAGACTGGTTGTGCGAATTTTCAAATTCACCCTTGGCCTGGTGGTGCTGCTTATTGTCATTGGGGTGATTAGAGTGATTGGCCGTGAAGTAAGTAAAACGGCGGTCGAAAGTGTGGTCAACGCGCCTGCATCGGTCACTGACCAGGAAACGGCCAGTAATAATTTTATGCGCTCATTAATGAGCAATGAAGCTGATGCCAGGCAAAAGTCGGCTCCTTCTTATAAAAATAAAGGCCTTAACTTAGGCGATATCTTTATTGATGGTCACTCGCTGGTGTATGACATTCATTACTATTCTCAAAGCGCAAATATCACGTTAAACCCTGCGACATTTGTAGCGAAGACCATTGTCGATAGTAGCCCTGCCTATAATGGCAGAAACCCGTGGAGCATTATGTGCCCGCATATTGGCGACTATATGGACGCCAGTACATTTTTCCCGGCCGATGGCACTATGATTTATCGCTATATCAATGATTACAATAACGATGTTCGCATTCTGTCTGTTCCCTTCACCCTGATATGCCAGCAGGCTCCGCTATAGTTTTTATGCTGATTGGCGCTAGAATGACGGCGTAGCACCGTTGGTTGTTCCGTCAGGAGGAAACATGAATATTAGCGATGTGGCGAAAAAAACCGGCTTAACCAGTAAAGCGATTCGTTTTTATGAAGAGAAGGGGCTGGTGACGCCTCCGCTGCGTAGCGAGAACGGCTATCGTAGCTACAGCCAGCAGCATCTGGATGAACTGACTTTGCTGCGACAGGCCCGCCAGGTGGGGTTTAATCTGGAAGAGTGTCGCGAGCTGATATTTCTGTTTAACGATCCGTCGCGGCACAGCGCCGACGTTAAACGCCGGACGCTGGAAAAAGTGGCGGAAATTGAACGCCATATCAGTGAGCTGCAAAGCATGCGCGCGCAGTTGCTGGCGCTGGCGGAGTCCTGTCCCGGCGATGACAGCGCGGATTGCCCGATAATCGATAACCTCTCGGGTTGCTGTCATCGCAAGGCGCAGGCTTAACGCCGTGCCGGGTTGAGCATAAAGACCACCGTGCCGCGGTAATAGGGGGAGTCATTCAACTGCATTTCCGCCTGCCGATCGCGACTGCCGTTTTGTACCAGCCCGAGTTTGAACGGAATACGCAGCCGGCTGAGCGCGGGGAGATAGTCCTGATAATTCGCCACCGTGTGGCGTCCTTGATAGCTTTGCACTACCAGTTCATCAACCGCAAGTGCGTTCAGTGTGGCAATATCGCCGGTTTTGGCCCAGTCCAGCAGGCCTGTTACCCCCAGCGCGAACTCAGGCGGCAGCTGCTGGCGTAGCTGTTGCAAAAACTGGGCGTAGTCGGCGAGCTGATATGTGGCTGCGTCAAAATCAACCTGCAGACCAACCACCTGATTGCCAGCCGCCCGCCAACGCTGCATCAGGCGTACGATCCGCGGCACAATCGTCTGTGGTACATCAAGTGTGGTAAACCGGACGGTAAGCCAGATTGCGGGAAACGTCAGGCGGCTGACCGGCAAGCCGAGGCGCTGGAATATGACCTCGCCCGCGCGCGTCAGCACCTCGCCTTGATGCAGATACACCGTCTGCGCGTTCTGCAGATCGTTGCTGGCTTTCACCCCAGACCACAGCCAGAAGGCAGAATGCTGGCGCGCATCAACGTGCTCTGCCGCCTGCGCTGGCCCGGATAGCAGCGCGATTACCAGTAATATTTGAGTTTTTGTGCCCACGGGCTTCCCGGATACTGCGTTTTCAACTGCGTGAACCAGCCCTTACGCTGTAGTTTTTCGACATCTTCGCCGCCGCATTCGTTGCTACCGGAGGGGGCGTAACAGAGAATCGCCCGATAGAGCGCATAGCTTTTATCTTCCGGCTCCGCTTTCGGCGAGGTGATAATCTGCTGGTAATAGCTTTGGCGATCGTACTGTCCCTGAGGCTGCTGGCGGTTGATGGCAGCCTCGAGCATATCGTTGCCGGATTGGTCTTTCCACAGATCAACATGCGTCTGCGTGGTGCGAAAGAACTCGCCCAGGCAGTTAAGCGCATGGGCATCGTCGGCGTTTTTACTGAGCACGGTGACGGTATCATCCAGGCTGCGGCAGGCATAACCAGCTTCGGTCGCCTCGCCACTCCAGTCGAAGCTGCTAAGATTGACGTCGTTAAAGGCCTCGCTGATTACTGGCTGGGTAAAGGCGGTGGCGAGCTTTTTGTCGTTCAGCCAGTCGCTGAAACGACTTTCCGTGAGATCCCGCACCAGCAGCGTATGCAGAGCGATAGTACGTTCTTCATTATTGGGGCCTTTGGCTGCCTGTTGGCGTAGCAGTTCTGGCGAGGCCTGGGTTTTAAGCACTCGGGAGCGAAAGCGTAGATTGGTCACCGGGCTATCGGCGGCAAAAATAGCTGCCGCGTTACCGCTGTAGACCAGTGTTGCCGCCAGTTTTGCTTGGGTATACTGCTGTTGCTCGGGGTTTTGGCTAAGTTGTAGCAGCTGCTGCCAAAAATCGCGCGCCGCGGGCCACTGTTTTTGTCCCATTAGCGCTTCGCCGTAGAGGACCTGTTCGCTGAAGGCGAGAATATCATTCGCCGGTAGCGTTTTCGCTGGCGTGACAGCCTGCAGGATGGCGGCATCGTTGCCCGTCGCGCCCCACAGCTGCAGCTGTAGGTCGCGCCATAGCGGCAGATTTCCGCTCTTCTCAAACTCTGCTTTGCTGGCGTCAAGCTGTGCCTGGGTTAAGGTCGGCTTATTGTCAGCATTCAGGCGCAGGGCGCGGAGAAGTTCGACATAGCTGACCTGCGGCGCGTCCGGGAATGCTGCCAGAACGGGCTGCGCGTAGAACGGCATGCCGAAGACATTGTCATATTCACTCACCAGTCTACGCAGTTCCCCGGCGTCGGCAGTTTGCCGGAAGGCCTGCTCATAGAGTTCGGCCAGCTGCGGCCACGCCTGCAGATACCAGTTAATGCGGCGCAACATGTTGCGCGCGGAGTCGGCATAAAGCCCTGCGGGCCAGCGTTGCAAATAGGCTTGTGCTTCTTTTTGCGCTTGTGCGGCATCATCACGATTGATCCGCGCGATATCAAAATCGCCGTACTGCCCAACGCTGTTCTGGCTACTCTTGTTGAGCGCCGTGCGCATCAGCATATATTGCGCGGTCTCGGTCAGCCAGGGTTGATTACTTTCCAGCAACAGGGTGAAATCTTGGGTCGCGGCGGTGTAATTGCCGCCATAGAAGTGAGCGATGCCGGAAAGGTAATAAGCGAATAAGTCGGCGTCCGCATCTGCCGGGAAGCTATTGAGGATATCAGCGACTGCGGTGATATTGGCGCCATAAAACAGTTTCAGCCGCGCCAGCGCCAGGTCATGACGCTGCTGCGGGGTCACAGAGGGGGTGGCCAGCAGGGCGGCGTTGAACTGGCTGACGGCAGCAAGAGTGTTGCTGACAAAGCGGTTTTCCAGTTCATAGTCGGATGTTCCCAGCCGTTCAGCCGAATCGGCTGCCATGACCTGTGCGGGATCGATATTCAGCGCCGCCATTTGTCGGGTAAATATTTCGTCTTCGCTTTGCGCAGGCGGCGCGGGGGGCGGCGGCGCGCTATCCCACTCAGGATGCCAGGCGAAGTAAACATCGCGGGTACGGCTGACATCAACGGGAATGGCCTGAACAGGCAGGGCGAAAGATTTCGCTTCGCTCAGCAGGCGCAACAGATTATCGCGAGAATCGTTTTCAGGGGTGAGGATTGGGTCGCCTTTTAACCGGCATAGCTCGTCGCTCCATGAGCAATCTTCGATATCAGAAGAAGCATATGACTGGGTGGCTGCCGCGAGCAGGGCGCAGAGCGAAAGGGTAAACGTTGTCTTCCTGACCATGACAGGTGTCCTGTGGCGTGATTATCGTGATACGGCTCTTATATGTAACTAATAACGGCAGCACCTCGCGGAACGCTGATACCAAATTCCAGCAGAAAAGCATGCATCTGATTAGTTGTTTTCACCTTATCCTGAACCAGGGATTCACGGACACGATGCAGAGCTCGCATTGCCTGCTGAGATTCGGTTCTGGGCTGCACGAAACGCATAGATGGACGTGATGCTGCTTCACAGATAGCTTCAGCATCAACGAAGTCATTTTTGTTGCTTTTAACGAATGGGCGGACAAATTGCGGTGATATCAGCTTTGGAAAATGCCCTAACTCTGCCAGCTTGCGTGCCATAAAGTGAGAACCGCCACAGGCTTCCATCGCGATGGTTGTTGCCGGGCATGTCGCCAGAAATTCGATTAGCTTTGGTCGGGTGAATTTTTTACGGTAAACGGCCTTCCCACGATGATCCTGACAATGAATATGGAAAGAGTTCTTACCCAGATCGATACCAATAAGCGCAATGTTTTCCATGATGGTTCTCCGAATGAAAGCCTGTCCTCAGCATAGTACTGGGAAGGAGGGAGTGACCATCTCATTAAATAAAGCACGCTAAGCCGGTGGCAGCGGTCGCAATGGCCTAAACTTCCCCGCACCGACCTTGGCGCTGCTGCGCCATAGGTAATCGCCGGTCAGGTTGATGTGCTCCCACCCCAGCGGCGACAGATATTGCAACAATGTGTCGTCCAGCGCCGTGCCGTTGCCACGCAAAGCACTGGTGGCACGCTCCAGATATACCGTGTTCCACAACACGATGGCCGCCGTCACCAGATTGAGGCCGCTGGCCCGGTAGCGCTGCTGCTCAAAACTGCGGTCGCGGATTTCACCCAATCGGTAGAAGAAGACCGCCCTGGCCAGCGCGTTGCGCGCCTCGCCCTTATTCAGCCCCGCATGGACGCGGCGGCGCAGCTCCACGCTTTGCAGCCAATCCAAAATGAACAGCGTGCGCTCGATGCGCCCCAGCTCGCGCAACGCCACGGCCAAGCCGTTCTGGCGCGGGTAGCTGCCGAGTTTGCGCAGCATCAGCGAAGCCGTTACCGTGCCTTGCTTGATGGAGGTGGCCAGCCGCAGAATTTCATCCCAATGGGCGCGTATTTGCTTGATGTTCAGCCTGTCGCTGCTAATCATCGGCTTGAGCGCGTCATAGGCGGCATCGCCCTTGGGGATGAATAGCTTGGTTTCGCCCAAGTCACGGATACGCGGCGCGAAGCGAAATCCCAGCAAATGCATCAAGCCAAACACGTGATCGGTGAAGCCTGCCGTGTCGGTGTAGTGTTCCTCGATGCGCAAGTCCGACTCGTGGTACAGCAGGCCATCAAGCACGTAAGTTGAATCACGAATGCCCACGTTGACCACCTTGGCACTGAAGGGCGCGTACTGGTCGGAGATATGGGTGTAGAAAGTCCGTCCTGGACTGCTTCCATACTTCGGGTTGATATGACCAGTGCTTTCTGCTTTGCTGCCGGTTCTGAAGTTCTGGCCGTCCGACGATGACGTGGTGCCGTCACCCCAGTTGCCGGCGAAGGGTTGCCGAAACTGCGCATTCACCAGCTCGGCCAGCGCCGTCGAATAGGTTTCATCGCGGATGTGCCAGGCTTGCAGCCAAGACAGCTTGGCGTAGGTGGTGCCAGGGCAGGACTCGGCCATTTTGGTCAGACCCAGGTTGATCGCGTCGGCCAGGATCGTCGTCAACAGCAAGGTTTTGTCCTTGGCCGTGTCGCTGGTCTTCAGGTGTGTGAAGTGGCGGGTGAAGCCCGTCCATTCATCGACCTCCATCAGCAACTCGGTGATTTTGAGGTGCGGCAGCAGCATAGCTGTCTGGTCGATCATGGCTTGCGCGGCGTCTGGTACTGCCGCGTCCAGCGGCGTGATCTTCAGGCCTGACGCGGTGGTGATGATGGCATCCGGTAAGTCGTTGGCCGCAGCCATGCGGTTGACTGTGGCGAGTTGCGCCTCCAACAATTCCAACCGGTCATGCAGGTATTGGTCGCAGTCGGTGGCCACTGCCAGCGGCAATTCGCTGGCCAGCTTCAAAGTGGCGAACTTCTCGACCGGCACCAGGTATTCGTCGAAGTCCTTGAACTGGCGAGAACCCTGCACCCAGACATCACCGGAGCGCAGCGCGTTCTTCAGCTCCGACAGGGCGCATAACTCGTAGTAACGCCGGTCGATGCCGTCGTCGGTCAGAACCAGCTTTGCCCAGCGCGGCTTGATGAATGCGGTTGGCGCATCGGCGGGCACCTTGCGCGCGCTGTCGCTGTTCATGCCGCGCAGCATGTCGATGGCATCGAGCACACCCTTGGCGGCGGGCGCAGCCCGCAATTTGAGCACGCCCAGGAACTGCGGCGCGTAGCGGCGTAGCGTGGCATAGCTTTCACCGATGTGGTGCAGGAAATCAAAGTCGGCAGGCCGCGCCAATGTTTGCGCTTCGGTGACGCTGGCGGCGAAGGTGTCCCAGGGCATAACGGCCTCGATGGCGGCGAACGGATCGCTGCCGCTTTGCTTGGCCTCAATCAACGCTTGACCGATGCGCCCATACATCCGCACCTTGTCGTTGATCGCCTTGCCGGAAGCCTGGAACTGCTGCTGATGCTTGTTCTTGGCCGCGTTGAACAGCTTGCCGATGATGCGATCGTGAAGGTCGATGATTTCATCGGTGACGGTGGCCATGCCTTCGATGGCCAGCGCTACCAGCGTGGCATAGCGTCGTTGCACCTCGAACTTTGCCAGATCAGCAGGCGTCATATGGCCACCTTCACGAGCGATTTTGAGCAGGCGGTTCTGGTGAACCTGCCGCTCGATGCCTGCGGGCAGATCAAGTGCTTGCCAGGATTTCAGGCGCTCAATATGTTCGAGCATGTGGCGAGAGTTCGGTTTGGCAGGCGACTGGCGCAGCCATGCCAGCCACGTCACTTTACTGCCGTCCTTGCGCTTGAGAAGTTCGTCCAGGCGCTGACGGTGGGGTGATAACAAAGAATCGGTCAGCGCCGCGTAAATGCGTCGGTTGGCACGGGTGATGGCCTCGGCGCTTGCGCGCTCGATGGCATTCATGGCGGGCAGGATAATGCTCTGCCGCCGCAGATTCTCGACAAGTGCGCTCGCCAGCACGATGCCTTTGTCGGTCTGCAAGGCCAGCTCGGTCAATGTATGCACGGCTTGCCGATAGTGGCTCATGGTGAAGGGCTTGAACCCAAAAACCGTTTGCAGCTCGACCAAGTGCTCCCGCCGTGTCTGTTCGCGCTGGCCGTACTCGCTCCAACTTTCCACTGGCATCTTGAGTTGCGCGGCCACCATGCGCAACAGGGGCGGAAACGGAGGCTCATCGACGCCCAAAAAGGTGCCAGGGAATCGCAAGTAGCAAAGCTGCACAGCGAAGCCCAATCGATTCGCGGCGCCGCGACGCTGACGGATCACCGACAGGTCGGTTTCGTTGAACGTGTAGTGCCGTATCAGTTCGTCTTTGGCATCTGGCAGTGCCAGCAGGCTTTCGCGCTCGGTGGCGGACAGGATTGAGCGGCGTGGCATGGTCAGTCTTCCCGCAGGTACTGGTACAAGGTTTCGCGGCTGATGCCGAAGTCACGGGCCACCAAGGTTTTTTGGTCGCCTGCCGCAACTCGCCGTTTCAACTCGGCAATTTGTTCGCTGTTCAGCGATTTCTTTCGTCCCCGGTAGGCACCGCGCTGCTTGGCCAGCACGATTCCCTCGCGCTGACGTTCGCGGATCAGGGCGCGCTCGAACTCAGCGAAGGCTCCCATGACCGACAGCATCAGATTGGCCATCGGTGAGTCCTCGCCGGTGAACTTCAGCCCTTCTTTGACGAACTCCATGCGCACGCCCCGTTGTGTCAGCCCTTGGACGATGCGGCGCAGGTCATCAAGGTTGCGTGCCAGCCTGTCCATGCTATGCACCACCACGGTGTCGCCCTCGCGGACGAAGGCCAGCAGCCTTTCCAGCTCGGGACGCTGGGTGTCCTTGCCAGAAGCCTTGTCGGTGAACACCCGCGCCACCTGAACACCCTCCAATTGCCGTTCCGGGTTCTGGTCGAAGCTGCTGACGCGGACATAGCCGATGCGTTGACCTTGCAAGATGCCTCCAAAGGCAAAAGTGTCAGGATGAAATCTATTACCTTTGACGGAATATGTCAATCAATAGGAAATTTAACTCTATTCTGACATCGTTTGCACATGGTGTCGTTTTCAGAAGACGGCTGCACTGAACGTCAGAAGCCGACTGCACTATAGCAGCGGAGGGGTTGGATCCATCAGGCAACGACGGGCTGCTGCCGGCCATCAGCGGACGCAGGGAGGACTTTCCGCAACCGGCCGTTCGATGCGGCACCGATGGCCTTCGCGCAGGGGTAGTGAATCCGCCAGGATTGACTTGCGCTGCCCTACCTCTCACTAGTGAGGGGCGGCAGCGCATCAAGCGGTGAGCGCACTCCGGCACCGCCAACTTTCAGCACATGCGTGTAAATCATCGTCGTAGAGACGTCGGAATGGCCGAGCAGATCCTGCACGGTTCGAATGTCGTAACCGCTGCGGAGCAAGGCCGTCGCGAACGAGTGGCGGAGGGTGTGCGGTGTGGCGGGCTTCGTGATGCCTGCTTGTTCTACGGCACGTTTGAAGGCGCGCTGAAAGGTCTGGTCATACATGTGATGGCGACGCACGACACCGCTCCGTGGATCGGTCGAATGCGTGTGCTGCGCAAAAACCCAGAACCACGGCCAGGAATGCCCGGCGCGCGGATACTTCCGCTCAAGGGCGTCGGGAAGCGCAACGCCGCTGCGGCCCTCGGCCTGGTCCTTCAGCCACCATGCCCGTGCACGCGACAGCTGCTCGCGCAGGCTGGGTGCCAAGCTCTCGGGTAACATCAAGGCCCGATCCTTGGAGCCCTTGCCCTCCCGCACGATGATCGTGCCGTGATCGAAATCCAGATCCTTGACCCGCAGTTGCAAACCCTCACTGATCCGCATGCCCGTTCCATACAGAAGCTGGGCGAACAAACGATGCTCGCCTTCCAGAAAACCGAGGATGCGAACCACTTCATCCGGGGTCAGCACCACCGGCAAGCGCCGCGACGGCCGAGGTCTTCCGATCTCCTGAAGCCAGGGCAGATCCGTGCACAGCACCTTGCCGTAGAAGAACAGCAAGGCCGCCAATGCCTGACGATGCGTGGAGACCGAAACCTTGCGCTCGTTCGCCAGCCAGGACAGAAATGCCTCGACTTCGCTGCTGCCCAAGGTTGCCGGGTGACGCACACCGTGGAAACGGATGAAGGCACGAACCCAGTGGACATAAGCCTGTTCGGTTCGTAAGCTGTAATGCAAGTAGCGTATGCGCTCACGCAACTGGTCCAGAACCTTGACCGAACGCAGCGGTGGTAACGGCGCAGTGGCGGTTTTCATGGCTTGTTATGACTGTTTTTTTGTACAGTCTATGCCTCGGGCATCCAAGCAGCAAGCGCGTTACGCCGTGGGTCGATGTTTGATGTTATGGAGCAGCAACGATGTTACGCAGCAGGGCAGTCGCCCTAAAACAAAGTTATGCAGCCAAATCCCAACAATTAAGGGTCTTAAAATGGTAAAAGATTGGATTCCCATCTCTCATGATAATTACAAGCAGGTGCAAGGACCGTTCTATCATGGAACCAAAGCCAATTTGGCGATTGGTGACTTGCTAACCACAGGGTTCATCTCTCATTTCGAGGACGGTCGTATTCTTAAGCACATCTACTTTTCAGCCTTGATGGAGCCAGCAGTTTGGGGAGCTGAACTTGCTATGTCACTGTCTGGCCTCGAGGGTCGCGGCTACATATACATAGTTGAGCCAACAGGACCGTTCGAAGACGATCCGAATCTTACGAACAAAAGATTTCCCGGTAATCCAACACAGTCCTATAGAACCTGCGAACCCTTGAGAATTGTTGGCGTTGTTGAAGACTGGGAGGGGCATCCTGTTGAATTAATAAGGGGAATGTTGGATTCGTTGGAGGACTTAAAGCGCCGTGGTTTACACGTCATTGAAGACTAGTCCTTTGCATAACAAAGCCATCAAACCGGACGCCAGAGATTCCGCGCCTGTTGCGCATGGCTTCGCCATTTTATGCGCAATAGGCGCGCCACCCTGTCGCCGTTTATGGCGGCGTTAACCCAAAGGAGTATCGTGAAAATATCACTAATGGCTGCAAAAGCAAGAAATGGGGTTATTGGCTGCGGCTCGGATATCCCGTGGAACGCTAAAGGTGAGCAGCTGCTTTTTAAAGCAATAACTTACAATCAATGGCTCTTAGTCGGCCGTAAAACATTTGAGGCAATGGGGGCTCTCCCAAATAGAAAGTATGCAGTTGTCAGCCGCTCAGGATCGGTAGCTACTAACGATGATGTGGTTGTGTTTCCATCTATAGAAGCAGCAATGAGGGAGCTAAAGACTCTTACGAACCATGTTGTTGTTTCTGGTGGTGGAGAGATCTACAAGAGTCTGATCGCCCATGCCGACACGCTACATATCTCGACAATAGATTCCGAGCCAGAGGGCAATGTTTTCTTTCCGGAAATCCCCAAAGAGTTCAATGTGGTGTTCGAGCAGGAATTTCATTCAAATATAAATTATCGCTATCAAATCTGGCAAAGGGGTTAACCATCCAAGCCATCGGACACATTTTGCTTCGCTGCGCTCAAAACGCAAAATGTGCCGCTGCTTAGCGGCGTTAGATGCACTAAGCACATAATTGCTCACAGCCAAACTATCAGGTCAAGTCTGCTTTTATTATTTTTAAGCGTGCATAATAAGCCCTACACAAATTGGGAGTTAGACATCATGAGCAACGCAGTGCCCGCCGAGATTTCGGTACAGCTATCACAGGCACTCAACGTCATCGAGCATCATCTGGGATCGACGTTGCTGGCCGTGCATTTGTACGGCTCTGCACTCGACGGTGGCCTGAAGCCATGCAGTGATATTGATTTGCTGGTTACTGTGACTGCACAGCTCGATGAGACTGTGCGGCAGGCTCTGTTCGTAGATTTCCTGGAAGTTTCCGCTTCTCCCGGCCAAAGTGAAGCTCTCCGTGCCTTGGAAGTTACCATCGTCGTGTACGGCGATGTTGTTCCTTGGCGTTATCCAGCCAGACGGGAACTGCAATTCGGGGAGTGGCAGCGCAAGGACATTCTTGCGGGCATCTTCGAGCCCGCGACAACCGATGTTGATCTGGCTATTCTGCTAACTAAAGCAAGGCAACACAGCCTTGCCTTGGCAGGTTCGGCCGCGGAAGATTTCTTCAACTCAGTCCCGGAAAGCGATCTATTCAAAGCACTGGCCGACACCTTGAAACTATGGAACTCACAACCGGATTGGGCAGGCGACGAGCGGAATGTAGTGCTTACTTTGTCTCGCATTTGGTACAGCGCAGCAACCGGCAAGATCGCGCCGAAGGATGTAGCTGCCAACTGGGTAATGGAACGCCTGCCCGTCCAACATCAGCCCGTGCTGCTTGAAGCCCAGCAGGCTTACCTTGGACAAGGGATGGATTGCTTGGCCTCACGCGCTGATCAGTTGACTGCGTTCATTTACTTTGTGAAGCACGAAGCCGCCAGTCTGCTCGGCTCCACGCCAATGATGTCTAACAGTTCATTCAAGCCGACGCCGCTTCGCGGCGCAGCTTAATTCAGGCGTTAGATGCACTAAGCACATAATTGCTCACAGCCAAACTATCAGGTCAAGTCTGCTTTTATTATTTTTAAGCGTGCATAATAAGCCCTACACAAATTGGGAGATATATCATGAAAGGCTGGCTTTTTCTTGTTATCGCAATAGTTGGCGAAGTAATCGCAACATCCGCATTAAAATCTAGCGAGGGCTTTACTAAGCTTGCCCCTTCCGCCGTTGTCATAATCGGTTATGGCATCGCATTTTATTTTCTTTCTCTGGTTCTGAAATCCATCCCTGTCGGTGTTGCTTATGCAGTCTGGTCGGGACTCGGCGTCGTCATAATTACAGCCATTGCCTGGTTGCTTCATGGGCAAAAGCTTGATGCGTGGGGCTTTGTAGGTATGGGGCTCATAATTGCTGCCTTTTTGCTCGCCCGATCCCCATCGTGGAAGTCGCTGCGGAGGCCGACGCCATGGTGACGGTGTTCGGCATTCTGAATCTCACCGAGGACTCCTTCTTCGATGAGAGCCGGCGGCTAGACCCCGCCGGCGCTGTCACCGCGGCGATCGAAATGCTGCGAGTCGGATCAGACGTCGTGGATGTCGGACCGGCCGCCAGCCATCCGGACGCGAGGCCTGTATCGCCGGCCGATGAGATCAGACGTATTGCGCCGCTCTTAGACGCCCTGTCCGATCAGATGCACCGTGTTTCAATCGACAGCTTCCAACCGGAAACCCAGCGCTATGCGCTCAAGCGCGGCGTGGGCTACCTGAACGATATCCAAGGATTTCCTGACCCTGCGCTCTATCCCGATATTGCTGAGGCGGACTGCAGGCTGGTGGTTATGCACTCAGCGCAGCGGGATGGCATCGCCACCCGCACCGGTCACCTTCGACCCGAAGACGCGCTCGACGAGATTGTGCGGTTCTTCGAGGCGCGGGTTTCCGCCTTGCGACGGAGCGGGGTCGCTGCCGACCGGCTCATCCTCGATCCGGGGATGGGATTTTTCTTGAGCCCCGCACCGGAAACATCGCTGCACGTGCTGTCGAACCTTCAAAAGCTGAAGTCGGCGTTGGGGCTTCCGCTATTGGTCTCGGTGTCGCGGAAATCCTTCTTGGGCGCCACCGTTGGCCTTCCTGTAAAGGATCTGGGTCCAGCGAGCCTTGCGGCGGAACTTCACGCGATCGGCAATGGCGCTGACTACGTCCGCACCCACGCGCCTGGAGATCTGCGAAGCGCAATCACCTTCTCGGAAACCCTCGCGAAATTTCGCAGTCGCGACGCCAGAGACCGAGGGTTAGATCATGCCTAGCATTCACCTTCCGGCCGCCCGCTAAATATCTCCTTTTGGGTTGTTAATAAAACATCCAATAAGTTGACTGTGCGTGAAAAAGAAAGTTTTGTGTGATGGCGTTGAAGATCGCACCGTTAAGCTCTTATGTGGGATGGTGCAGAGCTCGACGACTACCGATAAAACGCAACCGCCGCAAACAGACAAGAAAAAGCCCCAACTGATAACAGTTGGGGCTTCAGTATTGTGATTGGTGGAGCAATAGCACCCTGAACCCAAAACCTTCTCGCTCAACCGGTAGTGGCTGATAACAACTCGTGAGGGCTATTGCGGGTTAAGCATTTAGCGATGTCTAGGGCCAGACTGGACGTCTGAACGCAAGCCGCTGATACTGTACATAACCACAGTATCAGCGGAGGATACCCATGTCGCTGGCAAGGAACGCCACGGCGAGTCAATCGCCCACTCAAACAAACGGTTACGAACGCCACCAACCCGACCAGACGCTGCTCTACCAGCTGGTTGAGCAGCACTACCCAGCCTTCAAAGCCTCACTCGAAGCCCAAGGTCAACACCTGCCTCGCTACATCCAACAAGAATTCAACGACCTCCTCCAATGTGGCCGTCTGGAGTATGGTTTCATGCGGGTTCGCTGCGAGGATTGTCATCACGAGCGTCTGGTCGCCTTCAGCTGTAAACGACGCGGCTTTTGCCCTAGCTGCGGTGCCCGCCGGATGGCCGAGAGTGCGGCGCTGCTGATAGACGAAGTCTTCCCCAAGGAGCCCATTCGCCAGTGGGTGCTCAGCTTTCCTTTCCAGCTACGCTTTTTGCTGGCTCGCCATCCCCAGCTGATGGGCCAGGTCTTGAGTATCGTCTATCGTACACTCTCAACTCATCTGATCAAAAAAGCCGGTTACACCAAAGCCTCTGCACAAACTGGCTCAGTGACTCTTATCCAACGCTTTGGCTCCGCGCTAAATCTCAATGTCCACTACCACATGCTGTTTCTCGATGGTGTCTATGCCGAAGATGACTATGGCAAGCAACGCTTCCATCGTGTCAAGGCACCCACTTACGATGAGCTGAATACGCTCGCTCACACCCTCAGCCATCGCATCGCTCGCTGCATGGAAAAGCGTGGGATTTTGGAGCGTGATGCCGAGAATACGTGGTTGACACTGGAAGAGGGCGAAGACGATACGCTGACTCAATTACATGGTGCTTCGGTTACGTATCGCATTGCCGTCGGCCCCCAGCAAGGGCGCAAAGTCTTCACCCTGCAAACCTTGCCAGGGCGTGAGGATAAAGCCGACTCAAGCAGTCGAGTAGCCAACCATGCTGGTTTCTCGCTACACGCCGGTGTGATGGCCGAAGCGCATCAGCGGGATAAGCTTGAGCGCTTGTGTCGCTACATTAGTCGGCCAGCGGTTTCAGAAAAACGTCTGGCATTAACCGCCAATGGGCAGGTGCGTTACGAGCTCAAAACTCCGTACCGCAATGGCACCACCCATGTGATCTTCGAGCCGCTGGACTTCATCGCCAAACTCGCTGCGTTGGTACCTAAGCCGCGAGTCAACCTCACACGCTTCCACGGCGTCTTTGCACCGAACAGCAAACACCGAGTTCAAGTAACACCCGCCAAGCGGGGCAAGAAGCCCGACAAATCGGAAGGTCTCGATACTAACTGGCGTGACAAGAGTCCTGCAGAGCGCCACCGCGCCATGACCTGGATGCAACGCCTCAAGCGAGTCTTCAATATTGATATTGAAGTCTGCGAACACTGCGGCGGTCACGTCAAAGTGATTGCCAGCATCGAAGATCCGAAGGTCATTGAGCAGATTCTCAAGCATCTGAAACAGAAAACAGCCAAGGCGAATGCCGCCAAGCAGCGTGAGCTGCCACCAGAACGAGCGCCGCCACTGACTCCCAGCCTGTTCGATCCATCACAGAGTCGTCTCTTTGACTGACGACCCCAAATCCAACACTGCTCAACACTGCCAACTTTTAAACGGGGCGGTGGGGCAGTTTGTATCTCTCGAGCTATCAGGCTAGAGATTTTACCGCCAAATCGAACCTTATTAGAGCGGTTTAGGCTGGACCGGCAGTTAAAATTGGGGCTTGAGCGGTAAACGAGTGAGGGAATTTCAGGTAAGATACTTCGGATGAGGAGCAAAAAGGTGGTTTATACTTCCTATACCCCAGATTGAGATGTTAAGTGTGGTTGCTATTTATTAACACTGCGAACTGGATAAGTCTCAAATAATATTTTTTAAATTAAATCTAACGTTGGTGGGGATATAAGCGCAACGGTAGAGGAAAGTAGGGAGGGTAATATTCCGAGAAAATTAAGTGTAGCTGGATAATATAGGTCATACCATTCATTTTGGTCTACGATTATTAGTCTTTGTGATAAATAATGAGAGGTAATTGAATGGCTGGCTTAAACAAGGAAAAAAAGACCATCAATAAAACCAATTCTGCGCGTTTTCCGGCGCCGCCTTTTCAACAGCAGCAGCAGCCCTTTCCCGGGCTGGCGGGGAAAATGCAACCGCGCCCCGATCATGGAGAAGACAGCTATCAGGGAAGCGGTCGCCTGAATGGGCGCAAGGTATTAATTACCGGTGGGGATTCAGGGATTGGTCGTGCTGTTGCTATTGCCTATGCTCGTGAAGGCGCTGATGTTGCGATTAACTATTTACCTGAAGAAGAAGACGATGCGCGTGAAGTGGTCGATCTGATAAAAAAAGCAGGCAGAAATGTTTTGGCCATCCCCGGCGATATCCGTGATGAGGCTTTTTGCGGTCATCTGGTAACACAGGCGGTAAAAGGACTGGGAGGGTTGGATATCCTCGTCAATAATGCGGGTCGTCAGCAATTTTGTGAGTCAATTGAGGAACTCACCACAGAAGACTTCGACGCAACATTCAAAACCAATGTTTACGCTATGTTTTGGATCACCAAAGCGGCCATACCCCATCTTTCACCAGACAGCGTGATAATTAATACCTCCTCCGTACAGGCTTATGAGCCAAGTGAAATCTTGCTTGATTATGCTCAGACTAAAGCAGCTATCGTGGCATTTACTAAATCGCTGGCGAAACAGCTGGCCCCGAAAGGGATCCGTGTCAATGCCGTCGCGCCGGGTCCATACTGGACTGTACTGCAGTGCTGTGGTGGTCAACCGCAGGAAAAGGTGGAGAAATTTGGGGCAAATGCGCCGCTGGGACGCCCTGGTCAACCGGTGGAAATCGCGCCGCTTTATGTCACCCTGGCCGCTCGGGAGAACAGCTATACGTCTGGTCAGGTCTGGTGTTCTGATGGGGGGACCGGAACCCTCTAACGTTTACGCTCTGTGCGTCGAAAGTGACTTTTAAGGCAAGGGCGGACACTATTGTATAAGGGCGGGAGCGGTACTTACCGCTCCGTGAATGCTAACCAATCACCGCGATGCCAAGCCGCTCCATGAGCAACGACGCCTGGTAGTTGTCCAGCTTAACGCCTTGTAAATCAACGCCCCGAATATCTAAGTCACCCAACTCCGAATTGGTCAGATCGCAATGTGTGAAGTTCGCTGCTCGCCAGTCGAAAGTCGAAAACTCGCCGCCGGAGAGATCTGAACCACTGAACGTCGCGCCCAGTACCTGGGCACCCATCCAACGGTTTTCCCACAGCTCACACTTTTCCAACACGACTTTCGAAAAATTGGCGTAGCTTAGATTGGTATTCGTGATATATGCGCTACAAAACCAGGTGCGCGTGGTGATCATATTCATAAAGCTTGCGCCGCGGAAATCTGCGCCTTGTGCGCGGCAGTGGCGAATTTCAATGCCCAGCGCACTGGCATTGCGAAAATCCGCCATGGATAAATCACAGCTTTTAAAAATGGCATCTTTCAGCATCGCACGACTAAAATTGCACCCTTTCTGGCTTTCACGATCATAGAACTGACAGCCGATAAATTCAGTGCCGCTCAGGTCGGCACCTGAAAAATCACAGTTAAAAAATGTACTATTTTCAATTTTCTCACCGGTGAAACGGTTTCTGTCAATTTTTTCGCCAACGAGTGCCAGAGCCATATTTGTACCTGTTTTTTTATACAGTAATGGCGTCATGGTAAACCCTGATGGGGTTATGCGTCAAATCCGCCAATATGACATCTGCAAATGTGCGTTAAATCTGGTGTTTTTTCAGCAAAGCGCGAAGCTGATGGTAAGTCAGCCCCAGTAATTCAGCGGCTTTTTTCTGGTTAAATTTTGCCTGCTGTAAGCCGTGCATAATAAGCCCTACACAAATTGGGAGATATATCATGAAAGGCTGGCTTTTTCTTGTTATCGCAATAGTTGGCGAAGTAATCGCAACATCCGCATTAAAATCTAGCGAGGGCTTTACTAAGCTTGCCCCTTCCGCCGTTGTCATAATCGGTTATGGCATCGCATTTTATTTTCTTTCTCTGGTTCTGAAATCCATCCCTGTCGGTGTTGCTTATGCAGTCTGGTCGGGACTCGGCGTCGTCATAATTACAGCCATTGCCTGGTTGCTTCATGGGCAAAAGCTTGATGCGTGGGGCTTTGTAGGTATGGGGCTCATAATTGCTGCCTTTTTGCTCGCCCGATCCCCATCGTGGAAGTCGCTGCGGAGGCCGACGCCATGGTGACGGTGTTCGGCATTCTGAATCTCACCGAGGACTCCTTCTTCGATGAGAGCCGGCGGCTAGACCCCGCCGGCGCTGTCACCGCGGCGATCGAAATGCTGCGAGTCGGATCAGACGTCGTGGATGTCGGACCGGCCGCCAGCCATCCGGACGCGAGGCCTGTATCGCCGGCCGATGAGATCAGACGTATTGCGCCGCTCTTAGACGCCCTGTCCGATCAGATGCACCGTGTTTCAATCGACAGCTTCCAACCGGAAACCCAGCGCTATGCGCTCAAGCGCGGCGTGGGCTACCTGAACGATATCCAAGGATTTCCTGACCCTGCGCTCTATCCCGATATTGCTGAGGCGGACTGCAGGCTGGTGGTTATGCACTCAGCGCAGCGGGATGGCATCGCCACCCGCACCGGTCACCTTCGACCCGAAGACGCGCTCGACGAGATTGTGCGGTTCTTCGAGGCGCGGGTTTCCGCCTTGCGACGGAGCGGGGTCGCTGCCGACCGGCTCATCCTCGATCCGGGGATGGGATTTTTCTTGAGCCCCGCACCGGAAACATCGCTGCACGTGCTGTCGAACCTTCAAAAGCTGAAGTCGGCGTTGGGGCTTCCGCTATTGGTCTCGGTGTCGCGGAAATCCTTCTTGGGCGCCACCGTTGGCCTTCCTGTAAAGGATCTGGGTCCAGCGAGCCTTGCGGCGGAACTTCACGCGATCGGCAATGGCGCTGACTACGTCCGCACCCACGCGCCTGGAGATCTGCGAAGCGCAATCACCTTCTCGGAAACCCTCGCGAAATTTCGCAGTCGCGACGCCAGAGACCGAGGGTTAGATCATGCCTAGCATTCACCTTCCGGCCGCCCGCTAGCGGACCCTGGTCAGGTTCCGCGAAGGTGGGCGCAGACATGCTGGGCTCGTCAGGATCAAACTGCACTATGAGGCGGCGGTTCATACCGCGCCAGGGGAGCGAATGGACAGCGAGGAGCCTCCGAACGTTCGGGTCGCCTGCTCGGGTGATATCGACGAGGTTGTGCGGCTGATGCACGACGCTGCGGCGTGGATGTCCGCCAAGGGAACGCCCGCCTGGGACGTCGCGCGGATCGACCGGACATTCGCGGAGACCTTCGTCCTGAGATCCGAGCTCCTAGTCGCGAGTTGCAGCGACGGCATCGTCGGCTGTTGCACCTTGTCGGCCGAGGATCCCGAGTTCTGGCCCGACGCCCTCAAGGGGGAGGCCGCATATCTGCACAAGCTCGCGGTGCGACGGACACATGCGGGCCGGGGTGTCAGCTCCGCGCTGATCGAGGCTTGCCGCCATGCCGCGCGAACGCAGGGGTGCGCCAAGCTGCGGCTCGACTGCCACCCGAACCTGCGTGGCCTATACGAGCGGCTCGGATTCACCCACGTCGACACTTTCAATCCCGGCTGGGATCCAACCTTCATCGCAGAACGCCTAGAACTCGAAATCTAACGTCCGTTCGGGCATCGAGGTCCATGTCGGGGTGGGACGGGCCCGTGGCTTCAAGATCACTTGCAGTCCGACCGCGATGTCTTGGTTGCGCGAGAGGTTGTCGATATCCTCCACTTCCATCATCAACCCTGGATAATGCCGCCGCCGTCATCGCCGCCGACGCCCGTGCCGGGCTTTTCGGGCCTGTCAGGCTTGCTCGGCCTTCAGCCTGCCTGGGCGAGATCTCCGGCGGACGGATTAACGGCGGAGCTTCGCCGCCTTTCGTGCGTGTGAAGGCCGAAGATAGTTCTCTCAAAAACATCCGTTTATGAGAGATACCAAATGTCATTTTCAGAAGACGACTGCACCAGTTGATTGGGCGTAATGGCTGTTGTGCAGCCAGCTCCTGACAGTTCAATATCAGAAGTGATCTGCACCAATCTCGACTATGCTCAATACTCGTGTGGGCTCTGTTGCAAAAATCGTGAAGCTTGAGCATGCTTGGCGGAGATTGGACGGACGGAACGATGACGGATTTCAAGTGGCGCCATTTCCAGGGTGATGTGATCCTGTGGGCGGTGCGCTGGTATTGTCGCTATCCGATCAGCTATCGCGACCTTGAGGAAATGCTGGCGGAACGCGGCATTTCGGTCGACCATACGACGATCTATCGCTGGGTCCAGTGCTACGCCCCGGAGATGGAGAAGCGGCTGCGCTGGTTCTGGCGGCGTGGCTTTGATCCGAGCTGGCGCCTGGATGAAACCTACGTCAAGGTGCGGGGCAAGTGGACCTACCTGTACCGGGCAGTCGACAAGCGGGGCGACACGATCGATTTCTACCTGTCGCCGACCCGCAGCGCCAAGGCAGCGAAGCGGTTCCTGGGCAAGGCCCTGCGAGGCCTGAAGCACTGGGAAAAGCCTGCCACGCTCAATACCGACAAAGCGCCGAGCTATGGTGCAGCGATCACCGAATTGAAGCGCGAAGGAAAGCTGGACCGGGAGACGGCCCACCGGCAGGTGAAGTATCTCAATAACGTGATCGAGGCCGATCACGGAAAGCTCAAGATACTGATCAAGCCGGTGCGCGGTTTCAAATCGATCCCCACGGCCTATGCCACGATCAAGGGATTCGAAGGGCTCTGTTGCAAAGATTGGCGGCAGTCAGAGGTAGGCTGTCGCTCTGCGCCGATCAGGCGGCTGCTGCGAAATGGTGGTTGAGCATGCCCATGGCCTCCGTCAGCGCCGAGGGCCCAATGCCAAAAGCTCTCTCCACAAGGCGCACCTCGCCCCTGATGCCGGGCTGCAGGCACCAGGGGCGAGCCTGTCCTTTGCGCAGGGCTCGCATGACTTCGAATGGCACTGTTGCAAAGTTAGCGATGAGGCAGCCTTTTGTCTTATTCAAAGGCCTTACATTTCAAAAACTCTGCTTACCAGGCGCATTTCGCCCAGGGGATCACCATAATAAAATGCTGAGGCCTGGCCTTTGCGTAGTGCACGCATCACCTCAATACCTTTGATGGTGGCGTAAGCCGTCTTCATGGATTTAAATCCCAGCGTGGCGCCGATTATCCGTTTCAGTTTGCCATGATCGCATTCAATCACGTTGTTCCGGTACTTAATCTGTCGGTGTTCAACGTCAGACGGGCACCGGCCTTCGCGTTTGAGCAGAGCAAGCGCGCGACCATAGGCGGGCGCTTTATCCGTGTTGATGAATCGCGGGATCTGCCACTTCTTCACGTTGTTGAGGATTTTACCCAGAAACCGGTATGCAGCTTTGCTGTTACGACGGGAGGAGAGATAAAAATCGACAGTGCGGCCCCGGCTGTCGACGGCCCGGTACAGATACGCCCAGCGGCCATTGACCTTCACGTAGGTTTCATCCATGTGCCACGGGCAAAGATCGGAAGGGTTACGCCAGTACCAGCGCAGCCGTTTTTCCATTTCAGGCGCATAACGCTGAACCCAGCGGTAAATCGTGGAGTGATCGACATTCACTCCGCGTTCAGCCAGCATCTCCTGCAGCTCACGGTAACTGATGCCGTATTTGCAGTACCAGCGTACGGCCCACAGAATGATGTCACGCTGAAAATGCCGGCCTTTGAATGGGTTCATGTGCAGCTCCATCAGCAAAAGGGGATGATAAGTTTATCACCACCGACTATTTGCAACAGTGCCGTTTACTCATATATACTTTAGATTGATTTAAAACTTCATTTTTTGCAGTTTAGAGGAGATATCGCGATGCATACGCGGAAGGCAATAACGGAGGCGCTTCAAAAACTCGGAGTCCAAACCGGTGACCTCTTGATGGTGCATGCCTCACTTAAAGCGATTGGTCCGGTCGAAGGAGGAGCGGAGACGGTCGTTGCCGCGTTACGCTCCGCGGTTGGGCCGACTGGCACTGTGATGGGATACGCGTCGTGGGACCGATCACCCTACGAGGAGACTCTGAATGGCGCTCGGCTGGATGACGAAGCCCGCCGTACCTGGCTGCCGTTCGATCCCGCAACAGCCGGGACTTACCGTGGGTTCGGCCTGCTGAATCAATTTCTGGTTCAAGCCCCCGGCGCGCGGCGCAGCGCGCACCCCGATGCATCGATGGTCGCGGTTGGTCCGCTGGCTGAAACGCTGACGGAGCCTCACGAACTCGGTCACGCCTTGGGGGAAGGATCGCCCGTCGAGCGGTTCGTTCGCCTTGGCGGGAAGGCCCTGCTGTTGGGTGCGCCGCTAAACTCCGTTACCGCATTGCACTACGCCGAGGCGGTTGCCGATATCCCCAACAAACGGTGGGTGACGTATGAGATGCCGATGCTTGGAAGAGACGGTGAAGTCGCCTGGAAAACGGCATCGGATTACGATTCAAACGGCATTCTCGATTGCTTTGCTATCGAAGGAAAGCCGGATGCGGTTGAAACTATAGCAAATGCTTACGTGAAGCTCGGTCGCCATCGAGAAGGTGTCGTGGGCTTTGCTCAGTGCTACCTGTTCGACGCGCAGGACATCGTGACGTTCGGCGTCACCTATCTTGAGAAGCATTTCGGAACCACTCCGATCGTGCCTCCGCACGAGGCCGTCGAGCGCTCTTGCGAGCCTTCAGGTTAGAGGCCGTCGACAATGATAATCTGGATCAACGGACCTTTCGGCGCCGGAAAGACGACGCTCGCTAAGCGGCTGCGCGATCGGCGTTCCAAATCGCTGATCTTTGACCCCGAGGAAATCGGGTTCGTGGTGAAAGAAACGGTCCCCATGCCAGCGAGCGGAGACTATCAGGATCTCCCCTTGTGGAGGGGACTTACGATCGCGGCGGTCAGGGAGATTCGAAGGAATTACTCGCAGGACATCATCATCCCAATGACGCTCGTGCACCCGGACTATCTGACTGAGATACTCGACGGGGTAAGGCGGATCGACGATCAGCTGCTGCACATCTTTCTGACGCTCAACGAGGACCTATTGCGTCACCGGATCGCGAACCAGACCATGCATCCTGACCCGAATCGAAATGCGGAGATTCGAGAGTGGCGATTAGCGAATGTCGCCCGATGCTTGGCCGCAAGGGAACGGCTTCCATGCACAACCCGTGTTCTCGATAGTGGTGCACACACCAGCGATGAACTCGCAGCGATGGTGCTCGACGGAATCGATGGGCGCACCTGATCGCCTTCGACGCCTGCGCAAAGCGTAGCGCGAGGGTGGCGGGCTCACGACCAAACGCCCAGAGGTCGATCATCGCAGGGATGTTTGGCTTTGTGGTGCGGACGACGGGACTCGAACCCGTACTCTCACAGAGAAGCAGATTTTCGTACCACCTCGACTTTCGCCGCCGTCTGATGACGTTCGTGGTCTGGACTGTCCCTTCGCCATTGCCCGAAGGCTTTAGGCGCCGCCCGTCCAGTCTCTACACCTTCCCCCGAAGGGGCTTGGCTCGGGATTGGCTTAGGGTATTGCCCGTTAGCGTTCCCCGACTTTGAGCGGTTCTACTCCGCGGATTTCCCCGCGGGCACTCCAATTTTAAAGTCTGCTGCGTCTACCGATTTCGCCACGTCCGCCTTTTTTCGCCGTTCCTAGCGCTCGTGCGATGCACCTATGTTGCACCTAGCGCCGAATCGTTCTTCGTCATCCTGAAAAACCACGTCTCCTAAAGCCTTGCATAGCTTATCTTTTCTCCACCACGAACTTTTTTGTGGGATGGTAGAAAAAAAGACTTTTTAAGTCCGCTGGCTTGCCAGGCCTTGTTAGCTTGTACGGTCATGGTTATCGGGTAAAGAATATTGACGGCATCGCTGGTGTCGGTGGCTGAAAAGCCGGCTCCCATCAGGGCAATAGCCATTTCAGATGCAGGCGTACAGGGCAATGGTCAACAGCTACAGCCTGTCTGACGATTCCGGCGTCATGGCTGCGGCGGCTATCACGCATTTTTTGTTCGGTCAGGCGGTGTTTTCGTACCTCAATGGTTGGAGCGTGTTGATCGGACCTGGTACAGGTTTGGACAGCACGGGCTGCAAATACGCAAGGGATTTAATGGGCCTGGTGGCGTTCACGGCTTTTATCGTGACGTTTCTGTTCAGGGGCTACTCATAATCTCGTGGCTCGGCGGTTCCCGGCACACCATGACAGTAAGGAAGGACCCTGTGTCTCAACTCTCCCAGCTTCGAAGCCCCGCCGCCGTGCAGGCTGCCATCGATGAGTTCGTGCAACTGGGCCGCACGAAATTCCTGGCGCGCCACGGCTACGGCAAGTCCCGCGACTTCCTGGTACGTGATCCGAAGACCGGCACCGATTGCGATTCCAAGGCCATCGCCGGTGTGGCCTTCGGCAAGCAATTTCCCGAGCAGGGCCCGCTCACTGCTGACAGCTTCTCCGGTGGCGAGACGACCGTCGTTCCGGCGCTGACGCGGCTCGGGTTTCGCATCATTCGCATCGGCGAAGACTGGTCCGAAGAAGAGGTCCTGGCCACGGTCGAAGACTATTTCGACATGCTGCGTGCCGAGGCGGCTGGGGAGCCGTACCACAAGTCCGAGCACAACCAGGCACTGCGCCAACTGCTGAACGGTCGCAGCAAGTCTTCAGTCGAGCTCAAGCACCAGAACATTAGCGCCGTACTCGATGCCCTGGGCCTGCCCTATATCAACGGCTACAAGCCACGCGGCAACAGCCAACTGCTGCTGCGTAAATCCGTACACGCCTACGTTCTGGAACATCAGCAGACGGTCGGCGCTCTTGTCGATGCCCTGGAGGAGGTAAAACTTCCGGGTGACAAAACCTACCGAGCGGCTTTGGTAGAACCACCCGCCCGTGAAGTGCTTGTGCGTACCCCGGCATCTCTACGGCAACGCCTACCGCGAAAGTTCGATTATGCCGCTCGCGATGAAGCCAACCGCAAGCTGGGCCGGGCAGGGGAGCAGTGGGTGATTGGCTACGAACAGCAACGCCTGACCGAGCTCGGCCACCCAGAGCTTTTTCAGCGGCTGGATTGGGTGTCCGACACCCAGGGAGACGGTGCGGGGTTCGACATCCTGTCGTTCGAAGAGGACGCCCATGAGCGCTTCATCGAGGTGAAAACCACCAATGGCGGGGTAGGCTCGTCTTTCTTGGTCAGCCACAACGAACTCGAATTCTCCAAGGAGGCGGGCGATCAATTCCATCTGTATCGCGTGTTCCAGTTTCGGGACGGTCCGCGCCTGTTCACGCTACCCGGCGACCTCAGCCAACATGTGCATCTCAAGCCGACGGACTACCGGGCGAGTTTCCGGAGTTTGGTGGGGTAAAGGCAGGGTTCTGTTGAGCCGAATGGCTGTGTGCGGCCGATTCTGTTGAAAAAGTAGCGGCCTCCCCATGCCGTTGGCAAAATTGCTTTGTCAGCGAGCGTGGGGGCGAACAGCATGATGGGACAGTTACCGGGAGGACAGCAGCGCCTGTTCTACTCGTTCAATCTGGAAGATCACGTCCCGGCCCAACATCTCCTGCGCAGCATCGACCAGTGCTTGGATCTCAGTGATCTACGTGCCTACCTGGCAGATTTCTATAGCCCCATCGGGCGTCCCTCGATTGACCCGGAGTTGATGGTGCGCATGCTGGTCGTCGGCTACTGCTATGGCATTCGTTCCGAGCGGCGATTGTGCGAAGAGGTGCACCTGAACCTGGCCTATCGCTGGTTCTGCCGGTTGGGTCTGGAAGACGAAGTCCCCAATCACTCGACCTTCTCGAAGAATCGCCATGGGCGTTTTCGTGACAGCGATCTATTCCGCTGGTTATTCAATGAGGTGCTGCGGCGCTGCATGGCAGCCGGCCTAGTCAAGGGTGAAGGTTTCGCCGTCGACGCCAGCATCATTAAGGCGGATGCCAGCCGGCAACGTGGGGTGGCGGGAGATGAGGTCGATTGGAACGATCCAAAGCTCAGCAGCCGCGCAGTGCGCGAGTACCTCGAAGCCCTTGATGAAGAGGCGCTGGCTGAGGCTCTTCCCAAGAAAATTTCGCTCACTGATCCTCAGTCCCGTTGGACAGCAGCGCCAGGTGGCCCGGCCTTTTTTGCCTACTCCACGAATTACCTGATCGACACTGAGCACGGTGTGATCATGGACGTGGAAGCTACCCCGGCGCACCGTACCGCCGAAGTCGATTCGACTAGGACGATGGTCGAGCGTGTCGAGGCGCAGTTCGATCTCACACCGGAACGCCTTATCGGCGATACCGCTTATGGCACCGCCCCGATGCTGGCCTGGATGGTCGAAGAAAAGGACATCGAACCGCATGTGCCGGTGTGGGACAAGACCGAGCGCAAGGACGACAGCCTCTCCAGTAACGACTTTCACTGGAGTCAGGACGCCAATGAATATCGCTGCCCAGCCGGCAAACCGCTACGCAGTGAATGGCGCGCCTTCACCCAGCAAAGGTCGCGGGTAACTAAGGCCAAAACCGTCATTTACCGCTCCAGCCAAACCGACTGCGCCACCTGCCCGTTGAAAGCGAAATGCTGCCCCAACACGCCGAATCGGAAGATCGTCCGCAGCATCCATGAGGCTGCCCGCGACGTGGCTCGACGCATCGCCAAGACACCGGAGTACCTCGTCTCTCGCTGCGAACGAAAGAAGGTGGAGATGCTTTTCGCCCACCTCAAACGGATCATGAAACTCGACCGTTTACGACTGCGTGGCCTAACGGGTGCCACTGACGAATTCACCTTGGCTGCGATGGTGCAGAACCTGCGCCGCATGGCC
This sequence comes from Klebsiella huaxiensis, assembly GCF_003261575.2. Classification (GTDB taxonomy): domain Bacteria; phylum Pseudomonadota; class Gammaproteobacteria; order Enterobacterales; family Enterobacteriaceae; genus Klebsiella; species Klebsiella huaxiensis. The sequence continues at coordinate 4,512,341 of NZ_CP036175.1, read as the reverse complement.
AAGCTTTTGCCTCAAGGGCCACCGCTGACGGGATAGGTATGCCTGCTACGAGCAGAAACCCTCAAATTAACCCTTAAACCTGAGCAAGGACGCTCAGTGAAACGCCGGAAGGCAACTTGAAGTGGCTTGCAGCCACTTCGACAGCAGGCACACCTGATCGGCAGGCTGCCGCTAAAGCTACTTTTTCAACAGAATCGGCCGATTTGTGCCGGTCGTCAAGGACCGCTTCGGATCACTCTCAACCGGATCGCGGGCCAGCTGATTTGCTAAAACCCGCGCCAAACTCAACGAAGGATTTCGCATGATCCGTTTTTTTTGGCGATCACGCTCGGCCTGATGGTTGGCTGCTCGTCGAGTTCAAGTTCGATCTGATCAGTGAGCGGTAGCGCAAGTGGATCGCCTCAGCCAAGCAGCGTTGTTGCCGGCGGCCGGAAGAAAGCCTTGAACTAGTAGCGGAAAGGATGAAACTTTATTTTTACGATTCTCAGCATTTTCCAAGGTTGAGCGAAAATTAGGATGATACTTTAATGATTCCGGCCTCCATCCCCACAAAACGCTTGCAGATGGCAGAATTGAAATAAGTCATTGTTTTAAATGGATTTTTGCAGGAATTGCTACGTTGCAGGGTCCTGTAGTTAGGATGACACTTTATTTTCCTCCCACAGGCCTCGTGATACGCCTATTTTTATAGGTTAATGTCATGATAATAATGGTTTCTTAGACGTCAGGTGGCACTTTTCGGGGAAATGTGCGCGGAACCCCTATTTGTTTATTTTTCTAAATACATTCAAATATGTATCCGCTCATGAGACAATAACCCTGGTAAATGCTTCAATAATATTGAAAAAGGAAGAGTATGAGTATTCAACATTTTCGTGTCGCCCTTATTCCCTTTTTTGCGGCATTTTGCCTTCCTGTTTTTGCTCACCCAGAAACGCTGGTGAAAGTAAAAGATGCTGAAGATCAGTTGGGTGCACGAGTGGGTTACATCGAACTGGATCTCAACAGCGGTAAGATCCTTGAGAGTTTTCGCCCCGAAGAACGTTTTCCAATGATGAGCACTTTTAAAGTTCTGCTATGTGGTGCGGTATTATCCCGTGTTGACGCCGGGCAAGAGCAACTCGGTCGCCGCATACACTATTCTCAGAATGACTTGGTTGAGTACTCACCAGTCACAGAAAAGCATCTTACGGATGGCATGACAGTAAGAGAATTATGCAGTGCTGCCATAACCATGAGTGATAACACTGCTGCCAACTTACTTCTGACAACGATCGGAGGACCGAAGGAGCTAACCGCTTTTTTGCACAACATGGGGGATCATGTAACTCGCCTTGATCGTTGGGAACCGGAGCTGAATGAAGCCATACCAAACGACGAGCGTGACACCACGATGCCTGCAGCAATGGCAACAACGTTGCGCAAACTATTAACTGGCGAACTACTTACTCTAGCTTCCCGGCAACAATTAATAGACTGGATGGAGGCGGATAAAGTTGCAGGACCACTTCTGCGCTCGGCCCTTCCGGCTGGCTGGTTTATTGCTGATAAATCTGGAGCCGGTGAGCGTGGGTCTCGCGGTATCATTGCAGCACTGGGGCCAGATGGTAAGCCCTCCCGTATCGTAGTTATCTACACGACGGGGAGTCAGGCAACTATGGATGAACGAAATAGACAGATCGCTGAGATAGGTGCCTCACTGATTAAGCATTGGTAACTGTCAGACCAAGTTTACTCATATATACTTTAGATTGATTTAAAACTTCATTTTTAATTTAAAAGGATCTAGGTGAAGATCCTTTTTGATAATCTCATGACCAAAATCCCTTAACGTGAGTTTTCGTTCCACTGAGCGTCAGACCCCTTATGGCAGAGCAGGGAAAGGAATTGCCGGGCTATGTGCAACGGGAATTTGAAGAATTTCTCCAATGCGGGCGGCTGGAGCATGGCTTTCTACGGGTTCGCTGCGAGTCTTGCCACGCCGAGCACCTGGTCGCTTTCAGCTGTAAGCGTCGCGGTTTCTGCCCGAGCTGTGGGGCGCGGCGGATGGCCGAAAGTGCCGCCTTGCTGGTTGATGAAGTACTGCCTGAACAACCCATGCGTCAGTGGGTGTTGAGCTTCCCGTTTCAGCTGCGTTTCCTGTTTGGGGTCGTTTGCGGGAAGGGGCGGAATCCTACGCTAAGGCTTTGGCCAGCGATATTCTCCGGTGAGATTGATGTGTTCCCAGGGGATAGGAGAAGTCGCTTGATATGGCACTGTTGCAAATAGTCGGTGGTGATAAACTTATCATCCCCTTTTGCTGATGGAGCTGCACATGAACCCATTCAAAGGCCGGCATTTTCAGCGTGACATCATTCTGTGGGCCGTACGCTGGTACTGCAAATACGGCATCAGTTACCGTGAGCTGCAGGAGATGCTGGCTGAACGCGGAGTGAATGTCGATCACTCCACGATTTACCGCTGGGTTCAGCGTTATGCGCCTGAAATGGAAAAACGGCTGCGCTGGTACTGGCGTAACCCTTCCGATCTTTGCCCGTGGCACATGGATGAAACCTACGTGAAGGTCAATGGCCGCTGGGCGTATCTGTACCGGGCCGTCGACAGCCGGGGCCGCACTGTCGATTTTTATCTCTCCTCCCGTCGTAACAGCAAAGCTGCATACCGGTTTCTGGGTAAAATCCTCAACAACGTGAAGAAGTGGCAGATCCCGCGATTCATCAACACGGATAAAGCGCCCGCCTATGGTCGCGCGCTTGCTCTGCTCAAACGCGAAGGCCGGTGCCCGTCTGACGTTGAACACCGACAGATTAAGTACCGGAACAACGTGATTGAATGCGATCATGGCAAACTGAAACGGATAATCGGCGCCACGCTGGGATTTAAATCCATGAAGACGGCTTACGCCACCATCAAAGGTATTGAGGTGATGCGTGCACTACGCAAAGGCCAGGCCTCAGCATTTTATTATGGTGATCCCCTGGGCGAAATGCGCCTGGTAAGCAGAGTTTTTGAAATGTAAGGCCTTTGAATAAGACAAAAGGCTGCCTCATCGCTAACTTTGCAACAGTGCCCTTGATATCTAGTATGACGTCTGTCGCACCTGCTTGATCGCGGCCGCGATAGCTAGATCGCGTTGCTCCTCTTCTCCATCCGCGTTCCAAGCTGCGGAAAGGCACCCATAAGCGTACGCCTGGTCGAGCAGGCGACGCGGATCGACGTCCAGCGCACGAGAGAATGCGTCCGCCATCTGTGCAATGCGTCTAGGATCGAGACAAAGGTCGTCTCTGTCAGCCGGATCGTAGAACATATTGGCGGCGCCAAAGCCCACTTCACCGACCAGACCGACGGGATCTATCACCAGCCAGCCGCGACTGGAGAACATGATGTTTTCATGATGCAGATCGCCATGTAGCCCACGCAGTTCCGAGGCATTGCTCATCATTTGATCGGCTATAATCGCCGCGTGGACGTAGTCAGTTTGACAACCTGCGTTTTGATCATCGCGCGCCCGCTGAAACAAAGCTGCAAAGCGATCCCGGATCGGGAGAAGGGCAGAAGGCAGGGGTTCCTCAGATGCGGCATACAGCTTCGCCATTAGTTCCGCTGCAATTTCGGTCGCCTGGTAGTCGCCGTGCTCGGCAACGATGTGAGAGAGCATTCGCTCCCCGGCATATTCGAGCAACATCAGATTGTTCTCACGACCGAGCAACCGGACTGCTCCCCTCCCATTCCGCCATACCAGATAGTCGGCCCCGCGCAGTTCATCAGCAATGTCTTCTATAGGTTTCAATCCCTTGACGATTGCAGGAGTCCCGTCTGGCAATGAAACTTTCCAAACGAGGCTGGAAAAGGTGTCCGCAATGAGAACAGGTTGCGAAACGTGCCAATGAGCAGGAAAAACAGGCGGCATGAACATCAACCCCAAGTCAGAGGGTCCAATCGCAGATAGAAGGCAAGGCGTTCGCGGTCGGGGGCTTCGATCCCCAATACATTGAATAGGACAGCGAAGGCGCGCTCTGCTTCATCTGGCGCTGCCCAGTTCTCTTCGGCGTTAGCAATCATGAGTGCCAAATCGGCATAGCGATCTGCTGTTCCGAGCCGCCCAAGGTCGATCAGACCCGTGCATTGAAGAGTTTTAGGGTCCACCATGAAGTTCGGCATGCAGGGATCACCATGGCAAACAACCATATCGGTGCGCTCTTGGTCGAGCCGCACCGGTAGCTCTCGTTCGACACGAGCCAAAAGATCGAGCTGCGGCGTACTCTTGTCCTCGTCCGGTAAGAAGTCGGGATTGACGGCATTGCGGGACACCACATCAACGGCGCGTCCGAACATTCGCGACAGCCTGCGCTCAAACGGACATTGATCAACCGATAGGCTGTGAACAGCGCCAAGTTGCTGCCCCATTGACGGCCACGCTTTGAGCAAATCCGCTCCAGACAGATCAGCCGCCGGTACTCCCGGAATTGCCGTTATCACCAAGCATGCACCCTCCTGTTCCTCCTGCCAGTTGATGACCTCGGGGCAAGCCACACCTCGACCTTTGAGCCAAATGAGGCGGTCACGCTCTCCAGCGAGCTCACCGCGGCGGGAAGCAGGTGCGATTTTCGCGAAGGCATGCCCGTCACCACGTCGAAAAACAAAATCACCAGATTCTCCGCCTCTGACAGGCAACCAGTCAGAATGCGATTCACCAAAAAAAATATTAGTTCGATTCAATGGAGGTTCCTTCAGTTTTCTGATGAAGCGCGAATATAGAGAAATATCCCGAATGTGCAGTTAACGAATTCTTGCGGTTTCTTTTAGCGCCGCCAATACCGCCAGCCCGTCGCGCAAGGGGCGCGGCTCGTGTGTGCGGATGAAGTCAGCTCCACCTGCGGCGGCGGCAAGCTCTGCAGCGAGTGTCGCGGCCCCGACATCCCCCGGACCACGGCCTGTGAGCGCGCGCAGAAAGGATTTGCGCGAAACAGACAGAAGCACCGGCAAATCGAAGCGCAGCCGCAATTCATCGAACCGCGCCAGCACCGAGAGCGAGGTTTCGGGAGCAGCCCCCAGAAAAAACCCCATGCCGGGATCAAGGACAAGGCGGTTGCGTTTGATACCGGCACCCGTCAGCGCCGCGATGCGCGCGTCAAAGAACGCCGCAATGTGATCCATGATGTCGCCAGCGGGTGCCTCGCGCCGATCTGCCTGCCCGTCTTGCACCGAATGCATAACGACGAGTTTGGCAGATGATTTCGCCAATTGCGGATAGAACGCAGCGTCTGGAAAACCGCGAATATCATTGAGATAGGCCACACCACGCGACAAGGCATAGGCTTGCGTCGCGGGTTGATAACTGTCGAGCGAGACGGGAATGCCATCTGCCTTGAGCGCGTCCAGCACCGGCGCGATACGCTCGATTTCTGTGTCGGACGAAACAGGCGCGGCGTCGGGGTTGCTGGATGCCGGACCGAGGTCGATCACATCTGCCCCCTCGGCCATCAGCTTACGCGCCTGCGCAATGGCTGCGTCTGGCGCCAGATACCGGCCTCCATCGGAGAAACTGTCCGAGGTTATGTTGACGATGCCGAAAATGATGAGCGATTTATTCATGGGGGCTTCTATAATAATAATAATCGAGCATGAGTCTCATACGGATGCTCGGGTCGAAAGGGAATCCCCAGGCGAGTAACCTGTTTGCGGTGATCCATTAGCTGCAGGAGCAGAATAGCATACATCTGGAAGCAAAGCCAGGAAAGCGGCCTATGGAGCTGTGCGGCAGCGCTCAGTAGGCAATTTTTCAAAATATTGTTAAGCCTTTTCTGAGCATGGTATTTTTCATGGTATTACCAATTAGCAGGAAAATAAGCCATTGAATATAAAAGATAAAAATGTCTTGTTTACAATAGAGTGGGGGGGGTCAGCCTGCCGCCTTGGGCCGGGTGATGTCGTACTTGCCCGCCGCGAACTCGGTTACCGTCCAGCCCAGCGCGACCAGCTCCGGCAACGCCTCGCGCACCCGCTGGCGGCGCTTGCGCATGGTCGAACCACTGGCCTCTGACGGCCAGACATAGCCGCACAAGGTATCTATGGAAGCCTTGCCGGTTTTGCCGGGGTCGATCCAGCCACACAGCCGCTGGTGCAGCAGGCGGGCGGTTTCGCTGTCCAGCGCCCGCACCTCGTCCATGCTGATGCGCACATGCTGGCCGCCACCCATGACGGCCTGCGCGATCAAGGGGTTCAGGGCCACGTACAGGCGCCCGTCCGCCTCGTCGCTGGCGTACTCCGACAGCAGCCGAAACCCCTGCCGCTTGCGGCCATTCTGGGCGATGATGGATACCTTCCAAAGGCGCTCGATGCAGTCCTGTATGTGCTTGAGCGCCCCACCACTATCGACCTCTGCCCCGATTTCCTTTGCCAGCGCCCGATAGCTACCTTTGACCACCATGGCATCAGCGGTGACGGCCTCCCACTTGGGTTCCAGGAACAGCCGGAGCTGCCGTCCGCCTTCGGTCTTGGGTTCCGGGCCAAGCACTAGGCCATTAGGCCCAGCCATGGCCACCAGCCCTTGCAGGATGCGCAGATCATCAGCGCCCAGCGGCTCCGGGCCGCTGAACTCGATCCGCTTGCCGTCGCCGTAGTCATACGTCACGTCCAGCTTGCTGCGCTTGCGCTCGCCCCGCTTGAGGGCACGGAACAGGCCGGGGGCCAGACAGTGCGCCGGGTCGTGCCGGACGTGGCTGAGGCTGTGCTTGTTCTTAGGCTTCACCACGGGGCACCCCCTTGCTCTTGCGCTGCCTCTCCAGCACGGCGGGCTTGAGCACCCCGCCGTCATGCCGCCTGAACCACCGATCAGCGAACGGTGCGCCATAGTTGGCCTTGCTCACACCGAAGCGGACGAAGAACCGGCGCTGGTCGTCGTCCACACCCCATTCCTCGGCCTCGGCGCTGGTCATGCTCGACAGGTAGGACTGCCAGCGGATGTTATCGACCAGTACCGAGCTGCCCCGGCTGGCCTGCTGCTGGTCGCCTGCGCCCATCATGGCCGCGCCCTTGCTGGCATGGTGCAGGAACACGATAGAGCACCCGGTATCGGCGGCGATGGCCTCCATGCGACCGATGACCTGGGCCATGGGGCCGCTGGCGTTTTCTTCCTCGATGTGGAACCGGCGCAGCGTGTCCAGCACCATCAGGCGGCGGCCCTCGGCGGCGCGCTTGAGGCCGTCGAACCACTCCGGGGCCATGATGTTGGGCAGGCTGCCGATCAGCGGCTGGATCAGCAGGCCGTCAGCCACGGCTTGCCGTTCCTCGGCGCTGAGGTGCGCCCCAAGGGCGTGCAGGCGGTGATGAATGGCGGTGGGCGGGTCTTCGGCGGGCAGGTAGATCACCGGGCCGGTGGGCAGTTCGCCCACCTCCAGCAGATCCGGCCCGCCTGCAATCTGTGCGGCCAGTTGCAGGGCCAGCATGGATTTACCGGCACTGTTGCAAAGTTAGCGATGAGGCAGCCTTTTGTCTTATTCAAAGGCCTTACATTTCAAAAACTCTGCTTACCAGGCGCATTTCGCCCAGGGGATCACCATAATAAAATGCTGAGGCCTGGCCTTTGCGTAGTGCACGCATCACCTCAATACCTTTGATGGTGGCGTAAGCCGTCTTCATGGATTTAAATCCCAGCGTGGCGCCGATTATCCGTTTCAGTTTGCCATGATCGCATTCAATCACGTTGTTCCGGTACTTAATCTGTCGGTGTTCAACGTCAGACGGGCACCGGCCTTCGCGTTTGAGCAGAGCAAGCGCGCGACCATAGGCGGGCGCTTTATCCGTGTTGATGAATCGCGGGATCTGCCACTTCTTCACGTTGTTGAGGATTTTACCCAGAAACCGGTATGCAGCTTTGCTGTTACGACGGGAGGAGAGATAAAAATCGACAGTGCGGCCCCGGCTGTCGACGGCCCGGTACAGATACGCCCAGCGGCCATTGACCTTCACGTAGGTTTCATCCATGTGCCACGGGCAAAGATCGGAAGGGTTACGCCAGTACCAGCGCAGCCGTTTTTCCATTTCAGGCGCATAACGCTGAACCCAGCGGTAAATCGTGGAGTGATCGACATTCACTCCGCGTTCAGCCAGCATCTCCTGCAGCTCACGGTAACTGATGCCGTATTTGCAGTACCAGCGTACGGCCCACAGAATGATGTCACGCTGAAAATGCCGGCCTTTGAATGGGTTCATGTGCAGCTCCATCAGCAAAAGGGGATGATAAGTTTATCACCACCGACTATTTGCAACAGTGCCCTGTTTAGAGTACTATATGCGCCTGCAACAGTGGGCCACCGAAAATATTAAAAAACTGCTTTATCTCGCGGGGGATGACGCGGTGATTAATTACGGGAAAATGCGGCTGGAATTTTTGCAGAAAGCACTGGCGCAGGATACCTCCGGTGACTTCTGCTTTCGTGTGCTGCATCCGGAAGTGTCTGGCCCGCCGGATATGAAAAAGGCTTCCGCCGGGTACCGTGACTTTATTATCGGTAACAGAGCGTTGCTGGATCTGGTGAATTCAGCCGGTGAAGGGGCTCCGGTTGCGCATTATTCCGCTGATGAAATTCAGTCATTATTTTCGGCACAAATACAGGGGTCGGTGGATAAATACGGCGATAGTTTCCTGACGGATGATCCGTATGTGCTGGCGGAAGACAAGCTGCAAACCTGTCAGATGGAAATTGATTTAATGGCGGATGTGCTGAGAGCACCGCCCCGTGAATCCGCAGAACTGATCCGCTATGTATTTGCGGATGAGTGGCCGGAATAAATAAAACCGGGCTTAATACAGATTAAGCCCGTATCGGGTATTATTACTGAATACCAGACAGCTTACGGAGGACGGAATGTTACCCATTGAGACAACCAGACTGCCTTCTGATTATTAATATTTTTCACTATTAATCAGAAGGAATAACCATGAATTTTACCCGGATTGACCTGAATACCTGGAATCGCAGGGAACATTTTGCCCTTTATCGTCAGCAGATTAAATGCGGATTCAGCCTGACCACCAAACTCGATATTACCGCTTTGCGTACTGCACTGGCGAAAACCGGTTATAAGTTTTATCCGCTGATGATTTACCTGATCTCCCGGGCTGTTAATCAGTTTCCGGAGTTCCGGATGGCAATGAAAGATAATGAACTGATTTACTGGGAACAGTCAGACCCGGTCTTTACTGTCTTTCATAAAGAAACCGAAACATTCTCCGCACTGTCCTGCCGTTATTTTCCGGATCTCAGTGAGTTTATGGCGGGTTATAACGCGGTAACAGCAGAATATCAGCATGATACCAGGTTGTTTCCGCAGGGAAATTTACCGGAGAATCACCTGAATATATCATCGTTACCCTGGGTGAGTTTTGACGGATTTAATCTGAATATCACCGGAAATGATGATTATTTTTCCCCGGTTTTTACAATGGCAAAGTTTCAGCAGGAAGGTGACCGCGTACTATTACCTGTTTCTGTACAGGTTCATCATGCAGTCTGTGATGGTTTTCATGCAGCAAGGTTTATCAATACACTTCAGCTGATGTGTGATAACATACTGAAATAAATTAATTAATTCTGTATTTAAGCCACCGTATCCGGCAGGATTGGTGGCTTTTTTTTATATTTTAACCGTAATCTGTAATTTCGTTTCAGAAGGCACTGTTGCAAAGTTAGCGATGAGGCAGCCTTTTGTCTTATTCAAAGGCCTTACATTTCAAAAACTCTGCTTACCAGGCGCATTTCGCCCAGGGGATCACCATAATAAAATGCTGAGGCCTGGCCTTTGCGTAGTGCACGCATCACCTCAATACCTTTGATGGTGGCGTAAGCCGTCTTCATGGATTTAAATCCCAGCGTGGCGCCGATTATCCGTTTCAGTTTGCCATGATCGCATTCAATCACGTTGTTCCGGTACTTAATCTGTCGGTGTTCAACGTCAGACGGGCACCGGCCTTCGCGTTTGAGCAGAGCAAGCGCGCGACCATAGGCGGGCGCTTTATCCGTGTTGATGAATCGCGGGATCTGCCACTTCTTCACGTTGTTGAGGATTTTACCCAGAAACCGGTATGCAGCTTTGCTGTTACGACGGGAGGAGAGATAAAAATCGACAGTGCGGCCCCGGCTGTCGACGGCCCGGTACAGATACGCCCAGCGGCCATTGACCTTCACGTAGGTTTCATCCATGTGCCACGGGCAAAGATCGGAAGGGTTACGCCAGTACCAGCGCAGCCGTTTTTCCATTTCAGGCGCATAACGCTGAACCCAGCGGTAAATCGTGGAGTGATCGACATTCACTCCGCGTTCAGCCAGCATCTCCTGCAGCTCACGGTAACTGATGCCGTATTTGCAGTACCAGCGTACGGCCCACAGAATGATGTCACGCTGAAAATGCCGGCCTTTGAATGGGTTCATGTGCAGCTCCATCAGCAAAAGGGGATGATAAGTTTATCACCACCGACTATTTGCAACAGTGCCGTAAGCTGCACCTCAAACCCCCGGATCAGGCTCTCCAGGCCATGCAGAAAGGCCTGCTCACCATCATCACTGTCCATAATCTGCAGCGCTTCCCGCAATAGCGGCGGCAGGTTTTCGTCCGGTGCTGCAGGGCGGTCGGTCAGGGCGGCAGTATGCTCCTGCTGCTCCAGTACGGCACCAAGGGTAAAATGACTGACCGCTGAAATCGCATATAACCCGTCGCGCAGTGAAAAGCCGTTTTCTGTCATAAAGCGTAACTGGGTTTCCACCGTATCATACTGTTTTTCATCAGGGCGGGTGCCGAGGTGCACTTTTGCCCCGTCACGGTAACGCAGCAGCGCCCGGCGGAAACTCATTGCATTATTGCGCAGAAATGACTGCCAGGATTCCCCCGCCGCAGGCAGTGAATAATCATGATGACGCGCCAGGATCTCCACCGCCAGCGCATCCAGTAACGCCCGTTTATTTTTCACATGCCAGTAAAGTGTCGGCTGTTCTATTCCCAGCTTCTGCGCCAGCTTGCGGGTCGTCAGCCCGTCAATCCCTGTCTCATTCAGCAGTTCCAGTGCCGCATCAATAACCGATTCTCTGTTCAGCCGTGCCATGACCGTCTCCTCCGATTTTCAGATTGACACTCTATCATTGATAGGGATATATTCCAACTCTATCAATGATAGGGAATTAACACAGGATCTGAAAAATGAATAAACCCGCTGTCATCGCGCTGGTGATTACACTGCTGGACGCGATGGGAATTGGTCTGATCATGCCGGTATTACCGTCACTGCTGCGGGAATATCTCCCGGAAGCGGATGTGGCAAACCATTACGGCATTCTGCTGGCGCTGTATGCGGTGATGCAGGTCTGTTTTGCTCCGCTGCTGGGCAGATGGTCAGATAAGCTGGGGCGCAGACCGGTGCTGCTGTTATCCCTGGCGGGTGCCGCGTTTGATTACACACTGCTGGCACTGTCCAATGTGCTGTGGATGTTGTATCTCGGGCGGATTATCTCCGGGATCACTGGTGCCACCGGCGCGGTTGCGGCTTCGGTAGTGGCGGACAGCACGGCGGTCAGCGAGCGTACCGCCTGGTTCGGCCGTCTCGGTGCGGCCTTTGGTGCCGGGCTGATTGCCGGGCCGGCTATCGGCGGACTGGCGGGGGATATCTCACCGCATCTGCCGTTTGTCATTGCGGCAATACTGAATGCCTGCACCTTTCTGATGGTCTTTTTTATCTTTAAACCGGCGGTACAGACAGAAGAAAAACCGGCGGAGCAGAAACAAGAAAGCGCAGGTATCAGCTTTATCACACTGCTTAAACCTCTGGCGCTGTTGCTGTTTGTCTTTTTTACCGCGCAGCTTATCGGGCAGATCCCGGCCACTGTCTGGGTATTGTTTACGGAGAGCCGCTTTGCCTGGGACAGCGCGGCGGTCGGTTTTTCACTGGCGGGACTCGGGGCGATGCATGCACTGTTTCAGGCGATGGTTGCCGGGGCGCTGGCAAAACGGCTGAGTGAGAAAACCATTATTTTCGCCGGATTTATTGCCGATGCCACCGCGTTTTTACTGATGTCTGCTATCACTTCCGGATGGATGGTGTATCCGGTCCTGATCCTGCTGGCAGGCGGCGGAATTGCACTGCCTGCATTGCAGGGCATTATCTCTGCCGGGGCATCGGCGGCAAATCAGGGAAAACTACAGGGTGTGCTGGTCAGCCTGACCAATCTGACCGGCGTGGCGGGCCCGCTGCTGTTTGCTTTTATTTTCAGTCAGACACAGCAGAGTGCGGACGGTACGGTGTGGCTGATTGGCACGGCACTGTACGGTCTGCTGCTGGCAATCTGTCTGCTGATCAGAAAACCGGCACCGGTGGCGGCCACCTGCTGACCGGCGCTATACAGGCAGCGCTGTTGTGCGGTATGGTGGACGGCATTCGTGCTTATCGCCTGCCATGATAAGCCTCAGACACAGAGGAACCGTTATGAAATCACGCGCAGCAGTCGCCTTCGGGCCGGGTTTACCCCTTGAAATTGTTGAAATTGATGTGGCACCGCCGAAGAAAGGTGAAGTGCTGGTGAAAATCAGTCACACCGGGGTATGCCATACCGATGCCTACACGCTTTCCGGTGATGATCCGGAAGGTCTGTTCCCGGTGGTGCTCGGCCATGAAGGTGCCGGGGTGGTGGTTGAGGTCGGTGAGGGCGTGACCAGTGTGAAACCGGGCGACCATGTGATCCCGCTGTACACCGCCGAGTGCGGCGAGTGTGATTTCTGTACCTCCGGTAAAACCAACCTCTGTGTTGCCGTCCGCGAAACCCAGGGCAAAGGCGTGATGCCGGACGGCACCAGCCGTTTTTCGTATAACGGTCAGCCGCTCTATCACTATATGGGCTGCTCGACATTCAGCGAATATACCGTTGTGGCGGAAGTATCACTGGCGAAAATCAATCCGCAGGCCAATGCGGAGCAGGTTTGCCTGCTCGGCTGCGGCGTGACCACCGGGATCGGCGCGGTACACAATACCGCGAAGGTACAGGAAGGGGATTCTGTGGCGGTATTCGGCCTCGGCGGTATCGGGCTGGCCGTGGTGCAGGGCGCACGTCAGGCAAAAGCGGGGCGCATCTTTGCCATCGATACCAATCCATCCAAGTTTGAGCTGGCAAAACAGTTCGGCGCCACAGACTGCATTAATCCCAATGATTATGACAAACCTGTTCAGCAGGTGCTGGTCGAAATGACCAAATGGGGTGTGGATCATACCTTTGAATGTATCGGCAATGTCAATGTGATGCGGTCGGCGCTGGAAAGTGCGCACCGTGGCTGGGGGCAGTCGGTAATTATCGGGGTGGCGGGTGCCGGAAAAGAGATTTCAACCCGTCCGTTCCAGCTGGTGACCGGCCGGGTCTGGAAAGGCACGGCGTTCGGCGGCGTGAAAGGGCGTACCCAGTTGCCGGGAATGGTGGAAGATGCCATGAGCGGCAAAATCGAGCTGGCGCCGTTTGTCACGCACACCATGGAACTGGATAAAATCAATGAAGCTTTTGATTTGATGCACGACGGCAAATCCATCCGCACAGTCATTCATTACTGATAACGTATTCAGGGAGATACTATGGAACGGATTGAACATCACGTCTGTTTCGGCGGCAGCCAGGAAGTCTGGCGTCACCACTCTGCGGTGACCGGCACGCCGATGACTTTTTCCGTGTTTCTGCCGCCGCAGGCAAAAACAGAGAAATGTCCTGTGCTGTACTGGCTTTCCGGGCTGACCTGCAACGAGCAGAATTTTATCACCAAAGCCGGGGCACAGCGTTACGCAGCGGAACACGGCCTGGTGATTGTCGCGCCGGATACCAGTCCGCGCGGCAGTCAGGTGGCGGATGATAAAGAGTACGATCTCGGCCAGGGTGCCGGGTTTTATGTCAATGCCACACAGGAGCCGTGGAAAGCGCATTATCAGATGTATGATTATATTCTGAATGAGCTGCACACCCTGGTAAGCGGGCATTTCGGCACATCGGAAAAACGGGCACTGTTGCAAAGTTAGCGATGAGGCAGCCTTTTGTCTTATTCAAAGGCCTTACATTTCAAAAACTCTGCTTACCAGGCGCATTTCGCCCAGGGGATCACCATAATAAAATGCTGAGGCCTGGCCTTTGCGTAGTGCACGCATCACCTCAATACCTTTGATGGTGGGGAGCCCGCAGAATTCGGAAAAAATCGTACGCTAAGGTTTTCCGGGCATCCGTAAGGGCCGAAACTTCCCGTCTTCCAGTCTGCGGCTCTGCCGCCAGACGTAATCGCCGGTTAGGTTGATGTGCTCCCAGCCCAGCGGCGACAGGAATTGCAGCAGCTCGCCGTCCACCGGCTTGCCGGCCTCGACCAACCCCTGGGTGGCGCGTTCCAGGTACACCGTGTTCCACAGCACGATAGCCGCCGTCACCAGGTTGAGGCCGCTGGCCCGGTAGCGCTGCTGCTCGAAGCTCCGATCCCTGATTTCCCCAAGGCGGTTGAAGAACACCGCCCTGGCCAGCGAGTTGCGCGCCTCACCTTTGTTCAGGCCGGCATGCACGCGGCGGCGCAGTTCAACACTTTGCAGCCAGTCCAGGATGAACAGCGTGCGCTCGATCCGGCCCAGCTCGCGCAGGGCCACGGCCAGTCCGTTCTGGCGCGGGTAGCTGCCGAGCTTGCGCAGCATCAGCGAGGCGGTGACGGTGCCCTGCTTGATCGAGCTGGCCAGGCGCAGGATGTCGTCCCAGTGGGCACGCACGTGCTTGATGTTCAGGGTGCCGCCGATCAGCGGGCGCAACGTCGGGTAGGCTTGCACGCCCTGCGGCACGTACAGCTTGGTTTCGCCGAGGTCGCGGATGCGCGGCGCGAAGCGGAAGCCTAGCAGGTGCATCAGGGCAAAGACGTGATCGGTGAAGCCGGCCGTGTCGGTGTAGTGCTCCTCGATCCGCAGGTCGGACTCGTGGTACAGCAGGCCGTCGAGCACATAGGTGGAATCGCGGACGCCGACATTCACCACGCGGGTGCTGAACGGCGCGTACTGGTCGGAGATATGGGTATAGAACAGCCGTCCCGGCTCGCTACCGTACTTCGGGTTGACGTGCCCGGTGCTCTCGCCCCGGCCACCCGCGCGGAAGCGCTGGCCATCGGAGGATGAGGTCGTGCCGTCGCCCCAGTGGGCGGCAAAGGCGTGGCGATACTGGTGGTTGACCAGCTCGGCCAAGGCCGCCGAATAGGTTTCGTCGCGGATGTGCCAGGCTTGCAGCCAGGACAGCTTGGCGTAGGTCAGGCCGGGGCTCGACTCGGCCATCTTGGTCAGCCCGAGGTTGATCGCATCACCGAGGATTGCGGACAGCAGCAACGTCCTGTCTTTGGCCTCGGCCCCGTCCTTCAAGTGGGTGAAGTGGCGGCTGAAGCCCGTCCAGTCGTCCACGTCCATCAGCAGTTCGGTGATCTTGATGCGCGGCAGTAACTGGCTGGTTTGGTCGATCAGCGCCTGCGCCCGATCCGGCACCGCCGCATCCAGCGGGGTGATTTTCAGCCCTGACTCGGTGAGGATGGCATCGGGCAGCTCGTTGTCCTTGGCCAGGCGGGTGACGGTGGCCAACTGCTCGTCCAGCAGCTGCAAACGCTCTTCCAGGTACTGGTCGCTGTTCGGGTTGATCGCCAGGGGCAGGGCCTGCTCGCGCTTGAGTGCGGCGAACTTCTCGGCCGGCAGCAGGTAGTCGTCGAAGTGGCACTGTTGCAAATAGTCGGTGGTGATAAACTTATCATCCCCTTTTGCTGATGGAGCTGCACATGAACCCATTCAAAGGCCGGCATTTTCAGCGTGACATCATTCTGTGGGCCGTACGCTGGTACTGCAAATACGGCATCAGTTACCGTGAGCTGCAGGAGATGCTGGCTGAACGCGGAGTGAATGTCGATCACTCCACGATTTACCGCTGGGTTCAGCGTTATGCGCCTGAAATGGAAAAACGGCTGCGCTGGTACTGGCGTAACCCTTCCGATCTTTGCCCGTGGCACATGGATGAAACCTACGTGAAGGTCAATGGCCGCTGGGCGTATCTGTACCGGGCCGTCGACAGCCGGGGCCGCACTGTCGATTTTTATCTCTCCTCCCGTCGTAACAGCAAAGCTGCATACCGGTTTCTGGGTAAAATCCTCAACAACGTGAAGAAGTGGCAGATCCCGCGATTCATCAACACGGATAAAGCGCCCGCCTATGGTCGCGCGCTTGCTCTGCTCAAACGCGAAGGCCGGTGCCCGTCTGACGTTGAACACCGACAGATTAAGTACCGGAACAACGTGATTGAATGCGATCATGGCAAACTGAAACGGATAATCGGCGCCACGCTGGGATTTAAATCCATGAAGACGGCTTACGCCACCATCAAAGGTATTGAGGTGATGCGTGCACTACGCAAAGGCCAGGCCTCAGCATTTTATTATGGTGATCCCCTGGGCGAAATGCGCCTGGTAAGCAGAGTTTTTGAAATGTAAGGCCTTTGAATAAGACAAAAGGCTGCCTCATCGCTAACTTTGCAACAGTGCCTTTAAGCGTGCATAATAAGCCCTACACAAATTGGGAGTTAGACATCATGAGCAACGCAAAAACAAAGTTAGGCATCACAAAGTACAGCATCGTGACCAACAGCAACGATTCCGTCACACTGCGCCTCATGACTGAGCATGACCTTGCGATGCTCTATGAGTGGCTAAATCGATCTCATATCGTCGAGTGGTGGGGCGGAGAAGAAGCACGCCCGACACTTGCTGACGTACAGGAACAGTACTTGCCAAGCGTTTTAGCGCAAGAGTCCGTCACTCCATACATTGCAATGCTGAATGGAGAGCCGATTGGGTATGCCCAGTCGTACGTTGCTCTTGGAAGCGGGGACGGACGGTGGGAAGAAGAAACCGATCCAGGAGTACGCGGAATAGACCAGTTACTGGCGAATGCATCACAACTGGGCAAAGGCTTGGGAACCAAGCTGGTTCGAGCTCTGGTTGAGTTGCTGTTCAATGATCCCGAGGTCACCAAGATCCAAACGGACCCGTCGCCGAGCAACTTGCGAGCGATCCGATGCTACGAGAAAGCGGGGTTTGAGAGGCAAGGTACCGTAACCACCCCATATGGTCCAGCCGTGTACATGGTTCAAACACGCCAGGCATTCGAGCGAACACGCAGTGATGCCTAACCCTTCCATCGAGGGGGACGTCCAAGGGCTGGCGCCCTTGGCCGCCCCTCATGTCAAACGTTGGGCGAACCCGGAGCCTCATTAATTGTTAGCCGTTAAAATTAAGCCCTTTACCAAACCAATACTTATTATGAAAAACACAATACATATCAACTTCGCTATTTTTTTAATAATTGCAAATATTATCTACAGCAGCGCCAGTGCATCAACAGATATCTCTACTGTTGCATCTCCATTATTTGAAGGAACTGAAGGTTGTTTTTTACTTTACGATGCATCCACAAACGCTGAAATTGCTCAATTCAATAAAGCAAAGTGTGCAACGCAAATGGCACCAGATTCAACTTTCAAGATCGCATTATCACTTATGGCATTTGATGCGGAAATAATAGATCAGAAAACCATATTCAAATGGGATAAAACCCCCAAAGGAATGGAGATCTGGAACAGCAATCATACACCAAAGACGTGGATGCAATTTTCTGTTGTTTGGGTTTCGCAAGAAATAACCCAAAAAATTGGATTAAATAAAATCAAGAATTATCTCAAAGATTTTGATTATGGAAATCAAGACTTCTCTGGAGATAAAGAAAGAAACAACGGATTAACAGAAGCATGGCTCGAAAGTAGCTTAAAAATTTCACCAGAAGAACAAATTCAATTCCTGCGTAAAATTATTAATCACAATCTCCCAGTTAAAAACTCAGCCATAGAAAACACCATAGAGAACATGTATCTACAAGATCTGGATAATAGTACAAAACTGTATGGGAAAACTGGTGCAGGATTCACAGCAAATAGAACCTTACAAAACGGATGGTTTGAAGGGTTTATTATAAGCAAATCAGGACATAAATATGTTTTTGTGTCCGCACTTACAGGAAACTTGGGGTCGAATTTAACATCAAGCATAAAAGCCAAGAAAAATGCGATCACCATTCTAAACACACTAAATTTATAAAAAATCTAATGGCAAAATCGCCCAACCCTTCAATCAAGTCGGGACGGCCAAAAGCAAGCTTTTGGCTCCCCTCGCTGGCGCTCGGCGCCCCTTATTTCAAACGTTAGACGGCAAAGTCACAGACCGCGGGATCTCTTATGACCAACTACTTTGATAGCCCCTTCAAAGGCAAGCTGCTTTCTGAGCAAGTGAAGAACCCCAATATCAAAGTTGGGCGGTACAGCTATTACTCTGGCTACTATCATGGGCACTCATTCGATGACTGCGCACGGTATCTGTTTCCGGACCGTGATGACGTTGATAAGTTGATCATCGGTAGTTTCTGCTCTATCGGGAGTGGGGCTTCCTTTATCATGGCTGGCAATCAGGGGCATCGGTACGACTGGGCATCATCTTTCCCGTTCTTTTATATGCAGGAAGAACCTGCATTCTCAAGCGCACTCGATGCCTTCCAAAAAGCAGGTAATACTGTCATTGGCAATGACGTTTGGATCGGCTCTGAGGCAATGGTCATGCCCGGAATCAAGATCGGGCACGGTGCGGTGATAGGCAGCCGCTCGTTGGTGACAAAAGATGTGGAGCCTTACGCTATCGTTGGCGGCAATCCCGCTAAGAAGATTAAGAAACGCTTCACCGATGAGGAAATTTCATTGCTTCTGGAGATGGAGTGGTGGAATTGGTCACTGGAGAAGATCAAAGCGGCAATGCCCATGCTGTGCTCGTCTAATATTGTTGGCCTGCACAAGTATTGGCTCGAGTTTGCCGTCTAACAATTCAATCAAGCCGATGCCGCTTCGCGGCACGGCTTATTTCAGGCGTTATGCAGCCAAATCCCAACAATTAAGGGTCTTAAAATGGTAAAAGATTGGATTCCCATCTCTCATGATAATTACAAGCAGGTGCAAGGACCGTTCTATCATGGAACCAAAGCCAATTTGGCGATTGGTGACTTGCTAACCACAGGGTTCATCTCTCATTTCGAGGACGGTCGTATTCTTAAGCACATCTACTTTTCAGCCTTGATGGAGCCAGCAGTTTGGGGAGCTGAACTTGCTATGTCACTGTCTGGCCTCGAGGGTCGCGGCTACATATACATAGTTGGGCACTGTTGCAAAGTTAGCGATGAGGCAGCCTTTTGTCTTATTCAAAGGCCTTACATTTCAAAAACTCTGCTTACCAGGCGCATTTCGCCCAGGGGATCACCATAATAAAATGCTGAGGCCTGGCCTTTGCGTAGTGCACGCATCACCTCAATACCTTTGATGGTGGCGTAAGCCGTCTTCATGGATTTAAATCCCAGCGTGGCGCCGATTATCCGTTTCAGTTTGCCATGATCGCATTCAATCACGTTGTTCCGGTACTTAATCTGTCGGTGTTCAACGTCAGACGGGCACCGGCCTTCGCGTTTGAGCAGAGCAAGCGCGCGACCATAGGCGGGCGCTTTATCCGTGTTGATGAATCGCGGGATCTGCCACTTCTTCACGTTGTTGAGGATTTTACCCAGAAACCGGTATGCAGCTTTGCTGTTACGACGGGAGGAGAGATAAAAATCGACAGTGCGGCCCCGGCTGTCGACGGCCCGGTACAGATACGCCCAGCGGCCATTGACCTTCACGTAGGTTTCATCCATGTGCCACGGGCAAAGATCGGAAGGGTTACGCCAGTACCAGCGCAGCCGTTTTTCCATTTCAGGCGCATAACGCTGAACCCAGCGGTAAATCGTGGAGTGATCGACATTCACTCCGCGTTCAGCAAGCATCTCCTGCAGCTCACGGTAACTGATGCCGTATTTGCAGTACCAGCGTACGGCCCACAGAATGATGTCACGCTGAAAATGCCGGCCTTTGAATGGGTTCATGTGCAGCTCCATCAGCAAAAGGGGATGATAAGTTTATCACCACCGACTATTTGCAACAGTGCCGTAATTATTTAGGATATAGCTCTGTGATTTAGTCTTTTTAGGGCGTTTATTTATGTCTTTATGCTGTAATGTCGGTGCTGATTTGGTCTTCAATAAGGCGATTTTTAGCCCGCTTTTTCCGGGGGGATGAAATGTTATTGGATTGCTAAATGATTTCAAAAAAGGGGTAACATAGAGCGGGGATTAGTGTGGCGAGGCGCAGGTTTCCGATGGCAGGCTAAACGCAAAAAATGCGCTTTTTAGCCGGTGATGAGGTGAGGCCGGGAGGGGATGCGTCGCCGATCACAGTTTACAACAGGGTTTGATAACGGGAGGAAAAGTCATGCTGCAGGGATTGAATCATCTGACGCTGGCGGTCAGCGATCTGGCGTCAAGCCTGGCATTTTATCAGCAGTTACCTGGAATGCGCCTGCACGCCAGCTGGGATAGCGGAGCCTATCTCTCCTGTGGGGCGCTGTGGCTGTGCTTGTCGCTGGATGAGCAGCGGCGTAAAACGCCCCCTCAGGAAAGCGACTATACCCACTACGCCTTCAGCGTGGCGGAAGAAGAGTTTGCCGGGGTGGTGGCTCTGCTGGCGCAGGCGGGGGCTGAGGTATGGAAAGATAACCGCAGTGAAGGGGCGTCTTACTATTTTCTCGACCCTGACGGCCATAAGCTGGAGCTGCATGTGGGGAATCTGGCGCAGCGGCTGGCCGCCTGTCGCGAACGCCCCTACAAGGGGATGGTCTTTTTTGATTGACGGGTTAGTTCAGCTTACTGCCGGATTTCAACGTGCAGATCCACAGCGGTGAATTGATAGAGCTGAGCAAGATAGCCTTTTCGTTGAGCTTCTGAGCGTTGAGAAACAGCCCGTCGTGGCTGTCGGACATCTCGCGCATAAAGTAGTCGAAAATCACGTTCGGCGATTCATCAATCGAGGAGGCGCTCGATTCCCACTGATTGATGCGGTAATGACGCTCGGTGGCCGAGATGCGTTTGCTGCTGTAGGTAAACTTCACGTAGCGTTGCAGGTAGAGCCAGCCGGCGGCGGAGTCGGTGTAACCTTCGACCACCATCGAGCCTTTACCCTGCGCGCCAAAATTGAAGTGAATATTGCCGTTAACGTTCTCTTTGTCCATGTTCTCAAAGCGCATGATGCCCTTAGTGGAACAGCTCATGACACCCGCGTTGTCGGCAGGCAGCAGCCGCCAGGCGCTAAACGCGGCGGCGGCAATAAATACCAGAACGCAGAGGGCAAAGAACGGACGCGGCGCGAGTCTCATTACGGCTTCCAGGAGTAGTAAAAGTAGTTATCGCAATAGCTGAACGGGTTATCTTCATGCATGGCGCAGTGGGCAAGGAACACGCGCCCCAGCCCGTTGGTTTCGAGCCGATCGCCGTAGAAGAAAAGAAAACGTTCACCGGGTTTACAGGCAATATTCAGCCGCTGGCGTACCTCATCGAAGTTTTTGCCGTAGGACTCTTCACTGACCGAACGTCGCATTTCATCGCTGGCCAGCAGTTCGCACTGGCTATGGCTGAGGCGGGTCAGCGCGATAGGCTGGGATTCACTGATGCCGACCAGACTGAAGGCAACCAGAAGCAGGGCAATGGTGAGCAAGCAGGCTCCGGCCATGTACCAGCACATCCCGCGAGCATGTGCGGAGCGCGGTGCGTCTGGCGTTGTCGTAACGGGCGGCGGTTCGGCAGGCGTCTGTTGTGGTGAAACCGGCGGCGCGTCGTCCAGCGCTTCGATAATGACCTCGGGATTAAGCTGCAAATAGCCGCGCGAGACGGTGACGATGATGTTATCGACGCCGTAATGGCGAAAGGTCTTCCGCAGCATGCTGAGATACTGATTCAGATTGCTGTTGGATGAGGTTAATCCATTGTCATCCCAGACTTTTTTCAGAACATCTTCCCGGCTGACAATCTCGGTATGGCGCAGAAAATAGTTAAACAGGGCGCTGGCGGTGAGGGATAGCTGGCTGTCCGGTTCATCGCTTTGCGGCAGCGTCAGGGTTCCGTCGGTGGCGTCGTAGATAAAACGGGCATTGATGTTGTAGCGCATCGCGGCCTCAGTCTGTGCTTCACGCGGGAAGCGTCATTTTATTCAGGGAGTCAACCAGCGCGCGACGGTGGTCGGCGCTCATGGTGATCCCTTCCGTCAACTCCGAAAGCCAGATGCCGTCAGCGGCGTAGCGCACCAGCGTGCCGGTTGGGCTGTTATCCAGCTCATCGCCCTGCGCCAGTTTCTCCAGCATCCAGTCGCGCCAGCATTTGCGCAGCACCGGTTCATCGGGCATTGCCAGCTTGGCGAGCGCGATGCCCTCGCGCTGCCGCTCGCGGATCAAGGCGCGTTCGAACTCGGCGAACGCGCCCATTACCGACAGCATCAGGTTCGCCATCGGCGAGTCCTCGCCGGTGAAGGTCAAATGCTCCTTAAGGAACTCGATGCGTACGCCGCGCTGGGTGAGGCCCTGCACCAGGCGGCGCAGGTCGTCGAGGTTGCGCGCCAGACGATCCATGCTGTGCACCACGACCGTGTCGCCTTCGCGTATTCGTTAAAGGAGAAGAAGGTAGAGAAACTACAGAACTGTATACAAAATTAGTTAAATGGGAAAAAGACAGAAGATTTGTCGTATCTCGCGTACTGAAACCAGAAAAAGAAAGAGCACAATTATCACTTTTAGAAGGTTCCGAATACGACTACTTTTTCTTTGTAACAAATACTACCTTGCTTTCTGAAAAAGTAGTTATATACTATGAAAAGCGTGGTAATGCTGAAAACTATATCAAAGAAGCCAAATACGACATGGCGGTGGGTCATCTCTTGCTAAAGTCATTTTGGGCGAATGAAGCCGTGTTTCAAATGATGATGCTTTCATATAACCTATTTTTGTTGTTCAAGTTTGATTCCTTGGACTCTTCAGAATACAGACAGCAAATAAAGACCTTTCGTTTGAAGTATGTATTTCTTGCAGCAAAAATAATCAAAACCGCAAGATATGTAATCATGAAGTTGTCGGAAAACTATCCGTACAAGGGAGTGTATGAAAAATGTCTGGTATAATAAGAATATCATCAATAAAATTGAGTGTTGCTCTGTGGATAACTTGCAGAGTTTATTAAGTATCATTGCAGCAAAGATGAAATCAATGATTTATCAAAAATGATTGAAAGGTGGTTGTAAATAATGTTACAATGTGTGAGAAGCAGTCTAAATTCTTCGTGAAATAGTGATTTTTGAAGCTAATAAAAAACACACGTGGAATTTAGGGAATACTGATGTAACACGGATTGACCGTATTGGGAGTTTGAGATGGTGACAAAGAGAGTGCAACGGATGATGTTCGCGGCGGCGGCGTGCATTCCGCTGCTGCTGGGCAGCGCGCCGCTTTATGCGCAGACGAGTGCGGTGCAGCAAAAGCTGGCGGCGCTGGAGAAAAGCAGCGGAGGGCGGCTGGGCGTCGCGCTCATCGATACCGCAGATAATACGCAGGTGCTTTATCGCGGTGATGAACGCTTTCCAATGTGCAGTACCAGTAAAGTTATGGCGGCCGCGGCGGTGCTTAAGCAGAGTGAAACGCAAAAGCAGCTGCTTAATCAGCCTGTCGAGATCAAGCCTGCCGATCTGGTTAACTACAATCCGATTGCCGAAAAACACGTCAACGGCACAATGACGCTGGCAGAACTGAGCGCGGCCGCGTTGCAGTACAGCGACAATACCGCCATGAACAAATTGATTGCCCAGCTCGGTGGCCCGGGAGGCGTGACGGCTTTTGCCCGCGCGATCGGCGATGAGACGTTTCGTCTGGATCGCACTGAACCTACGCTGAATACCGCCATTCCCGGCGACCCGAGAGACACCACCACGCCGCGGGCGATGGCGCAGACGTTGCGTCAGCTTACGCTGGGTCATGCGCTGGGCGAAACCCAGCGGGCGCAGTTGGTGACGTGGCTCAAAGGCAATACGACCGGCGCAGCCAGCATTCGGGCCGGCTTACCGACGTCGTGGACTGTGGGTGATAAGACCGGCAGCGGCGACTACGGCACCACCAATGATATTGCGGTGATCTGGCCGCAGGGTCGTGCGCCGCTGGTTCTGGTGACCTATTTTACCCAGCCGCAACAGAACGCAGAGAGCCGCCGCGATGTGCTGGCTTCAGCGGCGAGAATCATCGCCGAAGGGCTGTAACTGGTTTTGTTGAATAAATCGAACTTTTGCTGAGTTGAAGGATCAGATCACGTATCTTCCCGACAACGCAGACCGTTCCGTGGCAAAGCAAAAGTTCAAAATCACCAACTGGCCCACCTACAATAAAGCCCTCATCAACCGTGGCTCCATAACTTTCTGGCTGGATGATGAAGCTATTCAGGCCTGGTATGAGTCAGCAACACCTTCTTCACGAGGCAGACCTCAGCGCTATTCTGACCTTGCCATCACGACTGTGCTGGTCATTAAACGCGTATTCAGGCTGACCCTGCGCGCTGCGCAGGGCTTTATTGATTCCATTTTTTCTCTGATGAACGTTCCGCTACGCTGCCCGGATTACAGCTGTGTCAGCAGGCGGGCAAAGTCGGTTAATATCAGTTTCAAAACGCCCACCCGGGGTGAAATCGCACACCTGGTAATTGATTCCACCGGGCTGAAGGTCTTCGGTGAAGGCGAGTGGAAAGTCAAAAAGCATGGCCAGGAACGCCGTCGTATATGGCGTAAGCTGCATCTGGCAGTTGACAGTAAAACACATGAAATCATCTGCGCTGACCTGTCGCTGAACAACGTTACGGACTCAGAGGCCTTCCCCGGGTTAATCCGGCAAACCCACCGGAAAATCAGGTCAGCCGCCGCCGATGGAGCTTACGATACCCGGCTCTGTCACGATGAACTGCGGCGTAAGAAAATCAGCGCGCTTATCCCGCCCCGAAAAGGTGCGGGTTACTGGCCCGGTGAATATGCAGACCGTAACCGTGCAGTGGCTAATCAGCGAATGACCGGGAGTAATGCGCGGTGGAAATGGACAACAGATTACAACCGTCGCTCGATAGCGGAAACGGCGATGTACCGGGTAAAACAGCTGTTCGGGGGTTCACTGACGCTGCGTGACTACGATGGTCAGGTTGCGGAGGCTATGGCCCTGGTACGAGCGCTGAACAAAATGACGAAAGCAGGTATGCCTGAAAGCGTGCGTATTGCCTGAAAACACAACCCGCTACGGGGGAGACTTACCCGAAATCTGATTTATTCAACAAAGCCACGCGCTGGACACACCACGATGACAGCGGTTTTATCCCTTACGCCATCACCACCGGCCTTGATTACGAGGCGATGACCGAACAGCGCAAAGGCTATGAGAACTTTGTTTATCAGAACGGCGTTTACGATCTCGGCACCAAAGGTGATATGCGACGTAACGAACGTAACCTGATGTGGAACCTCGATCCCTACATTCAAACGCACTGGCAGCTCACCTCAGCCCTGGGGCTGGACGCCGGGGCGCGCTATAGCTCGGTATGGTTTGATTCCAACGATCGTTATGTTGTAGGTAAAAATGGTGATGATAGCGGCGAAGCGAGCTATCACAAGTGGCTTCCGGCGGCAGCGCTGAAGTATGCCATGACGCCGCAGTGGAACGTTTACCTCTCTGCCGGGAGGGGATTTGAAACGCCGACCATTAACGAGCTGTCCTATCGTCCCGATGGTCAGTCCGGGCTTAACTTTGCTCTGCAACCGGCCACTAACACCACCGTTGAAGCAGGCAGTAAATGGCAGGTGGGCACCGGGATGGCGAGCCTGAGCGTCTTCAATACGGACACGAAAAATGAAATTGTCGTTGCCGCCAGCGACAATGGCCGTACGTCCTATCAGAACGCGGGCAAGACGCGCCGCCGCGGGGTCGAACTGGGATGGGATCAGCAATTTGCGCCCGCCTGGCGCGCCAAACTGGCGTGGACGCTGCTGGATGCGACCTACCGTGAAAACGCCGGCGATG
This sequence comes from Klebsiella huaxiensis, assembly GCF_003261575.2. Taxonomy (GTDB): domain Bacteria; phylum Pseudomonadota; class Gammaproteobacteria; order Enterobacterales; family Enterobacteriaceae; genus Klebsiella; species Klebsiella huaxiensis. Next base: position 4,486,283 of record NZ_CP036175.1, on the reverse strand, counting down.
CTATTCAGAGCGGCAATCGGATCCCGGGGATTGCACGTAATAGCGCCTATGCCTCCTTTGGCTGGGTGCCGGAAGAGGGATGGTACGCTGGCGCTGAAGTCCGCTATATGAGCGATATTCAGGTCAACGATGCCAATAGCGAGCAGGCTCCAGCCTATACGGTGACGGCACTGAATACCGGCTATAAATATGTGCTAGATAACTGGACCGTCGACCTCTATACGCGCGTTGATAACCTGTTTGATAAGCGCTACGTCGGCTCTGTTATCGTCAACGAGAGCAACGGACGCTATTATGAACCGGCGCCGGGCCGTAACTATGGCGTTGGGCTATCGGTCAGCTATCAGTTTGATTCGCTGTAACAATACGGCTGCCGGAGAGTGCTATTGAGGTGAGGCTCCGGCAGCGGGTAAAGGCGTTGATTCCTGGGAATACAATTGATGAATTCGTTGCTTGTGAGGTGAGTGTAGAATAACTTTTGGCTTTAATTAAATATTTGCATCCAAGAGATTCTATCGTTTCGATAATTTTTTCATCAAAGTAGCCACTATCCATTCGAAATAAAATTTCTAAATCGTCTGATTTGATGTTAGCAACAATTTCTTTGATCATTTCCGCAGCACCGTTTGCAGTGTAAGTATTGCCACTTCTTACAAATCCGGTAACATATGCTTTTAATTCGTCGCAAAATGCAAATTGGATATTGTAGCATCGGTTTCCCAGTTTCTTAGGATTATATCCTTTTGACGCACCTTCTTGATGACCTTCTACGTTAATTACACTACTATCAATATCAATCGTAATGGATGTCAATTTACTTTTAGTGAGCAGTTTTTTAAAGACTTTAAAATTAATGTCTCTAAACATTTGGGTTGTCTTGAAGTTGAAGTTTCCTAGAAACCGTGACACTGTTTCAGGTTCTTTTACGGAAATATCAAACTCGTTGACGAGGGGATCATTTTGAAGTAGCTTTAGACGTTCTAACTTATCAATGCCAATGAAGTGACCGCAGAGCATGGTCTTTATATGATTCATCTTGATTTTATTTGTTGAGTCATTATCAAATACGAGGTCATTTTCAATAAAATCAAAAATCCCATTGCTTTTTGCATTCTCAAGGAGCAGAAAAAGACCTGCATTTGATGTTAGATTCTTAGCTTTGAAATCAATTTTATTAATCATAATTAGAACCCCTTTTTACTACTTTTCTTACTATTATTTTACCATATATCGAGTCATAAAAGCTGATAATTTAACATATTTTTGAGCACTTTTCTTTCACCCAATGGGTGAAAGCTGAATTTCGAAGGAATGCATATTTATCAAGGCTTTGATTATGCTTTTTGAAGTACTGACGTAGAATCTAGGATGTAGGGTTATGCCTTCGATGGCGACCACTTCAACCTTGCTGCCCGCCGCGAGGTCGTCCTCGGCAATCACCGGCCATGAGCTATCGCCGACGCGCACGTGGCCGCGACCGTTGATCAGCGCGGTTTCCAGCGTGAAGCGACGACCGATCAGCTGTAGCCCACGCTGATTGAGCTGGGCATCTGCGGGTTTCTGGCGCTTGACGCTGTTACGCAACCAGCGTGACCACAGCCAGGCCGCCAGCAGGGTCAGCACGGCGAACAGCGTTCCCTGCCACTCCCAGCTAAACGGTAGCATCCAGATTAACAAGCCGGTAATGACCCCCGCGATGCCGCTCCACAGCAGATAACCGTTGCCGCCAAGCATTTCCGCCGCCAGCAGCAACCCGCCGAGGCTGAGCCAGAAAATATGCGGATGGGCAATAATCATCTCAATCATGATTTTTTCCGGTCGCCAGCGCCTTCTTTAATCAGCTCGCTAATCCCGGCGATGGAGCCCATCAGGCTGGTGGCATCCAGTGGCATCAGCACCACTTTACTGTTGTTGGCGGCACCAATCTGTTGTAGCGCATCGGTATATTTCTGCGCGACAAAGTAGTTGATTGCCTGAATATCGCCTTCGGCAATCGCCGTAGAAACCATCTGTGTGGCTCGAGCTTCCGCTTCCGCAGAACGTTCGCGGGCCTCTGCCTGTAAAAACGCTGACTGACGCTCACCTTCGGCTTTAAGAATCTGTGATTGCTTTTCACCTTCCGCTTTCAGGATCTCAGCCTGACGCACCCCTTCGGCCTCAAGGATATAGGCACGTTTGGTTCGTTCGGCTTTCATCTGAGCATTCATTGAGGCAATCAGCTCAGCCGGTGGGCGCACGTCGCGGATCTCCACGCGGGTGATTTTGATCCCCCACGGGTTAGTCGCTTCATCGACAATATGCAGCAGGCGGGTATTGATGCTGTCGCGCTGGGAGAGCATTTCATCCAGTTCCATGGAGCCCAGTACGGTACGAATGTTGGTCATGGTCAGGTTGATGATCGCTAGCTCAAGGTTGCTAACCTCATAGGCGGCTTTTGGCGCGTCGATGACCTGAATAAAGCACACCGCATCAATAGTAACGTTGGCGTTATCGCGCGAAATGACCTCCTGCGAAGGGATGTCAAGGACCTGCTCCATCATGTTAATTTTGCGCCCGACACGATCCATAAACGGCACAACAAGGTTTAAGCCGGGTTGTAGCGTTTTTGTATAACGACCAAAGCGTTCGACGGTCCACTGGAATCCCTGAGGGACGATTTTTACACCGGCAATAACGATAACCAGTGCGACGAAAATAAGAATGGGGATAAAAATCAGCATCAAAAACCTCCTGTCTTGTTGCCTGTTGGCGCACCGAGAGCGTGGCGCATGTTTAACCAGAGTATATCTTTCTGCGCATCCAGGTGAAAGAAAACTGGAGTAAACTAGCATCGTTGTGGAAAAAATAGGAAGAATAATGACGGAAAGTAACGCTATTTTGCACCTGGAAGGTGTGGGGTTTCAGGCCGACGATGTGGTGATTCTCAACGAGGTTAATCTTCAGCTCAGGGCCGGGGAATTTAAACTGATTACCGGACCTTCCGGTTGTGGGAAAAGCACGCTATTAAAAATTATTGCCTCCCTTCTCAGTCCAACCTCAGGGCGGATTTTTTTTGAAGGTAAGGATATTAATACGTTATCGCCGGAAACCTACCGCCAGCAGGTTTCGTACTGTGCGCAGACTCCCGCACTGTTTGGTGATTCGGTGTATGACAATCTGGTCTTTCCGTGGCAAATCCGTAATAAACAGCCGGATCAGAAAGCACTGGTGGCCGATCTGTTGCGCTTTGGGCTGGCGGAAAACACGCTGGAAAAATCAATCAATGAACTTTCCGGCGGCGAAAAACAGCGCGTGTCATTGATTCGTAATCTGCAATTTTTACCGCAGGTGCTGCTATTAGATGAAATTACCAGCGCGCTGGACGAGAGTAATAAAAGCAATGTGAATGACATTATTCATCGCTATGTGACGGAAAAAAATATTGCCGTGTTGTGGGTGACTCACGATCAAAATGAAATCGCTCATGCGGATGAGGTGATTACGCTCCAGCCTGTCACGGGGAAAGTTCAGGAGGTGAAAAGTGAACGGGCATAATATTACCAATGAGTCGCTGGCGTTATCCATGCTTCTGGTGCTGGTGGCGATTGTGGTCAGCTACCGGGAAAAGCTGGCGCTGGAAAAAGATATTATCTGGAGTATTTGCCGGGCGATTGTGCAACTGATTATCGTCGGCTACGTACTGAAATATATCTTTAACGTCAATCATGCCGTACTGACCCTGCTGATGGTGCTGTTTATCTGTTTTAACGCGGCGTGGAATGCGAAAAAACGCAGTAAATATATCGATAAAGCCTTTGTCTCCTCGTTTATCGCGATAACGACCGGTGCCGGGTTAACGCTGGCGGTGCTGGTCTTTTCCGGGTCGATTGCTTTTGTGCCGATGCAGGTGATCCCGATTGCCGGGATGGTCGCTGGAAACGCAATGGTGGCGGTGGGGCTGTGCTACAACAATATGGGCCAGCGTTTTAGCAGCGAGCAGCAGCAGATTCAGGAGAAATTGAGCCTGGGGGCGACGCCGAAGATGGCCTCGGCAAGGCTGATTCGCGATAGCATTCGCGCCGCGCTGATCCCAACAGTCGATTCCGCAAAAACGGTTGGGCTGGTGAGTTTGCCTGGGATGATGTCGGGCTTGATTTTTGCCGGAATTGACCCGGTAAAAGCGATTAAGTATCAGATTATGGTGACGTTTATGCTGCTATCGACCGCCAGTCTGTCAACGATTATCGCCGGGTATCTGACCTATCGGAAGTTCTTTAACGCTCGCCATCAGCTGGTGGTAACGCAGTTGAAAAAGCGCCCGTAGCTTTCCCCGGGTTGCGGCGTAAACGCCTTACCCGGGCTACCGGCCCGCAGACAGCGGTGAACTCGTAGCCCGGTCAGCGCAGCGCCACCGGGAAAATGCCACGCCTGGGTATCAGACCCGGCACATTTCCCGGAGGCGATGCTGCGCATCTGTCCGGGCTACCGGCCCGCAGACAACGGTGAACCCGTAGCCCGGTCAGCGCAGCGCCACCGGGAAAATGCCACGCCTGGGTATCAGACCCGGCACATTTCCCGGAGGCGATGCTGCGCATCTGTCCGGGCTGCCGGCCCGCAGACAACGGTGAACCCGTAGCCCGGTCAGCGCCACCGGGGTCTTTACGATTAATAAAGCAGTGAATAGAGCTGGCGGCGGTACTTCGCGGCCAGCGCGTCACCAGTGCCGAGCGCGGAGAGGATCTCCTGAAGCATCTTACGTACTTCGCCGTTGCCAGCGCCTAAGTCTTTTTGCAGATGGCTGAACAGCAGCGTCAGCGCCTCTTCATTACGCCCCACCTGATGCAGCTGCAACGCCAGTTGGGCGGCCAGCGCCGCGTCTTCCGGATTCTGCTCCACCTGCTGCTGCAGTTGCTGGATTTCCGGTGTATCGGCAGCTTTTTTCAGCAGCTCAATCTGCGCCACCAGTCCCTGATAACGGGTGTCCTGATCCTGCAACGGCACGGTCTTCAACACGGTTTCCGCTTCATCGGAACGATGCAGCGCAATCAACGTTTCCGCCAGCAGCAGGCCAATCTGGCTGTCCTGGTTCGACAACTGCCAGGCATCTTTCAGCAGCGGTAATGCATCGGCGTAGTTCTCTTCCTGCATCAGCGCCATTGCCTGCTGCGCTTTCAGCTCCTCTTCGCGAGGCAGGAATTTATCCAGCAGCGCACGAACCGCTTCTTCCGGCTGCGGCCCTTCGAATCCGTCCACTGGCTGGCCGTTCTGGAACAGGTATACCGTAGGGATAGCGCGCAGGCCAAACTGTGAAGCCAGCATTTGCTCGGCGTCGCAGTCAACTTTTGCCAGAGTAAACAGACCGTTGTACTGCGCGGCCAGGCTTTCCAGCACCGGCGTCAGCTGTTCGCAGTGTTGGCTGCGCGCGGACCAGAAATAGAACAGCACTGGCGTTGCAGCGGATTGCTGCAGCGTCTGGTGTAGGTTGGCTTCGGTAATATTGATAATATTTTGTGCGGACATGAGCGAATCTCTTTAGTCGATACTTATACTCGTCATCCTTCAAACTGCCTCTTTGTTGGCTGCGTCTTCTCACCCCAGTCACTTACTTGAGTAAGCTCCTGGGGATTCACAGACTTGCCGCCTCGATGCATCTTGAATGATTTTGTGTATATAGGGATATGGGGGCAGCGGCAGGTGCTTCAACTCAGCCCTGGATAATTTTGTCCATCGCGCGGGTCGGCAGCAGACGTTTCAACAGGGCCACAGCGTGCGTCACCAGGGTTACCGGATAGCGCAGTTTCGGTTTATCGCTGACAAATGCATGGCGCACCTTTTCCACCACTGCTTCCGGCCCGAGGGTAAAACGGGCGGCGATGCCCGGATTTTCCACTGGCTTGTCGGCCTGAGTCTGGTTAACGTTGGTGGTAAATTGGGTACGGATAGGGCCAGGCTCAATCAGGCTGACCTTAATTCCGCTATGGCGCAGTTCCATACGCAGGGCATCGGACCACGCCTCCAGCGCATATTTACTGGCGGCATAGGCGCCGCGACCTGGGCTGGAGATTATCCCCATCACCGATGAGGTCATCACGATACGCCCTTCGCCATGCGGCTCCATTGCTGGAAGCAGCAGCATCGTTAACTGATGTGCGCCAAAAAAGTTAGCGGAAAACTGCTGCTCCATCTGCTGACGGCTAATGGTCGGCAGCGGGCCGTAGACACCGTAGCCCGCGTTGTTAAACAGGCCGTACAAACGATTGCCAGTCAGGGCGATGACCTCTGCGGCAGCGCGTTCAACGCTCTGCGGATCGTCAAGATCCAGCAAAACACCGGTCATACCAAGCTCCTGCATCCGCGCGACATCGTCCGCTTTACGGCAGGCGGCCAGCACATTAAAGCCCTGGCGCTTTAAATCCAGCGCGCTTTCAAGGCCAATTCCGCTGGAACATCCTGTAACTAAAACCGATTTTTGCATAACTTTACCTGCAGACGACTCCCGGCTATCAGGAGTCATGATTAACTAAGGGAGCCAAACGCGTGGCCATCCAGTCGGCGATAAACGGCTGGGCGTCGCGATTAGGGTGAATTCCATCGTCCTGCATCCATTGTGGTTTCAGATAAACCTCTTCCATAAAAAAGGGCAGCAGAGGAATATCAAACTCTTTGGCCAGTGCCGGATAGATTGCGCTAAAGGCTTCATTATAACGGCGACCATAGTTAGCGGGCAGGCGAATTTGCATCAGCAAAGGCTCGGCGTTCGCCGCCTTGATATCCTGAATAATGGTACGCAGGGTCTGCTCCGTCTGCTGCGGCGGGAAACCGCGCAGCCCATCGTTGCCACCCAGCTCAACCAGCACCCAGCGCGGCTGATGCTGCTTGAGCAACGCCGGAAGCCTTGCCAGCCCCTGCTGTGAGGTATCGCCGCTGATGCTGGCGTTAACGACCGGCGTTTTTGCCTGCCACTTATCATTAAGCAGCGCAGGCCAGGCGGTATTGCCCGCCATTCGATAACCGGCGCTCAGACTGTCGCCGAGAACCAACAGCGTGTCGGCCGCCATCGCGCGGCAGGTAAACAGGACCAGAAACAGGAAAGGCAAATGCCAGCGGAAAACATACTTGAAGTTCATCATCTTAAGAAGTCCGTCGGTCAGGGTGAGCATCAGCTTTCCATCCTTACCGGAGTTGAGCTGGTTGTCAAACAGGGGCAGACCATCGCCCTGATTGGCGAGTCGGGTTCCGGTAAATCGACGCTGCTGGCGATTCTCGCCGGTCTGGATGACGGCACGAGCGGAGAAGTCTCGCTGATCGGGCAGCCGCTGCATCAGATGGACGAAGAGGCGCGAGCAAAGCTGCGCGCTAAGCATGTCGGCTTTGTTTTTCAATCTTTTATGCTGATACCGACGCTTAATGCGCTGGAAAACGTCGAGCTTCCGGCGCTGCTGCGCGGTGAAAGCGACAGGAAAAGCCGCGGCGGCGCTCAGGCATTGCTGGAGCAGCTAGGTCTGGGTAAACGCCTGCATCATCTGCCAGTACAACTTTCCGGCGGTGAGCAGCAGAGGGTGGCGCTGGCGCGTGCGTTTAACGGCCGCCCGGAGCTGCTGTTTGCTGATGAACCCACCGGTAACCTCGACAGGCAGACAGGGGATAAAATTGCCGACCTGCTGTTTTCACTGAACCGCGAGCACGGCACTACGCTAATTCTGGTGACCCACGACCCGCTGCTGGCAGGGCGCTGCGACCGACGGCTGCGGCTGGTTGATGGCCAACTGCAGGAGGAAGCATGATTGCCCGCTGGTTCTGGCGCGAATGGCGCTCGCCGTCGCTGCTGATTGTCTGGCTGGCGCTGAGCCTGGCGGTGGCCTGCGTGCTGGCGCTGGGATCGATAAGCGACCGCATGGAGAAAGGCCTCAGCCAACAGAGCCGGGAATTTATGGCCGGAGACCGCACGCTGCGCAGTTCGCGCGAGGTCCCTGGCGCGTGGATTGACGAAGCGCGTCGGCTCGGCTTAACCGTTGGCGAGCAGCTGAACTTCGCTACCATGACTTTTTCCGGCGATACGCCGCAGCTGGCGGAGGTGAAAGCGGTTGACGACACCTATCCGCTATATGGTCAGCTGCAAACCCAGCCGCCGGGGCTGAAGCCGCAGGCCGGAACCGTGCTGCTGGCGCCGCGATTGATGGCTCTGTTGAACCTGAAAACCGGCGACACCATTGACGTGGGTGACGCCACGCTGCGCATTGCCGGAGAGGTGATTCAGGAGCCGGACGCCGGATTTAACCCTTTCCAGATGGCACCGCGGCTGATGATGAATACCGCTGATGTGGTGAAAACCGGCGCGGTGCAGCCCGGCAGCCGCGTCTCCTGGCGCTATAAATATGCCGGAACTCCGCAGCAGCTGGTGGACTATGAAAAGTGGCTGCTGCCGAAGCTGGGGCCGGAACATCGCTGGATTGGCCTGGAGCAGGACGACAGCGCGTTAGGTAAATCGCTGGAGCGCTCGCAGCAGTTTTTACTGCTGTCGGCGCTGTTAACGCTGCTGTTGGCGGTTGCCGCAGTGGCAGTGGCGATGAGCCATTATTGCCGCAGCCGTTACGATCTGGTGGCGATCCTCAAAACCCTCGGCGCAGGACGGGCGCAGCTGCGCAAGCTGATCGTCGGCCAGTGGCTGATGCTGCTGGCGCTGGCGGTGATTGCTGGCGGAGCGATGGGCGTCGGGCTGGAACATATTCTGCTGGTGATGCTAAAACCGGTGCTCCCCGCGGCGCTGCCAGCGGCGAGCGGCTGGCCGTGGCTGTGGGCGATTGGCGCGATGGTGGTGATCTCCCTGCTGGTCGGGCTTCGTCCTTATCGGCTGCTGCTGGCGACGCTGCCGCTGCGGGTCTTGCGCCAGGATGTTGTCGCTAACGTCTGGCCGCTGAAGTTCTATATTCCGCTGGTGTGCGTGGTGGTGGTTGCGTTGTTGGCGCTGCTGATGGGCGGCAGCCCTCTACTCTGGGCGGTACTGGCGGGGGCGGTGGTGCTGGCGCTGCTGTGTGGCCTGGCGGGGTGGGGCGTTCTGTGGTTACTGAAGCGCGTGACGCTGAAAGCGCTGCCGCTGCGTCTGGCGGTCAACCGCCTGCTGCGTCAGCCGTGGTCGACGCTGAGCCAGCTGGCGGCTTTCTCGCTGTCGTTTATGCTGCTGGCCCTGCTGCTGGTGCTGCGCGGCGATCTGCTTGACCGTTGGCAGCAGCAACTGCCGCCGGAAAGCCCCAACTATTTCCTGATTAACATCGCGCCAGAGCAGGTGGTGCCGGTGAAAACCTTCCTCGCTGAACATCAGACCCGCGCTACCGAGTTCTATCCGATCGTTCGCGCTCGCCTGACGCAAATTAATGGTCAGGCAGCGGAAGGCAATAAAGATGAAGCGCTGAACCGGGAGCTGAACCTCACCTGGAGCAACGAGCGGCCAGATCATAACCCGTTGGTGGCCGGAAGCTGGCCGCCGAAAGCGGGTGAAGTCTCGATTGAAGAGGGGCTGGCGCAGCGGCTGGGGGTGAAGCTCGGCGATAGCGTGACCTTTACCGGCGATACCCAGGACTTTAGCGCCAAAGTGACCAGCGTACGTAAAGTGGACTGGGAGAGCCTGCGGCCAAACTTTTTCTTTATCTTCCCGCAGGGGGCGCTCGATGGGCAGCCGCAAAGCTGGCTCACCAGCTTCCGCTGGGATAACGGCAACGGGATGCTCACCCAGCTTAACCGCGAATTCCCGACCGTCAGCCTGCTGGATATCGGTGCGATTTTGCAGCAGATCGGTCAGGTGCTGACTCAGGTAAGCCGTGCGCTGGAGGTGATGGTGATTCTGGTGACGGCCTGCGGTGTCTTGTTGCTGCTGGCTCAGGTGCAGGTGGGGATGCGTCAGCGCTATCAGGAGCTGGTGGTCTGGCGCACGCTGGGGGCAGGGAAGTCTCTGCTGCGCACCACGCTGTGGGCTGAATTTGCCCTACTGGGCGTGGTTTCCGGCGTGGTGGCGGCGATTGGCGCAGAGGTGGCGCTGGCGCTTCTGCAAAGCAAAATCTTTGATTTCCCGTGGTCTCCGGACTGGCGGCTGTGGGTAATGCTGCCGCTCTGCGGGGCGATATTGCTGTCGTTGTGCGGCGGCTGGCTGGGGTTGCGTTTGCTAAAAGGCAAAGCGCTGTTCCGCCAGTTTAGTCAGGGATAAAGTTAGTTACGTAGCCCGGGTAAGGCGTTAGCCGCAACCCGGGGTTTTTCACCCTGTACGGATGCGAGTTGCTATTGCAGATGACCGTGGTTCAGCGCAGTCAGCGGCTCATTAACGTCGAAAACTTTGCAGATAACCTCATCCACGCCGAGAGATTTCAGGCGCGCGGTGTGTTTGTTGAGGTAAGCAAGCGCAGTTGTTTCATCCTCAAAAAGATAGATCCCGCCCGCTTCCTGATTCTTTTCGCTCTCCGTCCAGACCTTCCAGATAAACCCCGGCTCCTGATTAATTGACTCGGCCAGCTCCACGAGCTGACGGGACATGTCGCTACCGAAGGGGCCATTAAAGGCAAAGTGCAGCTGTAGTAATTTTTTCGACATAATTCCTCCTTGGATGATGTAGAGCGGTAATACTTCATTTTAATGACAAAACGATGAAATTATAACCATGGGTATTTTAACGGCACAAAATGATAAGTCACTGATTTTTAACCGCACGAAACATTAAAAACCCAACAACACGGCATACTGAATCGCAGTTAATATTCAATTGGCAAATATAAGGTTGCTTATTAATCAAGGAAAAAGTATGGCACATAAAATAAAAGCGCTGGCGATATCGATCGGCGCAGCCCTGGCGTTAACCTCTTTTGCATCCCAGGCTGAGATTACTCTGTTAAAACAAGATCCGCAGGCGGGCGATCCGTTAAGCCGTCTTAACTTCACCGTTGGCGGGAGTATCCGTCCCCAGTTCAATATGATGTCCGGCGATGGTGATAAAGGCTCTTATAAACGCAATGGTTTTGACGGCGGCACCCGTTTCCGTTTTGCCGCTGACTACTATCTGTTTGATGATATTAGCTGGATTAGCTACTACGAACTGGGTGTCAATATTCCAGCCCTCTTCGACTGGGATAACCACTATGCCGAAGGCGCGAATAATACCAGCCGCCGCATGCTCTATACCGGTCTGAAAAGCGATACCTGGGGCACCTTAACCTACGGTCAGCAGAACAGCGTTTATTACGATGTCGTCGGGGTGAAAACCGATATTTGGGATTATGACATGGTCGGCCAGGCGCCGGGCAACGGGATCAACGGTGATTACGATGGATCCTACCGTTCACGTAATATGCTGAAATATAAGAAAACCGTTGGCGATGTCGATCTCTACGCTTCTTATCTGTTTGAAGACAGCGAATACTTGCCGGGCAACGGCTTGCGCTATAAGCGTAAAGGCGGGGGTTCTATTGGTGCGGATTACCACATCATGAAGGACCTGACCTGGGGCACCGCGTGGAACTATACCCGCGCCGACATGCGTAACCCATCAAATTCAGACAGCAAATCTTACGATCAGAACATCGTCGGTACTGCGCTGAGCTGGACGCCGGATAACTGGACCTTCTCCTTCGGCGGTGGTTGGTATCAGAACTTCCTGACTACCAAGAAAACTGATGTGCATAACTACTTCGCGGGCGATGCCTGGGGTATTGAGTACTTCGCCGGTTATAAATTCCCGATTGGTCAGTATGCGGTGAAATCTATTCAGCCGTACTTTATGGGCGACCGCTTGCAGTACGTGAATGGCCGCAACTACCAGCGTATTGATAACGGCGTCGGCGTAAGCTTCCAGCTGGATTACGGCTTCCGCGTTGATTACGAACACGTCTTCACGTCCAGCACCGACAACCTGGGCGATATGAACCTGGTGCGTCTGCGCTACGACTTCTAAGTTGTGGCAGCTCCCGGTGGCGCTGTACGCCGGTTTTCTCCCTCTCCCCAAAGGGAGAGGGGATCACTCCTCTGCACTTTTTAACCAGGCGGCGACTTCCTGCCAGCTGCCGCGAAAAACAATCTTCTCCGCTTTTTTGCCCAGTTGATAACGGTACATCGGATCGTAATATTCGTTCAGCAGGGGAACCAGCCAGCTGAAATGCGCTTCTGTGCTGGCGGTACGCTGCTGCTCAAGCAGCGCCTCATTAAGCAGAGCGGTGAGCTGAGCAAAACGCTGTAACCCCAGGCGACGGCGAATGGCAAACAAGCCATGATGCAGATATTCGCTATATTCCTGCCAGCCCTGCTCTTCGCCACAGGCGGCAATAAAGTCGCGATGCATCCGCGTAAAATACTCTTCGCGCAGCCGTTCAAGGCGAAGCTCGAACGGGTCTTCCACTACCGCCAGCGGCGACTGCGCCATGCGAACGCGCATACACTCCGGGAGATGATTCGCGCCAATCATATGCCCTTCATCTTCCAGCACCCAGCGCGTCTGTTGCACGGACTTTTTAAGCATCGCCACGGCCAGATGATTTTCAAAGGTGGCCTGCTGATGCTGCTCCTGCAAAGTCCGGCCAAACGAAGAACCTCGATGATGAGCGAGGCCCTCGAGATCGATACCGTCCGGTTGAGCGCAGACCAACTGGGTTTTGCCGTTACCGGTACAGCCGCCGATCAGCACGATAGGGCGCTGCACCAGCTCTTCGGTAATCTGAATAGCCGCCTGACGTAGCGCTTTATAGCCGCCGGCAACCAGCGGGTAATTAACGCCAGCTTCCTTGAGCCACTGCTGTACGATATGCGACCGCTGGCCGCCGCGGGCACAGCACAGGTAGCCATTGGGATGGCGCGCACAAGCCTCTTTCCAGGCGGCAAGGCGGCTGGCGCGAACCTCGCCGTTGACCAACTGATGTCCCAGCGCGAGCGCAGCTTCCGGCCCCTGACGCTTATAGCAGGTGCCGACGGCAGCGCGTTCGTCATCGTTCATCAGCGGCAGATTGACCGCCGCGGGCATGGCGCTTTGCCTGAACTCAATCGGGGCGCGTACGTCAATCAGCGGCGTATCGCTGGCGAGAATCTGCCGAATATTCTGTGATACTAATTCCATCATCCAAACCGTTAATCAATCCAGACGCGTCGCTCGACGCGATAATCTGCCTATTGTACGCGGTGGGCGGCAGACTGGATTGATTTTTCACGGTGTATCGCTGAATAGCGTCAGGAATCCCTGAATTTCCGGGGCGGAATGGCTGAACAGCGAGGCGATATCCTGCACCGCTTTGCCGGGATGATCTTTGCGCCAGGCGAGACTGAGAGGCGAAGGCGGGCGCATGGCCGGAATTTGTCGGGCAATTAGCTCGCCGCGGGCGATAAGGGGCTGGCACAGCGGTTCCGGCAAAAAGCCGATGCCGACACCGGCAATGTGCGCTGCGACTTTGGTTTCGATATCGGGAACCACAATCTCTTTTTGTCCAGGTAGGCGCCAGGCGACGCGCTTGGTCAGCCTGCGGGCGCTGTCTTCAATGTTGACAGCCGGGTAGCGACGCAACTGGGCTTCCGATAGCGGATCGGCTTGCTGGCTTAAGGGGTGATTCGGCGACATCACGAACAGCCAGGTCACTTCACCCAGCGGGTTGACCGCAATATTTTCTGATAGCGGTTCGGTGCCGGTGACGCCAATCGCCAGCGAGAAGTCATCGTGAAGAAGCGTATCCCAGACGCCCATATAAATTTGGCGCGAAAAATGAAACTGTGTAAAAGGATAGCGCTGAGTGAGCCAGGCCAGCAGTCGCGCAATGGCCTGAGGGTGATACATCAAGTTATTCACGACGATATTGACCTGACGCTCAACGCCGTCGTTTATCTGCTGTAGCTCACCGGGCATACTGTCAATCCAGCCCAGCCACTCTCTGGCCTGCGCCAGCAGGTGCATTCCCGCCGGGGTAAGCAGGACGCTACGGGTGGTACGGCTAAACAGCGCTACGCCGGTGTTATCCTCCAGCAGCTTGATGCGATAGCTAATAGTGGCGGTGGTTTTGTACAGCTTTTCCGCCGCTCTGGAGAAACTGCCGGTCTCCGCGACGCTAACAAAGGTACGTAGTGTTTCGGGATCTAGCATCGCTAATTTCCTCGTTATTTAATAATTCACCCCTGATTTTTAAGTATTTTTTCACAATATCCTTTTCAATTATGTGGCTTAAATCAGGTTTTGGAAAATTATTCCAACTTACAGTTGATGTCACTTTTAGATGACTCTAGATTGACCGACATAGACACCGACTTCCTCTTTGGACGAGGATGGTGGAACGGCTCTTAATGACTAAGGAATATGCAATGAAGCTTGAAGTATTGCCGCTGACGTACGAAGCATTCCGCCCCTACGGAGATGTTATCGAAACGGAAGGCCAGGATTTTTTCCATATTAATGATGGCAAAGTGCAGCGTTTTCACGACCTGGCCAAGGTTGAGACGCTGCAGCAGGATCGGACGCTTATCAGCATCAACCGCGCCCAGCCAGCGGTACTGCCGATTGTGGTGACCGAGCTTGAGCGCCATCCTCTGGGAACTCAGGCGTTCATGCCGATGAACGGCGAAGCCTTTGTGGTGGTAGTGGCGGCAGGAGGCGATGAGCCGGATATGAACACGCTGCGGGCATTTATCTCTAATGGTCGTCAGGGGGTGAATTACCACCGCAATGTCTGGCATCACCCGCTGTTTGCCTGGCAGGTCGAAACCGATTTTTTGACCGTCGATCGTGGTGGAAAAGATAACTGTGATGTCGTGGAGATCCCGACCGTGGAGTTGAGCTTTGCGTGAGGTTGCACGTGACGCTACCGATTATCTTGCATAACATGTGGGCGCTTACACACTATTTATGCTCAGGTTTTGAGCCGGAGATAATCGAGGTATGACAGAAGTAAGAAGGCGTGGAAGGCCGGGCCAGCAGGAGCCTTCCGCGCAAAAAGGCGCTCAGGCGCTGGAGAGAGGGATCGCGATACTGCAATACCTTGAAAAGAGCGGCGGCAGCTCGTCGGTTAGCGATATTTCCCTGAATCTGGACTTACCGTTATCGACCACCTTTCGCCTGCTTAAAGTGCTGGAAGGCGCAGATTTTGTTTATCAGGACAGTCAGTTAGGCTGGTGGCATATCGGTCTTGGCGCGTTCAATATCGGCTCGGCGTACATCCACAACCGGGATGTCTTGTCCGTTGGCGGCCCCTTTATGCGGCGGCTAATGCTGATGTCGGGCGAGACGGTCAATGTGGCGATTCGCAACGGCAACGAAGCGGTGCTGATTGGCCAGCAGGAGTGCAAGTCGATGGTGCGAATGTGCGCTCCGCTGGGAAGCCGACTGCCGCTGCACGCGTCGGGAGCCGGGAAAGCGTTGTTGTACCCGCTCTCGTCGGAAGAGCTGGTCGATGTGATTGTGAAGACCGGGCTGCAGCGGTTTACGCCGACGACGATCGTGGATTTGCCGGTCCTGCAGCGAAATCTGGATGAGGCGCGAGCCTGCGGCTACAGCATTGACCAGGAGGAGCATGTGACAGGATTAAACTGCATTGCTTCAGCGGTTTACGATGATGTGGGTTCCGTGGTAGCGGCCATTTCGATTTCCGGACCCGCGTCCCGATTAACCCCGGACCGTTTTGTCAGCCAGGGAGAGCTGGTGAGGGAGACGGCAAGGAATATCAGCACCGCGCTGGGACTCAAGCCCCAGGCAGATTGATCGCCGATCCGACCCGCTCGGAGGAGCGGGACTTTTTTGGCTTTGTTTAAGTTTGGAAAAATTTTCCAATATAGCGAGGTAGTAAAAAATGGCAAAAATGAGAGCCGTTGACGCGGCAATGTATGTACTGGAAAAAGAAGGTATTACCACCGCATTTGGCGTGCCCGGCGCGGCGATAAACCCGTTTTATTCGGCGATGCGTCAGCATGGTGGGATCCGTCATATCCTGGCCCGTCACGTGGAAGGCGCGTCGCATATGGCAGAAGGCTATACCCGCGCGACTGCCGGTAATATCGGCGTCTGTCTGGGAACATCCGGCCCGGCGGGAACGGATATGATCACCGCCCTGTACTCTGCCTCCGCGGACTCAATTCCTATTCTGTGCATCACCGGTCAGGCACCGCGCGCTCGTCTGCATAAAGAAGATTTCCAGGCGGTAGATATTGAGTCCATCGCAAAGCCCGTCACCAAGATGGCGGTAACCGTGCGCGAAGCGGCGCTGGTGCCGGGCGTGCTGCAGCAGGCTTTCCATCTGATGCGTTCCGGCAGACCGGGCCCGGTGTTGATTGACCTGCCTTATGATGTCCAGGTGGCGGAAATCGAGTTTGATCCTGAGCTCTATTCACCGCTTCCGGCTTATAAGCCTGTCGCCACTCGTCCGCAGATTGAAAAGGCGCTGGCGATGCTGCTGATGGCCGAGCGCCCGGTGATTGTCGCTGGTGGCGGGGTGATTAATGCCGATGCCGCGGCGCTGCTGCAGCAATTTGCGGAAATCACTCATGTGCCGGTGATCCCGACGCTGATGGGCTGGGGCTGTATCCCGGACGACCACGAGCTGATGGCCGGGATGGTTGGCTTACAAACCGCCCATCGCTACGGCAACGCCACGCTGCTGGCCTCCGACCTGGTGTTCGGTATCGGCAACCGCTTTGCTAACCGCCATACCGGTTCGGTCGAGAAGTACACCGCAGGCCGCAAAATTATCCATATCGACATTGAACCTACGCAAATTGGCCGCGTGCTGTGCCCGGATTTAGGCATTGTTTCCGATGCGAAAGCCGCGTTGACCCAACTGGTGGAGATCGCCCAGCAGATGCAGAAAGAGGGCCGCCTGCCGCGCCGCGAGGGCTGGGTGGACGAGTGCCAGGAGCGTAAGCGCACGCTGCTGCGTAAAACCCACTTTGATAACGTGCCGGTTAAACCGCAACGCGTCTATGAAGAGATGAACAAAGCGTTTGGCCGCGACGTGTGCTACGTCACCACCATTGGTCTGTCGCAAATCGCCGCCGCGCAGATGCTGCACGTATTTAAAGACCGCCACTGGATCAACTGCGGTCAGGCGGGGCCGCTAGGCTGGACGCTGCCTGCTGCGCTGGGCGTCTGCGCCGCCGACCCGGAACGTAACGTGGTAGCGATTTCCGGCGACTTCGACTTCCAGTTCCTGATTGAGGAGCTGGCGGTGGGCGCGCAGTTTAACATTCCTTACGTTCACGTGCTGGTGAACAACGCTTATCTGGGCTTAATCCGCCAGTCCCAGCGCGCGTTCGATATGGATTACTGCGTTCAGCTGGCGTTCGAGAATATTAACTCCAGCGAAGTGAACGGCTACGGCGTCGATCACGTGAAAGTCGCTGAAGGCCTCGGCTGTAAGGCGATTCGCGTCTTCAAACCTGAGGATATTGCGCCCGCATTTGAGCAGGCGAAAGCGTGGATGAAAGAGTATCGCGTTCCGGTCGTTGTGGAAGTGATCCTTGAGCGCGTGACCAATATCTCGATGGGTAGCGAGTTGGATAACGTGATGGAATTCGAAGACGTTGCCGATAGCGCCATCGATGCGCCAACCGAAACCTGCTTTATGAAATATGAATAAATGAGGTGAACCTATGTTGCGCTTTTCTGCCAACCTTTCGATGTTATTTCTGGAATATGATTTTCTGGATCGCTTTGAGAAAGCGGCGGCCTGCGGTTTTCGCGCCGTTGAATTTATGTTCCCGTATGACTATGCGCCCGAGGTATTAAAGCAAAAGCTGAGCGACAACCAGCTGGAGCATACCTTACACAATTTACCCGCTGGCGACTGGGCGGCAGGGGAGCGCGGCATAGCCTGTATTCCCGGTCGCGAAGCGGAGTTTCGTGAGGGTGTTGACGCCGCAGTTCGCTATGCCAAAGCGCTGGGCAATCGAAAAATTAACTGCCTGGTCGGCAAAACTCCGGTGGGCTACCGCGAAGAACATATTCGCTCAACGCTGGTGGCGAATTTACGTTTTGCCGCCGCCGCGTTGGCCCAGGAAGGTATTCTGTTGCTGATTGAGCCGATTAATTACTTTGATATGCCGGGCTTTTATCTGAATACCACCCATCAGGCGCTGGCGCTGATTGACGAGGTCGGCAGTGATAATCTGAAAATTCAGTACGATATTTACCATATGCAGCGCATGGAGGGAGAGTTAACCCATACGATGCAAACTTATGCTAATCGTATTGGCCATTTACAGATTGCCGATAATCCAAATCGCGGCGAGCCGGGAACCGGTGAAATTAATTATGATTATCTTTTTAAATTTATCGATAAATCTAATTATGACGGCTGGGTCGGCTGCGAATATAAACCGTTGAGCACCACTGAAGCGGGACTGACATGGTTTAATCACTACCGTTAATTCTTAATTTATCTTTGGGCAGTATTTATTATTCCATTTCCAGGAAGGGATAACTATTGCCCAGGTAAATCAAAACAGAAATTCTAAGAGGACACTTATGAAACTGGGATTTATTGGTCTGGGTATTATGGGCACCCCGATGGCGGTCCGGCTCGCGAAAGCGGGCCACGCTCTGCACGTTACCACCATTGGCCCGGTTGCCGATGAACTGCTTTTGCAGGGCGCACAGCATCTGGCAACCGCAGAGCAGGTCGCGGAGCAGTCCGAGATTATTTTTATCATGGTACCGGATACCCCGCAGGTTGCCGAAGTGCTGTTTGGCGAACACGGCTGCGCGAAAGCGGCGCTGAAGGGGAAAACCATCGTTGATATGAGTTCCATCTCGCCGATTGAAACCAAACGTTTTGCCCAGCAGGTGCGGGATTTGGGCGCTGATTATCTGGATGCGCTGGTATCCGGTGGGGAAATCGGCGCGCGTGAAGGGACGCTCTCGATTATGGTTGGCGGTGAAGAAAGCGTATTTAATCGCGTCAAACCGCTGTTTGATATTCTGGGTAAAAACATCACCCTTGTTGGCGGTAACGGCGACGGACAGACCTGTAAAGTCGCCAATCAGATTATTGTGGCGCTGAATATTGAAGCGGTCTCCGAAGCGCTGGTTTTTGCTTCTAAAGCCGGTGCGGATCCGGCTCGCGTACGTCAGGCGCTAATGGGCGGCTTCGCGTCTTCGCGTATTCTG
Organism: Klebsiella huaxiensis; assembly: GCF_003261575.2. Taxonomy (GTDB): domain Bacteria; phylum Pseudomonadota; class Gammaproteobacteria; order Enterobacterales; family Enterobacteriaceae; genus Klebsiella; species Klebsiella huaxiensis. The sequence goes on along the minus strand of NZ_CP036175.1, from coordinate 4,467,202 downwards.
GAAGTACACGGTGAAAGAATGCTGAACCGGACGTTTAATCCGGGTTTTAAAATTTCTCTGCACCAGAAGGATCTTAATCTGGCGCTGCAGAGCGCGAAAGCGCTGGCGCTTAATTTACCGAATACGGCAACCTGTCAGGAGCTATTTAATACCTGTGCTGCAAACGGTGGTAGTGAATTAGACCATTCATCTTTAGTTCAGGCCCTGGAACTAATGGCGAATCATAAAATATCTTAATAATAAAATGCTGTCGATTGCGGCAGCATTTCTAAACCTCTGTGGTGAGTTTATGGATAAAATCAATAAAACGGGTATCGACTATTGGAAGAAAATAGTCGTCGTAATGAGTCTGGGATGGGTGGCAATATGGATTTATCGTACCGTATTAACACCTATTTATCCGGAAATTCAGGCTTCCTTAGGTAACGTCAGCAATGCTGAAATTGGCGCGATTGCCAGCTTCTATTTTCTGGCCTACTGCGGAATGCAGATCCCCTGCGGTATTCTGGTTGATAAGCTGGGCCAGAAAATTATGCTGATGTGCGGTTTTTCGCTATTTATTATCGGTACGTTGAGTATCGCTAATGCGGGAAATCTGACGCTGATTTATATCGGTTCATTACTGGCCGGTGCGGGCTGCGCCTCCTTCTTTAGCTCCGCCTATTCGCTCTCGTCGGCCAACGTGCCGCAGGAGCGCCGGGCGCTGGCTAACGCCATCATCAACAGCGGCTCCGCCATCGGGATGGGGATTGGCCTGATCGGCTCAAGTATTCTCGTGAAAAGCATGAACATGGCCTGGCAAAACGTGTTGTTTATCGTCGCTGCGATTCTGGTCGTTATGCTCTGCGTATTTACCCTTGTGATTCGCCGCAAGCTGAAAGAGCCTGCTGCGGCGGAGAACAAAAATAGCACGGCGGCGTCAGCGCCGATCGCTGAAGAGAAATCAGCACCGCTGTTTTCCCCACTGCTGTGCAGCGTGTACTTCCTCTATTTTTGCACCTGCTACGGCTACTATCTGATTGTGACCTGGCTGCCTTCATACCTACAGACCGAACGCGGGTTTGACGGCGGTGCAATTGGTTTTGCTTCGGCACTGGTGGCGGTTGTCGGCGTTCCGGGCGCGCTGTTCTTTAGCCATCTCTCGGATAAATTCCGCGACAGTAAAGTTAAAGTTATTCTCGGGCTGGAGATTGTCGCCGCAGCCATGTTGATGTTTACCGTTCTGTCGCCGAATACCACCATGCTGATGATTAGCCTGGTGCTGTATGGACTGCTGGGCAAAATGGCCGTTGACCCGATACTTATCTCGTTCGTCTCCGAGCAGGCATCGGCAAAAACATTAGGTCGCGCCTTCAGCTTATTTAATTTCTTTGGTATGAGTTCAGCAGTGGTTGCACCGACGCTCACCGGTTTTATTTCCGACCTGACCGGTTCAAAAGAAATTAGTTTTGTGATGTCTGCCGGATTAGTGATTACCGGAACAATACTGTTTGCGCTCATTACTTTGCGTAAGAACAAAATACGGCCTAAGACAATCCCAGTATAATAAATATATACCCGTCATACTTTAAGTTGCATGTGCGTTGGCTTTCCTCGCTCACCCCAGTCACTTACTGGAGTAAGCTCCTGGGGACTCCCAGCGTCGCCGCCTTCCTGCAACTCGAATTATTTAGGGTATAAATAAGCATAATAATTTTTTGTTCCACATAGCTAAACCTGTTTACAAACGTAATCCGATGCGTATTAAGAGGGAATTATGGAACAAGCTCAAGATCTCTACAAAGCCAGGGGTTATAGCGACGATCTATTACCAAAAATAGAATCGCAGCGTAACTGGAAAACATTTAACTACTTTACTTTATGGATGGGCTCCGTACACAACGTACCTAATTATGTGATGGTTGGCGGTTTTTTTATTCTAGGTTTGTCGACGTTTAGTATTATGATGGCAATAATATTGAGCGCTTTTATTATTGCACTGGTGATGGTGTTTAACGGTGCCGCCGGAAGTAAATACGGGGTACCCTTCGCCATGATATTACGAGCCTCTTATGGCGTGCGCGGGGCGCTATTACCCGGACTGCTCAGGGGCGGCATTGCGGCGATTATGTGGTTTGGTTTGCAATGCTACGCAGGATCGCTGGCCTTTTTGATCTTATTAGGAAAACTATGGCCATCGTTTCTGACGCTCGGCGGTGATTTTAAGCTGCTGGGGCTGTCGCTACCGGGGCTGATCGCCTTTCTGGTTTTCTGGTTGATTAACGTTGGTATTGGTTTTGGTGGCGGAAAAGTTCTCAATAAATTCACCGCGATACTGAATCCCTGTATCTATATTGTCTTCGGCGGCATGGCAATCTGGGCTATCTCGCTGGTGGGGATCGGCCCGATCCTTGACTACCTGCCGACCGGGGTGGCAAAAGCGGAACATACTGGTTTCTTGTTCCTGGTGGTCATCAATGCGGTGGTTGCCGTATGGGCGGCGCCAGCGGTGAGCGCGTCTGACTTTACCCAGAACGCGCGCTCGTTTCGCGATCAGGCTCTTGGCCAAACCCTTGGCTTGGTGGTGGCTTATATTCTGTTTGCGGTTGCCGGGGTGTGCATTATCGCTGGTGCCAGTATCCATTACGGCATGGATACTTGGAACGTGCTGGATATTGTGCAGAAATGGGACAGCCTGTTTGCCTCTTTCTTTGCGGTGCTGGTGATATTGATGACCACGATTTCAACCAATGCTACCGGTAATATTATTCCGGCGGGCTATCAAATCGCGGCGATTGCCCCCACGAAACTGACGTATAAAAATGGCGTACTGATTGCCAGTATTATTAGCCTGCTGATTTGTCCGTGGAAATTAATGGAGAATCAGGACAGTATTTATCTCTTCCTCGATATTATCGGCGGCATGCTTGGCCCGGTTATTGGGGTGATGATGGCGCACTATTTTGTCGTCATGCGTGGGCAAATTAATCTTGACGAACTGTATACCGCGCCCGGTGATTATAAATATTTTGATAATGGATTTAACGTCACTGCATTTGTTGTAACGATTGTGGCGGTTATTTTGTCGCTCGGTGGGAAGTTTATTCCGCTGTTGGAGCCTTTCTCCCGCGTGTCCTGGTTTGTTGGCGTTATTGTCGCCTTTGCGGCGTACTCATTACTTAAAAAACGGGCGCTGCCGAATAATGCTTCGCGCCCGGGTGTGGCTAACTGATTTTATTATCGTGAGGAAGTTTTATTTCATGGACGAAACATCAATACCCAAAGCCATTCGTATTACAGCCCGCATGGCTGCAAACAGAAGTATGGCGGGTTACTTATCTGTACACATACAAGGGGTTTTATATGTCTTTTGATTTAATCATTAAAAACGGCACCGTTATTCTGGAAAACGAATCTCGGGTGGTGGATATCGCAGTAACCGACGGTAAAATCGCCGCTATCGGTGAAAACCTCGGTGAAGCGAAGCAGGTGATGGATGCTTCGGGCCTGATCGTTTCGCCGGGGATGGTCGATGCGCATACGCACATCTCTGAACCGGGCCGTACCCATTGGGAAGGTTACGAAACCGGTACCCGCGCGGCGGCAAAAGGCGGCATCACTACGATGATTGAAATGCCGCTGAATCAGCTGCCTGCTACCGTCGATCGCGAAACTATCGAGCTGAAATTTGATGCGGCGAAGGGCAAGCTGACCATCGACGCCGCGCAGCTTGGCGGACTGGTCTCCTATAACCTGGACCGTCTGCATGAACTGGATGAAGTGGGCGTTGTGGGCTTCAAATGCTTCGTCGCCACCTGCGGCGATCGTGGTATCGACAACGATTTCCGCGACGTCAACGACTGGCAGTTCTTCAAAGGCGTGCAAAAGCTGGCCGAAATGAAGCAGACCGTGCTGGTGCACTGCGAAAACGCGCTGATCTGCGATGAGCTGGGCGAAGAGGCGAAAAGGGAAGGTCGCGTTACCGCCCATGATTACGTCGCGTCCCGCCCGGTATTCACCGAAGTTGAGGCGATTCGCCGCATTTTGTATCTGGCGAAAGTCGCCGGTTGCCGCCTGCACGTGTGCCACGTCAGCAGCCCGGAAGGGGTTGCCGAAGTCACGCGCGCCCGTCAGGAAGGGCAGGACGTTACCTGTGAATCCTGCCCACACTACTTTGTGCTGGATACCGATCAGTTCGAAGAGATTGGCACCCTGGCGAAGTGCTCTCCGCCGATCCGCGACGCGGAAAACCAGAAAGGCCTGTGGGAAAAACTGTTCAACGGTGAAATCGACTGCCTGGTCTCTGATCACTCTCCGTGCCCGCCGGAAATGAAGGCGGGCAACATCATGCAGGCCTGGGGCGGGATTGCCGGTCTGCAAAGCTGCATGGACGTGATGTTTGATGAAGCGGTGCAGAAGCGCGGTATGTCACTGCCGCAATTTGCCCGTCTGATGGCGACTAACGCTGCTGATATTTTCGGCCTTAAGCATAAAGGTCGTATTGCCCCAGGCAAAGATGCCGACTTGGTGTTTATTCAGCCGAACAGCAGCTACATCCTGCAGGCGGAAGACCTTGAGTATCGCCATAAAGTCAGCCCGTACGTGGGTCGTAAGATTGGTGCGCGTATCACCAAAACCATCCTGCGCGGCGATGTAATTTATGACATCGAGCAGGGCTTCCCGCACGCGCCGAAAGGGAAATTTATCCTTAAGCATCAGCAGTAACGGTAACCCGGACCGAGTGCGGTTTGTAGCCCGGACAGATGCGTAGCATCGCCTCCGGGAAATGTGCCGAACCTGATGTATAGGCGTGGCATCTTCCTGGTGGCGTACGGGTTCACAACCGTTTGCGGGTGAGTAGCCCGGACAGGCGCATCGCGCCGCCTCCGGGAAATCCCTCGGTCAATTCCATATTTAGCGCCTGTTTAACGGCAGGCGCTGTTTCAGGATTTCATCATGATGGTATTGCCGCTATATAAACGAAACATCCTGGCGGGATTTCAATGGTTCTTCTTTATATTCTGCAACACCGTTGTGGTACCGCCGACACTACAGTCCGCTTTTCAGCTCCCGGCCAGCGCGCTTATCACGCTCACCCAGTACGGTTTTATCACCACCGGGCTGGCCTGCCTGGCGCAGGCGATATCTGGTCACCGCCGCGCCATTATGGAGGGCCCGACGGGACTCTGGTGGAGCACGATCCTCACCATTACCGTCGGCGAAGCCGCCCGCGGTACGGCGTTCGACAGCATTGCGACCAGCCTGGCGGTCGGTATATTTCTTTCTGCTGTTCTGACTATCATCATTGGCGTCAGCGGCATCGGTCATCGCCTGGCGAAGCTCTTCAGCCCGACGGTGATGGTCTTTTTTATGCTGCTGCTCGGTGCGCAGCTCACCACTATTTTTTTCAAAGGTATGCTCGGACTGCCTTTTAGCTCGACGCAGGCCAACGTGGCGATTCAACTGGCACCATTTGGTCTCGCGCTGGCGGTGATGATTCTGGTGCTGGGGATGATTATATTCCTCCCGGACGGCATCGCCCGCTACGCCTTGCTGGTGGGGACGCTGGTGGGATGGGCAAGCTGGTATCTGCTGTTCCGTACTCCGCCTGCCACGGCGGCGTCCGGGCCGATTCACTGGCAGTGGTTTCCGCTCGGCTACGGCGGCGAATTACGCTCGGGCATTATTTTGACGGCATTGCTGGCGGGGCTGGTGAATATTACCAACACCTACGGCGCGATTCGCGGCACCGACGTTTTTTACCCCGAACAGGGCGCCAGCAATACCCGTTATCGACGGAGTTTTATTATCTCCGGATTAATGACGTTAATTACGGTTCCGCTCAGCGTGGTGCCGTTTTCGCCTTTTGTTTCGTCGATAGGATTATTAACCCAAACCGGAGAAACTTCGCGCCAGCCGTTTATTATCGGCTGCCTGTGCTGTCTACTGGTTGGGTTATTTACGCCGTTAACCCATTTTTTTACCACATTACCGTTGCCGATTAGCAGCGCAGTCATGCTGGTCTCATATCTTCCGTTGTTATATTCGAGCTTATCTTTCAGTAAGCAAATTACCTTCACGGCACGAAATATCTACCGGCTGGCGCTGCCGCTATTTGTCGGCATCTTTTTAATGGGGCTGCCGCCGGTCTATCTCCAGACGCTCCCCCTGACAATTCGACCACTATTGGGCAACGGCTTATTAATCGGCGTACTGCTGGCGGTGGTCATGGAAAATCTCATTCCCTGGGATCGTATTAAGTAATGACAGCAAAAAAGGACGAACAATGAAAATTATTATTGCACCGGACTCTTTCAAAGAAAGCGTGAGCGCCAGCCGCTGCGCACAAGCAATTAAAGCGGGCTTTGTCTCTATTTTCCCGCAGGCGGAGTGCATCTGCCTGCCAATAGCCGACGGCGGAGAGGGGACGGTTGAGGCGATGGTTGAGGCTACCGAGGGCAAAATGGTGATGCTGCCGGTAATGGGGCCGATGGGGGACTTTGTTGGTGCCTTCTATGGCCTGAGCGGTGATGGGCAAACCGCGTTTATTGAAATGGCGGCGGCCAGCGGGCTGATGCTGGTTCCTGCCGGTGAGCGTAATCCCGTGCGGGCCACCAGCTACGGTACCGGAGAGCTGATTCGCCACGCGCTGGACGCTGGTGTTCGCCATATCATTCTCGGCATTGGCGGTAGCGCCACGGTGGACGGCGGAATGGGTATGGCTCAGGCTCTGGGGGCGCGTTTTCTTGATGAGCGTGGCGAGAGCGTCGGCCTCGGCGGCGGTGCTTTAGAGCGGCTGGCCAGCATTGATTTGCGTGAACTCGATCCGCGCCTGAAAGAGTGCCGGATTGACGTGGCCTGCGATGTTGATAACCCGCTGCTCGGCGAGCGCGGCGCAGCGGCGGTTTTTGGCCCGCAAAAAGGGGCCAGCAGGGAAATGGTTGTCGCCCTGGAGCGTGGTTTACAAAATTATGCTCAGGTACTGATGACGGCGACCGGTCAGGATGTGACGGCGATTGTCGGCGGCGGCGCTGCGGGGGGAATGGGGGTTGCGGCTCGCGTATTCCTTAACGCGGCGCTGAAGCCGGGCATCGATATTGTGATTGAGGCCGTTCATCTGGAGGAGGCGCTACGCGATGCGGATCTGGTGATCACCGGTGAAGGGCGGATTGATTCGCAAACCGTCGGCGGTAAAGCGCCCATCGGCGTGGCGCGAATCGCTAAAAAGCACGGTATACCGGTTATCGGTATTGCGGGCGTGTTGGGCGATGGCGTCGAAGCGGTGCATCAGCACGGTATTGATGCGGTATTCAGTATTTTGCCTGCGCTCGCGCCGCTGGCCGACGTGCTGGATCGCGGTGAACAAAACCTTTACGCCAGCGCGCGCAATATTGCCTGTGCGATCAAGCTTGGCCAGAACATTCCCGCCTGAACAAAAAATGCCACGGTTCTCACCGTGGCAAAATCCAACATAGCTAAACAAAAAAAATTTTATGAGATGGGTAACAAATCCGTCTTTGCTATTGCGCCCGCATTTCGCCGGGTGGCGGCTGACGCCTTACCCGGCTTGGGAAAGCTGCGAGATTTACCCGTAGGCCCGCGCAAGCGAAGCGCCGCCGGGCAATATATCCGTCATACTTCAAGTTGCATGTGCGTTGGCTGCGTTACTCGGCTCATCCATGAGCCTCGCCCTTACGGGCCACCGCGATACGGTGTTCAAATCTGTTCCTGACAGATTTGTCACTCACCCCAGTCACTTACCTGAGTAAGCTCCTGGGGATTAATGAGAGGCTCCTGCCTCTCACCGGAGGCCAGCCTTCGGCTGGTCAAATTCGTTCCCGACGAATTTGTCGCTCTCTTGCCGCGTTACTCGGCCTACGGCCTCGTCCCTACGGGGCCAGCGCAAGCGCTGTTCAAAGCACAAGTGCTTTGTCATGCAACTCGAATTATTTAGGGTATAAAAAATGCCACGGTTTTCACCGTGGCAAAATCCAACATAGCTAAACAAAAAAGTGAACTTAATCAGTGGTAATCAGACCTCAACGTCGCGGTTGCAATCTTTCGAGTAGATATAGCTAAACGCCTCGCGTCCGACGCCGTATCCTGCCTGCAGTGAATAAGCGCCCATAAAGATATAATCGCCTTTTTTCACCGGAACCCAGTTATTGTCGAGGTTATAAACGCCCTGGCCGGAAAGAATATAAGCGCCGTGCTCCTGCACGTGGGTTTCGATATAGCCGTGGCTGGCGCCCGGCTCGAAGGAGAGAATATGCATGTTCATATCGAAGCCCAGCTCTTTCGGCAGGAAATCAATCAGAATAACGTCTTCCATCCCTTCATAATGAATCCGCTCAAGCTGGCTAACGTTGCCGGTGACCAGATACGGCGCGTGGCCCTCTGCCGGAACATAGCGGCGCTTGTAGAGGAATAGCTGGCTATCGCCTGAATGGCTATTGGTGAAGATGACCTTCTCGCCCGGCGGGCAATAAATATAGCCACCTTTGGCCAACGGGAAGGTTTTGCCTTGTGCCTGGGCGATGATTTCACCCTCAATCACGTACAGGAAGGTTTCAATTCCTTCGCCGCCGAAGCCGCTCTGATTGCCGCCGTTTTCATGCAGCGTGACCAGATAGTCAACAAAGGTTGCGCCTAATTTCGGCGTCGACAGAATCGTCACATCACAATTATCAAAGCCAGGAATAATATTTTTGACCAGGCCATCCGGCGTCAACAGCGCATAATTACCGTGGCGTACGATGGAACGGCTGGCCAGTAAATCGTCGCGATAACCCACTACATTATTTAAATATCCCATTATTTTTTCCTTATTCAGTCCAGGCCAGTTGATGCAGCATTAATGCAAGGGTTTTCACGCCTTCCGCCAGATCGTCGATATGCGTACTTTCCGCAGGGTTATGGCTGATGCCTTTAATGCTCGGCATAAAGATCATGCAGGTCGGGAAGCAGGGGGCGAAAATTTGCGCGTCATGTCCCGCGCCGCTGTGCATCACGCGGAAATTCACCTTCTCTTTTTCGCAAAGCGCGGTGAGCTGGGCGACCAGGGTTTTATCCATTGGTACCGGGGCTTCATCCATCCAGAGGTCAATCTCAATACCAATATCCATTTCCTCGCAGATCCGCCGCATATCGGCTTCAATCACTTCAGTAAAGGCCGTTAATTCAAACGCGTCGGTATGGCGGCAGTCCATGGTAAAGACCGTTTTACCCGGTACCACGTTGACGGTGTTCGGCTGCGGGTCGACCTTACCGAAGGTGAGCACCAGCGGGTCGCCGTGGGCTTTTGCTTTGGCGATAGATTCGCAGCAGATGCGGCTGAAGGCGTGGACGGTATCGCGGCGGTAGCCCATTGGGGTCGTGCCGGCATGGTTGGATTCGCCGTTGAGGGTAATGGTGTAACGGCGCTGCCCAACGATGGCGTTGACCACGCCGATGGACTGCTTGTTGGTTTCCAGTACGCGGCCCTGTTCGATATGCAGCTCAACGAAGGCTTTTATATCGCGGCGCGGAGCCAGCGGCGCGGCGGGTAGCGTGAAGCCGCACTGCTTCATGGCATCAACAAAAGCCACGCCTTTGGTGTCTTTGATATCGCGAACGTCCGCCGGGTTGGCGATGCCGACGATATTTTTACTGCCCCAGAACACATAAGGAAAGCGGCTACCTTCTTCTTCCGCTAACGCCAGCACTTCGACGGTACGCAGCGGTTCGCCGTAGGTCTCTTTGAGCCAGCGAACCGCCAGCCATGCCGCCAGCGCGCCGAACTGGCCGTCAAGATTACCGCCGTTGACCACGCTATCAATATGCGAGCCGCTAAGGATAACTTCGTCGGGAAAGCGCGAACCGGGCAGGCGACCATACAAGTTGCCGACTTCATCAAAGCGCGTCTCCAGCCCACTTTCGCTCATCTTTTGCTTGAACGCCTGCTGCGCCTGTAACCATTCCGGCGAGTAGAGCAGGCGGGTTATGCCTCCGGTAGGGTCAGCGCCGAAGGAGGAAAGCCAGGGCAGTGTCTCTTCAATTGCCTGTCGAAAGTAATTAGCCATACGCAACTCCTGTATCTTAATTTATTGAGCAAAAGGGGAATTGGTTTCATAAGAGCGGTTGTATAAAGCGTCCGAAACCAGATAGTCATAAATCTCATCAACGATCTCGATACCGTCGACGGCGCTGTTTTTCTCGTTGATATCCAGGTTCTGCCCCGGGTAATAAACCTGGTTAAATCCAGGGGCTGGCGTAATGGCGTTTAATTCGCGCATGGTGTCGCTGATATGCTGGCGGAATAACGCGCTGGAGGAGAAAAACTCCGGGTTGATAACGATATGTAGCTGACCCAGCTCACGCCCCTGGCTCAGGTTGTCGTACATCGAGCTGACCTGACGGCCAAAGGGAAGGTTGAGCAAAATGCCGGAGAGGACGTCGATCATCATCATCAGGCCGTAGCCTTTTGGACCGGCAGCCGGCAGCAGGGCGTGGACGGCAAACGGGTCGCTGGTCGGCGCGCCGTTTTTATCCACCGCCCAGCTATCGGGGATGGTTTCATGACGCGAGCGGGCGTCGAGAATTTTCCCCCAGGCCTGTACGGTAGTGGCCATATCGAAGGTGATGATATCGTCGCCCTCGCCGGGTGCGGCAAAGGCCAGCGGGTTGGTGCCGTAATAGATTTCCGCGCCGCCAAATGGCACGACCATCGGGTCTGACTGACACAGCGAAAGTCCGATAAACCCCTCCCGGGCCGCCTGCTGCGCGAAGTAAGAGATCGCGCCGCTATGCCCCATGCGCCGGATGCCGACCACGGCCACGCCGTTTTCCCGGGCGATTTCTATCGCCTGCTCCATACCCATTTTGGCGGCGACCTGACCGGCGGCGTTATCGGCATGCAAAATGCGGTGATGCTGCCAACTTACTGATTTAGTGTATGATGGTGTTTTTGAGGTGCTCCAGTGGCTTCTGTTTCTATCAGCTGTCCCTCCTGTTCAGCTACTGACGGGGTGGTGCGTAACGGCAGAAGCACCGCCGGACATCAGCGCTATCTCTGCTCTCACTGCCGTAAAACATGGCAACTGCAGTTCACTTACACCGCTTCTCAACCCGGTACGCACCAGAAAATCATTGATATGGCCATGAATGGCGTTGGATGCCGGGCAACTGCCCGCATTATGGGCGTTGGCCTCAACACGATTTTACGTCACTTAAAAAACTCAGGCCGCAGTCGGTAACCTCGCGCATACAGCCGGGCAGTGACGTCATCGTCTGCGCGGAAATGGACGAACAGTGGGGCTATGTCGGGGCTAAATCGCGCCAGCGCTGGCTGTTTTACGCGTATGACAGGCTCCGGAAGACGGTTGTTGCGCACGTATTCGGTGAACGCACTATGGCGACGCTGGGGCGTCTTATGAGCCTGCTGTCACCCTTTGACGTGGTGATATGGATGACGGATGGCTGGCCGCTGTATGAATCCCGCCTGAAGGGAAAGCTGCACGTAATCAGCAAGCGATATACGCAGCGAATTGAGCGGCATAACCTGAATCTGAGGCAGCACCTGGCACGGCTGGGACGGAAGTCGCTGTCGTTCTCAAAATCGGTGGAGCTGCATGACAAAGTCATCGGGCATTATCTGAACATAAAACACTATCAATAAGTTGGAGTCATTACCTAAAAAGGGCTGTTTTCAGGATTCGGTCAGCTTAATGATTATTTCACGCAAGCTGAGTGAGTCAGAAAATGTCGATGATGTTTCGGTCATGATGGGAACACCGGCAAATAAGGCGCTGCTGGAGACCACCGGTTTCTGGCACGACGATTTTGCCACTGCCACGCCAAATGATATTTGCGTGGCGATTCGCACCGATTGCGCGGATGCGTCGGTGACGGAAATGATTATTGCTGGTCTTGATGAAGCTCTCAGCGCCCTGGCGCAGGGGAGCGGGCAGAGTCAGAGCCTCAGCGTGGTTCGTCGCTGGCAAAGCGCCACGCAAAAGCTGCCTCAGGCCAATATGACCTTGATTTCCGTTGCTGGAGAGTACGCCGCCGAGCTTGCCCATCAGGCGCTCAGCAGCGAGAAAAACGTGATGATTTTCTCCGATAACGTCACCCTGGAAGATGAAATTGCCCTGAAAACACGCGCCCGTGACAAAGGGCTGCTGGTGATGGGGCCGGACTGCGGCACCGCCATGATTGCCGGAACGCCGTTGGCTTTTGCCAACGTCACGCCGGACGGCAATATCGGCGTGATTGGTGCATCCGGTACCGGCATTCAGGAACTGGTCTCGCAAATTGTCCTCGGCGGCGAAGGAATCAGCCATGCGATTGGTCTTGGCGGACGTGACCTGAGCGCTGAAGTGGGCGGTATTAGCGCACAAACGGCGCTGGAAATGCTGACTCACGACGGGCAGAGCCAGGTGCTGGCCTTTGTTTCTAAGCCGCCCGCCGAGGCGGTGCGCCTGCGGATAATTAGCGCCATGAAGCGCAGCGGCAAACCGGTAGTGGCGCTGTTTCTTGGCTATGCGCCAAAAGCTACTCGCGATGAGAACGTCTGGTTTGCCCGCACGCTGGATGAAGCAGGACGCCTGGCCTGCCTGTTGGCGCGGGTGGTGCGTCATCAGGAAACCCTGACCGCGGTGGCGGGAAAACAGATTCGCGGTTTGTACACCGGCGGCACGCTGGCTGCGGAATCCGCCGGGCTGCTCGCTGAACGGCTTGGCATCACTCCTGACGAACATCATCCGCAGGGCATGATGCTCAACGCGCAGGGCCACCAGATAGTCGACCTCGGCGATGATTTTTATACCGTAGGCCGCCCGCATCCGATGATCGATCCCTCCCTGCGCAACCAGCTGATTGCTGAACTGGGTGAGCAAACTCAGGTTGGCGTACTGCTGCTGGACGTGGTGATTGGTTACGGCGCGACTGCCGATCCCGCCGAATCGCTGGTGGCAGCCTGCCTGCGGGCCTGGGCGCTCAGGGATGATAGCCATTCACTGCACGTTATTGCGACGGTGACCGGCACCGAAACCGATCCGCAGTGTCGTTCCCGTCAGATAGCCGTTCTTGAAGATGCGGGGATTGTGGTGGTTGACAGCCTTCCCGAAGCAACCCTGCTTGCCTCAGCGCTCATTAGCCCACCGCAGATGGCTGAACTGGCACCGCGCGCCAGCCTGCTGGACGGCGTGGCGGTGATCAACGCTGGCCTGCGCAGCTTTGCGCTTGATTTACAGTCCGCCGGAACGCCGGTTGTCCACTATCAGTGGGCGCCGATCGCCGGAGGAAATAAGAAACTGGCTCGTTTATTAGAACGTTTGCAATAAGAGGTCTCTATGTTTACATCAGTGGCGCAGGCCAATGACGCAGTAATAGAACGAATTCGTAATGCACGTCCGCACTGGCTGGATGTGAAGCCAGCGGGTTCTTTAATCGGGGCGCTGAATCAGAATAAAACGTTGCTCCACGCCGGGCCGCCGATGCGCTGGCAGGAGATGACCGGCCCGATGAAAGGGGCCTGCATTGGCGCATGCTTATTCGAAGGTTGGGCGCAGGATGAAAAAACGGCCCATGCGATGCTGGAAGGCGGCGACATTACCTTTATTCCCTGCCACCACGTTAACGCCGTGGGGCCGATGGGCGGCATTACTTCGCCAAATATGCCGATGCTGGTGGTGGAGAACATCGCCGAAGGCAACCGCGCGTATTGCAATCTGAATGAAGGGATTGGCAAGGTGATGCGTTTCGGCGCTTACGGCGAAGACGTCCAACAGCGCCTGCGCTGGATGCGCGATGTGCTGATGCCGGTTCTGAGCGCGGCGCTGAAACAGATGGAGCGCGGCATCGACCTGACCGCAATGATGGCGCAGGGCATCACCATGGGCGATGAGTTCCACCAGCGCAACATCGCCACCTCCGCGCTGCTGATGCGCACGCTGGCGCCGCATCTGGCGCGCCTCAACGATGACAAACAGCAGATTGCTGAAGTGATGGATTTTCTCGCCATTACCGATCAGTTCTTCCTTAACCTGGCGATGGCCTACTGCAAAGCGGCGATGGATAGCGGGGCGCAAATTCGTGCGGGCAGTATCGTCACCGCGATGACCCGCAACGGCGATATGTTCGGTATCCGCGTCAGCGGGCTGGGCGACCGTTGGTTTACCGCGCCGGTCAATACGCCGCAGGGGCTATTTTTCACCGGCTTTTCTCAGGAGCAGGCCAACCCGGATATGGGCGATAGCGCCATTACCGAAACCTTCGGTATTGGCGGCGCGGCAATGATCGCGGCCCCAGGCGTGACGCGTTTTGTCGGCGCGGGCGGAATGGAAGCGGCGAAATCCGTTTCCGAGGAGATGGCGGAAATCTTCCTGGAGCGCAATATGCAGCTGCAAATTCCGGGCTGGGATTTCCAGGGAGCCTGTCTGGGTCTGGATATTCGTCGGGTGGTTGAAACCGGTATTACTCCGCTTATCAACACCGGTATTGCGCATAAAGAGGCGGGGATCGGCCAGATTGGCGCCGGGACCGTCAGAGCGCCGTTGGCCTGTTTCGAACTGGCGCTGGAAGCGCTGGCGGACGAGCTGGGCGTGAGCTGAGGAGGCGCGATGGAGACTATTCGTCCGCTGATAGGCAGCGTCGATGCGCCGGACCATCGCCAGCCCTGGCGAACCGGCGGCCTCTGGCAACGCACTATCAATCTCTATGTTGAAGGCGGCGCGCTGCTGACGCTTCATCATCAGGGGCAGGGGGTGAGCCCTGGCGGATGGGTATTACGCCATCGCGATTTTATCCGCTTACACGCGGCGCTGCGGGCGGGGGCGCTGCCGCTCGCGCGGGACAACGGCATTCAGGTCGATAGCCTTTTGCTGTCACCGCCACGCAGGCGCTGCTCCCTGCGGCCTTGTTATCAGCCTAATGGCGCTTATCTGCCAGCAACGTTAATGGATCGCCCGGAAGAGACCGGGCTGTTCGGGCCGCTGTCGCAGGCGATTCATCTGCCGCAGCATCCTGAGCTGCGGCAATTACGCCACTGTTTTGCCTCGGCGCTGACCGGCAACGCTATCGACTGGCGATTATGGCTGGGCAAAGGGCCGGGCCTGACGCCGAGTCTGGACGATATGCTGATCGGCATGATGCTGGCGGCGTGGTGCGCGGGGCAAATGTCCCGCTACGGTGGGCGGACTTTCTTTCGTGCTTCCGGCGATCTGCACGCTGCCACGACCCAGGTGAGCGTCAACTATTTACGCTACGCCAGCGAGGGGCGTTTTGCCTCGCCGCTGATGCATTTCGCGCATGCTCTTCAACGCCGACGCCGCATTGAACCCGCCGTCGAGGCTCTGCTGGCGATGGGTCACACCTCCGGCGCGGATACCCTGCTGGGATTCTGGTTGGCGCAACACATTATCTAAGGAAAAATCATGAAAACGCTGGTGGTTGCCCTCGGCGGCAACGCTTTATTGCAGCGCGGGGAAGCGCTGACGGTGGAAAATCAGTATCGCAATATTGAGAGCGCGGTTCCGGCTCTGGCGCGCCTGGCGCAGAACTATCGGCTGGCGATTGTTCACGGCAACGGACCGCAGGTGGGCCTGCTGGCGCTGCAAAATCTGGCCTATCGCGATGTTGAACCTTATCCGCTGGACGTGCTGGTGGCGGAGAGCCAGGGCATGATTGGCTATATGCTGGCCCAGCGTCTGGCGCAGGAGCCAGAGATGCCGACGGTATCGACGGTGATGACGCGCATAGCTGTGGCCTCGAGCGATCCGGCTTTTTCATCCCCGGAGAAATTTATTGGCCCGGTTTACGACCCGGAGCTTCAGGCGCAACTGGAGAGCGAGTACGGGTGGACGATGAAGCGCGACGGTAAGTACCTGCGTCGGGTGGTGCCTTCGCCGACGCCAGTGAGGATTGAGGAGAGCGAGTCGATAGAGCGCCTGCTGAGCGAAGGCCATGCGGTGATATGCTGCGGCGGTGGCGGGATTCCGGTACTGGAGAGCGGGCAGGGCGCGGAGGCAGTGATTGATAAAGACCTCGCCGCCGCGCTGCTGGCAGAGCAGATTAATGCTGATGGCCTGGTGATCCTCACCGACGCCGACGCGGTGTATGAACATTGGGGCACGCCGATGCAGCGACCGATCCGTGAAGCAACGCCGGAAGAGCTGGCCCCGTTTGCCCGCGACGACGGCGCAATGGGGCCGAAAATCGCGGCAGTAAGCGGCTATGTGCGCCGCCGGGGCAAGCGAGCGTGGATAGGTGCGCTATCGCGCATCGATGACACTCTGGCCGGGTTGGCGGGAACCTGTATTAAGCCCTGATGCGTGGTCATCGTGCGCGCTTTCCCCGGGGGCGGCGCCAGATGCGCCTTGCCGGGCTACGGGTTCGTGCGGGCCCTGGTAGCCTGCGCGGTTGTTGGTTTTGTAGCCCGGACAGATGCGCAGCATCGCCTCCGGGAAAATACCCGAAGAATCCGTGTGCCTGGCGGGGTTTTGTCGCCCGGCTAAGGCGCAGCGCGCCACAAGCCGGGATGACGGGCAGGATTATGCGAGCTGCGCCTGCGCCCAGAAGATACCGCTGGTGTATTCCGGCGGCAGCAGCGGCTTCAGCGCTTCCAGCGTCGCGCTCAGTCGGTCGGTATCGCTGTCGGTCAGGTTCAGGTGCCCAACTTTACGACCCGGACGCACTTCTTTGTCGTACCAATGCAGATGCACCAGCGGTAGCTTCAGCCAGTCGTAGTTCAGGTCGGTACCGATCAGGTTGATCATCACCGACGGGCTGTTTACTACCGGCGGCGGCAGCGGCAGGCTGGTAATCGCCCGCAAATGCAGTTCGAACTGACTAATAGACGCTCCGTTCTGCGTCCAGTGGCCGCTGTTATGCACGCGCGGCGCCAGCTCATTAATCAGCAACCCTTCCGGAGTGATAAAGCACTCCATCGCCATCACGCCGACATAACCTAGCTCATGCATAACCGCCGACAGCATCGACTCTGCCTGCTCCTGCTGCTTCGCGTTCGCCTGCGGGAAGGCAACGCTGGCGCGCAAAATACCGTCCTGATGCAGGTTGCGGGTCAACGGATAGAAGACCGTGCTACCGTCCTGAGCGCGTGCGCCAACCAGCGATACTTCGCCGGAGAAGTTAATCCCCTGCTCGACGATACACTCGCCGTAGTTATCATCCGGTAGCTGAGCGGTTTCATTTTCCCGCAAACGCCACTGGCCGCGACCATCGTAGCCGCCGACGCGGCGCTTAACGATAGCCAGTTCGCCGAGGCGAGCAAATACCGCAGGCCACTCGCTTTTATCCACCAGAAGCTGCCACGGCGCGGTGGCGAGTTCCAGCTTGTCGAACAGCTGCTTTTGTGTCAGACGATCGGCGATAATCGGGAAGACATCGCGGTTGACGAAGGCAGAATGGCGCGCCAGTTCGCGGGTCAGGGCGGTCTCCGGCCAGCGTTCAATCTCTGCGGTGATCACGCTCTGCTGAAACGGCACCGCTTCCGGGTCGGCTTCCAGACCGACCGGCCAGACCGCAATACCCAGCGGCTCGCCGGCCTGGCGCAGCATCCGGCCTAACTGGCCGTTACCGAGGACGCAAACCTGCTTCATGCCGCACCCCGCGGGTCCGGATTTTCCAGTACTTCATCGGTTTGCGCCTGACGCCAGGCGCTGAGGCGCTGGTGCAGTTCAGCATCATGCTGCGCGAGGATCTGCGCGGCCAGCAGGGCGGCGTTGGCGGCCCCGGCTTTACCGATCGCCAGTGTACCAACCGGAATGCCGCGCGGCATCTGGACGATGGAGTAGAGGCTGTCAACACCGCTCAACGCCGCGCTCTGCACCGGTACGCCTAAAACCGGCACCAGGGTTTTCGCCGCAATCATGCCCGGCAGATGCGCCGCGCCGCCCGCACCGGCAATAATCACCTGAAAACCGTTCTCTTCTGCGCTTTCGGCGAAGCTAAACAGTTTATCGGGGGTGCGGTGTGCGGAGACCACGTCGACATGGTACGGAACGTTCAGGACATCAAGGATTTCTGCGGTAAACTGCATGGTAGCCCAGTCGCTTTTGGACCCCATCACGATGGCGATACGCGCCGAATTATTGCGGGAAGACATGCGTCTTAAAACTCCTGTGGGTGTGTTTCACACTGCTTTAGAGGCCACAGAGAATAGCATGAACTGCCAGCAAGGAAAACGGTTGCGTATGCATGGTCAGGCGTCTTTTGTCTCATCGGGATCTGATGAAACTCGCTGATTATAGGCTTTAGTCGCGCTGGCGAAAAAGGTGAAAACCAGCACCAGTCCCCAGGGCAGCATAAGAATACTCATAATCAGCATGTATATTTGTACAAAGCGCTCATCATGGGGCCGGGTGCAGAGTAGATAAATTGCATAAAAATAAAGAATCCAGAGTAAAACCGCGATCCCCAGCACGGTGAGTGAGCCGAGGTAGATAAACGCCAGACCGTAAAAGCTGGCGGTAATCGGGCCGATGATGGCGATAACCATTCCCCAAATCAGGGGCTGACTCCACTTTTGCATGCTCGTTCCTTGAGAGTGATTTGGCTGAAAACTAACCTGGTGGTTAAGCGTAAAGACAGCACTTCTGTTGCCAGGAGGGGCTTTTTCGGAATAGTGCTTGCAGGGCGCTAGAAAGGGAAATGAATCAGCTCGACGTCTTCTGGCGTGACTTTGACCATTGAACCTTCGCTATGCCACGCGCCAAGAACCACGCGACAAGCGGCTTTGCCATTGGCTTGTAGCTGATGAACGGCCGGACGGTGCGTATGCCCGTGAATCAGCCACTGAACGTGATGCTTCTCCATGACGTCAACCACTGCCTGCGGGTTCACGTCCATAATGTCCATCGACTTGCTGCTGTTGGCGGCTTTGCTGTCGGCGCGCATTTTGGCGGCAATACGGCGGCGGATAAACAGCGGTAAGGCCAAAAACAGGCGCTGGACCCAGGGGTTGTGAACCTTCGCGCGAAACGCCAGATAGCCTGCGTCGTCGGTGCAGAGGGTATCTCCGTGCATAATCAGCACTTTGCGCCCGTAGAGATCGAGAAGCTGCTCTTCCGGCAGTAGAGTCATCGCGCTTTGGCGGGCAAATCGCTTGCCGACGAGAAAATCGCGGTTGCCGTGGATGAAGTAGCAGGGGACGCCGGAGTCGGCTAACGCTTTGAGCGCTGAGGCAATTTGCTGATGCAGTGGATTCGGATCGTCATCACCGATCCACGCTTCAAACAGGTCGCCGAGGATATACAGGGCGTCCGCCTTGCGGGCTTCCCCCTGTAAAAAGCGCAGAAAACCGGCGGTAATCGCCGGTTCTTCCGTTTGCAGATGCAAATCCGCAATAAAAAGTGTCGCCACGAATTACTCGCTGACGGTGACGCTTTTGATCACAACATCTTCTTTCGGCACATCCTGGTGCATGCCGCTGCGGCCGGTAGATACCGATTTGATTTTGTCGACCACGTCCATACCTTCAACCACTTCTGCAAATACACAGTAGCCCCAACCCTGCAGGCTTTCGCCGGAGAAGTTCAGGAAGTCGTTATCGGCGACGTTGATGAAGAACTGTGCGGTGGCGGAGTGAGGTGCCTGAGTACGAGCCATCGCCAGGGTGCCACGGGTGTTTTTCAGACCGTTGTTAGCTTCGTTCTGAATCGGAGATTTGGTGGTTTTCTGATTCATGCCCGGTTCAAAACCGCCGCCCTGAATCATAAAGCCGTTGATAACACGGTGGAAAATGGTGTTGTCGTAGAAACCTTCACGACAGTAGTCCAGGAAGTTTTTGACTGTTTCCGGCGCCTTGTCGTCAAACGTCTTGATTACGATATCGCCATGATTGGTGTGGAAAGTTACCATTTTTGCATCCTGTTCCGATGATTGTGGTGCCTGCACCCGGAGTCGGGTGAGATATAGGGGGCTGTTATAGCATAACCTCGGGGTTGGATCACCTTGCAATGTGTGCTGCTTCGGGGTTGAATTAAGGTTAGAATACGCGACTTATATCCACACACGTCTACACGGAATCTTCGATGTTAAAAATTTTTAATACACTGACGCGCCAAAAAGAAGAATTTAAACCTATCCATGCCGGGGAAGTTGGCATGTACGTGTGTGGTATTACCGTTTACGACCTCTGTCATATCGGCCATGGCCGTACGTTTGTTTCATTCGACGTGGTTTCACGCTACCTGCGCTTTCTCGGCTACAAGCTGAAGTATGTGCGCAACATCACCGACATTGACGACAAAATCATTAAGCGTGCTAATGAAAACGGCGAAAGCTTCGTTGCGCTGGTGGATCGTATGATTGCCGAGATGCACAAAGACTTCGACGCGCTGAATATCCTGCGCCCGGATCAGGAACCACGTGCAACTCACCATATCCCGGAAATCATTGAGATCACCGAGCAGCTGATCGCCAAAGGTCATGCTTATGTCGCAGACAACGGCGACGTGATGTTCGACGTCCCGACCGACCCGAACTATGGTCAGCTGTCGCGCCAGGACCTCGACCAGCTGCAGGCCGGTGCGCGCGTTGATGTGGTTGACGTCAAGCATAACCCGATGGACTTCGTGCTGTGGAAGATGTCGAAAGAGGGCGAGCCGAGCTGGCCGTCGCCGTGGGGCGCGGGCCGTCCGGGTTGGCACATCGAGTGTTCAGCGATGAACTGCAAACAGTTGGGCAACCATTTCGACATTCACGGCGGTGGTTCCGACCTGATGTTCCCGCACCATGAAAACGAAATCGCCCAGTCCACGTGTGCTCATGACGGCGAGTACGTTAACTACTGGATGCACTCCGGGATGGTGATGGTTGACCGCGAGAAGATGTCAAAATCGCTGGGCAACTTCTTTACCGTGCGCGACGTGCTCAAGTACTACGACGCGGAGACCATTCGCTACTTCCTGATGTCAGGTCACTATCGCAGCCAGCTGAACTATAGCGAAGAGAACCTCAAACAGGCGCGCTCAGCGCTGGAACGTCTGTACACTGCGCTGCGCGGAACTGACAGAACCGCAGAGCCAGCGGGCGGTGAGGTGTTTGAAGCGCGTTTCATTGAAGCGATGGACGACGATTTCAACACCCCGGAAGCCTACTCTGCACTGTTCGATATGGCGCGTGAAGTGAACCGCCTGAAGAGCGAAGATGCCGCCGCAGCCAACGCCATGGCAGCGCATATGCGTAAGCTCGCCTCGGTGCTGGGCCTGCTGGAGCAGGAGCCGGATGCTTTCCTGCAAAGCGGTGCGCAGGCGGACGACGGAGAGGTGGCCGAAATTGAGTCTTTGATCCAACAGCGCCTGGATGCGCGTAAAGCGAAAGACTGGGCGGCTGCGGATGCTGCGCGTGACCGTCTCAACGAGATGGGCATTGTGCTGGAAGACGGTCCACAGGGTACCACCTGGCGGCGTAAGTAATCTCTTAGAGCCTGGCTCATTAGCGCTATTTTGCTTGCCACTTTGAACTTGGGCAGTGCTCAAACTGTCTGCGCCAATAACGCCTGCTGGGATAGGCTCTTATTGAAATTAAGGCCGCTTTACTGCGGCCTTATCATTTATAATAAACCCCGATAAGCACAAGTTCTCTGAATTCAATCCGTTACATTTTTTTCCGGCTTCTATATGCCCACAAACACAGCGTCAGAACGGCTCCCGGCAGCCAGACCCACTGTAGTTCTGAAATAATAACCTGATGGCCGGATGGCGTAGTGTATTGCGCTAAGGCAAAAGGAGCGACTTTGATGACCTGCCAGGGTGCAAAGAAACGCTCATCCAGCCATGGCCACAGCCAGCCTACACCTTTCCCACCTGTGGTAATTGAATCCAGCAGGCTATGTGACAGCAACGAAACCGTCAAAAACAGCCAGCTACGCACCAGGCCGACGCGGAACCATCGCCCCGCAAATAATACGCAAAGCAGCGGAACAACAAACGCAAACAGGAGGGAATGCGTAAAACCGCGATGGCCGAAGACATTGCCGTAGGCGATGCCGAACTTGAATGACAGCACATCGGCATCCGGCAACATGGCAAGTACGACGCCAGCCAGCAACAGACGTGGTGGGATAATCTGTAGCCCCAGCCCGGCTCCAAGACATAAAGGCAAGGCGGCGTGGGTAATGATGGTTGGCATATCCCGTAATCCTGAGAAAATAATTGCCATTATCGCCCCTGTACCCGGTAAAGACATTCCCTCCAGATTCTGATTTTGGGCAAATGAATGGATCGGCGCGCTGATTTTTTGCATTGCGACCATTCCTGTTCGTTCGCTAACGCGCTAGCGTGAAGCTAAATATCATAAGGGAGAAGATGTATGCAGAAGGTGGCGTTGGTTACCGGGGGCAGTAAAGGCATTGGTTATGCGGCGGCGCAGGCCCTGTATCAGATGGGTTACGCGGTCATCGTGGTGGCACGTAACGAGCAGCAGCTTACTGAGTGCGCAGAGGGGCTGGACGCTGAACGATTTATTCCGATTGCCGCAGACGTCACTGACCCGCAGCAGGTTGAGACACTTTTTCAGCGCGTCCACGAACAGTTTGGTCGTCTGGATTTGCTGTTTAACAATGCGGGCAATAACAGTCCGGCGAAATCAATTGAAGAGATCCCGTTTGAGGAGTGGCAGCGGGTGTTCAATCTTAACGTGCACGCCAGCTTCCTCTGTGCCAAAGAAGCTATCAAGATAATGAAACAGCAGCAGCCGATGGGCGGGCGGATTATTAACAACGCTTCTATTTCTGCAACCACCCCACGCTTGTATAGCGCGCCGTATACCGCCTCGAAGCACGCGATTACTGGGCTGACAAAATCCATCGCACTCGACTGTCGACAATATAATATCGCCTGCGGGCAGATTAACGTTGGCAACGCCGAGACGCAGCTTTCGGCGCGGATGCGCAAAGGCGTTTATCAGGCTAACGGCACGATTGCGCCAGAGGCGATGATGGATGTGGCCGATGTTGCGGCGGCGATTCAGATGATTGCGGCGCTGCCGCCAACGACTAACGTACTGGAGCTGACGATCATGGCCAACGAGATGCCGTTCGTTGGGCGGGGATAAAATTAAGGCGCCGGTTGTGGCGCCTTTGCTTTTTACTCGGTAACGGTAATGCTTTGACCTTCAAAGCTCACCGTTTGGCCGGCGACGATTTTGCAGCGCTTGCGGGTTTCGACCGCGCCGTCGACTTTGACCAGACCATCGGCAATGGCGATTTTCGCCTGCGCGCCGCTCTCGCTCCAGCCTTCCAGCTTCAGCAGATCGCACAGTTCAACGTGCGGGTGTTTGCCTAAAGAAAAATTCGCCATCTCAGGCCTCCTGAATGTCGTGATACTCTTCGCACGCCTGCAGCGTGTTCTGAATGAGAGTGGCAACGGTCATAGGGCCGACGCCGCCGGGAACCGGCGTGATGAACGATGCGCGTGCGGCGGCATCTTCATAGACCACGTCGCCAACCACTTTGCCGCTTTCCAGGCGGTTAATGCCAACATCGACCACAATCGCGCCTTCTTTAATCCATTCACCCGGAATAAAGCCCGGTTTACCGACCGCGACGATCAGCAGGTCGGCGTTTTCGACGTGATGACGCAGGTTTTTGGTAAAGCGATGGGTCACGGTCGTGGTGCAACCTGCTAACAGCAGCTCCATGCTCATCGGGCGTCCGACAATATTGGATGCGCCAATGACCACCGCGTTCAGGCCGTAGGTATCGATGTTGTAACGTTCAAGCAGGGTCACGATGCCGCGCGGGGTGCACGGACGCAGGCGCGGTGCGCGCTGGCACAGGCGGCCCACGTTATACGGGTGGAAACCGTCGACGTCTTTGTCCGGCGAAATGCGTTCGAGAACTTTAACATTATCAATACCAGCGGGCAGCGGCAGTTGGACCAGAATACCGTCAATAGCGTTATCGGCATTCAGCGTGTCGATAAGCTCCAGCAGCTCCGCTTCGCTGGTGGTTTCCGGGAGATCGTACGAACGGGAGACGAAGCCTACCTCTTCACACGCTTTGCGCTTGCTAGCGACATAAATCTGCGATGCTGGGTTGCTGCCAACCAGTACGACGGCTAACCCTGGGGCACGAAATCCTGCCGCAACGCGAGCCTTCACTTTTTCCGCAACCTCAGAGCGTACCTGCTGCGCAATCGTTTTACCGTCAATAATTTTTGCTGCCATCAGAGAGAGGATTCCATCTGTATCTTTACGAAAGGGGGATGGTGATATTTTGTCAGAAGCCAGCCCCGCTGTCAGTCTTCGTTTGAGATTTTATCTTTCTTTTGGCCTGACCGGAGTCGAGCGGGTACTGAAGTTAGCGTGCAAAAATATGCACCTGGATAAACTTTATACTGCTTTAGATGAATAACCAGACAGGTTATGCAGACAAGCGCAGTTTCGCGGCAAAATACATTGACTCATCAGGCGTGCACCGTATAATTCCCGGCGATTGCACATTATGAAGTTCCCACTTCTCAGTGCGCCCTTAGCTCAGTTGGATAGAGCAACGGCCTTCTAAGCCGTAGGTCACAGGTTCGAGCCCTGTAGGGCGTACCATTAATAATCAACTACTTATCAACTTCCTCCCGCCACTGATTTTTCCTTGTGGGACATATTCCTCAAAAAACTGAGTCAATTTGCCGCGCATGTTCCGTTAAATGATTAGGTGCCAGGTGAGCATATCTGCGTACTATTTCGATGCTCTCCCATTTCCTGAAGTACAGAAAGTGGAAGGCGGCAAGAAAGTGAACCCCGATGAGCTTATTCAGATAAGTTATTCAGGCGAACGAGCGCGGCTAACACACATGCAGCTTGAAGTATGACGAGTATAATTGGGGTTTACATAATTCTAATAGCTAACCTCCAGCTATGTTGGCGGTTAGCTATTAGAAAAGGGCAATCACTGTCAATTATATGTTACCCAAATATTTAACTTCCCGGTAACGGGACCTGTGTATTCGGTACCGTTCATTTTTATTGCATCTGTTTGAACATAGCGGGCGGTAAAATTTACAATGCTGGTTGAATCAAATAACGGCGTGCTATCAGCTATGGCTTTGGTTGTCCCCAATCCGCTAATCACTATCTTTGTATTATCTGTCGGAATTGCAGCATTATTATATAATAACTGAATGGCAAGGCCGTCGATTATAGTACCACCAGTAGAATCGTACAGACTCACATCCTGCCTGGAGGATACACTGTTCGCGTCTTCAAAGCTGATTTGGGTGTCATCAACCTTCCCTGAGCATTCCATCACAATATTGACCGGAACCTGACTGCCATAGGCGGGAAAAATGCCGGGCTTAACAACCGGATCGATGCTTACCCAGTTACTCATAGGGACTATATAATCTTTTGTTTTGAGCTGACAGGTTGGCCGGACGATTTGAACACCTCCGCTGCCGATATCAAAAGCATAAGTAGAGTAAACATTACCAGCATATACCTGAATACTGCTATAGCCGCTCCGGAGCGCCAGCGGCGTTGCATCATAATCTATCGGTCCATCTTTTATTAATTCGGCCTTTACTTGATATGATTGAGTTATAGGGGTCGTACTAGCGAAGGAATATCTTCCATCACTTAGAGGCTTAACCACAAAAAAATACATGGTAATAAAATCTTGATATTTTTCCCTTTCTGACTCAAATCCGTTGTCTGGGACATATTTGTTATTAATTCTTATTGCAGCTAACAGCGTTCCAAAGCTTGCATCACCGCTGTCAGGAAAGGGTTGACAGCCTTGACAAGGTTCCGGGGCGGCTTGATTAAATAAGTAAGTATATTTAAGTGATAAGCCACTATTATTGGTATATATATTATTTGGCGCTGTAGACGTGGTACCACTGAAACTGACGCTGTAACTTAGAAATGTCTTACTGGAACTCGGCACAGATATTTTAGGATCGGAATTACTGATGCCGGATCCGGTACAGGTTGCAGAAAAATCGAGAAAATTACCCCAAGTATAAATAACGGAGTTATTTTGCAGGTTATCATCAATCACTAAAGTTTTAGGTTGTGATAAGGGTTTGTTGTTATCTGGAATGTTATATATACAGGTACCAGCAGGCTGACCTGCATTGTCTCCAGCTAGCCAGGTTACCTGTTCGGAAAAAGTAGAGGCATGGCACGGCGCAGTTACAGCGACAAAAAGCATGCCTGAAGTAAATATTTTTTTATACATTAAAGATTCACCTCTGTTGTAAACTCTTTACCTGCACCGCCATAGTCATGAACTGCGCTGTAGATCAATTTCACCGAACCAGATATATTTTGGGGAACCTCATAGCGTTGGGAACCAAACGGTGGTGGCATATGAAATTTGTCGTCCAGCATCACTTCAGCTTTGGTACCTTGTTTTAATGCTAATTTACCAAAACTAATATAATAAGCCGAATTATTTTTAGCCTTCAGCCAGGTTTTACCTCCCTCTTTTTCTACTGACCACGTCAGTTTATTTACCGCATCGCGTGCATCTTCGTAATTAAACCCTACTGGACGAACAAAAACCTTCATGCGACTACGAATTGCAATAACCAGTTTATTATCTATACTGGCTTTTGATTTTGGTGGGATTTCTTGTATATTCAGCCAATAAACTGACTCACGATCCTGAGGAACCTGTGAAGGAATGACTACCAATCGCAGTTTACCCTCGTTTCCTCCATTTAATTTCATTACCGGTGGGGTGAGAACTATGGGGATATTATCATCACGACCATTAAGATCTTCCATCCACGACTGAATCATATAACTATTGGGTGCGTCATTAATAATCTCAACCGCTGTCTCTTTATCTGCAGCATATGCGATAGCACGAGTCAGTTGAGGACGAACCGCTGAGAGTGCAGAATGGCTGATGCATGTGAGTAGTAATAACGCAACCTTTCCTTTCAAACTCCATGATATCCGTTTCATAAGCATCCTTAATAAAATTATTCAATATTCTTGCAGGCTGATTTCACAGGAAATCCTGTGAAATCAGAAGATCATTCACACTGTACGATAATTTTTTTATACCAGTTATCGCGTTCTAATTGCTCTTTAGTCGCTGGAGGTAAATTAAATCGACATTGTTGTGTATTACCGTCTCCCCATACAACCTGTAATACCTGTTGGATACGTGCGTCAAGGCCACTTAAATAAACCACGTTTTTATTTCCAATAATGCCGGCTTCTTCCTTTTCGCCCTCTATATAAACAGGTGCGCCGAGGGGAATTTTCTTGGCGCTTTTTATTTCAACCATCGCACGCCTGCCAGAGCGTGTGGCGAAATGCAAAAGGACGGCGGCACCTTCAGATGGCACAACCTTTCGCGTAGTTTCTTTAAGTTCAACGTTTTCGGCATGGGTTGTATCAAGCGTCAACGTATTATAACGGTACGGTGTCAGATAATTAACAACGGTGCGTCCCCAATAATCTGTTTTCGCATTATTACTTGAATTAACACCGATGCCGCTGGCATCAGGTGTTTCAATAATACCGATGGTTCTGCCTAGCGCTGGAGTCAGTATTAATCCTCCGCGATAAAGCACCAGCCCGCCGCTCATTCCTGCTGAAAATTGCGTAGAATTATCATCGTGCCCGACGGAGCCATTTAACGCGGCGAGACTGGAACTGTATCCTGCTGAGAAGGATTCGCTATAGTTCCCTTCTTCGTTGCGCTGGAAGTTAGCTGAATAGTTCAGATTGTTATCCAGGGCTGTACCAGAGTAGCCCAGAGTCTGGTTGTAGCGATTATCTTTGTTTCGCGTTAAACCATAGTTAACAGTGCCTATTGAAGCTGCATTTTTACCCCAATGCAGCGGGATACTGACATTGAGATTCAGTTGGTTATCTTTAAAATTATTATCCTTGGTGTATGTCCATGATAAGGAAACGTTCGCCGATCCAATATTGGTACCCGCTCCTCCTGAAATGGATGTACTTTTGTCGGATGTATTATAAAAGCGGTCCTGGCTGAGAGAAAAATAAAGGCTACCTTTACCCGCTAACCCTTGGTTAATATTCATCTCAACCCGACTACGGCGGCGTCGATTCCAGCCGCTATCACCATAATCATAACCATTAATATCTTCATAGTTTGAGCGGGTCATAAATTCAGAAAAATCAAGGAAATTCTCTGAACGGTATTGGTAGCCCAAAATTTGTAAGCCCGTATCAGTTTCAGAAAATTGCTTAGCATATAATAAGCGCAATGCGGAGCCATTATGTGACACATCGTCATTCCAGGTCTCACGATAATAAGCATTAGCAAATTCAAAAGAGAATGCGCCCAGGCTGCCTACGTTCCATGCGGTACCAATTGCTGCGGACTGATAATTCTCTGCGATAAGCAGCGTATTATTAACAGTGATCTTTTCGAAACCATACTCTATGTTAGTTGTTCCAAGCCATGGCTGATCGGCACTGTTCGCTCCATCGCGATATTGCCCAATAGCCGTACCATAGCGAAGCGTCCCCGGCCGAAGTAAGGTCGGCAGTGTTGTGAAGGGAACCCAAAAGACCTGTTTTGTACCATCCGCTTCTTCAACGGTAACTTCCAGATCGGCACCAACCTGAGCGCTGTAGATATCATCTATTGCAAATTCACCGGGTGTTAAGGTCGCGCTGTAAATAATATTATTGCGCTGGCGAACATAGATACGTGCGTTTGTGCGAGCTACACCTCGTATTACTGGCGCATAACTAAATTCATTATCCAGCATCATACTTTCGCTAGTATTCAAGGAGATACCGCGCAGTGGTATCGGGCCGAAAATACTGCTTTTAGTCTTAGTATAAAGATCGCCAACTGCAAATGTGCCGTGCACAGGCGCGAAGTCGCGGCTCATATACAAACGATCGTGATTGTTATCCCATTTGCCTTGTGTGTCACGGCTAAAGGAGTCAATGCTGAATAACCGCCACGGACCAAAACCAGCCACGCTGTTCAGGTTGATATAGGCACTGGAGGTCTTATCATCAATATTGCTGTTGTGCGTATTTTTTAATTGTGTTTGGTAATAGTAGCCAGAGTAGCTCGTGCGTAAATTAGCGACGCCATGATCCCACTCTTTTGGTGAAATCATAGTGAAATGGGTTGAATCAATAGCAACCTGTGGAACCTGAATTTTCAGGATCTGCACCGTGTCGTCATAATCAATCCGGGAATGAGGAATGCTGGAAGCTAAATCTTCGCAAACCTGTAACTTTTTTGTTTCAACCACGTTTTTAACTGGCGTAGTTGATGGCTTTTTCCATTTATCATAATTTTCAGTCTTGATGCCTATTTGTTTTAAAAAATCAGAAGGCAAACAAGCTATCACTTCATCTTTTTTAGCATTTTCAATAAAATTAATTGGATACTGATCTACAAGCCTTTCATTGAGATATACATCGACTTGTTTAATGCCCGGTGATACAGAGTTTTTGATGAGGAAAATATCCGGAGAAGCACCATTTTTGTCCTTCTTCAGAAAACCTTCTTCAAATTCAAAATCATTGGACAAAGCAATAGAAGGTATAGCGGCTAATATAACAGAAATGCATAACCCTAAGAGATTTCGGTGAAATATCGCTTTGTGCAGGGAGGTAGGAGCATACCCCTTATAATAATTTTTCTTTTCCATGTAACCAACCCAGAGCAGTCCGTTGATGGCGATACTTAAATTGTCAGTAAACGAAGATTCAGCTTTAATCTGAATCTTCGTTTTTTTAGTTTTTCACGTCCTGAATAATTCAGGTTGTGAAAAATTAATAGTAAGAAATGACGTAATCTGTAATACCTTGAACCGGACCAGTGGTTACGCTGGTGCTGAGCGATTTATACGCTGCGGTGTATTGCAGAGAGACTGCCCCTGGAGTTCCTGAAGGAGGCAGGGCTACGCCAGGTGCTACGCTTGGGCCGCCGTTCAGATCAACTTGGGTACCGCCAGACAAAATTGCAATACCTACGTCACCTGCACCACCAACTGCGGTGTTACCCATGATATTACTATCTCCGACAGGAGAAGTGGTTGTGGTGAACAGAGCACGTACGTTGTTCAGTGCTGCTGTTGCCTGGCAGCCGCTGAGTTCAATTGTGAACGGTGTATGTCCCGCGTAGGTGCCTGCGGCCGCACTTAGAGAAGTGGCGGTTACATTTGGCAGACCGATAGTTGCGTTGTTAGATGCGGTGCCGCCAATTATTGCAGCGCCTGCAACAGTGGTACATGCGCTAGCAGTAACCTGACCATTGAAGGTGATGGTTCCGTCAGCAGCCATTGCGCTTGCGGATAACAAAGCAGAGGAAGCTAAAGCAGCCATTAAAACACGGTTCATTTTCATATGATAAAACTCCATTTTTTGGGTTATGAAATGCCTTTCAGAATATTATGTATTCTTGAGACAATTTTTTTATATCCTAATAAAACACCAGAACTATTTAACATGCTTTATCTTAAGCATATAAAAGCTACCAGGTAGTATGTATAAAAATATAAAATCTAAAAATTATATGCTTCGAGTATGTCTCTGCAAAATAAAACAGCAAGAGCATTACAACTCATAAAGCCATATTTATATAAAACATTCCGTTTCGCTTGGTAAATATATTTAGCCGAAAGATTATGGTGTTCAACAACCGCTTCTATCGGATGTCCATTACCTAAGCAAATGAATAAATCAATTATTTTCTGAGGATATTTTTTTCTACCCAGATAATATGGTGATTTACTTGCTTTTTGGATTAGCAATAAAAAATCCTCACTGCCCATACGTTTAGGGGCAAGCCACGGGAAATATGTTTGGGTTGTCGTCACGACAGGCATATCTAGCAAGATCAGAAGCCGGCAGCTTTTTTTATACGCTATCTTCATTAAGATACTACGGAGATGGCTATTGTTGACAGCTAAAACGACAAGATCACCACTTTTGGGAGAAAAATATCTGATCCCTTCTGTTGGATTTAAAAATAAAGATGTGCCAGCAAGCTCTTGCGTGACGATCTTAATCCCAGACAAAAACATGCGATCGTCAGAGATGAAATGGTAATTCATATCATTCAGTCCTTTAATGAAGTGCGCTTAATCCTTTTAGCGTATTGCGTAGATGGGTTTCTTACCCTGAACAAATATTAACGGTAAATTACGGTGAGATAAAATTGGTTGTATCATTTAATATTGCTTTTAAAAAAGAGGAGACAAATCATAAAAATGCTAATTAATAATACAATCAATCATGATGAAAATTGAACTTATAAATTGTAATGATATGTTTACTGTAACTATATATTATCAATATGTTTATTGTAACCATATAATAAAATGTTTATTTTTCATATGAAATTGGTGTGTTTGTTTGTTTTTTTTGTTTGTTTTTGAGGCGCGATGAGTTATTTTTTTCAATTTGCGTGATTATTTATTGTTCTGCTGTGGTTTTTTGAATCATTTCTATGGGTTTGGTTTTTAAAATTACAACATTGAAATATGTTTAACATCAAAATGACTAATCAAAAATATGCAATTATCCTATGTATAAAGATTAATTCATATTTGTGATGGGGAATATATTCTTATGCTTTTGTCCTAATTTATGTGATTTATCTCATGCAATGTGAATTCTGATACTAAACCCAGCACTCAGAGATGCTCCCAAGACCGAATGGTCGATAAGTTAATTCCATAGAAGATCTGCTGCTCCGTCTAAGGAGTTTTTCTGACCAAAATATCCTGCATAATGATCACCAGCAGCGTTTTATCTTCTCCACATTGTATAACGTGATTAATGATGCGTTCAGTGATGACATTATGCCTGCTTTGCTCCGGATAAAAATCCAGGTGCGCTGCGCCGGAATCCAGCACCGCGTCGTGTTCGCCAGTAATGGTAACGGCTACGGTATATGTCCGGGGTGGAACTGCCTGGTGAAGCCGCTGGCAAACGGGATCAATGAAGCGGCGCTACAGGCGTTTGAACAGTGGCTGGTGGCGCACTAACCGCGCATATACGTTAAAAAAGTAGCGAAACGAGTTAGGGCGGCAGCAGTTACCCGCGCCGCCGGATCTTTACCGATATGCCCGTTCAGAAGCGCCAGCTCAGCCTGGCATCTACGCTATTATCCTGATTGTTATTCGACAACAATCCGCTGTACCCCAAAGCCACGCTAGCGTTGGGACCGATGTTCAGCTCTGCCCGAGCGCGCAGCGTTGCGCCATCGCGGGAAGCGGGCACGCTTCGGGTATCAAATCCTTGCCCGTTTTGGGTGAAGCGTTGCCGCATCTCGCGTTCGGTGGAACCATACTGATGCAGCCAGCCCAGCTCGCCTCCTACTTTTAGCGCCACGGTTTTCGTCAAACCCCATATTTTATCCGCCCGCATTCCGAGCGTTGATAATGTGGCTTCGTTGTTTTGGCGGCTGGCATACAGGGCGGCGGCATTGCCTCGCTCATGAAATCCCTGATTCTGGTAACTGATATAGCTCAGGTTGGCGAACGGCTCCAGCGTCAGCCAGGCGGTCTCAAGACCGTAGCCCACATCGGCAAAAACCTGTGCTGTGCGGGCGTTATAGCGTGCATTCTGTTGTCCGGACTCCATGCCATAGACCACTGAACGCGAGGTGTCGATGCGGTGCCAGGTCCATGCTGCACCAGTGCGTAACGTGGTGTTTCCCATGCGTTGGCTGCCATAAAGCGCGAGGGGGAAGTTATCGCTGTTCGCCGAGGCGCTATCGGTGCCGTCAAACTGCGTTCGGGTGTAACCTGTGGCGATACCGACGCGGGCCGTCTCGCTGAGCGGGGTATCGAATCCGAACAATACGCCCCAGGCTGAGGCGTGGTAAGCCGACGCGTTGCCGTCAGCTGAAGCATGATCCCAGGCTCCCAGCAGTTTGGCCCAGCTACCGTTGCCGGATGCGGTTTTAATATCACTGGCGACGCTCTCATCATCCGCCTGCCGCAGACGGTCATAGAGCGTATCGCGTAAATAGCGACTGTCGTTTATCAAGGTGGCGGCGATATCGGCGTGGATCTGCCCGGAAAGCTGGCGAAATGCCCGCTGAGCTTCAGTTGGAGTTGAGAGTTGCAGAATACTCTCCTGCACAGGATGACCCGTTGGCAAAGCCTCTGCCGCCAGTGCGACGCCCCGGGTATTATGGGTTGTGGCAACGGAAGCAAATGATCTGGCGTTGCGCCCCACCGCCAGAGAGAGGGCATCGTGATCATAAGCCAGCGCGGTACCGAGGAACAAATATTGCGGTATGACGGTGCTGAATTGTCCGGTGATCCCGTCGGTCGCGCTGAGGATGGTGTAGCGCTGGCCCAGCAGAGTTGTTACCTCCTGCTGTGATAGCAAGTTCGGGCGGTTCTCCAGCGCTACGGCAACGGTGCCGCCGTTGAGCCGGGCCTGGCCGCTGCTCTGGATGCTGTCGCTTTGTCCACTGGCGTTGACCTCGACCCGATACAGAGAGCCTGGATTGAAGGTGATATCTCCCGTGTGCATAACGCCAATGGAATGTCCGGGGGAGAGCGTCCCGCCGCCGTTAACGGTGACCTGTTGCAGGTACCCGGTTCCGGCAAGCACGCCGCCAGAGGTGGTCATAACGCCGGTTATCTCTCTTACCGTACCGACGCCGCTGGCATCAACTGTGACAGCGGAGTGTTGTAACGTGCCGTCGACGGACAGCATGCCGCCGCGCACCCAGGTGCTGCCCTGCCAGGTATTATTGCCGCTGAGAATCAGCTCACCATCTCCTAGCTTAATCAGACTTCCCACATAATTTTTCCCACTCAACGCATCCAACGCCAGATCTTGCGCAGCCCGTTGGCGATTCATACCGACTTCATATTCAAATTCATCGTCGGCGCTGGCATCGTCCGGTAGTCCATTTTCCCAGCCGTTTTGCCGTTTGGTTTGCCGCCATGCCTGCTGTTCGGCCTCGTTTTCTGCTTGTCTGGCGCGAATGGCGTCGTCAGAGATGTCGTTGGCCCAGATATCGCGCAGCCCGGCGGGGAGGTCGGCCGTCAGGCTGCCCAGCAGTTGCCCCGGCCCCTGCATCGCTTTTTTCAAATCAGGTATTCCCCAGCCAAAATCATTGGGAACCTGTGGCGTTCCTGCTGGTGCGTTGTGTACCGGTTGCAGATAATCGTAGGTGCGCAGGCCATCTTCGCTCCCTGGTCCGGGAAGCTGCTCCGGGTTGTCCGCCAACTGTAGGGTGCTGGTGGTCAGCAGGACGTTGCGGATTTCCGTCGGTGACAGATAAGAAAAGCGTTCTGCGATCAGGGCCATCGCTCCTGAGATATTAGGTGCAGAGGCTGATGTGCCGTTCGCGTTGGGGGTATATCCCCCACTCAGTGAGGTGGAGGGCATACCCGATGCGCCCATGATGCACCACCATTTTGCGCTACCGCACTGGTTGTAGACCTGAGCATGAGTCTGATCCAGCCCGCTGACGCTCAGCCAGCGTGACTCCAGCTCAGGATAAAACCATGGCAGGTTTGCGTTGGTGGCGGGGTTGGCGCCCAGACTGTTGTTGCTGGCGGAGACGACCTGGACAAAAGAGTATTTGCGTCCGGCGTCGACCATCGCGTCCAGCCAGGTTTTGTGGCCTGCCTGAACGGCATCCCAGAACGGACGGAATGCGGCTTTCATCGCCGCCAGTTTATCGGCGCTGTTGGCGGAGATATCACCAAAATCGTTTTCGACTTCATCCCTGGAATCTTGCCCCCAGCTCTGATTGACCAGAATGACGTGATGGGCGGCCAGCGCGTCAAAGCTGGCTTTAAAGGCGTTGTAATCCAGATCTCGCGAACCCTGAAAACGGTTATCATCGGTGCCGCCGGTATTGGCGACAAACAGGTTTGCGTTAAATGCCACACCATGCATACCTGTGCCGTCGCGGCTGGCGGCCAGTACGCCTGACATTTCGGTGCCGTGGGCGTCGTTGATGGCGGGATCGTAAACCCCTGACAGGGTAAAAGCTTCGCCCTGCTGGAACTCTCCGATTCTGATAGGGACACCATGCTCATCTTCTTCGGTGGAATAGGCCGGGTGGGTGGCGTAATAGACCCCGCTGGCGGTGACGGCCTGGATTCTGGAGTTACCTTCAGCGTTATTTCCCTGAAACTCATTGTGAGTCAACAGAATACCGGAATCCAGCACCCCGACGTTGACCCCTTTACCGGTGATACCCAGCGCGTAGGCGTAGTAAGCCCCGGTTTTTTCAAGCCCCCAATTGGTCTGCGCTTCCGGTGTTTTCCAACTGGCGGCATGTTGATCCCAGTTACGGGAAATCGTATTCCAGTCGCGCCCGGCGTTTAATTCGGCTTTTACATTAATCGCGATCCCCGGTTCCTGATACGGCGTTATTTGCGCGGTCGGTAAACGAGAAGCTATCTCTGCGGCGAGCGCATTGAGTACTCTGATGCTTTCGGCATCGTAACTGGTCAGGGCATAAAGATAATAGGAAAGGTAATCTCTGAAGTTTCCCTGTTCATAATCATAATTTAGCGTTCGCTGGCTAAGGTCTCCGGGTAACGCGCTAATCGCCAGGTTCTGTGGATTCAACAGGTAATTTCTACCCAGAAGGCTGTCAAAATCGTTGGCGCTCTGGCTGAACCGATCGGCGGACTGGTTAAGACCCACGGTGAAATACATTCCCAGGCGCTCAAACGCATCGGGATCGTTTTGCGCGAGCGCATCCGCTGAATCTAAATAGGCTTGCCTGAGGACCTCTGGCGTATAAGGGGATATTTCCCCGGCAACCCCATTATGACTGAATAATAAACTGGCGCTTACTAGCAAGAAACTTGTAACTCTGCGGGGGCTGTATTGACCGCAGAGGAGAGAATAACAGCCCATCGCCATACGTAGTTTCCTTATGATTATTAATATATTGCCCGTAAACGGACGGTGATAATCCTTCAGTAAACTAAAAATAATAAAAGGGTCACTGGCGGCTCGCAGAGTCGCCTTATTATTGTCGGATTGAATGGCGGTCAGATTGATGGTGGTTTGCTCATAAACTGACCGTTGATACAGCTTAGTATTGAGTCTTCGGTTTTTCTCGCGTGCAGCGGATTTTATTACTGGGCGTGCTCAGTTCCACCAAAGAGCATTGAGAGAGAGGCCAATATCCCCGTGAATAAAAAGCCCGGCAGCAACATACGGTTGCGCCGGGCCTGATGACTTGCAATCAAACATCAACGCAGCGGAATTCGCGCTACGCTTTCTTCGGTGTTGGCTTTTGCCGCCGCACCGTCGTTTTTCACGGTGACAAACAGCGCGTGCGCTTTGTTATCCAGCGCCAGGCTGTTTGGGTGTGGAAGCAGCGGGAGGGTTTGCAGATGAGCCAGCGTCTTACTCTCAAAGACGGAAAGCGAGCCTGCGCCTTTTTCCACCCGCACGCCGCCGCGATTGGTCACATAAACCCGTTCTTTCTCTTCATCAAGCAGCAGGGAAATCGGCACTTCCTGGGTCTCAACGCTGGTCAGTAGTTTGCCGTCCTGCGCGTTCATGGCGAACAGGCGATGCCCGCTGCTGCGGCGAGTGTAGGTTTCTTTCAGATGATAGTTGCGGTACTTGTCGCGATCGATCCCCTGGTCAACGCCCAGAATCCGATCGTTTTTGCGGTCATAAACCAGATTCAGCAGTTGATCGGCCTGGATCTCATGCTTACTGGTTATTTCCAGTGTATCGGCATTGACGGTCATCAACTGACCCTGCATGTTCGAGACGAACACACGGCGTCCTTTTTCATCCAGCGCGATACCGACGGCATAGAAACCGAAGCCGGGAAGGGTTTTCTCCAGTTTGCCGGTGCGGGTATTCACCACGTAGAGCACGCTGTCCACGCCGTAACCGAGGCCGGGCAGGAACAGACGCCCGGTCTGGGCATCAAATCGCGCCTCGCGGACTTTATACAGATAGCCTTCGCTGATTTTGAAACGCTTAAGCTCGGCGAGCATAAAATCGAGGCGTTCACCGCTCATGCCCGCTTTACGCCAGGCTGATTCAATATTGACCTCATCTTGTAATTTTATCGACCCCAGGCTGCGGTTGGTGGCGGTATCAACAATCCCCACGCTGCCGTTGAAGCCTTCGGTCAAATAGAGACGATTATTCTCATCGTCCAGCGCGACGCCAAAACCTTTGACATCAATAGAGATGGTGGCCTGCGTTTCCAGAGTTTGCGGATTGAGGCGCAGAACGGTCGATTTTTTCTCATCCTTCCAGTCCGGCGAGCTGACAAACACGGCATTTTGTTTTGCACTCCAGGCCAGCTCAACCACCGCTGGCGCGACGGCGGCGCGATGAATATCCTCCGGCTTGATAAGCGTCTCCTGCGCCTGAGCGAATGTCGCCGTTGCCATCAGCAAGGCGGTAAATAAACGAAAGTGGATCCCAGACATCCTGTTATCTCCAATTAAGGTGTTCGTTAAAAGCGTAATTCCACGGCGGCACCGACCAGGCGTGAGCGTTGCTGAATGGCGGTATAAACATCGTTGCTGCTGACCATCACCTTGCGGTCGGAATCAAACAGGTTTTGCGCGAACAACGTCGCCCGACCGTACATAAAGGTGTAAGCCAGCTGCGCATTCGCCGACCAATAAGAGCCGATACGACCACGTGAGTCGTTGTCGTAGGCGGAGTAGTAGGAGTCGGAGAAGGCGACGTTGCCGCTCAGCTCCCAGCCGCTGGCAACCTGCCAGGCGGCGCCGACGTTGGCGGTATACGCAGGAGCGCGGGCCAGCTCGTGACCTTCAACGCCGCTGCCGGGGAATTCGGCAATTTTGGTTTTCAGTAAACCGATATTGCCGGAAAGCTCCAGATCCCAACGCGGTGTCCAGGTGGCTCCCATCTCTGCGCCCCAGGTTTCAACCTTATCGGCATTACGGATTACCGTAGAATTGGCGGCGAGGTAATAGGGGAGCTGCATATCTTTGTAGTCGTTGTAGAAAAGGTTGCCGGTTAAGACTACGTTGCCATCGTTCAGGGCGTGGCGAGTATAAAGCTCATAGTTCCAGACGTATTCCGAGTCATAGGTGTAGCTGGTGATCGGTGCGCTCAGCGTGATCCCCGCGCCGCCGGCGTTATAGCCTCGCGCAACGCGTGCGCCCCAGGTTTGATTGGCCTCCGGTTTCCAGGCGACGTCCAGTTTCGGTAAAAAGACGTTGTAAGTTTCGTCAAAATCAATGCGCACGCTCTGGCTGCCGCCGAGACGTTTGCGGTGCTCGCGCTCAAGGCGGGTGGAGGTCGTAATATCCACCTGCGGCGTGACCGCCCAGGTCAGCTCGCCGTAGGCTGAACTGGTGCGGGTATCATCGGTGAAGGTGGAACCGCCAAAGATATAGACTGACTCATCCTGTGAGGCGTCGAAATAGCGTAATCCGGCAAAGCCCCGCAGGCGGCTGTCGCTATTGCCGAAGTGCACGACGGGTTCGACGTGCACTTCAGAACCATCGATTTTGGCTTTTGGCAGGCCGTCGGCGACGTAGCGGTTAATGTGGAATCCAGTGTAAATAAAGCGGTTTTCCAGCCGCAGGCCGTCATCGCCTTCCCAGGCAAGATCCCAGATACCGCTATTGACGTTGCTTTTAAACACCGCCCGCCGCCAGTCGTAACGGGAGCTGGTCGGGTGTGGCATCGGGTTAAGGCTTTCGTTTTGTGGAGCTCCGCTATCGGAGTGGTTGAAGGTGAGTTTGGTGGTGAGATTGCGCAGACCTGCCGGGTTGAATAGCAGCTTCGCGCGAGCGCTGGTGGTTTGTACTTCGCTCGGATCGCCGACCGGATCGTAGGCTGGTAAATTGATATCGCTGCGCCGCCGCTGGCGATCAACGCTGGCGCGGAAGGCCAGCTGTTCTTCAATCAGCGGAGCGTTGACCATCGCGGCAAGCTGGGACGAATGCTGATTACCCGCGCCGCCTTTGAAGGCGCTCTCCCAGCCAAAATCCGGGTCTTTTGATGTCATCACGATGGCCCCGGCAATGGCGTTACGGCCTTGAATATAGCTCTGCGGTCCGCGAAAAATTTCCACCCGTTCCATATCCCACAGCGACTGCGGACCGTAGGCCTGCTCATTATAGGTCAGAGAACGGCCATCAAGAGAAAGCCCCAGGCGCGGACGGGTCCCACTGAGAAACGCTCCGGCTCCGGTGCTTGGCCCGGAACCATCCACCCCGCGTACGGTTGGCAGATCGTTACCGATACCGATATCGACGGTGTTGGCAGTCATGCGCATCAGGTCAGAGACGGTTTCAGCTCCCGGCATGCTGTCGATCCGTCGGCTATCGAACACCTCAACGCTGGAGCCGGTATCGAGTAGCGAACGAGCGGTTTTTTCGCCGGTAACGATCATCAGATCCTGATCCTGATAACTGCTATCCGTGCGCTTTTTCTCCTGCTCTTCGCTCTCTGCGGCGACTACATTAAGCGGAAGCAGGCAGCACAGGCCAACTAAAAGGGCGGGAAACCCGGAAAAATTCGCTGACTCAATCGGTTCTGACCGGTCAGTTGAAGCGTGGTGTTGAGCGGCGGTATGCGTGCTCATGCGTCATCTCTCCTTTATCCATAAGGTAAATTGATGACACTGCTCACGGCTAACTGACGGTGTACCGTTATTAGCGTGTTCTGGCTCTTTTTAAAGCGTTTTAATTAAAATCTAATGCCAGATGTAATTATTTGTTTCTAATGATAACGATTTTCATTATCATATGCTAGTCGCTATATTTTGTAGCTGGCCGCAAGAAAACTGCAGGGTGCAGAGGCTGAGAAGAGAAGCGCAGCAGCCATCGGGATACGGCTGCTGCTCAGGTTCAGGCGTGGGATAACAGCGGGAACATCAGCTTATTCTCTTTGAAGATATTTTCTTTTTGTCCGTAGATAAACAAAATATCTTCCCCTTCGATTTTTTCATACTCGCCAACCCGGTTCTCTTTGGGGGTAAAGCCCAGTATGGCCTGATAAGTATTTTTATCGGCAAGTTCGTTAATAATGGCCGGTAGCGAGCGGCCGCTATCGCAGAAAATATCAAAAAAGATCAGCGCCGGACCGTTTTGCATCGCAATCGCGATAGCCTGATTTTTCTCGGAATAATAGACGAAGTGTTTCATAAAAGCGGAGCAGTAGAACATTAATAAACCGAAGTTATCCTCTATCCGCAGTTGCGAAAATGGATTCGATTTTTGATAGTACTGCCGCAATAGCGCAACGTTTTCCGGTTGGTCCATATCCAGCTTGCGGAAGTCGCCTGCTGCGGGCATCACCGGCATAATATACTGATGCTCGTCGGTGCGCTCGAAGCCGAATTTTGGATAAAAATCAACGGTTGTCGGGTTAGCGAAGAGAAAGAATGCGTCGGCTTTATCCTGCCAGTCCGCCAGAATTTCATTAACAAGCTGCCCGGCCAGCCCCTTGTTTCGATGGTCGACATCGGTCATCACGGTACCGATTTGAATATAGCGGCGGGCTTCACCTTGCCAGACCAGATCGATGATATTGGCAGAGGCGTTAGCAATCACTTTATTGTTGCTCACCAGAGCGTAGGGAATATAGGCGTCGGTCCAGTAACCTTTGCTATACCACTCTTTAAAGGAGAGGTCGAAGGTTTTAATCGCCAGGTCAATGAAGCTATTTCTTAAAACGTCATTGTGCACAATTTGCTTAACTAATTTCCAGGTCATCGTCATTTTCCTTTTTTATCCGTTTTAATATCCGACAGGCCTTCAGGTAAGACATCCTCTCTCTATCACCTTTTTGGCGTTGAGTATGGTGTTTTTATTCTGTTTGTACAGTTTCAGCCTAAAGCTATCTTTCAGGACGTTGGCTCGGTCACAGTTAAGCTGTTTGTGGTTAAACCGCCTAAGGCTGAACCTTTCTTATCCTCTGAAAGAGTAGCAATACAAAAACCGCAGATCCAAGTATGTTAATTTACAATTAAATTTTAATTTGTGAAGTAACCTCATCCTGAACGCCTCTTTAGATTACCCATTTCCTGTTACATAAACCCCAGGGCACTTCTGCAGTTTTGCATACTATTGCTTTCGTGAGAGAGATCGCAAAACTTTCAGACGTTTCGCGATTGCGCTTGCTTATTGAAGCGGGTTGAGTATGTTTAAAACAACTTCACAAAAAATCGTGAAAAGATAAAGTACATCACAACTGTATTTGAAGGATTGCATAACATGTCAGAATTAAAGTTCGCCACCCGTCTGAACTCTTTCGCATCAGGGGCTTATCTCTATTGGCCGGAGCTGAAGGGGAAGCCAACCGTATTGCAGATGATTGAACGTGCCGGGAAAGTAAAGGGCCTTACCCATCTTGATCTGAACTTCCCTCAGCATATGAACGACGATATCAATACCATGCGTCGGGCGATTGAAGACGCAGGTCTTGCCGTGAACGGTATGCAGATGCGCTGGGATGCTCCGCAGTATCGTATTGGCGCGTTTACTCATCCGGACCCGAAAATTCGTCGCGAGGCAATCGAGTTAACTAAGCGCGGTATTGATACCGGGCGTGAATTTGGCTCCAGGTTGATGACGCTCTGGATGGGGCAGGATGGTTTCGATTATTGCTTCCAGGCCGATTACAAAAAAATCTGGGACGATGCGGTCGGCGCAGTACGTGAGATCGCGGAATATGCGCCGGATATTGATATTAGTATCGAATATAAACCGAATGAACCACGTGCGTTTAGCATCTTCCCGAACGTAACCACCTGCCTGCTGGCGGTTGAAGAAGCCGGAGCGCCAAACCTTGGGATCACCCTTGATTTTGCGCACGTTCTCTTCGCCAATGAAATTCCGGCCTACGCGGCGGCCATGGTTGCGCGCCGTTCCCGTCTGTTAGGACTGGATCTGAATGACGGTTGGGGAAAACGAGATGATGGACTGATGGCAGCCTCCGTTAACCCGCGCGCGACCCTTGAGTTTTTGTGGCAAATGCGCCGTGATGGCTATCAGGGGGCCTATTACTTTGACACCTTCCCGGATGCCAGCGGCCTCGATCCCATTCGTGAGGCTGAAACAAATATTGCCACCGTCACGCGACTGCTGAAACTGTGCGAAAAACTGGAAAACAACCAGCCGTTGCTGGATGCCATCGGTCGCCAGGACGCCGTCGCCTCTCAACAAATTGTTAATGACATCATGCTAGCCCGCTAGCACCAATGATGCTGACAAAGCCGTCAGGTCCACGATAAACATAATGAGAATAAAGGCTGAAAAATGAAAAAAATATTACTCTCTGTACTCGCTTCATCTCTGTTGTGTTCAAGCGTCTATGCGGCGGATTTACCGCCGCTACAATCCGATACTGAGCCGGATCGAACTGACTGGTCTCAACTGGAAAGCAAATACGGCCCGCTACCGGCGGCGGATAAGTCACTGAAAATTGGCGGTGTATCTAAAACGTTGACCAATGAGTACTGGCGCTCTCTGGGGGAGGGCTATAAAAACGTCGCCAGTCGTTATGGTTTCACCGTGGCCTATCAGGCAGCGGCCAATGAAGAAGATCAGCTAGGCCAGCTTTCCATTGCTGAAACCCTGATTTCTCAGGGGTTTAATGGCCTGCTGGTATCTCCGCAGACGGATATCAACCTCTCCCCGGCGCTGGAAAGCGCGAAGAAAAAGGGGATTCCGGTGATTAACGTGAATGACGCTGTTATGCCCAACGCGCAATATTACGTCGGGAACGTGCAGAAAGATAACGGCGTTCGCGTGGCTAAATGGTTCATCGCGCACCATCCACAGGGGGGAAAGGTGGCGGTAATCGAAGGCCAGCCTGGTGTTTATGCGGCCGGGCAACGCACCCGTGGGTTTAAAGAAACGCTTGCAGAGAACGGCAAATTTAACATTGTTGCCAGCGTACCGGCCAACTGGAGTCGCGAGCAGGCATTCAACGCGGCGAGCACTATCCTGCAACAGCATCCCGACCTGATAGGTTTTTATTCCAATAACGACACCATGGCACTCGGCGTAGTGGAAGCCGTTCGCTCTCTCAAGAAATCCGGACAGGTTGCTGTGTTCGGCACCGACGGGATTTCCGATGCCTATGCCTCAATCAAGCGCGGTGAATTGACCGGTACGGTAGATAGTTTCCCCGTGTTGACTGGTGAAGTGGCTATGGATGTCATGATTCGTCTGATTAACGGTCAGAAACTGTCGCGCGTGATCTCCACTCCTCAGGCATTAATAACCAAAGAGAACGTTGATGCGTTTTCGACTAAAGATAACAACGCGTTACGTCAGCTACTGACCCAACAATAAGGTGCGCGGAGAGTTTATGGAACAGTATCGTTTAGAGATGCGCGGCATCAATAAAACTTACGGAAATACCGCCGCGTTACAGGATGTTGATTTTTGCGTCAGACCAGGGGAAGTCCACGCGCTTATTGGTGAAAATGGCGCCGGAAAATCGACGTTGTTGAATATTCTTTCCGGCGTACGCAGTGCGGATAAAGGAGACATCAGCGTTGGTGGGCGTCAGGTGCTGATAAAAAATCCGCTCAGCGCGCGTCACGCCGGCATCGCTATGATTCACCAGGAGTTACAGCATGTTCCTGAACTCTCCGTTGCGCAAAATATGTTTCTTGGACGCCCGCTCACTAAAGCAAAGGGAATGTGGCTGAATAAGAAGGAGCAAGAGGAGCGGGCGAGGCGGATATTAAAACAGCTCGATCCTTCTATCGACCCCGGCGAGCCGATTAAAAACCTGAAAGTCTCGCAGCAGCAAATTGTGGAGATTGCCCGAGCGCTGCTTGATGACGCCAGGATTATTGCTATGGATGAGCCAACCTCCAGCCTGACGCCCAGAGAGTTCGAGCGCCTCGCTGAGTTGATTGCTGACCTGAAAGCAATGGGTGTTTCTCTCATCTACGTTTCTCACAAAATGAATGAGATATTCAAAGTGTGCGACCGGGCTACCATCATGCGCGATGGCAGGCAGGTTGGCGTAGTGAATATCAGCGATGAGAGCGAAGAAAGTATTGTCGCCAAAATGGTCGGCAGGAAAATTGAGCATATTGCGCATAACTCCTGGGCCACTGAACAAAAGGTTCTGACGGTTGAAGGACTGACGAGTTCGGCAGTTAGCCCGGCTAGTTTTACCGTCTGCGCCGGAGAGGTTCTCGGGATCTCGGGCCTGGTGGGTGCAGGAAGAACCGAGCTGCTAAAGCTTATTGCCGGGATAGATAAACGCACCGGCGGTACGATACGGGTTAATGATCAACTGGTTGAGCGTCAGGATGTCAGGGCGGCGATCAAAGCCGGGATAGGGTTAGTCCCTGAGGATCGTAAAAAGGAAGGGATTATTAAGGAACGAGCGGTAAAGATGAATATGGCTCTACCGTCGATGGGTCACTTTACTCGCGCAGGACTGGTTAACACCGCAAGGCTCAATCAGGTTGCCGATAAAGTGATGTCGGATTTGAAGCTGCGCCCGCTGGATATTGAAAAAACGATTGGCACCTTAAGCGGAGGAAATCAGCAGAAAGTAATCATTGGTCGCTGGGTCGCCGCCGATGCACAAGTTTTTTTATTTGATGAGCCGACCAGGGGAATTGATATTGGGGCAAAGTCAGAAATATATAATCTGATAGAAAAACTCGCCGCAGCCGGTAAAGCCATTATTGTGGTTTCATCAGAAATGACAGAAATCATTAGAATTTCTGACCGTGTTCTGGTTATGCGGGAAGGGAAAATAACTCAGGAGTTAACGGGGGATTCTATTACTGAAGAGAATATCGCCCGTTTTGCTATTAATGATGCGGGCCATATTGCCTGACTTATCACCAGTAATATTGAAAGGCCATAACCATGATGACACAAGCAAGTAAAAATAGAACATTACCGTCCTCACTGCTTAAATTTAATGTGCGCGATGCTGGGACGTTAATCGGATTGCTGATAATTATTGTTACCTTCTCTTTTTTATCACCGGTATTCTTGACGTTACCTAATTTACTTAATGTTCTTCAGCAATCTTCAATTAATGCATTAATTGCCCTGGGAATGACTTTAGTTATCATTTCTGGTGGTATTGATTTATCCGTTGGCCCGACCGCCGCAATGTCAG
Organism: Klebsiella huaxiensis; assembly: GCF_003261575.2. Classification (GTDB taxonomy): domain Bacteria; phylum Pseudomonadota; class Gammaproteobacteria; order Enterobacterales; family Enterobacteriaceae; genus Klebsiella; species Klebsiella huaxiensis. The sequence goes on along the minus strand of NZ_CP036175.1, from coordinate 4,422,205 downwards.
CCGTCTTCGGCGCTTCGCTCATGGTTGCAGGGGTTCCTGTTCCGCTGGCTATCCTGATGACGCTGGGCGTCGGCGCAATGTGCGGACTTTTCAGCGGGACGCTTATCGCATGGGCTGGCTTACAGCCGTTTATTGTCACCCTGGGGGGGTTATCGCTTTTCCGGGCTATTGCGCTGATCTTTACTGGTGGCAATCCGGTATTTGGTATCCCTGCATCGTTCAGGGATATCATTAACAGCTCGCTGTTTGGCGTTCCAATGCCGATTGTTATTGTCGCCATTATTGCTTTTGTGCTGTGGACGGTGATGAACAAAACCCCGATCGGAGAATATATTCTGGCGATTGGCGGTAATGAAGAGGCTGCACGCGTGGCGGGCGTACCGGTCAGACGTACGAAAATTACCGTTTACGTCATCTCTGGTGTTCTTGCCTCGCTGGCCTCACTGATACTGATTGGCCGCCTGGGCGCAGCGGAACCCACTATCGGAACATTATGGGAGCTGGATGCCATTGCCGCCGCGGCGATTGGTGGAGCGTCGCTGATGGGGGGCAAAGGCAGCATATTCGGCACGTTAATCGGGGTTATTATTCTGGGGGCATTACGTAACGGACTGACGCTGCTAAATATTCAGGCATTTTATCAATTGCTTGCAACAGGCCTTATTATTATCATAGCGATGTTAATTGACAGAGCAACCCGAGGCAAGTAATGAAGCAGGATCCACGAGCCATTGGCGCTCAGATACGTATGCGTTTGCCCCAACTGACACCACTGGAACGTCGTGTTGTTGAGGCAATAATTTCCCGGACCGATCTGACGGAGCAGACTTCTTTAAAAGAAATTGCTCAGGAAAATAATGTCTCGGAAGCCATGATTGTTAAAATAACTAAAAAGCTTAACTTTACTGGCTTCAGACATTTCAGAAGTAGCCTGATTTATTATAACGAATCAGAAGTTGCGGGATTGCATGCGGAAATTGAGCCTGATGATACCTCTGAACAGCTTCTGGCTAAGGTATTTCGCACCTCAATTCAGGCTATCGAAGAGACCATGTCTATTCTTGATATTTCTGAATTCAATCGTGCGGCGGATATTATATTTAAAGCGCGTCATATTGACCTGTATGCCGTTGGTGGTTCAGCGACAGTTGCCCGCGATCTTGCGCACAAACTGCTGAAAATAGGCATAAAGTCTTCAGTTTATGATGATGCACATATTATGTTGATGTCTGCTGCAGTGTTATCTGATGATGATGTGGTGATTGCCATAAGCCATTCCGGAGCGACCCGTGCGGTGAATGCTCCGGTGAAACTTGCCGCACGTAACGGCGCCAAAGTTATTGTCGTCACTAATTATGCAGAGTCACCTATTGCGCAAAACGCGCATGTGGTACTGAATTCAACATCTCAAGGGTCGCATCTACTTGGTGAAAATGCCGCATCGCGTATTGCTCAGCTCAATATATTGGATGCGCTGTTTGTGGCTATCGCTAAAAAGGATCTTAGTCGGGCAGAGAAAAACCTGATGAAAACCCAGCGTGCGGTTCAGGATCTTCGGGAGTTCTAGTTATGAACAAAATTGCAGTCGCAGGCAGCCTCCATTACGACATTATGATTGATGCACACCATCGGCCTGAGAAAGGCGAAACGGTAATGGGCACCGCCTGTCGCTATAAGTTTGGCGGCAAAGGGGGGAACCAGGCGATCTCAGCGGCCAAATCTGGCGCAGAGGTCTGTTTTGCCGGAGCTGTTGGCACGGATGAGCAGGGCCGTTTCCTGGTTGATACCTTACGACAGGCAGGTATTGATGTCAGCGCGGTGGCGTTGGTGGCGGATAGCCCTTCGGGGATGAGCGTGGCTATTTCCGATGAGGAAGGCGATTATGGTGCGGTAGTGGTCTCTAACGCTAACCAGAAAATTCCCGCTAGCGTATTTCAGGACGCGCACTTCTGGGACAACGTCAGCATGCTGGTTTTGCAAAATGAAGTCCCTGAGACGGTTAATTTGCTGGCAGCGAGTACGGCAAAACAGCGCAGCATCCCAGTGTGTATTAATGCCGCACCAGCGCGCCGTCTTGGCGAGCAGTTTGCTGCGCTTATCGATATCCTGATCGTCAACGCCATTGAAGCTCGTGATATGTGTGGCGTCACCGTCGAGGATTTAGCCTCGGCGCAGCAGGCCGCGACGGCACTGGCGAAGCGCTTTAATAAGGTGATTGTGACCGCCGGTGAACATGGTGTCGCCTGGTGCGAGTCTGGTGATGTTGCTCAAACTTTACCCGCTCAGAAGGTTAAACTGGTTAGCACTCATGGGGCCGGAGACTGCTTTGTGGGAGCGCTGTGTGCCTCTTTAACGGCCAATAAGTCGTTAGCGGAAGCGGTGGCGAGTGCCAATGCTGCAGCGGCCCGACATGTCTCGCAGTCGAATGTTTAATCATTGGTTGTCATTACACGTCTAAGCGCTGAAGTTCAGCTATTGTTGGCTGAACTTCAGCGTCCGAAAAGGGCCCCAGCTTTCTGGTCGTTCGAAAAATTCATAAGCTCTCTATTTTTCCTCCTCACAAACAATCCCTACGACCTCATCTTATTGCTACTTTTAAAGTGCTCACAAATATCCTCTTTGGTTATCTGATTTTTATCATTCGCAAATGAAATTTTGCCAGGCATTAAAAACGAAGAGGAATATATCGCGTTCAAGGTCATGACCCCTATCATAAATAGGTAGGGGAAATGTGTTATCATCGCGCCTTTCCCTTTTTCGTCCTGGGGCTCTTGTTTATGCAACAACCTGTTGTTCGCGTTGGAGAATGGCTGGTTACTCCCTCTGTTAACCAAATTAGCCGCAAGGGGCGTCAGCTAACTCTCGAACCGCGCCTGATCGATCTTCTGGTTTTCTTTGCCCGCCATCCCGGAGAAGTACTCAGCCGGGACGAGCTTATTGATAACGTCTGGACCCGCAATGTGGTCACCAGTCACGTTGTGACGCAAAGTATCTCCGAATTGCGCAAATCTTTGAAAGATGGCGACGATAGCAGCCTGGAATATATCGCTACCGTACCCAAACGCGGCTATAAGCTGACGGTACCGGTTATCTGGTGTACGGAAGAGGGGGAGGAACTGACGCCGGTTATTCCTGCAGAAACACCGATGGCTGAACCTGGCACGCCGTCGGCCTCCCCGCAGCCCAATATGGCCGCGCCGGAGATTGCGCCGCCCGCAAAACCTGAAAAACGTAAGCGGATTAGCACCTTTATCGTCTGGGGATTGTTCCTGCTGGCCCTCGGCAGCTGCGTGGCGCTGGTGGCACTATCGACTCTGGAGTCGCGCCCGCCGGTCACTAAGGCGCGGCTGCTGCTCAACCCGCGCGATGTTGATATTCACCTGCTCAGCGGCAGCACCTGCAATAACTGGTCGTCACAGCACTCCTATGCCATCGGCTTAGGAAGCCTGATTACCACATCGCTGAACACCTTCTCAACCTTTATGGTGCACGACAAAACCAACTACAACATTAATGAGCCAAGCAGTTCTGGAAAAACGTTGACCATTGAGTTTGTCAACCAGCGCCACTACCGTGCTCAGCAGTGCTTTATGTCGGTTAAGATGGTCGATAACGCCGACGGCTCGACCATGATGGACAAGCGCTACTTCGTCACCAACGACAACCAGCTGTCGATTCAGAACGACCTGCTGAGCAGCCTGTCGGAGGCGCTGAAGCAGCCATGGCCGGCGCGCATGCAGGAGATGTTAAAGCAGTATCAACCCTCGCAAAGTATTGCACTCACTCATTTCTATCAGGCGCATCAGCTATTAATGAATGGAGACGTTGATTCGCTGGGAAAAGCCAGCGCTCTGCTTGCTGATGTGAATAAACAGTCGCCGGACTTTACCTATGCCTGGGCGGAAAAGGCGCTGGTTGACGTATTGCGCCATTCGCAGCAGCCGCTGGATGATAAACAGTTAGCCGATCTTTATAGCGAAATAACCCGAGTGGGTAATATGCCCGGGATTAAAGATATGGCAATATTTTATCAGATTAAAACGGTGGATATGCTTGGCAAAGGAAAAGTCGATGAAGCCTACAGCGCGATTAATACCGGCATTGATCTCGAAATGTCGTGGATGAACTATGTGCTGTTAGGTAAAGTCTACGAAATGAAAGGGCAGAACCGGGAAGCTGCCGATGCCTACCTGACGGCGTTTAATTTGCGCCCAGGAGAGAATACATTTTACTGGATTGAAAACGCCGTATTTCAGACCTCCGTAACCCGCGTTGTTCCGTATCTCGATAACTTCCTCGCTTCAGAATAAGTAAACCCTCATCATGGCCATGGTTTTGGCCATGATGAGGTTAATATTATGTTTCTCATGAGCCTCTCTGTTGTTATATATCTATAGCAATTTCCAGCCTGTTTGCAACACAATTTCAACATGCGGTTTTTTTCTAACTTGCTGTAAATATTCAATGTTTATCTTTTTTTGATATCAACTTGTCATCCTGATATGTTGCGCGAAAAAGGTCAAAATGTCATTTGTCTGATGTTTGTCGTTATTTCACTTTATCTTTAGGACTTATCTCGTACTAATCCGTAATCTTATTGGCAGTTGGTCGGGTCAATAAAAGGTTCATCATCATGATCTGTACCTCCAAAATAAACTTAGGAGAAAAGCAAACATGAGTTCTGCCAAGAAGATCGGGCTATTTGCCTGTACCGGTGTCGTAGCCGGTAATATGATGGGGAGCGGTATTGCACTATTACCTGCGAACCTGGCGAGTATCGGTTCTATCGCCATCTGGGGTTGGGTGATATCTATTATTGGCGCAATGTCTCTGGCTTATGTATATGCCCGACTGGCGACCAAAAACCCGCAGCAGGGTGGTCCAATTGCCTATGCGGGTGAAATATCTCCGGCGTTCGGTTTCCAGACCGGCGTCCTTTATTATCACGCAAACTGGATCGGTAATCTGGCTATCGGGATTACTGCCGTCTCTTATTTATCAACCTTCTTCCCAATTTTGAATAATCCGGTCCCGGCGGGTATTGCCTGTATTGCCATTGTATGGATATTTACCTTCGTAAATATGCTCGGCGGAACCTGGGTTAGCCGCCTGACCACAATTGGTCTGGTACTGGTGCTTATTCCGGTGGTGATGACGGCGGTTGTTGGCTGGCACTGGTTTGACGTTGCGACCTATCAGGCTAACTGGAACACTTCCGCGACGACTGACAGCCACGCGGTTATCAAAAGTATCCTGCTCTGCCTGTGGGCCTTCGTAGGTGTCGAATCTGCCGCAGTGAGTACCGGGATGGTGAAAAACCCGAAACGTACCGTGCCGCTGGCCACTATGCTGGGGACCGCGCTGGCAGGTATCGTTTATATCGCCGCGACTCAGGTTATTGCCGGTATGTACCCTGCCTCTGAAATGGCTGCCTCCGGCGCGCCGTTTGCGGTGAGTGCTTCCACTATGCTCGGCGGCTGGGCTGCTCCGGTCGTTTCCGCCTTTACCGCCTTTGCTTGTCTGACTTCGCTTGGTTCGTGGATGATGCTGGTCGGCCAGGCCGGTGTTCGCGCCGCTAACGATGGTAACTTCCCGAAAATCTACGGTGAGCTGGATAAAAACGGTAACCCGAAAAAAGGCCTGCTGCTGGCCGCAGTGAAAATGACTGTTCTGATGGTGCTGATTACCCTGATGAACTCAACCGGCGGTAAAGCTTCCGACCTGTTCGGCGAACTGACCGGTATCGCGGTTCTGCTGACCATGCTGCCTTACTTCTACTCCTGCGTTGACCTGATTCGCTTCGAAGGCATCAACGTCCGCAACCTTGTCAGCCTGATTTGCTCCATCCTCGGCTGCGGGTTCTGCTTCATCGCCCTGATGGGTGCAAGCTCCTTCGAACTGGCCGGTACCTTTATCGTCAGCCTGATTATCCTGATGTTCTACGGTCGCAAAATGCACCAGCGTCAGAGTAACGACAGTTCCGCTGATAACAACACCGCCAGCGCGCATTAATCAGTAACCCTATTCCTGAGGCTCCTTCCATCACCTGTCACGACGTGGCGGGAGGGGCTTTCTTTATCTGGAGATTTGACTATGAACGTTATCGCAATCATGAATCACATGGGTGTTTACTTCAAAGAAGAGCCCATCCGTGAACTGCATCGCGCCCTCGAACGCCTGGACTTCCGTATTGTCTACCCGAACGACCGTGACGACTTATTAAAACTTATCGAAAACAATGCGCGTCTGTGCGGCGTTATCTTCGACTGGGATAAATACAATCTCGAACTGTGCGAAGAAATTAGCAAACTGAACGAATACATGCCGCTGTACGCTTTCGCTAACACTTACTCCACTCTGGACGTGAGCCTCAACGATCTGCGTATGCAGGTTCGCTTCTTCGAATATGCGTTGGGCGCGGCGAATGATATCGCCGACAAAATCAAACAGAACACTGACGAATATATCGACACCATTCTGCCGCCGCTGACCAAGGCGCTGTTCAAATACGTGCGTGAAGGCAAATACACCTTCTGTACCCCAGGCCACATGGGCGGTACCGCGTTCCAGAAAAGCCCAGTTGGCAGCATCTTCTACGATTTCTTTGGTTCCAATACCATGAAATCTGACATCTCGATTTCGGTTTCTGAACTGGGTTCTCTGCTCGATCACAGCGGTCCACACAAAGAAGCGGAAGAGTATATTGCTCGCGTCTTTAATGCTGAACGCAGCTATATGGTGACCAACGGCACTTCTACCGCCAACAAAATCGTCGGGATGTACTCCGCGCCGGCCGGTAGCACCGTACTGATTGACCGTAACTGCCACAAATCGCTGACCCATCTGATGATGATGAGCGACATTACGCCAATCTACTTCCGCCCGACGCGTAACGCTTACGGCATCCTCGGTGGTATCCCGCAGAGCGAATTCCAGCATGCGACTATCGCCAAACGCGTGAAAGAGACCCCGAACGCCACCTGGCCGGTGCATGCGGTAATCACCAACTCCACCTATGATGGCTTGCTGTACAACACCGACTTCATCAAGAAAACCCTGGATGTGAAATCCATACACTTTGACTCAGCATGGGTGCCTTACACCAATTTCTCACCGATTTACGCCGGTAAATGCGGGATGAGCGGCGGTCGCGTTGAAGGGAAAGTGATTTACGAAACCCAGTCTACGCACAAACTGCTGGCGGCGTTCTCCCAGGCTTCGATGATCCACATTAAAGGCGACGTTAACGAAGAAACCTTTAATGAAGCCTACATGATGCATACCACCACCTCTCCGCACTACGGCGTGGTGGCTTCTACCGAAACCGCGGCGGCGATGATGAAAGGCAACGCCGGTAAGCGCCTGATCGACGGTTCTATCGAGCGTTCTATCAAGTTCCGTAAAGAGATCAAACGTCTGAAAGGCGAGTCTGAAGGGTGGTTCTTCGACGTCTGGCAGCCGGAACATATCGATGGTGCTGAATGCTGGCCGCTGCGCTCCGACAGCGCATGGCACGGTTTCAAAAACATCGACAACGAACACATGTACCTCGACCCGATCAAAGTCACGCTGCTGACCCCGGGGATGAAGAAAGACGGCACCATGGATGAGTTCGGTATTCCGGCCAGCATCGTGGCGAAATACCTCGACGAACACGGTATCGTGGTCGAAAAAACCGGTCCGTACAACCTACTGTTCCTGTTCAGCATCGGTATCGACAAAACCAAAGCGCTGAGCCTGCTGCGCGCGCTGACTGATTTCAAACGCGCGTTCGACCTGAACCTGCGGGTGAAAAACATGCTGCCGTCGCTGTACCGTGAAGATCCTGAGTTCTATGAGAACATGCGTGTTCAGGAACTGGCGCAGAACATTCACAAACTGGTTGAGCATCACAACCTGCCGGACCTGATGTTCCGCGCATTCGAAGTGCTGCCAGCGATGATGATCACGCCATACGCTGCGTTCCAAAAAGAGCTGCACGGTCAGACTGAAGAGGTTTATCTCGAAGAGATGGTCGGTCGCGTCAACGCCAACATGATCCTGCCGTATCCTCCGGGAGTTCCGCTGGTGATGCCGGGTGAGATGATCACCGAAGAGAGCCGTCCGGTACTGGAGTTCCTGCAGATGCTGTGCGAAATCGGTGCTCACTATCCGGGCTTCGAAACCGATATCCACGGTGCCTATCGGCAGGCGGATGGTCGTTATACCGTTAAAGTGCTGAAAGACGAAAACAACAAATAATCGATGCACAACAGGGAAGTGGCTTGCCACTTCCCTTTTTTCACGCTGCAAGGAGAACACATGAAAACACCCTCACAGCCGCGCGCGATTTACTACATCGTAGCGATCCAAATCTGGGAGTACTTCAGCTTTTACGGCATGCGTGCCTTACTCATCCTCTATCTCACCCATCAGCTTGGCTTCGATGACAGCCACGCCATCAGCCTGTTCAGCGCTTACGCTTCCCTGGTGTACGTCACTCCTATTCTCGGCGGCTGGCTTGCCGACCGCCTGCTCGGCAACCGCACGGCAGTGATTGCCGGCGCGCTGTTAATGACGCTTGGCCATGTGGTGCTGGGCGTCGAATCCGATTCCACCTGGAGCCTGTATCTCGCGCTGGCGATCATTATCTGCGGCTATGGCCTGTTCAAATCCAACATCAGCTGTCTGCTGGGCGAGCTCTACGCCGTTGACGACCCGCGTCGCGACGGCGGTTTTTCGCTGTTGTACGCCGCCGGTAACGTCGGCTCCATCGCCGCGCCAATCGCCTGCGGACTGGCGGCACAGTGGTACGGCTGGCATATCGGCTTTGCGCTGGCGGGGATCGGTATGTTTGTCGGCCTGATGATTTTCTTAAGCGGTAGCCGCTACTTCCGCGACACGCGCAGCGTCGATAAACAGGCGCTGCGGACGGTGAAGTTTGTGCTGCCGACCTGGGGCTGGCTGGTAGTGATGCTCTGCGTTGCGCCGGTATTTTTTACGCTGCTGCTGGAGAATAACTGGTCTGGCTATCTGCTGGCGATTGTCTGCGTGTTCGCTGCCCAAATGGTGGCGCGAATTATGGTCAAATCCCCCGAACACCGCCGCGCGCTGTGGCAAATCGTACTTCTAATGCTGACCGGTACGCTGTTCTGGGTACTGGCGCAGCAGGGCGGTAGCTCAATCAGCCTGTTTATCGACCACTTTGTTAATCGCCGCCTGCTGAATATTGAAGTGCCGACCGCGCTGTTCCAGTCGGTGAATGCCGTGGCGGTGATGGCGGCGGGCGTCGTGCTCGCGTGGCTAATGCGCCCCGAAGGCAGCACCCGTTCGGCGCTGCGCGTCTGGCTGAAGTTTGCCTTCGGTCTGGTGCTGATGGGCTGTGGTTTTATGCTGCTGGCGCTTAATGCGCGCCATGGTGCGACACAGGGTCAGGCGTCGATGGGCATGATGGTGGCTGGCCTGGCGCTGATGGGCTTTGCCGAGCTGTTTATCGATCCGGTGGCGATGGCGCAAATCACCCGTCTCAATATGCCCGGCGTGACCGGCGTGCTGACCGGGATTTATATGCTGGCGACCGGCGCGGTGGCGAACTGGCTGGCGGGCGTGGTGGCGCAGCAGACCACCGAGTCGCAAATCAGCGATACGGCGATTGTCGCGTATCAGCATTTCTTTGCGCAAATGGGCGAGTGGACGCTGGGCTGCGTGGTGGCGATTGTCATTATCGCTGTTGCCGCCGCCTGTAGCGTGGGCAAACGCCGCGCGGCTGCCGGTGAAGTTCCCGGAGGCGGCGCGTAGCGCCTGTCCGGGCTACAAGAATGGCCCGAGGGTTTTGTAGCCCGGACAGGTGCGCAACGCCGCCTCCGGGGTCCATATCCAATAGCGGAGCGAAAGCCGCTCCTTGCACCGTTCACTAATCAGGAGGAGGATATTCTGGCGAGCGCGGAAGCCGAAGACAAAAAACTGTTACTTAAGCGATGGCTGAGTGAAATCAGCCGGAAGTGAAACCAGGCTCCTTAAGATTGTTCTCCGGTGCTGCCACCCGAGACAGGCCGCGCCGTGTAGTGACCTGGTTCAATTATCGAAGCAAGTTTGCAAGCAGGGTTATGAGGAACCAACATGTCTGAACAACAAGCACAAGGTGCCGATGAGGCAATTGACCTTAATAATGAACTGAAAACCCGTCGTGAAAAACTGGCCGCGCTGCGCGAGCAGGGCGTGGCGTTCCCGAACGATTTTCGTCGCGACCATACCTCTGACCAGCTCCATGCTGAATTCGATGGTAAGGACAACGACGAACTCACTTCTCTGAGCGTCGACGTCTCCGTTGCTGGCCGCATGATGACTCGCCGTATCATGGGGAAAGCCTCCTTCGTCACCTTACAGGACGTTGGCGGTCGCATTCAGCTATACGTTGCCCGCGACGACCTGCCGGAAGGCGTCTATAACGAGCAGTTTAAAAAATGGGACCTCGGCGACATCATCGCCGCGCGCGGTAAACTGTTTAAAACCCAGACCGGCGAACTCTCCATTCACTGCACCGAGCTGCGCCTGCTGACCAAAGCCCTGCGTCCGCTGCCGGACAAATTCCACGGCCTGCAGGATCAGGAAGCGCGCTACCGTCAGCGTTATCTCGATCTGATCTCCAACGAAGAGTCGCGCCACACCTTTAAGGTGCGCTCGCAGATCCTCGCGACTATGCGTCAATTTATGGTCGCGCGCGGCTTTATGGAAGTGGAAACCCCGATGATGCAGGTGATCCCCGGCGGCGCTTCGGCGCGTCCGTTTATCACCCATCATAATGCCCTCGATCTGGACATGTATCTGCGCATCGCGCCGGAGCTATACCTGAAACGGCTGGTGGTTGGCGGCTTCGAACGGGTTTTCGAGATCAACCGTAACTTTCGTAACGAAGGGATCTCCGTACGCCATAACCCTGAGTTCACCATGATGGAACTCTATATGGCGTATGCGGATTACAAGGATCTGATCGAACTGACCGAGTCGCTGTTCCGCACGCTGGCGCAGACCGTACTGGGTAAAACCGAAGTGCCGTACGGCGACCAGATGTTCGACTTCGGCAAGCCGTTTGAAAAACTGACCATGCGCGAAGCGATTAAGAAATACCGTCCGGAAACTGAGATGGCGGATTTGGATAACTTCGACGCGGCGAAAGCGCTGGCGGAATCCATCGGCATTCATGTCGAGAAAAGTTGGGGACTGGGGCGTATCGTCACCGAGATCTTCGACGAAGTGGCAGAAGCGCACCTGATCCAGCCGACCTTTATCACCGAGTATCCGGCAGAAGTTTCGCCGCTGGCGCGCCGCAACGATGTGAACCCGGAAATCACCGATCGCTTCGAGTTCTTTATCGGCGGGCGTGAAATCGGCAACGGTTTTAGCGAGCTGAACGATGCCGAAGACCAGGCGCAGCGTTTCCTCGATCAGGTTAACGCCAAAGCGGCGGGGGATGACGAAGCGATGTTCTACGACGAAGACTACGTCACCGCGCTGGAATATGGCCTGCCACCGACCGCCGGTCTGGGAATTGGTATTGACCGTATGGTGATGCTGTTTACTAACAGCCATACCATTCGCGATGTGATCCTGTTCCCGGCCATGCGTCCGGTGAAATAAGTGCTATTGCAATAAACCCAACCCCGGTCTGGTGCCGGGGTTTTTTGCATCTACAGGGGCATTTATCCGACGCTGCCCCACACCATATTGCCTTTATGGAAGGTCGCGGCACGCGGCGAAATTCGCGCCACCGCCTCGGCGGAACAGGAAGCGTCAACCAGCACGAAGCTGGCTTCATCCTGCGCCCTGGGCCAGACGCGCTCGCCCTTATCATTGAGCGGCAGCACGTTGCCGGTGGCGATGGCCAGCGAACGCGACAGCGTCTGCTCATTGGGGCGAATATAGAGCTGGGCGTAAAGGTTAGCTTTTTCCAGCATGTCGCCGAGGCCATACGGCGACCAGTGATCGATAACGCTATCGGTACCGGTCATCACAAAGACGCCTTTATCACGCAGCTGTTTGAGCGGCATATGCAGCGTGCCGATGGGCACGGTGGAGGCAATGGTGATTTGCTGCGCCGCCATACGCGTGGCGATTTCATCTACCTGCTGCTCATTCATCATCGCCAGCGCGAAGGCGTGGCTGATGGTTAGCTTGCCTTTCAACTGCGGTGTTTTCTCGACGGTTTCCACCATATAATTCACCGCCGCTATGCCCGCCGGGCTAGTCTCGTGCAGGTGAATATCGACGCCTTTATAGTAATCGAGCGCAATCTGGAACATGGTATCGAGCGATTTCTCCATCGCGCCGTCGACGCTGGTCGGATCCAGCCCACCAACATAGTGTGCGCCGGCCTGCATCGCTTCACGCACCAGCGGTTCAGATTTCGACAGCAGCAGCCCATGCTGTGGAAAGGCGACGATCTCACACGCAAAATCCGCCTGACGTCGCGCCAGCACCGCCTGAAGATTTTCGAGATTTTTCAGCCCGGAGACTGGCTCAATATTGCAGTGGCTGCGGGCGATGGTGGAGCCTTTGGACTGGATCAGGTCGATCAGTTTTTCGGCATGCGCTTGCGTGTAAGGCTGTAGCTCGGGCAGCAGCTTCTGCTCCAGCTTGATCATATCCTGAATCGTGGTGCCCGCCGGGCGGTTCAGCGATCGCCACGGGCCACCGTAGAAGGTTTTATCCAGGTGAATATGCATATCGCGCATCGCCGGCAGCATCAGCTTGCCACCTGCGTCATAGTGGGGAAGGGCGGTATCGGGATGGTTTTTATTACTTAACAGCGCCGCAATTTTGCCGTCGCGAATCTCCAGCGTTTGCCGTTCAGTGCGGGTGTGCACCGCAACCCCGTTCTCATACTCAAAGCCGCTTTCCAGCAGGACGTTGTCGAGATAGTAGTGGTTGTTGGCGATGCGATTGATGCTTTTATTTTCGCAGGTGCTCGCCGGAGTCTGGCTGTTCGCGGCATAGGCGGCCGGAACCGCACCACCGAACAGAGCGGCAGCGGTGACCATCTTACCGCTCTGGCTGAGAAACTCCCGACGGCTATTGTCTCTATTCATCTCTCTTCCTTTTGTTTTAGAGCCTATCTTAGTCATGCACGATATGGGTTCCGGTTTCCCCGCGCAGCGCGGCGGCCAGGCGTTCCGGCGTGGTAATGATGACCCGTTTGCCGCCGTGTTGCAGGAACTCGAGGCTGGCGACGATTTTTGGCAGCATACTGCCCGCCGGGAAATGGCCTTCCTGCATATAGCGGGTCATTTCGCTGACGGTGGTTGTGCCCAGCGCCTGCTGATTGGGTTGACCAAAATGGATACAGACTTTTTCAACACCGGTGGTGATAACCAGAATATCGGCGCGGATCTCGCGGGCCAGCAGGGCGGTGGAGAGATCTTTGTCGATCACCGCATCGACGCTCTGATAATCCCCCTGCTCACCGCGCACCACCGGAATACCGCCGCCGCCTGCGCCAATCACGATAAAACCTTGCTGAGTCAGGGTTTTGATAGCAGCGGCCTCGACGATGCGTTGCGGCTCAGGAGAAGCCACGACCCGACGGTAACCGCGTCCTGAGTCTTCGACAAATCGCCAGTCTGGATGGGCATGCAGGAGCTCATCACGCTGGTTTTCATTAAAGAACGCGCCGATGGGTTTGGTCGGATGGGCAAAACCAGGATCGTTTTTATCCACCTCCACTTGCGTCACCACCGTCACCGCTTTTTGTTCGCCGCGTTCGGCGAGACGGTTGTTCAGCGCTTGTTGAATAAGATAGCCGATCCCGCCCTGAGTATCGGCGACGCAGTTGGCCAGCGGAGTGAGCGGCAGACCCTCGCGCTCATGGGCGATTTCGGCGCGGCGTAAATCCAGCCCTACCTGCGGCCCGTTGCCGTGGGTGAGCACCACGTTGTAATCGGACGCCAGCATCTCCAGCACCGTATTGGCGACCGCTTTCACCGCCTGCGCCTGATGTTCAATCGACTGGCTGGCGTTGTCTTTGATTATGCTGTTGCCGCCAATGGCAACGACCACAAGTTCTTTCATCGTGTAGGTTCCAGTGCAGAAGATGATGTGATTATTGTTGTTCGGTTTGCTCCCTCTCCCTTTTAAAGGGAGAGGGAGCGTCCGTTATCCGTTGTAGCGTTCGCACCAGCTTAAAATCGCCTTCTCGAAGCAAGCGAACGGTGGATGAACAATCCCGGCACCAATCATGCCGATGCCCGCATCTTTATGCGCAATAGCGGTGTTGATCACCGGTAGAATGCCACTGCTGCCGACGCGGGTGATATCGATAGCCGTCGGCACGCCCATAAAACCGAGCAGCGGGATGGTGACGTTCGGGTTCTCGCCCAGCGTGATTTCGCGCATCTGGCGGGAGAAATCGATAGCCTCTTCCACCGTACCGCCCACCAGCGCCACAATTGCCGGGGCCGTCGCCATCGCAAAACCGCCGATGCCGTAGGTTTCGGTAATCGCGCTATCGCCAATATCCAGCCCCGAGTCTTCCGGCTTATATCCGGCAAACATTGGGCCAATCACCTGCTGCGCCGGACCGGTAAACCACTGTCCAGGCAGGCCGCTGACCCGCAGGCCGAACTCGACGCCGTTGCGCGCCATGGTGGTAACCACGGTGCTGTATTCGATGCCGTGCGCTGCGTCCATCGCCGCTTTACACATCGCCATCCACGTCGGGCCGGAGAAGTAGTCGCTGCTGGCGACGAATTCAAACGCTTCGCGCTGCTGCTCAACGGAGTAACCGGCCTGAATAATCCCTGGCGTCAGCGCCTGGATCAGCAGCGTGGTGCCCGCGTTGTTGCGGTTGTGACACTCGTCGCCCATATGCAGCGCCTGCGCCAGCATTAAGCGCAGGTCGATCTCGCCGATGATTTTCATCGCGTCGCGCAGCATCGGGCCCTGTACGTCACGCATCCAGTTCAGACGGTCGATCACACTCTGGTCGTTGGCCCCCATGCGCAGGATCTTCGCCATCTGCTCGCTCATGTTGGTATAAGCGATGTTGCCGTAGGTTTTGTTCTCGACGATATGCATAAACATCGAAGCGGAGGTCACACCCGCCATCGACCCCACGCAGTCATGCTCGTGGCACGGCGAGAAGGTGATTTCGCCGGAAGCCGCCAGTACCGCCGCTTCATCGATATCCTTCGCCAGCCCTTCAAACACCAGCGCCCCGGTGACCGCACCTTTCATTGCGCCGCACATATTTTCCCACTTCACCGGCGGACCGGCGTGGAGAATCGTTTTCGGCGTCATGCCAGGAACGACGTTAATCGCCTGATCAAAGCCAATCAGCACCGGGTGGGACTGAATAATACGTTCCAGCGCCTGCTGGTTGGCTGCGGCGATTTTCTCCGCCAGCGGCGAGTCGGCGATGCTATCCAGTGCGTTAACAATCCGCATATTGCCCTGACCCGGCGGCGTCCAGTCGAGCTGGGTGGCATTAACATGCTGCCTTTTCAGATCGTCGCTAAACATGGCGATACCGACGTTAATCACGTTCAACGGTTGGTTAAATAACTGGCTCATCAGGCGTTCTCCCCTTTGCAGATAAATTCACGCGCCAGCAATCCGGTATTGGTGCTGCTGCTGGCCAGAATGACGCCCGCGTCGCTTAACATCTGGCGCTGTTTTTCCAGCGATGGCGTATCAAGATCGGTCCCCAGCACGTAGCCGAGGATCGCAAGCTCTCGCCCTTCGGCGGCGGCGATCGCTTTTGTTTCTCGGATTGCCTCGATCGTTGAACCGACTGGATCCTCGTGCGAGCCAAAACCGAGCACGAAGTCCATCACGATGACGCCGACTTCAGGATCGCGCGCTTCCTGGAGCAGACGGCTGATGCGGTTAGTCGGGTCGATCATCGGATGCGGCTTGCCGTTGGTGAAGTCATCATCACCGAAATCGAGGAAGGTGTGTTTGACGCTGCGGTTAATGTCAGTCAGACGGAACGCTGGGTCGGGCTGAATGTTGCTGTAGACGTCACCGTGTTTTTCCATCACCGCAAACATCGTTTCATCGCACAGGGTGCCGCCGCAGAACAGGCCGCGAATATATTTTTGCTGTGGCGTGAGCTGCGCACGAACCTCGGCAATCAGCTTTTCGTTCAGCGGGTGCAGGTCTAAAGATTCTTTTTTCACGCCGCTCAGCAGAACCGCTTTCAGCGCCGCTTCTTTGGTCCCGCGCGCAAACTGTAGCCCTTGTTCATCCGCCGGAGGCTCAGCGCGACCGAGGAAGCAGGCGACCACCGGTTTACGGCAGCTTCGTGCGCGTTCCAGTACTTTACGTGCCACCGCAGGGGCGGGCGGTTTAGAGACCAGCGCGATGATTTCAGTTTGCGGATCGTTTTCCAGCATGGCGATGGCGTCGAGCATCATCAGCCCGCCAATTTTTTCACTCAGGTCGCGTCCGCCGGTGCCGATCAGCTGTGAGATGCCGCCGCCGAAGTCGTGAATGCGCACGCTCAGCTCCTGGCTGCCGGTGCCGGATGCGCCAATAATGCCGATATTGCCGCGCCGCACCGCGTTGCCAAAGCACAGCGCTGCACCGTTAATGATGGCGGTGCCGCAGTCCGGGCCCATCATTAGTAACCCTTTTTCATGCGCCAGCTGCTTAAGCGCCAGCTCATCTTCAATCGACACGTTGTCGGAGAACAGCATCACGTTGAGGTCATTTTGCAGCGCCTGACGCGCTTCGCGGGCGGCGAACAGCCCGTTGACCGAAATCACCGCCAGGTTGCTCTCGGGTATATGCTTTTTGGCGCTGGCAAGGGTGGCGTAGCGCGCTTCGTGCGAGCTGCTGTCGGCCTTTTTAGTGAATAATTCTTCAATAGCCGCCAGCGTCTGCTCGTTATCGGCACCATCTTTGCCGTTGATAACGATCATCAGGTCGCCGTTTTTCGCCTCATTAAGCTCTGTCGTCAGCAGCCCGAGATTCTTCAG
Source organism: Klebsiella huaxiensis (assembly GCF_003261575.2). Taxonomy (GTDB): domain Bacteria; phylum Pseudomonadota; class Gammaproteobacteria; order Enterobacterales; family Enterobacteriaceae; genus Klebsiella; species Klebsiella huaxiensis. Next base: position 4,405,253 of record NZ_CP036175.1, on the reverse strand, counting down.
CACGCCTTTGTTCATCTCGGTCGCCATCGCCACAAACGCCTGCTCGACGCCGTCGAGTTGGTTGGCGCGTGTCGATATCGACATCAGCGACACGGAATCAAAATACGTGTTCTTTTTAATAACTATTTTGACTGACATAATTCCCTCCGTAGGTTTGGCTCAGCGCGCAGGCGTCCGCTATGCCATACAGCATGTCGCAGCCGGAACTTGAGCCAATATTTTTAATCTCGGCAATGGTCTGAATAGAAAAATGGTCCACCTGATTAATTATCTGATTAATCAAGATGGCAATACTTTCACGGTAACGCTGCTGTAAAGCAGCTTCTAACGTTATTGCACTCAGCTGCGTGGTATTGTTTTTGGCACGTTGCAGCGCAGTTAAAAATGCTTTCCGGTATTTCTCTGCCGGGTGGCCGGTAATAAATAAAATAATACTTAGCCCTACCAGGTAATCATCCGCTGACGGCGTTAGGCCAATTCCCAACCCAATCATCTGGCTAACCGCCTGGGTGATGTTTTGTTTTTGCGTAATGGCGTTAAGTAATTTTTTTCGGCGCACTTGCAATTCCCAGGCGAGCTCCCGATAAAAAGGATTGTCGCCGCGATAGAGAAATAACGTTTCATCCTCATGAAGTTGCAGATGAATAAAGTTTTGCCAGCGTGACCAGGGAATAGCCCCAAATCGCACGGTATTCAGCGTTGTTTTCGGCGTCTGCCAGCGAAAGCAGGTACCGGTATTTATCCAGATATTCTTGCCAACGCCGATGCCTGAATCACCAAATTCGACCGTTTCACCTGGCCGGAACAGGGTGTTTAAGTGTGTGAGCGCTAACCGACAGCTGTTGGGGGCGTTATCGTAGCCTTCGCCAAGCAGCGTCAGTAGCTGCTGCTCTGTCGGGAGCCAGATATTGACCGCCCGGGAAAAGACCTGCTCAATCCGTCCACTACCGCGTGCACAGAGAAAACCCTCATCTGCAGTTAGCGCTTGCACACATCGTGGTGTGAAGGTGTCGATAGCGCTGCTCCTGTTTATGCTCCCGCAGAAATTAGCAACTGGGCAATCTCTTCAAACCCTTTCTCCCGTGCCAGCTCCAGCGGGGTTTTGCCATATTTATCGGTCATATGCGGGCTGGCGTCGTGCTCCAGCAGCAGCTTAACAATAGCCTGCTGCGTCGGGCCGCCGTCATTGAGAACGATCGCTTCCAGCAGCGGCGTCCAGCCAACAAAGTTGGTGTGGTTGACGTTAATATCGGTCTCGGCCAGCAGTATTTTAACGATCTCAATATGGCCTTTTTCGCAGGCAGGCGTCAGGCCCACGCCGCCAAACCGGGTTAAACAGTTCAGATCCGGCTTTGCGGGGAGTATTAATTGCAGCAATTTAATATCGTTATTCAGGCAGCTGAGTAAAAAGGGATTGAGGCAGGTTCTGTCCTGCTGATTAATATCGACTCCGGCGGAAATTAACACAGAGACGCAGTCATAATGGTGATTCAGACTTGCCAGCGTAATGGCCGTTTGTCCCTGGCGATTGCTGGCATTAATATCGAAACCTTGTGTTAGACAGGTTTTTAATTGATTTAAATTACCTAGTTCAGCAGCCAGTAAATATTCATTCAGCAGATTTGGTGTGGTCATTATCATTCCCCTGATTTTTGTGGCTGTTTATTGGTGGTCTGAGAATAGCAACGAAATTATGAGAAAAGAACCCGCTTAAATTTTATTCGCCATAATCAGGCTGATTGTTGAATATTATTTAATAATCGATGCAGACTGTGCGTTGGTGCAACGTTTGTTTCTTTCCCTCTTTGTCCCTTAACTCAATCGGGTTTTGTTTCGATATAGTTTCCTCGCTGAAATACTTCATCAGGCCATTTTATTAAGAGGAGAGAGATATGAACGGACTCACCGCTACGGGGATTACGGTTGGCATCTGCGCTGGCGTCTGGCAGCTGATTTCCTCGCACGTTGGGCTGCAACACGGTTGGGAATTACTCGGTACCATTGGCTTTGTCGCTTTTTGCAGTTTTTACGCGGCGGGTGGCGGTAAAGAAGGGTGGGTAAAAAGCCTCTTCGTTAACTATTCCGGGGCCATCTGGGCGTATCTCGCCGCGCTGGCCGCAGGGGTAATTGCTTCAGCCACGGGAATTTCGGGCTTCTGGGCCAGCGTAATAACCACGGTGCCGTTTTCGGCGGTTATCGTCTGGCAGGGACGGTTTGCGCTCACTTCTTTTATTCCTGGCGGCTTCCTGGGGATGACGCTGTTTTTCGCCACCGGACTGAACTGGACGGTGACATTGTTGGGGTTCCTGGCCGGTAACTGCGTGGGCTTTATTTCCGAGTATAGCGGGCGAAAACTCAGCGAGGCGACATCGAAGGAGAACGTGTAATAAGCCGCCAGTTTTTAAAAGATATTCAAAAATGGTTGCCCTGGCATCAGTACTGCCAATACATTTCCCAACTGTATGGGTAAATAAAAGCAGGAGCACCACATGAATTCCATTTTTACTGAAGAGAACCTGCTGGCGTTTACCACCGCGGCACGTTTCGGCAGCTTTAGTAAAGCCGCAGATGAGCTGGGGCTGACCACGTCAGCTATCAGCTATACCATCAAACGGATGGAGGCGGGGCTGGACGTGGTGCTTTTTACCCGCAATACCCGCAGCATTGAGTTGACCGAATCCGGTTTTTATCTTTTTCGCAAAGCCACTGACCTGTTGAATGATTTTCACGCTATCAAGCGCAGCATCGATACCATCTCTCAGGGAATTGAAGCGCGGGTGCGCATCTGTATTAATCAGTTGCTCTATACGCCGCGCCACACGGCACGGCTGCTACAGGTGTTAAAAAAACAGTTTCCTACTTGCCAGATAACTGTGACCACCGAGGTCTATAACGGTGTCTGGGACTCGATGATTAATAATCAGGCGAATATCGCTATCGGTGCGCCGGATACCCTGCTCGACGGCGGCGGTATTGATTACACCGAGATCGGCTCGATCCGCTGGGTATTTGCTATTGCCCCGGATCATCCGTTGGCGTTTATGCCGGAGCCGATTTCCGAAAGCCAGCTACGCCTGTACCCCAATATTATGGTTGAGGATACCGCCAGCACCATTAATAAAAAGGTGGGCTGGCTGCTGCACGGTCAGGAGGCGATCCTGGTGCCGGACTTTAATACCAAATGCCAGTGCCAGATCCTCGGTGAAGGGATCGGATTTCTGCCGGATTATATGGCGCATGAAGCGATGGAGAAGAAATTGCTGGTGACTCGTCAGATCCACAACCCGCGACAGGACTCGGGAATGCTGCTGGCGACCCAGCACGCCGCGACTGGCCAGGTGACGCAATGGATCAAAAAAGGGTTTCGTCCGGGAGGGATATTAACGACGATTTATCAGGATTTACTCCATCGTCAGGAGACGCGAGAATAGTGTTTCGTCGCCGATGATTTGAAGCGGCCTTTTTTGTGTAAGGATACATCATGAAAAAAGTAACATATCTACTCGCTCTGGTGGCTGGCGTATGGCTGCTTTCCGGCTGTCAGGGGACGCAGACAAAGACCCCCTCTCAAACGCAGCTTATTCAGGAGATGAATCAGCGCGCTGCGCAGTCGGATACCCTGACTCTTCCGCCTGATGATGCAAATAGCGAAAATCTAAGTGGTTATCTTTTTGCCTTGCAACAGGCTATTAGGGAGCACATCCCTGATTGGGAAAAATATCGCGGTGACGTCTGTACTTTGCGTATGTCTTTAAACCGTCAAGCAGAGCTGACAGGTTTGAAGGTAGAAGGCGAGCGTTCAGAGTTTTGTGCGGTGATGTACGATGCTGTTTTACGTACGAAGTTTCCACCATTTCCGAGTGAACGGGCATATCAAAATTTAAAAAATGCCGCTCTGGATTTTAAACCGTAAAAACGGTGGACAATATTTCGAAGCAGCTTACTCCTGACACCTTATGTGCTATAACAGCGCGCATAAAAAACATAAGGTGTTAATTAAATGAAAAATTTAAAGTTAATTGTTGGTGGCATGATCTGTGTTAGTTGTTTATTAACGTCAGTATCATTAATAGCGAGTGATAAAATAAACAGCAATGCCGTTCGTTTTGATAAAGGCAGCAACGGCACGATAATAAAAAGTACCGTGACCGGTGATGATAGTCATGATTTTACGCTGATGGCAAAATCGGGCCAGATGATGCATATCAGCATGAAGAGCCAGTGGCCGCATCCTTATTTTAACGTGATCACACCGGCTAACGAGGTGATTTATAACGGATCAATGAGCGGCGATGTTTTTGAGCAACGTCTTACTGCTGGTGGTAAATATACCGTGCGGGTTTATCAGATGGGGGGGGCGCGTGATGAAGGTAAAACCAGCACCTATGCGCTGACGTTTAAAATCACGGATTAATATTTCAACATGAGCGTTCGGCTTTCCCCGGATTGCGGCGTAAATGCCTTATACGGGCTACCGGATCGCAGATGGCGGTGAACCCGTAGCCCGGGCAAGGCGCGTTGAGCGCCGCCCCCGGGAGCAGAGCGCAGAGTGGCTGAATTTCCCGGAGGCGGCGCGTGACGCGCCTGTCCGGGCTACCGATCTGCCCACGGCAGTGAACCCCTGGCCCGGGAAGCCGTAGCGGACTGCCCTCCTGGATTGTGGTGTAAACCCCCGAACCGGGCTACAGCCCTTCGGTCACGATTTTTGCCGCTGCGGCTAATACCTCTTTGCGGCTTTTCGCATCCTGCTGTGGTTGGGTGAAATAAGTGACTAACACCAGCGGGGCATGATTTTCCGGCCAGATAACGGCGATATCATTGGTCGTGCCGTAATCACCGGCGCCGGTTTTATCTCCCACGACCCAGCCTGCAGGCAGGCCCGCACGAATACTCTGCCCGCCGGTGGTGTTGCCTTTCAACCATGTCACTAACTGGGCGCGCTGCTGTTCACCCAGAGCATTACCCAGCGTCAGCTTGTGCAGGATTTCGGCCATCGCCAGCGGCGTGGTGGTATCGCGTTCATCACCCGGGATCGCGGTGTTCAGCGCAGGCTCCGTACGATCAAGACGAAAAGTGACATCGCCAATGCTGCGGGCGAATGCGGTCACTTTGTCTGGTCCGCCAAGATAACCAATCATCTTATTCATCGCGGTGTTATCGCTATATTGCAGGGTTGCGGCGCTTAATTCCGCCAGCGTCATTCCGCTCTGCAGATGTTTTTCGGTCACCGGACTCCAGACCACCAAATCTGATTTCTTAATCTCCAGTCTTTTATTCAATACTTGATTATCGACTTCGCTTTGCTTTAACACCGCGGCAGCGGCCATCACTTTACCGGTGCTGCACATGGCAAAACGTTCATCTCCGCGATATAAAATTTGAGAATTATCTGTAGTGTTAATCAGCGCCACGCCCAACCTGCCGCCGGAGCTTTTTTCTAAATCAGTCAGCTTCCGCTGAATAGCATCGGCATTGGCCCATAATGAACTGCTACAGAGCAATAAAGGCAGGGTGGCGGCAATCAGGGCGATTTTACGCCACGAAGTTTTAATCATCTCAGGCTCCTTGATAGTGATTAGCAGCCCGGACTATCCGCGACATCTTGTATTTTGACAAGTGGTAATTCGATGATGGAATTCCATCATTAATTCGTTATTCCTCACCCTTAGCGCCTGCTTATAGTGTCCTTTGTGTATACCCCATAAAAACAAGGAGCCGCTATGTTCCCGTCTCAGTTACCGAAACCGTGCCATCACGCCGCGCAATCTGTCCCTGTTCTGCGCTGGGGAATTATTGGCCCCGGATGGATTGCCGAGCGTTTTGTAAAATCTTTAAAAGAGCACAGCCGTCAGCAGGTTGTCGCCGTGGCCTCGCGCACGCAACAAAAGGCCGACAGTTTTGCTGCACAGTGGGCGATCCCGCAGGCTTACGCTCAGGTGGATGAGATGCTGGCGCGTCCGGATATTGATGCAGTGTATATTGCCACGCCGCACAATCACCATTTCCCGGACGGGCTGCGGGTACTAAAAGCGGGTAAGCATGTGCTGATTGAAAAGCCTTTTGCGCTGAACCGGCGGGAAGGGGCCGCGCTACAAGCCGAAGCGGCAAAGCGGGGCAAGTTGGCGATGGAGGCGATGTGGTGCGACTACGCGCCGAAATATGACGTGATTCGCCAACTGCTGGATGACGGCGTACTGGGCGATCTGCATACGCTGCTCGCCGATCACGGGGAGTTCTTTACGCCGGATCATCGCATTTTTAATGCCGACCTCGCCGGTGGTCCGATGATGGATCTTGGCAGCTATCTGACCTCGTTTAGCGTCATGGTTGGCGGTGTGCCGCAGGATATTATCGCCCGCGGGCGTCCAGCCCAGAAAGGCGTCAACGGGCAAATTTCGATGCTTTTTAACTGGGAAGAGGGCTTGCAAGGGCTGCTGAACACCACGCTATTCAGCAATACGCCGGGCGGCGCGGTGGTGGCCGGGCGCGATGCGACTCTGACCCTTGATGGGCAGTTTTACGCGCCGGGGAATTTTACCCTCGCCGCCAGCCAGGGCGGCAATGTGTTGCGCTGGGAAGAGCCGCGTAATCGCTATGACCAGCTGTTTTATCAGGCCGAGCATTTTGCCTGGTGCGTCGGGCAGGGATTAACGAATTCGCCGATCCGCCCGTTGGCCAGGGTGCTGGAAAACCTGAGCGTAATGGATGAAGTGCGGCGGCAGATTGGCGTGGTATTTAACGAAGAGCGCTAGTGGCGCGGTGCTTGCCCCGTATACCGTCAGGTATACGGGGCTTTTTTACGACAGGTCGACGCTAATAAATTGCTCCTGTTGCAGCGAGAGCACGGCGGCCTCGGCGATAGCCTGCGCTTGCAGGCCGTCCAGCAGCCCCGGCAGGTCCGGTACGTTTTCCCCGCGCAGCGACCGGACAAAGGCATCCATGTGCTGATAATACGAACCCTGGACACGGTTGAACCAGTCCGGATACAGACCGGGTTGAATGCAGCGATCTCCTTGCCACAGCGTCACGCCGCGTGATGTCTGGCTGCCGGACTCTACCACGCCATCCGCTCCGAGCAGGCTAACGCGTTCATCGTAGCCGTGGCCGGTACGCCGGGTATTGTCCAGCTGAGCCAGCCCGCCGCCGCGCATTCTCAGCAGCAGAATGGAGGTGTCGACATCATCGAACCCGGCGATCTCCGGCTGCGCCAGCGCGCCTCCCATGGCGGCGACGGTCGTCACTTCATCGCCGGTAAGAAAACGCAGCAGGTCAAAAAAGTGAATCGCCTGGTCGCGCATCTGGCCGCCGGAGCTGCGCAGATACTCGAGCGGCGGCATAACCGATGCCCGGCACACCATCTGTACCAGCTCGATTTTGCCGATAACGCCAGCCTCAACCTGACGGCGCAACTGCTGATGGCTGGCGTCAAAGCGGCGGTTAAACCCCACGGTTACCGGCACTTTGAGCGGCAACACTTTCTCGACAACCTCACGTGCGCGAGCCAACGAAAGATCGATGGGTTTTTCGCAGTAGACGGCTTTCCCGGCGCGCGCGGCGGCCTCCAGCAGCTCCGCGTGCGATGGGGTTGAGCTGGCGATCAGCACCGCATCAATCGCATCGCTATTGATGGCCTCGGTGACGGTGACCGCCCGCGCGCCGTAACGGGAGGCCAGCGCTTTCGCCCGATTGGGGTCGGCATCAGCCACCATGGCCAGAACGGTATGTTCATGGCGAGCAAGGCTGGCGGCGTGAACCTGGCCGATAAAACCGCTGCCTAACAGTGCAAAACGAATGCAGGTCATTTTTCTTCTCCAGAAAAAGGGATTTACCGCTGCCAAAGTAATCCGTTTGCTACACTGACCGACACAGGCGTTTTGATGGATTTCCATCATGGTGAGGGGAGCGATGAAAAGTATTTCGCTGGAGGAACTGGCTAAGCAGATTGGCGTTGGCGTGGCGACTGTTGATCGGGTGCTTAACGAGCGCGGCGGCGTATCGCCGGAAACCACCCGCAGAGTGTTGCAGGCGGCCCGCGAAGCCGGGCTGAAGCGGATTTTGCCACAAGAGCGTCGCCTACCGTGGCAAATCGAAGTGCTCCTCAGCGCTAATGATTCGCTGTTTTTCTCCCGCCTGACGCAGGATTTCGCCGACGTGGCGGATAGTCTTGGCTATCGTCGTCTTACGCTGCACCGCACGCTGGTGGCGGAATCTGAGCCAGAAAAATTGGCGAAAAGCATTATCCGCAGCAGTAAAAAGCGCCATGCGATCATTGTCTTTGGCAACGAACATCCGCGGGTCTACGAGGCGTTGCGTCAATGCCGAGAGGCAAACGTGCCGGTGATTACGCTGGTCACCGACCTTCCGCAAGCGCAGAGGCTCTGTCATGTGGGGATTAATCAGCAGCAGGCTGGACGCACCGCAGGCATGATGATGGGACTGATGGCCCATCGTTCCGGCGAAGTGCTGATGATCAGCGGTCGCCAGGACTTCAGCGCCCATCGCTCGCGTATTCAGGGCTTTCGCGATGTGATTAGCCAACGTTTTCCTCATCTACAACTGGGTGAAGTACTGGCGGGGGAGGATAACCGACAGCAAATCGACCGCCTGCTGGAGAAAGCCCTGAACCGTAATCGCGATGTCGTCGGCATTTACAATACCGGCCTTGGCAATACGCAGGTGGCGCAGGCGCTGGCCCGCCATCGTCGCTACGGCGAATGCTGCTGGATTACCCATGAACGATACAGCACCACTCGTGAGCAGTTGGCGCAGGGGGGAATGGCATTGACGCTCGATCAAAACCCTCGCCAGCACGCCCAACTGGCGGTGGAACTGGCCCTGCGCCATCTTGAGACCGGCTATCAACCGGATGTTTTTAGCGATGGTAGGGTCGAATTTATCCTCTATAGCGCTGAAAACGTCGACTGAGCGCTCTTATTCTTCTTTTTGAACTCCCCGCAAGGCTGATCTCACAGCGCCCCAAATCGTCGCCTGTCTCTCATTTTTTGCGCATTTATGCGTCAATGTTAGATGTGTGTCAAAGTTCTGTTAACGTGCGGTTTTAAAATTTTCATTTCAGTTATTTACTTATAAAAGTTTCATATGTGTTGTTAATGAAATAAATGGTCTGGAATGTTTCTTTCGTAATAAATGGACTGATGTTTCAAAAACACATTCTAAAACAACTGAATTTTGTGATTCCGATCAACAGTGAAAAATGCGCCAGCACGCGGTCCGTTTTTTCGAAAAGCTGAAAAAGCAGGCGCTTAACGCACAATTAATGAAACTAATTTTTCATTTTATCTTACCTAACCGATGTACCTGTAAATAAAGGATCAACTATGAATATCAAGAAAACGGTTGTTGCCTCTTTGATAGCCTGCATGCTGCCAGCGGTCGTGATGGCGAAAGATATTTCGGTCGGTGTGTCTATGGCGCTATTTGATGACAACTTCCTGACGATTCTGCGCACCGCGATGCAAAAAGAGATGCAAAAAGATGGCGTTAAGTCGCAGGTCGAAGATGCCAAAGGCGACGTCTCGCAGCAGCTACAGCAGGTGCAAAATTTTATTGGCCAGGGCGTCGATGTGATTATCGTCAACCCGGTCGACACCAACGCGGTGAAGCCGATTATGGACCAGGCCACCAAAGCCGGTATTCCGCTGGTCTTTGTTAACCGCCGCCCACAGGCGCAGCTGACCGACAAAATGGCCTACGTCGGCTCTGACTCGGTGCTGGCGGGGCGCTTACAGATGGAAGCGTTAGCCAAGGCGATGAACGGTAAAGGCAACGTCGCCATTCTGCTCGGCGACCTGGCGAATGAATCGACCCGCGACCGCACCAAAGGCGTCGAAGAGGTGGTGGCAAAGTACCCGGATATCAAAATTGTGCAAAAACAGACCGCCAAATTTATGCGTAACGACGCCGTTGACGTGGTCAGCAACTGGATGACCAGCGGTGAAGACATTCAGGCTATCGCGTCCAACAACGATGAAATGGCCATCGGTGCGCTGCAGGCGCTGGGTAAAAACCCGAACCATATTCTGATTGCCGGAGTGGATGGCACGCCCGATGCGCTGCAAATGCTCAAAAACGGCAAGATGATCGCCACGATTTTCCAGGACGCGAAAGGGCAGGGCGAAGGCGCGGTTGATGCCGCCGTTAAGCTCGCTAACGGCGAGAAAGTGGAAAAGGTCATCGACGTTCCCTACCAGCTGATCACCAAAGACAACATGGCTGAGTTTGTGAACCGCAACCAGAAATAATTGCTCAGTGGTTTGGAGGTGGACGTATGAACGCTTTTGCACTTGAAGCCGAAGGTATCAGCAAGTTCTTCCCCGGCGTGAAGGCGCTCGACAACGTCTCATTACGCGTGCGCCCGGGGACGGTGCACGCGCTGATGGGCGAAAACGGCGCCGGGAAATCGACGTTAATGAAATGCCTTATCGGGATCTATCGCCCCGATAAAGGCGCGATCCGCGTCAAAGGAGAGCCGGTCCAGTTTCAGGATACGATGGACGCGCTGCGCTCCGGGATCTCGATGATCCACCAGGAGCTTAATCTGGTGCCGCATATGACGGTGGCGGAAAATATCTGGCTGGGCCGTGAGCCGATGAAATATGGCTTTGTCGATCATCGCCAGCTTACCCGCCAGACTCAGGAACTCCTGAATAAACTGAATATCCGTTTATCCGCTGACCGGCTGGTGGGGGAGTTAAGTATCGCTGCCCAGCAGATGGTGGAAATTGCCAAAGCGGTTTCCTGGAACGCGGATATTGTGATTATGGATGAGCCGACCTCGGCATTAACCGAGAGCGAAGTAGCGCACCTGTTTACGATTATTCGCGATTTGCGCCAGCAGGGAAAAGCCATTATTTACATCAGCCATAAGATGGACGAGATATTCGCGATTACCGATGAAATCAGCGTATTTCGCGATGGCACCTGGGTTGGCAGTCAAAATACCACCGAGTTTACTCGCCAGTCGCTGATTACCCAGATGGTTGGCCGGGAGCTTACCCAGCTCTTTCCCAAGTTTAATAACACCATTGGCGAAGAGGTGCTGACGGTGCGCAATTTGACGCGTAAAGGGGTCTTTCACGATATCAACTTTAGCGTACGGCGCGGCGAAATCCTCGGCGTGGCCGGGCTGGTGGGCGCCGGGCGTAGCGAAGTCATGGAAAGCCTGTTCGGCATGGAGCAAGCCGATAGCGGCGAAGTACTGATAGACGGAATACCGGTTAATATTGATTCGCCGTCAACGGCCATCGAAAAAGGGATGGCGCTGCTCACCGAAGACCGCAAAAAGTCAGGCCTGTTCCTGGTGTTATCGGTCCTCGAGAATATGAGTATCGTCAAAATGCCGGAATATATTGGTAAAACCGGCTTTGTTCAGCATCTCAAAATGGCCGAAGACTGCATGGAGCAGATCCGCCGCCTGAATATTAAAACTCCAACCATGGATCAGATTATTAATAACCTCAGCGGTGGTAATCAGCAAAAAGTGCTGATTGCCCGCTGGCTTTTAGCCCAGCCGAAAATACTGATTCTCGATGAGCCAACGCGCGGAATCGACGTGGGGGCGAAAGCGGAAATTTATCATCTGATCAGCGAACTGGCGAACCGCGGCGTGGCGGTGATTATGGTCTCTTCTGAATTACCTGAAATTCTCGGCATGAGCGACCGGGTGATGGTGATGCATGAAGGGCGTATTACCGGCATCCTCGATAAAGAGGACGCCGACCAGGAAACCATTTTGTCGTTGGCATCCCATTGAGGCACAGAGAATGAGCAATATGAAAATAACGGCGACCCCGGTCAATGATAAGCCCTCTTTCTTTGGTCAATTACGTCACAAGCTGCCGAAAGATACCGGAATATTTATCGTCATGCTGGTGATTGCCCTGACTTTTGAAATTGCCGGTTGGTACGTGCGCGATCAGTCCTTTTTAATGAATACCAACCGCCTGATATTAATTGTTCTGCAAGTGGCGATTATCGGCATTATCGCGGTGGGGGTGACGCAGGTTATTATTACCACCGGGATTGACCTCTCCTCCGGTTCGGTGATCGCGCTCGCCGCCGTGGTGGCGGCAAGCCTCGCACAAACTTCCGACAGCCTGACGCCGATGTTCCCGTCGCTGGTCAATATGCCTGCGGTCATTCCGATTGGTGCCGGGATTGGCGTCGGCCTGCTGTGCGGTTTAACCAACGGGTTTCTCGTCACCCGCACAGGTATTCCGCCGTTTATCGCCACGCTGGGGATGATGGTGTCGGCGCGCGGCCTCGCGCAGTATTACACCCAGGGCAACCCGATTAGCTTCTTATCCGACAGCTTTACCGCTATCGGCCAGGGGGCGATGCCGGTGATTATTTTCTTCGTCGTCGCCGCGGTATTTCACATTGCCCTGAAACATACTCGCTATGGCAAATACGTGTACGCCATCGGTGGCAATATGACGTCGGCAAAGGTCTCCGGTATTAACGTGAATAAGTACCTGGTGATCGTCTATACCATCGCCGGGGCGCTCTCCGGCCTCGCGGGCGTGGTGCTGGCGGCGCGCGTCAGCAGCGGGCAGTCGAGCATGGGAATGTCCTATGAGCTGGATGCGATTGCCGCAGCGGTCATTGGCGGCAGCAGCCTGATGGGCGGGGTGGGGCGTATTACCGGAACCTTAATCGGCGCGATGATCCTTGGCCTGATTAAAAGCGGGTTTACCTTTGTCGGCGTCGACGCCTACGTGCAGGATATTATCAAAGGCATCATTATCGTTGCGGCGGTGACCATCGATATGCGGCGTAACCGCAAGAAACATTAACTCAAAGATAGCCCGCGGCGTGAATCGCTGCGGGCTGGTTGCCCGTTTACGCGCTACCCGGCTCCTGCTCATCGGCAGCAAGGCGCAAACTGTTGAGCAGCACGTTGGCCCCTTTCTCCGCCCACGCGGGCAGAATATTCTCCGCCTCGTTATGGCTAATCCCTTTCTCGCAGGGGATGAAAATCATGCTGGCGGGCGCGACCTTACTGACATAGCAGGTATCGTGACCGGCACCGGAAACCATGGTCCTGGCGCTGTAGCCCAATGTCTCTGCCGCTCGCTGACTGCGCGCCAGACACCCGGCGTCAAAGGCAATCGGCGCGTAATCGAAAATACGCTCGACGTTTGCTGCCACGCCGCGCGCCGCCAGCGCGTCAGCAGCGCTATGCAGAGCTTGCTCCATGGCTTCCAGGGCTGCGGTTTGTGGATGACGAAACTCGACGCTACATGCCATGCGGCCCGGAACCACGTTACGCGATCCCGGTATCACCTGCGCCATGCCAATCGTCGCCCGGCCATCAGGGTTGTGCGCGATGCCGATTTGCTCAACCGCCAGCGCCAGCTCGGCGAAAGCAGTCAACGCATCGCGGCGGCTGCCCATCGGCGTGGTTCCGGCGTGGGCGGAAAAGCCCTCCAGCGTGACGTTGAACCAGCGCTGACCCATTGCTGCATGGACGAGGCCGATATCAACGCCTTCTTCTTCCAGAATCGGCCCCTGTTCGATATGCACTTCGTAGCAGGCGTGCAGCGGGAAGGCGGCAGTCGGGCGTTCGCCGCGATAGCCGATAGCCTCCAGCGCCTCGCCGACGCTGATGCCGTCGCGATCTTCACGGGCGAGCGCATAGGCTTCGCTAAACTGTCCGGCCCAGACGCCGGATGCCAGCATTGCCGGGGCAAAGCGCGCCCCTTCTTCGTTGGTCCAGTTCACCAGCACGATATCGCGTTCGGTCTCAACGCCGAGATCGTTTAGCGTGCGCAGCGCTTCCAGTCCGGCCAGCACGCCGTAAATCCCGTCATAGCGGCCGCCGAGCGGCTGAGAGTCGACGTGCGAACCAGTCAGCACCGGAGCAAGCTGCGAATTTTTACCGGCGCGGCGGATAAACATATTGCCCATGCTATCGACTTCGCAGGTAAAACCGGCTTGCCGCGCCCACTGGCGCAGCAGATCGCGCGCCTGGCGGTCCTCGTCGCTCAGCGTCAGCCGGGTTACGCCGCCCGCCGGCGTCGCGCCGATAAGGGCCATCTCGTTGAGCGTCGACCACAGACGTTCGCCGTTGACGGTTATCATGGCTTGTCCTTTTTCACGCGATAGCGGAAGTCGCAGCACTTTCCACCCTGCATAATGGTGGTGGTGCGGGTCAGCTCCACGTCCGGGGCGTAGCCGACGATAAACTTGTCATCGCGGGCGCAGGAGAGCAGGTGGCCAATTTCTCCCAGCCCCATCTCGTGGTACATCTCGGCGTAGCGGCAGCGGTTAACGTTGTAGTTATACTGCTGGTCGTCGGCGTCCAGCACCTTGACCTCCAGGGCGTTATCTTTCTCCCACAGATACTGCAGGGCGACAAAGCTCTGGATATCCGCGCCGTTCGGCTCCTGGCTAGCAAACGCTTTTCCCGCCTCAATGGCGGCGTTTTCAATCGCTTCGCCGATAACGGCCTGGGCGCGAGCTTTACCTATCTCGCGCACCAGAATGTCGTAAATCGGCTTGATTATTTCTGCTTCAATTTTGCGGCGGGCGAGAATGCCCAGCTCATTATTATCACTCATCACATTGCCTCACTGCGTTACTTCGTTGTTGCGCCGCCGAGTACGGTTTGCGGCTGCCATTTTCCGTCGACGACTTTGTAGACGGTAAAGGTTGGCGATTTCAGGTTGCCCTCTTTATCAAAGGCGATTTGTCCGGTGACCCCGGAATAGCTAATGGCGCGCAGTGCGGGCAGGTAGTCGGCAGGGTCGACGGAGTCGGCTTTTTCCATCGCCGCAACCAGTACGCGGGTGGCGTCATAGGCGAACGGCGCATGCAACTCGATATGAGTGTGATAGCGCGACTGGTAAGCCTGCTCAAAGGCCTTACCGCCCGGCATCTGTTCGACTGGCAGCCCCGGCTCCAGCGCCACCACGCCGTCGCCCTCTTTCTGCGCCAACTGGAGGAAGGTCTGGCTCACGAAGCCGCCCGCGCCCATCAGGGTGGCGTTCATGCCCAGCTGTTTGATGCGGCGTGCCAGCGGAGCGGCCTGGCTATCGACGCCGCCGAAGAAAATCAGGTCGGCGTTTTTGCTGCGGATCGCGGTCAGCACCGCGCTGAAATCGACGGTTTTGTCATCGACGTACTGGCGGTCAACGATTTTGATTCCCTGCGCTTCCAGCGACTTAATAAACTCATCCGCCAGCCCCTGACCGAAGGCGGTACGGTCATCGATAACCGCGATGCGTTTGGCCTTCAGGGTTTGCACCGCGTACTGTCCAGCAAACTGGCCGCCGTCATCATCGTGGCCCATCACGCGAAAGCTGGTGTCGAAGCCCTGTTTGGTATAGGCGTGCCCGGTGGCGACCGGTGCAACCTGGGCGATGCCCGCATCGTGGTAAACCCGCGCGGCAGGAATGCTGGTGCCGGTATTCCAGTGACCGACCACGCCCGCGACGCCGCTATCGACCAGACGCTGGGCGACGGCAACGGCGGTGCGCGGGTCCGACTGATCGTCTTCCGATTGCAGCTTGAAGGTTACCGCCTTGCCGCCGATGGTCGGATGTTGCTTGTTGATATCGTCAATCGCCAGCTGCGCACCGTTTTCCAGGTCCTTGCCGATACGCGCGGAAGGGCCGGTCAGCGGGCCTGCCAGGCCGATAATGACGGTTTCGCTGGCCGCAGACCACGCGGCGGATGAGGCAAAACCACTGAGCAGGATAGCGGCGCTGAGCGCACTGATTTTTACTGTTTTCATTGTTTTTCCCTGATGCTGGTTGGTGTGTTAAACGGGCATTTCGCCCAAATAAATCTGTGCAATACGGTCATCGGCCAGCAGCGTCTGCGACGGACCGCGCTCGACGATGCTGCCGCTGTCCATCACCCAGGCGCTGTCGGTGGCCTCAAGAGCCAGGCGTGCGTTCTGCTCAATCAGCAGCAGCGCGACGCCGCGCTGGCGTAGGGTGGCGATGACGCGAAAAATGTTTTCGACCATTAGCGGCGCCAGACCCATCGAGGGTTCGTCGAGGATCAGCAGGCGCGGCTGGCTGAGCAGGGCGCGGTTAAGCGCCAGCAGCTGCTGTTCGCCGCCGGAGAGCAGTCCCGCCAGCTGATGCTGGCGTTCGGCGAGGCGCGGAAAGTTTTCGAAAATGGCGCGCATCTCCTGTTTGACCGCCGCTGCGTCGCGTCGCAGCCACGCGCCCATTTGCAGGTTTTCCAGCACCGTCATGCGCGCGAAGATGCCGCGACCTTCCGGCACCATCACCAGCCCTTCACGCAGCAGGGATTCGGCCCGGCGTTTGCGTATCGGCTTGCCGTTAAACAGAATGTCGCCGCTAAAGGGTTCCAGCCCGGTAATAGCGCGGACGGTTGAACTTTTGCCTGCACCGTTGGCGCCAATCAGCGTGGTCTGCTCACCCTCTTTCACGCTGAATGAGACGTCGCGCACCGCCTGGATGCCGCCGTAATGAACACTCAACTGGCTAACGGTTAATAGATCAGACATGGACGTTACCTCCCAGCCAGGCGGCGATCACCGCCGGATCGCGGCGTACGGTATCCGGCGTGCCGCTGGTTAACGTTTTGCCGTAATCCAGCACCATTAAGCGATCGCAGATCCCCATCACCAGCTTGACGTCGTGCTCAATCATCAGCAGCGTTTTGCCGTCATCGCGAATGCGCAGCAGCAGTTCGCCAAGGGCCATTTTCTCGGCGGCGTTCATTCCGGCAGCCGGTTCATCCAGCGCCAGCAGGCGCGGGTCGGTAGCCAGCGCGCGGGCAATCTCCAGCCGCCGCTGGTGGCCGTAGGCGAGGTCGCAGGCGCGATAGTGGGCGAACTGCGCGATGCCGGTATAGTCCAGCCAGTGCCATGCCAGCTCGCGGGTCTGCGCCTCTTCAGCACGGGCGCGTTTATGGCGGGAGAGCGCGGCCCACAGACCGTTGCGGGTGCGCACGTGGCGGCCCACCATCACGTTTTCCAGCACCGACATGTCGTTAAACAGCCGCACGTTCTGGAAGGTGCGGGCGATGCCTGCGGCGGTCACTTTCTCAATATTCTTCGGAAAATAGGCTTCTCCGCCGATAGCGAACTCGCCGCTGTCCGCCGGGTAAAGCCCGGTTATCAGGTTAAAACAGGTGGTTTTTCCCGCGCCGTTGGGGCCGATCAGGCCGTAGATTTCACCCTCGTTGATGGTGAGCGACACGTTGTCGACTGCCGTCAGGCCGCCGAAGCGTTTCGTCATATGGCGCACGCTTAGCAGGCTCATGCTTTCGCTCCTTTATGACGTGCGGGCCAGATGCCCTGAGGACGCAGTAGCATCACCCCAACCAGCGCCAGGCCGTAAAACAGCTGGCGCAATATTTCCGGGTCAATCAGCACTTCGCCAAACAGCGCCTGCTGCACTGGCGCGGCCTGGCTACGCAGCAGCTCCGGCAGCGCGGTCAGCAGCACCGCGCCGAGGATCACCCCGGGGATATGCCCCATCCCGCCCAGTACCACCATCGCCAGCACCGCAATCGACTCTTGCAAGGTGAAGGATTCTGGAGAAACGAAGCCCTGAAACGCGCCGAACAGCGCGCCCGCTACGCCGCCAAAAGAAGCACCGATAGCGAAAGCCAGCAGCTTGTAGTTACGCAGGTTGATACCCATCGCCCGGGCGACGTCTTCATCCTCGCGGATAGCGTGCCAGGCGCGACCGATGCGCGAATGCTGTAGACGCAGGCAGACAAAAATAATCGCCACGATGACCAGCATCAGCAGGTAGTACCACAGCCACAATGCCGGGACTTTAAAACCGAACCAGTGATAGACGCCGCTAAACTTGAGGCCGAACAGGCTCAGGGTGTCGACACCGGAGATGCCTTTTGCGCCGTTGGTGATGTTGACCGGGCGGTCGAGGTTGCGCATCAGGATGCGGATAATTTCGCCGAAGCCAAGAGTGACAATCGCCAGGTAGTCGCCGCGCAGCTTCAGCGTCGGCGCGCCCAACACGATACCGCAGCCCGCCGCCACCAGCGCGGCAAGCGGAATAATCACCAGCCACGAGGTATGCAGGCCGTCCGGGAACCAGCTATTTAAAATCGGGAACACGTCCAGCAGGTGCGGCGAGGCCAGCAGCGCTGCCAGATACGCGCCGACGGCGTAGAAGGCGATAAACCCCATATCCAGCAGTCCGGTATAGCCGACCACGATATTCAGCCCCAGCGCCAGCATGATATAGAGCAGGGCGAAGTCGATGACTCGAACCCAGTAGTTGCCGCCAAGCTGGCTGGCGACCATTGGCGCGACCAGCAGCGCGCAGACGAACAGGGTCATCCCGGACCAGAAGCGGCGGGAGACGATGGGCGTGTCGAGTTGTGCTGTTGTCATTGTTACCTCCTAGGCCCGGTGCGCAACGCGTTCGCCGAGTAAACCGGCTGGGCGGAAAACCAGCACCAGAATCAGCACCATAAAGGCGAAGATATCCTGATAGTTGCTGCCGAAAACGCCGTTGGTCAGGTCGCCGAGATAGCCCGCGCCGAGTGATTCGATAAGCCCCAGCAGCAGGCCGCCGATCATCGCGCCGCGAATATTACCGATGCCGCCGAGCACCGCGGCGGTAAAGGCTTTAATGCCGGGCAGAAACCCCATTGAGAAGCTGGCATTGCCGTAGTTGCTGGCCATCATCACGCCGGCCAGCGCGGCGAATACGCCGCCAATGGCGAAAGTGAGGGCGATAATGGCGTTAGGGTTTACGCCCATCAGCGTGGCGATACGTGGGTTTTCCGCCACCGCGCGCATGCCGCGTCCTAAGCGGGTGTATTCCACCAGCAGCCACAGGCCGAGCATGACCGCCAGGGCCAGCGCGACGGTGACCATGCCGGTGACGGTCACAAGAGCCGGAGGATGCGCTTCGCTGCCGTGGGTCACGGCGATCGGGTCCATCGGCAGGATCTGCGGAAACATCAGCGGATTGCGCGACCAGACGATCATCGCCACAGTTTGCAGCAGAACTGAAACGCCGATCCCGGAGATCAACGGCGCCAGACGCGGCGCGTTGCGCAGGCGACGGTAGGCAAAACGCTCCACCGCCATCGCCAGCAGGGCGCACACCGCCATGGCCAGCAGCAGCGCCAGCCCCAGCTGAGCCAGCGGCGGCAGGCCGGGAAAGTGGGCATTAAGCGCGTTCATCCCGGAGAGCGTGGTCAGCGCGCCGACCATCAGAATATCGCCGTGGGCAAAGTTAATAATGCGCAGAATGCCGTACACCATGGTGTAGCCCAGCGCAATCAGGGCGTAAATGCTGCCGAGCATGACCCCGTTGATAATTTGTTGTATGAGTGTGTCCAACTGATTCTTCCGACAAGATGCTCAAATAACAGCTACCATCCAACAAATGAATTAAATTGTAAAATACGCATATATTCTTTCTTATTATAAAAGTGTTGTTAACTATCTTTATGATTTTAAATATAATTAAAGAATGTGTCGGATCGGGGAATGCGCTAAGAAAATCAACATATGAAAAAAACAGAACAATCGGAAGGGCCGGTTAGCTGGTCGGAGAGCACTTTAGCCAACGATCCGCCGCTGCGGGCGGTACGCGCCTTTGAGGCGATTGCGCGGCTGGGTAGCGTGACCCTGGCGGCGCAGGAACTGGCGATTTCACCCTCGGCGGTAAGCCATCAGCTGAAGGTACTGGAAGGTTATTTGCAGATCCCGCTCACCGAACGCCAGGGGCGGCGGCTGACCCTCAGCCAGCAGGGGCGGGAGTATTATCGCTCGATCCGCGCGGCGTTTAACGTGCTGCGCCAGGCCACTGAGCATCTGGTCGATCAGGTGCAAACCCAGCAGGTGACGATCAGCCTGATCCCGCTGTTTGGCATGGGCTGGTTTATTCCCCGCCTGCCGTCGTTCGTGCATGCCAATCCGAACACTGAAATCAACGTGGTTTACGCCAACCACCGTAACTACCTTAGCGACGCCTCCGATATGTCGATCCGCTTTGGCAACGGCCACTGGGTGGGTTATCAGAGCGAAAAGCTGATCTCCGGCAGAATGGTGCCGGTATGCAGCCAGGCCTTTTTGCGCCTGCATGGGCATATTGATACCCCGGAGCAGCTATTGCAGATGCCGCTGCTGCACGATGAGGAGCGCACGACCTGGAACCAGTGGTTTGTGCAGCAGGGGGTAAAGCGTCCACCGCGCTCGACGGGGCCATTATTTGAGGATGGCTTGCTGACTCTGGCAGGCGTACAGGCCGGACTGGGCTGCGCTCTGATGCGCGAGCCGCTAATCGCCCCCTATCTGAAGAGCGGCGAGCTGGTGAAAATCTTCGATTCGGCGATAGATGATGGCCGGGATTACTACCTCTGCGTACGTCAGGATAGCGATATGACGCCTAACGCTAAGCTATTGCAGAGCTGGCTGCGTCAGCAGGCTCTCGGTTGATATTTACTGAAGAATTTACTCAATCAAGATCACATTTTTACCCGCTGGTGATTGAAATACAGCAAAGCCGCTTAGATAATCCGCCGAAATAACCCATTTTTATGATGGCGTGCTACTGCGAAAGCAGGCAAGACCAAAATAGAAATGCTCTCCCGCCAAGGGGAGCGTCTCTGTTTTGGTCTTTTTTTTTGCCCCAACACCAGGGAACACTATGAACTATAACGAAACAGCAGACAAAATCCTCCACTCGGTGGGCGGTGCGGAGAATATCCGAATGCTCACCCATTGCGCGACCCGCTTGCGTATGGAGTTCAACGACCGCGCAAAGGTTAACGATGCGCAGATTGGCACTATCCCCGGCGTGATAAGCGTGGTGGAGAAGGGCGGCCAGTTCCAGATTGTGATCGGCAATGAGGTGCAGCAGGTTTATCGCCTGCTCAATAAGGCGCTACCGGAAAAGAAAAGTCAGGCAGGCGGCGACAAAAACGCCAAACCGACCGGTATGGTGGCGCGCATTATCAGCGTTATTTCGACCACCTTCACCCCGGTGATCCCGGCGATTACCGGCGCGGGGATGATCAAGGCGCTGCTGGCCATTCTTAAGCTAACGGGCGTGATTAGCGAAACCAGTTCGACCTATCAGCTGCTCAACATTATTGCCGATGCCGCGTTCTTCTTCCTGCCTGTGCTGCTGGCCTACGGGGCGTCGCTGAAGTTTGAATGTAACCCCATTCTGGCGATGACCCTTGCGGGCGTCCTGCTGCACCCGGGCATCGGCCAGATGCTGGCTGCCGGTAAAGCGGTTGATTTTGTTGGTATCAACGTTCTGCTTTCCGATTACGCCGGGTCGGTGCTGCCGATTATTTTGACGGTGTGGCTGATGTCGTGGGTTGAGCGCTTCGCTGAGAAGGTCTCGCCCTCGATTATCAAATTCTTCGTTAAGCCGATGCTGATCCTACTGATCACCGCGCCGCTGGCGCTGGTGGTTGTCGGCCCGGCGGGTATTTTGCTTAACGACCTCGTGGCCGCAGGCGCGGGCGCTATCGACCGCCACGCCAGCTGGTTGATCCCGATGCTGATGGGCACTCTGCAACCCTTCCTGATTATTACCGGCACCGCCTGGGCGATGACGCCAATCGCCACCGGACAGCTGAGTAAAAGTGGTTACGAGATGATTAACGGACCGGGGATGCTGGCGTCAAACGTGGCGATGGGCGCGGCAACGCTGTGCGTGGCGCTGAAAACCAAAAATAGCAACCTGCGCCAGTTGGCCTCTTCATCGGGCTTTACCGCGCTGCTGGGGATCACCGAACCGGCGCTGTACGGGGTGTTGCTCAAGTTCCGCCGCGTGCTGATTGCCGCGATGATCGGCGGCGGCTGCGCAGGGGTTTATGCCGGGGTGAGCGGGCTGGTGCGCTACGCGTTTGTCTCTCCAGGCCTCGCGGCGCTGCCGGCGTTTATCGGCGAAAACCCGATGAACATCGTCCATGCGCTGGTGACCTGCGCGATTTCCATCGTGGTGACCTTTACCCTGACCTGGTTTATCGCCTTTAAAGATACGCCTGAGGATCAAGAAGAGGTCAGCGAGGCGCCGCAGTCTGCGGTTAGCCCGAAAATGGAGGGTGAGATTGAAGTGCTCAGCCCGCTGCGCGGCCAGGTGGTGGCGTTGAGTGAAGTGAATGATGATGTCTTTTCCGGTGGTCTGCTGGGTGAGGGCCTGGCGATTCGTCCTGAGGAAGGGGTACTGCGCGCGCCGTTTAGCGGCACGGTGATGATGTTCCTGCCATCGTGTCACGCGGTGGGTCTGCAAAGCGAAAGCGGGCTTGAGCTGCTTATCCATATTGGTATCGACACGGTTAATCTTAACGGCCAGCACTTTAGCTCCGTGCTGAAAGTGGGCGATAAGGTGGAAGCCGGACAGGAGCTGATCCGCTTTGATATCCCCGCCATCGAACAGGCCGGGTATGACCTGATTACCCCGGTGATTGTGGTCAACGGTGACGAGCAGCACTCACTGCGCCTGACCGCCGCCGCGCAGGTCGATTACGGCGAGCAACTGATGGTGCAATCCGCTAAGGAGGCGCAGGCATGATTTATCAAAACAAAGCGCAGTTCCCGGACGGTTTTTTGTGGGGCGCGTCCACCTCGGCCTATCAGGTCGAGGGCGCGTGGAATGAGGACGGTAAAGGGCCGTCGGTGGTTGATATGCTCAGCCACCCGCCGGGAACGGCTGATTTTCGTATCGCCAGCGACCATTATCATCGCGTAGAAGAGGATGTTGCATTGATGGCGCAAATGGGGCTCAAAGCCTATCGCTTTTCGGTGGCCTGGTCGCGGGTGATCCCGGACGGCGACGGTGCGGTGAACCCAGCCGGTCTGGCCTTTTATCGCCGCCTGATTGACGCCCTGACGCGCCACGGCATTACGCCGATTGTCACTCTGTACCACTTCGACCTGCCCTGGGCACTGGAGCTAAAAGGCGGCTGGCTAAACCGAAAAACCGGGGAGGCATTTGTGCGCTATGCCCGGCTGCTGTTCAGCGAGTTTGCCGATAAAGTCCCGCTGTGGCTGACGATTAACGAGCAGAACACCATGATCCTGCACCCCGGCGCGATTGGCGTGCCTGCGGATCGTGAGCTGCCGGACAAGAAAGCGCTGTATCAGCAGAATCACCATATGATGCTGGCCCAGGCGCAGATCTTCGCCCTGTGCCACCGCGAGTTTCCCGGGGTGCGCATCGGTCCGGCGATAAACACCACTTCGATGTACGCCGAAAGCTGCAAACCGGAAGATGCCATCGCCGCGCATAACTGGGAAACGCTGCGCTGCTGGAGCTTTTTGGATGTGGCGGTGCATGGCCGCTACAACGCCTTAGCGTGGGCGTATTTAGGAGATCGCGGCCTCGCGCCGGAAATGCAGCCAGAAGATGCGTTGATTTTACAGCAGGGGCGGCCGGATTTTATCGCCATTAACTACTACTCCACCGCGACGATTGCTGCCAGTCGGGGTGACGGCGCAGACGTTGCGCCGCGCGCGGGCGATCAGCAAATTATGCTGGGCGAAGAGGGGGTTTATCGGCCAGCGGAAAATCCGTGGGTGGGTAAAACCCCTTACGGCTGGGTGGTCGACCCGGTGGGGCTACGCCTGACGCTGCGTAAAGTGTGCGAGCGCTACGGCCTGCCGATTCTGATCACTGAAAACGGCATGGGCGCACCGGATAAGCTGGAGCATGACGGGACGGTGAATGATGATTATCGTATCGCGTTCTTACAGGCGCATATTGAGCAAATGCGCCTGGCGATTGCTGACGGCGTCGAGCTGATGGGCTACTGCCCGTGGGCGGCGATTGACGTCGTAAGCACGCACCAGGGGTACGCCAAGCGCTACGGTTTTATCTACGTCGATCGCGGCGAGGATGACCTGAAGAGCCTGCAAAGGATCCGCAAACGCAGCTTCTGGTGGTATAAGGATGTCATTACGCAAAACGGTAACCACGACGAGTCTCTGTGATGATTGTTCAGAAGGTGCTCAATAATAGTCTGGTGCTCTCCATGGATGACGATAACCGGGAGGTTATCGTCATGGGGAAAGGCATTGGCTTCAACAGCCGACCGGGGGATGAGATTGCCCCGCAGATGATAGAAAAGCTGTTTGTGACCCAGACGCTCGGCGTGCGCAGCGGTTATCTTGAAGCGCTCTCCGCTATTCCGGATGAGGTCATCGAAATGGCGGCGATGATTATTTCCCGCGCCAATATGCAGCTTGCCAGCAAGGTTCGCGAGCAGATTTTCTTTACCCTCGCTGACCACCTGACGTTTGCTATTGAACGCAGTCGCAAAGGGATCACCATTCAAAACCGCCTGCTGCCGGAAGTCAGGCGCTTTTATCCGCAGCAGTTTCGCGTCGCCAGCGAAGCGGTGACGATGATTCGTCAGCAGTACGGGATTGAGCTACCGGAAGAGGAAGCCGGGAATATCGCATTTCATCTGGTGAACGGCCAGAGCGAGGGCGACGACGTGGCGCAGACTATGCAGTCGGTGAAAATGCTGAAGGATATTTTTAATCTTGTGCAGTACCACTTTAAGCAGCAAATAGACACCGAATCGATTAACTACTCGCGCTTTCTGGTCCATATGCAGTTCTTCCTCCAGCGTTTGCAAGAGGGGGAACTGGACGGAGCGCGGGACAGTTTTCTGCTGGTGCAGGTGATTAAGGAGTATCCAGAAGCGTATCGCTGCGCGCTGCTGATCCGCGATTACGTCAAAGCCCAGCTCGATATCACCCTCGGGGGCAACGAACTGCTATGGCTCACCGTGCACCTGGTGCGAATCAGCGGGCTGGATGCGTGAATCAACGATGACGAAACTGCAGCGTTGCGGGCAGGTAGCGCTGTAGCGGCTCGGGCGTGTTGCCGTCAATCAACTGGCTTATCAGGTCGTAGCAGTGCCAGGCCAGCTGGCGGTTGTCTTGCTGTACGGTATCAATACGCAGCGACAGCGAATCGTAGAGATAGTGATCGTCGAAGCTCGCAAGATGGATGTCTGAATCCAGCAAATGATGCTGGCTCATGTAGCGCAGTACCCCTTCCAGTAACCCGCAGGCGGCGGTAAACAGCGCCTTTGGCGGCCGACCAAGACGGGCGCATAGGGCCGCGAACATCTCATAGCCGGAGCTGGGATGATAGTTGCCGTTAATCACCCACTCCGGGCGCAGTTCGATACCCGCCTGAGCCAGGCCCTGAGTGAATCCCGTCAGACGGTCGCGTGACGGCGACAGACGAGGCTGACCGCCTAAAAACCAGAACTCATCGCTATGCGAAGGTGCGATACGAGAAATCAGCTCTGCAGTCGGGGTAATTGAATCGGTCATCACCAGCGGCAGGCCGCTTTCATTAGGACAGCGGTCAAACAGCACCACCGGCAGCTGTTCGCTGAGCTTCAGATAGTCGGCATCATTATGCATACAGGAAGCAACGATTAGCCCGTCGACCTGACGGGCAATCATATTGTTCACCACCATGCTCTCCTGGCCGGGGTTTTCGTCGGTACAGGAGATAAGCAACTGGACGCCTGCCTCGCGGCACAGCATCTCAAGCTCATGGGAAAAGACTGCAAAGCCGTAGTTGGTGATTTCCGGCACTACCAGCCCGATGGTGTGGCTGCGGTTATCGCGCAGTGAACGGGCATGAATGCTCGGCTGATAGTGCTGTTCGCGGGCAATCGCCTGCACGCGCTCGCGCGTTTCCTGCGCCACGCGCAGCTCTTTGCCACGCCCGTTCAGCACCAGGCTGGCGGTCGCTTTGGAAACGCCCGCCAGTTCGGCGATATCTTTAATGGTAACGCGTTTGGTTTTCATCACGACGCCATGAGCCTGAAAGCAAAACGCTTATTCTATCATGCATGTGCGCAGCGGCCAGTAACAGAATGCGCCCGGCTTGCTGCCCGTGAAAGTCAACTGCGCCGGATAGGCCGGGAAGTAGCGGCTACTCATCACCCCTTCGCCGTCGTTGATGAAGATTTCCACGCTCGACTGGTCGATAAAAATTTGCAGCGAGCGAACCTCGCCGCGCCAGTAGCGATAGTGCGTTTCATCGCTGGCAAGGCTGTGTCGCGCCAGACGGATCCCGCAGGCATCGCGCTCAAGGGTTAACGCGCCGCCGAAATCAATGCTTAACGCGGCGTCGCGGGCGGTTTCGAGGCTGATTTCCATCGGCGCCAGCGGCAGAATGCTTTCCGGCCAGCCGTGCGCTTCACCGCGCAGGGCGGTGAGTTCACGCAGCGGGCGCTGATAGAGCTTGCTGTCGGCAAACTCCAGTTCGCGCAGGCAGGTCATCTGATGGATCCAACCGTTAGCCAGCGTCGGCTGGCGCATCTCTTCGCCGTCCGGCACGCCCATCCAGCCGACCAGCAGACGGCGTCCATCGCTGGTCTGCATGGTTTGCGGCGCGTAAAACTCGAATCCGGCGTCCAGCTCGTGAAGTTCGCCGTGTTTGAAAGCGGCGCGGTCGTAGTCGAAATCACCCGCCATCCACACTGCCGGGTAGGTGTTAAGAAAGCGCGTTTCCTCGCGGGGGATACCCTGCGGGCAGCAAATCAGAATATGCTGGTCACCGAGCGGGAACAGGTCCGGGCATTCCCACATATAGCCTGCATCGTCCAGACCATTGATGCCATAACCCGCGATTTCGCCTTCACTCGTCCATTCATGGAGATCCGTGGAGCTGAACAGCAGCACCTTGCCGCGCTTTTGCCGATTCTGTGCGCCCAGCACCATGTACCAGCGGCCTTCATGCTGCCAGACTTTCGGGTCGCGCACGTGGCCGGTATAGCCCTCCGGCAGAGGTAATACCGGGCCGAGCTTAGTAAACGTGCCGTCGGCGTTTTCCGTCGCCAGACACTGCCAGGCGGTTCGGCTACCATCATCGAATTTGACGTTGCCGGTGTAGCACAGCGTTAGCGTGCCGTCATTATCCACCGCGCTGCCGGAGTAGCAGCCGTTGCGGTCGTACTCTTCGTCCGGCATCAGGGCGATCGGCTCATGCTGCCAGTGCAGCAGATCGGCAGAACTCCAGTGCGCCCAGCACTTGAATTTATGATCGCAGGCGAGCGGGTTCCACTGATAGAACAGGTGATAGCGTCCGGCAAATTCAACAAAGCCGTTGGGGTCGTTCATCAGTCCGCTCACCGGCGCATGGTGCCAGCGAGGATAGTGGCTGTCGGACAGCGCGCGCGGCTGGCCCTGCATAACGGCCTGCAGAATCGCAGGCAGGCGTGATGGAAGTGACATTATTCAGCGTCCGTTTTGTATTTCAGTACCAGGGAGACGATAAAGGCGACGCCAAAGGCGATAACCATCCCGATAATGTAGTTCAGCAGCGAGCTGGCTTGCACGATAGCCATGCCAGGGATAGCCGTCAGACCTACCGCAGTCATGTAGACATGCATGGATACCACCCACGCGCCGCCCGCCGCGCCACCGATAAGCGCTGCGATAAACGGTTTTACAAAGCGTAAGTTAATACCAAAAATCGCCGCTTCGGTGATACCCAGCATGGCAGAAAACGCCGAGGGCAGGGTGATGGCTTTAATTTTTGCATCTTTAGTTTTAAACCACACTGCCAGACAGGCTCCGCCCTGGGCAACGTTGGCCATCGCCCAAATCGGCAGCAGGAAGTTGACGCCGATGGACGGGTTGCCCAGCAGTCCGGCTTCTATGGCATGGAAGCTGTGATGAATACCGGTAATGACGATAACCGAATAGAGGCCGCCAAACAGCAATCCTGCCAGCCAACCGGCGTGGCTAATCAGGGTGCTGAGGACAAACGAAATGCCATCGCCGAGCGCGCGACCGGCCGGGCCGATAATCAGCAGGGCGATAAAACCGGAAATAATGACCGTCAGGAACGGCGTCAGGATCAGATCCAGCGCATCAGGGATCACGCGACGCAACTGTTTCTCAACGATGCTCATAAACCACACCGCCAGCAGCACCGGGAACACCGTGCCCTGATAGCCGATCATGGCAATCTCAAGGCCGAAGAAGTTCATGGTGTGGAAACCTGCGGCCACGCCCCAGGCGTTGGTCAGCGCCGGGTGGGTCAGGATGCCGCCAAGCGTCGCGCCGAGATAGGGGTTACCGCCGAATTCGCGAGCGGCGGTGAAACCAATCAGGATCGGCAGAATGATA
Organism: Klebsiella huaxiensis; assembly: GCF_003261575.2. Taxonomy (GTDB): domain Bacteria; phylum Pseudomonadota; class Gammaproteobacteria; order Enterobacterales; family Enterobacteriaceae; genus Klebsiella; species Klebsiella huaxiensis. The sequence continues at coordinate 4,377,139 of NZ_CP036175.1, read as the reverse complement.
AACGCCGCCGAGCTGCACATATCCAGCATGATGTAGATGGCGTTGCTCGGGTCGACCCAGCCGTAAGTTTTGACCATCCCCAACAGGCCCATCAACAGACCAGAGGCGACGATAGCCGGGATGATCGGCACAAAGATGTTTGATAGCAGACGGGCGATACGCTGGAAAGGATTCAGCTTTTTCGCTGCGATGTCCGCAGCTTCCGATTTGCTGGACTCGCCAATTCCTGCCGCCTGAATAAAGGCGGCGTAGACTTTATTTACCACCCCGGTGCCGAAAATAATCTGCATCTGCCCGGCGTTACGGAAACAGCCTTTAACCCCTTCAATTTTGCCGATGGCTTGCTGATCGGCCAGCGAATCATCGACCAGCACCAGGCGCAGACGTGTGGCGCAGTGCGCGGCGCTGGCGATATTTTCCTTGCCTCCCAGAAGCGGAAGCAGCGAGCGGGAAATCTGTTCAAAATCCATAGTACCCTCTGAATGCGTATTGATTTTCGAGCTGTCGTCCCACGGTAGCGGGGCGCAGTCTCTGCGTCGTTATTGTGTCCGGGGCGACGAAACGTACTTTGCCGCCCCGGCGGTTCCTCTCGTCAGGTGTTAACCGTCAGAACCAGGTTTCCATCTGCATACCGAACGACCATTCGCCGCCCGATTTAAAACCACTGCTGCCCAGCGCGTCATCGCTGGCGTAATTATTCAGTTTTTTGCTCCAGTCCATCCACGAGGTGTAAAGGCGGATTTCAGGACGGCTGAAGAAATCACCGATGCTGCCAACCTTAAAGGTCGGGGCGAAGGTCAGCTTGTAGAAGCTACCGTTCACTGCATGACGATCGTTATAACCTTCGGGTTTGAGATCCATATACTGGTAGCTGCCTTCGTAAGCGAGGGCGAAGTTCTGATTGATCTCCTGGATCAGGCGCATGTTGAGCGTTGCCCATTGATAGCTGTCGCCATCGACATAACGGTCTTTACTGCTTTGCGCTAGTATCGCCGGGGCAATAAACCAGTTCTTGCTCAGCGGCGTGGTGCCGTAGCTAGCGAAGCGCCAGGTGTTGGCACCTGAGCGAAGCGCGCCGTCAGACCCGATACCTTTAACTTCCGCGCCCAGGCCGTGACCGTAGAGCAGGGCAGTTTTGCTGCTGCCTTCACGCAGGCCGTAGAAACTGTCGTTGTGCAACCCGAGCAGCGTATGCACGCCGGTATTTGCCGCATCTCCTTTGACCGGATTACCGTTGGTATCCTGACGTTCGTCGTTGTCTTTTGCCCGCATCCCGCTGACCATCACCTGCACCGGACCGATAAAGTTGTTCATGCTAACGATATAGTTCTGCACGCTGTTGCTCGAATCAGCAATATCGCCGAAGTTACGCCCGTAAAGAGAGAAGTTACTGCGAATGCTGTCGTTCCACCTGACGTCGTAAATACCGCCGCCGGTACCGGCGAGGAATACGACATCAGAGTCGATCCAGTGAATGTCAAAGTTATCGCGATCGAAGCGTTTCCCGGCCCACAGCGTGGAGCCTTTAAATGCTCCTTCGAAGGTGGGTAAATTGCCCAGTTCGACAAAGGCCTGACGAACGTTCAAATCACTGGTGCTCGCCGTCCAGTCGTTATAAGTGGTTTGTCCGTCGGCAACCATCACTTTGAAACGTGTCGTTGCGCCATTGTCCAGGGTCTGCTTATGTTCAAGATTCATTTCAACATAGGTATCAGCTTGATTTCCCAGACGACCGATGGCCCCACCGGTTTCCCCCGCAGGTGTCATGTAGGCGCCGGATTTGGTACTGGCTCCGGAATCATTCATTATCACGCCGGAACGAGCGTAGCCGTGAAACTCAAAGCCGCTTTTCTCGTCGGCTTTCTTCTCCAGTTTGGCGGTACGCTGAGCCACTTCCTGGGTTGTGTCCTGGGTTTTTTGCTGCTGCGTAGTGAGCTGCTGAACTTTTTTCTCTGCCGACTCGGCGCGATTTTCTGCCGTTTGCGCCCTGTTTTCTGCATCCTGCAGGCGCTTTTCCAGCGCGATTAAACGGGCTTCAATACTGCTGAGGTCCGTTTGCGCATGGGCTGAGGCGGTGCCGGTTAGCAAAGCGATAAGAACCGCGAGTGTGCTTTTTCTATACATGCTGGTTGCATCCCAAAAGGAAAATTGAAAATGGTGTGTGTTTGCTAAACCGGTTTAATTGCTATGTTAAGCATGATCTTTAACATTTTAAAATTAATTTGCTAAACCGGTTTAATAAATGTGATGGATGCAACAAAGTGGGCCGCACGCAGCGGCCTTAAGGATCAAAACTGGCGATTAAGATCGCGCTGATATGGCAAAGCGGTCATTGCACCTTTCGCCGTTGTGGCCAATGCGCCGCAGGTTTGCGCCAGAGTGAGAGTCGGCTCCAGCGCGTTAATATCCGTCGGCATCCCGTTGACAGCAAGGCTGGCAAGCAGTCCAGCGACAAAAGCGTCGCCCGCGCCGGTGGTATCCACGCTGATAACTGGCTTAGCGCTGAAATGGGTAAACTGCTGCTGGAATGCGGCAAGTACACCCGCTTTACCCTGGGTCACCAGCAGTAATTCAGGCTGATAGCGTTCGGTGACGTTCGCGATTCCCTGAGTTATATCATTACTACCACTGATGAATACCAGCTCTTCTTCGGACAGTTTCACCACGTTTGCCAGACGCAAGGCGCGATCGAGGCAGGCGTGCAGCAGGTCCTGATCCTGCCAGAGGTCCGGACGGATATTCGGGTCAAAGCTCACCCGACCACCGGCAAGTTTGATTTTTTCCATTGCGGCAAAAGTGGTGCTGCGGCTGGGTTCGGCGCTAAGGGCAATAGAGCAGACGTGCAGCCACTGGTTGGCGGCGAATGCCGGTAGATCTCCTTCAGCCAGGAATAGATCCGCGCTGGGGCGCACCATAAAGGTAAAGGTTCGTTCGCCCTGGTCGTCAAGGTCGACCACCACCGTGGAGGTGCGATGCTGGCCGTCGAGGTGCATATGACTGACGTCGACCTGCTCCTGTTGCAGGGTATGGCGCATAAAGCGGCCAAACGGATCGTCGCCGACGCGCCCGATAAATCCGCTGTTGCCGCCAAGACGAGCAACGCCTACCGCCACGTTAGCCGGCGCGCCGCCGGGACACTGCAGCAGGCGGCCCTCGCTTTCCGGCAGCAGGTCTACAACCGCATCTCCCAGAACCCAAACTTTTGCATTCATGCTGAAAATTCTCCATAGCTAAACTTAATTAAACCGTTTTAGCACATTAAAGCATAGGGACAGAATGAGGGGAATGTCACATGTGGAAAAGTGCGAACCAGGGCATGAAAACGAGATCGCGCTCGCAGAAGAGTGACGATCCGGGAAGTCTGGCGGTTTTCTCGGTGATGTTGCGCTGGTCGGGCTAGATGATTCCCGGATACTTCCCCTGCTTGCGCTGCGCTTAGCTGGACTACGGGGCTTCAGCCGTCTGGGATAATGTGCCCGGACTCGGGAACATTCAGCTATCTAGTGGCCTTGAATGTATAAAAATACGTTTGATTCGATACTCTGGTTCGATTCCCTTGAGTGCCTTAGCCGCCATAATTTTCAAAATTCTGGCGTAGAATTACCCTGAATATCCTGTTGTACCTGCTGCAATAATCCTGTGATTTCTGCCGTTAAAAACACGAAAAACTTCTCTTTATGCAGTGTACGCTCCTGTACGTCCTGCGGGATAAAACGCGCCATTTCGTTACGGAAGGCATCGCCCTTAATGATATCCGGCAGGTGCTCCAGCATGGTAGCCAGCTTTTGCGGGTAATCGTCGATGAGATAATCCGCCACTTTATTGCGTACCCAGTCAGTACGTACCCTCGCTCCCTGCTGCTTCAGCCAGCGTAGATCCCAGATATCACGGTGGCGCACATAACGCTGTGTATTAACCAGTGAAACTAACTTATCAGCCATGATTTCATCCAGCGTTTCGGCTAATACCAGCGTGTCGAAATAGCCTTCGGGCAGAAAGTTATAGTTTGCCTGTAAGGCTTTAGGCTCTCGCGAATAAGAAGGAATATTCGCTACTTCGATTTTGATCCGTTGTCTGGGGAGATCCTGACGTTGTGGCGCAGTAATAATAGAAACCTGCCATTTATCCACGTTCAGGCCTGCGTATTCAGGATCGTCCTTTAAATCTGCCGGTTCTTTAACGGAGACCTCAAAACCATAGCGATCGCCAATATAGTTCTCCAGACAGGTTTTCATTGCCTGTAGTTGTTTACTGTTGAAATTGACACCACCGGAGAAATCTAAATCTTCGCTAAAGCGTGGTGCACCGTAGCACAGACGCAGCGACGTTCCTCCCTGAAAGGTCAGTTGATCCAGCAACCCATTCGCGTCAAGGCAAAAAAGGATATCGTAATGGAGTAGCTCTTTCTCAATCACCGGACGCATATGAGAACGCCCGGAAACCTGCATGGCAAGTTCAGTGAGTTGGTTAAAATTAGCTTTATTCGTCATTCAATAGTGCCTTCTCATTAACCAGATGGACATTACGGCCCACACGTTTTAAATCTCGCAGGGCGCATTCTGGTGTGGCTATTTTTAACGGACGGTTGGTTGGAACCATACCAGCCAGAATATCCTGCTGCTGGCGTTTGGTATGTGTGAACTCAATGGTGCCAAATGGCGTAGGGTAAGTCCCTTTCCTGCCGGTTGTCATGACGGTGAGTCTGTCGAGGGGGATTTGTGAAATGATGCCGTATTCGCTCAATGCTGATTCAAGGCTGACGTAGTTGTACTCACCACGGCGTAGCGCTCTGGCGATATGCTCAATCGCGTAACTGTCGTGGCTATGGGCGAGGTTAAACAGGTAGACCCCCCGCACCGGTCGGGCAAGGATGCCTTCTTTCACCAGACGATTTAATCCTGCCTGAAGGGTTTTGGGATTGTCTTGTGCAAAAATCTTGCTGAGATCGGCAAGGGTAAAGACATAACGCCCCTGTCTGTCCCATTCGGTCAATTTTTGAAGTGCGGTTGAGCGGTTCATAAGTGGACGCAAATACCATGTTTATAGGGTGTTGGTGTCCACATAACTATAATGTTATTTTAAGTAGACGTCAAAGCCCTGTTTTTATGGTTTTAATGTCTACTTAGTTAATGGTCGATGTTGCTAACGTTGATGGTCACTCTGTCGTGAAACATCTAAAGGTGAGCTTATAGGATTTTGCGAGGGGTTTCGCGGCGCGGATTTTACTGTCAGTCAACATTAGGGTCTCTCCGTTCATCGAACTGAATGAACCCCCAATCTGACCCACAATTTTCCGGATATGTAGGGATAAATCAAAACGTATCCGGAAAGATTTTTACGCTAACTAATTGAATTTCATGCACATAGTGATTCATAGAGAAGCATAAAAACAGAAAAGTGGTGCCGGGTCAGGCACATGGCACCACCTCAGGAAAGCTCTAACGGGGAACGGAATTGATGACACCCTTATAAAAACAACAGCGAACAGCGACCTAAACGCCGGCCACCAACCCATCAATAATCACCTGCATCACTCCCTGAGAACAAGGCTCGATACGCCCGCGCACGCCGTAAACGGCGGCCAGAGTCTGCGGAGTAATGACCTCGGCTGGCGCACCATCCCCAAGTAGCCGCCCCTCCTTCAGCATCAACACATGATCCGCGTGGCGCAAGGCGATATTGATATCGTGGACCACTACCAAAGTGATGATATTGCGCTTTTGCGTCTCTTTGCGTACCAGATCCATCACGTGGAATTGGTAGTTTAAATCCAGCGCGCTAAGCGGCTCGTCCAGCAGCAGCAGGGAAGGCTGACGAATAAGCGATTGCGCCAGGCCGACAAGCTGCTTCTGGCCGCCAGAAAGCTGATCGAGGTAGCTCAGCGCCAGATGCTCAATACCTAGCTGGCGCAGCAGCGACATCACCTGCGACTGGTTTTTCGGATTGTGCAGTCCTCCGGCGGCGCGCTGGGCGACGATAATCGACTCCAGTACGTGCAAATGCACGCCTGCAGGTAGCGTTTGGGGAAGATAGACCACTTTTTCCGCGCGGTGGGCAAAGGGCAGCGCCAGCAGATTCTCGCCGTCAAGCGACAGCTCGCCGCTGCTCGGTCCCAGCCCGGCCATCGCCCGCATCAGCGTGGATTTCCCGCTGCCGTTGGGGCCGAGCAGCGCGGTAATTTTGCCGCGCGGTAGCTGTGGTACGGTCAGGTCGTGAATCACCTGACGTTTGGGATAGCCGGCGCTGAAATGGGACAGCGCCAGCCCGGATAACAGATGGCTCATACGTGCCCCCGGTGGCGCAAAATGATGCTCAGGAAGAAAGGGACTCCCACCAGGGAGGTTACAATACCGACCGGAATAATCGCACCGGGGATGAGATTCTTTGAGGCAACCGAGGCCAGCGACAGCACCAGCGCACCGATAAGCGCGCTGGCCGGGAGATAAAAACGGTGATCTTCCCCGAAAATGAGCCTGGCGATATGCGGAGCCACAAGACCGATAAAGCCGATTGGGCCAACAAATGCTACCGAAATTGCCGACAGAATGCTGATGCGCAGCAGCGTCGTCAGGCGCAGGCGGCGCACGTTGATACCAAAGCTGATCGCCCTGTCTTCACCGAGGCGCAGCGCGGTCAGCTTCCACGAACTGAGCATTGATAGCGGCATCACCACCGCCAGCACGGCCAGCAAAATCCCCACTTTTTGCCAGGAGGCGCGGTCAATACTGCCCATGGTCCAGAATACCAGCCCCTGGAGAGTATCTTCGTTGGCGACAAACTGCAGCATCGACACCAGCGCATTAAAGGTAAATACCAGCGCGATGCCGAACAGAATGACTCCGGAGGTGGCGACCTGCGTCCAGCGCGTAATGCCGTCCAGCAGCAGCGCCGCCAGCAGAGCAAAGATAAAGGCATTGGCCGAGATAAACCACTGGCCAGGAATGCCGGGGATACCGATTCCCAACACAATCGCCAGCGCTGCGCCAAATGCCGCTGCCGACGAGACGCCTAGCGTAAACGGGCTGGCCAGCGGGTTATTCAGGATAGTCTGCATCTCCGCTCCGGCCAGGCCGAGGGCCAGACCGACGACGATCGCCATCAGCGCATAGGGCATGCGGATATCCCAGACAATCGCCCTCGTCCCGGCATTGGTGCTGGCCGGGTCGGTAAGCGTTTGCCACAGCGTTTGCAGCGACAGGCCCGATGGCCCCATCACGAAGTCGAGCAGTAGCGAGGCAAGAATCAGTATTACCAGCAATAGCATCATGATAACGCGGCGGCGAACAATATTGCGGTAGTTTGCCATCACGCCGTGGCTATCGACGCAGAGCGCGCCGATACCAGCTTCAGTGGTTGAACTCATGGGTTATTACTCGCCTTGTTGCCAGGAAAAAACGAACGGCAGGTCTGGCAGCGTGGTGAAATGACGGACGATGTAGTGCCAGCTATCATCGGGATTGAGGCTACTGAAGGTCTGCGGATAGATGTCCTTCGCCAGATACTCCATGCCGACGATATTCCACGGATGGTTGTAGAAGTGGTGGTAGATGCCGTAAGCACGTTTTGCTTTGATGGCCGGGATCTCGCTGACGCCGGTACGCGAAAGCAGTACCTGAGCCTGATTATTGACCTCCTGCGCATCGACCTCCAGACCCAGCGGCAGAACCTGGCTGTTCCCGCGTTTGGAGCCGGTCATAATGTAGGCGTCAGGTTTCATGCTGATCACTTTTTCCAGCGACACGAAGCCGGAAGCGCCCGGCAGCAACTGTGATCCAATATTGTTCGCGCCGACGGCTTCCACCAGACCGCCCCAACCGCTGTGCCCGTGAGTAAAGCAGCAGGCATCGCTATTACCCGCCAGCGCTTCAACGAACACGTTGGCTTTCGGCGTGATGGTCGCGGTTTTCTGGCGAATGGCGTCCTGTTGCTGGCGATAGTAGTCGGTATAGGCTTTGGCGTTATCTTCGCGGTTGAGGACTTTGCCTAACAGGTCAATGCTTGGCGCGGTGTCTTTGCCGGGGTTGATTTCATAATCGACGAATAGAACCGGAATATTCAGCGCGCTGAGTTTATTGATGATACCGCTTTCTTCCAGCGCCGGTTTAGCGCGAAGCTGGGCGATCATCAGGTCTGGCTGGCGGGAAATCACGCTCTCAAGATCGACGTTACCCTTATCGCTGAAGCCCATATCGAGGATCTCAGCCGACTGCGGCCATTTCTCTTTCAGCATTTTCCAGGTGTTGATGTCCTGCTTTTTCGCCAGGTTATTCCAGGCAACCAGCCGTTTGAAGGGGTTATCGCGGTCGAGCAGGGCCATCGCCATAATATCGCGCCCATCCTGCAAAATGATGCGCTGCGGCTCATGCTGGAGCGTAATGCTGCGGCCATCAAGGTCGGTGATGGTGAGCGGATATTGGGTGGCGTAGCTAAAAAATGGGGTGGAGAGCAGTGCAGTAAGAATGAGTGAACTTACTGATTTTCTTGCCATAATATGAGTTCCGTTTGCTAATTTATAAATATAATGATTCTGAGAATTATTCTCGTGTAAACATAAACGGCAAGTATATCAGCGGCAAATTACATAAAATGTAACAAACTTGTTGGAATTTATTCGAGCAGCCGGAACCGGGCTCTGGCAGGCCAAAAGTGGCCAGAAAAGTCTGAAATTAGTTTTAAGAACAATCCCTAAAGCCAAACGGCAAAATCTTGTGCCATGCTAAATGCGACTCGTAACATTAAGTTCGTTAGAGAGAGGACATTATGAAAAAAGCAATGATTGCGTTATCTGCGATTCTGGTAGCAGCTCCTGTTTTTGCTGCAACAACACACGCAACTGATGATACCGTCGCGGCAGCTCATGAAGGAGCGAACACCGCGAAGGAAAAACTGCATGAGGCTCAGCACCAGGGTGAAGAGCAGCAGCTCAAAGCCAAACACGCGGCGGAAGGGAAAAGCGGCAGCGTAGGTAGTGAAGTCAGCGAAGGCGCGCAGAAAACATGGAATAAAACCAAAGAAGGCACCGAGAAAGGCTGGAACGCAACCAAAGAAGGCACTGAAAAAGGCTGGAATAAGACCAAAGAGGTCAGTAAAGAAGGTTGGGATAAAACCAAACAAGGCGCTGAAGAGTTAAAAAATAAAGTTACTGAATAATCACTGACAATACTCTACAAAAGGGTCGCGAAAGCGGCCTTTTTTTATGTGCGATTTATTCAGTGTCGGCATAATATTTTTAATACGTTAGAACGCTGCCAACAAAATGCAGCTTGAAAGACGAAGGGTATAGGCCAGGAATAATCCTGGTTATATTATTACTCACTATTCCTCCACATTTTCCCGGTAAAAAGGAAATATATCAGGAGGTGTACTATGAAAAAGATTCTTTCACTGGCGATTATTTTATCTTGTGCTTTTACATCCGTTTCATGGGCTGATGGTCCTGGCGGTAACAATCGCGGTCAGCAACAGGTCTGGCAGAACGATTCCGGCCACGGTGGTCCGGATGGTAACCATCAGCAGGGACCGGGCAAGGGGCCGCAGGCTAACAATCATCAGGGTAACGGTGGCGATCGTGGCCCGGATCGCGGTGGTAATCATTCGTCCGATAATCGCCATCAGGAGCGCCACGAGCAGGATCACTTCGCGTGGAGTGGCCATGATTTCCGCAAAGGCCAGCCGGCTCCGGAACGGTTCCGCGGCAATGATTATCGGGTGAACGACTGGAACGATCGCGGGCTTCCTGCACCGCCGCGTGGGCAACACTGGTCGTATATTGACGGTAACTATGTACTGATTGCGGCTGCGACCGGGATTATTACGTCGATCCTGATTAACGGCGCGCTGAACCACTAACGTTGATCTTATCCCGGAGGCGGTGCTGCGCACCTGTCCGGGCTACAGGTTCCCAATGTTCTGCGGGACGGTAGCCCGGTCAGCGCAGCGCCACCAGGGAAAAATCGCTACACCAGCAGCCCGGTGATACTGTCTGAACTGAGCTGTATTAATCCCTTCCAGCCATAATTGTGTCCGGTTTTATAATGGTGGATGCGTATTTCGCGAATATGCGAGTTAGGATTTTCATCAAGCATTTTCTGTGCGAGCGGCAAAATATCCTCACCGTAATCTTCGAATAACTCACCGGTCGCGATAACTCGCTTAATATTATGAATCGGCGCGGTACAGCAAATTGCAAAATAGAGCGCCCGCGCGGTGGTCATTACGCCAGCGGATATATTATTCACCTCGACGTTAAACGCCGGCTCCAGCCCACCGGGCCAGGGAAGATGCACAATTTCCGGGTAGAAGCCGTTTTCGCCCAACCCCGGTTCGCCGTGGGTGCAGTAGCCATAGCCGAGGCTGCCAAATCCGGGCATAAACGCCACATAAGACTGACCGGGCGAGCTTTTCGCCAGCAGGTAGTTAGTGCAGTGGGCGATATTATAGATGCGGGTTGGCAGGTTTAATTTTTGCTCAAGCAGGGCAGTGAGATGAATATTATTTTCCTGAAATAGCGGACAATAGCGCACAACTCCGGTGAAATGCTCTATCCCGCCCTGTAGCGCGATACTGGCTACGCACAGCGAGCTTCGCGGCAGTTTGGCCTGCTCGCATAGCCGCGCGATACCATCGGCAATAAAGTCTACCAACTCGCCCGGGGTCATTGTCTCCGGCAGGGAAAAATGCAGATCCGCTAACGGCGGCAATTGGGTATTGTAATCATTAAGCGTGCCCTGAAAGCTGCCTTTACGCAGCATAATATTAGCGCTCCAGGCTTTCGCGCTTTTCACTGCTAACAGCTGCTGCGGGCGACCAAAAGTCGGATCTTTGACTTCCCGCTCCTCAATCAATTGTTCATCGAGCAGGCGTGCCGTCAGCTTGGTGATATAGGCTTTAGTAACGCCAAGGCGTTTGGTCATCTCCGCCCGGGATTCCGCTTCGCTATGCAATATATTGAGGATCTGCTGTTTGTAATCCACGCCGTCTCGCCTCTGCCCGCAGGGTTGCTTTAGCGTTCATCATACCATTGCGCTGCATTCCGTTCATCGGGCGGCAATGTATGCCGCCCCAGATGGATTATTTGACCGAAACAATGATCCGTCGATAAGAGGTGAGAGACGGTTTGCCGTTATCGGTCACCGCCAGAATGATATGTTCCGTGCCGTTTCGCAGCGCTTTAACTTCAATCGTTGGTTTACCGTTATCGCTCAGTTCGAGGATAGCGGGGGCCTGCAAATTATCCTCGCCGCGACGTCCTTGCACATCGTTTACCGCCACCGGCTGAGAGCTGGCGGAACCGGCCTCCGGGTAGCGGAACCAGCTATAGCTAAGCTGATTGCCGTCGGGATCTTTACTCCCTGCGGCGCTTAATGTGAACACGTCGCCCGCTTTAGCATCCATATACACCACCTGTTGTCCCTGCTGACCGTTCACCATCACTTGTGGATTATGGTTAGCGGAGGCGTAATCTTTCACTCCCCACGCCATGCGGGCGGCAAAATCGTGCTGGAATGCCTCACGCCAGCGCCAGATGGTGGCCTGATTTGAGGTATAGCGCTTGCCGTCGGCGCCGGTAACCGTATCGGCGGCGTTGGGGTTGCCGGGATAGAAATCGCCGCCGCTGCTCCAGATGGCGCGCGTTTCATGCTGCGGCTGGCGTACGATATAGCGCCCGCCCCAGCCGCCCCAGCCCGGGTTCTGTTCGCTATTCAGGCCGTTGCGGATCAGGCCGAGAAACGCCGGAGTATCGCCTTCCATAATAAACAGGTATTGCAGGTAGCCTTTGCCCATCGGTCCGACGTTGCGGATATTTTCATCCAGCCAGTGTTGGGACACGGTGGTGAAATCCGCCCCCGGCGCGTTGCGATAGTACTGGTCGCCGCTGATGCCTGTCCAGGTGGCGCGGGCATAATCTTCGCCATTTTGGCTGGAAGGATCGACGATGTAAGTGATGTCCGGATAGTGCTCGCGCACCCAAAAACCCGCGTCGTCCTGATCGGAAATCGAGTAGACCACCAGATTACGCGTTAGCGTCTGAACGGTGCTGGCAGGATGTTTCTGTGCCAGGTCTTTCAGCGCTTGCGCCAGAGTATTCGCGCCGCCCCACAGGTTGATAAACAGCGGGCGGTTAGCGTCGGTGCTTTTTTCAATGGCCTTGACCAGCAAGTCGGAACCGGCGGTGTTTTTCCCCTTACCGGTCGCTGCCATGCCGTAGCTGGCAAGCCCCGGCGCAACGACGGCTTTAAGCTGGTCTTCCGTCGGGAACCCGGCGGCATGCTTAAGCAGGTTAGGCTGCACTTCACCGTAATGACCGAGTACCAGATCGATCATATCAGTATGTACTTTTTCCCGTTGCCAGGTGGAGGTTGTTGCCACCAGTCCTTCGATGTTCATCTCGTTGGCATAGAGCAAAAAGCGAGTTAACGACATCTGATCGTCCGGCTCGTTGCCAATGTCAGTTAACACGAAGACGCGCGGGTTTTCCTGATACGGCAGAACCTTACCGGCTATTTCGCTGATGGTCGCGTCGGCGTTTACCGTCAGGGGGGCCGATAACGCCAGCAGCCCGGCCATCGCCAGCCAGACTCCCTGGGCAACTCTATTGTGGGGTTGTTTCATCTTCAAACCTCGATATACCCGTCATACTTCAAGCTGCATGTGCGTTGGCTTTCCTCGCTCACCCCAGTCACTTACTTCAGTAAGCTCCTGGGGATTCCCTGCGTCGCCGCCTTCCTGCAACTCGAATTATTTAGGGTATATACGTTGGTGACTAAGCAAGTGAGTGCAATATAGTTAACAAAGGAAACAAAGTAAAAAGAAAAAGCAAAATTATGTGATCGTGGTAGCGATTTTTTCCAGGTTACAGATGATCTCATGAAAGACGAAAATATTACCTGTAAAGCATTTTATCGAACCTTTATCTGCATCAATGCATTTAATTTATTATTATTGCACTAATAACGTAATGATAATCAGATGATTAGAAAGGATGCTGTTTTGCTCTGCGATATAAAGAAAGAAATTTCGTAAGTAAATCATTATGAATAAATGAGATGGTACCAGCCTCTGTAATAAGAAATGCTGCTTGCATTAAACCTCTGCCAAGTTAAGTTATTAAAACTGAGCACCTATTTTTATATCCCGGAGACCGGCATGACCGATTTTGTTATTCCTGAAATTAAAGCCACTGAAGACGAGATGATTGCTATCCGTCATTATTTACATGCCAATCCGGAATTAAGCCTCGAAGAGTTTAATACCAGTGAGCTGGTGGCCGGGAAACTGACCGAGTGGGGCTATACGGTAACTCGTGAGCTGGCAAAAACCGGCCTGGTAGGGACGTTGCGTAAGGGCGACTCTCCACGCACCATTGGCCTGCGCGCCGATATGGACGCACTGCCGATTTTCGAAGCGACCGATCTTCCCTGGGCCAGCACCGTTGCCGGAAAAATGCACGCCTGCGGCCACGACGGTCACACCACAATTCTGCTGGCGGCGGCGAAATATATCGCTTCTCCGGCCTGCCAGTTTAACGGCACGGTACATCTGATATTCCAGCCTGCGGAAGAAGCTATCGGCGGCGCAGATTTAATGATTAAAGACGGGCTGTTTGAGCGTTTCCCCTGCGAGCGCATCTTTGGCCTGCACAATATGCCGGGTCTGCCGGTGGGGAAACTCGGCTTTTACGCTGGCAACTTTATGGCCTCGGCGGATACGGTCAAAATCACCATTACCGGCTATGGCGGTCACGGCGCGCATCCTGAGCGCACCGTCGACCCCATCGTGACCGGCGCGGCGCTGGTGATGAATCTACAAAGTATCGTGGCGCGTAACGTGCCGCCGGGTGAAACCGCAGTGGTCAGCGTGGGCACCTTCCAGGCGGGTATCGCGTCTAACGTGATTCCTGAAAACGTGGTGATGGAACTGAGCGTGCGGGCGATGAAACCGGAAATCCGCGATCTGCTAATCAAACGTATCAAGGAGCTCGCCGAGTTTACCGCCAAAAGCTACGGCGCCAGCAGCGAAGTCGAGGTTTTTGACTCCTATCCGGTGCTGACCAACAGCGTTGAGGAAACTGAGTTCGCTAAAGCGCTGGCGCTGGAGGTGTTTGGCGAAGAGGGCGTTCTGGAATCGATACCTCCAATGAATGCCAGCGAAGATTTCGCCTTTATGCTGCGGGAGCGCCCCGGCTGCTACTTCCTGCTGGGCAATGGCGAAAAAGGCCGGAAGGGCAGCTGCATGGTGCATAACCCCGGCTACGACTTTAATGATGACATTATTTCCACCGGCGCGACGCTGTTCGCCCGGTTAGTTGAAACACACTGCCGTTGATCTCTGGAGTCCGTAAATAATGAAAAAATCTCTTCTGCTGTGGGTCGCGCTGATGGCCTCAACTTCAGCCCTGGCCGCAGAAAATAAGGAAATTCGCTTTGGCGTTGACCCGACTTTCGCGCCGTTTGAATGGAAAGACCCACAGGGTAAGCTGGCGGGTTTTGATATTGACCTCGGGAACGCGATTTGCGAGCAGCTCCAGGCGAAGTGCGTGTGGGTAGAAAGCAACTTCGACGGCATTATTCCGGCGCTGAAGGCGCGCAAGTTCGACGCGATCCTTTCCGGAATGTATATGACCGAGAAGCGTAAAGAGCAGATTGGCTTTAGCGATAAGCTGTATAACGGCCCGGTATTCCTTGTGGCGCGTAAAAACACGCTGGCCGGGAATACCGTCGAGCAGTTGAAGGGCAAAACCATCGGCGTAGAGCAGGGGTCGGCGCAGGAAACGTACGTCAACCAGCACTGGCGCACGGCGGGAATCAATATTGTTGCCTATCAGGGGGCGGATCGCGTGGTACAGGATTTGGAGTCCGGGCGTATTGATGGCGCGGTGCTTTCCGGGATGATGGCCGACTACAGCTTCCTGCAGCAGCCGCAGGGCAAAGATTTTGCTTTCGTTGGCGGGCATTTGCAGGACGACAAGCTGTTTGGCGCCGGGGCGGCGATTGGTCTGCGTAAAGACGATGAAGCCCTGCGTCAGGAAATTAACGGCGCGATTGCCAAAATTCTCGCCGACGGCACCTATAAAAAGCTAGCAGGGAAATATTTTAGCTTTGATGTCTATTCCGGGACATAATGTTGTTATGCATTCAGCGGGCACGGAAAGCCCGCTTCAAGCTTCCTTTTCTTACTATCCCGTAATTGTCCTTTCCTGACCCTCACGGCGTTCCGAAGGATACTGAATATAAGCGATAAGGAGTGAACGGCATGATGACACGTCCCTTGGGCAAAACCGGATTTTCCATCGCCCCGCTGGTGTTTGGCGGCAACGTTTTTGGCTGGACCATCGATGAAAAAACCAGTTTTGCCATTCTTGATGCGTTTGTAGACCACGGCTTTGATGCTATCGACACGGCGGATGTTTACTCCCGCTGGGCGGATGGTAACCAGGGCGGCGAGTCCGAAGCCATTATCGGTCGCTGGCTGCAGGCGCGGCCAGGCATGCGCGATAAGGTGAAAATTTTCACTAAAGTCGGTTCCGATTTAGGCCTTCCCGGCCATAAAGGACTGAAAAAAGCCTGGATCCAGCAGGCGGTGGAAGATTCGCTGCGCCGCCTGAACACCGATTATATCGACCTTTACTTTTCCCACTGGCCGGACCCGGAAACCCCGGTTGCCGAAACCCTCGACGCGTTCCAGGCCTTACAGCAGGCGGGAAAAATCCGCGCGATGGGGGCCTCGAACCTTGATGCACAGCAGCTTTCGAGCGCCCTGGAAGTCTCGCGCAAAAGCGGTCTACCGGCCTGGCAGGTGCTGCAACCGGAATACAATCTTTATCATCGTTCGGCCTTTGAAGGCGCGCTCTGCGACCTGTGCATCAGCCGCGATATCGGCGTGGTGACCTACTACAGCCTGGCATCTGGCTTCCTGACCGGTAAATACCGTCAGCAGTCCGATCTGGCGCAAAGCCAGCGCGGCGGCGGCATAGGTAAATACCTCAATCCGCGCGGGCTGCGTATCGTCGATACTCTGGTTGAGGTGGCGGAACAACAGAATGCTAAACCTGCCGAAGTCGCGCTAGCCTGGCTAATGAGTCGTGAAGGCGTAACGGCCCCGATTGCCAGCGCCACCAGTATCGCTCAGGTGGAGAGCTTTGCCCGTGCCGCTGCGTTGAACCTCCGCGCTGAACAGCTGGCGCGTCTGGATACCGCCAGCGCGTAGTTTTCGACGCCGGAATCTGTCGAGTTCCGGCGCTTTTCCATCAGCGTTTTGTATTCCATTTTTCCTCATCCTCAGCCAATACCACTGCTCTGAATACCTTTCACCGAAAAATGAAACGTTTTTCCATTCGGAAAAAGACAGGCTTGATTACGATGAGATAATGCGTATAGTTCTCATTCTTCTTTTTGTTTGCAGGCTTTCAGGGAACTACCTGCCTCAGTGACTGCTCACAGGGAAACTTCGAAGGCGTAGGGTGGGGCTCGCTAACGCAAGACCGAAAAAGAGAACATCGGCGGCGGAGTCACCATCGGATCATTGATTTTGTTCAGGATTGATCTTATGAAATACACTCTCCCGGCGTTGGCGCTGGCTATCTCTGCGGTCTTAAGCGGCTGCGCCGCGACTCACACCTCTCCCATTTCTCAACCTGTTGTCGAACAAAAAGCGGAAACCGCCGTACAGCCGCTCAAACGCGAGCTGGCGGAAGGCTTGTATGAAATGGCACTCAGTCCGAAAGGCGATGCGCTGTACGTTGCCAGCGCTGAAGGCTTTAAAGATGTGCAGGGCGGCGCGGTGTACAAGCTGGATCCGGCAACCCTGAAAACTATCGGCATGACCCACACCGATCTGAAAAACTTTGCCGTACAGCTCAGCCCTGACGGCAGTACGCTGTTTGTCACCAACTCGCTGGATGGCGGCATTAGCGCTATCGACACGGCCAACGGCAAAGTCCAAAAACGCCTGCTGTTTAGCGAACGCAATAAAGAAGGTTTCCCGTACGGTGCGCGTCAAATCCTGCTGCTCAATAACACCCTTTACGTTGGCGCAGTCGCCGATCCGGCGCAAATCTGGGTGGTCGATGCCGACACCCTGAAGCTGAAAACGCGGATTAAAAATACCGGCAAATGGATGACCGGCCTGCACTATTCCGCACAAACCGAACGGCTGTACGCGGCAAACGGCGGCGGTGAAATTCTGGTGATTAACCCGCGCGATAACCGTATCGAACACCGCTGGAAGCCGCTGGGCGATAAACCGGCGCTGCTGCTGAACATTGCTGAAGATAGCGCCACCGGTCGTCTGTTCGTCACCGATAACTCCAAAGCTAAAACCACCCTGGTACTCGATATTCACAGCGGTAAGGTGATTAAGCAACTGGAGGTAGGCGACTCGCTGGCGGTGCAGTTCAATCCTAAGCGCAACGAGATTTATATCTCCCAGCGCGAATCTGGCAAAGTTATCAGCCTCGATGGCACCAGCTACGCGCTGAAAAAGTCGTGGGATATTCCGGCTAACCCTAACAGCCTGCTGATTTCCGCTGACGGCCAGACGCTGTTTGTCACCGTTAAGCAGCCGTTCAACAAAGATCATTCGACGAAAGGGCCGGACAGCGTTGTCCGCATTGACCTGACCGCGAAATAAGAAATTTGGGCCCGACGGCGGGCCCCTTGTTTGACTTTCATCACCTATGGGACAAATTATGCTTACCTCTCACTATTCGGCTTTCCCGCTACGGAAAACGCTGCTGGCGTTGACTATTGGCGCTATTACCCATTCAGCCACGGCGGCGGAAAACGACGCTGAACGCAAAAAAACAGAAGAAACGATGGTCGTCCGGGCGACTTCCGACAGCGATTTTAAATCCGGTGGCGATCTGGTGGTGCCTGCCTATCTGGACGGTCAGGTAGCGAACGGCGGCCGTCTGGGGATGCTCGGTGAACAAAATGCGATGGACGTTCCGTTTAGCATCATCGGCTATACCTCGAAGCTGATTCAGGATCAGCAGGCAAAAACCATTACCGACGTGGTGAGCAACGATGCCGGAGTTCAGCCGGTGCAGGGCTACGGTAACTATGCCGAGACCTATCGTATTCGCGGACTCAAATTCGATGGCGATGATATGACCCTGAGCGGCCTGTCCGGCGTGGTGCCGCGTCAGGTGATGGATACCGCTATGCTGGAGCGGGTTGAGATTTTTAAAGGCGCGAACGCCCTGCTCAATGGTGCCGCCAGCTCCGGCGTCGGCGGGATGATTAACCTGGAGCCGAAGCGTGCGGAAGATACCCCGACCGCCAACGTTGGCGTGGACTATACCTCTGATTCTCAGGTCGGTGGTTCGCTGGATTTAGGCCGTCGCTTTGGTGACGATAACCAGTTCGGCGCGCGGGTGAACCTGGTGCATCGTGAAGGCGAGGCGGCGGTCGAGAATGACAAGCGCAGAACCACTCTGGCCGCTATTGGTCTCGACTATCGCGGCGAGCGCTTGCGCAGCTCTTTTGATTTTGGCTATCAGAAGAAAACGTTCCACGGCGGCCCGATGGGCATCAATATTTCAGCCGTTGATTTTATCCCGCGTCTGCCGGGCAATACCCATAACTACACGCAAAAATGGGCTTACAGCGATATCGAAAATGAGTTCGGTATGCTGAGAATGGAGTACGACATTGTCGATAAATGGACTGCCTATGCGTCGCTGGGCGCTCAGCATGCCCATGAAATCGGTCTGTATAGCGCTTCGAAGCTTATCGATCGAGAAGGCAACGCCACGGCGGGTCGTCTGGATACCAACCGCTATATTGATACCGCCAGCGGCATGGCCGGCATTCGCGGCGAGTTCGCTACCGGTTTTGTTTCGCACAAAGTGAACGTTGGCTATTCGGCGAAAACTCAAAATGACCAAACCGCGTGGCGGATGTCTAAGGCTGCCGATAACCCGCTGGTCAATATTTACAATACCCAGCAGGTTGCGCCTCCGGCTAACTCTTCCTTCGGCGGTGACTATTACGATCCGCTCACCAGCGGCCGCACTCGTTCACAGGGCTGGCTGTTGAGCGATACGCTCGGCGTACTGGACGATACGCTGCTGTTTACCGCTGGCGCGCGCCATCAAAAAGTGGTTGTGCGTAACTACGACAAAACCACCGGTCTGCAAAGCGATGCGTATGACGACAGTCGCTGGATGCCAACCTATGGGGTGGTCTACAAGCCGTGGGAGGTTATCTCTTTATACGCCAACCATACCGAAGCTCTTCAGCCGGGCAGCAATGCACCGAACTCCGCCACTAACTACGGTGAAAGTATTGGGATCATCCACTCCAAACAAAACGAAGTAGGGGTGAAGGCAGATTTCGGCCGTATTGGCGGCTCGCTAGCCTTGTTTGAAATTAAAATGCCATCAGCATTCCTCGACAGCAAGAAACACTATGGTCTTGACGGCGAGCAGCGTAACCGCGGCGTTGAATTTAATATCTTCGGTGAACCTTTATATGGCCTGCGTCTTAACGCCAGCGCCACCTGGCTGGAAGCCGAGCTGTCGAAAACCAAAGATGGCATCAACGATGGTAAAACAGCGATTGGCGTGCCGGGGTTCTATGCGGTGCTTGGCGCAGAGTATGATATCAAGCCCATCGACGGTCTGACCGCCACCGCGCGCCTCAACCACTCCGGTTCGCAGTATGCCAATCAGGCGAACACCAAGAAGATTGATAGCTACACCACCTTGGATCTCGGCGTGCGCTATCGCCTGGCGCTTAACGAGAATCAGAACCAGATGACGGTACGGGCGGGGGTGGATAACGTGACGGATGAGAACTACTGGTCCGGAGCTGATGACAGTGGAACCTATTTGTTCCGCGGTGAGCCGCGGACGTTCAAGGTTTCGGTCGGCTACGAGTTCTAAGCAAAACGCTGGGGCGGGCAGGGCTGCTCGCCCCTTGTGATAAATCAATGAACGTATGAAGCCAGGGCATCTGCGGCTTGAAGTATGACGGGTATAAGTGTTACAAGGTGCCCCTTCATATAAACACACAGGGGATCGACGTGAAAGACGCGTCAACGTCGTCGGATGCCGTAGAGGAAAGCGGCCCGACGCTTCACCGCGGTTTACAGAACCGACATATCCAACTTATCGCCCTTGGCGGCGCCATCGGTACCGGCCTGTTTCTCGGCATTGGGCCAGCGATTCAAATGGCGGGACCGGCCGTACTGCTCGGCTACGCCGTCGCCGGGATCGTTGCTTTTCTGATTATGCGCCAGCTTGGCGAAATGGTCGTCGAAGAGCCGGTTTCTGGCTCCTTTGCCCACTTTGCCTATAAATACTGGGGCCCATTCGCGGGCTTTCTTTCCGGCTGGAACTATTGGGTGATGTTTGTGCTGGTGGGGATGGCTGAGCTGACCGCAGCCGGGATCTACATGCAGTACTGGCTACCGGACGTGCCGACGTGGATTTGGGCCGCCGTCTTCTTCATTATTATCAATGCGGTTAACCTCGTTAACGTTCGCCTGTACGGCGAAGCGGAGTTCTGGTTCGCGCTGATTAAGGTGCTGGCGATTATCGGCATGATTGGCTTTGGTCTGTGGATGCTGTTTGGCGGACACGGCGGCAGCAAAGCGGGAATCGATAACCTGTGGAAACACGGTGGCTTCTTTGCCACTGGCTGGCACGGGCTGATTATGTCGCTGGCGGTGATCATGTTCTCCTTCGGCGGTCTGGAGCTTATCGGCATTACCGCCGCCGAAGCGCACAATCCAGAGAAGAGCATTCCGAAAGCGGTTAACCAGGTGGTGTACCGTATTTTGCTGTTTTATATCGGTTCGCTGGTAGTTCTGCTGGCCCTTTATCCGTGGGTGGAAATCAAATCCGACAGTAGTCCATTCGTGATGATTTTCCATAATCTCGACAGTAACGTGGTGGCTTCAGCGCTGAACTTCGTGATTCTGGTGGCTTCGCTGTCGGTCTACAACAGCGGCGTTTATTCCAATAGCCGGATGCTGTTCGGCCTTTCGGTGCAGGGCAACGCGCCGAAGTTTCTTGCTCGCGTCAGCAAGCGCGGCGTACCGGTCAACTCCCTGATGCTTTCCGGGATTATCACCTCGCTGGTGGTGCTGCTTAACTACCTGCTGCCGCAGAAAGCCCTCGGACTGCTGATGGCGTTGGTGGTGGCGACGCTGCTGCTGAACTGGATTATGATCTGCCTGGCGCACCTGAAATTCCGTGCTGCCCAGCGCCGCAAGGGGCGTGAGTCGAAGTTTAAAGCGCTGCTGTCGCCTGCCAGCAACTATTTTTGCATCGCCTTTCTGGGGCTGATCCTGGTGCTGATGTGCACGATCGACGGTATGCGTCTGTCGGCGATTCTGCTGCCGGTGTGGATCCTGTTCCTGTTTGTGGCCTTTAAAACTCTGCGCCGCCCGGCGTAGGGCGTGACAGCCTCGCCGTCCGGCGGGGCTATACCCGTCATACTTCAAGTTGCATGTGCGTTGGCTTTCCTCGCTCACCCCAGTCACTTACTTCAGTAAGCTCCTGGGAATTCACTGCGTTGCCGCCTTCCTGCAACTCGAATTATTTAGGGTATACATTGCCTTTTATTGTGATCTTCTTCGCGCTTAGCGCATTTTCCCCGCGATCTTCTTTTTGTAATCGATTACTTTTCTTTTGAATCTATTTTGTAATCGATTACTTTATTGGGGCGGTCAAAATGGTAACTACAACCGAAGGTCGTGAAAGTGTCCGCGTAACGCACCGTTTTCTGGTGCCGCGGCTGTCGTTAATGATGTTTATGCAGTTCTTTATTTGGGGGAGTTGGTCGGTCACGCTGGGCCTGGTGATGACCCGCTATGAGATGTCATTGCTGATTGGCGATGCTTTCTCTGCCGGGCCGATTGCGTCGATTCTCTCGCCGTTTGTGCTGGGAATGCTGGTTGATCGCTTCTTTGCTTCGCAGAAGGTAATGGCGGTCATGCATCTGGCCGGGGCGGTGATTCTGTGGTTTGTGCCGCAGGCGTTGGTGGCGCAAAACGGTGCACTGCTGATTGGCCTGCTGTTCGGCTACACCCTGTGCTATATGCCGACGCTGGCGCTGACTAACAATATTGCGTTCCACAGCCTGGCGAACGTCGACAAGACTTTTCCGGTGGTCCGCGTTTTCGGCACTATCGGCTGGATTATCGCCGGTATCTGCATCGGCGTGACCGGTATTTCCGATACCACCGGGATTTTCACCCTCGCGGCGCTGTGTTCAGTGGTACTGGCGATTTATAGCCTGACGCTGCCGCACACGCCGGCCCCGGCGAAAGGGACCCCGGTGCAGTTTCGCGATCTGCTGTGCGCCGATGCTTTCGCGCTGCTGAAAACGCGCCACTTCCTGATTTTCTCCTTGTGCGCGACGCTGATCTCTATTCCGTTGGGCACCTACTACGCCTATACCGCCTCTTATCTGGCGGATGCCGGGGTTGCGGACGTCAGCACCGCCATGTCCTTCGGTCAGATGTCAGAAATCTTCTTTATGCTGGTGATCCCGCTGCTGTTCCGCCGCCTGGGCGTCAAATACATGTTGCTGATCGGCATGGCGGCGTGGTTTGTGCGCTACGCCTTCTTTGCGCTGGGCGTTAGCGAAGAGGGGCGCTTCCTGCTTTATCTTGGCATCCTGCTGCACGGCGTGTGCTACGACTTTTTCTTCGTGGTCGGCTTTATCTATACCGACCGCGTGGCGGGCGAGAAGGTCAAAGGTCAGGCACAGAGCATGATCGTGATGTTCACCTACGGCATCGGTATGTTGCTGGGCTCGCAGATTTCCGGCGCGCTATATAACCAACTGGTCGCGGGACAAGCGGTACCGCAGGCGTGGGTGACTTTCTGGTGGATCCCAGCGGTGGCCGCTGCGGTTATCGCACTGATTTTCCTTTTCTCTTTCCAGTACAACGATAAAGAGCAGCATTAATTTTTCAGGAGGTGGTATGAAAACGATCAAGGGACCGGGCATTTTTCTGGCGCAGTTTATCGGCGCGCATGCGCCGTTTAATACGCTGGAAGGGCTAGCGCAGTGGGCCGCTGGTTTGGGATATCAGGCGTTGCAAATCCCCTGCAACCATCCGGCAATTTTCGATGTCGAGCAGGCGGCGGCAAGCCAGACCTACTGCGATGAAGTGAGCGGCATACTGGCAGAATATGGCCTGGCGATCAGCGAGCTTTCAACACACCTTGAAGGGCAACTGGTGGCCGTGCATCCGGCTTATGACGAGGCCTTTGACGCTTTTGCTCCCGCTGTGCTGCGCGGTAACCCGCGGGCGCGCCAGCAGTGGGCGGTGGAGAAAGTACGTCAGGCAGCGGTGGCTTCCGCGCGTTTGGGGCTAAAAGCTCACGCCACCTTTTCCGGAGCGCTGGCGTGGCCTTATTTTTATCCGTGGCCGCCGCATAACCAGCCGCTGCTGGATGAAGCTTTTGACGAACTGGCCCGGCGCTGGCGGCCTCTGCTTGATGTATTCGACGAGCAGGGCGTGGATTTATGCTACGAAATCCATCCCGGCGAGGACCTCCACGATGGCGTGACCTTTGAGCGTTTCCTGCAACGCCTTGATAACCACCCGCGCTGCAATATGCTCTACGACCCCAGCCACCTGCACCTCCAGCAGATAGACTATCTGGCGTACATCGATATCTATCACTCGCGAATAAAGGCGTTTCACGTCAAGGACGCGGAATTCCGCCGCAGCGGGCGCAGTGGAGTCTACGGCGGCTATCAAAACTGGCAGCAGCGGTCGGGGCGTTTTCGTTCGCTGGGCGATGGGCAGATCGATTTCAAAACGATTTTCAGCAAGCTTACCGAATACGATTTTGACGGCTGGGCGGTGCTGGAGTGGGAATGCTGCCTGAAGGATGCAGAGGTTGGTGCGCGTGAAGGCAGCGAGTTTATCCGTCGTCATATCATCCCGGTTTCCGGGCGGGCGTTTGATGATTTTGCCGCAGGCAAGGAGGGGGCAAAATGATTCAAGTCGGTATTATTGGCTCCGGGTTTATTGGCCCGGCGCATCTGGAAGCGCTACGCAGAGTGGGCGATATTGAGGTGGTCGCGCTGTGCGACGGTAACCTGGAGATGGCGCAGCAGAAGGCGCGACAGCTTAACGTGGCTAATGCCTACGGTAGCGTTGAGGCATTGTTGGCGCACCCCGGATTGCAGGTGGTGCATAACTGCACGCCGAACCATCTGCATGCGCAGATTAACCGACAGATCCTCTCAGCCGGGCTGCACGTCTTTTCTGAAAAGCCGCTGTGCATGACGCCGGAAGAGGCGCGTGAACTGGTGGCGCTGGCAGAACGTGCAGGAGTGGTCCACGGTGTTAGTTTTGTCTATCGCCAGTTTGCGATGGTGCAGCAGGCAGCAGTGATGATGCGCAATGGCGATGTCGGGAGGCTGTTTGGCGTACACGGCAGCTATCTCCAGGACTGGATGCTGCTGGAAACAGACTATAACTGGCGGGTCGATTCGGCGCAGGGTGGCGCATCGCGGGCGGTGGCGGATATCGGCTCCCACTGGTGCGATACGGTGCAGTTTATGACCGGCCGACGCATCGTAGAGGTGATGGCTGATCTGTCTATCGTCTGGCCGACGCGCAAAGCGCCCGTTGCCGGGGATGCCACTTTTAGCCAGCATAGTGACGATGTACGTTATGAAGAACGTCCCGTCGATACTGAAGATATGGGGTCGGTACTGTTCCGTTTTGATGATGGCAGCAAAGGCTGCTTCACCGTCTCACAGGTGAGCGCCGGGAGAAAAAATGGCCTGACGGTAGAGATCAACGGCAGTCAATGCTCTCTGGCCTGGGATCAGGAAGTACCACAGCGTCTATGGATAGGGCATCGCCAGCGGCCAAACCAGCTGCTGAGCGACGACCCAAGCCTGATGCAGGGTGAGGTCGCCGCCAGCGCTCATTTTCCTGGCGGGCATATCGAAGGTTGGCCCGATGCGTTTAAAAATATGATGCTGAGCTTTTATCAGGCGGTTCGTGCAGGAAAGATGCCGGAAGAGCGGTCGCGGCGCTTTGCGTCGTTTTATGAGGGCGCGGACGTGATGTACATCATTGATGCAATAGTGAAAAGCCATCAGCAGCAGCGCTGGGTGAGGGTGGCAAGGTAACGGGAGAGACTGCGGTGCGCATTTCGCGCACCGGCTGAATTATTTCACGCCATGATAGCCATCAAGATACGCTCCGGACAGCTCGTTGCCGAACAGCACGGCGTCTTTATCCTCCATTGCGTTGTCCCACTTATCGCTAGCGTTGCCGTTGAAAGAGTGCTGCGTCTTTGTGCCCTGCGCCGCCTGCTGCTTGATGGCATCAGCGGTGCGGCGGGCATCGTTTTCGCTCATGCCTGACGCCTTGTCTTTCTGGCCCTGAGCATATATCTCGGTAAAGTTTGGCAGATTTAAACGGTAATTTTCCTGACGGTTAGTGGCGAAATTACCGCCGACAAAATCGGTGCGGTGTGAGACAAAATAGTAAGCATGGCGCTCCGGCGAAGATTTTGAGGAGGTGCAGCCGGAGAGAGCGGCAAGAGAACAGCTGAATGCGATAATCGCTATTTTTAGTTTCATTAATGACATCATCCCTAATTATTTAGAATATGCACTCTGGATAATTTGAGTACAGGAAAAATAGCACGGTAGCACCCGAAGACCCATTTATCCAGGGGTCTTCAGGTATCGTATTTTTTAGATCTGCGCCAGCCCGCCATCAACGTAGATTTCAGATGCGTTAATAAAGCTTGCGTCGTCAGAAGCCAGGAAAGCGACAGTTTTCCCTACTTCCTCCGGCTCGCCAATGCGCCCAAGCGGTACGTCGGCGGCCAGCATATCAAAGAGTCCCTGGCGCTGCTCTTGCGCGACAAGCCCTCCCAGGCCCGGTGTACGCACTGGCCCCGGACTGACCACATTCACGCGGATACTGCGATCCTTCAGGTCCAGTGCCCATGAACGTGCCAGATTACGCACGGCGGCCTTACTGGCGCTGTACACGCTGAAATTCGCGGTCCCTTTGACCGCCGCCGTAGAGCCCGTAAGGATGACGGAAGCACCCTGCGTCAACAGCGGCAAGGCTTTCTGAACGGTAAACAACACGCCGCGCACGTTGGTGCCAAAAATACGATCGAAGTGCTCTTCTGTTATGGCGCCCAGCGGCATCATGTCGCCGCCGCCCGCATTGGCAAAAAGCACGTCCAGTCGTCCAGATTCGCTGGCAATGGTCGAAAACACGCCATCCAGGTCGCTTAAAATCGAGGCATCGGCACGGATCCCTCTGGCTGCGGGACCGATTAACGCCACCGCAGCGTCAAGTTCCTCCTGGCGGCGGCCGGTGATGTACACCGTCGCACCCTGATTTGCCAGCTCCTGTGCTGACGCAAGGCCGATACCCGAACTACCGCCGGTGACTAACGCGATTTTTGCCGAAAGTTTTTTACTCATGATGCACTTCCTTAACTAAAGTATGAATATGCCAATTGAG
Source organism: Klebsiella huaxiensis (assembly GCF_003261575.2). GTDB lineage: Bacteria > Pseudomonadota > Gammaproteobacteria > Enterobacterales > Enterobacteriaceae > Klebsiella > Klebsiella huaxiensis. The sequence continues at coordinate 4,350,661 of NZ_CP036175.1, read as the reverse complement.
TCATCGACTTACAGTGATAACCTGGCGGCTAAGTACGGTTGTCACTGTACCTTCAGCCACGGGTGCAAAAAACGTAGTAATGTGAAAAACACTCTTCACACCTATGAATAATCGCCGACTGCTATCAGGAAAAAGCGAATAATGGATCGGTTTTCAGCCCTCAAAGTCTTTACGCGCGTTGTCGAAGCCAACAGCTTTACCCGGGCCGCAGACTCGTTGAATATGCCCAATGCCACCCTCAGTAAAGCGATTCAACAGCTTGAATCTCATCTTGGCGTTTGCTTACTGCAACGTACAACTCGACGCATTACCGTCACGCCGGAAGGGCGCGAGTACTATGAAAAAGCAGTGCGTATTCTTAAGGACCTGGACGAGATTGACGCCTCATTTAGAGCTTCTCGCAATAAGCCAAAGGGCCATCTGCGCGTCTCGGTAGGAGGATCAACCGCCCGCGATATTCTGATCCCTCTTCTGGCTGGCTTTATGGCGACCTATCCGGATATCCGCATTGATCTGGCGGTAGCTGACAGCCCCACGGACCTTATCAGCGGCAACATCGACTGTGCTATCCGAGGTGGGCCGCTGGACGACTCGACGCTTATCGCCCGCAAAATAGGTGAAGCAACGATAATGACCTGCGCCACGCCGGGTTACCTCAGGCTCTACGGTATTCCCGCTTATCCTGATGAATTGAAGAACGGACACCGGCTTGTCTGCTATTTGTCTCCCGCCAGCGGAAGAGCCTTTCCATTTCGCTTTGAGGACAATGGCATTACCCAGGAGATCAAAACGGAATATCACCTTGGTATAAATGAGAGCAATGCCCATATTGCGGCTGCGGAAGCTGGGCTGGGTATTGTGCAGACCTTCTCTTACTCTTTGAGAAATGAACTGGCGAACGGAACACTGGTGGAAATACTCAGCAAATGGCGTCCAACTCCTTATCCATTTCACGTTGTTTATGCGCAGAATCGACACGTTACGTCCCGGCTACGTGTATTTGTCGAATGGCTTGTGGAGACGTTTCCGGCGGCGGTGAAAGGGTAATTGACCGCAGGAACCAGAGAATTATGATAGCCTGCGAAATATAACGTCTATTGCAGGAAATGCAGTCTCTATGTCAATTCAGAAAATCGCTCGCCTGGCGGGCGTCTCGGTGGCGACGGTATCGCGGGTACTAAATAATAGCGATACCGTCAAAGAGAAGAATCGCGAGCGCGTACTGCAGGCCATTAAAGAGAGTAACTATCAGCCTAATCTGCTGGCCCGTCAGCTGCGAACGGCTCGTAGCTACATGATTTTGGTGATGGTCTCTAACATTGCGAATCCCTTTTGCGCTGAAGTGGTCAAGGGGATTGAAGAAGAGGCTGAAAAGCACGGCTACCGGATCCTGCTGTGTAACTCCGGGTCGGACCTGGCGCGTTCTACCTCTGGCCTGCAACTACTTTCTGGCAAAATGGTTGACGGCATTATCACCATGAACGCGCTCTCCAGCCTGCCGGAACTCACCACCATGATTGGCGACGCGCCGTGGGTCCAGTGCGCGGAATATGCTGATAACGGCAGCATCTCCTGCGTCGGCATTAACGACGTCGACGCGGCTCAGGGGGCGGTTTCGCGTTTGGTCGACAGCGGACGAAAACGCATTGCTTTAATAAATCACGATCTCAGCTATCGTTACGCGCGTCTGCGCGAGCGCGGCTATAAAAGCGTGCTGCACGTTCGCGAGCTGGATTATCAGCAGGTGACCTACGCCAGCGATCTTAGCGCCGCTGCCGGTAAAAAGGCGATGGAACAGCTGTTGGCGTTGGACGAAAAGCCCGATGCGGTATTTGCCGTTTCTGACTCACTGGCGGCGGGCGCACTGCGGGCCATTACGCAGGCCGGACTACGGGTGCCGGAAGACATTGCGGTGATTGGTTTTGATGGCACCGAACTGGCGGAAGTGGTCTCGCCGCAGCTGACCACCGTTGAGCAGCCCTCGCGCGCGATTGGTCGCACGGCGGTGACGTTATTGATGAAAAGAATCGACAATCCTGACGCTGCCGTTGAGCGGGTGATGATGGACTGGCGCGTGATCCCCCGCGCCAGTGCCTGAGAACCTTACTGAGATACTGCTCCCGCCAGCGAACGAATATCGTTGCCGGTGGGGGACTGGTGAATGCGCAGGCCGAACTCATCAACCACCGCGAACACGTGGTCGAAAATATCCGCCTGGATGCTTTCATATTCTGCCCACACCACGGTATTGGTGAAGCAGTAAATCTCAATCGGTAGACCGCTGGCATCCGGGGCCAGCTGGCGCACCATCAGCGTCATATCTTTGCGAATGCGCGAGTGATTGCGTAAATACTCCTGCAAATAAGCGCGGAAGGTGCCGATGTTGGTCATTTTGCGCTGGTTCAACACCGATTGATCGGTCGCATTTTGCTGGTTCCAGGCGCTAATTTCCTGATGACGGGAATCCATATACGGCTTCAGCAGTTTGGCCTGAATCAGGCGCTGCTGCTCTTGTTCATCAAGAAAATGAATGCTGGTGGTATCGATATTCAGGCTACGCTTTATGCGTCGACCGCCGGACGCGGACATGCCGCTCCAGTTTTTAAACGAGTCGGACACCAGCGACCAGGTTGGAATGGTGGTAATGGTATTGTCCCAGTTGCGCACCTTCACCGTGGTCAGGCCGATGTCGATCACCGCGCCGTCAGCGCCGTATTTCGGCATTTCCAGCCAGTCGCCGAGCTTGAGCATATCGTTGGCGGAGAGCTGAATGCCAGCCACCAGGCCGAGAATCGGGTCTTTGAATACCAGCATTAATACCGCGGCCATTGCGCCGAGGCCGCTAATCAGAATCGCCGGGGATTGGCCTATCAACAATGAAATAACCAGAATGCCGACGATAATCGCGCAAACCAGCTTTATCCCCTGAAATATCCCCTTAAGCGGAAGCTGAGAGGCGGTGGCGAATTTCTGCGATAAATTGAACACCACGTCCAGCAGTGAGAAGAAGGACAGCATCGCGTATATCATCACCCACAGCTGCGCACAGGTGGTGAGTATTTCCGCAGCCTCGCTGCCTTTTTGCAGCCATAAAACCGCCTGGACGTTGACGATAATCCCTTGCAGGGTAAAGGCCAGACGATGAAACAGTTTGTTCTGCGTGATGATTTGCAGCCACAAATGGCTACTGGCCTGCGCCCGCTTTTCGAAGGTACGCAGCACCACTTTGTGCAGAATAAGGTGAACGACAACTGCCGTCAGAAGAATAATGCCGAAGATAATAATGAGTGAAGTGGTGGGGGTTATTTCGATGCCTAATGCGGCGATTTGCGATATTAATTCCTGCATAACGTCTCCTTTACATCCAGCGGTTATGATGACCGCTGGATGACTATTATGCAAATCGCAGGTTACGCAGATGTGAATTATGAAGCCGCTACCGCCGGATGCACGTTCAGATGATGGCGCAGGCATAGTGCGATGGCGCCCAATATCAGCATCATCACCACCTCAACCGCCAGAAAATCGATTAACGCCTGCGGATAGTCGCCGCCGCTGCGGTGGGCGAGGGTTAAAAATAGCGAACCAAGAATCGCCGGGCCAAGTCCCAGCGTCGCCTGTTGCAGGGTGCTGAGAATCGCACTCCCGGCCCCGGCGTCACAGGCGCTGATATCGCGCATTCCGATGCGGTAAAAGCTATTGACGATCAGCGCCTGCCCATAGCCGATAAGCACTGTGGACGGCACCAGAGCCAGAGTAGAGGTTTGGGTTCCGAGGTGATAAAACGTGGCGCTCAGCAGCAGCAGGCCGACAATCTGCACCGACAGGCCAATCAGCAGGATGCGCCCCATGGTGTAGCGGGCAATCAGCTTCGGCGCGTACAGCGCAGAGATGAAATAGGCCACGCCGAGGGCGATAAAGCTGTTGCCGGACTGCCATGGCGCCATCCCCAGGCCTGCCTGCATGGTCAGCGCCATACAGAACATAAACCCGGACCAGGCGCTGAAAAAGAGCAGGGCGATGGCCATACCAAAGCGAATGCTGGTGAGCTTCAGCAGGCGGGGCGGTAATAACGGTTGTTCGCCGCGCTGTTGTTTGCCCAGCGCGCTGGCTCGCATCCACAGCAGCAGCGGCAGCACGGCGACTAACATTAGCTGGAGCGCCCACGGCCAGTGCAGTTCCGGCCCCAGCGCCATTGGGAACAACAGGCAGCAGAGGATCAGCGCAAGGCTGAAAGTGCCCTGCCAGTCGATACGCGAATGCGCTTCGCGCCGGGTCTCGGGGACGTAGCGCGGGCTAAAAGCCAGCACCAGCAGGCAGATTGGCACGTTGATAAAGAACGCATTTCGCCAGCCTAAACCGGCGATGTCCGCCGATACCAGCCAACCACCGCCCATCTGACCGACGATAAACGCGATACCGCCAATGCCGCCGTACAGGCTGATGGCCCGGGCGTGGGCTGTGCCTTTCAGGGTGATATGCAAAGTGGCGAGGATCTGCGGCACGATCAGCGCTGCACCGGCTCCCTGTAAGGTGCGTGCCGCCAGCAGGGTATGAATGGAATTTGCCATCCCGCACAGCAGGGAGGCGACGCCAAAAATCGCTACGCCCCACATAAACAGATGACGGCGACCATAGTTATCGCCAAGTTTGCTGCCCATCGCCAGACAGACGGCAAAGGCGACGCCATATAGCGCAACAATCAGCTCCAGTTGGGTGGCGCTGGCATTCAGTGATTGGGTGATCGAATCCAGCGCGACGTTGGTGATCGAGGTGTCGATCAACGGCAGCATTTGGCCGGTCAACAGCAGGAATAAACCGGCGCGGCCGGGTGAAACAGCAGACGAATTCATCGGATCTCTCCATTGCGTCATTCAGCGGATGGCCGTAGCATCACCGATAATTTAAACGGGTACCAGTTCCTGTCTATACTGGTATTGGTACTACCATGCTGGAGGTTTTATGACGACGATGCCGCAACGAGAAGCGCTTTCGATCGTGCCCGACGATAGCCGTAAGCAACTGGGGGCTTTTCTACGTGCCCGGCGAGAAAGCCTCGACCCGCAGCGCCTGGGGCTGCCGCGCGTCGGACGGCGACGCACGCCGGGCCTGCGTCGCGAAGAGGTGGCGATGCTGGCGGATGTTGGCGTCACCTGGTACACCTGGCTGGAGCAGGGGCGGGAAGTGAATCCGTCTGAGGCGGTGCTGGTGGGGGTGGCGAATGCGCTCCAGTGTAGCCCGCTGGAGACCCGGCATCTGTTTGTACTGGCCGGGCTGACTCCGCCGGAGGCCACTCAGATCACGGTATGCGAAGGCATTAGCCCCGGTACCCGGCGGATGCTTGATAGCCTGATGCCGCAGCCCGCCAGCATTCAGAAGCCGAGCTTCGATATTGTGGCGTGGAACGACAGCTTTTGTCGGCTGATGGGTATCGACTTCGCCACGATCCCGGAAGAGGATCGCAACTGCATTTATCTGTACCTGACCAATGAAACCTGGCGCAGCCGGATCGAAAATCGTGATGTGCTGGCGACATTTGTCTCTTACTTTCGCGCGGCGATGGCGGAGCACCGCGGCGACCCGCTGTGGGAGAATAAACTGGCGCGCTTTTTCGCCGCTTCGGCTGAGTTTGAGGCACTGTGGCATCAGCGCTATGAAGTGCGCGGAGTGGAGAATCAGGTGAAAAACTTTAACCATCCGCAACTTGGACGCTTTAGCTTGCAGCAGATGTACTGGTATTCGGCCCCGCGCAACGGCTCACGCCTGCTGGTCTATTTACCGATGGATGAAGCAGCCGAGAAAGCGCTGGCGTGGCTGGATAAACAATAATGACAAGGAATGCCTATGAATATTACCCGTAAAGAGCAACGCATCATTCAGCGTGCTCTGGACGCCTGGCAGAACAGCGGCGAGTTAATACCGGAAGATAGCCAGCGATTGGCGCAAACGCTGCACGTTTCACCCTTCGACTGGCAGCGTCTGAGCCGCTACGCTTTCTGGACCGCGCTGGCCTGCGTGCTGGTGGCGCTGGGCAGCCTGTTTGCTGACAGCGACCTGATTGAGTATCTACTTAGCCTGTTCAGCAGCTCGGCGCTGACGCGGATAATTCTGCCCACGCTGCTCGCGGCGGCCTGCTACGGTTGGGGATTTCGTCGCCAGCGGCGGGAAACCCAGTGGCACTACAGTACCGAAGCGATTCTGTTTCTTGGCGTAGTCTTTACCGCCGTGGCGCTATGGCAACTGGGTGAGCGCCTGGATACCGGCAGCGGCCATATCGCGCCGCTGTTCCTGGCCGGATGCGTGATTTACGGCGCGATTGGCTTCTTTGCCCGCTCTGGGCTGGTATGGCTTTTTTTCCTGCTGTCGTTGGGTAACTGGTTTGGTGCGGAAACCGGCTACGTCTCGGGATGGGGGGCCTACTGGCTGGGCATGAGCTATCCGATCCGCTTTGTGCTGTTCGGCGGCGCGCTGCTCGCGCTCTGCTATGGCGCACAGAAATATTTACGCGAGCGCCAGCTGTTTACCGTCAGCAAAGTGATGGGTCTGACGTATCTGTTTATCGCTCTGTGGATCCTGTCGATTTTTGGTAATTACGATCTGGATAGCTGGTCCAGCATGTCGCAACGACAGCTGTTGCCATGGGGATTGCTGTTCGCTGCAGCGGCAGGGATCTGTATTTATATCAGTCTGAAAAACGATGATGGCATGCTGCGCGGTTTCGGCCTGACGTTCCTGGCTATCAACCTCTATACCCGCTTCTTCGAGTTTTTCTGGGACGGGATGCACAAGGTGGTGTTCTTCCTGATCCTTGCCGTTTCGCTGGCGGTGATTGGCCGCTATGCGGAGCGCATCTGGCACGCAGGGGAGCGGTAGTTAAGGTGGCTGCAAAATACTGCGGTCTATCCCCGGGGGCGGCGCTCGACGCGCCTTGCCCGGGCTACGGATTCGTACAGTCGGTGGTTTTGTAGCCCGGATAAGGCGACAGCCGCAATCCGGGGATTACCCTGGCGTAAAAAAACCAGAGAATTAAATCTCGGTGATCGTCGTTGCCTGCGGCAGGCGGGATTTCGGCAGGGCGGCGTTGAAATCTTCAACGCTGTGATGGCCGACAGGCACTACCACCAGGCTGGTGTAGCCCTGGGCCTTCAGGTCGAACTCGGCATCGAGAATCGCGAAATCAACGCCTTCAATCGGCACCGCGTCCAGACCCATTGCCGCAACGCCAAGCAGGAAATTGCCAACGTTCAGATAAACCTGCTTCGCCATCCACTGGTCGTCATCGTGCAGGTCTTTGCGGTGCATATCGGCAAAGAAGGTGCGACCTTTGTGATTCGCGGCTTTGGCTTCAGCATTAGCAAAACGGCCATCAGCCTCTTCCTGATTCACCACGCGCTCAAGCCAGGCGTCATCCATTGCGGTTTTCGCGCAGAAAACCACCACGTGGGACGCGTCGAGAATTTTACGTTCGTTAAAGACGTAGGTGCCGCTCGCCGCTTTAGCGACGCGCGCTTTACCTTCATCGCTGCTGGCAACGATAAAGTGCCACGGCTGGGAGTTGGTGCTTGACGGGCTGTACTGCAGCAGCGTTTTCAGGTTTTTCGCCTGCTCGGCAGTCAGTTTTTTAGCGGCGTCAAATGCCTTGGTGGAGTAGCGCTTTAAGGCAACCGATACGATATCCATACTCTTCCTCACTGTTTACAACCCCTTGCGGGTGCGTTTCGTGCAGGAAGAGTACAGCGATGTTGGGGAAATGATAAGGGGCAAAAATGCGATAACACTTATCGCGCTGCGCTGAAAATCAACCCGGGCGCAGGCGTTGCTGCTCTTTTTTACTGAGTGTATCGACTATCAGGTTCCACGAATCATTAATCAGCTCAGCCAGCAGGCCCTCGTTGATATCCTCTCCGGGAACCACGGAGATCCAGTGTTTTTTGTTCATGTGGTAGCCAGGCTCAATGCTGCGGTAAATCTCCTGATGAAGCAGTGATTTCTGCGGGTCGCACTTCAGGTTGACCAACGCGCGGCCGTGCGCCGTCATCGTCAGCATAAAAATCCGCCCGCCGACTTTAAACACATCGCACTCCGGGCCAAACGGCCAGCAGTGTTCGATAAAGGGAAGCTCCAGCGCGATACGGTGCGCTTGTCGATGCAGCGAGAGATGGTCCATCAGATAGTTTCCTCATGCAGAGCCTGCCACATTGCCTCAAAGCCTAATGCAATGAGTTCCCTGGCACGCTGCGGATCGTTGCTGGCGTACTCGATAGTGGTTTCTGCCAGTGACAAAAATAGCGCATCACCAAAGGTGCGATACGCATCGCTAAGAAAAATGGGTTTTACCGAAAGTTGGCATATCTCGTTGAGCTCGGGGAACATCTCTTTAACCCGGGTACGCGTTTCATCGGTAATCCGTTCGCTCAGGGACATGCGGCGTATGGCTTTATGCTCCATCGGTTTGCGCATACCCCAGTCGATATAGCTGTTCCAGATATTACGCGCATTCTCTTTCGGGCGGGTTTCGTTTGGGACAAGACTAGATACCATCACCTGAACTAAACCCGATTTGATAGTGAGATAAAGCTCGTTGAGCAGATCGTCCTTGGTGGCAAAATAGCGAAACAGCGTCCCCTCAGCAACCCCGGCGCTGCGGGCGATGGCGGAGGTTGAGGCGGCGATTCCCGATTGGGCAAAGGCGGCAGTTGCGGCCTCCAGTAACGCTTGCTTTTTATCTTCACTCTTAGGACGAGCCACTACACTTTACCTCACACGTTATAAAAACCTGATCTAAGCATGCCTGACATGGGCACTGCAACGCCGTCTGTCAAAATTTGAAAATCGTCTTGACGACTTTCAGCTTCTTCCTAATAATGAGTGCTTACTCACTCATAATCAAGCCTTATAACAAAAACCTCCAGGAAGGAGGATTTCGCCAGGTCAGGATATGAACCGTATCATCTTCAGCGTGGTCGCCATCATGTTATTAGCGTCAGCAACAACTTTGCCGTTTGTGTTAAATGCCGGATTTGGTCAGGCGCCGCAGGGCGCACAGCTCAGCGTGGTGGAACAGTCCCCTCACTATTATGGCGGCCAGTTTCACAACCAGCTGCCGACGCCTGGGTTTACCGGGCAAAAAAATATGCTGGCCGCGTGGTGGGAGTTTCTTGTCGCCAAACGCGAAAACGCCAGACCGGCCCAGCCGCTACCGCTGGTGAAAACCGATCTGGCCAGTCTGCCGTTAGGGCAGGACACCATGGTCTGGCTCGGGCACTCCTCCTGGTATTTGCAACTGGCCGGTAAACGTATCCTGATTGACCCGGTGTTTAGCAACTATGCTGCACCGTTCTCCTTTATTAATAAGGCTTTTGCCGGGGATTACCCGTGGCATGCTGAAGGAATGCCGGATATCGATCTGCTGATTATCTCGCACGATCATTATGACCATCTCGACTACGCCACCATCAAAGCGCTGATGCCGAAAATCAAGCACGTGGTAACGCCGCTGGGCGTTGGCTCGCATCTGCGCTACTGGGGCGTCGATAGCGCCATTATTAGCGAAGTGGACTGGAATCAATCGGTACAGGTCAGTGATGAGCTAACGGTTCACGCGCTGCCCGCGCGCCACTTTTCAGGCCGCGGCCTCAAGCGTAACCAGACGCTGTGGGCCAGCTTTATGTTCGTCACTCCGCAGCAGAAAATTTACTACAGCGGCGATAGCGGCTACGGCCCGCACTTTAAAGCCATCGGCGAGCAGTTCGGTGAAGTGGATTTGGCGATTATGGAAAACGGTCAGTACGACCAGGACTGGAAGTACATCCACATGATGCCGGAAGAGACGGCGCAGGCCGCTGACGATTTACACGCTCGTGCGGTGCTGCCGGGCCACGCCGGGCGCTTCGTGCTGGCAAAACATACATGGGACGATCCGTATAAAAGGCTGGCGGAGGCCAGTACAGGGCGGCCGTGGCGACTGCTGACGCCAATGTTGGGTGAGCCGGTTTGGGTCGCGGATAAAACGCAATCATTTAACGCCTGGTGGCGGTAACGATGAGAGTGGTTCAGGAGGAGAGAGGACATATGACTATTTCCGCTCAGGTCATTGATACGATCGTCGAGTGGATTGATGATAATTTGCATCAACCGCTACGTATTGACGATATTGCGCGCCATGCCGGTTACTCGAAATGGCATCTGCAACGACTGTTTTTACAGTACAAAGGGGAGAGTCTGGGGCGTTACATTCGCGAGCGCAAGCTGCTGCTGGCGGCGCGCGATCTGCGCGATACCGATCAGCGAGTTTACGATATTTGCCTGAAATACGGCTTTGACTCGCAGCAAACCTTTACCCGCATTTTCACCCGCACGTTTAACCAGCCTCCGGGTGCCTACCGTAAAGAAAATCACAGCCGCGCCCACTGAAAAGTGTCCGCCGGGGGAAGACCGGCGGACACTTTTCTTACCAGGCGTAATTCACTGTTGCCGTCACCGTCCGACCAATGCCGTAGAAGCAGGCGCTATCGCTGGCGCATGAGGCCACGTATTTGGTGTCCGCAATATTGTTGACGTTGAACTGCACTTTCGCCCCTTTCAGGCTTGAGCTTAATTCGCCTAACTCATAGCTCACCATTGCGTCATACAAATCCACCGCCGGAACCTTAAAGGTGTTTTTCGCATCGCCATAGCTGGTGCCGATATAGCGCACGCCAACGCCCGCCGTCAGGCTTTTTAGCGCGCCGTCCGGCAGGGTATAGCTGGTGAACGCTGAGGCCATATGGGTTGGAATGCGCGCAGGGGTTTTCCCTTCGGTGCCGACCACGGTGGTATTGACGGTTTCCGCATCGGTGTAGGTATAAGAAGCAATCAGGTTGAGGTTATCGAAGACCGTTGCGTGCGCTTCGGCTTCCACCCCTTTCGAACGAACCTTACCGCTATTTTCAAACCATCCGGCCGCGCTGTTGTAGGTGGCGACGTTGCTCTGCGTCAGGTCATACAGCGCGAGGGTCATTAACGCGTTTGGGTTCGGCTGATATTTCAGGCCCACTTCTACCTGCTTGCCTTCGCTTGGATCGAACGGCCCGACGCCCGGCGCGCGGTTGGTTTGTAGATTAGGTTCGAACGAAGTGCTGTAACTGATATAGGGCGAGAGGCCGAAATCAAAGGCGTACAGCAACCCGGTACGCCAGGTGAACTTGTTGTCATTCTGCTGGGTGCTGCTGGCGTCGGTAAAATCAGTGGTGCGTACTTCTGCCCAGTCGTAGCGCCCGGAAACCAGCAGCTCCCAATTTTGCCAGCTCAGCTGATCCTGGAGATAAATTCCCGCCTGGTCGAGATTTTGCTGCTCATCGCTGGCGGTGCTGAAGGTGCTTTCATCAACGCTAACGCCGTAAGAAGGACTGCGCCAGTCGATATCGTACTGTGAGCCGCCGGCGCGGCCGAGGTACTGTTTATCTTTACTGGTTTTGTAATCCAGACCACCAATCACCGTATGTGCCACCTGGCCGCTGGCAAACTGCGCCTCAAGCTGGTTATCAATACCAAACTCATCGGTCTGGCGCTCTTCATGTTGGGCGCGGCGCGAGAGCACGGAACTGTTGGCTGCGCTGGTGGTATAAACCAGATAGCGGTACTTCTGTTTGATGGTCGCGTAGCGGGCGTTCTGCCGCAGGGTGAAGGTATCGTTTAGCTGGTGCTCGAATTCATAACCAATCATCGTTTGTTCGCGCCACGACTGATTGTAGTTAGGGTCGCTGACGTTAAAATCGCGCGGAATATAGCTTCCGTCGACGCTTTCCACGGTGCCGTAGCGCGGCAAGAAGTTACGGTAACCGGCATCCGGGTCTTTCTGGTAGCTGGTTAACAGGGTAAAGCGGGTGGCGTCGTTAGGATACCAGGTCAGTGCCGGGGCAATGGCCATCCGTGTCTCTTTGTAGTCATCTATCTGATTATTCTGGGTGCGGGCGATCCCGTTCAGGCGATAGAGCAGGTGGCCGTCATCGCTCAGCGGACCGCCAAAGTCGAAAGCCCCTTCGGCAAGGTTGTTATTGCCGGTACGGAACTGCACTTCATGAATCGGCTGGCTGGTGGGGCGTTTGCTGGTCATGCTGATAAGCCCGCCAGGGTTCACCTGACCAAACAGCACCGAGGCCGGGCCGCGCACCAGCTCAACGCGCTCCAGCAGCCACGGGTCGAAAGTCCCGGTCTGCGAGGAGGCGGTGGCCCCGTAGCTCAGGCCATCGAGGAATTTGGGCACGTAGCTAAAGCCGCGTACGAAAACTTCGTCGTTGCGGTTAGAGGCTCCGCGATATTCGGTAAAGACGCCCGCGCTATAGCGCAGCGCCTGGGAAACCGAGGTGACATCCAGCGCCTGCATTTGATCGCGGGTGACCACCGATACCGACTGCGGCGTCTTGACGATCTCTGCGGCAGTTTTCGTCGCCGACAGCGTCTTTGTTGCCACAATTCCCTTTAGCGGCGCTGTTGGATCTTCGCCGTTGCCTGCGGTGACAACGATCGTTTCCTCCGCCGCCAGCGCCTGCCCGCCGAAGGTGGATACCGCGAGGCTCGCGGCCCAGAGTGCTGTTATCTTATTATATTTAAACATTTTTATGATTTTTCCTTGGTTAAGTCGCCATCAAAAAAACCGCCATCTTCGTGATGAATCGTCCAGCGGCTGTCATTAACGGTGTCAATGTTATTGCAAATAGTTATTATTTGCATTAGCGTTATTAACAAATTTTTACAAGGAAATATCGGGCAATGAAGACGGCGTGGAGCGGCCTGCTAATTGGCATGAGTGCCTTACCGGCAGCGGCGATGAACTGTGAATCACCTTCTTTACAAGGTGAACTGCAGGGGAAGTTTGATGCCAGCGGCGAGGTCTGTTTTGACCTGCCAAAGCTGGGTGAGAACTATGTTGCGGCGACTCTCTCCGGCGTCACCGATGCCCGACTGCTGGATGAGAACAATCGTCGCCTGCGCACGCTATTGGCAGGCGGCCCGGCAGATGGAGAACAAACTTTGCTATTTTCTCTGCCGGTAAACCGTGCCTCCTCACTGGTACTGCACGGTGAAGAGGGCGCGCGCTGGCGTTTTCAATGGCAGATGCGAGAGACTACCGCGCTGGCAAAAACACAGGCGCTGGATCCGGTCAGTCCGCGTCTGCAGCAGCTTAAGCGCGAGCTGGCGGCAGGAGGTTCAACGGCGAATTTCTGGCAGGAGCGTGAACTGGAAGGAACGCCCATGGTGGAACCGGTGGACGTCAGCCATAAGCGAGTGACTTTCCTGTGGCGCGGGGCGAGCCAGAACGTGTTTATTCTGGGGTCTCCGGCGGGAGATCACGATCCGCTGTTTCGCCTCGGCGACTCCGATGTTTGGTTTCGCAGCTACGTGGTGCCCGCCGATACCCTAATGCAATATAAGCTGGCTCCGGATGTGCCGCAGGTGGCGGGCAGCGCGCGGGAGCAGCGGCGAGCGATTCTGGTCAGCGCCCAGGCCGATCCGCTCAACCCCAACAGCGTCAACGCTGCCCAGGATCGCTGGAGTCGCTACTCTTTGCTGGCGCTTAATCCTGCACGTTTTTGCTCGGTGCAACGTATGACGCAGCCGCTGCGCTACGGCACCTTAACCCGCCACCAGCTACGTAGCGACTTCCTGCAAAATACACGAGAAGTGATGATTTACCGTCCGCGTTTGCCGCAGCCCGCGCGCTGGACCTTGATGCTGTTCGATGGCAAAACGTACCAGGACGAGTACCGCTTCGCGAACGTGCTGGACTCCCTGATCGCCAGCCATGTACTGCCGCCGATTAACGTGGTGTTTATCGATAGCCTTGATCATACGCGACGGGCAAAAGAGCTGCCGCCAAACCCCCACTTCGCCGATTTTATGGCTCATGAACTGCTGCCGTGGCTGAACCGGCAGGGGCTCAGCCTGACCCGGCAAAAAACCGTGATTGCAGGCTCCAGCTACGGCGGGCTGGCCGCATCCTGGGTGGCGATGCGCTATCCGCGACAGTTTGGCAACGTGCTGAGCTTGTCCGGGTCGTACTGGTGGGCACCGAAAGGAGAAGAGGCCAGTTGGCTGACGCGGCAGTACCAGCAATCGCCGCGCTATCCGGTACGTTTCTGGCTACAGGCGGGTAAATTCGAAACCAGTGGGCCGGACGGTGGCATTTATGCCAATACCCTCGAATTTGAGCAGGTACTGAGAGAGAAGGGCTATGCGGTGAGCTTCCATCCCTCGTCCAGCGGTCATGATTACGCTGCCTGGTGCGAGGCGCTGGTCAACGGTATGCGTGACTTGACCGGCTTAACGCTCAAGGGAAAACCAGCGACGCCACACCCAGCGCAACACCACATACTCAATAGCGCCCAGCGCTAAGAACCACAGGCAAAAGATCAGCGTATAAAGCTGGTTGAGATCCATCAGGTGGAACATCTCAACCAGCTTTTGCGCCAGCGTCAGGCCAAGAGACGGTGCTGGCAGCAGCAGGCAGGATATCAACGCCAGCAGAAGAATGCCGGCGGCGCTGAGGAGCGTTTCTAGCGGATGTTTCATTATTTGTTAATCATCAGTTAAAAACATATTGTCCGGTAAAAACTGAATCAATGCAATATAGTTTCGCAGGGAATTAAATTACGCCTTAAGTATTATTTATAATAATCCTCTTTCATTCCCATGTTAATTAATTTAGGCATATTTGTGATTAAATTAATTACACCGGACTGTAAATTAACGTCATTATTAAGCCAGCGCTTTTACAAAAGTATAGGTGCTATATCCCACCAGAGTAGCGATAATAATGGCCAGCAAGATGTAAAGCACCAGACGGCGTCCGCGGTAGATTCCAAACATAGTAGACCTCGTTTAGTTTTGGTTTATTAATATTTTGCAATTATTGTTTTATAGAATTAACTTACCACAAATTTTGTATTTGCGAGAGACTAAATATTGCGCAAGCTCAAATTATCTCCCGCCTGTTTTTTAATTTTCTCATTGGCCCGGAATGATTCCAGGCTTTCCGCCTCACGGAATTTTAAGGGAGATATATTTTGACCAAAATGATCAAAACTAATAATACCACCCCCTCAGGGGATGCCGCGCCACGCCGGGCATATCAGCAGACCGTTGATGCGGTGCTGGCGCAGAAAAACAGCCATACCAGCGGACTGAACTCCGCTGAAGCCGCCGAGCGCCTGCAGACTTTCGGCCCGAATGCGTTACCAGAGAAGAAAGGCAAGCCCGCCTGGCTGCGCTTTCTCGCCCATTTTAACGACGTACTGATTTTTGTCCTGCTGGCTGCTGCCGCGCTCACGGCGGTAATGGGCCACTGGGTTGATACCCTGGTTATCCTTGGCGTCACGGTGATCAATGCCCTGATCGGCCATATCCAGGAGAGCAATGCTGAAAAATCGCTACAGGGCATCCGCAATATGCTCTCCAGCGACGCCCGCGTGCAGCGCAACGGTAAGCATGAAACCATCCCGACCCGCGACCTGGTTCCGGGCGATATCGTCATTCTGCGCGCGGGAGACCGTGTGCCTGCCGATATGCGCCTGATTGAAACTCACAATCTGCGGGTGGAAGAAGCGATTCTGACCGGTGAGTCGACGGTTGTGGATAAAACCACCGACGCGCTGGAAGGTGAACTGCCGCTGGGCGATCGCACGAATATGCTGTTCTCCGGCACCACCATCAGCGCCGGCGGCGGCGTTGGCGTAGTGACCGCTACCGGTCAGGAGACCGAACTCGGTCACATCAACCAAATGATGGCGGGCATTGAGAAGCACCGCACGCCGCTGCTGGTGCAGATGGACAAGCTCGGCAAAGCGATTTTCGTCATTATCCTGGCGATGATGGCCGCGCTGTTCGTCTTCAGCCTGGCGCTGCGCGACATTCCTCTCGGTGAGCTGCTGCTCTCCCTGATTAGCCTGGCGGTTGCCGCCGTGCCGGAAGGTTTACCGGCGATTATCTCGATTATTCTCTCCCTCGGCGTACAGGCGATGGCGCGTCAGCGGGCGATTATCCGCAAGCTGCCGACGGTGGAAACCCTGGGCGCAATGACCGTGGTGTGCTCGGATAAAACCGGCACCCTGACGATGAACGAGATGACCGTCAAAGCGATCATCACTGCTGATTGCTGCTACCGTGTTGAAGGCGACAGCTACGAGCCGCAGGGCAACATCTGCCTGGAAGGCAGCGATGAGCCGGTGCAGATTAAAGCGGGCAGCGTGCTGGAAACCTACCTGCGTACCATCGACCTGTGTAACGACAGCCAGATGATTCAGGACGAGCGCGGCCTGTGGGGCATTACCGGCGGGCCGACCGAAGGGGCACTGAAGGTATTGGCGGCGAAAGCGCAGCTGGATCCGGTTGACGCGCGCCTGGTCGCGAAAATTCCGTTCGACTCGCAGTACAAGTACATGGCGACCCATCAGAAAATGGGTGACGTCGAGCGGGTGCTGATTACCGGCGCGCCGGACGTGATTTTTGCCATGTGCCGCCAGCAGATGAGCAAGCAGGGCGCGGTACCGTTCGAGCCGCAGTACTGGGAAGAGGAAATGGCGCGCTTTGCCCGCCAGGGCCTGCGCATGGTTGCCGCCGCCTACAAACCGGCTAACGTTGGCAGCACCACGCTGACCCACGACGATCTCCGCGAAGGTCTGGTCTTCCTCGGCATTGCCGGGATGATGGACCCGCCGCGCCCGGAAGCGATTGACGCTATCCACGCCTGCCAGAATGCGGGGATCCGCGTGAAGATGATTACCGGCGACCACCCGCAGACGGCGATGAGCATCGGCCAAATGCTGGGGATTACTAACAGCCGTCAGGCGATGACCGGCTATCAGCTGGAGCATATGGATGACGCCGAGCTGGCGAAAGCCGCCGTTGAGTACGATATTTTTGCCCGCACCAGCCCGGAGCATAAGCTACGCCTGGTGAAAGCGCTGCAGGATAACGGTGAAGTGGTTGGCATGACCGGCGATGGCGTCAACGATGCTCCGGCGCTGCGTCAGGCCGACGTCGGCATCGCTATGGGTATCAAAGGAACCGAGGTGACCAAAGAGGCCGCCGACATGGTTCTGACCGATGACAACTTTGCCACCATCGCCAGTTCGGTCAAAGAGGGGCGTCGGGTCTACGACAACCTGAAGAAAACCATTCTGTTTATTATGCCGACCAACCTGGCGCAGGGGCTGCTGATTATCATCGCCCTGCTGGCGGGGAACATTATTCCGCTGACGCCGGTGCTGATTTTGTGGATGAACATGGCGACCTCCGCCACGCTCTCCTTCGGTCTCGCTTTTGAAGCTGCCGAGCGCAACGCGATGAACCGCCCGCCGCGTAAAACCGGCCAGCACGTGATGGACGCTTTTGCCGTCTGGCGCGTCGCTTTCGTCGGCACGATGATTGCCGTCGCCGCCTTTATTCTTGAGGCCTGGCTGGCACCGCGCGGCCACAGCCCGGAGTTTATCCGCACCGTGCTGCTGCAGATGCTGGTGACCGCGCAGTGGGTCTATATGATTAACTGCCGCAGCAGCGACAGCTTCTCGCTGAACATGGGGCTGCTGCGTAACAAAGGCATCTGGCTGGTAAGCGGCGTGCTGCTGCTGATGCAGCTGGTCATCATCTACGTACCGGTGATGCAGACGATGTTTGGCACCGAAGGGCTGCCGCTGCGCTACTGGTTCATCACTCTGGTCATCGGTATTGCGATGTTCCTGGTGGTCGAAGTTGAGAAACGCCTGACCCGCCGTTTCCGCAAAACCGCGTAGTCTGTCTGATTCGTCCGGTGTCCCTTCTCCTGCGGGAGGAGGGACGCCGCATCGTCGTAAGGAATTCCCCCCATGAAAAAGATCATCCGCTCCGCCTTGCTGGCCTGCGGCCTGGCAGGCTACGCCCTGACGACTGCCGCCGCTCCGGCGATTCCGGTGCGCGTTGCCACCGTTGAGCAAGCGCCGCATGCCAACGAGCGGCAAATTTCTGGTCGCGTTGAGGCCATCCACTCCGTTGATATTCGCGCCCGTACTGAAGGGGCGATCGTGCAGCGCCATTTTCAGGATGGGCAGTACGTCAATAAAGGCGATCTGTTGTTTACCCTTGATGACGCCCAGCCCAAATCCGCGCTGGCGCTGGCGCAGGCCGAGCTGAGAAGCGCGCAGGCTTCGCTCCGTCAGGCCCAGCAGCTGTTAAGCCGCTACCAGCAGCTAAAAAATAACCACTCGATCAGCCGCAATGACGTGGATACCGCCCAGATGCAGCGTGATGTCGCCGCCGCCGCCGTGGAGCAGGCGCAGGCGCGCATTACCGCCCAGCAAATTACGCTCGGCTACACCCGTATAACTTCGCCGGTCACCGGACGCGTCGGCCATAGCGCGTTTCACGTCGGTAGCCTGGTCAATCCCTCCAGCGGCGTGCTGGTGGACGTGGTCCAGCTTGATCCGATTCGCGTCGCCTTCTCACTCGATGAAACCGCCTTTTTCGACAAAGCGGGCCAGCATGCGGATATTGCCGCGCTGAAGCAGGCGTGGATAGCGCAGGTCGATGTTGATGGGCAGCGGCAAAACGGTGTACTGACCTCCGTCGATAACCGCATTGATAGCCGCACTGCCAGCGTGGCGCTGCGTGCTGAATTTGCAAACCCGCGGCACCGTCTGCTGCCCGGCGCTAACGTGGCGATTTTCTTTCGTCCGCAGCAGCTTGCGCAAAGCCCGATGATCCCGGCATCTGCGATGCAGCAGGACGCGCAGGGCTTTTACTGCTGGGTAATGACGGCGGACAACACCGTAGCGATGCGCCGTATCACCCCAGGCGGCCAGCAGGGGCAGCAGTTTGCGGTGGTGGAAGGTATTAATGCGGGCGAGCGCGTGGTGACGGAAGGCGCCCAGCGCCTGCGTGATGGCGTAGCCGTTCAGCTGCTCAACTAAAGAGGGGGAAGGGATGTTGACGTTTTTTATCCGTCGCCCGCGTTTTGCGATGGTGATTGCGCTGCTGATGACTTTTATCGGCGCGGTATCGCTAAAGCTGATCCCGGTCGAGCAATATCCGCAGATTACGCCGCCGGTCATCAACGTTAGCGCCAGCTGGCCGGGCGCCAGCGCGGCGGACGTGGCACAAGCCATTGCCGCGCCGCTGGAGACTCAGCTCAACGGCGTTGACCATATGTTGTATATGGAATCTACCAGCTCCGATGAAGGCACCTACAGCCTGAGCCTGACTTTTGCTGCCGGTACCGATGCCGATTTAGCGGCGATTGATGTGCAGAATCGCGTTTCCCAGGCAGTGGCGCAGCTTCCTGCCGAAGTGCAGCAGAACGGCGTGCAGGTGCGCAAACGGGCAACGAACCTGCTGATGGGCGTGAGCCTTTATTCGCCGCTCGGGACGCTATCGCCGCTGTTTGTCAGCAACTACGCCAGTACCCAGGTGCGCGAGGCGCTGGCGCGCTTGCCGGGCGTTGGCGAAGTCCAGATGTTCGGCGCACGCGACTACAGCATGCGCATCTGGCTGCGACCTGATCGCATGAACGCCCTGAATATCACTAGCGATGATATTTCCCAGGCGCTACGCGAGCAAAACGTACAGGGCGCGGCGGGGCAGGTGGGGACGCCGCCGGTATTTAACGGCCAGCAGCAGACCCTGACCATCAACGGTATCGGTCGGCTGAGCGACGCCGCCAGCTTCGGGCAGATTGTGGTGCGCAGCGGCGAACGCGGTCAGCTGGTGCGCCTGTCTGACGTGGCAACCATTGAGCTGGGCGCGCGCAGCTATAGCTCCGGCGCACAGCTCAACGGCAAAGACTCCGCGTATCTCGGTATCTACCCGACGCCGACTGCCAATGCCTTACAGGTTGCCAGCGCGGTGCGCGCCGAGCTGACCCGGCTGCACGCGCGTTTTCCGGCGGATCTGACCTGGGAGGTGAAGTTTGATACCACCCGCTTTGTGGCGGCGACGATCAAAGAGATCGGCGTATCGCTGGCGTTGACCCTGCTGGCGGTGGTGGTCGTGGTGTCTTTGTTCCTGCAAAGCTGGCGGGCAACGCTGATAGTGGCTCTGGCAATTCCGGTATCGCTTATCGGTACCTTTGCCGTGCTCTATTCGCTGGGCTACAGCGCTAATACGCTGAGCCTGTTCGCGATTATTCTCGCCCTGACCATGGTGGTGGATGACGCCATCGTGGTGGTGGAGAGCGTAGAGACGAAAATGGCGGAGGGACTGGATCGCGGGGCCGCTACCGCCGAGGCGTTGCGGCAAATCGCTGGTCCGGTGATCGCGACGACCTTAGTGCTGCTGGCGGTATTTGTTCCGGTGGCGATGCTGCCGGGGATCGTCGGCGAGCTGTATCGCCAGTTTGCGGTGACGCTATCGACGGCAGTAACGCTATCGAGCCTGGTGGCGCTGACCCTGACACCCGCGCTGTGCGCACTGCTGCTGCGCCCGCGTCCGGAAAGGCCTGCCGCTATCTGGCGCGGCTTTAACCGCGGCCTGGATAAGGTACGCGATGGCTACGGGCGCCTGGTGGGAGGCATGAATCGTCGTCCCTGGCTGGCGCTGGCCGCGACGGCGATGGCGGCCGGGCTGGTGGTCTTTAGCTTCACCACCATGCCGAAGGACTTTCTGCCGCAGGAAGATCAGGGCTACTTCTTTGCCAGCGTGCAGTTGCCTGAAGCCGCCTCGCTGGAACGTACCGAAGCGGTAATGGCCCAGGCGCGGGAGCTGTTGCTGGGAAATCCGGCAGTTGAGGATGTGATTCAGGTGTCTGGCTTCAATATTCTTAACGGCACCAGCGCCTCGAACGGCGGGTTTATCTCGGTGATGCTGAAAGACTGGCATCAGCGACCGCCGCTGGATTCGGTAATGGGGAAACTACAGGGCCAGCTGATGGGGCTGCCGGAAGCGACGATTATGACTTTTGCGCCGCCGACGTTGCCGGGGCTGGGTAACGCCTCCGGATTTAATTTACGCATCCTGGCGCAGGCCGGGCAATCTCCGGCGGAACTGGAGCAGGTGACGCACCAGGTTCTGAGGGCGGCGAACCAGCATTCTCAGTTGAGTCGGGTATTTACCACCTGGAGCAGCAACGTCCCACAGCTCACGCTCAACGTTGATCGCGACCAGGCGGCGCGGCTAAACGTGCCGGTTGCAAGGATTTTCAGCAGCCTGCAAACCGCGTTTGGCGGCACCCGCGCCGGGGATTTCAGCACCAACAATCGCGTTTACCATGTGGTGATGCAAAACGAGATGCAGTGGCGCGAGCGGGCAGAGCAGATTAGCGAGCTGTACGTGCGCAGCGACAGCGGCGAGCGGGTTCGTCTGAGCAATCTGGTGACGATTACGCCGACGTTGGGCGCGCCGTTTATTCAGCAATATAACCAGTCTCCATCGGTATCGGTGAGCGGCTCGGCGGCAGAAGGCGTCAGCAGCCGCACGGCGATGGCGGTGATGGAGCAGATTTTACAATCGAACCTGCCACAGGGGTATGACTACGCCTGGAGCGGAATTTCGTGGCAGGAGCAGCAAACCGGCAACCAGGCGGTGTGGATTGTGCTGGCGGCGGTGGCGATGGCGTGGCTGTTCCTCGTTGCGCAGTATGAAAGCTGGACGCTTCCGGCGAGCGTGATGCTGTCGGTGTTGTTCGCCATCGGCGGGTCGCTGTTGTGGTTATGGTGGGCCGGTTACGCCAACGATGTTTACGTGCAGATTGGTCTGGTGTTGCTGATTGCGCTAGCGGCGAAGAATGCGATTTTGATCGTCGAATTTGCCAGGGCAAAGCGCGAAGAGGGGATGTCGATAGTCGACGCCGCCCGCGAAGGGGCGACTCGCCGCTTCCGGGCGGTAATGATGACGGCGGTTTCCTTCATCATTGGGATTATGCCGATGATGCTCGCCACCGGCGCCGGGGCGCAGAGTCGACGGATTATCGGTACCACGGTGTTTAGCGGCATGCTGGTGGCGACGGTGATTGGCATTCTGTTTATTCCGTCGCTGTACGTGCTGTTCCAGCGCCTGCGCGAGTGGGGGCATCGGCGGATGTAGGTGCGCCTCGGGCCTGGTAGCCCGGACAGGCGCACCAGCGCCGCCTCCGGGGAGATTTTCATGCAGCAACTGAATCCCCCTGGAACAGAAAAACTCGCAGCGATGCCCTGGTGCCCGCTGAAATCGGCGAACCGGAGGTCCGAAGACAAGGGCTGGCCGCCAGGGATGGCGGACAGAGGCGAATCGAGACATGGACAAAATTGCCCGGAGCAATTTTGAACAGCGCTTGCGCTGGCCCCGGAGGGGCGAGTCCCAGGGATGGGACGAGTAGTGTCGAGTTGAGCCGACCGCAGGCTGAGGACCGGGAGGTGAGCGTAGTGCGCAGCACCGATTTCTTTGCGGGACCGCGGGGATTGTAAAGGGGGGGACGGTTTTCTCCCCCTTTACCCGTTCACGTACCGCGGTGAGACATTTTCTGCGAAATAGTGGTGAACGGAACCCCTATAACACCGTCCCGGAGGCGGCGCTTGACGCGCCTGTCCGGGCTACAAAACCGCAGGCGATGTTATGCCGACTACCTGCTCTCCACTGCGATCATGGTGACGAACGGGTGGTACTGCCACGGCACGCTGCCGCCTCTCTGATACATCTTTGAAATAGTGCCATCGAGATACAGCATCTGGCGTACGTTGAGCCTTGTCTGCGCGTAGCAGGCGAAATCATAGAAATTGGTTTCGTGCTCGCTAAGCATAAATACCACTTTGCCCTCAGGGGTGATGCCCACGCCGTTACGCAGCTTGCGCGAGCTGGCAGAGGGCTTCAGGCGCCAGTTGATCTTGCCGTTTTCAATCAGCATCGGCCCGGACTGCACGGCGTACTGGATGGCTGGCGAGGGCTTAAATTTCTCGAGGCTGACAATGCCCGCGTTTTGCCCTTTTAGGTAAAACACTCCGCCGGGACGAATAAAAAAATTGCCGCCGCCGGAGGCGCGGTTAAGCGGGGTCAACTGTCTGCCTTTTTCGATATACAGCCCCAGCGGCGCATACGCTTTATCATAAATGCCGCCGTTCATCGCCATCTGCACCTGCCCATTCTGGTTGATATCCGCCAGCAGCGATCGCAGCGATCCCCAGGCTTTGCCATCCTCTTTCTGCCAGTACATCACAATGCGCTCGCGCTGCGGATTAACGGTATAGCTTTGTAGCGTCAGCAACGGATCGGTCAGCGAGCATTTTCCGCTGGCGAACGCAGGTAGAGATAACAGCAACAACGGCAGAAGAGATAAACAGCGCACGACAGGATCCCAGACAAAAACGAAAGCGTGCAGTATACCGTTTTATCGCCGCTATGCCGTCCAGATCTCGCAATGCTTCTGTACCAGACCGATTAGCGATCCGCCGTTGGCGACAAACTCGCGCATCCGCTGAGATTCACTGCGATCCTGCTTCGCCTGGCGGACGACTGCATCCAGTGCGCTGTCAGCCTGAAGCTTATGGGCAAAGGGCGTCAGTTTATCCGCCAGTTGTAAAATCTCTTCGCGAAACGACTGCTGTTTACCCGTGTGAACATCGGTATTGATGCCATCCAGCCCATAACGACAGGCTTGATAGCGGTTGAATGGGTAGAGCAAATAATCCTCAGGCTGGTGTTTAAACGGACGCTCCGTCAGCAGCCAGCAGGCGATAATCTGGATAAACCCGGCGATATTCACCGCCTGGGCTATCGTCAGCGGCGTATCCATCACCCGCACCTCGACGGTACCAAAACCCGGACTTGGACGAATATCCCAGTGCAGATCCTTCATACTGTCGATCATGCTGGTATAGCTAAGACGGCGAAATAGCCCGATAAAGGCCTGCCAGTTATCCACCCACGGCATCGGGCCGTTGTCAGGGTAAGCCGCAAAAAGGTTCAGCCGCGAACAGGCAAAACCGCTATCCGCACCGTCGAGCCAGGGAGAGGCGGCGTTTAACGCAATAAAATGTGGCACAAAGCGCGACAGGCCGTGCAGCAGGTAAATCGCATCATCGCCATTTTGACATCCCACGTGTACGTGCTGGCCGAAGATTGTCGCCTGTTTCGCCAGATAGCCAAAGTGCTCGACGGTTTTCAGGTAGCGCGGGTTATCGCTGATCTGCTGGCGCTGCCAGCTTTGAAACGGGTGGGTTCCGCCGCCGCATATTTGCAGATGATGGTGGGCAGCGGCGCGCAGCACCGCCTGCTGAATGGCCCCCAGCTGCGCCGTGGCCTGATGGATATCGCGGCAGATACCGGTCGCGATTTCCAGCATGCTTTCGGTAATGTCATGCTTGGCTTCGCCCGCTTTCAGCGTGTTTTGCACTTCATCAATAAGCGCGGAAGAGTCCTGGCTTAGGTCGTAGCCCGGCGGATTGACCACCTGAAGCTCCAGCTCGATGCCGAGGGTAAAAGGCTCGGAGCGATGAAAATCGGGTAAGGGCATAGCGATTCCCTCCTTATCTTTATAACAGGAGTATAGAAGGAATCAGTTGATGCTGATAATTTGCTGTATATTATGAATTTAATTTATAAAAAATGACGCGGCGTGATTATTATCTCCCGGGAATATTAAGGCTGGTGCAATCCTGCAACACAATTCCCGTCGATGGTGCAAAAAGATAAGGTTGTTTTATTTTTTTAATTAAAATCATTAAGATAATATAAGTCATTCTTATTTTATAAGCCATTTCACACTTATTTCCCGCAGATTCAGAACTGGTATGCATCTTGCCTGTTAAATAGCGACTTTTATTTAACAGGGACAATGTGATGCTGAAGAAAAAATTACTCTCACGTAAATGCCATCTCGCCGTTGCTGTTAGCGGGGCATTGGCGCTGTTTGCCGCTTTACCGGCTCATGCCTCAACGTTGCGGATAGCGATGACCGCCGCCGACATCCCTTTAACCCTCGGTCAGCCCGATCAGGGTTTTGAAGGTAACCGCTTCACCGGCATCCCGCTCTACGACGCTCTTGTTGAGTGGGATCTGTCGCAAGGGGAAAAGCCCAGCGGCTTGGTTCCGGGGCTGGCGACCGAGTGGCACGTTGACCCGCAAGATCAAAGTCGCTGGATTTTCACCCTGCGCCCGGGAGTGAAGTTTCACGATGGCTCGGAGGTCAACGCCGATGCTATTGTCTGGAACGTGGATAAAGTGCTGAATAAAACCGCTCCGCAGTACGCTCCGGGCCAGATTGGCAACACGCTTTCGCGCATGCCGACCCTGACCGGTGCGCAGAAGATTGACGACCACACCGTGGTGTTGACCACCTCCGAGCCGGATGCGCTACTGCCGTACAATATCACCAACCTGTTTATCGTTTCCCCGACGGCGTGGCAGAAGCTGTATGACGCGGTACCGACAAGCAGCGGCGATACCGCCGCGCGTAGTAAGCAGGCATGGACTGAATTCGCCGCCCATGCGGTGGGCAGCGGCCCGTTTAAAATGGAAAAACTGGTTCCCCGCCAGCAGCTGATCCTCGACAAAAACCCCGACTACTGGAACAAAGATCGCATTCCTCGGGTGGATAAAGTGGTGCTGATCCCGCTGCCGGAAGCCAACGCCCGCACCGCGGCGCTGCTCTCAAAGCAGGTGGACTGGATTGAAGCCCCGGCCCCGGACGCGGTCGATCAAATCAAAGCCCAGGGTTTTAAAATCTACGCCAATACCCAGCCGCACCTGTGGCCGTGGCAGTTCTCCTTCGAAGAGGGCTCGCCGTGGAAAGATATTCGCGTGCGCAAAGCCGCCAACCTGTGCCTTAACCGCGCCGAGCTGAAAAGCTATCTCGGCGGCTATATGACCGAGGCGACCGGCGTCTATGAGGCCGACAGCCCGTGGCGCGGTAAGCCTACTTTCCAGATTAAGTATGACCCGGACACCGCCCGCAAGCTGATGACTGAAGCCGGATATAGCGCCGGTAAGCCGCTGCACGTGACCGTTGCCACTTCGGCATCCGGTTCCGGGCAGATGCAGCCGCTGCCGATGAACGAGTACATCCAGCAGAGCCTGAAAAGCTGCTTCTTTAACGTCGATATCAAAGTTAACGAATGGAACACCCTGTTTACTAACTGGCGTCTCGGAGCGAAAGATCCGTCCGCGAAGGGGATCGACGCGATCAACGTCAGCGCCGCGGTGAACGACCCCTATTTCGGCATGATCCGCTTCTCTACCGCCAAAGCCTTCCCG
Source organism: Klebsiella huaxiensis (assembly GCF_003261575.2). Taxonomy (GTDB): domain Bacteria; phylum Pseudomonadota; class Gammaproteobacteria; order Enterobacterales; family Enterobacteriaceae; genus Klebsiella; species Klebsiella huaxiensis. The sequence continues at coordinate 4,324,495 of NZ_CP036175.1, read as the reverse complement.
CCGGTCGCAACGAACTGGGGCTACTTCTCGACCCCGGAAACCGAAAAGCTGGCCACGGCGGTGAAGCACGCCTTTACTCCGGCTGAAATGGATAAAGCCGCCGGTGAGCTGCACGCCGCGCTGGTCGATCAGGTGCCGTTCCTGTTCGTTGCCCACGATGTCGGGCCACGGGCGATATCACCTGCCGTCACCGGGGTGGTACAGCCGCAAAGCTGGTTTATCGACCTCAGTCTGGTGAGCAAAAAAGAGTAATCGTCACGGGAGCAAGAGATGATCAATACGCTGCTATATCGCATCCTGCTGGCCGTCCCCACCATGCTTGGGGTGGCGGTAATCTGTTTTATGCTGGTGCAAATAGCACCGGGTGACCCGCTGGTGTCGGTGATGCCGCCGGACGCCTCGGAAGCGCTGCGTCAGACCTTAATGCAGGCCTACGGTTTTGATAAACCGCTGCCGCTGCAGTTTGTTCACTGGCTATGGCGGGCGCTGCACGGCGATTTGGGTATGTCGGTCGCCACCGGGCGCCCGGTGATTGGCGAAGTGATGACGGCGGTGACTTACTCTCTGCGTCTGGCGCTGCTGGCGACGGTGATTGGCTTTGTGCTGGGTAGCCTGTTTGGTTTTGTCGCCGGTTACTTTCGTAACAGCATTATCGACCGCCTGGCTTCGGTGCTGTCGGTGTTTGGCGTTAGCGTGCCGCACTACTGGCTGGGGATGCTGCTGGTCATCATTTTTAGCGTCAAACTCGCGCTGCTGCCGGCCACCGGCGGCGGGCCGATTGGCGAGGTGGGCTGGCAGTGGGACTGGGAACATCTGCAGTTTATGCTGCTGCCTGCTTTTACGCTGTCGGTGATCCCAACCGGGATTATTGCCCGCACCGTCCGTTCGCAAGTGGCGGATATTCTTAGCCAGGAGTTTATCGTCGGCCTGCGCGCCCGGGGGCTTAACGAGTCGCGAATCTTTCTGCACGTGGTGAAAAACGCCGCCCCGACCGCGCTGGCGGTAATGGGCCTGCAGGTTGGCTATCTGATGGGCGGCTCGATTCTGGTGGAAACCGTCTTCTCCTGGCCCGGTACCGGGATGCTGCTAAACACCGCCATTTTCCAGCGTGACCTGCCGCTATTGCAGGGCACCATCTGGGTGCTGGCGCTGTTCTTTGTGCTGCTCAATCTGCTGGTGGATATTCTGCAAACCACTCTCGACCCGCGAATTAAGAGGAGCTGACGATGGTGGATACCGTGACAACCAAAGGCATTCCCGTTTCTGCAACGACGGTCGCCAGACAAGGCTACTGGCGCGGCGTGTTTAGCCGACTGCTGCGCGACCCCGGCGGGGTCTTTGTTGGGGCGATCATTCTGATTCTGCTGGCGCTGGCGCTGTTTGGTCCGTGGCTGATAGTCAAAGACCCTTATCAGACATCGATGTTTCTACGCCTTAAACCGATTGGCTCCGACGGCTTTGTGCTGGGCTCCGATGAGCTGGGGCGCGATATGCTCTCAAGGCTGATTCTTGGCACCCGCCTGTCGCTGTTTATGGGCATCGTTCCGGTGGTGTTCGCCTTTTTTATCGGCGGCGCGATCGGCATTATCGCCGGATATGCGGGCGGTAAAACCAACACCCTTATTATGCGCACCGTCGACGTGTTTTATGCGTTTCCCTCGGTTCTGCTGGCGATAGCGCTCTCCGGTGCGCTGGGGGCGGGTATTGGCAACGCGCTGCTGTCGCTGACCCTGGTATTTGTCCCCCAGGTGGCGCGTATCGCCGAAAGCGTCACCGCCCAGGTGCGGCATATGGATTATATCGACGCCGCCCGCGCCACCGGGGCCAGCGCGCTCACTATTATTCGCGTGCAGGTGCTGGGCAACGTTTTAGGGCCGATTTTCGTCTTTTCTACCGGGTTGATTTCGGTGTGCATGATCCTCGCTTCCGGCCTCTCTTTTCTGGGTCTTGGCGTTCGCCCGCCTGAGCCGGAGTGGGGGCTGATGCTCAACACCCTGCGCACGGCAATCTATACCCAGCCGTGGGTGGCGGCCTTGCCCGGCCTGATGATTTTTATCACCTCCATTTCGTTCAATATCCTCGCGGACCGCCTGCGTGCGGCAATGGCGATTAAGGAGTAAGCGATGCAACCCTTTATCAATATCGACCTCGGCGGACCGGCTCAGCCGCTGCTGAAGGTCAACAATCTGCTGAAACACTTTCCTGCCGGTGGCGGCAAAAAGCGCGAAGTGGTGCAGGCGGTGGATGACGTTAGCTTTACGGTGGTCAAAGGCGAAACCCTTGGCGTAGTAGGGGAGTCGGGCTGCGGTAAATCAACCACCGCCCGGCTGCTGATGCAACTGCTTAAGCAGGATAGCGGCGAGCTGATTTTTGATGGCCTGGAGGTTGGTTCATCGCGCCTGCCGATGAAAGAGTATCGCCGTCAGGTGCAGATGGTCTTTCAGGATAGCTACGCGTCGCTGAATCCGCGCATGACCATGGAAGAGAGCATCGCGTTCGGCCAGCGGGTACACGGCGTTAGCGCCAAAGAGGCCAGCGAATATGCACGCTATCTGCTGGCGCACGTCGGCCTCGAGCCTGGGCGCTTTGCCCATCGCTACCCGCACGCGCTCTCCGGCGGCCAGCGCCAGCGCGTCAACATCGCCCGCGCGCTGGCGATGAAGCCCCGGCTGGTCATTCTCGATGAAGCGGTCTCGGCGCTGGATAAATCGGTTGAAGCCCAGGTGCTGCAATTGTTGCAGGAGCTTAAGCGAACGCTGGCGCTGACCTATGTGTTTATCAGTCACGATCTGCACGTGGTGCGCTGGCTGTCGGATCGCATTCTGGTGATGTACCTCGGCGAGGTGGTGGAGATTGGCCCGGCGGAGCAGCTGTTTACCGCCTCGGCGCACCCTTATACCCGCGCGTTATTAAGCTCGATGCCGTCGATGGATCCGCAACATCGCACCTTAACCTCCCCGCTGAGCGGCGATCCGCCCAGCCCGATTTCACCCCCTTCCGGCTGCCGGTTTCATACCCGCTGTCCGCATGCCAGAGCGGTGTGCTCGCAGGTGAAGCCAAAGCTTGAAAGCGTCGGTGAAGGACATCAAAGCGCCTGCCTGATGGCGCAGCCCGCGTCGCCCTGGCACCAGAATATCGCCATCCAGGAGGTGAGCCATGTCGCATGAAGCTTATGTCCATATCCGCGACCTGCGGGTGGAGTTTCGCCGCGACGGCCAGACGGTCAACGCGGTTAACGGCGTCTCCTTTGATGTGCAAAAGGGCGAAGTGATGGCGTTGATCGGCGAATCCGGCTCCGGGAAAAGCGTCACTCTGCGCGCCCTGATGCGGCTGCATCCGCCGAAAAGCAGTGTGCTTTCCGGTACCCTGAAAGTCGGAGAGGAAGAGGTGCTGTCTATGAGCGCCGCGCAGCTACGGCGCTATCGCGGCGCGCGCTGTGCGATGATTTTTCAGGAGCCGCTGCTGGCGTTCGACCCGGTCTATACCGTGGGACAGCAGATTGTTGAGGGGCTGCGCCGCCACGAAGGGTTGTCGCGTCAGGCTGCGCTGGAGCGGGCGTTGGAAGCGCTGCGCCAGGTGCGCATCCCCAGCCCCGAGCGGCGGCTGGACGCCTATCCGCACGAGATGTCCGGCGGGATGCGCCAGCGAGCAATGATTGCTCTTGCGCTCTCCTGCAATCCGCAGCTGCTGCTGGCGGATGAGCCGACCACCGCGCTGGATGCGACGGTGCAAATCCAGATCCTGATCCTGCTGCGCGAGCAGCAAAAGCAGCGCGATCTGTCGATTATCTTCGTGACTCACGATATCGGCGCGGCAGTGGAGATTGCCGACCGGGTGGCGGTGATGTACGCCGGGCGCATCGTTGAAGAGGCGTCGATTGAGGACATTTTATATCGTCCTCGCCATCCTTATACCCAGGTGCTGTTAGGCAGCCGTCCGAAAGAGGGGCTGAAAAAGGGCGACGCGCTGCACTGCATCCCCGGTTCGCCGCCCGATCTCTCGCGCCTGCCGCCTGGCTGTGCCTTTGCCGAGCGCTGCCCGCACGCGCGACCGGCCTGCGCTGAGAGCCAACCAACGACAGAACAGGTAGGGTCGCGTCACGTGGTGAGCTGCCATCGCTGGCGGGAGCTGAATGCATCCGTTGAAAACCAGGCGCTTTACGCCTGAATCACAGAGGAGACTAACATGCAGGATGACCTTCGCGCCTTTATGCCCTATCCGGCGCACCCGGTGGCGCATGCCTTAAGCGGACCGCTGAGCGGGCTGACCTTTGCGGTCAAAGATTTGTTCGACGTGGCGGGCTACCCGACCGGCGGCGGCAATCCGCACCTGCTGGCGCTGTCCGGAATTAAAAAACGCACCGCCCCGGTGGTGCAAACGCTGCTGGATAACGGCGCGCGCTTTATCGGTAAAACCCATACCAGCGAGCTGGCGTATTCGATGAGCGGGCACAACGTGCATTATGGCACCCCGCGCAACGGGGCCGCGCCCAATCATATTCCCGGCGGCTCTTCGTCCGGCTCGGCGTCGGCGGTATCGAACGATGCCTGTGATTTTGCCCTCGGTAGCGATACCGGCGGCTCGGTACGCACTCCCGCCAGCTATTGCGGATTGTACGGCCTGCGTCCGACCCACGGGAGAATCTCCCTCGACGGCTGTCAGCCGCTGTGTGCCACCATGGACACCTGCGGCTTCTTCACCCGCTCGCCGGAAGTCTTTTCTGCCGTTGCCGCCTGTCTGTTCAGTGATGAGAGAGTGGATATTAGCCGCGTTCGGCTGGCCAGCCATGATGGGCTTTTTTCCCGTCTGCCGCCGCGCAGTCAGCAGGCCCTGCTACCGGTTCGCCAGCGGCTGGGGCACTTTTTTGGCACGGTTTCACCCTTGAGCGAATCGCTGCCGGAGGTGGACGATATCTATCTCGCCTTCCGCCAGATTCAGGGCTACGAAGCGTGGCAGGCGCAGGGGGAAACTATTGAGCGCTACAGCCTGCAATTGGGTCCGGATGTGCGCGAACGCTTCTTTTGGGGCAAAGCGGTGACTCGCGAGCAGTTTGAAACCGCCTGTCAGTTGCGCGAACGGTTTAGCGCCTGGTGGGACGCACAGCTCGGCGATGCGGTGCTGGTGATGCCAACGGTTCCCGACGGCGCGCCGCTGCTGACGGCGCAGGCTGAAGAGATAGAAGCGGTTCGCCGCCTGTCCCACGACCTGCTGTTAATTTCCGTAATGACCCAGCGTCCGCAGGTGACGCTGCCGGTTACTCAGGTGGGCGGTTTACCGCTGGGGATTTCATTTTTAGGGCCACGCGGCAGCGATCGCCTGCTGGTTGAGCTGGCCACCGCGTTTATGCAAGGAGACCGAAATGAGCAGTGATGTCCTTTTTACCCCGATGACTGAGACCACCGATAGCCGTGTTAATGGCGAGCGCCTGTGGGATTCGCTAATGACGCTGGCGGAAATCGGTGCCACGCCGAAGGGGGGCTGCTGTCGTCTGACGCTCACTGATCTCGACCGGCAGGGGCGCGATCTGGTCATTAGCTGGGCGCAGGCGGCCGGGATGAGCGTCACCGTAGATAAAATCGGCAACGTCTTTATGCGTCGGGAAGGGCGTAATCCGGCGCTGCCGCCGATTGTTTCCGGTAGCCATATTGATACCCAGCCAACCGGCGGCAAATTTGACGGTAACTACGGCGTGCTGGCGGCGCTGGAGGTGGTGCGTACCCTGAACGATCTGGAGATTGAAACCGACGCGCCGATTGAAGTGGTGTTCTGGACCAATGAAGAGGGTTCGCGTTTTGTGCCGGTGATGATGGGTTCCGGGGTGTTTGCCGGGGTATTTCCGCTGGAGACCATCTACGCTGCGAAGGATGCGGAAGGCAAAACCGTGGGCGAGGAACTGGCGCGCATCGGCTATATCGGCAGCCAGGCGCCAGGCGACCATCCGATTGGCGCTTACTTCGAAGCGCATATCGAGCAGGGGCCGATTCTGGAAGATGAAGAGAAAATCATTGGTATCGTGCAGGGTGTGCTGGGTATTCGCTGGTATGACTGCGTGGTAACCGGTCTGGAGTCCCACGCCGGGCCGACGCCGATGCGCCTGCGCCAGGATGCGTTACAGGTCGCGACCCGCATTATGCAGGAGGTGGTGGCGATTGCCGGACGTAGCGAAGAGGGGCGCGGTACGGTAGGGATGGTTCAGGTCTATCCGAACAGCCGCAACGTGGTGCCTGGCGAGGTGACCTTTTCGATTGATATGCGCAATCTTAGCGATGCGCTGGTGGATGAGATGGACCGCCAACTGCGAGAGTTTATCGGTAGCGTCGAGCAGGAGAGCGGCCTGAAGGTGGCCCTGAAAGAGGTGAGCCACTATCCGGCAGCACCGTTCCACCCGGATTGCCAGACGGCGATTGCCGGAGCCGCGCAGCGTCTGGGGTATCCTGCACGGGAGATTGTGTCCGGTGCTGGTCATGACGCGGTGTATATGAGCTATCTGGCGCCGACCGGGATGATTTTTATCCCCTGCAAGGACGGCATCAGCCATAACGAAATTGAGTATGCTTCCCCGGAACATGTTGAGGCAGGGGCAAACGTGCTGCTGCAGGTGATGCTGCAGTACGCGCGAGCGGTGTAGACCGTCGTTCTCCCCGGTCGCGCTGCGCTTACCGGGGCTACGTGTTTCCAGCCGTCTATGATTTTGTAGCCCGGACAGGCGCGTCAAGCGCCGCCTCCGGGGAGATTTTCATGCAGCAACTGAATCCCCCTTGAAACAGAAAAACTCACAGCGATGCCCTGGCGCCCGCTGAAATCGGCGAACCGGAGGTCCGAAGACAAGGGCTGGCCGCCAGGGATGGCGGACAGAGGCGAATCGAGACAGTGATGTCGAGTTGAGCCGACCGCAGGCTGAGGACCGGGAGGTGAGCGGAGTGCGCAGCACCGATTTCTTTGCGGGACCGCGGGGATTGTAAAGGGGGAGACGGTTTTCTCCCCCTTTACCCGTTCACGTTCAACAGAAATACATTTTCTGCGGTATAGCGGTGAACGGAATCCATATACATTCCCGGAGGCGGCGCTTGACGCGCCTGTCCGGGCTACCAGACCCCTTCTCCGGGAACTTCTTTAGTGGCTAAATTTACGCGAGCCGACAACGCACAGAACCACTCCCAATGTCACCGCCAACATCACTGGGCTCACGGTTTCGTGCAAAAGCGCTGCCGACAGAGCAAGCCCGAAGAATGGTTGTAGTAGCTGAAGCTGACCGACGGCGGCGATACCGCCAATAGCCAGCCCTTTGTACCAGAAGATAAAACCAATCAGCATGCTGAAGAGCGACACATAGCCGAGCGCGGCCCAGGCTGATGCCGATATCGCGCTCCATGACGCTGGCTGGGTCATCAAGGAGGCAACCAGCATAAAAGGCAGCGCAATAATCAATGCCCAGCTAATCACCTGCCAGCCACCAAGCTCCCTCGTCAGCTTTGCCCCCTCGGCATAGCCCAGGCCGCAGGCGATAACCGCCGCGAGCATCAGCAGATCGCCGATGAGCGACGTGACCGCATTTTGCGTTAGCGCGAACCCCGCCACCAGCAGGCTACCAATAATAGAAAAAGCCCAGAACGTGCGACGTGGACGTTCCCCGCCACGCAGCACGCCAAAAATTGCCGTCATCAGCGGTAATAGCCCGATGAAAACTATCGAATGCGCAGAACTAACATGCCGCAGGGCCAGCGCCGTCAGCAGCGGAAAACCAATCACCACGCCCAATGAGATAATCACCAGCGGGAAAAGCTGCGACAGGCGCGGGCGTCTCTGGCGAAAACTCACCACCAGGATGATGGCCAGCATCCCGGCGATAGAGGCGCGCAGAAAAGTCAGCAAGAACGGGTCCATATCCAGCACCGCCAGACGCGTCGCGGGCAGTGAACCGCTAAAAATGATGACCCCCAGTAAACCGTTGAGCCATCCCGACCATGATCCCGGATCTGTTTTGTGAACCGCTGAATCTACCACGTTAACCTCGCTATATTGGATGTGCTGTACTGACTTGAGCAATGTCTGAGGTGATGGTAGTGTGCTCAATCTAATACAATCAAATTATTGTCATAGATACATTCACCGATGAAAGCCCGATACAAAGCCATTGTTGATCGCTACGCGCAGGAGATTCATAGCGGGCAGATGTCCGCCGGAACCCGTCTGCCAACGCATCGCTCCCTTGCGGCAGATGAACATATCTCGCTGGCCACGGCCACGCGCGTGTATCACGAACTGGAGGCGATGGGTCTGGTGAGCGGCGAAACCGGGCGCGGAACCTTTGTACGCGACATCTCGCTCCCGCCGGGGCATGGCGTCGATCAGCAGGTGATAGCTGCCGATGTCGTGGATCTGAACTTCAACTATCCTTCGCTGCCGGGGCAAGGGGATGCGCTGCGCGAAGCACTCAAACAGCTAGCGATGGCGGGAGATATTGACTCTCACCTGCGCTATCAACCCCATGCCGGGCGGTTCGCAGAGCGTGAAATTATCGCTCGTCATTTGACCGGCAACCGCTTTGCTCCTGACGCGGAAAATGTGCTGATCGTCAACGGCGCTCAGCACGGGCTGGCGGTGACCGTGATGGGGCTTCTGCGACCGGGCGATGTGGTTGCGGTGGATGCGCTAACCTACTCGGGCTTTAAGGTTTTGGCGGCGATGTATCATCTGGAGCTGGTGGCAATTCCCTGTAGCGCCGAGGGACCGGATCTCCATGCGCTTCATCAACTATGCCAGCAGCGGCACGTACGGGCGGTTTATACCATGCCGACGCTGCATAATCCGCTCGGCTGGGTGCTCAGTCTTCGCCAGCGGCAAGTGCTGACAGATCTTGCGCGCCAGCACGATCTGCTGATTATTGAAGATGCCGCATACGCCAGGCTGGTTAGTCATCCGCCGCCCCCGGTGGCCAGCTATGCGCCGGAAAGAACGGTCTATGTCACCGGTTTTTCCAAAAATGTAGCTACTGGTCTGCGCGTGGGGGCGGTTATCTGCCCGTCGCACTGCCGACCCGAGATTGAGCGCGCTATCCGCGCCACGACGTGGAATACCCCTTCGCTGATGAGTTCGCTGGTCTGCGCCTGGATTGAAGACGGCACGGTTGCACGCTTTGAAACGCAGAAACGACAGGATGCGCGGCAGCGGCAGCGGGTTGCCCGTGAGGTTCTCGGTGCGCTTCCCTTAGTGAGCCATCCGGATTCGTACTTTCTTTGGCTGCCGCTTGCTGAGGAGAGCCGGGCCGATCGGCTGGTGAAAACGCTGATGGAGCGTAATATTTCCGTTTCGACTGCCGAGCCGTTTTGTGTTTCCACCCACGTCCCGCAGGCGCTGCGTATTGCCCTCGGATCCGTTCCTCTTGATAGCCTGCGTGCGGCGCTGCTCAGCGTGCTCGAAGCCGTAGAGTTTGAACAATACCGCTAACCCATCTGCGCCAACTGACCGCGCAGCACTTCAACCCCCTGCTCGATGGCGTCAGGGTTAATGGCATGGAAACCCATGCGGAAGAAGTTATCCGGCGGCGCGTCGCTAAGAAAATGCCGCGCGCCGGGTTCAATCAGTACCCCGGCGTGGGCGGCGCGCCAGGTCAACTGCTGAGTATTGATTTGCTCTGGCGTGGCTAACCAGAACGCGTTGGCATGTTCGCTGCCGGGGATGATTCGGCATTCCGGCAGATGATGTTGCAGCGCGTTATTGAGCCTGTCCCAGCGCTGGGCCGAGTCGTAATGGTAGCGCCGCAGGTGCGTTTCATAGTGGCCCTGGGCGAGGAAATGCGCCATCTGATACTGAATATTGGTCGGCGGATGGCGATATACCAGCCGCCGCAGCGCCCGCGCTTCATCAATCAAGTCCGGGTCGGCGACCATAAAGCCCAGCCGCAGACCCGGTGACAGCGCCTTTGACAGGCTGCTGACGTAGACCACTCTTCCGCTGCGATCGCTGGCCTTCAGCGCCGGAAGCGGGTTAAGCATAAAGTTACTTTCCGAGTCGTAATCGTCCTCAATAATGACCGCATCATGGCGAGCAGCATGCTCCAGCAGTTGGCTACGCCGCGCCTTGCTCATCGCCACGCCGGTCGGTACCTGGTGGCCGGGGGTCACATAGTAGTAATCGCAGGGCGTATCGTTGAGGACGATCCCCTGTTCATCCACCGGGTGCGGCACGATATCCGTATCGGCAAGCAGGAAGGTGTTGATGGCCTCGCGAAAACAGGGGTTCTCCACGCCGACTCGCGTCTTCGACGACATCAGCAGGCGGGTCAGCAGATAGAGCGCGTTTTGTGAACCGAGGGTAATCAGGATCTCATCCGGCGCGGCGACAATGCCGCGCTTGGGCAGTACCCGGGTGCGGATTTGCTCAATCAGCATCGGCACGTCCTGGTCGATATGGTCCACCACCCACGCCGGATCGCGCACCCCGCCATGCAGCCAGTTAGCCGCTGAACGCCATGTCGCCAGCGGAAACTGGCGGGTATCCGGCTGACCGTAGATAAACGGGTAGCGGTAGTTCATCCAGCCCGCCGGTTTCAGAATCGACTCCTGCTGGCTGGGGGTGATTTGCAGCCGCGTGCCCCAGCGTGGTGCAGAACCTTCGTCCTGCGGTGCAGCTTCCGGCGCAGTGGAAGGGGAAGCGCGCTGATAATCCGGGTGCAGGTAATACCCGCTACGCGGGCGACTTACCAGATATCCCTCGTTCACCAGCCCCTCAAAAACCAGCGCCGTGGTATTGCGCGACACCCGCAGCTGGCTGGCCAGCTGGCGGCAGGAGGGAAGCGGCATGTCGGCGGAAAAAATGCCGCCCAGAATGGCGTTAATCAGCGTCTCGCGCACCTGCTCCTGCAAACCGCGGCGCGGGTCGAAATCAACGTGTAACAGGTGTCGGATCATGCTTAGCTCCTTACGCAAACGCTCTGTGCATGAACTGGAGCAAATTCCATACCATCCTGAAAATGACTGACACATCCACGCGGTGAATCTGGCTCTATCTGGAAATTTAAAACCGTTCCTAAATTAAAAATGTATTCATCAGTCGCGGACCGGAACTTCCGTCGGCACATATTTTGCAAAACCTTTTCATGTTCTGGAATGAACACGTCTGGCGAATTAATTAGGGGTGGATTGATGAAAAAATCATTAGGTTCAATGTGTCTTGGCGCCATCATGGCGATGGCCTTTTCTTATCACGCAGTTGCCGCCGATCTTCCGGAAATAGAAAAATCCGGCACATTGAAAGTCGCGACCGAAGATGATTACGCGCCGTTTAACTTTATGAATAACGGCCAGGCGGATGGCTTTAACAAAGATATGCTCGATGAATTACGTAAATACGCGAAATTCAATGTCGATCAGAGCATTTTGCCGTGGACCGGATTATTAGCGGCGGTCTCCACCGGTCAGTACGATATGGCGTTAACCGGCGCGGTGATTACCGACGACCGCCTGAAAGTCTTTGATTTCACGCCGCCGTGGGCTTCAGCACAGCACTATTTTGTCAAACGCGCTGGCGATAATTCACTGGATACGATTGCGAGTCTGAGCGGTAAAAAAGTGGGCGTTCAGGCGGGCAGCGCGCTGCTGGCGCGTCTGCCGGAACTGAAAGCGATGCTGGAGAAAACCGGCGGTAAACTGGGGCCGGTGGTGGAATATCCTTCCTACCCTGAAGCCTATGCCGACCTCGCCAACAAACGCCTCGATTACGTGATTAACGTGGTTATTTCGGTCAACGACCTGGCAAAGGCTAAGCCAAAGGTATTCGCCAAAGGTCTGGCGGTTTCCGGTCCGGGCTATATGGCATGGCCGATCCCGAAAAACTCGCCGCAGCTGCTGACCTATATGACCAAATTTATGAACCACATGAAGGAAACCGGCAAGCTCGCCGAGCTGCAGAAAAAGTGGTTTGGCGAAACTTATGACGACCTGCCGACCGAAGCGATTACCAGCCCGGAACAGTTCCATAAATTAGCCGGTCTGTAATGTGTTCTGCGGCGGGTCACCGCCGCCTGTTAAGGTGTGAAGGAGGGCTTCATGGATGCAATTTCCTGGCAGTTACTGATTGAAGGCGCATGGACGACCCTCTGGATTTCGGCCATCGCCATCGCCTTTGGCGTGGTGATTGGCCTGCTGATTGCGCTGGTGCGAATGCTACGCGTACCGGTTATCGATCAACTGCTGGTGGTCTATATCAGTCTGGCCCGCGCTACGCCGCTGGTGACGCTGGTGCTGTTCCTGTTTCTTTCTCTGCCGACGGTCGGGATTAACCTCGATAAAAACGTCGCGGCGATTGTGGCGCTGACGCTCAATACTTCGGCCTTCAACGCCGAAATCTGGCGCAACGCTTTTCGTACTTTCCCCCGCGAGCAGCGGGAAGCGGCGGAGTCGGTGGGGATGCGTCGCTGGCCTTACTTCCGCTATATCATGCTGCCGCAAATGTGGATTGAGAGCCTACCCGCGCTGGTCAACGAAATGTCGTTCCTGATAAAAGGCAGCCCGGCGATTGCGGTGATTGGCGTGGTGGATTTGACCCGCGTAACGAACCGAATTTCTTCGGTCACCTATGAACCTCTTTCGCCGATTCTGGCGGCGGGCCTGCTGTACGTGGTGATCATTGGTCTGCTGCTGAAACTGCAGGGGATGGCGGAGCGTAAAGCGAAACGTCTGGCGCGATAAATACAGGAGGTGCTATGAATCAGTGGGCCGTTATCTGGTCGGTGCGCGACAGCTTTATTGCCGGTTTACTCGCCACCCTTGAGCTATTTATTACCGCAGCCATTGCCGGATTAATTATCGGGATTGCGCTGTGCTATTTAACCGAATATCAAAAGAAAACGCTTAACCGGCTTATTATTGGCTTTGTCAGTTTAATGCGGGCCATTCCATTTTTGATACTGGCCTATTTGCTCTATTACGGCCTGCCGGAAGTCGGTATCAGTATGGAGGCGTGGACCGCCGGGCTGATTGCCTTAATTATCTATCACGGCGCTTATTTCTTTGAAATATTGCGCAGTCAGCGCCGGGTATTTTCAGGTGGCTATATAGAAGCCGCGGTGGCGCAGGGCTTTTCACGCTACAAAATATTCCGCCGCATTATTCTGCCCAATATCCTGTCTTCCGCATTACCGTTGATGGGTAACCAACTGATTATTTGCCTGAAAGACACTGCTTTTCTCAGCATTATCACCGTCCAGGAGATAACCGCTGCGGCCAACAGCGTGCAGGCCACTTATTTTATCCCGTTTAACGCCTTTATCGTCGCGATTGGGCTCTACTGGGCTGTCAGCATTCTGCTGGAACTGCTGATTAAACGTTTGAGCGCCTGGGGAGCCAGAAGAGGAATGAGCCATGCATGATACGACTGCTGTAAGCGTCAAAAACGTCTCTAAACAGTTTGATAACATTGAAGTTCTACGTGATATCAACCTGACGGTAGAGAAGGGGACCGTGGTAAGTATCCTCGGTTCGTCAGGTTCCGGTAAATCGACGCTGCTGCGCTGCATGAACTGGCTGGAGCAGCCGGATCGCGGTGAGGTGCACATCAGCGGCCAGCGGCTGGGTATTGATGAACACAATGGCCGTGCCATGTCCCATCGCCAGCTGTCGAAAATCCGCGAGCGGGTCGGGATGGTGTTTCAGAGCTTTAATCTGTGGCCGCATCTGACCGTGCAGCAGAACGTCAGCGAAGCGCTGCTGCACGTGAAGGGGATGAAGCGTGATGAAGCGAAAGCTATTGCCATGCAGCAACTGGAGAAAGTGGGGATGGCGCATAAAGCCGACGTTTACCCCATCACGCTCTCAGGCGGACAGAAGCAGAGGGTGGCGATTGCCCGCTCGCTGGCGATGTCGCCGGAGGTGATTTTATTTGACGAGCCAACATCGGCCCTCGATCCCGAACTGGTCAATGAGGTGCTGGGTGTGATGAAAGCGCTGGCCGCCGAGGGTTACACCATGGTGGTGGTGACCCACGAGATGGACTTTGCACGTCAGGTATCGGATGAAGTGGTGTTTCTTGAGAAGGGGTTGTTGATTGAGAAAGCGCCGCCGGAGAAGTTTTTCACCAACCCGGATTCCGAGCGCGTCAGGCAGTTTTTACAGAGCAGCCGATAACAGTTAACCCCGGGTTGCGGCTGGCTACGGCTCTGCGGTTTTGTAGCCCGGACAGGCGCGTCAAGCGCCGCCTCCGGGAATGTATATGGATTCCGTTCACCGCTATCCCGCAGAAAATGTATTTCTGTTGAACGTGAACGGGTAAAGGGGGAGAAAACCGTCTCCCCCTTTACAATCCCCGCGGTCCCGCAAAGAAATCGGTGCTGCGCACTACGCTCACCTCCCGGTCCTCAGCCTGCGGTCGGCTCAACTCGACACTACTCGTCCCATCCCTGGGACTCGCCCATCCGGGGCCAGCGCAAGCGCTGTTCAAAATTGCTCCGGGCAATTTTGTCCATGTCTCGATTCGCCTCTGTCCGCCATCCCTGGCGGCCAGCCCTTGTTTTCCGACCTCCGGTTCGCCGATTTCAGCGGTCGCCAGGGCATCGCTGCGAGTTTTTCTGTTGCAGGGGGATTCAGTTGCTGCATGAAAATCTTCCCGGAGGCGGCGCTTGACGCGCCTGTCCGGGCTACATGTCCCATGTCGACTCGGGCTGTCTTTGCTCCCTCTCCCTTTCAGGGAGAGGGCTGGGGTGAGGGTGTTGCGTTATTGGGCAGGTTTATGCTCAATCCCGGTCGATTGCGAACGGCTGCCAGGCCTGACGTACCGGCATCACTTCCACCCGGTTGATATTCATATGGTCCGGCAGCGTGGCGATATAAAACATCTGCTCGGCAATATCCAGCGCGCTCAGCGGCGTGGTGCCGCGATAAAGATTATCCGACGCCGCCTGGTCACCTTTGGTGCGCACCAGGGTAAATTCCGTTTCGGCAATCCCCGGCGCGAGGTCGGTCACGCGCACACCGGTGCCGAGCAGGTCGCAGCGCAGGTTGTAGCTGAACTGCTTCACGAAAGCTTTGCTGGCGCCGTAGACGTGGCTGCCTGGATAGGGCCACTGCCCGGCGATAGAGCCGATATTAATGATGCTCGCGCCCGCGCCGTGGTTAATCAGCGTCGGCAGCAGGGCGTGGGTCACGTTGACCAGACCGGTGACGTTGGTGTCGATCATCGTTTTCCAGTCTTCCAGCTCCACTTTCTGCGCTGGCTGCGGCGACAGCGCCAGCCCGGCGTTGTTAATCAACGTGGTGATATCGGCGAATTCAGCGGGCAGCGCTGCCACGGCCGCGGCAACCGCATCGCTATCGCGTACGTCGAGTTCGATAATATGCACCGGGACCTGTGAGGCCAGTTTATCCTGTAACGTCTTTAGTCGCTCAACACGGCGTCCGCTCAGCACCAGCGACCAGCCCGCATCGGCGAAAACCTGCGCCGCCGCTTCCCCAAAACCCGAGGTCGCCCCGGTAATAAACACCACTTTGCTCGTTGCCATTTCATTCTCCTGTGCAGGTTGTCGCTCCCACTATAAAAACGCCGCGCGCGTGGGCACAGGGCCAGTCGGAGCGCGGCGATGTGACACGGTGTCACATCATTTTCGCCGTACTGGCTCTATCCGTTTTTCTCAGGCGCAGCCAATGATGATGCCAACAACAACGACATGAGAGAGGGCAGGGTATGAAGCTGGCAATACAGAACGATGTAGCGGTAAGCAATGATGAAGTTCGGCAGCTGGATCGCGCCTACGTATTTCATTCATGGTCGATGCAGGGCAATTTACATCCGCTGGTGATCGCCGGGGCCAAAGGCTGCGAGCTGTGGGATTACGAAGGCAATACGTACCTTGATTTCAGCAGCCAGTTGGTCAACGTCAATATTGGCTATCAGCATCCTCGCGTGCTGGCGGCAATGAAAGCGCAACTGGAAGAGCTGGTGACCATCGCGCCTGCCACCGCCAACCTCGCCCGTGGCGAAGCGGCGAAACGTATCGTCGAGCTGGCGCCGGAAGGCTTTAGCAAAGTGTTCTTCACCAACGCCGGAGCGGATGCCAACGAGAACGCCATCCGCATGGCTCGGCTCTATACCGGGCGCGATAAAGTGCTCTCTGCCTACCGTTCCTATCACGGTAATACCGGCAGCGCGATTGCCGCCACCGGCGACTGGCGTCGCGTGCCGAACGAGTATTCGCGCGGCCACGTTCACTTCTTCAACCCCTATCTCTACCGCAGCGAGTTCAACGCCACGACGGAAGAGGAGGAGTGCCAACGCGCGCTGGCGCATCTGCGGCGGATGATCGAGTGCGAAGGCCCTAATGCGATTGCCGCGATTCTGCTGGAGTCCATTCCGGGTACCGCCGGAATTCTGGTGCCGCCAGATGGCTATATGAAGGGCGTGCGGGCGCTGGCCGACGAGTTTGGCATCATACTGATTCTTGATGAAGTGATGGCCGGTTTTGGGCGTACCGGCAGCTGGTTCGCTTTCGAGCAGGATGGCGTGGTACCGGATCTGGTGACTTTTGCTAAAGGGGTTAACGCCGGTTACGTTCCGGCGGGCGGCGTGCTGATTAGCGAACCGATTGCCCGCTATTTTGACGACCATTTCTTTGCCGGAGGGCTGACCTATTCCGGCCATCCGCTGGCGATGGCGGCGATTGTCGCCACCATTGACGCGATGAAAGAAGAGAAGGTTGTGGAGAATGCGGCAATGATGGGCAATGAGGTGCTGCGCCCGGGGCTGGAAGCGCTGGCGGAGAAACACGCGATTATCGGCAACGTCCGCGGTCGTGGTCTGTTCCAGGCACTGGAGCTGGTCAGCAGCCGCGAGCAGAAAACGCCGCTTACCGCTGCGGATATGGCGGCGATTAAGGGCGCGTTAACCGAAGCCGGTCTGCTGGCGTTTGTGGTGGAAAACCGCATTCACGTGGTGCCACCGTGCACCATCAGCGCTGAGCAGGTAGCAAAAGGCCTGGCGATTTTTGATGCAGTATTCACCCGTTTCGCGAGCCTGGCGAAGTAAGGGATTTGTACGGGTTGCTTCCCGGAGGCGATGCTGCGCATCTGTCCGGGCTACCAAACCTGCAGAACGCACGGACCCGTAGCCCGGGCAAGGCGCGTCAAGCGCCGCCCCCGGGATAAAGCCACGCCGATACATCAGGTCCGGCACATTTCCCGAAGGCGATGCTGCGCACCTGTCCGGGCTACCAAACCCACAGACCGCACGGTCCCGTAGCCCGGGCAAGGCGCGTCAAGCGCCGCCCCCGGGATAAAGCCACGCCGATACATCAGGTCCGGCACATTTCCCGGAGGCGATGCTGCGCATCTGTCCGGGCTACCAAACTCGCAGACCGCACGGACCCGTAGCCCGGGCAAGGCGCGTCAAGCGCCGCCACCGGGGTATTCCCGGCCCTCTTCCACAGGGAGAGGGGGAAAACCTCACCCCATCCGGTGTTCACCGTTCACCAGCGCTTCGCGGTTGAAGAAGCGCTGAATTACGCCCTCCGCCATAAACGCCGCCCGGTCAGACATATGGGCAATCACATCGGCATCGTGGCTGACCAGCAGGTACGTCATCCCATGCTCCTGCTTTAAGCGGTTGAGTAGGTTAAGAATCTCCGCCTGTACCGACATATCCAGCGCCGACGTTGGCTCATCCAGCAGCAGGATCTTTGGGCGCAGCAGCAGAGCGCGGGCAATTGCTACGCGCTGGCGCTGGCCGCCGGAAAGCTGGTGCGGATAACGACGCGCGGCGTCGGCGGGCAGGCCGACCTGTTCCAATGCAGTAGTTACCCGCTGCTCAATCTCGCCGATGCCGTGAATCTTCAGCGGTTCCGCCAGCGTGCGCCACAAAGTATGGTTGGGATGCAGCGAGGCGTACGGGTCCTGAAATACCATCTGCACGTTGCGCCGCAGCTCGCCCTGAAAACGTACGCCTGGCGTAATGGCTTTGCCAAACAGTTCGACGCTGCCGCTCCAGTCGCGCTGTAGCCCTGCTAAAACCCGCAGAATGGTTGATTTTCCGCAACCGGATGCACCGATCAGGCTGAAGGTCTCCCCGGCATCCACGGCAAAGCTGGCCGCTGACACCGCCGTTTTTTCAGCAAAAATAACCTGCAAATCCTTAAGATTAACGACCGCCATGCGCCGCCTCCGTAAAATCCAGGGTTCTGTCGAGGGTGGGCAGCATCTGGCCGTAGGTTTGCGCGTCCGGGCGGCAGGTCCACAGGGTTCGGGTATAGGGATGGGTCGCTGTCGGCAGGTCCCGCGCCGCCATCTCATCGACCTTCTCGCCTCGGTACATCACCAGTACCCGATGGCAGTGTTCCGCCACCAGCGGCAGGTCGTGGCTAATCAACAACATCGCCATTTGTCGCTGTTCGCACTGTTCCACCAACAGTTCGAGGATTTGATTACGCAGCCGGGCGTCGAGGGCCGACGTTGGCTCATCGGCAATCAGTACCTGCGGATTGTTGAGCAAGGCAATGGCAATCATCACCCGCTGGCCCATCCCGCCGGAGAGCTCTCCCGGATAGCGGCTAAGCACCGGTAAATCCAGACCCACTGCGGCAACGGCGGCTTTGACCGCCTCCAGTCGCGCCCGGCGGTTGAGGCGCTGATGCAGCGTTAATGCCTCCTCCAGCTGCGCCTGAATATTTTTCACCGGATTGAGCGCATAGCGCGGGTCCTGGAGCACCATGGCGATATCGTTGCCGCGCAGGTCGCGCCAGCCCCGATCGTTAAGCGTTAATACGTTGCGCCCCAGCACGTTGAGCGTCCCGGCGCTGACGACACCGGGTTTGCGCACCAGCCCCATTAGGGCGCGGGCAGTCATCGATTTGCCAGAGCCGGATTCGCCGACCAGCGCCAGCCGCTCGTTGCCGAGGGTAAAGCTTAAGTTGTTCACTACCCGGGCGGCGGGATAGTCGATGGCGAGTCCCTGAACGGTCAGTCGGGTATCAGTCATGTTGCGGCTCCAGAACGTCGCGCAGGCCGTCGCCCAGCAGGTTAAACGCCAGGCTGGCGGTAAGAATAACGGCGCCAGGCGCGGCGGCTATCCACCATTGGTCGAAAATAACCTGCATCCCGTCGGCAATCATCGCCCCCCATTCTGCCATTGGCGGACGCGCCCCGAGACCGAGGAAGCCCAGACCGGCGGCGGCGAGGATAATACCGGCCAAATCCAGCGCCAGCCTGACGATAGCTGATGGCAGACATAGCGGCAGAATATGGCCGATCAGCAGCCGCCAGTCGCGAATGCCCATCATCTCCGCCGCCGCCAGATAATCACTGTGGCGCAGGCGCTGAATTTCGCTGCGCGCCTGGCGCGCGTAGGCGGGCCAGGTGGTGAGCGCCAGCGCTAGCGCGCCGTTAACCAGCCCCGGACCGAGCATGGCGACAAAGGCGAAGGCCAGAATTAACCGCGGCATCGACATCACCACGTCGGTAAATCGCATCAGCACGCGTTCGATCCAGCCGCCGTAATAGCCGGAGAGGATCCCCACCAGCAACCCAACGGGCAGGGTAATCACCGTGACCAGCGCCACCAGCCCAAGAGCCGGGCGTGCGCCAAAAATCAGCCGTGAGAGCAGATCGCGACCGTAGCTGTCGGTGCCGAGCCAGTGCTGTGCGCTCGGCCCTTGCAGACGCGCGGCGGCATCCTGCCAGTTCGGGTCGAGCGGGGCCAGCCACGGCGCGAAGAGTGCGACCAGCAGGAGTAGAGTAATGATAATCAGGCCGCAAAAGGCGGCGGGGGAGCGGCGCAGGCGGCGTAAAAACAGATAAGTCGGCATCAGCGCACCCTCGGGTCGGTCAGCCGTACCAGCAGGTCGGTGAGGTTATTAATCAACACAAAGCTCGCGCCGATAAGCAGCGTGCCGCCCATAATCGCCGTCGTATCGCCAGCAAACAGGGCGGTGGTCAAGTAGCGACCAATTCCCGGCCAGGAGAAGACGGTTTCGGTCAGCACCGCGCCTTCCAGCATCGAGGTGTACGCCAGAGCGATCACCGTCAGCAGGGTTCCGCGAATATTCGGCAACACGTGGCGCAGCAGGATGGTCATCTCGCTGGCCCCTTTGGCGCGCGCGAGCAGGATGTACTCTTTGTTCATTTCGCTCAGGCAGGCGGAGCGGGTCAGGCGGGTGATGCTTGCTAGTGAGTAATAGGCCAGCAGCAGCACTGGCAGGAGCAGGTGTCCGGCGGCATTTTTAAACGCTTCTTTATCGCCCGAGAGCCAGGTGTCAATCAACGCAAAGCCGGTGCGGGGTTCAACGGTGTATTGATAAATATCGTCCAGCCGTCCTGGTCCTGGCGTCCACTGCAATTTGGCGTAGAACAATGCCAGCATCAGCAGGCCGAGCCAGAAAATCGGCACCGAGTTGCCGAGCAGGGTAAACGTGCGCACCGCCAGATCCCACGGTGAGCCGACATAGCGGGCGCACAGGACGCCTGCGATAACACCCGACAGCGCGCCGATAATTAGCGCCAGCGTCGCCAGTTCCAGCGTTGCCGGGAAGGCGGCGAGCAGATCGTGGAGCACCGGCTGGCCGGTAGAGCTGGCAATACCGAGATCGCCGTGGGCGAGATTCACCAGATAGTGCCAGAACTGTACCGGCAGCGGCTGATCGAGGCCGAGCTGGTGGCGAACCTGGTCGTAGGTGGACTGGCTGGCGTGGTCGCCGACGATTTGCAGCACCCGGTCAACCGGCGACAGCGCCGAGAGCGTGAAGGTGACCAATAACAGGCCGAGCAGGGTCAGCGCCAGCGTCAGCAGCCCCTGAAATAGCGCGAGCAGAGGGCGTTTTGCGCGCCGCTCTGCTCTGGTGGGTAAAACAGCAGACATGGTTATTCCGTTGGTAAAAGAACAGTGTTATCAGCTGGTGCGATCTGTTGTTGTAGCCCGGTCAGCGCAGCGCCACCGGGAAAACATATGGCATCGGGGCCTGCGTTCCCGGAGGCGACGCGTTGCGCCTGTCCGGGCTACCTGATCGCTCCTGCCCCAGGCGTTACTTGGTTACCCGGTCATACCAGACCATATCGGCGTTAAGGCCCTGCTGATAGCCTTTGACGTTATCGCGGACCACAATCTGGGTTTTACCCTGATCGATAAATACGTAAGGCGAACTGCGCTGCAGCTCTTCCTGCATTTTTTTATACAAATCCAGGCGTTTAGCGGAATCCGGTTCGGCTACTGCCGCCAGGGTCGCTTTATTCAGCTCCGGGATCTGCCAGCCGTTAAGACCGGCGACGGTACTGGATTTTCCATCGTTGTAGGCAAAGGCGCTGGCGTTAGAGTGGGCGTCGAAATAGTCCGGGATCCACAGACGAATCGCCGCCTGGTGCTGCTTTGCGCGCACGCGGGCATACACCTGGCTACCGGCGGCCGGCAGCAGATCCACCTTCACGCCGCCCTGGGCAAAGCTTGCCTGCATAGACTGGGCGATGGTGATAAAGGGCGGCTTATTCTCCACATCAAGGGTGAAATGCGCATCTTTGATGCCCGCTTTGGCGAGGATCGCTTTGGCTTTTGCCGGATCGAATTTAAACGGGTTATTGTCCAGCGCGCCCGGCAGGCCGACCGGCAGGAAGCTCTGGTGGACGAAATACTGGCCCTTCAGCAGGTCTTTAGTAATGCCGTCGTAATCTACCAGCCAGCGTGCTGCTTCCCAGAAGGCCGGGTTTTTCAGCAGTGGGTTAGCGTTGTTGGCGGTGTTGAAGGCCAGGTAGTTCTGCTCGGCGGAAGGGATGCTCAGCACCTGTACGCCGGGTTTGCCTTGCAGGGCCGCAATCTGATCGGCGCCGAGGTCGCGCGCCACATCGGCATCACCCTGCTGAATGAGCAGGCGACGAGAGGCCGGGTCGGGCACGTTTTTAATAATGATGCTTTTCAGCTTCGGCGCACCGGTTGGCGTGCTGTCGTTAGCTTCCAGCACAATGGCCTGATGTGGCTGATAGACCCGCATTTTATATGCGCCGCTGCCCGCCGAGTGCATTTTCAGCCAGCCGTTACCGAAGTCATTATCTTTGGCGTTCGGCGCGATCAGCTTCTCATCGACGATAGAGGCGATCGGCGTGGAAAGAATATTCAGCGCCACCGCCGGGCTGACGTCGGCGGTCCAGTGGAGCTCCAGCGTGTGGTCATCCACTTTTTTCAACTGAGTGGCGATGTTATCTGGCTGCCAGCCGAGAACGTTGAGAATAAACGCCGGGGACTTGTTAAGCGTCACCGCGCGAGTGTAGGAGAAAATGACATCTTCCGGGCGCAACGGGTTGCCGGAGGCGAATTTCGCATCGGGCTTGAGCTTGATGGTCAGCGTTTTTGCCGCCGGATCTGCCTGCCAGCTTTCGGCCAGAATTGGCGTGATTTTTTCAGGGTTATCGCGGTCCGGCTGTACCAGGCGCTGATAGAGGCTCGGTACCGTCTGGATGCTGGAAAGCTCGTTGGCTTCCGCCGGATCAAGGCTGACAATATCATCAAGGCCCTGCGCGACCACCAGAGTACCAGGCGGCGTGGCGGCGTGAACGGCGGCGGATAATGCGGTCAGTATCAACAGCGGCAGCAGTTTTTTAGTCATGAGCGATCCCTGAAAAGCGTTATTGTGATTATTGATGTTTCGCTACGTTAGGCCGCTTAATCCAAGGCGTAAAGTCAAAATGCGGATAAGGTTATGCTTAAAAAGCATAACCAATGCCAATGGGTTATTAAGAATAATTGTGCCGGCTCTATTTCGGTAATTCTGGCTTCTTGATATAACAAAACACTAACAATAGTTGAGGGTAGAAGCGTGCCGGAAATCAATGAGTTTGGTCAGCAGGTCAACGATCGCGTCCCTGGATGGCATGGGGCGGATACTCTGCAACGGACGGCGTTAAAGGGTCGCTTTTGTCGACTGGAACCGCTGGATGCCAGCCGACACGCGGTGGATCTGTTCACTGCCTATTCCCCTGGTGACGAGAGCGACTGGACCTGGCTTGCCAGCACGCGTCCGCAGAGCGTTGAGTCAACGGCGAGCTGGATTACCGGCAAGGTCATGGACGACGGATTGGTGCCGTATGCGGTTATTGATCTGCATTCCGAGCGGGCAGTTGGGTTGGTGAGCTATATGGCGATTGATCGGGCGATGGGTTCCGTGGAGATTGGGCACGTCACCTGGTCAAGGGCGATGAAAAATACACCGCTCGGTACCGAGGCGGTCTGGCTACTGCTGAAAAATGGCTTTGCCCATGGCTATCGTCGGCTGGAGTGGAAATGTGATTCGATGAATATCGCCTCTCGCCGCGCTGCCGACCGACTGGGATTTACCTGGGAAGGGCGTCTTCGCCAGAAGTTGGTGCGTAAAGAGCGAACCCGCGATAGCGATATTCTGTCAATTATCGACAGCGAATGGCCCGCGTGTGATGCGGTTATACGGGCGTGGCTGGCGGTGGAGAATTTTGATGATGAAGGTCGGCAAGTGAAGCGACTGGAAGATTTTCGCTAACGTAAATAGCCTCTTTGAGTTTTCCACTTCTTAAACGTTTTCTGAAAAATAATTTTGGCTGGTTAAATATACAGTGATACGAGCAGGGAAGGGTATGATGGCGATGGGTGCCTGAGGCTTTCTGAGTTCAGGCTTATTAGGTGAGGATTCAGAAAGACGAAGCCCCAGGAGATGTTCCCATCAACCTGAGGCCTACAATCCAAACCTAGCAGTTGGATAGTAGCCTCTTCTTCGCATGGAGGCAACGAGATGCTGACAAAATACGCCCTGGTGGCGATCGTGGTGCTGTGTCTGACAGCGCTGGGATTTACGTTAATGGTACGCGACTCGCTGTGCGAGTTGAGTATCAAAGAACGTAGTATGGAGTTTAAGGCCGTTCTCGCTTACGAAACGAAGAAGTAGCCGGTATGCGGGGAGCAATCCCCGCCTATCCGCAGGCTGGGTAAGGAACCTTAAGGCACCTTTTTTCTGCTGATGGGGAGCAGGATGGACGGCGAGAGAAAATCGACCGGTTAAAAGCAATAGCGCCGCCACCCCGCATAATTTTTAGCGCAGAGTATTAACGTCGACCACGTCCATGCCTGCATTTTTCGCTGCTTCAATCCCAAAACGGGAATCTTCAAAAACGAGACAGCGTTCAGGCTGCACATGAAGCTCGCTGGCGCACAATAAGAACGTGTCGGCGGCGGGCTTGTGATTTTTAACCCGGTCGGCGGAGACGATAGCGGCAAAGCGCTGGGTTAAATTAAAGCGGTTAAGCAGTATGTCCACAGTGCTACGTTCGCTACCGGTTCCCAGCGCCAGCGGTTTTTTATCCTGCCACGCCAGTAAAATGTCCATTGCCGGTAGAACCCGGATTTCCGCCGTCTGTAGCAATTTTTCAATGGCCTGCTTTTTGCGATCGGCCAGTAAGAACGGATCGGCAGTTAATCCTTTTAAGGCGACAACCTGGCTGGCGACCTGCCAGGGGGCTGAGCCATTAAACGGGATGAGTTCTTCTTCAGTAATCACGATATTTTCAGCGGCGAATACGCTTAACCAGGCCTGGCGGTGCAAAGGTTCGGTGTCAAAAAGCGTTCCGTCCATATCAAAAATAAGGCCGTGATAGTGGCTATACATAATTGTTGCCCGTTTGCTGAGATCGTCATTAAGGCGGGAGAATGCGGGGGAGGGTTCCCCGCATTCTTGCACGCAAAGTTGGTTTTACCAGCAGACAAAACCGCCATCGACCACCAGATCAACGCCAGTGCAGAATGATGCGGCATCGCTGGCGAGGAACAGTGCTGGCCCGGCCATCTCTTCAACTTTCGCCATGCGCTGAATCGGCGTCTGGCTTTCAAACTCGCGGGTTTGGTGGACCATTTCAGGTCGGGTGTTCATTGGTGTAGCGGTATATCCCGGACTGATCGAGTTAACGCGGATCCCTTTGCCAACCCACTCCATAGCGAGGCTTTTCGATAAGTGAATAACACCGGCTTTGGAGCAGTTGTAATGGGCCTGATCGAGGCCCCGGTTAACGATAATACCGGACATGGAGGCGATATTAATGATGGAGCCGCCGCCGAATTCCTGCATCAGTTCAGCCTCTGCTTTACAGGAGTTCCATACGCCAGTGAGGTTAATATCGATAACCCGTTGCCATTGTTCTGTTTCCATCTCCAGCGCTGGATTAGCATTGGCGATACCCGCAGCGTTAACGGCGACATCAAGACGGCCAAAGCGGCTTTTGGCCAGCGCGACACCTGCGCGTAAGTCGCTGAGCTGGCGCACATCACCAGTGTAAAAACAGGCCTGCCCGCCAATCGCTTCAATGTTTTTAACGGTTTCTGCAAGGCCGCCGTCTTCGCGGAGATCAAAGCAGACTACCCGAGCGCCTGCGCTGGCGAGTCCGTAAGCAATCATCTGGCCGATGCCGCTGCCCGCGCCTGTCACAAACGCTACGCGGTCCTGCAGATTAAACAACTGTTGAGCAAAATCTTTTGCGATCATAGTTATTACTCTCTTAAAAATATTCCGTCGCATGCCGGGGTCTACCCGGAGGCGGCGCGTTGCGCCTGTCCGGGCTACGGGGCTTGTGCC
Organism: Klebsiella huaxiensis; assembly: GCF_003261575.2. Taxonomy (GTDB): domain Bacteria; phylum Pseudomonadota; class Gammaproteobacteria; order Enterobacterales; family Enterobacteriaceae; genus Klebsiella; species Klebsiella huaxiensis. Next base: position 4,298,946 of record NZ_CP036175.1, on the reverse strand, counting down.
GTCGGGTAGCCCGGACAGGTGCGCAGCACCGCCTCCGGGACATGATTTGTGTAGCCTGACCTGAGGAATGTCAGGCTGGCGGCATTACGACATAATCAGGCCGCCATCAATATTGATGGTCTGCCCGGTGAGATAGCGTGCATCGTCGGACGCCAGGAACGCCACCAGTCCGGCAACGTCTTCCGGTTTGCCCGCGCGCTTCATCGGAATGCCTTCGACCCACTCCGCCATCAGCTCACCCTTGCCGTAGCGTTTCTGCTCGGTGCTGAGGACTTCGCCCCATACGCGGTCGTTGTAATCCCACATCTCGCTTTCAATAATGCCCGGACAGAAGGCGTTGACGGTGATATTCCACGGAGCAAGTTCGTGAGCCAGGCTCTGGGTAATACCAATAACGCCCATTTTGCTGGCCGCATAATGCGGGGTGTAAATAAAGCCCTGACGACCCTGGCCGGAAGAGGTGTTAATCAGGCTGCCGTGATTTTGTTTCACCATATACTTGGCAGCTTCACGGCAGCACAGCCAAACTCCGGTAGTGTTAACGGCCAGCACTTTTTCAAAGTCAGCTTTCGGCATGCGATCGTAATAATCGATGGTGATCACGCCTGCGTTCTGGATAGAGACATCAATCGTACCGAAGCGCGCTGCCGCCTGCTCATACAGCGATTGCACCTGTGCTTCATCGGTCACATCGACCTGCAACGACAGGATGTCGGCCTGATAGCGCTGGCGTAAGGTTTCCGCCGTTTCGTGAACGCGCTCGGCGTTGGAGACCATCACCAGATTTGCGCCGTCACGAGCAAAGCGCTCAGCAATACCAGCACCAATTCCGCGGCATGCGCCAGTGATAACAACCGTTTTGTTTTGGAAATTTCTTTGCATTTTTTCTTCCCTTGTATAGGCCGGACACAAATGCGTCCGGTGGGGTAATGAAGACGTTATTAGCTGGTGGCTCCTGCCGCTGCCAGCTTCTCCTCATGGCGACGCATCAGGATGACTTTGTTCTGTAGTTTCTGCTGGAACTGGTCGACGACGACGGCGGTGACGATAACCACGCCCTTGATGACCATTTGCCAGAAATCGCTGACTCCCATCATCACCATGCCGTCGGCAAGGAAGACGATAACGAAAGCACCAATAATTGAACCCGTTACCCGACCACGACCGCCCGCCAACGCGGTTCCGCCGAGTACGGTGGCACCGATAGCGTCCATTTCGAACATATTGCCGGTCATTGGATGCGCGGTTTGCAGCTGCGACGCGACGATCAGGCCAACGAATGCGGAGCAAAGGCCGGAGAAGGCGTACACGAAGACCTTCGCTTTCACGATAGGCACACCGGCCAGGCGGGCTGCTGATTCGTTGCCGCCAATAGCGTAGATATAGCGACCCAGTGGGGTTTTGGTGGTCAGCCAGAAGCCCAGCAGCAGGAACGCGATCATCAGCCAGATTGGCAGATACACGCCCAGCAGCGTACCGGACCCCAGGGTGGCAAAACCGGTGTTGCCCAGCGCTTCCATGCCGTTAAGGTTGGGGTAGGTGCTACCGTCGTTGAACAGCAAAGCTGAACCCCTGGCGACATACATCATGCCCAGCGTGCAGATAAAAGGAGCGACACCGAAGCGGGTAATCACGGCACCGTTAATGAAGCCGACAATGACACCGAAAATAGCGACGCACAGGATGACTTCAGGCACGTTGAAGAAGATAACGCTGCCGTTCCATAAGGGCAGGCCGTTGGTTAATAACGCCCCCGCGACCATGCCGCAGATCCCGGCGACGGCGCCGACGGAAAGGTCAATCCCTCCGGTCAGGATAACCAGCGTCATGCCGATGGCCAGCAGGCCGGTGATGGCCACGTGCTGAGTCATAATCAGCAGGTTAGATGTGGTCAGGAAATTTGGTACCATCACGCTGAAGAATGCAATAACCAGCAGCAGAGCGATAAACGTTCTGGCCTTCAGCAGGTACATATAAATCATATATTTCTGGTTCATGATGGGTTCCAGCCTGATTAATCTTGAGGTGTTGAAGCCGCGATTAATTTTTCGCGGGTAACCGCATGACGCGGTAAATCGGCGGTAATACGGCCATCGGCCATCACCAGGATGCGATCCGCCAGCGCCATCACTTCATCCAGTTCTGATGAAGAGAACATCACTGCCAGACCCTGTTGGGCCATTTTGCCAATCAGGTGATAAACGTCGGTTTTAGCGCCGACATCAATGCCGCGAGTCGGCTCATCGAGAAACACAACCTCCGGCTTTGTCATCAATGCTTTGCCGAGCACTACTTTTTGTTGGTTACCACCGCTTAAAGAGGTAATTGGCAGCTCGGGGTCGCTAACCTTGATAGCCAGTTCGCGAATCATCTCTTTGACGCAGGTGATTTCCTTCTGCGGATTCAGCCACTTCCACGCGCGGCGAAAACCCTGCAGACTAAAATCAGATAAGGTCATATTCGATTGAATCGACATCATCTGCACCACGCCTTCGCCCTGTCTGTCTTCAGGGACAAGCGCCAGCCCTTTTTTTAACCGTGCCTGGAACTGCGACTTTTCAATATTTTCGCCATTGAGCTGCACGCTACCGTTCTGGCAAGGCATCAGACCGACCAGACCCTTGAATAGCTCCGTACGTCCTGCGCCGAGCAGGCCGTAGATGCCGATCACTTCCCCTTTACTTAAGGTGAAGGTCACGTCGTTGAGCTTATAGCCTCCGCTGGGATGCAGCGCTGTCAAACCTTCAACGGCAAGTACTGCTTCGCCTTTTGGTGCGGGCTGGTAGTCGAAATGCTTTTTCTTATCGCCGACCATTTGTTCGATGATCCATGGAATACTGGCATCACTAACCTCGCGCTCGCTGATAAAGCGCCCGTCGCGAAAAATGGTAATGTGATCGCCAATTTCCATCAGTTCTTCCAGACGATGGGAAATATAAATAATGGTGACGCCGCGACGTTTAAGCTGCTCAATGACGTTAAACAGGATTTTGACTTCCGACTGGCTGAGTGCGGAAGTGGGTTCGTCCATGATTAATACGCGAGTATCCTTTGAAAGCGCTCGCGCAATTTCGACCATCTGTTGATGGCCGATACCTAACTCGCCAAGTTGCGTATAAGGGTCGACATTGAGTTCCAGCCTTTCCAGTAATTTTTTGGCTAACTCATATTGATATTTTTCGTTGATTTTCCCTTTCTGAAAGAACTCGTTGGCCATGAAAATATTATCCATGACGTTCATGTTCGGAAATAAATTCAATTCCTGAAAAATAATACTAATGCCGTGTTTTTCTGCCTGATGGGTAGAGCCAAGCGTAACCGGAGTACCATCAAGAATAATTTGACCAGATGACGGGGTTTCAACGCCAGCAAGCATTTTCATCATGGTGGATTTACCCGCACCATTTTCACCGATCAGAACGTTTACTTTATTTCGATAGACCCGGTAATTCACGTTATCTAAGGCAATAACCCCCGGATAAACACGCGATAATTCACGGGTTTCGATAATAACTTCAGATTCGACTGGTTGGGGAGTGACGAGTTCTTGCCGCTGCATGTTATTGTCCTCCCAAACGAACAATTTTCGCTGGCGTAATATCAGGAACGGTTTGTGGAATATCCCAGGCTGAGAATACGCCATAAATCTGGGCCGTTTCTCCCGTTTTAACTTGTGCTGCTTCGATCATTTTTACCGCATGTTCGTTAATTGCCCGACCATACTCACCAAACAGAACCTGGTCGTTAAAGTCCTGATAGCTGGCACCTTGATAGCCGTCGCGTAATAGCGTACCGCGCAGCGTTGGGCCAATTTGCACGACAATATTGCTGCCGCTGGTATCCTGAATGGTCATTTTTCCGCTGCGGGAAGCAGAATCAATTTTGCTGATATTACCTTCAACTTTGACGTAAAAAACGCACGGGTTTTCGTCCTGAGCGCGATAGCCTAACGTTTTGCAAGCGCTGTCGAAATCTTTCGCCGCGCGCAGGGCGGTCATTAATTCGGCGACGGGACGAGCCTTGGCTACGACCTGTGGAACAACCTGGTCTTGCCATGTTTTATCAATACTCGTCATGTGCGGATTGGGCGGGGATTTAAGATCGGCCAGTTCCTGCTGAGAGACGATACGGCAGCCTCCAAGGGCAAGAACGGCCAGCGCCAGCCAGGTTTTTTTAAACATAATACTCTCCTATGCGCCCCCGAAGGGGCGCAACAACCCGAACTCAGGACTTGATATTGAAGTCCTGAACTTTGTCTGCATTGTCTTGAGTGATCAGAATCCCGCGGAACATCACGCGCTGCTTCGCTGGCTTTTCACCTTTTTGCAGGTAGTTATCCAGATCGGTCACGCCCTGAGCGGCGATAGCCTGGGCCTGGAGCATCACCGTCGCCTGCAGGGTTCCGGCTTTCACCGCATCGCGTTCGTCGTTGCTGCCATCGATACCAACAACCACGACATCGGTGCGATTGGCGGCTTTCAGCGCGGCAATGGCGCCAAGAGCGACAGGACCGTTACCGCAAATTACGCCCTTCACGTCAGGGTGTGCTTGCAGAATACTGTCCATAATGCGTTTGCCGTCGATCAACGTCCCTTTGGCATCTTGCTTCGCCACGCTGACCATATCCGGGTATTGGTCAATAACCTGGTGGAAAGATTTAGAGCGGGTAACGCAGTTATTATCCGCAAGGTTACAGGTCAGTTCGGCATATTTTCCTTTCTCCGCCATTTTCTCAACAAATACGTTGGCGACCTCAGAACCGGCCTGGAAGTTATTATGGGTAATCTGCTCAAGTGCGACGTCATCGACAGGGATTTCGCGGTTGATTAAGACTACTGGAATACCGGCTTTTTTGGCTTTTTCAATCGCTGCAACGCTGGCGGTTGAATCGGCGTTATCCAGAATAATGCCCTGAACTTTTTTACCGATAGCGGTATCGATCAGTTCATTCTGTTTTTTGACATCTTCGCCATGCGACAGAATAGTGGTTTGATATCCGAGTTCTTTAGCTTTCTCGCTGGCACCTTTGGCTTCAGAAGCGTAATACGGATTATCCAGCGAGTTTACCATGATCATGATGGTGCCTTTTTCTGCCGCGTGGGCAGCAAAAGAAAAGGCGGTCAGGGTAGCGGCTGTTAAAAGCGTTAAACGTAATTTCATGACAATTTTCTCTCTTGGTTGTTATTGTCGGGTACGGTGAAACAACGTAAGGCCTGAAAATAAAGTTTATGGGCCGGGGGTCTCCTTTTGTTGATGATTAAGGTTCGTCACACACGAGATTCCCTGGTGGGCGTCAGGCGGACGTTGCCGGTTTCCATAATGTTCTGTTCACCGCATGGCGCCATTCCTGCCATCTTTTCTGCAGGCGCTGGTGGCGGGCCATATCGGGGATAAATTCGCTATGTTCGGTTAAGAAGGCTTTCAGGTCGGTTACCGAGCCTGGGTTCAGGGCTTTGCGGGCGAGCAGGGCTGCGCCAATTGCCGAGAGTTCGGCAACATCGCTACGCATCACCGGGCATCCCAGCAGGTCGGCCTGATACTGCATTAACCAGTCGTTTTTAGTCGGGCCGCCATCGACCATTAATGCCGCCAGGTGGAAGTCATCCTGTTGACGCATGGCGACAACGACATCGGCGATTTGATAGGTAATGGACTCCAGCGCGGCGCGAATCAGATGCGCGCGTTTGACGCCACGGCTCAGGCCGCAAATCACGCCTCGGGCGCTGTCATCCCACCACGGTGCGCCAAGGCCGGTTAAGGCTGGCACAAAATAGACGCCCAGCGTAGAGTCCACGGAGGCGGGTAGGGTGTTGAGCTCATGAGCCAACTCGGCATCGGAAAGCTCGCTTAGGCCGGTGCTGTCGGCCATCCACGCCACGGCATCGCCGGTGTGGGGAATATTACCTTCTAGTCCGTAGGTGATGCTGTCGCCGTCGTGCCAGGCGATGGTGGTGGCCAGTGCGTCGATATCGCACTGTGCGGATTTTACCGGCGCCATCACTGATGACCCCGTGCCGTAGGTGGCTTTAACGCAGCCCAGTTCACCAAGCGCGTGACCAAACAGCGCGGCGTGGGAATCACCCACCATCGCCATCACCGGGATACCGTCAGGGATATTGTTCAGCCCTCGGGTATAGCCAAATAATCCGCTGGAAGGTTTAATTTCCGGCAGTGCGGCGCGAGGGATTTGGAACAGCGCCAGCATCTCATCATCCCACTGTCCGGTTTGCAGATTCAGCAACTGGGTGCGTGCAGCATTGGAGTGATCGCAATGGAACGCTTCGCCCTGGGTTAAATTCCACAGCAGCCAGCTGTCGATGGTGCCGAGGCAGATTTCTCCGCGTTCAGCCAACATGCGGCCTTCAGGAATGGACTCCAGCAGCCAGCGCATTTTCGAGGCAGAGAACAGGGGCGCAATCGGCAAGCCGGTAGTCGTTTTGATTAGCTGCTCTTTGTTGTCATGGCGCAGTTCATCACAAAACGCGGCGCTGCGGGTACATTGCCATGTGATGGCTGCATTGATAGGTTTACCGCTCTGGCGGTACCAGCCGATAGCGGTCTCGCGCTGGTTGCTGATGGCCAATGCGGCGATGTTCTCTGCACCCACGTGTTCAACCGCTTTAGCGATAACGTCCAGTGAGGCTTCAACCAGAACCTCTCCTGACTGCTCGACCCAGCCGTCGCGCGGCGTTTGAATTGCCAGCGGCTGCGAGAATTTCACTACCACGTCACCGCGGCTATCGAGTACGACGGCTTTGGCGTTAGTGGTGCCTTCGTCCAGTGCAATGATGAACTCTTTACGTGTTGCCTGCATTAGGTAGTCTCCTGAGTCACACTTCGTCCTGTCGCGGAGGGGGAAGGATACACACTTCTCTTTATCGCATTGCTTCCTGGCAGGCCATGATGTGACAATTCGGTTTCACTTTTTTAATCACTGAATATATATTCGATGGTGATTATTTATTTGATACCTTAGCCAGAAACTTCCCGTCGGGCTACAGGAAAAGTTATCAATTGTGCTGGCAATCACACTTATCCGTTTGGAGGAGCATCTGGCGGTGAGTGAAAAAGAGTGAAGATTAATTCATTTATCGTATTGAAATATAAGTGTTTATCTGTGTCACCTTTACGCTTTGGAGAAAGCGTAAAGGTTGTGGGAAAGTGTTTGATCAGGAAAATTAGTCAGCAACAAGCAGACGAGCGGTAGGATAATCAGTGATTAACACATCGATATAACCACCCGATAGCGCGCCTTTGATAGCCGCAACCTTATCGCTGCCGCCAGCCAGGGCAACCACATTAGGGCATTTCTTCACTTTCTCAAGCGCCATACCGATAACAGGATCTTCATCGTCGCGTAACACTGCTTTACCATTTTTGTCGTAGTAGTGCAGGCAAATGTCTCCGACCGCCCCGCGTTCCGCCAGCACCTGAAGCATATCTTCGTGGTAGTAGTTCCCTGAAGTTTTCAATAGTTGCGACGGTTCGAGAATGCCAATCCCGACGATGGCAATATCAACTTCGTCAAAGCGGGCAATGACATCGGCGACATCTTTGCTGGCAACGAGACGATTTTTCTCCTCCGTTGAGCCTTCAATGCTTTGGGAGGGAAGCAGCCAGGCCTCACAGTTCAGATGCTGCGCCAGAGTTTGAGTGAGGATGGTCGCCTGTACGTTACCGTTTGGGCCTACGCCGCCCAGCAGTTGAATAACGCCGCTGGCTTTAAGATTTTGTGCGTGAACCTCATCCACCATCGCGCGGATGGTGGAACTCCACGAAGAGACGCCAATCAGATCCTTTGGCCGTAATCGCGTTTCGAGGTAGTGGGCAGCGGCGGAACCGATAGCGCGCTTGATGGTGTGATCGTTTGCGTCCTCTTCGGTATCCACCACGATGGCTTGCTTAATTCCGTAGCGATCCTCAAGGCCCTTTTCAAGATTAAGAAAAATATTCGACGGCTGAACAACGCTAATTTTGACCACGCCTTCTTTTTGGCAGCGGGTAATCGCTCGGGAGATAAATGACTGAGAAAGCGAGAGAAGTTGAGCGATATCGGACTGCTTTCGTCCTTCAAGATAGTAAAGCGTGGCAATCTTAACTAATAGCCGTTGTTCATCCTGCTTAGCCATATATTTCCCCGAAAATCATTTAGAGCCTATCCCATTAGGCTATTTTATTCGCCATTTTGGCACCGGGCAGTGCTCGAAATCCTCACGTACTACGTGTACGCTCCGGTTTCTGCGCGCTGTCCGGCACCAAACTGGCTTCAACAATTACGCCTACTGGGATAGGCTCTTACGTGCAGCCATTATCTTAGAGCTCATCATCATACGCGAAAAGAAAAGACAGTTAAGTGTGATGGATATCTAACTTTCGCCAATCCTCAAAATCAGCTATGGACAAAAACAGAACAGTGGCTGCATAATTGAATAAAGAATCGGTATTGAATATATATTCATGGCGATTCCAGGTCAACTGAAAAGTACCCAGGCGCAAATATGCCTGGTGGTAAGGAGGCAGAATGTTCCTGAGTATGATGCAGCGGCGGAAGCCTTGCGATGCGTTGCCTGGGGATGTCTGGTTTTTTTAGTCCCTGACGGAATAAATATTCCAAGTTGAAAATAAATTCAGAGGTATTAAATGAATCCCTATAGCTATGATGTCCAGGCACTTGAGCGTAAAGCCCGCGCCGTTCGTCGCCATATCGTCAGATTGAATGCCAATAGCCCTGCAGGCGGGCACACCGGAGCCGACCTGTCTCAGGTTGAGCTGATCACCGCGCTCTACTTCCGCATTATGAACGTTGCGCCGGACCGTATTGCTGACGATCAGCGTGATATCTACATTCAGTCAAAAGGCCACGCGGTGGGTTGCTACTACTGCGTGTTGGCCGAAGCGGGTTTCTTCCCCGTTGACTGGCTGGATACCTATCAGCATGCCAACTCTCATCTTCCTGGCCACCCTGTACGTCAAAAAACGCCGGGTATCGAACTCAACACCGGCGCGCTAGGCCACGGTTTGCCTGTTGCGGTGGGGCTGGCGCTGGCTGCGAAGAAAAGCAATAGCTCCCGCCGCATCTTTTTAATTACCGGCGATGGCGAACTGGCTGAAGGCAGCAACTGGGAAGCGGCTCTGGCCGCGGCGCACTATGGGCTTGATAACCTCGTCATCATTAACGACAAGAACAACCTTCAGCTGGCTGGGCCGACCCGTGAAATCATGAATACCGATCCGCTGGCCGATAAATGGAAAGCCTTTGGTATGACGGTCACCGAGTGCCAGGGTAACGACATGGCGTCGGTGGTGGCGACCCTGGAAGGGCTGAAACAGGAAGGTAAACCGAACGTTGTTATTGCCAACACCACGAAAGGTGCCGGTATTTCCTTTATCCAGGGGCGTCCGGAATGGCACCACCGGGTACCGAAAGGCGAAGAAATTGCACTGGCACTGGAGGAACTGAAAGATGAGTAATGCAGAACACCTGGCGAGCGTGATGGTTCAGGCTTTTATTGATGCAGTTGAAAGCGGTGTTGATCTGGTGCCGGTGGTAGCGGACTCAACCTCGACGGCAAAAATCGCCCCGTTTATTAAACAATTCCCTGGCCGCCTGGTTAACGTGGGTATCGCAGAGCAGAGTATGGTCGGCACGGCTGCCGGTCTGGCGCTGGGCGGCAAAGTTGCGGTGACCTGTAACGCCGCGCCGTTCCTGATTTCCCGCGCCAATGAACAAATTAAAGTCGATGTTTGCTACAACAACACCAACGTTAAGCTGTTCGGCCTCAACGCCGGGGCCAGCTACGGTCCGCTGGCGAGTACTCACCATGCGATTGACGATCTGGCGGTGATGCGCGGCTTCGGCAATATCCAGATTTTTGCCCCTTCTTCACCGCGCGAATGTCGGCAGATTATCGATTACGCTATTGGCTATCAGGGCCCGGTGTATATTCGCCTTGACGGCAAGGCGCTGCCGGAGCTGCACGACGAAAATTATCAGTTTGTGCCCGGTGCGGTAGTGACGCTGCGCGAAGGCGAAGATATCGCGCTGGTAGCAACTGGCTCTACGGTGCATGAAATTGTCGATGCGGCGCAGATTCTGGCCGATGCAGGAATCAAGGCTAAAGTGGTGAGCGTGCCTTCAATCCGCCCTTGCGATACCGCCGCGCTGCTGGCAGCGCTGAAACCGTGCAAAGCGGTGATTACGGTGGAAGAGCATAACGTCAACGGCGGGCTGGGTAGCCTGGTGGCGGAAGTGCTGGCGGAAGCGGGCGTCGGTGTTAAGCTCAAGCGTTTGGGTATTCCTGACGGTGAGTATGCGGCGGCGGCGGATCGAGGCTGGCTACGCAAACACCACGGTTTTGATGCGGCCTCTATTGCTGAACTGGCGCAGAAGATGCGCTGATTTTATCCTGGCTGTGCACTGATAACCCGTGTGGATAACCGCGCGGGTTTTTGTTTTTATGACGAACATAGCGTAATAACAAACTCTCCGGCCTTAATCCATTGCAGCCTAAACTCTTTAGCGGATAGCCGAAGAAGCAAAATTCCTTCCTTTATATACATCAACTCAAAATCGGTAAAACCCCTCCCGGCCTGCACGTTCGCATGGCAGGCCTTAAACACGCTCTCTTTCGCCGAAAACGCCAGCGTCAGCGCCAGCTCAAACGGTAGTCCGCTGGCATCCAGCAGCGTTTTTTCCTCAGCATTGACGATGCTACTTTCCAAATCTGCCGCCAGCGAAGGCGTCATGATCCTCTCGATATCAATGCCGACCGGCCCAGCAGAAACTACTGCCAGCGCCGTCTGTTTGCTGTGGCTGATGCTGCCGTACCACGGGACGGGCCAAAGGGGCTGGCGTTGGTCGCCAATGGCAGGAACGTCTTTTTCGCCCACTTCCCGTAGCGCATAAGCCGCCGCAATACGCCCGGCAAGATGTTCGGTCTGCCGCTTGCGGGCACAGTCGGTTAGCAGGGCGTGATGCGGGAGCCAGAACAGATCTTCAGGTTGAAAGGTCGCCGGGTCGAAATCTATCCGCTGAAGCGAGTGACCGGCAAGCTGAATGTTTGAGTGTTGGATTTTCATCGCGGGATGTTAACAGATTCTCCCGTCCGCCCTCTATGAGAAGAGGGCGGAGGAGATCAAGCTGAGCAATCAGAAGTGAGTATTGACGCTCATATACCAGGTACGGCCCGGTTCGTTGTAGGTGTACGCGCCTGCGCCAGCTATGTAGTTTGCACCTGCAAGATCGCCAGTTGTTTGTGCGTTACCTGCGCGCCACTGACGCTTATCAAAGACATTATCCACGCCGCCGGTCAGGCTGACATTTTTGGTTAGATCCCACGTCGCGCTTAGGCCAACGATGCTATAAGGGCTAACTTCAGCAGTTTCTGGACCAACTGCGGGTTGTCCTTTGTAGTTGTATTTTTTGGGTTGTTGTTTACCGTACCAAGTAAAGGTGGATTGTACTGAAAGGTCATCACGAGCCTGCCAGCTAAGGGTCGAATTCAACGTATACTCTGGAACAATCGATAAGCGATCGCCGGTTGTTTTGTTCTCGCTTTTCAGCATATAGGTGATGTTATTGGTCCAGTTCACCGTTTCACTTACCGGTACGTTTAATGTCCCCTCAAGGCCTTCAACAACGGCTTTTGGCACATTCTCCCACTGATACAGATCGGTTCCACTGTCATTTTTGTCAATGGGAGCATAGCCCGCTTCAATTTTATTCCGGTAATCGTTACGGAACCAAGTAATGCCAGACAGCCAACCATCACGTTTAAACTCAAGACCGATTTCTTTATTGATGCTGGTTTCGGCCTTCAGATCATCATTACCTTGTAGATAGCAGCCACCGGCACTGGCATAACAGCCTTGGCCCTTACTGTATAAAATATAGTTTGGGTTGGTCTGGTATAGACTTGGTGCTTTATAAGCGCGAGCGATACCCATTTTCAGAGTAAAGTCATCGCCCAGACCTTGAGACAGATTTAGTGACGGGCTCCAGTTATTACCAACGATGCTATGGTGATCGAAGCGCAGCGCCGGAGTTAGCATGGTGCTCTCGGTTACTTCCATATTGTTCTCTGCAAACAGAGAAAAAATTTCTGCTTTTGAGTATGGGCTGCGATTTGTTGAATCTACGCCGGGAATCGCACCGCCAGTATTGTTACCGGTTAGCGGCTGACTATTGGAGCTCAAGTCTTTCATCCGCTGTTGGTTCCATTCAGTTCCAAGCGTCAGATTTTGGTTCACCAAAAGGTCGAAAGGTATGCTGATTTCACTGTGCAGCATAACGTCATCAAGATCGGTATCAACAAAAGATTCGCTGGCTTTTTCATTGAACTTGCCTTCTGTCCCCCCGGCGAGTCCTTCAGGAATTCGCGTGTTACGCGTGTGTTCATATTGTACCCAGTTACTGGTTGTAACTCCGTTATTCCAGCCACCATTCCATGTCAAAGAATAGTTTTGGCGATACATACGATTTGTTTCATCGCCGTATTTGGAGCGAGTATACGCGTCAGAGTTAGTGTTCTGGGTATCTCCCGCGTACAGATTGCCCTGGCGACTATAGCCAGCCTCAAACTCTAGAGACTGCATTGGAGCGAAATCCCAACGGACGGAACCATTGATATCTTTATTAATCACACCTTCTCGCCCAGCAGGGAGTGTAGTGGAATAAGTTCCTGCTCGTGCAGATTGATGCCCTTGGTTGATATCCCATGCGTCGGCTTGGGTTTTATCTAGGTTGCCGTACAACCGGAAGCTGAAATCCCCACCCATCGGCCCATTAAGACTAAAATTGGTTCGTTTGGTGGAACCTTCATCTTTATGTTCTGGTACATTGAAATATGTGTCCCATGAACCGTGCCACTCATCGCCGCCTTTTTTGGTGATGATATTCACGACACCGCCCGCCGCGCCGTTACCGTAGCGTGCGGCAGCCGGGCCGCGCAGGACTTCAATGCGTTCGATCATTTCTGGCGGAACCCAGCCGGTATCACCGCGGGTATCGCGCTCGCCGCGCCAGCCCTGGCGCACGGAGTTGCGGCTGGTGACGGGTTTGCCGTCAATCAGGATCAGGGTGTTTTCCGGGCCCATGCCGCGAATATCAATCTGGCGGTTGTTGCCGCGCTGGCCGCTGGTGGAGTTACCGGTCAGGTTAACGCCCGGCATGGTGCGGATAATTTCGGATACGTCGCGTGCAGGCGGGCGTTTACGAATTTCATCGGCGGTAATAGTCGATACACCGGGAGCCTGAAGGTTCTGCTCGGCGGCGGTGACGACCATGGTTTCATCAGCGGTGGCGGTTTTGCTATCAGAGGTGGTTTCCGCCGCGCTCAGCGGAAAGGCAGCCCCGTAGATTCCCAGATTGACCAGTAAGGCCAGGGATTTGATCCTGTTATTCATTGTAAATCCTGCTTTTCGTCGCCACCTTCCCCAAAAGGCCCTTCCCAGCGGGAGGGGAGGTGGTATCAATGTTGCCAGTAGAGGGCATACGCACTCCGTCGCTGACTAAGAACCCGGCAGCAGGCTATTTTATTTGCCAGTTTGAACCTGGGCAGTGCTCGTACTCCTCGCGTACTCTATGTACGCTCCGGGTTCTCCGCGCTGTCCGTGTTCAAACTGCCGGCAACAATGACGCCTGCTGTCCTGGCTCTAAATAAGCCATCTCTGACATGTTTAATTTTGAAAGACGCGCTTCCCACAGCGCGCTAATACGCTATTGCAAATGAAAATAGTTATCAATAATATTATCAATAAATATTGCGTTTATTGATACGTTTGTTGATAAATGTCACGATAAACATAAGGTTGAAAAAGGAATGCAAAAGACAGGAAGTGACGACTGGTGGCGAAGTATCTCCGGTCCGCAGATTGAGTCCGTGGATGGCGAGTACCGGGTGACCTTCTGGTGGCGCGATCCGGCAGGCAATGAAACGTCTTCGGCAATCCAGCGGGTGTGGATTTATATCACCGGCGTGACTGATCACCATAAGAATTCCGTGCCGCAAACGCTGCAACGCATTCCCGGTACCGATGCCTGGTGCTGGCAAACCACGCTTTCTCCCGCCTGGCGTGGCAGCTACTGCTTTGTGCCTTCCGCGCGCGACGACGACTTTTCCCCCCAGCTTTTTAACGGCGATAGCCCGGACCGCACGCTGCTGCGCGAAGGCTGGCGCAAACTGCTGCCGCGCGCGATCTCCGACCCGCTCAATCCACAAAGCTGGAAGGGCGGCCGCGGTCATGCGGTGTCTGCGCTGGAGCTGCCTGAAGCCCCGGAACAACCGGGCTGGGCGCTGCGCGATGAACCTTATCAGCCGCCGGTCTGCATTGAGTGGCAGAGTCAGCGCCTCGGCAATACGCGACGGATCTGGGTTTACGCTACCGGTGATGTGAATCCGCAAGAGCGCCCTCTGGCGATTCTGCTTGATGGCCAGTTCTGGGCCGAAAGCATGCCGATATGGTCGCCGCTGGCGGGTTTAACCCGCGAAAAGCGGCTACCGCAGGCGGTTTATCTGCTGATTGACGTGATTGATAATCAGCATCGTGCCGAAGAGCTTCCCTGCAATGAAGCGTTCTGGCTGGCGGTTCAGGAAGAGCTGCTGCCGTTAGTTCGTCAGATGGCCCCTTTCAGCGATCGCGCTGACCGAACCGTGGTGGCTGGCCAGAGCTTTGGCGGCCTGGCCGCCATGTTCGCCGCGCTCTACTGGCCGCAGCGCTTTGGTTGCGTGCTCAGTCAGTCCGGCTCTTACTGGTGGCCACATCGCGGCGGGGCGCAGACGGGCCTGCTGATTGACCGGCTAAGCCGCGGCGAATTACATCCGCAAGGGCTGCGAATCTGGCTGGAAGCCGGTATTCGCGAGCCGATCATTTTTCATGCAAGCCAGGCGCTTCTTGCGCATCTGGAACAGCAGACGATTTTCTGGCGTCAGGTTGACGGCGGGCATGATGCGCTTTGCTGGCGCGGCGGGCTGACGGCGGGACTTATCCAGCTGTGGCAGCCTTTATGCCGCGAAGAGTAGCAAAGCGCGCTTTACGAGGAATTTGACATGCAATTCAGTAACCCCTTCGACAATCCGCAAGGGCAGTTTTACATTCTGCGCAATGACCAACAGCAGTTCAGCCTGTGGCCGCACCACTGCGCGTTGCCGGAGGGCTGGACGGTAGAGTGTTCTCCGCAGTCGTTGGACGCGTGCAACACCTGGCTGGCAGCAAACTGGTCAACCCTCACCCCCGCGCACCATGCGTCCTAAGGAGTCGATCATGACCACTCGTTTACCGCTGGTAGCGGCACAGCCGGGGATCTGGATGGCGGAGCGCCTCTCGACGCTGCCCGGCGCATGGAGCGTCGCTCACTATGTAGAACTGCACGGTGAGATTGACCCGGACCTGCTCGGGCGGGCGATTGTCACCGGGCTGTCGCAGGCCGACACCCTTAGCATGCGGTTTTGTGAAGATAACGGTGAAGCCTGGCAGTGGGTCGATGAAACTCATGTGTTTGCCGAACCGGATTATCAGGATCTGCGCACTGCGAGCGACCCGCACGCCGCCGCGATGGCGTTAATGCAGGCCGATCTCGGGCAGAATCTGCGCGTAGACGGCGGCAATCCGCTGGTCTGCCATCAGCTGTTACGGGTAGGAGATAATCGATGGTACTGGTATCAGCGTTATCACCATTTGCTGGTCGATGGCTTCAGTTTCCCGGCGATTACTCGCCAGATCGCTGCAATTTATCGCGCCTGGCAGCGGGGTGAAGAAACGCCTGCCTCGCCGTTTACTCCCTTTGCGGAAGTCGTGGAAGAGTATCAACGCTACTACAGTAGCGACGCCTGGCAGCGCGACAAACAGTTCTGGCAGGAGCAGCGTAAAGCGCTACCTTCTCCGGCTTCGCTGTCTGCCGTCCCGCTGGCGGGAAGAGCGAGCGGCACCGATATCTGGCGCATAAAGCTGGAGGTCGATTCTGGCGTCTTTAGCCGTCTGGCAGCGAGCGCTCCGCAGTGTCAGCGTGCGGATCTGGCGCTGGCGCTGACCACCCTGTGGTTGGGGAGACTGTGCAGCCGAATGGATTACGCGGCGGGCTTTATCTTTATGCGCCGCATGGGATCTGCGGCGTTAACCGCTACCGGGCCGGTGCTGAACGTCCTGCCGCTGGCGGTCAATATTGACACGCAGGAAACGTTGCCCGAGCTGGCAACGCGCCTTGCCGGGCAGCTGAAAAAAATGCGCCGCCATCAGCGCTACGATGCCGAACAGATCGTCCGCGACAGCGGCAAGGCGGCGGGCGATGAGCCGCTGTTTGGCCCGGTGCTCAATATCAAAGTTTTCGACTACCAGCTTGATATCGAAGGCGTGCAGGCGACGACCCATACGTTGGCCACCGGCCCGGTCAACGATCTGGAGCTGGCACTGTTCCCGGACGAAGCGGGTGGCCTGTCGCTGGAGATTCTGGCTAACAAACAGCGTTACGATGAACAGACGCTGCGCGGGCATATCGCCCGGCTATCCGCGCTGCTGACGCAGTTTGCTGACCATCCTGGCCTGCGCTGTGGCGACGCGAATATGCTATCGGCGGCGGAAATAACGCAACTGGAGCAGGTCAACAATACCGGCATTGCTCTGCCTTCCACTACGCTAAGCGCGCTGGTGGCGGAGCAGGCGGCGAAAACCCCGGATGCCCCGGCGCTGGCGGATGCCAACTGGCAGTTTAGCTACAAAGAGATGCGCCAGCAGGTGGTGGCGTTGGCGCAATTGCTGCGCGCGCGCGGGGTTAAACCGGGCGATAGCGTGGCGGTGGCGCTGCCGCGTTCGGTATTCCTGACCCTGGCGCTGCACGGCATTGTCGAAGCCGGGGCCGCGTGGCTGCCGCTGGATACGGGCTATCCTGACGATCGTCTGCGGATGATGCTGGAAGATGCGCGTCCCTCGCTACTGATTACTTCTGAGGATCAGTTGGCGCGCTTTAGCGATATCCCCAACCTGGAAAGCCTCTGCTACCAGCAGCCGCTGGAAGCGAGCGATGTCGCACCGTTGGCTATTTCTCAGCCTGAGCATACCGCGTATATCATTTTCACTTCCGGCTCTACCGGGCGACCGAAAGGCGTGATGGTCGGGCAAACCGCCATCGTCAACCGCCTGCTGTGGATGCAGAACCACTATCCGCTCTGTGCTGATGATGTGGTGGCGCAGAAAACGCCGTGCAGTTTTGATGTCTCGGTTTGGGAGTTCTGGTGGCCGTTTATTGCCGGTGCGCAACTGGTGATGGCCGAGCCGGAGGCTCATCGCGACCCGCTGGCGATGCAGCAGTTCTTTGCCCGCTATGGCGTGACCACGACCCACTTTGTGCCGTCAATGCTGGCGGCGTTCGTTGCTTCGCTGGATGCGGAAAATGTCGCCTCCTGTCAAACTCTGCGGCGGGTATTCTGCAGTGGTGAAGCGCTGCCGACGGCGCTGTGCCGGGAGTGGGAGTCGCTGACCGGAGCGCCATTGCATAACCTGTACGGCCCGACGGAAGCGGCAGTGGACGTCAGCTGGTATCCGGCCTGCGGGCCTGAGCTGGCGGCGGTGACCGGCGCCAGCGTGCCGATTGGCTGGCCGGTTTGGAATACCGGTTTGCGTATTCTGGATGCGTCCATGCGCCCGGTACCGCCGGGCGTGGCGGGAGATCTCTACCTGACCGGAATTCAGCTGGCGCAGGGCTACCTGGGGCGTCCTGATTTAACCGCCAGCCGCTTTATTGCCGACCCTTATGCGGCGGGTGAGCGTATGTATCGCACTGGGGATGTCGCATGCTGGCTGGAAAACGGCGCGGTAGAGTATCTCGGGCGCAGCGACGATCAGCTGAAAATACGCGGTCAGCGTATTGAGCTTGGCGAAATCGATCGCGTGATGTCGGAGTTGCCGGACGTCGCGCAGGCGGTGACTCATGCCTGCGTTTTCAACCAGGCGGCGGCGACCGGCGGCGATGCTCGCCAATTGGTGGGTTATCTGGTTTCTGAATCCGGCCTGCCGCTGGATACCGCCGCGCTCAAAGCGCGGCTGGGGGAACAACTGCCGCCGCATATGGTGCCGGTAGTGCTGATTCAATTACCGGAGCTGCCGCTGAGCGCCAACGGCAAGCTGGATCGCAAAGCGCTGCCGCTGCCAACGCTAAACCGCGAGCGCAGCGGCCGTCCGCCGGAGCCGGGGATTGAAAGCACTGTGGCAGTGGCATTCAGTCAGCTGCTGGGTTGCGAAGTAAACGATATTGAAGCTGATTTCTTCGCCCTCGGCGGCCATTCGCTGCTGGCGATGCGTCTGGCGGCGCAGCTGAGCCGCGAGCTGGAACGTCAGGTAACGCCGGGGCAGGTAATGGTCGCCTCGACAGTTGGCAAGCTGAGCACGCTGCTGGCTTCGGATCTCAGCGATGAGCAGGCGCAGCGCCTGGGCTTCGACACGATCCTGCCGCTGCGCGCGAGCGATGGCCCGACGCTGTTTTGCTTCCATCCTGCTTCCGGTTTTGCCTGGCAGTTCAGCGTGCTGGCGCGTTATTTAAGCCCGCGCTGGTCTATCACCGGCATTCAGTCGCCGCGACCGCGGGGACCAATGGCGACGGCGGCGGATCTGGATGCGGTCTGCGAGCATCATCTGCAAACCCTGCTTCAACAGCAGCCGCACGGCCCGTATTACCTGTTCGGTTATTCGCTCGGCGGCACGCTGGCGCAGGGCATTGCCGCCCGTTTACGCCAGCGCGGCGAAGCGGTGGCGTTCCTCGGGCTGCTGGATACCTGGCCGCCGGAAACGCAGAACTGGGCGGAGAAGGAGGCTAACGGTCTGGATCCCGAGGTGCTGGCGGAGATCGCCCGCGAACGCGAGGCGTTTCTTGCTGCTCAACAAGGGCAGGCTTCCGGCGAGCTATTCAGCGTTATCGAAGGTAACTACGCCGATGCAGTACGTCTGCTGACCACCGCGCACAGCGCGAAGTTTGACGGTAAGGCGACGCTGTTCGTCGCGGAGAGAACTCGTCAGGCGGGTATGGATCCGCAGGTGGTCTGGGGACCGTGGGTTGGTGAGCTGGAGGTCTTTAGCCAGGATTGCGCCCATGTGGATATTATCTCTCCGCAGGCCTTTGAGGAGATTGGCCCGGTAGTCAGGGAGATATTGGGGTAGGGATAGATGAACTCCCGGGTTGCAGATGGTGGTGAACCCGTAGCCCGGTCAGCGAAGCGCCACCGGGGAAGCAAACCGCAGAGGATTTCAGACCTGGCACATTTCCCGGAGGCGGCGCTTGACGCGCCTGTCCGGGCTACCCGACCCGCAGATGGTGGTGAACCCGTAGCCCGGTCAGCGAAGCGCCACCGGGGAAGCAAACCGCAGAGCATTTCAGATCTGGCACATTTCCCGAAGGCGGCGCTAGACGCGCCTGTCCGGGCTACCCGACCCGCAGACGGCTGTGAACCCGTAGCCCGGTCAGCGAAGCGCCACCGGGGAAGCAAGCCGCAGAGGATTTCAGACCTGGCATATTTCCCGGAGGCGGCGCTTGACGCGCCTGTCCGGGCTACCCGACCCGCAGACGGCTGTGAACCCGTAGCCCGGTCAGCGAAGCGCCACCGGGGAAGCAAACCGCAGAGGATTTCAGACCTGGCACATTTCCCGGGGGTGAAGCTAGACGCACCTGTCCGGGCTACCCGACCTGCAGACGGCTGTGAACCCGTAGCCCGGTCAGCGAAGCGCCACCGGGGAAGCAAACCGCAGAGGATTTCAGACCTGGCACATTTCCCGGAGGCGGCGCTAGACGCGCCTGTCCGGGCTACCCGACCCACAGACGGCTGTGAACCCGTAGCCCGGTCAGCGAAGCGCCACCGGGGAAGCAAGCCGCAGAGGATTTCAGACCTGGCATATTTCCCGGCTAAGCACAGCGCGAGCCGGGAATATCTACTTTCGACCGAGCGGTACCACCAGCGGCGTATGCGCCACCGGATCTTCAATGATCGTACAGCGCAGGCCGTAAATCCTCTCGATAAGCTCCGCGCTGACAATCTCTTTCGGCGCGCCCTCGGCGACGATTTTGCCATCGCGCAGGGCAATCAAATGGGTGGCATAGCGGCAGGCCTGGTTCAGGTCATGCAGCACCGCCGCCAGCGTATATCCCTTCTCCCGATTCAGCTCGCTCAGCAGCTCCAGCAGATCGATCTGATGGCTGATATCGAGCCAGGTGGTCGGTTCATCCAACAGCATAATTGCCGTTTCCTGCGCCAGCACCATGGCGATCCACGCCCGCTGACGCTGGCCGCCGGAGAGCGTATCGACGCTTTGCAGCGCCAGGTCGGTGATCCCGGTGGCTTTCATCGCCTTGCTGACCGCCTCTTCATCCTCTTTGCGCCAACGAGTAAACATCGGTTGGTGCGGATAGCGCCCGCGAGCCACCAGCTCCTGAACGGTGATATCGCCAGGCGTAGTGGCATTCTGCGCCAGCAGGCCGATCCGTTTAGCCACCTCTTTGCTGGCGTAATGCTGGATCTGCTCGCCGTCGAGCCAGACGTGGCCGCTGGTGGGCGTCATCAGACGACTCAGGGTGCGCAGCAGCGTCGATTTACCGCAGCCGTTAGGACCAATAATGGCGGTAAAATGTCCATCGGGAATGGTCACGTTCAGCGATTCGGCGATGGTCTTTTTGCCGTACGCCAGGGTCAACTGGTCGCCGCGCAAACGGGAGGTTACAGCGGTCATTTTTTGCGGGACTCCTGAATTAATAACCCAATGAGGTAGATGCCGCCGAGGCTGACGGTCATCACACCCACCGGTAACTGATAAGGCATAAACAGGCGCTGAGCACAGTAGTCAGAGAGTGCCAGCACCAGCGCGCCGCACAACGCGGACTGAGCCAGGCCCCAGCAAGCGGTACCGCTAAGGCGGCGCGCGATATGCGGGGCCACCAGGGCGATAAACGAAATCGGCCCGGCAAGCGCGGTGGCGGCGGCGGTGAGCACCACCCCGACCAGCATCATCAGCAGGCGCGAACGCTCAACCCGCACGCCCAGCGCGCAGGCGGTATCGTCGCCCATCTCCAGTAGCCGCATGCGTCGCGCCAGCAGCGCGGCAAAAACCAGCATCAGCAGAATCAGCGGCGCAGAGGGCCAGGTTTTGCCCCAGGTCAGGCCGTTAAGGGAACCGGCGTACCATAATCCGGCAGAGAGTGCGGTTTCCAGCGAGGCGCGCAGCAACAGCCAGGTGTTAAACGCCACCAGCATGGCGCGGATGCCGATGCCGATAATAATCAGGCGAAAGGTCTCAATGCCGTTGCGCCAGGCCAGCAGCCAGACCACCAGCGCGGTGAGGATACCGCCAACCATTGCCGCCATGGCGATAGCCGCCAGGTTCTGGCCGAACATCACCATCGCCACCAGCACGCCGCTCCAGGCGCCGGTGTTAAAGCCCATGACGTCCGGGCTGCCCAGCGGGTTGCGGGTGAGAGACTGGAAAATCGCCCCGCTGACGCCGAGCGCGGCGCCGATCAGCAGCGCCATCAGCACGCGCGGCAGACGCCACTCGGTCACCACCATGGTGACGTTGCGCGGCGCATCGCCAATCAGCGCGGAGATAACTTGCTCAACGCTTAACGGTACCAGACCGGTGCCGAGCCCCCACAGGGAGACCAGCACGCTGGCGATCACCAGAAGCAGGCAGCTAAAAATCAGGCGGCGAGAAGGGGCAATCACATCCCACCTCCGCGCGGCTGGCGGCGCACCAGCCAGATCAGAACCGGCGCGCCGATAAAGGCGCTGACCACCGATACACGAAGCTCGCCGGGAACCAGCAGGCGGCCAAGCACATCGGCAAACAAGAGCAGGGCAGGGGTGGCCAGTAGGGTGACCGGCAGCGACCAGCGATGATCGGCTCCCACCAGCCAGCGGGCCATATGCGGCATCATCAGGCCGATAAAGGCAATTGGCCCAACCACCGCCGTGGCGCTACCGCACAGGACGGTAATCGCCAGCAGACCAATCAGTTGAGTGCGTGCGACCCGGCTGCCTAGGGCGGTTGCCGTATCGTTGCCGAGGCTCAGGCTATTTAATGCCCGGCTGAGCAGCAGCGTGACCAGCCCGGCGATAATGACCGGAATCAGGACGATTTTCAGGGTTTGCAGCGTGCGCACGTCCAGTGAACCCGCTTGCCAGAAGCGCAGCTGATCGTAGACGTCGGGGTTAAGCAAGGCAATACCGCTGGAGAGTCCTTCGAGTACCGCCGCCAGGGCGACTCCCGCGAGCGTCAGGCGGACCGGGCTAAGCTGACCGCCGCCCTGGCTGCCGGTAAAGGCCACCAGCAGTGATGCGCCGAACGCGCCGCAAAAGGCCATCAGCAACTGCTCCTGCGGTGATGAAATGCCAAATAGCGCCGCGCCCAGCACGATGGCGAAACTAGCCCCGGAGTTAACGCCGAGGATCCCCGGATCGGCAAGCGGATTACGGGTGAGCGTTTGCATCAGTGCCCCAGCCAGACCCAGCGCGGCACCCGCCAGCAGTCCAGCGAGGGTTCGCGGCAGTCGGGCATCAAGGACAATGGTGCAATCGGCGCTCTGGCAGGTGCCGGTGAAGGCATCGACAACGACGCTAAACGGCAGGGGTTTGGCACCAATCAGCAGGCTGAGCGCAATAGCAATGATTAAAACGATTAAAAGACCCGGTACGGCAAAGGCGCGCACCGCAGTCGTGGAAGACGACATGGCTTACATCCCTGACATGATAATGATAGTAATTATCGTTATCGATTCTATCCAGTTATGTTAGCATGTGCACCCATAAAAATGGTATGGAAAATAATAACAAGGCGCTGTCATGAACCGACAATCCTGGCTGCTGAATCTCAGCTTGCTGAAAACTCATCCGGCCTTTCGCGCCGTCTTTATCGCCCGCTTTATCTCAATTCTGTCGCTTGGCCTGCTGGGCGTGGCGATCCCGGTACAAATCCAGATGATGACCCACTCGACCTGGCAGGTTGGGCTGTCGGTGACCTTAACCGGCGGTTCGATGTTTGTCGGTCTGATGATCGGCGGCGTGCTGGCCGACCGCTATGAGCGCAAACGCCTGATTCTGCTGGCGCGCGGTACCTGCGGGATTGGCTTCGTCGGCCTGTGCCTGAATGCCATGCTGCCGGAGCCGTCGCTAATTGCTATCTATCTGCTGGGAATCTGGGACGGCCTGTTTGCCTCCATTGGCGTGACTGCGCTGCTGGCGGCGACTCCGGCGCTGGTCGGGCGGGAGAACCTGATGCAGGCGGGGGCGATCACTATGCTGACGGTGCGCCTGGGCTCGGTGATTTCTCCGATGATCGGTGGCCTGCTGCTGGCCACCGGTGGGGTCGCCTGGAACTACGGTCTGGCGGCGGCTGGGACCTTTATTACCACTCTGACGCTGCTGCGTTTACCGCAGTTAGCGCCGCCTCCGCAGCCGCGTGAACATCCGCTTAAATCGTTAAAGGCGGGAGTGACGTTTCTCTTTAATAGCCCGCTTATCGGCGGCATTGCGTTGCTCGGCGGTTTGCTGACGATGGCCAGCGCGGTGCGCGTACTCTATCCGGCGTTGGCCGGAAGCTGGCAGATGTCGGCATCGCAAATTGGTCTGCTGTATGCCGCGATCCCTCTGGGCGCAGCGCTGGGGGCGCTGACCAGTGGACAGCTGGCGCAAACGGCGAAACCCGGCGTGCTGATGCTGGTAACTACCGTCGGCTCGTTTGTAGCGATTGCGCTGTTCAGCCTGATGCCCATGTGGGAGCTGGGGGCGCTGTGCCTGGCGCTGTTTGGCTGGCTGAGCGCAATTAGCTCGCTGCTGCAATATACGCTGATTCAGACGCAAACCCCGGAAAACATGCTCGGGCGCATCAACGGCTTGTGGACCGCGCAAAACGTGACCGGCGATGCGATAGGCGCGGCGCTGCTCGGCGGCTTGGGCGCGATCCTGACGCCGGTGGCTTCGGCGAGCGCCAGCGGCTGGGCGCTGGTGATTGTTGGCGTGGTGCTGGTAGGACTGTTGCGCGAACTGCGCCGTTTTCAGCGACCGGAAGTGGTCAGCGAAAGTTAAATACGCTGGGTTTTCCCGGAGGCGGCGCGTTGCGCCTGTCCGGGCTGCCTGACCGGCAGACGGCGGTGAACCCGTAGCCCGGTCAGCGCAGCGCCACCGGGAAAAATAACGGAGAGGCGAGAATAGCGATAATAAAAAGCCCCGAATGGCTTCGGGGCCTGTTATCAATCGTCGGTGAGGGTTAACGCTTAGTATGCGCCGAGGTCGGTCCAGACCGCGCCCTGACCGCAGTTCGTGTCCGGCTGGTCGCCCGTAGACCACCATTTCACCTGGTAGTTATGGCCTTTCCAGCTCACGGTTTCGAAAGAGCCCCAGCTGTAGCTCAGGTCGTCTTGTATCTTCATTGGACGATTTTTCGCTGGAAAAACGAACGTGGGAGCATCAGTTCAATAGCCGCTTTTGGCGCATGGTTTACTGACGGTTCTGTCTATTCGTTGTCTTGGTCCTAACAACACAAAAAACGATGATATTTCGGCTGAGGAAAGAGTATGGCGATGAGGTGTTTGGGCTGGATATAAATAATAAAGTGCTTTTATAACAAATAGATGATGTTGGAAATGACGCCTTATGATATCCCGGCGGCATGCGCCGGGACGATGATGTTAACCAAAGAGCGTTGATAACCGTTGCAGTACCAGCAGGGCGCTGTAGTAATCAAGGCGGAAGGTTTCGGTCCCCAGCGGATAAACGCGTTTGCCTTCAACCGCAGGCAGATGCGACAGCAGAGGGTTGGCGTAAATGGCATCGGCGTCTTTTTGATCTCCGGCGAACAGGAACAGGCTCTTGCCGTTAAGCCCGGCGGCTAAATTCTCCCCACCCAACTGCACAATATCATGGCGTTTTCCCTGGCTCTGGCTGGCATGTAGCCCGGCGGGCAGGTCGGCGAGGGTAAAGCCCAGCTGTTCGAGCATCTGCCCCTGAGCGGATTCTTTGGTCCAGATATTGGCGCTATGAGCCGCTGCGGTGTAGACCAGCGCGGTGACCGGCTGCGGCGGCAGCTTCATTTTTTCTTTTAGCGCCGCCAGCTGTTTATCGAATTCAGCAATTCGTTCCGCCGCCTGTTTTTCATGGCCGGTGATATTGCCTAACTGGGTCAGCAGCGCCTGCCAGCTTTTATCATCGTAGTTAATGATGAGCGTCGGGGCGATGGTTGAAAGCTGATCGTAGAGCGTCATCGCCGAATCGCCGCCGGTGGCGCTAATCAGTATCAGGTCCGGCATTTGGGCAGCGACGGCCTCAGCGCTCGGTTCGCCAATATAAAGTCGCGCCAGCTTGCGCGCTTTCGCTACATCACTCCACTGGCGCAAAAACCCCTGGCCATCGGCGACACGGTTATTCGGCGTGGTGGCCCCGCTGGCGACCACCGGCGCGTCAATCGCCAGCAGCGAGCCGGTCAGCGTTACGCTGGTGGAGACAATGCGCAGCGGCTGGCTTTCCAGCGTATGCGTTCCGCGGCTGTCGGTAATCTGTCGCGGCCAGTCTGCCGCCAGCGCTGAGCTAATTCCTAAAAGCGCCAGACCGCTGGCGAGGAGAGTACGGCGGCAAAAAGTGGAGAAATTCACGTATTCGCATCCTGATTAAGTTGTGATAAATGCTTCTCATTTTCAGCTTTGCGCCGCGTGGATGCAAGTCTATACCCTAATAATTCGAGTTGCAGGACAAAGCACTTGTGCTTTGAACAGCGCTTGCGCTGGCCCCGCAGGGGCGAGGCCGTAGGCCGAGTAACGCGGCAAGTGAACGAATCCCGATGAGCTTACTGTAGTAAGTGATTCGGGTGAGCGAACGCTGCCAACACACCTGCAACTTGAAGTATGACGGGTATAAGTAGCACAACATGCTACCTGTACGGTTGACATGTAGAGCAATACCTTTTAGGTTAGCCAACCAAAATATAAATGATAATTATTCGTAATATCTTTATCGTTTTTTGGAGGATGATATGGAAACGTCTTTGGCTGAGGATGTTCGGGAGAAAAAAATGACCCTGCCGCCGGAAAGCTTCTTCTTTATGTCGCCGTACCGCAGTTTCAGAACATCTGGCTGCTTTAGTCGTTTTTCGCACCCTGCCGCCGATGGCGATAACCTGGACGGGGAGTTCCAGCGCAAAATGGCGGCCGCGTTTAAAGCCGCGCGGGCTGCGGGGATTGCAAAGCCGGTAATGGTTGGCGCTATCCCGTTCGACACCAATGAGCCGTCCGAGCTGTTTATCCCCGAGCGCTGGGAAGCGTTTTCCCGCACTGAAAAACAGCACTCCGCGCGTTATGCATCAAACCAAACGCCGATGGATGTTGTTCAGCGCCAGGAGATCCCCGAGCAGGACACCTTTATGGCGATGGTTGAGCGCGCTGCGGCTCTAACCGCAACGCCGGAAGTGGACAAAGTTGTCCTGTCGCGCCTGATCGATATCACCACTCGCGAACGGGTTGATAGCGGTGCGCTGCTTGAACGGCTGATCGCCCAGAACCCGGCCAGCTTTAATTTTCACGTGCCGTTATCAGACGGCGGCGTGCTGTTGGGCGCCAGCCCGGAACTGCTGCTGCGTAAAGAAGGGGCGCATTTTAGCTCGGTGCCGCTGGCCGGTTCGGCCCGCCGTCAGCCAGATGATGTGCTGGATCGCGAAGCGGGGCATAAGCTGCTGGCGTCGGCAAAAGACCGCCATGAGCACGACCTGGTCACCCAGGCGATGAAAGCCGTATTAACGCCGCGCAGCAGCGAGCTTTCCCTGCCGGACTCCCCACAACTGATTACGACGCCGACCCTGTGGCATCTGGCAACGCAGATCCAGGGCACCGCGCTGGCAACAGAAAACGCCATGTCGCTGGCCTGTCTGCTGCATCCGACCCCGGCGCTGAGCGGCTTCCCGCATCAGGTGGCGAAACGCCTGATTAACGAACTGGAGCCATTTGACCGCCAGCTGTTCGGCGGCATTGTCGGCTGGTGTGATGACGAAGGCAACGGCGAGTGGGTGGTGACAATCCGCTGCGCGCGCTTGCATCAGCGCACCCTGCGGCTATTTGCCGGCGCAGGTATCGTTCCGGCCTCTTCGCCGCTGGGCGAGTGGCGCGAAACCGGCGTCAAACTGACTACCATGCTGAACGTATTCGGCTTGCAATAAGGGACTATGATGATCGAGTTTAACCGCTGGCCGGAAGATTTCGCGGCCCGCTATCGGCAAAAAGGTTACTGGCAGGATCTGCCGCTCACCAATCTGATTACCCGCCATGCGGAAAATGATGCCGCCGCTATTATCGATGGCGACAAAATCTATAGCTACCGTGAATTCAACCGCCGGGTGGATAACCTCGGTTCTTCGCTGCAACGTCAGGGCCTGAAGCGCGGCGAAACGGCGCTGGTACAGCTAGGTAACGTTGCCGAGTTTTACATTACGCTGTTTGCGCTATTGCGTATCGGCGTTGCGCCGGTCAACGCGCTTTTCAGCCATCAGCGCAGCGAGCTGAACGCCTACGCCACGCAGATTGAACCCGCTTTGTTGATTGCCGATCGTGAACACGCGCTGTTTGCTGATGATGCTTTTCTTAACGCTTTTGTTGAGCAGCATCCGTCGGTACGCGTGGCGCTGCTGCTGAACGATAACGGCGAGCAGAGCCTGACGGCGGCCATCGAACAGCCGGCCGATAATTTCGTGGCGAATCCGACGCCTGCCGATGAAGTGGCGTTTTTCCAGCTTTCCGGCGGCAGCACCGGCACGCCGAAGCTGATCCCGCGCACGCATAACGATTATGACTACAGCATTCGCCGCAGCAATGAGCTGTGCGGCGTGAGCGCCGAAACGCGCTATCTGAACGCGCTTCCCGCTGCTCACAATTACGCGATGAGTTCGCCGGGTTCATTAGGCGTGTTCCTCGCCGGTGGCGTAGTGGTGCTGGCGCATGATCCGAGCGCGACGCTGTGCTTCCCGCTGATCGAAAAACATCAGATTAACCTGACCTCGCTGGTGCCGCCTGCGGTGAGCCTGTGGCTACAGGAGATCCATGATTCCGGCAGTAATACCCAATTGCAATCGTTGCGGTTGTTGCAGGTTGGCGGAGCGCGCCTGTCCGCGACGCTGGCCGCCCGTATTCCGGCGGAAATTGGTTGCCAGCTTCAGCAGGTCTTCGGCATGGCTGAAGGGTTGGTGAACTACACCCGCCTCAACGACAGCCCGGATCGCATTATCAACACCCAGGGCTGCCCGATGTGCCCGGATGATGAAGTGTGGGTGGCCGATGCCGATGGCAATCCGCTGCCGCGCGGTGAAGTGGGGCGTCTGATGACCCGTGGTCCCTATACCTTCCGCGGCTACTACAAAAGCCCGCAGCACAATGCCGAAGCGTTTGATGCCGACGGTTTCTACTGCTCGGGCGATCTGATTTCGATCGACGAGGACGGTTACATCACTGTGCAGGGTCGGGAAAAAGATCAGATCAACCGCGGCGGTGAAAAGATCGCGGCGGAAGAGATCGAAAACCTGCTGCTGCGCCATCCTGCGGTGATCCACGTTGCGCTGGTCAGCATGGAAGACAGCCTGTTGGGCGAAAAGAGCTGTGCGTATCTGGTAGTGAAAGAGCCTCTGCGCGCGGTGGCGGTACGCCGCTTCCTGCGCGAACAAGGGGTCGCAGAATTTAAACTTCCGGACCGCGTGGAGTGCGTTGACGCGCTGCCGCTGACGCCGGTGGGCAAAGTCGATAAAAAACAATTACGTCAGTGGCTGGCTGAACGCAAGCTGGGCTGAAGGAGAAGACAGAATGGCAATTCCTAAATTACAGGCTTACGCGCTGCCGGAAGCCAGCGATATCCCGGCGAACAAAGTGAGCTGGGCATTTGAGCCGTCCCGTGCCGCGCTGTTGATCCATGATATGCAGGAATATTTCCTCAATTTCTGGGGCGAAAACAGCGCGATGATGGAGAAAGTGGTGGCCAACATTGCTGCCCTGCGCGATTTCTGCAAACAGAATAACATTCCGGTGTTTTACACCGCACAGCCGAAAGAGCAGAGCGATGAAGACCGCGCGCTGCTGAACGATATGTGGGGTCCGGGCCTTACCCGCTCTCCGGAACAGCAGCAGGTGATCGCCGCGCTGGCGCCGGACGACAACGACACCGTGCTGGTGAAGTGGCGCTACAGTGCGTTCCATCGTTCGCCGCTGGAAGAGATGCTGAAAGAAGCCGGTCGCGATCAGCTGATCATTACCGGTGTTTACGCTCATATCGGCTGTATGACGACGGCGACCGATGCGTTTATGCGCGATATAAAGCCGTTCTTCGTCGCCGATGCGCTGGCTGATTTTAGTCGTGAAGAGCACCTGATGGCGCTGAAATACGTCGCGGGTCGCTCCGGTCGGGTGGTGATGACCGAAGAGCTGCTGCCGCTACCGGCGTCGAAAGCCGCGCTGCGCGCGCTGGTGTTGCCGCTGCTGGATGAATCCGACGAGCCAATGGATGATGAAAATCTGATCGACTACGGTCTGGATTCGGTGCGCATGATGGCGCTAGCCGCCCGCTGGCGTAAAGTGCACGGCGATATCGATTTCGTGGTACTGGCGAAAAATCCGACCATTGATGCCTGGTGGACGCTGCTTTCCCGCGAGGTGAAATAATGTCTGGATTAGATTTTCACGGCCAGACCGTGTGGGTAACCGGCGCGGGCAAAGGTATCGGTTATGCGACCGCGCTGGCGTTTGTTGAAGCCGGGGCGATGGTAACCGGTTTTGATCTGGCGTTTGACGGCGAAAACTACCCCTTTGCTACCGAGACGCTGAACGTTGCCGACGCGCAGCAGGTGGCGCAGGTCTGCGGCCGCCTGCTGGATAACATCGAGCGACTGGATGTGCTGGTCAACGCTGCCGGAATTTTGCGCATGGGGGCGACCGATACGCTGAGTCTGGAAGACTGGCAGCAGACCTTTGCCGTCAACGTCGGCGGGGCGTTTAACCTGTTTCAGCAGACGATGGCGCAGTTCCGCCGCCAGAAGGGCGGAGCGATTGTCACCGTGGCTTCCGACGCCGCACATACCCCGCGTATCGGCATGAGCGCTTACGGTGCTTCGAAAGCGGCGCTGAAGAGCCTGGCATTGACCGTCGGTCTGGAGCTGGCGGGCAGCGGCGTGCGCTGTAATCTGGTCTCTCCTGGCTCGACCGATACCGATATGCAGCGGACGCTGTGGGTCAGCGACGATGCTGAACAGCAGCGTATTCGCGGCTTTGGCGAGCAGTTTAAGCTGGGCATTCCGCTAGGGAAAATTGCCCGCCCGCAGGAAATTGCCAACACGATTCTGTTCCTCGCTTCCGCCCACGCCAGCCATATCACGCTACAGGATATCGTGGTGGACGGCGGCTCGACGCTGGGGGCATAAATGGCCTGGAAACGTCAGCTGACGCTGGATGAGCTTAATGCGACCAGCGCGAATACGATGGTGGCGCATCTGGGTATCGTCTATACCCGAATTGAGGAGGGCGTGCTGGAGGCCGAAATGCCGGTCGACGGCCGTACTCATCAGCCTTTTGGCTTGTTACACGGAGGCGCATCCGCGGCGCTGGCGGAAACCCTCGGCTCCATGGCCGGGTGGCTGATGACCGAAGAGGGGCAGTGCGTGGTGGGGACCGAGCTCAATGCCACCCATCACCGGGCGGTTTCCAGCGGCAAAGTGCGCGGCGAGTGCCGTCCGCTGCACCTCGGACGCCAGGGCCAGAGCTGGGAGATTGCCGTATTTGACGAGCGGGGCCGGCGCTGCTGTACCTGTCGGCTAGGGACGTCAGTCCTCGGCTGAGGGAACGCCTGTTCCCGGCTTGCGGCGTGAACGCCTTCGCCGGGCTACGGGTTCACTATCGTCTGCATTTTTCCCGGTGGCGCTGTGCTGACCGGGCTACGAGTTTACAATTGCCTGCGGTCGGGTAGCCCGGACAGGCGCGTTGAGCGCCGCCTCCGGGAATCACCATGATGCAGACGCAGATTATCCTTCTCCGTTTTCATTCATTTTCCTGCCAGAAGTGATCTCGCTAGCAATGTGAGACAAATCCTTGCCGTCAGACGACATCTGCATCGTTTCTAAGTTGTTAAAATCTATATTGTGTTCTAGAAACAAATTGTAACATCCTGATTACCCTACCTGTGGAACACAATGATGAATAATTCAGGGAAATACCTCATCTGGACACTGCTCTCCGTTATCGGAGCCTTTGCCCTTGGTTATATCGCGCTAAACCGGGGTGAACAGATTAACGCGCTATGGATTGTCGTCGCGGCAGTCTGCGTGTATCTGATCGCCTATCGTTTCTATGGCCTGTATATCGCAAAAAACGTGCTGGGAGTTGACCCGACGCGGATGACGCCGGCGGTGCGTCACAACGACGGTCTCGACTATGTCCCGACCGATAAGAAAGTGCTGTTCGGCCACCATTTTGCGGCAATTGCCGGGGCAGGGCCGCTGGTTGGTCCGGTGCTGGCAGCGCAAATGGGCTACCTGCCGGGGATGATCTGGATCCTCGCGGGCGTGGTGCTGGCCGGGGCGGTACAGGACTTTATGGTGCTGTTCGTCTCTACCCGCCGCGACGGACGTTCGCTCGGTGAGTTGGTCAAAGAGGAGATGGGCCCCACCGCCGGGGTACTGGCGCTGGTGGCCTGTTTTATGATCATGGTGATTATCCTCGCGGTACTGGCGATGATCGTGGTGAAAGCGTTGACCCACAGCCCGTGGGGCACCTACACCGTGGCCTTCACCATTCCGCTGGCGATTTTCATGGGGATCTATATTCGCTATTTGCGCCCCGGACGCATTGGCGAAGTGTCGGTCATTGGCCTGGTGATGCTGGTATTTGCCATCATTTCCGGCGGCTGGGTAGCGGAAAGCCCGACCTGGGCGCCGTGGTTTGACTATACCGGCGTGCAGCTCACGTGGATCCTGGTGGGCTACGGTTTTATCGCCGCCGTTCTGCCGGTGTGGCTGCTGCTGGCTCCGCGCGATTACCTCTCCACTTTCCTCAAAATCGGCACTATCGTTGGTCTGGCAATCGGTATCCTGATTATGCGTCCGACGCTGACCATGCCGGCGCTGACCAAGTTTATTGATGGTACCGGTCCGGTCTGGAGCGGCAGTATGTTCCCGTTCCTGTTTATCACTATCGCCTGCGGCGCGGTCTCCGGCTTCCATGCCCTAATCGCCTCCGGTACCACGCCGAAAATGCTGGCCAATGAAGGTCAGGCCTGCTTTATCGGCTACGGCGGCATGCTCATGGAGTCCTTCGTGGCGATTATGGCGCTGGTGGCTGCCTGTATTATCGACCCGGGCGTCTACTTCGCCATGAATAGCCCGATGGCGGTACTGGCTCCGGCGGGCGTCACCGATGTGGTGGCGTCAGCGGCGCAGGTGGTGAGCAGTTGGGGCTTTACCATCACGCCTGATACCCTCAGCCAGATTGCTAAAGAAGTGGGCGAGCAGTCGATTATCTCCCGTGCGGGCGGAGCGCCGACGCTAGCGGTGGGGATGGCCTACATCCTGCACGGCTCGCTGGGCGGTCTAATGGACGTCTCGTTCTGGTATCACTTCGCGATTTTGTTTGAGGCGCTGTTTATTCTGACCGCGGTGGATGCGGGAACGCGTGCAGCGCGCTTTATGCTTCAGGATCTGCTGGGAGTGATAAGCCCGGGGCTGAAGAAAACCAGTTCGCTTCCGGCTAACCTGCTGGCGACCGGGCTATGCGTACTGGCGTGGGGTTACTTCCTGCATCAGGGCGTGGTCGACCCGCTCGGCGGCATCAACACCCTGTGGCCGCTGTTTGGTATCGCCAATCAGATGCTGGCAGGGATGGCGCTGATGCTCTGTGCGGTGGTACTGTTTAAGATGAAACGCCAGCGCTATGCGTGGGTGGCGCTGCTGCCGACCTCCTGGCTGCTGATTTGTACCCTGACGGCGGGCTGGCAGAAGTCGTTCAGTATCGATACCAAAGTCGGTTTCCTGGCGATTGCCAATAAGTTCCAGGCGATGATTGACAGCGGCAACATCCCGCCGCAGTACACCGAATCTCAGCTGGCGCAGCTGGTGTTTAATAATCGTCTGGATGCCGGTCTGACCATCTTCTTTATGGTAGTGGTGGTGGTGCTGGCGCTGTTCTCAATTAAAACCGCGCTGGCGGCGCTGAAAGAGGACAAACCGACGGCGAAAGAGACTCCTTACCAGGCGATGCCTGCTGATGCAGACAACCTGGTGACTCAGGCCAAACGCGCCCACTAAGGCATAACGATATCGCCCTCCTTTGTGTAAAGGGGGGCGATGATGAGAGTTGAAAATGTTTGATACCCTTTCGAAAGCAGGAAAATATTTAGGTCAGGCGGCGAAAATGATGATCGGCGTGCCGGATTACGACAATTACGTCGAACACATTCGCGCCACGCATCCCGAGCAGACGCCGATGACCTACGAAGAGTTTTTCCGTGAACGCCAGGATGCGCGCTACGGCGGCAAAGGTGGGGCGAAGTGCTGCTAAATGAGAGGTCTCCGAAGACTGGAGACCTTCCTTTCAGGCCATCTCACCCTGCGCCAGCTTCTGTTTTATTCCTTCATAGTACTTATCGTTAATCACGTATTTTTTCATAAACAGACCGACAATCAGGTTAAACACGGACGGGATCAGAGTCATCATCAGGGTGATACCCAGCAACGATGACGGCGACTGTTCGACATCTGCCTGATAACCGAAGAAGCTCAGCGAAAAGCCGATAAATCCGCCCGCTAACCCCATTCCCAGTTTCTGGAAGAATAGGATCCCGCCAAATGCCAGTCCGGAAACGCGGGTACCGGTTTTCACCTCACCATAGTCCACTGCTTCTGCAATTGATGCCCAGTACACCGGAAGCTGCATATCACCCAATAGCGTAATGATGAAGAAGAAAACAAATGCCAGATAAATGTTCTGCTCGCCAACGACGAAGTACATGGCAACCCCAGCGACGAAGGTCAGCAACTGGGTGTAACGGAACATTTTGATTTTGTCGTAATAGCGGGTAATGGTCCCGGCCAGCAGCATCGCCGTAACGGACGCCACGACCCCGGTGGTCAGGAATGGTGAAATCAGCTCATTGCCGCCGTGCAGATAGTACTTGGCGTAATAAGCCGCAACCGAGTTACGCACGATGCCGCCAAACATGATTAACGCTATTGATACGCCGAGGATCAACCACTGGTCATTCTTCATCAGATTCTTGAACTGAGTCGGAAAGTGGATGTGCTCGGTTTTATGCGTAATGCGCTCTTTTACGCTGAAGAAACAGCAAATACACAACAGCGTCGACACAATCCCCATGGAGCCCATCGCCAGCTGGTAGCCGCTGGCCAGGTTGTTTTTGCCAAAGTACAGCGCCGCCATGGGAACGATGATGGTGACTAAAAACATGGCGATTTTGGTCATCACAAAGCGATAGCTGTTGGCGCTCAGACGTTCTTTAGGATCGTCGGTGATGACGCCGATGAGTGAAACGTAAGGGATTGAGATAAACGTATAGGTTAGCGTCAGCGCGATGTAGGAGCCCCAGGCCCAGATCAGCTTGCCAGTGTAGTCAAAATCTGGCGTGGTGAACATCATCCAGATGGTTATCCCGAAGGGGATAGAGAAAAAAAGCAGATACGGACGGTATCTTCCCCAGCGACTCTCTGTTTTGTCGGTCATCATGCCAATCAACGGGTCGATCACCGCATCGATAAAGCGTACGCCAATCAGCAAAATTCCCAAATCGCCAGGAGTCAAGCCGTAAACGTCCGTATAGAAATAGGTAATAATCATCGCCATCGACATCATGACGATAGCGATAGCCATATCGCCAGCACCAAAGCCGATCTTTTCCCCGATTGATAGTTTCATAGTCTCACATGTCCTGATACGAGAGTGTTTGAGGCGTCGCCGCAGTTCATTAAAAGTAATATCATTAAATTGGTATCTACCACAATAAAAATAAGCGCATTTTGAGGTGTTAGTTTGTTATTTGATTAACTGATTGATTTTATTTTAATAATTTATGTTTATTTTGATGGTTGTCACAAATTAACATAATTTAAATTCTTATTTATGCTCACTGGTGATTTTATTGGTAACTACCAATTTGTGATTTTTAGCATGATATTGATGAATGAGAGCCTGATTCTGCTAGCGCAAAATCAGTAACCGGTCAGTTAGCCGGATTGGGCTCTTACCTCTATGACTATTAAGGATATTTAAATGGCTTCAGTTGGATGTGATTCGGTGGTCTATAACAAGATTTTGGGAGCGCTGGCGTGTGCAGGCATGGGAGATGCGCTTGGGGCGTCAACGGAACTGTATAGTATTGATGAGATTAAACAGAAGTGGGGCGGCTGGTTAGACAAGTTTGTTGAGCCGCCGGAAGACACCTTTGCCGGTTCATTAAAAGGCGTTGCTGGTTTAATCACCGATGATTCAAGCCAGATGTATGTTTTTGCGGAAGCCCTGATTACCGCGGGGTACGGGCAATTTACCAACGAAAACTGGAAAACAGCTTTGCTGCGCTGGGCAGATATGATGCCTTACGCCATGTATAAAGGGCCGACGACGGAACAGGTCGTTAAAGCGCTGCGCGAGGGTTACCCGACCAACACCATCGGTCGCATTGGCACCTCCACCCGTCAGGCGCCGAACGTGGGGACCACTAACGGCGCGGGAATGCGCGTGGCTCCCGCTGGATTGATCTATCCGGGTCAGCTCACTAAAGCTTGTAACCTGGCGCTGCTGACCTGCTTACCCTCCCATGATACGAATATCGCTATTGCCAGTGCCTGTGCGATTGCCGCAGCGACATCTCAGGCCATGGTGGTTGATACCACGCTGGATGAGATTATCGACGCCAGTCTTGAAGGCGCACGCTACGGAGAATCATTAGCGAAAAAACATGCACGCTGCGTTGCAGGACCGTCTATTGAAATGCGCACCCGGCTGGCGGTAAAAATCGCCCGCGAGTCGGATTCACTGGAAAAATGCCTGTATGAGATTGAAGGCTATATCGGTAACTCCGTGGCGGCACATGAGTCTATCCCGGCGGCGATTGGCCTGCTGGCCTTCTGCGAGGGGCGTCCGTGGGAGACCATTGTCGCAGCAAGTAATGTCGGTAACGACACCGACAGTATTGCTACGATGGCCGGAGCGATTGCGGGGGCCTGGAAGGGATTCGATGCGTTGCCAAAAGAGCAATATGCGTTTTTCAACTCCGTAAATAGTCATGACTTCAATTTACCGGAGATAGCCACTGGCCTGACAAAGCTGGCCATGGAATCACTGAAAGGTTAATGGCTAATGAGAGCGGATGGGGAAGATAAGGTCATCATGCCATTGTCCTGCACCCGGCAAGAAATTGCCGGGATCTCTGGTCTGCTATCCACGATGCAGCTTCAGCCCAATAGCCTGTCGGTGCTGGCGGATATTGATTTTGCCTCGCTGGAACGGTTGTACCTGGTGGGATCCGGTGATTCGTACGCCATTGCGTTGATGGTTGAGGAGTATCTGAATCGTTGTGGGGTGATTCAGTGCCGCGCCGTACAGTCATTGGCGTTTTTGGGCTTACCGGCGGAGCACGTCAGTGCCACTTCGCTGGTGGTTGTCATCAGCGCCAGCGGCAGGCCTTCTCCGGTTCTTGATGCGCTTGCCCATGCGCTCACGACGGAAGCCAGCGTTGTCGGGATGACCAATTCGCCGGGTAGCCCGTTTGCTAACTTATCGTCGTGCATGCTGTTTACCCAGGCGTCTAAAAAGGGTATGCCGACCCAAAGTAGCTCAGCAACGCTGTTTTTATTAATGCAGCTGGTAGAACGGATGATTCAGGCGAAAACGACTGTATCAGAGATGAAGGGTGTGGATATCTCTTGTTTGTTCCAGGATTGGGAAAACG
This sequence comes from Klebsiella huaxiensis, assembly GCF_003261575.2. Taxonomy (GTDB): domain Bacteria; phylum Pseudomonadota; class Gammaproteobacteria; order Enterobacterales; family Enterobacteriaceae; genus Klebsiella; species Klebsiella huaxiensis. The sequence continues at coordinate 4,262,014 of NZ_CP036175.1, read as the reverse complement.
CGCAATGGCAGGCGTGGCTGGCGGAACATGCTAAGGCATTTTTCTCCCGTCGGGTGATTTTTCTGGGCAACGGGATAACCTGGGGAATGGCGTATCTGGCGTCGAACCTGATGGCCTGCGGGCCGCAAATTGAGGCCAGTTTTTTCCCTATTGAAGAGTATTGCCACGCGTTAAGGCTTAATCAGGCTAATCAACGACACCTTGTGTTGATGTTTCCTGAAAAAAATGAAGACCAGATATTGTGCGCATCTATTCAGCGCCGTTTAACCCGCCAGGGGGCATTGTCATATTGTTTTGCGCCTCCTGAGAATTTTAGAGTACACGATTATTTACAGCGAAATATGCTGCTGCTTTTCCAACTCTCTTTGAAACTGGCGGAGCGTTACGTCGCTATGGGTGGTGAACGCGTAACATTCGAGGATGTAAAATGATTAAAAAATATGATGTCGTTGCGGTCGGAAGTGGCAACATTGATCTGGTCTTTCGGGTGCCCAGATTGCCTGGTAATGATGATAAAGTCGTTGGCAAAAAAATATCCGAAAATGTGGGCGGTACCGTAGCGAATAGCGCCTGTATGATGTCAACGCTGGGCTTGAAGGTCGTCTCGTTATCCAGTGCGGGCGACGATCGTTATGGTCAACTGATTGTTGATGATTTCAATCGCCACGGTGTTGATACCCGCTATATCAAGATCAATCCCGGCCAGGATCCTAATATGGCGATTATTATTCTCGATGAGAGTGGGGAAAAATCGTTAATTTATGCGCCGGGAGATAATTGTGAGTGGGATCAGCAGACGGCTTTTACCGCGATTGCTGAAAGTAAAATTATGTACACTATGCCTGGCGACCTTGAAAAGTATACGGTTCAGGCGCAGTACGCACGTTCGCAGAATACCCTGGTCGCCGTCGACATTGAGCCGCATATTGCCAGTGATAAAGAACAGCTGGCAAAAATACTAAGCCTTGCCGATATTGCTATTTTTAATCAGGACGGTTTCACTGCCAGTAGTCATTGCGATCCTGAATTTCCGGTACTTCATGCACTACGGCGGAAATATTCGTTGTCTGCACTGGTGGTGACCTGCGGTGCCGATGGCGTTATCGCGGTTAGCGAGCAGGAAGAGGCGCACCATTCTGGTTTTAAGATCCCGGTTATTGATACCACCGGCGCTGGCGACACCTTTAACGCATCCTTTATTTATACTTACGCTAATCATTATAGCCTCGCTTCGGCGATTGAGTTCGCCAGCGCCGCGGCTGCATTAAATATTATGCAAATTGGCGCCAGGGGGCATTTAGCCAGCATTGAAGAAATTACCCATTTTATTTCATCCGCAAAGGGAAGGGAGTAGATTGTGAATATTAAAAGTATTTTATTATCCGGTGCTGCACTTTCAATCGCATTGAGTTTTTCAACAAATTCCGTTGCCAGCGAATCTGGGCTTAAATATATTGGCGAATATACAATACCCACCTCATTTGCCTGGAAGAATGTGCCTTTTGGCGGACTGTCAGCCATTCGCTGGCATGAAGGTGAGCAGCGTTTTTATGCTATTGCTGATAGTCGAAATACCCCGACTGAAGGTAAACCGCGTTTCTATAAATTGAAAATAGATGTCTCTTCTTCTGGCATTAAAGATGTCATCGTTGAACAGCAGTACGATCTGCTGGATGCTGATGGCGAAGCGTTTAAAAAGGGATTTGTTGATGCTGAAGGGCTGGTCATTACGCCGGAAAATCAGCTGCTTTGGTCATCTGAGGCCGGAAGTCCGTTACGAAAAAGTACGCTAACCGGCAAGTTCGTTGAAGATCTGAGCGCCATTTTCCCCGAGGGCTATTCGGTTGATAGTAAAAAAGAGGATCCCGAAGGGTTTCGCAGCGGCATTTCCTGGGAAGGACTTTCGTTTACGCCGGATAGCCAATATTTGTATGTAGCCGCTGAAGGGGCATTAAAACAAGATGGGCCGCTGGCTTCGCCGATGAACTCTAGCCCAGCGCGGATCCTGAAGTTCCGCTATAACGGCGATGATAAGAAACCCCAGCTGGAAAAATCTTTCCTCTACAACGTTGACCCTGTTTCACATATTTCAAAGTTTGCTATCAACGATAACGGCGTGTCGGAAGTGCTAGCGCTGAATGAAAATAAACTACTGGTGGTTGAGCGTTCCGGGCGCAATGCCTCAGAAGGATTTAACGATTGGGATTTCACCGTCAAGGTGTGGCTGGCTGACACTGCGACAAGCACGGATATCAAAGAGATTAAATCGCTGGCGCAGGTTGAGAAGCGGAGCATCATTCAACCCGTGGTGAAAAAGTTGCTCATTGATTTCTCTGATGTGACGAATGCACCGGACTGTATCGAAGGTGTCACCTTCGGTCCGCTGATTGATGGTAAAAAGACATTGATATTTGTCTCGGATAATAATTTTCAGCCGTATCAAAATACGAAATTCTATCTATTCCAGGATGTGAATGATGTACTGAAGTAGCCGAACCAATTCCCCCCGAGCAGAGAATGCCATGCTCAGGGGAGAAAGGTTTATTTGTGGTTGAAGCTGTCTTTAGTGATTTTAATTTCGTAGGAGTAACGGCTGGCAGGGTAGATCATTTCGACGTACTCCATCGGTTTTCTGTTAACGGAGAGCGTGACTCTGGTGCAGGTCAGAACGACATCATGAACGGAGAGTTCGAGCAGTGAAGCCTCAGCGGAAGAGGGTTGGCGAGCGCTAATCGTTTCATAAGCTTCAAGCAGTTCAAGTCCCATTTTTTGTGCCAGTAGCTTATACAGGGAACCAAATTCAAGCAGCTCTTCTTCGGTAAAGGCATTATTTTCATCGATAGGGAGATAGGTTGTTTGAATGCCCATTGGGGTCGTGCTGTCGAAACGAACTCTCTTTATTCGCAAAACGCGGGTGTGGACGGAAAGCTGTAATGCATTACGAATAGGTTCATTGACGGAAACGAAGCCAAATTCAAGGATCTGCTGCTTTGGTGTTCCTTTACGCGCGAGGATATCATCGGTGAACCCATGAAGCTGGCGCTGGGAACGGCGGCTAAGCTCAGGAAGAACAAAGGTTCCGCGGCCATGTTCACTATGTAGATAGCCTTTCTGCCGTAAGTGTTCGATAGCTTTACGCACGGTGGTACGGCTGGTTTGATAACGTTCGGCTAGCTCGCGTTCTGTGGGAATGGTTTCATTTTCTGGCCATTCATAGTTATCGATTTTTTCTTTAATGATAGTGAACAGATCTAGATATTTTAATGACTGTGAATCATTGCTCGAAGGGGAAGACAGGCCTGACATGTTTTTTTCGTTCCGTGGTTGGTACCAATGATGTTCTAACTGTAGTGGTTTTTAGATTTTGATGCAATTGAAGCCGATCCTGAAGAGATGATTGATATTAATTGTTTGTATTTAAAGGGATTTTTATTTTGCCTGCGAATGTGAGCTGTATCACGACTTGTTCTTTTACTATAGTGGTATCTACCAATTTTTCATTGTATACTTTTTACCATGAACAATCCTGGTAGAGATGACTAACCGAATATATAGAGGCTCTTTTCTTACAAAGGAAGTCGGTTTTTTATTTTACATAGGGATTTAGTATGTCTGAGGTGTTTATTGCGCTTTTGGTAGGTATTGTCACCGGGCTTATCTTTAGTATTTTCAAACTTCCAATACCTGCGCCACCGGTGCTGCCAGGAATTATTGGTATTGTTGGCGTCTATCTTGGCAGTAAGGGTTATCACGTTATTATGCAAATTATTAGCTAATGGAATATCATTAAGGATAATAATAGTGTTATCAATACCAAAGGTCATTTTACATGAACATTTGGAAGGATCGGTGACGGCAAATTTAGCTGTGCACTTATCACGAAAAAATGGGATTGCAATTTCAGATGAATATATTAGACGTTGTGCGGTTCCTGGCGATTATGATTATGCGTGGGATAAATCAGACTTTGCACACTTTATAAAAGTTTATGATTTTATTTCATCATTGATTAAAACGCCGGAAGATTATTATCTGGTGACGGCGGATTTTATCTCACGCAATGCGCAAGCAGGCATGATCTATTGCGAACTGCTTATTTCTCCGGACCATATGATGAGGGTCGGCGATGGCAACGGTGAGAGCAATTATCTTGCCTGTTTGTATGAGGTGACTCGGGCAATAAAAGACGCTGAGGAACAATATGGTACGGTCACCCGCCTGCATGTTGTTCTTATCAGACATGATGGAATAGAGCGAGCGGCTGCGGTTGTGGAACTTTTTATGAGCCATCCTGACCCTTATATTGTTGGTGTTAATGTTGCCGGCCATGAAGGTATGCATCATTTTAGTGACTATGTTCCTTCTCTCAACATGCTCTATCAGCAAGGTCTGCGTGGCTCTTTACATGCCGGAGAGATCTGTGGTGCTGAAAGTGTAAAAGAGGCTTTGGTCGCCGGCGCTTCACGTATAGGTCACGGTATTCGCGCCATTGAGTGTCCGGAGCTTATCGCGGAACTCGTCGAGCAAGAGGTATTACTTGAAGTCTCATTAACCAGTAACCATTTGCTGATTAATGACATCCAGCAGGGGAATAGTACTCATCCAATAAGAGCGCTTTATGATAGCGGCGTGAGGCTAAATCTTAATACGGACGATGCTGGTATTTGTTCAACGGATATATTAAAGGAGTATCAATTTGCCATGAATGCATTTGGTTTTCAGCGTGCAGAACTTATTGATATTTCGATGATGGCTATTGAAGCCTCATTTGTTGCAAAGGATATTCAGAAAACGCTTTTAGAAAAAATATGCACATCAGCTATCAATGATGATATTGATTTTTTTGCTATCGCACAGAAGTCCGCTCATTCTCCAGCGCTTCGCGCGAGATTTGCTAAAAGATACGAACAACTTACATCAACCAGATAATTATGATAGGGGTAGATCATGAAAAGGATAATTCCAGTTGCATCCATTATATTGACCGGCCTGGCGGCGCACAGCGTTTATGCTGAACAACCGCACGGCTTTATCGATTATCGTCACGAATATTTAGATAAGAAAAGAACCCATGCTGACCGCGTTGAGTTCGGGACCTTCTTTAGTAACGGTATTGGGTTAATGGGTGAGCTGCGCTATAACACTCAGGAAGGGAATAAGGATAAATGGGACCCTTCACAGTTTAATAACAACGGTTCTGGGCTTTCTATTGTGTATCGGTTTAAGCCGCTGGATGATAAAAATTTCTGGCTGGAGCCGATGTTCTGGTTAGATTCTACCGAATACTGGACCACCTACGAATATGGTTTATCCGCTGGATATAACTTCAGCAAAGAATGGCGTGTTTCCGGTCGTTTCCGTTATGACATGGATAAAGCTACCAGTAAATCAAAAGGCTATGGTAACGATGACCGCAATAACCGGCGTTACGACCTGTGGGTTGATTATCGCCCGGATAATAGCAATTTCCAGTATCAGCTGAATCTTGTTTATTATAACAACGGTTATATCACCTGGGATAATGGTAACGAAAACTATACCGCCTCATTTAAAGTTGGTTACAAATTTGGTTCATGGGTACCTTACGTCAGTATTGCCGATTATCGTGGCACCGATAAAACTACCGACGAACGTCAAGGCCGTTATCGTATGGGTTTAACTTATACTTTCTAAATTCAAAGTTAATATAATTAAATAAGGGCCTGTTATGATTAAAGTCTACCGGTACGCTATTGCTTTATCCTTATTAAGCTATGTTCCTCTCTCTCTGGCGGAGGTGACAACAGTTGAATCAGATTCGTATGAAACCGTCGGGAATATTATTAAAGAGAAAGACTCTCGCTATCAGCCAGAAAATGTCTTACTGGTCTTTGATATCGATAATACGGTCCTGACAGGCCAGCTCGAAGTAGGTAGCGATATCTGGTATCAATGGCAAACCAATAAACTACCGTTGAAACCCAGCCCTGAGCAGAAGGTTTCCTGTTTGTATGAGGACTCTATTGCGCTGCTTTATAACATCGGTACCATGACGTTGACCGATCCCGGGTTAGCAGCGCAGATGAAATCCTGGCAGGAGAAGCATAGCGTTTTCGCGCTGACTTCTCGCGCGCCTGATACCCGTTATGCTACCGAGCGTGAACTGAAAAAGAATGGCGTAAACTTTAGCGTTTCACCGCTTAAGTCGCTAACTGAAACCGACGCACCTCTTTATGAAGGGAGACTTAAACGGTCTTATATTTATGGCAACGGTATCATGCTGTCATCAGGACAGGATAAAGGTGTGATTCTGGATTTCTTACTGAATAAAACGCAGCGTAAATTTAATTCTATAGTATTTGTTGATGATGGTATCGCCAATATCAATGCAATGAAGAATATGCTGGCGAGTGATAAATATAAAAACGTTGATTCCGTTTTGGTTCATTACACCAAAGTAGAATCAGATCTGATTAAGAAGCAGGGTGCAGTATTAACCGCTGAACAGGCGCAGCGGATGAGCAATGAATGGACTAAGCTTTCCAGTACTTTGCAATCGATTTTCCCGGACAGAGTGCAGAGCTGTAGTTCAGACAAGAAATAGCGTTTTCGGCATGAGTAAAGATTAACGGCTCAGGTCATAGCCGTTAATCTTACTTTCCACAGAAGTTACCCCTCTTTCGGCAGGTACAGGCTGATTTGCTCCTGCGTGCAGCCGTAAATTGTCGCCAGCTTTTCGCGAGTGCGCTTTTGCGGGCGGGAGTCGATAGCTTCCAGCTGGGAAACCGCAGACTGACTAATGCCGAGCTTATCGGCTACTTCCTGCTGCGACAGGCCGCGCAGAATGCGCCAGGCAGCCTGCAGGCTGACTTTCTCTTTATCCATGATGTCGCAGACGTCACCTGGTAGCATCACGTCATCATAGATATCGTGTTCTACAGGAATATCTTCAAGATCCGCTGCCGTTTCATCATCCAGTTCGGCTAGCTGCAAGCACATATGGAAGTATTCGTCGTAGGGGATCACGGCGTACTGCGCTTTCCCTTCATCATCCTTAATTATCTGAACAGCCATAGGGCGTATTCTCCTCGTGCAAATAGGTCGTTGAGGTTCTGCGCTTTATGGACACGATAAACAGGTCTCTAAGCGTCATCCCCTGACGTGTGAAGATGATCCGATAATCCCCCACCCGAAGGCGGTAATGATTCTCTGGCTTAACCAACTTTCTGACATCGGGCCGCGGAGCTGAACGGTCGCCTAAATCAGCTAACCTGCTTTTGATTCGCTCCTGATAGCGATAATCGATGTTTGCCAGTTCCTTTTTTGCAACTTTTGACCAGATGATCATGCTATGTACCTCCACTGTACACCTTGATTGAATATAAGGAAATAATAAGATTATTAGATAAATTCTGAATTTCTTATGAGGGTACGATAGCGCAGAGTCATCATCTTACGAAGACAGAAACATCGGCTTTGCGAGGCGACTCGAAAGCGCCTCCGCCGGGCGGCAGAGGCGAATTAAACGGGGGAATTAACCGACGAAGCGTTCGACTTTTTCGAACGCCGCGCGTAGGGTTTCGGCGTTCAGCTCAACCGGCAGGAAATGGATGGACTCCACCGGGCGCAGGGTATGAGCGATGACTTTATCCAGCTCCTGGCGATTGTTGATATCGACTTCCAGCGCTGCCAGAGTGGTCGGCAGGTTAAAGCGCTGATACGCCAGCACTAACTGTGCCAGCACATCGTCCTGACCAAGCAGGGCGCTCTGTACCAGAATGCCGTAGGCGACTTTGGTCCCGTGAAGATACTTCTCGGTCTGCGGCAGCACCGTCAGTCCGTTATGCACCGCATGGGCGGCGGCGACGCGGGTATAGCGCTCGCCTAATCCACCGACCATACCGCCACCAGCGATAATCGCATCGACTACATCGCGGAAAGCCTGGGTTAGCTCGCCGCGCTGCTGGTCGGCCAGCGCGGTTTCGCTGCTTTCCAGCAGCACATCGCGGATCGCCAGCGCGCCGTTGATGCCGAGGCGCACGGTGAGCGGCAGCGTCTCCGGCTGCGGGGCCAGCACCACCGCTTCATACCACTTCGCCAGCGTATCGCCGATACCCGCCAGCAGATATTCCGCCGGTGCGTTGAGGATAATTTGCGGCTCCACCAGCACGAGGAAGTTGGCATCGTCGAAGATTTCAAACTGCAGCGCCTGACCGGCATCGTTGTACCACACCGACAGCGGCGTCCACGCTGCGCAGGTGGCGGCGATGGTGGGGATCGCCACCACCGGCAGGCCGAGGCGGCGGGCCAGCGCTTTAGCGGTATCCAGCAGCGCGCCGCCGCCGACGCCAATCACCACCGACCGATCGTCGCCAGACTCGCGGGCCAGTTCGCTGACGTCGCTTTCGCTGCAATGACCTTTAAATAAGATTCTTTTGGCTCCAGGAGCGTTAAACGCTTCCGGCAGGAATGCCTGCGCGCCAGCGATAGCCCGCTCGCCGTAAACCCACACCGCGCGCGAAAGCTGTTCTTCGCTGTAAAAATCATGCAGTCGGGCCAGGCTGCCTGGATGGGAGTAGTAGTTGGCGGGGCCGGGGACCACGCGGATATCGCTGTGACTCATAAATGCTGTCCTTGTTCTGTTTTGCTAACCCGATGTTATGTCTGGACATCCGGATGGCTAATATTATTTCGTTTTATCTTATGCCTTTTATGCATTTGTCAGTCAAGAGCGGCTATGAAAAATTCGTTAAATCAGAAGATTAATCGACAGGGTACAGGGGATGAGCGGCAATCGCCTTGAGATGCAAAATATTAGCCTGGCCTTTTCCGGCTTGCGGGCACTGAGCAACGTCTCTTTCACCCTGAACGGTGGTTCGGTGCATGCGCTGACCGGGGCCAACGGTGCGGGTAAATCGACGCTCATGGCGGTGTTGTGCGGTACGCACGCGCATTACGAAGGCGAAGTGGTGATCAACAGTCAGTCGGTGAGTATTCGCTCGCCGCGCGATGCCAAACAACTGGGCATTCATCTGGTGCAGCAGGAGGTCGACGTTGCGCTGGTACCGGGCCTGAGCATTGCGGAAAACATTATGCTCGACAGGCTGGCGGAACCGGGGATCGCCTTTCGCTGGGGACGGCTGCGCCAACTGGCGCGCGAAGCGCTGGCCCAGCTAGACGTTAGCCTCGACGTGCGGCGTTCAATCGATAGCTGCACGCTGGCGGAAAAACAGCAAATCCTGCTGGCCCGCGCCCTGTCGCACCATTGCCGCTTTCTTATCCTTGACGAACCCACCGCGCCGCTGGACCAGAACGAAAGCGAACGCCTGTTTGCGGTGGTCCGCCGCCTGCAGCAACAGGGGATTGGCGTGGTGTTTATCTCACACCGAATTCATGAATTAAAAGCGATTTGCGACACCCTGACAGTATTACGCGATGGTCGCCTGATTGAGAGCGGGCCGATGGCTGAACTGAGCGGCGAGCAGATCGTCGAGAAGATGCTCGGCCATGAGCTGAGCGATATCTTCCCGCCGAAGCGTCCGCCGCACGGCGATGAGGTGTTGCTACAGGTTGAAGGGCTGCACGACGAAGGATTGCTGCAGGATATCTCCCTGCGCCTGCGCAAGGGGGAAATTCTTGGTATTGCCGGGCTGGCCGGGGCCGGGAAAACGGAACTGTGCAAGGCGCTGTTTGGCGCCAGTAAAAGTCGCCTGACGCATGGAGAACTGAACAGCCAGCCCTGGCGGCCACGCGATCCGGCGGATTCAGTCGCCCGCGGTCTGGCGCTGGTGCCAGAAGAACGGCGCAAAGAGGGGATTTTTATCGAGGAGCCGGTGGCGATGAATCTGGCGGTCAGCGCCGATAACAGCTTTTCCCGCTGGAGCCTGTTTGGCCATCGTCAGGCCTGGCGCTGGGCAGAAGAAGTCATTGCGCGGGTGGGTATTCGCACTTCCGGACCGGCGCAGACCCTGCGCCGTCTCTCCGGCGGCAACCAGCAGAAGGTGGCGATTGGCAAATGGCTGCGCGGTAACGCCAACGTGCTGATTTTCGATGAGCCGACCAAAGGCGTCGATGTGAAAGCCAAAACGGATCTATTTAATCTGATTGACGGCCTGGCGCGGGAAGGCAAAGGGGTGATTTACGCCTCAGGCGAATTCTCTGAGCTGGTTGGCTTGTGCGATCGCATCTGCGTGCTGTGGGACGGACGCATCGTGGCGGAAATTCCGGGCGCAGAGGCCCGGGAAGAGAACATTCTTTATTACTCCACCGGAGGAGCAGCAGCGTGAGTAAGGCCCTGACAGTTAACGCGACGGTATCGGGCCGTCAGCGATTTTTTGATTTTCTCTACAAATGGGGCATGTTGCTGACCGTTGTTCTGCTGATTGCCGTTTTTGGCCTCGCGTCGGACAACTTCCTCGACCCGTTTAACATCATCAACATCCTGCGCTCCATTGCTATCGTGACGGTAATCGCCATCGGTGTGTCGATATCGCTGACTATTGGCGGCTTTGATTTGTCGGTGGGATCAACCGCCTCGCTGGCCAACGCGCTGGTGATTTCGCTGTTCGTCTGGCACGGCTTTGGGACTACCGAGGCGATCCTTATCACCCTGGCGCTCTGTACTTTAGTTGGGCTGTTTAACGCTTTTCTGATCGTTACCCTGCGTATTCCCGACATGCTGGCGACGCTTGCCAGCCTGTTCGTAATTCAGGGCGTGGCGATGACCTACAGCTACGGCGGATCAATCACCGAAAATATGGTGCTGCCGAGCGGCGATATGGCGGAAGGTGCGATTCCGGCGGCGTTTGGATTACTGGGGCAGGTGCCGACGATTGTCATCATTATGCTGGTGGTGACCGTTGTTGCTCAGCTGGCACTCTCGTTGACCACTCACGGACGGCGGATGTACGCCATCGGCGGCAACCCGGAAGCGGCGCGCCTGTCTGGCCTGCGGATCACTCGCTACAAAGTGGCGGCCTACGTCATTGCCTCTCTGCTGGCAGGGCTGGGCGGCATTCTTCTGGCTTCGCGCATCGGTTCATCACAGGTGAATGCGGGCAGCGGCTATCTGATGGATGCGGTCGCGGCGGCATGGATAGGCTTTTCGCTGGCCGGTTCCGGCAAACCGAACGCGCTCGGTACGCTGGTGGGGGCGGTGATTCTGGGCGTGCTTTCCAACGGCCTGGTGATGCTCTCGGTGCCGTATTACGCAATGGACATTATTAAAGGGCTGGTGCTGGCTGGCGCGCTGGCACTGACTTATTTTCAACGCCGCACCTAATACTTTACAGGGTAAACACTATGAAAAAGATAACGCTGTCACTCATCGCACTGGGGTTATTCAACTCTGCGGCGGCCTTTGCTGAAACCCCGACGCCGGTCCCGGCGGCGATTGCCGAACATAGCGGCCCGATTCGCATCGCGGTGATCCGTAATTTAGGCTCTGACGATAACACGACCCAGTTTGTCTCCGGGGCAATTCAGGAAGGCAAAAAGCTCGGTTTTAAAATCAGCACCTTCCTCAGCAACGGCGATGACGCTAAGTTTCAGGACTTCGTTAACCAGGCGATTAGTCAGAAATATGACGGCATTATTCTTTCCCAGGGACGCGACCCTTACGCCACCGCGCTGGTAAAAAAAGCCGTGGACGCGGGGATTAAAGTCTCGGTCTTCGATACCGCAGTCAACGGCGAAATTCCGGGCGTGACCGTCACTCAGCAGGATGATGCCTCGCTGACCGAACTCTCCTTTGGCCAACTGGTGAAAGACTTCAACGGCAAAGCCAATATCGTCAAGCTGTGGGTCGCGGGCTTCCCGCCGATGGAGCGCCGTCAGGCCGCTTACCAGACATTGCTTAAGCAAAACCCCGGCATCAAGGAGCTGGAGTCGATTGGCGCCGTCTCTTCTGACGTGCAGGGCGATACCGCCAACAAAGTCGGCGCGATCTTAGCCAAATACCCGAAAGGCAAAATTGATGCTATCTGGGGCACCTGGGATGCCTTCAGCCAGGGCGCTTATAAAGCGCTGAAAGAGAATGGCCGCACCGAGATTAAACTCTACAGCATCGATATCTCTAACCAGGATCTGCAGCTGATGCGCGAATCCGGCAGCCCGTGGAAGGTGAGCGTGGCGGTGGATCCGAAGCTTATCGGCGCGACCAACGTGCGCCTGATCGCCAATAAGATTGCTGGTGAAGCGACTCCTGCCACCTACGACTTTAAAGCCGCAGCGATCCCGCAGGCGCTGCTGGCGGCGCAGCCGGGGGCGGTGAACGTCGCTTCGTTGGGTAAAATTATTCCGGGCTGGGGCCAGACCGAAGACTTTATCGCCCCGTGGTTCGCCACTCTGGAAGCTAAGGCAAAATAATGCCCGGTGGCGCTGCGCTTACCGGGCCTACGTTCTGTAGGCCGGGTAAGGCTCAGCCGCCACCCGGCAACAGGAGCTAACGTGACTGCATTACCCACACCCGAATACAGCCGCAATATGCGGCTGATTGGGCATAGCGATCAGGGGGGACGCCCGGACGGCGTTCAGTTGATGGTGCACCGTGGCTTTGCCTATATCGGCCATATGGTGTCGCAAGGCTTTTCGGTGGTCGACGTGCGCGATCCGAAAAATCCGCGAACGGTCAATTACATTGCCGCGCCGCCCGGTACCTGGAACGTCCATTTGCAGGCCCATGACGATCTGCTGCTGGTGATCAACGCCCGGGATCTGTTTGCGGATACCCGTTTTGCTGACGAAAAGGTTTACTACACCCGCTCGGTGGGCGAGACGGTCAGCGATGTGCAGGACAAGGGCTGGAGCGCCGGGCTACGAATTTTTGATATTTCGACGCCGGATCAACCGCGCGAAATCAGCTTCCTGTCGCTCAATGGGATCGGCATTCACCGGATCTGGTACGTCGGTGGACGCTGGGCCTACGTTTCCGCGCTGATCGACGGTTTTAGCGATTATATTTTCCTGACCATCGATCTGGCCGATCCGCGTAAACCTGAAGTCGCCGGGCGCTGGTGGCTGCCGGGGATGAATCAGGCGGCGGGGGAAACCCCGCAGTGGCCGGAAGGTAAGCGCTACGCCCTGCATCACGCGATTATCGCCGGGGACATCGCCTACGGTAGCTGGCGCGACGGCGGCCTGACGCTGCTGGATGTCAAAGACCGTGCTCAGCCGAAGTTGATTAGCCATCGCAACTGGAGTCCGCCGTTTGGCGGCGGTACCCACACCGCGCTGCCGCTACCGGACCGCGATCTGCTGGTGGTGCTTGATGAAGCGGTGCTGGATAACCAGCAGGATGGCGAGAAGCTGATCTGGCTGTTTGATATTCGTGACCCGACAAACCCGGTGAGTATCTCGACTTTCCCGCAGCCGGATGAGACCGACTATGTGGCGAAAGGAGCACACTTTGGCCCGCATAATCTGCATGAAAACCGTCCCGGTAGCTTTGTCAGCTCAACGCTGATTTTTGCCACGTACCAGAATGCGGGCGTTCGCGCTTACGATATATCCAACCCTTATCGACCGGTGGAAACCGGAGCGCTGGTGCCTGCCGCTCCGGCAAAAATGATGGATACCCGCCCTGGCCGTCCGCGGGTGATTCAGTCCTGCGACGTGTTTGTTGATGCGCAGGGCATTATCTACAGCACCGACTATAACGGCGGGCTGTCGGTAATTGAGTATCTGGGGTAGGAATATTTCCCGGAGGCGGCGCATTGCGCCTGTCCGGGCTACGGGTCTGTGCGGTTTGTGGGTTTTGTAGCCCGGACAGATGCGTAGCATCGCCTCCGGGGGAGTGGGGGAATCCCCGGAGGCGGCGCTTGATACTCATTAACCGTACTGACGAATTCGCGCAATCAGCTCTTCGACGCTGTCGATACGATCGGCAATCACAATCAGCGCTTTACCCAGCGTGATGGCGTGGCGCAGGCATTCATGGCGCATGGCTTCGTCCTGAATAGTGTCGATATCCGCCACGTGCGACAGCCCGACGCTGCGGCGAATCAGCTCGGTACCGCAGAAGCCAATGGCATCGGCCCACGCTTTTTTCAGGAACGTGGAGGCGTAGCCGGAGTAAGCCAGCGCAGCATCGCGGGTTTTCTCCGCCGCCAGCGCCTGGAAACGCTCGGCGAAGGTATTCCAGAACTGCTGAATATCGTTCAGGCGCTGCTCGCGTGCGGCGGCGGCATCGCGAATACCTAAATGCCCAGGTAGGCCGCAGTAGTTGAGCAGCAGGTTGCCGATGGCGGTGCCGATATCAAAACCAATCGGCCCGAAATAACCGAACTCGGCGTCTATAGCTTTAAAGCTGCCTTCGGCGACGAATATCGAGCCGCTATGGATATCGCCGTGCAGCAGCGCTTCGGCATGGGAGAAGAAACGGTGCTTTAGCGCCGCAACCGCCAGCTTTAGCTGTGTGTCGTCGCGCAGGGCGGCGACATCGGCTTCCAGCGCAGCGGGGTAATTATTGCGTTCGTGAACCTGATACGGATCGTTAAAGAACAGGTCCTCGGTGATTTCGCACATCTCGGGGTTGATAAACTGCGCCACCTGGGCTTTTTTCTCATGCGGATGCAGATAAAAGTCGCTGGTATGAAACAGCGCCTGGGCCAGATATTCGCCCAGCTGGCTGGCGGCCTGCGGGTAGTAAACGTTGTTAATCAGCTCGCCGCGCCAGATGCGATGATCGGAGAGATCTTCCATCACCATCACCGCCAGCTCGGGATCGAAATGCAGAATTTGTACCGTGTGCTGCGGGCAGTGCTGATAGTGAGCGACCAGAGTTTGCGCCTCAAGGCGGGCGCGGTCGAGCGTCAGCGGCCAGGACTCCCCGACGCAGCGCACGTAGGGCAGGGCCTGCTTGACGATAACCCGGCTGACGCCCTGGGTATCATAAATTTTAAACACCAGGTTGAGGTTGCCGTCGCCCACTTCCTGTGCGGACACCAGTTCTGACGGGTTATCGAGACCGCCAAATTGTTGTGCGTAAGCCACCGCATCGTTGGCGGTGAAAGTATGGTATTGCGACATTGCCTCGATCCTCAAAATTCTGATTAAGCCGTTCAGACGTCTATACTTCTGGATTCCATCCTGACACAATGTGATACAACAACGCAACAGGGATTTAACTAAATGCAGACACTACAGACCACCAGCCTGCGGGTAAGCGAAAATCAGCTCTTTATTCTTGACCAGCAGGCTCTACCGCAGGAGAAACGCTGGCTGGCGGCGGATAACGTGGCGCTGCTGGTGGACCATATTCTCGCGCTACGGGTACGCGGCGCACCGCTGATTGGCCTTTCTGCCAGCCTGCTGCTGGCGCTGTTGGGGAAGCGCGGCCTGACCCGCGATGAACTTTCTCAGGCGCTGGAGACGCTGCGCGCGGCGCGCCCGACGGCGGTGAATCTGATGAACAATCTCGATCGCATGAAGCTGGCGCTGGCGGAAGAGAACTATCCCCAGGCGCTGGAAGCGGAAGCGCTGCGCCTGATCGAAGAAGATAAGCAGCTTTGCGCCCATATTGCCGAAGCGGGCAGCGCGCTGGTCACGCCGGGCAGCCGCCTGTTAACCCACTGTAATACCGGCGGTCTGGCGACGGCGGGAGTCGGCACTGCACTGGGGGTGATTGCGCTGGCGCACGAACAGGGGAAAGTGGCGAACGTGTGGGTGGATGAAACGCGTCCTCTGCTACAGGGCGGACGCCTCACCGCCTGGGAGCTGGGTGAGCTGGGCGTGCCGTATCGGTTGATTACCGATTCGATGGCCGCCAGCCTGATGGCGCAGGGGCAGGTCGATGCGGTTTGGGTCGGCGCTGACCGTATTGCGGCTAACGGCGACGTGGCGAACAAAATCGGCACCTATTCGCTGGCGGTGCTGGCGAAATATCACCAGATCCCGTTTTACGTGGCTGCGCCGCAGACCACCCTTGACCGTCATTGCCCGAACGGCGCAGCGATCCCGATTGAGCAGCGGGCGGCGGCGGAAGTGACCGGCGTGGCCGGAAGTTTTGGCGCGGTGCAGTGGGCGCCGAAAGAAGCTGCGGTCTACAACCCAGCGTTTGACGTGACGCCCGCCGCGCTGATTAGCGGCTGGGTGCTGGATACTGGCGTGGTGACCCCGGCGCAGGTTGCAGCCGGGGCGTTTGCGCCAGAAAGCGCGTAAGTTAAAACGCGAAGCTACCTCCATAGCTTCGCGTCCGTTATGGATAAAGCGCACCTCTCTCAATTGCCTACGAACGGTTGTCGGTCAGGTAAGGCGCTAGCCGCCACCTGACAAGCGTGCGGGCACGATAATTAAATCATGGCAGCACCATCTCGACTGCCGGAGCGGACTGCCGGTCGATATGCTGGCCCAGCGCCGTCTGCGCTGCCTGATAAGGGCACAGCGTCCCGACATCAGTCGTCTGGCAACCCGCCTGACGCCACTCCTGGCGCAGCATTGGGTGCTGGCTATCCGGCGTTTGCAGACGGCGTAAATCGTCCAGACTTTGCGCCTGGAAGTAGACGCGGAGGTAGCGTTGACCGCTGTGGGTATCGCGCCAGCGTTCCAGCACCAGGCTGCTGCCCGGCGGGATATTGCCCCGACTGTATCCCGGTAGCTGCCAGCTAAAATCCATCAGCGTACGTACCATGGCGATATTGGTATCGTGGGCCACCAGCAACAGCCAGCGCACGTTCGGCGTTGCGTCTTCTTTTACTCCTTCAAGCATGGCGTTAAGCAGAATCGACCCGCGTTTTTGCGCGGTATAAAAAACGTCGTTGCTCAGGTCGTAGTTCTCCGTGAGCAGCGGCAGCAGGGCGGTTATCTGGCTGGAGCGGGTGATATTGCCCCACGCCAGCTGGCTAACCGGTAGATTTTCGCTCCAGCCCAGGCGCAGCGTCTCGACCATATTCGCCATCACGCTCAGCCCGCTAATCGACGTTTTGCCGCTTTTGCTCTGCTCGACCTGCCATGGCTGCTCGAACACCGGGCAGGGCTTATCGGGAACGCAGACCGCGTTTTTCAGTCGCTGAATCGCCGGAGCCAGCGCCTGCCGACGCTGTGCCAGATCTCCGGCTTTCGCTTTGACCTCCGCCAGCTGGCGAGCGGGGTCGGTTTGCGTGGCGGCAAACTTATCGGTCTGAAACAGCGGGTCGGCGTCGGTGCTGACGTGATGAATCTCTACGCCGCAGCCGGGAAATGCACCGTCAACCAGCGCTTGTGCGGTGGCTCGCGTGCGCTGCAAGGGGCTGGCGCGAACGTAAATCTCCCCGCTCGCCGGGCAGCCCACCGTCAGCAGGCCGAGCTGGCGATAGTGTGCGCCTTCTTCGCGTCCTTTATTCACCACCGCGGCATAGCCATGGCCGGTCAATTCGCCGTCGTGAGTGGTCCACTGGGTCCACGGGCGCTGGGTTGCCGCTTCGATGGCCTCCCGGTTGCCTGGCGTTGGCGGGCGAATACCATGGCGGCTGAGTTCAACCACTTTTTCCAGTTGATATTGCGCAGCGGCGTGGCCCGGGGCCGCCAGCAGCGGCAGGGCGCAGGTAAGCAGCAGGCGTAGCAAAACCTGATGTCGTACAGGCATCATAAAATCTTCCTTATGGGTTAAAGGGTTATGAAGAGAATGAAGTCTGACGTTCTATCGCGTGTCGCCTGGCGACAATCGCGGCGGTGGTAAAACAGAATAGCGCCGACATCAGGCCGGTGCCCACCCAAAACAGCGACAGCGTACTGAAGTCGTACAGCGTTTTACCGTTTTCGATAATTGCCGTTTTGTCGATGATTATCCCGGTCAAAAATTCGCCGAGACCGGCCCCCGCGTAGCTGGCGATGCCGATGGTGCCGAGCGCTGCGCCTGCGGCTTTGCGCGATGAGATATCGACGGCAATTAATCCGCCGAGGAAGCAGGTCAATGCGCCAATGGTCGCGCCGAAGATAATCATCGCCAGAATATCGCTGTAGTAGCCGTGCGGCGACCAGAGCATTAGCGCAAAGCCTGCGGTGTTGAGCAAGCTGATAAACCCGGCCATCACGCTGCGGTTACGCGGGAAAAAGCGGTCAGAGAGCATCCCGGCAATAATGGTTCCGGCAATACCCGCGATGGCGTTGACCCCAATAATCCCGGAAGCTTCCAGCGTTGAGTAGGCTTTATCCTGCTCAAGGAAGAAGATCCCCCACGAGTTCACTGCATAGCGGTCGATATACATAAATGCCGAGGCCAGCGCCAGCGTCCACAAGGCCGGATTGCGCAGCGCCAGCAGCTGGTTTTTAAACACCGAGCCACGCGCTTCGGTCTCCTCCTGCGGTTCATCGCGAATCACGTTGATTGACGGAAAGCCGCTGCTTTGCGGGGAGTCGCGCATAAACAGCAGGAGCAGCACCACCCCGGCAGCGCCGAGCGCGGCGGTCGAGAGATAGCCCATCTGCCAGCCGAACCCGGCAATCACCGCCGCGATCACCATATAGGTCATCGCTTCGCCGATGTTATGCGCCGTTGACCAGATGGCGTAAAAGGTGCCCCTCTCTTTGCAGCCGTACCAGCGCGCCAGCGACACCGCGCACGGGCCGACGCCCATCGATTGCGCCCAGCCGTTGATCCCCCAGAAGATGGCCAGCAGCATGGCGTTGGTGGTCATTCCCATCATCAGGTTCATCCCGGCGCTCAGCAGCAGCCCGAGGCTCATATAGCGCACGACGTTGGCATGATCGGCGATAAAACCGTTCACCAGCTTGCCGATGGCGTAGCTAAAAAACAGCGTTGAGCCGATCATGCCAAGCTCGGTCGGAGTGATGCCAAGCTCAACCAGCGCGCTCTTGGCGACGGTAAACGACAGCCGGCAAACATAGAACGTGACGTACGCCAGGGTCATGGCAATAAAGGTTTGCCAGCGCACGCTGCGAAAGCGCTGCTCGTTGAACTCTCCGCCCGTTTTGGGCGGCGAAGCGCGAAAAAATGCGATAATTCCAGACATTGTGTTATCTCCGAAGGTCGGAGGCCTGACTGATTAGTGTGGTTCATCCTTGAGGGTTCATTTTCGTTGTGTAGAGTACATAATCAGATAAAGCCTGACCCCATACGGGTTAAGGTAATGGGTGGCAAAGCATGTTTTTTAATTGTGGATAGAGCGTTTTACTGGCCAGCAGCAGCGGGTTGCCATTGCGAATGCCATCCGCTGCCAGGTAGTCGTTGGTGAGGCCGCCTGCTTCGCGCATCAGCACCAGCCCCGGCAGGCCATCCCACGGATTCATATGCGGTTCGTAGTAGCCGATTAAGCGTCCTGCCGCCGCCCACGCGCTCATTAATGCCCCGGAGCCGTTGCGGATAAACATGCCGCCGTCGCTGAGCAGCGCATCGAGGAAAGGCAGGAAGAGAGCAGGCGTCACGCGATGCGACGTGCCGACGCCCATGACTCCCTCTTTGACCGTGGCTGCCGGATGCGGCGTGATAGGCGCGTCATTGAGCCACGCACCCTGGCCTTTCAGTGCGTGGAACAGCTCGCGATGGTTGGGGTCATACACCACGCCGATAACCGGTTCGCCGTCGGCGACGATAGCCAGCGAAAGACACCAGGTATGCAGGCCGTTAAGAAAACAGCTGGTGCCGTCGATAGGGTCGACCACCCACAGCACGCGGGCGTCTGGCATCTGCGTTCCGCTCTCCTCGCCAAGAAAACCATCCTGTGGGAACGCGCCGAGAATGCGTTGCTTAACAAACTCTTCGACCCGCTTATCGGCGATGCTGACCACATCCTGTAGGTCATCGCCTTTGTGATCCACCGCCAGCCGGTCGCGCTGTTGATAGTATTCGAAAGCTAATTCCGCACCGGCCTTAGCCAGCTCGCAGGCCAGGCGATAGCGGGCTTGCAGAGCATCTGATTCCAGGGGTTTCATGCTTATTCTCCATTTTTGCACACGTGTGCATTTTGCGTGTAAAAAATAGCCCCGAAGGGCGAAATGAGTGTGGAGGGATCTTAAAGATTATTCTGTGATCGCGTCTGCATAAAATAAAATTTTCATTTTGCGCTTTGACGAATGATTAATTTCACCGGTACTTCGCGGTGTCGCGAGGGCAGGCTGAACTTGGCGATCCTAGTGACCAGTAGATCCACCGCGTGATGGGCGAGCAGGGCGGTATTCTGCTGCACGGTGGTGAGCTGGTAGGGTTGCCAGTCGGCCTGGGGGATATCATCGAAGCCAACAATTGCTGGCAGGGGCGCGGAAGGGTTATCTGCCCGCAGACCGTCCAGCGCGCCGAGCGCCAGCATATCAGTGGCGCAAAATAGTGCCTGGAGCTGCGGATGCGCTGCGAGCAACTGCCTGGCGGCGGCAAAGCCTGCCTGATAACCGGCGCTTTCGCAGAAATGCGCGGCAACGTCCATACCTTGAGTATGGGCGACAAACGCTTCGTAGCGCTGCCGGGTGCTGAAGTTATCCAGACTTTCGCCAATAAACCCGGCCTGTTGCCACTGACGCTGGGTAAATAAATCGGCAACCATTTTTGCACCCTGGGCGTTATCGCTGCAAACGCGGTCGCAGCCGGTTAAGTCGGCGTGACGGTTGATAAGCGTCACCGGGATTTTTCGCTCCAGGTACTCTTCCGCCAACGACAGCGGCGGCGCCCCTGAGGTTATAATGACTCCTGCGACGTGATAGCTCAGCAGCTGTTTAAGCGACGGGGCAAGCTGCTGCGGATCGTCGGCGTTCATCAGCAGCGGCATAAAGCCGTTGAGCGCCAGCTGGTGAACCAGCGGCGACAGCAGCTTGCTGCGAAACGGGTTATCAAATCCGGCCGTGACGATGCCGATAAAATTGCTGCTGCCGGTAATCATCGTGCGGGCGATGATATTGACCTGATAGCCGAGCGTTTCCGCAGCGGCGAGAACTTTCTGCCGGGTTTTATCCGCCACCGACGCGCCGGGCGTAAAAGTGCGGGAAACCGCCGAACGAGAGACGCCTGCGAGTCGGGCAACGTCCTCAGCCTTAATCCATTTTTTTTCGCTCATAGTGTCAGGGTACGGGTTGTTCTCAGGGAGCCATGGTCGGCAACGAAAAGTAGTAAGAAGGTACCACATAAATCCCTGAGCGCGCAGAGGGTTGATGCGCTTTCCCTGTCAGCTTTTGATATATATTATTCCTAATCATTTATTTCACTAAGCATTGTAATAATATGGATATATGTGTGGCTAAAATAAAAATTCTTTATAAAACAAAAAATTAAACTCTCTTTTTTTAGCATATTCATGTGACGCATAAGTTATGCTATCTGCGTTATGGACAGCAATTATTTCCGCAAGCTAATTTCATCTGTATTACCAGGGCTGAATACAAATATTGTTCGATTTATAACTTGCGGAGTCAAACCTGTGGCAAGAAACCATTTTTTGCGTATTTCCGGCGCGGCGATATTAACTATGCTGGCGTTGCCTTCTTTATCTACGGCCTATGCGGCCAATGTTAAAATCGTTATCAACCAGTCGCCATGGCTCGATGGCTTTAAAAAAACAGTCGAAAAATATAATCATGACACCGGAAATAACGTCAGTATTGATGCGGTACCCTATGGCGGATTACTCGATAAAATTCGCAGTTCGGTGCGGGCGAAGGAAGGTGTCTATGATATCACTATGATAGATATCAACTGGTTAGGAGAGTTCTACGGTGGCGGTTTTCTGACGCCGATTAAAAGCATTGAAGCTGATTATCGCCTGCCTCAGCAGGTGCTGACATTTGGCGATGCGCTTTACTGGGACAATGCGCGCAAGGTTTTCAATAAACAATCTGGCGATCTCTATACCTTCCCGGTTACCGCGAATCCGCAGCTGTTTTATTATCGCAAAGATATTTACCAGAAGGCCGGGTTGACCCCGCCGAAAACCTGGGAAGAGTTAACTGAGAATACAAAAAAACTGCATCAGCCGCCGCGACAATATGGTTTTTTGATTCGTGGTGGTCCGCAGGATATCGTTTTTGATATTTCACCCTTTCTGCTCTCTGCCGGTGGTGGGATATTTAAGGATCCGCGTGAAGGTGATTTTAATATTATCCTCAATAGCCCGGAAACGTTGCGTGGGCTTAAATACTATATTGCCATAGCAAAAGCCGGTTACAGCAATCCAGGTGCGTTAACCCAGGGAGAATTAATTCAGCTTTTCGCCACCGGGAAAGCCGCGCAGGCGAATATTGTGGCGGCGGCCCGGGGCCCGCTGAGCAATCCGGATAGCTCCATCGTTACGGATAAGTATGGCGTCACGGTTATTCCTCACCCCGCGGGAGCGAAGGGGGTTTATGCCGCAGGACACTGGGTTGGCGGTATTCCACAGAATATTCCGGCGGCAAACAAGCAGGCAGCGCTGGATTTCTTCAAATGGTATGAAGAACAGGCCAACCAGGTATATCTGTATGAATCTGGTGGTGTGCCGGTACGTTCCGATCTGGTGGGCGTTGCAAAAGACCCGCTCAACTTCTTACCTGCGCTGACGGAAGCGACCGCCGAGGCGCAGATTATTAGCCCGGTTAAGGAGTCCGCCCAGATCAACGCGCTGCTGGGGCTCCAGCTTTACAAAGCGCTGAGCGGTGAACAGTCGGCGGAGAAGGCGCTGAATACCGCCGCACATCAGGTATATCAGCTGCTGTCGGCGGCGGGTTATCAAACGCAGCTTCCGCCGGATCTGCCTGATGATGCCGCGAGTAAAGGATAATCGCTATGTCTGGACAACCTCTCTCCGTGCTTCGGCCCTTATCCTCTTCACGCCATCAGCACCGTGACTGGTGGCCGTGGCTAGCATTGACGCCGCTGATTGTCATTATTGCCGCGTTGATGGTTACCCCAGTGATCCATCTTTTCAGCCTGATCACCCAGGAGGTGAGCTGGCAGGATGGACGCGCCGTCACCCGGTTTGTCGGACTGGATAATATTCGCGCTTTTCTCGCCAATCCCTACTACTGGCCGGGGCTGGTCAATACGCTGGCGTTTTCCGTTATTGCCGTGACGCTGCAAGTTGTTATCGGTTTTGCGCTGGCGCTGGCGGTTAACGATATGAAGAAAGAGCCGCGTTTACTGACAACCATCCTGCTGCTGCCGATTGTGATTTCTCCCATCGTAATCGGTGCGATGTGGCGACTGATCCTCAACAACGACTCTGGGGTGCTTAACGTGGTGCTGAGTCAACTGGATATCGTACCGCCTGACTGGTTGGGAACACCATCGCTGGCGTTTCTATCGGTGATTGTGGTTGATGTCTGGCACTGGACGCCGTTTTCCTTCCTGTTGCTGCTTGCGGGCCTGAAGGCGCTGCCCCGCGAGGTGCTGGAGGCTGCCCAACTGGATGGTTGCAGCCGCTGGCAGCGCCTGCGTTTCGTCATTTTACCCATGATGTGGCCAGCGCTATTGATAACCCTGATGCTGCGCATCATCTTCTCGTTCAAGGTCTTTGATGAAATCTATCTGCTGACCAAAGGCGGACCAGGTACCGCCACCGAGATGGTCAGCTACTCCATTTATCGCGCCTTTTTTATTGAGGACCGTGAGGGGCTGGGGGCAGTGATGTCCCTGTTTACCTTCTTCATTATTGCTCTGCTGCTGGTGGTATTGATGAGCCTACGTAAGCGGAGGATAAGCTGATGCTGCTATCGCTACGCGGGCGCGCCCGGCTGTTTACGGCTGGTCGTGGCGCCGCAATCACGTTGTACGCTGTGCTGGTGCTGTTTCCTTTTATCTGGTTATTGAGCACCGCATTTAAAAAGCAAATCGATATTCTGCTCGCCCGTTTTGTGTTTACGCCGACGCTGACTACTTTGCGTGAGCTGTTATTCGACCCCGGCTCGATGTTTAGCGCTTATTTCGTCAACAGCGTGGTGATTACGCTGACCACGACCGCGATTATCGTCGCCGTGACGCTGTTTTCCGCCTACGCGCTGACCACCGTACGTAAGCTGCCTCCCGCGTTAGGGGCGGTTCTGCTTGGCTGGTGCCTGCTGTTCAACCTGTTGCCGGTGGTGACCTTTGTGGGTTCCTGGTTCAATCTTTTTCGCCAGTTGGGCCTCTACGATACGCGGATTGCCATCATTATCGCCAGCGTGGCCGCCTGGCTACCCATGGCGCTCTGGCTGGGCGTGACGTTTGCCCGCGAGATCCCTAAAGAGCTGCTGGATGCCGCCAGCGTTGACGGCTGTAGCCACTGGCAACGCTTTCGCTACGTTTTCGTACCGCTGATTAGATCCGGTATGACCGCAACGACGATTCTGGTGCTGCTGTTTGTGTGGAATGACTTTCCGATAGCGTTAATTCTCAGTTCGGAGCAGGCGCGAACTCTGCCCGTATACATCACTGCTTTTTCGCAAAATGAACAGATTCGCTATGCGGAAATGGCCTCTTCATCCCTGCTGGTTTCGATTCCGGTACTGCTGCTGCTCGTGGTGGGCCAGCGCTTTATCGTCAAAGGATTACTGTCCGGCGCGGTGAAGGCATGACATTAAAAAGGAAAATCCAATGAGCGCGGTTGCAATCGAGAGCGTCAATAAGAAATACGGCAACGTCACGGTCTTGCAGAATATCGATCTGCATATTGAAAAGCGGGAGTTTATTGTCCTCGTCGGGCCTTCCGGCTGCGGAAAATCCACACTATTACGGATGATCGCCGGGCTGGAGGAGGTTGAGAATGGGCGAATTTTGCTCCAGGGGAGCGATATCAATGAGATACCCGCCAGCGAGCGCGATATTGCCATGGTTTTCCAGAGCTATGCGCTTTATCCGCATATGAGCGTGGCGGAGAACATGGGCTTCTCGCTGAAGATAAAAGGGGTGAAAAAGCAGGAAATTACCGGGCGGGTCAACGCTACTGCCGAAGCGCTACAGCTTACGCCGCTGCTGGCGCGTCACCCGCGCGAGCTCTCCGGTGGTCAGCGCCAGCGGGTGGCAATAGGTCGGGCGATGGTGCGCAACCCCGAGGTCTTTTTGTTCGATGAGCCGCTGTCGAACCTCGATGCCAAGCTGCGGGTGGATATGCGCCTTGAGATCAAAAAACTCCACCAACAGCTGGACGCCACGATGATCTACGTGACCCACGATCAGATAGAGGCGATGACCCTCGCCGATCGGATCGCCATTATGAATCAGGGGCGTATTGAACAAGTGGCGACCCCGCTGGAGCTATACGACCAGCCGCGTAACCTGTTTGTCGCCTCATTTATTGGTTCGCCGGAGATCAACCGCGTATCCGGTCGCATTTCTGACGATGGCGAAGGTTTTGTCAGCGATTCCGGTCTGCTTCTGCCGCTGGCGGATAACCTGGCGCATCTTGCCGGAAGGGCGCTGATTTACGCCATCCGACCGGAGCACTTTGTTCTCAATTCTGCTGATGGTCTGCCTGCTGAGGTTGACGTTACCGAGCCCACCGGTGTGGAAACCCTGATCAACGCCCGTCTGGGCTGCGAAACCCTGACTTGTACCTTCCGCCAGCGGCTTGAACTCCAGCCGGGCGATAGCATCCGCCTGCTGCCGGATGTTCGCCACATTCACCTGTTTGATGCCGAAAGCGGCGAAAGAATTCCCCTGACTAAGGAGCAATAATGCGTACCGTCTTCCTGCTGTTTGATTCACTGAACCGTCTGGCTCTGTCGCCTTACGGTGGTCAGCATGTGCCAACACCGAACTTTGACCGTCTGGCGCGGCACTCAGTGGCGTTCGATCGCCACTATGTCGGCAGCATGCCGTGTATGCCCGCCAGACGCGATATGCAGACCGGTCGCCTGAGTTTTTTGCACCGTAGTTGGGGGCCGCTGGAGCCCTTTGATAACTCTTTCCCTGAGCTGTTGTATCAGCAGGGGGTCTACAGCCATCTGATCACCGATCATAACCACTATTTTGAAGATGGCGGCGCGACCTATCATAACCGTTATGATTCGTTTGAGTTTATTCGCGGTCAGGAGGGCGACCCGTGGAAGGCGATGGTGCAGCCGCACTGGGAGCGCCTGCGGGAAAAATACCATCCCTCGCAGTTTGCAAACGGACGGCGGGATTTAAAAGCGCGCAATATCATCAACCGGGAGTATATCCGCGAAGAGAAAGACTTCCCCTCGGTGCAATGCTTTGCTCGTGGCCTGGAGTTTCTGGATACCAATCGCCATGCTGACAACTGGTTCCTACAAATTGAAACCTTCGATCCGCATGAGCCATTTACCGCCCCGGAGCGTTTTTATAATGTGATTAACACCGACTGGACCGGGCCGGTTCTTGACTGGCCGCGCTATGGTCGCGTCGATGAATTACCGGAAGAGGGCGAGGAACTTCGCGCCAATTACTATCGGCTAATTGCGCTGTGCGATTCGCTGCTTGGCGATGTGCTGGATTATTTTGATCAACACGATCTGTGGAAGGACACCGCGCTGGTGCTCTCCACCGACCACGGTTTCCTGCTGGGCGAGCATGACTTTTGGGCGAAAAACCGCATGAACATGTACGAGGAGGTGGCGCATATTCCGCTGTTTATTCACCATCCTGAGTACGCGCACTTTGCCGGGCAGCGCAGGCAGGCTCTGACCCAGACGCCGGACCTTGCCGCCACCTTCCTTGATATTCACGGCGCGAAACGCCCGGCGGAGATGCAAGGACACTCGCTGCTGCCGGTTGTGGCGCAGGATCGGGCGCTACGGGAGGGCATTCTCTTTGGCTATTTCGGCGGGGCGGTCAACGTGACCGATGGCCGCTATACCTACCACCGCTACCCGGAAAACCTCAGCGAGCAGGAGATTTACCAGTACACGTTGATGCCAACGCATATCACCTCGCGTTTTAGCACCGAAGAGCTGGCGGATACCACGCTGGCTGCACCTTTCCCCTTCACCAAAGGCGTTCCACTACTGAAAGTGCCGGTTATCGATACCTCGCCGATGTATAACAACTACGGCCCGGGATCGCTACTGGAAAAAGAGACTCGCCTGTACGACCTGGCTGAGGACCCGGGGCAGCTCGCCCCGCTGTACGACCCGGTTGTTGAGCAGCAGCTTAGCGAGTTAATGGTCGATTTAATGGCGAAAAATGATGCGCCGCCGGAAGCCTTTGAGCGGCTGGGGTTAACGCCCCAGGACGTCTCTTCTGAGGTTTAACCCACGGTGTGACGGCCCGCTGACATGCGGGCCATAA
Source organism: Klebsiella huaxiensis (assembly GCF_003261575.2). Lineage (GTDB taxonomy): Bacteria > Pseudomonadota > Gammaproteobacteria > Enterobacterales > Enterobacteriaceae > Klebsiella > Klebsiella huaxiensis. The sequence continues at coordinate 4,234,920 of NZ_CP036175.1, read as the reverse complement.
ACAGTAAGCGATGCTCCCATGAACCAACCGAATATTTTATGGATATGTACCGATCAGCAGCGTTGGGATACGCTTTCCTGTCTTGGGACGCCCGGCGCGCAGACGCCGCACATTGATAACCTTGCCGCTGCCGGAGTGCTGTTTGAACGCGCCTATGTGCAAAGCCCAATCTGTACCCCCAGCCGGGCATCGTTTCTGACCGGAATGTACCCGATTGCGCATCAAATACAGCGCAACGGTAACCGCCGCTTTCCTGAGCACCTGCATCTGTTGCCTCGTTCATTTCAGCAGGCGGGATATCGCACCGGGCTGATTGGTAAGTTGCATCTTTCCGCCAGTCAGCACGGCGTAGAGCAGCGCCCCGACGATGGCTACGATGAGTTTTACTGGAGCCAACATCCGCACCCGGACTGGTCGGAGGGTCACGATTATCAGACGTGGTTGGAAGAGAAAGGCGTCGATCCGCAGGCACTATACGCCCACGCGCAGGGCGCGATTTATCCAGGAGTTGAGGCGGAATTTCACCAGACCACCTGGGCGACAGAGCGGGCGCGAGAATTTATCTCCCGCCATCAGCAGTCGCCGTGGTTCCTCAGCATTAACCTCTACGATCCGCATCCGCCGTTTGACCCGCCGCAGGCATATTTGCAGCGTATTGATGCGGATGCCATTCGCCCACCGCTGTTTGCCGAAAGCGATCTGGCCCATCAGGCGCGCTTTACGCGGGTCGACCAGCAGACCAAAAAGGCTGTCAATCCGAATGCGGCGGTAGAGGGTGAAAGCCTGCAAGGCAGCCATGACACGCCGCCGGAATCCTGGGATGCGAAGGCCATTCGCGCGGCCTATTTCGCTATGATAGCTCAGATAGACGATTTGGTCGGTAGCCTGACCTCGCTGCTTGATGAGAGCGGGCAGCGGCAGAATACGCTGGTTATCTTTATGAGCGATCACGGAGAGATGCTGGGCGATCACGGCCTGCTCTACAAAGGCTGCCGCTTTTATGAAGGGCTGGTGCACGTGCCACTGATCGTTTCGTGGCCGCAGCGTTTCGCGCCGCAGAGGCGCTCGAATGCCTTAGTCGAGCTGGTGGATATTCCTGCAACGTTACTGGAGAGCGCGGGGCTGACCATACCGCCACAGAACCAGGGGCAATCGCTGTATTCGTTGCTCAGGGGTGACAGCGCGCTGCATCAGCATAAGCCCTATGTGCTGAGCGAATATTTTGACGCGCTTGGCTTTCCCGGCAGCATCGGTTCGCGCGCCAGTATGTATTTTGATGGTCGCTATAAACTGATTGTTTATCACGATGCTGAAGAGGGGGAGCTGTTTGATTTAGATAACGATCCGCATGAATTTCATGACCACTGGCACGACCCGCAGTTTAAGCCGCTCAAGGCGCAGCTTATCCAGCAGCATTTTTCCGCCATGATGAAGGTGAGCGGCGCAGGGCCGGAGCGCATCAGTGATTTTTAGCCCGGCAGGGTAACCTGCCGGGTGCTTAATGCATCAGTTTGGATAGCAAATCTGTTCCGGCTGGCGCTGCAAAATAATGTCGCCATGGCGAATGGAGGTCAGCACTTTGGCCTGGCGGCGCACGGCGTCATAGTCGTTTTCCGCATCAAGGATCAGCAGGTTCGCCGGACGTCCTTCGGCAATACCGTAGTTATCGCCCAGGCACAGCGCCCGGGCGCTGTTATCGGTAATGAGATCGAGGCAACGCTGCAAATCTTCATACCCCAGCATATGGCAGATGTGCAGCCCGGCGTCGAGGATGCGCATGATATTGCCGTTGCCCAGTGGATACCACGGGTCCTGAATGGAATCCTGAGCAAAGCAGACGTTGATCCCGGCGCGGTCCAGCTCCGCCACCCGCGTCACGCCACGCCGTTTCGGCCAGCTGTCAAAGCGCCCTTGCAGATGAATGCTTTCGGTCGGGCAGGAGATAAAGCTGATTCCCGAGGCTTTTAGCAGGCGGAACAGCTTCGAACAATAGGCGTTATCGTAAGAGCCCATCGCGCAGGTATGGCTGGCGGTGACCTGCGCGCCCATGCCGCGAACCCGGGCTTCTTCCGCCAGCACTTCCAGAAAACGCGACTGCGGGTCATCGATTTCATCGCAGTGCACGTCCACCAGGCAGCCATGGCGCTGGGCCAGATCCATCAAAAACATGACTGAGCTAACGCCCTTGTCGCGGGTATTTTCGTAGTGCGGAATGCCGCCTACCACGTCGGCACCCATCTCAATGGCGCGGGTCATCAGCTCGCGCCCGCCGGGGAAGGATTCGATGCCCTCCTGCGGGAAGGCGACGATTTGCAGGTCAATAAGATGGGCCGCCTCCTTTTTTACCCTCAGCATGGCTTCCAGCGCGGTCAGGGAGGGGTCGGTGACATCAATATGGGTACGCACGTGCTGTACGCCGTTATCGCGCAGCATACCGATCGTTTTCAGCGCGCGCTGGCGCGTATCTTCAACCGTGACGCTCTCTTTACGCTGGCTCCAGCGGGCGATGCCCTCAAACAGCGTGCCGCTCATATTCCACTCCGGTTCGCCCGCCGTCAGGGTGGCGTCGAGATGGATATGCGGTTCGACAAACGGCGGGATCACCAGCTTTTGCTGCGCATCGATATCGTTGGCGTCAACCGCCTGTGCGGCTGCCTGCACGGTGATGCTTTTAATCAAACCGTCCTGGAGATCCAGGGTATAGAGCGCTTCTTTATGGCGCAGGCGCGCGTTGATAATTTTCATGGTTGTTCCCGTAAATGGTTTTGCGACATACGCCAGATAGCTAAAGCGACCGAGGCGTTGAGATGAAATTGCGGATGGCTGACCGGATAGCCTGTCAGCTTTTCAATTCGTTGGATGCGCTGATGCAGCGTGTTGCGGTGAATCCCCAACCGCTCGGCGGCCCTGACCACGTTGCCGCTCTCCTGAAGCAGCGTTTCCAGCGTCTCCATTAATAGCCACGGACTTTTGCGGTCGGGTTCGATCAGGCAGCCGAGAGTGTCATGCATAAAGTCGGTTAGCAGCCCAGGGTCGCTGACGGCGGAAAGCAGCTTGATAAAGCCCAGTTGCTGATAATCGCTGATGCGTTGGGCCGGACGCAGGTTATCGCTGAGATCCAGCGCCTGGCGCGCCTGCGACAGCGCGCGCTGATATCCCTGTAGCTGCTGCACCGGTGCGGACAGTCCGCACAGCAGCGACAGCCCATCGTTACCTTCTGCCAGCGTCAGCAGCCACTGTTCTAACCACTTTTTCTGTTGATAAAACTCGCCTTCTTCGTCCGGGATCAGGAAGAGAAACATATTGCTGCGCTCGACCAGCGGAAAAGGGTTGCCCTGCTGATTGAGCTGCTGCTGCAAGCGCTGGCGCACGGTGCGGCGGGCCTGCTGGAGCCAGGCTTCGGCCTGCTCGGGCGGAAACTGGCGAAACAGGCGCGCTATCCCCTCAAGGCGCAGCGCCGCTACCCGCAGCGGTCGGGTAAAATCCAGCTGCTGGTGGAGCGCGCGCTGATGCAGGATTTGCAGGTCGGGATAATCACCGGTTAGCAGCTGCAGCAGAATATCGCGCTGTGATTGCAGAGCATTCTCGCTGCGTACCAGCGCGGTGCCGATGCGCTCGGTCACAATCACCATCTTCAGCAGATAGGGCTGCTCGATCAGCGGAATGCCCAGCTCGTCGGCCAGCGCGATCAGCCGCGGTGGGATCGTGTGGATATAAGCGTCGCCGGTCAGGATCACCATTCCGGCGATCCCGCGCTGCTTGCCTTCCATCAGTAAATGAATCAGGTTGTTTTCATCGCGGGGATGGTTGATCCCGGTGATAAACACCAGTTCCCCGCCCATGATCCACTCGGCGATATTTTCATTTTCCGCCACGTAGTACCAGCGAACCGCCAGCTGCAATCCCTGTTTACCCGCGCGCAGGCGCATGGCGGAGAGCCCGTCCAGCGCGAGGATTTCATTGACCGTCAGACTCATGGTTACTGTTCCGCAACTGAGTCAGCGGCGGGCTGGCGTTTGCTCAGGCGGATCAGGGCGATGTAGACCAGCGCGGAGACGGTAATCCCCACTAGCGGCGCGATCCACGGCGACAGATAAGCCACCACCGCGCCGACGGCGTAGGCACTGAGCCCCAGCCAGTTAAAGCGCGGCAAGCGGGCGGTTTGCAGCAGCGGATAGCGCCCGCCGCGATAGAACCAATAGTCGGCAAGAATGACGCCGCCGATGGGCGGGATGATACTACCGAGCAGCACCAGGAACGGGATCAGCATTTCGTACATCCCGCCAATGGCCAGCAGAATGCCGACGCCAGCGGCGACCACGGTCAGGGTACGGCGGCGTTCGCTGCGCAGCAGATGGCAGGCGGCAGCCGAGACGTTATAGATAGTCGGCCCCTGAATCGTCAGCAGGTTGAGGCACAGCATCACCACCGCGGCGACGGACAGCCCCTGTAAAATCAGCACTTCTACAATGTCGGCCTGCTGGTAGACGATGGCGCACCACGCCCCGGCAACAATCATCAGCCCGTTACCGACGAGGAAGCTGCTCATGCTGGCGATGATAGCGGTGCGGCTGGAGTTAGCCAGACGGGTCCAGTTCGTCGCCTGGGTCGCGCCGCTGGCGAAAGTGCCGAACACCATGGTGATCGCCGCCGACCAGGTCATGGTTTCGCCCGGTTCGATTTTGGTCATCGCCTGCCAGCCGCCAGCGTGATGGGCGGCAAGATACATAGAAACTACCAGCAGAATAAACATCAGCGGCACCGACACGCGCGATAGCGCATCCAGCCCCTTGTAGCCCACCAGCGCGGTCACGCAGAACAGGATCCCAAACAGGATCATCAGCGGAATGGTCATCGCCTCGGGCAGGGCGAGGATTTTGACCAGCGAGATAGCGACCGTCGCGGTACCCCAGGCGTACCAGCCCAGTTCGGCGAAACCGAGAATAAAATCGGCGAGCTTGCTGCCAATTTCCCCAAAGCAAAAACGCCCCATAAGCACGGTATTCAGCCCGCTGCGCGCGGCAATCCAACCGAGCGATGCGGCGTATAGCGCCAGCAGAAAGTTACCGATAACCGCAATCCATAGCAGGTTCACAATCGAAAAAGAGACGCCAAGCTTGCCGCCTGCGAACATCGTGCCGGTAAAAAAGGTGAAGCTGAACAGGACCATGGAGATCGAAAATACGCCTTTGCGCCCTGAGGCAGGCGCTTCGACGAGCGGAAAATCATTGCTGTTTGACATTGTGGAACCTCTGAGTGGCTATCCGAATGGCGATGCCAGAGGGGTAGCAAGAGATATGCCAACAAAATCGGGGCAGGGGTAACACGGATATATGGGCACTATGCACATAAAAAGGCGCTATTTAGCCGATGTTTGCCATAAATGTGTGCACGGTGACATGTTTCGCACCGCCGTGGGGCAGTGGGATTGAGCTATTGAGCGCATTCCTGTCGGGTGGCGGCTGGCGCCTTACCCGACCTACAAATGATGCCAATTTCGCGTCGTTTTCTGGCGGAACGATCCCCTATTTTTTGGGCAGCGTGCAGTTGGTAATGTTGGCATCATGAAGACATTCAATTTCTTTATTGTTAAAAAAGTAATTTCATATGCAATTCTATTATAACTATTCATAATGTAAGTCTTTTCTGAAATATTGTTCACTTGAACGGGCAGTGTTAGTATCGGGTGAATAGCCATTTAGACGGCTAAAGAACCTTTCTCCAGGCTATTTTATTGGCCATTTTGGACCTGGGCAGTGCTCACACTCCTCACGTACTACGTGTACGTTCCGGGTGTTCCGCGCTGTCCGTGTCCAAACTGCCTGCAACAATAACGCCTGACCGTAAAGGTTCTCAAATCAACATCGCTAAACTAAGGAACTGCTATGTGGCAAGAAAGACTCGCGCAACTGGTCACCACCTGTCATTGGATCGGCGCGAAAGGCTGGGCTCCGGCCACCGGCGGCAATATGTCAGTGCGTCAGGACGAGACCTGGTGCTGGCTCAGCGAGTCGGGACGCGATAAAGGCAGCCTGACGAAGGAAGATTTCCTCCAGGTTGAGATCGCCAGCAATAAAGCGCCTTCCGGGCGTAAACCTTCCGCCGAAACCGGCCTGCATACGCTGGTGTATCGCCTGTTCCCGGAGGCCAACGTTGTACTGCACGTGCATACCGTCAACGCTACCGTGCTGTCGCGCATTGAAAAAAGCGGCACCCTGGCGCTGCAGGGCTATGAGATGCAGAAAACCCTGACCGGTCAGCATAGCCACCTTGATACCGTACCGGTGGCGATTTTCGATAACGACCAGGATATCGATGCTCTGGCGGCGCGCATTGAAGACTATGCGCAGACCAACCCGCTGCGCTACGGCTTCCTGCTGCGCGGCCACGGCCTGACCTGCTGGGGCAAAGACATTAACGAGGCCCGTCGTCAGCTGGAAGGACTGGAATTTCTGTTCGAGTGCGAGCTGATGCGTCGCCGCTACGAGCGCGACTAAATTTCTCTCCACTAACGGGTCAGGCATGGATTTTTATCTCGGAATCGATATCGGTACCTCACGGGTCAAAGCGGTGCTGTTTGATGAACATTTTCAGGCGTGCGCCAGCGCGGCGCAAAATACCGGCCCGCGCCTGTTGGCCAACGGTCACGCTGAGCAGGATATGGCCCAGTTGTGGCAGTCGGTGGTGGAGATTCTGCGCGAGATTGCTCAGCATCCGGCGCTGCAAAAAGGGCGTTTATGCGCAATTGGCCTTGCCGGGCAGGGCGAAGGCGTTTGGCTTAGCGACGCCGAGGGCGAACCGGTTGGGCCGGGTATCCTGTGGAGCGATACCCGCAGCCGCGAGCTGATGAGTGAACTGCTCAACCGCCCCGGTTTTGACCGCCGTTTCTTTGACGATACCGGCACCCATCTGCAACCCTGCAACACCAGCATGCAGCTATGCTGGCTCAAACATCATCAGCCCGAACGGCTGGCGGCAGCCCGCTATCTGTTTTTCGCTAAGGACTGGATCCGCTTTCGCCTCACTGGCGTTGCAGCGCTGGATCTTACTGATGCCAGCACCTCTTTGCTTAACCAGCAGAGCGGAACATTATCCGGGGTTGTACTCAATGAGATGGGGCTGACGGATTTAGCCCATCTGTTCCCGCCGCTGCTGGCACCGGATGCTCAGGCAGGTACGCTACGGGAAGAGATCGCGGCGCTGACCGGGCTTCCCGTTGCTACGCCGGTGGCGGCTGGCGCGCTCGATGTGTGCAGCGCGGCGCTTGGCTGCGGCGCGGTGAACGACGGAGACATCTATACTATTCTCGGCACCACCTGCTGCACCGGCATCGTCTGCCATGGTCGTCAAACGGTCAACGAGGGGACGCGCTACGTCACCCACACCGAGACGGGCAGCTTTATTAACCTTTTTCCGATGCAGGCCGGAACGCCAAACATCGACTGGCTCCAGCAGCAGATTTCGCTGAACCCCGATTTACAGCAGCTGGAACAGAGCATCGCCAGCGTTGAGCCGGGCAGCGGCGGCGTCTTCTGGCAGCCCTATCTCAACGGCGAACGCGCGCCGTTCTTTAGCCCCGAAGCGCGGGCCGGGTATTTTGGTATTAGCCAGCACACCACTCGCGCGGAGCTACAGCGAGCAGTATTTGAAGGACTGGCTTACGCCATCGTCGACTCGCTTCAGGGTTATCCGCAGGGCGGTGAGCTGTACCTGACCGGCGGCGGGGCGGCGTCAGCGACCTGGCTGCAAATTATTGCCGACTGCACCGGCAGAACGGTGGTTTCCAGTACTTTCAACGAGCTTAGCGCGCGCGGAGCGGCGATTCTGGCGGCGCGCAGCGTCGATGCGCTGACCCGCTACCCCGCACTTGAGCAGACTCGTTACCAACCTAATCCGCAGGCGCATACCCGTTACGCTGCGCTCTATCCGGTTTATCGCCTGCTGCGTGAGCAGATGCTCCCGGTCTGGCAGGCTCGCCACGAGGCGCTTCAACGTATTTCTCAGGAACAACGCATATGAAAATTGTTTTTACCGCCGAACACGCCGGCGATCTCAGCGCATTTCAGCAACTGGGTGAACTGCGAGTGGAAGGTTGGGCGCTGGGTAAACCGAAGCTGAGCGCAGGCCAGCTGATTGAGCTGGCCCACGACGCTGACGTACTGGTGACCAGCTACGATGATGTGACGGAAGAGGTGATTGCCGCTTGTCCGCGTCTGCAGGTCATCGCCTGCACCCGCGCCAATCCGGTGAATATTGATACCAAAGCCGCGCAGGCGCGCGATATCAGCGTACTCTATACGCCGGGCCGCAATGCGGACGCAGCAGCAGAGCTGACGCTGGGGATGATGTTAAGCCTGGCGCGGCATATTCCGCAATCGCACGCGGCGCTGAAACGTGGTGAATTCACTAACGCCGAGAACGCCGCCCAGGCCACCCAGAGCGGGCTGCGCCGCGATGTGGTGTGGGACGTCAGCCCGGAAAGTCCTTATGAAGTGTTTAAAGGCAGCGAGCTGCGCAATAAAACCCTGGGGCTGATCGGCTATGGCAATATTGGCCGCCGCGTGGCGCGTATTGCCCGCGCCTTTGGCATGGCGGTGCTGGTGGTGGATCCGTTTGTCGCCGCCGAGGATATCAACGAGCCGGGGCTACAGAAAACAACGCTTGAGGGGCTGTTCCGTGAGGCGGATATTGTCAGCCTGCATCTGAGCAGTGGTCCGCACAGCGATGGTCTGGTGAACGCACAGTTATTGAAGAGCATGAAGCCGGGGGCGCTGCTGATTAATACCTCGCGTGCTGCGGTGGTGGATGAAGAGGCGTTAATTAGCGCACTACGCCACGGCCCATTGGGCGGCGCGGCGCTGGATGTTTATCATCGCGAGCCGCTGTGGCGCGATCATCCTTTTGTTACCGAGTTTGATAACGTGATTATCACCCCGCATATCGCCGGGGCGACGAGAGAAAGCATCGCTAAACATACGGCGATGATTGCTGCCGACCTTCAGCGCTATGTTGCCGGGGAGCCGCTGCTCTATCAGTGGCGTTAAGCTTTTTAGCCGCCGCGAGATGCGGCGGCGACGCTTTTTGTCAGCGACGGTTATCCGCCATAAATGCCTGAGTATGCTCCCAGTCGACCACGCCCGCATCCGAGCCCATGCCGGTCGCCACCAGCGCGGCCACCGCAGAAGCCACCTCACATGCCTCTTTGACGCTTAACCCACGGGCCAGCGCGGCAATAAAGCCGCCGCAGTAGCTGTCGCCGCAGCCGGTGGTGTCGACAGCATCGACCCGGTACGGCGCGATATGCTCGACTGCGCCGTCGCGGGTCAGCAGCCAGGAGCCGTTTTCACCATCTTTCAGAATGCAGGTCCCGACGCCAAGTTCGAAGAAAAAGCGGGCGATGTCTTCTGGCCGCGTTTGCCCGCAAAGGTATGCTGCTTCTTCAAGTGAAGGCATAAAGTAGTCCACCGACGGCAGCAGCGGGCGCAGCAGATCGAGGGTGTGCTCATTGGGCGCGATTAAATCAAAGCTGGTGGTGACGCCGCGAGCCTTAGCCGCTTGCAGCAAAAGGGCGCTTTGCCCCTGGTCCATCGCCGCCAGCAGGCCGGTGCCGCCGTGGTGCAGGAAGCGGCAGTCAAGAATCGCGGCGAACTGTTCTTCACTGATGAAAAGCTCATCGGAAGCTCCCCGGCAGTGCAGCGCCGGTCGCTCGCCGTTGGGGCGGATAGGGAGGATCGTCGCCGACGTTTCCTGCTGCGCGGTACGCTGGACCAGCGAACAGTCGATTCCCAGCCGTGCATAGCTGGCGAGGATAAAATCGGCCTTTTCATCTTCGCCGAGGCAGGCCACCGCGGCGGTACGAATGCCCAGCTTAGCGGCATTAATATTGGCTCCGGCGGCGGTTCCGGCGGGGTTCAGACGAATTTGTTCGATAAAGGCCACCCCGCCGCGCGGCGGGATGTCGATAACCGGGCGACCGGCGATATCAAGAATAGTCAGGCCGACAAAGGCGGCGTCAAAGGTTGCCATGAGAGCTCCACTTAACGATGGGTTTGACGCAGGCGCGCCTGCCAGAAGGAGAGGGCCAGCGCGACGACCAGAATCACGCCAACCAGCGCATCTTTCACCAGGTAGTTAAGCCCCATCAGGTTCAGGCCGTTATCAATAATCGCGAGGAACAGCACCCCACCGAGGGTTCCGGCGATGCTGACCCGGCCCAGCCGGTTGAAGGCGGTACCGATAAATACCGCGGCGATAGCGTCCATCAGATAGGCCTGACCGGCCAGCGGCGTAAACTGGCGCAGGTTAGCGGAAAGGATAACGCCGCCGACGGCGCACAGGGCGGAGGCCGCCACCAGCACCCACAACATGGTGCGACGGTCGCGAATTCCGGCGATACGCGCCGCTTCGCCGTTCTGACCGATAGCGCGAACGTATTTGCCGAACAGCGTACGTTCGGTAATCAGCCAGGCCGCCAGCCACAGCACCAGAACAATGACCACTGGCGTTGGAATTCCGGCGATATTGCCGACCGCCAGATCGTGATATTCCGGTGCCATCCGGCGATAAGAGATAGAGCCGCCGCCGTCGGTATAGATGCGCTCGGCGCTGCTGGCGATAAACCAGGTGCCGAGGGTGGCAAGGAACGGACGAATCTGGCAAATAAGGATCAGGAAGGCGTTCAGCAGGCCGATTATCACCCCGCCGAGCAGCGCGCAGCCGACCGCAGCCTGCCACGGCAGGTGCCAGGTTTTCAGCGCTACCAGCGCAAAGGCGGCGCCGAAATCAAGCGCTACGCCGACGGAGAGGTCAATCGCTCCGGCGCTGACGATAAGGGTCATCGCCATCGCCACAATCAGCAGGATGGCGCTGCCCTGCAGCAGGTTCGCCCAGTTATCGAAGGTCAAAAAAACCGGATTTGCCCAGCCGAACAGGGCAATCGCCAGCAGAGTAATCACGCCGAATCCTGCCCGCGACAGCCACGCCAGCGGACTGCTGCCGGTTTGCCCCGTTGATGGGGTCTTGAGCGTCAACTGGCTCATCAGTTGCCTCCTTTATGTCTGACAGCGGAAGCCGCCAGCACCACGAGGATCAGGCCGCCTTTAATCGCGCCCATCCAGAAAATATTCACCCCCAGCAGGCCGAGCCCGTTAGAGAGCGCGTTGACCAGCACCGCCCCGAGCAGCGCGCCCCAGATGGTGACCACGCGACGCCGCGAGAACGCCGCGCCGATAAAGGTGGCGAGGACGGTTTCCAGCAACAACGGCGTTGCCGTACCGCTGGAGCTGCCGGAACCCTGGCTGAGCAGCGGCATAATCGCCAGACCGGCGGCGATCCCCGCCAGCAGCCAGACGATGATAGTCAAACGGCGCACGTTGAGTCCGCTCATCTGCGCCATATCGCGGTTGCCGCCGACCGCCTGTAAATGCTGGCCAAAGCGGGAGTGATGGAGCAGAAACTGAAACAGCGCAAAGACCGCCAGCAGATAGATAAGCGGCCAGGGAATACCGAACAGGTCGTTATCGCGAAAGGCCACCATCAGTGGATCGTTTACCGCGATGCGCCGCTGCCCGGTCAGCAGGTCGGTCAGCCCGGTGAAGGCGACGGAGGTTGACAGGGTTGCCAGCAGCGGCGGCAGGCCCGCCGCCAGCACCAGGGTGGCGTTGACCGCGCCGCAGGCCAGGCTGACGGCAATCAGCAGTAAAAACAGCAGCAAATAGGGGGTATTCCACTCCGCCATGCCGAGGCTCAGAAGCGCTACGCCGAGCACCGCGATGGCGGGCAGCGAGAGGTCGATGCCGCCGGAAACTACGTCATCGCCGCCGACGGCAATCACGCAGACAAGACCGAAGCAGAGGATCGCCAGCGGCACGCTCTGCACCAGCATCATGCTGATATTTTGCCAGCTTAAAAAAAACGGCGACTGGAGGCTGAGCCAGACCAGCAGCGCGAAAAAAAGAATCAGGGGAAATTTTTCGATTAGCGTCGTTATGCCCGCAAGGGGGCGGCGCTGGATACCTGCACTCATACCTGTTGTTCCTGTCCACCGTTGATCGTCACCAGTAGCGCGTCCAGCGTCAGCCCCTGGGTCGGAAGATTGGCCACCAGCTCGCCGCGCCACATCACCAGAATGCGGTCGCAAAGGCCCAGCAGTTCCGGTGCGTCGCTGGAAGAGACCAGCACGCCGCGACCGCGATCCGCCAGTTCGCGGGTGCGCTGATAAATATCGCTGCGTGCGCCGATATCGACCCCGAGCGTGGGTTCATCAAGAATAAATAGCCGCGCGTCTGTGCCCAGCCAGCGGGCGAGAATCGCCTTTTGCTGGTTGCCGCCGCTCATAAAGCGCACCGGCAGTTCCGGGCGACCGGGGCGGATGGAGAGCTGTTCAATCCAGCTGCGCGCTTTTTCCAGTGCCCGCCCTCGGTGTTCCCAGCCGAAGGTGGCGGTGTCCGGCAGCGAGGCAAGGTTAATATTGTCGGCAGTAGAGAAGGGGAGAATCAGCCCCTGATGGCGACGGTCGCGCGGGACCAGCGCCAGCCCGGCGCGGGTGGCCTGATAGGGCGTGCGCAGCCGTTTCGGCTCGCCGTCGATACTAATCGTGCCGCTGCGGGCGCGGCGCAGGCCGTAAAGAAGATCGACCAGCACGTCGCGCCCTGCGCCAAGCAGACCCGCCACGCCGACGATCTCGCCGGGCTGAATATCAAAGCTAATATCGTTTAATTGCGTGCCGTCGCTGAGATGGCGAATCGACAGCACCGGTACGGCGGTATCAACTTCCTGAGCGCTGCTCTGACGCGGGGTATAGAGCTGTTCGATATCGCGCCCGACCATCATTTTGATTAGCGCATCGGTATTTTGCAGGAGTTCACGGTCGGGGTAGCCGACAACCTCGCCGTTACGCAGCACCGTACCGCGATCGCAAAGAGCGGCGATTTCGTTGAGATAGTGGGAAATATAAAGAATCGCGATCCCTTGCTCGCGAAGGCGCAAGATGGCAGAGGAGACAAGGCTGGCTTCCTGTGCTTCCAGCGGCGCGGTGGGTTCGTCGAACACTACCAGCTTTGCCGCGCCGTCAATCAGCGCTCGGGCGATTTGTACCAGCTTGCGCTCGGCAAGGCTGAGATCGCGGATCAGGCGGCGCGGATTGATTTCCAGCTGCCAGCTGTCGCGGAAAAATGCCTCGGTCGCGGCATTCATCCGCCGCCGGTCCAGCGCGCCCCAGCGGGTGCGGTACTCCTGGCCGAGGAACACCGATTCCGCGACGGTAAAGTGCGGGATCAGGTTGAGTTCCTGGTGAATGACGCGAATGCCCAGCGCTTCGATAGCCGCCGGATTGCCGAGCGGCAGAGGCGCGCCGTCGAGCGTGGCGTTGCCGCTATCGGCCTGATAGACGCCCGCAAGGATTTTAATTAGCGTCGATTTTCCCGCGCCGTTCTCGCCGATCAGACCGTGAATTTCGCCAGGGTTCAGAAGCAGCGTGACCGCATTTAATGCAGTCACGTTGGCGAAGCTTTTGCTGATCTGGTTCATCGCCAGACCAGCGGCGGGATTAGCCCCGCCGGAGGATTGAGTGATCACTGCAGTTCGCCATATCCCAGCTGTTTGTAGACCGCTTTCGCTTCCTGCGGGCCTTTCACCGGGACGACAGGGATAAAGGTTTGTACCGGCAATTTCTGCTTGTCGAAGTAGCGGGCGACGTTATCGGCGGAAGTCTGGCCGATCAGATGCGGCTGCTGAGCGACGTTGGCAACGAACGGACTGCCCGGCTCGGCCATGATTTCCAGCGTTTCCGGGCCCGCATCGATGGCGGTGACTTTAACGTCTTTGTCGCGACCAGTCTCTTCCAGCGCCTGGACAATACCGATAGCGGGCTGATCCCAGCAGGCAACATGGATGGCGTCGAGCTTACCTTTTGGATATTGGCTCAGCAGTTCGAGGGTTTTCTTACGCGCATCTTCCGGAGAGTTGGCAAACTGTTCCGCCAGCTCTGGTTGAATAATATGAATATCCGGGTAATCCTTAAGGACATATTTCCACTGGTCATAACGAATGCCGCAAATACGCAGGGAGCTGGAGAAAGCGTTAAATACCGCAACGTTGCCTTTGCCACCTAGCTCATCGGCCATATAACGACCAATGGTCGAGCCTAATGTGTAGTTATCGGAAGTGGTGTTATTGACGGAGTATTTTGAAACGTGGTCAACGGTAAATACCGGAATGCCCGCATCGCGCAGCGCTTTGAATTTAGGCTCAACGGCGCTATCGCCCAGAATGCTAATTACCGCATCGACTTTACGCGACAGTAAAATATCGTGGTTATTGGCATGAACCTGGTTGTCACGGCCACCGTCGACGCCGATCACTTTACCACCGAGTTTCTCTACCTCTTCGGTCGCACCTTTATAGGCTTCACGATCCCAGAAGTGCTGGGTACCGACAACGGCGACGCCGATAGTTTTCCCCTGAAGCGATAAGGCATCGGCCGCCAGGGCGTTAACGGAGGCGAGCGAGAGCAGGCCCAGCGCGATGGGCAATAATTTCATTTTCTGCGACATTCTTATTATGGTCCTGTGATGGAGGTGGCTGCGAAGCAGTAGCATGACAATAACAACTACACAACCTCAAATACAAAATATGTCTAAGTTATATCAACAATGTTATATCGCAGATTTGCCTGAGGAAAACGTAAATTTGTCATCTGTAACCTGAAAATATTTCATGATGCGATTTTATCCATTTTTATTTTGTGGGTTTAATTTGCTTGCAAGTCTTATTTGTTCAAATAAATACTGTTGTTTAATTAAAATTATTCTGTCGCTGTAATATATCGCATTCCGGAATAACTCATAGCTATTCTACGTAGGGAATCCTTTCTCTATAGCAGATTGTATGGTGATATGTATTTTATTCCCAAGATTCGCGCGCTTTATTATGGCGACCTTTATTGGGTGAGAAGAAAACAAGCAATATGAGAAAACAACATAATCTGACCGTGATGCATTGGGGAACCTGGCAAGTACAGGCTCGCGACGGCAAGATTGATGCGGTGACGCCAGTGCCCTGGGATAAAAATCCTTCCCGTATCGGTCAGTCGCTCCCCGATGCGGTCACCAGCAAGACGCGAATTCGGCGTCCGGCGGTGCGTGCGGGTTACTTGCAAAATGGCCCGGCTTCGCGAGAGGGGCGCGGCAAAGAGCCGTTTGTAGAAGTGAGTTGGGAGGTGGCGCTCGACCTGCTGGCCCGCGAGCTGAAGTCGGTCAAAGCACGCTGCGGCAATGAAGCCATTTTCGGCGGCTCCTACGGCTGGGCCAGCGCCGGGCGCTTTCACCATGCCCAAAGCCAGCTGCACCGCTTCCTCAAGTCCTTCGGCGGCTATACCGCCAGCACCAACACCTACAGCAGCGCGGCGGGTGAGCGCATTCTGCCGCATATCCTCGGGCCGCTAAGCCCGCTGCACCGTCAGCACACTCATTTCTCCGAGCTGGCGCGGGAGTGTCAGCTGTTTGTGGCGATTGGCGGCCTGCCGCTGCGTAATTCGCAGGTCAACGGCGGCGGCGCCAACGACCATATGCTGAAATACTGGCTGGAGAAGATGCAGGAGCAGGGAACGCGCTTCGTCAATATCAGTCCGGTGCGTAATGATCTGAGCGCCGTGGAGAGCGCCAAGTGGCTTGCCGTTCGTCCGGGGACCGATACCGCGCTGCTGCTGGCGCTCTGTTACGTTCTGATTGACGAATCCCTGTACGACAGCGGCTTTGTCGCCAGCCATACGGTGGGATTTGCCGCTTATCGCGCCTACCTGATGGGGGAGAGTGACGGCGTTGCGAAAACGCCGGAGTGGGCGGCGGCGATAACCGGCATTGACGCTCCGCAGATTGTTGCGCTGGCGCGTGAGATGGCCAGCAAGCACACGATGGTGAATATTTCCTGGTCGATTCAGCGGGCGCGCCAGGGCGAGCAGGCTTACTGGGCAACGGTAGCGCTCACCGCGCTGCTGGGGCAAATTGGTACGCCGGGCGGCGGCCTGGGGTTTGGCTATGCCTGTACCAATCTGGCGGGAGCGGCGCGTAAAACGTTTTCCGGCCCGCGGCTTCCTGCCGGAAAAAATGCGGTGAACAGCGTGATCCCGGTAGCGCGCCTCTCGGATATGCTGCTGCATCCGGGCGAAGCCTATGAGTTTGACGGCCAGCATCTGCATTACCCTGATATTCGCCTGGTTTACTGGGCGGGCGGCAACGCGTTTCATCATCACCAGGATATTAACCGTCTGTGTGAAGCCTGGCGGCGGCCGGAAACCGTCGTGGTACATGAACAGTACTGGACCGCGCAGGCCAAATTCTCCGATATCGTTCTGCCGGTCACCACCTCGCTTGAGCGGGAAGATATCGGCAGCGGCGGCCACGACGGCTTTATGATTGCCATGAGTGCGCAGATCCCGCCGGTGGGCGAAGCGCGCGATGATTACGCCATCTTCTGCGACCTTGCTGAAAGGCTGGGCTGCGGTGAGCGTTTTAGCGAAGGGCGCGATGCCGGGCAGTGGCTGCGGAAAATCTATGAAGAGTCGCGGCCACGCGCCCGGGAAGAGGGAATTGAGCTGCCGTCGTTCGAGGCGTTCTGGCAGCAAGGGGTGCTGGAATATAGCGCGCCTGAAAAACCGCAGATATTTCTGGCGGATTTTCGCGCCGATCCGCAGCGCTATCCGCTCTCGACGCCGTCCGGGAAAATTGAACTCTTTTCAGAAACCATCGCCGGATTTGGCTATCGTGAATGCCCAGGTCATCCGTGGTGGGATGAACAGGAGGCGGCCTGGCAACGGCAGGAAGCCGCTCGCTGGCCGCTGCATCTGCTCTCCAGCCAGCCGCGTACCCGGTTACATAGTCAGTACGATCACGGTAGCGTTAGCCGGGCGACAAAAATTCAGGGGCGCGAGCCGCTGTGGATGCATCCGCTGGATGCGCAGGCGAGGGACATTAGCGAAGGCAGCGTGGTGAAGGTTTATAACACCCGTGGGGCGATTCTGGCCGGGGTGCATCTTAGCGAGCAGATTTTGCCAGGCGTGGTGCAGATGTCGACTGGTGCCTGGTACGATCCGCTGGATCCAAATGAAAAGGATTCGCTGGATAAACACGGTAATCCTAACGTGTTAACTGAAGATCGCGGAAGCTCGCGGCTGGGGCAGGGCTGTAGCGCCCAAAGCTGCTGGGTGGAAATTGAACCGTGGCGCGAGGCGCTGCCGCCGGTGACCGCTTTCGATCCGCCAAGGTTTATTCGGGCTTAGGCGTCGGGAATTGCCGGGCAGCGCCTTGCCCGGCCTACGGACGGGGTGGGGAGCCCGGACAAAGCGCCTCAGGCGCTGCCTCCGGGAAACTGCACGAATATAAATTCTGGGGTTATGCCAGCCGCGGGTAGGCTCCGGCGATATCGTCGCCGGTAAACTGGGCGATCCAGCCTTCCGGGTTATCGAAAATGCGGATCGCGGTGAAGTTCGGCTCTGACCCCATGTCAAACCAGTGCGGCGTGTGCGCAGGGACGGAAATCAAATCGTTCTTTTCGCACAAGACCTGAAACACCTCGTCGCCAATATGCAGGCAGAACAGACCGGCAC
Source organism: Klebsiella huaxiensis (assembly GCF_003261575.2). Classification (GTDB taxonomy): domain Bacteria; phylum Pseudomonadota; class Gammaproteobacteria; order Enterobacterales; family Enterobacteriaceae; genus Klebsiella; species Klebsiella huaxiensis. Next base: position 4,217,318 of record NZ_CP036175.1, on the reverse strand, counting down.
CTTCGACGAAGAAGCGCACTTCGTCTTCTCCATGAGTATGTTCATTGAGGAATTTTTCCCGCAACGCATCTTTCTGCGGGTTATCCGCGCGCAGGCTGATAACGTCCCAGCTCTGGTAACCCTTCTCTGCTACCAGCTTATCAATCGCATGTTGATAAGCGGCAATGACCGTTTCTGATGTTGGCGCAGTGCCTAAATCACGGTCGGCCTGCCAGCGCTCAAAACGTACGCCTTTAGCGTTGAGCTGCTGCTGTATCTCTTCGGCGTTGGTGCTGTGCCAGAGCGGGGTTTGCGGGTCTTTCACGGAAAAAATAGTTAATGCGCTCATGCTGGGATCTGCTCCGGATGAATATCGTCAAAACGCTGAACTTGCGGATGATGGCTGGCCGGGTCACGGTCACCACGCACCAGTTGTACGGTACGGAAACCGGCCTCTTCTGCGGCATCCAGCTCCTGATGGATATCGGACAGGAACAGAATCGCGGCGGGAGGGTGCCCCAGTTGCTCAGCAATATTGCGGTAGGACTGCACTTCACGCTTAGCGCCTACCAGGGTATCGAAATAGCCGTTGAACAAATGAGTAATATCACCTTCATCGCTGTAGCCAAATAACAATTTCTGCGCGGCAACGGAGCCTGAGGAATATACATAGAGATCAATACCCTGAAACTTCCATTTTTCCAGTGCCGGAAGAACGTCTGGATAAAGATGCCCGGTGAAGTCGCCATTTACATACCCTTCGCGCCAGATAATGCCCTGTAGCGCCTTGAGGGCAGTGGACTTGCGGTCTTCATCCATAAAGGCGAACAGCGTACCAATAAGCTGCTCGGTGCTGGCTCCTGGCTGGGCTATCTCTTCGCGCAGGTTATCAAGGATGGTCTTTACCGGTTCAACAAACTGCTGAGCGGTAACAAAACCGGTCAGCCGTTCGCGGGCGTAGGGAAACAGGACGTTATGGACGAAGCGAATGTCGCTGGTGGTGCCTTCAATATCGGTCACGATAGCGCGGATCATGAGTTCTCCAGAGTGAGCGGTGGGTCGTGCTGACGGTGGCGTTGTGTTGATAGCTGCATTTAGATCATAAGCGAAATAACATTATCATTTAGACGTCTAAGCGTCTTGATTGCCAAATATTAGCATCGTGTTATAGTGGCTTCAACAACAGCATCACAGACGGTACAAAAAGAATGAGCAATAAGCCACTGATTCCTGAGAGTAAACTCCCTTCATTAGGCACCACTATTTTTACCCAAATGAGCGCCCTGGCCCAACAGCATCAGGCGATTAACCTGTCGCAGGGGTTTCCGGATTTTGACGGCCCGCGCTACCTGCAGGAGCGGCTGGCGTATCATGTTGCGCAGGGGGCCAACCAGTATGCTCCGATGACCGGCGTTGCGGCGCTGCGTGAAGCTATTGTCGACAAAACCGAAGAGTTGTACGGTTACCGCCCCGATGCCAATAGCGACGTAACCGTGACCGCCGGGGCGACAGAAGCGCTGTATGCGGCGATTACTGCCCTGGTGCGCACCGGTGACGAAGTTATCTGTTTTGACCCAAGCTACGATAGCTATGCCCCGGCGATTGAGCTATCGGGCGGCGTACTTAAGCGTATTGCTCTCCAACCCCCGCATTTTCGCGTTGACTGGCAGCAGTTCGCCGAGACCCTCAGCGATAAGACCCGGCTGGTGATCCTCAATACCCCGCACAATCCGTCAGCGACGGTGTGGCAGCGCGAAGATTTCGCCGCCCTGTGGCAGGCGATTGCCGATCGTGAAATCTATGTGATTAGCGATGAAGTTTATGAACATATCTGCTTTGCCGCCGAAGGACATGCCAGCGTGCTGGCGCATCCACAACTGCGCGAACGGGCGGTGGCGGTGTCTTCATTTGGCAAAACCTTTCACATGACCGGCTGGAAGGTGGGTTACTGCGTGGCGCCTGCCGCCATTAGCGCCGAACTGCGTAAGGTGCATCAGTATCTTACGTTTGCTGTCAATACGCCTGCTCAGCTGGCGATTGCCGATATGCTGCGCAGCGAACCGGAGCACTATCGTCAGTTGCCCGAGTTTTACCGCGAGCGTCGGGATCTGTTTATTGATGCGCTGCGTACCAGCCGTCTTGAAATTCTGCCTTGTGAAGGGACTTATTTCCTGCTGGCGGACTACAGCGCAATCTCGGATCTGGATGATGTGAGTTTTTGCCGCTGGCTAACCACAGAAATTGGCGTGGCGGCGATCCCGCTGTCGGTATTCTGCGCTGACCCGTTCCCGCATAAGCTGATTCGCCTGTGCTTCGCGAAACAGCCAGCAACGCTGCTGGCTGCGGCAGAACGCCTGTGTCGTCTGTAGCTATTTAACGGTCCATGCCTGAGAGAATTGACGGTCGCCGAACATTTCCACCAGACCGTTAATTTGCTTCAGGCGTAATACTTCGTCTGAATCCATCCCCAACTCTTTGCCTATTTTATCATCAGACCAGCCAAGATGCGCCAGCTCCTGGACAATTTCCGACATGGCATGAATCTGATGACGCCCGCGCGCCCGATTGTGGCGAATGGTCGCGGCCATCAGGGAATCGCGCTTCGCGGTACTGCTTTCCAGGCAGGTGACGGGGAGGTAGCCTTTCAGTCGTTTTCTCAGCGCCGCTTTGCCGTTGGCTAGCTCGTGGCGATGAAAACCATCAACAATCGAATAGTGTTCCTGTCCCTGTTTCAGCACCACGATGGGTTGAGTGAAACCGTCCGTTTCCAGTGATGTGAATAATAAGCGCTTTTCCGGTGGCGCAAGATTATTTGGGTTGTAATCATTAGGCGAAACGGTTTCCTGTTTTACCCACAGCACACAGTCAACGGGCTGCGTTTTGAACGGGCTATATTCATGCAGAATCTGGCGAAAGGCATTAAGCGCATTAATCTTCTCCTCCTCGCCTTTCAGTGATTGCAGATAGAGTTCAATATCCTGGATCAGTTGTCGTTGCATAGTATTCCCCATTGCTGGCGCTTTTTATTCATACGCTCACGATAGCGTTTATATTGATTAGCTTTAGTCGGGCTAAAAGAGAGCTGGCGGCACCAGTAATCATTGTTCAATAGCACCTTGCAGATGCGCCGCCATGAAGGGATGTCTTTGGAGCCGATATCCGCCGCCTGGGTGTCGGGAATATCGATCATTCCCTGTTTCTGGTACCAGTGGAGATAAACGGCAATTTTATTGCGATAGTGCTCTGCTGTTTTCTCCGGCATGCTGTCGAGTAAAAACAGGGCGTAGCTTTTCCACGTATGGTGTTCTGGTTTATCCAGCTTGCGATGGCCGTAGAACTGATTATCGTGACCAGCATAGATTCCGCCGCAGTGAACACCGCTAACGCGCTGGCACATAGCAGCCCAGCGTTCTGGTTCCAGGACATGATAAAGCCAAAGACCCTGGCGCTGTTCCGGGCCGAAGGGTTCGCAGATCCGCATATAGCGTAATGGGACGCCCGCCTGGTACATCAGGTTATAGAGCGGGTTGTAGGCAAGGCCGCTTTTGCCAAACCAGGTCCAGATATCGGCAGTTTTCCAGTCGTAGATGGGGTAGATATACCATGCATGACCGCCCGGTGCGGAGGTGGTCCAGGGTTTATCGTCGGCAAAGCGCAGTTTGCGTTGAGAAGAGATAGTGATAAATCGATTCAGGGATTCATCGGCGCGGATACCGACCATAACCGCGGCGGGGCGGTTTTGTGAGAACCAATCGGCGAACTCGCGGACGAAGGCTTCAAAGCTCATTCCGGGTTGATAAAACGGGAAATAGCCTGGATCGGTTATGGCATCCGCTGGCGGTTGACGCACCCAGGGAGCGCCGGGTTCCCAGCATTGCCATTCAGGATTGTATTGGGTAAGAGAGTTTTGGGTGGTTAAAGGGAGGGCTACCCAAAAAAACTGTTCTATAACGTCGTGATACTCTTCGCGCATCTTTTCACAGTGGTCAATGGTACAGGAAAATTGCGCTTCCCAATCAATAAATAGAACGCAAATCTTTTTACCCGTTTGACGAGCATGCTGCGCGGTGAGGTGCAGCATGGTTGTGGAGTCTTTTCCGCCGGAAAAGGAGACGCAAATGCGAGAGAAGTTTTCCATTACCCACTTTATTCGCTGCTGACTGGCTTGCAGAACGGATTCTGGTAATGGAAGTTTTATAAAAGACACAGCCATTATTCCTTTGATATCAAAGATACTGTGTAGTTACATTATATTTCTTTCTTAATCAAGATATTAGTTTTTATTCACATGATTGATGAATTATCATTAATCATGCAAAAATATTATTTTTCTCACAATCATTGATGAATTTCATGAAGTTAGGATCGTCAAGATTAACGCGATTGTAGAGCATGTAAATCATGATTGTTGGGATTTTGAAAGGCGCATCAATAATTTTAAGTTTATTATTGAAACTTATATGTTCCAGAATACAGGTTGGTACAAAACCAATTAAATTAGTTTGTTGAATAACATTAAGAATCGCGATATAGGAGTCGCTACTGAAAGAAATTTTTCTATCAACCAGAAGGCCTGCGGCTTGGCTCTGAAAGGATTTAGCCCCCAGGTCATTAGAAAGATAATACGTAAAGCTCTCCTGAAGTATGGCTTTAGTCGTTGTTAGCGACTCTACTCGCGGATGATTCTCATTGCAAATAAGCGAAATATCGAGTTCCTGAATAGGTTTGCATACCGTGGCCCGGGATGACAGCGATGAGGTACTGAATATCAGATCGGCTTTACGGTAGGATAGCAAGCTTTCGACGGATTCCCCCGACGCCAGAAGATCGTGGTGTTCAACATGAATATTTGAATCATCTAATAACATATGAATCAGATTTGTTGTTTTTGGGGTAATAAAAAGTTGCGGCGCATATACAACAAGACGTTTTCTTAACTCGGAACGATTGGTGATATTGATGGTTTGTTCGAGCTGATTAAGATTTTTTTCCAGATGATGATGCAGGTTAACGCCTACCGTCGTGGGCGTTATCCCTTTACCAGAGCGGACAAACAGCGGGTCATTAAGTTGATTTCGCAGGCGCTGTAGTGACTGACTGACCGCTGAAGGGGTAATAAAGAGCGTTTCCGCTGCTTTACTGATACTTAAATTCTGGTAAATGCATTCGAAAATAACCAATAGATTAAGGTCAAATTTTTTGAGATCGTAAAGATTAGCCATTATCAACGTCCTGTTAAGTTGGCAAGAGTAAAAAAAGGATTATTATGTACCTGCATGATATTCACTGTGTGATTATTCATTTTTTTATTATTTAAAACTAAGTATTGCATTAAGTTTATCTAAATATATACCACGGAAACGCATTCCGCCAGATCCTTTTGTGTACTGGCAAACCAGGGAGAATGCGTTAGTTTAAGAACGCTTACTTTGCACCCATCATAATCTGTAGTTTTTCTTTATCTGGAAGCCCGATCGCTTGCTGAAGTGTATTTTCTTTATTCATATAGTAAATGGCCGGAGTCACGTTAGCACCGAGTTCATCCATTAATTGCTGGTTGAAATTAAGTACCTTCATTTGTTCTGGCTGAATGGACGTTGGCACATCCAGCCGCATTTTACCGCCGGATTGCTCATAGTCATGCCAGGTCTTCGCCGGATCTTTGCTGGCAAGAATCGCTGCCGCCGCGGCTGGACTTTCAGGTTTGATGACACCGACTAAGAGGGTGCGCAACTGAACTTTTCCTGCGTCTACCCACGGACGAACCTGTTGCCAGAATTGTTTGCAGTAGGGACAAAACGGGTCAGCAAAGACGTACAGGACAATGGGAGCCTCTTTTTTGCCGTCAAGAAGCCAGCTGGCTCCCTCCAGCTTTTTCCACATCACCTGGCCTGCAGGTGTATAAAGCTCTTTCTGAAATAACTGTTCGCTGAGGTTGGTACCCTTCTCATCATACATATAGCCTGAAATAGCGTGTTTGCCATCAGGCGTCAGATAGATGGCGACGCCCATATCCTGATATTTTCCTAACCAACCTTTTACTCCGCCAGGCGCTTCAAAGGACTTAATGATGGTAATACCCTGTTTTTCAATTGCTTTTACGGGGGCGGGAAGATCCTCGGCATAGCTGCATAAGGGTAAAAGGCTGAGGAAAAACAGACGTTTTAACATGATCATTCCTTGTTAAATCAATGGGTAGAGTAAGTATAGTGGTAAAACCTATTGCAGCCATAGGTAGGACCTGGAGCTGGGTAGATTGCCCTTTAAGCCAGCGGGTGATGTAATCCCTATGCTGTTACATTAAGGTGTAGAGCGCAACACATAGCCAGTCAGCCTGGCGCTGAATCTACCTGCGGGTATTTCAGGTAACGGGGCCGCCTGATTGGGCGGCCTTTTTACTTTTCAGCAACATATGATGTGAAAAGCGGCGTAAGGCTGCGATCGCATTGATAGGTTCACAAAGTTGTCTTGTTCCGGTTGTTAGATAACGCTTATTGATTTGATAATGCAAACGCATTGGTCGAGTCAGGAAAAATTCGTTAACTTAGACCTCAACGAAAACACGGAGGAAGTATAGATGTCCTTAATTAATACCAAAATCAAACCTTTTAAAAACCAGGCGTTCAAAAACGGTGAATTCATCGAAATTACCGAGAAAGATACCGAAGGCCGCTGGAGCGTCTTCTTCTTCTACCCGGCTGACTTCACCTTCGTATGTCCGACTGAATTAGGCGACGTTGCGGATCATTACGAAGAGCTGCAGAAACTGGGTGTCGATGTGTACTCCGTTTCTACTGACACTCATTTTACCCACAAAGCATGGCACGGTAGCTCTGATACCATCGCGAAAATCAAATACGCGATGATCGGTGACCCGACTGGCGCCCTGACCCGTAACTTCGAGAATATGCGTGAAGATGAAGGTCTGGCAGATCGTGCAACCTTCGTTGTCGACCCGCAGGGTATTATCCAGGCAATCGAAGTTACCGCTGAAGGTATCGGCCGTGATGCGTCTGACCTGCTGCGTAAAATCAAAGCTGCTCAGTACGTAGCTTCTCACCCAGGTGAAGTTTGCCCGGCTAAGTGGAAAGAAGGTGAAGCGACTTTAGCTCCTTCTTTAGATCTGGTCGGTAAGATCTAAAATTCGCAGCGTCTTTCGCGCTACAGGTGTGTTGGCTTCGCTTAATCACCCCGGTCACTTACTTATGTAAGCTCCCGGGGATTCATAAGCTTGCTGCCTTCCTGTCACGCGAAATACTGGCGAATTAATCCTCAAGCGGGTGCACCGCGCCCGTTTTATTCCAACACCATGATGCAAACGTATTCAGACTGCCTGAACGAGGCCGCTTGCATGATGATGTTTTAAGCCCAGGAGATTAAAAATGCTCGACACCAACATGAAAACCCAGCTCAAGGCTTATCTTGAGAAACTGACTAAACCTGTTGAGCTGATTGCCACGCTGGATGACGGCGCTAAATCGGCAGAAATCAGGGAACTGCTGGCTGAAATTGCTGAACTGTCAGACAAAGTCACCTTTAAAGAAGAAAATAGCCTGTCGGTGCGCAAACCTTCTTTCCTGATTACGAATCCGGGTTCACAGCAGGGGCCGCGCTTTGCCGGTTCTCCGCTGGGACATGAATTCACCTCTTTAGTTTTAGCATTGTTGTGGATGGGCGGTCATCCTTCAAAAGAAGCGCAGACTTTGCTGGAGCAGATACGCGATATCGACGGTGATTTTGAGTTTGAAACCTATTATTCACTGACCTGCCATAACTGCCCGGATGTTGTTCAGGCGCTGAACCTGATGGCGGTACTGAACCCGCGCATCAAGCATACGGCAATTGATGGCGGCACGTTCCAGAACGAAATCACCGATCGCAACGTGATGGGCGTTCCGGCAGTATTTATGAACGGTCAGGAATTTGGCCAGGGTCGTATGACGCTGAGCGAGATCGTTGCCAAAGTCGATACCGGCGCGGAAAAACGAGCGGCGGAAGAGCTGAACAAACGTGAAGCTTATGATGTGCTGATTGTCGGATCCGGCCCTTCAGGTGCGGCGGCTGCGGTGTACTCGGCACGTAAAGGTATTCGTACTGGCCTGATGGGGGAACGCTTTGGCGGCCAGGTGCTGGATACCGTAGATATCGAAAACTATATCTCAGTGCCGAAAACCGAAGGCCAGAAACTGGCTGGCGCTTTGAAAGCGCACGTCAATGAATATGATGTCGATGTTATTGACTCTCAGAGCGCATCTAAACTGATTCCGGCTACCGTTGAAGGGGGGCTGCATCAGGTTGAGACCGCCTCCGGCGCGGTGCTGAAAGCGCGTAGCGTTATTATTGCGACCGGTGCGAAATGGCGTAACATGAACGTACCAGGCGAAGATCAGTATCGCACTAAAGGCGTAACCTATTGCCCACACTGCGATGGCCCGCTGTTTAAAGGTAAGCGCGTTGCGGTTATCGGCGGCGGTAACTCAGGCGTTGAAGCGGCGATTGATCTCGCCGGAGTTGTTGAACATGTGACTCTGCTTGAGTTTGCGCCGGAAATGAAGGCGGATCAGGTATTACAGGATAAGGTTCGCAGCCTGAAGAATGTCGATATTATCCTGAATGCGCAAACCACGGAAGTGGTGGGTGACGGTAGTAAGGTAACCGGTTTGCAGTATCGTGACCGTGTTAGCGGCGATGAGCATCACGTGGCGCTGTCCGGAATTTTCGTGCAAATCGGTCTGCTGCCGAATACCAACTGGCTGGAAGGCGCAGTTGAACGTAACCGCATGGGTGAAATCATCATTGATGCGAAATGTGAAACCAACGTGAAGGGCGTCTTTGCCGCCGGTGACTGCACCACCGTACCGTACAAACAGATTATTATCGCCACGGGCGAAGGTGCGAAAGCGTCTCTGAGCGCGTTCGATTACCTGATTCGCACTACGATTGCATAATTCATAATAAAGTAAGACCAAACCTGCAAAGTAAAGAGGCTACCCTGGGGTAGCCTCTTTTTTATCTCAATCACGCTCAGCTTACCGAACAACCATTACCGGGATATGGGCGTGGCGAATCACACTTGAGGCATTGGAACCCAGCAGATGAGTGCTGATTGAAGGGTTGCGTGAACCAATGACCACCACATCGGCTTTAATTTCATTTGCCAGTTCATTGACCATATCACGCACGGTGCCGAAACGGACATGCGTCTTGATTCGCGACGGGTCAATGCTGAAATGCCCGGCCATCGTTTGTAAACGGGTTTCTGCTTCATGCTGTAAATGTTCTTCAAAGCGACGCAGGTCTGCTGTGAAGCGACTCATTGTGAAGCTTGATGAACCGGGAAGTACGTGAAGGAGATGGATAACCCCGTCCTGCTGGGCTAAAAACTCCGCATGGCGGACGGCTTTATCGCTCAGCTCCATCTCAAAAACATCAACAGGCATAATGATCGTCTTGTACATATGCTTCCTCCTTGTTCGTTGGTCTCTATATCAACATATTATAGGAGAATATTGTGCCATTCAGGTCGCAAAACTGTCAGATCGGGTTGAGGAGGGCGTAAAAATTTGTCAAAAGCAGCACGGGCAGTGAAATATGCAGAAAGAGGATGCGAATACATCCTCTGAATAAAGCGCGAAACGCCTCAGGCAGTAGGGAGATTAACGGTGATAATCGCCTGCGGCTTCCGGTTGATACAGCAGCTCCAGTACTTCAAGGTGCGTTGAGGTACCGCCGGGTAATTCCCAGTGAATGGTACCGCCAACTTTCAGGCCCAGCAGGGCTGCGCCGACCGGGGCCATGACTGATAGCTGCGTAGCGCTATCCGTGACCTGAGAGGGGAAAACCAGCGTGCGTACGCGTTCTTCACCCGTTGTTAAATCGCGAAATCTGACCTGGCTATTCATGCTAACGACATCATGCGGCATGGCTTCCGGGGCGAGCATCTGAGCCCGGTCCAGTTCGTCGTTCAATGCATCCGCCACCGGAGAGTTGGCGAAAGCCGGTTGTTCCAGCAGTCGGTCGATGCGTTCTGCATCGAGTTCATTAATGATGATTGCGGGTCTGGTCATCGCATACTCCATGTTATCCAGGAACCTATCCGTAAAAGAAAACCCTCACCGAAAATGGCAAGGGTTAATGTCCTCTCATCATACTGAGACTTGTCGACGGTTTGAAGTGATTAAACGCACATTCATCAATGATCAATCGCTGAGCCATATGAAATTTATGATAACGGCATCATAGTCTGCTTTCTTTAGCTACCCACTTTATCTAATACAAATTGCTTACCGCAATTGCCCGGATGGGGCTGAGGCAAGAATGAATCTGCGGAAAGTGGGGCATTTATGGCTGTGGCTTTGATCGAGATTTGCATCTCGGTCAGATAGGCAGGGTTGCCGCTGCAAGTTAATTTAAACGCTTTAACGTTCTGTTTTCCAAAGGCTTGCGCGACTGCGGCATCGAAACCCTCACGGCTCACGGTTTGCCCATAGTGTTGTGCGAGGAATCCCCCTAGAGCACTCTGTTTGACTTCACCGTTCAGACGAACCATAGTGCCGAAGTAATTATCAGGATCAAAACCGAAGCAAATGCCGTGTTTGGCATATTCATAGCGTTCAAGGCACGAATTGCCACCGGAACCTGGCATCACACCGTTGAGCTTATTCGCCATCTCTAGCGACAGACCGGTTTCTGCTGCCTGGCATTTTCTTCCGGCTTTGGCTTCTGGCATGTTAGGGAGTGGACGTGTCGCGCAGCCATAACGTATCCAGCGACGTTCGTCTACGCCGCGTGCGGCGATGGATTTTGGCAAACTGGGCCATAACCCGTGTACGGTCAGGAAATCGGCTTTATTTGTGCTTTCTTGCTGTAAACGACACTCATCCGGCTCGCTACGGTTTTTGTCATGCATGCTTTGGCAGAATCCCGTTTGCCAGGAGAGGGCCAGCACGTAGCGGTCGAAATCGCCGTATTGCGTTGCTATTAGCGGGTCTGCACTGGCCTGAGTAGAAATAAGCAACAGAGCAATGGCGACGAAATCCTTCCTGAACATTTTTATTCCTGATGACTGACGGTCATTAATAACATTGAGTTATTAAAGCATAAAAAAGGCGCCAACAGGCGCCTTTTCGCGTGGTTTCACGGCTAGCGAATAGCACTGCCCGGGACCAAAATTTCTGTGGCGACAATGACGACCAATAGCCCAACCAGAACGGGGACTGAGGTGCGTTTAACCACTTCAAAAGGTGATATTTTTGCCATCCCGGCAACCGCGACCACCACACCGGAGACGGGTGAAATAGTTCGTCCAAGGTTAGATGCCTGCAGCATCGGGATGGAGAGATAAGCGGGATTGATACCGGAAGAGTGTGCCAGCTTCGGGATCATCTCAACGAAGGCATAGAACGGTGCGTTGCCGGAACCGGTAGTCATCGCCGCTAGCATTGTCAGAATAACCAATACCAGCATCAGGATAATGCTGGCTGAACCAAATGAGGTGGCGATAGAAATCAGGCCATTGATAAAACCAATGGTGCTCAGCCCTTGGGCAAAGACGCCTGCTGCAACCAGCAGCATGACTACGCCAGCAAAAGCATCCGCCATACCTCGGTAAGCTGCTTCCAGACCATTAAACACGTTTTTGGTATTAAAGCCGCGAAAGAACTCCAGTACTGCAGCCAACAGCATGCAGAGAACGAGGATCGTGATGATGTGTAGTTCCGGACCCCATTTACCGTCGAAAATCAGTACGCCAATGATCGGTGTAAACGGCAGGATGGCGTAAAAAGCAGGGGCGGTGGTGGTTATCTCGTTCACATCCAGCATTTCGTGCGAGGCATTTTCTTTTTTATCGAGATAGCGCTGCCAGAAAAAGTGGGCGATGGCCATGCTGATGATGGCCACAATGGAAATAGGCAGGGTGGTTTTAAAGGCAAAATCAATCAATGGCATTTCGGCGGCTTTGGCGGCCAGCACCACGTCGCCAGAAGTAGGGGAGAGAATGATCGCTGCCGGAGAGGCGCAAATAGCGGCCGCTGCACCGCGGCTAATACCGACGTTGACCATCACTGGGAACAGGGTTGCCATCAACAGCACACCGAGACCGGTCGCTGAAGAGACTGCCAGCGACATCAGACAGGCCACGAAATAGGCGGCGATCATTAACAGGTATGGAGAGTTAATATAGCGCAGCGGCTTTGAGGCCAATTTCACTACCATGTCGTTGGCGCCAATATGCGTCATGTAGGTCGCGAAACCACAGAGCATCATGATCATCATGCCGAGGTCGCCGCCGCGGCTCATGAGCAGAATCTTGACGTATTCGATAATATCTGTGGCGGAGTAACCAGTGCTCTTTGCATCACCAGGTAGAATCTTATGCCCCATTAGTGCGCTGGCGATGAGTAATACTAAACCACCGACGAACAACACGCCGGTGGCAGAATAGCCTTTAATGATATAGCGGGCGACGCCCACAATGACCACAATCCCGATGAGGATCTCTACTAGCGTAAGCATCTTTTACCCCTAAACCATTAACCCAAAGAATCTGCTGATAAATAAAGCGAAGAAAAAATTAAGTGAGCGAATGTGCCTAAAAAACGGGCTGAACTCGCTGATGCAAATCAATAAATCGGTGAGAATACCCTAATTGCCGTACAATGGGGACGTGGCCAAAACGCCAGTCGTGATGATTTTCAGATTTTTTGTACCGGACAAATCAAGAGTTTGCCTAATTCCGTTAAGGTATTATTAAGTTTATCTTTGCTATCTTAACCCGCTTTAAAAATGATACTGGTAATAGAGAAGTGTTAATGCTGAGTCGATTTACATGGTTTTTTCTTGGATGCTTGGGACTGTTGCTCTCATCCACTACTGCTAACGCATCGTTTAGCTCAACGCTGCGCGATGGCTACAACACGCTAAGTGATAACATTGCACAGACCTGGAATGAGCCTGAGCACTACGATCTTTTCATACCGGCGGTGACCTGGCATGCTCGTTTCGCCTACGATAAAGAAAAAACGGATAAGTATAACGAACGTCCCTGGGGGGCGGGCTTCGGCATTTCGCGTTGGGATGATAAAGGAAACTGGAATGGTATTTACCTCATGGCCTTCAAAGACTCCTATAACAAATGGGAGCCCATTGGCGGCTACGGTTGGGAAAAAACCTGGCGTCCGTTGGCTGACGATAACTTCCATCTTGGTTTAGGCTATACCCTTGGCGTAACGGCGCGTGATAACTGGAACTATATCCCTATTCCAGTTGTGCTGCCTCTGGCCTCCATTGGTTACGGCCCTGCAACATTCCAAATGACCTATATTCCAGGTACCTATAACAACGGTAACGTTTACTTTGCGTGGGCGCGCATCCAGTTTTAACCAGCACGGCATTGCATTACAACAAAAGTGATAAGCGGACTATGTGCTGAAAAAACAATGACTAAAGTTATATGTCTACAAAAAGATAGAGACTTTTATCACTTTTTAGCAAAGTTGCGCTGGACAAAAGGTACCACAATTGGTGTACTGATGCCCGACACAGTATTAGTGTCGATTTTTTCATATAAAGGTAATTTTGATGTCTAAGATTAAAGGTAACGTTAAGTGGTTTAATGAGTCCAAAGGATTCGGTTTCATTACTCCGGAAGATGGCAGCAAAGATGTATTCGTACATTTCTCTGCAATCCAGTCCAACGGTTTCAAAACTCTGGCTGAAGGTCAGCGTGTAGAGTTCGAAATCACTAACGGTGCCAAAGGCCCTTCTGCTGCAAACGTAATGCCTATCTAAGCAACGCGTCAGTAGAATATAAAAACCCGCTCTTAGCGGGTTTTTTTTTTGCCTGTAGTTAGCGGCTTGCGGTCTGAGAAAATAGCCAGAATGCCGCTGCCGTCATGGCAAACGAGCCTAATAAGTTGACGACGATATTCAGCAATGCCCAGCTAAAGCGCCCCTGCTGCAGAAGAAACACCACTTCGGCGGAAAATGTGGAGAAGGTTGTCAGTCCGCCGCAAAAGCCGGTGGTGATAAGCAGTTTCCACATCGGATCGATACCCGTCAGGCGATTAAACCAGGCCAGACCGGCTCCGATAATAAACGCGCCTAGCAGGTTAGCAGTAAGAGTACCAATGGGGAGAGCGTGGTGCATGGGATTAAGCTTCATACCCAGCCACCAGCGTAAAACGCTGCCAGTGCCGCCGCCAAGAAATACAGCCAAAAGGAGTTGCAACACGGTCATTCCCTGTTTATTGATTGATACTAAACTTCGAGTGTAGCGCGCGAAATACCTTGCTGGCTATGAATACCTGATGGGAGAGAAAAGATGCTTGTTGCTGCCGGACAATTTGCCGTAACGCCGGACTGGACGACCAATGCGCAGATTTGCGTCGTGCTGATGCGTCAGGCTGTCGGAAGAGGGGCTTCATTGTTGGTATTACCAGAAGCGCTACTTGCTCGAGATGACAACGATGCGGATTTATCGGTTAAATCAGCCCAACTTCTGGATGGAGGCTTTTTACAGTTACTGCTGGCGGAAAGTAAAAACAGCGTGCTGACGACGGTGCTGACTTTGCACGTGCCTTCAGGCGAGGGGCGGGCAACTAACACGCTGGTGGCTTTACGTCAGGGTAAGATTATTGCGCAATACCAGAAGCTACACCTGTATGATGCTTTCAATATTCAGGAATCCCGGTTGGTCGATGCCGGACAGCAAATTCCGCCGCTTATTGAGGTTGATGGGATGCGCGTCGGGCTGATGACCTGCTACGATTTGCGTTTTCCTGAACTGGCGCTGTCGCTAGCGCTCAGCGGGGCGCAACTCTTAGTATTACCCACTGCGTGGGTGAAAGGGCCGCTGAAGGAACATCATTGGGCGACTTTGCTGGCGGCGCGGGCACTGGATACTACCTGTTATATTATCGCGGCAGGTGAGTGCGGAACCCGCAATATTGGACAGAGTCGTATTGTTGATCCTCTGGGAACGACGCTCGCTGGGGCTGGAGAGCAGCCGCAGTTGATTTTTGCTGAGCTTTCAGCTGATTATCTTCAGCTGGTTCGGGAACGCTTGCCGGTGTTGCAGAATCGTCGCTTTGCGCCACCGCAATTATTATGACGTTTTTTTAAACAAGGCTTGATTCACCTTGTTACAGATTGCTATTGTGTCCGCGCGTCAAATAGCCGTTAATTGTATGCGTGTATGATGGCGTATTCGCAGCTTGTATTAGAGAAGAAGGTTAGCTATGGGTGAGATTAGTATTACCAAACTGCTGGTAGTCGCAGCGCTGATTATTTTAGTGTTTGGTACCAAAAAATTACGCACGCTGGGTGGAGACCTGGGCTCGGCCATCAAAGGCTTTAAAAAGGCCATGAACGATGACGATGATAGTGCGAAGAAAACCAGTGCAGAGGAAGAGATCCCGGCACAGAAACTCTCTCATAAAGAGTAATTCACTTCGTGCTTCCCGGTGGAGGGGAGCACGCTGCCGACAGGTGTGAACCTGGACGGCAAAGAGGCCGCAGCGTTAGTCGCTGCGGCCTCTTTTTGTTATATATACGTTATTTCGCCTAAAAAGATGCAACCAACTGTTACTGCGCTGGGCTAATTCATTGCAATGGGGAATTTCGGGAATAGCAGAACAGAAAAGTAAACTGCTGCGCTACCAGGTTTCACGCAGCAGTCGAGGTACGGATTACTTCACTTCCATACCTTTGGCTTGCAGGTCAGCATGATAGGACGAGCGAACGAACGGCCCGCAGGCGGCGTGGGTAAAGCCCATTGCCATGGCTTCGCCTTTCATCTCTTCGAACTCATCAGGGCTAACATAACGCTGTACCGGCAGGTGATGACGGCTTGGCTGCAAATATTGACCTAAAGTTAGCATCGTGACGCCATGACGACGTAGATCGCGCATCACTTCAACGATTTCGGCGTTCGTTTCACCTAAACCAACCATCAAACCCGATTTCGTCGGGATCTCCGGATGTGCTTCTTTAAAACGCTCCAGCAGCTTCAGAGACCAGTTGTAATCGGCTCCCGGACGAACCTGGCGATACAGGCGCGGCACGTTTTCCAGGTTATGGTTAAACACATCCGGTGGTGTCGCCTGGAGGATTTCCAAAGCACGATCCATACGACCGCGGAAGTCCGGAACCAGGGTTTCAATTTTGATGGTCGGATTTTTCTCGCGAATAGCTCTGATGCAGTCGGCAAAATGCTGAGCGCCGCCATCGCGCAGATCGTCACGGTCAACGGAAGTCACAACAACGTAACGCAGAGCCATATCGGCAATAGTTTGCGCCAGCTTTTGCGGTTCGTTGGCGTCTGGAGTGACCGGGCGTCCGTGCGCCACGTCGCAGAACGGACAACGACGGGTACAGATGGCACCCAGAATCATAAAAGTCGCCGTTCCGTGGTTAAAACATTCCGCGAGGTTCGGGCAAGAGGCTTCTTCACACACGGAGTGCAGGCCGTTCTTACGCATCGCTGCCTTGATCCCCTGGATACGGGACGAGTCAGCCGGAAGTTTGATTTTCATCCATTCCGGTTTTCTGAGCAGAGCTTCACGCTCAGTTGCCACGTTTTTCACCGGGATAAGGGCCATTTTATCGGCATCGCGGTATTTAACACCGCGTTCCATCACAATGGGTTTACTCATAGCGTGCGTGTTCCAGTTGCGAGTCACGAAGGAAAGCGAATCAATTCAAGAAAATGTTGTATTTATCAACTATTTTTGAATTAAGCGCAGGCAGTATACCATTGATACGGGGCAGAAAGCAGCCTGGTAACACGGCAAATTGTAAAATAGTTGTTGTTTTATGCTTTTCCCTCACGTGCTTTATCACCTAAAAGGCTTGGCGAATGGTCTCTACAATCTCTTTCAATAAGGGTTCTTGCGCGCTGAGTTTATTGTAATGTAGTGAAACATCAATTTTTTCCGCCTGTAAAGGTGGAAAATCAAGAATTTTTAACGGCCATATGCGCTCTACCAGGGAGAACATCCCGGAAGTAATCAGCCCCAGCATCTCGCTTTCACTGACCAGTGCGGCCTGAGTTAACAAATTGTAGCTACTGAAGCCGCAGCGACGCTCGCCCAGGTGTTCATGCAGGCGACGCAGAAGTGCCGCATAGCGATGGTGCTCAGGTTGCAGCAGCGCGAATTCATATTGGCGAAGGTTTTCTGGAGTTGCCGACATTTTTAACGCCGGATGACCTGCCCGGCAGTATATGTGCACACTATCCTGAAATAACACATGATGCGTAATCGACAGCCCGGCGTGCGCGAAGCTGTCGATCAACAGATCGACCTGACGCTGATTCAGCTGGCTGACGGCGTCGTTGATGGCGATATTATGCAGCAATACCTGAGGAAAGACGGCTCTCAGTTTTTTGGTAATCACCGGCATTATCAATGCCCCAATAGCCGGAGAGGTCGCGATGGTTATCACTCGCTCCTGGTGCGTATCACCAGTTAAATCCAGCGCGTTGAGAAAAGCCTCCATTCCCTGGCTAATATGCTGATGGAGATGCGTCGCATAGGCGGTAGGCGTTACGCCCTGGCCTTTGCGAATAAACAGCGGATCGGGGAAGAGTGCACGCAGTTTGTTGATTGATTGACTGATCGCCGAGGGGGTGATGTTGAGCACCTTTGCCGCATTAACGATGCCTTTATGCACATAAACGGCTTCAAAAATGGTCAGTAAGTTCAGGTCTATGTTACGTAAAATGCGAAACACCTGCCGCCCGTGGCGATCATCTTGCGGGTCAGTGGGTTCTGCTGGAGCGTTATTTTCTTCCACTCTATATTTCCGATAATGGTGAATAGCATCATTATAACGACCAGACTCATTCTGATTCGTGATAATACACAGCAAATATAAAGACTTAATTTGTTGTGAGAGGGAAAGGTGACGTCCCGCGACCACGGGACGTAATAATTACCGGACTGAAATGTATTCGTACGGTGGATTATTGAGCAGCTCCAACAGATTCGCGGCCAATTGCGGAGCAACGGTTTCTGGACGAGCATTCGGCTGCCACTGACGCATTTGGGTCATTTCCATACCAGCATAACCACATGGGTTGATTCGCAGGAATGGTGACAGATCCATGGCGATATTCAGCGCCAGACCGTGGAATGAGCAACCTTTACGGATACGCAGACCCAGAGAGCAGATTTTTTGCTCGCCGACATAGACGCCGGGAGCGTCGGCGCGGGGGTGCGACTCAATGCCAGATTCTGCTAGCGTATTCACGACGGTTTGCTCTAAAAGGGTGACCAGCTCACGTACGCCCAGCTTACGGCGTTTAAGGTTCAGCATGACGTACATCACCTGCTGCCCGGGACCATGATAGGTAACCTGCCCGCCACGGTCACTCTGAATCACTGGGATATCGCCAGGAACAAGAACATGTTCGGCTTTTCCAGCCTGGCCCTGAGTGAACACAGGATGATGTTCGACCAACCAGATTTCATCCAGGGTGGAGTCGTCGCGAGTGTCGGTGAACTCATGCATTGCCTGCGAGACAGGTTCGTAAGGTTGCAGGCCGAGTTGGCGGATGAGGATTTTATTGTGCTGCAAAACAACGTCTCCGCAGAGAGAGAATAACTTGAGTGGAGAGTATATCACAGCGAGAAAGAGAGGATTACCCGGCACAAAGGCCGGGTCAAGGAATCGGTTTACAGCACCATTCGCACGATTTCAATATTGCCCAACTCTTCGTACAGGGTTTCTACCTGCTCGATATGTGTGGCGGTAATCGTGATGGAGACCGAGTGGTAGTTGCCTTTGCTGCTGGGTTTTACCGTCGGAGAGTAATCACCTGGTGCATGGCGCTGTACCACTTCAACCACCTGGTCAACCAGCTCCGGCAACGCCTGTCCCATTACTTTGTAAGTAAAAGGGGTAGGGAATTCAAGCAGTTCGTTAAGTTTGGTTTTCATGTCAGCTCCGGTGTTACAACAAAAAATAATAACTCCCACGACGAGTGGGAGTTATCAGGATACCTAGTATATGGGGACGCAAATCACACTTTCAAGTGTTCGATTTTTAACCAAACCAGTGATGGAACATTAACTTAATGTAATCAATGATTTTGCCGAAGAAATTGCCTTCCGGAATTTCCTGCAGTACGACCAGCGGGCGCTGATCGATAGTTTTACCGTCCAACTGGAAATTAATGGTGCCAACAACCTGGTTTTTCTGCAGCGGCGCGTGCAGTTCTGCATTGTTCAGGACATAGCTGGCTTTCAGGTCTTTCATACGACCGCGAGGGATAGTCAGATAAACGTCTTTGTCCACACCGAGGGAAGCACGATCGTTATCACCAAACCAAGCGGGTTCAGAGGCGAACTCTTTCCCGGCTTTAATCGGGTTAACGGTTTCAAAGAAGCGAAAGCCCCAGGTCAGCAGTTTTTTGCTCTCGGACTCACGGCCTTTATAGGTACGTCCACCCATCACGGCGGAGATCAGGCGCATCTGGCCTTCGGTTGCCGAAGCCACGAGATTATAGCCCGCTTTGTCTGTGTGGCCCGTTTTAATGCCGTCGACGCTCAGACTTTTATCCCATAGCAGGCCGTTACGGTTGAGTTGGCGAATCCCGTTAAAGGTGAACTCTTTTTCTTTGTAGATGGTGTATTCGTTCGGCACATCGCGGATCAGCGCCTGACCAATCAGCGCCATATCACGCGCCGAGCTGAACTGACCATCGGCATCCAGGCCATGAACGGTCTGGAAATGGGTGTTCTTCAGACCCAAAGCGTTAACGTAGTTGTTCATCAGGCCGACGAAGGCATCCTGGCTCCCAGCGACATAGTCGGCCATAGCTACACAGGCGTCATTACCTGATTGCAGGTTAATACCGCGGATCAGCTGGGAAACCGGTACCTGCATACCAGGCTTAAGGAACATCAGTGAGGAGCCTTTAAAGACTGGGTTACCGGTCGCCCACGCATCGTTACCAACGGTGACCAGATCGGATTCTTTAAACTTGCCCGCTTTCATCGCCTGACCAATAACATAGCTGGTCATCATCTTGGTCAGACTCGCCGGGTCGCGACGGGAATCCGCGTTATTTTCAGCCAATACCTTGCCTGAGTTGTAATCGATAAGAACCCAGGATTCGGCGTCAATCTGTGGGGCGCCAGGGATCATAGTTTTGATATTCAGGTCATCGGCGCGGGCAGCTGAGGATAGCGCTGCCACGGAGAGCGCCGTAACAAGTAAACGAGCGGTGAAAGAGGTCTTCATGGTCTGAACAACGGCATCCGTGATGGAGTTAAAAAAAGTGCCTTACTATAGCAAATGCACTGCGGGCCAGCATCCGACATTGCGCATGACTTTGTTAATGACTTTGTCATGCGTGATAAGTGGAGGACAACAGCCCGACGCGTTTAGTTGGCGCGAGTAATAAATGATTGCAGCTGAGCTTCGCTTTGCAGGCGTTGTTGAACCGTGCTGGCTTGCTCTTTGCTGCTGAATGGGCCCAATTGAATACGCCATACCGCGCCGTTTTGCATCACGCGGCCGGGTACGGAGAATTGCTGGCTCAGGCGCTGCTGATACTGCTGCGCACGGGCCTGATCGCTGACGGCACCTACTTGTACGACGAAGTCGCCGCTGGTGGTGGCAGCCGCTGGTGTTACCGCAGCAGTCGCCGCTACGGCAGGCGCTACGCCGCCCTGGACCGAACCTGGAGCAGTAACCGGCGCGGTTTGCACAACTGGCTCACTGCTTTCCAGCACCCCACTGTTCAGCGGCGTTGGCGCGCCAAGGAACCCGCCGCTGTTTACCGGTGCGCCGGTGCTATCTTCTGGCTTTAACGTTGAGTTGCTGATGGCATGAACATCAGTTTGCGCGGGTTGACCGATGGCTGCACCGTTATCGCCATCAAGATTCGGACGTGCGGGCAGGGCGTAGGTCTGTTTAGCAACGGTAGTACAGGCCATGCCGGGGCCTGAAAGTGAGCCATCCGGGGTGACGACGATCGGATCGATACGCACTTTGGTATTGTTCGAGGTATTCAGACGATCGGCTGAGGCTCGTGAAAGCGAGATGACGCGATCGTTGCCGTAAGGTCCGCGATCGTTGATGCGTACCACGATCATTCGCCCGTTGGCGAGGTTTGTTATCCGCGCGTAGCTTGGGATAGGTAACGTCGGATGCGCGGCGGTGAGCTGCGTCGGATCGAAGGCTTCCCCTGAGGCGGTCAGGTTGCTGTTCGGCTCCGCATCGTAAATCGCGGCAAAACCAGCCTGGGTAAAGTTAGAGGGATCCTGGACGATTTTATAACTTTTTCCATCGCGTTCGTAGTCTTGATTCGCCGTTGCGTTAGGCGTTTCATACTGTGGATCGGCACCGCTGATTTCCACAGTTGGTCCATTACAAACGGCCGGCTGTGGAGTGCTGACCGTTTTCTGTTGAACGTCATCACTCTGACATGCCGCCAGCAGCCCTGCTGCTATGCAGATCCCCAGCCATTGCTTACGCATCGCGAACCCCTTAAACGCTTTTCGACAACATTTTTCTATGAGTATGGATCGACATGACGATACCAAACCCGGCCATCAATACGATTAGGGCAGAGCCCCCGTAGCTGACCAGCGGCAAAGGTACCCCCACCACTGGTAAAATACCACTTACCATACCAATATTTACGAAGACATAAACGAATAAAATCAACATTAAACCCCCAGCCATAACCCGACCAAAGGTGGTTTGCGCCTGGGAGGCGATCCATAGCCCACGCATGATAAGCAAAATATACAGCGCCAGCAGGATCAGTACGCCAATCAGCCCCAACTCCTCTGCCAAAACGGCAAAGATAAAGTCGGTATGGCGCTCCGGTAAGAATTCCAGCTGCGACTGGGTGCCGTGCAGCCAACCTTTTCCGCGTAGTCCACCGGAGCCGATAGCGATTTTTGATTGAATAATGTGGTAGCCCGCGCCGAGCGGATCGGTTTCCGGGTCGAGCAGCATCATCACGCGCTGGCGCTGATAATCATGCATCAGGAAGAACCACAAGATGGGGATAAAGGCGGCGACCAGCACCACCGCAATGCCGATCAGACGCCAGCTCAGCCCAGACAAGAACAGGACGAACAGGCCGGATAACGCCACCAGAATCGAAGTTCCGAGGTCAGGCTGCGCGGCAACCAGCAGCGTGGGCAGGAAAATCAGCACCAGAGCAATGGCGGTATTCTTTAGCGATGGTGGACAAACATCGCGGTTGATAAAGCGCGCCACCATCAGCGGTACGGCAATCTTCGCGATTTCCGAGGGCTGAAAACGGACGATACCGAGATCCAGCCAGCGCTGCGCCCCTTTGGAAATTGCGCCAAAGGCATCCACCGCCACCAGCAGGATAATACAGACGATGTAGAGGTAGGGTGCCCAGCCCTCATACACACGCGGCGGGATCTGCGCCATGACGATCATGATAACGACGCCCATGGCGATCTGGCCGATTTTGCGCTCCATCATGCCCATGTCCTGACCGCTAGCGCTCCAGATAACCAGCGCGCTATAGGTCAGGAGCGCCAGCAGGATAAGCAGCATGGTGGGATCGAGATGGATTTTATCCCATAGCGATTTTTTGTTTGGATTATCCGTCATTATTGATCCTCCCCAGCCGTGACTGCCGGATTTTCACTCGGCAGATTGGTGTTGTTATCGCCCAGCATTATATGATCGAGAATCTGGCGCATAATGGTACCGACTGCAGGCCCTGCGCCGCCGTTCTCGAGAATGATTGCAACGGCAACCTGGGGGTTGTTATAAGGGGCAAATGCCGTCATGAGTTTGTGGTCACGCAGGCGTTCTGCGATTCGGTGCGCGTTATAGGTTTCATTGGCTTTCAGGCCAAAGACCTGGGCGGTGCCCGATTTCGCCGCAATTTTATACGGTGCGCTGGCGAAATATTTATGTGCAGTACCGTTTCCACGGTTGGCTACACCATACATTCCGTCTTTGGCGATTTCCCAAAAACCAGAGTGAATATCGCCGACCGGCGGTTCGTGCGGCTGTACCCATGGTACTGGTTTACCATCTTCAACCGTGCTTTGCAGCAGGTGCGGCACTTTGACGACACCGTCGTTAATCAGGATCATCAGCGCTTTGTTCATCTGAATAGGCGTTGCGGTCCAGTAGCCCTGACCGATGCCGACCGGAATAGTATCGCCCTGATACCACGGCTTCTTGAAGCGTTTGAGCTTCCACTCACGGGTAGGCATGTTGCCGGAGCGTTCTTCAGAGAGATCAACGCCAGTATAGTGACCGTACCCGAATTTGCTCATCCATTCGGACAGGCGATCGATACCCATATCGTAAGCAACCTGATAGAAATAGGTATCAGCGGACTCTTCCAGCGCTTTGGTGACGTTCAGATGCCCGTGGCCCCACTTCTTCCAGTCGCGATAGCGTTTATCTGAACCTGGCAGTTGCCACCAGCCGGGGTCAAACAGGCTGGTATTACGGGTGATCACGCCCGCGCTGAGCGCTGAGACTGCGACGTAGGGTTTAACCGTCGAGGCAGGAGGATATACCCCTTGAGTCGCGCGGTTGACCAGCGGCGTATTCGGATCGTTGAGAAGCCCGGAATAGTCTTTGCTGGAGATGCCATCGACGAACAGGTTGGGGTCGTAGCTTGGCGTTGAAACCAGCGCGAGAATCGCGCCGGTACGCGGGTCGGTCACCACGACGGCGGCGCGGCTACCGGCGAGCAGCGTTTCAATATACTGCTGTAGTTTCAGGTCGAGCGTTAAATAGATATCGCGCCCGGCCTGCGGTGGGACTTCCTTAAGCTGACGAATCACGCGACCACGGTTGTTAACCTCGACCTCTTCATAGCCGGTTTCCCCGTGCAGCACATCTTCGTAGTAGCGCTCAATACCGAGTTTACCGATGTCATGCGTCGAGGCATAGTTAGCCAGCTTCCCTTCTTTATCCAGGCGATCGACGTCTTTATCGTTAATTTTAGAGACGTAGCCGATAACGTGGGTAAGGGCGGAGTTATAGGGATAGTAACGGCGTTTATAGCCTTTGACTTCCACGCCGGGGAAGCGGTACTGGTTAACCGCGAAACGAGCCACCTGGACTTCGGTAAGGTTCACTTTCACCGGAATAGAGGTAAAGCGATGCGAGCGTGAGCGCTCTTTTTTAAAGTTCGCCACATCGTCATCGGTCAGATCGATGACGTCACGCAGCGCATCCAGCGTCTGCTGTACGTTATCGACCTTCTCCGGCATCATTTCCAGCTGGTAAATTGTGCGGTTAAGCGCCAGCGGCGTACCGTTGCGATCGTAGATAATGCCGCGACTTGGCGGAATAGGGACCAGCTTGATGCGGTTTTCGTTCGAGCGTGTTTGATAGTCTGTGTAACGCACAATTTGCACGTTATAGAGGTTGGCGATCAGTACGCCGGTAAGCAGCAAAATCCCCAAAAAAGCGACCAGCGCCCGGCGCACAAACAGCGAGGATTCAGCCGTATAGTCGCGGAAAGAATTCTGTAATTTCATTCGCTGCTTAGTCTACCCTGGTCATCATTACTCACGGTGGTAAGGGTGGTTGGTGGTAATGCTCCACGCCCGATAAAGACTCTCTGCCACCAGTACGCGAACCAGCGGGTGAGGTAATGTGAGCGTTGAGAGCGACCAACTTTGTTCCGCTGCCGCTTTACAAGCGGGCGAAAGGCCTTCCGGACCGCCGATGAGCAGGCTGACGTCGCGGCCATCCTGTTTCCAGCGCTCCAGTTCGCGCGCCAACTGTGGCGTATCCCACGGTTTCCCCGGGATATCCAGGGTCACGATGCGGTTTTTTCCTGCGGCCGCCAGCATCATTTCCCCTTCTTTTTCAAGGATGCGCTTGATGTCAGCATTTTTACCGCGTTTACCGGCGGGGATCTCCACCAGTTCGAACGGCATATCTTTTGGAAAACGGCGCAGGTACTCGCTAAAGCCGGTCTGAACCCAGTCCGGCATTTTGGTGCCAACGGCCACCAGGTGCAGCTTCACGCATTAACTCCAGAGTTTTTCCAGCTCGTACAAACGACGGCTCTCTTCCTGCATGACGTGAACCATAACGTCGCCAAGATCCACAACAATCCAATCGGCAGCGGCCTCACCTTCAACGCCCAGCGGCAGCATACCGGCGGCGCGAGATTCTTGCACAACGTGATCGGCGATGGACATGACATGGCGCGTGGAGGTTCCTGTGCAGATAACCATGCAATCTGTAATGCTGGATTTGCCATGAACGTCAATGGCTACGATGTCCTGACCTTTCAGGTCATCAATTTTGTCGATAACAAAATCCTGGAGTGCTTTACCCTGCAAGAGTTCCCCCTGGGTGAGTGTGAAGTGTGATAATAATAAACAGCCTGACAGTATACCCGAACTGGTGACAAAGTCGGGATAAATGTCGATATACCCGTCATACTTCAAGTTGCATATACGTTGGCCGCGTTCGTTCACCCCAGTCACTTACCTGAGTAAGCTCCTGGGAATTCGCTCACTTGCCGCCTTCCTGCAACTCGAATTATTTAGGTTATAAATGGGCGGTGAAGGCGGCTATCATCCCATCCATCGCCGATGATTGCATCGCCATTTTTGTAAAACAATTTCTGCAAAGTTCAAATGGCGGGTGCAGCCTGGCTGCGGAGAATAACAGCCTGCTTTGGCCTGTCAATGGTCTGCGCGCAATTCTTCTTCCGCTAGCCAAACGGCCTGGCTATTTAGCACCCGAAGCGTGGTGAAATCTGGTTGGATATCGACCATGCTCCATGCGCCATGCTCGATGGGGAAGTGCCACATTGAGGCCGCTGGCATGTTGAGCAATTGGGCAATCAACAGGCTAAGAACGCCCTGATGACCGACGATTAACAGATGCTCAAGCTGTTGATACTGAGGGAGAGTGGTGGTAAAGCCGGAAACCCGCTGGGCAAACGCTTGAAAGCCTTCACCGTTGGTGGGGGCCGCGTGCTGCCAGTCGGCGCACCAGGCGGCGTAGTTTTCCGCATCTTCATGCTGTAAATCCCGATGATGGCGCATTTCCCAGTCGCCAAAGAACATTTCATTGAGTTCGGGAAAATAGTGTTGGGAAATTTCTCGTTCGCCAAGCAGCAGGCTGGCCGTGCGTTGGGTTCGTTCGAGTTCACTACAAAATACGCGCTGGAAGGGGACAGCATGAAGGAGCTTTCCCAGGGCGTGCGCTTGCCTGACGCCACGTTCGGTTAATGAAGTTGGAGCATGCCCGCTGTACAGACCGGCGACGTTGGCCTCGGTTTCACCGTGACGAACTAACCATAATTTCATGATTAACCTCGCTAATGAGGAAAGAGACGAAGCACAACGATACTCTGTTAATCAGCGGCATCGCCAGCGCCGGGTCAACAATAAAGCTTTTGCTGGCGGATATAGTCCAGTACTGCTGCTGGCAGCATATCGGCGCAGGACTCACCCGTCTCAAGACGCTGGCGGATTATCGTCGCAGAGATATCAAACCATGGCGTCTCGGCCAGATAGATAACGCCTGCCGGGCTGCTGTGCAGGTGCTCAACATCGTGGGTCAGATGTTTGTCCAGCCACAGCTGATCTTGTTCGCAATCCATTGCCAGCGGATAGCCCGGACGTCGGCAAACGATCAAATGAACGTTATCAAGAATGCTTTCATAGTCGTGCCAGGTGGTAAAGGTGAGAAGCGAATCCTGGCCAATAACAAAGGCCAGCGGTCGTTTCGGCCCTTGCTCCTGGCGCCACTCCCGCAATGTTTGCGCCGAATATGACGGTGTATCACGTTTAAGTTCGCGATCGTCAAGGATGAACAAAGGCTTATCGGCGATGGCAAGCTCCAGCATATGCCTACGCTGGTCGCTGGTGGCCTCGGGCTGCGGGCGGTGCGGTGGCACATTGTTGGGTACAATAATGACTTTATTCAGACCGATTTGGTTAGCCAGAATTTCCACCGGTTTAAGGTGACCATAGTGCACCGGATCGAAGGTGCCGCCGTACATAGCCTGCAACTGAGTCATATCAACCATCAATAAAAACGTCTGCCAGTGCTTTATGGCAGAGCAACAAAGAGAGACTTTCCAGCTCGGGCCAGACGGAGTGTCCGTAATCCTGCTTGAAGGTGAGTTCTGCACGGGTCAATAACGTGACGGCCTGACGTAACTGGTCGGCGCTGAGACGAGCCAGAGCATCGCTGACCAGCTGACGGCGGTTTTGCCATACCCGATGCTTATCGAATAACGAACGCAGCGGCGTATGAACAGACTGTCGTTTCAGGTTCACCAGCAGCAGCAGCTCACGCTGGAGTGTTCGCAGTAGAATTGCCGGTTCACTGCCTTCCAGACGCAGTTGTTGCAGCACGTGCAGGACGCGCTTACTTTTGCCTGCCAGTAACGCATCAACCCAGTGATAAGGGGTGAAATGAGCGGCATCATTCACCGCCTGTTCAACGCGTGGTAGCGTCAGTTTGCCGTCAGGCCACAGTAATGACAGACGTTCGAGGGCCTGCGCGAGTGCCAGCAGATTGCCTTCATAGCAGTAGCACAACAGTTGGCTGGCTGCGTCATCAAGCTGCAGATTATTTTGTTTTGCGCGTGAGGCGAGCCAGCGCGGTAGCTGGGCATATTCCGGCGTCTGGCAGCTCACTTGTACCGCACGATTGGCAAGGGTTGTCACCCACGCGGCATTTTCCTGAGCTTTTGTTAGCTTATTGCCACGAACAATCAGCAATAAGTCGTCGTGAAGCATGCCGACAAGCGTCGCCAGCTGTTCATTGATGGCGGCATTAGGGCCGTTTTCCGGCAGTATCAGCAGCAGCGTTTGACGACTGGCAAACAGGCTCATCGCCTGGCTCAGAGAGAACAGGGCAGACCAGTCGGTGCTGGCATCAATAGTGGCGGCGTGGTGTTCGATAAAGCCCTGGGCAGCAGCGGCTTCGCGTATTGCGTCCTGACTTTCCTGCAACAGCAGTGGGTCGTTGCCAAGCAGCAGATAGGCCGCGCGCAGTCCTTCAGTGAGCTGCGCGCGGAGCTGTTCCGGGTACAACCGAATCATCAGTTACCCAGCGTAGTGGAGACGCGGTTGCCGGAGGTTGAAGATGCTGGGGTCGTGGCGACTGGCTTCTCATCCTCTTTTGTGGCTTCGACGTCCGCGACATGAACGCTTGGCAGCTTACGGATCAGTTGTTCCGCGGCTTTATCGTACATTTCCTGGATGATCATGTCCTGCTCAGCATCTTTCGCTAATGCCGCCTGCGGGTTATCGAAGAACGAGCGATAGACTTTGGTCGTGATCGGATAGATATCATGGCCCGGGATCAGCACGTTAGCATTCACCGTCATCACCATTTGATATTCTGCGGTACGGCCATCCTGGAAAATAGATGCTGTATCTTTCTGAATCGACGACGATTCCAGGCGCAGGGAAGGAATATCCTTACGCAGGGTGCTGGCATCGACCAGTTCGATACCGTTCAGACGCAGCTGATTACGGACCGCACGGCTTAATGGACCATTCGGATCGCCCGA
The DNA here is from genome assembly GCF_003261575.2 of Klebsiella huaxiensis. Lineage (GTDB taxonomy): Bacteria > Pseudomonadota > Gammaproteobacteria > Enterobacterales > Enterobacteriaceae > Klebsiella > Klebsiella huaxiensis. Next base: position 4,188,811 of record NZ_CP036175.1, on the reverse strand, counting down.
CTGGAAGATCATGGTTTTCATTGCGGTCGGAACCTGCGTAGTACTACGCAGGTGCCAGCCACAACCGGCGGTGATTAACACCGCCAGAGATAACAACAATGTTGCCAGATATCGCACGCTTCCTCCCGCGCTTAGCCAACGACCAGATTGAGCAGTTTACCCGGTACGTAAATGACTTTACGTACGGTCACACCGTCAAGATATTTCGCGACCAGATGTTCCTGACCAGCACGTTCACGAACCAGCTCTTCGGTTGCATCCACCGCAACGGTAATTTTACCACGAACTTTACCATTTACCTGGACGACGACCAGGGTGGTGTTTTCAACCATTGCGCCTTCGTCAGCGACCGGCCACGGTGTGTTGTCAATGTCGCCTTCGCCGCCCAGCTCCTGCCACAGAGTAAAGCTGGCATGAGGGGTGAACGGGTTGAGCATACGCACGACCGCCAGCAGAGCCTCACGCATCAGCGCGCGATCCTGTTCGCTTTCCTGCGGCGCTTTCGCCAGCTTGTTCATCAGCTCCATAATCGCCGCAATGGCGGTGTTGAAGGTCTGACGACGGCCGATATCATCGGTTACTTTGGCAATCGTTTTATGCACGTCGCGGCGCAGCGCTTTCTGATCTTCACTCAGGCTGGCAACATCCAGAGCGGCAACAGCACCCTGGGTGGTGTGTTCGTAAACCAGTTTCCAGACGCGCTTCAGGAAGCGGTTAGCACCTTCTACGCCAGACTCCTGCCACTCGAGGGTCATGTCTGCCGGAGAGGCGAACATCATAAACAGGCGCACGGTATCCGCGCCGTAACGCTCAACCATTTCCTGCGGGTCGATGCCGTTGTTTTTTGACTTAGACATCTTGCTCATGCCGGTATACACCAGCTCGCGGCCCTGCGGGTCGAAGGCTTTAACGATACGGCCTTTCTCGTCACGTTCCACGGTTGCGTCTTTCGGGGAAACCCAGTTGCGCTCACCGTTTTCGCCGACGTAGTAGAAGGCATCCGCCAGCACCATCCCCTGACACAGCAGTTGTTTAGCCGGTTCGTCGGAGTTAACCATGCCCGCATCGCGCATCAGCTTGTGGAAGAAGCGGAAGTAGAGCAGGTGCATGATGGCGTGTTCGATACCGCCAATATAAATATCAACCGGCAGCCAGTAGTTCGCCGCTTTAGGGTCCAGCATTCCCTCGTCATACTGCGGGCAGGTATAGCGCGCATAGTACCAGGAAGACTCCATAAAGGTGTCGAAAGTATCGGTTTCACGCAGCGCCGGCTGACCGTTGACGGTAGTTTTCGCCCACTCAGGGTCGGCCTTGAGTGGGCTGGTGATCCCATCCATCACCACATCTTCCGGCAGGATAACCGGCAGCTGATCTTCCGGCGTTGGCATTACGGTGCCATCTTCCAGGGTGACCATTGGGATCGGCGCGCCCCAGTATCGCTGACGGGATACGCCCCAGTCACGCAGGCGGTAGTTGATCTTACGCTTGCCAACGCCGAGAGAAGCCAGTTTGTCAGCGATAGCGTTGAAGCCCGCTGCGTGATCAAGACCACTGAACTCACCAGAGTTAAACAGCACGCCTTTGTCAGTCATCGCCTGAGCGGACAGATCAGGTTCAGACCCGTCAGCCGCCAGAATAACCGGCTTAATGTTCAGACCATATTTGCTGGCGAACTCGTAGTCGCGCTGATCGTGGCCCGGAACGGCCATCACTGCGCCAGTACCGTATTCCATCAGCACAAAGTTTGCCGCCCATACCGGGATGGCTTCGCCGGTCAGCGGGTGAATTGCCTTAAAGCCGGTATCAATGCCTTTTTTCTCCATGGTCGCCATATCCGCTTCGGCAACTTTGGTATTGCGGCATTCGTCAATAAAGGCAGCCAGCGCTGGATTGTTGGCAGCAGCCTGCTGCGCCAGCGGGTGACCCGCTGCAACGGCCAGGTAGGTGCAACCCATAAAGGTATCAGGACGGGTGGTATAGACCGTCAGCTTGTCAGCATACTCGTTCACGTCGAAGGAGATTTCGACGCCTTCAGAGCGACCAATCCAGTTGCGCTGCATGGTCTTCACGGTGTCCGGCCAGTGATCCAGGTTATCCAGATCGTTCAGCAGCTCGTCAGCGTAGGCGGTGATTTTGATAAACCACTGCGGGATCTCTTTACGCTCAACTTTGGTATCGCAGCGCCAGCAGCAGCCATCGATAACCTGTTCGTTGGCGAGAACGGTTTGATCGTTCGGACACCAGTTAACGGCTGAGGTCTTTTTATAGACCAGACCTTTTTTATACAGTTCGGTGAAGAACTTCTGTTCCCAGCGGTAGTATTCCGGGGTGCAGGTCGCGACTTCACGACTCCAGTCATAGCCGAATCCCAGCTTTTTCAACTGGTTTTTCATGTAGGCGATGTTGTCGTACGTCCATGGGGCCGGAGCGGTGTTGTTTTTTACCGCCGCACCTTCAGCAGGCAGACCAAATGCATCCCAGCCGATAGGCTGAAGTACGTTTTTGCCCAGCATACGCTGGTAACGAGCAATCACGTCACCGATGGTGTAGTTGCGCACGTGGCCCATGTGTAGTCGACCAGAAGGATAAGGAAGCATCGACAGGCAGTAATACTTCTCTTTGCTCTCGTCTTCAGTTACTTCAAATGTACGATTATCGTCCCAGTGAAGCTGGACTTTCGATTCTATCTCTTCCGGGCGGTATTGCTCTTGCATGGCAGCCAGTGGTCCTGTGTTCAATACAGCTACAAAGCGTAGCCAATGGATGTGTTATTTCAGATCGGCATAGCATAGCCCAAACGCCAACGTCAAAACAGCCTTTCGCACACTTCCATAGATGAAAGCGGCGGAGAAAATTTCACGACTATGTGGGCTGACTGGCAAAGAACCTGGAAAATAACGTCTATTATTATAAGAAGTTAACCACACCGGAGGCGAAATGATGAACAAGGTTGCTCAATTCTACCGAGAGCTGGTGTCGACGCTTAGCGAGCGGTTACGCAATGGAGAACGCGATATTGATGCGCTGGTGGAGCAGGCCAGGGTTAAAATCAGCCAGTCCGGCGAGTTAACGCAGAGCGAAATCGAGAATGTTATTCGCGCTGTCAGACGTGACCTGGAGGAGTTCGCGCTCAGCTATGAAGAGAGTCAGGATGAACTCACCGATAGCGTCTTTATGCGCGTGATTAAAGAAAGCCTGTGGCAGGAGTTAGCGGATATTACGGATAAAACCCAGCTTGAGTGGCGCGAGGTGTTTCAGGATCTCAGCCATCACGGCGTTTATCACAGTGGTGAAGTGGTGGGACTGGGAAATTTGGTGTGTGAGAAGTGCCATTATCATCTGCCGGTCTATACCCCAGATGTACTGCCACGCTGCCCAAAATGCGGGCACGATCAGTTTCAGCGTCGGCCATTCGAACCTTAAAAACGCTGGCGTAAAACGACCCGGGTTGACTAAAAGACACGGTAATACACCGTGTCTTTCAATAATCGACTTATTTGGTATTAATTTCAGTCGCTTTAAAGTTCTGATTGCCGCCCATATTAGAAGCGTATTTATGCGAGGAGTTTAGAATCCGCTTGTTAGCTGTTAAGGTACCGTTATTGGTGCAGGTTTTTAAATTGAGGAAACCGCACTTATAAGATTTCGCATTGACAACCTGTTTAGCGCTCAGCGTCAGTGTATTTCCCGCTTTGATGGTTCCTTCGTTAGTGAGTTTACCGTTGTTTTGGGTGTTGATAGTCAGATCGCCTTTGGTCTCAAGCGTTCCTGTATTAACCATGTCCAGGTAGGTATTGAGAGATAATGTGTCACCCTTGATATGCCCGCTGTTGCTGGTCACAGTATTATTTATGTTCATGGTTGCGCCATGACCCTGAATACCACCGTTATCGATATTACCCAAAGCAGTGACCGTGAGCTGATTACTTGAATTTAACGAGGAGTTATAGGTGGTGTTCAGATTTCCGTTGGTGGTAACAGACAGGAGATTGGTTGCGTGGATGGTGCCTGCGTTAGACAGGTTGCCCGCAGCGGTAACAGACATTTGCGGCGTGTTGCTAATGATGCCGCCGTTATTCAAATTGCCAAGGCTATTAATGATAGCAACATTTTTAGTGGCAATAGTACCCGTATTTTTCATTTCGCCTGCGGAAACTATCTGGGTCACGTAACCGTTACCAGTAATGGAGTTTTCATTAATTAATGATCCATAGCTGGTCATTGCAAGAGTGCTGTTTGCAACAATTACCTTTATTACACACGCCGAAACTAAGGTTATTACCGATCATGCTAATACTATTAGCTTTTATACCACCAAGATTGCTGATGTCGATACTGTATTCGGGAGTTACGGTTGGAGTATCATTGCTGATTTGTCAGCAGAAGTCATTGCTCCGGTACTGTTATCAAATGTAAAATTTCCTGCTCCCACCATGGCGTTGGTAGCATTAACTTTTCCGTTAATTTCGATAGCATCGGCGAGCAACACGGCATAGCTATTTGTTGCATCGATTCCGTTCTGGCCAATGGTCAATTTACCGTCAGTGACCGTATAGCTTGCGATTGCGCTTGTATCACTCAGCGCCACTTTACCGGTAGTAAGAATTGCCTTGTTGGTATTAATGAAGCTGCAGCCTGAACATGTGATGCCGTTGGGGTTAGCAACGATAATATCGGCCTTTTGGCCGGCTACTCTTATCCTGTACCACCTGGTTGGTATCGCTGTCAGATATATTGGCAAGTAAAGGTGCAGTAATAATAATATAAAGTGAAAAGGCAGAGGCTAGTCTTTTTTTATTATTCACGAAGCAATGTCCATTTTTTCCTTGTTAAGAGTATTTAGCGTTTAATGGGTATCGCTAACGGAGTTTGGTACCCAACCTTAAAAAATTTATTTTTTAAAATTACTATCATTATCACTAAGAAGTGGCTGTCAGCGCTCAGTATCCTCGTAAAAATTACCGCTATGTTATCTATGCCAAATTAGCTAATCCACGATATGAATAATGAATTTATATTGAATTGTGAATTTCAATTCATTAATTATTTTTTATGAGGTTTAATGTATTTATGTCAATTATTTGAGAATGAGTAAGAGTTTGCCACAGTTATGGAGAGGGAGGTAAGCGAGGTGTAGAAAGAATGGCGTGTACGTTGACGTACACGCCTGAAATTTAGTGCAGAATTTTTGCGAGGAAATCTTTAGCTCGTTCGGATTGAGGATTAGCGAAGAAGGCTTCTTTATCAGCATCTTCGACAATTTTCCCTTCATCCATAAAGATCACCCTGTTGGCCACTTTACGGGCAAATCCCATCTCGTGAGTCACCACCATCATGGTCATTCCTTCATTAGCCAGTTCAACCATGACGTCCAGTACTTCGTTAATCATCTCCGGGTCAAGCGCAGAGGTGGGTTCGTCAAACAGCATCGCAATAGGGTCCATACATAGCGCCCGGGCAATCGCCACACGCTGCTGCTGGCCGCCGGAAAGCTGGGCTGGAAATTTATCTGCATGGGCTGAGAGACCCACACGTTCCAGTAATTTCAACCCTTTGGCGCGGGAAGCGGCTTTATCACGATTAAGTACCTTGACCTGAGCCAGCGTCAGATTTTCGATAATTGACAGATGTGGGAATAGTTCAAAGTGCTGGAACACCATCCCAACGCGCGAGCGAAGTTTGGCCAGATTGGTTTTTTTATCATTAACCGTGGTGCCGTCAACGATGATTTCACCTTGTTGAATGGGTTCCAGACCGTTAACGGTTTTAATCAGCGTTGATTTGCCTGAACCCGATGGCCCGCAAACGACCACAACTTCGCCTTTTTTCACTTCCGTGGAGCAATCGGTCAGCACCTGAAAGTGACCATACCATTTTGAAACGTTTTTCAGGGTAATCATTACACAGTCCTTTTCTTCAACCAGCTGACCAACAGCGATGCGCTGAGACTAATAACAAAATATACGGCCCCTGCGAACAGGACCATTTCAACCTGGGTTCCGTCGCGTTCGCCGATAGTGGAGGCGGTGCGGAAGAAGTCTGCCAGACTCAGGACATAGACCAGTGAGGTATCCTGAAACAGGACGATACCTTGGGTAAGGAGCAGAGGTACCATGGCGCGAAACGCTTGCGGCAGAATAATCAGCTTCATGGATTGCCAGTGGGTCATCCCCAGCGCTAGCGCAGCGCTAGACTGGCCGCGTGAGATACTCTGAATACCGGCACGAATAATTTCCGAATAGTACGCCGCTTCAAACATGGAGAATGCAATCATCGCTGATATCAGGCGAATGTCGGTTTTCGGCGACAGGCCCAGCACGTTCTGTAGGAAGCCCGGAACAATCAGATAAAACCACAGCAGGACCATCACCAGCGGGATAGAGCGAAAAACGTTAACATAGGTTTTAGCAAACCACGCCAGCGGGAGGAAGCTCGACAGGCGCATAACGGCCAGAATTGTTCCCCAGACAATCCCGATAACAATCGCGATAACGGTGATTTTTAGCGTGATAACCAGACCAGCCAAAAGGTATGGCATGGAGGGAATAATGGAACTCCAGTCAAAATCGTACATTATTTGCCCCCCAAATTGCCCGGCAGGCGAACTTTACGTTCAACCACATACATTACCAGCATAATAATTGCGTTAATGAAAACGTAGGCGAGGGTGATCGCGGTAAACGATTCCCAGGCATGTGCCGAGTAATCCAGTAGCTTACCCGCTTGTGCGGCCATATCGGCGAGTCCGATGGTGGAAGCGATGGCCGAGTTTTTCACCAGGTTCATCATTTCAGAAGTCATTGGTGGAACGATAACGCGGTAGGCGTTAGGCAGTAGAACATAGCGGTAGGTTTGTGGTAGCGTCAGCCCCATTGCCAGTCCGGCGTTTTTCTGTCCACGCGGCAGCGACTGAATGCCGGAGCGGACCTGTTCACAGACGCGTGCGGCGGTGAATAATCCAAGACACAACATGGAAGAGACAAAGAACTGAATATTCGGATCCAGCTCGGATTTAAACCACATGCCAAGGTTTTCCGGCAGCAGTTCAGGTACCACCAGATACCAGGTGAAGAATTGCACAATAAGCGGGACGTTACGGAAGAGCTCAACGTAACAGGTACCGATACTTGATAACAGGCGATTGGGAACGGTGCGTAAAATACCGAATAGTGAACCGACGAAGAAGGCGATAATCCAGGCCGTTACCGACAGTGCGACGGTGACCTGAAAACCGCTCCAAAGCCAGCCTAAATAGGTGGTGTTGCCGAACGGGGCCTGTTGCAGGAATATGCCCCAGTTCCAGTCTATTGACATAAATGACTCCTGGAAAAAAAAGGGTAGCAGCGCTACCCTCGAAGATTGTTGCTCAGCTTGTTGCGGTATTCACGGCGGCTGGGGAACGACCAGCCACCGTATAGTCTGTCCGTGCTGTAGTAACAATCGGGAGGGCAGGATTTCCCGCCCCTTGTTTTTTTAATTAGTTAAGAGCTTTGTCGTTTGGTGATTTGAATAGCGCTTTCATCTCTTCAGAGAGTTCGAAATTCATATTCAGGTTCTTCGGCGGAATTGGGTTTTTGAACCATTTGTCGAACCATTTTGCCGCTTCGCCAGAGGTCTGGGCTTGGGCGACGGTTTCGTCTACCAGCGTTTTGAACTGCGGATCGTCTTTACGCAGCATACAGCCGTAGGCTTCCTGAGACTGAGCGGTGCCTACAATCTCCCAGCTATCCGGTTTCTTCGCTTTTGCTCGCTCACCGGCCAGCAGCGCGTCATCCATCATAAAGGCCACTGCACGGCCGCTTTCCAGGGTGCGGAAAGAGTCGCCATGGTCTTTCGCACTGATGATGCGCATATTCATTTTTTTCTCATCGTTCAACTTATGCAGCAGAATTTCTGAGGTCGTTCCCGACGTCACAACAACGGCTTTATCCTTCAGATCCGCGAAGTCTTTAATCGCACCACCTTTTTTCACCAGCAGGCGCGTACCGACAACAAAGATCGTGTCGGAGAAGGCCGCTTGTTTTTGCCGTTCGAGGTTGTTAGTCGTGGAGCCGCATTCAAAATCAAAAGTACCGTTTTGCAGCAGCGGGATACGGTTTTGTGAGGTGACCGGAATCAGTTTTACCTGCAGGTCAGGTTTGTTCAGCTTCTTCTTGATAGCATCAACAATGGCATTGGAGTAGTCCTGAGAATAGCCGACGACTTGCTGCTTGTTGTCATAGTAAGAAAACGGAACGGAGGATTCACGGTGGCCAACGACGATCACGCCGTTCTTGGCAATTTTATCCAGAGTACTCTGTCCGGTGGCAGGCGCAGCATCTTCTGCCTGCGCCGCGCTGGCGGTCAGACCTATGGCCAGCATTGCTGCGGCGAGTTTACGTAATTGCATATCCGACTCCTTATCCTCAGCGTCATTGACGCTATTGATACCCATTGTGAGTGTGTGTGCTTTTTATCGCTGCCATCTTTGTGTGCAGCATTTGTATGTGTTTGTTAGCATTTAGTTTGGCTTAATGTAAAGATTTTGCTCTTATATTGTTGATTTTTGCGAAGCATACCGCACCAATAAGAGGCATAAATCCTTTGCTGCACCGTTTAGGTGCTGCTATTGCTCCCTGTCGGTGCAAGCGTCTGGCCAGTAGACGAATGCAATTCATCTCTAAGATTTATTTTGCAATTCACGTGCCAGAATCTGGTGAAGAAAGCTGAATTGAGTGAGATATCACTCTGTTCACGTCGGCATAAGTTGATTTCTAAGTTAAAATATCGGTCTTGTTAGCGTTCATATTTTCAGGGAAGAAAATCGTTATGGCTGCACAACATTTCAACTCGCCTTCTTTCGTCGTCGTTAAGATCCCTTATGTAACATTTCTCCTTATTGCCCTGAACGTGGTTTGGTTTGGCTATTTTTCTCGATCATCTGCGGATGGTGATATTAATCACGCGACGCTGATTCACTTAGGAGCAAACGTTGCGGCGCTAACGTTAACCGGAGAATCCTGGCGGCTGGTTGTCAGCCTTTTTCTCCATGGCTCTTTTTCTCATCTGTTCTTGAATATGCTTGCTCTGGCGGTTATTGGCGCTGTTGCTGAAAGATTGCTGGGCAGGTGGCGTCTGTTGGTTGTGTATTTGCTATCCGGCTCTTTTGGTTCTCTCGTGAGCGCCTGCTATGCACTGAGCGACCGGGGGACTGGTGGTGAGACTGTCATCCATTTTTTGTCTTTGGCGCCGCAGGTGATTATCAGCATCGGCGCGTCCGGTGCCATTATGGGGCTGGCTGGTGCATCAATAGTCGCGCTGGTTTTTGCGGAGCCAGGCACGCGCAGTGAAAACGATCGACGAAGATTGTATTCCGTGCTGGGCATGGTCGTGCTAACGCTTTTGTATGGTACTCAGCAGGAGGTTGATAATGCCAGCCACGTCGGCGGACTGTGCGCCGGAGCAGCCATCGGTTTTGCGATAGTCCTGATTCAGGTGGGCTCGCGAAAAAAGCTGCTTCTGGATGCATTACTCTTTTGCGGCTGCTGCGCGCTGTTGCTGGGTGGGACGTGGCTTGCGCAGCGGCAGATTGATGAATCGGACCTGGAGGTCAGGGCGAGCCTGCGTGATGAGTTTTATCCCCTGTCCGTTGAGAAAGAGCGGCAGCTGAGAAGAAAGGTGCTGGCTGATGAACGTGAAAAGCATATGACCAGGCTGCCAGAGCCGGTAAGCAATGAGGAGGCCCGCGGCACGACACTGGCTGAGATACCTGACATTAACGACATCGCGCTGAGTAAGGATGGAAAGACGCTGTACGCGGCGGTTGAGGATAACAACACCATCTCGGTTTACAGCCTGGAACAGCATAAGATTCTGAGAACGTTTACCGGCACGGTAAGGGCTGCAAATTACAAAGGGCGCTGTAGTGATTGTGGCGATCGGGGGGTCAGGGCGCTGGAGCTTAGTCCGGATGAAACGCGGCTCTATGCGACAGGGTTTGAACCGGATTCATTGTCGGTGATTCGGGTGGCGACGGGGGAAGTTATTCAGACTATCGCAACGGGGCGTAGCCCGGACGCGATGGTGATTTCTCGCGACGGTAAGCGTGCCTGGGTAATGAACCGGACTAGCAACACTATTTCAGCTATTGACCTTACGTCATATCAGCCGGTCGGCGATATTTCGCTGGGAACACATGACGGAGCAGGTAGGAGTGGCGGCTATAACATAAGGCCAATTGCGCTCTCGCTGGACGAAAAAACACTACTGGTCCCCGATATGGGGAGAAGCGATATCGTGCGTATTGACACCAGTACCCACCAGAAGGTGGACTATCCGGCGGGGGATACCCAGGGGACGACGAGCGTTGTCGGTTTTCGCCCGGAAACGGGTGAGGTTATTTTTGCCGACAGCCAGGGAATTTCACGGATTGGCCTGACATCACAGCAACCGAAGCTACTGGCTCAATGGTGCAACCGAAGTATCTATTCTGCTGAAGCGATAAGCCCAGATGGTCGATATATTGCATTAACGACCTATGGGCTGGAAGGATATATCGTTCTGCTCAGCGTGGATGCGAGCCAGGTTGTGGGGGTTTACCCTGCCAGCCGCGCAAGGCAAGTTCGGTTTTCAGCCGATGGCAAGCAGATATATGTGTTGGGGGCAAAAGCGCTGACGGTGCTGGATCGCGATAAGTCGCTTGCTCCGAGGGTGCTCGTTCGTCATCCGCAGTATGGTGACGTAGCCTGTCTTCCTGATGTTGACTAATGGGACAGGGGGGAAGAGCGTTCGATTCCCCCCATTTTGCTTACTGCTTGCGAGTTCGCAGGCTCATCAGTAGTGCACCAAAACCAAACAGGACGGTCAGCGTCCACAGCGGCCAGTTCCCCGTACGGGCGTACGGTGTCAGACCAGACGTCGGGGTCACTTTGGTGGTCAATACGGCACGAGTAAACTGCGGGATCATCTCCTGAATTTCACCGCGTGGGCCGATGACGGCGGTAATGCCATTATTTGTGCTGCGTAGCAGCGGACGGGCCAGCTCCAGCGCGCGCATCCGCGCCATCTGGAAGTGCTGCCACGGACCGATAGATTTCCCGAACCACGCATCGTTAGAGATAGTTAGCAGGAAGTCAGTATCCGGACGGAAGTTATCGCGCACCTGCTCGCCAAGAATAATCTCGTAGCAGATGGCTGCCGTCAGACGCATATTATGCGCGACAAGCTGGGGCTGCACGTAAGGCCCGCGACTGAAAGAGGACATCGGCAGGTCAAAGAACGGCGCCAGCGGGCGAAGAATCGATTCCAGTGGCACAAACTCGCCAAACGGTACCAGGTGGTTTTTGTTGTAGCGATTTTTCGAGTCGTAGCTGTACGGATTATCTTTGCCCAGCGTGATGATGGTGTTGTAGGTATCGTAGCGGTTCTTTGTGTTCAGTCGCGCATCGACAATGCCGGTGATAAGCGAGCTATTTTTCGACCGCATCAGGTCGTCCATCATGCTGAGAAAACGCTGCTGGTTAATTTCGAGGTCCGGAATTGCGGACTCCGGCCAGATAATCAGCTGTGATTTACCCATGTGCGGCTGGGTGAGATCCAGATAAGTTTTCAGCGTATTGAGCAACTGATTCTGGTCCCATTTCATTGCCTGAGGGATGTCGCCCTGAACCAGCGAAACCTCGGTTGCTCGCTCCGGTAGTTGCTGATGCCACTGAATGTAACGCAGAGGGAAGGGGAGAGCGAACAGCACGACGGCGGCGATCAGCGGTTTCCAGCTACGCTGCATAAGTGCCAGCACCAGCAGCCCGCTGACAACCATCAGCAGGAAGTTTATCGCCTCAACGCCCATAACAGGGGCCAGGCCTTTCAGGGGCCCGTCAATCTGGCTATAGCCAAACTGTAGCCACGGGAAGCCGGTCAGGACCCAGCCGCGCAGGAATTCGGTAATTTGCCACACCACTGGCGCGGCAATAGCCAGGCGTATCCAGTTGGTTTTCGGCCACAGGCGCGAAAGAATACCGGCGAATAACCCGGTATAAAGGGACAGATAAGCCGCCAGCAGAACAACCAGGAAAACGTTGACCGGCCCCGGCATCCCGCCGAACTGCGCGATGCTGACGTAGACCCAGTTAATCCCGGAACCAAACAGGCCTAGCCCCCAGAAATAACCAATAGCGGCGCTTTGCACCGGTCGACGATTAAGGGTTAAACCTTGCAAACCGCTTAGCGAAATAATCGCTGCTGGCCAGAAATCATAAGGTGAAAAAGCCAGCGTTCCGCTGGCTCCGAATAACAACGCCAGCAGCAGGCGTACGCGCTGGCGTTCAATAAGAGAGGCAAATACCATTTAGGTTAATCGTCCCGTTGGATTAGTCTTCCAGCTTCGGCTGAGGCGCGTCATCAGGAAGTTTTACATGTACCTGAATAATACGTCTGCTGTCAGCCATTGCGACCTTGAATTGGTAACCATCAATTTCGATAGACTCGCCGCGGGCTGGCAGATGACCAAATGCTTGCATCACCAGGCCGCCGATGGTGTCGACCTCTTCGTCGCTGAAGTGGGTTCCGTAGGCTTCGTTGAAGTCTTCGATTGAGGCGAGCGCGCGTACCGTCCATGTGTGGCGGCTCAGTTGACGAAAATCGATATCTTCTTCTTCATCGTATTCGTCTTCGATCTCACCGACGATCAGTTCAAGGATGTCTTCAATGGTCACCAGACCCGAGACGCCACCAAACTCATCGATAACGATAGCCATATGATAACGCTGGGAGCGGAACTCTTTCAGCATGCGGTCAACCCGCTTGCTTTCAGGCACGACAACCGCCGGGCGCAACACTTTTTCCATGCTGAAGGCTTCCGCGTCGCTGCGCATAAACGGCAGCAGATCTTTGGCCATCAGAATCCCTTCAATGTGATCTTTATCTTCGCTGATCACCGGGAAACGCGAGTGGGCGGATTCGATTATCACATCGAGGCATTCGTCCAACGTCTGGTTACGTTTCAGGGTAATCATCTGCGAGCGAGGGATCATGATGTCGCGGACGCGTTGGTCGGCGATATCCATTACCCCTTCGAGCATATCGCGCGTGTCTTCGTCGATAAGATCGTTTTGCCCGGAATCACGGATCAGCGCCAGTAGTTCGTCACGATTTTTGGGTTCACCGTGAAAGAGCTGGCTGAGTAACAGGGAGAAGAATCCCTTTTTGCTGTTTACTGTGTCGCTACTGTGTGAATTGTCGTCGCTCATGGCGTCGTATGGGTTCTCATGTTGGTTAAATAGTCGCTCGTCACGCGTATACTCAGCGTTCGGCATAGCGGCCAGTCGCCGGCAAAGCCGGCGTCAGGTTATTCCTTCTCGGCAATGTACGGATCCTCATAGCCCAGAGCAAGCATTATCTCTGTTTCGAGGGATTCCATCTCTTCCGCTTCTTCGTCAACGATATGGTCGTAGCCTAAAAGATGCAGGCTACCGTGGACAACCATATGCGCCCAGTGCGCCTCCAGCGGTTTGCCTTGCTCTTTTGCTTCCTGTTCAACCACCTGACGGCAGATGACCAGATCGCCAAGCAGCGGCATTTCGATGCCCGGCGGGGCTTCAAACGGAAAAGACAGCACGTTAGTTGGCTTATCCTTCCCGCGATAGGTCATGTTCAGCTCATGGCTTTCCGCTTCATCAACCAGGCGAATCGTGACTTCTGACTCTTCCTGGAACTGCGGGATAACGGTATCGACCCAGCGCTGAAACTGGGTCTCGTCCGGCATTCCGCTGTTATTTTCGCAAGCCAACTGTAAATCGAGAATGACCTGACTCATTTATGCTCCTGTTCCTGGGCTTCGCGTTTACGCTCGGCGGCCAGTTCTGCTTTACGTTTTTGGTCCGCTTCTTCCCATGCTTCATAGGCGTTAACAATGCGGGCGACAACCGGGTGGCGCACCACATCATCGCTATGGAAGAAGTTGAAGCTAATCTCATCGACTTCTGCCAGCACTTCAATCGCGTGACGCAGGCCGGATTTGGTGCTGCGCGGCAGGTCAATCTGAGTGACGTCACCGGTAATAACCGCTTTGGAGTTAAAACCGATACGGGTCAGGAACATTTTCATCTGTTCGATGGTGGTGTTCTGGCTCTCATCCAGGATGATAAAGGCATCGTTCAGCGTACGACCGCGCATATAGGCCAGCGGCGCGACTTCAATCACGTTGCGCTCAATCAGCTTCTCGACTTTCTCAAAACCAAGCATCTCGAACAGCGCGTCGTACAGCGGGCGCAGATACGGGTCGACTTTTTGACTCAAATCGCCAGGCAGGAAGCCCAGCTTTTCCCCGGCTTCAACGGCCGGGCGGGTCAGCAGAATACGACGAACATCCTGACGCTCCAGCGCGTCGACCGCAGCAGCAACTGCAAGGTAGGTTTTACCGGTCCCGGCAGGACCAACGCCGAAGGTAATATCGTGGTCAAGAATATTGGCAATATACTGCGCCTGATTCGGCGTACGCGGCTTGATGACGCCACGCTTGGTTTTGATATTGATGGCCTTGCCGAAGTCCGGCACGCTTTCGGCGCTTTGCTCCAGCACGCGGGCCTCTTTGATTGCCAGATGAATCTGTTCCGGTTCAATATCCTGAAGTTCGCCGCGCATCGGTGCAGTATCGACATACAGGCTGCGCAGGATATCCGCCGCAGCGGTGACGCAAATCGGGCGACCGGTTATTTTAAAGTGGTTGTCACGACGATTAATCTCGATACCGAGACGGCGTTCCAGCTGTTTAATGTTGTCATCAAACGGGCCGCAAAGGCTCAGCAGACGGGCATTATCAGCGGGCTCAAGGGTGATTTCGCGAGTGTCTGTGTTCAAACTGTTCCTCTTATGCATAGGTAGCCGGAAGGTAAACGTTCGCCGGCCTGTCAGGAAATTATTCACGTCATCGGAATATGGCGCAAGCATCGCTGTAGATATTGGGTTCAGGAGAGGAAATACAAGGCCTGCCGGAGTCGGCAGGCCTGAATGGATCATGGCTGGTAGATACCGACGCCAAGATCGTTTTCTTTACGGGTACGAGCAATCACCGATTCCGGCGTTTCTGCGATGCGCAGGCCCATTTCGTCCTCGGTGCGCACGACTTTACCGCGCAGGGAGTTTGTCCAGACATCGGTGATTTCGACATCAACAAACTTACCAATCATCTCAGGTGAACCTTCAAAGTTGACCACGCGGTTATTCTCGGTACGGCCCGACAGTTCCATGATGCTCTTACGCGAGGTGCCCTCCACCAGAATACGCTGCACGGTGCCGAGCATACGACGGCTCCAGGCCGTTGCCTGCTGGTTGATACGCTCCTGTAGAATATACAGGCGCTGCTTCTTATCCTCTTCCGGCACGTCATCGACCATGTCGGCTGCCGGTGTTCCCGGACGAGCAGAGAAGATAAAGCTGTAGCTCATATCGAAATTCACATCCGCAATCAGCTTCATGGTCTGCTCGAAATCCTGGGTGGTTTCACCTGGGAAGCCGACGATGAAGTCGGAGCTAATCTGAATATCAGGACGCGCCGCGCGCAGTTTGCGGATAATCGCTTTGTATTCCAGAGCCGTGTGGGTACGCCCCATCAGGTTCAGCACGCGGTCGGAACCGCTCTGCACTGGCAGATGCAGGAAGCTCACCAGCTCCGGTGTGTCGCGATAAACCTCAATAATGTCATCGGTGAATTCGATCGGGTGGCTGGTGGTAAAGCGGATCCGATCGATGCCGTCTATCGCCGCAACCAGACGCAGCAGATCGGCGAAGCTGCCAGGGGTGCCATCGTAATTTTCACCGCGCCAGGCGTTCACGTTCTGCCCGAGCAGGTTAACTTCACGCACGCCCTGAGCCGCGAGCTGTGCGATTTCAAACAGAATATCGTCGCTCGGGCGGCTGACTTCTTCACCGCGAGTGTAAGGCACCACGCAATAGGTGCAATATTTGTTGCAGCCTTCCATGATAGAAACAAAAGCGCTGGGGCCTTCGGCGCGCGGTTCCGGTAGGCGATCGAACTTTTCGATTTCCGGGAAGCTGATATCGACGACCGGGCTACGGTTGCCACGTACAGAGTTGATCATCTCCGGCAGGCGGTGCAGGGTTTGCGGCCCAAAAATAATATCGACGTAGTGGGCGCGCTGACGAATATGATCGCCCTCCTGAGAGGCTACGCAGCCGCCGACGCCGATGATCAAGTTGGGATTCTTCTCTTTCAGCAGCTTCCAGCGTCCTAGCTGATGGAAAACTTTTTCCTGAGCCTTCTCACGGATTGAGCAGGTGTTGAGCAGCAGCACATCTGCTTCTTCCGCCACTTCGGTGAGTTGATACCCGTGCGTGGCATCCAGCAGATCGGCCATCTTTGATGAATCGTATTCGTTCATCTGACAGCCCCAGGTTTTAATATGGAGTTTTTTTGTCATCGACTTGCTCATGCTTAAGTAGGTATACCCAATGTCATTTTCTTCACCGGACGTTGCTCTGCAATGTGAAGCGTGACGGGTATGAAGCCAGGATTGCAGGGCGCGTATTGTAATGCTTTGACCGCGCCGTGACCAGTACGACCGTAATCACCACAAGGCGAATAAAAATCCGGTAAACTTAAGGGATTCGGGTTTAAGGATAATAGCCATGACAATTCATGCAACAGATGTTGTTATCGTCGGCGGTGGAATGGTGGGCGGCGCCCTGGCGCTTGGGCTGGCACAGCAAGGTTTTACGGTGACGGTCATTGAAAAGAATGCACCACCTGCTTTTGATGCGTCTTCGCCGCCTGATGTGCGAATTTCGGCCATCAGCGCGTCATCGGTCGGGCTGCTGAAAAGCCTGGGTGTCTGGGATGCTGTGCGGGCGATGCGCGCCCATGCTTATCGTCAACTGGAGACCTGGGAGTGGGAAAGTGCCCATGTTGCCTTTAATGCGACAGAACTGGAGCTGCCTGAGCTGGGCTACATGGTGGAAAATAACGTCCTCCAGCTTGCTTTATGGCAGGCGCTGGAAGCCCATGCGCAAGTCTCTCTTCATGTGGGTGCGTCATTGAAGGAAATGCGCCACGCAGAAGCACATGCTTCACTAACGTTGACCGATGATAATCAGTACGACGCACGGCTAGTGATTGGTGCGGACGGCGCTAACTCGCAGGTAAGACAACTGGCGGGAATCGGCGTGCAGGCGTGGCAGTATCAGCAATCCTGTATGTTGATAAGCGTGCAGTGCGTGGACGATCCCGGTGATAGTACCTGGCAGCAGTTCACTCCAACGGGACCGCGCGCATTTTTACCGCTGTTCGACCATTGGGCTTCACTCGTGTGGTACGACACGCCCGCGCGGATCCGCCAACTGCAGGGAATGAATATGGTTCAGCTGCAGCAAGAAATTGCCCGCCATTTTCCGTCCCGTCTGGGGGAGGTTACACCGCTAAGCGCGGGGGCATTCCCGCTGACCCGTCGCCACGCGCTGCAATACGTTAAGCCGGGATTGGCGTTGGTGGGCGACGCCGCGCACACCATTCATCCACTGGCGGGGCAGGGGGTGAATTTAGGCTATCGTGATGTTGATGCGCTGCTGGATATTCTTTCCTGTGCGCGCGAGCATGGTGAAGAGTGGGCCAGTCTGCCTGTACTCAAGCGCTACCAGGCCCGGCGCAGAGCAGATAACCTGATTATGCAAACGGGGATGGATCTGTTTTATGCCGGGTTCAGCAACGATCTGGCACCAGTCCGTATGCTGCGAAATATCGGTCTGATGGCTGCCGGGCGAGCTGGAGTCCTGAAGCGACAGGCACTGAAGTACGCGTTGGGATTATAAACAAGACGTTCCCGGCTTGTGCTGAGCCGGGCGACGAAATGATGTGTGTGATGTAAACGTCAGAAAGCAAAAAGCCCGCCGAAGCGAGCTTTTTGCTATTAAGTGGCTGGGGTACGAGGATTCGAACCTCGGAATGCTGGTATCAGAAACCAGAGCCTTACCGCTTGGCGATACCCCAACGGGTGCGCCCACAATGTGAGCGACTTTTTAAATTGGCTGGGGTACGAGGATTCGAACCTCGGAATGCTGGTATCAGAAACCAGAGCCTTACCGCTTGGCGATACCCCAACAATTTTTTTGGATTTATCGAACTAAATCAATAAGTCCTTATATGGTGGCTACGACGGGATTCGAACCTGTGACCCCATCATTATGAGTGATGTGCTCTAACCAGCTGAGCTACGTAGCCAAAATCTTATCATATTCTTCAATGGCTGGGGTACCTGGATTCGAACCAGGGAATGCCGGTATCAAAAACCGGTGCCTTACCGCTTGGCGATACCCCAATACCGTCGCGGTGAACCGCAAACATCGAAGAAATATGGCTGGGGTACCTGGATTCGAACCAGGGAATGCCGGTATCAAAAACCGGTGCCTTACCGCTTGGCGATACCCCAACAAAAAACTTTTACTTGCAACGCGAAAGAGTAAATGGTGCGGGAGGCGAGACTTGAACTCGCACACCTTGCGGCGCCAGAACCTAAATCTGGTGCGTCTACCAATTTCGCCACTCCCGCAAAATATGGTGGCTACGACGGGATTTGAACCTGTGACCCCATCATTATGAGTGATGTGCTCTAACCAGCTGAGCTACGTAGCCATCTTTTTTTTCGCGTTACCTTATCGGCGTTGCGGGGCGCATTATGCGTATTGAGCCTTAAAGCGTCAACCCCTTTTTCATCGAAAATGGGCTGAAAACGACTGTTTGGTTAGGTTGCGAACAGCGTGGTGTAATAATCGGCAATTATTGGTTATTTATCGTTTTTAATGATTTGCATAAGGCATAAAAAAACGGACCCCGTAGGATCCGTTTTAGATATTGATGGTTATTTAGTAAGCCGACTGGTGCACGCCGACTGCGCGTCCTGATGGATCGTTCATCGTTTTGAACGACTCATCCCATTCAATGGCTTTCGCTGAAGAGCAGGCAACGGACGGGCCACCGGGTACACATTCTGCAGCGCTGGGTACCGGGAATAATTCTTCAAAGATCTCGCGATACAGATACGCTTCTTTTGACGATGGCGTGTTGTACGGGAAACGGAAGCTGGCCGTTTCCAGTTGCTGATCGGAAATCTGTTCTGCCGCGACTTCTTTGAGCGTATCGATCCAGCTGTAACCTACACCGTCAGAAAACTGCTCTTTCTGGCGCCACGCGACGCTTGCCGGCAGATAAGACTCGAAGCATTCACGCAGAACATGTTTTTCCATTTTACCGTTGCCGCACATTTTATCCTGCGGGTTGATGCGCATTGCCACATCGAGGAATTTCTTATCCAGGAACGGCACGCGTGCTTCAACGCCCCAGGCAGACATCGCTTTGTTGGCGCGGGCGCAGTCAAACATATGCAGCGCTTGCAGCTTACGTACGGTCTCTTCATGCAACTCTTTGGCGTTTGGCGCTTTATGGAAATAAAGGTAGCCGCCAAATACTTCATCAGAACCTTCGCCAGACAGTACCATTTTGATGCCCATCGCTTTGATTTTACGCGACATCAAATACATTGGCGTTGAAGCGCGAATCGTCGTCACATCGTAGGTTTCAATGTGATAGATAACATCGCGAATCGCGTCCAGACCTTCCTGAACCGTAAAATGGATCTCGTGGTGCACGGTGCCAAGATGGTTAGCCACTTCCTGCGCAGCCTTCAGGTCAGGAGCGCCTTCCAGGCCTACAGCGAAGGAGTGAAGCTGTGGCCACCAGGCTTCTGATTTCTCCTGATCTTCAACGCGGCGCGCGGCATATTTTTTGGTGATAGCGGAAATAACCGATGAATCCAGGCCGCCGGACAGCAGTACGCCGTAGGGAACATCAGACATCAGGTGGCTTTTCACCGATTCTTCCAGAGCCTGACGCAGTTCGTTTTTATCAGTAACGTTGTCCTTGACCGCGTCATAGTCGAACCAGTCACGCTGATAATACTGGCGGATTTCGCCATCTTTGCTCCACAGGTAGCTACCCGCCGGGAACTCTTTAATCGTGCGGCAGACCGGAACAAGGGCTTTCATTTCTGAAGCGACGTAGAAGTTGCCGTGCTCGTCATGACCCATATACAGCGGGATGATCCCGATATGGTCGCGGCCAATCAGATACGCGTCTTGTTCGCTGTCATACAGGGCGAATGCAAACATCCCCTGCAGGTCGTCCAGGAAGTCCGGCCCTTTTTCCTGATATAGCGCCAGGATGACTTCGCAGTCGGAACCGGTCTGGAAAGCATAGCGATCGCCGTATTCAGCGCGCAGCGCCTGGTGGTTGTAGATTTCACCATTGACAGCGAGAGCATGGGTTTTTTGCGCGTTATACAGCGGCTGCGCACCAGCGTTAACGTCAACGATAGACAGACGCTCATGCGCCAGAATGGCTTTATCGCATGCGTAAACACCGGACCAGTCCGGACCGCGGTGGCGCATCAGGCGGGAAAGTTCCAGTGCCTTTTTACGCAGTTCGACTGCGTCAGTTTTAATATCCAGTACGCCAAAAATTGAACACATAGCCTTCTCCGTTACCCTGTCTTGTTTGAAGTGGTGCAGGCTGCATCTTATTGCGAAGCCTCAGTGCATGCTTAAGAAAATGCCGCAAAGGAGCGGGGCGCGCAAGGGGTTTACGGTCGAGAAAAGAAATAATGCAACTACTGTTGCTGAATAATGAAAAAAGAGTATGTTTTGAGCAGTTTTATTGATGGATATTTAGTAATAGTGCATTTTTATTAGAGGAAGGTGTTTTTTTGTCGCTTGAAAATGAAGAACCACGCCCGGGGACGTGGTTTTGATCAGAAAATATCAATTTCTGCGACGGAAGGGTAAATCCATGACGGTCTGAATGGCATGCTGTCGATATCGTCGAGCGTGGCGATCCCAGAAAGCACCAGAATGGTCTCCAGGCCAGCCTGAAAGCCTGCCAGAATATCCGTGCGCAAGTTATCGCCGACGATGACTGTCTGCTCAGAGTGCGCCTGCATTTTGTTTAGCGCTGAACGGATAATCCACGGGCTGGGTTTGCCGACATAGAACGGCTGACGTCCTGAGATTTTCTCGATGCCGGCGCACAGCGCACCGCAGGCAGGGTAATAGCCGCGACCGTGAGTATCCGGGTTGGTGGCGATAAAGCGCGCGCCGTTAGCGACGAAAAAAGCGGCCTTATGCATCATCTCCCAGTTAAAGGAACGGGTTTCACCAACGATAACGAAGTCAGGGTTAACGTCAGTGATGGTAAAACCGGCTTTATACAGCTCGTGAATCAGCGCGCCTTCACCCACGACATAGGCTTTCTTGCCTTCCTGGCGACGCAGAAAATCCGCCGTAGCCATTGCTGAGGTATAAAAGGCGGTATCCGGTACATCAATTCCCGCAGTCGCAAAACGGTTCGCCAGATCCTGACCGGTCTGTGAAGGGTAGTTGGTCAGCATCACCAGCGGCATCTCTTTTTCGAGAATGCGTTTGATAAATTCAGCGGCACCTGGCACAGCCACATTGTCGTGCATCAGCACGCCGTCAATATCACAAATTACGTTTTGAATGGTCATGGACAGTCCGACATCGTTGGAGAAAGGCGAAACTATAAAGCGGCTTTAACTTTCCAGCAAATGCTGGAGCAGGATCCCATTGAGCATCGCGCGCTTGACCAGAGCAAAAGCGCCGATCGCTGAGCGATGATCGAGAGTGGATCGCACCACCGGCAGATTTTTACGAAATGCCTTTAGCGCCTGATTATTGATGCAGCTTTCAATCGCTGGCAGCAGGACTTTTTCCGCTTCGACAATTTCACCGGCAATGACGACTTTTTGCGGATTAAACAGGTTAATTGCAATGGCGATGGTTTTACCCAGATGGCGGCCGACATGTTCAATAACCTCACAGGCCAGCGCATCACCTTTATTCGCCGCTTTACAAATAGTTTTAATGGTGCAGTCATCAATTGAAATTTTGCTCTGGTAGCCCTGTTCCAGTAAATGACGAACGCGATGCTCGATGGCGGCATTGGCAGCAATGGTTTCCAGACAGCCAAAGTTACCGCAGTGGCAGCGCTCGCCCAGCGGATCGACCTGGATATGTCCGATTTCACCAACGTTGCCATTGCGGCCGATAAAGGTACGGCCATTGGAAATAATCCCCGCCCCGGTCCCGCGGTGTACACGCACTAAAATGGAGTCCTCGCAGTCATGACTTGCACCAAAATAGTGCTCTGCCAGCGCGAGACTACGGATATCGTGGCCAACGAAGCAGGTTAGTTTAAAACGTGCTTCCAGCGCCTCAACTAACCCCCAGTTTTCAACCTGAATGTGGGGCATATAGCGAATAACGCCACTTTCAGGGTCAACCAGGCCCGGTAGAATGACCGAGATAGCAATCAGCTCACGGATTTTACGCTGGCAGCTTTCCATAAAGGAGGCGATGATGTTGAGCAGCGCATGCTCCAGAGTTTCCTGGGTTCTTTCCGGAAGTGGGTAATGCTCTTCTTCAAGGGTTTTGCTGCTTAAATCATACAGCGTCAGGGTGGCGTCATAGCGGCCAAGGCGCACGCCAATTGCGTGGAAATTGCGGGTTTCGGCAATAATCGAGATCGCGCGGCGGCCCCCAGTGGAGGCCTGCTGATCGACTTCTTTGATCAGGCCGCGTTCAATCAGTTGACGCGTAATTTTGGTTACGCTGGCAGGGGCAAGCTGGCTTTGTTCCGCAATCTGAATACGCGAGATTGGGCCGTGCTGATCAATCAACCGATAGACGGCCGCGCTGTTCAGCTGTTTTACGAGATCGACGTTACCAATTTGAGCTTGTCCGCCTGCTGTCATACTTTTACTTACTCAGTGACGACCTCGTTACCATTAACGATGGTCTTGGTGATTTTATAATCGCGGGTGAATGCGGTCAGGTTAGCGACCATCCCCGGAGCAATGCTGCCTAATTGTTTGTCCACGCCAATCGCGCGAGCAGGATAGAGGGTTGCCATACGCAACACTTCGTCCAGCGCTATGCCGCAATGTTCGACGAGGTTACGTACCCCTTCAATCATGGTCAGCGAAGAACCGCTAAGGGTGCCGTTTTCATCCACGCACAATCCATTCCGGTAGTATATTGTTTTACCAGCAAAAATGAACTGTTCAATATTGGCACCTGCCGGTGCTGTCGCGTCGGTCACGAGGCACAGTTTGTCGCCTTTCAGGCGTTTAGCGAGACGGACGTTGGCGTAATCGACATGTAGACCATCCACGATAATGCCGCAGTAAATATCCGGTTCGTCGAAAATCGCGCCCGCCAGACCCGGCTCGCGGCCGGTAATATAAGGCATTGCGTTAAACAGATGGGTGGCGAAAGTAATGCCAGAACGGAAGCCTATTTTCGCTTCTTTCAGCGTGGCGTTGGAATGGCCCGCGGAAACGATAATACCTGCAGCGACCAGCTTGCGGATCACTTCCGGCTCAACGCGCTCTGGGGCGAGTGTGAGTTTGGTAATCACATCCGCGTTTTCGCACAGAAAGTCGACCAGCGCGGCATCCGGTTTACGCACGTAGTCCGGATTATGGGTGCCTTTCTTAACAATGTTCAGCCACGGGCCTTCGAGATGTAAACCCAGAGCCTGATTCGGATGCTTTTGCAGATATTCGCGCATTACGCGAACGCCCTGTTTCATCAGGTCATCGCTGGCGGTAATGAGCGTGGGTAAGTAGCTGGTGCAGCCGGAGCGCTGGTTAGCTTCCTGCATAATTTCCAGCGTTTTAACGGTGACGGCATCGGGTGTGTCGTTAAACTGCACGCCGCCGCAGCCGTTCAGCTGTACGTCGATAAAACCGGGAGCAAGAATGGCGCCATCAACCGAGCGTTGTTCAATCCCGGTGGGTAAATCAGTCAGCGGACAGATACGTTCGATAAGGCCATTGGCGATAACGATCGCATGGTCATCCAGAATTTCATGACCGGTATAAATCCGGCCTTGGGTTAATGCATACATTACGACCCCCGGTTGTCAAAAATGGTTGTCCCGCGGGAGCGGCCGCAGGACGAGACTACATTACAGACCTTTGATGTTTTCAGCTTCTAATTCATTGAAATATTTCAAGGTCTTAACTTTCAGTTCCATCGTAGACGGCTCGTCGCAGACCACAACCGCTTTCGGGTGTAGTTGCAGACAGGTAATGGTCCACATATGGTTAACGTTGCCTTCAACCGCTGCCTGCAGCGCCAGCGCTTTCTGACCCCCCAACACCAGAATCATCACTTCTTCTGCATCAAGCAGAGTACCTACGCCAACGGTTAGCGCGTATTTAGGCACCTGGTCTACATCACCGTCAAAGAAGCGGGAGTTTGCTATACGGGTATCATGAGTCAGGGTTTTAATGCGGGTACGGGAAGCCAGCGAAGAGGCCGGTTCATTAAACGCGATGTGCCCATCGTTGCCTACGCCGCCCATGAACAGGTTGATTTTGCCGTAAGAACGAATTTTTTCTTCATAACGACGGCATTCAGCATCGATATCAGGTGCATTACCATTCAGCAAATTAATGTTTTCTGCCAGAATATCAACGTGATCAAAGAAGTTGCGGTGCATAAAGCTATGATAGCTTTCTGGGTGCTCTTTCGGCAGACCAACATACTCATCCATGTTAAAAGTGACGACATGCTTAAAGCTGACCTGGCCTGCTTTGTGCATCTCAACCAGCGCTTTGTAAGCCGTCAGCGGGGTGCCGCCGGTTGGCAGACCCAGTACAAACGGACGATCCGCCGTAGGGTTGAACGCATTGATGCGATTAACGATGTGGCGGGCAGCCCATTTACCGACTTGCTCAGCTGTTACCAGGGGGATCAGTCTCATTGTTCACCTCTATAGTTAAATTAGAACCTGGCGGATTGGCGCCAGCATACTATTAAGAGTATTGCAGTAACTGCGTCGGCTGGGGTCAATCCGTGTTGATTTTTTGAATGATAAAATAAGTTTTCGTTGTTAGCCAGCAAAAGGCGGAGGGTAATACGATATTTGGTGATTTTTGTCACAAAAAATACCCATTTAATTTGCGAGACGAATTAATTTTTCAGACACTTTGCAGGTAAGTTAAAAATTTAACCAGGTTGCACAATAATAAAGTGGCTTTGAATGAGCCTCATCGGGGTCTCATAGGGGGAATAAGATGAATATTTTAGGTTTTTTCCAGCGACTCGGTAGGGCGTTGCAGCTCCCTATCGCAGTGCTGCCGGTTGCGGCGCTTCTGCTGCGATTCGGTCAACCAGATTTACTTAACATCGCGTTTATTGCGCAGGCGGGTGGGTCAATCTTTGACAACCTGGCGCTGATTTTCGCTATCGGTGTGGCATCCAGCTGGTCAAAGGACAGCGCTGGTGCCGCCGCGCTGGCGGGAGCAGTTGGTTACTTCGTGCTGACCAAAGCGATGGTCACCATCAATCCGGCGATCAACATGGGCGTCCTGGCGGGTATTATTACTGGTCTGGTGGCGGGTGCGACTTACAACCGCTGGTCGGGCATCAAACTGCCTGACTTCCTGAGCTTCTTTGGCGGCAAACGCTTTGTGCCAATTGCTACCGGCTTCTTCTGTCTGGTGCTGGCGGCTATCTTCGGTTATGTATGGCCGCCGGTGCAGAACGCCATTCATGCAGGCGGAGAATGGATCGTCGGCGCTGGCGCGCTGGGTTCTGGTATCTTCGGTTTCATCAACCGTCTGCTGATCCCAACCGGTCTGCATCAGGTTCTGAACACCATTGCCTGGTTCCAGATTGGGGAATTCACTAACGCCGCAGGTGCGGTATTCCACGGTGACATCAACCGCTTCTACGCGGGTGACGGCACGGCGGGGATGTTCATGTCCGGCTTCTTCCCGATCATGATGTTCGGTCTGCCGGGTGCAGCGCTGGCGATGTACTTCGCGGCCCCTAAAGAGCGTCGTCCAATGGTCGGCGGTATGCTGCTGTCTGTTGCAATTACCGCATTCCTGACCGGTGTCACCGAGCCGCTGGAATTCCTGTTCATGTTCCTGGCGCCGTTGCTGTATCTCCTGCACGCCATCCTGACCGGTATCAGCCTGTTTGTTGCGACAGCGTTGGGCATCCACGCGGGCTTCTCCTTCTCCGCAGGTGCTATCGACTATGTTCTGATGTACAGCCTGCCAGCAGCCAGTAAAAACGTCTGGATGCTGATTGTTATGGGCGTGGTGTTCTTCGTCATTTACTTCCTGCTGTTCAGTGCGGTTATCCGTATGTTCAACCTGAAAACGCCGGGTCGTGAAGATAAAACCGATGACGTGGTGACTGAAGAAGCAAACAGCAATACCGAAGAAGGTTTGACTCAACTGGCAACCAACTACATCGCTGCGGTTGGCGGTACGGATAACCTGAAAGCGATTGATGCGTGTATTACTCGTCTGCGTCTGACCGTTGCAGACTCTGCGCTGGTTAACGATGCTGCCTGTAAGCGCCTGGGCGCTTCGGGTGTGGTTAAACTGAACAAACAGACCATTCAGGTTATCGTGGGTGCGAAAGCTGAATCCGTTGGTGATGAAATGAAAAAAGTGGTTGCGCGTGGCCCGGTTGCGGCGACGTCTGCCTCTTCTGCTCATAGCGCACCTGTTGCATCAGTTGCTAAACCACAGGCCGTGGCGAATGCGAAAACCGTGGAAGCGCTGGTTTCGCCAATCACTGGTGATATCGTTGCCCTGGAGCAGGTTCCGGACGAAGCGTTTGCCAGCAAAGCAGTCGGTGACGGCGTGGCGGTGAAACCAACGGACAAGATTGTTGTTGCTCCGGCTGCAGGCACGGTGGTGAAGATCTTTAACACCAACCATGCGTTCTGCCTGGAAACTGAAAATGGCGCGGAAATCGTTGTCCACATGGGTATTGATACCGTCGCGCTTAACGGTCAGGGCTTTAAACGTCTGGTGGAAGAGGGGGCTGAAGTGAAAGCTGGCCAGCCGATTCTGGAACTGGATCTTGAATTCCTGAATGCTAATGCGCGCTCCATGATTAGCCCGGTGGTGTGCAGCAACAGCGACGACTACAGCGCACTGGTTATTCAGGCAACCGGTAAGGTTGTAGCAGGTCAGACACCGCTATACGAAATTAAAGGCAAGTAAGGCTCCTGAGTAGAGTTTATGCCTCAAGCGGCGCAGCGAAATCTGCGCCGCTTTTTTTTAGTGCAAATAACCTCAATATTTCCGTTTGATACCTATTTTGCGTAACTAAAGGTTGTCAGCTTCTTCGGCTTATAAGATCATACGCCGTTATACGTTGTTTACGCTTTGAGGAACCCGCGATGAGTGAGGCAGAAGCCCGCCCGACTAACTTTATTCGTCAGATAATCGATGAAGATCTGGCTACTGGTAAGCACACCACTGTTCATACCCGTTTTCCACCGGAACCGAATGGTTATCTGCACATTGGCCATGCGAAGTCTATTTGTCTGAACTTTGGTATCGCCCAGGACTACAAAGGTCAATGCAACCTGCGTTTCGATGACACCAACCCGGTGAAGGAAGATATCGAGTACGTTGAGTCGATTAAAAACGACGTGCAGTGGTTAGGTTTCCACTGGTCCGGAGATGTTTGCTACTCGTCTGATTATTTCGATCAGCTGCACCAGTATGCGGTTGAATTGATCAATAAAGGTCTGGCCTACGTTGATGAACTGTCGGCGGAAGAAATCCGTGAATATCGCGGGACCCTGAAAGAGCCGGGTAAAAATAGTCCGTATCGCGATCGCAGCGTGGAAGAGAACCTGGCGCTGTTTGAGAAAATGCGTACCGGTGGTTTTGCCGAGGGGAAAGCCTGCCTGCGCGCGAAAATCGATATGGCTTCTCCGTTTATCGTGATGCGCGATCCGGTGTTGTATCGCATTAAGTTCGCCGATCACCACCAGACCGGAAGCAAGTGGTGCATCTACCCGATGTACGACTTCACCCACTGCATCAGCGATGCACTGGAAGGGATTACCCATTCCCTGTGCACTCTTGAGTTCCAGGATAACCGCCGTTTGTACGATTGGGTGCTGGATAACATCAGTATCCCCGTGCATCCGCGTCAGTATGAATTCTCGCGTCTTAACCTCGAATACACCGTGATGTCTAAGCGCAAGCTGAATCAGCTGGTGACCGAGAAGCACGTTGAAGGTTGGGATGACCCGCGTATGCCGACGATCTCCGGTCTGCGTCGTCGCGGTTACACCGCTGAATCCATCCGTGAGTTCTGCAAACGCATCGGCGTGACCAAACAAGACAACACCATTGAAATCGCTTCGCTGGAATCCTGCATTCGTGAGGATTTGAACGAAAACGCTCCGCGCGCGATGGCCGTTATCGACCCGGTTAAGCTGGTTATCGAAAACTATCCGCAGGGCGGTAGCGAAATGGTGACTATGCCGAATCATCCGAGCAAACCGGAGATGGGCAGCCGTGAAGTACCGTTCAGTGGCGAGATCTGGATCGATCGCGCGGATTTCCGTGAAGAAGCGAACAAGCAGTACAAGCGTCTGGTGCTGGGCAAAGAAGTCCGTCTGCGCAATGCTTACGTTATCAAAGCTGAGCGCGTAGAGAAGGACGTGGAAGGTAATATCACCACTATCTTCTGTACCTACGATGCTGACACTCTGAGCAAAGATCCGGCTGATGGCCGCAAGGTGAAGGGTGTGATTCACTGGGTGAGCGCAGCGCATGCGCTGCCGGTAGAGATTCGTCTGTACGATCGTCTGTTCAGCGTGCCAAATCCCGGTGCTGCTGATGATTTTCTGTCGGTCATGAACCCGGAATCGCTGATTATCAAGCAGGGTTTTGCTGAACCAAGCCTAGCGCAGGCGCAGCCTGAAAAAGCATACCAGTTCGAGCGTGAAGGTTACTTCTGCCTCGACAGCCGCTATGCAACCGCAACCAATTTGGTATTTAACCGTACCGTTGGTCTGCGCGACACCTGGGCGAAAGCCGGCGCGTAGTTCACCGTCATTATTGAGAACGCCGCTTATCGCGGCGTTTTTTTATTTCAGAATCAGGGGATTAAATTATCATATTTTCGCGATGCGAATTAATCTTGTTTACAGATTGTAATAATCACAACTATTTGTCCCTCCGGTCATCCTCTATAAAATCATGTAATCGCTTTCATTACGCCTATTTTTTCTGATATAGCAAGCACTTCCACGTCAAATGCATGACATCTACGACTGAAACAAAAAGACATAGATTATGTGCGCTTTGTCATAATCTTCATCTTTGATCATCGAAAGAGATTGATAATTCGCGTCACGAAAAATAGTCTATACCCAGTGGTTATGCGGATTTTACCGCTCCACTTTTTAAGCAGTTTTATTTTATTTTTTTCGCTAGTTGCCCTTGGTAACTGCGTTTTTAAAAAGTCAAAGAGGATATGCATATGCGTACGTTTAGTGGCAAACGTAGTACGCTGGCGCTGGCTATCGCCGGTGTGACAGCACTGTCAGGTTTTGCAATGGTACCGGATGCGAAAGCCGAAGGGTTCATTGATGATTCAACGTTAACCGGCGGCATCTATTACTGGCAGCGTGAACGTGACCGTAAAGATCTGAATCCAACGGTAGATCGAGTTGCCCCGGATGGCACTAAGTATAAGGAAAAAAACCCTAACTATAAGTCTTATCAGACGAACCTTTCTCATTCCACCTGGAACGCCAACCTGGATTTTCAGTCTGGCTATGCTGCCGACATGTTCGGTATTGATATCGCCGCCTTTACTGCCATCGAAATGGGCGAAAGCGGTGATAGCGGCCACCCGAACGAAATCGCTTTCTCCTCACGCAATAAAACTTACGATGAAGACTATTCCGGTGATAAGAGCGGGATCAGCCTGTACAAAGCAGCCGCCAAATTTAAATTTGGCCCGGCATGGGCGCGTGCTGGCTATATCCAGCCTACCGGTCAAACCTTGCTGGCTCCACACTGGAGCTTTATGCCGGGTACCTATCAGGGGGCTGAAGCCGGTGCTAATTTTGACTACGGCGATGCGGGCGCGCTGAGTTTCTCCTATATGTGGACAAACGAATATAAAGCGCCGTGGCACATTGAGATGGATGAGTTCTATCAGAACGACAAGAAAACCAAGGTTGATTATCTCCACTCTCTCGGCGCCAAGTATGATTTTAAAAATGACCTCGTGCTGGAAGCTGCATTTGGTCAGGCACAGGGTTACATCGACCAGTATTTCGCTAAGGCCAGCTACAAATTTGATGTCGCAGGCACGCCGCTAACCACCAGCTACCAGTTCTACGGTACTCGCGATAAAGTCAGCAACGGCGGGGCGAACGATATTTATGATGGTACCGCCTGGCTGCAGGCATTGACCTTTGGCTATAAGGTTGCTGATGTTCTCGACCTGCGCCTGGAAGGAACCTGGGTTAAAGCCGATGGTCAGCAGGGCTACTTCCTGCAGCGTATGACGCCGACTTACGCCTCATCTAACGGTCGTCTGGATGTCTGGTGGGATAACCGCTCTGACTTCAACGCCAACGGTGAAAAAGCGGTGTTCTTCGGTGCGATGTATGACATGAAGAACTGGAATATGCCGGGTTGGGCCTTCGGCGCGTCCTATGTTTATGCATGGGATGCAAAACCAGGAAAAATGTCTTCTCCTGATGCTTACTACAACCCTGACAAACGTCTGGAAGAGTCAGCCTATAGCCTGGATGCGATGTACACCGTACAGGAAGGACGCGCGAAGGGTACGCTGTTTAAACTGCACTTTACTCAATACGACAACCACTCCGATATCCCAAGCTGGAGCGGCGGCTACGGCAACATCTTCCAGGATGAGCGCGACGTGAAGTTCATGGTTATTGCTCCATTCACCATTTTCTGATGCCAGTGCGGCGGGCGTGATCCTGCCGCAATTTCCCGAGGTCGATTATGAAGAAGCTATTGCTTGTCGCCATTGTGGCGGCAGGTCTGGTTGCCTGCACGCAGTCGCCAGCGCCGAAAGAGGATTCAAAGTTAAAAGATGCCTACAGCGCCTGTATTAATACTGCTGAAGGTAACCCAGATAAAGTCGAAGCCTGCCAGAGCGTATTAGACGTTCTGAAGCAAGAGAAGCAGCATCAGCAGTTCGCCACCCAGGAAAGCGTGCGAGTACTGGATTACCAGCAATGTATCCAGGCGCGTAAAACCGGTAACGATCAGGCAGTACAGTCGCGCTGTGACCAGATTTGGAAAGAGATTCGTAGCAACAACACGAAACCCTGATTTTTACTTTTCGTAGCCATAAAAAAAGCCAACCGTCAGGTTGGCTTTTTGCTGCTTACGCAACGGGGAATTACTTTTCCACCGCGTCGTGGGCATGTTCATCTTCGCGGCAATCGCCTTCTGCACAGTGACCGTACAGGTACAGGCTGTGGTTGGTGAGGCGAATACCGTGTCGGGAGGCAATCTCACGTTGACGAGCTTCAATTGAGTCATCGCTAAATTCGATCACTTTGCCGCAATCAAGGCAAATCAGATGATCGTGATGATGCTGTTGCGTTAGCTCGAAAACGGATTTACCACCTTCGAAATTATGACGGGTGACGATGCCGGCGTCGTCGAACTGGTTCAGTACGCGATAGACGGTTGCCAGACCAATCTCTTCACCCATATCAATCAGGCGTTTATATAAGTCTTCCGCACTGACATGATGGTTATCCGGTTCCTGCAGGACTTCCAGGATTTTTAATCGCGGAAGTGTCACTTTCAGGCCAGCCTTCTTTAATGCGGTATTGTTGTCAGTCATGCGGAATCTGTCCTGTTGCTAAACGATCTACTTCCATCAACGGAAGTAATACAGAGAATCACCCGATGTAATGCGTCTCATTATAGAACTGCCATGGTGAAATGAAAACTGCAAGCATCGGGCCTTGTATGCTGTCAAAAACGAGGCACTGGCTACAAAGTGCTTCACGTGACCTCGTTAAATCAGAGGACATTGTACAGATATGTGATTAAAAGTTAAAAACTTGTAGCTATAACTTTGATTGCTTTTATCTATTAATTCGGCGAAATCTGACGATAACGCCGTTTAGACTCAGGCATTCTTGATTTCTTCGAGGTGTAGCTCTTCAGAAATCTGTTTTACCCATTTTTCCACGCGTTCGTTAGTCAGTTCTGGCTGACGGTCTTCGTCGATGGCCAGACCCACGAAGTGGTCGTCATCTGCCAGACCTTTAGATGCTTCAAAATGATATCCAGCGGTCGGCCAGTGACCAACGATAGTGGCGCCGCGGGGTTCGATGATGTCGCGAATGGTACCCAGCGCATCACAGAAGTATTCAGCGTAGTCTTCCTGATCGCCGCAGCCAAACAGCGCGACCAGTTTGCCGTTGAAATCGACTTCTTCCAGCGTCGGGAAGAAATCATCCCAGTCACACTGTGCTTCACCGTAGTACCAGGTTGGGATGCCGAGCAGCAGAATATCGTGAGCTTGCAGATCTTCTTTGCTGCTCTTGGCAATGTCGCGCACATCAGCAACATCTTTACCAAGCTGCTTTTGAATCATTTTTGCAATATTTTCGGTGTTGCCGGTGTCGCTGCCAAAAAAGATGCCGATGATTGCCATGAGTAAAATAACCTCTTGAAACTTAATGATGTGGTAGGGACTTAAATGCCCACAGATAGGGGCAATGATAGCAGAACTGAGAAGGGCGCGGAAACAGCAATCACGCCCGACTGCACACTCTGCTACATGAAAGCTTATTTTTTGAGGGTTTTAGGCTTTATCCTGGCTGCGCAGGGCCGCCAGTTGGTTCATCAGCATCTCTTCAATCAGATCGCTGCGGTTCATGTTGCGGGCTTCGGCCAGCTCATTGAGCGCATCAACCGCATCGGCATTGAGCTTCAGCTCAACGCGCTTCAAACCGCGAACTTTATCGCGCTTGAGCTGATTGCGTTTGTTGATACGCAGCTGTTCGTCGCGTGAAAGCGGATTGGTTTTCGGTCTACCCGGCCGACGCTCGGTTGCGAACAAATCTAATGTCGTACGGTCCGTTTGTTCTTTTGCCATGATTCAGAGTGACTTCGGGGGAAACAAGCTGTCGGGCATAGCCGACGCAGATAGCCCGCCATAATACATCAGGCGAGGGGCTGCGCCAACGACCACGGGCATTCTGCCGCGCGGTCGGGCAGATTTTAGCCAGTTACGCGGCTATGGAGGTCAAATAACGGCGTATAGCCCGTAAAACGGCCTCTGGTTTTTCTGCATGTACCCAATGTCCGGCTCCGGCAATCACATGGGCCCGTGCCTGGGGGAATTGAGCCAGCAGAGCCTCACGGTAGGCATCGGTTACGTAGGGTGAGTTACCGCCGGGGATAAATTGCGCCGGATGCGGCCAGGCGGGGATGGTTTGCCAGCCGACGATATTGTCATATTGCTCCCACAATACCGGCACGTTAAACCGCCACTGACCTTCCACAAAGGATTTCAGCAGAAACTGAATCACGCCTTCTTCATTGAGGTGTTCGCGCATCACCGCTGCCGCCTGTTGACGCGTTGCGGCACCCGCGTCGGTCACGGCATTGATGGCGGCGAAGATTTCATCATGGCGACGAACGTGATAATCCACAGGGGCAATATCAATCGCAACCAGGCCAGCGATGCGCTCCGGGGCCATTGCGCTCAGCGCCATGACCGCCTTACCGCCCATTGAGTGACCAATAAAGGTCGCTTTTTCTATTTGGTATTCATTGAGAGTATCAATCAAATCCTGAGCCATCGCGGCATAGGTCATCTCTGGCGCGCGCGGGGAAAGACCGTGATTTCGCATATCGACCTGTAAAATATCGTAGTCAGCGACCAGATCGCGGGCGAGGATCCCAAGGTTATCCAGACTGCCAAAAAGGCCATGGACCAGGACGATAGGGGGATTATTGTGCGGATTCTGTGCAGATTGCGCTCGGCTATTTAATTTCATGGCAAAGTTCTTTTTTTCGCTCCGTCGGGTTAGGGTATTATGTTGGACATTCTGCCATCCGGCTGCAAGACCCGGAAGATTTCCGAGTTTTACCGCCATCCTGGTTTGACGCTATCCGCGGTTGGGATTTGTCCTTATAATCCCGACAACTTGTATTCAGAAAAGATATCGTACTGGATTAAGATGAAAACAATTGAAGTTGATGATGAACTCTATAGCTATATTGCCAGCCACACCAAGCATATTGGCGAGAGTGCATCCGACATTTTACGGCGCATGTTGAAGTTTTCCGCCGTTTCCCAGCCTGCCGCACCGGTAGCGAAAGTCGTTCCGGCTCCGGCGCCAACGCCTGTCGTTGAAGTGAAACCCGCCAATCCTCTGAAGGATAAAGTCCGCGCCATGCGCGAGCTGCTGCTATCTGATGAGTACGCCGAACAAAAACGCGCGGTAAACCGTTTCATGCTGGTTCTGACTACCCTCTATTCCTTAGACAGTAAAGCGTTTGCCGAGGCGACCGAGTCTCTGCATGGGCGCACTCGCGTCTATTTCGCTGAAGATGAGCGGACGCTACAGAAAAATGGTAATCAGACAAAACCTAAGCAGGTTCCGGGCACGCCGTGGTGGGTTATTACAAATACCAATACCGGCCGCAAATGCAGCATGATTGAACATATCATGCAGTCAATGCAGTTCCCTGCTGAATTGATCGAAAAGGTTTGCGGTACGATCTAGTCATTTAACTTTTGCACCAGAAGGATCAGGCAATGGCAATCGATAAGCGCGCAGGTCAACCTGCGCAACAGAGTGATTTGATTAACGTCGCCCAGCTGACCGCCCAGTACTATGTGCTGAAGCCAGAAGTGGGCAATGCGGAACATGCGGTGAAGTTTGGTACCTCCGGCCATCGCGGCAGCGCAGCGCGCCACAACTTCAACGAGCAGCATATTCTGGCGATTGCCCAGGCAATTGCTGAAGACCGCGCAAAGAACGGGATCACCGGCCCATGCTACGTCGGGAAGGACACCCATGCACTATCCGAACCCGCTTTCATTTCTGTACTGGAAGTGCTGGCGGCGAACGGTGTTGATGTCATCGTTCAGGAAAATAACGGTTTCACCCCGACGCCGGCGATTTCTAATGCGATTCTGGTGCACAACAAGAAAGGCGGCCCACAGGCTGACGGCATCGTCATCACTCCGTCCCATAACCCGCCGGAAGACGGTGGTATCAAGTACAATCCGCCGAACGGTGGCCCGGCTGATACCAACGTGACCAAAGTTGTCGAAAACCGCGCTAACGAACTGCTGGCTGCTGGTCTGCAGGGCGTGAAGCGTATTTCTCTTGATGCGGCGCTGGCCTCAGGTCATGTGAAAGAGCAGGATTTAGTACAGCCGTTTATCGAAGGGCTGGCGGATATCGTCGATATGGCGGCTATCCAGAAAGCGGGCCTGACGCTGGGTGTTGATCCGCTTGGCGGCTCCGGTATTGAGTACTGGAAACGCATTGCTGAGTACTACAAGCTGAACCTGACTATCGTTAACGATAATGTCGATCAGACTTTCCGCTTTATGCACCTCGATAAAGACGGCGCGATCCGCATGGACTGCTCCTCCGAGTGCGCCATGGCGGGCCTGCTGGCGCTGCGCGACAAGTTCGACCTGGCCTTCGCTAACGACCCGGATTACGACCGCCACGGTATCGTGACGCCAGCCGGGTTAATGAATCCGAACCACTACCTGGCGGTGGCGATTAACTACCTGTTCCAGCATCGCCCGCAGTGGGGCAAAGATGTTGCTGTCGGTAAGACTCTGGTCTCCTCGGCAATGATCGACCGCGTTGTGAATGACTTAGGCCGCAAGCTGGTGGAAGTACCGGTTGGTTTTAAATGGTTCGTTGATGGTCTGTTCGACGGTAGCTTCGGCTTCGGCGGCGAAGAGAGCGCGGGCGCTTCGTTCCTGCGTTTCGACGGCACGCCATGGTCTACCGACAAAGACGGCATCATCATGTGCCTGCTGGCGGCGGAAATCACCGCGGTGACCGGGAAAAACCCGCAGCAGCACTATGATGAACTGGCAGCACGTTTCGGCGCGCCAAGCTACAACCGTCTGCAGGCTTCAGCAACTTCTGCCCAGAAAACAGCGCTGTCTAAGCTCTCTCCGGAAATGGTAAGCGCCAGCACGCTGGCCGGTGACCCGATTACCGCGCGTCTGACCGCGGCTCCGGGCAACGGTGCGGCAATTGGCGGTCTGAAGGTGATGACCGAGAACGGCTGGTTTGCTGCGCGTCCGTCAGGTACTGAAGACGCTTACAAAATCTACTGTGAAAGCTTCCTTGGCGCTGAGCACCGTCAGCAGATTGAGAAAGAAGCGGTGGAGATTGTCAGCGAAGTGCTGAAAAACGCATAAGCTAAGTCATCATCATAATCAGGCCCTTTTCAGGGCCTGTTTTTTTCGCAAGGAGTGCGATGAAACTGAAACGTAAAAAAGTCTTTTGGTTTTGGGCTGGGATGGATCTTTTTTATCTCATTGAGTTTGTCGGCTGGAACCTCTATCACCGACGCGTACCGTTCTACGACGATATCCTCGCATATCTCCAGCTCCTGCATACCTACGGCTCCGCGGCCGCCTGGCTGTTCCCGCTTAATTTTTTGTTGATAATCAGCATTCCCGTGTCGATGATTCTATTCTTGCGTCAGAGCCGCTATGCCCTGTGGCTGACATGGGCGCAAACGCCGTTACGGCTGGTCTTTATGCTGCCGTCGCTTTCGCTGGTGTTATGGATGCTGCGTGAAATGGGGTTCAAGGGGATAGTGTTCTTTATCGGGCTTTTACTACTCTCGGAAGCGGCGAAAGTGGTGACGCTATGGCGCTGCCGTAAGGTTTGACCACGAGGTTATTTGACCTGCTATCGCGACAATATAGATTATGCGCATTCTGCAATGACTGAATCGGGCACAAACGGGTATTATTTTTTTGACCGGGTTTGCCCATTCTGTAGATTGAAGTTGAGTGCCTGGGCATCAATGAAGTTATATTTTGCTACCATTGTCACAAAATCCAATCTTAAGAAATGCAATTTTCTTTAAATATATGATCAACTTCAAATTAAAAAAATCTGAACGCTTGTTTTGATTTTGTATGATTTGAATCACTTAATGATATGGATGATTTTGTTACATTTATGTCATTAAATCCTGGATGCTTTCTTGAGAACTTATATGTTACAAGTTAAACGTCACTCATTAATTCTGGAATTTGTCGTTGAAAACGGTTGTGCTAGAGTCAATGAATTGTCGAGAATATTTGGCGTGTCTCCAGAAACTATTCGCCGAGATTTAACTGTGCTCGCCAAAAATAAAAAATTGGTCCGTAGCTTTGGCGGCGCGATGATTTCAGAAAATAATGCATCATTTTTAGATGTGGATAATCCCACAAATAATGGGAATTTTGTCGATAAAGCTGAAGCATTTATTAAGCGAACAAAAGAGCAGCCAGAGCGAAAAATGCGTATTGCCAAAAGCGCATTACAGTACATTTATGAGCATGAATGCATTATTATGGACAATAGCAGTTCATGCTGGTTTTTAGCACGGCAGTTGCCCGATATTGAACTGACGGTAATTACCAATTCATTAAATATTATTCAGACATTGGCCTGCCGAAAGAAAATAAGAATTGTCAGCGTGGGTGGTGAATATTCTGAAAGACACGGCGATTTTCATGGGCCGGTAGCTGAATTTATTATTAATAACTTTAAGGTCAATAAACTGTTCTTTTCTTGCCAGGGCCTTGATTCTGGCCTGGAAATCAAAGATAGCAATGAAGTCAACGTGCGTCTGAAACAGGAAATGCTGAAAGTGGCCGACCAAAAAATTCTGATGGTAGATAGCAGTAAATTTGAACGTTATTCATTATATAAAATATGTGACCTGGCAGATATTGATGTTCTTATTACTAATAAGCTACCAAAGGATATCTATCGTCAGGAATGCTTGAAAATCGTAGAGACCAGTTAAACTCTCTACGTAATAATTCATTTGCATCATCATCTCACGACTCTTGTGCCAGGTGGAGGATAATTGCGTCAGCAATACTATCCATCTTCATTACTTATCCGAAAATGAGGTTTACGATGGAACAATTACCTGAAGATATGAAAGCTGTTGTGTGCCATGGTCCCCAGGATTACCGCTTTGAAAAGATTACGCGCCCGGTAGCACAAGAAAAAGAAGTGGTTATTAAAGTTGATGGCTGTGGAATATGTGCTGGTGATTGCAAAGCCCAGGACGGCGCACCGATGTTTTGGGGTGAAAACCCATGGGTGAAAACGCCAGTGGTGCCAGGACATGAATTCTATGGCAGGGTTGCTGAATTAGGCCCCGGCTCGGCAGAAAAATATAAATTAAAAATTGGCGATCGTATTCTGGCGGAGCAGATTGTACCTTGTCATGAATGTCGCTTCTGTAAAACCGGGAAATACTGGATGTGTGAAACCCATGATATTTATGGTTTTCAAAAGGATGTTGCCGATGGCGGTATGGCTGAATATATGCGCTTCTCCGAAAGGGCGATTATTCACAAAATCCCCGAATCATTAAGTGAAGAAGATGCGGCGCTTATCGAGCCAATGGCCTGTGCTATCCATACGGTACGCCGTGGGGATATCGATCTGGATGATGTTGTTGTTATCGCTGGTGCCGGCCCGCTGGGTCTGTGCATGGTACAGGTCGCGCATCTTAAGACGCCGAAAAAGTTGGTGGTGATCGACACCATGGAAGACCGTCTGGCGCTGGCGAAAGAGTTTGGTGCGGATGTGGTTATCAATGCAGCCAAAGAAGACGCCGTTGCCATTGTTAAAGCCATGACCGAAGGCTACGGCTGCGACGTCTACATTGAAGCTACCGGCGCGCCGATTGGCGTTACCCAGGGACTGGAGATGATTCGTAAACTGGGTCGTTTTGTCGAGTTCAGCGTGTTTGGTAAAGAAACCACCGCCGACTGGTCGATCATTGGCGACCGAAAAGAGCTGGATATTCGCGGTGCGCATCTTGGCCCGTACAGCTATGAAATCGCCATCGATCTCTTTGAGCGCGGCCTGCTGACTGCGAAAGGTGTCGTCACTCATTTCTATTCTATCGATGAGTGGAAAGCGGCGTTTGAAATGGCAAAATCGCTGGATTCTATCAAGGTCGTTATTAAACCATAAAAATTTAAAAATTAAATAGTTTCATTTATTTTGAGTGTCACTACATTGAAATAAATGGAGGCTAAATAAATACTGGATTTGTATCATGGTGATAACTGGGGTAAATATCGGTGGTCTGATGATGTCTACCGGTCGTTAATTTATTGCTCAGGCTATCAGGCAACATTCGTACCATGAAAACGCTAAAGGATAATCTTTATCCTTTAGCGCATAACTCAAAAAGGAGATATTGAATGCCTGTAAAATTGAATACGAAAGCATTACTCTCAGGACTTCTGGCGATGAGTATGGTCGCCTGCGTTAATGCTAAGCCGCTAACTATCGGTATGTCGTTCCAGGAATTGAATAACGAATATTTTGTCACCATGAAAGAATCACTTGAGCAGTCGGCGAAAGATATTAATGCCACTGTATATACTGCTGATGCTGCGCATGATGTCTCCAAGCAGATTAGCGACGTTGAGGATATGTTGCAGAAGAAAATTGATATTCTGCTGATCAACCCAGCTGATAGCGTAGGCGCGGAAACGGCAGTTCTGGCGGCGAAAAAAGCAGGTGTGGTGGTGGTAGCGATTGATGCTCAGGCAAACGGGCCTATTGACTCATTTGTCGGTTCTAAAAACTATGACGCAGGTTTTATTGCCGGTGAGCATTTAGCCAAAGCGCTGGGGGATAAAGGCAACGTCGCGATTCTCGATGGCATTCCCGTGGTACCTATTCTGGAACGCGTTCGTGGTTTTGAAGATGCGATGAAAAAGCATCCTAATATTAAAGTCATTACCAAACTGAACGGCAAGCAAGAACGCGATACCTCCATGAGCGTGACGGAAAATATGTTGCAATCCAATCCAACGCTCAACGGTATTTTCAGCGTTAACGACGTTGGCTCTCTTGGTGCGCTGGCGGCTATTCAGTCTTCCGGCCGTGATGTGAAATTAGTTAGCGTTGACGGTTCGCCGGAAGCGGTAGCTGAAATTGCTAAAGGCAATACGCCATTTATTGCCACTGCCGCGCAGTTCCCGCGCGACCAGTTACGTATCGGTTTAGGTATTGCGCTGGCTAAACATTGGGGCGCGAATATTCCGAAAGAGATTCCTGTTGATGTGAAGCTTATTGATAAAACAAACGCCAAAGATTTCCATTGGTAAGAGCGTTATTACTCCATAACGGCTCGCGATTAAGTTCGTGGGCCGTCGTGGATTCTTATTAAAGTATGGCACGATATATTATCGTGTCGTCATGGAGCGATGTTCATGCCCAGCTTACTGGAAGTCAAAAATGTCAGTAAAAGCTTCCCCGGAGTCAAGGCGCTCGATAATGTCAATATTACCCTTGGGCGAGGGGAGGTGCATGCTTTACTCGGTGAAAATGGCGCGGGTAAATCCACGTTGATGAAAATCCTCTGTGGGATATATCAACCGGATACCGGCAACATTTTTATTGATGGCAAGCAGCAGCATTTTCATAATTATCGCGATGCCATTCAGTGTGGCGTTGGGATTATTTTTCAGGAATTTTCTCTTATTCCCTATCTTAATGCCTATGAGAATATTTTTCTCAACCGCGAGAAAGTGAATCCATTTGGTTTATTAGACCGTAAAACCATGCGCCGCGAGGCTCTCAGGATCTTTAAAGAGCTCGGCGTGACGCTGGATCCCGATGAGCAAATTTGCCATCTCAGCGTGGCTGAGCAGCAGTTCGTGGAAATTGCCAAAGCGCTCTCGCTGGATGCCCGTATTCTGATCCTCGATGAACCGACTGCCACCTTAACCCCAAGCGAAGCGGAACACCTTTTTCGCGTGATGCGCGATTTAAAAGCGAAAGGCGTGGGCATGTTCTTCATCTCTCACCATCTTGAGGAAATCTACGAGATTTGCGACAGCCTGAGCATCTTGCGTGATGGGAAATACATCGGTTCAGCGAAGGTTGATGATATCGATCTCGCGGAGATGATCCAGATGATGGTTGGCCGCGAGGTGGAGAATATCTATCCGGAGCGACGGACGCTGGAGAATCATGATCTTCTGCTGGATGCGGAAATTCAGCTTACCGAAAGCAGCAAAGTGAACCGATTAACGCTGCGCAAAGGCGAAATCTTAGGCCTCGCCGGACTCGTGGGGTCGGGGCGTTCAGAAGCGATTCTGGCGCTGACCGGCGCGGATAAATGCTTTAAAAAACATGTCCGTCTGGCGGGGAAAGAGGTCTCGATAAAGTCCACCGATCAGGCTCTACAGCTGGGCATTGGCTTATTGCCTGAAAGCCGTAAAACTCAGGGGCTGGTGCTAGGTTTTTCAGTTAAAGATAATATCTGGCTCAACAAGCATACTTGCCACTATTCGCTAATTCGTGATGGTGAAGAGCGTAAAACGGCTGAGCATTTAATTCGTCACGTTGGGGTAAAAACGCCGGATGCTTTTACCGCCGTCGGAACATTAAGCGGTGGTAATCAGCAGAAAGTCGTTATTTCCCGCTGGTTAAATCATGATGTCAATATTTTGATTTTTGATGAGCCAACTCGCGGCATTGATGTAGGGGCTAAATCTGAAATCTATCAAATTATGCGCAATCTTACCGAACAAGGTATTTCGATAATTATGATTTCATCAGAGTTGCCGGAAGTGATTGGCGTTAGCGACCGCGTCATGGTTTTTCGTGATGGCGATATCGTTGCCGAACTTGAAAATGAAAATATAAATTCCACGGTCATTATGCTGCATGCCGCCGGTAATATTATTTAGGGAGTCTTAAATGAGTAATGAAAATGCATCATTAGCGCCAGTTGCATCTCCTGAAAAAAATAAAAAAATCCTCCATGGATTATTAAAGATGCCCGCGTTCCTGCCGTTTGTCGGTCTGGTATTACTGTTTTCCTGTATGGCTATTTTTAATGATTACTTTTTAACAGTAGATAACCTCTCGACCGTCGCCCGCCAGGTTTCAATTAATGCCATTATCGCCATCGGCATGACGTTTGCAATTCTGACCGGTGGTATCGACCTCTCCGTCGGCGCGGTGATGGCGCTGGCCGGTACGCTGATGGCGGGGTTAATGAAGTATTATGGCTTAGACCCATGGTTAGCCATCCTTATCGGCTTGTGTTCCGGCGTGGCTTTTGGCGCGATTAACGGCTTTTTAACCGCTTATGGCAAGATGCCGCCCATTATCGTCACTCTCGGGGCGATGATTATTGCCAAGGGCCTGGCGCTGATTTATACCGGTGGCTATCCCATCTCTGGATTACCTGATTCATTTGCCTTTTGGGGCCGTGAATATCTGTTCGGTATTCAGGTGCCGATTATTCTGATGGTGGTTTTATATATCATATTTTATATCGTCCTGAACCATATGCCGTTCGGTCGCTATGTCTACTCCCTGGGGGGGAACGAAGAGGCGGCACGCCTGAGCGGTCTGCGGGTTAAATATTATAAGTTGCTGGTCTACGTTATTAGTGGTTTTACCGCCAGTTTCGCCGGGCTTATTTTTACCTCGCGCGTCATGAGCGGTCAGCCTAATGCCGGCGTTGGTTTTGAACTGGATGCTATTGCCGCAGTTGTGCTCGGCGGCGCGTCTATTGCCGGTGGGCGAGGAATGATTATTGGTACGTTAATTGGCGCGATGATGCTCGGGGTACTGAATAATGGCTTAAATCTTCTGGGGATCTCGCCTTATGTCCAGTATGTAGTGAAAGGGCTCATTATTTGGGGCGCCACTTTTATTAGCTCTGCCAGACGCTAAATCATTTTCATTGTGGGGTGAAGGGATATGAATTTTATCGGAGTCGATATCGGCGGGACGGTGACCAAAGCCGGTATCTATAATGAACTAGGGCAAGAGATCCACGTCGCGTCGCAATATGCGCAGGTGTTATCCGAACAGCCGGGTTTTACCGAGCGGAATATGCATGAACTGTGGGATACCGTTTGCAGTGTGATTAAAAAAGTGATGTATGAAAGCCAGGTGCCGCCGTTAAGTATTGGCGGGATCGGTTTTTCCTCGCACGGTAAGGGGCTTTACGCGATTGATAAAAAAGGCGAGCCGGTACGCAACGGGATTATTTCATCCGATACCCGGGCGCTGGAGTTTGTCAAAAAATGGTATCGCGAAGGTATCGACAAGCTGGCTTATCCGAAAGGATTACAGCAGCTGTGGACCGGACATCCGGTGTCGCTGCTGGCGTGGCTTAAAGAGTATGAGCCGGCCAATTACGACAGAATCGATGCCGTTTTGATGGTCCACGACTACATCCGTTTCCGCCTGACCGGCGAAGCGACGGCGGAAATTACCAATATTTCCGGCAGCAATTTTTATAACCAGTTCACCTCCCGCTACGACAGCGACATGATGGCGCTATTTGGCATTGAGGAAGTGGTGGATAAAACCGCGCCGGTGGTGAACTCAACGGATTGCGTAGGCCACATTACCCTGCAGGCATCACTGGACTGCGGGCTGTGTCCTGGCACGCCGGTCTTCGGCGGCTTTTTCGATGTGGTTGCCTCCGCCGTTTCTTCGGGGATTGATCGGGCTGATACCCTCAGCGCGGTGGCAGGAACGTGGAGTATTGCCACCTCGGTGACGGATAATATTATTGCCAGCGACTTCCCGTATATCTGGGGGAAATACTGCATTCCGGGGAAATATTTTGTTCATGAGGGCAGCCCGACCTCGGCGAGTAATCTCTCCTGGTTTGTGAAACAGTTCTTTCCTGATGATGACCACTGCTATGAGCATTTCGAAAGCTGGATCGCGGAAGATACCGACAGCAATCTGGTCTTTTTACCGTATCTGTTTGGTTCCAATCTGGCGATGGATCTCCCCGGTGCGCTGGTCGGCCTGGCGGGTCATCACACCAAAAAAGACATTATTGCGGCCATCTATCGCGGGATCGTCTTTTCCCACCTGGTGCACCAGGACCGCATTATTGAGCTCAATCAGGATATTCAAAAAATTCGCTTCACCGGCGGCCCAAGCCAGTCGAAAGGCTGGACGCAGATGTATGCCGATGCCTCCAACCTCCCTTTGGAAGTGGTGGATATTGAACAGGCCGGATGTCGCGCGGCTGCATTATGCGCGGCTGCCGGAACCGGTGCCTATGCCAATTTCAGCGAAGCTATCCAGGCGACGCAGCCGGAAGTCGTTTGTTACCAGCCGGATGCCAAACGACATCAGCAGCTGCGTGAAGGCTATGCCCGTTATTTACAGGTTGCGCAAAGCCTCTCCAGGGCGACGGGAGCGGTACAATGAAGCCCAGACTTGGTATTTATGAAAAAGCGCTACCCGCTACGCTGGACTGGCCAAAACGCTTCGAACTGGCAGCAA
The DNA here is from genome assembly GCF_003261575.2 of Klebsiella huaxiensis. GTDB lineage: Bacteria > Pseudomonadota > Gammaproteobacteria > Enterobacterales > Enterobacteriaceae > Klebsiella > Klebsiella huaxiensis. The sequence goes on along the minus strand of NZ_CP036175.1, from coordinate 4,144,380 downwards.
ATCTGGAGTTTGATTTCCTCGAAATCTCTGTTGATGAGAGCCCGGAACGTCAGGCCCGACTACGCTGGAACCGTGGCCAGAGGCTGGCGTTCGTTGCTGACAAAATTAATAGCGGCATCGATGTGCCGAGCATGTGCCTCTCCGCGCACCGCAGCCATCCTTTTGGTAGCGTCAACCGTGACACCCGGTTAAAGGCGCGCGAACTGATGCTTGATGCGCTGGACTTTGCCAGCCACGTCGGGATCCGCAATATCCAGCTGGCAGGCTATGACGTTTACTACGAATCCTCCTCCGCGCAAACTCGCGAATATTTTATTGAAGGGATTAACTGGGCGGTGGCTGAAGCGGCGAAGGCGCAAATCATGTTGTCGATGGAGATCATGGACACCGCCTTTATGAGCAATATCTCCCGCTGGCTGGATCTGGAGCGCAAGGTCTGTAGCCCGTGGTTCTGCGTCTATCCGGACGTTGGCAACTTAAGTGCGTGGCAAAACGATGTTCCTGAAGAGTTGAGTAAAGGCATTCATAAAATCAGCGCCATCCATTTGAAGGACACCCAGCCCGTTTCACACGCCTCGCTGGGGCAGTTCCGCGATGTGCCGTTCGGCACCGGCTGCGTGGATTTCAGCGAGATTTTCCGCTCGCTTGCCGCGCTGAACTATCGCGGCGCATGGCTGATTGAGATGTGGGCTAAAAATGACGGGCAGGATAGCGAGAGAATTGCCGAGGCCAAAGCGTGGTTAACGGATAAATACCAGCAGGGTTTTCTTGTCCCGCAGTATGAAGCCAATGTGAATTCAGGAGTGAAGTATGCTGGATAAACTCAAGCAGACGGTTCTTGACGCCAATCTGGCGCTGCCGAAATTTAATCTTGTCACCTTTACCTGGGGCAACGTCAGCGGCATCGATCGCGACGCGGGGTTGGTGGTGATTAAGCCTTCCGGCGTGGAATACGATGTGATGTCGGCTGACGATATGGTGGTGGTTGAACTGGCAACTGGGCGAGTGGTGGAAGGGCGCTACAAGCCTTCATCCGATACGCCGACGCATCTTGAACTGTATAAAGCCTTTAGCGGCGTGGGCGGGATTGTGCATACGCACTCACGCCACGCGACGATTTGGGCGCAGTCGGGCAGGCCGCTGCTGGCGATGGGGACCACCCATGCCGACTATTTTTATGGGCCAATTCCCTGCACCCGCCCGCTAAACGACGATGAAATTCTCGGTGATTATGAAACCAATACCGGCCACGTGATTATTGAAACGTTCAGGATGCAGGATATCGAACCTCTCAGCGTGCCTGCCGCACTGGTGCATGGTCACGGCCCTTTTGCGTGGGGAAAAGATCCGGCGAACGCGGTGCATAATGCGGTGGTGCTGGAAGAGATTGCCTACATGAATATGTGGACCCGCCAGTTGGTGAGCGAGGAGCAGCCGGTTTCGTCGACGCTGCTGGATAAGCACTATTTACGCAAGCATGGGGCAGGGGCCTATTACGGGCAATAATCGCGGGTATCTCCCGGAGGCGGCGCGATGCGCCTGTCCGGGCTACCTGACCGGCAGATGGCGGTCAGGTAGCCCGACTGAGCACAGCGCCCCGGGAAACCATCGACACGCGATCGCAACCTGGGGCAACGGCTACGGCATAAACCGGTAACCGATCCCCGTTTCGGTGAGCAAATGCTGCGGTCGCGCCGGGTCAACCTCCAGCTTTTGCCGCAGGTGTCCCATATAAATCCGCAGATAGTGGCTATGCTCCACCGCATTCGGTCCCCAGACCTGATTGAGCAGCTGTCGCTGGGTCAGCACCTTGCCAAGATTATTTAACAATACTGCCAGCAGACGAAATTCGATTGGCGTCAGGTGGATCTCTTCGTCGCCGCGAACGATGCGGCGAGCGGGGATATCCACCTCAATATCGGCAAAACGTACCAGCGGCTCGTCGGCCTGCGCACCCGCGTGGCGACGCATGGCCACCCGCAACCGCGCCTGCAGCTCGCCAATACCAAAAGGTTTACTCAGATAGTCATCGGCACCGGCGTCGAGAGCGGCGATTTTATCCTGCTCCTCGGTGCGTGCCGATAACACGATAATCGGCATTTGGCTCCACTGGCGAACTTCGCGAATAAACGCGTTGCCGTCACCATCGGGCAGGCCAAGATCGAGAATGACTAAATCCGGCTTGCGGGTGGCGGCTTCAATCAGCCCGCGTTGCAGCGTTTCCGCCTCAAATACCCGCATGCCGTCGGCTTCCAGCGCGGTGCGCAGAAAGCGGCGGATAGCGTTTTCGTCTTCGATGATCAAAACGTTAATCACATTTCCTCGGCTAACTCTTTCAGTTCAGGGGGCGCTTCTCGCGGCAGTGTAACACGGAAACAGGCACCGCCTTCCGGACGCGTTGCGCCGCTAATCGTCCCGCCGTGGACTTCGACAATGGCCTCACAAATCGCCAGCCCCAGGCCGACGCCGGGAATTGCCGACTCCTTATTGCCGCGAGCGAACTTATCAAAGATAGCCTGTTCCTGCCCCGCTGGGATACCGGGCCCGTTATCCCAGACCTCCAGAAACAAATTATGCGGATCGGTATGCGCCGCAATGCCGATTTGCGCCTGCGGCCCGGCGTATTTCACCGCATTTTCCAGCAGATTAATCAGCACCCGTTCAAATAGCGGACCGTCAACGTGTACCAGCAGTAGCGGGTCCGGCAGCGCAAGCTGAATATGCCGCCCGCCGAGACCCGGCTCCAGCATACGCAAAGCGCTGCCGACCACCTCTTCCAGGGTTAACCACTCTTTATGCAAATTAAAGCCGCCGGACTGGATCCGCGCCATATCGAGCAGATTATTGACCAGCCTGGTGGTGTTCAGCACATGCTGGCGAATCTCATTGGCCTGTGGGGCATGCTTCGAACCCTCGCTGGCGAGATCGAGCGTCAGGATCTCCGCCTGACCAAACAGCACCGTCAGCGGGGTGCGCAAATCATGTGACAGCGCCGCCAGCAGCGAGTTTCGCAGGCTTTCGCGTTCGCTGTTCAGCCGAGCCTGCTCTTCGCTGGCGGTTAACGTCAGCCGCTCCAGCGCGCTGGCGACCAGCAGAGTGAAGGTTTCCAGCAGACGCTGTTGCTCGGGGATCATTAGCTGGCGCAAATTATCCGGTTCTACCACCAGCAATCCCCAGGTACGGGCGGCGCTTTTTAGCGGCAGAATCTGATAGGGCACGCCGGGAAGGGTGTCGGTACCAGCTCCGGCGGGCTGGCCTTTATCGAAGCTCCAGCGGGCAATAGCGTCATCCCAGGTGATGGCTGCGGTTTGCTGGGTTAGCGGCGAGAGTCTTCCGGCATCATCGGGCAGCAGCAGCTGGCTGCGCGCCTGAAACGTCGAGGCAATAAATCGCTCGCTGGTGGTGGCGATATCCTCATGGCTGCGGCCCACCGCCAGCGCTTTTGACATTTCGTAAAGATGACGGGTGCGCTGTTCGCGATAGCGCGCCACCCGCGCCTGATAGCGCACGCCAGCGGTTAGATTGCCGATAAGCAGTCCGACGGTCAGCATCACGCCAAAAGTCAGCAGATACTGCACATCGGAAACAGCCAGCGTACCGCGCGGCGCAACAAAGAACAGGTCAAAGCTGACCACGTTCACCACCGTCGCCAGTACCGACGGCCAACGGCCATACACGAGGGCGATAATCACCACCCCGAGCAGATACAGCATCACCAGGTTGGCGGCTTCGAAGGCCATTAACCACTGCATCGCCACCACGGTAATGACCGCGCACAGCGCGATGGCGACCACGCAGCCCTGAACCTGCAAACGCCATTTTTCCATCGCCGTGCGGCCATCGCTGGCGCGAGCGGGCAGAGGGGCGGTCTTTTCATCCAGCGCGATGACGACCAGATCGAGATCCGGCGCGTGCCGGGCCAGACGATCGGCAAAACCGCTGCGATCCCACCAGCGTCTTTTTTGCTGGCGGCCAATGACTATTTTGCCGAGGTTATGTTCGCGGGCGTAGTGCAGAACGGCCTTCTCTTCCGAAGGATCGGAGAGAGTGGCAGTTTCTGCCCTCAGCTCCTGCGCCAGCCGAAGCGCCGCCAGAATTGCCCGTCGCTTTGCTTCCGGCAGACGATGCAAAGAAGGGGTTTCAACATACACCGCATGCCAGACGCTACCCAGCCTGGCAGCCAGTCGGGCGGCGGCGCGGACCAGCTTTTCGCTACCGGTATTATGGCCAATGCACAGCAAAATGGCGTCGCGGGTGTGCCAGACCTTTTCCTGGCCCTGACGGTCGCGCCAGGCGCGCATCTGCTCATCGACCCGATCGGCGGTACGGCGCAACGCCAGCTCGCGCAGGGCAATCAGGTTGCCTTTGCGAAAGAAGTTTTCGATAGCCCGCTCAGCCTGACCGCCGATATAAACTTTGCCTTCATTAAGCCGCTGGCGGAGATCGTCGGGGGGAAGGTCGACGAGAACCACATCATCGGCGGCGTCAAAAAACGGGTCGGGGACGGTTTCGCGCACCTGTACGCCGGTGATGCCGCTGACCACATCGTTAAGGCTTTCCAGATGCTGGACGTTAACAGTAGTAAAAACGTCGATGCCGGCTTCGAGCAGCTCTTCAACGTCCTGCCAGCGTTTAGGATGTCGCGAACCGGGCGCGTTGCTGTGCGCCAGCTCATCGACCAGGATCAGCGCCGGACGGCGGGCCAGCGCGCCGTCAAGGTCAAACTCTTTAACGTAGCGCCCGCGATGGGAAAGGCGGCGCAGGGGGAGGGTGCTGAGCCCCTCAAGCATTGCCGCCGTCTCTTTACGCCCATGGGTTTCTGCCACGCCAACCAGAATATCCAGCCCCTGGGCGCGCAGCCGCTGCGCTTCCGCCAGCATCGCCCAGGTTTTACCGACCCCCGCGCAGGCACCAAAAAACACCTTCAGTTTTCCGCGATGTGCAGAGGCGGTTTGTTGTAACAGGCGGTCTGGGTCCGGACGCAGCGGCTCGTCACTCATTTCACTTATCCTTTAGGGCATCCAGCGACATATTCAGCTGCAGTATATTTACCACAGGTTGGCCGAGAAAACTGAGCAACGGTTTTTGCGTTGCCTCGTCAACCAACTGGCTGACTTGTTCAACGCTAAGCTGACGTGCTTTGGCGACGCGAGGTACCTGCCACAGCGCAGCGGCCGGGGTCAGGCTGTAATCCAGCCCGCTCGCTGAAGCGGTCACCAGTTCAACCGGCACCGTCGGATTTGCATCCGGGTTGGCGTCGCGCAGGGCCTGTACTCGTTCGCTGATGGCTTTATCCAGCGCCGGATTGCTGGCGGCAAGGTTGCTGCCGCCGGAAGCCAGCGGGTTATCCGCCACCTCCGCCGTCGCGGAAGGTCGGCCCTGGAAATAGCCCGCAGCGGTAAAGTTCTGACCGATCAGGCGGGAACCACGCACTTCGCCGTCAATGCGCACCAGCGAGCCGTTGGCCTGCTGCGGAAACCACCACTGTCCCAGCGCGGTGGTTAATAGCGGATAGACGCCGCCGGTGATGAGCGTTAACAGAATAAAAAGTACAAGAGCCGGACGAATTATTGACATGATTATCTCCTTACAGCAGCCCGGTCAGGGTCAGTAACAGGTCGATAGCTTTGATGCCGATAAACGGCACCAGCAGTCCGCCCAGGCCGTAGACCCACAGATTACGGCGCAGCATCGCCGAGGCCGACAGCGGCTTATAGCTCACGCCTTTCAGCGCCAGCGGGATCAGAAAGACGATAATCAGCGCGTTAAAAATTACCGCGCTTAAAATCGCCGATGAAGGCGAATGCAGATGCATCACGTTAAGCATCGCCAGCGGTGGATAGACGGCGGCAAACGCGGCCGGAATAATGGCAAAATATTTCGCCACATCGTTGGCAATACTGAAGGTGGTTAAAGAGCCACGGGTCATCAGCATCTGTTTACCAATATGCACGACCTCGATCAGTTTGGTGGGGTTGGAGTCCAGATCCACCATGTTGCCGGCCTCTTTTGCCGCCTGGGTGCCGGAGTTCATCGCCACCGCCACGTCGGCCTGCGCCAGCGCCGGGGCATCGTTGGTACCGTCACCGGTCATCGCCACCAGTCGCCCTTCGGATTGATACTGGCGGATCAGCGCCAGCTTGGCTTCCGGCGTGGCTTCGGCAAGGAAGTCATCCACCCCGGCCTCTGCGGCAATGGCGGCGGCGGTCAGGCGGTTATCGCCGGTGATCATCACCGTTTTAATCCCCATTTTGCGCAGTTGAGCAAAACGCTCTTTAATACCACCCTTGACGATATCTTTGAGCGAAATAATCCCCAGCACCCGCTCGCCCTCGGCAACCACCAGCGGCGTTGCGCCGAGGCGCGCGACCTCTTCAACCTGTTTATCGACATCGGCTGGGAAGTGGCCGCCGTTGGCTTCCACGTGGCGACGAATGGCATCGACTGAACCTTTGCGGATCATGCGTTGGTCAATATTGATGCCGCTCATCCGGGTCTGGGCGGTAAACGGCACGAAGGTGGCGTGCAGTGATTGCAGATCGCGCTCGCGCAGATTAAAGCGCTGCTTTGCCAGTACCACGATACTGCGACCTTCCGGGGTTTCATCTGCCAGCGAAGAGAGCTGGGCGGCATCGGCAAGGGTTTTCTCCTCCACGCCCTGAGCGGGCAGGAACGCCGAGGCCTGGCGGTTGCCGAGCGTGATGGTGCCGGTTTTGTCCAGCAGCAGCACGTCGACATCGCCCGCCGCTTCGACCGCGCGACCGCTGGTGGCGATCACGTTAGCGCCGAGCATCCGGCTCATCCCGGCGACGCCGATGGCTGACAGCAGGCCGCCGATGGTGGTTGGGATCAGGCACACCAGCAGCGCCACCAGTACCGTGACGCTCACCGCGTTACCGCTCCAGGCGGAGAAGGGCCAGATGGTGGCGGTGGCGAGCAGAAATACCAGAGTCAGGGCGATAAGCAGGATGGTCAGCGCAATTTCGTTCGGCGTTTTGCGCCGCTGTGCCCCTTCAACCATGGCGATCATCCGGTCAAGGAACGTTTCGCCGGGGTTAACGCTACAGCGGATCACCAGCCAGTCGGAAAGAATACGCGTCCCGCCTGTCACCGAGGCGAAGTCGCCGCCGGATTCACGGATAACCGGCGCAGATTCGCCGGTAATGGCGCTTTCATCTACCGATGCGCCGCCTTCGAGAACTTCGCCATCGCAGGGAATAATATCCCCTGCCTCGACCAGCACCACGTCGCCTTTGCGCAGCTCTTCGGCGGGCACATGATCAATTTGCGCATCGTGCTGCGGCGCGCGTAGTTTGCGGGCAAATGAGGTCTTTTGTACCCCTTTAAGGCTATTGGCCTGCGCTTTACTGCGGCCTTCAGCCATCGCTTCGGCGAAGTTGGCAAACAGTACGGTGAACCACAGCCAGATACTGACGGTGGCGGTAAACCCGGCACTGCCCGCGATCTGTCCGCTTGCCATGGCGATGGCGAGCAGGGTGGTTAACAGGCTGCCAATCCAGACGATAAACATCACCGGGTTACGCCACTGTACTGACGGGCTAAGTTTTTTCACGGCGTCCAGCAGCGCCTGGCGCACCAGCGTCGGCTCCAGCAGGGCTAATGATTTGCGACTCATAACAGGTTGCTCCGCTATCGCTTAAAGTAAGGAAAAGTGTTCCGCCAGCGGGCCGAGCGCCAGCGCGGGGATAAAGGTCAGCGCACCGACCAGCAGTACGGTACCAATCAGCAGTCCGATAAACAGCGCGTCGTGGGTGGCGAGCGTACCGGTACCGGCAGGCTGAATTTTCTTCGTTACCAGCGAACCGGCAATGGCCATCACCGGAATAATGACCGCGAAGCGACCGACCAGCATGCAAAACGCGAGCAGCAGATTCCAGAATGGCGTTGCCGCGCTTAAGCCACCAAAGGCGCTACCGTTGTTGTTAGCCGCCGAGGTAACGGCGTACAGCACTTCGCTGAAGCCGTGCGGACCGGGGTTAAACATCCCCGCGCGCCCGGCCTCGGTCATCATCGCCAGCGCCGTACCGAGCAGCACCAGCGTTGGTGTAACCAGAATGGCCAGCGCAATCATCTTCATTTCGCGGACATCGATTTTCTTACCGAGGTACTCCGGCGTGCGGCCAATCATCAGCCCGGCGATAAATACCGCCAGCATCACGAACAGCAGCATGCCATATAGCCCCGAGCCAACGCCGCCGAACACCACTTCGCCAATCTGCATTAACCACATCGGCACCATCCCGCCCAGCGCGGTAAAGGAGTCATGCATCGCGTTGACCGCCCCGCAGGAAGCGGCGGTAGTGACCACGGCGAACAGGCTGCTGGCGAGAATGCCGAAGCGACTCTCTTTGCCTTCCATATTCAGACTGCTGTCGGCACCGAGGCTTAAAAGATGCGGATTGCCGCGAGTTTCGGCCCACATGACGACCGCCACGCAGACGATAAAGATAAGCGTCATCGCCCACAGGATGGCCCGCCCCTGGCGGCGATCGCCCACGACCTCACCGAAGGCGAAACACAGCGCAGCCGGGATCAAAAAGATCGCCAGCATCTGCACCATGTTGGTCAGCGCGGTCGGGTTTTCAAACGGGTGCGCCGAGTTGGCGTTAAAGAAGCCGCCGCCGTTGGTACCCAGCATTTTAATCGCTTCCTGCGAGGCGACCGGCCCCATCGGCAGCATCTGGCGTACCCCTTCAAGCGATGTAAAACCCTGATACGGCGCAAAGCTCTGCGGCACGCCCTGCTGAATAAAGAACAGCGCAATCAGCAGCGAAATGGGCAGCAGCAGCCAGAGGGTGATGCGGGTCAGGTCGATCCAGGCGTTACCAAGCGTGCTGACTTTCTGTCGGGCGTAAGCGCGAGTAAGGGCAAAGATCACCGCGATGCCGGTGGCGGCGGAGAGGAAGTTTTGCACCGCCAGCCCCACCATTTGGCTGAGATAGCTCATGGTAGCTTCCCCAGCATAGGCCTGCCAGTTGGTGTTGCTGACAAAACTCACTGCCGTATTCAGCGCCAGATCCCAGGACAAGCCGGGTAGGTGCTGCGGATTAAGCGGCAGGAAGCCCTGGAACATAAGCAACGCAAACAGCGCCACCAGACCCAGCGCGTTAAACAGCAGGATGGCGAATAAATATTGATACCAGTTCATCTCCTGCGAACGAATGCCCGCAACACGCCATAATCCGCGTTCGATATCGGCAAGTCCCGGTAACGGGACATCGTTGATCATCGTCGCCAGCGCTGTTCCCAGCGGACGAGCCAGGAGCATCAGTAGCAGAATAAAGCTCGCGATGAGTAAAAATCCTTGAGCTGCCATCAGAATGCCTCCGCATGTATCAAGGCATAAACCAGATAAGCCAGCAACAGGAACACCAGCGCTACGCCAGCGATTACGCCTGCAGTCACAATCCACCTCCGGGTGTCTTTTTGATTTACGAGGAGGATAGGAAGTCGGGCGCAAAGATTTCGCAAAAATTAGCTGCAAGGGTGTAAAAAAAATATAAAAATCACCAATCCCTTAATTTAACTAATGGTTAGTATTAATTTAACCTTTATGTAACTAAGTTACCGGATGAATGTAAATAAAGGCTAAATAAGTGCTTTTTAGTGGTCGGATGAGTAGTAAAATTACAGCCAAGGCGGTACTATTTTAACCAGATACACATTGATACTTTACCGGCGTTGATTGCCGGCCTGACAAAGGGGAGAGAAATTATGGCGTTGTACAAAACTTATCCTGCTCACGTAATCTTCGCGCGTCGCACTTTCGCCGTTGTGGCTGGCGTGGCGGCGCTTCCGGTGATGTTGTTCTGGAAAGATCGTGCTCGTTTTTACAGCTGGCTGCACCGCGTGTGGTCAAAAACCAGCGACCAGCCGGTATGGATGGCGCAGGCGGAAAAAGCCTCCGCAGATTTTTACTGATATCCACATATCGTCTGAACGCTGTAAACCGCTGGTTCGTCCGGCGGTTTTTTTTTGCCTGTTGTGGCTTACACTTATTACTCCTGATGATACAAGGAGCCGTAATGAGCGACACCTGGCTGGAAGACGATAACAAAACCCGCATTTACACCTTACGTGAACTGGATAATCTGCGCCGCGATGGGCTGACCCGGGGCAACCTGGTGGATTTTCATAGCCGCTACAAGCTGATACTGCTGGCGCATTCGCAACCTGAATACCGCCAGATTGGGCCTTTTGTGGCAGCCATGGCCGACTGGCCTTCGCTGGACGCCTTTTTTGACGCCTATCGTGAGCGTCTGGTGACACTGCTGGCTCATCCCTCCACCCGGCAAAATCATACTAATGTGCTCATGCACGTTCAGGGTTATTTCCGCGAACATCTCACTGCCCAACAGAAGCAGGCGTTGACTGCACTTATCGACGACTATCGTTTGGGAAAAGAGCCGCTGCTTGCGCCGGTGAATCAGCTCAAACACTATATGGCCGAATTTCCGGACGCTTATCTCTCCGGCCAGCGCTACTTCACCGGCTGGCCGCAAGCGCTGGACGAATAAAAAATCACTGATTGCAGGAGTTTTATGGCCACCCATCTGGTCTGGTTTCGCGCGGACTTGCGCGTTCACGATAACCTGGCGCTTGCTGCTGCCTGTCGCGATCCTCATGCTCGCGTGGTGGCGTTGTTTATCGCCACGCCGGGACAATGGCGTCAGCACGGCATGGCGTCGCGTCAGGCAGCATTTATTGTCAGTCATCTTGATAGCTTACAAATGGCGCTGGCCGAGCGGGGGATCCCGCTGCTCATTGAACATGCGGAGGACTTCGCCGCCAGCGTGACGCTGCTATCTGAAGTCTGTAAGCGGCAGCAGGTCAGCCATCTTTTCTACAATTACCAGTATGAAATTAATGAACGCCAGCGCGATGCGTTAGTCGAGAAAAACTTACAAGGCGTGATATGTCAGGGTTTTGATGACAGTGTGTTGCTACCGCCCGGCAGCGTGCTGACCGGCAATCGCGAAATGTATAAGGTGTTTACGCCGTTTAAAAATGCCTTTATTCGCCGTTTGCAGGAGGCGCTGCCGGAGTGCGTTGCTGCGCCGAAAGCTCGCGCCGGTGGGGCAATAGATGCAACGGCTGAAGTGAAAATAGACTATTCGCAGACGCCGTTTGATAGCGACCTGTTTGCTGCGGATGAAAAAGCCGCTATCAATCAGCTACGCCGTTTTTGCCAGCAGAAGGCCGCCGATTATGATGAGCAGCGCGACCTTCCGGCCATCGAGGGGACCAGCCGACTGTCGCCATGCCTGGCGGTTGGCGTGCTTTCACCGCGTCAGTGCCTGCATCGCCTGCTGGTGGAGCAACCGCGAGCGCTGGAGGGGGAAGCGGGGGCGGTTTGGCTCAACGAACTTATCTGGCGCGAGTTTTATCGCCATCTGATGGTTTACTACCCGAACCTGTGTAAAGGACGACCTTTTATCGCCTGGACCGATAACGTGGCGTGGTTGGATGATAAATCCGCGCTTCAGGCCTGGCAGCGCGGGCAGACCGGCTTCCCGATTGTCGATGCGGCGATGCGTCAGCTCAATACCACAGGGTGGATGCATAATCGCTTGCGAATGATTGTTGCCAGCTTCCTGGTCAAAGATCTGCGTATCGACTGGCGGCTGGGGGAGCGCTACTTTATCGAACAGCTGATTGATGGCGACCTGGCGGCGAACAATGGCGGCTGGCAGTGGGCGGCGTCAACTGGCACCGATGCTGCACCTTATTTCCGCATTTTTAACCCGACGACCCAGGGAGAGCGGTTTGATAAAGCGGGGCAGTTTATTCGTCACTGGTTGCCGGAGTTGGCCGATGTGCCGGAGAAAGCGGTGCACCAGCCGTGGCAGTGGGCGGAGAAAAATGGTGTGACGCTGGATTACCCGCGCCCGATTGTCGATCACAAACAGGCGCGGCTGGAGACGCTGGCGGCCTGGGAAGCCGCCAGAGAACTTAAGACTCCAGCGCCAGACGACGAGTCCTGACCTTCACCGAGTGGTACAGCCAGATAACCAGCACCAGGCCGACGCAGGCCAGCGAGCCCCAGGTGATCTGGCTGAACACCTCGATATAGGCGTTAATGGAGTAGTTAACGGCTCCGGCGGCGTCGAACGAACTTTGTGAGGTTTGGTCGGCAATCACCCCCGCCAGATAGTTGGCGATGGCCCCGGAGAGCAGCATATAGATGCCGGTCAGTACGCCGGTCACGCCAGGGATCTCAATACGGGTAATTTGCGACATCGCCACCGGGTCGATAAACAGCTCGGCGAAGCCCATCACCGCCAGCCCTAGCACCATCAGCGGCATTGAGGATTGCCCGTAAGCCGCCGACCAGCGCGCGCTCAGCGTCAGGATACAAAAACCGGCGCTCATCAGGCCGAGGCCCAGCGCGAACTTGCCCCAGATACGCACGGTACGGTTGCCGTTGATATTCTCTTTCACCAGCCACGCCAGCACGACCCCGCAGAGCATGACTGCAAAGGCGTTAACCGACTGGAACATCGCCGTCGGTATCTCGTAGCTCATAAAATGGCGGTTCACAAAGCGGTCTATATACAGGCTGATTGAGCTACCGCCCTGTTGCGCAAATGCCCAAAACAGCAGGCTGAAGCAGGTCAGCACCATAATCAGGCGCAGCTCTTTACGCTGTTTGGCAGTCTCTGCACGCAGGTAGATACGCGCCAGAACCGTCAGGCCAATAATCGTCGCCACAATCAGCGCATACACCGACCACTCCTGCCAGAACAGCACGGTAATCAACAACGGTGCCGTGACCAGCAGTACCAGCAGCCAGGCCCAGTTTGGCAACACGAAATTCCGCGCCCGCAACGCTTCGCGATTCACGCCCCGGGTGTGACGGAAGTGATGATTACCGCAAAGGAAAATGACCAGCCCGGCGATCATCCCGACTGCCGCCAGGGCGAAGCCCATTGCCCAACTGTACTCTTCCTGCACGTAGCCACAGGCGATTGGCGCAATGATCGACCCCACGTTACCCGCGGCATACATCAGCGAGAAGCCGCCATCGCGACGCGGATCGGTGGGTTCGTACAGTTCGCCGAGCAGACAGCTGACGTTGGATTTAAACAGCCCGTAGCCGCAGACGATAATCGCCAGCGACAGATAGAGGAAGGTGGGAGCCACTTCGCTGGCACCGAGCACCAGATGACCGACAGCCATCAGCAGGGCGCCAATCATCACCGCCATGCGGTTGCCGAGCAGCTTATCGGCCAGAAAACCACCGAGAATAGGGGTAACGTAAACCAGAGAGCAGTAGGCGCTGAACAGTTCGTACGCATGGTTATCGTCATACTTAAGCTGATTGGTGAGATACAAAATCAGCAGTGCGCGCATACCGTAAAAACTGAAATATTCCCAGATTTGCAGCGCGACGACGTAATAAATCGCCCGCGGCTGTGAAGATGATGTGTTCATTTAACGTTCTGTCCTGCCATAAAAAGGAAAGTCGATCTTTCTGCATGAATAGCCATCAACTAGTGATATTCATGGCCTTATAGGCTTTCTGGTTATTTAATATGCTGTAATAGTGCATAAATATACACGAATGCGCGTAGGAGGGAGTAGACAAATCGCGGGTTTTTGCTAAAAGTCAAAACAGACGCCGAAGCGGCAGAACTATCGACGGAGCGGGCGGATAACGCTATGTTATTCCTTTGCATTACACGAAGACCTGATGGAGCGATAATGAAAAATAGCGAACTGGAACAACTGATTAATGAAAAACTGAATAGCGCGGCCATCAGCGATTACGCCCCCAATGGGTTACAGGTGGAAGGGCGCGAGACGGTGCAAAAAATCGTGACCGGCGTGACCGCCAGCCAGGCGCTGCTTGATGAAGCCGTACGCCTGGAGGCCGATGCGGTGATTGTTCATCATGGTTATTTCTGGAAAGGCGAATCGCCAATTATTCGCGGCATGAAGCGCAACCGCCTCAAAACGCTGCTGGCTAACGATATCAACCTCTATGGCTGGCACCTGCCGCTCGACGCTCACCCGGAGCTGGGTAATAACGCTCAGTTGGCTTCATTACTTGGCATTAATGTGATGGGCGAAATCGAGCCGCTGGTGCCGTGGGGCGAACTGTCGATGGCGGTATCCGGGCTGGAGCTGGCCTCGTGGATTGAAGCACGGCTGGGGCGTAAACCGCTGTGGAGTGGTGATACCGGGCCGGACAAAGTGACCCGCGTGGCGTGGTGCACCGGCGGCGGCCAGAGCTTTATCGATAGCGCGGCCCGTTTTGGCGTTGATGCGTTTATTACCGGTGAAGTTTCGGAGCAGACCATCCACTCGGCGCGCGAACAGGGGCTGCATTTCTATGCCGCTGGTCATCATGCCACCGAGCGCGGCGGTATTCGCGCGTTAAGCGAATGGTTGACGGAAAACACCGAACTGGATGTCACGTTTATTGATATTCCGAACCCGGCTTGATGAACGGAGGCAAAAGTGCAGCGAGCGCGTTGTTATTTGTTAGGTGAAACGGCAGTGGTACTGGAGCTTGAACCTCCGGTGACGCTGGAGAGCCAGAAACGGATCTGGCGTTTAGCCCAGCGGCTGATTGGTCATACCGAGGTGGTGGAAGCTGTTCCGGGCATGAACAACATTACCGTGATATTGCGTAACCCCCAGCGGACGGCGTGGGATGCGATTGAGCGTTTGCAGCTCTGGTGGGAGGAGTGTGACACGCTTGAGCCGCAATCGCGGGAGATTTCGGTTCCGGTGGTTTACGGTGGCGAAGGGGGGCCGGATCTGGGAGAGGTGGCTCGCCACAGCGGCCTGAGCGAAAAGCAGGTGGTTGAACTGCACTCGTCGGTGGAGTACGTGGTGTGGTTCCTCGGCTTCCAGCCGGGCTTCCCGTACTTTGGCGGCTTGCCGGAGCAGCTGGCGATGCCGCGTCGGGCGGAGCCGCGTCTGCTGGTACCCGCCGGTTCTGTCGGTATCGGCGGGGCGCAAACCGGGATCTACCCACTGGCCACGCCGGGCGGCTGGCAGCTTCTGGGCCATACGCCGCTGGCGCTGTTTGATCCGAAGCGCAAGGAACCGGTGCTGCTGCGTTCCGGTGACAGGGTGCGTTTCGTGCCGCAAAAGGAGGGTGTATGTTGAAGATTATCCGTGCCGGGATGTATACCTCGGTACAGGACGGCGGGCGTGAAGGGTTACGCCAGCTGGGTATCAGCCGCTGCGGCGCGATGGATAAACCGGCGCTGGTTATCGCCAATCTGCTGGTCGGTAATGGGGCTAACGCCGCAGCGCTGGAAATCACCCTGGGCCAGGTGGATATTCAGTTTGCCCGCGATGCCTGGTTTGCATTGACCGGTGCCGCCTGCGAAGCGACGCTGGATGGTCAACCGGTCTGGCTGGGCTGGCGCGTGGCAGCAAAAGCGGGTCAACGATTGGTGCTCAAAACGCCGCGGATCGGCATTCGCAGCTATCTGGCGGTGGCGGGAGGGATTGCGGTACCGAAAGTCCTCGGCTCGCGCAGTACCGATCTGAAAGTGGGAATTGGCGGCCTTGAGGGGCGACGATTGCAGGATGGTGACCAGCTAAAACTGGGGAAATCGACGAAGCAGTTCAGCGCACCGCGTGGCGTAAAACAGTTGCCCGTGGGTAACTGGATCCGTGCCTTGCCGGGTCCGGAGTACCATGAGTTTGATCGCGCGTCGCAGCAAGCTTTCTGGCGCTCGCCGTGGCAGCTTAGCCCGCAGAGCAACCGGATGGGCTATCGCCTGCAAGGGCAGCCTTTGGTGCGTACCACCAATCGGGAGATGTTTTCCCACGGCCTGCTGCCTGGCGTGGTGCAGGTTCCGCATAACGGCCAGCCTATCGTGCTGATGAACGATGCGCAGACTACCGGCGGCTATCCGCGCATTGCCAGCATTATCGAAGCCGATATGTATCAGCTGGCGCAAATACCGCTCGGCCAACCGATTCACTTTGTCCCTTGTACGCTGGAAGAGGCGCTGAAAGCCCGCGCCGATCAGCAGCGTTATCTGGAGCAACTGGCGTGGAGACTGAACGATGAAAATTGATTTGAATGCCGACCTCGGCGAAGGCTGTGGTAACGACAGTGCGTTATTACAACTGGTCTCGTCCGCCAATATCGCCTGCGGCTTCCACGCAGGGGATGCCGTGATGATGCATCAGTGCGTCCGGGAAGCGCTAAAGTACGGCGTTGCCGTGGGGGCGCATCCCAGCTTTCCTGACCGGGAGAATTTTGGCCGTACGGCCATGCAGTTGCCGCCGGAGACGGTTTATGCGCAGACGCTGTATCAGGTTGGTGCGCTGGCGGCGATGGTTCGTGCGGAAGGTGGCACGCTCCAGCACGTCAAACCTCACGGTATGCTCTACAACCAGGCGGCAAAAGACCCGCAGCTGGCGGACGCTATCGCCAGAGCTGTCCGCGATCTCGATTCGGCGCTGGTGCTGGTGGGGCTGGCGGGCAGTGAACTGATCCGCGCCGGGCAGCACTATCGCCTGACCACGCGGCAGGAAGTTTTTGCCGATCGCGGCTATCAGGCTGATGGCAACCTGGTACCGCGCACGCAGCCAGGGGCGCTTATCGATAGTGAAGAGCAGGCGCTGGCGCAGACCCTGGAAATGGTGCAACACAATCGGGTACGCAGCGTTACCGGAGAGTGGGCGCATGTGATGGCAGAAACCGTCTGTTTACATGGCGATGGGGAACATGCATTAGTTTTTGCGCGCCGCTTGCGTGCGGCGTTTGCCGGGCGCAATATACAGGTCAGCGCTGAAATAGAAGAATAAAAACAATATTATCAGTTAGTTAACAACAAACAACAATTCACAACATACAGGATGTTACTATGGGAGAGTCAGTATCCCTCTGGCCGTTGATCGGTATTGCCGCGATCGTGGTCGGATTCGTTTTGCGTTTTAACCCGGTGCTGGTGGTGATTATCTCCGGCATCGTCACCGGTCTGGCGGCCCATATGCCGGTTGCCACCATTCTTGAAAAGCTGGGTGAAGGGTTCCTTAATACCCGCAACCTACCGCTTATCCTGCTGTTGCCGTTGGCGGTTATTGGCCTGTTGGAGCGGCACGGCCTGAAAGAACGAGCGCAGGCGTGGATCGCGAAGATCCAAAGCGCTACATCTGGTCGTCTGCTTATCGTCTACTTGTTTATCCGTGAAGTGACCGCCGCGCTCGGGTTGACCAGCCTGGGTGGTCATCCCCAAATGGTGCGCCCGCTGCTGGCGCCGATGGCGGAGGGGGCTGCAGAGAAAGTCCACGGGCCGCTGCCCGGCGCAATTCGCTATCGTTTACGCGCCATGTCGGCCGCGACCGATAACGTCGGCTTATTTTTCGGTGAGGATATTTTCGTCGCCTTCGGTGCGATTATCTTTATGCATAACTTCATGCTGGAGTCGGGCGGTATTCAGACCGAACCGCTGCATATCGCCCTGTGGGGGATCCCGACGGCGGTCTGCGCCTTCTTGATTCACTCCGCGCGCCTGTGGCGGCTGGATCATCAGATACAGCGTGAATTGAAGAAGATCAATGCTGGCCGGACTGAAGGCGGTGCGGCATGAACTTCCAACAAAACTATCTCTACTGGCTTGCGGGCGTCATTTTGCTGATTGTGGCGGTGATGTCATGGCGGGACAAAGCGAATCCGCGCCGTCTGACTACCGGTTTGTTCTGGGGTCTGTACGGTGTTGTATTCCTGTTTGGTGACTGGACATACCAACTGTTCGGCGATAAACGCACCGTAAATATTGCCGTTGGCTGCGTGGTCGTGGTACTGGCACTGATTGCCGGTTTTGGCGGCGTGAAGCTGGGAAAATATCATCAACGTTCGCCTGAAGAGCGTACTGAGAGCGCGACCCGCCTCGGTAACCGGCTGTTCTATCCGGCACTGGCGATTCCGGTGGTGACGGTCGTCGGTGTTTTATTGTTTAACAATTTGCCGTCGTTACAAGTGATGGTATTTGGCACGGGTAACCACTCTACGCTGATTACTCTCTTCTCAATGACGCTCGGAACGTTGATCGGGCTGGCGATGGCTATTCGAATGACCCATGAAACGGCAGCGCAACCGTTACAGGAGGCGCGTCGTCTGCTGGATTCGGTCGGCTGGGCGTTTATTTTACCGCAGATCCTCGCGGTTCTCGGGCTGCTGTTTACCGCTGCGGGCGTTGGCAATAGCATCTCCTGGCTGACGCAGAACTATCTGGCGGTAGACAGCCGGTTTATCGCCGTTGCCGTCTATACCATTGGCATGGCGCTGCTGACGATGATCATGGGTAACGCTTTTGCCGCGTTCCCCATTATTACCGCAGGGGTCGGCATTCCCATTCTGGTGCTTCAGCATGGCGGTAACCCGGCGGTGATGGCGGCGATTGGTATGTTTTCCGGCTATTGCGGCACCCTGATGACGCCAATGGCGGCCAACTTTAATATCGTTCCGGCAGCGTTACTGGATCTGCCGGATAAAAATGCGGTCATTAAGGCGCAGATACCGACTGGCGTACTGCTGCTTACCGTTAACGTCTTTTTGCTCTATTTCCTGATGTTCCTGTAAGGAGGGATCATGGCTGGTGTATTGATTACCGGTTTCGAGCCGTTTGGCGGCGAGGCGGTTAACCCTTCGTGGGAAGTGGTAAAGCAACTGGATGGCGTTATCATTGCCGGACAGCCTGTGGTGGCGCGGCAGCTGCCGTGCGTTTTTGGCGAAGCCCTCACGGTATTAAATGCCGCGCTGGATGAGCTGGATCCCGTCTTGACCCTTGCCGTTGGGCAGGCGGGAGGACGCGTCGATATTACCGTCGAACGGGTGGCGATTAACGTCGATGATGCGCGGATCCCGGACAATAAAGGTTTGCAGCCGATCGACGTGCCGATTGTTGCCGATGGTCCGGCGGCCTACTTCAGCTCGTTGCCGATCAAAGCGATCGTCTCCGCGCTGCGTGGTCGTGGGATCCCTGCATCGGTGTCGCAAACGGCGGGAACCTTTGTCTGCAACCATGTGATGTACGGTCTGTTGCATGGACTGCGTGCAAAGGCAGGCGCAAAGGGCGGCTTTATCCATATTCCCTATCTGCCGGAGCAGGCTGCGGCTCATCCTGGTGAAGCGAGCATGGCGGTAGATACGGTACGCGTAGCGCTGGAAACGGCTATCGCTGTTGCCCTGCAACAGGGCGATGACGTGAAAATCGGTGGCGGCGCCACGCACTAAACAGAAGGACATGATTATGCCGGAAGGCCCGGAAATCCGTCGTGCGGCGGATAGCCTGGAGGCGGCGATCAAAGGCGAACCCCTCACGCGAGCGTGGTTCGCCTTTCCGCAATTACAATCTTATCAATCTCAACTGGTCGGTCAGCAGGTCACGCGCATTGAAACTCGCGGTAAGGCGCTGTTGACTCATTTCTCCGGTGGGCTGACGCTTTATAGCCATAATCAGCTGTACGGCGTCTGGCGGGTGGTCGAGGCTGAGTCTCAGCCAGAGACGACCCGCATTCTGCGCGTCAGGCTACAGACGGCGCACAAGGCCATTTTGCTCTATAGCGCCTCCGATATTGAGATGCTGACCCCGGAACAGCTCGCTCAGCATCCGTTCTTGCTGCGGGTGGGGCCGGATGTGCTCGATATGACCCTCACTGTTGAACAGGTCAAAGAGCGGCTTCTATCGACGAAATTTCGCAACCGTCAATTCTCCGGGCTGCTGCTGGATCAAGCGTTTCTTGCGGGATTGGGGAACTATCTGCGCGTTGAGATCCTCTGGCAGGTGGGATTAACCGGGCGTCATAAAGCCTCTGAGCTGGATGACAAACAGCTTGATGCGTTGGCCCACGCGCTGCTCGATATCCCGCGTTTGTCCTACAACACGCGCGGTCTGGTGGATGAAAATAAGCATCACGGCGCGCTGTTTCGTTTTAAGGTTTTCCATCGTGAAGGGGAAGCCTGCGAGCGCTGCGGCGGGATTATCGAGAGAACCATGCTGTCGTCGCGACCGTTTTACTGGTGTCCGGGGTGTCAGCACTAGCTATATGCCTGTTTTCGTAGGCCCGGTAAGGCGCTAGCCGCCACCGGGCAATTCCAGCCAGGTGAAATTTGTCAGCCATAAAAAAACGCGCCATCAGGCGCGTTTTTTATCTTCGAAATATCAGGCTTAGTATTTGATATCGTTTTTGAAATCGCGTTTTTCGTAGCCGGTGTACAGCTGACGTGGACGGGCGATTTTCATGCCATCGGTGTGCATTTCGTTCCAGTGTGCAATCCAGCCCACGGTACGCGCCATCGCGAAGATAACGGTAAACATGGAAGATGGGATGCCCATCGCTTTCAGAATGATACCGGAGTAGAAATCAACGTTCGGGTAAAGTTTCTTCTCGATGAAGTACGGGTCGTTGAGCGCAATGTGCTCAAGCTCCATCGCTACTTCCAGCAGATCGTCTTTGGTACCCAGCTCTTTCAGCACTTCATGGCAGGTTTCACGCATCACGGTGGCGCGCGGGTCATAGTTTTTATAAACACGGTGACCAAAGCCCATCAGGCGGAAAGAGTCATTTTTGTCTTTCGCACGACGCACAAATTCCGGAATGTGTTTAACCGAGCTGATCTCTTCCAGCATTTTCAGCGCCGCTTCGTTGGCGCCGCCGTGTGCCGGTCCCCACAGGGAAGCAATACCCGCAGCGATACAGGCGAACGGGTTCGCGCCAGAAGAGCCAGCGGTACGCACGGTGGATGTTGAGGCGTTCTGTTCGTGATCGGCATGCAGGATCAGGATACGGTCCATGGCGCGTTCCAGTATCGGGTTCACTTCATACTTTTCACACGGCGTGGAGAACATCATATTCAGGAAGTTACCCGCGTAGGAGAGGTCATTGCGCGGATAAACGAAAGGCTGGCCGATTGAATACTTGTAACACATCGCCGCCATAGTCGGCATTTTGGAAAGCAGGCGGAATGCGGCGATATCGCGGTGGCGTGGGTTATTCACATCCAGCGAATCGTGATAAAACGCAGCCAACGCACCGGTGATACCGCACATCACGGCCATCGGGTGAGAGTCGCGACGGAATGCGTGGAACAGACGGGTGATCTGCTCGTGAATCATGGTGTGGCGGGTAACGATAGTTTTGAATTCGTCGTACTGAGCCTGGGTCGGTTTTTCGCCGTTCAGCAGGATGTAGCACACTTCCAGGTAGTTGGAGTCGGTCGCTAACTGATCGATCGGGAAACCGCGGTGCAGCAGGATACCTTCATCACCGTCGATAAAGGTGATTTTAGATTCACATGATGCGGTTGAGGTGAAACCAGGGTCAAAAGTAAATACGCCTTTTGAACCAAGACTACGAATATCAATAACATCCTGACCGAGAGTGCCTTTTAGCACATCCAGTTCAATAGCAGTATCACCACCCAGGGTGATTTTTGCTTTAGCATCAGACATTTATGGTCTCCTTAGCGCCTTTATTGCTTAAGGCTGCCGGGTGGTGGATTTGCATTCGGCCCGTAGCAGATGACGTTACCAGTTTGT
Source organism: Klebsiella huaxiensis (assembly GCF_003261575.2). Taxonomy (GTDB): domain Bacteria; phylum Pseudomonadota; class Gammaproteobacteria; order Enterobacterales; family Enterobacteriaceae; genus Klebsiella; species Klebsiella huaxiensis. The sequence continues at coordinate 4,122,841 of NZ_CP036175.1, read as the reverse complement.
TATGTTGCACATCGCTCTGCGTCGCGAAAAGGGCAGGGTACAGAGCAAGGGCGCTTGATGGTAAGTCTTCAGTCTACGTTGAAACAACAGCAAATCAGCGTTTTAGCAGCCCGAATTTTATAAACTATATACCACTAATAACTGTCCTGATTACATCGGTCAATACTCTCTCACTGTTACATAACTTATTCGCAGGTAAAAGAGTGACCCCATAACTTTTGCCTATCATCGCATTTATCTGGTAATGGTTGTAACAATAATGTTTAATATTTGTCAAATCAGATGATTAAATTTTAAAAATATGTTGTTATCGTGACATTGATCACTGTTCGGGAGAAAACCCAACAAACTATATGTAGGTTAATTGTAATGATTTTGTGAACGGCCTATACTGCCGCCAGGTCTCCGGAACACCCTGCAATCCCGAGCCACCCAGCGTTATTTTGTCAGGTTTGAACTCTTGAAAAGGAGTTTTAATATGACTTCAGGTTATAGATAAGGACGCTGTCTGACCCGCAAGCAGACCGGAGGAAGGAAATCCCATAGTCTTTCACGCTTCAGGTGCGTTGGCTGCGCCCGCTCGCCCCGGTCACATAGTTATCTATGCTACCGGGTTTCCCGGACTTGCCGCCTTCCTGTAACGCGAAATCCAAAGGGAATAATAAGAACAGCATGTGGGCGTTATTCATGGTAAGAAATGTGAAAAAACAAAGACCTGTCAATCTGGATCTCCAAACGATCCGGTTCCCAATCACGGCGATAGCGTCCATTCTCCATCGCGTATCCGGAGTGATCACTTTTGTGGCGGTCGGGATTCTGCTTTGGTTGCTGGGCACCAGCCTTTCCTCTCCAGAAGGTTTCCTCACTGCGGCATCCATTATGAATAGCTTCTTTGTGAAGTTCATCATGTGGGGCATTTTAACCGCGCTGGCTTATCACGCAGTGGTAGGCATTCGCCATCTGCTTATGGATTTTGGCTATCTTGAAGAAACCCTCGAAGTAGGGACACGCTCCGCCAAGATTTCTTTTGTTATTACTGTCGTGCTTTCACTTCTCGCAGGAGTCCTCGTATGGTAAGCAACGCCTCAGCACTAGGACGCAACGGCGTACATGACTTTATTCTGGTCCGTGCTACCGCCGTCGTCCTCACCCTATACATCATCTACATGGTCGGCTTCTTTGCCACCACGGGTGAAATTTCATGGGAAGTCTGGACGGGTTTTTTCTCCTCCGCGTTCACTAAAGTCTTCACCCTGCTGGCTCTCGTATCCATTCTGATCCACGCCTGGATCGGTATGTGGCAGGTGTTAACGGACTACGTTAAACCACTGGCTGTACGCTTAATTCTGCAACTACTGATCGTTGTTGCGCTGGTGGCTTACGTTCTTTATGGATTTGTTGTGGTGTGGGGTGTGTAATGAAATTGCCTGTCAGAGAATTTGATGCAGTTGTTATTGGTGCCGGTGGCGCAGGTATGCGTGCGGCGCTGCAAATTTCCCAGAGCGGCCAGACCTGTGCGCTGCTCTCCAAAGTTTTCCCGACCCGTTCCCATACCGTTTCCGCACAGGGTGGCATCACCGTGGCGCTCGGTAATACCCATGAAGATAACTGGGAATGGCACATGTACGACACCGTAAAAGGGTCGGACTATATTGGTGACCAGGACGCCATTGAATATATGTGCAAAACCGGTCCGGAAGCGATTCTTGAACTGGATCATATGGGCCTGCCGTTCTCTCGTCTCGACGATGGCACCATCTATCAACGTCCGTTTGGCGGCCAGTCGAAAAACTTCGGCGGCGAGCAGGCGGCACGTACCGCAGCGGCGGCTGACCGTACTGGTCACGCCTTACTGCACACGCTGTATCAGCAGAACCTGAAAAACCACACCACTATTTTCTCTGAGTGGTATGCGCTGGATCTGGTGAAAAACGCCGATGGCGCCGTGGTCGGTTGTACCGCCCTGTGTATCGAAACCGGTGAAGTGGTTTACTTCAAAGCCCGCGCAACCGTGCTGGCGACCGGCGGCGCAGGCCGTATTTACCAGTCCACCACCAACGCGCATATCAATACCGGTGACGGCGTTGGCATGGCTATCCGCGCTGGTGTTCCGGTGCAGGATATGGAGATGTGGCAGTTCCACCCAACCGGTATCGCCGGGGCAGGGGTTCTGGTCACTGAAGGCTGCCGCGGTGAAGGTGGCTACCTGTTGAACAAACACGGCGAGCGCTTTATGGAGCGCTATGCCCCGAATGCGAAAGACCTGGCGGGTCGTGACGTGGTGGCGCGTTCCATCATGATCGAAATCCGCGAAGGCCGCGGCTGCGACGGTCCATGGGGCCCGCACGCGAAACTGAAACTCGACCATCTGGGTAAAGAAGTTCTCGAATCCCGTCTGCCGGGTATCCTTGAGCTCTCCCGTACCTTCGCCCACGTTGACCCGGTGAAAGAGCCGATTCCGGTCATTCCAACCTGCCATTACATGATGGGCGGTATTCCGACCAAAGTAAGCGGCCAGGCACTGACCGTCAACGAGCAGGGCGAAGACGTGGTGATTCCGGGGCTGTTTGCGGTAGGCGAAATCGCCTGCGTATCGGTCCACGGCGCTAACCGTCTGGGCGGCAACTCGCTTCTTGACCTGGTGGTCTTTGGCCGCGCGGTCGGTCTGCATTTGCAAGAATCTATTGCCGAACAGGGCGTTCTGCGCGATGCAACGGATGAAGAAATCGATGCTTCTCTGGAACGTCTGAATCGCTGGAACGGTAACCGTAACGGTGAAGACCCGGTCGAAATCCGCAAAGCGCTGCAAGAATGTATGCAGCACAACTTCTCGGTATTCCGCGAAGGTGATGCGATGGCGAAAGGTCTTGAGCAACTGAAAGCTATCCGCGAGCGTCTGAAAAATGCCCGTCTGGATGACACTTCCAGCGAGTTCAACACCCAGCGCGTTGAGTGCCTGGAGCTGGATAACCTGATGGAAACCGCTTACGCCACTGCGGTATCTGCAAACTTCCGTACTGAAAGCCGTGGCGCGCATAGCCGCTTCGACTATCCGGATCGTGATGATGCGAACTGGCTGTGTCATTCCCTGTATCTGCCAGAATCGGAATCCATGACGCGACGTCAAGTCAATATGGAACCGAAACTGCGTCCGGCATTCCCGCCGAAGATTCGTACTTATTAATGCGGAGACAGGAATATGAAACTCGAGTTTTCAGTTTATCGTTATAACCCGGACGTAGACGATGCTCCGCATATGCAGGATTACACCCTGGAAGCGGAAGAAGGTCGCGACATGATGCTGCTCGATGCGCTGATGCAGCTGAAAGAAAAAGATCCGTCTTTGTCGTTCCGTCGTTCCTGCCGTGAAGGGGTTTGTGGCTCCGACGGCCTGAACATGAACGGCAAAAATGGTCTGGCCTGCATCACACCTATTTCCGCGCTGAATAAGCCTGGTAAGAAAATTGTTATCCGTCCGCTACCAGGGTTGCCGGTTATTCGCGATTTGGTTGTAGACATGGGGCAATTCTATGCACAATATGAGAAGATTAAGCCTTACTTGTTGAATAATGGGCAAAATCCTCCGGCTCGCGAGCATCTGCAGATGCCAGAGCAGCGTGAGAAACTTGATGGCTTGTACGAGTGTATTCTCTGCGCATGTTGTTCGACGTCTTGCCCGTCGTTCTGGTGGAACCCGGACAAGTTTGTCGGCCCGGCAGGCCTGCTGGCGGCGTATCGCTTCCTGATTGACAGCCGCGATACCGAAACCGACAGCCGTCTTGAAGGATTGAGCGATGCTTTCAGCGTATTCCGCTGTCACAGCATTATGAACTGCGTCAGTGTTTGTCCTAAGGGTCTGAACCCGACGCGCGCCATCGGCCATATTAAGTCGATGCTGTTACAGCGCAGTGCGTAAGTCGTCAGAGGGGAGCGATGTTCCCCTCACCCTAACCCTCTCCCAAAGGGAGAGGGGACAGATAGCAGGAAATCTTTAAAAACCGCCAAATATGTACCAGTAATCAAGGCGTTCAGAGCGAGGTAAGGCGGCAACTGAATGCATCCCCGGGAGCATAGTGAACTATGTGACCGGGGTAAGTGAAGGCAGCTAACGCAACCGCAGCCTGAACGCCGAAGATTAATGGCAGTTTTTAAAGGTTCCTTAGCGGACGAAACCACAACTCCTCCGCAAAAAGTGAACCCCGGCACGTACAACTTCTGTGCGTGGTAGTTTCTACGGCGAAATAAGCATATAAATGCTTAAGGGATCACGATGCAGAACGGCGCAATGAAAGCCTGGCTGGACTCTTCTTACCTCTCTGGTTCTAACCAGAGCTGGATAGAACAGCTCTATGAAGACTTCTTAACCGATCCTGACTCTGTTGACGCCAACTGGCGTTCTATGTTCCAGCAGTTACCTGGCACCGGAGTCAAACCGGATCAATTTCATTCCAAAACGCGTGATTATTTCCGCCGCCTGGCGAAGGATGCCTCACGTTACACTTCTTCGATTTCCGACCCTGACACCAATGTGAAGCAGGTTAAAGTCCTGCAGCTCATCAACGCATACCGCTTCCGTGGTCACCAGCATGCGAATCTCGATCCGCTGGGGCTGTGGCAGCAAGAGAGAGTGGCGGATCTTGATCCGGCATACCACGATCTGACCGAGGCCGATTTCCAGGAAATCTATAACGTAGGTTCTTTTGCCATCGGTAAAGATACGATGAAGCTGGGCGATCTGGTTTCCGCCCTCAAGCAAACCTACTGCGGCTCCATCGGCGCGGAATACATGCACATTACCTCTACCGAAGAAAAACGCTGGATCCAGCAGCGTATCGAGTCGGTAGCTGGCAAAGCGAGCTTTAGCGCCGAAGAGAAAAAACGCTTCCTGAGCGAGCTGACCGCTGCGGAAGGCCTGGAGCGCTACCTCGGGGCGAAATTCCCCGGCGCAAAACGTTTCTCGCTGGAAGGCGGCGATGCGTTAATCCCGATGCTCAAAGAGATTATCCGCCACGCGGGTAAGAGCGGCACCCGCGAAGTGGTGCTGGGTATGGCGCACCGTGGTCGTCTGAACGTACTGGTCAACGTGCTGGGTAAAAAACCACAGGACCTGTTCGACGAGTTCGCCGGCAAACATAAAGAACATCTCGGCACCGGCGACGTGAAGTACCACATGGGCTTCTCTTCCGATATGGAAACCGAAGGCGGTCTGGTGCACCTGGCGCTGGCGTTTAACCCGTCGCACCTGGAAATCGTCAGCCCAGTGGTTATTGGTTCCGTACGTGCTCGCCTCGACCGTCTGGACGAGCCGAGCAGCAACAAAGTTCTGCCGATTACCATTCACGGTGACGCCGCAGTCACCGGGCAGGGCGTGGTTCAGGAAACCCTGAACATGTCCAAAGCGCGCGGCTATGAAGTGGGCGGTACCGTCCGCATCGTTATTAACAACCAGGTAGGCTTCACCACTTCCAACCCACTGGATGCGCGTTCTACCCCGTACTGCACCGATATCGGTAAAATGGTGCAATCGCCGATTTTCCACGTTAACGCCGATGACCCGGAAGCTGTCGCTTTCGTTACCCGCCTGGCGCTGGATTTCCGCAACACCTTCAAGCGCGATGTCTTTATCGACCTGTTCTGCTATCGCCGTCACGGCCATAACGAAGCCGACGAGCCGAGCGCAACTCAGCCGTTGATGTATCAGAAAATCAAAAAGCATCCGACGCCGCGCAAAATCTACGCTGACAAGCTGGAAGCCGATAAAGTCGCGACGCTGGAAGACGCTACCGAGCAGGTTAACCTCTACCGCGACGCGCTGGATGCTGGCGAATGCGTGGTGCAGGAGTGGCGTCCGATGAACATGCACTCCTTTACCTGGTCCCCGTACCTCAACCACGAGTGGGATGAGAGCTACCCGGACAAAGTTGAGCCTAAGCGTCTGGTCGAGCTGGCGAAGCGCATCAGTACGGTGCCGGAAGCCGTTGAGATGCAGTCTCGCGTGGCGAAAATTTACGGCGACCGTCAGTCAATGGCCGCCGGTGAGAAGCTGTTCGACTGGGGCGGCGCGGAAAACCTCGCCTACGCCACGCTGGTAGATGAAGGTATCTCCGTGCGTCTGTCCGGTGAAGACTCCGGGCGTGGCACCTTCTTCCACCGCCACGCGGTGATTCACAACCAGAAGAATGGTTCAACCTATACGCCGCTGCAGCACGTCCATAACGGCCAGGGCCACTTTAAGGTCTGGGATTCCGTGTTGTCTGAAGAGGCGGTACTGGCGTTTGAATACGGCTATGCCACCGCAGAACCTCGCACCCTGACCATCTGGGAAGCGCAGTTCGGTGACTTTGCCAACGGCGCGCAGGTGGTTATCGACCAGTTCATTAGCTCCGGCGAGCAGAAGTGGGGGCGTATGTGCGGTCTGGTGATGCTGCTGCCGCACGGCTACGAAGGCCAGGGGCCGGAGCACTCCTCCGCGCGTCTGGAGCGTTATCTGCAGCTCTGCGCTGAGCAAAATATGCAGGTCTGCGTACCTTCAACTCCGGCGCAGGTTTACCATATGCTGCGTCGTCAGGCGCTGCGCGGTATGCGTCGCCCGCTGATCGTGATGTCGCCGAAGTCTCTGCTGCGCCATCCGCTGGCAGTGTCGAGCATGGACGAACTGGCGAACGGCACCTTCCAGCCGGCTATCGGGGAAATCGACGATCTCGACCCGAAAGCAGTGAAGCGTGTTGTGCTGTGCTCTGGTAAGGTTTACTACGACCTGCTAGAACAGCGCCGTAAGAACGACCAAAAAGATGTCGCTATCGTTCGCGTAGAGCAGCTCTATCCGTTCCCGCATCAGGCGGTACAGGAAGCGCTGAAACCTTATGCGCACGTGCATGATTTTGTCTGGTGCCAGGAAGAACCGCTCAACCAGGGCGCGTGGTACTGCAGCCAGCATCACTTCCGCGAAGTGATTCCGTTTGGGGCCTCTCTGCGTTATGCAGGCCGCCCGGCCTCCGCCTCTCCGGCGGTAGGATACTTGTCCGTTCACCAGAAACAGCAACAAGATCTGGTCAATGACGCGCTGAACGTCGATTAATTAAAGGATACATAATGAGTAGCGTAGATATTCTGGTTCCCGACCTGCCTGAGTCCGTAGCTGACGCAACGGTTGCCACCTGGCATAAAAAACCGGGCGATGCGGTTGTTCGTGACGAAGTGCTGGTAGAAATCGAAACTGACAAAGTGGTACTGGAAGTACCGGCTTCAGCGGATGGCATTCTGGACGCAGTGATTGAAGACGAAGGCGCTACCGTGCTTTCTCGTCAGATCCTCGGCCGCCTGCGCGAAGGCAACAGCGCGGGCAAAGAGTCCAGTGCGAAAGCCGATGCTAAAGAGTCGACTCCGGCCCAGCGCCAGCAGGCTTCTCTGGAAGAGCAAAATAACGATGCGCTCAGCCCGGCGATTCGCCGTCTGCTGGCGGAACATAGCCTCGACGCGGCGGCCATTAAAGGCACCGGCGTTGGTGGCCGTCTGACCCGTGAAGACGTTGAGAAACATCTGGCGAGCGTACCGGCGAAAGCTGAAGCGCCAGCCGCACCGGCAGCCGCGGCTCCGGCTGCACAGCTGGGCAACCGCTCTGAAAAACGCGTGCCGATGACCCGTCTGCGCAAACGCGTAGCCGAGCGTTTGCTGGAAGCGAAAAATTCCACCGCCATGCTGACGACCTTCAACGAAGTCAACATGAAGCCGATTATGGATCTGCGCAAGCAGTACGGCGATGCGTTTGAAAAACGTCACGGTATCCGTCTGGGCTTCATGTCCTTCTACGTGAAGGCGGTTGTTGAAGCGCTGAAACGTTACCCGGAAGTGAACGCTTCTATCGACGGCGATGACGTGGTGTACCACAACTATTTCGATGTCAGCATGGCGGTCTCCACGCCGCGCGGCCTGGTAACCCCGGTCCTGCGCGATGTTGACCTGCTGGGCATGGCGGATATCGAGAAGAAAATTAAAGAGCTGGCAGTCAAAGGCCGCGACGGCAAGCTGACCGTTGATGACCTGACCGGCGGTAACTTTACCATTACCAACGGCGGCGTATTCGGTTCTCTGATGTCCACGCCGATTATCAACCCGCCGCAGAGCGCGATTCTGGGGATGCATGCCATAAAAGACCGTCCAATGGCGGTTAATGGTAAGGTAGAGATTCTGCCAATGATGTATCTGGCGCTCTCCTACGACCACCGTCTGATCGACGGGCGTGAATCGGTAGGCTACCTGGTGGCAATTAAAGAGCTGCTGGAAGATCCGACTCGTCTGCTGCTGGACGTGTAGTAGTCCCAATGGCCCGGTGCCCAGGCCCGGGCCAATAAAAACATCATCAGCCTGCAGTTTTGTCGGCTACATGATAACGATTACCTGAAGGATGGACTGAACACATGAACTTACATGAATATCAGGCAAAACAACTCTTTGCCCGCTATGGCTTACCGGCGCCGGTGGGTTATGCCTGTACTACTCCGCGTGAAGCAGAAGAAGCCGCTTCAAAAATCGGCGCGGGTCCGTGGGTAGTGAAATGTCAGGTTCACGCTGGTGGCCGCGGCAAAGCGGGCGGTGTGAAAGTGGTTAACAGCAAAGAAGACATTCGCGCCTTTGCTGAACATTGGCTGGGCAAACGCCTGGTGACCTACCAGACAGATGCCAACGGCCAGCCGGTTAACCAGATCCTGGTTGAAGCGGCGACCGATATCGCTAAAGAACTGTACCTTGGCGCTGTGGTTGACCGTAGCTCCCGTCGCGTGGTCTTTATGGCCTCTACCGAAGGCGGCGTGGAAATCGAAAAAGTGGCGGAAGAGACCCCGCACCTGATCCACAAAATTGCTATTGATCCGCTGGCGGGCCCGATGCCTTACCAGGGCCGTGAGCTGGCGTTTAAACTGGGTCTGGAAGGTAAGCAGGTTCAGCAGTTCACCAAAATCTTTATGGGCCTGGCGACCATTTTCCTTGAGCGTGACCTGGCGCTGATCGAAATCAACCCGCTGGTTATCACTAAGCAGGGCGACCTGATCTGCCTCGACGGCAAACTGGGCGCTGACGGCAACGCGCTGTTCCGCCAGCCTGATCTGCGCGAAATGCGCGACCAGTCTCAGGAAGACCCGCGCGAAGCGCAGGCAGCACAGTGGGAACTGAACTACGTTGCGCTGGACGGTAACATTGGCTGCATGGTTAACGGCGCAGGCCTGGCGATGGGTACCATGGACATCGTTAAGCTGCACGGCGGCGAACCGGCTAACTTCCTTGACGTTGGCGGCGGCGCGACCAAAGAGCGCGTGACCGAAGCGTTCAAAATCATCCTCTCCGATGACAATGTGAAAGCGGTTCTGGTTAACATCTTCGGCGGTATTGTTCGTTGTGACCTGATTGCCGACGGTATCATCGGCGCGGTTGCCGAAGTGGGCGTTAACGTCCCGGTAGTGGTTCGTCTGGAAGGTAACAACGCCGAACTGGGCGCGAAAAAACTGGCTGACAGCGGCCTGAATATTATTGCAGCGAAAAGTCTGACGGATGCAGCTCAGCAGGTTGTTGCCGCAGTGGAGGGGAAATAATGTCCGTTTTAATTAATAAAGATACCAAGGTTATCTGCCAGGGCTTCACCGGTAGCCAGGGGACTTTCCACTCTGAACAAGCGATTGCTTACGGTACCCAAATGGTTGGCGGCGTGACGCCAGGCAAAGGCGGTACTTCTCACCTGGGCCTGCCGGTGTTCAACACCGTGCGTGAAGCGGTAGACGCGACCGGCGCGACTGCATCGGTTATCTACGTTCCGGCACCGTTCTGCAAAGATTCCATCCTGGAAGCGATCGATGCAGGCATCAAACTGATCATCACCATCACCGAAGGTATCCCGACTCTGGATATGCTGACCGTGAAAGTGAAGCTGGATGAAGCCGGTGTGCGCATGATCGGGCCGAACTGTCCGGGCGTTATCACCCCAGGCGAATGCAAAATCGGCATTATGCCGGGTCACATTCACAAGCCGGGTAAAGTGGGCATCGTTTCCCGTTCCGGTACTCTGACTTACGAAGCGGTTAAGCAGACTACCGACTACGGTTTCGGTCAGTCCACCTGCGTGGGCATCGGCGGCGACCCGATCCCGGGCTCTAACTTTATCGATATCCTGAAGCTGTTCCAGGAAGATCCGCAGACCGAAGCGATCGTCATGATCGGTGAGATCGGTGGCAGCGCGGAAGAAGAAGCGGCTGCCTACATCAAAGATCACGTGACCAAACCGGTTGTCGGCTATATCGCCGGTGTGACTGCGCCGAAAGGCAAACGTATGGGTCACGCGGGCGCGATCATCGCGGGTGGCAAAGGGACGGCGGATGAGAAGTTCGCCGCTCTTGAAGCCGCTGGCGTGAAAACCGTTCGCAGCCTGGCCGATATCGGCGAAGCGCTGAAATCAGTCATTAAGTAGTATACCCTAAATAATTCGAGTTGCAGGCAGGCAGGCGGCAAGTGAGCGAATCCCCAGGAGCTTACTCGGGTAAGTGACTGGGGTGAACGAACGCGGCCAACGCACATGCAACTTGAAGTATGACGGGTATAAGTAAAAAAACAGCCCTGACTTTCTGCATAGTCAAGGGCTGGTCCAGTTTCGACATGGTTGGCCATCTGATGATGGCCTTTTTTTTGCCTGTAACTCAGCTTTCCGCCAGCGCCTTTAGCCAGCGAATGCCGCTTTCCGGCGAGGTCATGACCGGCACTGGTGGAGCAGCAGGGAGCTGCTGTAATACCCGCGCCATCGAGGCCTGCGCCAGCATGACCACATCCGCCTGAGTAAACGCGTTCTGTAATCCTTCGCTGACGATACGGTCGTGGGTGTCCATATCGCCTGCCAGCAGCGCATGGAAGGCTTCTTCCATTAATATCGGCGTGATAGTGCGCTGCTGACCGCTTTCCTGGACTTTGCGCTGCACGTAATCCAGCGTCGGCTTCAGCGTGGTAGCGACGGTTGCCAGCACGGCAATACGCTCGCCTTTACTAATGGCCTCTTCGACCATCGCGCAATCAATACGCGCAAGCTGGAGTGGGGTCATAAACTGGCACTGTTCGACCGCGGAGCCAATAGAAGAGCAGGCGGTGATGAAAATATCGCAATCTGCTTTTTCGGCGATGTGCACATAGTCAGCAATGCGGGCGGCAATATTTGGTGTTACGCCGCCGGCCTTCATCACCTGTTTAATCATGGACTCTTCAACCAGGTGCATCACATCGACTTCCGGCATGATGTCGGCAATCAGCTGCTGCATCATGGCGAGGGTGGCGGCGCTGGTGTGTAGCATAGCGACTTTTTTCATTGGGCAATCTCCTTAAGCAAATTTTCCGCGACGGCTATTGCCGCATCATGATCTTCCTGTGCTGACAGGCCACCGACCGCGACGGCTCCCAGGCATTTACCGTCATGCAGAATTGGAACTCCGCCAGGCAGGGCGGTAAAACGCGGGTCGGCAAAATAACCAATATCTAACTGTTCTTTTTGCAGGCGCTGCAAAAACGCCTGGGTGGTGCAGCCTAAGCGGCTGCTGGTGCGCGCTTTGCGCTGGGTCAGCTCGATAGTTAACAGTTTGGCTGTATCCATGCGGGCAAAGCTCAGTAGCTCCCCGCTGGCATCGCACACCGCCACGCTTAGCGGGCGATTTGCGTAACGATTCTCGGCGAGGGTGAGCGCACTCTCCACGGCACGTATTGCTTGCTGTAAGGTCAGAGTAGTCATCATGAATTATCCTTTTGAAAGATGTTCAGAAACGGGCTGATGTGTCTGTTGAGCGGCCGCTGCCTGCGCCTGGCGGGCATCTTTTTTACGCCAGTAGTTGGCGAGCAGCGAGCCGCTGACGTTGCCAAGCGGGGTCATTACCGCCGAAGCAAGGCCGACGGTCGCCAGTTTGCCCATGGCGGCGGCAAGCCCTGATGCCATGCCGCCATTTTGCAGGCCGACTTCAAAGGCCACGGTGCGGGCGGACTGTACATCCATGCGGAAGATCCAGCGGCTCATCAGGTAGCCAATCAGGAAGCCGCCGAGGTTATGCATCAGCATGGCGAAGCAGAGCAGGAAGCCGACCTGTACCAGGTTGTCTCGCCCGGCTGCTGCGGCGGTAGTTGTGAAGAAAATAATCCCGATCATTGAGATGGTAGGCATGATCTTCTTAATGCCCTCGACACGACCGTACAGCCAGTTGTAAAACAGCGCCCAGACGAGGCCGCCTGCGACAAAATTCAGCACCACCGCGTACATTTGCGCTTCGGCGCTGGCAGAACCGAATTGTGCGTCCCAGCCTCCGGCGCTCATATACAGCAGCCACAGAGCGCCAATCCCGGCCAGAATCTGCACGGCTCGACGGCCGCGCACGCCAGCGTAAGTTTTCAGGTAGTCATGTAAAATCGCCGCGCCGATAGGGATGAGCACGATTTTCACCACGTCCATCACCATCGCGGTGAGCTGAATATCGATCATTGAACCGGCCAGCAAATTCACCCATAGCGGCGTCATCACAGTTGCCGCCAGCGTCGAAACTGCGGCGATGGAAACGGCCAGCGCCAGGTTGGCGTTAGCGATATACACCATTACCGTCGAAGAGAGGCCGCTCGGACAGGCGCCAATCAGCAGAATACCCACCGCCACTTCAGGCGGAAAATCAAAGATCAGTGTAATGCTCAGGCCAAGCAGCGGCATGATCACGAAGTGGCAGAAGGTTCCGATAAATACCGCCCACGGCATTTTGGCGACGTCGATAAAATCCTGGATCGTCAACTTAGTACCCATGCTGAACATGGTGGCCTGGATAACCAAAAACACGATCCATTTATGGGTGATATTGAAACCGCCCCAGACGATCAGATCTGTAGACCAGGTCATCGCGGCGACAAAACCGGCGATGATCCACAATGTAAACTGATAGCTGCGTAGTCCGGGCCAGTAACCCGCGCCTGCCGCAAACCCAGCAGTGAACATCACCAGTCCGGGTTGCCAGAGAGCGGGAGATTGCATCAGCGCGCCTATCGCCGCTAGGGCGATACCGGCGATGCTGACGCCGAGCCCGGCTTTATGTATAACGCTCGTCATAGTCATAATGAAATGTCCTTCCTCGTTATTGCTGCCGGGGCGGAATGGCTAACATTTGCCGCGCTATTTCCGGCGTGGCGACTTTTTTATCCATGCTACGAATCAACGTGGCAAGTTTGGCAACCTGCTGGTAATTATGTTCAGCGCGTTCTTCTGCGCTTAAATAATAACTGTCTTCAAAACCGATACGCACTTCGCTGGCACCCATGCCAATTGCAGCAGCAATAATATCGAAGTTCTTTCTGCCGAAATGGGTAACTCCCCATAGCGCATCGCGGGGGATCATACTGCGCAGAGCAATTAAGGCATCAACGGTGGCTGGGGTGCTGCCGCGATGTCCCAGGACGATATTAAATAACATCGGTTGTTTGAATTTAATCTTATCTTGCAGAACGAGGATGTTATTAATCATGCCAATTTCGAAAATTTCAAATTCTGGAATAATATTGCGCGCGGTAATTTGCCGGGAGCAATATTCAACATCCGGACCGGGATTAAAATAGACCATATCGCCGAGGTTGACGGAGCCGACGTTCAGCGAGGCCATTTCCACGCCGGGACAGGTCAGCGGGGCGCAGCGTTCAGCGATGGACATCGCTGAAACACCGCCGGTTGAGGCCTGAATAATCAGGTCTGAGTGGCGCATTACGCAGTCGATGGTCGCCTGAAAATCGCTGGTGTCCGGGGTCAGGCGCCCCTGTTGATCGCGAACGTGCAAATGAACAATGGCCGCGCCATGTTCCACGCTGGCGAGTATTTCCTGCGCCAGTTCTTCGGGTATCACTCTGGGGCAATCCGCAGCCACGGGCGCCAGCGAGATAATAACGGTATCCGACATGTTTTCCTCCGGTACAGAGAGATTAAAATTATAAGTAAGACGTTATCCAGCGTAATGATTCAGGTCCTGATGTTGACGGCTGATATTCACAGCCGAGCCAGTCCTGATAATTCAGTTGTGCAATAAAATCGAAAATCCACTTTTCATTTAATTCTCCCGTTCCTGGTTCATGACGATAAGGAACAGAGGCAATCTGAAAGTGTTTTATCAATGGAAAATAACATTCAATATTTTTTACCACATCGCCGTGAATTTTCTGGCAGTGGTAAATATCAAACTGCAAGCCGATGTTTTTCCGGCCGACCTCGCGAATAATAGATTCGGCCAGCGGGAAGTTATCAATCATATAGCCCGGCATATCATGTGGATTTAATGGCTCAATAAGTACGTCAATTCCCGCTTCCGCCAACACATCACAGGCGCTGCGCAATCTGTCGGTTAGAAGACTGCGCTGAGCGTTGAGGGTAAGATCATCACAGCGCAGACCCGACATCACGTGAACCCGGCGACAGCCTAACGCTGTGGCGTATTCACGGGCCAGATTCAGGCTGTGGCGAAACTCCTCATCGCGGCCCGGTAACGCCGCCAGCCCCCGTTCACCCTGCTGCCAGTGGCCTGCTGGGGCGTTCATTAGCACTACCGGCAGGCTGGTTTGCCCTTGAGCTACCAGCAACGTCTCTAGCGGATGCTGCCAGAGGAACAGCCCCTCCACGCCGCGAAAACCCGCATCTTTTGCCGCCTGAAAGCGTGCTGCTATCGGCAATTCAGTAAACAACCAGTCAAGGTTAGCCGCTAATTTCAGCATGATGTTTCCCCTCCCGGCTATCGACCAGGTGCAGTTTTACCCCCTGATTGGCGATGGCTTGTTGCGCGTCATCCGGCAGCTGATTGTCAGAAATAATATCGGTTAGCTGATCCAGACCGCAGATATGGAACATCCCGTACTTGCCAAATTTACTGCTGTCGCAGACCAGCACCCGGCGGCGGGAAACGGTGAGAACCGCCTCTTTGACCGAGGCTTTGCCTTCGCTGGGGGTCGACATGCCGCGCTCGGTATCCCACGACGATGAACTGAGAAACGCCACATCGATATTAATGGTGCGTAAAAAGCTGGCCGCACTTTTGCCAAGGCTTGAGCGGTTGCGCTGATCCACCAGACCGCCGGTGTGATAGAGGGTGATATGCGGCATGTCCATCAGGTAGTGGCTGATGGAGAAGTCGTTCGTCACCACGGTTAGGTTAAAACAGTGGCTGGCGGCCACCGCTTTCGCCACTTCAAACAGCGAGGTTCCGGCATCCAGATACAGCGTTTGCCCCGGCTCAATCAGCATGGCGGCAAGCTGACCCATTTTGCGCTTCACCTCATGATGCAGCTCCGCCTTTTCCCGCCACGGCAGCTCGGACTTCAGCAGGTTATTGAGCTTCACGCCGCCGTTAATCGAGATAACTTTGCCTTCCTCTTCCAGCAATTGAATGTCGCGGCGCACGGTCATATGCGACACGCTCATCAAGTCCGCCAGCTCATTAAATGAGGCGACGTTTTTTTCATGAACGTAGCGATAGATAAAGTCACGTCGTTGTTCGGGGATCATCATCTCACCTCACGCTCGCCGGGATTGTTCGAGTTCGGCTACCGCTTCTTCTGAAAGCGGTACGTAACCGAGCGGTTTTAAGGTCAACCAGATGCGGGCGCTGTCTTCCAGCTCCTCGGCGTTAAATACCGCTTCGCGCAGTGAGCGACCGCTGACGACCGGGCCGTGGTTGGCCAGCAGTGCCGCCGTGTGGTCAGCGGCGATTTCGCTAAGCGCGCTGGCAATGCCTTCATGTCCAGGTTTGAAGTAGGGCAGCAGCGGCAATTGCCCGACGCGCATCACGTAGTATGGCGTTAATGGCGGCAGGCAGTTTTCCGGTGTTTCACACGGCAGACAAGAGAGTGCGGTCAGCCACGGCGAATGCAGATGAACTACAGCTCCGCAGGAGGGACGGTGGCGATACCATGCCAGATGCATTGGCACCTCTTTCGACGGTTTGTCCCCGCTGAGATGAACGCCGTTGGCATCCAGTTTGCTCAGCGTTGCTGCGTCAAGTTCTCCCAGACAGGAGTTGGTTGGGGTGACCAGATAACCGCCATCCGCGAGCTTAACGCTCAGGTTGCCGGAGCCGCCGCTGCTGTAGCCGCGCATAAATAGAGAGCGACCATAATGGACGAGCTGCTCGCGAAGTTGTTGCTCACTCACCTGGCTCATGATTTGTACTCCTGGGCGGTAAAAAAGAAATCTTCGTCGCCAAAATTGCCTGACTTCAGCGCCAGCGCCAGTTCGGCGGAGAAGACCCATGGAACCCCCGGGGCGATGGTCTTGCCGACGGACAGGCGCGTTACCTGTAGCGCTTCCACGACGGTGCCGGATGTCTCGCCACCAGCAACAATAAAGGTGTTCACGCCTGCGGCCTGGAGCTTCGCGCTCAGCCGGGCAAACGTATGTTCAATCGCCTGGCTGGCGGGCTGCTCGCCATACTCTTGCTGAATGCGTTTTAGCGCATCAGGTGGTTGGGTGGCGTAAATCAGCGGCGCATGCGGGTCGCTGATATGCGACATGGCCCACTGCGATAGCTCATCGGTATAGCGCTCGGCGTCCGACAGGCAGCGTGCTACGTCGAGCAAACGAGAGGTCGCCGCCGTTTTATAGCGATTGACCTGACGGTTGCTCATAGCCGAACAGCTCCCGGAAAAGACCACCGCTTTGACGGGGTGCGGAAAGTCCTGTGGTGGTGATGTCTGCTGAGCACCGGCGTTGGCGGCCAGCGCGCCGCCGAGCCCGGAACCTCCGGCTAACAAGGGGGAGTCGTGTAGCGCCTGGGCTAGCGTGTGGAGATCGGCTTCGTCCAGCGTATCGACAATCACGTGGCGTTTTCCTTCAGCTTTAAGGCTGGCCAGCGCGTGAGTGACTGCTTGCACACCGTTGCGAATGGTATTGAGATCAATATTGCCAACGGCGTTTGGCGTTTGCGCGGACAGCAGGCGTGACAAATTGGCATCGGTCATCGGATTAAGCGGATGCTTTTCCATGCCGGACTCGTTCAACAGTAAACCGTTGACAAACAGATGACCGTGCACCACCGTGCGTCCGTTTTGCGGCAGGGCGGGGCAGTGAACGATAAGCGGGACCTGCATCGCTTCCATCAGAGCATCGCTCACCGGGCCAATATTGCCGCGTGGTGTAGAGTCAAACGTTGAGCAGTATTTGAAATAGACTTGCCTGACGCCTGCGTTTTGTTTTAGCCACCGGGCGCAAGCCAGCGATTGTGCGACGGCCTGCTCAGCGGGCAGAGAGCGGCTTTTCAGCGAGATAACAATGGCATCAACTTCTTCGTTCCACTGCTGCGTAAGGTCGGGCATTCCGGGCAATAGCGCGACTCGCCAGCCCTGTTCTGCCATAAAACTTGCGATATCCGTTGCGCCGGTAAAATCGTCGGCGATAACCCCTGTTGTGACGGCCATGACTCCACTCCGTTCAGATTGTTTACTGATTGAGCATATTATTCAGTAGTCGCTTTCACATTCACATGATGATTCTCACAAACAAGAACATCATGTGAATGTATTAAAAATATGTAATCATTTGAAATGTAATTATTATTTCTTCTTAGGTGACAGAATCATGCTCACAACAATCTGTGAATATTCGTTAAAGTTTGAGAAGGGTTGGGCAGAAGGCATTCCTTGACCTATCAGTGAGCGTTTGCATGAACGTTGGGTTGGTCATGCATTTTGATCATATTCATCTGCGAAAATGAGATTATTTTTTGCGTTTAACGTCATTCTTTTGATGCGCTAAATTCTGCATATTAGCGGCTGACTATCAGGCTACTGGAGAATAATGTGCAGCAAAGAGACAGGGATGATGAACACCGGTTTTTCTCTTCGTTGGCAACGACCTTTTCTCGTGCAACCGGTCTGGTCGCCGTGGTTATTGATACCCGCGGGGAGCGATTGCCTGACCGCTATGCAGGGTTAAATTTCTTTTCACTGCCCCTCATGTGTTTTGAAAAAGTGTGGGGATATATTATTTGTGACCACAGTAAGGCCACCGACGATAGTCATCGATTGGCGGCAGAAAGATTACTTCATTTTATTGTGAATAACGTCACGCCGGTTGAGGGGATAAAAGTGAACGCGAATAAGCAATCTCGCCGAAATTGTGATTTTTATTATGCGCAACGTGCACCGCATGAAATAAAAATGGCCTCTGCCCTACGTTATATTGATGAGCATTTATATGATGAGTTGTCTCTCGAATCGGTGGCGGCTCATGTTTGCCTGAGCGCCAATTACTTTAGTCGCTTTTTTAAAAAGCAGCAGGGGGTGAATTTCAAAGTCTGGGTGAGCCAGAAGAGAATGCAGCGAGCCGGGGAACTGCTTGGCGATCCTGCGTATTCGATAGATGGCGTCGCCCGAAAGCTTCAGTACGCACAAACCAGCTACTTTTGTCGAGTGTTCCGCATGGCGCATCGCACTTCGCCGCAATCATTCCGCCAGCAGTCTCTCTCGGCATCGTCATAACCCATACCGGGGCAGGATAAAGGCAAGACAGATTTTTCCTGAAGCACTCATAATGTGTCCCCGGTCGCTGAAAATTTTAATTTATAGCTGGTAGCTGAAAATTAATTCCCCCCCTCAGGCTGACTTCGATAATAAACAAGTTAACGTGAAAAAATATTGACAACTTATTGACGCTATTTGCGGGTCAGACACCTTGTTTAAATTGTGTTTATTGAGATGCTTGGGTATTATTGGTTATTATTTGATCACTGCTAATATGCATTAATCATGGAATAGATCAATGACATCTGACGGGATAATAAAATATAACACTCGGGGATAACCTGATGTCCTTGCGCGCTTTTTTTATTTTTTAAACAATTTTTGCACGCCGTAAATGGAAGACGTTATGAGAGGAAAAATCCCCAAAACCGAATTGCTGGTGACCTTTGAAGTTGTGGCTCGCCATGAAAGCTATACGCGAGCAGCGGAAGAGTTAGCTTTAACACAAAGCGCCGTGTTCAGACAAGTCACGGCGCTGGAGGATTTCCTCCATACGTCATTATTTAATCATGCGAAAAAAAGGATTTTTTTAAATGCGGCGGGCAAGCATTATTTGACCATCGTTAAGGAAACGCTTAACAAGCTGGAGCGTGATACCAATTCAATTATGACCTGGCAGCCGACGGTGCAGGTTCTTGAACTGGCAGTGAACCCCACCTTTAGCACTCACTGGTTAATCCCTAATCTGCGTGAGTTTAATAAATTAAACCCAGGTATTATCGTCAATATTCATTCGCTGGCTAATATTGGCGATTTTCTCAGCCGTGAGTACGATGCCGCCATCATGCGCGAGGATTTTTGCTCGCCGTGGACGGAGGTTGAGTACTTATTCGAAGAGGAGATCCTACCGGTATGCGGCTGCGGGCTGCTATCGGACCCTGGTCAAAAGCTGGCGGTCGAGGAATTGCTGGGTGAATTTCCGTTGTTGCATCAGAGCACACGAATTCACGGCTGGCAGGAGTGGTTCGCGTTGTCGAATATTACCAGCGCGCAGATTAATATCGGCCCGCGTTTTGACCTGCTATCGATGCTGATTGCGGCGGTGCGTTCGAATCTGGGGGTGGCGCTGTTACCGCGTTTTGCCATTCAGCACGATCTCGATAGCGGCGAGATGGTAATTCCTTGCGATGTGCCGATTCGCACCGGAAACCGTTTTATTATGACGTGGCAGGAAGATAAAGCGGAATCCCGGCATTTACAGGTATTCCGCGACTGGTTATTGCATAAATCGCTGGTGTCGGCCACCTGATGGCACCTCTGGTTTCGTAGGCCGGATAAGGCGTTTACGCCGCCATCCGGCATTGACGTCGCATGATTGCCGGATGGCGACGCGAAGGCGTCTTATCCGGCCTACAGGACCCATAGCTCGGCCAAGCGCAGCGCGAGCCGGGAGAAAAGCGAATCGGATAAAACTACCAATCGATGCCCACTTGTGCCTGAATACCGCTATCAAACGCGTGCTTCACCGGGCGAAGTTCACTCACCGTATCGGCAAGATCCAACAATCGGGCGTGACAGCCGCGTCCGGTGATAATCACGCTCTGCTGTGGCGGGCGATTCACAATTGCGGCAATCACTTCCTCTGTATCCAGATAGTGATAAGCCAGCATATAGGTGAGTTCATCCAGCACCACCAGATCGTAGTGCGGGTCGGCCAGCATACGCTTACTCTCCTGCCATACCGCTGTTGCCGCCTGAATATCGGCCTCTCGGTTTTGCGTTTCCCAGGTAAAGCCGGTGCCCATGATGTGAAATTCCACGCCCAGCGGATGCAGCGTGTTGTATTCACCGTTATCCCACTGGCCTTTAATAAACTGCGCGACGCCGACGATTTTGCCGTGCCCGACGGCGCGCGTCGCGGTACCAAAGGCGGCGGTGGATTTGCCTTTGCCGTTTCCGGTGAAAACGATCAGAACGCCTTTTTTCTCCGTCGCCGCCGCCACGCGGGTATCAACCTGCTCTTTTAGCTTCTGCTGGCGCAGGCGGTGACGGTCGGTATTTCCTCGCGCTTGCATATTGGCTCCTTAATGTCCGGCCGGACAGGTTGCGCAGCGATGCTGCTGCTCAAACTGGCTGAAGAAGTTATTCCCTTTGTCATCCACCAGCACAAAGGCGGGCAGGTTTTCGACTTCCATCATCCACACCGCTTCCATCCCCAGCTCGGGATACTCAAGGCAGTGCAGGCTCTTGATATACTGCTGTGTCAGCAGGGCCGCCGCACCGCCAATGCTGCCGAGGTTAAATCCCCGATGTTTTTGGCAGGCGTCGGTCACCTGCTGGCTGCGATTGCCTTTGGAAAGCATGATCAGGCTGCCGCCCGCCGCCTGGAAGGCATCGACATAACCGTCCATGCGTCCGCCGGTGGTTGGCCCCATTGAGCCGCAGGCCTGATTGTCCGGGGTTTTCGCCGGGCCTGCGTAATAGACGATATGGTTTTTCATGTATTCCGGCATCGACTCGCCGTTATCCAGACGTTCTTTGATCTTGGCATGGGCGATATCGCGGGCAACGACAATTGGCCCACTCAGCGACAATCGGGTACCGACCGGCAGGGTGGACATGTCGCGCAGGATCTCATGCAGCGGTCGGTTCAGGTTAAGCTGTACGGTTTGACCGCTGTTTTCCACGCGGCAGGATTCGGGAATAAATTTACCCGGGTTATGTTCCAGTTTCTCCAGCCAGATGCCGTGCTTGTTGATTTTCGCTTTGATATTACGGTCGGCGGAGCAGGAGAGGGCCATGGCGATCGGACAGGAGCCGCCGTGACGCGGCAGGCGAATGACGCGAATATCGTGGGCGAAGTATTTACCGCCAAACTGCGCACCGATGCCGAATTCGCGGCTGGCGTTGAGCAAGGTGGTTTCCATCGCGGTATCACGAAACGCCTGGCCCAGTTCATTCCCTTCGGTGGGCAGGTTATCGTAGTATTTCGTTGATGCCAGCTTTGCCACCTTCAGCGCCTGATCGGCGGAGAGGCCACCTACAACAAAAGCGATGTGATACGGCGGACAGGCGGCGGTGCCCAGCGATTTCATTTTTTCGGTCAGGAAAGCGGTGAGTTTCTCCGGCTGTAGAATCGATTTGGTTTCCTGAAATAGCGCCGCTTTATTGGCCGAACCACCGCCTTTATTGACGAACAGGAAGCGATATTCACTACCTTGCGTAGCGCTGATGTCGATCTGCGCGGGCAGGTTGGTATGGGTATTCACTTCGGTGTACATATCCAGCGGCGCGTTTTGCGAGTAGCGAAGATTGTTTTCCTGAAACGTGGTGTAGATGCCCTTACTTAAAGCTTCGGCATCGTCGCAACCGGTCCAGACGTTCTGGCCTTTACTCGCCACAATGGTTGCGGTGCCGGTGTCCTGGCAGTTTGGTAGCACGCCTTTGGCTGAGACTTCGGCATTGCGTAGCAGCTGGAGAGCGACGTACTTATCGTTACTGCTGGCCTGCGGGTCGCGCAAAATGCTGGCAATCTGTTTTAAATGCCCGCTACGCAGGAAAAATGAAGCCTCATAAAACGCCTGCTGAGATAACAGAGTTAACGCCTCCGGAGCGACTTTGATGACTTCTTCCCCATCTAACTCCGTCACCGTAACGTGTTGACTGCTCAGTAATTCATACTCTGTATTATCTTTGCTTTGAACAAAGAGTTCCTGCCAGACAAAGGGTTTAGACATTTTACGTCTCACTATTTTGCTAAAAAGAGATTGGCCTGGGTCGCATGGGCGACATATTCGATGGTCTGCTGGGCGCGAACGCTGTTACCGGCTTCATCCAGCGGGGGAGAGTAGACTGCAATGGCGTATTGTCCTGGCACCACGGCAACCATTCCGCCGCCAACGCCGGATTTCGCCGGGATACCCACGGTGTACAGCCACTTGCCGCTGCCGTCGTACAGCCCGGCAATCGCCATTTCCGCCAGCACCTGCGGGACATAGCTTTCATTTAGCAACTGTTTGCCGTTGAAGGGGGATTGGCCTTTGTTGGCGAGTACGGCCCCCATTTTGGCGAGTTGTTCAACGGTGATATCCACCGAGCACTGGCGGGTATAAATTTCGACGGCTTCCTGGGTATCGCCATAGAAGCTGTTATAAGAGTTCATCAGCATCGCCAGCGCCTGGTTATGCTGGTTAGTTTCCATTTCGGATTTGAATACCGGCTCGTTAACGGTGAGTGAGGCATCGGCCCAGGCGTTGAGATTGTTGAGGATTTTGTTCCAGCGATCGGTTTTGTCTTGTGCTTTAATCAGACTGACGGTGCTCATGGCTCCTGCATTGACTAACGGGTTCTCCGGGGCCCCTTTGGTTAATTCCACCGCTAAGCCGGAGTTGAAGGGCAGGCCGGTGGCATTGGCACCGAGTTTATCTAAAACTTCCTGCGGCCCGCGCTGCTCCATCGCCAGTGCCAGCGTGAAAACCTTGCTCAGGGACTCCATCGGAAACGCTTTTTTTACGTCGCCGACCTGATAAATTTTGCCGTCGACCGTGGCAAGGGTGATGGCGAAATTGTCAGGACTGTAGGTCGCCAGGGCAGGGATGTAGTCGGCGACTTTACCGTCGTGGTTACTTTTATATTTCTGGTGCGCCTGTTCGATAATATTGGCGTAATCCGGCGTGTTCTGCGCCAGTGTCGTGGCGCTAAACAGTAAGCTGGCAGTTAAGATGCACGTGCTGAGAAACTTTACATTCATGGTGCAACCCTGTTGAAATGTTGAAAAAAGGCCGACGCTAAGCCGGCCTGTTGGATCAGGACAGAGCAACTTCTGAAGGTTCGGTCGCAGGACGTTCATGCTCCGGCGTTTTGGCTGGCGCTTTGCCACGACAGCCTTCACCGAAGTGTTCGCCTTCCCAACGGCCAACAATGGCTGCACCCATGGCGTTACTCATGACGTTGGTGGCAGAGCGGCCCATATCGAGGAACGGATCGACGCCCATCAACAGGATCAGACCGGCTTCCGGAATGTTGAACTGGTTCAGGGTGGCGGCGATAACCACCATTGAGGCGCGCGGCACGCCCGCCATTCCCTTCGAGGTCAGCATCAGGATCAGCAGCATGGTGATCTGCTCGCCCATCCCGAGATGGACATTACAGGCCTGGGCGATAAATACCGTGGCAAACGAGCAGTAGGCCATCGAGCCGACGAGGTTAAAGGAGTAGCCAATCGGCAGAACGAAGCTGGCAATTTTGGAAGAGACGCCAAATTTTTCCAGCTTATCCAGCGTGCCAGGGAAGGCTGCTTCTGAGCTGGATGTGGTGAAGGCCAGCAGCGCGGGTTCGAGGATCGCTTTGGTCAGACGGCCAATGCACGGACCGACAATCATCGTCGACAGGCCAATCAGGATCGCCCACAGCATACCCAGAGTCAGGTAGAACTCACCCATAAAGATCCCGGCGCTGACCATCACGCCCAGGCCACGTTCGGCAATCAGCCCGGAGATAGCGGCGAAAACGGTCAGTGGCGCAAACAGCATGACGTAGCCAGTCAGCTTCAACATGACGTGGACCAGCGAGTCGAGTACCTTCACGATCGGCTCGGCTTTTTCGCCGATTGCCGCCAGGCTGCAGCCAAGGAAGATTGAGAACACGACAATTTGCAGGATTTCGTTACGTGCCATCGCATCAACGATGCTGGTGGGCACTGCGTGAGAGATAAACACTTTCAGCGTGAACGGTTCTGACTGTACGGCCGCGACGGCTCCGGCGTCGTGGGCCACAAAGTTGATGCCTGCACCCGGCTGGAACATATTGACGATCACCAGACCCAGCGCAATCGACAGTAGGGAAGCACAAATAAACAGGAAAAAGGTTTTAGAGAATATACGCCCGAGCGTTTTCGCATCGCCCATTTTGGCAATACCTACGACCAGGGTAGAAATAACCAACGGGGCGATGATCATTTTTACCATGCGTAAAAATATGGTGGTAAAAATGGAAATATCCTGTGCGTATGACTTTGCTGTATCAGCCGAGGCCATATTATTAATAGCCACCCCGGCAATCATGCCGAGTATCAGGCCTAATATGATCATTTTGGTTAAACTTATTTTCTTCATGTTTACTCCATCGGAAACTGGCGGTTAAATGTAGGGTGGAGTGAATCTGCGAACAGACGCACCCCTGTTATAACCAGTTGCATGAATAGTCTGGAAAACAGTGATACAGCAACATCCTGAATCCCAATGTTGTTTTTATATGAATACACAAAATCGTTCGAGATGCGTCGAGGCGGCAAGGGAAGAAATCCCCAGGAGCATAGATAACTATGTGACTGGGGTTTCTGAGTGCAGCCAACAAAGAGGCAGCTTGAAGGATGATGTGTATTACTACAGATCGAACTCAATACTTAATAATGGGGCGTGCTGCTGTGCGCCATATACATCATTGTCACCGACGTTGCCGGAAATAATATCGCGCGGCATGACGATTTTTACCGCATTAGCCGGATCAAACCACACAATGCGATGAATAAAATCAGGCTTTACGTTATATAATCCAGCAATAAGCTGCGGCGTTAATTGTTCCGAACGTTTTACCCGCTGATAATCTTCCTGGGTTTTAAATAAAATATCTAAAACCAGTTCGTACGGTCCGGCGTTTTTGGAACGAATGACCTGCGCCAGCGAGCATATGGATTGTTTCATGCCTGAACTCCTTCTGGCGTCACCTGTTCAATGTGGAAATCAAAACGCAGCGCGTCGCTGGCTTCAATAAGGTGATAGATAGAGAACTCATACACCGGCCCGCTTTGAATATCAGACGGCGAGAACGGGAAGGCGAGGTTGCCCGCAGTTGCAATGCGATTTTCATAGCCGTAGTGCAGAAGGGTAGAGCGCACCAGCGAACAGACGCTGTTGGCGATATCCTGAGTTGGCGCGACCACATCCAGCAAAATCCCCAGCTCGTGTCCGGCGGTTTTCATCGGCTCATGGTTGCCCATCACGCCGTTCTTACCGTACAGGTGGAACGTCATGCGGATACTGTCGTCAGTCAGCGAGAGGTTACGCGCCACGCTGGCTTGTACCTCTTCGAGAATGTTATCGATCCCGGCAATCATGATCGGGTCGCGCGTTCCGGCAATGGTCAGGCAGCGGAAGCCGACCTGACGAGCACCTTCCAGCTTCAGTGCGTATGGTGTTTCTTCGTGACGTGAACCGCTGACGTAGACTTCGCCCTCGTTGACGGCTTTGAAGGTACACCCTTTCAGGTTCAGCACGCCGCCAGGACCCGGCAGGAAGTACGGATCGGACTTCTCATACAAAGTATGCGCCGCCGCGGAGGTTTCGGTGAACTTACGCTTTGGATTGAACGCTTTCAGCGTAAAGCCGTGGTCGTCGATAATCCCCATGGCGCAGTCGGAACCGGAACCCGGCGTGGCGGCAATGGCCGCACATTCAAGGATCTTGCCGCAGTGCAGCGCTAGCCCTTCATCGAAACCCTGCATAATTGGCAGCGCGGCGAAGCAGGCTGGATCGTAGGCACGACCGCCCAGCACCACCTGCGCACCGGCTTTCAGCGCCCGCTGGAAAGGTTCGATCCCCATCTGTGCGACGATATAGGTGCTCTCTTCGATAGCCTCGTGAGTCAGTTCCGGAACAAAATCCAGCGCGGTAATTTTGCCGTTATCCAGCGCCTGATGAACGACTTCTTTATCAACATCAGACGGGATTAGCGCCATCGAGAAAGACAGTTTCTCTTCCTGCGCAATCTCATGGATTATCTGGCGACACCACTCCAGATGCGGCGCGGCGCCGGATCCTCCGGCGGTGCCGATCACCACCGGAATGTTGTTTTTCACGCCAGCGACGATCATATAGCGCAGATCGCGTTTCACTCCGGCCCTGTCGGTAAAGGGTTTACCTGCCCCCAGGTAGTGGGGGCCAGGATCGGATGAACCGGCATCAACGGCAATAAGATCTGGCGACTCTTCCATGGCTTTACGAAAACTCTCTTCCGGGAAGCCATAACCCAGAATAGCCGTAGGCGATAAGATCTTAAATGTACGAGCCATCTCTTAATCCTTAGTCTGCAACAGCGCGATGGTGCGGTTCATTTCGTTAAACACGATGTTGAGACCTTCATCGAAGCCCATGCCTGGTTTGATCAGCATACGCATTGGACGTGCGGCCAGCGCGACGTGCACGCAGGTGCGGGCACTGATCTCGGTTTCGTTGCAGGTACCGCCTTGATAGGCTTCCATGGCGTGTTTGTTGCAGTACAGCACTGCGTCAACGATGTTGTGAATGCCGCCAAGATCCGGGGTTTTTATCTGTACCATGTGGCAGCTACCGGCATCGGTGAAGTCCACGATATCCTGATAGGTGTTGCACCATTCGTCGGCGACAATCTTCACGCCAGAACCCAGACGAGTCAGCTCTTTGGTGATGGCGGTCAGCATACGGATCTGATCCGGCTTGTTACCGGCATCGACCGGGCCTTCTATATAGAGCGGCAGACCCTGCGCTTCTTTCTCCAGGCTGGCGATATAGCCGGCGCAGCGCACCGGGTCCATGTCGAAGATCAAACCGATGGTGCCGTAGACATCAATGTGCAGCGTCGGGTGATAGCGTGGGCTGGTACGCAGGCTGAGGATTCGGTCGGACAACCAGCGCACATACTCACGCAGTTTTTCGCCTTTAAAGCCCAGCTTCTCTTCGACGTTGTTGATCAGCGCGTGCGGCAGCACGTCCACGCCTTTGAGGATCATCTTGTCGACGGCGATGTAGCGGTCATCGCCGCTCTGACCAAATAAAGGAATCGCTTCCGGGATGCACGGCAGCTGCCACTCGTCGCAAACCACTTCCGCCTTCAGGCGACCGCTTGCCAGCGCAGTGGCGTCGAGCAGCGCCTGAGACAGGCCGTAGCGGACGGCGGTATGCAGCAGATTGCCGTCGATACGCAGCTTGTCGAAGAAGCGGGCGTTCGGCAGGAACGCATCGACATCGCGGCCTTCAAGCAGCGGTTTAATATGATCGTTGAGGAACGGGATAAAGTTTTCCGCCAGGAACAGCGGATCGCGGCCGCCCGCGCCGGAGTACTGTACGGCGGCGCAATCACCGACCGCCACCGCGCCGTTTTCCAGAATCAGCTGTACCGAGACGCACTCACCCGCCTGGCGCACCGACGTAAAGCCCGGGGTAACCGGCGCGCCGGTATACATGAATCCATCATGACCCGCGCCATTTTTAATCGCCTGCTGGTCATCAAAATAGAATGAAGAGTAGCCAGCGGTAAAAAGGGCCTGTTTAATTTTCATTATGGTCTTCCTATTAATTTACTGTGGGATACAGCGTTGATGTCATCAACAACCATCTGGAATGAAGGCTTGCGTCCTTCGAAATTCGCACGCTCGGCGACGTAATCATGGTGCAGGGCGAGAATGTCTTTTGGCAGCGGAACCGCGCCGGCTTCAAGCACGCGAATGGCGCCTGAGTTATCGCGAACCGGCAGGATTTTGCCCGCGTTACAAGAGGCCGGAGCGAAAGGCACATCCAGCACGCCCGCTTCGAAAGCCAGTACCGTGCCGCGGGCGATATCGCCGTTGCCCAGTTCGAAAACTCTCCTCAGTACGGCGCGAACTTCGCTCTTAATCAGGTCCACTTCCTGTTCAACGGCAGCGCATGGCGGGAATTTCTGGTCGCTGACCATGTTGAGCATCTGGCGCGAGGCTCTCAGACCCTGGGCGTTTGCTGCGGCAGTTGGAATGCCGAAGGCTTCGTGCGGGCTCTTGGTAATCACTTTGGTCGCGCCGGACATACCGGCCACCGCCGCGCCCCAGGAGATAATGGCGAACGCTTTCGATTCATCTTCCGGGAAGCCGCCCATCCACTGGTGGAAGACGGTACTCAGCTCATAATCGTCGAAGCCGTAATTGCCGAAGTATTCGTGCGACAGTTCGCGCAGGGATTGAATAGCCGCGATATCCTGCGTCAGGCTACCGACCTGGCCGTAGCCGACGGTGATGGATTTCACGCCCTGTTCCAGCGCCAGCAGACCTTCGATAATCGCCACCGAGTGGGACATAAACGGTGGGATCAGTGTGCCGGTCAGTGGGCCAAACGGCTCGCGGTTAATGCGGATGCCGTGTTCTTCATACAGGCCCATCAGGCGGTCGCAGTACTGCCAGTCACGAATTGATTTTTCCAGGGTGACGCGCTTGGCGTAAGGGATGTTGTAGGAGATACCGCCGCCTTCGTAGCTGGTAAATCCGCTGGCCATTGAGATTTCAGCTAACAGACGCGCATCAGGCGTGCCGTGGCGCACCTGAACCGGTTTTTCCAGCGACTCGGTCATTCGACGGCATTCAGCGACACCGTGGTTTACCACCGGCAGGCCGTTCAGTTTGGACGTTCCCGCTTCGATGGATTTTTGAATCCCAATCGCCGCCTCTTCATAACGGTTCAGACGGGTATAGGCATCAATGGTGCTGGGCAGCAGGTCGCACTCTACCTGCAGCGTTTTAAGCAGTTCGATGTGCTCATCCATTAACGCCACGCCCGCGCGCGGCTGGCTCAGGGTTTTCCCTTCCTGATCGGCCTTCAGCAGAGCGTGAGAAAAGCGTTTTTTCTCAGGAATGGTTTGCTGGTACTTCACGCCATCTTCGAAGTGTTCAACATCTTTCCCGGTCTGCCAGGTCTGCAATACCTGATGCCGCTCGGTCATGAATTCATCATGGGTTAGCTTTTTATTGCGAAGTTCCATTCGTCTTTGCCTTAGATTTTATAGGGTTAAACACTGAATGCTGGTGCGGGCGGCAAGTTCTGGGTAGAGCCTGGCAACGTTTGCCAGTAGCGGAAGCAGGCCTTGAGCATCGCGGTAATATTCAAACTGAGTGGGTAAGAGAATGCGTCTGCCGTCGTCGTCCAGTTCGCGGTACTTCAGCCAGCTATGGATGTCGAACTGGCTGGCGCGGGAGAGCCATCCGCCGGAACCGACGACTTTGCGTACGGTGGTCAGGTCGCGGCCCATCTGTAAATCGACGTTGCCCACGCAGGTGCAGACCTGTTTTTTGGTGCCCGCATGGCGTTCGCTGGCGTAGCCGACGCACAGTCCGGCGAGCAGGGCGTCGAAGAATGTCTCTTCGGCGCCTTGCGGCAGATAATCGGGATGGGCGACCAGATGACGCAGATAGCCGTAAAAGGCTTCCTGACGTTCCGGCTGTTGAGCAAAGACCACCTTCACCAGCTCATGGGTGCTTTCGCCAACCACTACCGCGGAGACGCGCATTCCGAGATCGCCCTCTACCGTGCGTTTAACAAACGGTTCAGGAACCCCGTGCAGGACGGTATCGGGTGAGAGGGTGTTCGCGCTGGCGGAATAGACATCGGTGGTGGCGCCGCCCATGTCGATCAGCATGAACTCTTTCCATGCGCTGTCGTAGTTGCTGATGGTTTTCACCAGCTCGTAGACGGTCCATGGGGTCGGCATCGGCTCTTCGCCGGTTTCACCGACGATCACGTCCAGCCCTTTACCCTTGACGATACGCGACAAGAACACATCGCAAATGGCTTTGCGGGCAGCGTAAGGATTCGGGTGATCGAGGTCGGGCAGAATGTTGTCCACCGTGGTCAGATCTTTATGACCGAGGATAGCCAGCACGTCGTCCTGAATATCACGGTTGCCGGCGTAGATAATGGCGCAGTCGAGCTTTGACTCTGCCAGCGCGCGGGCATTGGCCAGGCCGTAGCTCTCTTCGCCTCCGTCCGTCCCGCCGGTAAATAGCAGGATATCCGGCGGCGAGGCCTCCAGCGACTCGATATCGTGGCGGTTGAGTTTATACGAGTAGTACTGGGCGATTTTCGCCCCCGCCGAATGGGCGGTCACTTTTGCAGATTCCAGGGTGATGGATGGCACCAGCCCCATGGCAGCGACGGCAAGACCGCCTTTTGCCGACGAGGAATACTTTAGCGTCACTTCACCGCTATTGAGCAGGGGACGAGCATCGGCAACGTTTAGCACCTGATTCAGGCTGGCAAAAAAACCGTCTGCCAGATGATGCGTAGTGGTCGGGGTCAGAACGTGGTTAACCAGCGTTAATGCATCTCCCTCCTTCGCGAAGAGGGCTGCTTTGGTCCACGTCGAGCCGATATCGACAGAGACGGTCTGCATCAGATAGCCTCTTCCAGGCAGCGCTGCTCGACACCGTGGCGCTGACTTATGTCATTGGCCATGAGCTGGCAGACATCTTCAAGATCGTGGCTTGGAGCGAAGACACGGTTAAAACCCATCTCTTTGAATTTGGCTTCAATATCGGCAAAATCGTGTTTGCCGACGACCAGATTACCGCCGACGAAGAGGAGAATGTCGCCAATACCGCGTTCGATGCAGCGTTCGCGCAGTCCCAGGCAGTCAATATCGCCGTGACCGTAAATGGATGACACGACAATGGCGTCAGCACCGGTTTCGATGGCGGCGTCAATATATTCATCCTGGCTTACCATCACCCCCAGATTGATTACGCGAAAATCATGGCCAGTAAAAACGCGGTCCAGAACTTTATTACCTACTGCATGGCAGTCAGCACCAATGACGCCAATAACAAGTGTTGATTTCTTCATGAGTAATCCTCTGTAGGGCTGATGGTCTAAAATAAAAACGACTTTAATATTTAGCAGCGTTGATTCCGGCTACCTGTTAATAGGGCTGGAGTGTCTGTGGTTAGTAGGGGGGAAGCAATTGATCTATTTTCAGAATATCTTTCGAAAAACTCTCGTTTTTGATTTTTGTTTTTAAAGTCATTAAATATCATATGGTTATGTTTTTATTTTTACACCGAGGTATTGTTGCTTAGCGTGAGTCTAATAAATGCATTGTGATGTTTGTGAGCAAGGTCTTATTTTGTTTTTAGTTAATTGGTCTTTTTTTTAATAAGTAAGAGATACAATTCTTTAAATTGTTTTGTGAGCGGCATAACGGAATTTAGACAGTCGTTTATATATACAAAAATCAACTTGTTAGATTAAAGATAAAAAATGACGATATGTGATTTTTATATTTCATTTTTGTTGGTGAGTACGAAGAGGGCGAAAATCGACCCTATCAACATCGTCAGAGGGAAAAGGGCGCTTTTGTCGATAGCGGGGCTGGGGAAGTCGTTCTGACTGCAGAGGAGGGGCCTGTTATGCAGTGCATTTACTTGAGAATGAGATAGTTACGCATGCGTGTTAATTAAAAGTAAAATCAATGATAAATAAAATAAGTAAAAAATATATGGTCCTGACTTGATAAAAAAAATCTGTGAGCTACGCGGCATTATCAGTTTATGGCTCAGTTTTGACTGCTATTCTTCCACTCATTAAATTCCGCTCCGGAATTAAATAAATCGACTATCATTTTCAGTAACCGATGATACTGTTGTAAAACATATCGTTAACCTTGGATTTACCAAAGGTGAACAAGGTAAACATAATTAACATTTAAAATGAAAATTGATTTAAATCAATGTTTAAAACTTGGAAAAGAATATGAAATGGAGTTAAATTGTCGCGGATCAAATTGACCGAAAACCGGTATTTTCGCTATAAATTGATCGCCGTCGAAAACTGCAAATTTATCTCAATAAAAACCTATTTATTGTAAGGGTTTTGCAGCGTAATATAATCACGGGATCAATTTGGGTGTTTTGTTAACATGTTTGTAACTTTTCACGACTACCGTTTCCTGATTCCTGGCGAAATGGCAGTGGCGATAAGACGCAAATAAATTTGTATTGGGGCATGCGTGTGACCCTTTCTAACGGGGTTCACTCTCGGAGTCTTCATGCGATGAGCAAGGAGTCATGATGTTAGATATAGTCGAACTGTCGCGCTTACAGTTTGCCTTGACCGCGATGTACCACTTCCTTTTTGTGCCACTGACGCTCGGTATGGCGTTCCTGCTGGCCATCATGGAAACGGTCTACGTCCTTTCCGGCAAACAGATTTATAAAGATATGACCAAATTCTGGGGCAAGTTGTTTGGTATCAACTTCGCTTTGGGTGTGGCAACCGGTCTGACCATGGAGTTCCAGTTCGGGACTAACTGGTCTTACTACTCTCACTATGTGGGCGATATCTTCGGTGCGCCGCTGGCCATTGAAGGTCTGATGGCCTTCTTCCTCGAATCTACCTTTGTAGGTCTGTTCTTCTTTGGTTGGGATCGTCTGGGCAAAGTTCAGCACATGGCGGTGACCTGGCTGGTGGCGCTGGGTTCCAACCTGTCAGCACTGTGGATCCTCGTTGCTAACGGCTGGATGCAGAACCCGATTGCGTCGGACTTCAACTTTGAAACCATGCGTATGGAAATGGTCAGCTTCTCTGAGCTGGTCCTGAACCCTGTCGCTCAGGTTAAGTTTGTCCACACTGTTGCTTCTGGCTACGTTTGCGGCGCGATGTTCGTCCTCGGCATCAGCTCCTACTATATGCTGCGCGGCCGCGACTTCGCTTTTGCTAAGCGCTCCTTCGCTATCGCTGCCAGCTTCGGTATGGCGGCTATTCTTTCCGTTATCGTTCTCGGTGATGAATCCGGTTACGAAATGGGCGACGTGCAGAAAACTAAACTCGCGGCTATCGAAGCCGAGTGGGAAACGCAGCCGGCACCGGCTTCCTTTACCCTGTTTGGTATTCCCGATCAGAACGCGCAGGAAAACCACTTCGCGATTCAAATCCCTTACGCGTTGGGCATCATTGCCACTCGCTCCGTGGATAAACAGGTTACCGGCCTGAAAGACCTGATGATTCAGCACGAAGAGCGTATCCGTAACGGGATGAAAGCCTACTCGCTACTGGAACAGCTGCGCGCTGGCTCAACCGACCAAACCGTTCGCGATCGGTTTAACGATGTTAAGAAAGATCTTGGTTACGGTCTGCTGCTGAAACGCTATACCGAAAACGTCTCTGATGCGACGGAAGAGCAGATTGCTAAGGCGACCAAAGACTCCATTCCTGCTGTTGCGCCGCTCTATTTTGCCTTCCGTATCATGGTGGCATGCGGCATCCTGATGCTGGCGATCATTGCAGTCTCCTTCTGGACGGTTATCCGTAACCAGATAGGCGAGAAAAAATGGCTGCTGCGCATCGCGCTGTATTCCATTCCTCTGCCGTGGATTGCTATCGAATCCGGTTGGTTCGTGGCGGAATATGGCCGTCAGCCGTGGGCGATAGGTGAGGTGCTACCAACGGCCGTCGCTAACTCGTCGCTGACCGCGGGCGATCTGATCTTCTCGATGCTGCTGATTTGTGGTCTGTATACCCTGTTCCTGGTGGCGGAGCTGTACCTGATGTTCAAATTCGCGCGCCGTGGCCCAAGCAGCCTGAAAACCGGTCGTTACCACTTTGAGCAGTCTTCCGCGACTACTCAGCCGGCACGCTAAGACAGGAGTCGTCAAATGATCGATTATGAAGTATTGCGTTTTATCTGGTGGCTGCTGATCGGTGTACTGCTGATTGGTTTTGCTGTCGCCGATGGCTTCGACATGGGGGTGGGCATGCTCACCCGTTTCCTCGGTCGTAACGACACCGAGCGTCGAATTATGATTAACTCCATTGCCCCGCACTGGGACGGAAACCAGGTATGGCTGATCACCGCGGGTGGCGCGCTGTTTGCTGCCTGGCCGGCGGTTTATGCTGCTG
Organism: Klebsiella huaxiensis; assembly: GCF_003261575.2. GTDB lineage: Bacteria > Pseudomonadota > Gammaproteobacteria > Enterobacterales > Enterobacteriaceae > Klebsiella > Klebsiella huaxiensis. Next base: position 4,088,696 of record NZ_CP036175.1, on the reverse strand, counting down.
CGTTCTCCGGCTTCTACGTGGCAATGGTGCTGGTGCTGGCGTCTTTATTTTTCCGTCCGGTTGGTTTCGACTACCGTTCGAAGATTGAAGACACCCGCTGGCGTAACATGTGGGACTGGGGAATTTTCATCGGTAGCTTCGTGCCGCCGCTGGTGATTGGCGTGGCTTTCGGTAACCTGCTGCAGGGCGTTCCGTTCCATATGGACGAATATATGCGCCTGTACTACACCGGTAACTTCTTCCAACTGCTGAACCCGTTTGGTCTGCTGGCCGGTATTGTTAGCGTGGCGATGATCCTGACCCAGGGCGCAACCTATCTGCAAATGCGTACCGTCGGTGAACTGCACCTGCGCACTCGCTCCATTTCTACGATTGCGGCGCTGGTGACGTTGGTTTGCTTCGCGCTGGCGGGTGTGTGGGTCTATTACGGCATTGATGGCTATGTGGTGAAGTCCGTTATGGATCATACCGCGCCGTCTAACCCGCTGACCAAAGAAGTGGCGCGTGAAGCGGGGGCCTGGATGGTGAACTTTAACAATATGCCAGCGCTGTGGACGATTCCTGTCCTGGGTGTGGCGCTGCCGCTGCTGACCGTTATCTCGACGAAAGCAGATAAAGGCGCCTGGGCGTTCCTGTTCTCTTCCCTGACGCTGGCTTGCATCATCCTGACCGCTGGTATTGCGATGTTCCCGTTCGTAATGCCATCAAGCACTATGATGAACGTTAGCTTGACCATGTGGGATGCGACTTCCAGCCAGATGACGCTGAACCTGATGACTTACGTGGCGATTGTGTTTGTACCGATTATTCTGGCTTACACCACCTGGTGTTACTGGAAAATGTTCGGACGCATCACTCGCGAAGACATTGAAAAGAACACCCACTCGCTGTACTAAGGTAAGGAGCTATATATATGTGGTATTTCGCATGGATTTTAGGAACGCTTCTTGCTTGTGCCTTTGGAGTGATTACCGCGTTGGCGCTAGAGCACGTGGAAGCTACCAAAGCAGGTAAAGAAGAACACTGATGAGTATTATCGCGACCCTTTACGCGATAATGGACAAGCGCCCGTTAAGGGCGCTTTCCTTATTGATGGCGCTGGCGTTAGCTGGCTGTATCTTCTGGGACCCGTCGCGCTTTGCGGCGAAAACCAGCGAGCTGGAAATCTGGCATGGTTTCCTGCTGATGTGGGCGGTTTGTACCGGCGTTATCCACGGCGTGGGTTTTCGTCCGCGTGCTATTCACTGGCAGGGAATTTTTTGTCCACTTATCGCTGATATTGTGCTCGTTTTGGGCCTGTTCTTTTTCTTCTTTTGAATAAGAAATCTCTGTTAACCATATGGGCTTGCATAAGCCCATAAAAATTTACTCGTCGTTTACTTTCCCCCATTCCAAACCACGATTCCCGCGCGTATAGTAGCGAAGTTTGAAAGCACTAACCTTTTGTTGCATTACCGGGATGTAAAGTGAATACAACGCTGTTTCGATGGCCGGTTCGGGTCTATTACGAAGACACCGACGCCGGTGGTGTGGTTTACCACGCCAGCTACGTCGCTTTTTATGAAAGAGCACGCACAGAGATGCTGCGCCACCATCACTTCAGTCAGCAGGTTTTGCTGGCTGAACGAGTTGCCTTCGTGGTTCGCAAAATGACTCTGGAGTATTTTGCGCCCGCCAGACTCGACGACATGCTCGAAATCCAGACGGAAATAACCTCGATGCGAGGCACCTCTTTGGTTTTCACGCAGCGAATCGTCAACGCCGAGAACGTCGTTTTAAATGAAGCTGAGGTTCTTATCGTGTGCGTTGATCCACTCTTAATGAAGCCTCGTGCGCTTCCCAAGTCTATTGTCGCGGAGTTTAAGCAGTGACTGACATGAATATCCTTGATTTGTTCCTGAAGGCGAGCCTTCTGGTTAAACTTATCATGTTGATTTTGATTGGTTTTTCTATCGCTTCCTGGGCCATTATTATTCAGAGAACGCGTATCCTCAATTCGGCATCGCGTGAAGCTGAGGCGTTTGAAGATAAATTCTGGTCCGGTATTGAGCTTTCTCGCCTGTATCAGGAGAGCCAGGGCCGTCGCGATAATCTGAGCGGTTCGGAACAAATCTTCTACAGCGGTTTCAAAGAGTTTGCCCGGTTACATCGTGCCAATAGCCATGCGCCAGAGGCGGTCGTTGAAGGGGCATCGCGAGCCATGCGCATTTCCATGAACCGCGAACTGGAAACGCTGGAAACGCATATCCCATTCCTCGGGACGGTGGGTTCCATCAGCCCGTATATTGGTCTGTTTGGTACCGTGTGGGGGATCATGCATGCCTTTATCGCGCTGGGCGCGGTAAAACAAGCCACGCTGCAAATGGTGGCACCGGGTATCGCCGAAGCGCTGATCGCTACGGCAATCGGCCTGTTTGCCGCTATTCCTGCGGTTATGGCCTATAACCGTCTGAACCAGCGAGTGAACAAACTTGAACTGAACTACGACAACTTTATGGAAGAGTTCACCGCCATTCTGCACCGTCAGGCGTTTACCAGCAGCGAAAGCAATAAGGGGTAAGCCATGGCCAGAGCACGTGGACGCGGGCGTCGCGAACTGAAGTCCGAGATCAACATCGTTCCGCTGCTGGATGTCCTGTTGGTGCTGTTGCTGATCTTTATGGCGACAGCGCCGATCATTACGCAAAGCGTAGAGGTCGACCTGCCGGACGCAACGGAATCGCAAGCGGTGAAAAGCAACGACGATCCACCGGTGATTGTTGAAGTTTCCGGAGTAGGGCAGTACAGCGTGAAAGTGGGCCCGGAAACGCTGTCGCAGCTGCCGCCGGAACAGGTTATTGCCGAAGCCAGACGCCGACTTGAGGCGAATGAGAAAACGGTATTCCTGATCGGTGGCGCCAAAGAGGTGCCTTACGATGAAATTATTAAAGCGCTTAACCTGTTGCATAGCGCAGGGGTTAAATCGGTTGGCTTGATGACCAAGCCGATCTAATCGCTCGAGATATGTGCGCCCGCCAGAATGTTGGCTATGAGCTGAAAGCAGCTCATAGCCATGCAGATATAGCGGGCACAGGCGAACAGTTTTTGGGAACCGATAGTGTCAAAGGCAACCGAACAAAACGACAAGCTTAAACGAGCGATCATAGTTTCAGTCGCGCTGCACATCGTATTGATAGCGCTGCTGATCTGGAGTTCGTTTGATGAGCATCTGGATGCTTCAGCCGGCGGTGGCGGCGGTTCTTCTATTGATGCGGTAATGGTCGATCCGGGAGCGGTTGTGAATAATTACAACCGCCAACAGCAACAGCAGGCCAGCGCCCGTCGCGCCGCCGAGCAGCGGGAAAAGCAGGCTCAGCAGCAGGCGGAAGAGCTACGTGAAAAACAGGCCGCCGAGCAGGAAAGGCTGAAACAACTGGAACAAGATCGACTGCAGGCGCAGGAAGCGGCTAAAGAAGCGAAAGAACAACAGAAACAGGCCGAACAGGCTGCAGCAGAAGCTGCTGCAGCGGCGAAGGCCAAAGCGGACGCCCAGGCGAAAGAGGCGCAGGAAACGGCTGCTAAAGCCGCTGCTGACGCCAAAGCGAAGGCAGACGCTCAGGCTAAAGTCGCCGAAGCTGCTGCGGCAAAAGCGGCGGCTGATGCGAAGAAACAGGCAGAAGCGGAAGCCGCGAAAGCAGCCGCGGACGCACAGAAGAAAGCCGAAGCCGATGCGGCGAAGAAAGCTCAGCAAGAAGCCGAGAAGAAAGCGCAGCAGCAGGCAGAGAAGAAAGCTCAACAGGAAGCGGCTAAACAGGCAGCTGCTGAAAAAGCCGCTGCAGATAAAGCAGCGGAAAAAGCTGCCGCCCAGAAAGCTGCTGCTGATAAAGCGGCAGCCGATAAAGCCGCCGCAGCGGAAAAAGCCGCAGCCGAGAAAGCAGCAGCAGCCAAAGCCGCCGCTGCAGAAAAGGCCGCAGCGGATAAAGCTGCTAAAGCAGCTGCCGCTAAGGCCGCAGCCGCGAAGAAAGCTGCTGCAGCTAAAGAGGCAAGTGGTGTTGACGACCTGCTCGGAGACCTGAGCTCAGGTAAGAATGCGCCGAAAGCGGGTGGTGGAGCGAAAGGTAATAGTCAGCCTTCAAAAGACACAGGGACCTCTGGGGCAAACGGTGGTGATAACGGTGCTGAAATAAGTGCTTATGCTAAGCAAATTCAGATAGCTATCCAGCGCCGTCTGTACGATGCGAGCCTTTATCAGGGCAAGCGGTGTGTTTTGCATATCAACCTTGCTCCTGATGGTACTTTAAAAGGCATAACGTCTGAGGGGGGCGATCCTGCGCTTTGCCAGGCTGCATTGACGGCGGCTAAAACTGCGACTATTCCTAAACCGCCTAGTCAGGCTGTTTATGAAAAAATTAAAAATGCCACACTGGACTTTAAACTGTAGCGATCTTCCCCGTTCCGGCGGGGAAAACAAACTTCGGTAGTCCCAGGGTTTTGGTAGTTTTGTGTATTTGAGTTTGTTAACATTCTGCTAAATTATCGTGGGCTTTCCGCCTGGATAAGGGAGATATGATGAAGCAGGCATTACGAGTAGCATTTGGTTTTTTAATACTGTGGGCGGCAGTGCTGCACGCAGAAGTACGTATCGAGATCACCCAAGGGGTCGACTCGGCACGCCCAATCGGCGTTGTGCCGTTCCAGTGGGCGGGGCAGGGTGCTGCGCCGGAAGATGTGGGTGGTATTGTGGCGGCTGACCTGCGCAACAGCGGTAAGTTTAATCCGCTCGATCGCTCGCGTTTGCCTCAGCAGCCGGGTAGCGCTCAGGAAGTGCAGCCTGCGGCATGGTCTGCACTCGGTGTTGACGCCGTGGTCGTTGGCCAGGTTACGCAAAACCCTGACGGTTCTTATAACGTCGCTTACCAGCTGGTGGATACCGGCGGTGCGCCGGGTACCGTCCTTGCACAAAACTCATTCAAAGTAACTAAGCAGTATCTGCGCTATGCCGCACACGCTGCTAGTGATGCAGTATTTGAGAAGCTGACCGGTATTAAGGGCGCCTTCCGTACCCGTATCGCCTACGTTGTGCAGACCAACGGCGGTCAGTTCCCGTATGAGCTGCGCGTATCTGACTACGATGGTTACAACCAATTCCTCGTTCACCGTTCCACCCAGCCGCTGATGTCTCCGGCCTGGTCTCCAGACGGCGCGAAGCTGGCCTATGTAACCTTTGAAAGCGGTCGTTCTGCGCTGGTCGTCCAGACTTTGGCTAACGGCTCTGTTCGTCAGATTGCTTCGTTCCCGCAGCATAACGGTGCGCCATCGTTCTCTCCGGATGGCAGCAAACTGGCCTTCGCTCTGTCGAAAACCGGTAGCCTGAACCTGTACGTGATGGACCTGGGTTCTGGCCAAATTCGTCAGGTCACCAACGGTCGCAGCAACAACACGGAACCTAGCTGGTTCCCGGATAGCCAAAATCTGGCCTTCACTTCTGACCAGGCCGGTCGTCCGCAGGTGTATAAAGTCAATATTAATGGCGGCACGCCGCAGCGTATTACCTGGGAAGGTTCACAAAACCAGGACGCAGACGTGAGCGCAGATGGTAAAACTATGGTAATGGTTAGCTCGGCCGGTGGTCAGCAGCACATTGCTAAGCAAGATCTGGAAGCGGGTGGTGTGCAGGTTCTGTCATCAACGTTTTTAGATGAAACGCCAAGTCTGGCACCAAACGGCACTATGGTAATCTACAGCTCTTCTCAGGGGATGGGATCCGTACTGAATTTGGTTTCTACAGATGGGCGTTTCAAAGCGCGTCTTCCGGCAACTGATGGACAGGTAAAATCACCTGCCTGGTCGCCGTATCTGTGATAATAAATAATTGATTATTAAAGGAATCAAAGAAATGCAACTGAACAAAGTGCTGAAAGGGCTGATGATCGCTCTGCCGGTTATGGCAATCGCGGCGTGTTCTTCTAACAAGAACGCAAGCAACGACCAGAGCGGTGAAGGCATGCTGGGTGCCGGCACTGGTATGGACGGTAACGCGAACGGCGGCAACATGTCTTCCGAAGAGCAGGCTCGTCTGCAGATGCAACAGCTGCAGCAGAACAATATCGTTTACTTCGATCTGGACAAATACGATATCCGTTCTGACTTCGCTGCAATGCTGGACGCGCACGCTAACTTCCTGCGTAGCAACCCATCCTATAAAGTGACTGTAGAAGGTCATGCGGATGAGCGTGGTACTCCGGAATATAACATCGCTCTGGGTGAGCGTCGTGCTAACGCCGTTAAGATGTATCTGCAGGGCAAAGGTGTTTCTGCTGACCAGATCTCCATCGTTTCTTACGGTAAAGAAAAACCTGCAGTACTGGGCCACGACGAAGCGGCTTACGCCAAAAACCGTCGCGCCGTACTGGTTTACTAAGAGAATTGCATGAGCAGTAACTTCAGACATCATCTGTTGAGTCTGTCGTTACTGGTTGGCATAGCGGCCCCCTGGGCCGCTTTTGCTCAAGCGCCAATCAGTAGTGTCGGCTCAGGCTCGGTCGAAGACCGCGTCACTCAACTCGAGCGTATTTCTAATGCTCACAGCCAGCTTTTAACCCAACTCCAGCAACAACTCTCTGATAATCAGTCCGATATTGATTCCCTGCGTGGTCAAATTCAGGAAAGCCAGTATCAGCTGAATCAGGTTGTTGAGCGCCAGAAGCAGATTTTGCTGCAGATCGATGGTCTGAGCAGCGGATCAGGTGCAACAGGGGCACAGACGCAGACATCTGCGGGCGATCAGGGGGCTGCGGCCACCACGACTGCGCCAGCGGCTTCGTCAGGCGCCCCGGCGCAGACGGGCGATGCGAACACGGATTACAATGCGGCTATCGCCCTGGTTAAGGATTCTTCTCGCCAGGACGATGCCATTGCGGCATTTCAGAACTTCGTCAAGAAGTACCCTGATTCAACTTATCAGCCGAATGCCAACTACTGGCTCGGTCAGTTGAATTACAACAAGGGTAAAAAAGACGACGCGGCGTATTATTTCGCTTCTGTGGTGAAAAATTACCCAAAATCCCCGAAGGCACCCGATGCTATGTTTAAAGTCGGCGTGATCATGCAGGACAAGGGTGACACGGCAAAAGCGAAGGCGGTTTACCAGCAGGTGGTCAGTAAATTTCCTGGCACCGATGGGGCAAAACAAGCGCAAAAACGCCTTAACGCTCTGGGATGATTATGGCATGACCAGAAATCGCGTTATTTCTGGTCTTGTCGCATGAATCCTAAGCAGTTAAGTGATCTTTATCTAAATTTTTGTTGCGCTGAATTCTGAAATCAGTAATATATGCCGCCGTTGCCAAGGGATATCGAATAAGCCCAAAGCGACGAAAATAGTGGGTCGTTAGCTCAGTTGGTAGAGCAGTTGACTTTTAATCAATTGGTCGCAGGTTCGAATCCTGCACGACCCACCAATCGTTCTGGTGGAACGCGATAGTAAAACGTGAAGGATAACGTTGCATTAGCAACGGCCCATAGGGCGAGGCGAAGCCGAGTCATCCTGCACGACCCACCACCAAAAGCAGTATCCAGCGTAGTATCGGGTGATTAGCTCAGCTGGGAGAGCACCTCCCTTACAAGGAGGGGGTCGGCGGTTCGATCCCGTCATCACCCACCACTCGGGTCGTTAGCTCAGTTGGTAGAGCAGTTGACTTTTAATCAATTGGTCGCAGGTTCGAATCCTGCACGACCCACCAATTTAACATCAAACTCAGATGTTAAACGTGAAGGATAACGTTGCGTCAGCAACGGCCCTTAGGGCGAGCGAAAGCGAGTCATCCTGCACGACCCACCAATTTCGATTGGTGACGAGTGAAGAAAGATTCAGGAAGTACCCGAGCGGGTCGTTAGCTCAGTTGGTAGAGCAGTTGACTTTTAATCAATTGGTCGCAGGTTCGAATCCTGCACGACCCACCAATGCTTAGGTGAGCACTGGTAGTAAGCGTGAAGGATAACGTTACGTTAGTAACGGCCCGTAGGGCGAGGCGAAGCCGAGTCATCCTGCACGACCCACCATCCTGAATACTTCAAGCAGTAAAATCCCGCAAGGGGTCGTTAGCTCAGTTGGTAGAGCAGTTGACTTTTAATCAATTGGTCGCAGGTTCGAATCCTGCACGACCCACCAATGCAAAAAAGCGCCCTAAAGGCGCTTTTTTGCTATCTGCCATTCCTCAAAAATTATAACCATCCACAAATACCTTAATGCTGCGCCATTCCACCCTCGCGCTGTGCTTACCGTGGCTACAATTGGCACAGGCCAGTAGCCAGTAGCCCGGACAGATGCGAAGCATCGCCTCCGGGAAATGTACCGGGCCTGATGCCTTTGCGTGGCTTCATCCCGGGGGCGGCGCTTGACGCGCCTTGCCCGGGCTACAGGTTCGTACGTTCTTCGGGTTTGGTAGCCCGGACAGATGCGCAGCATCGCCTCCGGGAAATGCCGGCTAAGTAATAAAATACCTCACGACATTTTCTGTACAATCGGCTATCTTGTTTAGCATATAAAACACCATGACCGATTAATGCCTTTTTACAGGCTGATTACGGTCTGAAAGTTAAGCCAGCGAAACGAGACTGCAAGATGAGCGTAATGTTTGACCCGGAAGCGGCGATTTATCCTTTTCCGCCGAAGCCAATGCCGTTAAGCCGCGATGAGAAGCACTTCTATCGAGAAAAGATTAAACGCCTGCTGCGCGATCGCGATGCGGTGATGGTTGCCCACTACTACACCGACCCGGAAATTCAGCAACTGGCCGAAGAAACCGGCGGCTGCATCTCTGACTCCCTTGAGATGGCGCGCTTCGGCGCTCGCCATTCTGCCTCAACGCTATTGGTTGCTGGTGTGCGCTTTATGGGTGAAACGGCAAAAATCCTCAGCCCGGAAAAAACCATCCTGATGCCTACGTTGCATGCAGAGTGTTCTCTCGACCTGGGCTGCCCGATTGAGGAGTTTAGCGCCTTCTGCGACGCTCACCCGGATCGTACCGTGGTGGTCTATGCCAATACATCTGCGGCGGTTAAGGCTCGTGCTGACTGGGTTGTAACCTCCAGTATTGCGGTCGAACTCATTGAGCATCTGGATAGCATGGGCGAAAAAATCATCTGGGCACCGGACCGCCATTTGGGCAGCTACGTCCAAAAACAGACCGGTGCTGATGTGCTGTGCTGGCAGGGGGCTTGCATTGTTCATGATGAATTCAAAACCCAAGCGCTGGCAAGAATGAAAGCCCTTTATCCTGATGCGGCGGTGCTGGTTCACCCTGAATCACCACAGGCGATTGTCGATATGGCCGATGCGGTGGGTTCAACAAGTCAGTTAATCAATGCGGCTAAAACGCTATCGCAGAAGCAGCTAATAGTGGCCACCGACCGCGGTATTTTCTACAAAATGCAGCAGGCGGTACCGGAGAAAGAGCTGTTGGAAGCGCCTACGGCTGGCGAAGGGGCAACCTGCCGCAGCTGCGCGCACTGTCCGTGGATGGCGATGAACGGCTTGAAGGCAATTGCTGAAGGGCTGGAGAAAGGAGGTTCTGAACATGAAATTCATGTTGATGAACATCTGCGTACCGGGGCGTTAGTTCCGCTGAACAGAATGCTCGATTTTGCGGCTACACTTCGGGGATAACTCATTACCGCGTCACAGCACGCTCTGGGGATAAGATGGATTTTTTTAGTACGCAGAACATATTAGTGCACATACCCATTGGCGCCGGGGGATATGACTTATCGTGGATTGAAGCAGTTGGCACCGTTGCAGGCCTGCTATGCATCTGGTTGGCAAGCCTGGAGAAGATCAGCAACTATGCGTTTGGGCTGATCAATGTGACTTTGTTCGCCATTATCTTCTTCCAGATTCAGCTCTACGCAAGCCTTTTGCTGCAAGTCTTTTTCTTCGTGGCCAACGTCTACGGCTGGTACGCCTGGTCACGGCAAACCAGTGATAATCAGGCGGAGCTGCAAATACGCTGGCTACCGCTGCCTAAAGCGCTGGGTTGGCTGTCGGCCTGTGTGGTCGCTATTGGCTTAATGACGGTGTTTATCAACCCGGTCTTTGCGTTTCTGACGCGGATTGCCGTTGCGCTCATGCAAACGCTGGGGTTGCAGGTGGCGATGCCGGAGCTGCAGCCCGATGCGTTCCCATTCTGGGACTCTTGCATGATGGTGTTGTCCATTGCGGCGATGATTCTGATGACGCGCAAATATGTTGAAAACTGGCTGCTGTGGGTGATTATCAACGTCATTAGCGTGGTTATTTTCGCGCTCCAGGGCGTATATGCGATGTCGCTCGAATATCTGCTTCTGACCTTTATCGCGCTCAACGGCAGCCGGATGTGGATTAACAGCGCGCGTGAGCGCGGTTCTCACGCGTTTTCTCGTTAGTGATGGTGATGATGCCCATGCCCGGCGTGCGACATGTTCAGACGGCATTCCGGGCCGCTACAGGGCTGATACTCCATCTGCACCGTAACGTGTTCAATCGCATATTTGTGCTGTAAGAAATCTAGAATGCGCTCCAGCAGGCCGTCGTGATCGTACGGCGGCACTACCTGAACATGCAGCGTCATCACCGTTTTCTCACCCACTAGCCAGGCATGAACATGATGTACGTCGCGCACTTCCGGTATTGAGCGGCGTAAGTCGCGTTTGAGTGCATCGACATCAAGCGAACGCGGCGCACCTTCCAGAAGTTCATTGATACTCTCCTGAAGCAAACGCCAGGCACTACGCAAAACCAAACACGAAACCAGCACGGAGAGAATCGGGTCGATTGGCGTCCAGCCGGTGGTAAGGATGACGAGTGCTGCAATTATCGCCCCGACTGAACCGAGTAAATCTCCCAGCACGTGTAGGGCGGCGGCGCGTACGTTAAGGTTACGTTCCTCGCTTCCACGATGCAGGATCCAGAAGGCCAGGATATTGGCCAACAACCCGGCAACGGCGATGATCATCATCGTTTTACCGGCAACCGGTTGAGGATGATGAAAGCGCTGGATGGCCTCCCAGACGATCAGGATGGTAATTACCACCAGGGCGATTGCGTTGAGAAATGCCGCCAGCGTGGTCAGCCGCAGCCAACCAAAAGTGTGGCGCGTATTTGGCGGACGGCGGGCAAAGTGAACGGCTAAAAAAGCGAATAGCAACGCTGCTGCGTCGGTAAGCATATGCCCGGCATCGGCCAGCAGTGCCAACGAGCCTGAGAGCAGCCCGCCAACGACTTCAACCAGCATAAATCCGGCGGTTATGCAGAACGCCAGCAGCAGGCGGCGAGCATTATTATCTTCAGGTTGTTGAGCAGGAGTATGCGAGTGTGAGTGCCCCATGGCGCCATCCCTACGTTATTATTTTCCCTATTACTTTATGACAACATCGCGCTTTTAGTTTAACAAAATGCAAAAGGAGAGCCTGAGCTCTCCTCAATTATCAACATCACACTACGATTACTGGGTGGTGCCGTCAGTTTTACTGGCATCATCCTGGCCGACTTTTTTATCGGTATCCGGGCAACGCCCATCTTTACACATCGAGTTTTTATGCACTTCATCGCTCGACATGCCGTCATGGTTCATGTTTGAGCCATCGGGGTGGAGCATTGTACCGCCGGTATTGCTGGAACCAGTATTAATGTTGCCGTCCACATTGTTAGGCGCGACGTTCTCGCGTGCGTCAGGTGCGACCTGTCCGGCATCGGCTGCCGAGTTGGCCTGCCCGTTATTAGATTGCGTGCCAGTATCGGCGGCAAGAACCGCGCCGCTGGCCAGGCTCAGGGTTGCTGCGAGGAGAAGACGGGTGAGTTTGTTCGTTTTCATTAGATGCTCCTGTTATGGTGGATTTGTCGGATAACGCTTCCAACAGTGCATTTAGCAGAGGTTTAACTCGCGATGGTTAAAGGCTCGGTATCAGCGAACGGCATTAATATATAATGCTGAATGCTAAAGGAAATTAAGTTCTAACAGTTAAAAATTGTAGTTTATGGCCATCATTCCGCTACTTTATGGTCTAATTTAGCCTAATTCCAGGAGTATTCTGTCGGTACTGTAAAATCACGTTTACACTTTTTGACTGAAGAGATAGATTGGAGGGATTGCATTTAACTAGATAAGTATGGCAACGCTGGAAATAAGATGAATTATCAGAACGACGATTTACGCATTAAAGAGATCAACGAATTATTACCTCCCGTTGCGCTCCTGGAAAAATTCCCTGCTACCGAAAATGCTGCGAATACTGTCGCGCATGCTCGCAAAGCAATCCATCAGATCCTGAAAGGCAATGACGATCGCCTGTTGGTGGTGATTGGTCCATGTTCCATTCACGATCCGGCGGCGGCAAAAGAGTACGCTGAACGTCTGCTTAAGCTTCGTGAAGAGCTGAAGGGTGAGCTGGAGATTGTGATGCGCGTTTATTTTGAAAAACCGCGTACCACCGTGGGCTGGAAAGGGCTTATCAACGATCCGCATATGGATAACAGCTTCCGCATCAACGATGGCCTGCGAATTGCGCGTAAGCTGCTGCTGGATATCAACGACAGCGGGCTGCCTGCTGCCGGGGAATTCCTTGATATGATCACCCCGCAGTATCTTGCCGATCTGATGAGCTGGGGAGCGATTGGCGCGCGTACCACTGAGTCACAGGTGCATCGCGAGCTCTCTTCTGGCCTCTCTTGCCCGGTGGGCTTTAAAAACGGCACCGACGGAACGATTAAAGTCGCAATTGATGCGATTAATGCTGCCGGTGCGCCGCACTGCTTCCTGTCGGTGACCAAATGGGGTCATTCGGCGATTGTGAACACCAGCGGTAACAGCGATTGCCATATCATCCTGCGCGGCGGTAAAGAGCCGAACTATAGCGCGCAGCACGTCGCTGAAGTGAAAGTTGGGCTGGCGAAAGCGGGTCTTCCTGCTCAGATCATGATCGATTTCAGCCATGCCAACTCCAGCAAGCAGTTTAAAAAGCAGATGGATGTCGGCGTGGACGTGTGTCAGCAGGTTGCTGGTGGCGAACAGTCGATTATGGGCGTGATGATTGAGAGCCACCTGGTGGAAGGTAATCAGAACCTTGACAGCGGCGAGCCGCTGACCTACGGCAAAAGTATTACCGATGCCTGCATTGGCTGGGAAGACACCGACACGCTGCTTCGTCAACTGGCGGATGCGGTGAAAGCGCGTCGCGGCTAAGTATCTCTTTTCTTAATATAAAGCCGGCTCAATGTAGTTGGCTTTTTTGATCCACTTCCAGTTTTAGCGATCTTTTTTATTTCATTAATAACTATAGGGGTACAATTACACAATTTTAGTGAATTTATACGAGCGATAATTCTACAATGGCTAAACCTAATTTATACCGAGGTAAACCACTTCCTCTGAGCCAACTCACCTCTGATGAGTTTGAAAATTTTGTTTATAGCATATTATCTATCATTGGAAAGCATCAGCAATTTAGGGTAGAAAACGGCGGGCAAAAATCCGGTGACGAGGGATACGATTGTACGGCGCGAAGTACGCTCGATAATTCACTAATATGTATTCAGTGTAAACGCTATTCTTCGGCTTTGGGCACTGATACTATCGCTGAAGAGGTCGTAAAAGTAGCTCTAAATGGGTTTTTAAACAATGATACTCCCTCAAAACATCTCACCATTACTTCTGGGACCGTCGCTGGTTCAGTCAGAAAAATGCTGCGACAAAAAGATTTTAATGATTTAAAAAGTAAGTGTTTAGAGAAACTTTCTATCAGGCGTTATGAAAAACAATGTCAGAGTGTTCTTGAAAGAGGTGGCGTTCCTGAGGATATTATTAAAGGATTTATTGATACTGCAAAAATAGTTGTGTGGTCAGCAAATGATTTTGAGTGTGAAATGACTATCGTATGGCCAGAAATTGTTCCACTTTTGGATAGTTTTTTTGCTGTGGAAGTTTTTATTCATGAGTATCCAAGAGCAAAGTTTGATATACATGAATACTATGCCAGAGTTAAGAGTAAGGCCGAGGTTGGGATTGAACTTAATATGCGGAAGACGACTCTTCCAGAGAATGTCATCGATAATTTAAAATGCCATCAACATGACATAAATAGTACATTTAATTATTCTAATTTTATTAATACATTACCTGAGGTATTACCGGGGAAAGGTAAGTTTTTTATTGTTTGCCCCGGGGGAGGAGGTAAAACATATTTACAAAAACATATTCAATACAAAATAATTGAAGATGATGCATCATCGTATTTACCTGTTTATATTGAATTGAGCGTATACGAAAAAAATAATCTTGATAGACTGATAAATTCTGCACTAGGTATATCGCAAGGTGACTGGAATTCTTTACCTTCTGAATTTTTATTTCTGTTTGATGGTCTGGATGAAATGCAGGAAACAGATGTACCTGCTTTCGTTTATGAAATGCAATCTTTATCATTAACCTACCCATGTATTATTACGGTTAGAGATACTGGATTACGAGTCCCGACGGTTATTGACGATATTAACGGTGTTGCTTGTATTGAACCTCTATCCTATCGACAGATAGTTAAATTGGCGCAGCAATTTCTTCCAAAAGAATTACTAAAATCATTCTATATTGATCTTCACCAAATAATTAATAATCCAGCGGCATCATTTTTGCGATTGCCATATGGTATGGTGAAAACATTGGATTTCTATAAAAATCATAAAATGCTGCCTGTTAGATTCTCTCAGATTTTGGAAATGGCTATTGAAAATAAAATCACGAAAAACAGATCTAGAATGACAACACAAAATATTGATTTGAACAAGTTGGATAATGAAACTATCAGAGCAATAATAATGGTGCTTGTATATTATGCTCGTGTGACTTTAGCCTCTCATATCTTATCTGCAAAGGCTCTGTCTTCATCTGTCTTTAAAGTTAATGACTATCTAAAAGAAGATGGTGTTTTCTTTAGCTTTAATTCAATGTCTCATTTTTTGGAATTTATAAGTAAGTTTGAAATACTAAAAAAAATAAATGAAGGCTATGTTTTTACAGAGCATAATATATTGCTCGATTATTTGCTTTCCAATAAATTAAAAAATGATTGGCATCATATCACGGAGAAGCAATTTAGTATTATTAGCCGTGACACTTGGTTTTTTGTTAGTGAAAGTATTTTGCCAGAGGAAAAAATATTATTTTGTGATTTTGTCTTAAGAAACGATATGGTGATCGGGGCGGTAATATGTAAAAATATTGGCGGGCAATCACTTCATATTGCTGAAAAAATGATCCTTGAAAAAGAACAAAGTGATATTATTATTGAGCGTAGCGCTGCAATTATTGCTTTAGGGATACTTTCAACACCAAAGGCTATTGCGCGTTTACGCTCAAATAACAACGCAATTGATTATCAGCACCTCGGACAGCGCCGTTCTTCATTGATAGTTTCTGGAGATATTATTCTCCTCAAAGAGGCTGTGAAAGAAGCATCATCAATGATGCAATTTGCCAAATTATCAGGTGGTGACTATCAATTATGGTACAAAGCACCAGTGCCCTTAATTATGAAGATTGCAAGAGATGAGGTACTCGAATGGCAAAAAGATAAGAATAAGTTTCTATGCTTGGCATTAGATACTCTCAGACTGTACGGAGATGAGAGTGATGTCGAAAATTTGCAGGGAGTTGTTTATGGTACCAATTCTTTAAAAGATCTCTATTCTGCACTCCATGCTATTCGTGAAATTAATGAATCAGTGCTAATCTCGACAGTAAAAGTCGCACTTAATCAACAAGAGCATTTTATATTTTATCTGAAAAAAATATTGCATGAACTAAATGAGCCTGTTGATTTTACCGATGAAATAAAATCATTTATGGCTTTGGTATTACGCGAAGTCCCATATCAAAATTTAGATATGGGACTGATTGAACAAGTTCTTGCAACACTGAAAAACTGGTCGGGGACAATTTCCTTTGAGAACGAACTATTTAGGGCTTATAAATGTGGAAAACAACCAGCGGAATTCTTAGGCTATGATTACTTATGGTCCTTAGCGAGTGCATTTCATTTCAAATCATTTGAAAAAGAAGCGATTGAAATTATTCGAAATAATCGACTTGAATTTATAATGCCTGCACTCCGCTTCATTGATGAATTACCAATACAGAATATTAAAAATTATATATCTGAAATTAATACATTCTATCTCAAGCATATAGTCACCGGCCATACCTTAGCTGGTGTTGAAATGAGCTTGATCATTCTTATGGATAAGTGTGATAACAATATTTCCCTTGAATGGCTAAAGATATATCTAAACGATGCTATAATGAGAAAAAATAATAATAGCGAAATGAGTTTTAATATTAAAAATACACTTGCACTTTCTGGTATTATGGAGTTAGTACTTAAATATACTCTAGAATTGGAGCGAGAAATTGTTGATAAGATAATTTTACTAGATGCAAGAACTTTTCCTGCAGTAAGTGACTATCAACCTAAAATGCTTTCCCTTCTGTCAGATGATGATGTGACTATTTTATTTCATAAAGTAGCGAAATACGGTGATGGAAATGTTATTGTCGCTTTCATTGAGAAAATATTAATAGCAAAAAAATACCTACTGGATAAGTCTTCAATTATTCCACATATTCCTTTGTTGTTCAGTCATCATATGTATTATGCAACTTTGTACGACTTGCTGTCATTATATTGGGATGACGAAGTGGAGAAAGTGTTTTTAGACACCTTCTTTAAGACTCCGTTGGATCAGATTAATGCGCAAATGTTTGAAAAATATATATCACAATATGGACAGTTGTTGAGTGTTCACCGGCTTGAGGAGTATAAATTCTCTGCCGAAGGGTTGCCTAACCCAATTGCTAAACGGATTTTTTTGCTGTGGTGCGAGATTGCTGAAAAATGATCTGTAGACTACGGTACTGCAAGATATGGAACAGAAAGAAATAATAGTTGGCAGAGTGGTGTCCGGATCAGAGGTATTTTAGTGAGCTACATGTGTGCGGTGATAGTGTTAGTCGGTATGGTGCAGATATTCTGAATGGAGGTTATCAGTCGTTAATTAGGGCGACCATGGCCGCCCGAAAAATTAATTACTTCGCTTTACCCTGGTTTGCAACGGCTGCGGCTTTCGCGGCGATCTCGTCGGCATTGCCCAGATAGTAGTGTTTGATAGGTTTGAAGTTTTCGTCGAATTCATACACCAGCGGCACGCCGGTTGGAATGTTCAGCTCGAGAATTTCTGCTTCGCCCATGTTGTCGAGGTACTTCACCAGCGCACGCAGGGAGTTGCCGTGAGCGGCGATAATCACGCGCTCACCGCTTTTCAGACGCGGCAGAATGGTTTCGTTCCAGTAAGGCACAACGCGGTCGATAGTCAGCGCCAGGCTTTCGGTGGTTGGCAGTTCTGCATCGGTCAGTTTTGCGTAACGCGGATCGTGCCCCGGATAGCGCTCATCGTCTTTGGTCAGCTCCGGCGGTGTTACCGCAAAGCCACGACGCCACTGCTTAACCTGCTCGTCACCGTATTTTTCAGCGGTTTCTGCTTTGTTCAGACCCTGCAGCGCACCGTAATGACGCTCGTTCAGTTTCCAGGATTTCTCAACCGGCAGCCAGGCCTGATCCAGTTCGTCCAGTACGTTCCACAGGGTGTGGATGGCACGTTTCAGCACAGAGGTATAAGCAAAATCGAAGCTGAAGCCTTCTTCTTTCAGCAGCTTACCGGCTGCTTTTGCTTCACCAACGCCTTTTTCAGACAGGTCAACGTCATACCAACCGGTGAAACGGTTTTCGTTGTTCCATTGGCTTTCGCCGTGACGAACGAGTACCAGCTTAGTTACAGCCATTCTCTTACTCCTCAATACACGTCATCCTTCGCGCCGCCTCATTGCTGGCTGCTTTCACTCACCCTGGTCACATAGTTAACTATGCTTCCAGAGATTCGTTCATTTGCCGCCTTGATGCGACCCGAATGCTGTAGTGTATATATTTATTGATTGATAACTATTCTCATTATATTGCTGTGATTTACCTCACGGCAATGCTTATCCCTAACCATAGCGAAAATAGTGGCTCAGTGTAAGGTGCTTGTAAAATTGAGGTTATGTTTTTGTCTGTAAGTGGCGTATTTTTCAGCGAAAGGATAAAAAACCCTCCATCAGGAGGGCTTGGGATTATTTCGCAATAAACTGATATTCCGTCAGGCTGACGTACTCTTCGCCGGGGCGTAGAACGCAATCCGGCTGCGGCCATTCCGGATGGTTCGGCGAATCTGGCAGGAACTCGCTTTCCAGCGCCAGACCTTGCCAGTCATCGTACGGTTGCGCCGTACGCGACGGCGTGCCGCCCAGATAGTTGCCGGAGTAGAATTGCAGGGCCGGAGCGGAGGTATAGACCGTCATCTGCAGTTTTTCATCCTGCGACCAGACGTGAGCCGCCGGGCTGCTGGCATCGCCCAGCGCCTGAAGCAGGAACGCGTGGTCGTAGCCTTTCACTTTTTGCTGGTCTTCGTCGCGCAAGAAATCATCTGCCAGCACCTTCGGCGTGCGGAAATCGAAGCTGGTGAGGGTGACGTTTTGCAGATCGCCCCCCGGAATGCCATCGCTCTCTACCGGCAAATAAACATCAGCGAAAATTTGCAGCCTGTGGTTGCGCACGTCACTCTGCACGCCATCGAGGTTGAAATAGACATGGTTGGTCAAATTCACCGGACAGGGTTGGTCAACGGTGGCGCGATATTCGATGGAGATCCGATTATCGTCGGTCAGGCGATAGTGCGCCGTTGCCGTCAGATTGCCGGGGAATCCCTGATCGCCATCGTTAGACGAGAGTGAAAACAGCACGTGACGAGCATCAGCGCTGACAATCTGCCAGCGGCGCTTATCAAAACCATCTGGCCCGCCGTGCAACTGATGGCCCGCTTCGTTGGACGGGGTCAGATTGATGGTACAACCATCCAGCGTAAAGCGGCTGTTAGCGATGCGGTTAGCGTAACGACCGACGGAAGCACCGAGATAGGCGGCCTGGCGCGTATAGTCGCCAGGAGTCGCGCAGCCGAGCAGCGCTTCGCGCACGCTGCCGTCAGCCAGCGTCACCTGCGCGGAGAGCAGCGTGGCGCCCCAATCCATGACGGTCACCGTCATCCCCGCGTCGTTACGCAGGGTGAGGATATTCCACGGCTGGCCGTCCGGCGCCAGCTCCGTTGTTTGATTTAGCATTGTCCTGCTCCCTGAGACGGCTTGCACACGTAGAACGTTTCTTTGATACCGGTTTTTGCTTCGTACTCTTTGGCAACGGCCTGCTGCACGGTATCGACCAGATCTTCCGGCACCAGCGCGACAATACAGCCGCCGAAACCGCCGCCGGTCATGCGGACACCGCCTTTATCGCCGATGGTTGCTTTGACGATGTCCACCAGGGTATCGATCTGCGGTACGGTGATTTCAAAATCATCGCGCATCGAGGCGTGTGATTCCGCCATCAGTTCGCCCATTCTCAGCAGATCGCCTTTTTCCAGCGCCGTGGCGGCTTCCACGGTACGAGCGTTTTCGGTCAGGACGTGGCGAACACGTTTGGCGACAATCGGGTCAAGCTCGTGGGCGACAGAGTTGAACTCATCCAGAGTGACATCGCGCAGAGCGGGTTGCTGGAAGAAGCGAGCGCCGGTTTCGCACTGTTCGCGGCGCGTGTTGTATTCGCTGCCGACCAGGGTACGTTTAAAGTTACTGTTGATAATCACCACCGCGACACCTTTTGGCATCGAGACCGCTTTGGTCCCTAATGAGCGGCAGTCGATCAGCAGCGCGTGGTCTTTTTTACCGAGTGCGGAGATGAGCTGGTCCATGATGCCGCAGTTGCAGCCAACGAACTGGTTTTCCGCTTCCTGACCGTTCAGCGCAATCTGCGCGCCGTCGAGGGGCAGGTGATAAAGCTGCTGGAACACGGTACCGACGGCGACTTCCAGTGAAGCCGAGGAGCTTAATCCTGCGCCCTGCGGTACGTTGCCACTGATGACCAGGTCCGCGCCGCCGAAGTTGTTATTCCGCTGCTGGAGATGCTTCACCACACCGCGAACATAGTTCGACCACTGCTGGGTATCGTGGCTGGTAATCTGCGAGTCCAGAGAGAACTCATCGGTCTGATTGTCGTAGTCGGCGGCAATCACCCGCACGGTACGATCGTCACGCGGCGAGCAGCTGATGACCGTCTGGTAATCAATTGCGCAGGGCAACACGAACCCATCGTTATAGTCGGTATGTTCGCCGATCAGGTTAACGCGGCCAGGGGCCTGGATAACGTGGCTGGCCGGATAGCCAAACTTTTCAGCAAACAGGGCTTGGGTTTTCTCTTTCAGACTCATGGTTATACTCCGGATTCGCGAAAATGGATGTCGCTCACAGCGCGCAGACGTTCGGCGGCCTGCTCGGCCGTCAGATCACGCTGGGTTTCAGCCAGCATTTCATAGCCGACCATAAATTTGCGCACCGTGGCGGAGCGCAGCAGCGGCGGATAAAAATGCGCATGCAGCTGCCAGTGATTATTCTCTTCACCGTTAAACGGCGCACCGTGCCAGCCCATTGAGTAGGGGAATGAGCACTGGAACAGGTTGTCGTAACGGCTGGTCAGCTTTTTCAACGCCAGGGCAAGATCGCTGCGCTGGTCGTCGGTTAAATCGGTCAGACGCTGGATGTGAGCTTTGGGCAGCAGCAACGTCTCGAAAGGCCATGCTGCCCAGTAGGGAACCACGGCGAGCCAGTGTTCGGTCTCGACGATAGTACGGCTACCGTCGGCTAATTCACGCTGCACGTAATCCACCAGCATCGGCGCGCCGTGCTCGGTGAAGTAGGCTTTTTGCAGACGGTCTTCGCGCTCCGCTTCGTTAGGCAGGAAGCTGTTTGCCCATACCTGACCATGCGGATGCGGGTTGGAGCAGCCCATCGCCGCTCCTTTGTTCTCAAAGACCTGGACCCACGGATAGGTTTTTCCGAGGTCCGCGGTCTGTTCCTGCCACGTTTTAACCACGCCTTCCAGCGCTTCAACGCTCAGTTCCGGCAGCGTTTTGCTGTGGTCTGGCGAAAAGCAGATGACCCGGCTGGTGCCGCGGGCGCTCTGACAGCGCATTAGCGGATCATCGCTTTCCGGGGCGTCAGGGGTATCGGTCATCAAAGCCGCAAAGTCATTGGTAAAAACAAACGTACCGGTGTAGTTCGGGTTGGTGTCGCCGGTGACGCGGGTATTACCCGGGCACAGGAAACAATCCGGATCGTGCGCGGGCAACGTTTGCTTTGCCGGCGTTTCCTGCGCCCCCTGCCAGGGGCGCTTGGCGCGATGCGGAGAAACCAGAATCCACTGCCCGGTTAACGGGTTATAACGACGATGTGGATGGTCGACGGGGTTAAATACGCTCATGAAGGTTCCTTAGTCTGGATAACCCTGCGGATGACGGGACTGCCAGTGCCAGGTGTCCTGCGCCATTTCGTCAAGGTTGCGCGTCACGCGCCAGTTCAGATCGCGATCGGCCTTTTCAGCGTCCGCCCAGTAGGCCGGGAGGTCGCCGTCGCGGCGTGGCGCGAAGTGGTAGTTAATAGGTTTACCGCAGGCTTTACTGAAGGCATTGACCACGTCAAGCACGCTGCTGCCGACGCCTGCGCCAAGATTGTAGATATGCACGCCAGCTTTATCGGCCAGTTTTTCCATTGCCGCGACGTGGCCGTCGGCAAGGTCCATCACGTGAATGTAGTCACGAACGCCAGTGCCATCTTCGGTCGGGTAGTCGTTGCCGAAGACCGCCAGCGATTCGCGACGACCAACGGCAACCTGCGCGATATACGGCATCAAGTTGTTTGGGATCCCCTGCGGATCTTCCCCCATATCGCCCGACGGATGCGCGCCGACCGGGTTGAAGTAGCGCAGCAGCGCGATGCTCCAGTCCGGCTGGGCTTTTTGCAGGTCAGTGAGGATCTGCTCAACCATCAGCTTGCTTTTGCCATACGGGCTCTGCGGAGTGCCGGTCGGGAAACTTTCAACATAAGGGATTTTTGGCTGGTCGCCGTAGACGGTGGCGGAGGAGCTAAAAATGAAGTTTTTCACGCCAGCAGCGCGCATAGCGGAAACTAATTTCAGCGTGCCGGTTACGTTATTGTCGTAGTATTCCAGCGGTTTGGCGACGGACTCCCCGACGGCTTTCAGACCGGCGAAATGGATCACGGCTTCAATCGCGTGATCGTGAAGAATTTCCGTCATCAGCGCTTCATTACGAATATCGCCTTCGACAAAGGTGGCGCTTTTCCCGCCGAGACGTTCAATGACCGGCAATACACTGCGCTTACTGTTGCAGAGATTGTCGAGAATAATCACTTCATGTCCCTGCAGTAGCAGTTGAACGCAGGTGTGACTTCCAATGTAACCGCTACCACCTGTAACCAGTACTTTCATGATTCGCTCCAATAGGCTTATCGTGTGAGAAGAAGATAGCATACCAAAGATGGAAAAAGTGTGACACAGGCCAAATTGGTGGAATCGTTTACACTAAAAATCACAATTACTATATTTGATTTTTTTTATTTTAAAAACAGTTGGATATAATTTG
Source organism: Klebsiella huaxiensis (assembly GCF_003261575.2). Lineage (GTDB taxonomy): Bacteria > Pseudomonadota > Gammaproteobacteria > Enterobacterales > Enterobacteriaceae > Klebsiella > Klebsiella huaxiensis. Next base: position 4,066,111 of record NZ_CP036175.1, on the reverse strand, counting down.
CGGTGGACATAATTCTGAAAAAATCAGGGATCCGCAGACCCCTGTACAGGCTTAATTTTCCAGCGGACCCACCTGGTAAGTGTAACCGTCTCCACTCGTAATAAACGCCAGGCGGTGGGTAATGCAGTCCGGTGCGTCCTCGGCGTGGTGGGAAACAAACAGCAGCTGCGTCGAACCTTCGCTAATGAGCACATCGATAAAGCGGCGCACCAGCTGGCGGTTGAGCGGGTCTAGCCCCTGTAACGGTTCATCAAGGATCAGCAGGGTAGGGTGTTTGACCAGTGCGCGGACGATCAGCGCCAGCCGCTGCTGTCCCCAGGAAAGGCTATGAAACGGCGCATCGGCAGTGCGCTTGTCGATCCCGAGGATATCCAGCCAGTTCTGCACCAGCTTGTGCTGCTTGTCGGAAACAGCCTGGTAGATGCCGATAGAGTCGAAGTAGCCTGAGAGAATCACGTTACGCACGTTGGTGCTGACGCGGTACTCCAGATGCAGGCTGCTGCTCACGTAACCAATATGCTTTTTAATATCCCAGATGGTTTCGCCGCTGCCACGACGGCGGCCAAACAAGGTCAGGTCATTACTATACCCCTGCGGATGATCGCCAGTGACCAGGCTGAGGAGAGTGGATTTTCCGGCACCGTTGGGGCCGACTATCTGCCAGTGTTCGCCAGGATTTACCGTCCAGCTCAGGTGATTAATGATCGGCCGATCGTTATAAGAAACTCTGCCGTCGTTCAGCATGATGAGTGGTGCATTGTCGTCCAGCGCGTGACGCGCGGCCGGGGCGTCCGGCTCCGGTAGGGTCATGCCGTCAAGCTTTTCGCTATGCGCCAACTGGGCGATCAGCGCCTGTTTCAGCAGCGCCTGCTTTTCCCCAGTTTCGCTCAGGACGCAGTCCGCCAGCACGCCAGCGAACTGGACGAATTCTGGTATTTCATCGAAACGGTTAAGTACCAGCACAAGGGTGATACCTTCGCGATTAAGCGTCGCCAGTAGTTCCGCCAGCTGCTGGCGCGAGGCGACATCAAGTCCATCGAACGGTTCATCAAGAATGAGCAGGTCGGGGTTGCCCATCAGCGCCTGGCACAGCAGCGTTTTACGCGTTTCGCCGGTAGAGAGATATTTAAAGCGTCGCTGTAGCAGGTGGCTAATACCAAACTGTTCGCCAAGGCGGGCGCAGCGAGAAGGGTCTTTAAATTCGTCCTGGATGATTTCCGCCGCTGTGCGTCCGGTATCTTCTTCTCCTGGGCTGAGCAAATCGGTGTTGTTGCGTTGCCACTCGTCGCTGACCAGCTTTTGTAACTGCTCAAAAGAGAGGCGGGTGATGCGCGAGAAAGTACATTCCCGCTGCCCGCTAAGCAGCGTCAGCTCGCCGGACAGCGCCCGCGCAAGGGCTGATTTCCCGCTGCCGTTGCTGCCGACGAAAGCCCAGCTTTCGCCAGCGCGCACGCTGAGGTGCTCAATATTTAACGTTTTTGTGTCGCTCAGGCGAAACGTGCCTTGCGAAATTTGCAATAATGACATTGTGTATCCCACTTTTTGCAGCGATGTGCTTCAGGGATACGTCTTCACGGGCGTAATGTCAATGCCATTAGCACAACGTAGCGAGAATGATGCGATCGGCATTAAAATAGGCTATCGCTTCCGCGCCTTCCGTCAGATCGCGTGTCTGCTCCACCGGCAGGGTGGCGCAAAGGCTCTGACCATCCGGGAGCGCCATCAGCACTTCACACTGTTCCGGCCCGCGTTCGATATGGCTGATACGTCCGGCTAGCTGGTTATCAGCCTGGTCCGCCAGCGTTGAATCCTGGGTAATACCGACCCACGGCGCTTTCAACAGCACGAGTACTTCCTGACCTTCATCAAGGCCCAGACGATCGGCGCTTTGCGCGGTGATGGCGACTTTAAAGCGGGTTTGCCCGTCGGCCAGTAGCACTTCAACATGCTGCTGTACCTGCTGGTGGTCGCGCCCGGTAATGGTGCCAAACCACTGGTTGCGCGCGCTGGTTTGTAGTGAGAAACGTGAAATGGCTGCCAGCAGGCTGTCGAGGGGCAGGGCGTCATCATCACTCAGGACATCAAACGCTTTCTGCTGAATCTGCGCCAGCAAATCGTAAAGCTGAATCAGCCGCTGCCCGTAACGGGTGAGGACGGCGCCGCCACCACCTTTACCGCCGGTAGCGCGATCGACCAGGATTTGTTCGCTCAGCTGATTCATTTCATTAATGGCATCCCAGGCGCTTTTATAGCTGATGCCGGCGTTTTTTGCCCCCTGACTAATGGAGCCGGTCTGGTCAATCTGCTTCAGCAGGGCGATACGGCGGGGATCGGCGAACAGGCGCTGCTGTAATTTTAGGGTAAGAAGAATTTCGGCCTGCATAATCATATCCTGACGAAAAAAGGCTATTGTGACCGATAGCGGTCATCTTGCAAGATGCATCTGTCGCGGCGGCCTGTGAGGCACCGCACAAATGGGGCGTGTTTTTCCGGCTGAATTCGTTACAATAAAGCATTCGTACTTTCTGGAGCCAACCATGTTAGAGCTATTGAAAAGTCTGGTTTTTGCCGTAGTCATGGTCCCTGTGGTGATGGCCGTCATCCTGGGTCTGATTTACGGGCTGGGCGAAGTGTTTAACCTCTTCTCCGGAGCCGGTCACAAAGACAGCAGACCGCAAAATCACTGATTTCCCTGCGCCCGGTTCTGCCGGGCGTTTTTATTTCTCCCCTCAATTGATCCGCCTCTAATTACCCCTAATTTGCTCTGGGAAAACCCCAGCCTTATCGCTATATTAGCTCCTACATAACGCACTCACAGGAGTTTCAGATGGCAGGTCAATGGTTACGCTTTTTTGCTGGAGCAACGTTAACGCTCTCCGTTGCAGGTCACGCGCTGGCGGAAGATGGTAAAATTACGGTGTTTGCAGCGGCATCGCTGACTAACGCAATGCAGGATATCGCTAAAGAGTATAAGAAAGAGAAAAACGTTGATGTAGTTTCTTCGTTTGCTTCTTCATCGACTCTGGCACGACAGATTGAAGCAGGCGCGCCAGCGGATCTGTTTATCTCCGCTGACCAAAAATGGATGGATTACGCGGTTGAGAAAAAGAGCATCGATACTGCGACACGCGCCACTCTACTGGGCAATAGTCTGGTTGTCGTTGCGCCGAAAGCCAGCGCTCAGGGCGACATCACTATCAATGATAAAACAGACTGGACTAGCCTGCTGAAAGGCGGCCGTCTGGCGGTTGGCGACCCGGAACACGTGCCTGCGGGTATCTATGCTAAAGAAGCGCTGCAAAAACTGGGTGCCTGGGAAACGCTGTCACCGAAGCTGGCTCCAGCGGAAGACGTGCGCGGTGCGCTGGCGCTGGTTGAACGTAGCGAAGCCCCGTTGGGTATTGTTTACGGCTCTGATGCCGTTGCCAGTAAAGGCGTGAAAGTTGTCGGCACCTTCCCGGAAGATTCCCACAAGAAAGTGGAATATCCGCTGGCTATCGTTGACGGACATAAAAATGCGACGGTTAGCGCATTTTATGACTATCTGAAAGGACCGGAAGCTTCCGCCATTTTTAAACGTTACGGATTTACGACTCACTAATGTTCTTAAGCGATCCCGAATGGCAGGCGGTACTGCTGAGCCTGAAAGTTTCATCCCTGGCGGTGGTGTTTAGCTTACCTTTCGGGATCTTTTTTTCCTGGCTGCTGGTTCGACGGGATTTCCCCGGCAAAGCGCTGCTCGATAGCATCCTCCACTTGCCGCTAGTATTGCCTCCGGTGGTGGTGGGCTATCTGTTATTGATTGCCATGGGACGGCGTGGTTTTATCGGCAGCTGGCTTTATGACTGGTTTGGTCTGAGCTTTGCCTTTAGCTGGCGCGGCGCGGTGCTGGCGGCGGCGGTGATGTCTTTTCCACTGATGGTGCGGGCTATTCGCCTGGCGCTGGAAGGGGTTGATGTCAAGCTTGAGCAGGCGGCACGCACGCTTGGTGCGGGTCGCTGGCGGGTGTTTTTCACCATTACCCTACCTTTAACGCTTCCGGGAATTATCGTCGGTACCGTGCTGGCCTTCGCCCGTTCGCTGGGCGAATTTGGCGCGACCATTACCTTTGTTTCTAATATTCCTGGTGAAACGCGCACCATTCCCTCGGCTATGTATACTCTGATTCAGACCCCCGGCGGCGAAGGCGCGGCAGCACGGCTGTGTTTGATTTCAATTGTGCTGGCGCTGATATCGCTGCTGATTTCTGAATGGCTGGCCCGGCTTAGTCGCAAACGGATGGGGAAATAACCATGCTCGAGCTTGATTTCACCCAGACGCTGGGCACTCACTGTTTGCAGATCTGTGAGACGCTCCCCGCCAGCGGCATCACGGCGGTGTTCGGCGTATCCGGTGCGGGAAAAACTTCTTTGATTAACGCCATCAGTGGCCTAACGCGCCCGCAGCAGGGGCGTATCGTGCTTAACGGCAGAGTGCTTAATGATGTCGAAAAGCGTATCTGTCTGGCGCCGGAAAAACGCCGTATTGGCTATGTTTTTCAGGATGCTCGCCTGTTTCCGCACTACAAGGTGCGCGGCAATCTGAAGTACGGCATGGCGAAGAGCATGGCCGACCAGTTCGATAAGCTGGTGGATCTGCTTGGCATCGCGCCGCTGCTTGACAGGCTACCGGGAGGGCTATCCGGTGGGGAAAAACAGCGGGTAGCCATTGGCCGGGCATTACTCACCGCACCGGAGCTGCTGCTGCTTGATGAGCCGCTGGCGTCGCTGGATATTCCACGTAAACGCGAGCTGTTGCCCTATCTGCAACGTCTGGCGCGGGAGATTAACATCCCGATGCTCTACGTCAGCCATTCATTGGATGAGATTCAGCATCTGGCGGATAAAGTGCTGGTGCTGGAAGAGGGGAAAGTGAAAGCTTTTGGCTGCCTGGAAGCGGTGTGGAGCAGCAGCATAATGCACCCCTGGCTACCGCAGGATCAGCAAAGCACCATTCTCAATGTAACCATTGCCGCTCAGCATTCGCAGTATGCGATGACTGCGCTGGCGCTCGGCGACCAGCAGATATGGGTTAATCAGCTCGACAGACCGCAGGGTGAAGCGGCGCGTATCCGCATTCAGGCTTCAGATGTCTCGCTGGTACTACAGCCTGGGCAGAGAACCAGCATCCGTAATATTTTGCCCGCGCAGGTGATGCAGTGCATCGAAAGTAACGGTCAGGTTGAGGTCAGGCTTGAAATTAGTGGTCGAACGCTGTGGGCTCGTATTAGCCCGTGGGCGCGCGATGACCTGGGCATTACCCCAGGCCAGCAGCTGTATGCGCAAATAAAAAGCGTGTCAATCGCCGCCTGATTAAAGCAGGTGGCGATTGATGTAGTCAGCGATGCTGGTGGTTTCGTTTTCACCAATCACCACATTGGCGCGCGCTTTGACTTCATCCACTGCGTTGCCCATCGCCACGCCGGTACCGGCGGCTTCCAGCATGCTAAGATCGTTGTAGTTATCGCCGAAAGCGACGACATCCTGCATCGACAGGCCCTGCGATGCTACCCACTGCGCCAGGCGTTTGCCTTTGCTGTTGCCTTCGCGGGCGATATCAACCTGATCGTGCCACGACCATTCGCATTCCAGACCTAGCGTCTGGCCGACATGCTGGGCAAAGCGCTGTAGTTTTGCGGTATCTTCATCGGTCAGGGCGAATTTCCACACGGCATTCACTTCACGGGCCGCCTGGGCCAGAGAGGCGACCTGAGTGAATACCGGGCGCTGCGCCACGGGTAAAGATTCCGCCCAGTTAGCGGTGCGAATAACGTGCCCGGTTGGTTGCTCATACAGCATCGCGTCGTCAACGTACATCAGGCCGTGAATATCGTGTTCGACCAGCATATCCGTCAGGCTCAGGGCTTTATCTACCGGCATCGGATCGGACTCCAGAACCTTTTTTGCATGATAATCATACAAATAAGTGCCATTACAACAAATTGCAGGTGTATCCAGAGCCAGTGCCTGATAAAAAGGATGGATAGCGACGTGATGTCGGCCGGTGACGACGATCACCTGGTATCCAGCGTCTCTGGCGCGAGCCAGTGCGTCGAGCGAGGCGGGGAGGATGGCTTTTTTTCCGGTCAGTAGGGTGCCGTCTAAATCCAGGGCAATCACGCGTGAGGTCATGTGTTGTTTCCGGTTAATGATGAAAAGTTAGCTGGCTATGATGGTACACCGCTGTGCCATTCGGGCAAACTTTTCAGCATCTACCGCTAAAAGAGTCGGTACACTTGATTCGTCAGGCTGCTGCAAGGCAACCTGAATCATGTAGTATACCCTAAATAATTCGAGTTGCAGGAAGGCAGCGACGCAGGGAGTCCCCTGGAACTTACTCCAGTAAGTGACTGGGGTGAGCGAGGAAAGCTAACGCACATGCAACTTGAAGTATGACGGGTATATATGCGTATTGTGTTTTTCAGGGTGTTGTTAGTCTGAAAAATGAAATTTCCACGTGCAGTGAGGAAGGAGTATTCATGAAACAAACCGTTTATACCGCCAGCCCGGAAAGCCAGCAGATCCACGTCTGGAATCTGGATGTTGAGGGGAAACTGACCCTGGCGCAGGTTGTTGATGCCCCAGGTCAGGTGCAGCCGATGGTGGTGAGCCCGAACAAAGAGTATCTCTACGTCGGCGTGCGTCCGGAGTTTCGCGTACTGGCCTACCGCATTGCGCCTGATAATGGCGCCCTGACCTTCGCTGGCGAAGCCGCGCTGCCGGGTAGCCCAACGCATATTTCTACCGATCATCAAGGTCGTTTTGTTTTTAGTGCCTCTTATAATTCGGGCTGTGTAAGCGTGACGCCGCTGACCGATGGCCTGCCGGGTGAAACGGTGACCGTGGTTGAAGGGCTCGAAGGCTGCCATTCGGCAAATATCTCTCCGGACAATCGCACCCTATGGGTTCCGGCGCTGAAGCAGGATCGTATCTGCCTGTTTACCCTCAGCGACGATGGTTTCCTTGCCGCGCAAGAACCGGCTGAAGTGACCACCGTTGAAGGCGCAGGCCCGCGTCATATGACGTTCCATCCGAACCAGCAGTACGGCTACTGCGTCAATGAACTTAATAGCTCTGTTGACGTCTGGGAGCTGAAAGATCCGTACGGCAAAATCGAGTGCGTGCAGACGCTGGACATGATGCCTTCTGATTTCACCGGTGTTCGCTGGGCGGCGGATATCCATCTGACCCCGGATGGTCGTCACCTCTACGCCTGCGATCGTACCGCCAGCATTATCACCATCTTCAGCGTCTCCGAAGACGGCAGCGTGTTGTCCATCGAAGGCTATCAGCCAACCGAAGCACAACCGCGCGGCTTTAACCTCGATCACAGCGGAAAATACCTGATTGCCGCTGGTCAGAAATCACATCATGTTGCGGTGTATGAAATCGAAGGCGAGCAGGGTCTGTTGCAAGAAAAAGGGCGCTATGCCGTCGGCCAGGGCCCAATGTGGGTGGTGGTTAACGCGTACTAAGCCTGCTGCTTATGACTGAAAACCTCGCTGCGGCGAGGTTTTTTTATGCTTGAGTCGACGGTTATTTTACCCGCATGCGATACTCAATCATGCCGCTTTTATCCGCCACCCAGTTATACAAACGCTGGCCGCGCAGGTTGGTTTCATGAGTGTGCCAGTACAGGCTGGCAGCGTGGCGTTTACGCGCCTGCTGCTGAACATATTCAATTAACTGTTTACCGATATGCTTGCCCCGAACCTCCGGGTCAACGAACAGGTCTTCCAGATAGCAGTAGTCGCTTTCGGCCCAGGTGGTGCGATGGAACAGGTAATGCACCAGCCCAACTATCGATCCTTCATGCTTTGCTACGGCGCAAAACATCGATTCAATGGGATTTAAAAAACGGCTCCAGGTCAATTGCGTCACGGTTTCCGGGATATCGACGCGGTAAAATACCTGGTAGCTTTTCCACAGCGGCAACCACTGGGCAAAGTCGCTGTCGGTTGCGGGTTCGATGGTGATTTGAGATAAATTCATAGTGGTCCTTATTTTTTTTAAATGGGTGTTTTGTCCTCACTGAGCGCCATGTTAGAAGTTCTTATGGTTCCTAAAAAGTGACACTTTCTATATATTTGTAGGATCCACTTTTACCTTAAAAATATCTCTCATAGCCATGGCTAAACCAGTTGCTCCTCTCTTTCAGGACCTGTTATTACAACGCGGGATCATCAAAGATCAGGTTTATCATGCCCTGCGTAACGCTATCCTTGACGGTCGTTTGACGGCGGGTTCAAAAGTCCCCTCAAGCCGTGCGCTGGCTGAGATGATGGCGATCTCCAGGAACTCGGTTATCTCGGGTTTCGATCGCCTGATGGATGAGGGGTATCTGGTGACGCGCAAGGGCGCGGGCACGTTTGTCTGCCAACATATCCCGGATAACTTCATTAGCGAGCATTATTCGCCAGCGGCGCCTGAAGCGGCAGCATCTGCTATCGGGCAACTCAATCCCGATATCTCGGCATTGATACCCTCATGGTCCGAAAGCCAGGAAAGTGGGGGGATGAACCGGGTTTTTGCGGTGGGTATCGGCTGTACCGATCTCTTTCCTCACGCTTTATGGGGACGATTGCTGGGGCGCATCTGGCGACAGTCGCGTCGTGAACTAGGAATGCACACCACGCCTTACGGATATCTACCGTTGCGACGAGCCATCAGTCACTATATTCAGGCGACGCGCGGCGTAAATTGTCATGAAGATCAGATTATTATCGTCAATGGTATTCAACAGGCGCTGACGATCACTACTCAGGCATTGCTGGTACCTGGCGATGAGGTTTGGCTGGATGACCCTGGATACAACGGCGCTCGCGGTGCATTCGCCGCCAGAGGTGTCTCCGTCCGGCCCGTTCGTGTTGATGGCGATGGCATGGATATTCAGGATGGAATATTGCACTACCCAGGGGCGAAACTGGTCTATACCGCGCCCTCGCATCAGTTTCCGCTCAGCGGAACTCTCAGCCTGCCGAGAAGGCTTGCCTTACTGGAATGGGCAGAAGCCCATCGGGCCTGGATTTTCGAAGATGACTACAACAGTGAGTTTCGCTACGCCGCCCGTTCATTACAGGCTTTGCAGGGGCTAGATAAACATCAGCGGGTTATCTATTCCGGGACATTCTCTAAGATGATGTACCCGGAATTTCGCCTTGGTTTTTTGGTGGTGCCTGAGCATTTACGTGAACAGTTTGCCATCACCAAGTATTACACCGATCTTAGTAGCGGCTATCTGGAACAGGCGGTTCTGGCACGTTTTCTCAGTGAGGGGCACTACGCCAGCCATGTTCGTCGTATCCGCAAAGCTTGTTTTGAGCGCAAAAGTGCGCTGGAGGCGGCGATTGAGCACTATTTTCCTGGACGTATGGCGGTTCATCCGACGGATTCGGGCGTTCATTTAGTCTGCTGGCTGCTGAATGGTCTAAAAGCCAAAGAGGTGGAAGACAAGGCTCGTCGGATAGGTTTAGGTGTACAGACCTTTGAGCGATACTGTCAGCGGGCGATGGCGAGAGAGGGGATTTTACTCGGTTTTGCTAACCATCCGCCGGAGATCCTGGTCGATGGCGTCAGGCGTCTGGCTGCGGTGCTTTAGCGCGTGGTAATGTGTTTATATAATTAGCCTTATAAAAAGGCTAATTAAATATTGCATATATTTATTTAATATCCGTCTCCTGTTGTGGATTTTATACCTGACAACAGGAGGCGAATTTTAGGAAAAATTATACTGTAGGTGGCTTTTATTTCTATCCCCAGGTCCTGTTTAACCGTTATTCCACCTATTAATAATAGCTGACTTCCTTGTTTCATTAATTCCTGTTGCTATCTTAGATATCATCCATGGTATAACTTACGACAATTTCCAGCGTCTTACGGATAACATCTGCCGTCACCACATCGCTAGTCGTCTCAAGGGCATTAATTAACCAGAATATAATAGCCTTATTACTGAGATGCCCTTCAGTGGCAAGGATACTACTAATGGCCAGGGACATCACTGCAGATTCATCGATCAGCCTGTCGCCTGCATTGCGGAAATACTCAGAGAGTGCGGTATCATTCAGGCCTGCGTAGATATCTGATTGCTGATGCATAGTCTGTCTCATCATATTCTCAACTTTGTTAATTAAAGAATCGACCATTAATGGTCAGTGCATTTTACCTGTACCAGATTGCGAAGATGAACCCAATAAAGCATTTGGGTCATCCCAATAATTTTTCGCACCTGAAGTACCCAGAGACTTTTTCTTACCTCGAAGAGCTACCATATTATTTATTTCATCAATAATATGCCCAATTGTATCTCGCCGTTTTTTATCCGTTTCACCGACCTGCATCGACTGGAGTTTATTTACCAGAGCTTGAGTATTGATCGGCCCCTTGTTTTTGAGTAGAGAGAGAACAGCCTCTCCAATCAGTACATCTGTTAAGTGTTCAATCTCACCACTATTCATAACTGTATCTCTGATTACCGTCGTCTCCATGACTGGAGATTTGGTTTGAAGTCGATGCTCTGATTAAGTATTGGTATCATCCGTGAAATCAGACTCTTCAGTGTCGACCTAATTCACCAGATTACTGCTGGCACGCTTAATCTTGTCGCTCAAAGAGCAAACCGATTAACGTTTGATAGTGGTTCTCTTCTTCAGGTTGAGAAGCAACTTCAAGGCGACTCAGTAACTTGGTACACAGAGATTTACGATTCAGATTTCGGCCTTCACAAAGGATATCCATCACGATTTGTCCCAGCGTTTCCTGCTGTGAAGGCAAAGAGGCTTTATTGAAATAATGGGCAATAGCGCTAGCTGTGTCAGGAATATAACTGTTCTGCTGCATATGTGCTCCTGTCAGTTCAATCATCAGTTAAGTTGCCATTAAAGTTATACAATGATTGTTAACTTGTACATAAAAAATGGAGAAAAAATGTTATTTTTTTGATTATATTGTTTGATTAATTAATTGATTTATATGTAATTTTATTTTTTACTAAACCGACCCTGTACTATCTGGGGAATGTGCATTCTGTACAGGTATTGGCGGGAGAAGAAGGTCAATCAAAAGAACGGTTTAATGTGAAATATTTGTTAATATATTTGTCTTTTTTACAGGACGCAGAACATCAGATCTGCTACTGTAATATCTCAATCTTTTTTCTCTCTCCTGTCGGGAATTTCATGCTCACTACCATCATTTATCGCAGTCATATCTGCGACAACGTGTCAGTTAAATCGCTCGAAAGCATGGTTGCTGAAGCAAATGTAAAAAATAGCCAGATGGGCGTGTCCGGGATTTTACTTTTTAATGGCACCCATTTTTTTCAGCTATTAGAAGGACCTGAAGAGAAGGTTCTGGAAATTTATCGTCATATCTGTGGGGACTCGCGCCACCATAATCTTGTTGAACTGCTTAGCGATCATGGTCCGACGCGTAGATTTGGCAACATCGGTATGGAACTCTTTGATTTACGAGAGTATGACCGCGATGACGTTCTGCAAATGGTGTTGGATAAAGGGACCACTAAATATCAGCTAACTTACGATGACCGGGCCCTCCACTTTTTTCGTACCTTCGTGGAAGCGACGGAAAAGGATAATTATTACGAAATTCCCGCGCCGGAAAGCTGGGATTTTGTAACGGATAGCACAGCTTTTTATCCTGAAGTCCCGTTCATTCAGGCCGAGTGCAGCTTCGCTTTTCAGCCAGTGATCGACCCGTTTGCTAAAGAAATTGTTTCCGTTGAGGCGTTGCTGCGTACCACCTGCGGTGGATCGCCAGAGGTTTATTTTGATGGACTCTCGCGAGAGGATATTTATAAGGCGGACCTCCACAGTAAGCGGGTGGCGTTTGCCATGGCGGGACGTCTGCGTCTGCGTGGATGCACGTTGTCTATTAATCTCTTACCGATGACTTTGGTGAATGTTCCCGGCGCTGTTGAGTTTCTTTTAGATGAAATCAAGGCGAATGGTTTGATTTCAGAGCAGATTATTGTTGAGTTCACCGAGAGTGAAGCTATCTCACGTATTGATGAATTCACTGATTCTATTCGTAAGCTCAAGTCTGCGGGTATTCGCGTCGCTATTGATCACTTTGGTGCCGGGTTTGCCGGACTTTTGTTGCTGGCTCAGTTTCAGCCGGATCGCATAAAGATCAATCGTCAACTGGTCAAAGATATCCACAAGCACGGGCCAAGACAGGCAATTGTGCAGGCCATTATTAAATGCTGTAACTCGCTGGAAATTGCCGTCTCGGCGGTAGGAATCGAGCGGCCGGAAGAGTGGATGTGGCTCGAGTCGGCAGGGATCGCACATTTTCAAGGGAATTTATTTGCCAGTCCGTGTTTGGGCGGAATTCCTGCGGTCGCATGGCCCGAAAAAAAATCAGCCTGGGATGTTCTTTAAAATTTGCCTGGTACCCATAGTCTGAAAACGCCAGATAAATCATTCATACTCCCTTTTTGGCCTACAGATTGGCGTCCAACCTGTTATATTTTAACTGTACAAGAAAAGTTAATTGTACAGTCTGACTAAATTCGTTAATTTAGCCAGGTAAGTATGGCATGTTACGAGGGCGCTAATGGCTTATTACAGTATCGGTGAAGTTGCCGAACGTTGCGGAATTAATCCCGTTACTTTGCGTGCATGGCAGCGAAGATACGGTTTGCTTAAACCGCAGAGAAGCGAGGGGGGGCACCGTCAGTTTGACGATGAAGACGTTCAACGTATTGAGGAGATCAAGCGCTGGATTGAACGTGGAGTCTCTGTCGGTAAGGTCAAGGCGTTACTGGAAGGTCATCAACCTGCTGCCCACGATGGTTCAGCTTTACTCCAGGACGAGATGATGACACTTCTGCGAGTTGTACAGCCCTCGAAATTACGCGCCAGAATTATGTCTCTTAGCCACGAATATCCCGTGGATAGTCTTATCGACCAGCTTTATGTGCCCGTGCGGCAGAAATTAAATCTTGATCAAAACACGTCGTTGGCCATTAGCAGCATGCTGGATGGAATTTTGATCGATAGCGTGGCGTCATTCCTTGCCGAATCGCGTAAAAAAGTCGGTAAAGAGACGTTGTTGGTTGGCTGGGGTAATGAAGATCGTACCCGGCTCTGGTTAGAAGCATGGCGACTGTCGCAGCGTGCCTGGCATGTTAACGTTCTGGCTGAACCGCTTGATTCTCCTCGCCCGGAACTGTTCCCTGGACAGCATATTTTTGTCTGGACCGGCCGTGCGTTATCTCCTTTGCAGGCGGAATTACTCAGCCACTGGCAAAGTGGTAATGACTCCAACTTATTGATAGTGTTTTATGTTCAGATAATGCCCGATGACTTTGTCATGCAGCTCCACCGATTTTGAGAACGACAGCGACTTCCGTCCCAGCCGTGCCAGGTGCTGCCTCAGATTCAGGTTATGCCGCTCAATTCGCTGCGTATATCGCTTGCTGATTACGTGCAGCTTTCCCTTCAGGCGGGATTCATACAGCGGCCAGCCATCCGTCATCCATATCACCACGTCAAAGGGTGACAGCAGGCTCATAAGACGCCCCAGCGTCGCCATAGTGCGTTCACCGAATACGTGCGCAACAACCGTCTTCCGGAGCCTGTCATACGCGTAAAACAGCCAGCGCTGGCGCGATTTAGCCCCGACATAGCCCCACTGTTCGTCCATTTCCGCGCAGACGATGACGTCACTGCCCGGCTGTATGCGCGAGGTTACCGACTGCGGCCTGAGTTTTTTAAGTGACGTAAAATCGTGTTGAGGCCAACGCCCATAATGCGGGCAGTTGCCCGGCATCCAACGCCATTCATGGCCATATCAATGATTTTCTGGTGCGTACCGGGTTGAGAAGCGGTGTAAGTGAACTGCAGTTGCCATGTTTTACGGCAGTGAGAGCAGAGATAGCGCTGATGTCCGGCGGTGCTTCTGCCGTTACGCACCACCCCGTCAGTAGCTGAACAGGAGGGACAGCTGATAGAAACAGAAGCCACTGGAGCACCTCAAAAACACCATCATACACTAAATCAGTAAGTTGGCAGCATCACCAATTTTTAAGTCATAAGGATGCTGTAATGCAGAAAAATTAAAACTTACGCTATAACTATAGTCATGATTTTCTACCTGTACAATTTTTTCATGGAATTTTGTACTTATAGATTAAGTTTTTTATTTTATAAATATAATTTATTGTTTTTGTTGATGTTTTTAGTGATGGTGAACTTGTACAGAGTGAAGATTTAGCAAGCAGGATGAACTATCCTGAAGATGGTGGTGGAAGGGGGAAGAGGATAGAGCCTGAAGGGAGTGGAGAGAAAAGGGGGAATGTCTCCCCCTTCAAGTTTATAACCGTTACTACTTCGGCTCAGCGACAACAAAACTTCCCACGCCGCGGTTATTGTATTCCCACATGCGGTTGAAGTTAGCATCGTTAAGGTTGCGCTGTGGATTGCCTTTGTCATCGGCAGTACCGGTATTACCGCTAAACGGACGGTTTGAACCCACGGCATCAGCCCACGGTTTGGCCATATTAAAGCCTTCATTAATCACGCTATCGCGGATAACGACCTGGCCGTTGGTATTGCCGTCGACGTCCAGAGAACGGCCCAATTGCGCAACGTTATCGCCGGAAGCGGTAAAGCGGCTGTTGACCGCCAGGAAGCCATAGGTCACGCTTTTCAGGGTGGCCGGAGCAAAGACGTAGGCCTCTTTCTGGGTGCGAGAATTCACCACGCGGAAGTCGGTGTTATCGAATACCACGGCGCCGCGGCCGGAAACAATATCGACATCGCCTTCAATGTAGCTATTGCTGACCAGCGTACGAGTCTGACGATTATCCTGCAGACGGTTCTGTACGCCGCTATTGGTCACGAAAAAGGTATTCTGGCGACCAAGGATATTCACGTTATTTATCTGAACCTGATCGCCATCGGTGCGCAGAGCGACTGCCTGATGGGTACCTGCGTCAACGCTATCGCCAAGGTTATTGGCGATAGTCAGGTTCTGCAGTTGCAGACCGTTGTTCTGCGACCAGAATACTGCTGAGCACATGACGCCAATGGTGGCGGTGCGTTTGCTCTGGCAGTTGTCGAACATATACCAGGCCGGTTTACCTGGCATGTATTTACCGCCTGGATTGACCTGATGACGCCAGGAGACCGGATCCATTTCTGAATCAATCGCCTCGCTGATTTTTACGTCAATCGGCTTCTCGCCGGTGCCGTACAGAGTCAGCGCGCCGGGGGCTGCCGGAACGTATACGGTGCCTGCATATTCGCCCGGCATAATGGCGATAAACTGACGGCGGTTGGAGTGGCGAGTTATTGCCGCGTCAACCGCAGCCTGAATGGTGGTATGGGTTACGCCCTGAGTCCCGGCAGGCCCGACAACAAAATCGGGCTGTGCCGGAAGGCTGATGGCGGACGGATGCCAGGCCGCAGCGTTCGGATCCAGAGACTGGAAATAGCTCGCGGGTAAAAAGTTCTTTGCCTCGTCGGCGGTTAAAACAGGACGAGAGGCCGTGCCCGGCGCAGTCTGCGTTGAGGGCTGTTGATCGGCAGGCGTCGAACTACAGGCGGACAACGTCACGCCAAAGGCCAGCGCCAGCGCCATGCGGGAAACGGAATATGTGTTCATGTTGCTCCGGGCAAGAATCAATCAAATAGATATACCCTGAATTGAAGTATGACGGGTATAAGTCCTTTAAAGCCTGCTGTTTTATACCAAGTTAAGCGAAACGGGAAGACATAGCGCAAAAAAGTTGCTGCTTTTGTATAGCAGGAACCGGGAATGGGTCGCTTTTGATCACAAATAAATAACATTTGCGCTTGCCTGAGTTGACATTTCTTGCGGAATCAAAATAAATGTCTATACAACCCATGACAAGTTGACCGCTATGACACATGCCACTTCCGAACGCGTAATCTGGCGAAATGCCCGCCTTGCCACCCTCGATCCCCATCTATCCCAACCCTATGGTCTACTGGAGCGTCACGCGCTGCTGGTGCGCAATGGTCGCATTGAGGCCGTTGTTCCCGACAGCGAGGCGCCCGCAGGGCGAAGTATCGATCTCGGCGGCAGGCTTCTGACGCCGGGGCTAATTGATTGCCATACTCACTTGATATTCGGCGGCAGTAGGGCGCAGGAGTGGGAACAGCGCCTCAATGGTGTTTCCTACCAGACTATTAGCGCCAACGGCGGCGGCATTAACTCAACGGTGCGCGCTACCCGGGAAAGCAGCGAAGCTGAACTGCTGGAGCTGGCCCGACGGCGGCTGGAGCGACTGCTGCGTGAAGGGGTCACCACTCTGGAGATTAAATCCGGCTACGGGTTAGACCTTGAAAACGAACGCAAGATGCTGCGTGTCATACAACAGCTGGCTGCAAGCTATGCCGTCGAGATTTCGCCAACGCTGCTCGCCGCTCACGCCACACCGCCGGAATATAAAGGCGACCCGGATGGCTACATTAATCTGGTTTGCGAAGCGATTCTGCCCGCGCTGTGGGAAGAGGGATTGTTCGAAAGCGTCGATGCCTTCTGCGAAAACGTCGGTTTTAGCCCGGCGCAAACTGAGCGGGTTTACAGTACGGCTCAGGCATTGTGTATTCCGGTAAAGGGGCACGTTGAGCAGCTCTCTTCGCTGGGCGGCGCTGAGCTGGTGAGCCGCTATCAAGGCCTCTCCGCCGACCATATTGAATATTTGACGCCAGAGGGAGTCGCGGCAATGAGCCGCAGCGGCACCGTGGCGGTGCTCCTGCCCGGCGCGTTCTATTTTCTTAACGAAACCCGTAAACCGCCGGTTGATCTGCTGCGTGAGCATAAAGTGCCGATGGCGGTGGCGACCGACTACAACCCAGGCACCAGCCCCTTCGCCAGCCTGCATCTGGCGATGAATATGGCCTGCGTGAAGTTTGGCCTGACGCCGGAGGAGGCGTGGGCTGGCGTGACTCGCCATGCGGCGCAGGCGCTGGGCCGTCAGGCGAGCCACGGCCAGTTGGCGGCAGGTTTTGTGGCCGATTTTGCTATCTGGGATGCGGAACATCCGGTAGAGATGGTTTATGAGCCTGGGCGCAGTCCGCTCTGGCAGCGCGTCGTACGAGGAGAAATCGCATGAATCTATGGCAACCCACGCCCGCAGAGCTTTGGCTGGGGCGCGACGACAGCACAGAAGCCGCTAACGCGCTGCGCTTGTTTCAAACCATCGCGCGGGCTGAACGCTTTGAACCTGAAGCGCTGGTGGGTGATATTGCCCTGCTGGGATTCGCCTGCGATGAAGGTGTCCGGCGCAATAAAGGGCGCATCGGGGCCGAAAAGGGACCTGAAACCCTGCGGCGGGCGCTGGCGAACATGGCCAGTCATCGGGGGCATGACCGCTGCGTTGATATGGGAACCATCAGCGTGGAGGGGGATGAGCTGGAAGAGGCTCAGCAGGCGCTACGCGAAGCGGTTACTGCCTGTCAACGTGCTGGAAAACGGACGCTGGTGTTAGGCGGCGGTCACGAGACGGCTTTCGGCCACGGCGCCGGAGTACTGGATGCGTTTCCTGACGAAAAAGTGGGCATCATTAACCTTGATGCGCACCTGGATTTGCGTTTTGCCAACCAGGCCAGTTCCGGTACGCCGTTCCGTCAGCTGGCGCTGGCCTGCGAAGCGCAGCAGCGCGGTTTTCATTATGCTTGTATCGGCGTAAGCCGCGCCGCCAATACTCAGGCGCTGTGGGATGAGGCCGCCCACCGCGAGGTGACGATTATTGAGGATCTCGATGTTCTTACCTCCTTTGAGGCGCGGGTTTTGCCGGAGATTAGCCGCAATATTGCCTGTTACGATCGCCTGTATCTGACTATCGATCTGGATGTGCTGCCCGCTCGTGAAATGCCGGCGGTATCCGCGCCTGCCGCGCTGGGTATCCCGCTGGCAACGCTGCTGCGTATTGTCGAGCCGCTGTGCCGTAGCGGTAAGCTTCAGGCAGTGGATCTGGTCGAGTTCAACCCGCAGTACGATATCGATAGCCAGGGAGCCCGCGCGGCAGCGCGTCTGGCATGGCAAATCGCCCATTGGTGGCAGTAGCGATTCAGTATATTCTGGACGTTTCGCCGCCACTAGTACAAGGAAAGCCCGGCCATGTTCTCATCGCAACCTCGTTCCGCGCCTGCGCCATTCTATGAAAAGGTGAAGCAGGCGATCAGCGAAAAGATCCATAGCGGCGTCTGGCGTCCGCACGATCGCATTCCTTCGGAAGCGGAACTGGTAGCGCAGTTTGGCTTTAGCCGGATGACCATTAACCGGGCGCTGCGTGAGCTGACCGATGAAGGCCTGCTGGTGCGACTGCAGGGGGTGGGCACTTTTGTCGCGGAGCCGAAAGGGCAGTCGGCGCTGTTTGAAGTGCGCAGCATCGCGGAAGAAATTGCTTCTCGCCACCATCAGCACCGCTGCGAGGTGCTTTTGCTGGAGGAAACGCAGGCTGACCTGATTCATGCCGCGGCGCTGAACGTGGCCGCCGGTACGCGGATTTTTCATTCGCTGATGGTACATTTCGAAAATGATGTCCCGGTACAGATTGAGGACCGCTGCGTTAACGCTGCGGTGGTGCCGGACTATCTGCGTCAGGACTATACCGTCACCACGCCTCACGATTATTTGTCGTTGATCGCCCCCTTAACCGAAGGGGAACATATTGTTGAAGCAGTGCAGGCAACGGCTGAGGAGTGTGCGCTGCTGCATATCCATGCCCATGACCCATGCCTGCTGATCCGCCGTCGCACCTGGTCCACCACCCATATCGTCTCCCATGCGCGCCTGCTTTTTCCCGGTAGCCGCTATCGTCTGCAGGGCCACTTCGGTTCCTGATCTTCCTGCGCGTCGGCAAAACGTGATTGCTGACGCAATATAACAAAAATGTATCATTTATGTTAAATCCTGGCTTGCGTGTGCTTGTATAGACAGGTATATGTATCTGCGTACACAACGTTAATTGTCAGGAGAACCCCGATGTCGCAAAGCAAATACCGCCAGCAGGATGTACGTGCACCGCGTGGCACGACGTTAAATGCGAAGAGCTGGCTGACCGAAGCCCCACTGCGTATGCTCATGAACAACCTCGACCCGGATGTCGCCGAAAACCCGCATGAGCTGGTGGTGTACGGTGGTATTGGACGCGCGGCGCGTAACTGGGAATGCTATGACGCCATCGTGAAGGCGTTGAAAGAATTAGAGAGCGACGAAACCCTGCTGGTACAGTCCGGTAAGCCAGTGGGCGTATTCAAAACCCACGAAAACTCGCCGCGCGTACTGATCGCCAACTCTAACCTGGTTCCGCACTGGGCAACCTGGGAGCACTTTAACGAGCTGGACGCTAAAGGCCTGGCAATGTACGGCCAGATGACCGCCGGCAGCTGGATCTACATCGGCAGCCAGGGCATCGTGCAGGGCACTTATGAGACCTTCGTTGAGGCCGGTCGTCAGCACTATCAGGGCAGCCTGAAAGGGCGCTGGGTGCTGACCGCAGGTCTGGGAGGGATGGGCGGCGCGCAGCCGCTGGCGGCAACCTTAGCGGGTGCCTGCTCGCTGAATATTGAATGCCAGCAGAGCCGTATTGATTTCCGTCTGCGCACTCGTTACGTTGATGAACAGGCGACCTCGCTGGATGACGCCCTGGCGCGCATCAAAAAATACACTGCCGAAGGCCGCGCGATCTCCATCGCCTTGTGCGGCAACGCGGCAGACATTGTGCCGGAAATGGTCAAGCGCGGCGTGCGTCCTGATATGGTGACCGACCAGACCAGCGCCCACGACCCGCTGCACGGTTATCTGCCGAAAGGCTGGAGCTGGGAAGAGTATCAGGTGAAAGCCGAATCGGACCCGCAGGGCACTATCCTTGCGGCGAAGCGCTCAATGGCCGACCACGTGCAGGCGATGCTGGCTTTCCACGAAATGGGCGTACCGACGTTTGACTACGGCAACAACATTCGCCAGATGGCCCAGGAGATGGGGGTTGGCAATGCGTTTGATTTCCCCGGCTTCGTTCCCGCCTATATCCGCCCACTGTTCTGCCGCGGCATCGGTCCGTTCCGCTGGGTTGCCCTGTCCGGCGATCCGCAGGATATCTATAAAACCGACGCTAAAGTTAAAGAGATCGTGAAAGATGATAAGCATCTGCACCACTGGCTGGATATGGCCCGCGAACGTATCAGCTTCCAGGGGCTACCGGCGCGTATCTGCTGGGTAGGCCTGGAGTGGCGGCAGAAGCTGGGGCTTGCGTTTAACGAAATGGTGCGCAGTGGTGAAGTCTCGGCGCCAATCGTCATTGGCCGCGACCACCTTGACTCTGGCTCCGTTGCCAGCCCTAACCGTGAAACGGAATCAATGCGCGATGGTTCTGATGCCGTCTCCGACTGGCCGTTGCTCAACGCGTTGCTGAATACCGCCAGCGGGGCGACCTGGGTGTCGCTGCACCACGGCGGCGGGGTAGGGATGGGCTTCTCGCAGCACTCCGGCATGGTTATCGTCTGCGACGGTACCGACGAAGCGGCGGCGCGTATCGCTCGCGTCCTGCACAACGATCCGGCGACCGGCGTGATGCGCCATGCTGATGCGGGTTACGATATCGCGATTGAGTGCGCGACAGAGCAAGGTTTGAATCTTCCGATGGTGGCAGCAACGCAGGGGCACGCTAAATGAACGCTTTAACACTGATTCCGGGTCAACTCAGCCTGTCGCAGCTGCGCGATGTCTATAGCCAGCCGCTCAACATCACCCTCGACAAGAGCGCCTTCGCGGCCATTGACGATAGCGTCGCCTGCGTCAATGCGATTCTGGCGGAAGGCCGCACCGCTTATGGCATTAACACCGGTTTTGGCCTACTGGCGCAAACCCGCATCTCCACCGAAGATCTCGAAAATCTTCAGCGCTCGCTGGTGCTGTCGCACGCTGCGGGGATTGGCGAACCGCTGGATGATGACCTGGCGCGTCTGATTATGGTGCTGAAAATTAACAGCCTGTCGCGCGGCTTTTCCGGGATCCGCCTGAGCGTGATTCAGGCGCTGATCGGTCTGGTGAATGCGGGCGTGACGCCGTGGATCCCGGCGAAAGGCTCGGTCGGCGCATCTGGTGACCTCGCGCCGCTGGCACATATGTCTTTAACGCTGTTGGGCGAAGGAAAAGCGCGGGTGCGCGGCGGCGAATGGCTACCGGCAACGCAAGCGCTGCGCGAGGCGGGCCTGGAGCCGATTACCCTGGCAGCAAAAGAGGGGCTGGCGCTGCTCAACGGCACTCAGGCATCAACGGCGTTTGCCCTTCGAGGCCTGTTTGAAGCGGAAGATCTGTTTGCTTCCGCAGTGGTCTGCGGGGCGTTAACCACCGAAGCGGCACTCGGTTCGCGGCGTCCGTTTGACTCACGCATTCATGAAGCGCGCGGTCAGCGTGGGCAGATTGACGCGGCGGCGCTCTATCGCCATCTGCTGACCGACGATAGTGCGATTTCCCAGTCGCACCATAACTGTACCAAGGTGCAGGATCCGTACTCTCTGCGCTGTCAGCCGCAGGTGATGGGCGCCTGCCTGACCCAGCTTCGCCAGGCGACGGAGGTGCTGCTGATCGAAGCCAACGCTGTTTCCGACAACCCGCTGGTGTTTGCCAGCGAAAACGACGTAATTTCCGGCGGTAACTTCCACGCCGAGCCGGTGGCGATGGCGGCGGACAATATCGCGCTGGCGATTGCCGAAATCGGATCGCTTTCGGAGCGCCGTATTGCCCTGATGATGGACAGCCATATGTCGCAGCTGCCGCCGTTCCTGGTCAAAAACGGCGGCGTCAATTCCGGCTTTATGATTGCCCAGGTGACGGCGGCGGCGCTGGCCAGCGAAAACAAAGCGCTGTCGCACCCACACAGCGTGGACAGCCTGCCGACCTCCGCTAATCAGGAAGACCACGTCTCGATGGCTCCGGCCGCCGGTCGCCGCCTGTGGGCGATGGCGGAAAATACGCGCGGCGTGCTGGCCGTTGAGTGGCTGGCTTCCGTACAGGGGCTGGATATGCGTGAAGGCCTGACCAGCAGTCCGCTGCTGGAAGAGGCGCGCCACCTGCTGCGCGAGCGAGTCACACACTACACCGAAGATCGCTTCTTCGCCCCGGATATCGAAAACGCCATTGCGCTTCTGGCGGCACGTCATCTGACGCGACTGCTGCCTGCCGTGCTCTCAGACCAACACTAAACCATCGCTGTTCTCTGTACCTGCGCCGGGAGGATTTCTCCTCCCGGTCACCCTACACGCATATTTGTCGTCGTATAAAAACTATCAGGACACTTGCATATGCAACAACAAAACAAGCCACACCTGCTGCGCGGGCTGAATGCCCGTCACATTCGTTTTATCGCCCTCGGCTCCGCCATCGGTACCGGGCTATTTTACGGCTCGGCATCGGCGATTAAAGCCGCGGGGCCGGCGGTACTGCTGGCCTATCTGATTGGCGGCGCGGCGGTATTTATCGTCATGCGCGCGCTGGGGGAAATGGCGGTACGTAACCCGGTTTCCGGCTCTTTCAGCAGCTACGCGCGCCAGTATCTTGGCCCGCTGGCGGGATTTATTACCGGCTGGACCTACACCTTTGAGATGGTGATCGTTGCCCTGGCGGACGTTACCGCCTTCGGCATCTATATGGGGCTGTGGTATCCCGACGTTCCGCGCTGGATCTGGGTGCTGAGCATTATCTTTTTTATCGGTGCCATGAACCTGTGCAGCGTACGCGTTTTCGGCGAGATGGAGTTCTGGCTGTCGCTAATTAAAGTGGTGGCGATTATTGCCATGATTGTGGCGGGCGGCAGCATTATTTTCTTTGGTTTCGGTAACGCTTTCCCGGCAACCGGACTGGAAAATTTATGGAGCCACGGCGGCTTTGCCCCTAACGGCTGGGAGGGCATCATCGCCTCGCTCGGCATTGTGATGTTTGCCTTCGGCGGCGTGGAAATTATCGGCGTGACTGCAGCCGAAGCGAAGAACCCACAGAAGGTGATCCCGCAGGCGATCAATACCATTCCGCTGCGTATCGTGCTGTTTTATGTCTGCACCCTGGCGATTCTGATGGCGATTTTCCCGTGGAACAGCTTCGGCGAACGGGGTAGCCCGTTTGTGCTGATTTTTGATGGTCTGGGCATCCCGGCGGCGGCCACCATCCTTAATATTATCGTGATCAGCGCCAGTATTTCGGCGATAAACAGCGATATTTTCGGCGCGGGGCGCATGATGTACGGGATGGCGAAAGAGGGATTGGCACCGAAGAGCTTCCAGCGCATCGCCAGCAACGGCGTGCCGTGGATGACGGTGGTGGTGATGGGCGTGGCGCTGCTGGCAGCGGTGGTGCTGAACTATCTGATGCCGGAGCAAGTGTTTGTGCTGATCGCCTCGCTGGCGGCCTTCGCCACGGTGTGGGTCTGGCTAATGATCCTGCTGGCGCACTTTGCGATGCGTCGTGGTTTGTCTGAAGAAGAGCGTCGTCATATCGCGTTCCCGGTACCATTCTGGCCGGTTGCGCCGCTGCTGACCCTGCTGTTTATGGGGCTGGTGATCGCGGTGCTGGGGATGGTGGAGGAGACTCGGATTGCGCTAATCGCCGGTCTGGTCTGGCTCGGCCTGCTGACGGTAGTGTGGTTTGCGCGGGTCAGAAAAAACGCCGTGCTGGCGGTGACGGAGTAGTTAATCTTCCCGGAGGCGGTGCTGCGCACCTGTCCGGGCTACAAAACCCGCAAACCGCGCGGACCCGTAGCCCGGACCTCCGGGATCGCTAGCTAAACAGGGCGGTAATCGACGCGCTGCCGAGGCTGTGAAAATGGACGTTAAAGCCCACCATCGCGCCGCTTGCTCCCTCATCGACATCAATTTTATCAACATCCAGCGCGTGGACGGTAAAGATATAGCGGTGGGTCTCACCCTTCGGTGGCGCCGCGCCGCCGTATCCTGCCTGACCGAAATCGGTGCGCGTCTGGATCGCCTCTTCGGGTAATTCCGCCTGGCCTGAACCTGCCCCCTGCGGTATCACGCGGGTATCCGCTGGAAGGTTGGCCACAATCCAGTGCCACCAGCCGGAGCCGGTCGGCGCATCGGGATCGAAGCAGGTCACCACGAAGCTCTTGGTTCCCGCCGGGACATCATCCCACGCCAGATGCGGCGAAATATTATCGCCATCGTAGCCCATACCATTGAATACATGACGATTGGGCAGCTTCTCGCCATCCAGCAAATCATGACTGATTAATTTCATCGTCTCTCCTCTGGTTAATCTACTGATTAGCAAAGAAGTGTAGCGTGTGTGGCGAATCATTACCGTCTCTTATTCGCTAAAAAATGTTTCTTCCTGTACTGCGGCGTTAACCGCGTGGGTCAGACGGGTCAGCTGTTCTGGGGTAATGATATACGGCGGCATCAGATAGATCAGGCGTCCAAACGGGCGGATCCACACGCCCTGGTCGACGAAAAAGCGCTGAAGCGCTGCCATATTCACCGGCCTGCGGGTCTCGACCACGCCAATCGCCCCAAGCACACGGACATCGGCAACCAGCGCGGATTCTCTTGCCGGGGCCAGCTCGGCTTTCAGCTGCGCTTCGATGGCTGCCACCTGCTGTTGCCACTCACCGCTTGCCAGCAGACGCAGGCTCTCCGTCGCTACCGCGCAGGCCAGCGGATTGCCCATAAAAGTCGGACCGTGCATAAAGCAGCCCGCTTCGCCGTTACTAATGGTTTCCGCTACCTGGCGGGTGGTTAGCGTGGCGGATAGGGTCATGGTGCCGCCGGTTAGCGCTTTGCCGAGGCACAGAATATCTGCCGCGATGTCTGCGTGCTCGCAGGCGAACAGCTTGCCAGTGCGGCCAAATCCGGTGGCAATCTCATCGGCAATCAGCAGTATGCCCTCGCGGTCGCACATTTTGCGGATCCGCTTGAGCCACTCGGGATGGTACATCCGCATTCCGCCTGCGCCCTGGACAATCGGCTCCACAATAACCGCCGCGATTTCATGGCGATGGGCGGCCATCAGACGAGCGAACGGCACCATATCCAGCTCATCCCATTCACCATCGAAGCGGCTTTGCGGCGCCGGGGCGAACAGGTTATCCGGCAGATAACCCTGCCACAGACTGTGCATTGAATTATCCGGATCGCAGACCGACATCGCGCCGAAGGTGTCGCCGTGATAGCCGTT
Source organism: Klebsiella huaxiensis (assembly GCF_003261575.2). Taxonomy (GTDB): domain Bacteria; phylum Pseudomonadota; class Gammaproteobacteria; order Enterobacterales; family Enterobacteriaceae; genus Klebsiella; species Klebsiella huaxiensis. The sequence goes on along the minus strand of NZ_CP036175.1, from coordinate 4,040,891 downwards.
GCGGAAGGTGAGAAAGCGCTGACGAGGCTCGCCCTTTGCCTGCCAGTACTGGAGCGCCATTTTCATCGCCACTTCAACGGCAACGGAACCGGAATCAGCGAGGAACACGCATTCAAGGGATTCCGGGGTCATTGTCACGAGCTGGCGGCACAGCGCGACGGCGGAAGGGTGAGTGATCCCGCCAAACATCACGTGCGACATCTGGTCAATCTGCGCTTTCATCGCCGCGTTTAGCCGCGGGTGATTGTAGCCATGAATCGCCGCCCACCAGGACGACATGCCGTCAACTAACTGCTCGCCACCGGCAAGGGTCAATTCGCAGCCGTGGGCGGCCACCACCGGATAGACCGGCAGTGGGGAAGTCATAGAAGTGTAAGGGTGCCAGATATGGCGCCGATCGAAAGCGAGATCGTCCATTGTCATAATCGACTTGTAAACCATTTTGAAAACATTTAGGTTTACGAGTATAAACCGAACCGACAATTAACAAAACCCTTTGGAGAGGCTAATGGCTCACCACACCCGCTGGACAATGTCGCAAGTCACTGAGTTGTTTAATAAACCCTTCCTGGATTTACTGTTCGAAGCGCAGCAGATCCATCGCCAGCACTTCGATCCGCGCCAGGTTCAGGTCAGTACGCTGCTGTCGATTAAAACCGGCGCCTGCCCGGAAGATTGCAAATACTGCCCGCAAAGCGCGCGCTACAAAACCGGTCTCGAATCCGAGCGCCTGATGGAGGTTGAACAGGTGCTGGAGTCGGCGCGGCAGGCGAAAAAAGCTGGTTCAACCCGCTTCTGCATGGGGGCGGCGTGGAAGAACCCTAACGATCGCGATATGCCCTACCTCGAGCAGATGGTGAAAGGGGTGAAAGAGATGGGGCTGGAGGCCTGCATGACCCTCGGGACTCTGAACGATAGCCAGGCGCAGCGGCTCGCCGGCGCCGGTCTGGATTACTACAACCACAACCTCGATACCTCGCCGGAGTTCTACGGCAATATCATCACCACCCGTACCTACCAGGAGCGTCTCGATACCCTCGATAAAGTCCGCGATGCGGGAATAAAAGTGTGCTCCGGCGGTATCGTTGGCTTAGGCGAAACGGTCAAAGACCGAGCTGGGTTACTGTTACAGCTGGCCAATTTGCCGACCCCGCCGGAAAGCGTGCCGATCAATATGCTGGTGAAGGTCAAAGGTACGCCGTTGGCGGATAATGATGACGTTGACGCCTTTGATTTTATTCGCACTATCGCCATCGCACGCATCATGATGCCGACCTCGCACGTGCGCCTCTCCGCCGGGCGCGAGCAGATGAACGAACAAACCCAGGCGATGTGCTTTATGGCCGGGGCCAACTCGATTTTCTACGGCTGCAAGCTGCTGACTACGCCCAACCCGGAAGAGGACAAAGATCTGCAACTGTTCCGCAAACTGGGGATTAACCCGCAGCAGACCGCAGTGCTGGAAGGCGATAACGCCCAGCAGCAGCGTCTGGAGCAGGCGTTGATGAATCCCGATACCGAGGAATATTACAACGCGGCGGCGCTATGAGCTGGCAGCAACGCATTGCGCTTGCGCTAGAAGAACGACAGTCGGCGGATGCTTTGCGCCGCCGACTGCCGGTAACCCAGGGGGCAGGGCGCTGGCTCACCCGCGAAGGCCAGCGCTGGCTCAATTTTTCCAGTAACGATTATCTGGGCCTCAGCCAGCATCCGGCGATCGTCAAAGCCTGGCAGGAAGGCGCGGAGCGCTACGGCGTTGGCTCCGGCGGCTCCGGTCACGTCAGCGGCTATAGCGAGGCGCATTGCGCGCTGGAAGAGCAGCTTGCCGACTGGCTGGGCTACCCGCGCGCACTGTTGTTTATCTCCGGTTTTGCCGCCAATCAGGCGGTGATTGCCGCCCTGGTAGGCAAAGAAGATCGGATTGTTGCCGACCGCCTCAGCCATGCTTCGCTCCTTGAAGCTGCTCATCTCAGTCCGGCGCAGCTGCGGCGCTTTCAGCACAATGACGCCCGGCATCTTGAAGAGCTGCTGGCGAAACCGCTATCCGGTCAGCAGCTGGTGGTGACCGAAGGGATTTTCAGTATGGATGGTGATAGCGCTCCGCTGACGGATATCCAGCGGGCGACGCGGGCGGCTGAGGCGCTTCTGCTGGTGGACGACGCGCACGGCATCGGCGTGGTCGGCGAAGAGGGGCGAGGCAGTTGCGATAGCCAACAGGTACATCCGGATCTGCTGATTGTTACCTTCGGCAAAGCTTTTGGCGTGAGCGGCGCGGCGGTACTGTGCAGCGAAGAGTTGGCGGATTATCTGCTGCAGTTTGCCCGTCATCTGATTTACAGCACCGCGATGCCTCCGGCGCAGGCTGTAGCTCTCAGCGCGGCGCTGGGCGTTATTCGTAGCGACGATGGGCAGCAGCGGCGGGAAAAGCTGGCCTGCCATATTGCCGATTTTCGTCGAGAAATGGCCGATTATCCCGGCGAACTGACTCAATCTTGCAGCGCGATTCAGCCGTTGATCGTCGGCGACAACGCGCGCGCGCTGCGGCTGGCGGCACGCCTGCGCGAGCAGGGCTGCTGGGCGACGGCAATCCGCCCGCCGACGGTTCCCTCCGGCAGCGCGCGACTGCGCCTGACGCTTACCGCAGCGCATGAATCCACTGATATTGCTCGTCTGCTGGAGGTGCTGCATGGCGGCGGTGAATAAACGCGCGATAGCGGCGGCGTTTGGTCGTGCAGCGGAACACTATTCTCAACATGATGAATTACAACGCATTAGCGCCTCTCTGCTGCTGGAGCAGCTCAATGTAAAAACCTTCTCCGAGGTGCTGGACGCGGGCTGCGGCCCCGGCAGTATCAGCCGCTACTGGCGTGAAGCGGGTAGTCAGGTGACGGCGCTGGATCTCTCCGTTGATATGCTGGCGCAAGCCCGGCGTGGAGAGTGCGCACATCGCTACATTGAAGGCGACATCGAAGCGCTGCCTCTGGCTGAGGGTTGCGTTGATCTGGCGTGGAGCAACCTTGCGGTTCAGTGGTGCGACAATCTTGCCGCCGCCATTAATGAGCTGTATCGGGTGGTACGCCCCGGCGGGCGCGTTGCGTTTAGTACGCTGTTGGCAGGCTCTTTGCCGGAGCTAAATCAGGCGTGGCGAGCTATTGATGAACAGCCGCATGCCAACCGTTTTCTTAGTGAGCAGTCGGTACGCCAGACGCTGGTTGGTCGTCGCGCTATCGGTCATATCCATGCCATCACTCTGCCGTTTGCCGATGCGCTCAGCGCGATGCGATCCCTGAAAGGCATCGGTGCGACCCATTTGCACCACGGGCGCAGCCCCGCACCGCTGAGTCGCGGTAAACTGCGGCAGCTCCAGTTCGCCTGGCCGCAGCAGCAGGGCCAGTGTCCGCTGACATATCACCTTTTTACAGGAGTCATCGAACGTGATTAAACGTTTTTTCGTGACCGGAACCGATACTGAAGTCGGTAAAACCGTTACCAGCTGCGCTCTGCTACAGGCGGCCAATCGCGCAGGATTCAATAGCGCGGGCTATAAGCCGGTAGCTTCCGGAAGCGAATATACGGCGGAAGGACTGCGCAACGACGACGCGCTGGCTCTACAGCGCAATAGCCAGGTAGCGCTACGCTACGAGCAGGTCAATCCTTTCACTTTTGCTGAGCCGACGTCGCCGCATATTATCAGTGCCGATGAGGGCAGGCTAATTGACGCCGCAGCGCTTTCGGCCGGTTTACGCGAGCTGGAAGGGCTGGCGGATTGGGTGTTAGTCGAAGGGGCGGGGGGCTGGTTTACGCCGCTTTCAGAAACGCTGACCTTTGCCGACTGGGTAGAACAAGAGCAGTTACCGGTGATTTTAGTGGTGGGCGTTAAGCTGGGGTGCATTAACCATGCGATGCTGACCGCGCAGGCGGTGCTTCAGGCCGGTCTGCCGCTGGCCGGATGGGTTGCCAACGACATTCAGCCGCCGGGCAAGCGCCACCTTGAGTATCTGGCGACGCTGAAACGCGTGCTGCCCGCGCCGTTTCTCGGCGAGATCCCGTGGCTGGCGGATGTGGCACAGCGCGAGGATCTCGGTCACTATCTCGATCTCAGCGTGCTGGATCGGGCGTCATCCACTGCGCCAGCAGCGGCGCGTCCAGCTGGATAACGTCACCCTGGGCCACGCTGCGTCCGCAGTGCAGCAGACAAAAACGATCTGCCACCCGGCGAATAAACGGCAGGTGCTGCTCGGCGATCAGTACCGTCAGGCCAATATCGCGATTCAGGCGCACCAGTAAATCGCCCAGCTTATGCAGGAAGCGCTGGCCCCCTGCGCGTGAAGGTTCGTCGAGGATCAGCAGGCGCGGGCGGGTTATCAGCGCTCTGGCCAATGCCAGCTGGTACTGATCGTCAGCGGTGAGCGTAATGCCTTTGCTTTGCCGCAGAGCGTAGAGTTCCGGAAACAGATCGTAAATCTCCCCGGCTACCGCTGACGCGGATTCGCCGCCTGCCGCGAGGGCAATATGCAGATTTTCCTCCACGCTGAGCTGCGAGAAGATACGTTTATCCTGCGGGACGTAGCCAATGCCGATGGCGCTGCGTGACTGCGCGGAGAGCGGCATCAGGTCATAGGGCGCAGCCCCTGCGTCCTGCCAGGTCATACTGCCGCTGGCCACCGGGAGGTGCCCGGTAATACAGTTAACGAGGGTGGTTTTCCCCATCCCCTCGCGCCCCATTACGCAAGTACATTTCCCCGGCCTGAGCTCAAGGTCAACATTCCACAGCGTGTGCTGGCTTCCGTAATAGTGGTTCACGGCACGTAGACTCAACATAGACGTTTTCTCCTTTCCTGGGATAGCGGGCGACGAGAAGATTCTGCAAATCCCTTGCCAGGAAAAAGAACTCTCGGTATTTGCTGACAAATACAGGGGTGGCACGGTGAAAGTGAAGAGGGTTACGGCAGACCTTGCACTTTCCCGGTGCCAGAGAGCTGAAATGTGGTGCAAAAAATAATAGAAAATCCAGCTATTCTTTGCCGATAAATCGCAAAAAAAATTCAATAAATTTTTTTAGCAGGTGTTTTGCCCCATTCAGTGATTTCGGCCGGGTGGCACAGGTCATGGGCTGCAGACAGTTATCCACTATTCCTGTGGATAACCTTGTGCATTAGAGTTAGAGAACTTGCGGTAAGCTAGAGATTACGCGGCCTGCGGGCAAATTGACGCGAAACCCATCTTTTCTTAAATTTTATTAAATATCAATTAATTAAATAAAATCAATGGCTGTAAAAAAAGTGTCACCGACTGCCACAAAAGATTCATCCCCTTGCTTGACAAATGTTAAATGCCAAAAGTTTCTGGGGATAACCCTACTGATTGGTGGATTATCCCGCAAGGCGGCTTTTTTTCGTCCGCGATGGCGGTAAAAAAGACAAATCTACAGATATACGATAGTGTGATACTGTTTTTATATCCAGTATTATTTATTGGCAAAAGTTGAACTGAAGGGTAGAATTAAACACCTGCCGTTCAACCCTTCTTCAGGTCCTGATTGATGAGTAAACCGTTCAAGCTGCATTCTGCTTTCCGTCCCTCTGGCGACCAGCCGGAAGCCATTCGTCGCCTGGAAGAGGGGCTGGAAGATGGCCTGGCGCATCAAACGCTGCTCGGCGTAACCGGTTCGGGTAAAACGTTTACCATCGCCAACGTTATTGCCGATCTCCAGCGCCCGACGATGGTGCTGGCACCCAACAAAACCCTGGCGGCGCAGCTTTACGGCGAGATGAAAGAGTTCTTCCCGGAGAACGCGGTGGAGTACTTCGTCTCGTACTATGACTACTACCAGCCAGAAGCGTACGTACCCAGCTCTGACACCTTCATCGAGAAAGATGCTTCCGTTAACGAACATATCGAACAGATGCGTCTGTCAGCGACCAAAGCGCTACTGGAGCGTCGTGATGTGGTGGTAGTGGCATCGGTTTCCGCTATCTACGGTCTGGGCGATCCGGACCTGTACCTGAAGATGATGCTGCACCTTACGGTCGGCATGATAATCGACCAGCGCGCCATTTTACGCCGTCTGGCTGAACTGCAATATACCCGCAACGATCAGGCTTTTCAGCGCGGTACCTTCCGCGTGCGCGGCGAAGTCATTGATATATTCCCGGCGGAATCTGACGATATCGCGCTGCGCGTTGAGCTGTTCGATGAAGAAGTCGAACGCCTGTCGCTGTTCGATCCGCTGACCGGTCACGTTGAGTCAACGATCCCACGCTTCACCGTCTATCCGAAAACCCACTACGTCACCCCGCGTGAACGTATCGTCCAGGCGATGGAAGAGATTAAAGTTGAGCTGGCTGACCGGCGCAAGGTGCTGCTGGAGAACAACAAGCTGCTGGAGGAGCAGCGCCTGAGCCAGCGTACCCAGTTCGATCTCGAAATGATGAACGAACTGGGCTACTGCTCGGGGATTGAAAACTACTCGCGCTACCTGTCGGGTCGCGGGCCGGGCGAGCCGCCGCCGACGCTGTTTGACTACCTACCGGCCGATGGCCTGCTGGTAATTGATGAGTCCCACGTCACTATTCCGCAAATCGGCGGCATGTACCGTGGGGACCGGGCGCGTAAAGAGACGCTGGTGGAATATGGCTTCCGCCTGCCGTCGGCGCTGGATAACCGCCCGCTGAAGTTTGAAGAATTTGAGGCGCTGGCGCCGCAAAGTATTTATGTCTCGGCGACGCCGGGAGCCTATGAGCTGGATAAATCCGGCGACGAGGTGGTGGACCAGGTAGTCCGTCCGACGGGGCTGCTTGACCCGGTGATTGAAGTGCGTCCGGTGGGAACCCAAGTGGATGACCTGCTCTCGGAAATTCGTATTCGCACCGCGATTAACGAGCGCGTGCTGGTCACCACCCTGACCAAGCGGATGGCGGAAGATTTAACCGAGTATCTGGAAGAGCACGGTGAGCGGGTGCGCTACCTGCACTCAGATATCGACACCGTGGAACGTATGGAAATTATCCGCGACCTGCGTCTGGGCGAGTTTGACGTACTGGTCGGGATTAACCTCTTGCGTGAAGGCTTAGACATGCCGGAAGTGTCGCTGGTGGCTATTCTGGATGCCGACAAAGAGGGCTTCCTGCGCTCGGAGCGCTCGCTGATTCAGACTATTGGCCGAGCGGCGCGTAACATCAACGGTAAGGCGATTCTTTACGGCGACAGGATAACGGCGTCGATGGCCAGAGCGATTGATGAAACCGAGCGTCGTCGTGAGAAGCAGCAACGTTACAATGAAGAGCACGGTATTACTCCTACGGGACTCAATAAGAAAGTGGTTGATATTCTGGCGCTGGGTCAGAATATTGCGAAAACCAAAACCAAGGGACGCGGCAAGTTCCGCTCGCCGGTTGAAGCTGATGCGGTGGAACTGACCCTGACGCCGAAAGCGCTACAGCAGAAAATTCGCGAGCTGGAAGGGCAGATGATGCAGCATGCGCAAAACCTGGAGTTCGAAGAGGCGGCGCAAATTCGCGACCAGCTTCATCAGCTGCGCGATCTGTTTATCGCTGCGTCGTAGCCGTTTGCGAAATAGAGGCTGGGGCGCGCTTAGCTGGACCTGATGCATTGGTCTGACGTCTCCACAGGCAAAGGGGTCACACCCGTCTGCGGGCCGGTAGCCCGGACAGATGCGCAGCATCGCCTCCAGGAAATGAGCCGGATCAGATGCCTGCGCGTGGCTTCATCCCGGGGGCGGCGCTTGACGCGCCTTGCCCGGGCTACGGGTTTATAGCCGTCTGCGACCCGGGATTTTCAGTCACGGGTTCAATCCCGTTTTTCCGTGGTCCTTAATGTTGGCTTAATATTGTTCGGCGAAACTATCCTCAATCTACTGAGGATAGCGTCATGCAAAAATTAACCTTCCGCGAATACCTGGCAGTTACCTGCGCCTTTGTAATTGTCGTTGCCTTCTTCCATCAGTGGGTGCTGACGTTCTGACGGGACGTTTTAGGGAAGAGCACCCAGGCGCGAACTCCTGGGCCGGGTTGACGGTTATGTAAAAAGAACTGGGCATCGTGTAACTGGGCGATGCGGGTTACGATACTGAGCCCCAGACCAATACCACCGTAGCGGCTGTCCATGCGCACAAACGCTTTGCTCAATTCACCGCTTTTCGCTTCATCAATTCCCGGACCTTCATCTTCCACCGCCAAAATTGACGTCAGGCCAGGCTTTATCGACACGCGAATCGTCGACCCCGCAGGGCTGTAACGATGCGCGTTTTCCACCAGGTTACGTAAAATCACCCGCACCAGCGTAGCGTCGCCTGACACAATCGCCTCACCACTTCCTTCATCAAGCACCAGCTTCTGTTGCCGCTGTGCCAGCATCGCCTGTAGCTCATCTTGTAGCGGTTCGACAACATCCTCTTTCAGCGCCACCTGCTGATAGCTCCCGGCGGAAAATGACTGACCGACGCGCGCCAGCTGAAGCAATTGATTGATGCTGTTGGTCATTTGATCGAGCCGCTGAATCAGCGGGTCTACGCTGACGCTGTGGACTTTTGCCAGCAGCTCCAGATGCAGACGCAGCCCGGCCAGCGGCGTGCGCAGCTCATGGGCGACGTCGGCGGTAAACAGACGTTCGCGATCGAGGGTTAAATTCAGGCGGGAGACCAGCTGATTAATCGCGGTGGTGACTGCAGTAACTTCCGGTACCGATTCTTTCAGGGCGATTGGCTGCAAATTATCCGGGGTGCGGCTTTCCAGCTCCTGCTGGAGGTTGGAAAGCGGTTTGGTGATTTTTTTCACTGCGAGCAGAGAGATATATAGCGCCAGGCCGATAATCAGCAGGCTTGGGATCAACAGGCTGGCGACCGCTTCACGGACTTCATGCTCAACATGCTTTTGGTTGTTATGCCCCTCAATGGCGCTAGCAACCAGTAACTGAACCTGTTCTTTGCTCTCATGCCACAGCCAGAATACGCTGATTAACTGACACACCACCAGAATGGTGCCAATAGTCAGCAGCAGCCGGTGGCGCATGGTCCAGTTTTCACTCGCAAACAGAGCCATAGCGTTATTCCGTCTCCCCATTATTAACCAGCATATAGCCGAAGCCCCGGACGGTGCGGATCCGCGCTTTACCCACCTTATCGCGCAGATTGTGGATATGCACCTCCAGGGTGTTGGTAGCCGGTTCGTTATCCCAACTGTAAATATCGTTGTAGAGAATTTCGCGGTGCACCGGGCTGCCCGCTTTCATCATCAGGCGGGAGAGCAAGGCGTACTCTTTCGGCGTTAAATCGAGGGACTGCTCGCCGAGCCAGACCAGACGGCGGGTGACGTTCAGGCGCAGATTGCCGATAGTCAGTTCGTTGTCTCCCTGATTGTTATGACGACGCAGCAAGGCGCGAATGCGCGCGTTCAGCTCTTCCAGGGCAAACGGTTTAACCAGGTAGTCATCCGCGCCGGTATCCAGGCCGCTGATGCGGTCATCAACGGTATCGCGGGCGGTAAGGATCAGCACCGGCTGGCTAAACTTCTCCCGGCGCATGCGCGCCAGGAAATGCAGGCCGTCTTCATCCGGCAGGCCCAGGTCGAGCACCACCAGACTGTAGTGATTGCTGGCCAGAGAGAGCGCCGCTTCATGAGCAGTAGACACGCCGTCGCAAACGTAGCCCTCGCTTTGCATTGCCAGAATTAATCCTTGTAACAGGAGCGCATCGTCTTCAATGACTAAAATTTTCATCGGCCTGCCTCTCTACATGGCGTTAAAATATCGTCTGTTGCCTGGTACTCGTGGGTGCTGACTCCGAGCAGACCGAGCAGGGTGGAGAAGAGATTATCCTGCGAATACGGTTGTGTTTTCGCTTTTTGCTGCAAACACTGTCCGGATACGCCATAGCGCTGTTGATAATCCGGCGACAGCCACAGCAGCATCGGCACATGCTTTTGCGTATCCGGCGCGATGGACCACGGCAGCCCGTGTAAATAAACACCATCTTCGCCCAGCGACTCGCCGTGATCTGAGAGATACACCAGGCTGGTGGTAAATTTATCCTGCTTCGACTGCAATAATTTTATCGCTTTATCGACCACATAATCGACATACAAAATCGTATTGTCGTAGGTATTGGTGAGCTGCTGCTGAGTGCAACCCTGTATCTCATTGGTGTCGCAGGTCGGTGTGAACTGCTTAAACTGCGGCGGATAGCGATTGTAATAGGTCGGACCGTGGCTGCCGATAGTATGCAGAACGATAATCCCGTCCTGTTGCAAACCGTCGATGTAGCTCTCCAGGTTATGGAATAACACTTCATCGTAGCACTCGCCGTCGATGCACTGACCGCTCAGATTGAGATTGGTTACGTTCTGGTGCGGAACCCGGTCGCAGGCCCCTTTGCAGCCGCCATCGTTGTCGCTCCACAGTACCTTAACTCCTGCGCGTTGCAGGATATCCAGTGCTCCCTCCTGATGCTGCGCCAATTCTTCATCATAGTGGGCACGCGGCATATTAGAGAACATGCACGGCACGGAAACTGCCGTGGCGGTGCCGCAGGAGGTGGTATTCGGGAAATAAACCACATTATCTTGCTTCAGGCGCGGGTTGGTTTCGCGGGAATAGCCGTTGAGCGAAAAATTCGCCGCTCTTGAGGTTTCGCCTAACACAACAATGGTCAGGTTTTTCTTCGCTCCGTTGCGCATTTCCGGCTTCTGCACGGCGTCTTCGCCAATTTTTACCAGAGGCAGATTGGCCATTCTGTTATGTGCATACCAGGAATTCATCGCCACAATACTGTTCGACGGACTCAAAGATTTCACCAGCTCTTTGTTATTGCGAAACACCGAGGCGTAATCTTTATAAAACAGCGCGGCGACCAGAATAATCAACAGTGCTGAAACCACGATGCTGAGCAGGCGCACGGCGACGCCGCGCCATAACGTTTGCGGTTTACGAATTTTAACCCACCAGACGACAGCTACCGCCAGAACCCCGGAAAGGCCGAGTATCAGAACCATTTTGCTGGAGAGCAGGGCGAAACTTTCGGCGGGGGTGGTATCGAAAATATTGGTGATCATTCCCCGGTCTATCACCACGCCGAAGGTCCAGATAAAATACTGAGCCGAAGCGCTCAGCAAGATAAACAGGCTAATCACCAGACGGTCAAGCTTCAGGAACGAGGCGATGGTAGTAATGATGTTCATCACGCTAATTGCCACTATCGGCATGCTGAGGAACACCAGCCAGTTGTGCAGGCCGTTGACCGGCAGCAGGGTAAACACCTGACGATAGAAGGCGAGATTCAGTACCAGCCCAATATAGCAGGCAAACAGAATCAGATAGGTTGTACGGCTAACCACCGGCCGACGTAAAGAAAATAGTGACATAGCGACGTCCACATAAAGAGATGGTCGCTATGTTGCCGATGTTTTTTTAAGACAACCTTAAGATTTTAAGCCTGGCTGGATTGGTGGCCAGAATAACGCTGCTTTGAGAATTAGCCTAATGCCTGAATCGCTTTTTCCAGCGCGCTGCGTAATAGTTGCCGATCGTGGCGATAAGGGACATCGCTGGCGTCCAGCGGCGTCTGGATAATCACCCGATGCTCAATACCTGTGATGTCCGCTTTCGGACCAATCACTAACGCGTCAATCACCCGCTTGCCGATATGTTGCTCCATAATGGCCACCCGGTCCGACAGCGCCAGGCTGGCGGCAGGGCTATGTTCTTTACCGAGGTTATCGATAAACACCATCGGTGCGGGCGTGCGGCGCAGCGCTTGCGCCACCTCATCGAGCAAGATAATGGGCATCAGGCTGGTATAGAAGCTACCTGGTCCGATAAGGATTAAATCGGCTTCGGCAATAGCCTCTATCGCTTCGCGAGTGGTGGGAACCGGTGGGGAGAGCATCAATTCGCGCGGCACGCAGGCGAGCTGGTCAATATTCACTTCGCCGTAGACTTCATGCCCTTCGTGGTCAATCGCCATCAGGTCGACCGGTTGTTCCGACATGGGAATCAGCAGAGCGTCGACTTTAAGCAGATTTCTGATCAAATTGATCGCTTCAAGAGGCCGCACGCTCAGGTGATCCAACGCCTTTAACATCAGATTTCCGAGGTTATGTCCGGAAAGTTCCCCGTTACCGCTAAAACGATATTCAAACATTGCCGACGCTACGCTGGGTTCGGCAATAAGCTGATTAATGCAGTTACGCATGTCTCCCCAGGCGATGCCACCTTCCGCGCGGCGAATTCGCCCCGTGGAACCACCGTTATCAGTGGTGGTGACAATGCCGGTCAGGCGTGAGCCAAGGGAGGAGAGTGATGACATTACCCGGCCCAGCCCATGTCCGCCGCCCAGAGCCACTACGCGATCAAGATCGGCGAAAGTACGATTGCGCATAAAAATCCCTTCATATCAATTAATCGGGCTCACAGTAACCGATCTTTTCTTAAAAAACGATGCTCGGCCTCTGACATCTATTGTGTAGCACGCTCTGGACATGGCTATTTGCTAAAAGAGGGGGTGTCACACAGTGATAATATTAGCCGGCATTTTAGCCATCCATTCACCGTATTTGCCCGGTGCGAGTTAATTCCCTGCCGCCTGGCGACAGAAACTCCCCTGTATTTGCAACCGAGATAATCTGAGTTAAGTATCGCTCCTTTTTCTGATGAATCAGGTCAGTACGGGCTGATTGATAAGCGTGGGGGTTGGGTTGTCGAGCCTGTTTACGATCTTATTTCTCGCTATGATGCCAGCGGCTTTTGTTGTGCTCAGCGCTGACAGGGTCGAAAAGGATGACATAAAGTTTGGTGCAATTATCACGCTTGCTGAAGTCTATTACGCAGAAAATGAGTGGGGAGAGTATGAGTTTCTGGAGTCTGACTACGCCGATAACATCAAAAAGCATTATCAGGATTTAAAGACGCGCCTGACTCTGCTGTTCGGTGCGCCTGTTGATGAATGGGAAGGACATTACTGCAAATGGCGGCTGGCGAAACGCCGGGGGCTGTTAACACTACAACACTACCTTGAATACGGCGGCGACTTTGAAAAGCAGGTGGTGCTGTAGATCGACGATAATGACGCAGGATGACAAGGTCTGCCAGGCCTTGTCATAAATCAACGATGCTAGCCCGCATAGCTGACGCTCTTCAGACGAAGCATGTTGTTGAGCAGCACAAATTCGAAATTGGTTGAATGCTCGCAAAGCTCCGACAGGCCGGGCAACTGTTTGTTCGATCCGCTTCCGAAACCAGCAAACAGCCCGTCATCAGTAAATTCAGCTCTGGCAACGGCATCACAGGTGCCATTCACAAAATGTTTCTGGCCGTTTTCCTCGTAATAATAGCGATTTTCATCGCTGCCGTCGGCGGGGTGATATTTCCGGCCTTGTTCCTTTGCCGATAATGCATTATCCCGATACTCCTTGATGGTCAGCGTCAGCACATCGGATGGGATCGAACTCAATTTCCTCATTTCTTGCAGTATCTCTGCCGAATGTTTATCAAATATCGCCTCGGTGATTGCCTCGGGAGGGTTGTCATCCTGCTCGGGCCAGAACGCTGGCCATTCCCACTGAAGAGGAAAAACGATAAAAGACTTCACTGCGGCGATATTTTTCGTCTTCAGCGCTTGCTGGAACAGCTGGAATTGCCTCAGGACCTCACGTTTCTGCTGGGTACTAAGCTCAGCGTTTTTTATGGGGTTTGCCGCAACGGAATGTTGTGTTCTGAACGCTCTGCAACGTGCCGCCAGATCGTCAAAAGGCTGGCCCTCCTCAGGAGATTCCAGTCCGGCATAAACCTCACAGGGTAGAGTGAGGTCAGCATCGTTGAAATACCACCAGGGCGGTTCTGACGCACAGATCGTCATCTCTTTTACGCGCCATTGCCCGGCGGTTTTATTCAGGATGACCCACAGCATTTTATCAAGGTCGGCATCGCATTCTTTCGCTTGTAACCAGTCGAGCTTTTGCCCCTCAGATGCGACGATGTCCCCGACCAGAATGGCCCATTCGTTGCTGATATTTAAGCGATCGACTTTTATACGTACCGCCTGTCCGGCCTGGCTTGCAGCCTGTGGACGAAGGGCGTCCAGAATGGCTTTTCTTTCCGTGCTCTCAATCAGTTTCGCTGAGGATAAAATAAGCTTGCTATTGTCATGTCCGGTTTCGGCATGCTCAAGTTTGCCGGTACACGGCTCGGCGGCGAAAACGGAACCGCTGCAAAGCGTGAGCAGGGCCAGGATAACGTGAAGAGATCGGTTCATCGTAATGTTACGTCCTTTGTAGACCGATTGTTAACTGTTAACTTATTATTTTCATTGAATAAGTCTCTTTCCTTGCTTCTGCGGCGAGAATATCACTTTTTGCTGGGTAACCATAAAATACCTGACGGTTTTGTCTCGGGTGGAGGGCGAATAGCAGAACGAGGGATTACGCTGTGTTCTCACTAACTTAGCGTAAAAAAAGCTATATATATCCGCTATATACATCATTACATAACGAAATGTGGGTATGGCGAAACCACACTTAACGCGCTACTATTTGGTGTAACCCACTAACACTCTAGCCTCTGTGCCTGTGTCGCAAGATATGGTGCTTTGGCCGTGACAGCCCCGGTTGTCGCCAGGGCGCGGAAAGAAATGACCGCGTCTCCCGTATTTGGAAAGGTGTCTATGGCTTCACAGCTTACCGATGCATTTGCGCGGAAGTTTTACTATCTGCGCCTGTCTATTACCGACGTGTGTAACTTTCGTTGCACCTATTGTCTGCCCGATGGCTACAAGCCCGGCGCCGTCACCAATAAAGGCTTTCTCAGCGTCGATGAAGTTCGTCGCGTCACGCGTGCATTTTCAGCCCTTGGCACGGAAAAGGTGCGCCTGACTGGTGGAGAACCTTCGCTACGTCGTGATTTTACCGACATTATTGCCGCCGTGCGGGAAAACCTCTCTATTCGTCAGATTGCGGTGACCACCAACGGCTACCGGCTGGCGCGCGATGTTGAAAACTGGCGCGATGCTGGGCTGACGGCGATTAACGTCAGCGTGGATAGCCTCGACGCCCGCCAGTTTCACGCCATTACCGGCCAGGATAAATTTCGCCAGGTAATGGACGGCATCGATGCCGCTTTTGCTGCTGGCTTTGAGAAAGTTAAAGTCAACACCGTGCTGATGCGCGACGTTAACCATCACCAGCTCGACACCTTTCTGGCGTGGATCCAACCGCGCCGCATTCAACTGCGTTTTATTGAGCTGATGGAAACCGGCGAGGGTAGCAACCTGTTTCGCCGCCATCATATCTCAGGCATGGTGCTGCGCGACGAGCTGCTGCGCCGCGGCTGGATCCATCAGATCCGCCAGCGTAGCGACGGCCCGGCGCAGGTCTTTTGCCATCCGGATTATGCCGGTGAAATCGGCCTGATCATGCCGTATGAGAAAGATTTTTGCGCCACCTGCAACCGTCTGCGCGTCTCTTCCGTTGGCAAACTGCACCTGTGCCTGTTTGGCGAAGGTGGCGTTGATCTGCGCGATCTGCTCGCTGAAGAAGAGCAGCAGGCCGAGCTGGAAGCACGCATTTCCGAAGCGTTAACGCATAAAAAACAAACCCATTTCCTGCATCAGGGCAACACCGGTATTACGCAGAACCTGTCGTATATTGGCGGATAATTCATTTTAAGGAGCGAACAGATGAGTCAGGCCAGCGCTGAGTTTATCCCGACCCGTATTGCAATTCTTACCGTTTCAAATCGACGTGGCGAAGAGGACGATACCTCCGGCCACTGGCTGCGTGATGCGGCGCAGGAAGCGGGGCACACCGTCGTCGATAAGGCGATAGTTAAAGAGAACCGTTATGCTATTCGCGCCCAGGTCTCGGCGTGGATCGCCAGCGATGACGTGCAGGTGGTGTTGATCACCGGCGGCACCGGTTTTACCGAGGGCGATCAGGCGCCGGAAGCGCTGCTGCCGCTGTTTGACCGCGAAGTTGAAGGCTTCGGCGAAGTGTTCCGCATGCTCTCTTTTGAAGAGATCGGTACTTCGACGCTGCAATCCCGTGCGGTTGCTGGGGTGGCGAACCGCACGCTGATTTTTGCGATGCCGGGCTCAACCAAAGCCTGTCATACCGCATGGGACAATATTATTGCGCCGCAGCTCGATGCGCGTACCCGTCCTTGCAATTTCATCTCTCATCTTAAGAAGTAATTTATGTCGCAACTGACCCATATTAACGCCGCGGGCGAAGCGCACATGGTTGATGTCTCCGCGAAAGCGGAGACGGTTCGCGAAGCGCGCGCCGAGGCCTACGTTGAAATGCAGGCGACGACGCTTGCCATGATTATCGACGGCAGCCATCACAAAGGCGACGTTTTCGCCACCGCACGAATCGCCGGGATCCAGGCGGCCAAACGTACCTGGGAGCTGATCCCGCTGTGCCACCCGCTGATGTTGAGCAAAGTTGAAGTCAATCTACAGGCGCAGCCGGAACATAACCGGGTGCGCATCGAATCCTTGTGCCGTTTGACCGGTAAAACTGGCGTGGAAATGGAAGCGTTGACTGCCGCTTCCGTCGCCGCGCTGACGATTTACGATATGTGCAAAGCGGTGCAGAAAGATATGGTGATTGGCCCGGTGCGCCTGCTGGCGAAGAGCGGCGGCAAGTCCGGCGATTTCAGAGTGGAAGATACCCATGATTAACGTTCTATTTTTTGCTCAGGTGCGCGAACTGCTCGGCACCGATTCCCTGACTCTCGAGCCGAATGGGCTTTCCACGGTTGAAGCCGTTCGCCAACAGTTGGTTACGCGTGGCGACCGCTGGGCGCTGGCACTGGAAGAGGGTAAGCTGCTGGCGGCGGTGAATCAGACGCTGACCTCGTTTGATCATCCGCTGGTAGCCGGTGATGAAGTGGCATTCTTCCCACCGGTTACCGGAGGCTAAGATGACGCAAACCCGCATTGTGGTCGGCCATGAGCGTTTTAAGGTCGGCGATGAATACCCCTGGCTTGCCGAACGCGATGAAGACGGCGCTGTGGTGACGTTTACCGGCAAAGTGCGCAACCATAACCTGGGCGATAGCGTGAAAGCGTTAACCCTTGAGCATTATCCGGGGATGACTGAAAAGTCGTTGGCGGAGATTGTCGAACTGGCGCGCGAGCGCTGGCCGCTGGGGCGGGTAACGGTGATTCACCGTATCGGGGAGATGTGGCCCGGCGAAGAAATTGTCTTTGTCGGCGTCACTAGCGCCCATCGTAGCAGCGCGTTTGCGGCCGGGGAATTCATTATGGATTATCTGAAAACTCGAGCCCCGTTCTGGAAGCGTGAAGCAACGCCGGAAGGGGAGCGCTGGGTCGATGCGCGGGATAGCGACAGACAGGCGGCAGAACGCTGGTAGTGTGGTACGCTTAGAGGATAAATTTCGTTAATCAGGAGATAGTCATGGACAGATACCCTCGTTCCGATTCAATCGTGCAGGGCCGCAGCGGCCTGCAAACTTATATGGCGCAGGTTTATGGCTGGATGACGGTCGGGCTGCTGCTCACTGCGTTTATCGCGTGGTTTGCCGCTAATACCCCAGCGGTCATGATGTTTGTGTTTTCCAGCAAAATCACCTTTTACGGGTTGATTATCGCACAGCTGGGGCTGGTCTTCGTGCTCTCTGGCATGGTGCAACGGCTCAGCGCCGGGATGGCGACGACGCTGTTTATGCTCTATTCGGCGCTAACGGGATTAACGCTATCGAGCATTTTCATCGTCTATACCTACTCGTCAATCGCCAGTACTTTTGTGGTCGCAGGCGGCATGTTTGGCGCGATGAGCCTCTACGGTTATACCACCAAACGCGATCTCAGCGGCTTCGGCAATATGCTGTTTATGGGGCTGATTGGTATTTTACTGGCATCACTGGTGAATTTCTGGCTGAAGAGCGAAGCGCTGATGTGGGCAGTGACCTATATCGGGGTCGTCATCTTCGTCGGCTTAACCGCTTATGACACCCAGAAGCTGAAAAACATTGGCGAGCAGATTGATGTTCGTGATGCGTCAATGCTGCGTAAATACTCGATTCTTGGCGCTCTGACGCTGTATCTGGACTTTATCAACCTGTTCCTGATGCTGCTGCGTATTTTCGGCAACCGCCGCTAAACCCTTCCCGGATGACGGCGCGATGCGCCTTATCCGGGCTACCAAACCGCAGATAACGGTTAACCTGTAGCCCAGTCAGCGCAGCGCCACCGGGGAATCTTCACTACTCTCCCGCCAGCTTACGCTCATTTTTTGCCCGCAGATGCTTCGCCCGACTCTCCAGAATCAGGTAGCCGATGGTCGCCAGCAGCAGCGGCAGGAAGTAGTACAGCGCACGGTAGGCAAGCAGGGCGGCAATAATCGCGCCGCGTGAAATTTCTTCCCCGGAAAGCATCGCGATAAACACCGCCTCAAGAACGCCGATGCCAGCAGGAATATGCACGATAACGCCGGCAATACTGCTCACCAACAGCACCCCGAGCACGAGGAAGTAGTCAACCTGCTGGCCTAACAGCAGCCATATTATTGCCCCCATCGCCATCCAATTCAGGGTGGAAACTGCCATCTGCAACAGCGCGAATCGCCAGGAAGGCAGCACCAGGCGCTGGCCTTTTATCGTCAGATGACGCTTTTTAGCAAAAGCGCAGGCCCACAGATAAAACGCGGAAATCAGCAGCAAAACGATGCCCAGAATTTGCAGCGATTGCTGGCTGATATACCAGCGTTCGGGGACTTGTACCATTCCAGCGCTAAAGATGATGCCGCCGAGCAGAATATAGCCCAGCCAGTTGGTGGTGATGCTCAGCGAAAAGATGCGAGTAATGGTTCCACCGCTTAGGCCCAGACGCGAGTAGAGTCGGTAGCGCATGCCGATACCGCCCACCCAGGTGCTCAGCGTCAGGTTAAAGGCGTAGCAAATAAATGACACCAGCATCACCTGGCGCTTTGCCAGCTTATGGCCGCAATACACGCGCCCGAGCAGGTCATAACAGCCATAAATCAGGTAGCTGGCGATAACCAGTCCTGTCGCGCTCAGCAACGCCGTGCGGTTATAGTCGCGAATAACTTTCCACACTTCCTGCCAGTCAATTTTTTGTGCGTAGACCACCAGCAGCGCCGCGACGGCGATAAAAAACAGCAGCGTGAGGGTTTTTTTCACCATTCGCCAGCGTGGGTGTGATTTCGCCATCAGGATTTCACCTCCTGATTTTCCGGCTCCACGCGATCCTGCGTTTCTATTTCTGGCTGCACTGGTGGCTGAACCCGCGACAGTATCGGCGTATGGGCAGGCAGCCAGCCCACCCAGGCAGGAAAGTGGCGCAGGAAGTGGAATGCCAGCACGCTGATGCCGAGCCGCCACCAGGTCCGTTTCGACAAAATACTCTTATCGACCTGGCGGCAGTCGTTGGCAATGAGTCCGTTAAGATTATCGCGCAATGTCTGGTTGAACTCGCGGTCGTGGATAACCAGGTTAGCTTCCAGATTCAGCGACAGGCTGAGCGGGTCGAGGTTGCTGGAGCCGACGGTGGCCCAGTGATCGTCCGCCAGAGCGACTTTGCCGTGCAGCGGGCGGCGGCGATATTCGAAAATCTGCACGCCGCCCTTCACCAGATAGTGATAGAGCAGGCGCGCGCCAAATTTGACTATCGGTATATCCGGCTCACCCTGAACGATTAATTTGACGCTAACGCCGCGGCGGGCGGCGTTGCGCATGGCGTGCAGCAGCCGATAGCCTGGAAAGAAGTAGGCGTTGGCGATAATCACTTCCCGGCGCGCGCTGGTCAGCATCTTCAGATAGTGGCGTTCGATATCGTCGCGGTGCTCCTGGTTATCCCGCCAGATAAATAGCGCCTGGGCTTCGCCGGGATTACGGTTGATTTCAGGCTTATGTCGACGACGATGCCACCAGCGGCGCGTGGCTTCGCTAGTGGGCAGGTTTTCAAGTTCAAATTGCAGGATATCGAGCACCACCGGGCCCTCAACCTGAACGGCGTAATCCTGTTTGGCCTCCGGGCCGTAGTCGGTCATATGCTCAGCGGAGTAGTTAATGCCGCCGACAAAGGCAGTAACGTCGTCGATAACGACGATTTTTCGGTGCATCCGGCGAAACAGGTTGGTGCGCATACCGAGCAGGCGCGGGCGCGGATCGTAGTAGCGGAAAATGACCCCCGCCGAGGTTAGCTCGCCGACAAAATCGTCGCTTAAATCGGGCGAGCCGTAACCGTCCAGCAGCACTTCAACGCGCACCCCGCGCTGGGCGGCTTTCAGCAACACGGTATGGAGCTGCCTGCCAACGTCATCCTCAAACCAGATAAAAGATTCAAGAATGACCCGCTGCTGTGCGCGGCCAATCGCGGAAAAGACCGCCGGATAATAATTGTCGCCGTTTTCTAATAGCTGAATGCGGTTTCCTTCCTGCCAGCTGCATTTCACAGATGTATCTCCACGCTAAGCGGTGCATGATCGGACAAATGACGCCACTGTTTCAGGGCTAGCGTCTTCGGCTGGCTGGCGTGCGCATTTTTGACGTAGATGCGATCGAGGCGCAGCAGCGGGAAGTTGACCGGGAAAGTACGCGCCGGGCGCCCTCTGGCGCGGGTGAATATCTCCTCCAGCCCGGCCTGGGCCTTTAGCTGCCGGTTAGCCTGCTGTCGCCAGTCGTTGAAATCACCCGCGACCACCACCGGGTCGCCCGCAGGCAAACTGTTCACCCAATCCGCCAGCATGGTCATCTGAGCATGGCGCTGATTCGCGCGCAGTCCCAAGTGCACGCAAATCAGATGAAGAGTTATCTCGCTTTCTGGCGGCACGATGCGGCAGTAGAGCAGACCGCGTTTTTCACTATCGCCGACGGATACATCAAGATTCTGGTAATGCGCGATGGGAAAACGTGAGAGCACCGCATTGCCATGATGCCCTTGTGGGTAGACCGCGTTACGCCCGTAGGCGAAATCGTTCCATATCGTGTCGGCAAGGAATTCATAGTGTGGGGTCTCCGGCCAGTTCTTAATATTCAGCGGGTGAATTTCATGCGCCCCCATCACCTCCTGCAGACAAACGATATCGGCATTGACGCTGCGTACTGCTTCGCGCAATTCAGGCAAAATAAAGCGGCGATTAAACGCATTAAAGCCTTTATGGGTGTTAATTGTTAACACGTTCAACGAAAATCGCGGCGGTTGTTCGTCCATATTTCTCCAGTCAATGTCACTTTCCTGAATGAAATAGTGTAGTAGAGGTCACAAAAAGATGCGGTGATACGGAATTTTCCGTAAAGTGCGGTACTCTGAGTAGCAGAGAAAAATCCTTCAGGAGAGAAGCCATGAAGTGGCAACAACGTGTACGCGTCGCAACGGGTCTTAGTTGCTGGCAGATTATGTTGCATCTACTGGTCGTGGCAGTACTGGTGATGGGTTGGATGAGCGGCGCGCTGGTTCGCGTCGGATTAGGTTTGTGCGTGCTGTACGGCGTCACGTTACTGTCGATGCTGTTTTTGCAGCGTCATCACGAAGAGCGCTGGCGTGATGTGGGTGATTTCCTTGAAGAACTCACCACCACATGGTACTTCGGTGCGGCGGTTATCGCGCTATGGCTGTTGTCGCGCGTGCTGCACAATAACCTGCTGCTGGCCCTCGCTGGGCTAGTGATACTGGCAGGCCCGGCAGTGGTTTCGTTGCTGGCGAAAGATAAAAACGGATACCCTAAATCGTTCGGGCTACAACAAGGCGGCAACGCAGCGAATCCCCAGAAGCATAGATAACTATGTGACTGGGGTGAGTGACAAATCTGCCGGGAGCAGATTTGAACGCTGCCTGGAGCGGCCCCGAAGGGGCGAGGCCCAGGGATGGGCCGAGTAATAAGCCAACGCAGTTGTGGCTTGAACGATGACGGGTATTACGCGATCTTTCTGCGGAACATCGCGTATGCCGCTGAGCCGGTAGTGGCCGCTATGACCAATAGCGGCCACAAACTTCCCCACACAATCTCCAGACTCGCATCCTTCAGATAGATTTGCTTAGTGATATCGGTAAAGTGACGAATGGGGTTTATCCAGGTCACGTCCTGAAGCCATTGCGGCATATTCTCTACCGGTGATACGTAGCCGGAAAGCAGGATCGCCGGCATCATAAAGACGAACACGCCGATAAACGCCTGCTGCTGCGTCGAGCACAGCGACGAAATCAACAGCCCGAATCCTACCAGCGATAAGCCATACACAACCATCGTGAAGTAAAACAGCAGTAGCGATCCAGCAAAAGGAATTTGATAGGCCCAGATGCCAACCCCCAATACGATGGTCGCCTGCAGAGTGGCGACAATCAGCGCCGGGACCGCTTTGCCAATAAAAATCTGCCAGGTCGCCAGCGGCGAAACCAGCAACTGATCGAGAGTCCCCTGCTCACGCTCGCGGGCAACGGAAAGTGACGTAACGATCATCACGCCGATGGTGGTGATCATGGCGATCAGCGACGGCACCACGAACCATTTATAGTCGAGGTTCGGGTTATACCAGTTGCGCACCACCAGCTCGCTGTTGTTCGGCTTCGCTTTACCTTCCAGTAGGTCCTGCTGATAGTTTTTAACGATCTGCTGGAGGTAATTGGCGGCAATCTGCGCGCTGTTGGAGTTACGTCCGTCGAGCAAAAGCTGGAGCGGGGCGGTCTGGTTAGTGTCGAGGTTACGTGAGAAATCTGCCGGAAAGCGCACGACCAGCAGCGCTTTTTGTTCATCGATGGTGGGTCTAATCTCCTGCGGGCTTTTCAGCAGCAGAACGTGGGTGAAAGCTTTGGCGCGGGCAAAGCGCTGGGTCAGTTCTACCGCGTGCTTACCATTATCTTCGTTGTAGATGGCAATCGTGGCGTTGGTCACTTCCAGGGTTGCCGCGAAGGGGAACAGCAGCACCTGAATCAGCACCGGCATAATCAAAATCGCCCGCGTCTGCGGTTCGCGCAACAGCGATTGCAGCTCTTTGCGGATTAGTGTCCATAAGCGATGAAACATATCTATTCTCTCTTTGTGATCCCCGGAGGCGGTGCTGGCGCACCTGTCCGGGCTACAAATTCAAACCCGTGCGGCCCTGGTAGCCCGGGCAAGGCGCTTGCGCCGCCCCCGGGGAAAAGCGTGCAGGAAAGCTAATCCAGTCGCCGTTTGGTTTTTATCCACGTCAGGCCAATAAACATCACCGCCGAAGCGATTAAAAACATCGTGTTCACCAGCAGTACCACCGTAATATTGCCCGCCAAAAACAGGCTTTGCAGGGTGCTGACAAAATAGCGCGCCGGGATCACGTAGGTCACCGCGCGGATCACCGCTGGCATACTGTCTATCTGGAAAATAAACCCGGACAGCATAATCGACGGCAGAAATGCGGCATTCAGCGCCACCTGTGCGGCGTTAAACTGGTTGCGGGTGATGGTGGATATCAGCAGTCCCATACCCAGCGTGCTCAGCAAAAACAGGCTGGTGATAAAAAACAGAATCACCAGCGAACCGCGAAACGGCACGCCGAGAATAAACACCGCTACCAGCATGCACAGCAGCATTGCCAGCATGCCGAGGAAATAGTAGGGAATGAGTTTGCACAGCAGCAGCTCGGCGCGGGTAATTTCGGTCGACAACAGTGCCTCCATGGTGCCGCGCTCCCACTCGCGAGCCACTACCAGTGACGTCAGGATCGCGCCAACCACCGTCATAATGATGGTAATCGCGCCGGGGATAATAAAATGCTGGCTGATAGCGGCCGGGTTAAACCAGTAGCGTGTCTGCACGTCAATGAGCGGCTCGAAGGTTTCGCCGCGATCTTCCGCCCGCTGCTGTTGCCAGATTTGCCAGATACCTTCGACGTAGCCCTGGGCGAAGTTGGCGGTGTTTGGTTCGCTACCGTCGGTGATCAGCTGGAGCGGCGCATCGTCGCCGGGACGAGCCATTTTCTGGTCGAAATCGACCGGGACCACCACCAGTGCGCGGATCCGCCCGGCCTGCATCATTTGAATCAGCTGCTGGCGGTTATCGCTAATGGTGGCGTCAATGTAGGGCGAACCGGTCATGGTATGGACGAAATCCAGCGCCTCTTCGCTCTGCTGTTCCAGCAATACGCCAACCCGTAACTTGCTGGAATCGAGGTTAATGCCGTAGCCAAAGATAAACAGCAGCAGGAGCGGGATCACCACCGCAATCAGCCAACTGCTGGGGTCGCGGACGATCTGCCGCGTTTCCTTGACGCACAGGGCGCGCACGCGCCGCCATGCCAGGATTTTAGCGCTCACTGGCGTTCTCCTTATCCCAGTCGTGGATGAGGGTAATAAATGCCTGTTCCATCGTCGGGTCAGGCTGTTCATCATCCGCTGCCATCGCTTTGAGATCGTCCGGCGTGCCGCTGGCGGTAAGTTTACCGCGATAGACCAGACCGATACGGTCGCAATACTCTGCCTCATCCATAAAGTGGGTGGTGACCATTACCGTCACCCCCTTATCCACCATACTGTTGATATGCAACCAGAATTCGCGGCGGGTGAGGGGGTCGACGCCCGAAGTCGGCTCATCAAGAAACAGAATATCCGGCTCATGCATTAGCGAGCAGGCCAGCGCCAGGCGCTGCTTATAGCCGAGCGGCAGGTCGTCGGCGGCCTGCCGGGCAATGCTTTTCAGGCCAAACGCCTCGCACATGCTGGCGATTTTTTCGTTCTGCGCTTTGCCGCGCAGGCCATAAACGCCGGAGAAAAAGCGCAGGTTCTGCTCAACGGTGAGATTGCCATACAGCGAAAATTTCTGTGCCATATAGCCCAGATGCTGGCGTGCCTTGCCAGAGCTGACTTTCAGGTCCATCCCGAGCACCAGTGCTTTGCCGGAGGTGGGGACCAGCAGGCCGCACATCATCTTAAAGGTGGTGGACTTGCCCGCGCCGTTAGGGCCGAGGAGTCCGAAGATTTCTCCACGCTTGACCTGAAAATCGACGTGGTCGGTGGCGGCAAAATCACCAAATTTTTTGGTCAGAGTCTGCGCTTCAATCACCGTGTCCTCATGGGAGCCTTCCACGGTGTGGATAATTTTCCCCAGCGGCGATTCAGCCGTACCCGCGCCGCCCAGCAGGTCGATGAACGCATCTTCAAAGCGCGGCGCGGTTTCAGCTACCTCCAGCGGTGGCATGTCGGCTGCGTTTTGTACTTCGCTGATACTGGACTCTTTTTTGAGGATCAGGCGCACCGATTTGCCCTGAATCACACCATCGCTCACCTGCGGCAGCTTCAGCGTGCGTTGGAGCAGGCGGCGGTTATTCTCTTTGCTGCTGGAAACCAAAAAGCTGCGTCCGGCCATAGTCTGGGTCAGCTCTTTTGGCGCGCCCTGATAGAGCAACTGGCCTTCGTTCATCAGCAGCACGTCGCGGCACTGTTCAGCTTCGTCGAGATAGGAGGTGCTCCAGAGGATCAGCATCCCGTCGCCCGCCAGCTCGTGGACCATTTGCCACAGTTCTCGGCGTGAGATGGGGTCGACGCCGACGCCGGGTTCATCCAGCAGCAGCACCTTCGGTTCGCCGACGAGGGTGCAGGCGAGGCCAAGCTTCTGCTTCATGCCGCCGGAAAGTTTGCCCGCCAGTCGGCCAGTAAAGGGGCCCAAAGAGGTAAACTCCAGCAGCCGGGCGAAAGTTTTCTCCCGCACTTCGCCAGTCACGCTGCGCAGGTCGGCGTAGAGGGTCAGGTTTTCCATCACCGTCAGATCTTCATACAGGCCAAACTTTTGCGGCATATAACCGAGCACCGCGTGCAGGGCGCTATCGTCAGCAATGGGGTCAAAACCAATGACCTGTGCGCTGCCGCTGTCGGCTTTGAGCAAACCGGCGAGCATACGCATCAGGGTAGTTTTCCCTGCGCCATCGGGGCCAACTAGTCCGGTCACATAGCCGGAGTGAATGGTGCAGTCCAGCGGTGCGACGGCCGGGCGGTCCATGCCGGCGAAACGCCGGGTGAGACCGCGCAGCGTGATAACGTCTTCGCTCATTGGCCGTTTCCGTTGCTGAAAGCGACGGTCACCGGCATCCCCTGACGCAGCGCGCCGTCGGCATCGGTGACCACAATCCGCAGGCGATAAACCAGGTCGGTGCGCAGGTCCGGGGTCTCGACGGTTTTCGGCGTAAATTCAGCCGTAGGAGAGACAAAGCCGATTTTGCCACGGTAAGGTTGATTCGGACGGCTATCGGTATAGAGCAAGACTTCACTCCCCGGTTGGGCCTGGCCGAGATTTTTTTCATCGACGTAGGCGCGTACCCAAACCGGATGGGTTAATGATAGCGTCATCACCGTGCCACCTGCGCTGAGCATACTGCCTGGCTCCACGGCGCGGGTCATCAGGGTGCCGTCGGACGGCGCGATCAGCGTGGTATCGTGCAGGTCGAGTTTCGCCTGCGCCAGCGCGGCCTGAGCCTGTTCGAGGCTGGCTTTGGCCTGGGCTATCTCCTGCGGACGGTTACCGGCGCGGTACTGGCGCAGTTTATCCTGGGCTGATTTCAGCGTGGCCTGTGCCTGGTCGCGTGAGGAGCGCGCGTTCTCAAGGTCATTCGCGGAGATAGCGCTGCTTTTACGCAGCCCCAACTGGCGTTGATAGAAGTTCTGCGCATAGGCGTAAGCCGCCTGCGCCTGGTTAACTGCGGCGGCGGCCTGGGCAATTTCTTCCGAGCGATAGCCCGCCATCATCAGGTCGTACTGCGCCTGGGCCGTAGAAACGTTGGCCTGCGCCTGTTGAAGAGCATTTTCATAAGGGGCACGATCCAGTTCGCCCAGCGTTTGCCCGGTTTTAATTGCGTCGCCCTCATCGACGCTCAGCGATGCCAGCCGTCCACCCACACGGAAGCTCAGGTTAACGGTACGAATATCAACGTTGCCATAAAGCGTCAGCTCTTTTTGCTGACTGCTCTGGTACCACCACCAGCCGCCGCCAATCACAGTAGCCATCAGGAGAAGCAGTAGAACGACGATGAGCGGTTTTTTCATGACTCCAGACTCCTTTGCGATAATCCTTGCAGAACGAAATCAACGTGGCAGGTGATGACCTGAATGATTTGTTCGGTTTTTTCTTGATCAAACTCGGCCCAACCGGCGCGGCGCAGAACGGTTTCGCGGCCAAGGCGAAATGCGAGAACCTGGCCGAGCAGTGCATGGGTATGGAGGACCATTTGCGTGCTGTCTGCCTCAAGGCCGGTGAAGGCCGCGATCAGTCTTGTCAGATAGCAGTGTAGTGGGGCAATGACCTGATCGTGGATTAACTGATAGGCACGGGTCGGCGACAGTTGTTCACGGGAGATGAATTTACTCAAGTTCACCGTGCCGTCTTCAGTCAGCAGTCGGATCATATTCTGGCAGGCCCCGAGGATCTGCGCGCGAATCTCGTCTTTATCCGGTTCAGGCACACTGAGCAACATTTCTGCCGCCTGCGCATGAGGGCGAAAATTATTGCCGATGAAGTCGGCAATCCACTGGGCGCAGGCGAGGTACAGATCGTCCTTGGAACCGAAATAGTAAGGAATAGCCGCGATGTTTTGCCCGGCCTGAGCGGCAATATCACGGGTAGTAGCATGCAGGCCGTACTCACCGAACTGGGCGATAGCGGCAGCGATAAGCTGGCTTTTCGCCTGCTCGCCTTTGCTGGTAATGGGTGTCGTCGTCATCGCACGCCTAAAGTTAATCAATCGATTGATTAACTTTAGGCGTGCATCTGAAGTTTGTCCACCGTCGGATGTTAAATATAAAATCCTTCTCGACTCAGCTCTTCAGAAACCCAATTAAAGAAGATCTTCACTTTCTCCTTTTGCTCGTTGGTGTGCGGTAAAACAAAGTGATGAGCGCTAACCGGCATACTCACATCGTTGGTAAAAACGGCGGTCAAATGCCGCTGGTTAATGCTCTGCCCGGCCAGCAGGTTGCTTTCAAGAATAATGCCCATCCCCATACGCGCCGCCTCAATACTCATATATGAACGGTCGAAATTGAATATAAAGTTTTTATTCCAGACGCGAACCTTGTGCCAGGATAACCAGTTACTCCAGTTGATCAACGTGCTATCTGAATGAATAAGATCGCAGGCCAGTAAGTCTTCGATGAGCTGAATATTATGGCTAGCTAAATAAGATAATGAAGTATAAGGGAGCACGCGCTCATTCTTTATCGTTTTGACCACCAGCGTTGGCCACTGAGAAAGCCCGTGGCGAATATCGATATCAATATTATCGCGGGAGAACTGAATGCTTTCATAAGAGCAGGTCAGGCTAATTTTAAGCTCAGGCCAGGTCTGGCGAAATTTATTAAGACGGGGCATCAGCCACAATAATCCAAAGCTAGGTGCTGAATGAATACGCAAATAATCTTGGTGGATATCATTAATCACCTGATTGGTGGCCTGACCAATTATATTTAATGCCCCGGAAACCTCTTTAAGATATTTTTCGCCAATAGTGGTTAATATCACCCCTTTACTGCTGCGAGAAAACAGCTTTTTTCCCAAATATTGTTCAAGGCTGGCTATCTGATGGCTGACAGCCGAAGCGGTAATATTGAGATTTTCAGCGGCCAGATTGAGGCTACCGGTATCGGAAACCTCGATGAAAGCCTGAATGTTGCGTAAGGAGGGCATCGGCAGGCTTTTATTTTGAAGCGGCTGATTCATCATTTCACTCCTGTTGGTGGGATAAGTTTTTATTACCCCAAAGGAGTATGTAAGCCAATTATCGCAGGAATTATCAGCAAGCATAACATATGCCGGAAAATAAATTACCCAGGAATCCGTGATGAAGTTAACAGTTTTAAACGCAGAACCTGGCGCCCAACTCATTCACAGGAATTTGAATGTAGTCACGAAGTAAATTTTTCTCACTCATAATTGAGGTTTTTTGAATACCCTTTCTTTTTGGGGTTGTTATATTGCAATCACAGGCCTGATAACAAGGCGCGATGCGGTAAGGTTCGCGAAAAAACATAAAACAATAATGAGGATACCCTATGTCACGTATAGATACTGTAGTCTGTACTGACGCCAGGAAAACAAAATATCGGTTCGTGGTATTAACGATGATTTTCCTGGTGTATGCAATAAATTATGCCGACAGAACGAATATTGGTGCGGTGCTGCCGTTCATCATTGATGAGTTTCATATCAACAACTTTGAAGCCGGGGCCATCGCCAGTATGTTTTTCCTTGGCTACGCGGTAAGCCAGATCCCAGCCGGATTTTTCATTGCCAAACGTGGTACCCGAGGGTTGGTCTCGCTGTCAATTTTTGGTTTTTCCGCTTTTACCTGGCTGATGGGCACAGTGAGTTCGGTTGTTGGCCTGAAGATGGTGCGTTTGGGACTAGGGCTTAGCGAAGGACCGTGCCCGGTGGGGCTGGCTTCGACTATCAATAACTGGTTCCCGCCGAAAGAGAAAGCCACGGCAACGGGCGTTTACATAGCTGCCACCATGTTTGCACCGATTATTGTACCGCCGCTGGCGGTGTGGATTGCGGTCACCTGGGGCTGGCGCTGGGTGTTCTTCTCTTTCGCGATCCCTGGAATTTTTGCTGCAATTGCCTGGTATCTGCTGGTGAAATCAAAACCTTCCGAGAGTGGTTTCGTTTCGCAAAGTGAACTGGATGAGATCAATGCCGGGCGTGATGAAAATAAGAGTGTCGAGCGTGAAAATATCCTTATTGCCGATAAATTTACCTGGCTGGATAAAATAATCCGCGTGAAAAAGATGGCTCCTATTGATACAGCAAAAGGTTTGTTTACCTCTAAAAATATTCTTGGCGACTGTCTGGCCTATTTTATGATGGTTAGCGTGCTGTATGGTTTATTAACCTGGATCCCGCTGTATTTAGTCAAAGAACGCGGTTTTGATGTGATGAGCATGGGCTTTGTGGCAAGTATGCCGTGCATCGGTGGATTTATTGGCGCAATTGGTGGTGGATGGATTTCTGATAAATTATTAGGCCGCCGTCGTAAGCCAACTATGATGTTTACCGCTATCTCAACGGTCGTCATGATGCTCATTATGTTGAATATTCCGGCAAGCACCTGGGCAGTTTGCGTTGGATTATTCTTTGTCGGTTTATGTTTGAATATCGGCTGGCCGGCCTTTACCGCCTACGGTATGGCCGTTTCGGATAGTAAAACCTATCCAATCGCCTCTTCTATTATTAATAGCGGTGGCAACCTCGGTGGATTCGTTGCCCCAATGGCTGCGGGGTTCTTACTCGACCAGACTGGTAGCTTTAATTCAGTCTTCACCTATTTTGGTATCTGTGCCGCAATAGGTCTGGTGGTTATTTTATTTCTCGATGAACCACAGTAATGGAAAATATTCCTGTCAATTAATATGACGTAAAGTCATGGAGTGAAAATATGTTATTAAAAGATAAAGTCGCCATTATTACGGGCGCGGCTTCCGTACGCGGTTTGGGTTTTGCAACAGCGAAATTATTTGCCGAAAACGGTGCCAAAGTGGTCATTATCGACCTCAATGGCGAAGCCAGTAAAGCCGCCGCTGCGGCATTAGGCGAAGGCCATCTTGGTCTCGCGGCAAACGTCGCTGATGAAGTTCAGGTGCAGGCGGCGATTGAGCAAATTATGGCGAAATACGGTCGGGTTGACGTGCTGGTCAATAATGCAGGCATTACTCAGCCGCTGAAGCTAATGGATATTAAGCGCGCCAACTATGATGCGGTGCTGGACGTCAGCCTGCGCGGCACGCTGCTGATGTCGCAGGCGGTGATTCCGGCAATGCGGGCGCAGAAATCTGGCAGCATCGTCTGCATCTCTTCCGTTTCCGCCCAGCGCGGCGGCGGTATCTTCGGCGGCCCGCACTACAGCGCGGCAAAAGCTGGCGTGTTGGGGCTGGCGAGGGCGATGGCACGTGAGCTGGGACCGGATAACGTCCGCGTCAACTGTATTACCCCGGGGCTGATTCAGACCGATATTACCGCCGGTAAGCTGACCGATGAAATGACCACCAATATTCTCGCCGGGATCCCGATGAATCGCCTTGGTGATGCTGTGGACATCGCACGTGCTGCGCTGTTCCTCGGAAGCTCCCTCTCATCCTACTCCACCGGCATCACCCTGGACGTCAACGGCGGCATGTTAATCCACTAAGCGAGGCAATCAGATGAAGACGACCGAATCACAAAAAGTTGCCGCTGCGGCGTGGCGTATCCGTCGCTATGCTCTGCGAATGGGGGAAGTTCAGGGGCAGGGCTATATTGGCCAGGCGCTGGGTTATGCTGATGTGCTGGCGACCGCGTTCAGCCATGCAATGAGTTATCGTCCGCAAGACCCTGAGTGGGAAGGGCGCGACCGCTTCCTGCTCTCTCACGGTCACTATGCCATCGCCTATTATGCGGCGCTGCTGGAGGCGGGAATTATCCCTGAGGAGGAGCTGGAAACCTACGGTTCCGATGATAGCCGCCTGCCGATGTCAGGAATGGCAACCTATACGCCAGCGATGGAGATGTCTGGCGGTTCATTAGGGCAAGGGCTGTCTATCGCCGTGGGGATGGCGCTTGGGCTGAGGCAAAAGGGAAGCGCGTCGTGGGTCTATAACTCGATGTCGGATGGTGAACTGGACGAAGGTTCAACCTGGGAAGCGGCGATGTCGGCGGCCCACTATGGCCTGACCAATCTGATTAATATCGTCGATGTGAACAAACAACAGGCCGACGGCGATTCGCGCAAAATTCTCGGCTTTGAACCGCTACACGAGAAATGGGCCGCTTTCGGCTGGTACGTACAGCGTGTGGACGGAAACGATCAAGCTGCGGTGATTGCCGCCTTTGATAACGCGAAAAGCCATCCTGGCGAACAGCCGCGAGTCATTCTTTGCGACACGCTGATGGGTAAAGGCGTACCGTTCCTTGAAACCCGCGATAAGAACCATTTTATACGCGTCGATGCTGATGAATGGCAAAAAGCGATTGCGGAGTTGGATGCCAACAAACCGGAAGGAGTGCTGTAATGAGCCAGACTACTCAGAAACCCCGTTTAAAAACGTCTGCAATGATCGCTTCAATTGCCGATGAAGATCAGGTGACTGTTCCTGCTCCGTTTGGTGTCGCGCTCTCGAAGCTGGCGGCACAACGCCCGGAAATCGTCGGTATGACCGCCGACCTGTCGAAGTATACTGATCTGCATATTTTCGCCCAGGCCTTTCCGGATCGCTTCTTCCAGATGGGGATGGCGGAACAGCTGCTGATGGGGGCCGCTGGGGGAATGGCGAAAGAGGGATTTATCCCTTTCGCCACCACCTACGCCGCTTTTGCTACCCGCCGGGCCTATGATTTTATCCATCAGGTTATCGCCGAAGAGCATCTGAACGTGAAAATCTGCGCGGCGTTGCCGGGTCTCACCACCGGTTACGGGCCAAGTCATCAGGCTACGGAAGACCTGGCGATTATGCGCGGCATCCCCGGCATGGTGATAGTTGACCCTTGTGATGCACTGGAGATAGAACAGGCGGTACCGGCGATCGCCGATCATAACGGCCCGGTTTATATGCGCCTGCTGCGCGGCAGGGTACCGCTGGTGCTGGATAAATATGACTATAAATTCGAACTGGGCAAAGCGAAGCTGCTGGAGGACGGTAACGATGTGCTGATTATCTCTTCCGGGTTGATGACCATGCGCGCTCTTGAAACGGTGGAGAAACTGCGCGCCGACAATATCAGCGTGGCGGTGCTGCACGTGCCGACAATCAAACCACTTGATGAAAAAGCGATTATTGAGCAAGCCTCGAAGCCAGGTCGTCTGGTGATCACTGCGGAAAACCACACCTCAGTCGGTGGGTTGGGAGAAGCGGTAGCCGCGCTGCTGATGCGTAAAGGTGTGCGCTGCGAGTTGGATACGGTTGGCCTGCCCGACGAATTCCTGCTGGCTGGCGCGCTACCGACGCTACATGACCGCTATGGTATATCTACTGCGATGATGGTCGAAAAAATTAAGTATCGTCTGCGTTAATCGCTTTCGCCGCCGCGTTCTGCGGCGGCGCTTTTCTGTTTCCGTTCGAGGTTTCCATGTCGATTAATTCCATTGAAGAATTAAACGCGCTGGTTGCGCGCGTCAAAAAAGCTCAGCGTCAGTACGCGGGGTTCACGCAACAACAGGTTGACAAAATATTCCGCGCTGCCGCTCTAGCCGCCGCTGATGCCCGCATTCCGCTGGCGAAAATGGCGGTCGCCGAGTCCGGCATGGGCATCGTGGAAGATAAAGTGATTAAAAACCACTTCGCGTCTGAATATATCTACAACGCCTATAAAGACGAAAAAACCTGCGGGGTTCTTGGCGAAGACGAAGCCTTTGGCACCATGACCATCGCCGAGCCCATTGGGCTGATCTGCGGGATTGTCCCCACCACCAATCCGACTTCTACCGCTATTTTTAAATCGCTAATTAGCCTGAAAACCCGTAACGGCATCGTCTTCTCGCCGCATCCGCGGGCGAAAAATGCCACCAACCGCGCGGCGGAAATCGTGTTGCGTGCCGCAGTCGAGGCCGGTGCGCCACCGGACATCATTGGCTGGATTAACGAACCAACCGTAGATCTGTCTAACCGCCTGATGCACCACCCGGATATCAATCTGATCCTCGCCACCGGCGGACCGGGTATGGTGAAGGCCGCCTACAGCTCCGGTAAACCAGCGATAGGCGTTGGCGCGGGTAACACCCCAGTAGTGATTGATGAAACCGCCGACGTGAAGCGGGCGGTAGCCTCCATCCTGATGTCAAAAACCTTCGATAACGGCGTGATCTGCGCTTCCGAACAGTCGGTGGTGGTGGTTGATGCCGCCTATAACGCGGTGCGCGAG
Source organism: Klebsiella huaxiensis (assembly GCF_003261575.2). Classification (GTDB taxonomy): domain Bacteria; phylum Pseudomonadota; class Gammaproteobacteria; order Enterobacterales; family Enterobacteriaceae; genus Klebsiella; species Klebsiella huaxiensis. Next base: position 4,007,058 of record NZ_CP036175.1, on the reverse strand, counting down.
CGTTTCGCCAGCCACGGCGGCTACCTGCTACAGGGAAAAGAACTGAAAGCGGTTCAGGGTATCCTGCTGAAAAACGGCGCGTTAAACGCGGCGATTGTCGGGCAGTCGGCGATTAAAATTGCCGAAATGGCCGGGATCAGCGTGCCTTCCGATACAAAAATCCTGATTGGCGAAGTTAAAGCTATCGACGATAGCGAGCCTTTTGCACATGAAAAGCTCTCCCCGACGCTGGCCATGTATCGGGCGAAAGATTTCGCCGACGCCGTGGAGAAAGCGGTGAAGCTGGTCGATATGGGCGGCATCGGCCACACCTCCTGCCTCTATACCGACCAGGATAACCAGGCCGCGCGGGTGATGACCTTTGGCGAAAAAATGAAAACCGCACGCATCCTGATTAACACCCCGACCTCCCACGGCGGCATTGGCGATCTCTATAACTTTAGTCTCGCGCCCTCCCTGACCCTGGGCTGCGGCTCCTGGGGCGGTAACTCTATCTCGGAAAACGTCGGGCCGAAACATCTGATCAACAAGAAAACCGTGGCAAAGCGAGCTGAAAATATGCTGTGGCATAAACTTCCGAAATCCATCTATTTCCGCCGCGGCTCTCTGCCCATCGCGCTGGATGAAGTGATCACCGATGGCCATAAGCGCGCACTGATCGTCACCGACCGCTTCCTGTTCAACAACGGATACGCGGATCAGATCACTTCCGTGCTGAAAGCGGCGGTCGTCGAAACCGAAGTCTTCTTTGAAGTGGAAGCCGACCCGACGCTGACCATCGTGCGCAAAGGTGCAGAGCTGGCTAACTCCTTCAAGCCCGACGTCATCATAGCCCTGGGCGGCGGATCGCCGATGGATGCGGCGAAAATCATGTGGGTGATGTACGAGCATCCGGAAACCCACTTCGAAGAGCTGGCGCTGCGCTTTATGGATATCCGCAAGCGTATCTACACCTTCCCGAAAATGGGCGTCAAAGCCCGGATGGTGGCGATCACCACCACTTCCGGCACCGGATCGGAGGTCACGCCGTTTGCGGTGGTCACCGACGATGCCACCGGGCAGAAATATCCGCTGGCGGACTACGCACTGACCCCGGATATGGCGATTATCGACGCTAACCTGGTAATGGATATGCCGAAGTCCCTGTGCGCCTTCGGTGGTCTGGACGCAGTGACCCACGCGCTGGAAGCCTATGTTTCCGTGCTGGCCTCCGAATTCTCTGACGGTCAGGCGCTGCAGGCGCTGAAGCTGCTGAAAGCGTATCTGCCCGCTTCGTATCACGAGGGGTCGAAAAACCCGGTGGCCCGCGAGCGCGTCCATAATGCGGCAACCATCGCCGGGATCGCCTTTGCTAACGCCTTCCTCGGGGTGTGCCACTCCATGGCGCACAAGCTGGGCTCGCAGTTCCACATTCCGCACGGTCTGGCGAATGCGCTGATGATCTGCAACGTCATTCGTTATAACGCCAACGACAACCCGACCAAGCAGACGGCGTTCAGCCAGTACGACCGTCCGCAAGCCCGTCGTCGGTACGCAGAGATTGCCGATCATTTAGGCCTGAGCGCGCCGGGAGACCGCACTGCGGCGAAAATCGAAAAGCTGCTGGCGTGGCTGGAGAGTATCAAAGCCGAGCTGGGCATTCCGAAATCGATCCGCGAAGCGGGCGTGCAGGAAGCCGATTTCCTCGCCCACGTCGATAAGCTGTCCGAAGACGCCTTCGATGACCAGTGCACCGGCGCCAACCCACGCTATCCGCTGGTGGTTGAGTTGCGTCAGATACTGCTAGCCAGCTATTACGGGGATATTTATCGCGAAGCGTAATTGCCGCTCCTCGTCTACAGGACGGGGAGCAGTGGTTTGTTAGTCAGAGTATTCTTTTCGGGAGATTTTATGCGGTTCATCACAAAATCTGCTAGACTGCGCCACTTCATGGCATTGTGGTTTTTGCCATCTCTTTCGCAATAATCTCCCTGAAAACTATGCCTGTGACGGGCCGGGGCGGTTCGGAGTTGTTATGTCTTTTGATTCCCTTGGCCTGAATCCTGAAATCCTGCGTGCCGTCGCTGAACAGGGCTATGTTGAGCCAACCCCTATCCAGCAGAAGGCGATTCCTGCGGTATTACAGGGTCGCGATCTGATGGCCAGCGCCCAGACCGGCACCGGTAAAACGGCAGGCTTTACGTTGCCGCTGCTTCAGCATCTGATCCAACAAGAACCGCATGCTAAAGGTCGTCGCCCGGTGCGCGCCCTGATCCTGACTCCGACGCGCGAGCTGGCAGCCCAGATTGGCGAGAACGTGCGGGATTACAGTAAATATCTCAATATTCGTTCGCTGGTGGTTTTCGGCGGCGTGAGTATTAATCCGCAGATGATGAAGCTGCGCAGCGGCGTTGATATCCTGGTGGCGACGCCGGGTCGTCTGTTGGATCTTGAGCACCAGAACGCGGTTAGCCTGGATAAGGTTGAAGTGCTGGTGCTGGATGAAGCCGACCGTATGCTGGATATGGGCTTTATTCACGATATTCGCCGCGTGCTGGCGAAGCTGCCGCCAAAACGCCAGAACCTGCTGTTCTCTGCAACCTTCTCCGACGACATTAAATCGCTGGCGGAAAAGCTGCTGCATAACCCGCTGGAAATTGAAGTCGCCCGCCGTAACACCGCCTCTGAGCAGGTGAGCCAGTTAGTGCATTTTGTTGATAAAAAGCGCAAGCGCGAGCTGCTGTCGCAGATGATCGGCGAAGGCAACTGGCAGCAGGTGCTGGTCTTTACCCGTACTAAGCACGGCGCCAACCATCTGGCAGAGCAGCTTAATAAAGATGGTATTCGCAGCGCCGCGATTCACGGTAACAAGAGCCAGGGCGCACGAACCCGCGCATTAGCAGATTTTAAATCCGGTGGCATCCGCGTGCTGGTGGCAACCGACATCGCCGCTCGCGGTCTGGATATCGAGGAGTTACCGCACGTAGTGAACTACGAGCTGCCAAACGTACCGGAAGATTATGTGCACCGCATCGGTCGTACCGGTCGTGCGGCTGCAACTGGCGAAGCGCTGTCGCTGGTCTGCGTTGACGAGCATAAGCTGTTGCATGATATCGAACGCTTGCTGAAAAAAGAGATCCCACGTATCGCCATCGCGGGCTATGAACCGGATCCATCCATCAAAGCCGAGCCGATTCAGAACGGTCGCCAGCAGCGTGGCGGCGGTCGCGGTGGTCAGAGCCAGGGGCGCGGCGGCCAGGGTCAAGGGCGCAGTCAGCAGTCCGCTCCGCGTCGTACCGATGGCGAAGCACCGAAAGCGCGTACTCAGGACGGTAAGCCTCCTCGCCGTCGTCGCCCGCGCAAACCTGCCGCGGCTGAGTAATAGCGTTCTGGCTGCGGTGGGATAACCTGCCGCAGCGTGACCCCATGTGATGTGAGCATTCACGCTCGTGGTTGTTCATCAGACAGGCATTATTTTTTATGTGGCTTCACTTTCGGCAATGAGCCATTTTTTCGGCTTCTGCAATAGCTGACAAAATTATAACCGGCGACCACCAAAAGAATAACAGAAACCAATAACATTAAAAAAGCAACCATAAATACCCTCAATAATTGACATCCCCATGTGGGTTCTAAAAGGTAGTATACGGATTAGTGGTTTAGATAAAGTATCTTATAAGTGTAGCCATACTGTATTTTACTGATATTAAACGATTAAGTTTATTTTTTACCTTTTTTGTTCTATTTTTTCGGAATATGTTTAGCTACGTTTGTTCATTTTTTCTCTTTTTTTGATATTAACCTTTTTAAAGGGAAACTCGATATCTGGTGTTATCCTGATGAATTAAGAAATTATATTTGTTATCAACGTAAATAACGGTGGTATGTATTGTTATTATATGGATATCGCTAGCTGATTGGACATTGTTGAGATTCTGAACGATCATTTTTCGACAGATTCTGCGAGACCGCTTCCCGTTTGCCGAAAAAGGGATACCTCCGCCCAGTCAAAAATGGCACAATAGTGGCTGTTTATACAGTATTCAGGTTTTCTCATGGCTTTGACCGCTGCGCTAAAAGCGCAAATCGCCGCCTGGTATAAGGCGCTTCAGGAACAGATTCCGGACTTTATTCCCCGTCCCCCGCAGCGGCAGATGATCGCCGATGTCGCGAAGACGCTTGCCGGGGAAGAGGGGCGACATCTGGCGATTGAGGCTCCCACTGGCGTCGGCAAAACCTTGTCATACCTGATCCCCGGCATCGCGATTGCCCGTGAAGAGCAAAAAACGCTGGTAGTCAGCACCGCCAACGTGGCGTTGCAGGACCAGATCTACAGTAAAGACCTGCCGCTGCTGCGTAAAATTATTCCCGACCTACGATTTACCGCCGCCTTTGGTCGTGGGCGCTACGTTTGTACGCGTAACCTGGCCGCTCTCGCCAGTACGGACCCGACACAGCAGGACCTGCTCGCCTTCCTTGATGACGACCTCACACCGAATAACCAGGCGGAGCAGAAGTTGTGCGCGACGCTTAAAACGGATCTTGATAGTTATAAATGGGATGGCCTGCGCGATCACACCGATAAAAACATAGATGATTCGCTGTGGAGCCGTCTGAGCACCGATAAAGCCAGCTGCCTGAACCGCAACTGCCACTATTATCGCGAATGCCCATTTTTCGTCGCCCGGCGAGAAATTCAGGAAGCCGAAGTGGTGGTGGCAAACCATGCACTGGTCATGGCGGCAATGGAGAGCGAGGCGGTGCTGCCGGATCCGAAGAATTTACTGCTGGTGCTTGATGAAGGTCACCATCTGCCGGATGTCGCCCGTGATGCGCTGGAAATGAGCGCTGAAATCACCGCTCCGTGGTATCGCCTGCAGTTGGATCTGTTCACCAAGCTGGTCGCCACCTGCATGGAACAGTTCCGGCCTAAAACCACACCACCATTGGCGAATCCTGAGCGCCTGAACGCGCACTGCGAGGAGCTGTTTGAGCTTATCTCCTCGCTAAATAATATTCTTAACCTGTATATGCCTGCGGGTCAGGAAGCGGAACACCGCTTTCCAATGGGCGAGCTGCCGCAGGAAGTCATGGAGATCTGCCAGCGGCTGGCGAAGCTGACGGAAACGTTGCGCGGGCTGGCGGAGCTGTTCCTCAACGACCTTGGCGAAAAAACAGGCAGTCATGATGTGGTGCGTCTACACCGGGTTCTGCTGCAGATGAACCGCGCGCTGGGGATGTTTGAGAGTCAGAGCAAACTGTGGCGTCTGGCATCGTTGGCGCAGTCTTCAGGCGCGCCGGTGACCAAATGGGCCACCCGCGACCTGCGTGACGGTCAGATGCATATCTGGTTCCACTGCGTGGGGATCCGCGTCAGCGATCAGCTGGAAAGGCTGCTCTGGCGCAGCGTCCCACATATTGTTGTCACTTCGGCGACGCTACGTTCGCTGAATAGCTTTTCTCGCTTGCAGGAGATGAGCGGACTGAAAGAGAAGGCGGGAGACCGCTTTGTGGCGCTGGATTCACCGTTTAACCACGTCGAACAGGGTAAAATTGTCATCCCGCAGATGTACTACGAACCGCTTATTGACCACGAAGAACAGCATATCGCCGAGATGGCGGCATACTTCCGCGAGCAGGTTGAGAGTAAAAAGCATCTTGGCATGCTGGTGCTGTTTGCCAGCGGAAGAGCGATGCAGCGTTTTCTTGAGCACGTGACCGATTTGCGCTTGCTGCTGCTGGTGCAGGGTGATAAGCCGCGCTATCGGCTGGTGGAAGTGCACCGTAAGCGCGTTGAAGGTGGAGAACGAAGCGTACTGGTCGGGCTGCAATCCTTCGCCGAAGGACTCGATTTAAAAGGCGAGCTGCTGAGCCAGGTTCATATCCACAAAATCGCCTTCCCGCCGATAGACAGCCCGGTGGTGATTACCGAAGGCGAATGGCTCAAAAGCCTCAATCGCTATCCGTTCGAAGTTCAAAGTCTGCCGAGTGCTTCCTTCAACCTGATTCAGCAGGTGGGACGCCTGATCCGTAGCCATAGCTGCTGGGGGGAAGTGGTGATTTACGATAAGCGATTGTTGACCAAAAACTACGGCCAACGCTTATTGAACGCATTACCCGTATTTCCGATAGAGCAGCCTACCGTCCCTGAGGTTATAGTAAAAACTAAAGCAAAACCGACGCGTCGCAAACGGCGTTAATGGTGCAATGTCGACGATGTGAGAAGCTCAAAGGAGCCTTCGATGGACTACAGCAAGATCATTAAAGAAGTAGGGCGGGGGAAAAACCACGCCCGTGACCTGGATGTCGAAATGGCCCGCACGCTCTATTCGCGGATGCTTAACGGCGAAGTGCCCGAGCTCGAACTGGGCGGCATTCTTATTGCCCTGCGCATCAAGGGTGAAGGCGAAGCGGAGATGAAGGGCTTCTACGAGGCGATGCAGCAGCAGACGCTAAGCCTGACGCCGCCGGTGGGTAAACCTATGCCGATCGTTATCCCCAGCTATAACGGTGCGCGCAAACAGGCAAACCTGACCCCGCTGATCGCCATCCTGCTGCACAAACTCGGTTTCCCGGTGGTGGTGCACGGCGTGAGTCATGATCCAACCCGCGTGCTCACTGAAACGATTTTCGAGCTGATGGGGATTCCGGCCACGCTACACGAGGGTCAGGCCCAGGCGCGATTGGACATCCATCAGCCGGTTTACATCCCGATAGGTGTGCTTTGTCCAGCGCTGGAGAAACAGTTATCGATACGCTGGCGTATGGGCGTGCGCAACAGTGCGCACACGCTGGCCAAGCTGGCGACGCCGTTCGCGGAAGATGCGGCGCTGCGTCTGTCGAGCGTCTCTCATCCTGAATACGTCACTCGAGTGGCGAAATTCTTTACTGAAATCGGCGGTCGGGCATTGCTGATGCACGGTACTGAAGGCGAAGTCTATGCTAACCCGCAACGCTGCCCGCAGATTAGCCTGATTGATGCAGAAGGAACGCGTGTGCTGAACGAGCGTCAGGATATTGGTACAGCACAGGCTGTTGCGCTACCAGAGTCAAAAGACCCGGAGGTGACCGCACGCTGGATTGAACGCTGTGTGACAGGGCGCGAACCGCTACCCCTGTCGCTGAGAATCCAGCTGGCCTGCTGTCTGGTGGCTGCCGGGGAAACAGCCACTCTGGAACAGGGGCTGGCGAAAGTGGCTGAGCACTGGTAATCATCGCCGCCACTGCGGGCGGCGCTGCTTTACTCAGTGATTTCCAACGAAGTGAAATCGAATTTACTGCCATCAAAGAGCCCCTGGCTGGTTAGCTTGAGCGCTGGGATAACCGGTAGTGATAAAAACGCCATCTGGATAAAAGGTTCGTCGGGAAGAGTGCCGCAGAGTTTACCTGCGGCTTTGAGCGAACCTATTTGCTGCGCCAGCGTTTGTGCCGTTTCGGTGCTCATTAACCCGGCGACAGGTAGCGGCAAATGAGCCATGACCTGGTTATTATGGACGACGCACAATCCACCGCCGGTTGAGATAACCTGATTTACCGCCGTGGCCATTTCTTGCGCGCGACGGCCAATAACAACGATGTTATGGCTGTCATGGCTAACGGTTGCCGCCAGTGCCCCTTCACGTAAACCAAAGCCGCTCAGTAGACCGCAGGCGGGCGGCGTTTGCTTGCCATAACGTTCCAGAACGCTGATAAAGCAGATATCTTCTCGATCAAACCCTTCCCCGGTATACAGGCTCTCTCCATTGCCGGTGATCAGCTCGTTAGGAATGACCTCAATCACGCGATAGCGCCTGCCGGGAGTGAAATTGAAGGCAAAGTCGGCGGGGGATACCGGCTGGCGTACAACCGTGTTGCCTAAGGGAGGATGCGTTTTTGCTAACGTTGCAGACTCGGCGCGCAGTAATGCGTGTTCATCGACAGGAGTTCCCTTAATAAACACTTGCTGTACCTCAACTTGCTGAGGATTGCTAAGCAGGACGATATCCGCTTGTTTTCCCGGTGCCAGCAGTCCGAGATGTTTCAGGCCGAAATGGCGCGCGGCTGACCAGCTGGCAATACGGTAAGCGACATGTAGCGGTACATTGTGTTGGTTAATAAGGCGGCGGATAAGCGCGTCGATATGACCTTCATGGGCAATTTCCCAGGGGTTACGATCGTCGGTACAAAGCATACATTGTGGGCTGTTCATTTCATTGATTAACGGCGCGAGCGAATCGAGATTTCGCGCAGCGGATCCTTCACGGATCATTAATCCCATTCCCGCCCGTAGCTTTTCGCGGCCCTCTTGTTGAGAATAGCTTTCATGGCAATTTTCGATGCCAGCGGCAACATATGCATTAAGCGCTTTGCTGCTCAGTCCCGGGCAATGACCGTCAATCGTCAGAGTACGAAACGCGTCTATTTTATCCGCAATTTCACGCTCTCCGGCGATAACGCCGGGATAGTCCATTACCTCCGCGAGCCCGGTGACCAGGGGATGGTCGCGCCAGCGGAGCATTTGTTCAAGGGTAAAGTCGGCACCGTTTAAATCGCAACCTTTCAGGGCAGGGACGCAGGAGCTAACCTGAATATACTGATTTTGTTGGGCCAGCTCGGCACAGCGAATAAACCAGGCGAAGCCGGATTCCCCCATCACATTGACGATTTCATGGGGATCGCAAACGATGGTTGTCAGGCCGCGCGGCAGAGTTGCCGTTTCAAAAGCTACGGGGGTCATCATGCTCGACTCAATATGCAAATGGGCATCAACAAAGCCTGGTACTGCTGTTGCTCCGCGGGCATCGACACGCTGGTGAGCCGGGGCATCGGCATACTCTGGGCCAATACCGGCAATATGCTGGTTTTTTATCACTATGGGGCCTGCGAAACTCCCGCCATTAATTAAATCAAGTACAGTGACATTATCAATAATATAATCTGCAACACCCTCGCTACGTGATACGGCGAGCAATTCTTGTCTGTTTTGACGACTAATCTGGTGATATTTAAAGTTAATTTTATTTATCATTTTATTTTCTCATTTTGATTTATCAAATTGATTTTTTAATTATCATTTTATCATCTGTGGTGGTTTTTTATTTTATCGATAAATAGATTTTTACGATGTGATAGCTATCACTGAATTATGAGTCAGGTATGATTTAAAAAGAGTAAAGTCAGTGGATGTATCATAAAATTATTCTTCATCAGCGGATGAAAAACATGAAAAATGAACGCAGCGAAAACATTCATCAGAGTGTAGGCAGTCTTTCCCATTTTTTTAAACTACAGCAGCATAATACCTGTGTGCGCACAGAGGTGATAGCTGGGCTCACTACGTTTTTAACGATGGTTTATATCGTCTTTGTTAATCCGCAAATTTTAGCTGCAGCGCATATGGATGCGAAGGTCGTTTTTGTCACCACCTGTTTGATTGCCGGTATTGGTAGCATTGCCATGGGGCTTATTGCAAATCTTCCTGTTGCGCTGGCACCAGCAATGGGGCTAAACGCCTTTTTCGCCTTTGTGGTTGTTGGGGCGATGGGGATGAGCTGGCAGACAGCGATGGGCGCAATATTCTGGGGCGCTGTTGGGTTGTTTTTATTAACGCTTTTTCGCATTCGTTACTGGATGATTGCAAACATCCCAATAAGTTTGCGCATAGGTATCACCAGTGGAATAGGGTTGTTTATTGCAATGATGGGGCTGAAAAATTCAGGTGTCATTGTTGCAAATAAAGATACGTTAGTTGCCATTGGCGACTTGAGTTCGCATAGCGTGTTATTAGGGATTGTTGGTTTTTTTATTATTGCCGTTCTCTCTTCACGAAACTTCCATGCCGCAGTGCTGGTTTCAATTGTCGTCACATCATGTTGTGGTTTATTTTTTGGCGATGTTCATTTTAATGGTGTTTATTCTACTCCATCTGGTATTAGCGGGGTGATTGGCGAAGTGGATATACGAGGTGCCCTATCGCTGGATCTGGCTGGTATTATTTTCTCATTCATGCTGATTAATCTATTTGATTCTTCAGGGACGCTAATCGGCGTGACGGATAAAGCGGGTTTAATTGGCAAAGAGGGTAAATTCCCTAATATGCATAAGGCGCTGTATGTTGACAGTTTGAGTTCAGTGGCCGGTGCTTTTATTGGTACTTCATCGGTGACCGCTTATATCGAAAGTACGGCCGGTGTGTCGGTGGGAGGCCGGACCGGTCTTACAGCGGTGGTTGTCGGCGTTTTGTTTTTGCTGGTGATGTTTTTTTCGCCGCTGGCTGAAATAGTGCCGGGATATGCAACGGCTGGAGCCTTAATTTTCGTTGGCGTGTTGATGACATCCAGCCTCGCCCGTATTGACTGGGATGATTTTACCGAGTCAGTTCCGGCTTTTATTACGGCGGTAATGATGCCTTTCACGTTCTCTATCACCGAGGGGATTGCGCTTGGTTTTCTGGCTTACTGCATTATGAAGATCTTCTGTGGAAGATGGCGTGAGCTGAATCTGTGCGTCATTGCGGTTGCGATGCTGTTTGCGTTGAAAATTATTCTTGTTGATTAAAAAAAAGCCCGTCCAGTGGGATGGACGGGCAAGGCAAGGGTATTAAAGGGTCTTACAGGGTTGAAACAGTGGCATTACAGGGTCTTACTTGCTACAGGAATTTGTGGCGATTATTTATAGATAACCGCGGTACCGCTAATTTTGTTAGCGGTGTTAGCAGAGGTGATGCTGTAGCCGGTTGCGCCAGCGGCTTCGGCTTTCTCTGCCAGCTTAGCTTCCAGACCATCCAGCGTCGTTGCGCCTTCAGCGGAAACCACACCGATTTTGTTCATGCTTTCTGCCTGAGCCGATGTTACCGGCTGAGCGGCGAAAGCACCAAAGGACAGAGCGGAAAGGGCGATGGCGGCGGCAGCATATTTGATAGTTTTCATCATTAATCTCTCGCAGGTTGTCTTGTACAGGTGACGATGTTCCGTCGATGTGAGAAGTATCACGGTTTTGAGCGAGAGATAAAATCGAAGGAAATTAACAATCTCAATCTAATTTTTTGAATGATTATTAATTTATTGAATATTAATAAATTATTTTAGCCCGTGAAGAGAAAACGGATTGAAGCGAAGTTCAGGGGGAGGTAAGGGCACATTTTGCCACTCAGTTTGCCAAAAAACGTGCGCGAAAAGATAACGCGATCTGCGGTAATGAAAGGTAAGTGACGGTCAGCGAAGCTGGCTATCTTTAGATCCGCGGCGATTATATCCTGAAAATGTATTGTTATGTAAATCTTTATCTTGTTGGCATTTTACGCAGTATCTCACCCCCGCAACCGCTTGCCGACGCGCTTCCGGAATCGGCTCTCCGCACTCTTCACAAAATTTGTTGCTTTCACCCGATGAAAGCTCATTTCGCGCCCGCGCGATGGCATCATTAATAGTGCTGTCGATTTGCTCCTGCACGGCGTCGTCATTTGCCCAGCCTGATGCCATGGTTCACCTCGTTATCTCGTTTACTGTCAGTATAGAGAATATGGGGATAAAAAATGACCAGACAAGGTTCAGATCTCTGACCATTCGCGCAGCAGGTTATGGTACAGATTTAGCAGAGACAGCACTTCGTCGCTTTCACCATGGCGGCTTTTTAACTTCTGAATATTACCATCCAGCTCAAACAGCATGGCGCGGTGCTTATCGTCGCGGATCATGGATTGAATCCATAAGAACGAGGCCACGCGGGTACCCACTGTAACGGGAGTGACGCAGTGCAGGCTACTTGAAGGATAGAGTACCAGGTCGCCAGCCGGGAGCTTAACCGAGTGCTGGCCGTAGGTGTCGTTAACCACCAGCTCGCCGCCCTCGTAGCTTTCCGGGGCGGATAAAAAGAGGGTGGCGGAGAGATCGGTACGCATCCAGCCGCCCTGGGCCTGACTGCGCACCGCACCATCAACGTGAAATCCATAAGTTTCACTCTGCTGATAGCGGTTAAACAGCGGGCTGGAAAGGGTTTTCGGTAGCGCGGCGGCAAAAAACAGCGAATTGCGATTCAGCGCTGCGACGACCGTTGCCTGAAGTTCGCCATACAAGCTGCTGCGGGTGTCTACCTGCTGGTTATTTTTGACCTGAGCGCCCTGATCGCCAGTAGTTACGCGGCCGTCAACCCAATCGGCTTGTTGGAGCTGGGCGGTGAAATAGTCCACTTCCTGTGGGCTAAGGACGGCGGGGATATGGTACATCATGATTTTGTCTCCTGAAGAAACGGGGCGTTGCCGCCCCATCGTGGATCAGAAATGCATATTGGCGGTTAACAAGAAGGTCCGCGGTTCCCCCGGGTGATAGCGGTAGCCGCTCTTATTAATAGAGGCAACATAGTCGGTATCAAACAGGTTATAGACATTCAGCTGCAGGTCGAGATTACGGTTGATACGATAACCCACCTTGGCATCCGCTACCCAGTAGCCTTCGGTATAGGACGGCGTACCGACCGCGCCGTCGCTACCGCGATGCATACTGCCGACGTAGCGTGCGCCAGCGCCGACGGAGATAGCCTCAGTGGCCTGATATTGGCTCCAGACGGTAAATGCGTGCTCTGGCGTATACGGTAGCGCGCTGGTGCCATCCTGGGCGGTATTCGCGCCTTCGCTAATGCTGGCGCGCTGTTGGGTATAACCGCCAATAACCTGCCAGTCAGGAGTAATATTACCGGCCAGAGAGATCTCATAACCTTCCACGCGTTTTTTACCGTACTGTGAATAAGTGCCGTCGTCGTTCTGTTCGACTTCGTTTTCAATATCAGTACGGAAGAGGGCGGCGGTCAGCAGCAGGCGCTTCTCCATGAGCTCCCACTTGGTTCCGACTTCGCTGGTTTTTGCTTTCTGCGGTTTAAAGTCGGTACGATTGGCGCTGTTGCCGGTACCACTTTGCGCGAGGGTGAAGTTGCTGCCTCCCGGCGGCTGCTGAGAAACGGCGTAGTTGACATAGATATTGCCGTTATCGGTCAGATGATACAGCGCACCGGCTTTCCAGTTCACCAGGTTACCGCTGGTGGAGGTATCGACGGTGGTGACCGGCGTATTTTTCTCTACGCCCGTCGGGCAGGCGATAGCACCGCGTCCGGTACCGCCGCACAGGCTCGCGCTATCGTATTTAGTCTGATAATTGTCCAGACGGATCCCGCCGTTAAGTTCGAAGTCCTGAGTAATTTGCAGGGTGTCGAAGGCATAAACGCCGAAGGTATCCGTTTGCCCGTTGGCGTTGGCGCCGCTGCGGTCCAGGCCGCCGATGGAGATATCGCTGTTCGGGTGATAAATGTTCACCGCCGGCGGCGTTAGCGGATAAACCCCGTAGTTGGTCTGCGTTTCGCGGGTGAATTCCACACCGGTGCTGACGTCATGGCCGATGGAGCCGGTGTAGAACTTCGAGGTCAGGTTAGTCTGGTTAGTGAGGATCTTGTTGCTGGTGTCTTTGGTGTTTGCCAGACGTGACCAGGTCCAGGTGCCAACATCGCTGGGGTTAGGCTGGGTGATGTTCGTCGCCCCACCCATCACTGCGGTCATCAGATAATCCTGCTTCACGCGAGACCAGCGGGTCGTGTTCCGAATGGTCGTGGTGTCGCTCAGATCGTGTTCGAAGCGCATCGTCACGGTATCGGTGGTGGAATCATCGTAGTCGGAATTGGTGCCGTAGAAGTTGCTGGTGGCGACTTTACCGGAGTGATTCAGCGCCGAGGTGCTGGCGTTGGGGGCGGAATACCCTGGCAGACCGATAGTCGGAATGCCGCCATCTGGTGTATTGTGCTGGGTCACGTGCAGATAGTTCAGGTACAAGCGGGTCTCAGTGCCAAGACCGAACGCCGCCGATGGCGCCACGCCGTAACGCTCGTTTTTCACCTTGTCGCGGCCTGCATCGTGGGTTTTTTCACCCATCAGATTCAGGCGCACCGCGCTGGTTTCGCCAATGGTCTCGTTAATATCCAGCGTGCCGCGACGGAACCAGGCGCTACCTACGCTTGCGGAAGCATCGATGCCGGAGTCCAGGCGTGGCTGTTTGCTGATCATATTGATTGAACCGGTCGGCGCGCTGCGACCGTAGTCAGAACCAGACGGCCCCTTGATGACCTCAACCTGCTCAGTGTTGAAGGTATCGCGGCTGACGCTGCCGATATCGCGAATACCGTCGACGTAAATACTGTTGGAGGTATCTGCGCCGCGCATGTAGATGGCGTCGCCGGTGGTAGAGTTGCCATTTTCACCAGCAAAGAACGCCCCCACGCCGGGAACGTTCTTCAGCGCATCGGTGAGGTTGGTGACGCCCTGATCCTTCATCACCTGCTCAGAGACAACGGTGACCGTTCGCGTGGTATCGGCGATCGGACGAGAAAACTTAGGATCGGCGGAGTGGGTCGGCGCATACAGCGATGGAGTTTGCGCTTCGACCACCAGCGTTTCGCCAGCATTCTTTTCAGTGCTGTCCGCTGCAAGCACTTGACCGGTCGGAGAGAGACTCAGGCATAAACCGGTGAAGATTGTCAGTGAGTTGAAATTGCTGAACGGCAGATTATTATTTTTTTCCATATCAATAAGTGACTTATAGTTTTAATTAGGCCATAACGACCGCAGACGAAGCGATGCTTCGCCCCGACCACTGCAGGTGATTTTTAACAAAAGCAATGCTTTTGATAATGATTGTGATAATCATTATCAAACAACGGCCGAATTTTTATCACTCATTTATAAAAAAATAAATACATTTATTTACATTGACTGCATTTTTTCTACATAAAGAGGGGAGGCTATGGGCGAGGATAAAAGCAGAACGGGCCCAACCTGGATGTGGGCCCTATATTGCAGATCGCGTAGTTCAGGATGAAGGGGTTAGCGTGCGTCCGGACGAACAAGATCAAAGCGCAGGCTCTCATCGATGCCGTAGTAGGCGCTGGGGCCTCCGGCGCGCAAAATCGGCTGAGCTTTAGCGGTCTGGTAAATCCCTTCCTCCAGCAGCGACTCGTCGATATGCACCGCCACTACTTCGCCCAGCACCAGCCAGCTTTCAACCGCCATGCCGTCGGCGGTGGTCAACTGGATGCACTGCGAGAGGCGACATTCGAAGTTCACCGGGCTTTCGGCAACCCGTGGGACGCTGACAATACGGCTGGCAGCGGGCGTGAGCCCGGCGCGTGAAAATTCATCCTCATTACGCGGTATACTGGCGGACGTTTCGTTCATCGCTACCGCCAGAGGGCGAGTGGCCAGATTCCAGACGAATTCTTTAGTCTCGACGATATTCTGCACGCTATCTTTCCAGCCGCTGCTGGCAAAACCGATAATCGGTGGCCGATAGTTAAAGCAGTTAAAAAAACTGTAGGGTGCGAGATTGCGCTGCCCGCTGCTATCCAGCGAGGCGATCCAGCCGATGGGCCGAGGCCCGATAATGGCATTAAGCGGGTCGTGCGGCAGACCGTGTCCGTGCGAAGGTTGATAGAAGTACATACGACACCCATGACGAAAGAGTAGATATCCAGACTCACTTATTTACCGCGCCGCCGTCAACGGGTATCTTACGCGGCTGTTCAAAGGAGATTGCCATGAAAGCCCAGAAACCGGGGTTACACCCGCGTAACCGCCACCACCAACGCTACGATTTGCCCGCATTGTGCCAGGCCCACCCTGAGCTTCAGGCCTTTATCACCCTCAATCCGGTGGGTGAGCAGACCATCGACTTTGCCAACCCGTTGGCGGTGAAGGCGCTGAATAAAGCGCTGCTGGCGCACTTTTACGCAGTGAAACACTGGGATATCCCTGAGGGCTTTCTCTGCCCGCCGGTGCCGGGAAGAGCTGATTACATTCATCACCTCGCCGATTTGCTGGCACTGGACACAGGGGCTATTCCCTCGCAGGCCAGCATTCTTGATATTGGCGTCGGCGCAAACTGCATCTATCCACTAATTGGCGTACATGAATACGGTTGGCGTTTTACCGGCAGTGAAACACACGCTGAGGCTTTCGCCAGCGCGCAGGCTATCGTCAACGGTAATCCTGGATTGACTCGCCAGATTCGCCTGCGTCGCCAAAAAGATACCAAAGCGATTTTGACCGGCATTATTCATAAAAACGAAACTTACGACGCGACCCTGTGCAACCCGCCGTTCCATGATTCCGCCGCCAGCGCGCGGGAGGGCGGCGAGCGCAAACGTCGCAATCTGGGACTGGGCGAAGATAGCGTCACCAACTTTGGCGGCCAGCAGCAAGAGCTGTGGTGCGAAGGGGGTGAGGTAGCCTTTATCACCCAGATGATTCAGGAGAGCCAGCAGTTTGGCCGTCAGGTGAAGTGGTTTACCTCACTGGTTTCCCGCGGTGACAATTTGCCGCTGCTTTATCGCGCGCTGACCGACGTCGGCGCGGTAAAAGTGGTGAAAAAAGAGATGGCTCAGGGCAACAAGCAAAGCCGCTTTATCGCCTGGACCTTTATGGATGAAGCCAAACGCCGCCGTCCGTTTTAATCTGCTATAACGTCGGCTCCGCAGGAGCCGGCGGCCCGGCAGGTACCGGTGTTGGTAGCACCTGATAAGTCTGCACCGGTGCGCGAACGCCAGCGAGGTCGAAATGTCTTTTCACCTGGGTATCGAGGGCAAAACGAACCGTCCACTGCTTCAGCGGCAGGGTGGTGAAGGTGACCCGCAGGGTAAAGGCGGTATTACTCAAGCCCACCAGTCCGGCGAAAGACGGTTCGCCAATGATCAGCCCGCGAATCTCTTCCTGTGCCATCACTTCCGCTACCGCCTCTTTCAATGCCTGATTGGCCTTATCCAGACTCTCCTGTCGGTCGACATCATAGTTGGCGACCACTGAACCGATGCCGCGCACGAAGTTGGCGAAGGTGGTTATCGAAGACCACGGAATAATATGATAGGCACCGGTATCCTGGCGCACGCCGACCGAGCGAATCGACATCCGTTCCACCGTGCCGGTTAACGGCCCAATAGTGACCAAATCGCCGGTATTCATGCCGTTTTCAAACTGGATAAAAATCCCGGTAATAATATCTTTGACCAGAGTTTGCGCACCGAACGAAATCGCGAGGCCCAACGCCCCGGCACCGGCCAGCAGCGGAGCGATGTTCACCCCCACTTCCGAAAGCAGGATCATCACCGTAATGGTGCTGATTACCACCGCCAGCGCATTGCGAAACAGCGTCAGCAGCGTCCGGGCGCGGGCGCTGGGCAGCGGGCGACCATGAATATCCGACGCCAGACGGTTCTCTATCAGGCTGGCGAGCAGCGTCCAGCCAATCGCCGAGAAGAACAGGATCAGCGCGATGCGAATCAGAACATCTACCGCTTTTTGCCCGCTACCGTTATGGATCCAGCTCCAAAAATCGAACAGCCCCCAGGCGCTGAGCAGCAGCATAATTGCCACGCAGACCGTTAATATCCGCGCGACTTTTAGCGAAGCGGATATCCAGCTGTTAAGCCGCTTTTGCAGCTCGGGGTAATTGCGTTGGGTTTCTGGCGACAACGTGATGGTTTTGGCAATCCAGCGCGACAAGATGCCAGAAACCAGAGCAGCAGCGCCGATAATCGCCAGACTGCGTAACGTCGCGCCCATCATAAATTTCAGGCTATTGCCGGGGTCGAACAGCGAGAAGAAAAACAGCACGATAAAATAGGCGCAGGCCAGCCAGTGCCAAATCAGGGCAAAGGCGCGGATAAACAAACTGAAGAAGGCCAATGAACGATCGGCAAGCTGAATAAGCCCCTGAGTAATCAATGCTTTATTGTGAAAAATTAGGTACAGCGCCCACAGTGTAATACACAGCATAATAACGACGTTGGCCAGCGCGCCGACCTGCACGTTGACCTGATTAGAAATAATGGGTACCGCGACGATCAGGCCATAGCCAATCAGGCTACTCAGGGCGCTCAGGCGCAAATTCCAGTATTTCGCTGCCTCATCGCTGAGATTGAATGGCCGCAGTTCAGGGATCCGTGGACAGAAAATAACCCGCAGAAGGGCTTTGAAAAACTCAATCAGCGCGAAAGCATTCAGAAACAGGCTTTGCTGAAAGGCGATAGTGGAATTATTGCCGTTGAGGCGATCGCTTAAAAGCTGGCCGACGAATAGCGTTAGCGCGAGCAGGAGCAGGTCAAAGATAAAAGCCCCGGCAATGGTTGAGGGGAGCTGGAGCCAGTTGCTGCGATCGCGGTTTTTATGCCGTCCCCAGTGGCCCATTTTACGATACAGAGGCAAGGCCGCCAGGCGCACTAGCCACCAGAAGGCAAAAACCAGCCCTGCCAGTAGTAAAAAGTGCCAGGCGGCGTTACTGAACGTTTCTGAGTTGAAGGGTTTATGCGGAGAACCGGTGATGTTACGCCAGAGCTGAGAGAAACGTGACGAGAGCTGCTCGCCATATTCGCGGCTGATTTGTGTAACGTTTTCCAGCACTGTGGTCTCATCTTCGACTTCGGGCGGCGTCAGCTTTGGCGTGCTGGCGGGCGGAGGCGTGGCGGCGGCTTTACGCAACTGGTCGATAAGCTCCTGACGAGCATCGTTGTTTTCGAGCACGTCGGCCAGCGCGCCGTAGGCGGCTTTCTTCTGCTCAAGATCGGGTTCGCTGCTGCTGGGCTGGTCAGTAGTGGCAGCCGGCACGCCGGGCAGCGTTGCGGCGAATAGCGGGGTGGTAAACAACATGGCGAGCAGTAACAGAATCCGCAGCACAGGCACCTCCATTGCATCTCAAACCGATAAGTATAGAAGACGAGATCTGGAGGGTGAGGTTGGATGATTCTGGAAAGCGGCTCTCCCACGAATGGGGAGAGCCATTGGGATATGGTTTACCAGCTGTATTGAACGTTAAGGCTACCGTTAAGGTCGCCGTAATTATTACTGCCTTTTTGTCCGGCAACTAATCCGGTAATACTCCACTGGTTATTAAGATTCACTTCAATTCCCGCTTTTAGCTCGGCGCGATTTGCAGGTAAATCCATTTGCACGTCAGCATTATTAAATGCAACGGAGACATCATCATTGGTATGCAACAAGTTTATTTCGGCAAATGGCTGAATGACTGAATCTTGGTTTTTATATAGCTTACCATCTACGCGCAGACCGAGACGCGTTGTCCAGTTATCGCTGTTTTGCCCATCAATCCGCGTTCTTCCCTGGTCGATAATGGTATCAGCAGAATACTTCTGCCATGTGATTTGCGCCTGCGGCGTCAGGCTAATCTGGTTACCATTTTTCAGGGCGATGTCATATCGGTATCCAGCTTCTAGCGAAGCGGTATGGGTATGGGAATCATAGTCCGTTGAGCCAACATCTCCATTTTTCACCGTGTTACTGTACATCCCGTACTGATACCAGCTGTCAATATACAGACCGCCGTGCGTCCGGGCATCGGCAAACCAGGTTAAGTAAATTCCCAAGTTGTAACCTGAAACATTGCCGCTGGCGGACAGTTTACTGCCATCCAGACCACGATTACCCGTGCTATCAGTATCCGCATTGAGATAGCTGGCCATGATGCCTGTTACCAGACTTTGTTCGCTGTTATCCCAGGTGAGTATGTCCCCACCTATTTGGATTTGAGAATAGTTGTTGTTTATATCGATATTCCCGGTAACGGCTTTCGAATCGGAGCGTCCGGCTTTAAAGCGCATCCACATATTGCCATTATCGGTACGAAGCTGGCTGCCCTGACGATCGTAAAGCGTTTGCATTTGCAGATTGCGAACCATCCATTGGTTGCCAAGATATGCGCCTATATCTGCCCGATATTGATGTGAACCAGGAGGTGTTGTATTGCCGTTGCTGCCATCATCAGGATCAACCGGGTCAACGTTGCCGTTGTTGCCGTCATCGGGGTTAACCGGGTCAACGTTGCCGTTGTTGCCGTCATCGGGGTTAACCGGGTCAACGTTGCCGTTGTTGCCGTCATCGGGGTTAACCGGGTCAACGTTACCGTTGTTGCCGTCGTCAGGATTAACCGGGTCAACGTTGCCGTTGTTGCCGTCATCGGGGTTAACCGGGTCAACGTTACCGTTGTTGCCATCATCGGGGTTAACCGGGTCAACGTTGCCGTTGTTGCCGTCATCAGGTTTCACTGGATCTACAGGTGTGTTCGATTGAGAGCGTAGGTACCAGTCTCCGGCATCCTTATACAAACGGTATTCATATAAGCCAATTTGAACCTGATTCCCTTGGGTAAAGACACCGTTTGACTTACCTGCTATGTCAATTAATTCAATGCCTTTATTTGTCTTTTCACCCTTGCCATTCACATTAGTGATATAGACGGTAGAATTACCGTTTGAATCACCGGAGATCGTCAGCTTATCTGTTAACGAGTCATCGCCACCCAACTGGGTGTTGAAAAAGAGGTTGCCGTTATTACCGGTATAATTTCCATTAATTGTCAGAGTACGACCAGTTTCTCCATTTTTGCTCATGGTAATATTGCCGCCATTAAAGACGTGGCCATTAACGATGCCGCTACCGCCGAAACTCGCTCCTGACGCGATGTTAATTTTCTGCTTACTTCCGATGGTGCCAATTGTTCCGCTGTTCTCCAGCCATAAGGAGCCCTCTTTAACGTTGGTATCACCGCTGTAGGTATTGGCTGCGGAGAGAATTAAAGTACCGTTGCCAAGTTTAGTCAGTGATTTACCATCCCAGCCGCTGCTATTAGTTGAGGCGAGCGTATTTTCGACATCATCAAGACGGCTATTTACCGTAAATTGGCCATCTGCTTCACTTAACGTAAAGGTTCCGTGCGCTTCGGTTGCAGCATTGTTTTTATCTGCATACCAGGAAAGTGAAGTGACTAACTCATATTGAGTTTTATTGTCAGGGTTAATTCGTCCATCCAGGGTTAAAAAGTCCGTCTTCTTCGCATCTATTCCTGCAACGGTGAAGTGATTGAAGTCTCCTTGAATCTTATTTTCTGCACTAATAAGCGTAAAAGTGTACGGCGTGGTTATTAATGAATCCTTAATATTGCCAATGCCACTGATATTCAACGCCCCGTTAAGGTTACTATGACCAGTGGTGATAGTTGGTTCGCTGGCGGCGGAACCCAAATGAACATTGAGCACGCTGCTATCGGTGAGCATGAGTTGTCCAGCATTAAGGGAACCCGAAGCGGTATTAAGGTTGATGACGCCAGCGTTGGTAAGATTACCGATCGCGGAATTGCCGTGAACATTCCAGAGGCTGGTTTTGTCCAGGTCAACCGTGACATTGCTGTTTCCGGCCTGGATAGCACCACTCAGAGTGCTGTGATTTTGGGCGCGGAATATAACGTTATTCCAGTTGTTATCGCTAACCGTCAGCAGATTTGCGGCGCTGACATTTTGCAAATTATCAACGGTAATATCTGCGGCACCGGCATTCACATAAAATGCACTTCCGTCCTTGGCTGTGGCGGTAACGCTGCCGCCGGTGACATTGAGCGAATTGAGCTCATCGTCGTAATAAGCATATGATGAATCGAGATAATAGGCAGCGCTATCGCCGGTTATCTGGCTATTAATTAGTGATGCCGATGCCGAGTTCCATTCTTTTTCCTGTAATACACCCCAGGATTTATTACTAATAACGTTTAAATTCTGGCCTGTAAGAGTGCTCCCACTTCCGAGCTTGAGTCCATACGCGTCCTCACCCTGAGTGGAGATAGAAACTTGATTTAACTGAAGGTCTGAAGAATAAATATTAATACCACTGGAGCCTGCTCCTGTCGTTTGAATGCTACCGCCGGTCATTGTAATACTGCTATCCGTCTTGGCTGATATCCCTTCAGCGTTAGTACCTGAGGTGGAAATATCGACATTATCCAGGATAACTTTAGCTGAAAATGCAAGAATACCATTAGCCTCACTGCCGGTAGTTTTCAGATGACTATTGCTTACTGTCGTTTGTTTGGTGGCGTAGACATCTACTCCATATGCGTATTGGCCATGGGTTGATATGCCAATATTATCCAGAACTATGCCTGCTTCACTCGATACAATGCCTGGTGCATAATCGCCAGCGGTAGTCACCTGGCTGTCCTTTAATATTGTGTTTCCTTTATCTGTAGACAACCCTCGGGCCCCATAACCTTGGGTCGATATGATAAGATTGCTGAGTTGCATAAGAGCGCCACTGTCGTTTCCTATACCATAGGCTGAGCTACCAGTGGTCAGTATGCTACTGTTGCTCATGATGATATTCCCCCGCGATAATAAGCCGTAAGACCATTCTCCCGCGGTAGATATTTTGACGTTGTCCAGAGTGATTGCGCTATTCACATCTCCGGAATAGGCACCATGAGCAGAGTTACCCGTTGTTGTAATGTTTCCACCTGTTACATTAACAGTACCGCCAAAAATTGCGGAAATGCTATCAGAGTTACCGCCCGAAGTTGAAACTGACGTATCTTTCAGGGTTACCACGCTGTTGTTATAGGATGTAACTCCATCTGAATATATCCCTATAGTGGCTACGCTACCGCCTGTCATTGTAATATGAGCGTCTTCGTTGGCTGATAGCGCAGTACTCCAGTCACCTGCCGATGAAACAGATACGTTATTGAGATCAATAACGCTTTCTGATGAAGATGCAAGGACGCTGGTGGCTAAATATCCTTCAGTTATGATACTGCCGCGCGTCATCACAATTTTTCCACCATTATAGGCAATCAGACCGCCAGCCCATTCCCCTGCTGTAGTAATCGTGACATCATTGAGGGTAGCTATGCTGTTAGCATCAGAGGAGGATACTCCAAACGAGTTATCACCTTGGGTAGCGATTGAACCGCCGGTGAGGGATATCCTGGCTCCGGAAGTTGCGGTAACCGCCGACGAGCTATTGTCCGCGGTGAGTATTGACCAACCCTGATTATCCAGCGTTAGGCTACTATTAGCTCCGTCAATATATATGCCATTAGTTCCAGCACCTGAGGTTTTGATTGTGACGATACCTTCGTCACTAATAACAATATTCTGATCACCCCAGCCCCATGCCGAGATTGCAGTTGTTCCTTTGCTATTGGGGTCGTTGTTGCTGGAAAGATAGGTTCCACTTAATTTATATTCACCGGAATTATTAGTTGTAAAAGTCCGGTCTTCCGCCAGGGCGCCGCCTGACACGCATAAAAGTGATGCTGCCAGAGCATTGATTCGAGTATGGCTGAGAAGGCGTCCATTGCTGCTGGCAAATTCTGGTGCGACGACAAACATATTACGTGCAGCACTCCAGACGATATTAAAGCTTCGGTTCATAGTTCATCATTCCCTAATAAACAAAGATGCAATAATCATTTAAGCTATAGAAACATGATATCTTTGATATTTTTTTTTAATGGTTGTGTTTTTTGATGCTTATCACAAAAAGAATGTGATGTCTTTTCTGCAATGCTGAATTTCAGGCTGGGGTTATATGAATAAAGCAAGGCGTTAGATTATTGAGATTGAGAATTATATATGTTCATCTCACTTCATACATTCATAAAACATGAGTTATTTATTAAGGTGACTGCTGCGAGTGTATTTAATTACGTGAGTTAATTATATTAAATATAATTGATTTCAATTCAGTTCGACCAGTTTTAGGTTTCCTTGCGGATGATAATACTGCCTCGAAATAGGGATTCTGGAAAGCGGCTCTCCCACGAATGGGGAGAGCCATTGGGCATCAGGCTACGTGCTGCAAAAACTCGCGCAGGCGCGGGCTTGGCGGGTTCTTAACCAGTACCTGCGGATCGCCATCTTCTGCGATACGTCCTTTATCGATAAAGATCAGGCGTGAAGCCACTTTTTCGGCAAAGCCAATTTCGTGGGTGACGATGACCATGGTCATGCCCTCTTCGGCCAGATCCTGCATCACTTTCAGCACTTCGTGGCGCAGTTCTGGGTCCAGCGCAGATGTCGGCTCATCAAACAGCATCATTTTCGGCTTCACGGCCAGCGCGCGAGCAATCGCCACGCGCTGCTGCTGACCGCCGGAAAGCTCAGAAGGATAGTGGTGTGCACGCTCCGCCAGCCCCACTTTTTCCAACAGCTCTTTCGCCAGCTTTTCCGCCGCCGCTTTACTGGCACCGCGAACGCGCAGCGGGCCAAACATGACGTTTTCCAGCGCCGTCAAATGCGGGAACAGATAAAACTGCTGGAACACCATACCTGCTTCCTGACGAATCAGTCGTTCGTCGACTTTAGGATCGTTGACCTTCAGGCCATCGACGATCAGCTCGCCGCTGGTAATCTCTTCAAGTTTGTTGATACAGCGCAGCAGGGTTGATTTACCGGACCCGGACGGCCCGATAATGACCACCACTTCGC
Source organism: Klebsiella huaxiensis (assembly GCF_003261575.2). Taxonomy (GTDB): domain Bacteria; phylum Pseudomonadota; class Gammaproteobacteria; order Enterobacterales; family Enterobacteriaceae; genus Klebsiella; species Klebsiella huaxiensis. The sequence goes on along the minus strand of NZ_CP036175.1, from coordinate 3,982,803 downwards.
CCTGGTTGATCTTCAGATCGATATCATGCAGCACTTTAGTTGGGCCAAAATGCTTGGAAACGTTTTTAAATTCAATCACAGGATTTTCATCCTTCTTTCGAGACGACGCAGAACAAAGCTCAGCACCAGGGTGATGATCAGATAAATGACGGCAACGGCGCTCCATATTTCCAGCGCGCGGAAGTTACCGGCAATGATTTCCTGGCCCTGGCGGGTCAGTTCAGCAACGCCGATGACGATAAACAGTGAGGTATCCTTGATGCTGATAATCCACTGGTTACCCAGCGGCGGCAGCATACGGCGCAGCGCCAGCGGCAGGATCACGTGGCGGATGGTTTCACGACGTGAAAGGCCCAGTGCAAGGCCCGCTTCGCGAAAGCCTTTATGGATAGACAACACCGCGCCGCGGGTGATTTCCGCAATATAGGCGCCAGAGTTGATCATAATGGTGACCACCGCCGCGGAGAATGGGTCGATGCGTAAATCGCTAAACGCCATTGGCAGGGCAAAATAAATGAACATCACCTGCACCACAATCGGGGTGCCGCGAATGATTTCGATAAACACCAGCGCGATGTGGTTGGCGATCCAGCCGCCGAAACAGCGGGCGAAACCGGCCACCAAACCGATTATCAAACCGCCGATCAGGCCGAGGACGGAAATCCACAGCGTCATTTTGGCGCCTTCCAGCAAAATTGGAATGGCGGGCCAGATGGCACTCCAGTCAAACTGCATAAATGTGTTCCTGTTACCGTGTCGAAAACAGAGGAGACCCTCTGAGAAAATCATTCAGGCCTGCTTATCAGCAGGCCTGGAAGAGAAAACGCTCATTATTATTTTGGTTCAGTACCGAACCATTTTTTATAAATTTCGTTGTAAGTGCCGTTTTCACGCAGCGTTTTCAGCGCGCCGTTCACTTTTTCACGCAGTTCGTCGCTGCCTTTCGGGAAGGCGATACCGTAGTCTTGCGCTTCCAGTGAATCACCGACCGCTTTGAACTTGCCGTTACCCGCAGTTTTGATGAAGTAAAGAATGTTCGGCGTATCGTGCAGTACCGCATCAGCGCGACCGGTGCCCAGTTCCATATAGGCATTGTCGATGTTCGGGAACTGACGCAGATCTTTGGTTTTGATATTGGCTTTCGCGTAGTCAACGGAGCCAGTACCGCCTTTCACTGCCACCACTTTTCCGTTCAAATCTTTAACATCTTTGATGTCATTATTATTAGCGTTGACCATCACCAGCAGACCGCTTTTGTAATAGCCATCAGAGAAGTCGATTGCTTTTTTACGTTCTTCAGTGATGGTAATTCCCGCCAGCGCGAGGTCGATATTTTTGGTTTGCAGCGCCGGAATAATGCCGCTGAAGTCCATTGGCTTCAGGGTATAGTCCAGCTTCAGCTCTTTGGCGACGGCAGCCCACAAGTCGACGTCGAAACCAACGTACTTATCGCCCTGCTTGAATTCGAACGGAACAAATGCCGTATCTGTCGCGACAATCAGTTTATCAGCGGCGTGAGAAGAAACCGCAAAAGCCAGGGTCAGTGCAGCCAGTGAAACTTTAAATACAGACTTCATAGCATTTCCTTTTTTATCCACGGGATGATCCCCTGCGAGAACGAATAGTCTTATGAAAAAATCGTGCCAGTTTTACAACTCGTTGTTTTACAACAACCAGGATGAATCTCATTGCACGGTTTTGATAACGGATAACGTTAATTGCACCATTGTGGGGCGTTGTTTTGGTGCACCATAAGCACTTAGCATAACAAGAGCATTTTTAACGCAAAACCAGAGGGGAAAACAATCTCGCCGTAACGATTGTGTGAGGTGATTATTACAATTGATTTACTTTGGTGCGTATTTTGAACACTTTTTTGCACTAATGTAGTGCATTAAGGCGATTGGCGTAGTGGAACAAAAAAAAGCCGCCAGCGGGGCTGACGGCAGTTGGCATTACTCGATATTGGCTTCGATGAACCACAGGAATTTATCCAGGTCACGGGAAGCAGCGGTAAATATATCGGCAGTATCTTCATCTTTTGCTTCTTCGATGGCTTTACGCACGTCGTTAGCGACGATGGCGTAGCGATCGGCCAGCTCTTTCAGATGGTCCTGCACGCTATGGATATCTAGCGGGTAGCTTTTCAGTGGGCTTTTGCTATTGATAACCTGAGTAGTCCCCAGCGCCACGCCGCCAAGCTGCACGGCACGTTCAGCCATGGTATCAAGATGGTCGACTAGCGCGGTGCGAAAGCCGTCCAGCATTTCATGAACGGCAATGAAGTTTGCACCGCGCATATTCCAGTGAGCCTGCTTGGTAATCAGCGACAGGTCAATGAACTGGATCACCTGGCGATTCAGCAGCTCAACGGTCGCCTTCTTCGCGCTATCTGCGACGTCGTTACGGGTATAGAGCAGATTCGTTGCTTTAGTTTTAACCAGTTTTGCGGTACTCATAGTTTCATATCCTCTTGATATTTGTACTCGTCATACTTCAAATTTGAATTATGCGGAGCGTCTCGTCCCAATAACTTGCGGGATTAAGTATAGCAACGGATATGAGGTTTGCAGTGGCGGTAGTCTCTATCGGTCTGATAGCACAGGTCTGTTGGACGGTTTTTATATCTTATAAATCAATTAACTAAGGCTCTACGTGATAGGTTTTTATCGCGTAGAGCCTGCGATTAGTTAATGTCGACTTCTTTTATTTTACTTTCCCGACGCATCGTCAAAGTGGAGCCCATCGAGGCGAGAATAATTGCCCCCAGCGCCAGCGTTTGCACGAGGGTTAGCATCTCGCCAAGAAATACCATCCCGGAAAGCGCGGCAAGGGCTGGTTCCATGCTCATCAGCGTGCCAAATGTTTTGCTGGGCATGCGGGTAAGGGCGATCATCTCCAGCGAGTAGGGCAGAGCGGTCGACAAAATAGCGATCCCGAGCCCTGGCAACAGTAGCGCCCACTGAAATAACGTATCGCTGGCCTGAATCATCCCTATCGGCACGAAAACCACTGCGGCGATAAGCGAACCCATCGCCACCGTTGCCGGGCCGTGCTCTTCCCCGGCACGCTGGCCAGTGAGAATGTAGACTGCCCAGCAGGCTCCGGCCCCAAGTGCGAGCAGCGCGCCCATCGGATCTATTTGCGAAATGTCTTGTCCCAGCGGCAGCAGGAACCACAGTCCGAGCACCGCCAGAGCCACCCACACAAAGTCCAGTGGGCGGCGAGAGCCAAACAATGCCACGGCCAGCGGCCCGGTAAACTCCAGCGCGACCGCAACCCCCAGCGGGATATGTTGAATTGATAAATAAAACAGGTAGTTCATCGCGCCAAGCGACAGACCGTATAACAGCAGCGGTAAACGCTGCTCCGGGGCGAAACGCAGGCGCCAGGGCTTGAAGACCACCACCAGGATTAAGGTTCCCAGGGCCAGACGTAGGGCGGTGACGCCAGGTGCACCCACTAATGGGAACAACGATTTCGCGAGCGATGCGCCGCTCTGGATGGAAATCATGGCGATGATAATAACCAGTATCGGCAACCATGCCGGTACTTTGCGGGACGAGCCGGGCATCCTTTCTCCTGTCAAATTTTGTCAAACGCGGTAAAGGTTCCAGTGTAAAGGAATTACCCGGCGGCGGTTTAGCTAATGTTGAAATAATCCGCCCAAGGAGCAGTACAATGAGATGAGGTGCGAAGATAAATTCACCGGATGATTAGGAATTATCTGGATGCATGTCTGGCGCTTTATGAGCCTTAATAGGACTATATTTGTAAAAAGGGTTTGTTTTCCAGTTTGTTATAGAAACGTAGAAACCTTTAGTTACATGAAAAAGTTCGTTAGACACTGTAAAGTGAAAAGAGTTTCCCAAAAGTTTTTGATATATTTAAGGCTTAGGACTTATTAGAAACACATTTGAGGTGGTTATGAATAAAATTGCACGTTTTTCAGCACTGGCCGTTGTTCTGGCTGCATCCGTAGGTACCACTGCTTTCGCTGCAACGTCTACCGTTACCGGTGGTTACGCTCAGAGCGACATGCAGGGCGAAGCGAACAAAGCAGGTGGTTTCAACCTGAAGTACCGCTACGAGCAAGACAATAACCCGCTGGGCGTTATCGGTTCTTTTACCTATACCGCTAAAGATCGTACCGAAGATGGCGTTTACAAGAAAGGCCAGTACTACGGTATCACCGCTGGTCCGGCTTACCGTCTGAATGACTGGGCAAGCATCTACGGTGTAGTGGGTGTTGGTTACGGTAAATTCCAGGACAACAGCTACCCGAACAAATCTGATATGAGCGACTACGGTTTCTCTTACGGTGCTGGCCTGCAGTTCAACCCGATCGAAAACGTTGCTCTGGACTTCTCCTACGAGCAGTCTCGTATTCGTAACGTTGACGTTGGCACCTGGATTGCTGGCGTAGGTTACCGCTTCTAATCACTTCGGTGATGTAAAAAATCCGCCTCGAGGGGCGGATTTTTTTTGCCTGTGATTTCAGGTCGTCAGACTTAATTGACGGTGAAAGCGTCGGTGCCCAAATGTGTGTAGTCCACTTTCTTCAACTGGAAGTTGGTGATGTACGTCGCCCCGGCTTTCTGCTCGGAGATAAAACGATAGCGCGGGGTAATCTCCTGAGCGCTGATCCCGGTCCACTGCGAGAAGAAGCTGAGGAAATCATTGGCCGAGCGCCGCGCTTTAATGACCTTATGCGCTTTATCGTCGCTGGACAGCACCATAAACGGCACCTGGAAGTTCTGCTGATACTTATCATCGTGCGCCAGGTACTGCACCTCTTTCCCACGCTCCTTGAACGCCAGACCATGATCGGAAAAATAGGTCATCGAGAAAGTGTCGCCGGAGTTTTGTAGCTGGCTATAAAGATTGCTCAGCAGCGTATCGGTTTGCGTCATGGTGTAGAGATAGCAGGAGGTCTCTTTCGACTGAACGAAAACGGTGTATTTTCCCTTGGTGCGATCGCAGGCCTGCGGGTGCGAGCCCATCAGATGCAGGACAATCAGCTGCGGCTGGGAACGGCGGGTGGCGAGCACCTGCGCGGTCAGCTTTAATAACTGCTCATCCTGGGTGTTTTTATTGGCTTCGAAATCGCCGTTCTTGAGGAACTGCACTTCATCCGCGCGTTTGGCGATACTGGCAATCGCCGTATCGTATTCGCCAATTTGCCCCTGATTCGAAAACCACCATGTCTGAAAACCGGCACGGTTGGCGAGGGTGACGAAGTTATCCTGAAACTGCGGCTTATTATCGACGACGCGATTGAGAGTCAGGCCCAGTGACTTCTGCGTAGAGCCGCTGGCAGCGATGTAGTCATTGAACAGATAGCCTTTTACCGAACTGGCGAATGGCGTGTTATCCCAGTGGCCGCCGAAGGCACCGAGCGCATCGCGACGCGCGCTCTCCCCGATAACCACGACGTACAGATGATATTTTGGCTTCACCGCCAGCACGTGCCAGCTATCTTTCATGTTCGCTAACTGAGCCATTCGTGCCTGCTCATCCAGCACTTCATTATTATTGACCACCACATCTTTCACGAAGCGCACGGCCGGGTAGCCGGTGTCGATAACCTTAAAGACGCCGCCCCAGGCGAGGTTTTGCACCGGCTGCAGAAAGAAAATGCCGATGCAGAACAGCAGGCCGAGGGTGTCGATTTTCCCCCAGCTCGCTGACGCTTCCGGTTTACGGCGTACGGCAATTACCCCGAGTACAAAGATAAACACCGCCAGCAGATAGTTGTACCACGGGAAGATCGTCAGGATCTCGGTGGACTCTTCTATATTGGTGGCATGCAGCGCCAGCAGCGTATTGAAATTTGGCGCGCCATAGGCCTGGCCAAAAGGGTAGTACATCGCTGCTAACAGCGAATAAGCGCCAATCACCACTTTTTGCGCACGCGGAAAGCTCCGCCATAGCAGATGCAGTACGCAAGTAAAAGCAACGGTATAGAGCAGGCTAAAATCGTAGCCCAGCGCCAGGTTAATAAACAGCGATTGTAAAAAGTAGAATCCTGTCCATGGGTTCAGTACCACTCCGCGGGCGACCAGCGTTTCTTTCAGCGTGACATTCATAATAAACAATCAAAAAAGAGCCATGTGCGTCCCCTGGCATCAAGGGGTAAAACCTGCTGGACAGTGCCTGAAGAGGGTCTCTGCGAGCCGCAGTAGTGGCAGGGCTGACAAAAGATAGGGCTTGCAAATGTTAAGGTCAACTATCCATAACAGATTGTTTTGGGAGGATGCTTACAAAACTTGAAAAAAGTCGCAGAAATACGGAGTAACCGGACAGTGTGGCGGGGAATTGTGGCAGAAAAATGAAGCGGCGTACCGCGACGCCGCATTAGTTTTTCGGTTTATCCTGCTGAGGTTTGCCGTTGATCAGATCGCACAGCATACCGACAAGCATTAACCGAACTTTAAAAGGGGAATGAGTAAACACGTTTAAGCACCTCTTGAATTCGTTCATGGTGACCTCCTGTAATTTCGTCCTTCGCTCCTTGAAGGATGTGTGTATTACATACAGATATAGCACAGGCTATATTGTATAGCTATGGCTAAAACGTTAAATTTTTGTTCTCTGTGCACGATCCATTACAATGGAGGTCCTTTTAGATGATGCTTGATGCGTCACAGGAATGAGGAAGCACAATGAACCGTCGCGCAGGTAAGCCAATAACTAAAAAAGTGACGCAGCTAGTGAATGTCGAAGAACACGTTGAAGGGTTTCGTCAGGTGCGCGAGGCGCATCGTCGGGAGTTAATTGATGACTACGTCGAGCTTATCTCCGATCTGATCCTCGAAGTGGGTGAGGCTCGTCAGGTAGATATGGCCGCACGTCTCGGCGTATCGCAGCCTACGGTTGCGAAAATGTTAAAACGACTGGCCAGCGTTGGGCTGATCGAGCAGATCCCGTGGCGAGGGATCTTTTTAACTCCTGAAGGCGAGAAGTTGGCGCACGAGAGCCGTGAACGTCACCAAATCGTCGAAAACTTTTTACTGGTGATTGGGGTCAGCCCAGAGATAGCCCGTCGCGATGCCGAAGGGATGGAGCACCATGTCAGCGAAGAGACGCTGGCGATGTTTAAACAATTTACCCTTAAGCAGGGGTCGCAGGGGGAATGAATCTCGTCTTTGTTCAGTCGCTGGCCCGCGACCGCTTTTTACATCTGCTGCTGATTGTTGGCGTTGTTTTAAGCTTTTTTGTCCCGTTTGCCCCCGGAAGCTGGCTTCACGCCATTGACTGGCACACGATTATTACTCTTAGCGGGCTGATGCTACTGACCAAAGGCATCGAACTTAGCGGCTACTTTGATGTGCTCGGCCGCAAAATGGCGCGCCGTTTTGTGACCGAGCGTCAGTTAGCCATTTTTATGGTGCTGGCCGCCGCGCTGCTTTCCACTTTCTTAACCAATGATGTCGCGCTGTTTATCGTCGTGCCGCTTACGCTGACGCTAAAAAAATGGTGCGCTATTCCAACCAGCCGATTAATTATTTTTGAAGCGCTGGCGGTCAACGCTGGGTCTTTATTGACACCTATCGGCAACCCGCAAAACATCCTGCTGTGGGGGCGTTCCGGCCTCTCTTTCCCGGCTTTCATCGGTCAGATGCTGCCCCTGGCGGCGGCGATGATGATCACTCTGCTGGCGCTGTGCTGGTTCTGTTTTCCTGCGAAGCCCCTTAACTATCAGAGTAGCGACAGATCGCCTTCATGGCGGCCGAATCTGGTCTGGAGCTGCCTGGCGTTCTATCTGGTCTTTTTGACCGCGTTAGAACTCAAGCAAGAGCTGTGGGGGTTGGTGCTGATTGCGCTGGGTTTTCTGCTGCTGGCGCGGGCGGTGATTATTAACGTCGACTGGTCGCTGCTGCTGGTCTTTATGGCGATGTTCATTGACGTTCACCTGCTGACCCAGCTACCGGTTCTACAGCATGCGCTCAACGGCGTCGGACAGCTCTCTCCGGGAGGTTTGTGGCTGACGACGATTGGCCTGTCGCAGTTTATCAGTAACGTTCCGGCGACTATCTTGCTGCTTAACTACGTTCCGCCTTCGGTGCTGCTGGCCTGGGCGGTCAACGTGGGCGGTTTTGGCCTGTTGCCGGGCTCTCTGGCGAACCTGATTGCGCTGCGTATGGCGGGCGATCGCCGTATCTGGTGGCGTTTTCACCTCTACTCTATCCCCATGCTGCTGTGGGCGGCGCTGGTGGGCTACGGGCTGATAACTGTATTCAGGTAATTCGCTCTCCTTTTCTCTCTGCAAGCCGGATCGTGAATACTGCGATCCGGTTTTTTTATGCGCGGTGCTCACAAAAAACGATCCTGGTCTTTGCTTGTTGATACAATTTCACCTATATGACTAGTCATGAAATTTAAATGACTAGTCATATAGGTGCGGATCATGAATAAAACACTACCGGCAGATTTTCTATGGGGTAACTCGGTTTCCAGTATGCAAACCGAAGGGGCGTGGAATGAAGGCGGCAAGGGGATGTCGGTCTACGATATCCGCCAGCCTGCGGAATTTGCTTCTGACTGGAAGGTCGCCACCGACTCTTACCACCGCTACCGGGAAGATTTTGATCTCATGAAAGATTTGGGGATGAACTGCTACCGCTTTCAGATTGCCTGGAGCCGCGTATGTCCGCAAGGCGATGGCGAATTCAACGAAGAGGGGATCAACTTCTATCACCAGTTTATTGATGAGCTGATCGCCCGCGGCATCGAGCCGATGATCTGTCTCTATCACTTCGATATGCCGCTGTCGCTGGCGGAGCGCTACAATGGTTTCACCGACCGCCGCGTAATGGAGGCCTTTATCCGCTACGGGCAGAAGATGATCGACTGCTTTGGCGATAAGGTGAAGTGGTGGCTGACCTTTAATGAACAGAATCTCTACCATATGCCGGACGCGTTTCTGATTTCAGGCTATATGCGCGGCGAGAAAACTCTGCGCGAGCTCTATCAGATTCAGCACCATGTGATGATGGCCCACGTCCATCTGACGCAGTATCTGCACCAGAGCAAACCTCAGTGCCTGATGGGCGGTATGCTGGCCCATGCGCTGGTTTATCCGGCAACCTGCAAACCGCGCGATATGCTCTGTGCCCAGCAGCTTGATGAGTTCTTAAACCAGAACCTGCTGCGCGCATACGCCGGGGAGGGCTACAGCCCGGAAGTGATGCATGTAGTGGCCCGCGAAGGCTTCGACGATATTTATCTGCCGGACGATCTGGCGCTGATGGCGAGGGTAAAAATCGATTATCTGGCCTTTAGCTACTACGCCAGCAAGGCTCTTGATAGCGACCCGATCCCGCCAGGCACGCCGGTGAACAACTACATGCAGTTTGGTGATAAAAAGAATGAATATCTGCAGGCCACCGAGTGGAACTGGCAGATTGACCCTGTGGGCTTTCGCATGATCATCACCCGCTACTACAACGACTGGCGGCTGCCGGTGTTCCCGATTGAAAATGGTATAGGGGTGATTGAATCCTGGGATGGCGAAAACGAAGTGGCTGACGATTATCGTATTGCCTATCATCGCGATCATATCAACGCCATGAAAGAAGCAATGTTTGAGGATGGCGCGCAGGTGATTGGCTACCTGGGCTGGGGATTGATCGACATTCTCAGCTCGCAGGGCGATATGCGCAAACGCTACGGCGTGGTCTACGTTAACCGCGAGAATCACGATCTGAAAGACCTCAAACGCGTGCCGAAGAAAAGCTATGCCTGGCTGAAGCAGGCTATTCACAGCAACGGCGAAGAGATGTGACGGCGCGTCAGGCGGGCAGATAGTGTATTCTGCCCGCCAGCCACCATCAGCAAAGCAAAAGGATCGGGCAATGACGGCCAAATATCTGAATATCGCGCGGGAAATTAAAAAGCGCATCATCAGCCAGCAGTATCCGGCCAGCGCGCCATTACCCGACCAGTTCGCGTTAGCGGCGGAATTTAGCACCAGCAGGATGACCATCCAGCAGGCGATGCGCCAGCTTATCGTCGAAGGACTTATCTACACCCGTAAGGGGCAGGGCACCTTTGTGCGCAAGAATTTTCTCCAGCTTTCGCAGTGGGAGCTACCCGGCAGCGACTATTTTGGTGCGACGAAAACCTGGGAACATTTAGGAGAAGTGACCAGCCGGGTGATTCGCTTTGAGCTGCGTTTTCCCAGCGAGAAAGAGCAAACGTCGCTGCTGATCGACGCCGACGCCCCGGTCTATGATTTCGTTCGTCTGCGCCTGCTCAACGACGAACCTGTATCGCTGGATTTGACCGTGATGCCCGTTGCGCTGGTGCCCGGCCTGAATAAAAGTCATCTGGAAAGCTCGGTGTTCCGCTACGTGCAGGAGACGTTGGGGCTAAAAATGATGGGGTCGTATCGCGTAGTGCGGGCGATAAAACCGCAAGACCTGGATAAGGAGCATCTCAACTGCGAGGTGAGCGATCCGGTCTTGGAGGTTGAGCAGGTTATCTATCTGGAGGACGGGACGCCGCTGGAGTATGCCCATTGCCACTACCGCTACGATCATGGCGGGATCATCCTGGTGAATAACGGATAAAAAAATGGCGGGCACCAGGCCCGCCGTTCTGTTTTTTCTTACCAGCTTAGTTCAGACGCACCGGCATACCGGAACGGTTCTGAATGGCCTGATCAACCACGCTCTGATCAACATCCGTCTGGCCAGTGATAGCCTGCACTGACTTGGTCAGGTTAATCGGCACGATTTCACCGTCCTGGAACTGCGCTTCTGTGGTGGACAGCGGGTTGTGTACTTCAATGAAGCGGCTGCCGTCAGGCTCGGTAGTGGCTTTTACCGGCTCATCGATAAACTCAACGCGGGTGCCGACCGGCACGTTGTCAAACAGGAATTTGATATCTTCGTTACGCAGACGCACGCAGCCGTGGCTCACGCGCAGACCGATACCGAAGTTGGCGTTAGTACCGTGGATAGCGTACAGACGGCCGATATACAATGCGTACAGGCCCATCGGGTTATCCGGACCTGCCGGGACAACGGCTGGCAGAGGTTCACCTGCGGCAATATATTCAGCGTGCATTTTGGCGGTTGGGGTCCAGGTCGGGCCGGCTTTTTTACGCTCAACTTTAGTCACCCAGTTGATCGGCGTATCTTTACCCAACTGACCGATACCGATAGGCAGCACGATCACCGTGTTGGTGCCTTTCGGATAGTAGTACAGGCGCATTTCCGCGCTGTTGATAACGATACCTTCATGCACGGTGTCCGGCAGAATCAGCTGCTGCGGGATATTCAGTACGGTACCGCCCTTTGGCAGGAAAGTGTCCACGCCAGGGTTGGCTTCCAACATGTTGGATAAGCCCATCTGATATTCGGCGGCAAAGTATTCCAGCGGCTGCTTGTTGCCTTCCGGGATGGTGATGACCTGGTTTTGGCCAATCAGACGGCTGCCATCGGTAGGCAGTGGATAGGTTACAGCAGAAGCTGTGTTGCAAAAGCCCACGATGGCGAAGGCTGCCGCGAAGAGAGTCGATAATTTCATATTCTTTATGTCGTTGGCGAAAACAATGCCACACAGGCCTTTGTCAGATTAAACAGGGAGTCGATGGGAGCGCATTATATGTGCATTCCGGCAAACAGGTAAATGAGATGTGTACGAAATCACATTTTTTTCCCCGTGCTGTTTTGAGTGTAGCCTGCGGGCGTTGGCTGTTGTCGCAATTTGTGGCATCCAGGCCGGAGGGGACTACCCCTCCAGAAGTCTTGATTGAAGCGCTTCTCGCGCCTGCGGCGTGAGCTGATACTCCTTTTCCAGCCAACTATCAACGCTGGCATATCGCTCATTAATTGCGCCGAGCGCGGCAGCGAGATATGACTCCTGCACCGTCATCATTTCGGCCAGATTTTGCCGCCCGCGAGCGGTCAGCTCATCGCCGAGCGAGTTGAGCATAAAATTTTCAACCTGAGTCAGCATGCCGTGGGTGAGCAGGTACTCTTCCATCACCGTATGGGTATCACAGCCGAGGGCCAGCAGCGTCAGGGCGCAGCCGACGCCGGTACGGTCTTTACCCACCGCGCAGTGCTGCAGCAGCGCGCCATCGAAAGGCTCCATCAGCCATCCGGTGAACTGGCGATAGGCGGCGTTATTAAACGGCAGCTGGCGATAAAGTTCGATCATAAATTGCTCGCCATTCAGGGCATTCAGCGTCGAGGCATTCAGCTCTGTCACTTTCGCATTGACGTCGCGAACGTGCGGGTTGGCGGGAGCATTGAGATAGTGCGCCAGTTCGTTCAGCTTATCGGGGCTGCGATTCACTTCAGCCGGGTCGCGATAGTCAATTACCCGGCTAAGAGGAATAGTATCCAGCTGACTTAAGTCATCGTGGGTCATCATATGCAGCGAACCGGAGCGCAGCAGTTTACCTGAACGCACATGGCGACCGTCGGCGGTGCGCTGACCGCCCAGGTCACGAAAGTTGATGCCGCCCTGTAGCGATAAGAAAGCCGGATGGCGGGAGAGAGTGGTCATAGGTTCCTTCCGAATTTATGGAGAAAAATTACGCATCAAGCAGTGTAACCGCGCAATATGACAATGACCCTAACACAAGCGCCCGCTACGATTTTATTACGACCCGTGAAAAGTGAAGCATTTGCTGGCATAATGTCTGGTTCATCACACTTCTCATTCTCTATTTTCAGGATAACCCCGTGCTAGTATCCAGCAACGTCACCATGCAGTTCGGCAGTAAGCCGCTGTTCGAAAACATTTCCGTCAAATTTGGCGGCGGCAACCGTTACGGCCTGATTGGTGCCAACGGTAGCGGTAAATCGACCTTTATGAAGATCCTCGGCGGCGATCTGGAACCGACGCTTGGCAACGTCTCCATCGATCCAAACGAACGTATCGGTAAACTGCGTCAGGATCAGTTCGCGTTTGAAGAGTTTAGCGTGCTGGATACGGTTATCATGGGCCACGGTGAGCTGTGGGAAGTGAAGCAGGAGCGCGATCGTATCTACGCTCTGGCGGAGATGAGCGAAGAGGACGGCTACAAAGTGGCTGACCTCGAAGTGCTGTATGGCGAGATGGACGGCTATTCTGCCGAAGCGCGCGCCGGTGAGCTGCTGCTGGGCGTCGGCATTCCGGTGGAACAGCATTACGGTCCGATGAGCGAAGTGGCTCCCGGCTGGAAACTGCGTGTGCTGCTGGCTCAGGCGCTGTTCTCTAATCCGGACATCCTGCTGCTCGATGAACCGACGAACAACCTCGACATCGACACCATTCGCTGGCTGGAGCAGACGCTGAACGAGCGCGACAGCACCATGATCATCATTTCGCACGACCGTCACTTCCTCAACATGGTCTGTACCCACATGGCGGATCTCGACTACGGCGAGCTGCGCGTGTATGCCGGTAACTATGATGAATACATGACCGCCGCTACTCAGGCCCGCGAGCGTCTGTTGTCCGATAACGCCAAGAAAAAAGCGCAGATTGCCGATCTGCAATCCTTCGTCAGCCGCTTTAGCGCCAACGCTTCTAAATCACGTCAGGCGACTTCTCGCGCCCGTCAGATTGATAAAATCAAGCTTGATGAAGTGAAAGCCTCCAGCCGTCAAAACCCGTTCATTCGCTTTGAGCAGGACAAGAAACTGTTCCGTAACGCGCTGGCAGTCGAAGAGCTGGCGAAAGGTTTTGATAACAACCCGCTGTTTAAAAAATTCAATCTGCTGCTGGAAGTGGGCGAGAAGATTGCCATTCTTGGCGCCAACGGTGTGGGTAAATCTACCATGCTGAAAACGCTGGTGGGTGAGCTGACGCCGGATAACGGTACCGTTAAATGGTCCGAAAACGCGCAGATTGGTTACTACGCGCAGGATCATGAATACGAATTTGAAAACGACCTGACGGTATTTGACTGGATGAGCCAGTGGAAACAGGAAGGCGACGACGAGCAGGTGGTGCGCAGCTTCCTCGGCCGTCTGCTATTCAGCCAGGACGATATCAAGAAGCCTGCAAAAGTACTTTCCGGTGGTGAGAAGGGCCGTATGCTGTTCGGTAAGCTGATGATGCAGAAGCCGAACATCCTGGTAATGGACGAACCGACCAACCACCTGGATATGGAATCGATTGAATCGCTAAACATGGCGCTGGAGATGTATCAGGGCACTCTGATCTTCGTTTCCCACGACCGCGAATTCGTCAGTTCGCTGGCAACCCGCGTCATTGAGATTACGCCTGAGCGCGTGGTGGACTTCACCGGTAACTACGAAGATTACCTGCGCAGCAAAGGCGTCGAATAATTTTCCCGTTGTCTTTCCCGGATTGCGGCGCTAATGCGCCTGATCCGGGCTAGCGACTCGCGGACAGCGGTGAACCCGTAGCCCCGGTAAGCGCAGCGCCACCGGGGGGAGAGTTCGGTTGAAATGCTACCTCGTTATGCCATTCCCAAAGCCCGCTTGCCGTGGATATTTAAATCATCCAGGGTAAAGCGGTCTTTCCAGTCGACTTCATAATCTTCACGCGGGAAATCACCCGGCGAAGCGCCTTTCTCCAGCGCCACTTTGACCTTATGCGCATAGGCGAGGTTTTTCTCGCACATCGGCGCCGCGGGGATATACATCACGTTGCCCCAACCTTGCTGATTCTCTACCGGTGCGACCGAGTGAATCACATCACAGTGCCACCACACCGAATCGCCCGCATTCAGCGCCGGAATAGAGCTTAAGGCCTTGATCAACAGCGGGTGCCATTTTTCTGAAATCGGCAGCACCTTACCCGGCGCGACGCCGCACAGTTCATCATCCGGTACATCGTCGAGCAGAGGGCGCAGCAGCACGTAAGCCATCGCTTCAGGAATTGGCACCACGTGCAGCAGGCCCTGATCGGGGATCATATCGGAGAGTGCGGTCCAGCCCTGGAAGGTGCGGAATACCGAGCATTTAGTGGTGTTATCGACGGTATACTCTTCCACTTCGGTACGATGGGCCGCATCCCACGGATCGTAAGCATCGATATTGCCGTTAAAAACGTCGGCAAAGACTTTTTGATAGGCCGGCAGCAGCCAGCGCTCCAGCGCGCCGGAATCGGTATGCGCACCCAGACCTTTTGACGTGGTTCCCGGCGGGCGGCGGCGAATGCGATCTGGATAAATTACGCTTACATCCGGGTCAAACCACTGCTTACCGTCGCGGTTAAAAGTCCACAGGCGGTTGAGGAATGACTGTACGGCAGCCATTTCATCACTCTGGCGAGCCTGCATTTGCGCCTGTGACCAGTAAATCGGATAAATTTCCGGGCGCGAAGCATCCAGTGAACCGAAGAAGGTATCTCCGGGGCCTTTATAGACATCATCGAAATGGTTGAGGTCGAGATACTCCAGCATTGAGTTATCCCATGCCAGCGCCCGTTCACGGGTGAAATGACCTTTGATGACCGCGCAGCCGCGACGCTTGATGGCTTCGCGCTGGGCATCCGTTACCTGGCCCTGCGCAATATCGCTGAACGGAATGACCGGCCAGACATCCTGGCCGTTGGCTTTAAGGGCGTCAATTTCCTCCAGGCGTGTGGTGATGCGCGCCGTCAGCCGATCGAACACCGCCTGCACGTCACCGATCTGCGTGCGCAGGTCCTGCTTAATCTGGCGGATTGCCGCTTTATGGTCGGCGGGTAGTGTTTCACAGGTATGGGTAACAACCATGATGACCTCTCATCTTTCATTCGAAAGCAATTAATCTTACAAACGTTAATTTAAGTTAAAATTAAGTTAATGCAAGTTTAAAATTATGCGGAGGTGCACAAAACGGAAAACCGGAGCAGAAATGCTCCGGTGAGAGATCATTCGTTGAAAGGAGTAGCGTGGTCGAGGACGGCCTGAATAACATTTAGCGCACCGTCATGGTTGTTGTCATCGGTAGCAAAACGGGACACTGCTTTGATGCTTTCGGCGGCGTTGGCCATCGCGAAGGAGTATTTCACCAGCTTTAACATCTCCGTATCGTTCGCGCTGTCGCCGATGGCGACACACGCCTGCGGCGAGATGTTCCAGCGCTTAAGCAGGCGGCTGATACCGTTGGCTTTATGCAGGCCAGGGATAATCAAATCGACGAAGCCAAAGCCGCTGGTGACCGGCTTCATGATGCCGTCCAGCGAGACGTGCAGTTTGTCGATAAGCAGGGGGATTTCGCTATCCGGCAGGTTAAGCGAAAACTTAAACAGCTTATCGTCAATATCGTGGTAGTTGCTGATGCGCTGCAGGCGATGATAGTGCTTTGACATCAGCGCGACAAAGGCGTCGGGCGCACGGTCGCTGACGTATGCGCTTTCAAGGCCGCAGGCGACGAAGTTGAGCTGTGGGTCTTTGAGCAATTCACCAATCACTATCTGGGATTCGTGGCGGGTGAGCTCGCCGTGGAACAGCTGTTGACCGTGTTCATATACCAGCGCGCCGTTTTCGGCAACGAAGGAGATCTGCTCGCGGATTTCCGGGAAAAATGAGATCAGCTGGTAGTACTGGTTGCCGCTGGCGACAACGAATTCGATACCCTGCTGTTGGAGTTGCGCGAACTGCGCGAGAAAACGCGAGCGGTCATACTGCTTGGCGTCATTGAGAAAAGTTCCGTCCATATCGGTGACGATAACTTTAACAATCATAACAAATGCTCCTGGCTTAACTTCGACCAGCAACATTCTAATTACAATGTGATGTGGAGCACAAATTTATTTCGAATGAAAGTTTGCGTTCACTGCTGTGCAGCATAAAACCCCGGGTTGCGGCGTAAACGCCTTACCCGGGCTACCGGCTGTCCGGGCTACGGGGCTTGTGCCGTCGGGTAGCCCGGACAGGCGCAACGCGCCGCCTCCGGGGGATTTAACTTACAGCGTATGCTCGGTACGGGCGATAATATCGTCCTGCGCATCCGGCGACAGGGCGGTAAAGAATGCCGAGTACCCGGCGACGCGGACCACTAAATCGCGATACTGGTCAGGGTGTTTCTTCGCTTCCAGCAGCGTCTCGCGCGACACGATGTTGTACTGAATATGCCAGCCTTTATGTACCTCGAAGAACGTGCGCAGCAGCACCATCAGTTTCTGCTTATCGGACTCGTTATCCAGCGTTGCCGGGTTCAGCTTCTGGTTCAGCAGCACGCCGCCAAGAATTGAACCGGTTGGCAGCTTACCCACCGAACTGATAACCGCGGTCGGCCCCAGATGGTCGGTACCGGAAGCCGGGCTTGCTCCTTCCGCCAGCGGTGAATGCGCTTTGCGGCCATCCGGCGTCGCCATGGTCTGCGCGCCGAACGGGACGTTAGCGGAAATAGACGATGTCCCGGCGTAGTAATTACCGCCAATCGGGCCGCGACCGTAGCGCGGGTTATGATACTGCTTCAGCTCATCGATATAGGTCTGGTAAGCGCGGGCCAGCAGGATATCAACGCTGTCTTCGTCATTGCCGTATTTCGGCGCGCCGTTGATTAAGCGCTGGCGTAGCTGCTCGTGAGTCAGGCCTTCAAAGTCTTCAGCCAGCGCTTTTGCCAGCTCTTGCTGTCCAATGACGCCCTGATCGAACACCAGTTTCTTCACCGCCACCAGGCTGTTGCCGAGGTTAGCGATACCGACCTGCAGACCGGAAACCCAGTCATATTTAGCGCCGCCTTGTTTGATACTCTTCGCGCGCTCGATACAGTCATCAACCAGCGCCGAGCAGAGAATATCGTGCACGTTCTCTTCCAGCATGGTGTCGACCACATACTCAATCTCGATAGATTTGCGCGTGTAGTAGCGGATCTGCGTATCCCAGTCGGCCAGCACCTGGTCGAAGTTATCAAAGTTACCTTTCGACAGCGCGTGCGTTTGCGGCAGGAAAACTTCACCGCTGGTGGCATCACGGCCGCCTTCCAGCGTCGCCAGCATCACGCGGGCAAAGTTGATAAAGCTCATCCCGGTGCAGCGATAGCCCCACTTGCCGCCGACCGCGGTTTCGATGCAGCCGATAGCGGCATAATCGTAGGCGTCCTGCGGCTCAATGCCGAGCTTGATAAATTCCGGAATAACGATTTCGTCGTTGTTGAACGCCGGCATCCCGAAGCCGCAGCGAATCACCTGCACGCAGGCGTCGAGGAAGTCGTTGCTCATGCCCGCGTGGTAACGCACGCTGAGGTTTGGCTGCGTAGAACGCAGGCGACCGCAGGATTCTAGAATCGCGTAGGAGAGCGGGTTCACTGCATCTTGCGCGACGCCGTCTACCAGATTTTGACCGCCGATGGTGACGTTCTGATACAGCGGGCTACCGGCGGAGGCTTTAGAGTGCGAGCCGGAGCGAATTTTGTTCACTTCCAGCAGCTTCAGCCAGCAGCAGTGCAGCAACTCAATGGCGTGCTCGCGGTCCAGAGACTGCTCAAGTTCGACGTCGCGGCGGTAGTACGGGTAGAGATACTGGTCCATGCGGCCAAAAGAGACCGAGTGACCGTTGGATTCGACCTGCAGAATCAGCTGAATGAAATAGCACAGCTGCAGCGCCTGCCAGAAGGTCTTCGGCGGTTCGTGGGCGATAATGTCGCAGTTCTCGGCAATGGCCAACAGCTCGTCGCGACGGGATTCACGGGTCTCTGTCGCCGCCATGCTGCGCGCCAGCTCAGCGAAGCGCTTGCTGTGCTCGCTCACTGCTTCCAGCACGATATCAATGGCTTTCAGGAACTGCTCGCCGTGCAGGTCTTCCAGTACCGTCAGATTAATGCGCGAACGGCGCTCGGCGACTTTAGCACGCATTCCGTCAAGGCCTTTTTCCAGCAGCAGCGGGTAGTTGACCGCCAGGTGCGCATCACCGGAGGTCATATTGCCTTCTGCTTTGATGATCCCGGTGGCGAGCAGCGCTTTTTGCTCATCGGTAAACATGCCGTAGCAGCGATCCTGTACGGTTTGGCCACGCCACCACGGACACACTTCGTGCAGTACGCGTTTGTTCTCTTCGCTGACCGCAAAGCCCGCGCCGGGGCGATCGGCCAGGTCGTCGATCTCTTTTTCGATCCAGCTAACCGTATACTCCGGGAAGATTGGCGCGGCGCGGACTTCGCTTGCCTGGTTACCGACAACCAGTTCGTCGTGTTTTATCCAGATAGTGCGTTCTGCCAGGTGATGGGCCAGCGCCAGCGCGCGGCGTACCGGGATCGGCTTATCCAGATGTTGCTGGTAGGCTTCAGTGTAGTGCTGGGCGCGCTCGGTACAGACCGGCGGCTTGACGATATGCACCAGCGCCATTTTATGTGCCTGAATGCGCGGGCTTAGGGTATCCAGTTTCAACGTTGTCATAAGGTTATCCTCGTAGAGTCGCCGTTAAACCTTTGCTCTGAGCGTAGTGCTGCGCGAAGGCGAGCAGCTCGGGGGCAGCAAGTGGTTTGTCCGGAGCGGTATAGGGCTGACTGAGTAATTGGTATTTATTCATTCCTAACGTGTGATACGGCAGGAAGTGGATCTCGCCGACCTTTAAGCGGTCAGCGGCAAAATCGGTTATGGCGGTAATATCGCTTTCATTGGCGTTAAAGCCCTGAATCAGCGGCACGCGAATAATGATTTTTTTCCCGGCCTGTGCCACGCGTTGCAGATTATCCAGCACCCGCCGAGCGCTGCCGTCGGTCCACTGCTGGAAAATAGCTTCATTGACATGCTTAAGGTCGGCGAGGAACAGGTCGATAAAGGGTAAAGAAGGCTCGACGTATTTCCATGGTACGTGCAGACAGGTTTCGACGGCGGTATGAATCCCTGCGTTGTGGCTGGCTTCAAACAGCTGGCGGGCCAGCTCTGGGTTCATAAACGGCTCGCCGCCGGAGAGAGTGACGCCGCCGCCGCTGCGATCGTAGAACGGTTTATCGCGCAATACCTTCGTCATAATCTCATCGACGTTTTTCTCTTCGCCGCAGACCGTTAATGCCGTAGTGGGGCAGCAGTTACGCAGCTTGCCAATATGCGTATCGGTGAGTTTTTCACGGTGGATAATCAGGCCATCCAGTTTGCGGGTAATAACGTCCGGCGCTGCCTGCTGGCAGAGGTCACAGCCGTCAAGGCACAGGCGTGCGTCATACAGCAAATCCGCCGTACGGGCGCGGCTTTCCGGGTTCTGACACCAGCGACAGCCCAGCGAACACCCTTTGAGGAATACGACAGTGCGGATCCCCGGGCCGTCATGGGTGGAGTAACGCTGAATGTTGAAGATCATGATTCACCCTCTTGTTTGCATATGAAGATTAAAATACTTTCGAATGAAAGTTGTATTGATATAAATCAACAAGCAGAGAGGGGGAATAAAAGCAGGCGCTAAAAAGTCGTGGATGGTCACAAATAATCCGGCGGCAAGGCCCGCCGGAGAAGGGTTAAGATGTACCACACACCTCACACTGTGGGTTACGCATCAGTTTCATTTCGCGAAACTGGCAGCGCATGGCGTCGTACATGACGATTTTACCCGTCGCAGGGCTGCCGTAGCGGGTCAGAACCTTGATGGCTTCCATTGCCTGAAGCGAACCGATGGTACCGACCAGCGGCGCCATCACCCCGGCTTCGACGCAGGTAAGGGCGTTTTCGCCAAACAGACGGCTCAGGCAGCGGTAGCAGGGTTCATCTTCCTGATACGTAAAGACGCTGATTTGCCCTTCCATACGAATCGCCGCGCCGGAGACCAGCGGGGTTTTATGCCGGAAACACCCGGCATTGAGCTGGTTGCGGATGGTGACGTTGTCGGTACAGTCAAGCACCAGATCGTGGGCGGCGATTTGCGCCCACAGCGCTTCTTCATCCAGCAGCGCGTTTAGCGGCGTGAGCTGAACGTTGGGGTTAATGCGCGCAAGCGTAGCGCGGGCGGAGTCAACCTTCGGCTGGCCGATGGTGGCATCGCTGTGCAGGGTCTGGCGCTGAAGATTGGAGAGCGACACGGTGTCGAAATCAAGCAGGGTAAGCTGACCAACGCCAGCTGCCGCCAGATACTGCGCGGCGGCGCAGCCCAACCCTCCGAGGCCAACCACCAGCACACTGGAGGCTTTTAGCTGCTCCTGGCCGTCAAAATCGAAATCGCGCAGGATGATTTGCCGGTTGTAGCGCAGCATCTCTGCATCGCTCAGCTCCACGCCCATTACAGCCCCCCGAAAAGATGGTTAAAGGGCTCAACTTCTACCCATTCTCCCGCTTCAACGTTGCCGCGCTCGCGTTCCAGCACGATAAAACAGTTGCCGAGGCTGAATGAACTGAAGATGTGCGAACCCTGATGACCGGTGCTGCTAACGACCAGTTCACCGTCCGGGTTACGTTGCAGCACGCCGCGCTGAAAATCGAGGCGGCCCGGCGATTTTTTCAGCCGTGAAGCGGCGCGTACGCGCAGGCGCATCGGCTGGGTTTGTCCTACGTTGCCGGAGAGTTTCGCCAGCAGCGGCTGCACCAGTTGATAAAAAGTCAGCGCAGCGGAAACCGGGTTGCCCGGCAGACCGCAGAACCAGCTGTGGTTGAGCTTGCCGAAAGCAAAGGGTTTACCTGGTTTGATAGCCAGCTTCCAGAAGCCGATTTCGCCCAGCTCTTCAAGGATCTCTTTGGTGTAATCCGCCTCGCCAACGGAAACGCCGCCGGAGCTAATCACCACATCGGCCTGCTGGTCAGCCTGAATAAAGACTTCGCGAAGTTTGGCCGGGTCGTCGGGAATAATGCCGAGGTTAACGACCTCACAGCCCAGTTCTTGCAGCATCAGGTGCACCGCCAGGCGGTTGGTGTCGTAAATCTGCCCGTCGGCAAGCGGTTGTCCCGGAAGCTGAAGCTCATCGCCGGTGGAGAACACCGCAACGCGCACTTTACGCACCACGTCGACTTCCGCAATCCCCAGAGAAGCCAGCACCGGCAGCTCGGCGACGGTCAGACGGGTTCCCGCAGGAAAAACGACCGCCCCGTGGGCGATATCTTCACCACGACGACGAATGTTCTGCCCTTTTTTCACCGGAGCGATAAAGCGCACTCCGCCGTCGGTTTGTTCGGTTTGCTCCTGCATCACTACCGCATCGCAGCCTTCCGGTACCGGCGCACCGGTCATAATGCGGATACAGGTGCCGACGGGCCAGACGTCGCTAAAAGGCTGACCGGCAAAAGCCTTGCCTGCCACCGGCAGTACCGCGCCATCGGTGAGTTCAGCCAGGCGAACGGCGTAACCGTCCATCGCCGAGTTATCAAAGCCAGGAACGTCGAGAGGCGAAACGAGATCATGGGCGGTCACGCGCGAAAAGGCCTGCAACAGCGGTACGGTTTCCGTCGCATTCAGCGGCGTAATACGATTGAGCATCTGGGTCAGGGCTGTGTCGAGCGGCATCAGTCCGGCGGTAAAATCCATGGGTTTCTCCTGCGGGCAAACATCGAAAACGCCTATTATACCCTAAATAATTCGAGTTGCAGGCAGGCGGCGACGTAGGGACAAATTCGTCGGGAACGAATTTGAACAGCTGAAGGCTGCCTCTGGTGAGGGACAAGGATGTCCCTCATTACATCCCCGGGAGCTTACTTCAGTAAGTGACTGGGGTGAGCGACAAATCTGTCCGGAACAGATTTGAACGCCGTGTAACGGCGGCCCGTCAGGGCGAGGCTCATGGATGAGCCGAGTAACGAAGCCAACGCACATGCAACTTGAAGTATGACGGGTATATGGCAGAAAAGAGAAGCAGGCTATATCCCACCTGGGTACAAGCTTTACATCACTGCTTGCTCTTTCTATATTCAAAAATGGTATAGGACAGTCAGCAAGATAATGATATTTATACACGTTATCCTTCAAGCTGCCTCTTTGTTGGCTGTGTTCAGAAACCCCAGTCACATAGTTATCTATGCTCCCGGGGATTTCTTCTCTTGCCGCCTCGATGCATCTCGAATGATGGTGTGTATATACACTTTATCGTTAAGGAATGGCGTAATGGGCAAGGCGGTTATAGCAATTCACGGCGGCGCCGGGGCGATTACCCGCGCCCAGTTGACGCCGGAGCGCGAGCGGGAGTACGTGGCGGCGCTGTCGGCGATTGTCGATAGCGGGCAAAAAATGCTAGCGGAAGGAGCCAGCGCGCTGGATGCGGTAACCGAAGCGGTGCGACTGCTGGAGGAGTGTCCGTTATTTAACGCCGGTATAGGCTCCGTGTTTACCCGCGATACCACTCATGAACTCGATGCCTGCGTCATGGATGGTTACAGTTTACAGGCGGGAGCGGTGGCCGGAGTTAAGCATTTACGTAATCCGGTACTGGCAGCGCGTCTGGTGCTGGAGCAAAGCCCACATGTGCTGATGATTGGTGGGGGCGCAGAAGATTTTGCCGCTTCCCACGGTATGGAGCGGGTGGATAACGCCCTGTTTTCGACTCCTGAGCGCCTGTTGCAGCTACGTCAGGCGCAGGAAGGCGACGATATCGTGCTCGATCACCATGCTGCCCCGTTGGATGAGCGGCATAAAATGGGCACCGTCGGCGCGGTGGCGCTGGATCTGGCGGGCAATCTCGCGGCGGCAACCTCCACTGGCGGAATGACCAATAAGCTGCCGGGACGCGTCGGCGATAGCCCGCTGCCGGGAGCTGGCTGCTATGCCAATAACGCCAGCGTTGCCGTCTCCTGTACCGGTACCGGCGAGGTGTTTATGCGCACGCTGGCGGCTTACGATATTTCGGCGCTGATGGAGTACAGCCAGCTCAGTCTGCAGGAAGCCTGCGAGCGGGTGGTGATGGAGAAACTCCCGGCGCTGGGCGGCTGCGGCGGTCTGATTGCGGTCGACAGAGAAGGCAACGTAGTATTGCCATTTAATAGCGAAGGTATGTACCGTGCCTGGTGCTACGCGGGCGATACGCCCACGATTGGAATTTATCGCGAATAAGAGGAAAGGGCGTTGCCGCATAGTCTGGAAATCGATGCTAATGATGTTCTGCTGGTACGCGATCTGAACGTTTCGTTTACTCAGCAGCAGCAGGCTTTTTCTGCCGTTCGTCACCTCTCGTTCACCCTACGGCGCGGCGAGACGCTGGCGATTGTTGGTGAGTCTGGATCGGGTAAATCGGTAACGTCGCTGGCGCTGATGCGTCTGCTTGATTCGGCGACCAGCGAAGTGTGCAGCGATCAGCTGCTGCTACGTCGCCGCAACCGGCAGGTTATTGAACTTAGCGAACAGTCTGATGCCGATATGCGCAGCGTGCGCGGTGCGGATATGGCGATGATCTTTCAGGAGCCAATGACCTCGCTGAACCCGGTGTTCACCATTGGTGAGCAGATCGCTGAATCAATACGATTGCATCAGGGGTTAAAGCATGATGAGGCGCTGCGTGAGGCCAAAAAGATGCTCGATCAGGTGCGGATCCCGGAAGCTGAAGCGATGCTGTCGCGTTATCCGCATCAGCTTTCCGGTGGGATGCGTCAGCGCGTGATGATTGCGATGGCGCTCTCGTGCCGCCCGGCTGTGCTGATTGCCGATGAACCCACTACCGCGCTTGATGTGACTATCCAGGCGCAGATTTTACAGCTGATTGCCGTCCTGCAAAAAGAGATGGCGATGGGCGTTATCTTTATTACCCACGATATGGGCGTGGTCGCCGATATTGCCGACCGAGTGCTGGTGATGTATCGCGGTGAAGCAGTGGAAACAGGCAGCGTCGAAGAGATTTTCCGTGCGCCAAAACACCCCTATACCCAGGCGCTGCTGGCGGCGGTACCGCGATTGGGTGCGATGCGCGGCAGCGATTTGCCGCGCCGCTTCCCACTCTTCAACCAAAGCGCGCCGCAAGAGGGTCTGAATACCGTTGTTGCTGGAGAACCCATTCTTAAAGTCCGCGATCTGGTGGCGCGTTTCCCGCTGCGCAGCGGCATTCTCAACCGCGTTACCCGCGAGGTACATGCGGTGGAAAAAGTCAGCTTTGATTTATGGCCTGGCGAAACCTTAAGCCTGGTGGGCGAGTCCGGTTGTGGTAAATCAACTACCGGCCGGGCGCTGCTGCGGCTAGTGGAAACCCAGGGTGGGAGTATTACGTTTAACGGCCAGCGTATTGATACTCTGGCAGGCAGTAAGCTTCAGGCCCTGCGCCGTGATATTCAGTTTATCTTCCAGGATCCTTACGCTTCTCTCGACCCACGGCAAACGGTGGGGTATTCGATTATGGAGCCGCTGCGCGTGCATCGGCTGCTGGAAGGTGATGCCGCGAGAGAGCGAGTGGCCTGGCTACTGGAGCGCGTCGGGCTGGAGCCGGAGCACGCATGGCGCTATCCACACGAGTTTTCCGGCGGCCAGCGGCAGCGCATCTGTATTGCCCGCGCGCTGGCGCTCAATCCGAAGGTAGTGATTGCGGACGAATCGGTATCGGCGCTGGACGTGTCGATTCGCGCGCAAATTATCAACCTGATGCTCGATTTACAGCGCGAAATGGGCATCGCGTTTCTGTTTATTTCCCATGACATGGCGGTGGTTGAACGCATCAGCCACCGCGTGGCGGTGATGTACCGCGGGCGGATTGTCGAGATTGGCCCGCGCCGCGCCGTGTTCGAAAACCCGCAGCACCCCTATACCCGTAAATTGATGGCTGCTGTACCGGTTGCCGACCCGGCGCATCGTCACCCGCAGCGCGTACTGCTGTCTGACGAGCTGCCGGGCAATATCTACAAGCGGGGAGAAGAGGGGATCAGTACGCCGCTACAACAGGTGGGCCCGGGACATTTTGTCGCCAGAGAACCCGCCGCAGACGTACTGGCACGATAACAACGACACTAATAACGCAGCATTTCAGGAGAACAACATGACTCAACGCGTTTCAGGCAAATGGCTGTTGGCGCTGGGCGTCGCTTCGGCGCTGGCGACAACTCCGGCCTTTGCCGCAAAAGATATAGTGGTGGCGGTCGGTTCTAACTTCACGACCCTTGACCCATACGATGCTAACGACACGTTGTCGCAGGCAGTGGCAAAGTCTTTCTATCAGGGGCTATTTGGCCTTGATAAAGAGATGAAATTGCAGAGTGTGCTGGCGGAGAGCTATACCGTTTCCCCGGACGGGCTGGTGTATACCGTTAAGCTGCATCCGGGCGTGAAGTTCCAGGACGGTACCGAGTTTAACGCTGAAGCGGTGAAGGCTAACCTCGATCGCGCCAGCAATCCGGAAAATCATCTCAAGCGCTATAACCTGTATAAAAATATCGCCAGCACCGAAGCGGTAGATCCGACAACGGTGAAAATCACGCTTAAACAGCCTTTCTCGGCGTTTATCAATATCCTGGCCCACCCGGCGACGGCAATGATTTCCCCGGCGGCGCTGAAGAAATACGGTAAAGAAATTGGCTTCCATCCGGTAGGTACCGGTCCGTACCAGCTCGACACCTGGAATCAGACCGATTTTGTTAAAGTGACGAAGTTCGCCGGTTACTGGCAGCAGGGGCTGCCGAAGCTGGATTCCATTACCTGGCGTCCGGTGGTGGATAACAACACTCGTGCGGCGATGTTGCAGACCGGCGAAGCGCAATTTGCTTTCCCGATCCCTTACGAGCAGGCGCCGCTGCTGGAGAAAAACAGCAAGCTGGAGCTGGTGGCCAGCCCGTCAATTATGCAGCGTTATATCAGCATGAACGTGACGCAAAAACCGTTTGATAATCCGAAAGTGCGCGAGGCGATTAACTACGCCATCAACCGTCAGGCGCTGGTGAAAGTGGCCTTTGCGGGCTATGCCACCCCGGCGACCGGCGTGGTGCCGCCGTCGATTGCCTATGCTGAAAGCTACACCGCCTGGCCGTACGATCCGGCTAAAGCGCGTGAGCTGCTGAAAGAGGCGGGTTATCCGAATGGATTCAACACCACGCTGTGGTCGTCGCACAACCACAGTACCGCGCAGAAAGTGCTGCAGTTTACCCAACAGCAGTTGGCGCAGGTGGGCATTAAGGCGCAGCTGACGGCGATGGATGCGGGCCAGCGTGCGGCGGAAGTGGAAGGCAAAGGGCAGAAAGAGAGCGGTGTACGCATGTTCTATACCGGCTGGACGGCCTCAACCGGTGAAGCCGACTGGGCGCTATCGCCGCTGTTTGCTTCACAGAACTGGCCGCCGACCCTGTTCAACACGGCTTTCTACAGCAATCCTCAGGTCGATAAAGACCTCAACGAGGCGTTGAAAACCACCGATGTGAAGGAAAAAACGCGGTTGTATAAAGACGCGCAGGATACTATCTGGAAAGAGTCGCCGTGGGTGCCGCTGGTGGTGGAAAAACTGGTCTCGGCGCACAGTAAAAATCTGACCGGGTTCTACATCCAGCCGGATACCGGATTTAGCTTTGAACAGGCGGATCTTAAGTAGAGAACTGTATACCCTAAATAATTCGAGTTACAGGAAGGCGGCAAGCTCGTGAGTCCCCAGGAGCATAGATAACTATGTGACTGGGGTGAACGAGTGCAGCCAACGCACCTGAAACTTGAAGTATGACGGGTATATCTCCCCGGGCGCAGGCTGCGGGGACTTCACGCAAGGAGAAGCATGCTCAATTATGTGATTAAACGCCTGCTGGGGCTGATCCCTACGCTGCTGATTGTGGCGGTGTTGGTGTTTCTGTTCGTGCATATGCTGCCCGGCGATCCGGCGCGGCTAATTGCCGGGCCGGAAGCCGATGCGCAGGTGGTTGGAATGGTCCGCCAGCAACTGGGGCTCGATCAGCCGCTATACGTGCAGTTCTGGCACTATATCAGCAATATTTTGCAGGGGGATTTCGGCACCTCGATGGCTTCGCGCCGTCCGGTAAGCAGCGAAATCGCCAGCCGGTTTATGCCGACGTTCTGGCTAACGCTCGCCAGCATGAGCTGGGCGGTGGTGTTTGGTATGGCGGCGGGGATCGTGGCGGCAGTTTGGCGTAACCGCTGGCCGGATCGTTTAGGTATGGCGCTGGCAGTGACCGGGATCTCATTCCCGGCGTTTGCGCTCGGCATGCTGCTGATGCAAGTCTTTTCCGTTGAGCTGGGCTGGTTGCCGACGGTGGGCGCTGACAGCTGGCGGCACTATATTCTGCCTTCGTTGACGCTAGGAGCGGCGGTAGCGGCTGTGATGGCGCGCTTTACCCGCGCCTCGTTCGTCGATGTTCTGCATGAAGACTACATGCGTACTGCCCGGGCGAAAGGGGTTAGCGAGACGCTGGTGGTGCTTAAGCACGGCCTGCGCAATGCGATGATCCCGGTGGTCACCATGATGGGGTTACAGTTTGGCTTTCTGCTCGGTGGGTCTATCGTGGTGGAGAAGGTCTTTAACTGGCCTGGGCTTGGGCGTTTGCTGGTGGACTCCGTCGAGATGCGCGACTATCCGGTGATTCAGGCGGAAGTGCTGCTGTTTTCGCTGGAGTTTATTCTTATCAATTTAGTGGTGGACGTACTTTATGCCGCCATTAACCCGGCTATCAGGTACAAGTAAGGTGCGATTGCTCAACTGGAGAAGACAAGCGGTTATCAACGCGATGCCGGGGATTAAACCCGGGCAGATACGCACGCCGTGGCATGAGTTCTGGCGACGTTTTCGTCGCCAGCCGGTGGCGATGGGAGCGGGGATATTTGTTCTGCTGCTGATTGCGGTTGCGGTCGTTGCACCGTGGATTGCGCCGTTCGACGCGGAAAACTACTTTGACTACGATCGGCTTAACGACGGCCCGTCAATGATGCATTGGTTCGGTGTCGATTCATTAGGGCGGGATATTTTTAGCCGGGTGCTGGTGGGGGCGCAGATCTCGCTGGCTGCCGGGGTATTCGCGGTATTAATTGGCGCGGTCATTGGTACCGTTCTCGGGCTATTGGCAGGGTATTACGAAGGCTGGTGGGATCGCATTATTATGCGCATCTGCGACGTGCTGTTTGCGTTCCCCGGTATTCTGCTGGCGATTGCCGTGGTAGCGGTCATGGGCAGCGGGATGTCGAATGTGATCATCGCGGTGGCGATCTTTTCGATCCCGGCGTTTGCCCGTCTGGTACGCGGCAATACGCTGGTACTTAAGCAGCAGACCTTTATCGAGTCGGCGCGCAGTATTGGCGCCAGCGATGCCAACATCCTGTTTAACCACATTTTGCCCGGAACGGTATCGTCGATTGTGGTCTATTTTACGATGCGTATCGGGGTGTCGATTATCTCCGCCGCCAGCCTTTCGTTTCTAGGGCTTGGCGCGCAGCCGCCGACCCCTGAGTGGGGTGCGATGCTAAACGAGGCGCGGGCGGATATGGTGATGGCCCCTCACGTTGCGCTGTTCCCGGCGATCGCCATTTTCCTGACGGTACTGGCGTTTAATCTGCTAGGGGACGGCCTGCGCGATGCGCTGGATCCGAAGATAAAGGGATAGGCGTTCGAGGGTTTTGTAGCCCGGATAAGGCGCGTTAGCGCCGCAATCCGGGACACGTTCAGAGGAAGGAATTAAACCCGGCTGCCCCACAGGTCATATTCGTCGGCGTGTTCAATTTTCACTCGCACAACCTCACCCGGTTTAACTTTGCTTTCGCCGTTCAGGTAGACCGCGCCGTCGATTTCCGGGGCATCCGCCATGCTACGGCCAATCGCGCCTTCTTCATCAACTTCATCGATCAGAACCATGATTTCGCGGCCCACTTTCTCCTGCAGACGCTCGGCGGAGATCTGCTGCTGGAGTTGCATAAAGCGGTTCCAGCGCTCTTCTTTTACTTCTTCTGGCACCTGGTCCGCCAGTTCGTTAGCGGTTGCGCCTTCCACCGGGCTGTATTTGAAGCAGCCGACGCGGTCAAGACGAGCCTCTTTCAGGAAGTCGAGCAGCATCTGGAAATCTTCTTCCGTTTCGCCCGGGAAGCCGACGATAAAGGTTGAACGCAGAGTTAGCTCCGGGCAGACTTCGCGCCACTGTTTGATGCGCGCCAGCTGACGGTCAGCGGAGCCAGGACGTTTCATCATTTTAAGAATACGCGGGCTGGCGTGCTGCAGCGGAATATCCAGATACGGCAGAATCTTGCCTTCCGCCATCAGCGGGATGACATCATCAACGTGCGGATACGGGTACACGTAGTGCAGGCGCACCCAAATCCCCAGTTTTGCCAGCTCTTCGCACAGGCTCACCATGCTGGTTTTCACCGGCATACCGTTATGGAAGCCGCTGCGATGCTTGACATCAACGCCGTAGGCGGAGGTGTCCTGGGAAATCACCAGCAGCTCTTTGACCCCGGCATCTGCCAGGCGTTTGGCTTCCGCCAGTACTTCACCAATCGGACGGCTGACAAGGTCGCCGCGCATCGACGGAATAATGCAAAAGGTGCAGCGATGGTTGCAGCCTTCAGAAATTTTTAAGTAGGCGTAATGACGTGGCGTTAGCTTAACGCCCTGTTCCGGCACCAGGCTCAGGAACGGGTTGTGCTTAGGCTTTGGTGCGTAGTGGTGGACGTGCTCCAGCACCTGCTCGTAGCTGTGTGGGCCGGTGATTTCCAGCACTTTCGGATGGACTTCGCGGATTTGATCTTCTTTCGCGCCCAGGCAGCCGGTGACAATCACTTTGCCGTTTTCTTTCAGCGCTTCGCCAATCGCTTCCAGCGACTCCTGCACGGCGCTATCAATAAAGCCGCAGGTGTTTACGATAACCATATCGGCGTTATCGTAGGTTGGAACCACGTCATACCCTTCGGTGCGCAGTTCGGTCAGGATACGTTCTGAGTCCACGAGGTTTTTCGGGCAGCCCAGAGAGACAAAGCCGATTTTCGGCTGATGGGTGACATTGCTCATAGCTTAAAAAGTGTTCAATTATTGGAATGGTCAGGGCAGGGATTTTACAGGTCTTTGCGCAAAATAGTATAGCAACGACATGCTTAATGATGAAAAAGCCCAGGAGGGTATCCTGGGCGTTGAGGAATTACAGCGTTTGTGTGGCGCCTGTACCCGGCGCAGCGCCTGGTGCAGTCGGCTCTCGATTATCGCGAAGCGTGAATATCGAGATCAGAGTAAACAGTCCGGCGATGCCGCCCAGAATATAATATGTGTGCGCGAAGCCGATGGTGTCGTACAAATAGCCCGCCAGCGGTGAGTAAATCGCGGTAGCGATGGAGGCGACAAACAGTACCAGCAGGTAGACCGTCGATGACAGTTTGTTGTCGAAGTTGGCGGCGATAAATTTAAATACTGAAACCAGAATCAGCGGTTTTTCCAGCGCATGCATCATTTTTACCGCACCGATCCACACCGGACCAAGCGGGATAGCAGAGCCGACAATGCGCACCGACATAATCAGTCCGGCGATAATCAGCGCCCACTTCGCGCCGGTGCGGTTAACGAACCACGGCATCAGGCATAAAAACAGCGTTTCGCCGCACACCTGAATGGAAGCCAGAATCCCGTACCATCGGTTGCCTTCTTCCGGTGTCGGGAACTGCAGAGAAAAGTATTGAGCGAACTGCTGGTCATAGGTGTCGTAGATTTGCGTGACGAAAAGGGTAAAGACCAGCAGCATCCAGAACTGTCCGTTCTTCGCCAGCTCCAGAGCATGTGAAACTTTTAGCGAGCTGGTTTTTTGTATTTCCGCTTCGGTCAGTTCAACTTTGGTTAACATAAAACAGATAGCCGCGATAACAATGGCGAAGCTGGCCAGCCAGAAAGCGAGGTTCGGATTGCTGTCGATATATTTGCCGACGATCCACGCCGCAGCCGCCCAGCCTAACGATCCCCACATCCGCACGCGACCATATTCGAACTGATAGCGGCGCGAGATTTTATCGATATACGAATCAATCACCCCGCAGCCGGAGTTGAAAATAATCCCCAGGTATACCCCGCCGAGCAGTGCGCCCAGCCAGAAGCTATGAACCAACAACGGTGCATATAAGTAGATAAAGAACGGGCCAACCGGCAGAAGCATGGCGACCAGGATCCAGATCAGCCGTTTTTTCAGGCCGAACTTGTCGGAAATAAAACCGAAGAAGGGCTGCATCAGCAGGGCGATGAAGGCGTTGACCGAGTAGAGCAAGCCAGTTTTTGTTGCGCTAATCCCAAGATGTTGAGTGGTCCAGATAACGAAAAACGCCATGGTCGAGGACCAGGCGAACAGATAGAGGAAATCGAAAAGACTCAACAAGATATAGTTTCTTTTGCCGGGCGTAATCATTTCTGTTCCTTCAAACGATAGAGACAAAGGTTGCAAACAGGATCGAATCGTTTGCTGTTCTTATTAAATGTTATACGTAATACATTTATTGGAATGATATGACACCTGGAATACTTTTCAGGCAATAAGCATTAAGCTATTTTGTGATCATTGCTGCAATAAATGATTATTCATCGCCAGATTGAAAATTTTATTTTTATGAGAGCGTATAACATTATTGGTGTTTTGGCTTTGAAGGCTGTTTGAACGTAGGGGGAGGATTTTACCCATCGTTGTAACATTGTAAATGATGTTAATGGACTGATATTTATTGATCTCCCTCATCATTTTGTACGAAAAATGACCATATTATAATTATGGTAAAGGACGACAGAGGAGGAGCTATGATGACTGTTGACAAACTATATCGTAACCTTATGAATAAGTTGATTAATGCCAACATTGATCTTGATGCTTATTTACAGTTGCGTAAAGCGAAAGGCTATATGTCGGTCAGCGAAAATGACCATCTACGTGATAACTTGTTTGAACTGTGTCATGAAATGCGTGAACATGCGCCGCGCTTGCAGCACGCCGTTGCGCCGGAGGAAAAGGAAGCTCTGCGGCTTGCGGGCGAGGCCGTCGCTTCTGCGGCGGTGTGCCTGATGAGCGGACATCATGATTGCCCGTCCTACATTGCTGTCAACGTAGATAAGCTGGAAAGCTGTCTGGCGGTATTGACGCTAAATATTCATAAATTGAATAATTCAGTGCCTATTCACCCTGCCTGAGATAAGGGGGAGCCTGCTCCCCCTGATTAATGTTATGTAAAAATCCCTTCCCGTTTCCCCATGCTGGCTACCCTTATCCCATTGCTGACAAAAGGAGTATGCCATGCGCCAGACCGTTACCCTGATAGCCCTTACCGCGTTGTTGTTACCCGTGACAACCTTTGCCGCCCAGGAGCGCGTAGAGGTGTTGCAGGACCAGCTTGAACACCCGTGGGCGCTGGCCTTCCTTCCTGACGACAAAGGAATACTGATTACTCTGCGCGGTGGCGAACTCAAGCTTTGGCAGAAGGGAAAAGGTCTCTCGCCTGCGCTGTCCGGCGTACCGCAGGTATGGGCCAGCGGGCAGGGCGGTTTACTGGATGTTGTACTGGCACCGGATTTCACCCAGTCGCGCCGGGTATGGCTAAGCTACGCCGAAGGCGGCAATGACGGTAAGGCCGGGACTGCTGTGGGCTACGGCCGACTGAGCGAGGACCTCCAGCGGCTGGAAAACTTCCAGGTGGTTTTCCGCCAACTGCCGAAGCTATCAACTGGCAACCATTTTGGCGGACGGCTGGTGTTCGATGGCCACGGTCATCTGTTTATCGGCCTTGGGGAGAATAATCAGCGCTCGACTGCCCAGGATCTGGATAAGCTACAGGGGAAAGTGGTGCGTCTGACAGCTGACGGTAAAATCCCCGCCGATAATCCTTTCGTCGGCAAGCCGGGCGTCAGGCCTGAAATCTGGTCTTACGGTATTCGCAATCCGCAGGGGATGGCGATGAATCCGTGGAGCGATACGCTGTGGTTGAACGAACATGGTCCACGCGGCGGCGATGAGATTAATATTCCGCAAAAAGGTAAGAACTACGGCTGGCCGCTGGCGACACACGGTATTAATTATAGCGGCCTGCCGATTCCGGAGGCTAAAGGTAAGACAGCGGCGGGAACCGAAGCACCGCTGTTTGTCTGGGAAAAATCTCCGGCAGTGAGCGGTATGGCTTTTTACGATGCGACGACTTTCCCACAGTGGCAGCACCGGCTGTTTATCGGTGCGTTGAAGGATGAGTCGCTGATTGTGCTGAAGGTCGATGGCGATAAAGTCACGGAACAGGAGCGAATTCTGGGCGATCGCGGTAAACGAATCCGCGATGTGCGCCCTGGACCCGACGGTTATCTGTATGTGTTAACCGACGAATCCAACGGTGAGCTGCTGAGGGTAAGTCCAGCCGGCTAAATCAGGTGACCGGGATCATCACCACATTGCGCCAGGCCTGACGCTCGTTAATCTGCTGATACCAGCGCTGAAGATGCGGGCGCGGTTGCCAGGTTTTTACGGTTTCCAGCAGGTTATAAACGAACGGTGCGACGGCTATGTCGCCAAGGCCAAAGGTGTCGCCCGAGAGCCACGGATGCCGAGCCAGTTCGTCATCAAGAATGGCAAACAACGCCTCGCAGGCGGCGATACCGGCTTCAATCGCCGCAGGATCGCGTTTTTCCGGTGGCGTCCTGACCAGCCCCATTAAAATCGGCCGATGAGCGGGAGAGAGCGAACCGTTGGACCAGTCCATCCATTTTTCGCCCTGGGCGCGCAGTGCCGGTGACTCTACCCACAGACGGTTCTGACCATATTGCGCGGCCAGATAGCGAATAATAGTATTCGATTCCCAAAGCACGATGTCGGTGGACTCATCTTTTAACAGCGGCACCAGGCCATTGGGATTCATGGCCAGATATTCGGGGTCGTGATTCAGACCAAACTCAAGTCCCGCCAGAATTTGTTGATACGGGAGGTCGAGTTCTTCCAGTACCCAGCGCACTTTTTTCACATTGGTCGAGTTGTTTCTGCCCCACAGCGTAATCATATCCGCTCCTGCTTTTTATTTAGCCGCCATTGCAGCGTAGTGAGCATTCATGTTGGAATAAAGTTAATATTTAGGCAACCGCGATCAAAAAAATTGCTCTGTTTGCGGCAGGGCGTGAGGATATTGCGTAAACTTTAAAAACTTTACCAACTCGCTGTTTCTTTAAGGTCATTTGTACGCTTTACTCACCGGCTGCTGCGGCGCCGAAAGAGTGTGGCGGCATATTTTTGTTTGGAAAGGATACTTGGGTGGCTCTTATGACGCATGATGCTTTTTCCCTTCGCGGCCTCGCGGCAGGCTGCGCGCTTTTATTTCTCGTTGCGCCTGCGGTTCAGGCTGCAGAACAACTCCCCGATGCACCGTCGATTGATGCGCGAGCCTGGATCCTGATGGACTATGCCAGCGGCAAAGTGCTCAGCGAAGGCAATGCTGATGAGAAACTCGACCCGGCAAGTCTGACCAAGATCATGACCAGCTACGTTGTCGGTCAGGCGTTAAAGGCGGGCAAGATTAAGTCTACCGACATGGTGACTATCGGGCGCGATGCATGGGCAACCGGTAACCCGGTGCTGCGCGGCTCTTCGGTGATGTTCCTCAAGCCGGGGATGCAGGTATCGGTAGAAGATCTTAATAAAGGCGTCATCATTCAGTCCGGCAACGATGCCAGCATCGCGATTGCCGACTACGTGGCGGGAAGTCAGGATGCGTTTGTCAGCCTGATGAACGGTTATGCGCAGAAGATGGGCCTGACTAATACCACCTTTATGACCGTGCACGGTCTGGATGCGCCGGGGCAGTTCAGTACCGCCCGTGATATGGCGCTGCTGACTAAAGCGATGATCCATGACGTGCCTGAAGAGTACGCTATTCATAAAGAAAAAGAGTTCACTTTTAACAAGATTCGTCAGCCAAACCGCAACCGGCTGCTGTGGAGCACCAGCTTTAATGCCGACGGCGTGAAAACAGGGACCACCGCAGGGGCAGGTTATAACCTGGTTTCCTCCGCAACGCAGGGCAATGATATGCGCCTGATTGCCGTGGTACTTGGAACCAAAACTGACCGCATCCGTTTTAATGAGTCAGAAAAACTGCTGACCTGGGGCTTCCGCTTTTATGAAACCGTAACGCCGATTAAACCGGATGCTACCTTTATTACCCAACGCGTCTGGTTTGGTGATAGCAGCGAAGCGAAGTTAGGGGCGGGCGAGGCCGGTTCCATTACGCTGCCGAAAGGACAGCTGAAAAACCTGAAGGCCAGCTACACCCTGAACGAAACGCAGCTGACCGCGCCGCTGACCAAAGGCCAGGTCGTGGGTACTATCGACTTTAAACTCAATGATAAAACCATTGAGCAGCGGCCGCTGATCGTCATGGAAGCGGTAAATGAAGGTGGTTTCTTTAGCCGGATGGTTGATTTCGTGCTGATGAAACTGCACGGCTGGTTTGGCGGCTGGTTCTCTTAAGATGCAGGCCGCGCCCTGCGGGGCGCGGTTAGTAGAGTAGTGAAATCTGTTTTTCTTTCGCCAGCGCCTGTAGGTCGTCATCCGGGCAAACGTCGCTGGCAATCACATCAAACTGCGCTAAATCGCCCATTCTCGCCGGTCGAACTTTACCGAATTTACTGTGATCGACCACCAGCACGTGGTAGCGAGCGCTTTTCATTGCCCAGTGTTTGACCGGTAGCTCTTCCAGATTAAAACAGGTTGCGCCCTGCTCGCAGTCAATTCCGGCAGCTGAATAAAACGCGATATCCGGGCAAAGATGGCTCAGCGTATCCTGAAGGCTCAGAGGTTTAAAAATCGCGTTGCTGGCGTGGAATTCGCC
Source organism: Klebsiella huaxiensis (assembly GCF_003261575.2). GTDB lineage: Bacteria > Pseudomonadota > Gammaproteobacteria > Enterobacterales > Enterobacteriaceae > Klebsiella > Klebsiella huaxiensis. Next base: position 3,946,280 of record NZ_CP036175.1, on the reverse strand, counting down.
GCCGCATAAAATCGCCCGACACTGGGGCTTATCCTGAAGGGAAAGAAAAGTATTGAGCGAATAGCACACGCCAGTAAAGGGCAGGGCGTTGTCGATGGCGTCGATGATCCACGGCGTGGTCGTTCCGCAGTCGAAAAAGGCCATCTGATGAGGCTCTAACAGTTTGGCGGCGTGGCGGGCGGCGCGTCGCTTTTCATCGACCAGGCGCGTTTTTTGGTCGCTTAACAGATAGTGCGTGGCGCTACGCGGCTCCAGCACAATGTAACCGCCGAGCAGCACCACCGGACCATTATGACCATTGAGATCGCGACGAATGGTCATTTCTGACACACCAAGCAGGGTTGCTGCTTCTTTTAGATGGAGTTTATCACTGCGCTTGAGTGCCTGAATAAGCTGGCTGATGCGTTCGTCACGACGAGTTTCCATATTCCCTCTAAGCTCAAAGCGCCCTGCATCGACAGGGCGTCAGCGGCAATTTTACCTGCCGAAAGAGGGTTAGTCACGCGGTGGAATAGCGCCGTGACTACGCGATGGGTTTCTCAGGAATAAGATTATCCGCGCACCCAGCCTTTGCGGATTGGCAACGAAAAAAACAGGCGGTACAGCCGTTGTAGATGCAGGTAAAGGCTATGTCCTCCGCTATGCCACAATAGCTGGGCGCTAAGGCAGGCGCTCATGGCGGTCAGCAGTCCACCCAGCATGTCCATTGGCCAGTGGACGCCGAGATAAACCCGGGACCAGGCGATTGCGCAGGCAATACCGAGGAGCAATGCGCCAGACCACAGTCGATGCCAGAACATAAAGGCCAACGCAAAGGTAAAGCAGATAGTACCGTGATTGCTCGGAAAGGAGTTATTTGGCGAATGGTGCAGGAAGTTATAGCCAACACCGGCGGCAAACGGACGTTCGTGCGGAAAAAAAACACCAAATATCCATGAAAGCGTGAGGCTAATAGCTAGCGCAATCATGACCTTAAATACCAACTGGCGCTGATTGGGCCCCCATAGCCATAAGGCTAACACGAGTAATGGCATAATAATAATCAGGTCTTTGGCGATAAGCGTCGCGATTTCAATCGCCCACCAGGGGGAATCGGGAGTTGCATTGAGCAATGCAAACAGCGCGTAGTTGATATTTTCCAGCATACATCCAGGCTCTTTAGTCCGTCAGCAATAAGCCGCCTACCTTAAAAAAGGGTGGCGATGAGGTAAAGCAGTATTGTCTTAATTATCAGTTTGTTACGAATTTATACGTATTTGTGCCTTCGTTAACAGACTGCAATGGAGAGTATATAGCCTGTAATCTAATTGAAACATAAACGAAATATATACAGTTGGCTTTTCATTTGCTGATGGCGATGTTGTCACCTGAGTGGCGCTATTTTTCGTTGTCGCTCACAATTCGCTGTCTCACCGGCTCGACTTTCATTAAACTTTGCGCGGTTTTATTTAAATAAGAGATTTCATGCAGAATTATTCGCTTTCGGGCAAGCGCCTCGGACGTCAGGCCTTGCTGTTTCCGCTGTGCCTGGTGCTCTACGAATTTTCCACTTATATCGGCAACGACATGATCCAACCGGGAATGCTCTCGGTGGTGGAAGAGTTCGGCGTTGGCAATGAGTGGGTTCCGACCTCGATGACCGCTTATCTGGCTGGCGGTATGTTTTTACAGTGGCTGCTGGGGCCGCTGTCGGACCGTATCGGCCGTCGTCCGGTGATGCTGACCGGTGTCGTGTGGTTTATCATGACCTGTCTGGCGACGCTGCTGGCGCAAACAATTGAGCAGTTTACGCTGCTGCGCTTTTTGCAGGGTATCAGCCTCTGTTTTATTGGCGCGGTCGGCTATGCGGCGATACAGGAGTCCTTTGAAGAGGCGGTTTGTATCAAGATTACCGCCCTGATGGCTAACGTTGCGCTGATTGCGCCGCTTCTCGGGCCGCTGGTGGGGGCTGCCTGGGTTCACGTTCTGCCGTGGGAAATGATGTTTGTCCTTTTCGCCGTGTTGGCGGCTATCGCTTTCGTTGGCCTACAGCGGGCGATGCCGGAAACCGCCACTCGGATGGGCGAGAAACTGTCGGTAAAAGAGCTGGGGCGCGATTACCGTGAGGTGCTGAAAAACCTGCGCTTTGTCGCCGGAGCGCTGGCAACCGGTTTTGTCAGCCTGCCGCTGCTGGCATGGATTGCTCAATCGCCGGTGATAATTATCAGCGGCGAGAAGGCGACCAGCTACGAATACGGACTGCTGCAGGTGCCCATTTTTGGCGCGTTGATTGCCGGTAACCTGGTGCTGGCGCGCCAGACTTCACGCAAAACGGTGCGTTCGCTGATTATTCTCGGCGGCTGGCCGATTATGATTGGCCTGCTAATTTCTGCGGTGGCAACGGTCGCCTCGACGCACGCCTATCTGTGGATGACCGCCGGGCTGAGCGTTTACGCGTTCGGCATTGGTCTGGCGAACGCTGGCCTGGTGCGCCTGACGCTGTTTGCCAGTGAGATGAGCAAGGGGACGGTGTCGGCGGCGATGGGCATGCTGCAAATGCTGATCTTTACCGTTGGCATTGAAGTCAGTAAGCATGCCTATGAATCTGGCGGTAGCGGGATTTTCAGCTTGTTAAACTTGCTGAGTGGGGTGCTGTGGCTGGCAATGACGGTCTACTTCCTGAAGGATAAGAGCGTGGGTAATGCCCACGAGCCGCAGTAATTCTATAATACCCTGCTGCGAAATCAGGCGCCGCAGCAGGGATGACGTCAGGCGAACGGCGCTTCGCGATTTAGTACTTTATCAATAATATGCAGCACGCCTTCTTCGTTATTGTGCGGCGCATCGTAGCCAGCAACGGCTTTCACCGGGGCGGCAGCATTGGCCATAGCAAATCCGAAACCGGCGTGTTGCAGCATCTCTATATCGTTGCCGCTATCACCAAAAGCCACAACTTCATGGTTCTCAATGCCCCAGCGCTCCTGCAGGATACGCAGGCCGTTGGCTTTATGGACCCCGGGAATTATCAGGTCAATGCTGCCGTAACCGGTGGCAACCGCAGTCACCATGTCGCCCAGTGCAGCGTGCAGCTTCGGCTGCATCTGCGGGATCAGGTGATCCGGTACGTTGAGGCCGAATTTCAGAATCACATCATCAATCTGATTAAAGTCGTCGACCAGTTCAAGGCGATGATAATACTTCGCTGCGATCGCCTTCAGTTCATCGTTATATTGATTGAGGGTATAAGCGCTGCGTTTACCGCAGGCGATAATTTCAATATCAGTCAGCGTTTGCAGATGATCGATGACGGTATTGAAATGCGCTTTTGGTATTTGGCAGTTAAATACGTCGTCCCCGGCGCTGACCACCCAACCGCCGTTTTCGGCGACAAAAGCAATCTCATTGGCTACCTCAGGGAAGAACGAAATCAACTGGTAATACTGGTTGCCGCTGGCCACGACGAAGCGGATATCTTGTTCACGCATTCGCTGGTATTGGGCAAGGAATCGCTGGCGGTTATAGGTTTTGGCATCGCTTAAGAAGGTGCCATCCATGTCTACCGCAATCAATTTGATGCTCATTAACTGTTCTCCAAAACAGGTTCAGGTTGTGGTTTCGCCACCGCGCGAGCGACCAGTGCTGCCACCAGGACCAGCGCCAGCACGACCATCATCGCGCTGCGCAGGCCAAAATGTTCGCCAAGGAAGCCCAGCAGCGGCGGGCCGACGAGAAAGGCGAGGTAGCCAGTGATCGCCACGATGCTTACACGCTTCGGTGCATCGGGCCCGGTATCGCTGGCGGCGGAAATAGTCAGCGGGAAGCCCAGCGAAGCACCGAGGCCCCATAACAGCACGGAAATGCCGGCGACCCACGGACTATCGACAAAAATAATCAGCGCAATGCCCAGCGCGCCCATCACCGCGCTGGCGCGAACGACGGTTACCCGGCTGTAGCGGTCGATAAACCAACCGCCGGTAAAGCGACCGATGGTCATTCCGAGCGTGAAGCCTGCGTAAATCAACGAGCCGGAGGTTGGGCTGAAGCCATGGCCATCCACCATTAACAGCGGTAACCAGTCGTTGGCGGAACCTTCGGCAAAGGCCATTGCCAGCACGATTAACCCAATGAGTAACAGTTGCGTATCACGCCAGACCGGCAGTCCTTTTCCTTCGTGGCGTGCGGCTTCCGCAGCATTTTTGCCGGTACCGTCGGGGATGGCGCGAATGGCGACGGCAATAGGGAGGATAGCCACCAGCGCCGCCAGCAGAATATGCGGCGCGGCGGGTAGGCCGAAACCGGTGACCGCCATGCCAATCCCGGCACCGATCAGCGTGCCGAAGCTGTAGAAGCCATGCATCATCGGCAGGACGGTTTTATTCATTTCACGTTCAACGGCAGCGCCTTCAACGTTAATCGCCACCTCGGCTGAGCCAAAGCTGGCACCAAAGATGGCCAGCCCAAGAGCAAATAGAACGGCTGATGTAAACCACAGCGCGACGCTGAGCACCAGCATCCCTACCACCGCGCAGGACATGGTGGCGCGAATGACTTTACGGGTGCCGAAACGATTGACCAGCCACGCGGAGCAGAGAATTCCGCTCATTGAACCTATCGATAGTCCAAATAATACAATCCCCATTTCCGCCGTGGATAGCGTCAGCAAATCGCGTATCGCTGGCGTGCGGGTTGCCCATGAGGCCATGAGTAATCCGGGAATAAAAAAGAACATGAAGAGCGCCCACAGCCGTAGCTGGAGGGCTCTGCGGGAGGTTTGTGCTGTCATCCGTAAATGCCCGTGAGTGAAGAGATAGAGACAACAGTAGCAAGGTTGTGTACATTTGTACATATAGGTTGCTTGCTGCTGGCCGCTTTTTTATTGACCTCAATGACTCGATTCAGCCTGAGGGATATATTAAGCGCGTGCCGTGAGAGTATGCGTCCATTTGAATAAAAGAGGGAAACTTATGGCTCGTCGACCGAACGACCCACAGCGTCGGGAGCGCATTTTGCAGGCGACGCTGGACACGATTGCTATACATGGAATTCATGCGGTCACGCATCGCAAAATCGCCAGCTGTGCCGGTGTTCCACTGGGCTCGCTGACTTACTATTTCAGCGGTATTGAGGCGCTGGTCGAGGAGGCATTCAGCGTATTTACCGGCCAGATGTCGGTACAGTACCAGCAGTTCTTCGCGAACGTAAGCAGCCGTGAAGAGGCGTGCGACGCCATTGCTGAGCTGATTTTTAGCGCCCAGGTTACCACCGCGCGCAATATGGAACTGATGTACCAGCTTTACGCCTTTTGCAGCAGCCAGCCGAATTTAAAAGCAGTGATGCAGAACTGGATGTTACGCAGCCAACAAACCCTCGAGCAGTGGTTTGAACCGGCAACAGCCCGCGGGCTGGATGCATTCATTGAGGGTATGACGCTACATTTCGTCACCGACAGAGCGCCGCTATCAAGAGAAGCGATTCGGCTAATGGTGGGGAGGCTGGCAGGGGAGTGAGCGGGGCGCAGAAAACAAAAAACCCATCAACCTTGAACCTAAGCGGCGGGGTTGATGGGCTCCACAAAATGGGGACATCAAAGAAAAGCAGTGGCACTACTTATGACTGATGCCAGTAAAAAAAGTTCTGAGAATATGCGTTTTTTTCTGAAAAATTTACTGTAGCCCTGGCCAAATGATGACAATTAGCGTACCTGCCAGGGTTAACAATACGTTAGCGATAGCATAGGTCCCGGCGTATCCCAGTGCCGGGATGTTGCTGCGCGCGGTGTCGCTGATAATTTCCATTGCAGGCGCACAGGTGCGGGCTCCCATCATCGCGCCGAATAGCATGGCGCGGTTCATGCGCAGGACGTACGCGCCGAACAAGAAGCAGATAACCACCGGCACCAGGCTGACGATGAGACCCGCTGCCAGCATCTGGCCACCGACGGCGCCCAGGCCGTTATTAATCCCCGCGCCCGCGCTGAGGCCGACACCGGCCATAAACACCATCAATCCGAACTCTTTCACCATATTCAGCGCCCCCTGGGGGATATAGCCGAACGTCGGATGGTTAGCTCGCAGAAAGCCGAGCATGATCCCGGCAAACAACAGACCAGCGGCGTTACCGATGCCGAAGCTGAACGAACTGAACTGGAAGGTGATCATGCCGATCATCAGGCCGACGATGAAGAAGGCGCAGAAGGCGAGCAGGTCGGTCACCTGGCTGTGAATAGAGATAAAGCCGATACGGTCTGCGACAGTTTTAACGCGACGCGCGTCGCCGCTGACCTGTAACACATCGCCCTTATTAAGCACCACGTTATCGTCAATGGGCATTTCGATTTGGCTGCGGATCACGCGGTTTAAGAAGCAACCGTGATCGGTTAACTTCAGCTGCGCCAGACGACGGCCAACGGCATTGTGATTTTTTACCACGATCTCTTCAGTGACGATGCGCATGTCCAGCAGGTCGCGGTCGAAGACCTCTTTGCCGTTACGAAAGCTCGGGTCGAGACGGGCATGGGCATCTGGGTAGCCTACCAGCGCGATATCATCGCCCATCTGCAATACCGCGTCACCGTCTGGGTTAGCGAGAATGCCGTTACGGCGAATTCGCTCGATATAGCAGCCGGTCTGGCGATAAATACCCAGCTCGCGCAGGTTTTTGCCGTCGGCCCATGCCACCAGCTCCGGGCCGACGCGATAGGCGCGGATCACCGGCAGATAGACCTTGCGCCGGGAATCGTTATCGAGGCCACGTTCGCGGGCGATTTGCTGGGCGCTGGTTTGCAAATCCTGGTGCTGTAGTTTGGGCATATAGCGCGCGCCAACAATCAGGCTCACCAGGCCAACCAGGTAGGTCAGAGCGTAGCCAAGACTCAGGTGATCGAGTGAGGCGGCGAGCTGCTCGCTGGACATGCCGAAGTGGCGTAGTGTATCGCCAGCGCCGACCAGCACCGGGGTTGAGGTCATTGCCCCGGCGAGCATCCCGGCCGTCAGGCCGATATCCCAGCCGAACAGCTTACCCAGACCCATGGCGATGAGCATTGCGCTACCGACCATTACCAGAGCCAGCATCAGGTAATTTTTCCCATCGCGAAAAAAAATAGAAAAAAAGTTGGGACCCGCTTCCACGCCGACACAAAAAATAAACAGCATAAAGCCGAGATTTAGGGCATCAGTGTTAATACTAAAATGTTGCTGGCCTAATAATAACGAAACGACTAAAACGCCAATGGAATTACCAAGTTGTACTGACCCGAGACGCAGTTTCCCGAGGCAAAGACCTAATGCAAGAACAACGAACAATAACAGGATGTAATTCCCGTTTAACAAATCTGCGACGTTTATATTCACGAAAGCCAACTTCTCATTTACTAGTAAGTTGTTGAAGGAAATGGTTATTTGGTCTAAGGTTGCTCCAGTGTTCGCGCTGTCACGAACGCTATTCTGGCATCCCGTTATAACCAGCAAAATATAGTCGATAGTTTAATCCTTCCTGGAGGCTTCGGCTAGTAACAATCGTTTTTGCACTGGCGGGATCTTTAATTGGAATGGACTGCCAGAATCTTTATCTGACTGGACGAAGTGGAAGTTGGTTAGAGGCAAAATCAGGAGGATGTAGTGAAATCTGAGCGTGCTTGGGCCGGTATAATCTGTGGGTTCTTTCTATTTATTGTGGTTTGTTTATCACTGCTGTTACATATGAAAGGCGCCTTTCGGGCCACCGGTAATCCCGAGCTCGGGCTACTGTTTTTTTTACTCCCCGGCGCTGCGGCAAGCTGCCTCTCACCTGGACAGCGGGTTATTCGTCCCCTTATCGGCGCGATGCTGGCGGCCCCCATTTGTCTGGTAGTAATGCGGCTTTTCTTTGTGACTCAGCGTTCTTTCTGGCAGGAGCTGGCGTGGTTGTTTAGCGCGGTGTTCTGGTGCGCGCTTGGCGCATTATGCTTTCTGTTTATTTGCGCCTGGCTTGATACCAGACGCAAGCACTCATCAGAAGATTGAGCCGTCTCAGGCAAATAGACCCAAATTCTCTTTCGCCCAGGCTTCAAAATCCGTGCAGCCGCCGATGTGTTTCTGATCGACAAAAATCTGCGGTACGGTTTCTACCGGTTTGCCCACGGTTTTTTCCAGATCGGCTTTGCTGATGCCTTCGGCATGAATATCAATGTAGCGATAGTTGAAATCATCACGCTCATTAGTCAACTTTTCAGCCAGTTCTTTGGCGCGAACGCAATACGGACAACCTGGACGACCAAAAATTACGGTAAACATCGTTTCTCTCCTTAAATCTCAGCCTAATGGCGAATGGGGCGTATCATGACGCGTTATGCCGACGAGGGAAAGAAGGTTCTGCCTTTTGCTTCGATGGTTTAGGGCTATGTTTGATAAATACTCTGGCGATGAAACCGCTATACTGGCCCTGTTGCGTGACCCGTTCTCGCTGGGTTGTACGAATCATTTGGACCGGAGGAGTGTTATGCGATCGCCCGCTGCATTGCCAAAAAGCGTGCTGGTGGTTGAGATTCTCGGCATGGTGTTGTTGACCCTGGCCTGGCTATCGCTCAATCAGTACGTCAGTCTACCCGCGCCGTTTTCCAGCCCGACGGCTGCGCTATTGATGATTTTCGCGGGGATCCTGCTGATGCTCCCGGCCGCCGTGGCGTTAATGTGGCGGGTGGCGAAAGTGATTGCCCCCCAGTTGACGCAAACCAAAACCCCACCTTCTTACTTGTCTGACAGAGAAAAACGAGATGACGCCGACCATTGAGCTGCTGCGTAGCCACCGTTCTATTCGCCATTTTACCGACGCGCCTATTAGTGATGAACAGCGCGCTGCGATTATTGCCGGTGCACAGGGGGCTTCCAGCTCCAGTTTTTTACAATGTACCTCAATCATTCGTGTTACCGATCCACAGCTGCGTCAACAGCTGGTGACAATGAGCGGCGGCCAGAAGCACGTGGCGCAGGCAGCCGAATTCTGGGTGTTCTGCGCCGACTTTAACCGCAATCAGCAAATTTGCCCCGATGCCCAACTGGGACTGGCGGAACAATTGCTGCTGGGTTGCGTTGATACCGCGATTATGGCGCAGAATGCGCTGGTGGCGGCAGAGTCTCTGGGATTGGGCGGTGTCTATATCGGCGGCTTGCGCAACAATATTGACGCGGTGACCGAACTGCTGAAGCTGCCGCAGCACGTACTGCCGCTGTTCGGTCTATGCCTTGGCTGGCCCGCAGACAACCCGGACGTAAAACCGCGCATGCCATCGGCGATGCTGGTGCACGAAAACAGTTATCAGCCGCTAGACGATACGGTACTTAGCGAATATGACGAGCAACTGGCGCAGTATTATCTGTCACGTGGGAGCAACACGCGTCGTGATACCTGGAGCGACCATATCCGTCGTACTATTGTTAAAGAGAGTCGCCCGTTTATTCTTGAATATCTGCATAAGCAGGGATGGGCTACGCGCTGATTGCGTGTAAACTGCCCCGGCCTGACGCCAGGCGATTTTGCAAGGTCAGCGTAAAATTGAGTCGTTGTTAGCTATCAAAGGCCCGCCAAAGCGGGTCTTTTCGCAGAGGTACAGGGTGAAAATTGCCATATTATCCCGGGATGGAACGCTTTATTCATGTCGACGCCTGCGTGAAGCCGCGCATAAACGCGGTCATCAGGTCGAAATCCTCGATCCACTTTCTTGCTATATGAACGTCAGTCCGGTGGCCTCATCGATTCACTATAAAGGCCGCCAGCTACCGCATTTCGATGCTGTGATCCCTCGCATCGGTTCAGCGATCACCTATTACGGCACCGCCGCGCTGCGACAGTTTGAGCTGCTGGGCAGCTATCCGTTGAATGAGTCTGTCGCTATTACGCGCGCCCGTGACAAGCTGCGCTCGCTACAGCTGCTGGCGCGTCAGGGGATTGACCTGCCGCTCACCGGGATTGCCCATTCACCGGATGATACCAGCGACCTGATCGCGATGGTGGGCGGTGCGCCGCTGGTGGTAAAACTGGTGGAAGGTACGCAGGGCATCGGCGTGGTGCTGGCCGAAACCCGCCAGGCGGCGGAGAGCGTGATTGACGCATTTCGCGGTCTGAACGCTCATATTCTGGTGCAGGAGTATATCGCCGAGGCGAAAGGTCGGGATGTGCGCTGCCTGGTGGTGGGCAATGAAGTGGTGGCGGCGATTGAACGCCGGGCGAAGGAGGGCGACTTCCGTTCCAATCTGCATCGCGGTGGTGTGGCGACGGTCGCGACCATCAGCGAGCAAGAGCGAGAAATGGCGATTAAAGCCACGCAAACGCTGGGGTTGGATGTGGCGGGCGTCGATATTTTGCGTGCTACGCGCGGCCCGCTGGTGATGGAAGTGAATGCTTCTCCTGGCCTGGAAGGCGTTGAAACCACAACGGGGGCGGATATTGCCGGGCGAATGATTGACTGGATTGAACGTCAGGCAACACCGGGGTTTTGTCTGAAAATGGGAGGTTAGTTCCCTTTCACGACAGCGTCATGGTACGCGACGCTTTTTTTGCGTAAGCTATGGCGTCGCATTTTCCACAGCAAGAGGTCACAGGTCATATGGATTCACTGGTCGTTCCGGGTCTTGATACGTTACGTCAATGGCTCGACGAATTGGGCATCAGCTTTTTTGAGTGTGATTCCTGCCAGGCGTTACATCTGCCGCATATGCAGAATTTCGAAGGCATTTTTGATGCCAAACTCGACCTGGTGGACAACGTGGTACTCTTTTCCGCTCTGGCGGAAGTTAAGCCCTCTGCGCTGCTCCCGCTCTCTGCCGATCTTTCAGCGATTAACGCCAGTTCGTTGACCGTGAAGGCTTTTCTCGATATTCAGGATGATAATCTGCCGAAACTGGTGGTGTGCCAGGCGCTGATCGTAGGTGTCGGTATTACCTTTGATCAGTTCGCGTGGTTTTTCCGTCAGAGCGAAGAACAGATTTCAATGGTTATGCTCGAAGCCAGCGCCAATCAGGTGTTGTATAAGCCTGAGGAAGAAGAGCCCGTTGCTGAGAGTATCCAGTACCATTTTCTTCACTAAGCCTGTCGAAAAATAGCGCAGCCACTACCATAGCGGCTGCGTATTTCCCGCTTTTATTCTGCCATTAACCTTTCTTTAAAGAATTTTTCACCGCCATTCTGCCGCTTTCGGCTTATCACATAGACCCTTATTGCATAAAAAATTGATAAAAGCCGTTTTTTTACCTGGGCTATAGCCTCTTATTCTGGCTACAGTTATTCTGACGATGCTTCCAGTTGCGGGCAACCATTCCGGGAGAGGTCCTCTCTCCTTTTCTTAGGCAATGAAAAAATATGCATGATTATTGCATGCAAACAAGTGCGTATATTCAGCCCGCTTGTTAACGGGCATTGAGAAGGAATAAGAGATATGACCGCCTTTGGTAAAAAATGGTTAACAGGTCTGGTTACGGGTGCGCTGATGGCCGTTTCTGCCGGTTCGCTCGCAGCCGAACAAAAAACCCTGCATGTTTATAACTGGTCTGATTATATTGCGCCGGATACGGTGGCGAATTTTGAAAAAGAGACCGGTATTAAAGTGGTATATGACGTTTTTGATTCCAATGAAGTGCTGGAAGGAAAATTAATGGCGGGCAGCACCGGTTTTGACCTGGTGGTGCCATCGGCGAGCTTCCTCGAACGCCAGCTGGCGGCAGGGGTTTTCCAGCCGCTGGATAAGAGCAAGCTCCCCAACTGGAAAAACCTCGATCCTGAAGTGCTGAAGCTGGTGGCGAAGCACGACCCGGACAATAAATACGCGATACCGTACCTGTGGGCGACCACTGGAATTGGCTACAACGTGGATAAAGTCAAAGCCGTTCTGGGCAAAGATGTACCGCTGGACAGCTGGGATCTGGTGATGAAACCGGAAAACCTGGAGAAACTGAAAAGCTGCGGCGTCTCATTCCTGGATGCTCCGGAAGAGATTTTCGCCACCGTGCTGAACTATCTCGGCAAAGATCCGAACAGCAGTAAAGCCGATGATTACACTGGCCCGGCGACCGACCTGCTGCTTAAGCTGCGTCCGAACATCCGCTATTTCCACTCCTCGCAGTACATCAATGACCTTGCCAACGGCGATATCTGCGTTGCTATCGGCTGGGCGGGCGACGTATGGCAGGCGGCTAATCGGGCGAAAGAAGCGAAGAACGGCGTAAACGTCTCCTACTTTATTCCGAAGGAGGGTGCGTTGGCGTTCTTTGATGTCTTCGCCATGCCTGCGGATGCCAAAAATAAAGATGAGGCTTATCAGTTCCTTAATTATCTGATGCGTCCGGATGTCATCGCGCATATTAGCGATCACGTTTATTACGCTAACGGTAACAAAGCCTCTACGCCGCTGGTTAGCGAAGAGATTCGTAATAATCCGGCAATTTATCCACCAGCTGACGTATTCGCCAAGCTGTTCACCCTGAAAGTACAGGATCCGAAAATCGACCGAGTGCGTACTCGCGCATGGACAAAAGTGAAAAGCGGGAAATAACGACTTTTAATACCGTTGTCCGGTGGCGCTAATGCTACCGGGCCTACAAAACCCGTAGGCCGGGCAAGCGCTAGCGCTGCCCGGCGATACGCACCATAACAGTGCGTTTGCACCAGTTTTGATTTCTGCCGGAGAACACCCCGTGAATGACGCAACCCCCCGCCCGCAGGCAAAAGCCCCCAAAGCGCTGACCCCGCTACTGGAAATCCGTAATCTAACCAAGTCGTTTGATGGGCAGCACGCCGTCGACGATGTCAATCTCACCATTTACAAAGGCGAAATTTTTGCCCTGCTGGGCGCATCCGGCTGTGGTAAATCGACCCTGCTGCGCATGCTGGCGGGTTTTGAACAGCCAACAGCTGGGCAGATTGTTCTCGATGGCGTCGATCTGGCGCGGGTGCCGCCGTATCAGCGGCCTATCAACATGATGTTTCAGTCCTACGCGCTGTTTCCGCATATGACGGTGGAGCAGAATATCGCCTTTGGCCTCAAGCAGGACAAGCTGCCAAAAGCTGAAATCACCAGCCGGGTGCAGGAGATGCTGGCGTTGGTGCATATGCAGGAGTTCGCGAAGCGCAAACCGCATCAGCTTTCTGGTGGCCAGCGCCAGCGCGTGGCGCTGGCCCGCAGCCTGGCGAAAAGGCCAAAGCTGCTGCTGCTTGATGAGCCGATGGGGGCGCTGGACAAAAAGCTGCGCGATCGGATGCAGCTGGAAGTGGTCGATATCCTTGAACGCGTTGGGGTGACCTGCGTGATGGTGACCCACGATCAGGAAGAGGCGATGACTATGGCGGGACGCATCGCCATTATGAACCGCGGCAAGTTTGTGCAAATTGGCGAGCCGGAGGAGATTTACGAGCATCCGACCACCCGCTACAGCGCGGAGTTTATCGGTTCGGTAAACGTCTTCGAAGGACTGGTGAAAGAGCGTCAGGAAGATGGCCTGGTGCTGGATTCGCCGGGGCTGACGCATCCGCTGAAGGTCGATCCGGATGCTTCCGTCGTCGATAACGTCCCGGTGTGGGTAGCCCTGCGTCCGGAGAAAATCATGCTCTGCGAAGATCCGCCTGCGGATGGCTACAACTTTGCGGTGGGCGAAGTTATCTATATCGCCTATCTCGGTGACCTGTCTATCTATCATGTACGCCTGAAAAGCGGGCAGATGATCAGCGCCCAGCTACAAAACGAACACCGCTACCGCAAAGGTGCGCCAACGTGGGGCGATGAGGTTCGTTTGTGCTGGGACGCCGATAGCTGCGTTGTGCTGACGGTGTAAGGAGAGGGCGATGAGTACATTAGAACCTCCGTCAGGCGCTAAAAAGCCGGGCGGTTTTGCGCTGTGGCTGGCGCGCCTGCAAATGTCTCACGGGCGCAAACTGGTGATTGCGCTACCTTACGTGTGGCTGATTTTGCTGTTCCTGCTGCCGTTCCTGATTGTGTTTAAAATCAGCCTGGCGGAAATGGCGCGGGCGATCCCGCCTTATACCGATCTGCTGGAATGGGCTGACGGCCAGCTGACGTTGACGCTGAATCTAGGCAATTTCCTGCAGCTCACCGACGATCCGCTCTATTTCGAAGCGTATTTACAGTCGCTTCAGGTGGCGGGGATCTCGACGTTCTGCTGCCTGTTGATGGGCTACCCGCTGGCGTGGGCTGTCGCGCACAGTAAACCATCGACGCGCAACATCCTGCTGCTGCTGGTTATCCTGCCATCGTGGACGTCGTTCCTGATCCGCGTCTATGCCTGGATGGGACTGCTGAAAAGCAACGGCGTACTGAATAACTTCCTGTTGTGGCTGGGGGTTATCGATCAGCCGCTGGAGATCCTGCATACCAACCTTGCGGTCTATATCGGCATTGTATACGCCTATCTGCCGTTTATGGTGTTGCCGATTTATACCGCTCTGACGCGCATTGATTACTCACTGGTCGAGGCGTCGCTGGATCTGGGCGCCAGACCGCTGAAAACCTTCTTCCAGGTGATCGTTCCGCTCACCAAAGGCGGCATTATCGCCGGGTCGATGCTGGTGTTTATTCCGGCGGTAGGGGAGTTCGTTATCCCGGAACTGCTGGGCGGCCCGGACAGCATTATGATTGGCCGCGTGCTGTGGCAGGAGTTCTTTAATAACCGCGACTGGCCGGTAGCCTCGGCGGTGGCGATCGTGATGCTGTTACTGCTGATCGTACCGATCATGTGGTTTCACAAGCATCAGCAAAAACAGGTGGGGGAACACGGATGAATAATTTGCCGGTAGTCCGTTCGCCGTGGCGAATTTTGATTCTGGTGCTCGGCTTTACTTTTTTGTATGCGCCAATGCTGATGCTGGTGATTTACTCGTTCAACAGCTCGAAGCTGGTGACGGTCTGGGCTGGGTGGTCGACGCGTTGGTATCGCGAGCTTTTTCATGACGATGCGATGATGAGCGCGGTGGGACTGAGCCTGACCATTGCCGCCTGCGCCGCGACGGCGGCGGTTATCCTTGGCACTATTGCTGCGGTAGTGATGGTGCGTTTTGGCCGCTTCCGCGGTTCAAACGGCTTTGCCTTTATGATCACCGCGCCGCTGGTAATGCCCGATGTAATAACGGGTTTGTCGCTGCTGCTGTTGTTTGTTGCGTTAGGGCACTCTATTGGCTGGCCGTCGGATCGCGGAATGCTGACGATCTGGCTGGCGCACGTCACCTTCTGTACCGCCTACGTCGCGGTGGTCATTTCTTCGCGTCTGCGCGAGCTGGACCACTCAATTGAAGAGGCAGCGATGGATCTTGGCGCTGCGCCGCTTAAAGTCTTCTTTGTCATTACGCTGCCGATGATTATGCCGGCGGTCGTTTCGGGCTGGCTGCTGGCGTTCACTTTGTCGCTGGACGACCTGGTAATTGCCAGCTTTGTTTCCGGCCCGGGCGCGACAACGCTGCCGATGCTGGTCTTCTCCAGCGTGCGCATGGGCGTCAATCCGGAGATTAACGCCCTGGCGACCTTAATCCTCGGCGTGGTCGGGATTGTCGGTTTTATCGCCTGGTATTTAATGGCTCGCGCGGAAAAGCAGCGGGTGCGTGATATCCAGCGTGCAAGAAGGGGCTGAACCGCCTAAAATCTGCAATAGAGTTAACATCGGCGCCGCATTTGTGGCGCCGTTTTCATGGAAGACTTTACGTTGGGATTGTTTACTAAAACGCGTTCATCTCATGCTCGTCTTAACGTTCCTGCGCTGGTGCAGGTGGCGGCTTTCGCCATTATTTTAATCCGCGGCCTGGATTTGCTGATGATCCTCAATCAGCTTGGCGTTCAGGGTATTGAAGAGTTCGTTCATCGCAGCGTACAGACGTGGGCGTTAACCCTGGTTTTCCTCTCAAGCCTGGTGCTGGTGTTCGTTGAAATCTGGTGCGCGTTTTCGCTGGTAAAAGGGCGTAATTGGGCGCGCTGGCTGTTCCTGTTGACTCAGATTATCGTGATTGGCTACCTGTGGGCCGCTTCTCTGGGCTACGGTTATCCGGAGCTCTTTAGCATCGCCGGAGAGTCGAAGCGTGAAATATTCCGTTCTCTGGTGCTGCAAAAACTGCCGGATCTGCTGGTGCTGGCCATTCTGTTTGTTCCTACACCGTGCCGACGCTTTTTCCGTTTACAGTAACGGTGATACAATCCCCGCCCCTGTTTTTTTGAAGGTCTTGTTATGCACTGCGCACTTTATGACGCGAACCGCTGTCGCTCCTGCCAGTGGCTCGAACTACCGATATCTCAACAGCTCGCCGATAAAATGGCCGACCTGCGTACGCTGTTGACGGATGCTCCGGTAGCCAACTGGTGCGCGCCGGTGTGCGGCCCGGAAACCGGGTTTCGCAACAAAGCGAAAATGGTGGTCAGCGGTAGCGTGGAACGCCCGCTCCTCGGGATGCTGCACCGTGATGGTGGGGCAGAAGACCTGACTGATTGCCCGCTTTACCCGCAAAGTTTTGCCCCCGTATTTGCCGCGCTTAAACCGTTTATCGCCCGTGCCGGACTCACGCCCTACAACGTGGCCCGTAAACGCGGCGAGCTGAAGTATATTCTGCTCACCGAAAGCCAGCAGGATGGCGGTATGATGCTGCGCTTTGTTCTGCGCTCAGAGACCAAGCTTGCCCAACTGCGCGCGGCGCTGCCGGAGCTACAGGCACAGCTTCCGCAACTGAAAGTGATTACCGCCAATATTCAGCCGGTGCATATGGCTATCATGGAGGGAGAGCAGGAAATCTTCCTCACTGACCAGCAGGCGCTGGCGGAAAATTTCAACGGCTTGCCGCTGTGGATCCGCCCGCAGAGCTTCTTTCAGACTAACCCGGTGGTTGCCAGCCAGCTGTATGCCACCGCTCGCGACTGGGTGCGCCAGCTACCGATTAACCATATGTGGGATCTCTTCTGCGGCGTTGGCGGCTTTGGACTGCACTGCGCCACACCGCAGATGCGCCTGACCGGGATTGAGATCGCCCCGGAAGCCATCGCCTGCGCAAAACAGTCGGCGGCGGAGTTAGGTTTACTCAATTTGCATTTTCAGGCGCTCGACTCTACGCAGTTTGCTACTGGTGAAGGTGAGGTTCCGGAGCTGGTACTGGTGAATCCGCCGCGTCGCGGTATTGGCAGCGAGCTGTGCGACTATTTAAGCCGCATGGCGCCAGACTTTATTATCTACTCCAGCTGTAACGCCCGGACGATGGCGAAAGATATCACTCGTCTGACCGGGTATCGTATCGAACGCGTGCAGCTGTTCGATATGTTCCCCCACACCGCCCACTATGAGGTGCTGACCCTACTGGTTCGCGAAGTATAACTAAAATGTGAACTCTTCAGCAGGCGAAGATCGGGTAAGCTTGGCTAATCAGAATGTATGAAAAGCGGAGTGCTGCCGGTGGTTAAGAGAATTCTGTTGGTTGAAGATGATGACGATATCGCTGCGCTGCTGCGCTTGAATCTGCAGGATGAGGGGTATCAGATTGTCCACGAGGCGGACGGGGCGCAGGCGCTACAGCGGCTGGAGAAAGAGATCTGGGATGCGGTGATTCTCGACCTGATGCTGCCCAACGTTGATGGTCTGGAAATCTGTCGGCGCATTCGCCAGCAAACTCGTTACCTGCCGGTCATTATTATCAGCGCCCGCGCCAGCGAAACCCAGCGCGTGCAGGGGCTGGAAATGGGCGCGGATGATTACCTTGCTAAACCCTTTTCAATTCTCGAACTGACCGCCAGAGTGAAAGCGGTGTTTCGCCGCCAGGAGGCGATGGGCCAGAATCTGTTGATGGATGCCGGGCGCATCGTCAGCCATGGTCTGAGCATCGACCCCTTGTCCCGCGAAGTGAAGCTGCGCGGCGAGGCGATCGATCTCACGCCGCGAGAGTTTGACCTGCTGTACTACTTTGCCCGCCACCCGGGAGAGGTCTTTTCCCGCCTGGCGCTGCTTGACCAGGTATGGGGCTATCAGCACGATGGCTATGAGCATACGGTCAATACGCATATCAACCGCCTGCGTACCAAAATTGAGCACGACCCGGCTGAACCTGACATCATCCTGACCGTCTGGGGAAAAGGCTATAAATTCGCCGTGGAGCGCAAAGAGGCGCTGTCATGATCCACCGTCTCAGCCTCAGCCAGCGCCTGGCGTTGGTTTTCACCTCGCTGCTGCTGCTCTGTGCCGTCGCCGTGTGTCTGATCCAGCTCTACAGCAGCGCGCAATATGGTAATGCGATGGTGCAGCGTCTCTCTGCCGGACTGGCGCAGCAAATTGCCGCCCGCGAACCGCTTCTGGACTCTCAGGGGCAGGTTGACCGCCAGATGCTGAAACCGCTTTTCGACCGGCTGATGACCTTTAACCCAAGCGTCGAGCTGTATCTGGTTTCACCCGACGGCGAGCTGCTGGCTGACGCTGCGCCGCCGGGTCATATCAAGCGCCAGCGTATTGGTCTGGCCCCGGTACAAACTTTTCTCTCCGGCGGCACGTGGCCGATTTATGGCGACGACCCGCGCAGTATTGACCAGCAAAAAGTGTTTAGCGTCGCGCCGCTAAGGCAGGACGGCCAGCTGCGCGGCTATCTGTATATCATTTTACAGGGTGAAACCTTCAATGAACTGGCGGCAAGCGCCTGGCAGAAAACGTTGGGGAGCCTGTTATTGTGGACCCTTGTACTGGTCGTCGGTCTTGGCCTGCTGGCGGGCGGCCTTGCCTGGTATTGGGTAACGCGCCCGGTACGCCAGCTTACCGCGTTGGTGGCGACGGATGAAAAAGACAGCATTCGCGCGATTAAGGCGCTGGCGGCGCAGGCACCGGACGCGAATCCGGGGAATGAAGTGGCCGTGCTGCATAACCGCTTTATCGAGCTGGCCCGCCAGATTGCCGGGCAGTGGGATCGCCTGGCCGATAGCGATCGCCAGCGTCGCGAATTCGTCGCTAATATCTCTCACGACCTGCGCACGCCGCTGACCTCGTTGCTGGGCTATCTGGAAACATTGACCCTTAAGGCCGATCGACTCACGGTGGAGGAGAACAAACAGTATCTGAACATCGCGCTACGTCAGGGGAATAAAGTTCGTCATCTTTCTCAGCAGCTGTTTGAGTTGGCCCGCCTGGAACACGGGGGAATTAAGCCGCAGCCGGAGAAGTTTGTGCTGGCTGAGCTGGTGCAGGACGTGGCGCAAAAGTTCGATTTGACGATCGCCACGCGAAAAATTGCTTTGCAGCTGGAGCTGTCGGAGGGTTTGCCGCCGGTTGTCGCGGACCTGTCTATGATCGAAAGGGTGCTGACTAATTTACTGGATAACGCCCTGCGGCACACCCCGGAAGGCGGCGTGATTCGCCTGATGGCGCATCGTTCAGGGCCGGAGATTATCGTTGAGGTCGCGGATAGCGGGCCGGGAGTGGCTGGTGAACTACGGGCGACGCTATTCGAACGGCCTTCGGTACTGGAGCCGGGCGCGCAAAGCGCATCGCGAGGGGGGTTGGGCTTGATGATTGTGCGCAGGATGCTACAGCTACACGGTGGCGATATACGCCTTTTGGAAGCACCGGCAGGGGCCTGTTTCCAGTTTACCCTGCCGGTTTAAGGTTCTTGGTTTGTTGACCGGCTCTGTCCAGGTCGTGTGGTTGCACATTATCATCCCGGGGGCGGCGCTTGATGCGCCTTGCCCGGGCTACAGGTTCACAGTCGTCTGCGGGCTGGGTAGCCCGGACAGGCGCACCGCGCCGCCTCCGGGAAGGATTACTCCGGGAACCACTGATTGCTGATTTTGTCGTAGGTGCCGTCGGCTTTAATTGCCTTCAGCGCAGCGTTCAGTTTTTCCAGTAGTGCTTTATTATCCGGGCGTACCGCAATGCCGAGGCCGGTGCCAAAGTATTGCGGGTCGGTGACTTTCGGCGTCGCCGCGCCCAGCTGCGGGTTGGTTTTCAGCCATTCGTTAACCACGGCGGTATCGCCAAATACCCCATCAATACGGCCATTTTTCAGGTCGATAAACGCATTCTGGTAGCTATCGTAGGCTACGGTCTTCACTTCAGGGTGTTTATCCTGCAGGTATTTCTGATGCGTGGTGCCATTTTCCATACCGATGCGCTTGCCTTTGAGATCGTCGAAAGAGTGGTAAACATCTTTCTTCGAAATCACCAGCGCGGAGTTGGCGTAGTACGGGTCGGTAAATGCCACCTGCTTGCTACGTTCTGGAGTAATGTCCATACCGGAAATCACCGCATCATATTTCTTGAATTTGAGCGCCGGGATCAGGCTGTCGAAAGCATGGTTGGTAAAAGTACATTCAGCCTGCATTTGTTTGCACAGCGCGTTTGCCAGGTCGATATCGAAACCGGCGATCTGGTTGTTGGCGTCCATCGATTCAAACGGTGGATAGGTTGCAGAAACGCCAAAGCTGATTTTCTCTGCGGCTGCGGCGCCAAAGGCGAAAGAGGTAAGCAGTGCGGCCAGAACTAACTTTTTCATCGTCAAACTCCCGTCGGTCAATCTTATGTTGTTGTGCCGTGTCTGCGGCTGGGGTTAACAATGCCACTAAATGAATTTATATTCAATAAATATGGATAATTATTTTAATTTGAATAAAAAAAGACGGATAAGTCATTAACCTTATCCGTCACACGTTTACTTATTATGCATTTTAGCCGCTAGTTTCGTCGCTCAAAAGCCAGCGCTTTATGCTCAACCAGACGCATCAGCAGCGTCAGTAGACCGTTGACGATGAGATAGACAATCCCGGCGGCGCCGAACACCATCACATCATAGGTACGGCCATAGAGCAGCTGGCTGTGGCCCATCACTTCCATCAAGGTAATGGTGTAGGCCAGAGAAGTACTCTTGAACACCAGCACCACTTCGTTGGAGTAAGAGGAGAGGGCGCGTTTGAAAGCATACGGGAGCAAAATAGCCAGCGTATCTTTCTTGCTCATCCCCAGCGCGCCGCAGGATTGCCACTGACCGTCAGGAATAGCGCGAATAGCACCATAAAACAGCTGAGTGGTATAAGCGGCGCTGTTGAGAGAAAGAGCGATCAGCGCGCAGAGCCAGGGCTCTGAAATGAGATGCCAGAGTACCGGGTATTCCTGCAGCGACGGGAACTGGCCCGGGCCGTAGTAAATCAGGAAGATCTGCACCAGCAGCGGCGTGCCGGTAAATAGCGTGATGTAGCCGCGAACAATCCATACCAACACCGGCGTTTTAAGCGTCAGGACGATGGTAAAAATCAGCGACAAAATCAGCGCCACCGCGATGGATGCCGCAGTCAGCGTCAGGCTGGTATGTAGCCCTTTGAGCAGTTCGGGTAAGTAATCAAGCATCAGCCTGGACTCCTTTCGAAGCGCGTCGCACGCTGGTCAATACGTTTGAGGATGTACTGACTTAACAGGGTGATGACCAGATAGATTGCCGCCGCGATGATGTACCAGTTGAACGGCTCCTGGGTACGGGTGGCGATACTTTTGGTTTGCAGCATCAGGTCGTTGACGCTGATCAGGCTTACCAGCGCGGTATCCTTCAGCAGCACCAGCCACTGGTTGCCGAGACCCGGCAGCGCGTGCCGCCACATTTGCGGCATCACCAGGCGAAAGAAAATGGCGGCTTTCGATAATCCCAGCGCCTGACCGGATTCCCACTGTCCCTGAGGGACTGCTTTTAGCGCCCCGCGCAGGGTCTGCGACGCATAGGCGGCGTAGAGCAGAGAGAGGGCAATGGCCCCGCAGAGGAACGGGCTGACGTCGAAGTTTTCAATTTCCATCTGCACAGGGATCTGCGCAAAGCCGAGATTGATCGTAAAGCCGTCAGAAAGAATGAGCAGCAGTTGTGATGAGCCAAAATAGATAAACAGAACCACCAGAATTTCCGGTAGTCCGCGCAAAAGGGTGACAATGCCGGTTGCGAGCCAGGCGACCGGACGCAGCTTCACCGACTCGAGGACGGCAAACAGCATCGCCAGCACCAGGCCGATGATCAGCGCGCAAACGGCAAGGCCGACGGTCATCCCGGCGGCGCTTGCTAATGGAAAAAATTCGTTCATTCAGCGTTACTTCTGGAACCATTTGTTATAGATAGACTGGTAAGTCCCATCGCTCTTCACTTTTTCCAGCGCAGCGTTGAATTTCTGCTGCAGCTCGGTATTGCCCTGACGCAGCGCAATGCCGAGACCGGTGCCGAAGTAGTCTTTGTCGGTGACTTTGTCGCCTACTGCTCCCAGCTTCGGATTGCTCTTCAGCCATTCGGTGACGACAGCGGTATCGCCGAAGACGGCGTCAATACGGCCGTTTTGCAGATCCAGCTTCGCGTTCTGGTAGCTGTCGTAAGGAACAGTGGTGATTTCCGGGTGCTTATCGGTGATAAATTTCTGGTGAGTCGTGCCGTTCTGGACGCCGACTTTTTTGCCTTTAAGCTGATCGATACTGGTGAATTTACCCTGCTGACCGACGAACAGCGCTGAGTTCTCGTAATATGGCGTGGTGAACAGCACCTGTTTTTCACGCTCAGGGGTGATGTCCATCCCGGCCATTACCGCATCGAAACGACGGAACTTGAGGCTGGGGATCAGGCTGTCGAAAGCCTGGTTGGTAAAGGTGCAGGTGGCATCAATCTCTTTACACAGCGCATTGGCCAAATCGACATCGAATCCGACGATTTTGTTATTAGCATCAATCGCTTCAAACGGAGGATAGGAAGCCTCGGTGGCGAAACGAATGGTCTGGGCTGCGGTGGCGGAGAGGCTCATGCCCGCAAGAAGAGCGGCAATCAGTACTTTTTTCATCGTCATTTCCCCGAAAACATCAATGTGAAAGATAGTTTTTAAACGCGTCGGTTTGCGGATGCGTGAAGCAGTCTGCATCCCCTTGTTCGACGATATAGCCATTTTCCATATACACCACGCGACTCGCGGTTTTACGCGCCACTTCCACCTCGTGGGTGACGATAACCTGCGTGATGCCGGTTTCAGCCAGTTCGCGAATAATGCTGACGATCTGAGCGGTGATTTCTGGATCGAGCGCTGCTGTCGGTTCATCAAACAGCAGAATCTGCGGTTCCATCATCAGCGCGCGGGCAATGGCGACACGCTGCTGCTGACCGCCGGAAAGATGCAGTGGATAGCGATCGCTGTAGGGTTTCAGGCGCAGACGTTCGAGCAGCTTTTCGGCGCGGGCCAAAGCCTGATCCTTGCTTAAGCCGAGTACGCGGCAGGGGGCTTCAATCAGGTTTTGCTGCACGGTCAGATGCGGCCACAGATTGTACTGTTGGAAAACCATACCGACGTTCTGGCGCAGCTCTCGAATGGCTTTGTCAGAAGGCGCTTTGGTAAAGTCGAAATGATTCCCGGCAATGTGCAGGGTACCGGAACGCGGCATTTCCAGCAGGTTGAGTACGCGCAGCAGCGAGCTTTTACCGGCACCGCTTGGGCCGAGCAGCACCAGCGTTTCCCCCTGCGGGCAATCCAGCGTGATGTCGAACAGCGCCTGGTGCGCGCCGTAGAAGCAATTAATGCCGTTTAATTTAATGCTCATCTGGGCAGTCTGATACAAATAGCAATTGAGGCCGCAAATAGTACCTTTGGCAGAATAGTTATGCAATATTTATGCGTTAAAAGTTAAATGTAAACCACGTTTACATTTAAAGGTAGCACAAAATATGGCTTCGTGAAGGCGAGGGGAGTAAATGTCGGTATTACTGGAAAGAATACCGACATTTTACCGGGGTTATTGATTTGGCTGGATCTGTTAAAACACCTGAATTAGCGTTTTTCGAGGCTCTGACGCAGGCTACCTGCTGGCGCGTGGGAGTTATTGCCGAGGTAACGCACGTCGTCAACGGCCCAGCACTGCCCTTCCTGAATCATCAGCACTTCGTCTTTCCAGCTTTGCGTCCCCTGTTTTAGCTCAACGCGCAGCGGAATATTACGCGCATCGCGATTAGGGATCGTGGAGGCGCTGGCGACATCGGCGCTGTCGGCAGGTGTTGTGCTACTGGAGAACAGGTTAGACTGCAGCAGGGTATGATTTGACGGGTCCTGGCGAGCATCGTTCAGTAGCTTCGCCAGGTCGTCACTCAGATATGGACGCAGCGCGGTTAAATCGCTATTGCGATTCTGCACCTGGTAGTCATAAAACTTTTGCGCCACGTCATCCGGACCGCCTTCGACGCAAGGGCCGCTGCGGGTGCCGTTATCTTTGTAGGCAGGCGTGACGGTAGTACAGGCGCTGAGCGCCAGCGCGCAAGGGAGGACTAATGCAAGAACTTTGTAGCGCATGATGATTTCCTTATAAGCTCACTACGTTAGAATATCTTTACAAGCATAGTGTATCAGATAGGGATTGTGCTTGACCCTTAGAGCTAACGCATTGAACGCTAAAGAAGGAGTCTCACCATGCAATTCTCAACCACTCCGACCCTGGAAGGTCAGCCGATTATCGAATACTGCGGCGTCGTCACGGGGGAAGCAATTCTCGGTGCCAACGTATTCCGCGATTTTTTCGCCAGCATTCGCGATATTGTCGGCGGTCGTTCCGGTGCCTATGAAAAAGAGTTGCGTAAGGCGCGTGAAATTGCTTTCGAAGAGATGAGCGAGCAGGCGAAAGCGCTGGGCGCGGATGCGATAGTCGGTATTGATATTGATTACGAAACCGTCGGTAAAGACAGCAGCATGCTGATGGTGAGCGTCAGCGGCACTGCGGTGAAGACCCGGCGATGAGAATTTGCCGGGCTGGCGTCCTGCTCGCGCTGCTGCTGGCGGGCTGCGCCACGGATAAAGGGATTATCGATCGCGACGGCTACCAGTTGGATACGCGCCACCCGGCGCAGGCGGCTTATCCGCGCATCAAGGTGCTGGTGATTCACTACACTGCCGATGATTTTGACGTTTCGCTGGCGACGCTAACGGATAATCAGGTGAGTTCCCACTACCTGATCCCAGAGAAACCGCCGCGACATAACGGCAAGCCGCGGATCTGGCAGCTCGTGCCGGAAGAAGATCTGGCCTGGCATGCGGGCATCAGTTTCTGGCGCGGGAGTACGCGCATTAACGATACTTCGATTGGCATTGAGCTGGAGAATCGCGGCTGGCAAAAAACGGCAGGGGTAAAAAGCTTCACGCCGTTTAATCCGGCGCAGATTGACGCCCTGATCCCGCTGGCGAAAGATATTATCGCCCGCTATCACATTGCGCCGCAGAACGTCGTTGCCCATGCAGACATTGCCCCGCAGCGCAAAGACGATCCGGGGCCGCTTTTCCCGTGGCACAAGCTTGCGGAGCAGGGGATAGGCGCGTGGCCGGATGCGCAGCGGGTGACTTTTTATCTACAAGGCCGCCCATCATACGAACCGGTGGATACGGCAGAGCTGCTGGACGTGCTGTCGCGTTATGGCTATCAGGTGGCGCCGGAAATGACCCCAGCGCAGCAGAAGCGAGTGATTATGGCTTTCCAGATGCACTTCCGCCCCGCGCGTTGGGATGGCGTTGCCGATGCCCAAACGCTGGCGATTGCTGAAGCGCTGCTGGAAAAGTACGGTAGGGGCTAGAGGTGTAGTTTACCGTGGTCTTTTAACCACGCAGCGGTACGGATGATGCCTCCATCCATCGCCACCACCGGCTGGTAGCCTAGCTCCTGCTGGGCGCGAGTGATGTCGAGGGTGAAATCAAAGTTCAGCTTAGAGACGCCGTAGTGGGTGAATGCGGGCTCTTTAGCTGACTTATTGCCAAAGTGCTCCATGCTGCGGGCGATGATATCCAGCATTGGATAAGGGACCGAACGGATGCGGCACTTAATCCCCAGCTCATTAATAAGCTTCTGCACAATGCTGTGCAGGGTTTGTGGTTCGCCGTTAGTGATGTTGTAAGCGCGAGCCGAAGGCAGACGGTCGCACTGCGGTTGGCTGGCGAGCCACATCGCGTGCACTGCGTTTTCATAATAGGTCATATCCACCAGCGCGCTGCCGCCGCGCGGTAACAGAACGCTGCCGTAGTGCTGCATCATCTGCGCCAGGCGCGGGATAAACACTTTGTCGTGCGGGCCAAACAGGCTCTGAGGGCGTAAAATCGTAAAACGGGTATTCGGGTTAGCCTGGGCCAGCAAATTGATCACCTCTTCGCTTGCCGCTTTACTGCGGGCAAACTCGTTGGCGAACCGGTTTGGACGAAAATCTTCCTGAATATCGCGATGATGATGGTAATCAAAATAGAGCGATGGTGAAGAGATATGCACGAAGTTGCGCACACCCCAGGCGACAGCCCATTCACCGAGGCGACGGGTGGCGCGAACGTTGGCTAAATCGAAGGCCTGCTGGGTGCCCCACGGCGAGGTAAAGCTGGAACAGTGCCACAGGGTATCTATACCGGCGAGCATAACTTTGGCCTGCGAGGAGACCAGCTCGGTTAAGTCTGCGGGAACGAACTCGGCGCCCATTTTGCACAGAAGCTTGCCCATCGCTTCGTTACGTCCGGTCGCTCTGACGCTGATGCCCTTGTTACGCAGATATTCCACCGCGTTGCGGCCTAATCCGCTGGTCGCACCGGTAACCAGTACCTTCATATCGCTCTATTGTTCCAAAAAAGAATTTCGTGCGCATTTTCCGTGATTCTGACTGCGATGCAATGGGAATCATGAAAGAATTCTGCGCGTATACTCTATTTGATGGTGATTTGCTCCGCCAGCCGGGCGATGCGCCGCGCCATGCCGCGAAAAATAAACAGATGCGCCGGGATCATCAGCAGCCAATAGAACAGGCCTGGCATACCGTGCGGATGCCACCAGGCGCGAACGTCCAGCTCGCGATGATCGCCTTTATCGTGCAGGGTAAAACTCAGGCGACCAAGGCCGGGGGCTTTCATGCCAAATAACAGCGTGAGCTGCTTTTCAGGCTCGACGATAATCACCTTCCAGCTGTCCACCGCGTCGCCGGTCTGCAGATATTCTTTTTCCGGGCGGCCTTTTGCCAGCCGATGGCCAATCAGCAAATCCATCGCGCCGCGAGTTTTCCACAGGACGTTGCCGAAGAAATAACCCTCTTTGCCGCCAATTTGATTGACCACTTTCCACAATGCGGTGAGGCTGGCGGAGGTGTTTACGGTGCAGCCAGCCTGCTTCGGGTAGTAGCCATACTCTGGCCGCCAGCGGGCAAAGGCCTGCGCATCGTAACCCCAGTCACTGGAGTTCACCAGTTGCTCTTCTTCTTTTAGCGTGCGGCGCACCGCTTCATCGAAAGCGATCAGCGGCTGCGGAATTAAGGTCCGCAGGGCGCGATCGTCAGCGATCAGATCGTGTTTCAGCCCCTGGATCAGCGCTTTGGCGGTCGTTGGCGGCACGGAGGTAATCACATTGAGAAACCACACCGAAATCCAGCGGGTTGGGAAAGGGATGGGGATCAGCAGACGGTGCTTGCCGCTAACCGCCATAAAACGGGTGAACTGCTGCTGATAGCTTAAAACCTCCTGCCCGGCGGCTTCAAAAACGCGATGCTCGTGAGTGGGGTGGTTAAGCAACTGCACCAGATAGTAGAGCAAATTTTCCAGCGCAATCGGAGTTGTGCGCGAGCGCACCCAGCGCGGCGGCGTCAGTACCGGCAGGTTGTAAACCATATCGCGCATCACTTCGAAGGCGGCGGAACCCGCCCCGACGATAATCCCGGCGCGAACTTCCGTGACCGGGACACCTGATTCGCGCAGCAGGTCGGCGGTGACCTGGCGGGCGCGCAGATGGTCGGATTGCTCTTGTTCCGCAACCTGAAGTGAACTCAGGAAAATCACTTCGCGGACCGGGACCTGGCGTAGGGCGTTGCGCACGTTCAGCGCAACCTGACGCTCATGACGGATAAAGTCGCCGCCTTCGCCCATTCCGTGAACCAGGTAGTAGACAGTTTCGGCCTGCGCCAGCAGAGCGGGGAGCGTGTCTGGTTGGTTTAAATCGAGCTGATGACACTCGACGCCGGGGAGGTTCTGTTTTTTGAGCCTGTCGATATGGCGTGCCGCCGCCAGCACCGGAAAACCTTGCTCGCTGAGCCTTTTCACCAAATGCTGACCGATATAACCGCTGGCGCCAAGCACCAGAATTCGTTGCGACACGCCGGACTCCTTAACGATTCACCTTAATAATTCGCTTTAACGATTCAGAAACGCCTGCCAGTGGCTCACCACCTCTGCGAGCTGCTGGCGATTAACATCAATATGCGTCACCAGGCGTACGGCCGGTGAGGCGTTGATCAACACACCGTGCTCGCGCAAATATTCACCCAGCGCGGCATGTTCTTCGCCGACGCGGATAAACAGCATGTTGGTATCATGGCGCATAACGTCAGCGCCGATAGCGCGCAGTTGTTCCGCCATCCATGCGGCGTTGTTGTGATCTTCTTTTAAACGCTCGACGTTATTCTGCAGGGCATACAGACCCGCCGCCGCCAGAATCCCCGCCTGGCGCATACCGCCGCCGACCATTTTTCGCCAGCGGATGGCGCGGTGAATGTAATCCTGGCTCCCCACTAGCAGAGATCCTATCGGCGCGCCGAGGCCTTTTGACAGGCAGATAGTGAATGAATCGCAGTACTGCGTGATATCGCGCAGCTCGCAGCCGTAATCCACTACGGCGTTGAAAATACGCGCACCGTCAACGTGCAGCCCCAGGCCGCGTTCACGTGTGAATTCCCATGCTTCTTTAAGATATTCACGCGGCAGCACTTTGCCATTATGGGTGTTTTCAAGGGTGAGCAGGCGAGTGGGGGCGAAATGGATATCGTCCGGCTTAATCTTCGATGCGACTTTATCCAGTGGCAGGGAGCCATCTGCTGCTGCGTCGATCGGTTGTGGTTGGATGCTGCCGAGCACCGCTGCGCCACCAGCTTCGTAGAGATAGTTATGTGCGCCCTGGCCGACGATATACTCTTCGCCGCGCTGGCAGTGGCTGAGTAAGCCCACGAGGTTGGCCTGAGTACCGGTCGGCAGGAAGATCGCGGCCTCTTTGCCTGCCAGTTCGGCGGCATAGCGCTGAAGTTCGTTAACGGTTGGGTCATCACCATAAACGTCATCCCCGACCGGGGCGGTCATCATTGCTTCCAGCATGGCGCGGCCCGGACGGGTGACGGTATCACTGCGTAAATCTATCATGTCATATCCTTATACACTTCATCCTTCGCGTTGCCTCTGCGTTGGCTGCACCCTCAAACCCCGGTCGCCTGGCTATCTATACTCCCGGGAATTTTCGGGCTCGCCGCCTTGATGCAACTCGAAGGATTTTGTGTATGAATTGAAAAGGATATTTTTACCTTAGCCAGTTGGTTTTCGCCAGTTCGATAACTTCATCGCCGCGTCCGCTGATAATCGCCCGAAGCATATACAGGCTGAAACCTTTGGCCTGTTCCAGCTTGATTTGCGGCGGGATCGCCAGCTCTTCTTTGGCGACGACCACGTCCACCAGCACCGGACCGTCGGTGCTGAAGGCGGTTTGCAGCGCTTCGTCAACGTCCGCCGCGTTTTCTACGCGAATGCCTTTGATACCGCAGGCTTCGGCGATGCGGGCAAAGTTGGTGTCGTGCAGCTCGGTACCATCGGTGAGATAGCCTCCGGCTTTCATCTCCATGGCCACGAAGCCGAGAATGCTGTTATTGAAGATGATAATTTTCACCGGCAGCTTCATCTGCGCCAGCGAGAGAAAATCCCCCATCAGCATACTAAAGCCGCCGTCGCCGCACATCGCGACCACCTGACGTTCCGGAGCCGTGGCTTTCGCTCCGATGGCCTGCGGCATGGCGTTAGCCATTGATCCATGGTTGAACGAACCCAACAGGCGGCGTTTACCGTTCATCTTCAGATAACGTGCGGCCCAAACGGTCGGCGTACCGACGTCGCAGGTAAAGATGGCGTCGTCGTCGGCAAAGTGACTAATCTGCTGCGCCAGATACTGTGGGTGGATGATTTTCTCGCTGGGTTTAGCCAGATCATCAAGCCCTTTACGTGCATCGCGATAGTGTTCCAGCGCCTTATCGAGGAACTTGCGGTCGGTTTTCTCTTCCAGATGCGGTAGTAGCGCTCTGAGAGTGGATTTAATATCGCCAACCAGCGCCATATCGACTTTGCTATGCGCGCCAATGCTACCCGGATTAATGTCGATCTGAATGATTTTGGCGTCCGTCGGATAGAAGGCACGGTAGGGGAACTGGGTGCCGAGCAGCACCAGAGTATCGGCGTTCATCATGGTGTGGAAACCGGAGGAGAAGCCGATCAGCCCGGTCATGCCGACATCGTAGGGGTTGTCGTATTCCACATGCTCTTTCCCGCGCAGGGCGTGGACGATGGGGGCTTTTAGCTTCGCGGCGAACTCTACCAGCTCTTTATGCGCGCCGGCGCAGCCGCTGCCGCACATCAGGGCGATATTGCTTGAGTAGCGCAGCAACTGGGCCAGCTTTTTAAGTTCTTCTTCCTGCGGGATCACTTCAGGCAGCGGCGCGTGATACCAGTGGCTACTGGCGCTCTCTGGCGCGGCTTTTAGCGCCACGTCGCCAGGCAGCACTACGACCGATACGCCGCGGTTAATCACCGCTTTGCGCATGGCGATGGCCAGCACCTGCGGGATTTGCTCCGGGGAGGAGACCAGCTCGCAGTAGTGGCTGCATTCGCGGAATAACTCCTGTGGATGGGTTTCCTGGAAATAGCCGCTGCCGATTTCGCTGGATGGAATATGGGCGGCGATAGCCAACACCGGAACGTGGTTGCGATGGCAGTCGAAAAGACCGTTAATCAGGTGCAGGTTGCCCGGTCCACAGGAACCGGCGCACACCGCCAGCTCGCCGGTCAGCTGCGCTTCCGCTCCGGCGGCGAAGGCGGCGACTTCTTCATGGCGCGTGGGCATCCAGTCAATAGTTCCCATTCGGTTCAGGCTGTCGCTTAAACCATTGAGAGAATCTCCGGTAACGCCCCAAATACGCTTTACGCCAGCCTGTTCAAGAGTTTTAGCAATGTATGCCGCCACGGTCTGTTTCATGGTTTTCCATCTCCTTTAGTGATAACGCTTACAAGCTTAGATGAAAATAGCCATTACGCCTGTCGTTCCCCCTCATTTTCAGTTGCTTTTACTTAGGGAAAATTGCGCATAATCTGTCTACACATTAAGTGGTAAACAGGAATCATTTCAGATGGTTAAATTGCTGTTAAATTCAGTTAATAAAATGCTATCCCATGACGACTTTGGCAAACTCTTGTTACGACTTGCCGTCGGCGGACTGATGCTGTTTCACGGGTTGCATAAACTATTTGATGGTGTAGGGGGAATCAGCAATATGCTGGTGGCAAAAGGATTGCCGGGTTTTATCGCTTATGGCGTATTAGTGGGCGAGGTTGTTGCACCTTGTTTGTTAATTCTGGGAATTCTGACGCGTCCGGCGGCGCTGGTGCTGGCATTTACAATGGTCGTCGCCTGGCTGATGGTCGGGACGGGCAAAACCTTCGCGCTGGACGCGGTAGGGGCCTGGGCCATTGAGAGTCTGGTCTATTTCTTTATCGGCGCGCTGGCAATTGCCTTCCTGGGCGCTGGGCGTTATGCCGTGGCTGGAAATTCGGTCTGGCGGTAAAAATTTGCCGGATGACGCAACGTCATCCGGCAATTTAGGGTTAGGCCAGGACTAAGTCCCCCTGAGGATGGCAGGAGCAGGCCAGCACATAGCCATCGGCAACTTCCGCATCGGTCAGAGTCATGGTGCTGCTGACTGTATACTCGCCGGAAACCACTTTCGTTTTGCAGCAGCCGCAAACGCCCGCTCGACAGGCAACGGTCACCGGAACCTTATTACTCTCCAGCGCATCCAGCAGCGTGGTGCCAACCGGCGCGTAGAACTCTTTCGCTGGCTGCAGCTTGGTGAACTTCAGGCCGCTGGTGACGGCTTCGGCTACTGGTGTAAAGAACTGCTCTTTAAAGAAGCGCGTCACGCCAAGCGCTTTCACTTCTTTTTCGACCAGGTCCATATACGGTGCCGGACCGCAGGTCATTACGGTACGCGAGGTTAGATCCGGCACGCTTTGCAGAAGGTCGGTGGTTAGTCGACCGGAAACAAAGCCGTGGGTTGCGTTGTTTTCTGCCACCAGAGTGACCGGATACTGACGCCATTCGTCGGCAAAAATCACATCCTGCGGCGAACGTACGTTGAAGATCACCTGCACATCGGCCTGCGGGCGGTACTTCGCCAACCAGCGGCGCATTGACATAATCGGCGTCACGCCGCAGCCGGCAGCCAGCATGAGGAACCTGTCTTCTGCTTTATCCTCACAGGTGAACTCACCCATCGCATCAGATAGCCAGATATAGTCGCCGCGCTTCACGTCTCGGGTTAGCCACTGCGAACCGGCACCCTCGTCAATCCGACGAACGGTCAGCGTAATGTACTCGCTGACGCCCGGCGTAGAGGAAATAGTGTAAGCGCGCAGCGTTTCTGCCGAGTTACGTACGCTGACCAGTGCATACTGTCCGGCACGATACGGGTAGTAATCGTGGCACAGTAACGAAATTGTCCAGACGTCCGGCGTCTCCTGGTGAACGTGATGGACCTGCATCCGCCATGGGCACTGATTGGTTGGCAAAGTCATGCTAATACTCCTTATGCGCTCAGCAACTGCTTCATGTCTTCTTCAACGGTGGTCACGGAACGCAGACCAA
The DNA here is from genome assembly GCF_003261575.2 of Klebsiella huaxiensis. Taxonomy (GTDB): domain Bacteria; phylum Pseudomonadota; class Gammaproteobacteria; order Enterobacterales; family Enterobacteriaceae; genus Klebsiella; species Klebsiella huaxiensis. The sequence goes on along the minus strand of NZ_CP036175.1, from coordinate 3,913,656 downwards.
ATTTCTCGTTGAGAACTGCCAGCAGGTCCGGGGTGAAGAAGCCAGGCGCAGTCGGGCCGGTGACGATGTTTTTTACGCCCAGGGACAGCAGGGTCAGCAGAATCACGATTGCTTTCTGTTCGAACCAGGAGAGCACCAGAGACAGCGGCAGGTCATTCACGCCGCAGCCCAGTTTTTCCGCCAGGGTGACCGCCAGGATAATGGCCGAGTAAGCATCGTTACACTGACCGGCATCCACCAGACGCGGCAGGCCTTCGATGTCGCCGAAATCCAGTTTGTTGAAACGGTATTTACCGCAGGCCAGGGTCAGGATCAGGCAGTCGTCAGGTATGCTGGTGGCGAAGTCGGTGAAGTAATTACGTTCACCGCGTGCGCCATCGCAACCGCCGACGAGGAAGATATGACGCAGTTTTTCGCGGCTCACCAGGTCAATCAGCGTATCAGCAGCGCCCAGCAGAGTTTGACGGCCGAAACCGACGGTAATCAGGTGCGGAATTTCGCTGTACGGGAAGCCCGCCATCTGCTGCGCCTGGGTGATAACCGGCGCGAAGTCATCGCCTTCCAGGTGACTCACGTCCGGCCAGCCAACGATGCTGCGAGTCCAGATACGGTCATCATACGCGCCAACGGTTGGGTCGATGATGCAGTTAGAGGTCATCACGATAGGGCCCGGGAAGCGGGCGAATTCCACCTGCTGGTTCTGCCAGCCGCTGCCGTAGTTACCGATCAGATGTTTGAATTTACGCAGTTCCGGGTAACCGTGCGCTGGCAGCATTTCACCGTGGGTGTAGACGTTAACGCCGGTGCCTTCGGTTTGTACCAACAGGTTGTACAAGTCTTTCAGGTCGTGGCCAGAAATCAGGATACATTTGCCTTCGGTCGCTTTGACGTTGACCTGAGTTGGTGTCGGGTGGCCGTATTTGGTGGTTTCACCAGCGTCCAGAATGCTCATCACTTTGAAGTTCATCTGGCCGATTTCCATTGAGCACTCCAGCAGAGCGTTCATATCGGAAGGCCAGGTGCCCAGCCACGCCATGATCTTATGGTACTGGGCGTAGATATCGTTGTCGTACTGTCCGAGAACGTGCGCGTGCTCCATGTAAGCTGCCGCGCCTTTCAGACCGTACAGGCATAGCAGGCGCAGGCCGAGAATGTTCTCGCCAATCGCCGCTTTGTCTTTATTTGGGGTAAATTCTGCCGCCTGACGCTGCAGGTCGCCCAGATCGTCGCTGACCAGTTGCAGATCGGCCATCGGATTGGTGACCACGGCGTTGGCATCAATGTTCAGACACTGGGCTTTAAGCGCGTCGCGCATGGCAATAGCTTCACGAGCGTAGCCAACGATACGCGGGGAGTCGAAGTTAACGTTAGTCAGCGTGGAGAAGAAGGCACGCGGCGCAAAGTTATCAATTTCATGGTCGATGATGCCGTATTCACGAGCTTTAACCGCCCATGCGGACAGGCCTTGCAGAGAAGCAATCAGCAGATCCTGCAGATCGGACGTTTCGGCTGTTTTCCCGCACATACCCTGCGCGTAAGAGCAGCCGTTCCCTGCCGGGGTACGGATGGTTTGTTCACATTGCACACAAAACATGGTCACACCTTTTAAAGTTATATTTAATATACATGTTTAAGGTTATGCTCGAGCGAACGTAGAGAAAAGGTATTTCTGATACAACTTACAGGGATATTGATTTAGCGCAAAATTGGCGATAGAGACCTACCGCCAGAGGGGTATTAAGCGGAGAACAATGCCATCAAAATAGGCACCAGCAGGCTGAGGATAAAGCCGTGAACAATCGCTGCCGGAACGATTTCCACGCCACCTGAACGCTGTAACACCGGCAATGTAAAGTCCATTGACGTCGCGCCGCACAGACCTAACGCTGTTGAACGACTACGGCGAACGAGGCCGGGAATAAGCATAATGGCCAGCAGTTCTCGGGCGAGATCGTTAAAGAATGCGGCACTGCCAATAACCGGCCCGTAGGATTCGGTCAACAGGATCCCGGAGAGAGAATACCAGCCGAAACCGGAAGCCATTGCCAGACCAGTTTTCAGCGGCAGGTCGAGAATAAAGGCGTTGATGACGCCACCCAATAATGAGCTGACCATCACCACTACCGCGACAATCATGCCGCGACGATTAAGCACAATTTGCCGCAGCGTCATTCCATTATTTCGTAGCTGAATACCGATGAGGAATAAAAGGAAGATCAGCGTATATTCGCTGGCTTCGGTGGCATGTTGTAAAAAAGACAAGCCGCTCAGACCAATGAGGAAACCAACCAGCACTACGCCGCACAGTTGAAGGGACTCCAGCGCCATGGCGATGCGCGAGGGTAATTTTTCCTGGCGATGATTATTTTGCCACGGCATTTTCTGCTCCAGCCACATCAGGGCTGCAATATTGCACAGCATGATAATGACCACGCTGACCGCCGCATAATGCAGGATCGCCAGCAGGTTGCTGGCCAGATTATCGAGAAAGGCGAGGCTAATCCCCATGAAAAAGAGAATAACGTAGACAATCCAGCTCAGAAGTCGTGTGATAAGTTTAAGGGCTGACGGCTGACGGAGAGGAATAAGGTAGCCTACGACCAACGGCAGTAGAATGATGAGTAATCCCGAAAACATGAACGACATGGTCCTTGCAGAATGAAAATAGCGTCACTGACACTACCCAAATCCCCGGACTGAGTAAAGTAGTCGAAAGAAAGAAAGGCCCGACAATGCCGGGCCTGGAGGGGGAGATTAATTGCGCTTTTCCAGCAGGGTGCGATAGAGCACGCCGCCGAGGATGCCGCCAATAATCGGCATGACCCAGAATAACCACAGCTGCTGCAATGCCCAACCCCCCTGGAAAATAGCCACCGCGGTGCTACGCGCCGGGTTAACAGAGGTATTGGTAACTGGAATGCTGATCAGGTGAATTAAGGTCAGCGCCAGACCAATAGCGATAGGTGCAAATCCAGCCGGTGCATTTTTATCGGTCGCGCCGTGAATAACCAGCAGGAAACCGCAGGTCAGGACAATCTCAATAACAATGGCGGAAAGCATAGAGAAACCGCCTGGAGAATGTTCGCCATAACCGTTAGACGCGAATCCGCTGGCGGCAGCGTCAAAGCCAGCTTTACCGCTTGCGACAATGTACAGAATAGCGGCGGCAATAATACCGCCGACAACCTGGGCGATAATATAACCAATAACGTCTTTAGCCGGGAAACGACCACCGGCCCATAATCCTAAAGTGACCGCCGGGTTAAAGTGCCCGCCGGAAATATGACCGACGGCATACGCCATGGTTAATACGGTTAAACCGAAGGCCAGTGCGACACCGGCAAAACCAATTCCCAGCTCCGGGAATGCTGCAGCCAAAACAGCACTACCGCAACCACCGAAGACCAGCCAGAATGTACCAAAGCATTCTGCTGCTAATTTTCTAAACATAACCACCTCAATAAAAAACATAAACAAGCACGAACTATCGTGCCGGCCTTTATTTATCGACACAAAGAATGACGATTAAAATAAAACGTCGCTATTCTAGGGACGATTGCCATCCGGGGACTAGTTAAATAAATTGATGTAATTTGATTTAGAACAAGGTGATGGTATTCCTTTTGCCATGATGAATTCTTAAAAGTGTAGAGCAAAAATGATTAAAATAACGGTTTTTAATGATGAATTATTTTCTGAAATAAGTGACATCTGCAAAATCACATTCTGAATTCTTAAGCCGGAGAGACGGAGTTCCCAGACACGTCGGGAGTGTCATGTTCCTGTTTGCCTCGCTATACTGCTGATAACTGAAGGAGAAAGTGACCACCGAGCGGAGGATATATGCATCTTGAGCGCGTCGAAATTGTCGGTTTTCGCGGTATCAATCGTTTATCGTTGATGCTTGAGCAAAACAACGTACTGATTGGCGAAAACGCATGGGGTAAATCGAGCTTGCTGGATGCTCTGACGCTGCTCTTGTCGCCGGAGTTTGATCTCTACCATTTTGTCCGCGAGGATTTTTGGTTTCCGCCCGGAGATGTTCAGGGGCGCGAGCGCCACCTGCATATCATTCTGACTTTCCGTGAAAATGAACCTGGCCGCCATCGTGTTCGGCGCTATCGACCCTTAAGCGACTGCTGGGTACCCTGCGATGATGGCTATCAGCGGGTTTTCTATCGCCTGGAAGGAGAGCTTGCCGATGACGATAGCGTCATGACCCTGCGTAGTTTTATTAACGGCGAAGGGGAAGCGCTGGATCTGGACGATATCGATGAGCTGGCCCGCCATCTGGTACGGCTGATGCCGGTGCTGCGCCTGCGTGACGCGCGTTTTATGCGGCGGATCCATAACGACACTGTACCGCATTCGCCGCAGATTGAGATTACCGCCCGGCAGCTTGATTTTCTCTCCCGTGAACTGGTTCATCATCCGCAAAATTTAACCGATGGTCAGATACGTCAGGGGCTGTCGGCGATGGTGCAACTGCTGGAGCACTATTTCGCCGAGCAAAGTAGCGCGCAATCGCGTAACCGCTTGATGCGTCGATATTCACATGATGAACAGCGTAGCTGGCGCTATCTGGATATTATCAACCGGATGATCGACAAACCCGGTGGTCGTAGCCATCGGGTGATTTTACTGGGCTTGTTTTCCACCTTGCTGCAGGCAAAAGGCACGGTAAGACTCGATCGCGACGCGCGACCGTTGCTGTTGGTTGAGGACCCGGAAACCCGTTTGCATCCCATCATGCTGTCCGTCGCCTGGCATCTGCTGAATTTACTGCCGTTGCAGCGAGTGACCACCACCAATTCCGGAGAACTGCTGTCGTTAACGCCCGTCGAGCACGTTTGCCGACTGGTACGCGAGTCCTCCCGGGTATCCGCCTGGCGGCTTGGCCCTGGCGGAATGAATGCCGAAGACAGTCGTCGCATCGCGTTTCATATCCGTTTTAATCGTTCCTCGTCGTTGTTTGCCCGCTGCTGGCTGTTGGTGGAAGGGGAGACGGAAACCTGGGTTATCAACGAGTTGGCCCGCCAGTGTGGTCATCACTTTGATGCGGAAGGCGTCAAGGTCATTGAGTTTGCCCAGTCGGGGTTAAAACCGCTAATCAAATTCGCCCGGCGAATGGGAATTGAGTGGCATGTGTTGGTAGATGGTGATGAAGCAGGGAAGAAATATGCCGCGACGGTTCGCGGGCTGCTGAACGACGACAGAACTCTTGAGCGCGATCATTTGACGACGTTACCGGCGATGGATATGGAGCATTTTATGTATCGCCAGGGGTTTGATAGCGTTTATCACCGGGTGGCGCAGTTGCCGATGAATATACCAATGAACATGAGGCGGGTGATAACCAAAGCCATTCATCGTTCGTCAAAACCAGATCTGGCGATTGAAGTGGCGATGGAGGCCGGGCGTCGCGGCGTCGATGCCATCCCTGCGTTGCTGAAAAAAATGTTCTCCCGCGTGCTGTGGCTGGCTCGCGGGCGGGCAGATTAACCTGTTTATCGGTGCCGGGCACCCATCCGGCACTCCCTTCTTTTTGTTTTTGCTTCAACTCCAGTTAAACAAAAATTAAGCACAGCTAAAAATGAGAGTTATGTTGTTTGCAGGTTTCGATAGAATCGTCGTCTGGATCTGCGGGTTGAAACATCGGGAATTTTTATGAAATTAAATGGAAAGCGCAGGAAAGTCTGGTGGCTGCTGGCGATAGTCGTGCTGGCCCTCGCCGTCTGGGGATGGCGAATACTGAATGCGCCGTTGCCGCAGTATCAAACGCTGGTGGTGCGTAAAGGCGACCTGCAGCAGAGCGTACTGGCGACGGGTAAGCTGGATGCGTTACAAAAAGTGGACGTTGGTGCGCAGGTGAGCGGGCAGCTACAAACGCTGCGCGTCGAGATTGGCGACAAGGTGAAAAAAGATCAACTGCTGGGGGTTATCGACCCGGAGCAGGCGCAAAACCAGATTAAAGAAGTTGAGGCGACGCTGATGGAGCTGCGGGCGCAACTGAATCAGGCTCGAGCTGAACGTAAGCTCTCTGAAGTCACTCTGGGACGCCAGCAGCAGCTGGCGCAACGACAGCTGGTTTCACGCCAGGACCTGGATACTGCGGCGACTGATTTAGCGGTAAAAGAGGCGCAAATCGGCACGATTGAAGCGCAAATTCAGCGCAATCAGGCAACGCTGGATACGGCGAAAACTAACCTCGACTACACCAAAATTCTGGCGCCCATGTCCGGGGAAGTGACGCAAATCACCACTCTACAAGGGCAGACGGTCATCGCCGCCCAGCAGGCACCGAATATTTTGACCCTCGCAGACCTCAGCACCATGCTGGTGAAAGCGCAGGTTTCCGAAGCGGATGTGATTCATCTTAAGCCAGGGCAAAAGGCCTGGTTTACCGTACTGGGCGACCCGCTAACTCGCTATGAAGGAACGCTGAAGGATATTCTTCCGACCCCGGAAAAAGTCAATGACGCCATTTTCTATTACGCCCGTTTCGAAGTGCCGAACCCGCAGGGTATTCTGCGCCTGGAGATGACCGCTCAGGTGCATATCCAGCTCTCTGAAGTGAAAAACGTGATCACGATTCCACTGAGTGCGCTAGGTGATGCCATCGGCGATAACCGCTACCACGTGCGTCTGCTGCGAAACGGCGAAGCCAAAGAGCGTGAAATCGTCATTGGTGCGCGTAATGACACCGATGTGGCGGTGGTTAAAGGGCTGGAAGAGGGCGATGAAGTGATTATCGGCGAAGGCGCGCCTGGAGCGGCGAAATGACGGCGTTGCTGGAGCTGCGTGATATCCGCCGCAGCTATCCATCCGGGGGAGGCAGCGTCGATGTGCTAAAAGGCATCACGTTGAGCATTGCCGCCGGAGAGATGGTGGCGATCGTCGGGGCATCCGGGTCTGGTAAATCCACGTTGATGAATATTCTGGGCTGTCTGGATAAGCCCACCAGCGGCACTTATCAGGTGGCGGGGACGGATGTCGCCCGTCTTAACGGCGATGAGCTGGCGCGTCTGCGCCGGGAACATTTTGGTTTTATCTTCCAGCGTTATCATCTGTTATCACATCTGACTGCGGCACAGAACGTGGAGGTCCCGGCAGTCTATGCCGGAGCGGAGCGTAAAGCGCGCCTTGCCCGGGCCCATGAACTACTGGTGCGGCTGGGGCTTGGCGACAGGGCCGAATATCAGCCTTCGCAGCTTTCCGGTGGCCAGCAGCAGCGAGTGAGTATTGCTCGTGCCTTAATGAACGGCGGCGAAGTGATCCTGGCGGATGAACCCACCGGCGCCCTGGACAGTCGTTCAGGTGAAGAAGTCATGGGGATCCTTCACCAGCTGAAAGCGCAGGGACATACGGTGATTATCGTCACCCATGACCCGCAGGTGGCGGCGCAGGCGGAGCGGGTTATCGAAATCCACGATGGCGAAATCGTGCGCAATCCACCCGCCGTGAGCACAACGCAAGGCGGCGCTTTGCGCCAGCGCACGACGGCTGAGCCTTCGGCATGGCGTCAGTTCAGCAGCGGCTTTCGCGAGGCGCTGGTAATGGCCTGGCGGGCGATGGCGGCGAATAAAATGCGCACCCTGCTGACGATGCTCGGGATCATCATCGGCATTGCGTCAGTTGTGTCGATTGTGGTGGTGGGCGATGCGGCCAAGCAGATGGTGCTGGCGGATATTCGCGCTATTGGTACGAATACCATCGATGTTTATCCCGGCAAGGATTTCGGTGATGACGATCCCCGCTATCAGCAAGCGCTGAAGTACGATGACTTGCTGGCGATTCAGAAACAGCCGTGGGTCAGTTCGGCGACGCCTGCGGTATCAAAAAGCCTACGCCTGCGGGCAAACAATATTGACGTCGCTGCCAGCGCAGAGGGCGTGGGAGCGCAATATTTTAACGTCTACGGCATGACCTTTAGCGAAGGTAACACCTTCAATGAGCTGCAGCTAAATAGCCGCGCGCAGGTGGTGGTGCTTGATAGTAATGCGCGTCGACAGCTGTTCCCGCATAAAGCTCAGGTGGTTGGTGAAGTCATTCTGGTGGGAAATATGCCCGCGACGGTGATTGGCGTTGCAGCAGAAAAGCAGTCGATGTTTGGCAGCAGTAAAATTTTGCGCGTTTGGTTGCCCTATACCACAATGGCTGGCCGGGTCATGGGGCAGTCGTGGCTAAACTCAATCACCGTGCGCTTGCGGGATGGTTATGACAGTTCGATTGCCGAGCAGCAGTTATTGCGTTTACTGGAACTCCGCCACGGCAAAAAAGATGTCTTCACCTGGAATATGGACAACATCTTGAAAACCGCAGAACGGACCACACATACATTACAGCTGTTTCTGACGCTGGTGGCGGTGATTGCGCTGGTGGTCGGCGGGATCGGCGTGATGAACATCATGCTGGTCTCGGTGACTGAACGCACGAGAGAAATTGGCATCCGTATGGCGGTCGGGGCGCGAGCCAGCGATGTGCTGCAACAATTTTTGATTGAGGCGGTGCTGGTTTGCCTGGTCGGCGGAGCGCTGGGCGTGACGCTATCATTGCTGATAGCCTTTGTGCTGCAGCTGTTTTTACCTGGCTGGGAGATTGGTTTCTCACCGCTGGCGTTATTAACCGCATTTTTATGTTCAACGCTGACCGGGATTTTGTTTGGCTGGTTACCGGCGCGCAACGCCGCGCGATTGGATCCTGTTGATGCGCTGGCCCGCGAGTAGTGATAAAAAAATGCCAGTCAGAAGGACTGGCATTTTACTGGCGGGATGTACACAATGAAGCAAAAGAGTTATGCGGCCGTTTCCGTTTCTTCTACTTCTACAGGGACAATCACGCTGGCGTGATTACCTTTTGGCCCCTGGTGAACATCAAACCGAACGGCTTGTCCGGCTTTTAGCGTTCTGTAACCATCCATCTGGATGGTGGAGTAATGGGCGAAAATGTCTTCGCCGCCGCCCTCAGGGCAAATAAAACCGAACCCTTTGGCATTGTTGAACCACTTAACAGTACCCATTTCCATACTTCGACATCCTTCGTAAATCTTATAAGTAAGATGGAATGAACCGGTAGTGGAGTGACGAGTTGTTCATTTGCTCGCCAACTCTCGCCACTACAATTTAGAGAAATCAGGAAATGCGTCAAGCAATTGACGATGGGGGACGGTGAAAAATGCGTCAAAATTTGAAGCAGTTAACGCTATTGCCGGGGAATGTGACAGACATCGCGGATGGAAGTAATAGATGATAGTTATCTATGATCTATTGTAGATTTGTGATGTGCATAGCCTCTGGTCATCGACAGGCGGCCGCCTGTTGGCAACAGCAACCGATGATGAACACTGACGATGAGTAAGAGAGACTGGTTAGACTTCGATCAGCTAGTAGAGGACGAAGTTAAAGATGCGCTTAAACCGCCATCTATGTATAAAGTGATATTGGTCAATGATGACTACACTCCAATGGAGTTTGTTATTGACGTGTTACAAAAATTCTTTTCTTATGATGTTGAACGTGCAACGCAACTGATGCTTACAGTTCACTATCAAGGTAAAGCGATTTGCGGCGTGTTTACCGCAGAAGTCGCGGAAACCAAAGTTGCGATGGTGAGCGAATACGCGAGGGAGAACGAGCATCCGTTGTTGTGTACGCTAGAAAAAGCCTGAATTCAGGCAACGAAAATTGGGGGAGGTGCCTATGCTCAATCAAGAACTGGAACTCAGTTTAAACATGGCTTTCGCCAGAGCGCGCGAGCACCGTCATGAGTTCATGACCGTCGAGCACTTGTTGCTGGCGCTGCTTAGCAACCCTTCGGCCCGCGAAGCGCTTGAAGCGTGTTCCGTGGACCTGGTCGCGCTGCGTCAGGAACTCGAAGCCTTCATCGAACAGACCACACCCGTTCTGCCTGCAACGGAAGAAGAGCGCGATACTCAGCCGACGCTAAGCTTCCAGCGCGTGTTGCAGCGTGCCGTTTTCCATGTTCAGTCTTCTGGTCGTAGCGAAGTCACTGGCGCCAATGTGCTGGTTGCGATTTTCAGTGAACAGGAATCCCAGGCGGCATACCTGCTGCGTAAACATGAAGTCAGCCGACTTGATGTGGTGAACTTCATCTCTCACGGTACGCGTAAAGACGAGCCGAGCCAGTCTTCCGATAACAGCGGAAGCCAGCCCAGCAGCGAAGAGCAAGCAGGCGGGGAGGATCGTATGGAAAACTTCACCACCAACCTCAATCAGCTTGCCCGCGTTGGCGGTATCGACCCGCTGATCGGCCGCGAGAAAGAGCTGGAACGCGCTATTCAGGTACTGTGCCGTCGTCGTAAAAACAACCCGCTGCTGGTGGGGGAATCCGGTGTCGGTAAAACTGCCATTGCTGAAGGGCTTGCCTGGCGCATCGTGCAGGGCGACGTACCGGAAGTGATGGCCGATTGCACTATCTACTCGCTGGATATCGGCTCACTGCTGGCGGGCACCAAATACCGCGGCGATTTTGAAAAACGTTTCAAAGCGCTGCTCAAACAGCTGGAACAAGATACCAGCAGCATTCTGTTCATTGATGAAATCCACACCATCATCGGTGCGGGTGCCGCTTCTGGTGGGCAGGTCGATGCCGCTAACCTGATTAAACCGTTGCTCTCCAGCGGTAAAATTCGGGTTATGGGGTCGACGACCTATCAGGAGTTCAGCAATATCTTTGAAAAAGATCGCGCGCTGGCGCGTCGTTTCCAGAAAATTGATATTACCGAACCTTCCGTGGAAGAGACGGTGCAGATTATCAACGGCCTGAAGCCGAAGTATGAAGCGCACCACGACGTGCGTTATACCGCGAAAGCGGTGCGTGCGGCGGTCGAGCTGGCGGTGAAATATATTAACGATCGTCATCTGCCGGATAAGGCGATTGACGTGATTGACGAAGCCGGTGCGCGTGCGCGCTTAATGCCGGTCAGCAAGCGTAAAAAAACGGTCAACGTGGCGGATATTGAATCCGTGGTCGCGCGCATTGCGCGCATTCCTGAGAAGAGCGTTTCCCGCAGCGATCGCGATACGCTGAAAAACCTCAGCGATCGTCTGAAAATGCTGGTCTTTGGTCAGGATAAGGCGATTGAGGCGTTAACTGAAGCTATTAAGATGGCGCGTGCCGGGCTGGGCCATGAGCACAAACCCGTGGGTTCTTTCCTGTTCGCCGGGCCGACCGGGGTTGGGAAAACCGAGGTGACCGTGCAGTTGGCGAAGTCGCTGGGCATTGAACTGCTGCGTTTTGACATGTCCGAATATATGGAACGTCATACCGTCAGCCGCTTAATCGGTGCCCCTCCGGGATATGTCGGTTTCGACCAGGGCGGACTGCTGACCGATGCGGTTATCAAGCACCCGCATGCGGTGCTGCTGCTGGATGAAATTGAAAAAGCGCACCCGGACGTCTTTAACCTGCTACTGCAGGTGATGGACAACGGTACGCTGACCGATAATAACGGCCGCAAAGCGGATTTCCGCAACGTGGTGCTGGTGATGACCACCAACGCCGGGGTGCGTGAAACCGAGCGTAAATCCATTGGTCTTATCCATCAGGACAACAGCCCGGATGCTATGGATGAGATCAAGAAGATCTTTACGCCGGAGTTCCGCAACCGTCTCGACAACATTATCTGGTTCGATCACCTGTCTACGACGGTTATCCATCAGGTGGTGGATAAGTTTATCGTCGAGCTGCAGGTTCAGCTGGATCAGAAAGGCGTGTCTTTGGAAGTCAGCCAGGAAGCTCGCGATTGGCTGGCAGAGAAAGGCTACGACCGGGCCATGGGCGCACGTCCAATGGCGCGGGTGATTCAGGACAACCTGAAGAAACCGCTGGCCAACGAGCTGCTGTTTGGCTCACTGGTTGACGGCGGTCAGGTGACCGTTGAGCTGGATAAAGAGAAAAATGCGTTGACCTACGAGTTCCAGAGTGCGCAAAAGCACAAACCGGAAGCAGCGCATTAACATGCTCTTGTGTTAAACACGGGAAACCGGCCTCAGGGCCGGTTTTTTGCTATCGTCGTCCACTACCGCTCTGGCGCACACGGACATATACTTTTTATCCTGCTACATAACCACCGAGCATTTTCACAAAACGCTCAACGGGCCAATCTTTAATATCCGATACTTGCCCATCGCCAATCTCGACAAGTCTTAGAGCCCCGGACTCATCGTGGATAACATCGATTGAATAAAAAGGGCTGCTAATACGAGCGGCGATCTCAATGACCTCCGTTGGAATATCGTCATCTGGCGAATGGACTTGCCCATTGAGGACAAAAAAACGTTTCTCGCTGGTAGTATCAAATTGCTCCACACGTCGCAGACAGATACCTCCCTCGATTTCACCCCGATACTGCTTTAGCAATCCGATGATTTCGCGAATTTCTTGCGCGTTTCGGGCGATTGAACCACGAGATGTGGTTAGCGACTTAACGTAGTCCTTCACAAAATAAGCGGGCCATTGCCATTCACAGGTCAGCGCGTCAAAGTCAGCATCGGCGTGAGTCACAATGGTTTCCGGCGTCACGTCCCGACAGCTCTCATACCATCCCGGTAAATGGTGGCAGCGAAGATACTCCAGGCTTGAGGTTAACAAGTGGGAGCCTTTCTTTTCTACCGCACGTGATAATCCTTCGTGTTCATCCTGACGCAGCATCCATCCCCGCCACAAAACCGGAGTATCGGCCAGAAAGTGTGATGAGAAGCGGTATTCTCCCAGCGCTGCGGCCTCAGAGGAGAGTAACAGACAGTGAATATTGCTTTGGCAGGCATGAGTGTATTCGGCTAAAAACGTTTCGTCAGGTTGTGATGGATGAAGCATATCGTTGGGGTAGATAATTTGCAGAGCGCTCATTTGTGCATCCTTTCTCACTAAGTCAATACGGCCATAATCCGCACTCATTCTATGGGCGCAAGGATACGACAGTCAAAACCGGGAAGAAGAGGGAATAGCAAAAATGAAAAGGCCGGGAAATATCCCGGCCTTCAGCATCTGGCGCCTTAGGGGCGAAAACGATCAGCGACTACGGAAGACAATGCGGCCTTTGCTCAGGTCGTACGGGGTCAGCTCAACAGTCACTTTGTCGCCCGTCAGAATGCGGATGTAGTTTTTACGCATTTTACCGGAAATATGCGCAGTTACCACGTGACCGTTTTCCAGTTCTACGCGGAACATTGTGTTAGGCAACGTGTCAAGTACGGTGCCCTGCATTTCAATATTGTCTTCTTTGGCCATCTAGTCCTCTGGGGTATCACTACCGTAGTTTTGAACCGGCAAGATAATGCCGAAGTTCAGCAAGTAAGTAAAGTTTTACGTCAAATCGCCGAAGTAGTTTTGGCGTATTGCCCGGAATTCACGCGGATAAACCGCATGACAGGCGCAAACGTAAAGGGGAGTGACAGAACGATGGGCGTTATCTGACTCTTATTATTCCCAAACGGCGGCGGGGCAACAGGCAGAAGCTACTCTACCGCGCAATTATACCATCCCAACAAAAAATGTGCTGAAAACATTTATGCTTCGCCCGCAAATAGCATCCGAGGCACCCAAAATCGCTCTGGAAGACGATAAGTTCGCAGTACAGAGAGATAATCCAGATAATCGCGGCGGGGAATTTCTACCGCGCCCAACGATGCCGTATGATTATTGAGCACCTGGCAATCAATTAATTTTCCGCCATCCTGCATAAACGCCTGGCTAAATACCAGCAGCGCGGTTTTAGAGGCATTTTCCGCACGGCTAAACATCGACTCACCGCAAAAGAGTGCGCCCTGCGCTACGCCATACATACCGCCGACCAGCTCATCTCCTTGCCATACTTCAATAGAGTGGGCATGGCCTAGTTCATGAAGCTGGTGATAGGCCTGAACGATAGCGGGCGTTATCCATGTCCCCTCATCGCGATGGTCGGCGCAGCCTTCAATCACCTGCCCAAAAGCGTGATTCAGAGTGACGCGATACGGCGAGCGCTGGTGAAAGCGCTTCATGCTGCGGCTGAGGTGAAATTTCTCCGGCCACAGTACTGCACGAGGGTCTGGCGACCACCATAAAATGGGATCGCCGGGCGAAAACCAGGGAAAAATACCGCGCTGATAGGCCATAAGCAAACGCGCCGGGCTGAGATCGCCGCCTAGCGCTAATAAGCCATTAGGTTCGCGCAGTGCGCCTTCCGGCGAAGGGAAGGCGATGGAATGATGAGAGAGCTGAACCAGCCGCATTTTTACCTCAACACATCAGGCGATGATTCAATAGTAGCCTACAGGCGCTGCTTAAACTGGTAGTAACGCCCCTGTTCAGCCAGCAGTTCTGCGTGACTACCTTGCTCAATAATTTTGCCGTTGTCCATGACTATTATCTGATTAAAACGCGTCAATCCGCGCAGTCGATGGGTAACCATCAACACGGTTTTGTCACGCATCACTTCTGCCAGTAAATCAAGAATTTGGCTTTCTGTCGTCGCGTCGAGGCCTTCAGTTGGTTCGTCAAGCAGCATGAGCGGCGCATCATGTAACAGAGCCCTGGCGATAGCCAGCCTGCGCAATTCACCGCCGGAAAGCTGACGCCCGCCTTCACCCAGCCAGCTATTGAGGCCGCTGTCTTCCAGTAATTTCCCCAGACCAACGCGCTCCAGCGTTTCTGCAAGCCGTGCATCGCTGGACTGCGGCGATGCCAGCAGCAGGTTGTCACGCAGCGTGGCGCTAAACAGATGCACGCGCTGCGGCACGACGCTCATTGCCTGGCGCAACGTTGTCTCATCAAGCTGAGTTAGCGGCTGATGGTTGAGGAAAATTTCACCCTGAGCCGGATCCCAGGCACGGGTCAGTAGTTGTAATAGAGTCGATTTACCGCAGCCGGTGCGGCCCAGAATGGCGATATGTTCCCCGGCCTTGACCTGCAGTGAAACATTATCCAGCGCAGGGGAGGGTTGCTGTGGATAGCTGAAGGTGACTTGATTTAAGGTTAACGCGACCTGCTCCAGCTTCTGACCTTCACCTTGCGTAAAGGTCACTTCCGGCTCTTGCTCAGTAATTTGCGTGATGCGTTTTGCCGAGGCGATAACCTGCCCCATATGCTGAAATGCACCGGTTACTGGCGCTAACGCTTCGAATGCCGCCAGCGCACAGAAGACAAATAAGGCAATTAGTGCGCCAGGCTGAGTATTACCGCCGACGCCCGCCGAGGCGAGCCATAGCATAGCGATGATCGCAATACCGCCAATCAGCAGCATTAATGCCTGGGAGAGTGCGGTAAGTTCTGCCTGACGACGCTGTGCATCCTGCCAGCGGACTTCGGTTTTCTCCATCTGCTCCCGGTAGCGATCGCTGGCATTGAACAGCATAAGTTCAGCCTGGCCCTGAAGCCATGCAGTGAGCTGCTGTCGATACTGGCCACGAAGCTGGGTCATACTTTCACCAGCGGGTTTACCGGCGCGATAGAACAGCGGTGGCAGTACCAGTAGGGTGAGAAGCATAATGCCGCCGAGGGTCAGGGCCAGCGGCACATCCAGTACGCTCAGACCCGCAGTTACCACCAGGATCACCACCAGCGCACCCACCAGCGGCGATATCACACGCAAATAGAGATGGTCCAGAGTATCGACATCGGCAACGACCCGGTTGAGCAGTTCACCCTGACGAAAACGAGCCAGTCCGGCGGGGGAGAGCGGCAGAAGCTTACTGAAGGTAAATACGCGCAGATGCTGGAGAACACGAAAGGTGGCGTCGTGGCTGACCAGACGCTCGAAGTAGCGTCCTGCTGTACGAATAATAGCCGCGCCGCGTACACCAGCGGCAGGCAGCATATAGTTAAAACTGTAGATGCCTGCCACGCCGACAACGGCGGATGCCGACAGGAACCAGCCCGAGAGCGTCAGCAAACCAATGCTGGCCAGCAGCGTAACGATCGCCAGTACGACGCCTAGCATTAGCAGCCATTTGTGCCGTTTGTAGAGCGCCAGGTAAGGCAATAATGCGCGCATTTAAATCTCCTCCTGACGGTGTGCGAGCAGGGTAGCAAAAGGGCCACCTGCGGTTGCCAACTGTGAATAACGGCCCTGCTCGACAATTTGGCCATCCTGCATAACCCAGATGGCGTCCCAATTTGCCAGGCCTTCCAGTTGGTGGGTCACCATCAACGTGGTTTGCTGGGTTGAGGCATTGGTGAGTGCCTGCATCACTCGCTGTTCGCTATGCGCATCAAGGCTGGCGGCGGGTTCATCCAGCAGCAGCATACGGCAAGGTACCAGCAGCGCGCGCGCAACGGCGACACGCTGGGCCTGTCCAACAGACAAACGACCGGCCTGATCGCCGACAGAAGTATTAATACCCTGGGGCAGGAGAGAGACAAATTCGCTGACCCAGGCCTTATCCAGCGCCAGTTGAAGCTGGGCCTCTGTGGCTTCGGGCCATGCCAACAGAACGTTTTCGCGCAGCGTTGCCGCAGGTAACTGTGGGTTTTGTCCAACCCAGCTCAGAAGGCGCCGCCAGCGGTCGGCGTCCAGGGTGTGTAGCTCAACGCCATTGACTTTGAGAGACCCCTCATAGGGAAGAAAACCAGTCAAGGTATTGAGAAGAGAACTTTTGCCGGAGCCGCTTTGACCAACCAGGACCACGCGCTCACCTGCGCGCAATGAAAAGTTCAGCGGCCCGGCCAGCACTTTACCTTCAGGCGATTTAATCACCAGGTCGCGCGCTTCAAGGCTCACCATTTCATTGTCGCTCAATATTTTTTCACCACGCTCGGCCTGCGCCAGCGGCGCTTCCATAAAGGTTTTCAGGCTATCCGCAGCACCAATGGCCTGTGCTTTTGCGTGATAGAAAGTGCCTAAATCGCGCAGCGGCTGGAAAAACTCTGGGGCCAAAATTAACGCCAGAAAGCCGGACATTAAGGTCACGCCGACACCGTAATGGCCAAAATTGAGCTCCCCAAGGTAGGAGAAACCAAAGTAGACAGCGACGAGAGCGATAGAGAGCGAGGTGAAAAACTCCAGTACGCCGGAAGAGAGAAAGGCCAGACGCAGCACTTCCATCGTCCTTTGGCGGAAATCCTGGGAGGCCTCACGAATGTTGTCCGTTTCTGCTTCGCCGCGATGGAAAATTCGCAACGTTTCCATCCCTCGCAGGCGGTCGAGGAAATGGCCGCTTAATCGCGCCAGAGCAAGGAAGTTACGCCGATTGGCATCAGCCGCCCCCATTCCCACCAGCGCCATAAACAGCGGAATAAGCGGCGCGGTACCCAGCAGAATGAGCGCCGCAGCCCAGTTAATCGGGAAAATGGTGATGACAATTAATAACGGCACGCAGGCTGCAAGCGTCATCTGTGGCAAATAACGCGCGTAGTAGTCATGCATATCGTCAATTTGTTCAAGAATCAGCGTGGCCCAACTTCCCGCGGGTTTGCCCTGAATCCATGCCGGGCCTGCTTGCTGCAGACGATCCAGAACCAGGCGGCGGATCTCAACGCGGATGTGTTGCCCCGTTTGAAAGCCGACTCGTTCGCGCAGCCACACCACCCAGGCGCGAAGCACGATGGTCAGCGCTAGCAACGTAAAGGGCAGCAACAACGCTGTAGCGGGGATATTTTCCATGATCATACGATGGAGTATCCGCGCGAGGAACCAGGCCTGGGCAACGATCAGCAGACCGCTAATGACACCGAGTGCACGGGAAATCATCAACCAGCGACGGGAGATAATGCTTTGATCTTTTAACCAACGGGTTAATTCTTGTTGACGGGTTTTATTCATTGCGCGCTTAGCAGGTGTAGTTATGAGTATTTTTGGGCACGGCAATGTTACAACGAGGCAAAAATAAAGGCGACTTTTCGTCGCCTTCTTTACCTTTGTTACTGACTTGTAAAGATTATTTGCAGGCGTCGGCTAAACCATCGAGATAACGCTCTGCGTCCAGCGCCGCCATACAACCTGTTCCCGCAGAAGTAATTGCCTGACGGTAGATATGGTCCATTACGTCGCCTGCGGCGAAAACGCCCGGAATGCTGGTCTGGGTTGCGTTGCCGTGGATACCGGACTGGACTTTAATGTAGCCATTTTCCAGCTCCAGTTGACCGGCAAAAATTGCCGTATTCGGACTGTGGCCGATAGCCACAAACAACCCTGCAACTTCCAGAGATTCAACGTTGTCAGCATGTTGTGTATCGCGCAGACGTAAGCCGCTTACGCCCATCTGGTCACCGGTGACCTCTTCCAGCGTGCGATTGGTATGCAGCACGATATTGCCACTTTCCACTTTATCCATCAGGCGCTTGATAAGGATTTTTTCCGCACGGAAACCGTCACGGCGGTGGATCAGGTGGACTTCGGAAGCGATGTTAGACAGATACAGCGCTTCTTCTACTGCGGTATTGCCGCCGCCGATAACGGCAACTTTCTGGTTGCGATAGAAGAAGCCGTCGCAGGTGGCGCAGGCGGAAACGCCGCGGCCTTTAAAGGCTTCTTCGGATGGCAGTCCCAGATAGCGCGCAGACGCACCGGTAGCGATAATCAGCGCATCGCAGGTATATTCGCCGCTGTCACCCACCAGGCGGAATGGACGGTTTTGCAGATCGACGCTGTTGATATGATCGAAAATAATTTCGGTCTCAAACTTGGTGGCGTGTTCGTGCATGCGCTCCATCAGCAGAGGTCCGGTCAGATCGCTTGGATCGCCTGGCCAGTTTTCCACTTCTGTCGTGGTGGTCAGCTGACCGCCTTTTTCCATCCCGGTAATCAGTACCGGCTGAAGATTTGCGCGCGCTGCGTAGACCGCAGCGGTATATCCCGCAGGTCCAGAACCAAGAATAAGCAGTTTACTGTGTTTGGCCGTGCCCATGAGAACCCCATAATTTATTGGCATACATGTGCTGGATTGTAGGGAATTTGTTGTCGTAAAAAAAGAGCGCAGCGGTTTTGTTAACGATATGTGCAATAGAAGCTGCCGATGAATTGGCGATTTAACGAACGAAGAATATAACTAATTCTACTGTCAGCGGGACAATTATAAGAGGAAAACATGAGAATCAACGGGGGAGGATAATGAATATCTGGCATCTTGTACTAAAAATCGATGTTTTGCTTTGACAATCCCCTGTGCTTTTGCGAAAACATTCATGGAAGAAGAAAAGCAGTGTTTCGCGTGTGGCGAATTTTCATGCACGCAAATGCCATTTTTATCCGGGTCAGCGAAATCTACGCATGGTGTGGACAGACGCCATGCGTGATGTCGGTGGCTGCCTTCAGGCAACGGACTTCTCACGTACCCCTGGGTTACCCAATGCCGTACGGGTAATAACAGGATGGACTCTGGCAGTGAAGGCCAGGGTCAGAACAGGAGTAGGGAAGGAATACAGAGAGACAATAATAATGGTAGATAGCAAGAAGCGCCCAGGCAAAGATCTCGACCGCATCGATCGTAATATTTTGAATGAATTGCAAAAAGACGGGCGTATTTCCAACGTCGAGCTTTCTAAACGGGTGGGACTTTCTCCGACGCCTTGCCTTGAGCGTGTGCGTCGACTGGAAAGACAGGGTTTTATTCAGGGCTATACAGCGCTGCTCAACCCGCATTATCTGGATGCATCACTTCTGGTATTTGTTGAGATTACTCTGAATCGTGGCGCGCCGGATGTGTTTGAGCAATTTAACTCCGCTGTGCAAAAACTTGAAGAAATTCAAGAGTGTCATCTGGTATCCGGAGATTTCGACTATCTGTTGAAAACCCGCGTGCCGGATATGTCAGCGTATCGTAAGTTACTGGGCGAGACCTTGCTGCGCCTACCGGGCGTAAATGACACCCGTACCTACGTGGTAATGGAAGAAGTCAAGCAAAGTAATCGTCTGGTAATCAAGACGCGCTAACACGGAACAGGTGCAAAATCGACGTAGTTTGATTACACTCCTGTTAATCCATACAGCAACAGTGCCGGGGAGACCCGGCACTGTTGTCCGTTTTAGCTGCAGGCAGGAAACAGCCTGATACCTGGAGAGCCTTTCTTGAGCCAGGAATACACTGAAGACAAAGAAGTCAAATTTACAAAGCTTAGTAGTGGGCGCCGACTCCTTGAGGCGTTACTCATTCTTTGCTCCCTTTTTGCCATCTGGTTGATGGCGGCCTTACTCAGCTTTAATCCCTCGGATCCGAGCTGGTCACAAACTGCATGGCACGAGCCTATCCATAACATAGGTGGGATACCAGGCGCCTGGCTTGCCGATACGCTATTTTTCATTTTTGGCGTAATGGCATACACCATTCCGATTATCATCATCGGTGGCTGCTGGTTTGCATGGCGTCATCAGGAAAACGACGAATATATTGACTATTTCGCTGTATCATTACGCTTGATTGGCGCATTAGCGCTGATCCTCACCTCATGTGGGTTGGCGGCTATTAATGCTGATGATATCTGGTATTTCGCCTCTGGTGGCGTGATTGGTAGCCTTCTTAGCACCACGCTAAAGCCATTGCTCCACAGCAGCGGTGGGACGATCGCGCTGCTATGTATCTGGGCGGCTGGTCTGACGTTGTTTACCGGCTGGTCCTGGGTAAGCATCGCTGAAAAGCTAGGCGGCGCGATCCTTTCGGTATTAACTTTCGCCAGCAACCGTACCCGTCGCGACGATACCTGGGTCGATGAAGGGGAATATGAAGATGATGAAGATGAATATGAAGACGATGATTCTGCGAAACCGCAAGAGTCGCGTCGTGCACGAATTTTACGTAGCGCTTTAGCACGCCGTCAGCGCCTGGCTGAGAAGTTTTCCAACCCGATGGGGCGCAAGACCGATGCGGCGTTGTTCTCCGGCAGGCGTATGGATGATGCCGAAGAAGACGTTCAGTACAGCGCTAGCGGCGCACCCGTGGCAGCTGAAGACGTACTTTTCTCTGGATC
The DNA here is from genome assembly GCF_003261575.2 of Klebsiella huaxiensis. Lineage (GTDB taxonomy): Bacteria > Pseudomonadota > Gammaproteobacteria > Enterobacterales > Enterobacteriaceae > Klebsiella > Klebsiella huaxiensis. The sequence goes on along the minus strand of NZ_CP036175.1, from coordinate 3,892,755 downwards.
CAGCGCTGCGCGTCCGGCGGATGCTGATGATGTTCTATTTTCTGGCGCTAGTGCGGCACGGCCGGGTGATTTTGACCCATACGATCCACTGCTGAATGGCCACAGTGTTGCCGACCCGGTTGCAACCGCTGCATTGGCAACCAGTGCGCCCCAAGCGTGGGCTGAGCCGGTGGCAGGACATGAGGCCCAGCCAACGTATCAATCCGAACCTGCTTACCAGCCACAGCACGCGTATCAGCCGGAACAGGCCCCAATACAGCAGCCAGGTTATCAGCCTGAACCCGCTTACCAGCCGCAGCACGTGTATCAGCCGGAACAGGCCCCGATGCAGCAGCCAGCTTATCAGCCTGAGCCCGCTTACCAGCCGCAGCAGGCGTATCAGCCGGAACAGGCCCCGATGCAGCAGCCAGCTTATCAGCCTGAGCCCGCTTACCAGCCGCAGCAGGCATATCAGCCGGAACAGGCCCCGATGCAGCAGCCGGCTTATCAGCCTGAGCCCGCTTACCAGCCGCAGCAGGCGTATCAGCCGGAGCAGGCCCCGATGCAGCAACCAGCTTATCAGCCTGAGCCCGCTTACCAGCCGCAGCAGGCATATCAGCCGGAACAGGCCCCGATGCAGCAGCCGGCTTATCAGCCTGAGCCGTACGCTCCCACTCCTGTCGTGGAGCCTGAGGCCCCGCAAGAGGAAGTGAAGCCGCAGCGTCCGCCTATGTATTACTTTGAAGAGGTTGAAGAGAAGCGCGCGCGTGAACGTGAACAGCTTGCAGCGTGGTATCAGCCCATTCCAGAGCCTGTTAGCCCGGTGGCGACAAAACCGATCGCGCCGCCAACGCCATCGCCGGTTGATGCCGCAGTAGTCAGCACGCTGGCAGCAGGCGTCCACCAGGCAACTGGCGCAGGTGCCGCTAGCGCTGTGGTGGCTTCCGGCGCATCTGCGACGTCCAGCGCTGCGCCGTTATTTAGCCCCGTATCTGGTGGTCCTCGCGTGCAGGTAAAAGAGGGTATCGGTCCGAAATTGCCGCGCCCAAATCGTGTTCGTGTGCCAACGCGTCGTGAGCTCGCCTCCTATGGCATTAAACTGCCATCGCAGCGAATGGCTGAGGAACGTGCTCGTCAGGCTGAGCACCAACACTACGATGATGAGCCATTAACCGATGAAGAAGTTGCTGAACTTGAGCAGGGTGAACTGGCGCGTCAGTTTGCCGCCTCTCAAAACCAGCGTTATAGCGAAACCTACGGTGCTGACGTTGCAGATGAAGTAGACGATGATGAAGATTCTGTCGCTGAGGCCGAACTCGCTCGTCAGTTTGCTGCGACTCAGCAGCAGCGCTATGCGAGCGAACAACCACCGGGTTCTCATCCGTTCTCTCCGGCAGATTATGAATTTTCGCCGATGAAAGCGTTAGTTGATGATACGCCGAGCGAGCCGATGTTCACACCGATGCCGGAAGTGCAACAGCCTGCCCATCAGTATCAGCAGCCCGGACATCATGCGGCACATCCGCAGATGCCCCAGCAACAAATGCAGCCGCAGCCTGTGCAGCAGGTTTATCAGCCGGTTCAACAGCAGCCGGTACAGCATCCGCAAATGGCTCCTCAGATGACACCGGCTCCAGGTAGTTATCCGCAGCAGCCTGCGCCTCAGAGTCATGTGGCGCAACAGCCAGTACCACAGCCGCAGGAAAGTCTGATTCATCCGCTGTTGATGCGTAATGGCGATAGCCGTCCGCTACAAAAACCGACTACGCTACTGCCGTCTTTAGATCTGCTGACGCCGCCGCCGTCTGAAGTTGAGCCAGTCGATACTTTCGCGCTGGAGCAAATGGCGCGGCTGGTCGAAGCGCGTCTGGCTGATTTCCGTATCAAAGCTGATGTGGTGAACTACTCGCCAGGCCCGGTTATCACCCGCTTTGAGCTGAATCTGGCTCCTGGGGTGAAAGCAGCGCGAATTTCCAACTTGTCGCGAGATTTGGCGCGTTCGCTGTCGACCGCTGCTGTGCGCGTCGTGGAAGTTATTCCAGGCAAGCCTTATGTGGGTCTGGAACTGCCGAACAAAAAGCGTCAGACCGTTTACCTGCGTGAAGTGTTGGATTGTGCGAAATTCCGCGACAATCCTTCGCCGCTGACTGTTGTTCTGGGTAAAGATATCGCAGGCGATCCGGTTACCGCTGATTTGGCTAAAATGCCGCACCTGCTAGTCGCCGGTACCACCGGTTCCGGTAAATCGGTTGGGGTCAACGCTATGATCCTCAGCATGCTCTATAAAGCGCAGCCGGAAGATGTGAAATTCATCATGATCGACCCGAAAATGCTAGAGCTGTCGGTTTATGAAGGGATCCCGCATCTGTTGACGGAAGTCGTTACGGATATGAAAGACGCAGCCAACGCACTGCGCTGGAGCGTTAATGAGATGGAGCGTCGTTATAAGCTCATGTCTGCTCTGGGTGTGCGTAACCTGTCGGGCTACAACGAGAAGATTGCTGAAGCTGCACGCATGGGACGGCCAATTCCTGATCCGTACTGGAAACCCGGCGATAGTATGGATGCCACCCATCCGGTGCTGAAAAAAGAGCCTTATATTGTGGTTCTGGTCGATGAATTTGCTGACCTGATGATGACCGTCGGCAAGAAAGTGGAGGAGCTGATTGCTCGTCTGGCGCAGAAGGCGCGTGCCGCAGGGATTCATCTGGTACTGGCGACCCAGCGTCCTTCAGTTGACGTTATTACCGGCCTTATCAAAGCGAACATCCCGACGCGTATTGCCTTTACCGTGTCGAGTAAAATTGACTCGCGCACAATCCTTGACCAGGGCGGAGCGGAATCACTGCTGGGTATGGGCGATATGCTCTATTCGGCGCCAAACTCGACGATCCCAGTGCGTGTTCATGGCGCCTTTGTTCGCGACGAGGAAGTGCATGCTGTGGTTCAGGACTGGAAAGCTCGTGGACGTCCACAGTATGTTGATGGCATCACCTCTGATAGCGAAAGTGAAGGCAGTGGCGGTGGCTACGAAGGTGGCGAAGAGCTTGATCCGCTATTCGATCAGGCCGTCAACTTTGTAACGGAAAAACGCAAAGCCTCTATTTCCGGGGTGCAGCGTCAGTTCCGCATCGGCTATAACCGTGCAGCGCGTATCATCGAACAGATGGAAGCTCAGGGTATTGTTAGCGAACAAGGTCATAATGGTAACCGTGAAGTGCTGGCTCCGCCGCCTTTCGAGTAATGGCAAAGTTGGGTAAATAAGTGAAAATCAGCCTGTTCTGCTGTTACGCCGCCGTTGGTGGTCCTACATTAGGAGCAGAAGAGGCTCCCGCGTCGGGAGTGACGCACATTAAGGAACAACAATGAAAAAACTCGCAATCACCTGTGCATTACTGTCCGGTTTTGTCGTAAGCCAGGTATGGGCGGATGCCGCCAGCGATTTAAAAAGCCGCCTTGATAAAGTGAGCAGTTTCCACTCCAGCTTTACGCAGAAAGTGACCGATGGCAGCGGTAATGCCGTACAGGACGGACAAGGTGACCTGTGGGTCAAGCGCCCCAATCTGTTCAACTGGCATATGACTCAGCCGGACGAAAGCGTACTGGTTTCCGATGGTAAAACCCTGTGGTTTTACAACCCGTTTGTTGAGCAGGCTACTGCCACCTGGCTGAAAGATGCGACCAGCAATACGCCGTTTATGCTGATTGCCCGCAATCAGGCCAGTGACTGGCAAAACTACAACATCAAACAGAACGGTGATGATTTTATTCTGACCCCGAAAAGCGGTAGCGGTAATCTGAAGCAGTTCACCATCAACGTGGGTCGTGACGGCACGATTCATCAGTTCAGCGCCGTGGAACAGGACGATCAACGCAGCAGCTATCAGCTGAAATCGCAACAAAATGGTGCCGTCGATGCATCTAAGTTCACCTTTACGCCGCCGCAAGGGGTTACGGTGGACGATCAACGTAAGTAGAGGCGAACGTGAGCAATCTGTCGCTCGATTTTTCCGATAACGCGTTTCAACCACTGGCCGCTCGTATGCGGCCAGAAAATTTAGCACAGTACATCGGCCAGCAGCATCTGTTGGCACCCGGTAAACCTTTGCCGAGGGCAATTGAAGCCGGGCATCTGCACTCCATGATCCTGTGGGGACCGCCGGGTACCGGAAAAACTACGCTGGCTGAGGTCATTGCCCGCTATGCCAGCGCCGACGTAGAACGCATCTCGGCAGTGACCTCCGGCGTGAAAGAGATCCGTGAGGCCATCGAGCGGGCGCGTCAAAACCGCAACGCAGGCCGCCGCACGATCCTGTTTGTCGACGAAGTTCACCGTTTCAATAAAAGCCAGCAAGATGCTTTTCTGCCGCATATTGAAGACGGGACCATCACCTTTATCGGCGCGACAACGGAAAACCCGTCCTTTGAACTCAACTCTGCGCTGCTATCGCGTGCGCGCGTCTATCTGCTGAAATCACTAACCGGTGACGACATTGAGCAGGTTCTCGATCAGGCAATGAGTGATAAAACCCGAGGCTACGGCGGGCAAAATATAGTTCTGCCGGACCAGACGCGCAAGGCCATTGCCGATCTGGTAAACGGTGATGCGCGCCGGGCGCTGAATACTCTGGAAATGATGGCCGATATGGCCGAAACCGATGCTTCCGGTAATCGAGTGCTGAACGTTGAGTTGTTGACTGAAATTGCCGGAGAACGCAGCGCGCGGTTCGATAATAAAGGCGACCGTTTCTACGATTTAATCTCCGCACTACACAAATCGGTTCGCGGGAGTGCACCGGACGCGGCCCTGTACTGGTATGCGCGAATTATTACTGCCGGTGGCGATCCGCTGTATGTGGCTCGGCGCTGTCTGGCGATAGCTTCGGAAGACGTCGGCAATGCCGATCCGCGGGCGATGCAGGTCGCCATTTCCGCCTGGGACTGCTTCACCCGCGTCGGCCCGGCTGAAGGCGAGCGGGCGATTGCGCAGGCGATTGTCTATCTTGCCTGCGCGCCAAAAAGCAACGCAGTTTACACGGCATTTAAAGCGGCGATGGCTGATGCTCGCGAGCGCCCTGACTATGATGTACCGGTGCATTTGCGTAATGCACCAACCAAACTGATGAAAGAAATGGGCTACGGGCAAGAGTATCGCTATGCGCACGATGAACCCAATGCTTATGCCGCGGGAGAGCAGTATTTCCCGCAGGAAATGGCACAAACACGCTATTATCAGCCGACAAACCGGGGGCTGGAAGGCAAAATAGGCGAAAAGCTCGCCTGGTTAACCGAACAGGATCAAAATAGCCCGATAAAACGCTACCGATAATTGGGGCGTTGCGGTAAGGTTGTCACAATATTTCCGTGGTCGCATCTGCGGCCATTTTTCTTTATTAATTCGATAAGCACAGGATAAGCATGCTCGATCCCAATCTGCTGCGTACCGAGCCAGACGCAGTCGCAGAAAAACTGGCACGCCGGGGCTATAAGCTGGATGTAGATAAACTTCGCGCTCTGGAAGAGCGTCGTAAAGTTCTGCAGGTTCAAACTGAAAACCTGCAGGCGGAGCGCAACTCCCGATCGAAATCCATAGGCCAGGCGAAAGCGCGTGGGGAAGATATCGAGCCATTACGCCTGGAAGTGAATAAGCTCGGTGAACAGCTCGATGCTGCGAAGGCCGAACTGGATACACTACTGGCGGAAATCCGTGATATCGCGCTGACTATCCCTAATCTCCCGCACGACGATGTTCCGGCCGGTCGCGATGAAAACGATAACGTTGAAGTTAGCCGCTGGGGTACGCCGCGTGAGTTTGATTTTGACGTTCGCGATCACGTGACGCTGGGCGAAATGCACGGAGGCCTGGATTTTGCCGCCGCCGTGAAGCTGACTGGTTCCCGTTTTGTGGTAATGAAAGGCCAACTGGCTCGCCTGCATCGCGCGCTGGCGCAGTTTATGCTGGACTTGCACACTGAACAGCACGGTTACAGCGAAAACTATGTTCCGTATCTGGTTAACCAGGACACGCTGTACGGCACCGGCCAACTGCCAAAATTCGCAGGCGATCTGTTCCACACCCGCCCGCTGGAAGAAGAAGCCGATAGCAGCAACTACGCGCTGATCCCGACGGCGGAAGTCCCGCTGACCAACCTGGTTCGCGATGAGATCATCGACGAAGACGATCTGCCGATCAAAATGACAGCGCATACCCCTTGCTTCCGCTCTGAAGCGGGCTCCTATGGTCGTGACACTCGCGGCCTGATCCGTATGCACCAGTTCGACAAAGTCGAAATGGTACAGATCGTGCGTCCGGAAGATTCAATGGCGGCGCTGGAAGAAATGACCGGGCATGCGGAAAAGGTTCTGCAATTGCTGGATCTGCCGTATCGTAAAGTGGCTTTGTGCACTGGTGATATGGGCTTTAGTGCATGCAAAACCTACGATCTGGAAGTGTGGGTTCCGGCGCAGAACACCTACCGTGAAATTTCTTCCTGCTCCAACGTCGGGGATTTCCAGGCGCGTCGTATGCAGGCTCGCTGCCGCAGCAAGTCTGACAAGAAAACTCGCCTGGTGCACACGCTGAACGGCTCTGGCCTCGCGGTCGGACGTACGCTGGTTGCCCTGATGGAGAACTATCAGCAGGCTGATGGTCGCATCGAGATCCCGGAAATTCTGCGTCCGTACATGCGTGGCCTCGAATTTATCGGCTGATTTTTAGACACTCTTCTCAAAAGCGCCTTCAGGCGCTTTTTTTTTACCCCCTTCTTGATACCGGGCAATAATCGCCTCAGTGAATACGAAGATACTCCCTTTGGATTAACCAGTATAAAAAACTAATAAAGGCTAATTTCTTTATATATTAATCTATATAACGGTTTTCAGTTAATTGTGAGCAACCAAAGCGAGTATTTATGAAAACCAAAACCCCCGATGCTTTACTGGCTGCCGAGGTGAGCCGGCGTGGTTTAATGAAAACCACGGCGATTGGCGGGCTGGCGATGGCCAGCAGCGCATTTACATTACCCTTCGCTCGCATTGCCTATGCTGCGGACACCCAAATTCCTGTTAGCGAAACGGTCACCTGGAGCGCCTGTACGGTTAACTGCGGTAGCCGCTGTCCGCTGCGTATGCATGTGGTTGATGGCGAAATCAAATATGTTGAGACCGATAATCTCGGCGATGATAACTATGATGGTCTGCACCAGGTTCGTGCCTGTCTGCGCGGTCGCTCGATGCGTCGGCGCGTCTATAATCCCGATCGCCTGAAATATCCGATGAAGCGCGTTGGCAAACGCGGTGAAGGTAAGTTTGAGCGCATCAGTTGGGAGGAAGCGTTCGATACTATCGCCAGCAATATGCAGCGCTTGATTAAAGACTACGGTAACGAATCGATCTATCTGAACTACGGTACCGGAACCCTGGGTGGTACCTTGACGCGTTCCTGGCCACCGGGGAAAACCCTGATTGCCCGCCTGATGAACTGCTGCGGCGGTTATCTTAACCATTACGGCGACTACTCCACCGCGCAAATCGCCGCAGGTCTGAATTACACTTACGGCGGCTGGGCTGATGGCAATAGCCCTTCGGATATCGAAAACAGTAAGCTGGTGGTGCTGTTTGGCAACAACCCAGGTGAAACTCGAATGAGCGGCGGCGGGGTGACCTACTACCTGGAGCAGGCGCGAGAGAAATCTAATGCCAGGCTGATCATTATCGATCCTCGCTACACCGATACCGGCGCTGGGCGTGAAGACGAGTGGATCCCCATCCGACCCGGTACTGATGCTGCACTGGTTTCCGCGCTGGCGTGGGTAATGATTAGCGAAAATCTCGTTGATCAGGCTTTCCTGGATAAGTACTGCGTAGGCTATGACGAGAAAACGTTGCCGGAAGGTGCGCCAGCCAATGGCCACTATAAGGCCTATATTCTCGGTCAGGGCAAAGATGGTATTGCGAAAACCCCTGAGTGGGCATCGACGATTACCGGCATCCCGCAGGCGCGTATTGTACAATTGGCGCGTGAGATTGCTGGTGCCAAGCCTGCCTACATTTCCCAGGGCTGGGGACCGCAGCGTCACGCCAACGGCGAGTTGGTTTCCCGTGCAATCTCTATGCTGGCGATTTTAACCGGTAACGTCGGGATCAATGGTGGGAATACCGGCGCGCGTGAAGGCTCTTACTCGTTGCCGTTTGAACGTATGCCGACGCTGGAAAACCCAGTTGAAACCAGCATTTCCATGTTTATGTGGACCGATGCTATTGAACGCGGGACCGAAATGACCGCGCTGCGCGACGGCGTGCGCGGCAAAGATAAGCTCGATGTGCCCATCAAAATGGTCTGGAACTATGCTGGTAACTGTCTGATAAATCAGCATTCAGAAATCAACCGTACTCATGAAATTCTGCAGGATGACAAGAAGTGCGAGATGATTGTGGTGATTGATTGCCATATGACCTCGTCAGCGAAATATGCCGATATTTTGCTACCTGATTGTACGGCCTCAGAGCAGATGGATTTTGCCCTCGACGCCTCCTGCGGCAACATGTCTTACGTGATTTTTGCCGACCAGGCGATCAAACCTCGCTTTGAGTGCAAGAACATCTACGACATGACGACGGAACTGGCAAAACGCATGGGCGTTGAGCAACAGTTTACGGAAGGGCGTACTCAGGAAGAGTGGTTACGTCATCTCTATGAGCAATCCCGTAAAGCGATTCCTGAGCTATTGCCGTTTGATGAATTCCGTAAACAAGGAATGTTCAAACAGCGCGATCCTGAAGGGCATCACGTAGCCTACAGGGCTTTCCGCGAAGATCCTGCGGCTAACCCGTTAACCACTCCGTCAGGGAAAATCGAAATTTACTCTGCACAGCTAGCGGAGATTGCCGCGACCTGGGAGCTAAAAGAAGAAGACGTTATCGATCCGCTGCCGATCTATAGCCCAGGGTTCGAAAACTATAACGATCCTTTGACTAAAAATTATCCGCTACAACTTACCGGTTTCCACTACAAAGCTCGCACCCACTCAACCTACGGCAACGTTGATGTACTGAAGGCTGCTTGCCGTCAGGAGATGTGGATTAACCCACTTGATGCGAAGAAACGCGGGATCGCCAATGGCGATCGTATCCGTATTTTCAACGACCGTGGTGAAGTGCATATCGAAGCTAAAGTGACGCCGCGAATGATGCCTGGCGTTGTCGCGTTGGGAGAGGGGGCCTGGTACAACCCGGATGCAGGTCGCGTGGATCAGGCGGGCAGCATTAACGTGCTGACCACCCAACGCCCGTCGCCGCTGGCGAAAGGCAACCCATCGCATACCAACCTTGTCCAGGTTGAAAAGCTGTAAGGAGTGACCGATGACAACTCAATATGGATTTTTTATTGATTCCGCCCGTTGCACCGGTTGCAAAACCTGCGAACTGGCTTGTAAAGACTACAAAAATCTCACGCCGGATGTGAGCTTCCGCCGCATTTACGAATACGCCGGTGGCGACTGGCAGGAAGATAACGGCGTCTGGCAGCAAAACGTTTTTGCCTACTATCTCTCTATCGCCTGCAACCATTGTGAGGATCCGGCCTGTACCAAGGTTTGTCCAAGCGGTGCGATGCACAAGCGTGAAGATGGTTTTGTGGTGGTGGATGAAGATGTGTGTATCGGCTGCCGCTATTGCCATATGGCCTGTCCGTACGGTGCGCCACAGTACAATGCGGCGAAAGGGCACATGACTAAGTGTGATGGTTGCCATGAACGCGTAGCCGAAGGCAAAAAACCGATCTGCGTCGAATCTTGTCCGCTGCGCGCGCTCGATTTTGGCCCTATTGAAGAATTGCGTAAAAAACACGGTCAGTTGGCTGCCGTTGCGCCGCTACCTGCCGCGCATTTCACTAAGCCAAGCATTGTAATAAAACCTAACGCCAACAGCCGTCCGTGTGGTGATACCACCGGCTATCTGGCCAACCCGAAGGAGGTGTGAGATGGGGAGTGGATGGCATGAATGGCCGTTGATGATTTTCACGGTTTTTGGGCAGTGCGTGGTGGGCGGGTTTATTGTACTGGCCCTGGCGCTAATGAAAGGCGACTTATCGCGTGAACAACAGCAGCGAGTGGTGTGGAGTATGTTTGGCCTGTGGGTGCTGATGGGGATTGGTTTTATTGCCTCCACGATGCATCTCGGATCGCCAATGCGTGCTTTTAATTCGTTGAATCGCGTGGGTGCTTCGTCGTTGAGTAATGAAATCGCCAGCGGGGCGATTTTCTTCGCCATCGGCGGTATTGGCTGGCTGCTGGCGGTGGTCAATAAACTCCCGTCGGGACTGCGTAACCTCTGGCTGGTCGTTACCATGGTGCTGGGCGTTATCTTCGTCTGGATGATGGTGCGTGTGTATAACACCATCGATACGGTACCTACCTGGTACACGATCTGGACGCCGCTTAGCTTCTTCCTGACGATGTTTATCGGCGGCCCGCTGCTGGGATATCTGCTGCTGCGTTTCTCGGGAGTTAATGGCTGGGCGATGCGTCTGTTGCCTGCAGTAACTTTGCTGGCGCTGGTGGTTAGCGTGACGGTGGTATTGATGCAGGGGAGCGAACTGGCAACAATCCATAGTTCCATACAGCAGGCCTCGGCTCTGGTGCCGGATTACGGTTCGCTGATGGCATGGCGCGTGGTTGCGCTGGTGCTGGCGCTGGTTTGCTGGGTTGCCCCACAACTTAAGGGATATCAGCCTGCATTACCGCTACTGGGGCTGGCATTTGTGCTGGTACTGGTTGGTGAGATGATTGGTCGTGGCGTCTTCTATGGCCTGCATATGACCGTAGGGATGGCTATCGCCAGTTAATGACCTTTATCGCGCCAGAAATAAGTACTCTGGCGCGATAAAAAGTGCGGTCGATTCATGAAATATTTCTACTGATATTCCCGCCTCTGTTTTCTAATAAATTAATAAAAACAATGGAATAATATAAATAACGATTCTGTTGCCGACTCGCTGGATAAAAAACTTCTATCGTTCGCCCGCAAACCCCGCGATGCCTGATTTGTGGTGGATTGACAATGTTTGCGGCAGTGGCATGATGCGCACGAAATCTGAACTCCATCACGGTTTATATCCATGACCATCTACACCCGGCCAGTGCAAATGTTGCTCTGTGGCCTGCTTTTATTGACCCTGGCGATAGCGGTTTTAAATACGCTCGTCCCGCTTTGGCTCGCCCATGAAAACATGCCTACCTGGCAGGTTGGGATGGTGGGTTCGTCCTATTTCACCGGCAACCTGGTGGGAACGCTGTTGGCCGGATGGGTGATTAAGCGTCTGGGTTTTAACCGTAGCTATTATCTGGCATCGATGATTTTTGCCGTTGGCTGCGTGGGTCTTGGTATCACCATTGGTTTCTGGACGTGGTTTAGCTGGCGTTTTATAGCGGGCGTGGGCTGCGCGATGATTTGGGTGGTGGTTGAGAGCGCGCTGGTCTGTAGCGGCACCTCACGTAGCCGTGGTCGCCTGCTGGCGGCGTATATGATGATTTATTATGTTGGCACGGTGCTGGGCCAATTAATGGTCAGCAAACTGCCGACGGATTTGATGAGCGTACTACCGTGGGTGACGGCGCTGGCTCTGGCGGGCATTCTGCCGCTGCTGTTTACCCGCGTGGCAAATCAAGCTGATGAGCAGCATGAACCCGCGCGTATCTGGCCAATGTTAAGGCTGCGACAGGCGCGTCACGGAGTTAACGGCTGCATTATCTCCGGTATAGTCCTCGGTTCATTGTACGGACTGATGCCGCTATGGCTGAACCATAAGGGCGTCAGCGATTCGGGTATCGGCTTCTGGATGGCGGTGATGGTGAGTGCGGGTATCGTTGGGCAGTGGCCAATTGGTCGACTGGCCGATCGCTATGGCCGTCTGATGGTCCTGCGCGTTCAGGTTTTTGTGGTGATTTTGGGCTGTCTGGCGATGTTGAGCCAGGCCGCAATGGCGCCTGCGCTGTTCGTGCTTGGCGCTTCCGGCTTCACGCTCTACCCGGTCGCTATGGCCTGGGCCTGTGAAAAAGTGGAACGTCATCAGCTGGTGGCGATGAACCAGGCGCTGTTGATGAGCTACACCGTTGGTAGCCTGCTTGGTCCGACGCTTACCGCCATGCTGATGCAAAATTTCTCAGACAATCTGCTGTTTATCATGATTGCCAGCGTCTCCTTTATCTACCTTCTGACGCTGCTGCGCAAGGCCGGACATCATCCGACGCCGGTGGCGCACGCCTGATTCAAGCAATAGTCAGGGGATACATCCCCTGACTATTGGTGAGAAGCGATAAGCGCCGCAAACTGGGCTTTATCCTGAACTGTAGTGAATTGTTGTAGCCTGTCCCCCTCATCCAGCCAGCACACTAACCGCTGGATCGTTTGAATATGCTGTTCGCTATCCGCTGCCGCCAGCACCACTATCAGCCGTATACCGGGATAGCCGGGAAATTCAACGCCTTCTTCGCAACAAAGCAACGAAAGTACACTGCTCTGGCTTAACACGCCTTCTTGCGGACGCGCGTGCGGTAGCGCAAATTCCGGGCTGAGTATGTACCAGGGGCCGTGTTGTTCCGTGGCACTGATAATTGCCTGAGCATATTCCGAGGTGATTTTTCCTTGCTGCTCCAAAGGGTGGCAGGCGAGCTGAATGGCATTGCGCCAGTCCAGCCCGTTACTGGCAAACTGACAGGCGGAAAATAACGCATTTTCCATATTGGACCTCTTTAATAACGGAGCCGATCGGCAACGCGATCGGCTCGCGTGATGGTTAACGAAGCGCGTTCAACAGCGCCTCGCCCGAGATACCATATTTCGCTTTCAGTTGCCTGCTATTACCTGATTCAGTAAACGTATCCTGCGTCCCCAGTCGTGCAAGACGGGCAGGGTGAGCCGCCTGAGCCATGGTTTCAGCAATCAATCCACCGAGCCCACCGTTTACGCTGTGATTTTCCAGCGTGGCGATGAGCGGGCAGTCTTCGACCAGCTGATAGAATGCCTGCTGATTGAAAGGTTTGAGCGTAGCCACATGGATTAGCTTGCCCTTTTTGCCGCTGGCGAGCAGTTTTTCGTAGCCGTCGGTAGCCTGCTCGAGCACGGTTCCTTCGAAGATAATGGCGAAATCGTTGCCGCTGTCGGCGATGGCGGCGATATCGGTCACCCGCGGGATCGCGCTCTTATCGCGAACCGGCATCGGCTCTCGCGCGACGCGGATATAGACTGGCCCATTAATTTTCGCGGCTTGTTCAAAGGCTTCGGCAATTTCTTCGGCATCAGCAGGCGTCAGAATAGTTAAGCCAGGCAGTACGCGGGTTAACGCCAGATCTTCCAGTGCGTGATGCGATGCGCCGTCCGGGCCATCATCCATGCCGGGATGGCTGCCGACGAGCTTAATATTCGCTTTGGCATAACAGGCCTGCCGCAACTGAGTCCAGGCGGTTCCGGTTACGAACATCGCAAAGTTGACATAGAAGGGCATAAAGCCCTCCAGCGCCTGACCGACCGCAAAGCTCATAGCAGAACCTTCCGCAATGCCCATTTCGAAAAAGGCCTCAGGGTAGATTGCCTGAAACTGGTCGGTACGCGTTGAGCTGGCTAAGTCGCTGTCAATGGCAACGACAGGATAGCCTTTTTCTCTCAGGGCAATCAGGGCATTACCGATCTCATCACGGGGTGCTTTCATCACTGTAACTCCTCCATTGCCTGCTGATATTGTTCTTTACTCGGGGTTTTTGAGTGCCAGTCGCCGTTGTTTTCCATGTAGCTGACGCCGGAACCTTTCGTGGTGTGTGCCACGATGGCAATTGGCTTGCCTTTCAGATGGCGGGATAACATCAGGGTGTCGGCCACCTGATGCATATCATTGCCGTTATGAAGCTCAAGTACGTGCCAGCCAAAGCCGCGGATTTTATCCGCCAGCGGTTCGAGGTTAACGACTTCGTTGACTGGATCGTGAGAAGAGAAGCCGTTGTAATCGATAATGGCAACCAGGTTATCCATCTTCATATGCCCGGCCTGCTGCAAGGTTTCCCAGATCTGCCCTTCATGCATTTCACCATCGCCAATGATGGCAAATACCCGGTGCGGATCGTTGTGCCGCTTTTTTGCCGCTGCCATACCGAAAGCAATAGACAACCCCTGACCCAACAGGCCGGTTGTTGCATCGACATCCGGCAGCGATTTTATGCTGGGGTGTCCCTGCAGACGCGAGTTGATCTGGCGGAACGTACTAAACTCGCTGCGATCGATTTTCCCTTTTTGGTATAGCATGGCGTACTGCGCAGCGACGGCATGCCCTTTGCTCATCACCACTCGCGAACGCGGAGAGGCTGTCAGATCGACTTCTTGATAATAGAGCCAGGTCAGAATATCGATGATCGATAACGCTCCGCCTGGATGACCGATTCCGGACTCGTAAATCATGGTGACTATCTCGCGGCGAGCGGCGAGCGCATGAGATTTCAGTTCATCAATGTTCATGTTTTTTCCTTCTTATGGCAGCATTTTACCGATGTAGTACACAACCAGGCCCAGGGCAACGAAGTCGGTTTCCGGGAAGCTGGTGCCTGACAGACCCACGGACTCCATAATCGGGTAAATCAGCGCTGGGCCAATGCCGATGAGGATCCCGGTGACGAAGCTTCCCGCAATCGCACCTTTCCAGCCGCCAGAGGCATTACCAAATACCGCTGCGGTGGCGCCGATGAAGAAATAAGGAATGGCTACGGGGATAATGACGGTTTGCCCCAAAATCGCGAGAAAGCCCATCACCACCAGCCCGCCAACAAACGAAGAGATAAATCCCAGAACCGTGGCGGTGGGGGCATACGGGAAGACCACTGGACAGTCGAGCGCGGGTTTGGCGTTAGGAATAAATTTCTCCGAGATCCCGAGGAAGGCCGGAACAATCTCTGACAGCAGCAGACGCACGCCGGTAATAATGATGTACAGCGAAGCGGTGAAGGTCAGCGACTGGAAGAGTGGATAAACCAGCCAGTGCATACCACCTGCTGCAGCGGTTACCGCCTCTTTCCCGGCAGCGAGCGCGGCGATGTAGTAGAAAATACTCACCGAGATCGACACAGAGACGATGTAATCCTTAAAGATCCCCAACCAGCCGGGAAGGTTCAGCTTTTCGGTGGATTGTTTAGGATCGCCGACCTTCGAGCCGATCCAGCCGGATGCGGCGTAAGCCAGGGTCACGTAGTGCCCCATCGCGATTTCATCGTTACCGGTGATCTTTCGCATCCAGGGTTGTGCAATTGCCGGATAAAGACAGGCCGCCAGACCTAATAACACGGAACCGACAATAATGGTCGTCATGTCGCTATAGCCGAGCGCTTTCAGCGTGACGGTAAGCAGCGCAGAGAGATAAAGGTTATGTTGTCCGGTCAGAAAGATGTATTTAAACGGCGTGACGCGTGCAAAGAACAGGTTCCAGCCAAAACCGATCACCATGATAAGCGATACGCACATCGCGAATTTGGTTTGCGCCAGCCCGGTTAGTGCTTCCGCGAGCGGCATAACACCTTTTAAACCAAATCCATCGCTAAATAACGTCTGAAAATTACCCAGAGAGGTCACCGCGAGCCCGGCACCACCGGCGAACACCAAAAAGCCGACGATAGTTTTGAAGGTGCCGGAAAGGACTTTTTCAATCGGCTTACGTTGGATTAACAAGCCGATTAACGCGATAAAGCCAACTAAAAGTGGGGTTACACCCAGAATGTCGAATACAATAAATCTGAGGAGATCCATATTGCCTCCGGGAGAGGTTAGTTGCTTTGGACGACGTGAGTGAGAGCAGATTCCATTTCTTCACTATTCATCAGATCGGTAATGCCGATAGCTCTGAATCCGGCAGCTTCGACTTCATCGGTGAGATCGCGCATAGTGATGACGAAATCAATGTCTCGCCAGGTCCTCAGACCCGAAAGGACATCGTGTTCCAGATCGATATCCCAGCCATGTTTGTCGATAATTTTTTGGGCTTTGATTTTGAGCATTAACGAGCTACCCATACCGGTACGACAGACTATGAGACCTTTCATGAGATGTTCTCCTGTTTGTAAAAATAATTATTTTTATTTGTTTGTGTGAGATAATAATTATTATCTTTACCGCAGAACGAAAGATGTGACTGTGTTTGCATTTTGAGCAAATAAGGCAAAACATGAGCCAGATAGACAATAACTTGTTGATAAGCATAAGAAATGGAGCTTCGGGGTTAAGCCCGATACTGGAGAAAGTCGGCCGCTTTATTACGGAAAATCCTGATTTTGTGATGCGTCACACTATTTCAGAACTGGCTGACTCCATTGATACCAGTGAGGGGAGTATCACCCGTTTTTGTCGGGCTTTCGGCTTTAAAGGCTTTTCGGATTTCAGAACGGCGCTGGCGATGGAGCAGGGGGCTGCGCGCTCAGAAGACAATGGCAATGAAGAGATCGCACCAGTACTGGCGAGCATTCGCGATAGTAATGCCATTGTCGATAACCAGGAGCTGAAAGCTGCGGCAGACTGGCTTAATTCGCTGAATAACATTGCTATTTATGCTGTAGGTACGGCGGTGCCGGTCGCGTTGTTCCTGCAAATGAATTTAATCAATATGGGTAAAGCGGCAAGTTTTGTCGATCGCTCTTATCCAGCGGCGATGCCGCTGCTGGCTGATAATCAAAAAATCGGCATTATTGTCATTCATACCGAGCAGGCATCGGCGGACATGATGCAGGCCCTGTCTCTGGCAAAACAGCAGGGGGTTAAAATATTATCGCTAACGCGTGGGACGTTTACGCCGTTAGCCCGCCTGTCTGACTGGAACCTTCAGGCAGCCGTTGCTTTACAAGGGGAAGGTGAATCCGGATTTGCAGAAATTGCGGGCGCAATGATGGTGGCTGATCGGATCCTGAGTGCGCTGGAAGAGCAGGATGAACGCTATGCCGAATACCGCAAAGCGCATCAGAAGCGGATTTTCTCGATTGAAAGCGTGGCGAATAAGCTGTCGGAATACTTTATGTCCTGATGCTTATTTCATGCTGAAGAAAAACCCGGTAGCACAAGGTCTACCGGGTGATGGCTTTGTGTTTAGTACATCACCTTGTGACCGTACTGTTCGAGAATACCCTTCACGCGCTCCATCGTTTCTTTCTTCGGCGGATGGACGCCATCCAGCTTGTACTCTTCGCCCATCGCTACCCACTTATGTTTGCCTAATTCGTGATACGGCAGTAATTCGATTTTTTCGACATTGCCCATGTCACGGGTAAACTCGCCCAGACGATGTGCGGAATCGTCATCGTCGGACCAGCCGGGGACAACAACGTAGCGGATCCAGACGTTAATGTTTTTATTGGATAGATAGCGCGCAAACTCCAGCGTACGGTGGTTAGAAACACCAACCAGATTCTGGTGGATTTCGTCGTTCATCTGTTTGAGATCGAGCATCACCAGGTCGGTCACTTCCAACAGTTCATCAATAACCGGGTCGTAGCGGCGAACAAAACCATTGGTGTCGAGACAAGTATGAATGCCTTCTTTCCTACAGGCGCGGAACCAGTCGCGAACGAATTCAGCCTGCAAAATAGCTTCACCGCCGGATGCTGTCACTCCGCCTCCGGAAGCGTTCATGAAGTGGCGATAGGTCACCACTTCTTTCATGAGCTCTTCAACGGTGATCTCTTTACCTCCGTGGGTATCCCAGGTATCACGGTTATGACAATACAGGCAGCGCATCAGGCAGCCCTGGAAGAAGGTGATAAAACGGATCCCCGGGCCATCGACGGTGCCACAGGATTCAAAGGAGTGAATGCGACCAATAGTTGACATTGCAGTGATATCTCCAGATTCGGCCCGTTCGGGGCCTGTGGATGCACAGCTCAAACCGGCTGTGTTAAGTCTGTTTTGGCGGTTATCCATTGAGTATAGACAGCAGACAAAAGAGACTATGGCAGAGGGGAGTGCTAAAAAGGCCCCACTTGCGTGGAGCCTTTATTGTACGCGTTTTCAGTCAGACAGGGAATTACATGGTCTGAGTGAAGGTACGAGTGATAACGTCCTGCTGTTGTTCTTTAGTCAGGGAGTTAAAACGTACTGCGTAGCCAGATACGCGGATGGTCAGTTGCGGATATTTTTCCGGATTTTCCATCGCGTCGAGCAGCATTTCGCGGTTCATGACGTTGACGTTCAAATGCTGACCGCCTTCGATGGAAGCTTCGTGGTGGAAGTAACCATCCATCAGGCCTGCCAGGTTAGTCTTACGAACTTCGTCGTCTTTACCCAGCGCGTTCGGAACGATAGAGAAGGTATAGGAGATACCATCTTTCGCGTAAGCAAACGGCAGTTTAGCAACGGAGGTCAGAGAGGCAACAGCACCTTTCTGGTCACGGCCGTGCATCGGGTTAGCACCTGGTCCGAACGGCGCGCCAGCGCGACGGCCATCAGGGGTGTTACCGGTTTTCTTACCATACACAACGTTAGAAGTGATGGTCAGAACAGACTGAGTCGGGATAGCGTTACGGTAGGTGTGCAGTTTCTGAATTTTCTTCATGAAACGTTCAACCAGGTCAACGGCCATATCATCGACGCGAGAGTCGTTGTTACCAAACTGCGGGTATTCGCCTTCGATTTCGAAGTCGACAGCCAGACCGTTCTCATCACGAATCGGTTTAACTTTCGCATATTTAATTGCAGACAGGGAGTCAGCAGCAACGGACAGACCTGCGATACCACATGCCATGGTACGGATAACATCACGGTCGTGCAGCGCCATCAGAGAAGCTTCGTAGCTGTACTTGTCGTGCATGTAGTGGATGATGTTCAGCGCAGTGACGTACTGTTTAGCCAGCCAGTCCATGAAGTGATCCATGCGGTCCATCACTTCGTCGAAGTTCAGAACGTCGCCTTTGATCGGTTCAGATTTAGGGCCAACCTGCATTTTCAGTTTTTCATCAACGCCGCCGTTGATTGCGTACAGCATGGTTTTCGCCAGGTTAGCACGAGCACCGAAGAACTGCATTTGCTTACCAACAACCATCGGGCTTACGCAACAAGCGATAGCGTAGTCATCGTTGTTGAAGTCCGGACGCATCAGGTCATCGTTCTCATACTGCAGAGAAGAGGTATCGATAGACACTTTCGCTGCGTATTTTTTGAAGCTCAGCGGCAGTTTTTCAGACCACAGAATGGTGATGTTCGGCTCCGGAGACGGCCCCATGGTGTACAGGGTGTTCAGGAAGCGGAAGCTGTTTTTGGTCACCAGAGTACGGCCGTCAACGCCCATACCGCCGATGGATTCAGTTGCCCAAATCGGGTCACCAGAGAACAGTTCATCATATTCAGGAGTACGCAGGAAACGCACCATACGCAGTTTCATGACCAGGTGGTCAATCATTTCCTGAGCATCTTGCTCGGTGATTTTGCCAGCTTTCAGGTCACGTTCGATGAAGATATCCAGGAAGCTGGAGGTACGACCGAAGGACATTGCTGCGCCGTTCTGAGATTTAACAGCAGCCAGGTAACCGAAGTAGGTCCACTGGATAGCTTCCTGAGCAGTCGTTGCCGGACCAGAGATATCGCAGCCATATTTTGCTGCCATTTCTTTGATCTGACCCAGAGCGCGGTGCTGTTCAGAAATTTCTTCACGCAGACGGATGGTTGCTTCCAGATCTTCGCCGTTTTCCAGTTTCTCTTGCAGAGAAACGAACTGAGCGTATTTGTCTTTCATCAGGAAGTCGATACCGTACAGCGCAACGCGACGGTAGTCACCGATGATACGACCACGACCGTAGGCATCCGGAAGACCGGTCAGAACACCGGATTTACGGCAGTTCAGGATGTCTTTGGTGTAAACATCGAATACGCCCTGGTTATGGGTTTTGCGGTATTCGGTGAAGATTTTTTTCAGCATTGGGTCCAGCTCGCGATCGTACGCTTTGCAAGAACCTTCAACCATTTTAATGCCGCCGAACGGGATAATCGCACGTTTCAGCGGAGCTTCAGTCTGCAGACCAACGATTTTCTCGAGAGCTTTCTCGATGTAGCCAGCGTCATGAGAAGTGATGGTGGATGCAAGGGAAGTGTCAAAATCAACAGGCGCGTGAGTGCGGTTTTCCTGTTTAACACCTTCCATTACGTTGTCCCACAGCTTGGTGGTCGCGTCAGTTGCGCCAGCCAGGAAGGACTCGTCACCTTCGTACGGGGTATAGTTTTTCTGGATAAAGTCGCGGACGTTGACTTCTTTCTGCCAGTCACCTTTCGCAAAACCTTCCCAGGCTGTAGCTAACTTTTCATTAAGCTCGGACATGTAACACCTACCTTCTTAAGTGGATTTTTTATTTACTGCCTGAAACAACCCTTAGTGATGGTCGTCGCCACGCAGGTAAATGACCCAGTATGTCAACCCAACCAGCAGACCACCGCCGATGATGTTCCCGATAGTTACCGGAATCAGGTTATCAGTGATGAAGTTCATTACGGTTAAGTGAGAGAAACTTTCCGGAGTTGAACCTACCGCGGTCCAGAATTCCGGGCTTGCAAAGTCGCGGATTATGATGCCCATCGGGATCATAAACATGTTAGCGATACTATGCTCGAATCCGCTGGCAACAAACATTGCCACCGGTAAAACCATGATCATGGCTTTATCCATCAGGCTACGGCCGGAGTAACTCATCCATACCGCAAGGCAGACCATCAGGTTTGCCAGGATACCCAGGCACACGGCTTCAATAAAAGTATGGTGCATTTTGTGGTCGGCGGTTTGCAGGACGTTAAGCCCCCATTGACCATTGGCGGTCATATATTCGCCTGAAAGCCACATCAATAACACAAACAGTAAGCAGCCGATCAGGTTACCAACATAGACGTTGAGCCAGTTTTTCGCCAGTTGACCCCATGTAATTCGCCCGCTGGCTTTCGCCACGACAATAAGTACGGTGGAGGTAAACAGGTCGGCACCGCAAATGACGCAGAGAATCAAACCCAGTGAGAAGCAGACGCCCCCAATCAGTTTGGCAACACCGAAAGGCATCCCGGCCGCGCCGGTTGTTGCTGTGATATAGAAAACAAAAGCGATAGAGATGAAGACACCTGCGGTGATAGCCAGATAAAACGTCTTTATCGGATGTTTTGTCGCTTTATAGACACCCGCTTCTTCGGCGACTTTCGCCATAGCTGCAGGGAGTAAAAGATCAAAAGGGTTGTCAGCTTTCACACTAACTCTCTCTTTATGTAAGTTGGCGGTGAGATACTAACAAAGCATTATAGAAGGGAATTTGATGTAGATCATATCCTACCGGAACTATAGGCCTTTTTAGTGTATGGTTTTGGCTTTAAATGCACTTAAGATGTTGTTTTTTATGTGAAAAATAAATTTTAAAATTTGCAAATTATGTTGATTTTTTTCATTCTCGCCCTCTCTGGTGGTTAATTAAAATGGGGTATTTTTATTAAAACTAACAATATTTTCAGCGACTATTCGTTATTTTTCACTATTAATTAACTTTGTTGCCACAAATAATCGAAGGCTTGCGAAAAGCATAAGAAAAACGGGGTCACAACTGACCCCCGTGATACTGATATTTTGACAGATAAAAACGCGTTATTTAACCCAGAATTCAGCTTTTGCGCGCTGCAACTTTTCATAGGCCTTCAGTAAAGACTGATGAGCCGGGAAAGCCAGCAGATCGCTGTCTACGGTCTGCAAACCGTAGAAAGGAGCTTCGCCGCTAAGCGCTGCGCTGGCGGCTTCTACTGCTTCAACGCCGTACATACGCACAAAGGCGTTCAGGTATTGCAGCGGCTGGCGCTCTTCTTCCTGGCTGAGCAACAGTAGCGTTTGCAGGCAACGGTAGTAATTAGCGCGTTCAGCGCTAAATATTGAAGCATTGAACTCCATGGTCCATTCGGTCCAGATCAAGGCTTGCTCAATATCACCTCCCGCCAGCGCCAGCATCGCTTTTAACTCACCAATGCGTAGCGTGTACCAGCCATTATCTTTGCCAGTTGCCAGGCCAAGCAGCTCGCGAACGCGGGTGAAATCATCAAGGCCTTCATCGTCCATTTGTTCGATAAGCGCAAGATAATCTTCTTTTTCCCACTCGCTTCCCGGCAGGGAAAGAATGGTTTCCCGCAGGTGTGCACCCATGCTGTTGTTCGCCAGCCAGAGATCTTCCGCCGGGTAGATATCGGACATGCCCGGAACGATAATTCGGCATGCGTAGACGCTCAGGTGTTCGTAATCGGCGATATACACTTCTTTATCTTCTTGTTTGAAGATAGCCATCAGGGTGGCGAACTCTTCATCCGTCGTTCCGGAGAAGCTCCAGTCCACGAATGGGTAGTCGGCATCCTGCTTAAACATATCCCAGGAGATCAGACCGCTGGAATCGATAAAGTGAGTCTCAAGATTGGCGTGTTCGGCAACTTCTTCATCATCGAAGGTCGGCGGCGTAAAGACGTCGAGATCTTTCAGGCCACGGCCTTGCAGTAACTCGGTAACGGTACGTTCCAGCGCGACGCCGAAATCAGGGTGCGCGCCGAAAGACGCAAAACAAGTTCCGTTAGCCGGGTTAAACAGCACAACGCAGATAACTGGATATTTGCCGCCCAGTGAACCGTCATAAGCGAAAATCGGGAAACCTTCGGCTTCCAGTTTATTAATCGACTCCACAACGCCCGGATAACGCGCCATCACCTCCGCCGGAATTTCCGGCAAGCTGATGCTTTCAGCAATAATGCGATTTTTAATATGGCGTTCAAATACTTCTGACAGACCTTGAACGCGGGCTTCGTTGCGGGTATTGCCCGCAGACATGCCATTCGAAACGTACAGGTTGCCAATGATATTCATCGGAATATATATCGTCTCGCCGTCAGACTGGCGAGTGAACGGCAGGCCGCACACGCCGCGATCGTCATTACCTGATTGCAGATCCACCAGCATGCTGGCAGTTAACTGATCGTCAGGATCGTAGAACGCACGCAGGCGGGCATCTAGCAAGCCTTCCGGCACTTCATCATCGTCGGTGAGCGGGAACCATTTTTCATTCGGATAGTGAACGAAAGGGCCGTTAGCGATGGTGTCGCCCAACCAGAAATCAGCGAAAAAGTAGTTAGTGGAGAGACGCTCGAAGTATTCCCCTAGTGCGGAAGCCAGCGCGGCTTTTTTGGTTGCGCCTTTACCGTTGGTGAAACATAAAGCGCACTCTTTATCGCGGATGTGCACTGACCAGACGTGCGGTACCGGGTTGAGCCATGAAGCCTCTTCAATATCAAATCCGAGGTCGAGCAATTTTTTCTGGAAGCGAGCGATGGAATCTTCCAGGGCGGCATCTTTGCCGGTAATAAATGTTTGAGTCATGGCATTCACTTTTATCGTACGTAAAGCGCGCAATCATACGGGTTTTAGATGACAGGTGCTATCTCCATCGTCTGGCTATGCTTATGTCATTCGATAACTGTTCAGGCGTTAACCATGAAGACTTTTGATTGGCATCGTATGGCACTGGATAAGGTGCCAGTGGAATTTCTTGCCGAGGTGGCGTTACGTAGCCTCTATACCTTCGTGCTGGTATTCATTTTCCTTAAAATCACCGGTCGGCGTGGCGTTCGACAGATGTCGTTGTTTGAAGTACTGATCATTCTGACCCTCGGCTCGGCGGCAGGTGATGTCGCATTCTATGATGATGTCCCCATGCTGCCGGTGCTGGCCGTTTTTATCACTCTGGCTCTCCTGTACCGGCTAGTCATGTGGCTGATGGGGCACAGTGAAAAGCTGGAGGATTTACTTGAAGGTAAGCCGATCGTGGTGGTGGAAGACGGCGAGCTGGCATGGGAAAAGCTCCAGGCTGAAAACATGACCGAATTTGAGTTTTTTATGGAGCTTCGCACCAACGGCGTGGAACAACTGGGGCAGGTCCGGCTGGCTATTCTGGAAACTAACGGGCAAATTAGCCTTTATTACTACCCGGATCCGAATGTTAAAGCCGGACTCTCTATTTTACCTTCACGCTTTACTGAGCGTTTTACTACCATCCCACATGATGATGAGTACGCCTGCGTCCGCTGTAGCGCAATCCTTATGTTTCGTGCCGGGGATAAGCAATTATGCCCGCGTTGTGCAAATGCAGAATGGTCGAAGGTCAGTCGAGCAAAAAGAGTCACCTGACAGCAATTATGTCGGTTATATGACGTCAAGCTGGCAGATTCTTTTGTGTGAGTGGGGTCGCATTTTGCCACTGTTCAGTTTTAGCCGTTGCGGTACGTGTCACTGAATGATAAAACCGATAGCCACAGGAATAACTTATGCCCGCGACGGTTCGCGGGCAAATAACATAGCAACGTGGTGAGGGTAAATGGCTCAGGTCTATAACTTCAGTTCGGGCCCGGCAATGCTGCCGGCGGAAGTACTCAAACTGGCGCAGCAGGAACTGTGTGACTGGAATGGTTTGGGGACGTCGGTGATGGAAATCAGCCACCGTGGGAAAGAGTTCATTAAGGTGGCTGAAGAGGCGGAACAGGATTTTCGCTCCCTGCTCAATATTCCTTCCAACTACAAAGTTTTATTCTGTCATGGCGGCGGCCGCGGACAGTTTGCGGGCATCCCGCTGAATCTGCTTGGCGATAAAACCGTTGCCGACTACGTAGATGCTGGTTACTGGGCAGCCAGCGCGGTTAAAGAAGCACATAAATACTGTAATCCGAACGTAATCGACGCCAAAATCACCGTTGACGGTCTGCGCGCGGTTAAACCAATGAGCGAATGGCAACTGACGCCTGGCGCTGCGTACCTGCACTACTGCCCGAATGAAACCATTGATGGTATTGCCATCGAAGAAGCGCCGAACTTTGCTGACGATGTGATAGTTACGGCGGATTTATCTTCGACTATTTTATCTCGTGAAATCGACGTTAGCCGTTATGGCGTGATCTACGCCGGTGCGCAGAAAAACATCGGTCCGGCAGGTTTGACGCTGATTATTGTTCGCGAAGATCTGCTGGGCAAAGCCAACGTAGCCTGCCCGTCGATTCTTGACTATTCCATCCTGGCTGAGAATGACTCAATGTTCAACACGCCGCCGACATTTGCCTGGTATCTGTCAGGCCTGGTGTTTAAGTGGCTGAAAGAGCAGGGCGGCGTCGCTGTGATGGATAAAATTAACCAGCAGAAAGCCGACTTACTATATGGCGTGATTGATCGCAGTGGTTTCTATCGCAATGACGTTGCTGTGGCGAACCGTTCTCGCATGAACGTGCCGTTCCAACTGGCGGATAGCGCTCTTGACAAGTTGTTCCTTGAAGAGTCTTTTGCCGCCGGTCTGCATGCGTTGAAAGGTCACCGCGTGGTGGGCGGCATGCGAGCCTCCATTTATAATGCGATGCCGTTGGCCGGTGTGAAGGCGCTGACTGACTTTATGCAGGACTTCGAACGCCGTCACGGTTAATCGTTGCCTTGTTTTTCATCCCCGCAGCCAGCCTGCGGGGTTTTTATTCTGTTTGTTTGAGAGTTGAGTTTAATGGAATCCCTGACGTTACAACCCATCGCACGTGTAGATGGCACTATTAACCTGCCCGGGTCCAAAAGTGTCTCCAATCGTGCTTTGCTGCTGGCGGCATTAGCCCATGGCACTACGGTGCTGACCAATCTGCTGGATAGCGACGATGTGCGCCACATGCTGAATGCCCTCAACGCCCTGGGAGTTCATTACACCCTGTCCTCCGATCGTACTCGTTGCGAAGTGATAGGTAACGGGGGTCCACTACAGTCTGACCAGGTGCTGGAACTGTTCCTCGGTAACGCCGGGACCGCAATGCGCCCGCTGGCGGCGGCGTTATGCCTGGGTAGCAATAATATTGTGCTGACCGGTGAGCCGCGAATGAAAGAGCGTCCGATTGGCCACCTGGTTGATGCGTTGCGTCAGGGCGGTGCACAAATCGATTATCTGGAGCAGGAAAACTATCCGCCTCTGCGTCTGCGCGGTGGTTTCAACGGAGGTCATGTTGATGTTGACGGCAGCGTTTCCAGCCAGTTTCTCACTGCGCTGTTGATGACCGCGCCGCTGGCTCCGCAGGATACCGTTATTGCTATTAAAGGCGACTTGGTTTCCAAACCTTACATTGATATCACGCTCAACCTGATGAAGACGTTTGGCGTTGAGGTTGAAAACCAGTCTTATCAGCGTTTTGTGGTACGAGGCAATCAGCAGTATCAATCACCAGGCGACTATCTGGTTGAGGGTGATGCCTCCTCGGCATCCTATTTCCTCGCTGCTGGCGCGATTAAGGGCGGTACGGTGAAAGTGACCGGTATCGGTCGTAACAGCGTGCAGGGCGATATTCGTTTCGCCGATGTGCTGGAGAAAATGGGCGCAACCGTTACCTGGGGGGACGATTTTATTGCCTGTACTCATGGCGAGCTGAACGCCATTGATATGGACATGAATCATATCCCGGATGCTGCGATGACTATCGCCACTGCCGCGTTGTTTGCGAAAGGTACCACCACGCTGCGCAACATTTATAACTGGCGTGTCAAAGAGACCGACCGCCTGTTTGCTATGGCAACAGAGCTGCGTAAAGTGGGCGCTGAAGTTGAAGAGGGTGAGGATTACATCCGCATCACTCCACCTGCGAAACTGCAGTTTGCAGACATCGGTACCTATAACGACCACCGCATGGCAATGTGTTTCTCGTTGGTGGCGCTTTCCGATACCCCGGTCACGATCCTCGATCCGAAGTGTACGGCGAAAACTTTCCCGGATTACTTTGAGCAACTGGCGCGTATCAGCACACTGGCTTGAATGACGCAAGTCCTATAAAAACGCCGGCCTGGAGGTCGGCGTTTTTTTTACGTGCTTGTCGGCAGATAAACTAAATGCTAGCCTTGATTGCTTGTAAATATAGGATTTATAAGCGATTAATATGAAAATCAATGGATGATTGATATGAAAAATACAAAATTAATGCTGGCTTTAGCTGTTTCTGCCACGTTGTTGGCAGGTTGTAAAAATATGCCAGGTGTGGATACCAACGCCCTGGTCAATTCCGGGATGACGGCCTACAAAGCAGCGACCCTCTCTGACTCTGAAGTCAAAACACTTTCCGATGATGCCTGCAAGCAGATGGATGGCGAAAATCAACTGGCGGGCTCTTCAAGCAAGTACACCAAGCGCCTGAATAAAATTGCCAAAGCGTTAGGCAATAATATCGACGGCATCCCGGTAAACTACAAAGTTTACGTGACATCAGACGTGAATGCCTGGGCAATGGCTAACGGCTGCGTGCGCGTCTATAGCGGTCTGATGGACATGATGACTGATAATGAAGTAGAAGGCGTACTGGGCCATGAACTGGGTCACGTTGCGCTGGGTCACTCGCGTAAAGCGATGCAAACCGCTTATGCAACTATCGCCGCGCGTGATGCTGTTTCAGCAGCTGGTGGAGCGGCTGCGAGTTTGTCTAAATCTCAGTTGGGTGATATCGCCGAGGGAATGATTAACTCAGCCTTCTCCCGTTCTCAGGAATCGGATGCCGATGATTTCTCTTACGATCTGATGAAGAAACGTAAGATCAGCACCCAAGGTCTGGTGGGAAGCTTCGACAAACTGGCCAGCCTTGACGCCGGGCATAGTAAATCTTTGTTCGATTCACACCCGCCTTCAGCTGAACGTGCGCAGCACATTCGTGACCGCATCGCCGCTGATAAAAAGTAAAACTTCGCCCCAATCCGGGCTGATGCTCCATCAGCCCGCTATAATTGCGTAATTCTTCTGCATTCCATTTCCTGTTGTCCGTAATTTGCAAGCAACACTCACTTTCCGTCGTATAGATGCGTATAATGCGCGGCGTTTATATATTTATGCGCCTTGCTGAAGGAGAAAAAGATGACGGTAGCTGTTCCGGTAATCACCATTGATGGGCCTGGCGGTGCGGGTAAGGGCACATTGTGCAAGGCAATGGCGGAAACGCTGGGCTGGCATCTGCTGGATTCTGGGGCGATTTATCGTGTTCTGGCTCTGGCGGCATTGCATCACCACGTAGATGTTGAATCTGAAGACGCGCTGGTTCCACTGGCCGCGCATCTGGATGTGCGTTTTGTTTCTACTAACGGTAGCCTGGAAGTGATTCTTGAAGGCGAGGATGTTAGTGCTGAAATTCGCACTCAGGAAGTGGCTAATACGGCATCAAAAGTGGCCGCTTTCCCCCGCGTAAGAGAAGCGTTGCTGCGCCGTCAGCGCGCCTTCCGCGAACTCCCCGGCCTGATTGCCGACGGGCGTGATATGGGGACCGTAGTGTTCCCTGATGCGCCGGTGAAAATTTTCCTTGATGCCTCAGCGGAAGAACGTGCTCAGCGTCGTATGCTCCAGTTGCAGGAGAAGGGCTTTAGTGTTAACTTTGATCGCCTTTTATCCGAGATAAAAGAGCGCGATGACCGCGATCGTAATCGCACTGTGGCGCCGCTTGTTCCGGCAACTGATGCTTTGGTTCTTGATTCCACAGAACTAAACATTGAGCAAGTGATTGAAAAAGCGCTACAATATGCGCGCGAAAAACTGGCAGTCGCTTAATCGTTCATCGGTGAAGCGCAAGAGCCTCCGAATTTTAGCAGTACCCCCGCAGCAATGGAGTGTTAGCGGGTATGTTAAACAACCCCATCCGGCATGGAGCCAGGTGGACGTTAAATATGAAACCTGAAGATTAAACATGACAGAATCTTTTGCTCAACTATTTGAAGAATCCTTAAAAACAATCGAAACCCGTCCGGGTTCCATCGTTCGTGGTGTTGTTGTTGCTATCGACAAAGATATCGTACTGGTTGACGCCGGTCTGAAATCTGAGTCTGCCATTCCGGCAGAGCAGTTCAAAAACGCCCAGGGCGAGCTGGAAATCCAGGTTGGTGACGAAGTTGACGTTGCTCTGGATGCAGTAGAAGACGGCTTCGGTGAAACCCTGCTTTCCCGTGAAAAAGCTAAACGTCACGAAGCTTGGATCACGCTGGAAAAAGCTTACGAAGAAGCTGAAACTGTAGTCGGTGTTATCAACGGCAAAGTTAAAGGTGGCTTCACTGTTGAGCTGAATGGTATTCGTGCGTTCCTGCCAGGCTCCCTGGTAGACGTTCGTCCGGTGCGCGACACGCTGCACCTGGAAGGCAAAGAGCTTGAATTCAAAGTCATCAAGCTGGACCAGAAACGTAACAACGTTGTTGTTTCTCGTCGTGCTGTTATCGAGTCCGAAAACAGCGCAGAACGCGATCAGCTGCTGGAAAACCTGCAGGAAGGCATGGAAGTCAAAGGTATCGTTAAGAACCTCACTGACTACGGTGCATTCGTTGATCTGGGTGGCGTTGACGGCCTGCTGCACATCACCGATATGGCATGGAAACGCGTTAAGCATCCGAGCGAAATCGTAAACGTTGGCGACGAAATCACTGTTAAAGTGCTGAAGTTCGACCGCGAGCGTACTCGTGTATCTCTGGGCCTGAAACAGCTGGGCGAAGATCCATGGGTAGCTATCGCTAAGCGTTATCCGGAAGGTACCAAACTGACTGGTCGCGTGACCAACCTGACCGACTACGGCTGCTTCGTTGAAATCGAAGAAGGCGTTGAAGGCCTGGTTCACGTTTCCGAGATGGATTGGACCAACAAAAACATCCACCCGTCCAAAGTTGTTAACGTTGGTGACGTAGTGGAAGTTATGGTTCTGGATATCGACGAAGAACGTCGTCGTATCTCCCTGGGCCTGAAGCAGTGCAAAAACAACCCATGGCAGCAGTTCGCGGAAACCCACAACAAGGGCGACCGTGTTGAAGGTAAAATCAAGTCTATCACTGACTTCGGTATCTTCATCGGCCTGGACGGCGGCATCGACGGCCTGGTTCACCTGTCTGACATCTCCTGGAACGTTGCAGGCGAAGAAGCAGTACGTGAATACAAAAAAGGCGACGAAATCGCAGCAGTTGTTCTGCAGGTTGACGCAGAACGTGAGCGTATCTCTCTGGGCGTTAAACAGCTCGCAGAAGATCCGTTCAACAACTGGGTTGCACTGAACAAGAAAGGCGCAATCGTAAACGGTAAAGTGACTGCAGTTGACGCTAAAGGCGCAACCGTAGAACTGGCTGACGGCGTTGAAGGTTACCTGCGCGCTTCTGAAGCTTCACGTGACCGCGTTGAAGATGCAACTCTGGTTCTGAGCGTAGGCGACGACGTTGAAGCTAAATTCACCGGCGTTGATCGTAAGAACCGTGCAATCAGCCTGTCTGTTCGTGCTAAAGACGAAGCTGATGAGAAAGATGCTATCGCTACTGTTAATAAACAGGAAGAGGCAGGTTTCTCTAACAACGCAATGGCTGAAGCTTTCAAAGCAGCTAAAGGCGAGTAATCTTAGTCTTTCGGGTTACAACAACCTGAATTATGACGAGTTTACTTGACAGATTGCAGGATTCGTCCTGTAATCAAGCACAAAGGGCGGCTACGGCCGCCCTTGTTTAAGCTGTTAGATAACTTTGCCTTGAAGGAAACCGGAGGAATAATGACCAAGTCAGAATTGATAGAAAGACTTGCCAGCCAGCAATCTCACATTCCTGCGAAAGCAGTAGAAGATGCTGTTAAAGAAATGCTGGAGCATATGGCCTCAACGCTTGCTCAAGGTGAGCGCATTGAAATCCGCGGTTTCGGCAGCTTCTCTTTGCATTATCGAGCACCCCGCACCGGGCGTAATCCAAAAACTGGCGATAAAGTTGAACTGGAAGGTAAGTACGTTCCACACTTTAAACCAGGGAAAGAATTACGCGACCGCGCCAATATTTACGAAGAGTAAGTTTCGCTGAGCGGCGACAACATACTTAAACGTTGAAAAAGCACCTTCGGGTGCTTTTTTTGTACTTTCTCCATCTCTCCTCGCAAAACACAGGTCGTTTTCTGGTAACAGAGTAAATTCACTGGAAAGCACCATGCAACTCATCCACGCCGTGTGAGACATATCTTCTATTTGGCGCGACACTTCTGCCGACAAGGAGGTGTCAATGCGTTTACCACAACTCGCTGGCTGTGTGATTGTCGGTATCTTACCGCTGCTCTGGTTACCCGTTTTGCCCGGACGCTTTGTTGTCTGGGGACTCATTGCCCTTGCATTACTTATTGCGCAATGCCGTCAGGGCACTGCGCAATATGTCGCGTTGATAATGTTGTTCCTGGTTTGGGGGATACTCAGTGCCCGACAGGTGTTAAGGCCAACCGAAACATTACTAGACAAAAATCGACAGGTTGAAATTGAACTTACCGCAACCGACGGACAGACAGCCCATCAGGGAAAGATCGTTCGTCTGGATGGGCGCCGGCTATTTCCCGCTCCTGGAGTGAGTCTCTACGGCAACTATCTACCTGAAACACCCTGCGCGGGTCAGGTCTGGGCAATGACGCTTCGCGCTCGCCCAGTTCACGGACAACTCAACGATGGCGGATTTGATAGTCAACGCTATGCCTTGTCGCAACATCGCCCGCTGACTGGAAGATTTCTTACCGCCGAAGCCCGGGACAGAAGCTGTAGTTTGCGGGCACGCTATCTGGCATCGCTAAACCAAACACTTGATACATTACCATGGCGGTCGGTGATACTAGGATTAGGCATGGGAGAGCGTCTGGCCGTTCCTCGTGAGATTAAGACCTTGATGCAGGAAACCGGCACGTCGCATCTGATGGCGATTTCGGGTTTACATATTGCGCTGGGGGCTTCGCTTGGTTGGTTATTACTGAGAGGGCTGCAGTTCTTTCTCCCATGCCGCTGGCTTAGCTGGCGGGCACCGTTGCTTATTGGCCTGGGATGCGCCATTTTCTACTCCTGGCTGACTGGTATGCAGCCGCCTGCATTGCGTACCTGCGCCGCATTAGCCGTCGGCTGCTGGCTTCGGTTATCCGGTAAACGCTGGTCGCCGTGGCAAATATGGTGTTGCTGCCTTAGCGCGATTTTGTTCGCTGACCCGTTAGCGGTTTTATCCGAAAGCCTGTGGTTATCAGCGTTTGCCGTCGCTGCGTTGATCTTCTGGTACCAGTTGGCGCCGATTTCACTTCGTGAAAGGCATTGGTTGCTACGTCAGATACTTGCGCTGTGTCATTTGCAGATTGGATTGATGTTCTTACTTATCCCTATCCAAATTGCTCTCTTTCATGGCATCAGCATGACTTCCATCATCGCCAATCTGATTGCCGTGCCCTTGGTTACCTTCGTCGTTGTCCCGCTGATTCTGGTAGCGATGCTGTTGCATCTCTGCGGACCGATATTTGTAGAGATGGCCTTGTGGCAACTGACGGACCGGATTCTGGCTGCGTTATTCTGGTCATTACGCCAGCTGCCTCCAGGTTGGTTGGGCCTGGATGTTCGCTGGCTTGGCGTAAGCATAATACCCTGGCTGGCATTGATAGCCTGGCGCTTTCATGCCTGGCGGACGCTACCTGCGCTTTGTTTAGGGTGCCTTGTGTTATTGAGTCGGCCTTTTGGGCGTAATACCGACGCTAATGAATGGCGAGTGACGATGCTGGATGTGGGGCAGGGGCTGGCTCTGGTTATTGAACGTCAGGGTGCGGCGCTTCTCTATGATACTGGGCTGGCGTGGCCAGACGGTGACAGTGGTCAGCAAACTATTATCCCCTGGCTGCGTTGGCATCATTTGCAACCTGAGGGGATCATTCTGAGCCATGAACATCTCGATCATCGCGGCGGATTGAATTCGATACAGAAAGCATGGCCGCAACTATGGGTTCGTAGCCCGTTGGGCTGGGCGGGGCATTTAGCCTGTCAGCGCGGTGAAACCTGGCAATGGAGAGGGTTAACTTTTCGTGCTCTGTGGCCATTACCAGGAGTGGCAAAGCAGGGAAATAATCGTTCCTGCGTAGTGCGAATTGATGACGGCAAGCACAGTATTCTGCTTACGGGTGATATCGAAACCCCTGCGGAAATGGCGATGATTAGCCACTATTGGCAGCATCTTGCGTCTACACTTATCCAGGTTCCGCATCACGGTAGCAATACCTCATCAGGGACAGCTTTACTTCAGAGCGTGGGAGGCGAAGCGGCACTTGCCTCGGCTTCACGCTTTAATGCATGGCGGATGCCCTCCAGTAAAGTGATTCAGCGTTATCGGAACCTGGGTTATCAATGGTTCGATACCCCGCACCAGGGGCAACTTACGGTAGTTTTTTCCACAGATAGTTGGCAAATCCATGGCTTACGGGATCAAGTTTTACCTCGTTGGTATCATCAGTGGTTTGGCGGGAAGGCGTAGAACGGGTAGAATATGCGGCTATTTCAACACAAGCTGGTTTATTGAATGCAGAACGATAAAGATCTCTCCACGTGGCAGACCTTCCGCCGACTCTGGCCGATTATAGCGCCGTTTAAACCCGGGCTAATCGTTGCGGCAGTGGCGCTAGTGCTTAACGCGGCAAGTGATACCTTCATGCTATCGCTTCTTAAACCGTTACTGGATGATGGTTTTGGTAAAACGGATCGCTCAGTGCTGATATGGATGCCGCTGGTGGTGATCGGGTTGATGATTCTGCGCGGCATTACCAGCTACGTTTCGAGCTACTGTATCTCATGGGTTTCCGGCAAAGTCGTGATGACGATGCGTCGTCGTTTATTCAGCCATATGATGGGAATGCCGGTTGCCTTCTTTGACAAACAGTCCACCGGTACGCTGTTATCACGCATTACCTATGATTCCGAACAGGTCGCATCCTCTTCTTCCAGCGCGCTGATCACCGTCGTGCGTGAGGGCGCGTCGATTATTGGCCTGTTCATTATGATGTTTTATTACAGCTGGCAGCTATCGGTGATTCTGATCGTCCTGGCGCCGATCGTGTCGATCGCTATCCGCGTGGTGTCGAAGCGTTTTCGTAATATCAGCAAGAATATGCAGAACACGATGGGCCAGGTGACGACCAGCGCAGAGCAAATGCTGAAAGGGCATAAAGAAGTGCTGATGTTTGGCGGTCAGGCCGTCGAAACCAAGCGCTTTGATAAAGTCAGCAACAAGATGCGTCTGCAGGGGATGAAAATGGTCTCTGCATCATCAATTTCTGACCCGATTATTCAGCTTATTGCCTCCCTGGCCCTGGCTTTCGTGCTTTATGCTGCGAGCTTCCCGAGCGTGATGGAAACGCTGACCGCCGGTACCATCACCGTTGTCTTCTCCTCAATGATTGCTTTAATGCGTCCTTTAAAGTCGCTGACTAACGTCAATGCCCAGTTCCAGCGTGGGATGGCGGCGTGCCAGACGCTTTTCGCTATCCTTGATTCCGAGCAGGAGAAAGACGAAGGCAAGCGGGTTATTGAGCGCGCGAAGGGTAACCTTGAGTTTAAAAATGTCACCTTCAGATATCCTGGGCGTGAAGTCGCTGCGCTGCGCAATATTGACCTGAACATTCCGGAAGGGAAAACCGTTGCGCTGGTCGGGCGCTCGGGTTCAGGTAAATCGACTATCGCCAGCCTTATCACGCGTTTCTACGATGTTGATGAAGGCCAGATATTACTGGATGGTCATGACCTGCGCGAATACACGCTGACTTCCCTGCGCGATCAGGTCGCGCTGGTGTCACAAAATGTCCATCTCTTCAACGATACGGTGGCGAATAACATTGCCTATGCGCGTACCGAAGAGTACAGCCGCGAGCAGATTGAAGAAGCGGCGCGCATGGCTTACGCCATGGACTTTATTAACAAAATGGACAATGGCCTCGATACGATTATCGGTGAAAACGGTGTGATGCTCTCCGGCGGACAGCGCCAGCGTATTGCTATCGCGCGCGCGCTGCTGCGTAACAGCCCGATTCTGATTCTCGACGAAGCCACATCGGCGCTGGATACTGAATCCGAACGCGCTATTCAGGCTGCGCTGGACGAGCTCCAGAAAAACCGCACCTCGCTGGTTATTGCCCACCGCCTGTCGACGATTGAGCAAGCTGACGAGATCGTGGTGGTGGAAGATGGCCAAATCGTTGAACGCGGCAGCCATACCGATCTGCTGGAGCATAAGGGCGTTTACGCTCAACTGCATAAGATGCAATTCGGCGCATGATTGCTCGCATCTGGTCCGGTGAATCGCCTTTATGGTGGCTGTTGTTGCCGCTCTCCTGGTTATATGGCCTGGTGAGCGGGCTAATACGGCTTAGCTATAAGCTGGGATGGCGAAAAGCCTGGCGAGCCCCGGTCCCGGTCGTGGTGGTGGGAAACCTGACCGCCGGCGGTAATGGTAAAACGCCGGTTGTCATCTGGTTGGTGGAGCAGCTCCAG
This sequence comes from Klebsiella huaxiensis, assembly GCF_003261575.2. Classification (GTDB taxonomy): domain Bacteria; phylum Pseudomonadota; class Gammaproteobacteria; order Enterobacterales; family Enterobacteriaceae; genus Klebsiella; species Klebsiella huaxiensis. The sequence continues at coordinate 3,857,472 of NZ_CP036175.1, read as the reverse complement.
CAGCGCGGTATTCGCGTTGGCGTAGTTTCTCGCGGCTACGGCGGTAAAGCGGCAAGCTATCCGCTCTTGTTGAATGCTGATACCGGTACTGCTGAAGCGGGCGATGAGCCGGTATTGATTCGCCAGCGTACCGGTGCACCAGTCGCCGTCTCACCATCTCGTAGCGATGCGGTTCAGGCTTTACTGGCTGCTAACGATCTGCAGATCATCGTCACTGATGATGGCCTACAGCACTATAAGCTGGCGCGTGATAAAGAAATCGTGGTGATTGATGGTGTGCGTCGTTTTGGTAACGGCTGGTGGCTTCCCGCTGGGCCAATGCGCGAGCGCGCCTCACGTTTACGTAGCGTGGATGCGATTATCGTTAATGGCGGCGTGGCCCGGCCGGGAGAGATCCCGATGCTGCTCCGTCCCGGACTGGCGGTGAATCTGCTGACTGGCGAACGTCGAAATGTCGTAGCATTCGACAATGTGGTGGCGATGGCAGGAATCGGTCACCCGCCGCGTTTTTTTGCCACGCTTGAGAGCTGTGGTGTGCAGCCAGTGAAAACGGTGGCCTTAGCCGATCATCAGGCATTGAATCAAAGTGACGTCGCTGCACTGGCGACGTCACAGCAAACCCTGTTGATGACCGAAAAAGACGCGGTAAAATGCCGGGAGTTTGCGCAAGCTAACTGGTGGTATTTACCCGTCGACGCCATAATGGCTGATGAACGCGCACAGCGGCTGCTCACGGAATTAGTCAAGCTGGCGCAACGTTAGTTTTGCCATACCGTTGCGCTGGAGCCCTTAATGGAGAACCTGCATGTCGGTATTGTCCCTCTCGCTTAAAGAAGCCCGCCATCTCCATCTTGCCGCGCAGGGGATGCTGAAAAAGCCCCGCCGTCGCGCACGACCCGAAGATATTTTGCAGACTATCCAGCAGATGTCTTTATTGCAAATCGACACCATTAACGTTGTCGCCCGTAGCCCATACCTGGTGCTTTTTAGCCGCCTCGGCCACTATCCCCAGGGCTGGCTGGATGAGGCGCTACGCACTGGTGAACTGATGGAGTACTGGGCTCATGAGGCTTGTTTTTTACCGCGTAGCGACTTTTCGCTAGTGCGTCACCGCATGTTGACGCCGGATAAAATGGGTTGGAAGTATCATAAAGAGTGGATGGACGAACATGCTGAGAGCATTCAGGAATTGCTGAATCATATCGCTGAAAACGGCCCGGTCCGCTCAGCAGATTTCGAGCATCCGCGCAAAGGCACCAGCGGCTGGTGGGAGTGGAAACCACATAAACGTCACCTTGAAGGTTTATTTACCGCAGGCGAAGTTATGGTTGTCGAACGGCGCAATTTTCAGCGGGTTTATGACCTGATGCATCGGGTGATGCCGCACTGGAATGATGAGCGGGATGGGCTTTCGCAAGAGCAGGCAGAAGACATTATGTTGCGCAACAGCGCCCGCAGCCTGGGGGTTTTTCGCCCGCAGTGGCTGGCGGATTATTATCGCTTGCGCCAACCCTCGCTTCCTGGTTTGTTGGCGAAATGGCAGGAAGAAGGGCTGGTGGTATCGGTGAACGTAGAAGCGCTGGGTGAAATGTGGCTCCATCGCGATGCGCTAGCGCAACTGGAGTCAGCCCCTGGCGGCAGGCTGTCTGCCAGCCATAGCGCCGTACTTTCGCCTTTCGATCCGGTCGTATGGGATCGTAAACGGGCCGAGCAGCTGTTTAACTTTAGCTATCGGCTGGAGTGCTACACGCCCGCACCGAAGCGCCAGTTCGGCTATTTTGTTTTACCGCTTCTGCACCAGGGAAAGCTGGTGGGGCGGATGGATAGCAAAATGCATCGCAAAACCGGGGTACTGGAAATTTTCTCACTGTGGCTGGAGGATGGGGTCAAGCTGACATCGGGGCTGGAGAAGGGATTAAAACGGGCGATTGATGATTTTGCCCGCTGGCAGGACGCGACGCAGGTGGCCTGCGGGCAGCTGCCGGCGGAACTCTTTACCGGGCAACGACAGGGTTGGGAAATTGACGCCGCCTGAGCCTGCGTGTGGTATGCTTCTGCGGAATCTATTCGGTCCATCTGGAGGAATCATGGATCATCGTTTACTTGAAATTATCGCCTGTCCGGTTTGTAACGGTAAGCTGTATTACAGCCAGGATAAGCAAGAACTGATCTGCAAACTTGATAGCCTGGCTTTCCCGCTGCGAGACGGCATTCCTGTACTGTTAGAAACTGAAGCCCGTCCGCTTGCTGTAGAAGAGAGCCAGTCATGAGCTTCGTGGTTATCATTCCCGCCCGTTTTGCTTCGACTCGCCTGCCGGGAAAACCGCTTCAGGATATCAATGGCAAACCGATGATTGTCCATGTGCTGGAGCGTGCACGTGAGTCCGGAGCCGACCGTATCATCGTTGCTACTGACCACCCGGACGTTGCCCGTGCGGTTGAAGCTGCCGGTGGTGAAGTATGTATGACGCGTGAAGATCATCAATCCGGTACCGAGCGCCTTGCCGAGGTGGTCGAGAAATGCGCCTTTAGTGACGACACTATCATCGTTAACATTCAGGGCGATGAGCCGATGATCCCGCCGGCGATAGTGCGTCAGGTCGCTGAAAATCTGGCCGCCAGCACCAGCGGTATGGCAACCTTAGCGGTACCAATTCACGATGCCGAAGAAGCGTTTAATCCGAATGCTGTGAAGGTCGTGATGGACGCTGCAGGCTACGCGCTCTATTTCTCCCGCGCCACCATTCCGTGGGATCGCGATCGTTTTGCTCAATCCCGCGAAACTATCGGCGACTCTTTGCTGCGCCATATCGGTATTTACGGCTATCGTGCCGGTTTCATTCGTCGCTACGTCAGCTGGGCGCCAAGTCCGCTGGAGCAGATTGAAATGCTAGAGCAGCTGCGCGTTCTGTGGTACGGCGAAAAAATCCATGTTGCGGTGGCTGAAGTGGTTCCGGGAACGGGCGTTGATACGCCGGAAGATCTGGAACGCGTTCGCGCAGAGTTGCGTTAATCTTTTCATCCCCTCCGTCTGGAGGGGATATATTCAGGCCGTTTTTCCATACTTTTTTGCGGCAATTTTGATCTCACCCGATGACAACCCCGTAGCAGACGCTCATTATGAAACCGGTAGTATTCATAGGGGTAATCTGAAATGGAACAGTTGCGTACCGAACTGAGCCATCTGCTTGGTGAAAAACTAAGCCGCGTGGAGTGCGTCAGCGAAAAGCCTTCGTCGGCGCTGTGGTCGCTATATGATGCTCAAGGAAACCCAATGCCGCTGCTGGCACGAAGTTTTACGACGCCGGGGATAGCGCGTCAGCTGGCGTGGAAAATCTCGACTCTTGCGCGTAGTGGAACCGTACGCATGCCGGTTGTCTATGGCGTAATGACGCATGAAGAGCAACCTGGGCCCGATGTCCTGCTGATTGAACGACTGCGTGGCGTTTCGGTTGAAGCGCCCGCCCGTACCCCGGAACGCTGGGAACAATTGCAGGAGCAAATCGTTGAAGCGCTACTGGCCTGGCATCGGCAGGATAGCGGTGGTTGCGTAGGGATGGTTGATAGCACTCAGGAAAACCTCTGGCCGCACTGGTATCGCCAACGGATCGAGGTGCTATGGAGCACGCTGAATCTCTATCAGGATACCGGCCTGACCATGCAGGACAAACGTATTTTGTTCCGTACTCGCGAATGCCTTGCAGATCTGTTTAAAGACTTTAATGATAACTGTGTTCTGGTGCACGGTAGCTTTACGCTGCGCAGCATGCTGAAAGATGCGCGTAGTGATCAGCTGCTGGCGATGGTGGGGCCGGGCATGATGCTCTGGGCTCCGCGTGAATTTGAGTTATTTCGTCTGGCCGATGGTGGGCAAGGAGAGCAGCTATTGTGGCACTATCTGCGTCGTGCGCCGGTAGCTGAGGCTTTTCTTTGGCGGCGCTGGCTGTATCTGTTGTGGGATGAAGTGGAAAACCTGGTGAATACCGGGCGCTTTGATCGCGCCCGTTTCGACCTTGCGGCAAAATCAATTTTGCCCTGGCTCGCCTGAGGATCCTTTTAACCACTGCCAGATGCGACCTAACGTTTCGTAGCCAACCCGATCGCTATGCATCAGCCATACGGGGGACGGAATTGCGCGTTCCCACGGATTGAGTGGTGACTCGATCGCCAACTGGTTGGCGGGGGCGGGTAAAGGATTCAGTCCGGCCTGACGAAAGAAAATCATCGCTCGCGGCAGGTGTGAGGCGGAGGTCACCAGCAGGAATGGGGCATCGCTAATCGCTTCTTTCACCGCTGCGGCCTCTTCTTCAGTATCTTTAGGTTTATCCAGCACGATAATTTCGCTGCGCGGTATGCCCAGGCTCTCTGCAACTCTGGCGCTGGTTTCAGCGGAACTCATCGGGTTAGTTTTTGCTCTCCCGCCAGTAAAGATCAATTTTGCACCCGGGTTTGCATACCACAGGCGGATCCCCTCCGCCAACCGTGGCAAGCTATTGCTGATCAGGTTTGAACTGGGAGCCCACTCAGGGTTCCACGTGTAGCCTCCGCCGAGCACAACCACGTACTGCACGCGCTCTTCGCCGCGCCACGTCGGGTATTTATCCTCAATAGGTTTGAGCAAACTGTCGGCCACCGGTTGCAGGCTAAGAAGCAACAACAGTAGCCAACCGAGACTTACGCAGAGCTTGCCTGCGCGCTGGAAACGGCTAAACCACAGTAACGCTATCCCCAGAGCGATAAGCAATAACAGCAGGGGGAGCGGAAGCATCATGCCACCTAAAAACTTTTTCAGCGTAAAAAGCATGCCGGATGGTTCCTTTTTAACCATATAACCAAAGATATGCCCGGATCTTATAACAGATCGCTCCATTCTCCGCGCGGGTATGACAAAATAGCGGCTTTGTGTTGGCGTGTGGAGTCATCCGTGAAGGATCGTAATTTCGATGATATTGCTGATAAGCTTTCGCGCAATATCTACGGCACCACCAAGGGCCAGCTGCGGCAGGCGATCCTCTGGCAGGATCTGCAACCGCTGCTCAGCCAGATGGGGCCGGGACCACTGCGGGTTCTTGACGCGGGCGGCGGCGAAGGGCAAACGGCAATCAAAGTGGCGGAAATGGGTCACCATGTCACATTATGCGATCTTTCCGGCGAAATGGTGGCTCGTGCCCGACAGGCTGCCACTGATAAAGGTGTGATCGACAACATGCATTTTGTACAATGCGCAGCTCAGGATATTGAGCAGCATTTGGAAAGTCCTGTCGATCTGATACTGTTTCATGCGGTGCTGGAATGGGTAGCCGAGCCGCAGGCGATGCTGCGTACGCTGTGGTCAATTTTACGTCCCGGCGGCGCGTTGTCGCTCATGTTCTACAATGCTAACGGTCTATTGATGCGCAATATCGTTGTCGGAAATTTAGACTATGTGCAATTAGGTATGCCGAAAAAGAAAAAACGCACGCTATCGCCGGATTATCCGCGCGATCCGCAGCAGGTTTATGGCTGGCTGGAAGAAATTGGCTGGCAGATTACCGGTAAGACCGGCGTGCGAGTGTTTCATGATTATCTGCGTGAAAAACGCCAACAGCACGACAAGTTTGCGGCGCTACTGGAGCTGGAAACGCGCTACTGTCGCCAGGAGCCGTATATCAGCCTGGGTCGTTACATTCATGTCACCGCGCTTAAGCCGCAGATGCAAGGATAAACTATGAGTGAATTTTCCCAGACAGTCCCCGAACTGGTTGCCTGGGCCAGGAAAAATGATTTTTCTATTTCGCTGCCGGTCGACAGACTCTCTTTCCTGCTGGCGATTGCCACGCTGAACGGTGAGCGGATGGAAGGGGAAATGACCGAGGGAGAACTGGTGGACGCGTTCCGCCACGTCAGTGATGCGTTTGAGCAGACCAGCGAAACCATCAGCCAGCGTGCCAATAATGCCATTAACGATATGGTGCGCCAGCGTCTGCTGAACCGCTTTACCAGCGAAATTACCGAAGGCAATGCCATTTATCGCCTGACGCCTTTAGGCATCGGGATCACCGATTATTATATTCGCCAGCGTGAGTTTTCCACCCTGCGTCTGTCAATGCAGCTATCGATCGTTGCCGGTGAGCTCAAGCGTGCCGCTGACTCTGCAGAAGAGGGGGGCGATGAGTTCCACTGGCACCGTAACGTTTTCGCCCCGCTGAAGTACTCGGTAGCGGAAATATTCGACAGTATTGACCTGACTCAGCGAATCATGGACGAGCAGCAGCAGTTGGTGAAAGACGACATTGCTCAGCTGTTGAACAAAGACTGGCGGGCGGCGATTTCCAGCTGTGAACTGTTGCTGTCGGAAACCTCCGGTACTTTGCGCGAACTGCAGGATACGCTGGATGCAGCCGGCGATAAGCTGCAGGCAAACCTGCTGCGCATTCAGGATTCGACCATGGCCCGCGACGATCTGAATTTTATCGATCGCCTGGTGTTCGATTTGCAAAGCAAGTTGGACCGCATTGTCAGCTGGGGCCAGCAGGCGATTGACCTGTGGATTGGCTACGATCGCCACGTGCATAAATTTATCCGCACCGCCATCGATATGGATAAAAACCGTGTCTTCGCGCAGCGTCTGCGTCAGTCGGTGCAAACCTACTTCGACGCTCCGTGGGCGCTCACTCATGCGAATGCCGATCGTCTGCTTGATATGCGCGATGAAGAGATGGCGCTGCATGATGAAGAGGTGACCGGGGAACTTCCGGCGGATCTGGAGTACGAAGAGTTTAACGAAATTCGCGAGCAGTTGGCGGCGCTAATTGAAGGGCAGCTGGCAGTCTATAAAGAGAAGGGATTACCGCTGGATCTTGGCCTGGTGGTTCGCGAATATTTGTCGCAATATCCGCGCGCACGCCACTTTGATGTCGCGCGAATTGTTGTCGACCAGGCGGTACGTTTGGGCGTAGCGCAAGCAGATTTCACCGGACTGCCAGCCAAATGGCAGCCGATTAATGATTACGGAGCCAAGGTACAGGCGCATGTCATCGACAAATATTGAACAAGTGATGCCAGTTAAACTGGCGCAAGCGTTGGCTAATCCGTTATTCCCGGCGCTGGATAGCGCCCTGCGCGCGGGCCGTCACGTCGGTCTCGACGAGCTGGATAATCACGCCTTTTTAATGGATTTTCAGGATTACCTGGAAGAGTTTTATGCTCGCTATAACGTTGAGCTGATTCGCGCGCCGGAGGGATTTTTCTATCTGCGCCCGCGTTCCACCACGCTTATCCCGCGTTCGGTGCTCTCCGAGCTGGATATGATGGTGGGTAAAATTCTTTGCTACCTCTATCTGAGCCCGGAGCGTCTGGCGAATGAAGGTATCTTCACCCAGCAGGAGCTTTATGATGAGCTGCTGACTCTGGCGGATGAAGCGAAACTGCTGAAGCTGGTGAATAACCGCTCCACTGGTTCCGACCTTGACCGCCAGAAACTGCAGGAAAAAATGCGCGCCTCGCTTAACCGCCTGCGCCGTCTTGGCATGGTGTGGTTTATGGGCCATGACAGCAGCAAATTCCGCATCACTGAATCGGTCTTCCGCTTCGGGGCTGACGTACGTGCTGGAGACGATCCGCGCGAAGCGCAGCTGCGCATGATCCGCGACGGCGAAGCCATGGCGCTGGAAAATCGCCTGCAGCTCAATGATGAGAATGAAGAAAATCAGCCGGATAGCGGGGAGGAAGAGTAATGATTGAACGCGGTAAATTTCGCTCGCTGACGCTGGTTAACTGGAACGGTTTTTTTGCCCGTACTTTTGATCTCGATGAATTGGTGACCACGCTTTCGGGCGGTAACGGTGCCGGTAAATCCACAACCATGGCGGCTTTCGTTACGGCGCTGATCCCGGACCTTACGCTGCTACACTTCCGTAACACCACGGAAGCCGGGGCCACCAGCGGTTCGCGCGACAAAGGTCTGCACGGTAAGCTGCGCGCCGGGGTTTGTTACTCAGTGCTGGACGTTATCAACTCTCGTCACCAGCGCGTGGTGGTTGGGGTGCGTCTACAGCAGGTCGCTGGTCGCGATCGTAAAGTCGATATCAAACCTTTTGCGATTCAGGGCCTGCCGACCTCCATTCAGCCGACTCAGTTGCTAACTGAAACCCTTAACGAACGCCAGGCGCGCGTCGTTACGCTCAACGAGTTGAAAGATAAACTCGAAGCGATGGAAGGGGTGCAGTTCAAGCAGTTCAACTCTATCACCGAATATCACTCGCTGATGTTTGACCTGGGCGTGGTGGCTCGTCGCCTACGTTCGGCCTCGGACCGTAGCAAATACTATCGCCTGATCGAAGCCTCTCTGTACGGCGGGATTTCGAGCACCATCACCCGCTCGCTGCGCGACTACCTGCTGCCGGAAAACAGCGGCGTACGTAAAGCGTTTCAGGATATGGAAGCGGCGTTGCGCGAAAACCGCATGACGCTGGAAGCGATTCGCGTCACGCAGTCCGACCGCGATCTGTTCAAACATCTGATCAGCGAAGCCACCAACTACGTGGCGGCTGACTATATGCGCCACGCCAACGAGCGACGCATTCATCTCGACAAAGCGCTGGAATACCGGCGCGATCTGTTCACCTCGCGAGCACAGCTTGCCGCCGAGCAGTACAAGCACGTCGATATGGCGCGCGAACTGCAGGAGCATAACGGGGCGGAAGGCGATCTGGAAGCCGATTACCAGGCTGCCAGCGATCACCTGAACCTGGTGCAAACCGCTCTGCGTCAGCAGGAAAAAATCGAGCGCTATGAAGCAGATCTCGATGAACTGCAGATCCGTCTCGAAGAGCAAAATGAAGTCGTGGCGGAAGCGGTTGACCAACAGGAAGAGAACGAGGCTCGCGCCGAAGCCGCCGAGCTGGAAGTGGATGAGCTGAAGAACCAGCTGGCCGACTACCAACAGGCGCTGGATGTGCAGCAGACTCGTGCGATTCAGTATAACCAAGCGCTGCAGGCGCTGGAGCGGGCAAAAGCCCTCTGCCATCTGCCGGACTTAACCCCGGAGAGCGCCGACGAGTGGCTGGAAACCTTCCAGGCGAAAGAGCAGGAAGCGACGGAGAAAATGCTGTCGCTGGACCAGAAAATGAGCGTGGCGCAAACCGCGCACAGCCAGTTCGAGCAGGCGTATCAGCTGGTGGCTTCGATAAACGGCCCGTTGGCGCGTAACGAGGCCTGGGATGTAGCACGCGAACTGCTGCGCGATGGTGTCAATCAGCGTCATCAGGCTGAGCAGGCCCATGGGTTGCGCAGTCGCCTGACTGAACTTGAACAGCGCCTGCGTGAACAGCAGGATGCCGAGCGCCAGCTGACCGAGTTCTGCAAACGTCAGGGCAAACGCTACGATATCGACGAGCTGGAAGCCCTGCATCAGGAGCTGGAAGCCCGTATTGCTTCGTTGTCTGACAGCGTCTCTTCCGCCAGTGAACGGCGCATGACCTTGCGTCAGGAACTGGAGCAGCTGCAATCGCGCACCCAGACACTGATGCGCCGCGCGCCAATATGGCTGGCAGCGCAGAACAGCCTCAACCAGCTTTGCGAGCAGAGCGGCGAGCAGTTTGAATCAAGCCAGGACGTCACTGAGTATCTCCAGCAGTTGCTGGAGCGTGAACGCGAGGCCATCGTAGAGCGTGATGAAGTCGGTGCCCGCAAGCGCGCTATCGACGATGAAATTGAGCGTCTCAGTCAGCCGGGCGGCTCTGAAGATCAGCGCCTGAATACGCTGGCGGAACGTTTTGGCGGCGTGCTGCTGTCAGAAATCTATGATGACGTGAGCCTCGACGATGCGCCGTATTACTCCGCGCTATACGGACCGTCCCGCCACGCGATTGTGGTACCGGACCTGTCGCGCATTGCTGAACAGCTGGAAGGGCTGGAAGATTGTCCGGAAGATCTCTATCTGATCGAAGGGGATCCGCAGTCGTTTGATGACAGCGTATTCAGCGTTGATGAGCTGGAAAAAGCGGTTGTCGTTAAGATTGCCGATCGTCAGTGGCGCTATTCACGCTTCCCGACGCTGCCGCTGTTTGGCCGAGCTGCCCGCGAAAGCCGCGTCGAAACGCTACACGCCGAGCGTGAAAGCCTGTCAGAACGCTTTGCGACGCTGTCGTTTGATGTGCAGAAAACTCAGCGTTTGCATCAGGCGTTCAGCCGCTTTATCGGCAATCATCTGGCGGTGGCCTTCGAGGATGACCCGGAAGAAGAAATCCGCAAACTCAATACCCGACGTGGCGAGCTTGAGCGGGCGCTGAGCGCGCATGAAAGCGATAACCAGCAGAATCGGGTGCAGTACGAGCAGGCGAAAGAGGGCGTATCCGCGCTGAATCGCCTGTTGCCGCGTCTGAATCTGCTGGCCGATGATTCGCTGGCCGATCGCGTTGATGAAATCCAGGAACGCCTTGACGAAGCGCAGGAAGCCGCTCGCTTTGTACAGCAGCATGGTAATCAGCTGGCGAAACTGGAGCCGATGGTTTCCGTTCTCCAGAGCGACCCTGAGCAGTTTGAACAGTTAAAAGAAGATTACGCGTATTCGCAGCAGACTCAACGCGATGCGCGTCAGCAGGCGTTTGCGCTGACCGAAGTGGTGCAGCGCCGTGCCCACTTTAGCTACTCGGATTCAGCAGAGATGCTGAGTGGGAATAGCGATCTGAACGAGAAGCTGCGTCAGCGTCTTGAGCAAGCGGAAGCGGAACGCGCCCGAACTCGTGAAGCGTTACGTACCCACGCCGCGCAGCTCAACCAGTACAACCAGGTACTGGCGTCGTTGAAAAGTTCGTATGACACCAAAAAAGAGCTGCTCAACGACCTGCATAAAGAGCTTCAGGATATCGGCGTACGCGCTGATGCGGGTGCTGAAGAGCGCGCCCGTCTGCGTCGTGACGAGCTGCATGCTCAGCTGAGCAACAACCGTTCGCGGCGTAATCAGCTCGAGAAAGCGTTGACCTTCTGCGAAGCGGAAATGGACAACCTGACCCGCAAGCTGCGTAAGCTGGAGCGCGATTACTGCGAAATGCGCGAACAGGTGGTGAGCGCCAAAGCGGGCTGGTGCACGGTGATGCGCCTGGTGAAAGACAACGGCGTGGAACGTCGTCTGCATCGCCGTGAGCTGGCTTACCTTTCTGCTGACGAGCTGCGTTCAATGTCGGATAAGGCGCTCGGCGCGCTGCGTCTGGCGGTATCGGATAACGAGCATCTACGCGATGTACTGCGTGTTTCTGAAGATCCGAAGCGCCCGGAACGTAAAATTCAGTTCTTCGTCGCCGTCTATCAGCATCTGCGCGAGCGTATCCGCCAGGACATCATCCGTACCGACGATCCGGTCGAAGCGATTGAGCAGATGGAGATTGAACTCAGCCGTCTGACGGAAGAGCTGACCAACCGCGAGCAGAAGCTAGCTATTAGCTCTCGCAGCGTGGCCAATATCATCCGCAAGACCATCCAGCGCGAGCAGAACCGTATTCGTATGCTCAACCAGGGGCTGCAGAGCGTCTCCTTCGGTCAGGTCAACAGCGTGCGTCTGAACGTCAATGTACGGGAGACCCACTCGACGCTGCTGGACGTGTTGTCTGAGCAGCACGAACAGCATCAGGACCTGTTTAACAGCAACCGTCTGACCTTCTCGGAAGCGTTGGCGAAGCTGTATCAGCGCCTGAACCCGCAGATAGATATGGGCCAGCGCACGCCGCAAACCATTGGCGAGGAGCTGCTCGACTACCGTAACTATCTGGAGATGGAAGTCGAAGTTAACCGTGGTTCTGACGGCTGGCTGCGTGCGGAGTCCGGGGCGTTGTCAACCGGTGAGGCTATCGGTACCGGGATGTCGATTCTGGTGATGGTGGTGCAGAGCTGGGAAGATGAATCCCTGCGCCTGCGCGGCAAGGATATCTCGCCGTGTCGTCTGCTGTTCCTTGATGAAGCGGCGCGTCTGGATGCCCGTTCTATCGCGACGCTGTTCGAGCTGTGCGATCGTCTGGAAATGCAGTTGATTATCGCGGCACCCGAAAATATCAGCCCGGAAAAAGGGACGACTTACAAACTGGTGCGTAAAGTGGTGAATAACCACGAGCATGTGCATGTCGTTGGGCTGCGTGGCTTTGCCCCACAGCTACCTGAAACGCTGCCGGGAACGGCTGATGCTTCGTAGGTCTATTCGGTGACCAGTCAAAGGGCGGCATGATGTCGCCCTTTTTGTTATCCGTTCGTGTATTTTAGGATTGTATAATCTTTTAACTTCTTTACATTTGGGAAGGCAAAAGCGTTTTCGTCTTCATATACTGAAAGTGAGCCCCAATTTTGCGGGCGGCAATGTGTTAACAGGGGGCAAGGGATGTTGCTAAAGAAATGGTATGGTCGTCAATTGTCGGTGCTCAGCCTGAGCCTGGCTTTTGCATTTGCTCCACTGTTCAATGTCCAGGCCGAAGAGCCTGAAGTTGTACCAACAGACAGCTCTGCAACTATCGGAGAGCTCTCTTCTGCGCTGGGCCTGAGCGAAGGCCAATCTGCGACGGTCGCCAAAATGGCCGGTGAGCAGGCGCTTCCCGCCGATGCGGCGATAAAAAGTCGTGCCGATATTCAGGCCGTTCTGCCGTCCGGTTATCAGCCGGTATTTATGAATCCACTGGTATCGCTGTATGCGGCCAGGGACATGAAACCGATGTGGGATAATCGTGAGGCGGTGCAGGCGTTTCAACAACAATTGGCTGAAGTCGCTATCGCCGGTTTTCAACCGCAGTTCACCAAATGGGTAGAGCTGCTGACCGACCCAGCGGTCAACGGCCTGGCGCGAGATATTGTCTTATCCGATGCCATGATGGGTTATTTGCATTTTATTAGCGGTATTCCGACGCAGGGTAATCGCTGGCTGTATGGTACTAAACCGTACACGATGTCGACGCCGCCGCTATCAGTCATTAATCTGTGGCAGCAGGCACTGGATAACGGTTCGCTACCGCAGTTTATCGCCGGTCTTTCGCCACAGCATCCGCAGTATGCCGCTATGCACCAGGCGTTATTAGCCCAGGTTGCTGATTCGCGTCCATGGCCGCAGCTCACCAGTAAGGCATCGCTGCGTCCTGGGGAGTGGAGCAACGATGCTGGCGCGTTGCGTGAAATTTTACAGCGTACTGGCATGCTGGATGATTCTGCCAAAATTGCTTTGCCTGGCGATGATGTTGTTAGCCCATCGGCTGAGAAAACGGCCAAAAGCAGCGGTCGCGGCGTTTACGATCGGCAATTAGTTGAAGGTGTTAAGCGCTTCCAGGCGTGGCAAGGTTTAGGGGCTGATGGGGTCATTGGTCCGGCAACTCGTGATTGGCTTAATGTTTCACCAGCGCAGCGTGCAGGCGTGCTGGCGCTGAATATTCAGCGTTTGCGCTTGCTGCCGGGCAATTTGTCGACCGGAATTATGGTCAATATCCCGGCGTTTTCGCTGGTCTACTACCAGGATGGCAGCCAGGTGCTGGCATCGCGGGTTATTGTTGGCCGTCCGGATCGCAAAACGCCGATGATGAGCAGCGCGCTGAACAACGTGGTGGTTAACCCGCCGTGGAATGTGCCGCCGACGCTGGCGCGTAAAGATATCCTGCCGAAGGTGCGCAATAATCCAGGCTATCTTGAGCAGCACGGTTATACGCTTATGCGTGGCTGGAACAGTAAAGAAGCGATTGATCCGTGGCAGGTTGATTGGGAGACCATAACAGCATCGAATTTACCGTTCCGCTTCCAGCAGGCGCCAGGTGCGCGTAATTCGCTGGGGCGTTATAAATTTAATATGCCGAGTTCGGATGCTATCTATTTGCACGATACGCCGAACCATAATCTGTTCCAGAGAGACGGTCGGGCTCTGAGCTCCGGATGCGTGCGCGTTAATAAAGCTTCGGAGCTGGCGAATATGCTGCTGCAGGATGCTGGCTGGAACGATGCGCGAATTTCAGATGCGCTCAAGCAGGGCAATACCCGCTACGTGAATATTCGCCAGAATATCCCGGTTAATCTCTATTATTTGACCGCCTTTGTTGGCACGGATGGACGTACACAATATCGAACAGATATTTACAATTACGATCTCACCGCGCGATCCAGCGCACAAATCCTGTCTAAAGCTGAACAATTAATCAGATAAATGAAGTAGTTCAACGGATTCGGTTGTCCTATCTTTGTGTGAAAATGGGCCTTGTTGTCTGCAAGGCCCGAGTTTACTGGGGTTGGGCTACCTTGACGTTGGCAATAATGCCCGGTAAGGTGCCTTTCGTGCGCCAGAAGTGCATATACATATAATCCTGCAAATGCGTGTGGCGGTAAGCAGCAAATTCTCTGTGGCTGATATTTATTAGCTGTCAGGGAGGTGAGCGCGTGCTGGCGGCTAACAGGCGGATTGCGGGAAAAGTATATTACGATTCATTTACCTGTAGACCTGATTATCATGGACAAATTTGACGCTAATCGCCGCAAACTGCTGGCGTTAGGTGGAGCTGCGCTCGGTGCTGCTGCCATTCTGCCTGCGCCGGCATTTGCCACCCTCTCGACCCCCCGACCGCGTATTTTGACGCTGAACAACCTGCATACTGGTGAATCACTCAAGGCGGAGTTTTTCGATGGCAGAGGCTATATTCAGGATGAATTAGCAAGACTTAATCATTTTTTCCGCGACTACCGCGCGAATAAAATTAAATCCATCGATCCTGGTTTGTTCGATCAACTCTATCGCTTGCAGGGATTAATAGGCACCAACAAGCCTGTCCAGCTCATCTCTGGTTATCGTTCCCTCGATACCAATGATGAACTTCGGGCACGAAGCCGTGGTGTGGCGAAGCATAGCTACCACACTAAGGGTCAGGCCATGGATTTCCATATTGAAGGCATTTCGTTAAGCAATGTTCGCAAAGCGGCGTTATCTATGCGCACAGGTGGTGTAGGATATTACCCACGTAGCAACTTTGTGCATATTGACACCGGGCCGGTACGGCACTGGTAACGAAAGGAGCATCATGAACTATCGTATTATTCCGGTTACCGCGTTCGCGCAGAACTGTTCTTTGATCTGGTGTGAACAAACCCGGCTGGCAGCTCTGGTCGATCCTGGCGGTGATGCTGAGCGAATCAAACAGGAAGTGACGGCGGCAGGTGTTAGCCTGATGCAGATCCTGCTCACTCACGGTCATCTCGATCACGTAGGCGCCGCAGCGGAACTGGCACAACATTACGGCGTGCCGATTATCGGTCCGGAAAAAGAAGATGAGTTCTGGCTGGAGGGATTACCCGCACAAAGCCGGATGTTTGGTCTGGATGAGTGCCAGCCGCTACAACCGGATCGCTGGCTGAATGAGGGCGATGTGGTTAGCGTGGGGAATATTTCCCTGCAGGTGCTGCATTGCCCAGGCCACACTCCCGGGCACGTGGTCTTCTTTGACGGTGCTTCCAGACTACTAATTTCAGGTGATGTGATTTTCAAAGGCGGAGTAGGGCGCAGCGACTTCCCGCGCGGCGATCACAATCAGTTGATCGAGGCGATAAAACGCAAATTATTGCCGCTGGGCGATGACGTGTCGTTTATTCCCGGTCACGGTCCTATGTCGACTCTGGGCTATGAGCGCCTGCATAATCCTTTTCTGCAGGATGAAATGCCGGTCTGGTAATGATGCCGGATTGAAGGATGTAAAAAAGGCCGCAGATGCGGCCTTTTGTTTTTTTAAGATGAGGTTACAGCACGGCAACAATCGCTTCGCACAGCGGTGCCATGTTGTCAGGTGTCATACCGGCGACGTTAATACGCCCGGATGCCACGGCGTAAATCGCGAACTCTTCACGCAGACGCAGTACCTGCTCTTTGGTCAGGCCGCTGAACGAGAACATACCGTTCTGCTGAATGATGAAGGAAAAGTCACGGCTGGCGCCTTTTTCCTGCAGAGTATTCACGAACAGTAGGCGCATACGCTGAATGCGCTGACGCATGTCAGTGAGTTCTTGTTCCCAGATGGCGCGCAGCGCGTCGTTGCTAAGAATGGTCGCAACTACCGATGCGCCGTGAGCCGGTGGGTTAGAGTAGTTAGCGCGAATAACGGACTTCATCTGGCTGAAAGCACGGTCTACCGTTTCCTGGTCAGCAGCAACCAGTGTACAGGCGCCTACGCGCTCATTGTACAGGCCGAAGTTCTTCGAGTAGGAGCTCGCAACCAGCAGCTCTTTATGCAGCGCGGCAAACGCACGCAGGCCTTCAGCATCTTCTTCCAGACCACGAGCAAAACCTTGATAGGCGAAGTCAAACAGCGGCAGCCAGCCTTTCTCTACGGACAGCTGCGCCAACTGTTGCCACTGCTCCAGCGTCGGATCGATACCGGTTGGGTTGTGGCAGCAGCCGTGGAACAGAACGACATCGCCCGCCTGCGCTTCGTTCAGGCTGGCCAGCAGACCGTCGAAGTCAAGCCGGTGGTTAGCCGCATCGTAGTAAGCATATTCGCAAACTTCCAGCCCGGCTGAGTTAAATACGCTTTTGTGGTTAGGCCAGCTAGGGTTGCTCACCCAAATGCGTTTGGCATCGGTATTCTTCGCCAGGAAGTCTGCGGCAACGCGCAGGCCACCGGTACCGCCCGGAGTCTGGGCGGTACGCGCGCGTTTATCATTAATAATCGCGCTTCCTTTGCCAAACAAGAGCTCCTGGGTACAACGACCAAATTCTGGAATACCGTCAATGCCCAGATAATTCTTGGTGGTTTCATTTTCCAGCAGATATTGCTCTGCTTTTTTTACGCTGGTCAGGACTGGTGTCTTACCTGTTTCATCTTTATAAACACCAATTCCAAGGTTAATTTTTGTTGGGCGGTCATCGGCACGAAATAGATCGGCCAGGCCCAAAATAGGGTCGGCGGGGGCGGCAGTAATTTTCTCAAACATGACGAGGTTCCATTGTGATTACTGAAGGGAAATCCGCTATCAGGTTAACGGGAGTTCTGTGAATTGCCAACCGTTTGCGACAAAAAGCGAGAAGGTTTTCAAAAGTTACGATCTTCATCTTAGGAACGCAGAAAAGCAGGACCGAAGTCCTGCTTTTTAGGCATATCACGAAGGGGTGTACTGCTGATTAGAACTGGTAAACGATACCCACTGCAGCCTGGTCGTCGGTAGCAACGCCAGCAGCTTTGGTGTAGTCGTTGTCGTCCAGCTGGTTGAATTTATACGCAGCGTAAACGTTCATGTTCTTGTTGAAGTAGTACCAGGTACCCACTTCGATGTATTTAACCAGGTCAGCATCGCCGCCGGAGAAACCAGCGCGTTCCTGCAGGTTCTTGCCTTTAGTTTGTACGTAGCCGATGGACGGACGCAGACCGAAGTCGAACTGATACTGAACGACAGCTTCGAAGTTCTGAGTTTTACCCGCGAAGTAGTTGCCTTCGTTTTCTGGGGTCATGTTATAGGTCTGAGAGTACATCACTGCAGCGTAGACGTTGTTTGCATCGTACTTAGCGGAGGTCGCCCATGCTTCAGCCTTGTCACCGTTACCATCAGCTTTCTGATCGCCAGTTCGGTTGGAGTTAGCATAACCTGCGGACAACGCTATGCCGTTTTCGAACGCGTAGGTTGCTGCGGTGCTGAAACCGTCGCCATTTTGTTTCTTAACGTCGCGAGTGCTGGCGTCATTTTTACCCTGGTACTGCAGCGCAAAGCTCAGACCATCAACCAGACCGAAGAAGTCAGAGTTACGGTAAGTTGCCACGCCATTGGTACGACCGGTCATGAAGTTGTCGGTGTAGTTCCAGCCATCGCCACCCCATTCAACCAGCATATCGGTTGCAGCTTCAACGTCGTAGATCGCGCCGTAGTTACGACCGTAGTCGAATGAACCGTATTCACCCGCTTTTAAGCCTGCAAAAGCCAGACGAGTTTTGGTGGTCTGTTTACCTTCAACATTAGACGCATCCATGTTGTATTCCCACTGACCGTAGCCGACCAGTTGATCGTTGATCTGGGTTTCGCCTTTCAGGCCGATACGAGCATAGGTGGTGTCTTCACTGCTGGTGTCGCCATTTGTAGTCCAAATGTGCTCGCCAACCATTTTTCCGTAAAAGTCCAGTTTGTTGCCGTTTTTGTTATAGATTTCTGCAGCGTTAGCTGCACCGGCTACCAGCAGGGCAGGAATTACCGCTGCCAGAATTTTGCGCTTCATCATTATTTATTACCCTCATTTATATTTTTATATGAACACTTGCCACTGCCGCCAATAAGTTCTGTCAATAAAAATTTACGGAACTATTGATGATAGTTTGGTGTCTGGAGGCATCTTTCCATCCAGAACAACGTTTCGCTAGCCGGAAAATGCTACCAATGTCGTATATGAGTAACCAAGAGAAACTGTATGTAACTAAATGTGTATTTTAGGGAACTTTGTGAACTCAATCAACATTCCGCTTGGATTTACCGATAAAACTCATTTTTCATATATATCTATATGAATTAATTATGATTAATTTAGATAAGAGAGCATTCATGCATTTTTCGTCACTATTTTGCTTCTTTTTTATTCAGTTCCTGTCTTTGCAAGTTGTGCGGTCGCTGGTTGAAAAATGAGCAAAATAATCAGGTGGTTTGGCAGTTTATGAACATAAGGTGCGGTTTTTGTCTCCGCCGGGTACCGAAATAGTGCGTAACATAAATGTGAATAAACAAGGTTGATGTTTAAGTTTCCTGACAAAAGAGGTTGCTACTCCGCAGTGATGTAGGGTTCATGGGCATAATTTTATGCTGCTGATGAGTCTGATAAGACCGCGAGTCGGGCACATTTTTCGTCTTAGAATCGCCTATCCGACCCTCGTCACAATTCCGAATGACGGAATTATTTGTCCAGCAAAAGCATTATTTCTCTGATAACAACGATCGCTTCCCCGCAGCCATAATTTCTCTCGTTAACAATCACGAGGGGTTTGAAATGAGTAAAAAACTGATTGCAGTCTGCGCATGCCCGATGGGGCTGGCCCATACCTTTATGGCGGCGCAGGCGCTGGAAGAGGCGGCGATTGAAGCCGGATATGAAGTGAAAATTGAAACCCAGGGGGCGGATGGTATTCAAAACCGCCTGACGGCGCAGGATATCGCCGAAGCGACGTTAATTATCCATTCTGTCGCCGTAACGCCAGAAGACAACGAGCGTTTTGAGACCCGCGACGTCTATGAAATCACGCTACAGGATGCGATCAAAAACGCCGCCGGAATCATAAAAGAAATTGAAGAGATGCTTGCCGCAGAACAACAATAATTGTCGACAGGGATACACGTATGGCCATTAAAAAACGCAGTGCAACCGTTGTGCCTGGCGCATCAGGGGCGGCCGCGGTTATAAAAAATCCTCAGGCCTCCCGCAACAGCTTCTGGGGCGAATTACCGCAGCATGTGATGTCGGGAATTTCGCGCATGGTACCGACGTTAATTATGGGCGGGGTGATCCTCGCCTTTTCCCAATTGATTGCCTATAGCTGGCTGAAAATTCCCGCTGACATCGGCATTATGGATGCGCTTAACAGCGGTAAATTCGACGGTTTTAACCTTTCGTTACTCAAGTTTGCGTGGCTATCGCAATCTTTCGGCGGCGTGCTGTTTGGCTTTGCTATTCCGATGTTTGCTGCCTTTGTTGCTAACTCCATCGGCGGCAAGCTGGCGTTTCCTGCGGGGTTTATCGGCGGCCTGATGTCCACCCAGCCCACGCAACTGCTCAATTTTGACCCGACAAGCCTGCAATGGGTGACGAGCGCACCGGTGCCATCAACCTTCATTGGTGCGCTGATTATTTCGGTTGTCGCCGGGTATCTGGTTAAGTGGATGAACCAAAAAATCCAGCTTCCCGGTTTCCTGCTGGCGTTCAAAACCACCTTTTTACTGCCCATTCTCTCCGCAATTTTCGTCATGCTGGCGATGTATTACGTGATTACGCCGTTCGGCGGCTGGATCAACGGCGGCATTCGCGCGCTGCTGACGGCGGCGGGAGAGAAAGGCACGTTGATGTACGCGATGGGAATTTCGGCGGCAACGGCTATCGACCTTGGCGGCCCAATCAACAAAGCTGCGGGGTTTGTGGCGTTCAGCTTCACCACCGACCACGTGCTGCCGGTGACCGCACGTTCTATCGCTATCGTTATTCCGCCAATTGGTCTGGGGCTGGCGACGATTATCGATCGTCGCTTAACCGGCAAACGCCTGTTCAGCGCCCAGCTCTATCCGCAAGGTAAAACGGCAATGTTCCTCGCCTTTATGGGGATCAGCGAAGGGGCGATTCCGTTCGCGCTGGAAAGCCCGATCACCGCTATTCCGTCGTATATGGTGGGCGCGATTGTGGGGTCGACCACTGCCGTCTGGCTGGGGGCAGTGCAGTGGTTCCCTGAATCGGCTATCTGGGCATGGCCGCTGGTCAGCAATCTCGGCGTTTATATGGCGGGGATCCTGTTGGGGGCGGTGATTACGGCGCTGATGGTCGTCTTCTTACGCAATATGATGTACCGCAGAGGCAAGTTGCTGATCGAAAGCCTCTAATTTTAAGGGATTGCCATCATGACCTTACTTGCATCGCTGCGCGAATGGCTAGAGGCGCAGCAACTGGATGCGGTGCTGATTTCGTCACGACAGAATAAGCAGCCGCATCTGGGGATCTCCAGTAGTTCTGGGTTTGTGTTTGTCTGCCGCCAAAGTGCGCATATCCTGGTCGATTCCCGCTACTACGCTGATGTTGAGGCACGCGTCAGCGGTTATCAACTTCACTTGCTCGGTGGCGAGCAGACGATGACGACCATCGTGAACCCGCTCATCGATGCCGAAAAACTGAAATCGGTGGGATTTGAAGGTGAGCAGGTTAGCTGGGAAACGGCGCGCGCATGGCAGGAGGCATTATCGGTCAGGCTGATGAGTGCCTCTCTCGATACGCTAAGACGGATTAAAACGGTGGAAGAAATCACCTGCATTCGCGAAGCCTGTCGGATTGCTGATGTGAGTGCGGAACATATCCGCTGCTTTATTCAGCCGGGTCTGCGTGAGAGGGAGATAGCCGCCGAGCTGGAGTGGTTTATGCGGATGCAAGGGGCGGAAAAAGCCTCATTCGATACCATTGTCGCCAGCGGCTGGCGCGGTGCGCTACCGCATGGGAAAGCCAGCGACAAGCGCATTGAGGCCGGGGAGTTTATCACCCTGGATTTCGGGGCGCAGTATCGTGGCTATTGCTCTGATATGACGCGCACGTTTTTGTTGCCCGGAGCAGGCGTGGCGCAAGAGAACCCGCTTTGGCCTGTCTATCAGATTGTGCTTGAGGCCCAGCTCGCGGCGGTAGCGGCGATTCGTCCGGGCGTGCGCTGTTGCGAGGTGGACGCCGCCGCGCGTCAGGTTATATCCGCAGCGGGCTATGGTGGCTATTTTGGCCACAATACCGGACACGCCATTGGCATTGAGGTGCATGAAGACCCGCGATTTTCGCCAGCGGATACCACGGTGCTGGAAGCGGGCATGCTGCTGACCGTCGAGCCTGGTATTTATCTTCCGGGGCAGGGCGGCGTGCGCATTGAAGATGTAGTGCTGGTGACGCCAGACGGTGCCGAGGTGCTCTACGCTATGCCAAAAACTGTGTTACTGACAGGAGTCGCGTAATGGATTTATCGCTATTGAAAGCGCTGAGCGAGGCGGATGCGATTGCCTCCTCGGAGCAGGAGGTGCGCCAGATTTTACTGGCGGAAGCGGAGAGCCTACATAAAGAGGTGCGTTTCGATGGTTTGGGATCGGTGCTGATCCGCCTGAATCAATCGGACGGTCCGAAAGTGATGATCTGCGCGCATATGGATGAAGTGGGATTTATCGTGCGCAGCATCTCGGCTGAAGGGGCGATTGACGTGCTGCCGGTGGGCAATGTGCGAATGGCGGCGCGTCAGCTCCAGCCGGTGCGCATCACCACTCGTGAGGGCGGCAAAATCCCCGGGTTGCTTGACGGCGAACGTAGCGGGAATGAGGTTGGCGCACTGCGCGTCGATATCGGCGCTCGCTCTTATGATGAGGTTATTCAGGCGGGGGTTTATCCAGGAGATCGGGTGACCTTCGACTCTGCACTTCAGGAACTGCCGCATCAGCGGGTGATGGGCAAAGCCTTTGACGACCGGCTGGGATGCTATTTGTTAATCAGCCTGCTGCGTGAATGGCATGCAGCGGAACTGCCCGCGGAAATCTGGCTGGTAGCCAGTTCCAGTGAAGAAGTTGGGTTGCGCGGTGGACAAACGGCGGCCCGTGCGGTCGCACCGGATGTTGCCATTGTGCTGGACACCGCCTGCTGGGCGAAAAACTTCGATAATGGCGCAGCAAACCATCGACAAATTGGCAAAGGACCGATGCTGGTGCTTGCCGACAAATCGTTAATTGCGCCGCCTAAACTGACCGCCTGGGTAGAGAGCGTCGCCGCAGAGATCAACGTGCCGCTCCAACTGGATATGTTCAGCAATGGCGGAACGGATGGCGGGGCGGTTCATCTGAGCGGAACCGGGATCCCGACGGTGGTGATAGGGCCAGCCACTCGTCATGGACACTGTGCTGTATCAATTGCCGATTGCCGGGACATTAACTGGACGTATCAACTTTTATCGGCCCTTATTACTCGTCTTACGCGCGAGACGGTGGTTCATTTGCAGGATTTCAGATGATTTCCTCGCGCTAATCAGGAGCGGTTATGTTAATGATTCAATTTCTCTGCCCGTTGCCAAACGGTCTGCACGCGCGCCCCGCGTGGGAGCTGAAAGAGCAGTGCGGGCAGTGGCAAAGCGACATCACGTTTATCAATCATCGCCACAACGTGCGGGCGGATGCGAAAAGCTCGCTGGCGCTAATTGGTACCGGTACGTTGTTTAATGACAGCTGTAGCTTGAGCATTAACGGCAGCGATGAAGAGCAGGCCAGAAGATCTCTGGAGGATTATCTCCAGCACCGCTTTATTGACAGCGATAGCGTCCAGCCGACGGCCGCCGAACTGGCGGCGCACCCGCTGCCGCGTTCCCTGACTCGTCTAAACCCGGACGTACTGTACGGTACGGTGCTGGCAACCGGCGTTGGCTTGGGTGAGCTTGTTTTATGGCAGAGCGATAGCCTGGACTGTTTTCGAGCGATCCCGGCGAATGCGCAAGATAACACCCGACTGGAACATAGTCTGGCGACGCTTGCGGAACAGCTTAATCAACAGCTGCGTGAACGCAACGGCGAGAGCAAAACCATTCTCAGCGCGCATCTGTCGCTTATTCAGGATGATGAGTTTGCGGGCAACATTCGCCGCCTGATGGTTGAACAGCAAAAGGGGTTGGGCGCGGCGATTATTGCCAATATGGAGGAGGTATGCGACAAGCTCTCGGCATCTGCTAGTGACTACCTGCGTGAACGGGTGAGCGATATCCGAGATATCAGCGAACAGCTACTGCATATCACCTGGCCCGAGCGGCGTCCGCGTAATGCGCTGGTCTTGAATCAGCCGACGATCCTTGTGGCAGAAGACCTGACGCCAAGCCAGTTTTTGAGTCTTGATTTACAGCATCTGTCCGGGATGATTCTGGAGAAAACCGGGCGCACCTCGCATACCCTGATTCTGGCTCGCGCCTCTGCCATCCCGGTGCTGAGCGGATTGCCGCTGGAAGCTATCGGGCGTTATGCCGGTAAGCCTGCGGTGCTGGATGCTCAGTGCGGTGTGTTGGCGATTAATCCGGATGCCACCGTCAGTGGTTATTATGCGGTCGCCCAAAATCTGGCGGGTAAGCGTCAGCAGCGGCAGGCGCGAGATGCCGCACAGCCCGGATTGTCACGAGATAATCAGCGTATTGATATCGCGGCGAACATTGGCACTGCGCTGGAGGCCCCTGGCGCATTTGTTAACGGCGCTGAAGGCATCGGTCTGTTTCGTACAGAAATGCTGTTTATGGACCGCGACAGCGCCCCGGACGAGCAGGAGCAGTTTGAGGCCTACCAGCAGGTATTGCTGGCGGCCGGTGAGAAAACGGTGATTTTTCGCACTATGGATATTGGTGGTGATAAAAATATACCCTATCTCAAGATCCCACAGGAGGATAACCCATTCCTTGGCTATCGCGCGGTGCGTATTTACCCTGAGTTCGCCGGATTGTTTCGTACCCAACTTCGTGCTGTCCTACGGGCGGCCACTTTTGGCAACGCGCAGTTGATGATCCCAATGGTCCACAGCCTCGATCAGATTTTATGGGTCAAGAGCGAGCTGCAAAAAGCGATAGCAGAGCTGAAAACAGAAGGCTTACGCCACGTGGAAGCTCTTGCGCTGGGCATCATGGTTGAAGTGCCTTCGGTTTGCTACATCATCGATCACTTCTGCGATGAGGTGGATTTCTTCAGCATCGGCTCGAACGATATGACGCAATATTTGTACGCCGTCGATCGTAACAATCCGCGCGTCTCAACGCTGTATAACCCGATTACGCCCTCATTCCTGCGTATGCTACAACAGATTATCCGCGTGGCACATCAGCATGGAAAATGGGTTGGCATATGCGGCGAGCTGGGCGGTGAACGCCGTTATTTGCCACTGCTTCTCGGGCTGGATTTGGATGAGCTCAGTATGAGCAGTCCGCGTATTCCGGCAGTGAAAGGCCAGCTGCGTCAGCTCGATAGCCAGGCCTGCCGGGAGCTTGCGTTGCGGGCGTGCGAATGCCGCAGTGCGCAGGAGATCGAAGAATTGCTCAATCAGTTCGCGCCGCAAGACGATGTTCGTCCACTGCTGGCGCGGGAAAATATCTTCGTCGGCGAAGCGCTCGCCAACAAAGAGCAGGTCATTCAGTTCCTGTGCGGTAACCTCGGTGTTAACGGGCGTACCGAACATCCGTTTGAGCTGGAAGAGGATGTCTGGCAGCGTGAGGAGATTGTCACTACGGCGGTCGGGTTTGGCGTGGCGATACCGCATGCAAAATCACAGTGGATACGCCACTCCAGCATCAGCATTGCTCGCCTCACTCAGCCCATCGACTGGCAGTCAGAAATGGGAGAGGTGGAGCTGGTCATTATGCTGACGCTCGGTGCTGACGAAGGTATTAATCATGTGAAGGTCTTTTCGCAGCTGGCACGCAAACTGGTGAATAAAAACTTCCGTCAGTCGCTATTTGCTGCTGAAAATGCCGAAAGTATTTTGGCGCTGCTGGAAGCGGAGTTGACCTTCTGATACTGAAACTCCGGCTTTACTGGAACCGAGCGCAGTAATCCCCCGGCGTCAGGCCAAACTGGCGCCGGAAAAGGCGGCTAAAATAGTCGCTGTCGTGATATCCGCACCGCTGTGCCACTTCGCTGATCGGCAGATGATACTTCTGTAGAATAATGCGCGCTCTGGACATTCGTACCCAACGGACATATTCCACAAAACTCATCGTTCCATGCTGAGCAAAAAGCTTAGATAGATGGTTTGGCGTGATATTGAAAAACTGCGCCACGCTTTCGCGGCTTAGCGGCTGGGCATAGTTATCCTGCACCCAGTTACACATGCTGTGATAGAGAAATTCCGAACGCGGGCGATGCGTATCAGGACGCGCATTCACCACGCCCCGGCACAGATGCAACAGGCTGAGCACCAGTGGTTGAATGATATCCTGGAGCTGAGGGGAGCGGCTGAGGTGAGTTAGTGCAGTAAGCATGGCCTCACCTTCGCCGCGCTGCGGGTGCGGCAGCTCAATCCGGCGCACCGGGCGCAATAGAGACGCAGTGCGGTTATCGTAAAACGACAAGCCCAGCCAGGCCGGAGCAAACACCAGGCTTAGCAGCATCACGGGCTTATCGCTGATGGGCAGGTTGGCCGCTCGGGCGGGAATAAACAACATTTCGCCTTCGGTGAGGCTGTGCTGCTGTTTCTCCAGTTGATTGCCGTATTCGCCGCGCAGGACGATATCAAGGCGTGGAAGCTCGATGCACAAGCTCCCCGTTGGCAGCGATACCGGTTGGGTGGCAAACCACACGCGGCCCAGGCGCTGCGGGTTAAGTACAAGGCCGCTGAAGAGATCGGCAAAAAATTGTTGATCTGCTGGTAAGCCTGGTTCTTTCATCGCCCGCTCTCATATGATAACTGCATTAATTATTTGAACTTTTTCACTTTACTCCCACCAGGTGAAATTTCAAATTGCAGAATTTTACGTTAATAGATACGGGATGCATCAACGAAAAAGGCCAGCTTGCGCTGGCCTTTGGCTGTCGTGAAGATAAATCAGAATGTTGCGTTACGCGGGGTACGCGGGAACGGGATAACATCACGCACGTTCTGCACGCCGGTCACGTAAGCGATCAGACGCTCGAAGCCCAGACCAAAGCCTGAGTGCGGCACGGTGCCGTAACGACGCAGGTCGCGATACCACCAGTAGTCTTCTTTATTTAGACCCATTTCCGCCATGCGCGCGTCAAGCACGTCCAGACGTTCTTCACGCTGGGAGCCGCCGATTATTTCACCGATGCCCGGAGCCAGAACGTCCATGGCGGCGACGGTTTTACCATCTTCGTTAAGACGCATATAAAACGCCTTGATCTCTTTCGGGTAGTTTTTGACAACCACCGGCGCTTTAAAGTGCTCTTCCGCAAGATAGCGTTCGTGCTCGGAGGAGAGATCCACGCCCCAGTACACCGGGTTTTCAAACTGCTTACCGCAGTTTTCCAGGATGGTGACCGCGTCAGTGTAATCGACTTGAGCGAAATCAGCGGAAACGAAACGCTGCAGACGATCGACCGCGTCTTTATCCACACGCTCGGCAAAGAACTGCATGTCGTCAGCGCGCTCGGTGAGTACCGCCTGGAAGACATACTTCAGCATCGCTTCCGCCAGACCTGCTACATCGTTCAGGTTAGCAAAGGCGACTTCCGGCTCCAGCATCCAGAACTCTGCCAGGTGGCGGCTGGTGTTGGAGTTTTCGGCACGGAAAGTCGGGCCGAAGGTGTAGATTTTTGACAGCGCACAAGCATAGGTTTCGCCGTTCAGCTGGCCAGAAACGGTCAGGAACGACTCTTTGCCAAAGAAGTCTTTATCGAAATCAACCTTTCCCTGATCGTTGCGTGGCAGGTTTTCCAGATCCAGCGTCGAAACGCGGAACATCTCGCCAGCACCTTCAGTATCGGAAGCGGTAATCAGCGGGGTGGAAACCCAGAAGAATCCCTGCTCGTCAAAGAAACGGTGCAGCGCCTGTGCCAGAGTGTGACGCACGCGGGCAACCGCGCCAATCAGGTTGGTACGCGGGCGCAGGTGAGCGACTTCGCGCAGGTACTCGATGCTGTGGCGTTTTGCCGCCATCGGGTAGGTATCCGGGTCTTCAACCCAGCCGGTGACTTCAACGTTGCTGGCCTGAATTTCAAAGCTTTGGCCCTGGCCCTGAGAGGCCACGACTTTACCGGTGACGATGACCGAGCAACCAGTGGTCAGGCGCAGCACTTCCTGATTGTAATTGGGAAGAGAATTACTGATGACGGCCTGTACAGGATCAAAGCAGGAACCGTCATAGACGGCGAGGAAAGAAAAGCCAGCTTTAGAATCTCGGCGGGTACGCACCCATCCGCGCACGGTGACTTCGCTGTCAACGGCAACGCGGCCCTGGAGTACGTCGGCTACAGGCACAACGCTCATAATAGTCTCTCTTTATAGTCCAATAGAAAAATCTGTATCCCCCTTCAGTGGGGGGGATATCTATGTTACCTGTCATCTTCCATCAGACAAGTAGATTTCGCACGAGGAGGGGGAGTTTTAGTAAATAAATGGCGAGAGCGCTTTAATTTCTCACTCTTATACGAATGGCGAGGAAGTCATTCAATCATCACCGTCATCTCTTGCTTGGCGTTTTGCATCGAAACAATGGTTCTGAACGACTTAATATTTCCCGAGGCGAAAAAAAGATCACGAGTCAGAACCTCATATTCCGCCATGTCGCGGACGTTAACTACCAGCAGAAAATCAAAATCTCCCGTGACATAGTAAACCTGCTGAACCTGTGGGCAGTTAACAAACCTTTGTTTGTCCTCTTCTAATAAGTCGAGCCGTTCATTTTCAATGGTCACCTGCACCATGATGGTGATAGGGCGACCCACTTTGCTGGCATCCACTATGCTGACGTTAGTTTTAACCACACCCGCTTCTTCCAGTGCAGCAATACGTCGATTGACCGCTGAAGGAGAAAGGCTGACGAGATCGGCAATTTCTCGCTGTGAGAGCCGATTGCTATGCTGCAAATGTTGCAGAATTTTTTTATCCCAGGCGTCGAGTTTCATAACTGCGTTACCCTCAATTATTGTGAGATACATCACCTCATGCAATTTTGTTGCGTCTCAACCCTTATTAAGGGTGAATATTGCGCATTAAGAGGCAATTTTGCGTCATTTAATTGCCCTGCGCAGTGTACCATCTTGATGAGTGAGGGAAAGAGGTGAATGAATGATTTTATCTTTGCTTCTTATTATCCACATTGCATTGCAGATTATTTTGTAATGTCTGTAACTGAACGTCTTTTTTTGTTATGCGGAACCTTTTTCTTTTTTATTCTCAGAGCAGGGTTGCGCTATAAAGATGTTGCCAGCGGCTTATGAACATGGAGATGAAGATATATTTATGATGGATGTTATCAAGTACCAATTAAATCCACGAAGAAAAATATATGGTGAGGGCGTCGACCTTAGCTTGTTGAATGAATCTGTTGGCCATGAGGTTCTGGCGTTTCATCAGAAATTTCCGGACTATTGTGTCACCCCTTTACGTAGTTTACCGCATCTTAGTACACGTTTAGGGCTTGGCTCAATTCATGTGAAAGATGAATCTCAGCGTTTTGGTCTTAATGCATTTAAAGGTTTAGGTGGCTCTTATGCGGTTGGGAAATATCTGGCAGAAAAATTAGGTCAGAATATTAATACACTATCGTTTTCTTCATTAAATTCTCCTGAAATTAAGGCAAGGATAAAAGATATCGTTTTTGTTACGGCTACCGATGGCAATCATGGCCGTGGGGTTGCATGGGCTGCAGAACAGCTGGGATTGCAGGCGGTAGTGTATATGCCAAAAGGCTCATCGCTTATCCGTGCACAGAATATTCGCCACCATGGTGCCGAATGTTCGATAACCGAGCTTAACTACGACGATACCGTCCGTCTGGCCAATAAAATGGCACAAGAAAAAGGCTGGGTATTGTTGCAGGATACCGCCTGGCAGGGATATGAACAGATCCCTACCTGGATAATGCAGGGTTATATGACACTGGCTATTGAGGCCTGGGAGCAGCTCACGAAAAGCGGAGCTCCGCTGCCAACGCATCTTATTTTACAGGCTGGGGTCGGTTCTTTTGCTGGCAGCATCATGGGCTACTTCCTTGAGAAAATGAAAGCTCGAGCTCCCAAAATCATTATCGTTGAACCACATAAAGCAAACTGTCTTTACCGTTCCTCCGTCGTTAATGATGGACAACCACATAGCGTGGGCGGCGATATGGCAACGCTGATGGCGGGGCTAGCCTGTGGCGAACCCAATATTACCAGTTGGCCGATGATTCGTGATTACGCATCCTGTTTTATCTCTGCTGACGATAGCTTAGCGGCTAACGGGATGCGTATTCTGGCTTCTCCTCGACCAGGAACTGATGCTCCCTTTATATCAGGGGAGTCGGGCGCTATTGGTACTGGACTTCTCTATGAATTAATGAGTCGTGAAGACTATAGGGGGATTATCGAAGCTTTGCAGCTTAATACGGACTCTCATGTTTTGTTAATTAGTACAGAAGGTGATACCTCTCCGGATATCTATGAGGATATTGTCTGGTTCGGTCGTAACGGTTGAAGCAGCAGCCGTAGTTGATAAAAGGGCCATTTCCTACCCTACAGGCCCTAATAAAAACGTTCTGGTAATAAATAAAATATGCCACAAGGCATAATAAATAAGAGAACACTATCGATGAAAAATAATACGGCTCCGATAAGTAATGAATTAATAGATCCGAAAAAATGGCATGGTGAGGATACCATTTGGGTATTGGGGTTATTTGGCACAGCAATCGGTGCCGGGGTGCTTTTCTTACCCATTAATGCTGGGATAGGCGGCTTTTGGCCACTGCTTATTGTATTTGCACTAGCTTTTCCCATTACCTATTTAGCACACCGTGGACTGGCTCGCTTTATTTACTCATCCAATACACCCGAAAGTACTATAACTGATGTGATTGGTGAGCATTTTGGCTTACGGGCTGGTAAGATTTTTACCATTATCTATTTTTTCGCCATTTATACCATTCTGATTATGTATGCGGTGGCGATAACCAATACTGCACAGAGTTTTATAACCCATCAGTTAGGTCTGTCGGAACCGCCTCGAGCGCTGGTCTCCCTGGTGTTGATACTTGGGCTGATGTTTATTGTTCGCCTCGGACAGCGGCTGATTATGCGAGTGATGAGTACTCTGGTATATCCCTTTATCGCTTCGCTGATTTTTATGGCGCTCTTTCTTATTCCGCACTGGAACGGCGCGATTCTTGACAGTGTGGACCTAAGTTCCACAACCACCGGGCAAGGTGTTCTACTGACGTTATGGATGACTTTCCCGGTACTGGTCATGTCGTTTAACCACTATCCGATTATTTCACCCATGGTGGTTCGCCAGAAACAACTTTATGGTGTTGCCGCCGCCGATGCTAAATGCGGGCAGATCCAGCGCCGTGGGATTTTGCTGATGGTGGGTGTGGTACTGTTTTTTGTTCTGAGCTGCGTTTTAAGCCTGTCGCCACAGCAACTGGCTGAAGCAAAAGCGCAAAACCTGTCGATTCTTTCTTATCTCGCCAACCATTTTGATACCCCGGTTATTGCCTGGCTGTCGCCGGTAATCGCCTTCGTCGCGATTACCAAATCATTTTTAGGCCACTATATCGGTGCTTATGAATCCTTGCGTGACATGATTATCGAAGCCGCAGCAAGCAGAGATAAAAAGCCGGGAATCAAAACGGTCAATGCTGCAATCTTCGTTTTCATGATTCTGACCTGCTGGTTTGCCGCTTATAAAAATCCCAGCATTCTTGGCATTATCGAGAGCATCAGCGGCCCCACCGGTGCAGCAATCCTGCTACTGCTGCCGATGTACGCCATTCACAAATTGCCGGTACTCGCTCCCTACAGAGGCAAAATCAGCAACGTCTTTGTCACTGTTATCGGCCTGATTACCGTCTCGGCCATTTTTTATGGAATGGCCCGCTAACCACACGTTAACCGAGAGATATTTATATGAGTCAGCATCTGGAAATAAACGGCCAACGGTTTGTCGAGTCACTCTTTGAGTTGGGCCAGCATGGCGCGCTGGAAGGTGGGGGCGTATGCCGGCTGGCGGCGACGCCGGAAGATAAAGCAGGAAGAGATTTTGTTGTCGATAAAATGCAGGCGCTTGGATTAAGCGTGAAAATTGATGCAATTGGTAACGTCACCGGTATTTACGCCGGGCAGCAGGAGTTGCCGATGGTCATGATGGGCTCACATATCGACACCGTGGGAACCGGAGGATTATACGATGGCAATTATGGCGTAATGGCCGGGCTTGAGGTCATCGCGACGCTGAAGGAGGCGGGTATCCGCCCGCTGCGTCCGCTTGCCGTCACTTTTTTTACCAATGAAGAAGGGGTTCGCTTTCAGCCGGACATGATGGGAAGCGTGGTCTTCGCCGGCGAGTATCCGCTGGAAACTGCTTTGGCAGCGAAAGACCTGGACGGTATTACGCTTGATGAGTCCCTGAGCGCGATAGGCTATAAAGGCGACCTTGTGCCGGGCGATATGGTCGTTGATAGCTATATTGAGCTGCATATTGAACAAGGGCCGATTCTGGATAAAGAAGGAACGAATATCGGCGTCGTCACAGGCGTTCAGGGAATTTCATGGCATGAATTTACGCTGACGGGCGTTTCCAACCATGCAGGAACTACGCCGATGGCAATGCGCCATGACGCAGGTTTTGCCGCTGCGAAGATTGCCGTGTTTGCCCGAGAACTGGCACAGAAGTTTGCGGGGGACCAGGTGTCTACCGTTGGGCATATGACCTTCAAACCCAACCTTATCAATGTTATCCCCAATCACGTGGTGATGTCAGTGGACTTACGCAATACCGATAATGAGGAATTAAAGCGTGCGGAAAGACAACTGCTAAGTTTTGTTGAAAAAACGGCGCAAGAAGAGGGCATAAGCATTACCACGCGCTCTTTGGTGCGATTTAATCCGGTCATTTTTGCTGATGAAATCGTTGCTGCTGTTGAAAAAGAGGCGCAGATACAGGGATTAAGCCATCGTCGATTGCCGAGCGGAGCAGGGCACGACGCGCAGTTTATGGCTTCTGTCTGCCCGGCTGGGATGATCTTTGTGTCATGCGTTGGCGGCATCAGTCATAACGTTGAAGAACATACTGAATCTCACGATCTTATCGCCGGGGCAAATGTGCTGTTACAGGTGGTACTCAAACGTGCCGAAAGATCCCTTTGAAAGGAGCTAAAAATGAATCAGGAACAATTAAAACAGCAGCTTATTGCATGGCGTCATCACTTGCATGCACATCCGGAAAGCGCTTTTGAAGAGATCAAAACGTCGGCGTTTATTGCTGAAAAGCTTGAAAAAATGGGTATTGAAGTACACAGAGATATCGGTAAAACCGGGTTGGTCGGCATTTTAAAATGCGGCGATGGCGACGGTGTTATCGCTATCAGGGCCGATATTGATTCCATTCAGCTTACCGAGCAGGGCGATGTATCCTACCGTTCACTCAGATCTGAAAGAATGCATGGCTGCGGTCACGATGGTCATACCTGTATCGCGCTGGGGGCGGCGCAGCTATTGCTACAACGGAAAAACTTTAACGGCACAGTGTGTTTTGTCTTCCAGCCTGCGGAAGAACCGGGCTACGGTGCCAGAGCGATGATAGATGATGGGCTTCTGGAAAAATTTGGTATTCAGGAAATTTACGGTCTACACAATATGCCGGGGATGAAAGCCGGGACCATTGCGACATGCGTCGGTGGGATTATGGCCAGTGAAGACAATTTTGTTATTCGCATTAAAGGGCAGGGTTCACATGCCGCGCGTCCGCATATGAGCAAAGACCCGCTGGTTATCGCTGCAGAAATTATTCTTGCTCTGCAAACCATCGTCTCCCGGAATATGGATCCCAACGTTCCGGCAGTAGTTTCTTGTACCGAACTGCATACCGACGGCATTCGTAACGCAATTCCAACTCATGTTGAAATTAAAGGCGATACTCGTAGCTATTCTCCACAGGTGCAGAAACTACTGGAGGAGCGGATGCGTACTATTAGCGAGGCAATTTGTGCTATGCACGGTGCGCAATGTGAGTTTTCTTATACCCATGAATTTGCGCCGACGGTTAACTGGCAGTCCTGCGTGGACGTGGCGGTTAATGCAGCCAGAGGGGTCGTAGGGGAAAAAAATGTCGATGGCAATGTACAGCAGATGATGATTTCTGAAGATTTTGGCGCTTTTTTGCAGGCGATACCCGGGTGCTTTGTCTTTTTAGGTAATGGCGACGAGTCAGATGCTAAAGGAAATATTCCGTTGCATAACGCCTGTTACGATTTTAATGATGAGATTTTACTAACTGGTGCGGAATATTTTGCTGAAGTTATCCGAACCCGTTTGCCGCAATAAACCGCGATTAATAAAAATTACGTCCGCAGTTGCGGACGTAATTTCCTTTTTAAACTTAGCTGGCCTTTTTAACTGGCGGCAGGTCAAAGGCCTTGCGTAGAGCGCGTACGAAGGCTTTATCGTGGCAAATGGTTTTCCCCGGGCTGTCGGAAAGTTTCGCCACCGGCTTACCGTTGCACTCCACTAGCTTGATAACGATATTCAGAGGTTTAACCTGCGGAATATCGCAGGTCAGACGGGTACCGATACCAAAGCTCAGATTCACCCGCGATGAGAAGTGGCGATATAAGTCGACCGCTTTCGTCAGGTCGAGATTATCGGAAAACACCAACACTTTACTTAGCGGATCAATGCCCAGTTTTTGGTAGTGGGCAATTGCTTTCTCGCCCCATTCAACCGGGTCTCCGGAATCATGGCGTAGTCCCTGATAGCGGGTCGCAAATTCCGGGCCGAAATCACGCAGGAAAGCATCCATTGTAATGCAGTCGGTCAGGGCGATACCCAACTGGTCAGGATACTCTTCCAGCCAGGCGGCGAGAGCGGCACGTTGGCTACTGGCAAGATTTGGGCTGATTTGCTGATGCGCCTGGAACCATTCATGCGCCTGGGTTCCCATCGGCGTAAGGTCCAGACGACGCGCAAGATCGTAATTGCTGGTGCCGACAAACCACGTCTCCTGCTGCAAGCGCTTAACAATGGCCTGCTGCACTTCGCGCGAAAATCGGCGGCGGGTACCGAAATCCATCAGGCGGAAGCCGGACATATCAATATCCGCGGTGAAATGGTTGAAATCGGTAAGCTTTTGCTCGAGGGTTTCCAGCGCTAAATCAACGCTAATTTCAGGCGAACGATAACGATGGACCAGCTCGCTTATCACCGCCAGCAGCGGAACTTCCCACATGATAACTTCACGCCATGGGCCTGAGAGGCGAATATTGAGCTTACCGTTATCATTAGTGACGGAAACCTGGCGCGGGTCATAGCGGAAGTTGCGCAGCCAGTCGAGGTAGTCTTGCGAAAAGAATGGCAGGCTCGACAACCAGTGATATTCATCGTCCTGTAGCTTCAGGTCGCGCATCGTCTCAACCTGTTCGCGAATCGCATCGGCATAGATGCCGAGCAAATCGTCCCCACGGCAGCGGAACTCTGCCGCGACCTGTACATCATTGTAGCGGTGAAAGACAGCCTGCTGCATGTGCAGCTTGTAGGCATCCGTATCAAGCAGCGAGTGCAGTACAGGAGAAGTGAATTGGGTCATGGTGCGCAGTAGCATCCTCTCACTGGAGCGTTTCCATCAAAACCAAAGCGGTAAAAAGGAGCCGGAGTATACCTGTAATACCCGACTCTGTCCCGCGGCGACGGCTGATGACGACGCTGACGGTCATTTGCGAGGCCTAGTTTAATATATTGAACACGCATCACACCACAAGCTTTGCGCCTGGTCGAGTGCATTTCGTGCCTCTGATGTTATCAAAATGTAGCAATTTTCATGTTTGGCATTGAAAAGATGAAGATTCTGCATAGCGAGATTTGCGCAACAGGAATAGACTGAGTCGACACTTTACAGGACATGCTAAAGGTTTTTTATGACACAACAGCCCCAAGCCAAATACCGCCACGACTATCGTGCGCCGGATTATCTGATTAGCGATATCGATTTGACCTTTGACCTGGACGCCGCGAAAACCGTTGTGACGGCTGAGAGCAAGGTCTCCCGCCATGCGGCTACGTCTGATGTGCCATTGCGTCTGGATGGCGAAGACCTGACGTTGGTTTCTCTGCAGGTTAACGGTCAACCGTGGAGCGACTATAAGGAAGAAAATAACCAACTGGTGATTAGCGGGTTGCCGGAACATTTCACCCTGACCATCGTCAACGAAATCAGTCCGGAGGCTAATACTGCGTTGGAAGGGCTGTATCAGTCAGGCGAAGCGCTTTGTACCCAGTGCGAAGCGGAAGGCTTCCGCCATATAACCTGGTATCTGGACCGCCCGGACGTTCTGGCGCGCTTCACCACCAAAATCATTGCTGATAAAGCAAAATATCCGTTCCTGCTCTCCAACGGCAACCGCGTGGCCCAGGGCGATCTGGAAAATGGTCGTCACTGGATCCAGTGGCAGGACCCGTTCCCGAAACCGTGCTACCTGTTTGCGCTGGTGGCTGGTGATTTCGATGTCCTGCGCGATACCTTCAAAACCCGCTCCGGGCGCGAAGTGGCGCTGGAGTTGTACGTTGACCGCGGCAACCTTGACCGGGCGCCATGGGCGATGACCTCGCTGCAAAACTCCATGAAGTGGGATGAAACGCGCTTTGGTCTCGAATATGACCTCGATATCTATATGATTGTCGCCGTTGACTTCTTCAATATGGGGGCAATGGAGAATAAAGGGCTTAACGTCTTTAACTCCAAGTACGTGCTGGCGCGTACCGATACCGCGACCGATAAAGATTATCTGGATATCGAGCGCGTGATTGGTCACGAATATTTCCATAACTGGACCGGTAACCGCGTGACCTGCCGCGACTGGTTCCAGCTCAGCCTGAAAGAAGGCCTGACCGTTTTCCGCGACCAGGAGTTCAGCTCTGACCTGGGCTCGCGGGCGGTTAATCGCATTAACAATGTGCGCACCATGCGTGGTATGCAGTTTGCCGAAGACGCCAGCCCGATGGCACATCCGATTCGCCCGGATATGGTTATCGAAATGAACAACTTCTACACCCTGACGGTGTATGAGAAGGGCGCGGAAGTCATTCGCATGCTGCACACTCTGTTGGGTGAAGAGAATTT
Organism: Klebsiella huaxiensis; assembly: GCF_003261575.2. Lineage (GTDB taxonomy): Bacteria > Pseudomonadota > Gammaproteobacteria > Enterobacterales > Enterobacteriaceae > Klebsiella > Klebsiella huaxiensis. The sequence goes on along the minus strand of NZ_CP036175.1, from coordinate 3,821,027 downwards.
CCAGAAAGGGATGCAGCTGTACTTTGAACGCCACGACGGCAGCGCCGCCACCTGCGACGATTTTGTTCAGGCGATGGAGGATGCTTCCAATGTTGACCTGTCCCACTTCCGCCGCTGGTATAGCCAGTCCGGGACGCCGATTGTTACCGTCCATGACGATTACAACCCGGAAACGGAGCAGTATACGCTGACCATCAGCCAGCGTACGCCGCCGACGTCTGAACAGGCAGAGAAGCTGCCGCTGCACATTCCGTTCGACATTGAACTTTATGATAACGAAGGAAAAGTGATTCCGCTGCAGAAGGGCGGACACCCGGTACATCACGTGCTGAACGTCACTCAGGCAGAGCAGACTTTTGTTTTTGACAATGTCTACTTCCAGCCGGTGCCGGCGCTGCTTTGCGAGTTCTCCGCACCAGTGAAGCTGGAGTACAAATGGAGCGATCAGCAGCTGACGTTCCTGATGCGCCACGCTCGCAATGATTTCTCCCGCTGGGATGCAGCGCAGAGCCTGCTGGCGACTTACATCAAGCTTAACGTCAATCGCCATCAGCAGGGGCAGCCGCTGTCGCTGCCTGTTCACGTTGCCGATGCGTTCCGCGCGATTCTGCTGGATGAAAAGATCGATCCAGCGTTGGCGGCGGAGATCCTGACGCTGCCTTCGGCCAATGAAATTGCGGAACTGTTCGCGGTTATCGATCCGATCGCGATCGCCGCAGTGCGTGAAGCGCTCACCCGTACGCTGGCGAAAGAGCTGGCAGACGAGTTCCTGGTGATTTACAACGCCAACAAGCTCGACAGCTATCGCGTTGAACATGCCGATATCGGCAAGCGTTCTCTACGTAACACCTGCTTGCGCTACCTGGCGTTTGGCGATGTGGAGCTGGCAGATAAACTGGTCAGTGCGCAGTATCACCATGCTGACAATATGACCGATGCTCTGGCGGCGCTGTCGGCGGCAGTAGCAGCCCAGCTGCCTTGCCGTGATGCCCTGATGCAGGAATATGACGACAAATGGCACCAGGACGGCCTGGTGATGGACAAATGGTTTATCCTGCAGTCCACCAGCCCGGCGGATAATGCCCTGGAGACGGTTCGCAGCTTGTTGAACCATCGCTCCTTCAGTCTGGGTAACCCGAACCGCGTCCGCTCGCTGATTGGCGCTTTTGCCGGTAGCAACCCAGCCGCATTCCATGCCGAAGACGGTAGCGGTTATCAGTTCCTGGTTGAGATGCTGACTGAACTGAACAGCCGTAACCCGCAGGTCGCTTCGCGCCTGATTGAACCGCTGATTCGCCTGAAACGCTATGATGAGAAGCGTCAGGCGCTGATGCGCGCGGCGCTGGAGCAACTGAAAGGCCTGGAGAATCTTTCCGGGGATCTGTTCGAGAAAATCAGCAAAGCGCTGGCGTAACGCCAGCGCGAGTCCAAACCTGTGGCCCCGCTAAGCACAGCGCGTGCGGGGAAACGTCGCAGTCGTTAACCGTGACTCACTAAGCGCGGCGAGGATTCACTCTTGCCGCGCTGCATCACCCGATTCAATACTTCCGCTTCCAGTTCGGCCAGCTTCGCCGATCCCGTACGCCGCGGGCGTGGAATGTCTACCAGCAGATCCAGGCCGATTTTCCCTTCTTCAATTAGCAAAACGCGATCGGCCATGGCCACCGCCTCGCTGACGTCATGGGTCACCAGCAGGACGGTAAATCCATGCTCCTGCCACAGCGAAACGATCAGATCCTGCATCTCAAGGCGGGTGAGGGCATCCAATGCGCCTAGCGGTTCATCAAGCAGCAATAATCCGGGACGATGAATTAACGCGCGAGCCAGCGCCACGCGCTGTTTCTGCCCTCCGGAAAGCGCCGCAGGCCATTCACTGGCGCGATCCTCGAGACCGACGCTCGCCAGCGCCTTAAGCGCAGCCTCACGCCACTGGCCTTTCAGCCCGAGGCCAACATTGTCGATAACCGTTTTCCACGGCAGCAGGCGCGAATCCTGGAACATCATCCGGGTATCGTCCTGAATCTGCGCCAGCGGCGTTGAGCCTGCCAGCAACTGACCGCCATTGGGCTTTTCCAGCCCTGCCAGCAACCGCAGCAGGGTACTCTTACCACCGCCACTGCGCCCAACTACCGCAACGAATTGCCCGGTAGGAATATGAAGATCGAGTTCATTCAGGATCGTGTTGCTGCCATAACGCTTGCTCACGCCGTTAAGCAGCAGCGGGATCCCCGGATTAAGACGCGCAGTCGTCATGCGTTAGCCTCCTGAAGGTGATAAGCCGGATTCCAGCGCAGCCAGACGCGTTCCAGAAGCTGGGCGCTGAAGTCGGCCAGTTTGCCGAGAATGGCGTAAAGAATAATGGCGACCACCACGACATCGGTTTGCAGAAACTCGCGGGCATTCATCGCCAGGTAGCCGATACCGGCGTTAGCAGAGATGGTTTCGGCAACAATCAGCGTTAACCACATCAGGCCAAGCGCAAAGCGAATGCCGACCATAATAGAGGGGAGTGCGCCGGGGAGGATCACATGACGGAACAGAGCAAAGCCGGATAAACCGTAGCTACGGGCCATCTCGACCAGTCCTCTGTCGATGTTGCGGATCCCGTGCCAGGTATTGATGTAAATCGGGAACATCGTCCCCAGCGCCACGAGGAAGATTTTGGCGCTCTCATCGATACCGAACCACAAGATAACCAGCGGTATCAGCGCAAGATGGGGCACATTACGCAGCATCTGAATGGAGGTATCCAGCAGGCGTTCACCCCAGCGCGACAGGCCGCTGATTAATCCCAGAACCAGGCCAATGGATCCACCGATGCTGAAACCAATCAATGCTCGCCATGAGCTTATCGCCAGATGTTGCCAAAGTTCACCGCTGGCAGAGAGCGTCCAGAAAGCCTTCAGTACCCCTTCCGGCGACGGCAAAATGCGGGTGGATAGCCAGCCCATCGAAGAGGCGAATTGCCAGATAATCACGCTGCCCACCGGCAGAAGCCAGGGTGCCACGCGTATCAGGAATTTTTGCGAAAGGGTCGCCATGATGTGTTCCTTTTATTTCCGTGTGAGCGTCAACGTCAGCCTTTAAACGTGCTCTACCCGTTGCAAGCTTTTCAGCGCCGGAGCGCGGCTACTGGGGCGATGAAGTGCCTGCCAGAAAGTTTCTAATGCCAGGTCGAGTCGACCTTGCAGGTTTGGGGTAAATTGCGGTTTATGTTGATAATCTGTCACCTGACTATCATCAGCAAAGACGCCATGAAGGATCTCTTGTGCTTTCAGAGCATTAAGCACTGGTTTTAGAGCGTAATCTACCGCCAGCATATGCGCGATAGTCCCGCCAGTGGCCAGCGGCAGAACGATTTTGCCTTCCAGCGCACGCTCTGGCAGCAGGTCCAGCAGGGTCTTTAACGCGCCGGAAAAAGAAGCTTTATAAACCGGGGTGGCAATAATCAGCCCGTCCGCACCAGCAAGTTGTTCATTTAGCGCATGCAGAGCGGGGTTATCAAAGCGCGCATAGAGCAGGTCTTCCGGGGCAAAATTTTGCAGATGCCAGTGGCAGACTTCGATATCCGCAGCGGAGAGTGTCTCTCTGGCGTATTCCAGAAGCGCGCTGGAGCGGGAAGGGTAACGCGGGCTACCCGCAAGTGTTATGACTCGCATACTCTCTCCTTATAACTAAATATTTTCATTTATCTATAATTGATAACATTTAGCTGCAGTGTGACAGAGCGCTTTTATTTCCCTAAATGATTTATCCAGCGTTGAATTGTCAGAAAGTGCATAAAGAGGGAGACAAAAGTAAACGTTTGCGTCTGAGATGCGATTTTTTGTCGCAGGTCAATTCCCTTTCCGGGGTGGATCGCACATAATACGCCCCCGGTTTGCACACCGGGAATCCAGGAGAGTTCATGTACTACCCCTTCGTTCGTAAAGCCCTTTTTCAGCTCGATCCTGAGCGCGCTCATGAAGTAACCTTTAAACAATTACGCCTTGTTTCAGGTACCCCGCTGGAAATGTTGGTTCGCCAGAAGGTGCCGACAAAGCCGGTAACCTGCATGGGGCTCACATTTAAGAACCCGCTGGGTCTGGCCGCCGGGCTGGATAAAAATGGCGAGTGCATTGATGCGCTCGGAGCAATGGGTTTTGGTTCAATTGAAATTGGTACCGTGACGCCGCGTCCGCAGCCGGGTAACGATAAGCCGAGGATCTTCCGTCTGGTCGATGCCGAAGGTTTGATCAACCGTATGGGCTTTAATAACCACGGTGTTGATAACCTGGTTGAGAACGTGAAAAAGGCCCATTTTGACGGGATCCTGGGGATTAACATTGGTAAAAATAAAGATACCCCAGTTGAACAAGGCAAAGATGATTATCTGATTTGTATGGATAAAATCTATGCCTACGCTGGATATATCGCCATTAATATCTCCTCGCCGAATACCCCTGGCCTGCGTACTTTGCAATACGGTGATGCGCTGGATGATTTACTTTCTGGTATTAAAAATAAGCAACGTGAACTGCAAGAGAAGCACCAGAAATATGTCCCCGTGGCGGTGAAGATCGCGCCGGATCTTTCTGTTGAGGAATTGATCCAGGTTGCCGATAGTCTGGTTCGACATAATATTGATGGGGTGATTGCCACCAATACCACGTTGGATCGATCGCTGGTTCAGGGTATGAAAAATTGCGACGAAACTGGCGGGCTTAGCGGTCGTCCTTTACAGCTGAAAAGTACAGAAATTATCCGTATGCTGTCAGCGGAATTACAGGGGCGTCTGCCCATTATCGGAGTTGGTGGTATTGACTCGGTGATTGCAGCGCGTGAAAAGATTGCTGCGGGCGCTACATTGGTGCAGATTTATTCCGGATTTATTTTTAAAGGTCCGCCACTGATTAAAGAAATTGTTACCCATATCTAATCTTTTCCCTTCTTATATCCTACCAGGGCTTTATTTATAGCCCTGGTTGTTTTATATTCCTTCATTGTTGCTTATTTAGACATTTTAGTCTTTTCTTAATTTTGGAAATATTCTGTAGCAGTTTACCTGTTAATTACAGATGGAAGTGATAGAGGACGGGGGAAGAAATGCGGATTAAACCTGACGATAATTGGCGTTGGTATTACGATGAAGAGCACGATCGTATGATGCTCGATTTGGCTAATGGCATGTTATTTCGTTCACGTTTCGCACGTCGAATGCTGACCCCCGACGCCTTTGCTCCGTCCGGATTTTGCGTCGATGATGCCGCGCTTTATTTTTCATTTGAAGAAAAATGCCGCGACCTCGAATTATCAAAAGAGCAGCGCGCTGAATTAGTATTGAATGCGCTGGTCGCTATTCGCTTTCTCAAGCCGCAGATGCCGAAAAGCTGGCATTTCACTACCCATGAAGAGTGCTGGCAACCCGGCGGCGGCGATGCTGCCAGCGCCTGGCTTAGCGATACCGGGCAGCAGGTGAATCTGTTGGTGGTTGAAGCTGGTGAAAACGCGGCATTATGTCTGTTAGCGCAGCCCGGCCTGACGCTTGCCGGGCGGGTTATGCAGCTTGGCGATGTGATTAAAATAATGAACGACCGGCTGCAGCCAGCGCCGGGTGCAGCCAGCTACAGCCTGGGCCAGGCAGTTTAAGGCGCTAGCCGTAGCGCGGTTTTTGGCACGCAGCTGCAGCACAGAATAGTGCCATCTGTGCCAATCGCATTTTTCTTCAGCGCACTAACTTCTCCTTCTTCCAGTCGGATGCGGCAGCTGCCGCAAATGCCCGCCCGGCAGGAATAAGGAACGCGGATCCCCTGTTGCTCCAACTGCTCCAGCAAAATTTGCTGATTGTTGCCAGTAAAGCTTAACCCTTGCCACTCAATCTCTACCGTTGCGTCCTGTTGAGCATCGGGCATCAGCGTATCGTCGCTATCGCCTGCGCTGTAGGCTTTTGCTGGTCCCCGGGCCAACACTTCCAATTCATCACCCACGCGGATCACGCCGCTATTACGGGCGATTAGATTCTGACCGAAATCGACATCACCGTTATCCAGCGCAGTGCGAAAACCTTGCAGCGTGGTTAAGGGTTCACCAGAAGGGTGCTTTTGTCCGCGTTCCGGGCTGACGGTCGTAAACACGCAGCGGCTGCACGGTTTTGCCACATCAAAAACAACCTCGCCGACACGTACCACTTTCCACGTATCTTCCTCCCAGGCCGCTGCCCCGGTCACCACCAGGTTCGGGCGAAATTGTTCTATGCTTACGCTGGCCGGACAGCGATTTTGCAGGTCGCGCAGGGAGGCTTCATTAGCTAAAAGGTAGGGAAAGCCATCGGCGAAGGAGAGAGGAACGGCATCATGACGTTTCACCCGACGGCTTAGTTGTGGCCCCAGCCAACGGAGCTGGACGCTGCGGTTAAAGAAACCGCTTAGCCACTGGTTAACCGATGTCGGGGCAATCAGGGCGGTAAAATGGTTACCCCAGACTTCGGTCGGCTCCTGCTGCGGGGCGAAATCGCTGAAGCGAACTATTGCGCTGCTGCCGTCCGGTGCCGTCAGATGGAGGCCATCGTGGAGCGGGGCGGGGGTGAACTTAACCATTTGCGGGAACTGACGAGCGGTAATGAAGGTGCCATCGGTTTCCGTCACCATAAATATGCGATCGAAGGCCAGACCACTGATGCCTGCGTAGGCGTGACTCAGGCCAATTCCCCGCATCGATTTAACGGGATGAATAAAAAGTCGCGAAAGCGTTACCATACGCTGCCCCTGGGTTCAAAAATAAGCCTTTAACTTTATGACATAGGGCACATATTGGCTATAATGCGCACCAATTTTCTTTTAGTAAAAGTGACGATATGAATTCTCTGTTTGCCAGTACGGCTCGTGGGCTTGAAGAGCTGTTAAAAACTGAACTGGAAGGACTTGGCGCGGTGGACTGCCAGGTAGTCCAGGGCGGGGTCCATTTTCAGGGAGATACGCGCCTGCTGTATCAAAGCCTGATGTGGAGTCGGCTGGCTTCGCGGATCATGATGCCGCTGGGCCAGTGCAGCGTGTATAGCGACCTGGACCTTTACCTCGGCGTACAGGCCATTCCATGGACGGAGATTTTCACCCCAGACGCCACTTTCGCCGTGCACTTTAGCGGGCTTAACGATGAGATTCGTAACAGTCAGTACGGCGCATTGAAAGTCAAAGATGCCATTGTTGATAGCTTTACGCGTAAGAATCTGCCGCGTCCTAATGTCGATCGTGAAAGCCCCGATCTGCGCATCAACGTCTGGCTGAATAAAGAAACCGCACATATTTCTTTAGATCTTAGCGGTGAGGGTTTGCATCTGCGCGGCTACCGCGATGGCACCGGTATGGCGCCGATCAAAGAAAGCCTGGCGGCAGCTATCGTGATGCGTTCAGGCTGGGCTCCGGGGACACCGCTGCTTGATCCGATGTGCGGTTCCGGCACGCTTCTGATTGAAGCCGCTATGCTGGCAACCGATCGTGCGCCGGGTTTACACCGCGGTCATTGGGGTTTCGGCGGCTGGGCGCAGCACGATGATGTTATCTGGAAAGAGGTGAAAGCCGAAGCACAAACCCGCGCCCGTCAGGGGCTGGCGGCGTATGAATCCCGTTTCTACGGTTCCGACATTGATGCGCGGGTGATTGAACGCGCGCGCAGCAACGCCCGTCGTGCTGGCATTGGCGAACTGGTGACGTTTGAGGTTAAAGATGTTGCCAAACTGGACAATCCGCTGCCGAAAGGGCCTTACGGTACGGTTATTAGTAACCCGCCATACGGCGAGCGTCTGGAGAGCGAACCGGCGCTGATTGCTCTGCATAGCCTGCTGGGCCGGATCATGAAAAATCAGTTCGGCGGTTGGAATCTCTCTTTGTTCAGCGCCTCGCCGGATCTGCTCAGCTGTTTGCAATTACGTGCTGATAAGCAGTTCAAAGCTAAAAACGGCCCGCTGGACTGCGTGCAGAAGAACTACCACCTCGCCGAAAGCGAAGGCGGAAAAACCGCGACGCTGGCGGAAGATTTCGCCAACCGTCTACGTAAGAACTTGAAAAAATATGAGAAGTGGGCGCGTCAGGAAGGTATCGAGTGCTATCGCCTTTATGATGCCGACCTCCCGGAATATAACGTAGCCATTGACCGTTACGGAGAGTGGGTGGTGGTGCAAGAGTATGCTCCACCGAAAACCGTGGATGCGCACAAAGCTCGTCAGCGTCTGTTTGATATTATCGCCGCCACAATTGCCGTGCTGGGGATTGCGCCGAATAAGCTGGTGCTAAAAACCCGTGAACGGCAGAAAGGGAAAAATCAGTATCAGAAAATGGCTGAGAAGGGTGATTTCCTTGAGGTGCAGGAGTATAACGCACGTCTGTGGGTCAATCTGACCGACTACCTGGATACTGGCTTGTTCCTTGATCACCGTATCGCCCGTCGCATGCTTGGCGAGATGAGCAAAGGCAAAGACTTCCTCAATCTTTTTGCCTATACCGGCAGCGCGAGCGTACATGCAGGCCTTGGCGGCGCGCGCTCTACCACGACGGTCGATATGTCGCGCACTTATCTCGAATGGGCGGAGCGCAACCTGCGCCTCAACGGCTTAACCGGTCGCGCGCATCGTTTGATGCAGGCCGATGTGCTGGGCTGGCTACGTGAGAGCACCGAACAGTTTGATCTGATCTTCATCGATCCGCCAACCTTCTCTAACTCCAAGCGCATGGAAGACGCGTTTGACGTACAGCGCGACCATCTGCGTCTGATGACCGATCTAAAACGTCTGCTGCGTAAAGGCGGCACGATTATGTTCTCGAACAACAAACGCGGTTTCCGTATGGATCATGACGGGCTAGCGCAACTGGGCCTGAAGGCGCAGGAGATCACGCAAAAAACGCAATCTCAAGATTTTGCCCGCAACCGTCAGATTCACAACTGCTGGCTGATCACCTCAGCCTGAAAGGAATAAAGAATGTCATTAATTAGTATGCACGGCGCCTGGCTTTCATTCAGCGATGCGCCGCTGCTGGATAATGCCGAACTGCATATCGAAGATAACGAACGCGTGTGCCTGGTAGGGCGTAACGGTGCGGGTAAATCGACTCTGATGAAGATCCTCAACCGTGAACAGGGTCTTGATGATGGGCGCATTATTTATGAGCTGGATCTGGTTGTCGCGCGTCTGCAGCAGGATCCGCCGCGTAACATTACCGGAACCGTTTACGACTTCGTTGCGGAAGGGATTGCTGAACAGGCGGCCTACCTCAAAGGCTATCACGATGCTTCACAACTGGTGATGACCGACCCGAGCGACAAGAACTTAAACGAACTGGCACGCTTTCAGGAGCAGCTTGATAATTTAGGGCTCTGGCAGTTGGATAGCCGTATTAATGAAGTGCTTGAGCAGCTCAATCTGGATCCTAACGCCGAGCTCTCCTCGCTCTCCGGTGGCTGGCTGCGTAAGGCGGCCCTGGGGCGCGCGCTGGTCAGCGGGCCGCGCGTGCTGCTGCTGGATGAACCGACTAACCACCTCGATATTGAAACGATCGACTGGCTGGAAGGTTTCCTGAAGATGTTCAAAGGCACCATTATTTTTATCTCGCACGACCGTTCCTTTATTCGCAATATGGCGACGCGGATTGTCGATCTCGATCGCGGCAAACTGGTGACCTATCCGGGCAATTACGATCAGTATCTGCTGGATAAAGAAGAAGCGCTGCGCGTTGAAGACCTACAGAATGCCGAATTCGACCGCAAGCTGGCACAGGAAGAAGTCTGGATCCGTCAGGGGATTAAAGCGCGTCGTACTCGTAACGAAGGGCGCGTGCGTGCATTGAAAGCGATGCGCCGCGAACGCGGTGAGCGTCGTGAAGTTATGGGTAGTGCGAAGATGCAGGTCGAAGAGGCCGCGCGTTCGGGCAAAATTGTCTTCGAAATGGAGAACGTTAACTACCAGGTTGATGGCAAAGTGCTGGTGAAAGATTTTACCGCCCAGATCCAGCGCGGTGATAAGATTGCGCTGATTGGGCCGAACGGCTGTGGTAAAACCACGCTGCTGAAACTGATGCTCGGACAGCTGAAGGCCGATAGCGGACGCATCCACGTGGGTACTAAGCTGGAGGTTGCTTACTTCGATCAGCACCGTGCTGAGCTTGACCCGGACAAAACGGTGATGGACAACCTTGCCGAAGGTAAGCAGGAAGTGATGGTGAACGGCAAGCCGCGCCATGTTCTGGGCTACCTGCAAGACTTTATGTTCCATCCGAAACGCGCCATGACGCCAGTGCGCGCGCTGTCCGGCGGTGAGCGTAACCGTCTGCTGCTGGCGCGCCTGTTCCTCAAGCCCAGCAACCTGCTGATCCTCGATGAACCGACAAACGATCTGGATGTCGAAACCCTGGAACTGTTGGAAGAGCTAGTCGACGGCTATCAGGGTACCGTGATGCTGGTCAGCCACGACCGCCAGTTTGTTGATAACACCGTAACAGAGTGCTGGATCTTTGAAGGGGAAGGGAGAATTGGCCAATATGTTGGCGGTTATCACGATGCCCGAGGTCAGCAATCTCAGTATCTGGCACAAAAGCAGTCAGTTGCCAAAAAAACGGTAGAAGTTGCTCAACCGAAAGCAGAAAGTGTCAAACGCGCGGCCAGCAAACTAAGCTATAACCTGCAGCGCGAACTGGAACAACTGCCGCAGAAACTGGAAGAGCTTGAGGCCCAATTGCAGACTCTGCAGGAGCAGGTTGCCGATCCTTCTTTCTTTGGTCAGTCGCATGATCATACGCAGCAGGTGCTGGCGCAGATGAGCGAAGCGGAGCAGGCGCTGGAAACCGCCTTCGAACGCTGGGAATATCTTGAAGGATTAAAAAACGGCGCATAAGCTGAGGAGTTTTCATGTGCGATCATCATCATGCTGCGCGGCATATTCTGTGCCGACAATGTGATCTGCTGGTGGCTTTGCCGCAGCTGGAGCATCGCCAGAAAGCTGCGTGTCCGCGCTGCGGAACGACATTGACGACCTCGTGGGACGCGCCTCGGCAGCGTCCCACTGCCTATGCGCTGGTCGCATTGTTTATGCTGTTGCTGGCAAATCTGTTTCCTTTCATCTACATGAAAGTTGGTGGCATCAGTAGCGAAATTGAGCTGCTGGAAATCCCTAATGTCCTTTTTACTGAGGATTACGCCAGCCTTGGCACCTTCTTTTTACTCTTCGTGCAGCTGGTGCCGGCTTTCTGCCTTATCACCATCCTGCTGCTGGTAAACCGTGTACGCATGCCTTCCGGCCTAAAAGCATTTCTGGCGCGGATCCTGTTTCACCTCAAAACCTGGGGAATGGCGGAAATCTTCCTCGCCGGAGTTCTGGTCAGCTTTGTTAAGCTGATGGCCTACGGTGATATTGGCATCGGTTTAAGCTTTATTCCCTGGTGTATGTTTTGCGTATTGCAGCTACGCACATTCCAGTGCGTGGACCGCCGGTGGCTGTGGGACGACATTGCGCCAATGCCGTTGATTAAACAGCCATTGAAAGTCGGTGTTTCCGGCCTTCGCCAGGGACTGCGTTCATGCTCATGTTGTACGGCGGTTTTACCCGTTGATGAAGCCGTTTGCCCGCGCTGCCATACCAAAGGAACTGCCCGGCGTAAAAACAGTTTGCAATGGACGCTGGCGCTGCTGATGACGTCGATAATCCTCTATATGCCAGCCAATATTCTGCCGATCATGATTACCGATCTGTTGGGCGATAAAATGCCCTCCACTATTATGGCGGGGGTGATCCTGCTGTGGAGTGAAGGATCATATCCGGTGGCGATGGTGATATTTATCGCCAGCATTATGGTGCCGACGTTAAAAATGATCGCTATTGGCTGGTTGTGCTGGAATGCCAGCGGTAAAGGATCGCGTGACTCTGAGCGCATGCACCTGATTTATGAAGTTGTCGAGTTTGTTGGCCGCTGGTCAATGATCGATGTTTTTGTCATCGCAGTCCTCTCAGCTCTGGTGCGCATCGGTGGATTGATGAATATCTATCCGGCGATCGGAGCGGTGATGTTTGCGCTGGTCGTTGTTATGACAATGTTCTCGGCCATGACGTTTGACCCTCGTTTGTTGTGGGACCGTGAGCCAGATCCAAGCCATGAGGAAAGACTGCAGCATGGAAAATAAGAGCGGAGAAGCGAAAGTGCAAAAGGTGAAGAACTGGTCACCGGTGTGGATCTTCCCAATAGTCACGGCGCTTATCGGCGCATGGATTCTATTTTATCACTATAGCCATCAGGGGCCGGAGGTGACGTTAATCACCACCAATGCTGAAGGAATCGAAGGGGGTAAAACCCGAATTAAAAGCCGCAGCGTTGATGTTGGCGTGATAGAAAGCGCAACGCTGACGGATGACCTGACCCACGTAGAAATTAAAGCCCGGCTGAATTCAGGCATGGAAAAATTGCTACATAAGGATTCGGTTTTTTGGGTAGTCAAACCGCAGGTCGGGCGCGAAGGAATTAGCGGGCTAGGCACGTTATTATCCGGTGCTTATATCGAATTACAGCCGGGCTCTAAAGGCTCTGTGCCTGCGCAATATCCGCTGCTGGATTCACCCCCTTTGGCTTCCCCTGACGCCAAAGGCATTCGCATTCTACTGGAAAGCAGTAAAGCGGGTCAGCTTTCACCAGGCGATCCGGTGCTCTTTCGGGGCTATCGTGTCGGTTCAGTCGAAACCAGCACTTTTGATGCGCAAAAACGCAATATTACCTACCAGCTGTTTATCAGCGCGCCAAACGATCGTCTGGTGACCAACAACGTGCGTTTCTGGAAAGACAGCGGTATTGCGGTGGATCTTACCGCTGCGGGTATGCGTGTTGAAATGGGATCGCTGTCAACTCTGTTTGGCGGCGGCGTCAGCTTTGATATTCCTGAAGGTCTGCCGTTAGGAGAGCCGGTAGCGAATAAAACTGAATATCACCTATTCGACGATCAACGAAGTATTCAGGATTCGGTCTTTACCCAGCACATCGACTACGTGATGTTCTTTAAAGATTCTATTCGTGGCCTGCAGCCTGGTGCGCCAGTGGAGTTTCGCGGTATTCGCCTTGGAACCGTTGGTAAAGTGCCATTCTTTATCCCAGGGTTGAAGCAGAACCTAAATGACGATTACCGTATCCCGGTTGAAGTGCGAATTGAACCAGAACGTTTGATCAATCAGTTAGGTAGCGATCCAAATATTCGCCAGCATATTGATGATCTGATGAATCGCGGGCTGCGTGGTTCCCTCAAAACGGGGAATCTGGTAACCGGCGCGCTGTATATTGATCTCGACTTCTATCCGAAAGCGCCTGCTCGCGGCAAGATTCAGGAGTTTGGTGGTTATCCGATTATACCGACCGTGAGCGGAGGTCTGGCTCAGATCCAGCAGCGTCTGATGGATGCCCTGGATAAGATTAACAATCTGCCGATTAACCCTCTGCTGGAGCAGGCAACCAGTACGCTGGCGCAAAGCGAGAAGACCATGCAGCACGTGCAAACGACGCTGGATAGCCTGAATAAGATAACTTCAAGCCAGTCCATGCAGCAGCTGCCGGGCGATATGCAGAGCACATTGCGTGAACTGAATCGTAGTATGCAAGGCTTCCAGCCGGGCTCTGCGGCATACAATAAGATGGTGGCGGATATGCAGCGCCTGGATCAGGTTCTTCGTGAACTGCAACCGGTACTGAAAACGCTCAACGACAAGAGCAATGCGCTGGTATTTGAGGCGAAGGATAAAAAAGATCCGCAGCCGAAGGGAGCGAAATAATGAAAAGATGGCTAATAGCGGCGGCAGTATGCGTTCTGACCGCGTGCAGCAGTGGTGGTGAGAGCAAAACGTATTACCAGCTTCCGGTGGTACAGAGTGGTGCACAAAGTGCTGCTCACCAAAGCAAAAACTTGCTGTGGGTTGAACAGGTAAGCATTCCTGATTATTTGGCGGGCAACGGAGTGGTTTATCAGACCACCGACGTCCAGTATGTGATTGCCAATAACAATCTGTGGGCGAGCCCGCTCGATCAGCAACTGCGTACCACACTGGTGGCGAATCTTAGCAACCAGCTGCCGGGTTGGGTGGTGGCCTCTCAGCCTTTAGGGAGTGAGCAGGATACGCTAAACGTGTCCGTTAGCGGATTTCACGGTCGTTACGATGGGCGGGTGATCGTTAGCGGTGAGTGGTTGCTGAAGCATCAGGGGCAGCTGATTAAGCGTCCGTTCAACATTGAGCTTAAGCAACAGCAGGATGGTTATGACGCAATGGTCAAAACCCTCGCTCAGGCCTGGACTCAGGAAGCGACTGCAATTGCCAGCGAGTTGAATCGCTTGCCATAAGCAAAATTAATGAAAGTAAAAAGCCGCTGCGGGTAACAAAATCGCAGCGGCTTTTTTATTTGTCTCATCAGCTTGTTAACTTGTGCCGGTTCACATTTTTTGTACAAATGAACTTTCATGTAGCTCACAAATATGACAATGGCGTGAATTTTGCGCATTGACGCTGTCTCTGATTCGCGGTATTCGTTAACCGTGGTTGCGTATTTAGTGACCATTGTTTTCTTTTCCACCAGATCAAAGAATGAGGGAAACGAGGCATGAAGAGACAAAAACGAGATCGCCTGGAACGGGCACATCAACGTGGATATCAAGCCGGTATTACCGGAAGATCGAAAGAAATGTGTCCTTATCAGACCTTGAATCAAAGGTCCTGGTGGCTAGGAGGCTGGCGAGAAGCCATGGAGGACAGGGTGCAAATTGCCTGACTGTCTCTTTAAAAATGAAGCCTCCGCTGTGCGGGGGCTTCGCCTTTTAAAGTGTCACTGTTTTATCAGAACGCAGAGGTGTCCTGGAATAAACCCACTTTCAGATCGGTTGCGGTGTAGATCAGACGATCGTCAACCAGTACTTCACCATCCGCCAGGCCCATAATCAAACGACGGTTTATCACGCGTTTGAAATGAATGCGGTAGGTCACTTTCTTAGCCGTTGGCAGTACCTGGCCGGTGAGTTTAACTTCACCTACGCCTAACGCACGCCCTTTACCCTCGCCGCCTAACCAGCCCAGGTAGAAGCCAACCAGTTGCCACATGGCATCCAGGCCCAGGCAGCCAGGCATAACCGGATCGCCAATGAAGTGGCAACCGAAGAACCACAGGTCAGGGTTAATATCGAGTTCTGCCTCAACATAACCTTTATCGTAGTTACCACCGGTTTCGGTCATCTTGATGACGCGGTCCATCATCAGCATATTTGGCGCTGGTAACTGTGGGCCTTTAGCGCCAAACAGTTCACCACGGCCAGAGGCAAGAAGATCTTCTTTTGTATAGGATTCGCGTTTATCTACCATGTTTTCAGTAAGCCTTATTTTGAGTTCGGGACGCAGGATAGCTAACACGTGTACGCTGAACAAGTCCGATCAGTTAGAACCTGAACCGCCTAACCAGCGCAGCGGCCACGGAAAGCGATGGCGACCTTCTTGCTGTGTCGCCTGTGCAATCCGCTCCTGGATGGTTTGCCGTAAAGTTTGTCCTTCTCCATCCCAAAATAGTTGGGTCAGAAGGGGTAATGCTTCAGTGACGTCATCAATGGCCCAGATAAAGAACTGTTCCTCAGCAACGGCTTGTTGTAGCTCCTTTGCTAAACTCAGATGACGGACGTTGGCGGCTGGAATAATGACGCCCTGTTTACCGGTTAAACCACGCTGCTGGCAAATAGCAAAGAAACCTTCAATTTTCTCATTGAGTCCACCAACAGGTTGTACACGACCAAACTGATCGACAGAGCCGGTAATAGCAATACTCTGGTTAATGGGAACATTGGCCAGCGAACTGATTAATGCGCACAGTTCAGCCATGGAGGCACTATCGCCATCCACTTCACTGTAGGATTGCTCAAAGGTTAACGAGGCGGTGAAGGGGAGTTGTTGATCAAGCTCCAGCTCAGCCATCAAAAACGCCTGCATGATCATCATGCCTTTCGCATGGATATTGCCACCCAACTCAGCCTTGCGTTCGACGTCAATAAACTCACCATCGCCAATGTGAACAACGCAGCTAATGCGAGACGGTTCGCCGAATGCGCGTGGGTGGCCTGGGAATTCAATAACCGATAGCGCGTTGATTTGGCCGATGCATTCGCCTTCGGTCTCAATGAGGATTTGCTCTTGCAGAATTTCGTCCTGAATCCGCTCCGCGAGATAGCCTTCGCGCCACTCACGACGTTCCAGCATGGTTTGCATCTCTTCGGCGCTAATCTCTTCACCTTCACAGAAGGCCGCCGCCTCCTTAAGCTGGCGTGCAATCCATAGCAAACACAGCGGTAGGGTTGCCTGATCGCCAGTGTAACGTGCACCTTCCTGAATCAACAGCGGCCAGGTTTCGGCTGCTAACCCAGGGAGTTCGAGTTGGTGTGCGTTTTGCCAGACCCACTGACACCATTGTTTCAGGGCGGCTGCATCGACAATCTGTAAATTGTCTTCGTATTCGCTGTAAATAGCCAGGGCAGAAAGCTCGGGTTCCATCTCCTGGAAATCAGCCAGTGATTCTCGCTCGCCAACCAGAATGATTTTCAGGTTGAGCGCCATTGAGGGGATGCTAACCGGAAGAGGGCGAGACTCATCGATTGACAGCCAGTCGAAACGCTGGCGGGCAATCATATTTTTTAGCCGCATCCACAGCAGGGGCTGAGCCAGCAATGCGCGCAGGGAGATGATCAATACACCACCGTTGGCACGATGAACCAGACCTGGTTGCAGGCTAATTTCACCATTGAACTGGCGTACACAGCCAAAGAGTTGCTCTGCTTCTACCCAGTCGGCTGCTTCAACCGGTGCGATGCTCGCGAAATTATCTTCTGCGGCTTGTGCCGGGATGCTGGTGATGTTTCCACCATCAATCTGGTAACGTACGCCATAAAGCGGTTCAGATGGTTGATGTAAAGTACGAGTTTCGTTCGCCAACCATTGCAGATACTCTGGCTCTTCTGGTGCTTTAACCAGCATGAACGGCGAAATGGCTGGAGTCACCAGAAGTTGCTCCAGGGCATAGAATAAGCGGGGCTGCAGTTCGCCAGAAAGAGATGCTTCTGCTTGTGCTAAGTCGGCTTGTGCAAACAGCGCCTGATAACTTTCCGTATCAGGAGCGAGGTCGTTTCGGGTAAGTTTCGTAATGGTCAAAGTCGCTGTTTTTTAGTCAGATGTAAAACGCGCGATTATACATTATGCGGCGTCTGAGCACACGAGTGATTGCGTTGGTCGCAGTGATAACGAATCTACCCACATCACGAAAGATGATTTATTCTCAGCAGATGAAGAAAAAACTGATATCCTGAAAAGAGTTACACGGTCACATTGAGATCGCAATGAAATATCAACAACTGGAAAATCTTGAAAGCGGTTGGAAATGGACATATCTGGTAAAAAAGTGCCGGGAAGGTGAACCGATAACCCGCTACATTGAAGCCAGCGCTGCGCAAGCTGCGGTCGATGTCTTACTCACGCTCGAAAATGAACCTGTTCTGGTGAATACCTGGATTGAGCAACATATGAATCCAGAGTTAGCGAACCGTATGAAGCAGACTATACGCGCTCGTCGCAAGCGACATTTTAACGCGGAGCATCAGCACACTCGTAAAAAATCTATCGACCTGGAGTTTATGGTCTGGCAGCGGCTGGCAGGTCTGGCGCAAAGGCGGGGTATGACCCTGTCGGAAACGATCGTACAGCTGATTGAGGATGCTGAACATAAAGAAAAATATGCCAGTAAGATGTCCAGTTTGAAGCACGACTTGCAAGTGTTGCTGGGTAAAGAGTAGCCATTAAGAGCTAAAGTGAACGTTGGTATTCCGCTGGTTTGTTGCTTTAAACATGAATTTAATACAAAAAACCCCGCATCAGCGGGGTTTTTTATTAACGCGATAACTTAAGCCTGCGGCTGAGTTACTACGTCTTTGTAGCCTTTAACTTCGATCTCTACGCGACGATCCGGACCCAGGCAGTCAATCAGAGCAGCGCGAGCTTTCACGTTGTCACAGGTGCTGCCAGTGACCGGGTTGGATTTACCCATACCGCGAGCGGAGATTTTGCTAGCCGGGATACCTTTAGATACCAGGTAATCAACAACGGACTGAGCACGTTTCTCAGACAGCTGCTGGTTGTAGGCATCAGAACCGATACGGTCGGTGTAGCCCAGTACAACTGCGGAACCGTCTTTCGGATCCATGTTGCTCAGCTGAGTATACAGCTGATCCAGAGCCTGCTGACCTTCCGGTTTCAGGGTTGCTTTGTTAAAGTTGAACAGAACGTCAGACTTCAGGGTGAAGTGCTTGGTGGTCACTTCTGGAGCCGGAGCCGGAGCCGGAGCTACAACCGGAGCAACATCTTCCTGACCGAAGCGGTAGGAAACACCTAAGCTCAGCATGCCGTTATCAGGACGGGTACCAACGGTGCCAGCGTCGCCGATGTTGTTAACCCACTGGTATTCCAGACGGGTTGCGATGTCACGAGTAACAGCCCACTCTAAGCCGCCCGCAAATACTGGGGAAACGCCAGTGTCGTGTTCGCTGCGAGAAACGCCGTTAGAAGCGTAGTTGCCTTTAGAGTCTGCGCGCCAAACCATACCACCCAGACGGGTATAGATATCCAGATCGTCAGTGATCGGATAACCCAGTTTAGCCGTCAGCTGAACGCCCTGAGCTTTGAAAGCACCGTTATCAACGCTACCTTTGTAAGCCATACGGCCCAGCCAGTCGTAACCCATTTCGAAACCGAGGTACGGGTTAACCTGGTAGCCACCAAACGCGCCAGCACCCAGTTGATCGTTACGAACCGGACCGTTGTTACCTTTGAAACCGTTACCGTAGAAACCGGTGTCGTGATACTGGGACCAGCCCAGTTTAGCACCTGCATACCAGGTGTTATCTTTCGGAGCGGCCTGCGCTACGGTAGCGAAGCCAGCCAGTGCCACTGCAATCGCGATAGCTGTCTTTTTCATTTTTTGCGCCTCATTATCATCCAAAATTCGCCATGAAGGTACAAAAGACCTCACGGTTAAATCCTTCACCCGGGGCGTGACTTGTTGTTAACTATGCTGATACATGCAGCGAAAGCCGATCACCCCTGGCGATGTAAAGTCTACAACTTAGTTAGAAACTTACAAGTGTGAACTCCGTCAGGCATATGAAAAAAAAGGGTTGTGTACCTAATGTTTAACAACGTAGGGTTGGATTTCATATTGCAAAAAAAGTCGCGAGACCGCATCAGACAGGCATTTTAACAAAAACGGGCATTAAAAAATTAAGCCATCCACCAGGGCAAAAAAAATTCCAGGATTAATCCTAAATTCATTTAATGATACACGTTTGAGTGAATTTTTAGCCCAGAAAGTTGTCTGCCTGGCTGACCAATATTTCTCACTGGACGCATGATGAAGCCCATTGCATGGCCCTCTTGCGCAGCGACAACCAGTTGTTCATGTTCTTCAACTGTGAGTTCATCTGACAACCAGCCAATCACAACACTATAATTGCCGGTACGCAGTGCGCGGATCATTGATTCCAGCGTATTGTTGGGCGACATTTGGCTGATCTGCATCACCTTTGACAACGGTAAACCTGAGGACTGTACCCATTCGCGGCTCAGTTTCTGCTGAGGCGTTAGCCACAGCTGCCAGCGTGATTGCTGA
Source organism: Klebsiella huaxiensis (assembly GCF_003261575.2). Taxonomy (GTDB): domain Bacteria; phylum Pseudomonadota; class Gammaproteobacteria; order Enterobacterales; family Enterobacteriaceae; genus Klebsiella; species Klebsiella huaxiensis. The sequence goes on along the minus strand of NZ_CP036175.1, from coordinate 3,801,354 downwards.
CCAAGTTGCTGTAATAGAGGAAGCAATAATAGTTGCGTCATCATGGGTTGATCTTCGCGATAGACAATTTCACTGATCAGCCCATTGGTTGGGTGTTCGACTGCATCATGAGCGTGACGGCGTACTGAAGTAGAAGTCAGTGGTGAACGATTTGCGTGAGCTGAAGTAAACATAGTCTATCCCGCCTGTGAGTTACTGTATGAATGTACAGTATACGCGACAGGTAAAAAGATCAACCACATTTTCTCTTCTGTTGACTGAAATCTGTACTTCATTTTTTCCCGTTTGATTCGGTGGGGAAAGCATGATTCCAGTATGCATATGATGTGAATTCATGGTTGAAAACATTTCTACTTGAGTGAATTTTTCTCCCCTGTATGAGTGTTATCCGTTTTGGATGCACTACCGATGCTAAGTATTCTGGTTTCTTTTGTTATTAATATTTATCAAATACTTTACCTTATTGCATTTTGACTTCATTGAGCGATATTTTTCTGAAAGCGGCTCGCAAAAACATAAGTTGGTTAAAATGAAGGCATAATTCATCTTGCCGCATCAAGAGAAGTCAATTACTTTCTTAATTAGCGGATCCGTTAACGAAACTATTTTTTATTTACATGATTAACAAAGGAATAATCATGAAGAAATTTCCAAGTCTACGGATCAAACAGTTCCAGAAGTGCTTATTATCATTAGGAAAAATCAGTTGTCGGCCTTTATTTGGCGGCTATAGTCTGGCGATAGATAATACCGTTTTTGCTATGGTTGCTGAGGGGGAAATTTATCTTAGGGTTTGTGAGCAGAGCGCGGAGTATCGCGTTGAACATAAAACCCCTCTTTTGATAATGCGAAAGAATGGTCGACCAGCTGCGCTGAAATATTATCATATCGATGAAGCACTTTGGCGTGACAACAATATGCTTTTCCAGCTATCATTTTTTTCATTTCAGACCGCACGCAATGAGAAGCAAAAGCAGAAAAACTCAGGGAGATTAAAAAATTTGCCAAATATTAGTTTCCACATGGAGCTGCAGCTGATTAATTCAGGTATTCCTGATGAAAAAACGTTGCGCGAAATTGGAGCGAAAAAAGCCTGGCTGAGGTTATTAAGATTAAATAAAGCGCTAACGGTCAATGTGCTTTATTCGTTATCTGGGGCTATCGATGGCGTGCATGCCGCCACACTCCCGATGCAACTGCGTCAGGAACTCGAAGAGTGGGCGGTAGAACAGCAGCGAGAGATAGAGACTTACTCGGGTTGAACATTGACCTGTCGTTGTAGCCGACATATTTCTGGCAGCAGCGCCAGCAGTAATCCAATTTGCTGGAGCACCAAAGGCTCTTTGCTGTCAGCTCGAGGATCAAGGTGCTGGATCCGGGTCTGCAAGCTTGCCAAAGCTTGCTGTACCCGCAGTTCATCAGCGGGTGCATGGTGCAGCGCATCATCAACATAGCAAACGGCATCGTCCAGCAGCGCCAGAATATCCGGTGTTGTCAGTTTTTCCCGATGGGCACCCAACGCTGAAATATAGCTGGTAAAAGTATGGTTCAGACACAGTAAGCGGAATGCGGTTTCTCGCATCGCTGAGTCAGCTCTGGGTTCAGTGGACAAATTTGAGACTACTGATGCCAGTTCACCATCGCGGTTATGCGCCGCACGCCGCGCGATACGATAAGCCAGTCGGTTGTCACGTCCCTGATGATATTGCTCAAGAATAGCATCCAGATATCGGCAGTTGGCGTTGATTGCCTGTTCAAGGACTCGCGGCAAATTGCGAAATTTCCAGTCGGGCCAAATAAAACTTACGGCTGCCCAGGCGATCGCACAACCGATCAACGTGTCAAATATACGGGGTAAGGCGACTTCAAAGCCTTCACCCAGCAGGTTAAAGCACAACAGGACCAATAGGGTAATAAACATCGTTGCGTGGGCGTATTGTACGTTGCGAAAAGCAAAGAACAGCACGCCAGTCAGAACAATCAGAAGTAACTGACCTTCTACTGAAGGTACCAGGAGCAGGACCGGGAGTCCTATCGCTACCCCAACCAGCGTACCGATTATTCTTAACGCCAGTCGGTGGCGCGTGGCGTTGTAGTTTGGCTGGCAAACAAACAGGCTGGTCAGCAATATCCAGTAGCCGTGGTTCAGCCCGGTAAGCTGAATAAAGGCGTAGCCCGCGCACAGGACTAAAGACATCCGAACCGCGTGACGGAATAGAGCTGACTCCGGTGACATGTTATTGCGCAAACGTAGCCAGATATCGCTAAAACCGTTAGGTTGGTCATCCGCGAGCAGGTTTTCAGTATTGTTATTGGTCTGTAGAGTAGTCTGTACGGATTCAATGGTCGCCAGCTGGGCATCTATCGCTCGCAGGTTATTGAGCAAAAAGCCGAGCGCCTTAAGTTGCTCAGCCGGTGCTCCGCTCGCCCGTACACGATCGAGTGCGGCATCAAGATGCATAAATGCCCGTTCAAAGTGGGCATCGTGTTGATAGGGTTCGCGTAGCAGGATAGCGCGTGAGAGTTTTTGGCACGCCTGCGCCTGCATAGACAGCATACGTTGAAAGCGAAACATCACGTCGCTATAGCGAAAGTGGTCGCGCAACGTTTGGTACTGAATATGCGATGAGCTGGCGCGTTCGTGAATATCCTGAGCCACGAAGTAATACTGCAAAGTGCGGCGGGTACCGCGCTGGCCGCGATCGCCGCGTAGACGAGTCAATAGAGAGACTTTCGTCTGATTCAGTGTGGTGACTAACTGGCCGTTGGCTATCGCCAGGTCATATAACGGTGCCTGGCTTTCATCTTCGATATCCGGGTCAAACAGTCGCGATTTAAGCTCCAGATAGTGAGCCAACTGCTCGTAACTGCGGGCCAGATTGTCCTGAAGAGGGCGGATAGGGAAGATAAGATGTCCGGCTAGAGTGAGTAAGTTATACCAGACCGCACCGGCTAACAAAAACAACGGCTGGAGGTACCAATGGCTGTAAAGCGTTACGCCCAGCATGGTATAGATAGCAATTAATAAAGCGCCAAAGGCGATTGTTGCATAGCGTTGTCCTAATCCACCGAGCAAAATAAAGCCTATAGTGGAGAGGGTCAGGCCGATCGCAAACAGCCAGGGCCAGGGAAAGAGAAGTTCCACCGATGCCGAAGCGATAAAGAAGCACACCAGAGTGATGGCCAGATTGCGCAGACGTCCTGTCAGGCGGTCATCAAGGTCAGTCAACGCCGCAGCCACTACTCCGAGTGTTAAGGGAATAGTCAGTTTTACTTCACCAATCCACCATGGAAATGCAGTCGTACCGCAGAGTGCGATAAAGATCCTGATGTTATATAACCAGGCGCTGTTCCAGGTATAGCGGCGTAGCAGGGGGCTAAGCATTTCTTTGTTCCATCCAATTACTGAAAGCGGCGACGGGCATTGGCCTCACGCGCGGCGCGGGCGGTCTCAACAGAAACGACTCGACGGCCCACTGGCCACAAAGCAATTGCGGCGATTTTAAAATTGGCGATACCGACCGGGATGCCGATGATGGTCACACATTGTGCAATACCACAGAAGATATGCATCAGACACAACCACCAGCCAAAGAAAATAAACCATAATATATTCAGTAGCGTACCGCCCGCGTTCAACAGGCTATTCTTTCCTTGAGGTTCAAGTTCATCAACATGAATCGCTTCATTTCCGTATGGCAGCAAAGAGAGCTTGGTAATCTCCCAGCAGGAACGTGTGAGCGGTAGTGTAAAGATCAAAATGATACTCACTAGTGTTGCCAGCAGCCAGCCGAGCGTGGTGGCGAAACCGCCAAGGATAAAGTTTAAAATATTCAGAATGGTACGCATAAACCCTCTGTTTAATCCTGTGGATAATAAGACCCGCCCATTGTAGCGTTTTTTACGCTGGAGCACTCGGCCACTGGCGGTTAAACTTAAAAACAACCAACCTGATTGAAATTCGACATTATATGGAACTTAAAGCGACAACATTAGGCAAACGCATGGCGCAGCATCCTTATGACAGGGTGCAACTCCTCAATGCCGGAGTAAAGGTTTCCGGCGACAGCCATGAGTATCTTATACCTTTCAATCAGTTATTGTCGGTTCATTGCAAGCGCGGACTGGTATGGGGCGAACTGGAATTTGTCCTGCCAGATGATAAAGTTGTGCGTTTGCATGGCACCGAATGGAACGACACGCAGCGTTTTTATCATCATCTGAATACTCTCTGGCAGCAGTGGAGTGCGGAAATGAGCGACATTGCTGCCGATCTACTTCGCCAGCAGTTGGCAGAAGTGGCGCGTTCAAGCGCTGAGGGTAAATGGCTAACTCGCCAGCAGGTGACTGATATTCAGAGTAAAATCCGAAGTGCGCTAAGTGGATTACCTATGCCGACCGGTCGCCTTGAGGCTTTCGATAACTGCCGTGAACTGTGGCGGCAGTGCCTGGGCTGGCTGAGTGATACGGAAAAGGCCAGGCTTGCTCATAATCAGGCATTTACTGAATCGATACTGGAACAGTACCGTGGCTTTTTTGCGAGCGTGGAATCATCACCACTGAACCCGGCGCAAGCCCGTGCGGTGGTGAACGGTGAGCGATCCTTATTAGTTCTGGCCGGGGCCGGAAGCGGTAAGACCTCCGTTTTGGTGGCGCGTGCGGGCTGGTTACTGACGCGTGGCGAAGCCGCAGCCGACCAGATCCTGCTGCTGGCATTTGGTCGCCAGGCGGCACAGGAGATGGATGAACGTATCCGTGAGCGTTTGAGCACAGAAGAGATATCCGCTCGTACTTTTCACTCCCTGGCCCTGCATATTATTCAGCAAGGCAGTAAAAAAGTGCCAACGATCAGTAAGCTGGAAAGCGATACCGCTACCCGACAAAAGCTATTAGTGCAGAGCTGGCAGCAGCAGTGTCAGGAGAAAAAAGCGCAGGCGAAAGGCTGGCGGTTGTGGCTGGAAGAGGAGATGGGCTGGCAGATTCCGGAAGGGGATTTCTGGCAGGACAAAAAGCTCCAGCGTCGGATGGCGAGTCGCCTCGACCGTTGGGTCAGCTTGATGCGAATGCACGGAGGATCGCAGGCCGAGATGATTGCGGGTGCGCCGGAAGAGGTGCGCGACCTCTTTGGCAAACGGGTCAAGCTGATGGCGCCGTTGCTCAAAGAGTGGAAAACGGCATTAAAAGATGAGAATGCCGTCGATTTTTCCGGCCTGATTCACCAGGCGATTAATATTCTTGATAAAGGGCGGTTCGTCAGTCCATGGAAACATATTTTGGTTGATGAGTTTCAGGATATCTCTCCGCAGCGGGCATCATTGTTGGTAGCGTTGCGTCGGCAAAATACGCAGACCACGCTATTTGCCGTCGGCGATGACTGGCAGGCTATCTATCGTTTCAGCGGCGCTCAACTTTCCCTGACGACGGCCTTTAATCACTATTTTGGTGAAGGTGACTGTTGTGCGCTGGATACCACTTATCGCTTTAATGGCCGGATAGGCGAAGTAGCTAACGGGTTTATTCAGCAAAATCCGCACCAGTTAACCAAACCGTTGAATAGCCTGGTCGCAGGGGACAAAAAGGCCGTGACGTTATTGGCCGAGGATAAACTCGACGATTTGCTGGATAAACTGAGCGGTTATGTCAAACGAGAACAGCGAATTTTGCTGCTGGCCCGTTACCATCATTTGAGACCAGCGGCGCTGGATAAAGCCGCAACGCGCTGGCCGCACCTGCAGCTCGATTTTATGACTATCCATGCCAGCAAAGGGCAACAGGCTGATTACGTTATTGTTTTGGGGCTTCAGGATGGGGATGATGCGTTTCCTGCACCGGCGCGTGAGTCGATAATGGAGCAGGCATTGTTACCGCAACCGGAAGATTTTCCTGATGCCGAAGAACGACGTTTGCTGTACGTCGCAATCACCCGTGCTCGTTTACGTGTCTGGTTGCTATTTAACAAACAACAACCTTCACCGTTTGTCGAAATGTTAGAGGCGCTGGATGTACCAATAGCGAGAAAACCATAACAACTGGCGGCCTGGCCGCCAGCGCGGTTTATTTCAGACGGTCAGCGAGATAGCGCTGATAATCTGGGATCAGAATATCAACAGGATCGCTGAAGTGTGGAGACTGAATAATAAAGTCAGCGGTAGAAGCATTGGTAGCGACCGGGATGTTCCATACCGTTGCCAGACGTAATAGGGCTTTAACATCCGGGTCGTGTGGCACCGCATTCAGCGGGTCCCAGAAGAAAATTAGCACATCTATTTTACCTTCCGAAATCAATGCGCCCACCTGCTGGTCGCCACCCATTGGACCACTCAGAAGTGCCTGAACCTCAAGCCCGGTTGCGCGGGCGACGAGGTTACCGGTCGTGCCGGTTGCTGATAGCGTATGTTGAGCCAGCAGTTGCTGGTGGCGCCCAACCCATTTCATCAGCATATCTTTACAGTGATCGTGTGCAACCAGCGCGATATGTTTGCGCGCGGGTAATGTACGTATTGTCAGTTCCATTATTTCATTCCACATTTTGGCCTGCAGACAGATTACTGGAAGTGGCTGCTGCTGCAAGCGCCAGGGTGAAAAAATTTGATGTATCTGTAGGTTAGAGTGGATGGCTGGTTTAGCCGGATTAGCATACACTTGGGCTAAATAGCAGGAGGATGAAGATGAAAGAGAACGATATTGCAGGAATTCTGAGTTCGACTCGGACTATTGCGCTGGTGGGCGCGAGTGACAAACCTGACCGTCCAAGCTACCGGGTGATGAAATATCTTCTGGAGCAGGGGTACCACGTCATCCCTGTTTCACCCAAGGTTGCGGGCACTACGCTACTGGGGCAAAAAGGATATGCAACGCTTGCCGATGTGCCGGAAAAAGTAGACATGGTCGATGTTTTCCGCAATTCGGAAGCGGCGTGGGGCGTTGCGCAGGATGCCGTGGCTATTGGGGCGAAAACGCTGTGGTTGCAGTTGGGCGTTATAAATGAGCAGGCCGCGGTGCTGGCGCGTGATGCCGGGCTTAATGTGGTGATGGATCGCTGTCCGGCAATTGAGATCCCGCGACTAGGATTAGCCAGATAAATCCAAAGTCGCGCAAGACGGCAATGCTGAGCAGTTAAGAAACGGTTGACCGAGTTTAACTGCGGCACAATAACGGCTTCCATGAAAGGGAGCCGTTTTCTTTACCGATATTTATTAAGTTATTTATGGTAAGTGTTTTAATTAAAACTACATCGAAACGTTTCTTTATTTTAAAGTGAAACGAACGCCAGCCTGAATTTTACTTTTATGCGTTGTCTTCCTGTTTTTAACTGGCAAGTTTTGTCTCTTTTTCTTTCCTTATTCTTAAAATCTCCCCCGCCAGGTGATTTATTTTTCTTAATAAACCACTGTAAGCGTATGGTTTATCTGTTATGTTTTTTTTTAAACTTTAAAAAAAACTGTTGATTTTTATCTGTTATTTACATGACTAATATCACAGATATTTTTGAATCAGTGATTAAATGGATGTTTCTCAATATGAGAAATGTATTATTCATGATTTTATCTTTATTGTAATAACCGTGAGCAACCGTTTTTCTTATGGCCATTATTAACATCTCAAAATGTAAGTGAATTATTTTAATTATATGTAAAATAACGTTTTTATGTTATTTCAGGATGTAATTCTCTTATTTTGTCATGACCTTGCGGGACTCCAGGAACTGGTATATCTAATAAGATGCATTATTAAGAATTATCTCATACCTCTGACTGCGTCTTCATCTCAAGGGTGCAACCTGATGAAAAATATAAATGTGACAGTGAAAGAAACGGGTGTCGAACGCACCGTTGATGGCAATCTAGTTAATCTAAATACGCAGTCAGTGGTTCTCCTGCATGTCAAGCGTGAAGAGATTAGTTCATATGCCCGGCAAGGTAATGATCTTGTTCTAAAACTCCATAACGGTGACACCGTTACAATTAAAAACTTTTTCGTTGTGGATGAGCATGGACAGCACAGTGACCTGGTTCTTATGGACGATGAGACGGGCGCATTATGGTGGCTGGAGGGCGCGGGTACTGATGGTGCCCATTATTCCCTGATTAGCGATCTTTCAGAAGTCATTGCTACCGGTGGTGCAGGGCAAAGCATTGCCGGTTGGGTCATGGCGGGTGCGGCTCTACTGGGCATTGCGGCGATGTTTGCTGGTACTTCAAATAAAGATCACCACTCCTCAATTTCTCCTGATGATTCTGACTCTGATAGTGACTCTGACAGCGACTCCGATGCCGATAGCGATGCGGATTCCGACAGTGATTCGGACTCGGACTCGGACAGCGATTCCGATTCTGACAGTGATGCGGATTCGGACAGCGACTCGGACTCTGACAGTGACTCCGATTCTGACAGTGATTCGGATTCGGACAGCGATTCTGACTCTGACAGCGATGCGGATTCTGACAGCGACTCGGATTCGGACAGCGACTCGGACTCTGATAGCGATGCAGATTCGGATAGCGACTCAGATACAGAATTACCTACCGCAGCCCAGAACATAACGGTCAATGACAATGTGGGGCCTATCACCGGCGTGCTGCATTCCGGTGATGTCACCGATGATACAACCCCGGAGATTAAAGGGACGGCGGAAGCTGGCACCACGATAACGCTTTACGACGGTGATACCGTACTAGGTTCTGTCGTTGTAGGTGAAGATGGGCACTGGAGTTTCACTTTGCCGGAACTGAGCGAGGGTACCCACAGCCTGAGCACCACGGTGACGGATAAAGCCGGGAACACCAGCGGGCACTCGCCAGCCTTTGAGCTGACGATAGACACGACTGCGCCGGATACCAGCGCTCCTCAGGTGACCGATGATGTCGAGCAGCACACCGGTCCGCTGGTCAGCGGGGATCTGACCAACGACGCCACACCGACCCTGAGCGGCACGGCGGAAGCGGGCAGCACCGTCACAATTTACGATGGCGATACCGTACTGGGCACCGTGATTGCGGGTGAGGACGGCCACTGGAGCTTTACCCCGGCAGCGCTGGGGGACGGTGCCCACAGCCTGAGCACCACGGTGACGGATAAAGCCGGGAACACCAGCGGGCACTCGCCAGCTTTTGAGCTGACGGTGGATACGGTGGTGGCCCCGGTCAGCGATCTTGTGGTGACCGACGACGTTAACCAGCACACCGGTCCGCTGGTCAGCGGGGATCTGACCAACGACGCCACACCGACCCTGAGCGGCACGGCGGAAGCGGGCAGCACCGTCACAATTTACGATGGCGATACCGTACTGGGCACCGTGATTGCGGGTGAGGACGGCCACTGGAGCTTTACCCCGGCAGCGCTGGGGGACGGTGCCCACAGCCTGAGCACCACGGTGACGGATAAAGCCGGGAACACCAGCGGGCACTCGCCAGCTTTTGAGCTGACGGTGGATACGGTGGTGGCCCCGGTCAGCGATCTGCAGGTATCTGATAATGCAGGCGAAGAAACAGGTATTTTGAACAATGGTAACGTCACTGATGATAACACACCGACCCTGAGCGGCACGGCGGAAGCGGGTAGCACCGTCACAATTTACGACGGCGATACCGTGCTGGGTACCGTGATTGTGGGTGAAGACGGCCACTGGAGCTTTACCCCAGATGCGCTAAGTGAGGGCGTTCACAATTTGAGCACCACGGTGACCGATCTGGCCGGGAACGTGAGTGAGCGTTCTCCGATATTTGAATTGACAGTCGATCTCAGTGATGACTCGGATGCTGATGCTGATGCTGATGCTGATGCTGATGCTGATGCTGATGCTGATGCTGATGCTGATGCTGATGCTGATGCTGATGCTGATGCTGATGCTGACAGCGACTCGGACTCTGACAGTGACTCCGATTCTGACAGTGACTCGGACTCTGACAGCGATTCCGATTCTGACAGTGATGCGGATTCGGACAGCGACTCGGACTCTGACAGCGACTCCGATTCCGACAGCGACTCGGATTCGGACAGCGACTCGGATTCTGACAGTGACTCCGATTCAGACAGCGACTCGGACTCTGACAGCGACTCGGACTCTGACAGCGACTCGGATTCTGACAGCGACTCGGATTCGGACAGTGACTCGGATTCGGACAGTGATTCGGATTCTGACAGCGACTCGGATGCCGACAGCGATGCTGACTCCGACAGTGACTCGGACTCTGACAGCGATTCCGATTCTGACAGTGACTCCGACACGGACAGTGATTCGGACTCCGACTCTGACAGTGACTCGGATTCCGACAGCGATGCTGACTCCGACAGCGACTCGGATTCTGACAGCGATTCTGACTCTGACAGCGACTCGGATTCTGACAGTGACTCCGATTCAGACAGCGATTCGGACTCCGACAGCGACTCGGATTCCGACAGCGATGCTGACTCCGACAGCGACTCGGATTCCGACAGTGACTCCGATTCAGACAGCGACTCGGATTCCGACAGCGACTCGGACTCTGATAGCGACTCGGATTCTGACAGCGACTCGGACTCTGACAGCGACTCGGACTCTGACAGCGACTCGGATGCCGACAGTGATTCTGATTCTGACAGCGACTCGGACTCTGACAGTGATGCGGATTCGGACAGCGATGCTGACTCCGACAGTGACTCGGACTCTGACAGCGATTCCGATTCTGACAGTGACTCCGACACGGACAGTGATTCGGACTCCGACTCTGACAGCGACTCGGATTCCGACAGCGACTCGGATTCCGACAGTGACTCCGATTCGGACAGCGACTCGGACTCTGACAGCGACTCTGATTCAGACAGTGATTCAGACTCTGACAGTGATTCGGACTCGGACAGCGACTCGGATTCCGACAGTGACTCCGATTCGGACAGCGATGCTGACTCCGACAGTGATTCGGACTCAGACAGTGACTCCGATTCCGACAGTGACTCCGATTCCGACAGTGACTCGGATTCCGACAGTGATTCTGACTCTGACAGCGATTCGGATTCTGACAGCGACTCGGATTCCGACAGTGACTCGGATAGCGACAGCGACTCCGATTCGGACAGCGATGCTGACTCCGACAGTGATTCGGACTCGGACAGCGACTCCGATTCGGACAGCGATTCTGACTCCGACAGCGACTCGGATTCTGACAGTGACTCCGATTCGGACAGCGATTCTGACTCCGACAGCGACTCGGATTCTGACAGTGATTCTGACTCTGACAGCGACTCGGACTCCGACAGTGACTCGGATAGCGACAGCGATGCGGATTCTGACAGCGATTCCGATTCCGATTCCGACAGCGATGCGGATTCTGACAGTGACTCCGATTCTGACAGTGACTCCGATTCTGACAGTGATTCGGACTCTGACAGCGATTCCGATTCTGACAGTGACTCCGATTCTGACAGTGACTCCGATTCTGACAGCGACTCGGATTCTGACAGCGATTCGGACTCGGACAGCGACTCGGATTCTGACAGTGATGCGGATTCCGACAGTGACTCGGACTCTGACAGTGACTCCGATTCTGACAGTGATTCCGACTCTGACTGGATTTGCCCCTATATTTCCAGACACCTGTTATCACTTAACCCATTACTGGCCTGCTGCCGTAGATATTCCCGTGGCGAGCGATAACCCAGTGCACTATGCGGATGCCATTCGTTATAATGCTCGAACGCCTCTGCAAGGTTCTTTGCTGCCGTTAACCCGTCTGGTTTAGGCATGATACTGATGTAGTCACGCTTTATCGTTTTCACGAAGCTCTCTGCTATGCCGTTACTCTCCGGACTCCGCACCGCCGTGTTCTTCGGTTCAAGCCCCAACATCCGGGCAAACTGCCGTGTTTCATTAGCCCGGTAGCATGAACCATTATCCGTCAGCCACTCTACTGGAGACGCCGGAAGCTCGTTGCCGAAGCGGCGTTCCACCGCTCCCAGCATTACCTCCTGTACTGTTTCACTGTCGAAGCCGCCCGTAGTGACTGCCCAGTGCAGTGCCTCACGGTCACAGCAGTCCAGCGCGAACGTGACTCGCAGTTTTTCTCCGTTATCACAGCGGAACTCGAACCCGTCAGAGCACCATCGTTGATTGCTTTCTTTCACGGCCACTTTGCCAGTATGTGCCCGTTTCGATGGCGGTACAGCGGTTTTTCGCTCAAGCAACAGCGCATTCTGGCGCATGATCCGGTAAACACGTTTGGCATTGATCGCAGGCATACCATCAAGTTCGGCCTGTCTGCGAAGCAGCGCCCATACCCGACGATAACCATACGTGGGCAGCTCTCCGATAACATGGTGTATACGGAGAAGCACATCCGTATCATCTGAGTGACGGCTGCGGCGACCATCTTTCCAGTCATCGGTTCGTCTGAGAATTACGTGCAACTGCGCACGCGACACCCGGAGACAACGGCTGACTAAGCTTACTCCCCATCCCCGGGCAATAAGGGCGCGTGCGCTATCCACTTTTTTGCACGCCCGTATTCAACGGCTTCTTTAAGGAGTTCATTTTCCATCGTTTTTTTGCCGAGCAGGCGCTGGAGTTCTTTAATCTGCTTCATGGCAGCAGCAAGTTCAGAGGCAGGAACGACCTGCTCTCCTGCGGCCACAGCAGTAAGACTTCCCTCCTGGTATTGCTTGCGCCAGAGAAATAACTGGCTGGCTGCCACACCGTGTTGCCGGGCAACAAGGGAGACCGTCATTCCCGGTTCAAAACTCTGCTGAACAATAGCGATCTTTTCCTGTGTAGTACGCCGTCTGCGTTTCTCCGGTCCTAAGACATCAATCATCTGCTCTCCAATGACTAGTCTAAAAACTAGTATTAAGACTATCACTTATTTAAGTGATATTGGTTGTCTGGAGATTCAGGGGGCCAGTCTACTGACAGTGATGCGGACTCTGACAGTGACTCCGATTCTGACAGTGATTCCGACTCTGACAGTGATTCGGATTCGGACAGCGACTCGGATTCTGACAGCGATTCCGATTCTGACAGTGACTCCGATTCGGACAGTGACTCCGATTCGGACAGCGATTCTGACTCCGACAGCGACTCGGATTCTGACAGTGACTCCGATTCTGACAGCGATTCGGACTCTGACAGCGACTCGGATTCGGACAGTGATTCTGACTCTGACAGCGACTCGGACTCCGACAGTGATTCGGACTCCGACAGTGACTCGGATAGCGACAGCGATGCGGATTCTGACAGCGATTCCGATTCCGACAGCGATGCGGATTCTGACAGTGACTCCGATTCTGACAGTGATTCGGACTCTGACAGTGATTCCGACTCTGACAGTGACTCGGATTCTGACAGCGATTCCGACTCTGACAGTGACTCGGATAGCGACAGCGATTCTGACTCTGACAGTGACTCGGATTCTGACAGTGATTCCGACTCTGACAGTGATTCGGATTCGGACAGCGACTCGGATTCTGACAGCGATTCCGATTCTGACAGTGACTCCGATTCGGACTCCGATTCTGACAGCGACTCGGATTCTGACAGCGACTCCGATTCTGACAGCGACTCCGATTCTGACAGTGATTCGGATGCTGACAGTGACTCCGATTCTGACAGTGACTCGGATTCTGACAGTGACTCGGATTCTGACAGCGACTCGGATTCGGACAGCGATTCGGACTCTGACAGTGACTCCGATTCTGACAGCGACTCGGATTCGGACAGCGATTCTGACTCCGACAGCGATTCGGATTCCGACAGCGACTCGGACTCCGATAGTGACTCGGACTCTGATAGCGACTCGGACAGCGATTCGGATTCCGACAGTGACTCGGATTCGGACAGCGATGCGGATTCGGACAGCGACTCGGATTCGGACAGTGACTCGGACTCTGACAGTGACTCGGATTCTGACAGTGATTCTGACTCGGACAGCGACTCGGATTCTGACAGCGACTCCGACTCTGACAGCGATTCCGACTCTGACAGTGATTCCGACTCGGACAGCGATGCGGATTCTGACAGTGATTCGGATTCTGACAGTGATTCCGACTCTGACAGTGATGCGGACTCTGACAGTGACTCCGATTCTGACAGTGATTCCGACTCTGACAGTGATTCGGATTCGGACAGCGATTCCGATTCTGACAGTGACTCCGATTCGGACAGTGACTCCGATTCGGACTCCGATTCTGACGGCGACTCGGATTCTGACAGCGACTCCGATTCTGACAGTGATTCGGATGCTGACAGTGACTCCGATTCTGACAGTGACTCGGATTCGGACAGCGATTCGGACTCTGACAGTGACTCCGATTCTGACAGCGACTCGGATTCGGACAGCGATTCTGACTCCGACAGCGATTCGGATTCCGACAGCGACTCGGACTCCGATAGTGACTCGGACTCTGATAGCGACTCGGACAGCGATTCGGATTCCGACAGTGACTCGGATTCGGACAGCGATGCGGATTCGGACAGCGACTCGGATTCGGACAGTGACTCGGACTCTGACAGTGACTCGGATTCTGACAGCGATTCCGACTCTGACAGCGACTCCGACTCTGACAGCGATTCGGATTCCGACAGCGACTCGGATGCTGACAGTGATTCTGACTCTGACAGCGACTCGGATTCCGACAGTGACTCCGACTCTGACAGTGACTCGGATTCGGACAGCGACTCCGATTCTGACAGCGACTCCGATTCGGACAGCGATTCGGACTCCGATAGTGACTCGGATTCTGACAGTGATTCCGATTCTGACAGCGACTCTGATTCTGACAGCGATGCGGACTCTGACAGCGATGCGGATTCTGACAGTGACTCCGATTCCGACAGCGACTCGGACTCCGACAGTGATTCTGATTCTGACAGCGACTCCGATTCTGACAGTGATTCGGACTCTGACAGCGATGCGGACTCTGACAGCGATGCGGATTCGGACAGCGACTCGGATTCTGACAGCGACTCGGACTCTGACAGTGATTCTGACTCGGACAGCGACTCGGATTCGGACAGCGATGCGGATTCAGACAGCGATGCGGATTCCGACAGCGATGCGGATTCAGACAGCGATTCTGACTCTGACAGTGACTCGGACTCTGACAGCGATTCCGACTCTGACAGCGACTCGGATTCCGACAGCGATGCGGATTCTGACAGTGACTCCGATTCCGACAGCGATTCGGACTCTGACAGCGATTCGGATTCCGACAGTGATGCGGACTCAGACAGCGACTCGGATTCCGACAGCGATGCGGATTCGGACAGCGATTCGGATTCGGACAGCGACTCCGATTCTGACAGCGACTCGGATTCGGACAGTGACTCCGATTCCGACAGCGACTCGGATGCTGACAGTGATTCTGACTCTGACAGCGACTCCGATAGTGATTCGGATAGCGACTCGGACTCTGACAGCGATTCGGACTCTGACAGTGACTCCGATAGTGATTCGGATAGCGACTCGGATTCTGACAGTGATTCTGATTCTGACAGTGACTCGGACTCCGACAGTGACTCGGATTCTGACAGCGATTCCGACTCTGACAGCGACTCGGATTCTGACAGCGATTCCGACTCTGACAGCGACTCGGATAGTGACAGCGACTCCGATTCGGACAGCGATTCGGACTCTGACAGTGATTCGGACTCTGACAGTGATTCGGATAGCGACAGCGATGCGGATTCAGACAGCGACTCGGACTCTGACAGCGACTCGGACTCTGACAGCGATTCGGATTCTGACAGTGACTCGGATTCTGACAGCGACTCGGACTCCGACAGCGATGCGGATAGCGACAGCGACTCCGATTCCGACTCCGACAGCGACTCGGATTCTGACAGTGATTCGGACTCTGACAGTGATTCCGATTCTGACAGCGATGCGGATTCTGACAGCGACTCGGATTCAGACAGCGATGCGGATTCCGACAGCGACTCCGACTCGGACAGTGACTCGGACTCTGACAGTGATTCCGATTCCGACAGTGACTCGGACTCTGACAGCGACTCGGATTCCGACAGCGATGCGGATTCGGACAGCGATTCGGATTCGGACAGCGACTCCGATTCTGACAGCGACTCGGATTCGGACAGTGACTCCGATTCCGACAGTGACTCGGACTCTGACAGCGACTCCGATTCCGACAGCGACTCGGATTCTGACAGTGATTCTGACTCTGACAGCGACTCGGATTCGGACAGTGACTCGGACTCTGACAGTGATTCCGATTCCGACAGTGACTCGGACTCTGACAGCGACTCGGATTCCGACAGCGATTCCGATTCGGACAGTGATGCCGACTCGGACAGCGACTCGGATTCGGACAGCGACTCCGACTCTGACAGTGATTCGGATTCTGACAGCGATGCGGACTCTGACAGCGATTCGGATTCGGACAGCGATTCCGATTCTGACAGTGACTCGGACTCCGACAGTGACTCGGATTCTGACAGCGATTCCGACTCTGACAGCGACTCGGATAGTGACAGCGACTCCGATTCGGACAGCGATTCGGACTCTGACAGTGATTCGGATAGCGACAGCGATGCGGATTCAGACAGCGACTCGGACTCCGACAGCGATGCGGATAGCGACAGCGACTCCGATTCCGACTCCGACAGCGACTCGGATTCTGACAGTGATTCGGACTCTGACAGTGATTCCGATTCTGACAGCGATGCGGATTCTGACAGCGACTCGGATTCAGACAGCGATGCGGATTCTGACAGTGATTCGGATTCTGACAGCGACTCGGATTCGGACAGCGATTCTGATTCTGACAGTGACTCCGATTCTGACAGCGATTCGGATTCGGACAGCGACTCTGATTCTGACAGTGATTCGGACTCTGACAGCGATTCTGACTCGGACAGCGACTCGGATTCTGACAGCGATGCGGACTCTGACAGTGACTCCGATTCCGACAGCGATTCGGATTCGGACAGTGATTCCGACTCCGACAGCGATTCCGACAGCGACTCGGATTCCGACAGTGATTCTGATTCTGACAGCGATTCGGACTCTGACAGTGACTCCGATTCTGACAGTGATTCGGACTCTGACAGCGACTCGGACTCTGACAGTGACTCCGATTCTGATAGTGACTCGGATTCTGACAGCGATGCGGATTCTGACAGCGATTCGGATTCGGACAGCGATGCTGACTCCGACAGTGATTCGGACTCGGACAGTGATTCGGATTCTGACAGCGACTCGGACTCTGACAGCGATGCTGACTCCGACAGCGACTCCGACTCGGACAGTGATTCGGACTCCGACAGTGATTCCGACTCTGACAGTGACTCGGATTCCGACAGCGACTCGGATTCTGACAGCGATTCGGATTCCGACAGTGATTCCGACTCTGACAGCGATTCGGACTCTGACAGTGATGCCGATTCAGATAGCGACTCGGATATCCCGCAGGCCAACGCGGATACCAACACCGCGCTGATCCTGGAGAACCATGACAATCTCGAAGGCTTAAGCGGTACGGTGACCCAGTTGACGGGCGTGAATGTGCTCGGTCTGGTGGATGTTTCGCTGCTTAGCGGCAACAGTTTTGACTTTACGGTTGCGAGCGGAACGACCCAGGATGTGGCGCTGGATATTTCCGGTGACACGATCCTCAGCTCGGCGGCGCTGCTCAATACGCTACTGCTTCTGCTTGGCGGTACGAATACCTTCCAGGCCGATCTCGCGGTGATTAATACCGTGACCGGCGAGGTGGTTGCGGTTGCGTCGAATGCGGTGACTATCACTGCGGGAGGCGTCAGCCTGGACTACAGCGGTAGCGCCAGCTTCAGCGATCTGCCGGCAGGTAACTATACGGTAGTGATTTCGTCGCCGACAACGACCGGACTCCTGCCGACACTGGTGAACTTCCTGGCCAATATCAGCGTAGTGACTGCGGTGGATGTAGCGGTGACCGATTCTGTAGGATACGAATCCGCGATTATCCACGGCAACGTGCTGCAGACGGACGCAGGTGGAGATGTGGGTGATATCGGCACAGGTATTACGGTGACCAGCATCGTAGCGACATCGGTGCCGGGGGCAACGGCGGAGCCAGTCAGTTCGGGCGGGACGGTCATCAATGGTGCCTACGGTACGCTGGTGATCTATGCCGACGGGACTTACACCTATCATGCGACGGGGGATGCTGATTCTGTTGGTCAGACGGAGGTCTTTACCTACACCATCACGGATGCTGATGGCGATACGGCAACGACGACGCTGACGATCAATATAGGTCTGGCTGATGACACGGATAGCGACGCGGATTCGGACAGCGATTCGGATTCGGACAGCGATTCGGATTCTGACAGCGACTCGGACTCTGACAGCGACTCGGACTCTGACAGCGATTCGGACTCTGACAGCGATTCCGACTCTGACAGTGACTCGGACTCTGACAGCGATGCGGATTCGGACAGTGATTCCGACTCTGACAGCGACTCGGACTCTGATAGCGACTCGGACTCTGACAGTGACTCGGACTCTGACAGCGATTCTGACTCGGACAGCGACTCGGATTCTGACAGTGATTCGGATTCGGACAGCGACTCGGATTCCGACTCTGACAGCGACTCGGACTCTGACAGCGACTCGGACTCTGACAGCGACTCGGATTCAGACAGTGATTCCGACTCTGACAGCGATGCGGATTCGGACAGCGATTCGGATTCCGACAGCGACTCGGATTCCGACAGCGATGCGGATTCTGACAGTGATTCGGATTCGGACAGCGATTCGGATTCTGACAGCGACTCGGATAGTGACAGCGACTCGGATGCCGACAGTGATTCCGACTCTGACAGCGACTCGGATTCCGACAGCGATTCTGATTCTGACAGTGATTCGGACTCGGACAGTGACTCGGACTCTGACAGCGATGCGGATTCTGACAGCGATTCGGATTCCGACAGCGACTCGGATTCTGACAGTGACTCCGACTCTGACAGCGATTCGGATTCGGACAGCGATGTCGAGGCTATCCCAGATAGCAACAGCCCGGACGTTGTGGCATTGGAAGGTAACCTGAACAGTTACAGCGGCACCAGCGGCCAACTGGTTGGCGTGACGTTACTCAACTCCGTGGATGTTTCACTGCTGTCGGGCAGTAACTTCCGCTTCAGCGTTGGCTCTGGAACCGTCGAAGATATGACGGTATCGGTGAGCGGTAACTCGCTGTTAACGGTTAGCGGATTACTGACCACGATCGTCAACCTGCTGGGGGCTGGAAACACGCTGAACGCCGATCTCTCGGTCGTGAATACCGCTACCGGTGAAGTGGTAGCGATTGCGGCAAATAGCGTGTCTATCTCGGCGAGCCTGATTGGCGGACTCACCTATAGCGGCACGGCGTCCTTCGCAAACCTGCCGGCGGGCGATTACACCATGGTCATCTCTTCGCCGAATAGTACCGGCACCCTGGTATCGCTGATAAACGCGCTGGCCGCGGCTCAGGTGGCAACCTTCGTCAACGTTGATGTGACGGACTCCGTAGGCTACAGCGTTGGGGCCATTGCAGGAAACGTATTGGATACCACAGCCAGCGGGGATATGGCGGACAGCGGCAGCGGAATCACGGTCACAAGTGCGGTCTCTGATTCAGTTCAGGGGTCAACTGCCGTCACCGTGACCGGCGCAGGCGTCAAAATAACCGGCGCTTACGGCGTGCTGACGATTCACTCTGATGGTAGCTATAGCTACCAGTTGACCAAAGGTGGAGCTGCCATCGGTAAATCGGATGTCTTTAGCTACACCATTACTGATGCCGGGGGCCATACCTCCACAACATCGTTGACTATCAACATTGGTGGAAATATCGAGCCGGCGCAGGCCAATCCGGATACGCAGGATACGGATCTGACTGCGACGTTCGACACGCTCAATGGAGAAAGTGGCACTATCGGGCAGCTTGTCGGGGTTTCGGCGCTTGGCTTGGTCAATGTTGGCTTGCTTAGCGGTAATAGTTTTGACTTTGATGTAGCCGCTGGTTCGAATGAAAAAGTGCAACTTGCTGTTTCAGGAAGTGCCGGGCTCAGTGTGGCGGCGATCCTGAGCCTGCTAGGCGGCGCCTCGTCCTTTACGGCGGATCTCTCTATCGTCGATAAGACTACCGGATTGGTTGTTGAAGTGCTGTCGAATGTGGTCAGCATTAATGCGAGCGGTATCAACCTGGTCTATAGCGGAGGCGGCTGGACTTCCATGTTGCCTACAGGCTCCTACACGGCAATTGTCTCTTCACCATCGACAACAGGGATCCTGAAATCACTGCTGGACCTGAACCTGGGGACTTATGTCAACGTATCGGTCGCTGATTCTCAGGGGTATCACACGGATAGCCTTGCGGGTAACGTGCTGCAAAGCGACGCTGGTGGTGACGTTGCGGATACCGGGGTGAATATTAAGGTGGCGAGCGTAACGGCTACCTCGGTTAACGGATCCGAACCCGTGTCGGTGAGCAGCAGCGGAACGACGATAGCGGGCGCATGGGGATCGTTGACCATCCATAGCGACGGTAGCTATAGCTATCAGCCTTATGGCGGGGTGAATAGCGTCGGTAAATCGGAGGTCTTTACCTACACCATCACCGATAGTTTGGGCCATACGGCGAGCACCACGCTGACGATCGATATCGACAGCCCTGCGTCGCTGGCGGTGAATGATGTAGTTGCGTTGAATGTCGCTACGGCGCTGGCAACGTCTGTTCCGGCTAACATCAACGCGGCGAACCTGGCCTCTTCCGGAGCTTCAGGAACGGGGTCGACGAAGACTATCAACTTTAGCGTTGCTGCAGGGCATGAGCAGGATAATACGTCTCTGGCGCTGAGTGTGTCGGGCAAAACGAACAGTGGGTTAGCGAGCGGCACAATAACCTTCGCAGGTACGGTGATCCTCTATCATCTGGTTGATAATGGTAGCGGCGGTACAACCAGCGTGGAAGTCTGGCGGGATACGTATTCAAAAGGGGTATTCTCCCTCCTGGGGGCGACGAGTTCAGACAGCGTGACACTCTCTGTCGGTAGCCTCGCTGAAGGGAACTATACATTGAGCCTGCAAAATAATGTGACAGCGGGAACGGCTTCCACTTATACCCTCGGAGGTGCGGTAACGGGGTCAGTGATTGATACTGTCACTCACTACACGGTGGCAGGAACCAACGTTAGCGGGAACATCCAGAACGGAAACAACTCAGGCGGTACGGAGGATTTCCATGGCGTACTGTATGCCTCATACACCGTCGCTGGACATACTTCCACTGGCAGTGCCGAATCCTGGACCTTCAACAGTAACGGCAGTATCACCACCAGCAACGGTAGTGCAGTAAGCGGAACCAACGTCACAATTTACGGTGATTATGGCAACCTGACGATGGCGAATAACGGCTCTTATACCTACAGTCTGAAGGCCGGTATGGATGTCTCGACGATAACGCACAAGGAGGTCTTTGCGTACACGGTGAACGACAGCAATGGCGTTTCGTCCGGGGCGACACTGACCATCGATCTGCATCCGCAAATTACCGGCAGCATTAATGGCGATGATATCCACAGTACCGCTTATAACGATACCTTCACTATGGGTGTCGGGGCCGATACGGTGGTTTACAACCTGTTGGCTGATGACAATACCGGCGGCAACGGTAGCGATACCTGGAAGGATTTCTCGGTGGCGCAAGGGGACCACATAGATGTATCGGCTCTGCTGGTCGGCTGGGATGGAAACAGCAGTAGCCTGGGCAACTATGTCACTCTGAGCTACGTCGGCAGTAATACGGTGGTATCAATCGACCGCGACGGTGGGGCTGGCAACCATCAATCAACAACCTTAATTACGCTGGAAGGAGTACATATCAATACGCTCAACGAGCTGCTTGATACCAATAACTCCAACTAAGGCGTGTTACACCGATGACAGCACAGGGAAGTGCTGTCGAGGTTATTTTATTGCGGAGGAATGAATTCGGGCAATGAACCGGAAAATAGCAGACTATCATTTAATAAAAACAATGATGCGGAAATCATGATATCCGTTTTTTCAGTGTGTGCTTTCTGAAGGGTAAATTTGATGCGCCTATTTAAACAAAAAGGGATTGCCATAACCTGCGGCTATACCGCCTTATTTATTTCACTGAACCCTGCATCTGTAGTGAATGCAGAAAGCTCATATTTAATGCCGAATGATATTAGTAGTCAGCGTTTAACCGACAGTCAGCAGATAGCGGGATACAATGAAGAGATTATTAATAACCAAACCCGAATGTCCGGCCCGCTTGATATTAATAAAGCGGTGAAAAATGCAGTCAACTGGCATCCATCTATTACTCAGGAGGTGAGTAAGCTCCAGGAAATGGCACAAAAGGTGGATGTGGCGAAAGCCAAATATTACCCGCAAATTAGTGCGGGTATGAATAATGGTTATACAAACTCTTATTCTGATGCCGGATATACACCATCACTGGTGGTATCGGTATCGCAAATGCTCTACGACTTCGGCAAAGTCTCCAGTTCGGTCAGGGCTGCGGACTCCGGCGTGGCCCAGCAGCAGGCTATCGTCATGCTGAATATCGACCAGGTCGCCCATGATACCGCTGGGGCGGTGGTGCAGGTACAGGGCTACCAAAAGCTGGTTGACATCGCCAAAGCGCAGGTTGATTCGCTTAAACAGATTGGCGACCTTATTCGCCAGCGTAACGATGCGGGTGCGTCATCGTTATCGGATGTCGTGCAAACCGATACCCGCGTGGAAGGAGCGCAATCCACGCTCTTACAATACAGAGCGGCACTTGAGCGCTGGAAAGCCACGCTGGCGACCTATATCGGCATCGGCGGTATTGCTACGGTAACGGATGCGGTGCCTCCGGGGATGGATGCCGCTTGCGCGGTAGCCAAAATTGATTATCGCTCTGTTCCCGCGGTATTAGCCGCGCTGGCTCAGGCAGGCCAGGCTCAGGCGCAGTTGGATAACGCCAACGCGCAAATGCTGCCGACCATCTCCCTTGAACCTGAGGTCACGCACTACCTTAACGACAATTACGCTAACAGCGCGGCGCTCAATAAAACGCAATATTCCGCCTGGGTTAAGGTTCAGATGCCTATCTATCAGGGGGGGGCGATGACTGCCTCCCGCGACGCTGCCCAGCAAGGCCTGGCGGCAGCTAATGCGGCGATTAGAACTGCGCAACTGGACGCCAGCCAGAAACTCAACGCTTCTCGCGATGAAGCCGTTAACCTTGCTCAATCGCTGGGTATTCAGAAACGCCAGCAGCAGCTAGGGGAGCAAACCCGGGCGCTGTACCAGGATCAATATCTCCAGCTGGGTTCGCGTCCGCTGCTGGATCTGCTCAACGTCGATCAGGAAATTTACCAGGCCAGATTTAGCCAGGTCCTGACGGAATCGCAACTGCGCTCCCTTGAACTGGACTGCCTGTTTAGTACTGGCAAGATGCGCACGGTGTTCGCGCTGGAAAATCAAAATATCCAGGGCGTGGAGATCCGCCCATGACCACTCAAAATGAACGCGAAGGGGTGCCGCATTTGCTCGACTGGGCCAATGCCATCGCCTTTATCGCTAACCACTACCGGCAAAGCTTTTCACCCGGAACGCTGCATGCCGCCGCCGAGTGGGCAACGCAGAAGACCCTACCGGAGGCGCTCCGGCATCTGGCGCGTCACGCAGGGCTAAACTGCCAGTTTTTATCCACTACCGACCAGCGAATGTCGGCCTGGCGTCTGCCGCTTGTCATTCAGCTTCGCGATGGGCAGATTGCGGTCATTGAAAGCTTTGACGTGAACAATGCGGTCGGAGTGCGGTTTGTGAAAGAGCTTTCGCTGCTCAGCTATTGCCCGCTGGAAACCCTGCTGCCGGAAATAGAACAAACTATTGCTTTTCGCCCGTCGGCGCCGGAAAAGGACATTCGCAGCGAAAGCTATTTGACCCGCTTCCAGCCGGACTGGCTGCGAAAGATCGTTCTGAAAGATATTCGCCCCTATATGCACGTGATGCTGGCTTCGTTCGCTATTAACGTTCTTGCGCTGAGCGGCATTCTTTTTTCGATGCAGGTTTATGACCGGGTGATCCCGGCGCAATCTTATCCCACCTTATATGTCTTGTTCAGCGGCGTGGTGCTGGCGGCGATATTTGCCTTTGCGTTGAAGATCATGCGCGGGCACGTGACCGACCTGCTTGGTAAACGTGGGGATATTCGCGTATCGGACCGGGTTTTCGGTCACGCGCTACGTCTGAAAAATAGTGCGGTGCCGCGTTCGACCGGGAGTTTTATTTCGCAGATCCGGGAACTGGAGCAGGTGCGCGAAATGATGACCTCAACGATGATGACTATCGTTGCGGACCTGCCGTTCTTTTTACTCTTCCAGGTGGTGCTATTTATTGTCTCGCCGTGGCTGAGCTGGATTGCGCCAGTGGCGACGCTACTGATGATCCTTCCCGGTCTGTTATTGCAGCGTAAGCTTGCCGCGCTGGCAAATAAGAACCAACACGAAAACACTTTGCGTAACGCAATTTTGGTGGAAAGTATTCAGGGCCTGCAGGACATCAAAATGATGCAGGCGGAAAGCCGCTTTCTGCATCAGTGGAATAGCTATATCGCCATTACCGCCGAGTCCGGTGTCAAAACGCGCAAGCTGACTCACGGCCTGGTGAGCTGGGGAATGTCGGTACAAAACCTGCTCTATGCCGTGGTGGTGGTGGTCGGTGCGCCGCTGGTGATTAGCGGCGATATCACCACAGGGGCGATGGTGGCGGCATCAATGTTATCGACCCGCATGGTGGCGCCGATGACCGCGCTGTGCGGCGTACTTGCCCGCTGGCAGCAGGTGAAAACGGCGAAAGCCAGCCTCGACAATCTGATGGCGCTACCGGTGGAAGGCGGCCAGGACGAACCCCGCGTTCATCGTGCTGTGCTGCACGGCAACTACGAGTTTCGTCAGGCGGAATTTCGCTATAGCCTTAACGATGCCACTGTCCCCCTGCGCATTAACCAATTATCAATTAAAGCCGGAGAGAAAATCGCCATTCTCGGGCGTATAGGTGCCGGTAAATCAACCTTGTTACAGGCGATGATGGGCAACGTCGAACTGGCTTCCGGCGAGCTGCGCCTGGATGACCTGAGCCTGCCGCAGATCGATCTTGCGGATATTCGCCGCAACACCACCTTGTTGACTCAGGAAGCGCGTCTGTTCCATGGCACGCTACGCGAAAACCTGATGCTCGGACGCCCGGCAGCGACCGATGATGAAATCTTCTCGCTGCTGACTTTGTGCGGCGCGCTGGAGTTTGTGCGCAAACTACCCCTTGGTCTTGAACACGTCATTATGGAGGGCGGGCTAGGGCTTTCCGGTGGTCAGCGGCAGTCACTGCTGCTCGCAAGAACGCTGCTGCGTGACCCGAACATCATCCTGCTCGATGAACCGACCTCGTTTTTTGACGAGCGCACGGAAAAAGCCTTTGTGGATCAGCTGGCGCAATGGGCTGGAGAGAGAACGATGATTATTGCCACCCATAAAGCCGCAGTCCTCAATATTGTTGACCGGATTCTGGTTATTCAGGACGGACAGCTGGCGCTGGATAAACCGAAAGCAACTGTTTTTGAACAAGAGAAAGCTCGTGCTCAGGTGGTGAATATATGAATAAGCCGGGCAATGTGGTGTTACCAGCGCTGACTGATAACGACCCGGTAGCGTTGCTGCCGGATAGCGAAGAAGATGAAGCGAAGATCGTAAAATCGCGTCGGTTAATTTTGGTATTGGCAATGATGCTACTCGTCGGTGGCGTCTGGGCATGGTTCGCGGTGCTGGACGAAGTCTCCACGGGCACCGGCAAAGTGATCCCCAGCTCCCGCGAGCAGGTGATACAGACTCTCGATGGCGGTATTTTAACCGAGCTGAACGTGCGGGAAGGCAGCAAGGTTAAAGCCGGGCAGGTAGTGGCTCGTCTTGACCCGACCCGCAGTGAATCTAACGTGGGCGAAAGCCAGGCGAAATACCGCGCTTCGCTGGCCGCCAGCATTCGCTTAACCGCTGAGGTTAACAACCAGCCGCTGGTGTTTCCCGACACGCTGAAAGCGTGGCCTGCGCTGTTGGCGGAAGAGACCCGCCTGTACCATAGCCGTAAGGATCAGCTGATCAAATCCACGCGTCAACTGGATGAATCGCTGAAGCTGGTCAATAGCGAACTGGCCATTACCGAAAAGCTGGCAAAAACCGGAGCGGCGAGCAATGTTGAAGTGCTGCGCCTGCGCCAGCAAGTGGCGGATATTGGTTTTAAAAAGATTGATATCAATACGCGCTATTTTGTTGACGCTCGTGAACAGCTATCAAAAGCCAATGCCGACGTCGCCAGCCTGGCGGAAGTGATTAAAGGCCGCGCCGATTCGGTCACCCGCTTAACGGTGCGTTCGCCGGTGCAGGGGATTGTTAAAAATATCAAGGTCAACACGATTGGTGGGGTTATTGCGCCCAACGGTGAGTTAATGGAAATTGTCCCCATTGACGGACGTTTATTAATTGAAGCACGGATCTCACCGCGCGATATCGCGTTTATTCATCCCGATCAGCAGGCGCTGGTAAAAATTACCGCCTATGATTATGCCATCTACGGTGCGCTGGAAGGTGTGGTGGAAACTATCTCACCGGACACGACCCAGGATGAGGCCAAACCGGATATTTACTACTATCGGGTGTTTATTCGCACCGATCACGATTACCTGGAAAATAAACACGGCAAACGCTTTTTAATTGGTCCAGGGATGATTGCCACCGTCGATATTAAGACCGGTGAAAAAACGGTGATGGATTATCTGGTTAAACCGTTTAATCGGGCGAAAGAAGCTTTAAGGGAACGCTAATTAAAGTGCGAACCTCTTCCCGGTGGCGCTGCGCTGACCGGGCTACGGGTTTACAGCCGTCTGCTGGCCGGTAGCCTGGACAGGTGCGGCAGCACCGCCTCCGGGGAAATAGCGCGCAATGCAGTTTTCGTAGGCCGGGTAAGGCGTAAGCCGCCACCCGACAATAATGTGGTGCAATATCCAAAACGGGTTTATCGGCAGTCACTAATAATAATTTTTTAAACATGCAATGCAGTTTTGAATATACGGAGAGGGAAAGATGGCGCTAAGCGATTTACTACAACATGCCTGCTTTCAGGCCAAAAAATTAACATCCGCCGCATTGCCCTCTGATTATCCGGCATGGGTTATCTTCTTTAGCGTCAGCGATGGTAGAGAGCGCGCGCATGTGCACATAGCGACAGGAACCAGCTTTGATCTCGCCTGGCTGTCAGGGGCCCGGGCCTTGCAAGCGTGGCGTAAGAAACAAGGCAACGAGCCGCAATGGCTGCGCGTCGACGTGGTGGACAGCGTTGAAAAGCTGAGCTGGCAATCGCTCAGTGAAAAGTTCCTCATTACCAAGCGCAACTATTTCCGCTTCGGCCTCTCTTTTGACCCGCAGTTTAGCTGCGCAATGCTCGAACAAGAGATTGCCGGAAACGCGCTGCTTTATGATGGTGATAACGGCGTGGTCGCGCCGAATAGCGTTAATCTGCAAAACTACGCCCAGCGGCGGTTTAAACAAGAGCTCAACTGGCCAGAAGACCCGCAACAGCCTTTCTGGCGTTTCAAAACTCAGGGCGTCTTCTGCGATCGCTTTGGCGCAAAAGTGATTGAACATGACGGGCGGGGCTCCGGCTATCGCGCGATTGGTGAAAACTGGCAGGATGAGTACCTGGGCGAGGTGATTAAAAAAGGCACTGATTATTTAGCCCGCCAGGTGAAGAAAGACGGCCTCTATCATTACGGCTGGTTTCCCTGTTTCGACCGGCCAGTTCGCTCTTATAACGCGCTGCGCCATGCCAGTTCCACCTATTCGCTGATTGAAGGCTGGGAGGCCACGCGCCAGCCTGCGGTGCGTGAGGCGATAGACCGGGCGATTGCGTATCTGGTGAGTCACCTGATTGAAGTCCGCACGCTGGACGATGGCCGCGAGGCCGCATTTCTCTGCGACACTGGCGATGAGATCAAACTCGGCGGCAACGCCGTCAGCGTTCTGGCGCTGGTGAAATACACCGAAGTCACTGGGGACAGGCAATATCTGCCACTGATGGCACAGCTGGCGACCGGGCTTGCGTTTATGCAGGATTCGCTCAGCGGTGAGTTTGCCCATGTACTGAACAGCAAAGATCTCTCGCTGAAAGCCAAATTCCGCATCATCTATTACGATGGTGAAGCCGCTTTTGCCTTAATGCGCCTGTACGGCCTGACCAAAGAACCGCAGTGGCTGGAGATGGTGGAAAAAGCCTTCGCGTACTTCATTAAAAATAAACACTGGCAGCATCACGATCACTGGCTGAGCTACTGCGTCAACGAGTTGACCCGCTTTCGCCCGGAAGAGAAGTACTTCCGCTTTGGCCTGAGCAACGTGCGCGATCATCTTGATTTCGTGCTCCATCGCGTCACCACCTATCCTACGCTGCTTGAACTCATGATGGCGGCGTCTGAAATGGTGACCCGGCTGGATGCGTCGCCGGAGCATCGGCATTTGCTGAATGATTTTGACCAGCAGAAGTTCTGGCAGGCGCTGGAAACCCGCGCCCGCTATCTGTTGAACGGCTTTTTCTGGCCCGAACTGGCGATGTTCTTTAAAAACCCCGCGCGGATCGTCAACAGCTTCTTTATTCGCCACCACAGCTATCGCGTGCGAATTGATGATGTGGAGCACTATCTTTCCGGTTTTATTGCTTATCAGAAATATCATTTAGCGGCAAAAAAGCCGCCGCTCCAGCAGGACGACGCATTGCCGTCGAATAATGCGACCCCTGTTTTCCTGCTGGAGATGCTGCGCGATGTTGGCAATGGTATCGAAGTGGCGGCTATGCGCCGGGCGAAGCTGTTTACCGAACATCTGCACACCGTACCGTGGCTGATTACCACGACGTGGGATCCCGCGTTACCGAAAACGGTAAAAGCGCTGAAAGCTCGCGGCGCGCTACCCGAAGAGGTGCCGGTTTATAATATTTATCAGTGGTTAAATGACTGCCGGGAGATGAAGATACTCACCGCGCTGGCACCGTTAGCGGGCAATATTGAACTCAGGCACGCTGTAAATCCCTGTGCGGATCTGCCAGTGGGTAAAAACAATTATCTGCAGCGTCCTCAGGGAAATATCATTGAGGATTATCTTGATAGCGCGGGGAATATTCTTTTGCGCAAATTCTATGACGAAAAAAAGGCCAATGTGCAGCTAAGCCATCTTGAAATCGCGCTGGCAAACGGTGAAATAAAACGCTTTGCGCAAGAGGAAGCATTTTTCTCCTGGATGCTGGAAACCATGCTGGCGGGAAGAGGGGGCTGGCACTTTATTGTCGATAAGAATAAAACGTGGAAAAACTTTGTCTGCTCGCGCCCAGCCCAGCGTATGACGTGCTCGCTGAGCGCTATCATCCACTCTCATCACCAGTTGTCCAACGGCGAGCTGAAAAGCTCGTACCGGCATATTCTGCAACAACCGGATCTTGTGGATACGCTGATTATCCTGACCGATGAACAGTGGCAAGACTTGCAACAAGAAGGGTTCCCGCACAAGCAAATGGCGGTGATTCCAAACCACCTGGATAACAGCAATATCCCTGCGGCCCCACAGAAAATTCCTTCACAAACGGTGATCTACCTGGCGCGTTATTCAGAGGAGAAACAGCATACCTTGCTGTTGAGCGCGTTTCGCCAGGTGGTGGCGGCGATCCCTGGCGCGCAGCTGCATACCTATGGTGTTGGGCCGCTGCGGCGCAACTTAAGTGCGCAGGTGGCGGAGTGGGGGCTTGAGCAGGTGATCCATATTAACGGCTTTACATCGGATATCGCCCTGGTGCATAAAGCGGCCTGCTGCACGGTGCTTTGCTCGACCCAGGAGGGGCAGTCTATTTCTGCCGTTGAAGCGATGGCCTACGGCACGCCGCTGATTAGTTTTGCGATTAAATACGGTCCACGCGATATCCTGCAGGACAGGCAGGCCGGGATTTTGGTGCCCTGCGGTGATGAAGACGCTCTGGCGGCGGCGTTGATAAAAGTCATCTCCGACAAAGCGTTGCAGCAAAGTATGCAGCAAGCTGCGCTGAGTAACGCTCAGCGCTATTACGCCAGCGCCATTGCCAGGCGCTGGGCGGCATGGCAGCAGGCAAGCGAGCGGTTGATCGTTGATGATGAGGAACCGTTGGTCGGTACTGGTCGGGAGGCTAACGTTGGATAGCCGTCCTCTTCGATTTCGTTCAGAAGCGCGATGAGGCGAATCATCGCGCTTCTGCTGGCATCCTGCTGCTGCTCGCCGCTTGCGGCCCGCGATGTGCTGCAGGTTTCCCGCTGCGTGCCCGGTGCTTTGCTCCACGAGCATCGACTGGAAAAAGTGCACGTGGTGGATGATTTTCATATTTACTACAGCCTGCAGGGTAAGGATGCCCTGCAATATCCGCAGGATAGCCTCGGGGGTGGCGTGCCGGATGTGATAACGGATATCGGAAGCCAGCTCCAGGCGGCGCAATATCTTTATACTACGCTGCTGGGGTTACATTCACCGCTGCAGCAGAAGATCTACGCCCAGGCCCGGCAGATTAATATCTACCTGCTGACTCTCCCTAAAGGCAACGGTCTGGCCTTCGATCGCGTAGCGGCGGAAACCATGAACGATGGCACTGTGCTTCCCTGCGGATTAAAAATTGTGCTTAACGCTGCGCTACAGCCCGCACGTAACGTTACCCCTGCCCACGAGCTTTTCCATTTGTACCAGTACGGCTACGCGGTGTTTAAACAAAAATGGTATCTGGAAGGGATGGCGCGCTGGATGGAAAATGCGTTCAGGCCCGCAGAAAAAAGAATCGCGCCGTTAGCTGAACTTCCTGCTTGCGAGAGTAACTTTTCCCGTGGCTATAATGCGGCGGCCTTCTGGGCTAGCTACGCACAGCACGCTTTCCCGGCGATAATCTTGCCGAATAAGGTGCCGGCATATCGCTATGTTGATGGCAGCCCGGTGTTTAAACTCCAGTCGCTGCCAGGGGGAAAGATGCTGCGGCCATTTTTTCAACAGTTAGCACAAACCAGCGCAGGTATTTCCCGTGAAATGAAGCTGGCTAATACCCGCTGGACTGAGAAACAGCAGCGTGACGGACAGTTCAACAGTCTGATTTGCCAGGCGCTGGCAGATACCGTAATAAAATGACAGACAATAAAAAACCCGCAGCACGGGTTTTTAGATTTTAGATCAGTTACGCAATCTTGGCGCCTGAAGCTGCTGACGAATCGTTCTCGCCAGCTCATCCATTGAGGGTTGTTCAGGGTGTTCGTCGCTGAGTTCGCTGCTAAGCTGCGCTTCCGCAAGGTAAGTATGAATCGGCTGCCCATCATCATCCTCCATAACCACGTGATACCAGGGAGCCATGCGCAGTTCGTCGTTAGCGGCGATTTCGTCCTCTTCTGGCTCTGTGAGCGAGTACTCCGGATCGACATCCACAATGACGCCCAGGTAACCCAGGAGCGTGTGGCGAACCTGTTGGCCGATACCGAATTTGCTGGCTATCATAAGCACCTCCTGGGAAACGTGATTACCTGCTATATGCGGGCAGATTCTCCACTTTTCAACTTACATGATGCGACAGGCAAACCCTTTCAGATACAGCCCTTCCGGGTAGGTTGCAATCACCGGGTGATCGGCAGCCTGACGGAACTGTTCTATAAATTGTACATCACGCCCGGCATCCAGAGCGGCATCGGCGATGATTTTCTGAAATAAATCGGTGGTCATCAAGCCGGAGCAGGAGAAGGTCAGCAGCACGCCGCCGGGGTTCAGCAACTGGATCGCCAGCATGTTGATGTCTTTATAGCCGCGACAGGCGCCCATCAGCTGGCTTTTGTTTTCAACAAACTTCGGCGGATCCATCACGATAACGTCGAACTTCTCGTCCTGATCGCGATATTTGCGCAGCAGCTTGAAGACATCATCACGGACAAATTCTGCTTTCGACAGATCCAGCTTATTCAGCTCAACGTTCTGTTTTGCGACGTCCAGCGCTTCCTGTGAGGTGTCAACGCTGACCACCTGACTGCAGCCACCCATCAACGCGGAAATGGCAAAACCGCCGGTATAGGAGAAGCAGTTCAGCACACGTTTATCCGCAACATAGCGACGCGTCGCCAGACGGCTGTCGCGCTGGTCGAGGTAATAGCCGGTTTTGTGACCGCCCTGGATGTCCACCAACAGCTGCATACCATGTTCGGTAATCGGCAGCAGGGCAGGCGGCAGTTCGCCGACGACCGGCCCCTGCGCCAGATCCAAACCCTCTTTTTTGCGCACCGCGACGTCGCTGCGATCGTAGATAGAGCAGTTCGGGAACAGCGTTTGCAGCGCGCTAACGATAGGCGCACGCTGATATTCCGCACCGGCGCTCAGCAGTTGCAGAACAAAAAAGTCGCCAAAACGGTCGATGGTGACGCCCGGCAGTCCGTCGGATTCACCGGCAATCAGACGATAGCTATCAAGGCCGTCGCGGGCCGCCAGCCACTCGCGCCAGGTCTGCGCCTGCTGCAGGCGACGTTCGAAGAAGGCGTTATCGATGGCTTCATCGCGATCAAAGCTCCAGACGCGGGCGCGGATCTGTGAAGAAGGAGAGAACGCCCCACGGGCCAGCCATTTTCCCTGCGAATCAACGATATCGATGGTTTCACCGGAACGGGCTTTACCTTCCATCCGGGCGACAGCACCGGAGAAAATCCATGGATGGCGACGCAGCAGGGATTTCTCGCGTCCTTTGGTTAACACTAAGCGGGGGAAAACGGAATCTGTCATGGGGCTACCTTTAAGCAACGGAGATGTCGGCACCGAAAAATGGCGCGTAGGTTAGCACAAGTGGCCGATGCAAGCACCATTCCACCGGTATTGACAGGTGAGCGTTTCGGCACAAAACACAGGCGCTTTGGCACAATAAAAATCACGCCAGGATCTTACAGTACTTTCCTCACGCATGGAGGAAAACACAATGAAAACAGAATTAACATTAGCGGCAGCGATAATGTCTATGATGAGCGGCGTGGTGATTGCCGCCCCCTTTAGCGTCAGCAGTGCGGATATGCGCGAAGGTGCGACTTTGGCGCAGGCGCACTGGTTTGGCGGCTTTGGCTGCTCAGGCGGAAATATCTCGCCGCAAATCGCCTGGAAAAATGCGCCTGCGGGTACCCGCAGTTTTGCAGTGACCGCTTACGACCCGGATGCACCAACTGGCAGCGGCTGGTGGCACTGGACGGTCGTCAATATCGCCGAACAGGTGGCGAGTTTGCCTGCTGGCGCTGGTGACAAAAATAACGCTAAACTGCCAGCTGGAGCGGTACAAGGGCGTAATGACTTTGGTTATGCGGGTTTTGGCGGCGCGTGTCCACCTGCCGGGGATAAACCACATCGCTATCGCTTTACGGTGTGGGCGCTTGATACGCCGACATTACCTATTGATGCCCAGGCTAGCGGAGCGTTAGTCGGTTTTATGTTGCATAGCCACGTAATCGCCAGCGCGGAATTAACAGCGATGGCTGGGCGATAAACAAATAAGGGTAGCCTGATGCGGCGTATCAATTTTCAGCATAATACTTTAACGGCGTCGGAAATCACCACCCGGCGATTATGCAAGCTGCACCGCGTCACGCTGTTTTCACCTGCACTATGTCGGGTAAACCGCGGCAGTAAGGTGATTATGCAGGGAGCCAGCCAGATGCTGGCGACGCCGCAGCAGCTGATTATTCTGCCTGCCGATGTTGAGCTTGAAGTGATTAATCAGCCGGAAAACGGACTGTTTTGCTCCGATCTTCTTTCATTAACTCCTGAACTGCTGGCGGATTTTAAGGCTCTCTATATGAGCGAGCCGCAGATCGGACGTCTGACGTCGCTGTGCGTGCCGCTGGCCCCGGAACTGACGTTTATGTGGCAGAACGTCCTGCAGGCAGTACGTGGAGGGCTTTCCGCCCAGTTACAGCATCATCAGGCAATGGGATTGCTGTTGGCGCTGTATCAGGCAGGATACGCCGGACCCTTGCTCAACGAGCGGCAGCAGGATCTAACCGGTCAGGTCAGGCAAATTATTATGCTGTCGCCAGCCGAGACGTGGAGTGTGGCGAAAGTCGCTAAAATGCTATTTCTGGGCGAATCGACGTTGCGCCGCCGCCTACAACAGGAGTCCCGGAGCTTTCGCCAGATAGTGGAAGAGGTGCGTATGGCCTACGCGCTGGGACAATTACAGTCGACGTCGCGGCCCATTGGTGAAATTGCGCTAAACAGCGGCTACCTGTGCGGGTCGCGCTTTACCGCTCGTTTTCGCCAACATTATGGCGTATTGCCCAAGCATGTACGTTGAAAGAATTTGCTATCCTCAGTATTGAGTCATTGGCCGGAAAGGAGAGAGAAAATGGCAACGGTTTGCACGATGGCGTGGGTATACGGTTCCGTTCAGGGCGTCGGCTTTCGCTATTCAACCCAGCGTGAAGCGCTACGGCTCGGGATAACGGGTTATGCGCGTAATCTTGATGACGGTGGCGTAGAGGTTCTCGCCTGTGGCGAATCTCAGCAGGTGGATAAGTTGATTGACTGGCTGAAGGCCGGTGGGCCACGCAGCGCGCGGGTCGACAGAGTGCTGACAGAACCCCATCAACCCACCAGAGAGTGGCTAAAATTCGCCATTCTGTATTAGATACATTTGACCGGTTTGGGCAGCCCGGCAATTTTTGTCGCCTGCTTAGCCGGGCCTTTCGGGAACAGACGATAAAGGTAGCGGCTGTTGCCTTTCTCTTCGCCAAACTTGTTCGCCATTGCCTTCACCAGCATACGAATGGCCGGTGAAGTGTTGAACTCCAGGTAAAAGTCGCGCACAAAGCGCACCACTTCCCAATGTTCGGCGGACAGAGTAATCCCTTCCTGATCAGCGATAACTATCGCCATCGCTTCATTCCACTGGGTGGTATCTTTCAGATAACCGTCGTTATCGGTCTCAATTTCATTGTCTTCGAAGATAAACATAATTTTTCACATACTGCTGAAACTGGCGGCAGTGTAGCAAAAAATAAGGCCCCGCATAAGCGGGGCCTCGGAACAGCCGGGGAAAAGGTTAGTCTCTGCTGGCGAAGCCAAGGATGCTCAACAGGCTGACGAAGATGTTGTACAGCGAGACGTACAGGCTAACGGTCGCACGGATGTAGTTGGTTTCACCGCCGCGGATGATGTTACTGGTCTCAAACAGGATGGCACCTGAAGAAATCAGGATAAACACCGCGCTGATCGCCAGATGCAGAGCCGGTAACTGCAGGAAAATATTGGCGACCATACCGATAAGTACGACCACCACGCCCGCCATCAGCATCCCGCCAAGGAAGGACATATCCTTGCGCGTGGTCAGCACATATGCTGAGCAGCAGAAGAACACCAGAGCGGTACCGCCCAGCGCCAGACCAATCAAATCGCCCATGCCCGCAGACAGGTAAGCGTTAAGCATTGGCCCCAGGATATAACCCAGGAAGCCAGTAAAGGCGAATGCCGACAGAATACCTACCGGCTTATTCGCTGTTTTATAGGTCAGGAACATCAGGCCATACATACCGACCAGCGTCAAAATCAGACCCGGAGAAGGTAGCATTAGCACTGTGCTGGCCGTCGCCGTAATGGCGGAGAATGCCAGCGTCAGGCTAAGCAGGAAATAGGTGTTTCGCAGAACTTTGTGCGTGCTGAGCAGCGATGAACGGTCACGCGACGATGTAATTATACGATCCATGAGTCACTCTCTTATGACAGATGTAATTAATAACCAAGCATAAAAAAAGCAGAGCTGAAGCCATAGTGCTTTTACCCATCTTTACTTAGCCCTGAACGGCTTTATATAGCATATTATTCCGTAAAATATCACGTGAATAGCATGTTCGTATGTTCAGTTTGAAGAATTAGATCTAAATCTGATAAGTAACTGAAAAATATTGTGTTATCTCCATTCTGCGACTAAGTCTGGAGAGGGTACAAACCAAACGTAATAAAGGCAAGGGATATGAAATCACAAAAATATAATCACATCACACGTGTGCTACTGGCGGTCGGCCTGTTCTCAATGGCAATCCCAGCGCTGGCCGCCCAGGTGCCGCCGGGAACGGTATTGGCAGAGAAACAGGAGTTAGTCAGAAATAACGGTAGCGAGCCATCATCGCTGGATCCGCATAAAGTCGAAAGTGACGTTGAGTTTAATATCCTCAGCGATCTCTTTGAAGGATTGGTTAGCGTTTCACCGGCGGGGGAGATCCAGCCTCGACTGGCGGAAAAATGGGAAAATAAGGATAACACCATCTGGACATTTCATTTACGCCCAGGAGTGACCTGGTCCGACGGTTCGGCAATCACCGCGCAGGATGTTGTCTGGAGCTGGCAGCGCCTGGTCTCACCGCTTACCGCTTCCCCTTATGCGAGTTATCCTGGCAACATTCATATCGTCAACGCTGCGGAGATCGCGCGAGGGCAAAAAACGCCCGAGACGCTGGGGGTGAAAGCCATTGATGACACGACTCTTGAGGTAACGTTGAATCAGCCGAATGCGGCGTTCCTGGCAATGCTGGCACACCCTTCGATGGTTCCACTCGATAAAGTGCTCATCGCGCGTTATGGCGATAAGTGGACTAAGCCGGAGCATATGGTGACCAGCGGTCCCTATAAGCTCTCAACTTGGGTAGTGAATGAGCGCATCGTGGCCGAGCGCAATCCGCGCTACTGGGACAATGCACATACCGTTATCAATAAGGTGACATATTTGCCGATAAGTTCCGAAGCTGCCGATGTGAACCGCTATAAAGCGGGTGAGATCGACATTGTATATACCGTCCCGATTAATCAGTTTGCCCAGCTTAAGAAAACCATTGGCAATCAGTTGGATGTTTCGCCGCAGCTGGCAACCTACTATTACGAGTTCAATACTACCCGTCCGCCGTTTAACGATCCCCGTGTACGTCGTGCGCTGAATATGGCGCTCGACAAAGATATTATCGCCGAGAAGGTGCTGGGGCAGGGACAGCGTCCGGCGTGGCTTATCAGTCAGCCGGAAGTTGGAGGGGTCAAACTGCAAAACCCGGAGTACGCCAGCTGGCCGCGCGATAAACGTATTGCTGAGGCGAAAAAGCTACTGAATGAGGCGGGCTATAATGAGGCCCATCCACTGGTGTTTAATCTGCTCTACAACACTTCGGAATCGCACCAGAGAATTGCCATTGCTGCCAGTTCGATGTGGAAAAAGAATCTTGGCGTTGAGGTTAAGCTGCAAAACCAGGAGTGGAAGACCATGCTCGATACCATGCATACGCATAATTTTGACGCTGTGCGCTATTCGTGGATTGCCGATTATGATGACGCGGCGACTTTCCTTAATAACTTCCGTACTGGCGATAGTGAAAACACCACCCAATACAGCAATCCTGCCTACGATGAGGCTCTGCACAATGCGGCCAAAGCAGCCGATGCGGCGACCCGGGGTAAGTTCTACCAGCAGGCCGAGGATATGTTGGGGCAGGATGTACCTGCCGTTCCGGTTTATCACTATGTGCGCACACACCTGGTGAAGCCGTGGGTGGGTGGGTTCATGCCTGACAAGCTGGGGTATTACTACACCAAAGATATGTACATCAAAAAACACTAACGCAGAGGCGGTGTTTTTCGCTGAAATTCTGCGCAAACCGCCTGAATTTCAGGCGAATAGCACGATTTTGTTTATTTTTAAGGCGGTTGAATAAAATCGTGCTTTACAGTCCGAACGGAGGTGTTTATAGTGCGCCTCATTGGAAGCGTGGCCGAGCGGTTGAAGGCACCGGTCTTGAAAACCGGCGACCCGAAAGGGTTCTAGAGTTCGAATCTCTACGCTTCCGCCAAATTAGTAATAAAATCAATAACTTGAAGAATGGTTTTGATTTTATGATGCATAAAGTGGTACAAAAAAAGCCCGTTTATACGGGCTTTTTTTACATCTAAAATCCGTCCTTTCTCACTAGAAATCCTTTCAGACACTCATCTTTCAGGTGAGGGCAAAACCATTTCAAACCGTGCTCTGTGAAGAAATCAGGGAACAATCCTCCCCGCGTTAAGCCCTCTAACATACTCCGAGCAGGTAAAGCGACATATCAGCATGGGACCCTGTAGCCCAAACGTATTGCGCTGATGGTTTACTGGCCAACCGATTGTTCTGTCGGTTAAAACAGCTAAAGAGAGCGTAATGGATCGCAGGAGGATGGATGAAAAGAAGTGAAATCAGGAAAGCACTGGAAGCATGGTTTGATGTTGAACGCTATGAGGCGATAGAGAAGCTAAGCCTTCAACAGTTTTATGTGGAGATTGAGCGGCGTATCTTGGCCTACAGGATGTTGTTGAGCCGGAATACCATACCAACCTTTAATCGATTATTGCTGGATGACTACCGTTATAAAATTTTGCGAGGCGAAATCTTTTTCAGCGGTGATACTGCCACTCTTGGACATGAGCTTGCCAGAACCTATGCGGTAAACCCTACGACACGAAGCCACGCGCAATTTTATGCGAAAACGCTGGCATTAACCGAAGCCACTCCTGAGCTTTCCGCGTTAAGCGAATCCGAATTTCTGTCAGAGTATCTAAAAGAGACATCCCTTAATAACCTTTCGCGTATTACGGTCGATATACATCTGGAAGAGGCATCAACCGAAGAAATCATTGAACATCTGAAAGTGCTGATCCCGCAATGGAAGAGGCAGCTAAAGATGAAAGCTCCTGCGGAACGGGAGTATCGTTTCGGTAAAAGCACGTTCAGAAAAATTATTGAATATCGTCTTATTCCGATGATGGACCTGATTTTCTGGAGTGAGGACAATGGCGTCAAAATCCCGCTTTCGCTGATTTCTTCACTACTTCATGAAGACAGCGACAACGATCGTGACGAAGGAATGCTAAAGGCAACGGACTACCCGCTGGCAATGGCTTTTCTGACTGATGCAAGCTATCTAAAATCGCTTGAAGATTACATCATGCAAAACAATCACTTAAAAGACTCACCTGTTGATAAGCATGTTGAGGACGATAAGAAGAAGAAAAAATCAGCCAAGTAAAAAGGGTTACGTTCGCCGTGAGCGAACGTGATCGCATCCAGCCTTAACGAACCTCTTTCCGTTCATCTCCCTTCATATTTTTCAAAAAACTCTTTTATGAACGCCCCTAAAACGTCATAAGCGAATTCGTTATTATTGTTCTCATCGCAATAACAGAGGATAGACAATGAAAGAAAATACTGAAAATAACATTAAACGATTTATCCGGGTGCCTGAAGTGCTTAATCGGGTAGGATTCAGTCGCACTACCTTATATGAGCGTATTAAGGAAGGGAACTTTCCAGACAGGGTGAAAATAGGTCCACGGTGCGTCGCTTTTGTCGAGAGTGAGATAGATGAATGGATTGAAACTACCATTCGGAACTCACGTTAGAACGCAGCATAAAACATAAATACTGTTTCCGGGCGAATAGATATTTTTTCGCTCAGGGTCTCTTATTATCTTAAACAAAGAATGGGGAATATATGAAGATAGAACTTAATACGACAGAGCAGTTTATCAAAGAAGCTGAGTATTGTTATAACCGTTATATGAATAAACGACTGCGAAACCAGCCTGCGCATTTCTACTACTTACTGAAAAATAAGGAGGATATGAATGAAGTTATTGAAAATATTATCGAAAAAACAAAGAACGATTTTTATGGGGCTGGTGGTGAACAAAAAGTGGAACGGATCTCCGGGAATGTTAACTATGTGAAAGTAAAACAGCATCTTCGACGGCTTTGGATTGTGTATAAGTGTGTATACCGCTGATGCTATTAAAAATATTTTTCTATTCCAACATTAAACTAAAGAGGAAATAAAAATGAATGCATTTAAAAATAAATCTACTGAAATTTTTTATGTCGTGTCCTTGCATATCTATGCGGAGCTTTTTAACTCGAAGGATAAAACGACCAGTAATATGATTATAACGCATGTAATGGATCATGAGTTTATCTGTAAACTAATCGAACTGGCGATGAGAAATGCTGAAAAACATCTTCTGAAAAAAGCATGGAAAAAGAACGCTGCTGGAAAACTGGCTGAGGTGGATTTTAAAGGGGTTAAGCTGGCATTAGCTAAAATGCATTGCACCGTTCTGGCGGAGTCAATATGTTGATGTGTTCTAACGTATATCTTCCCCTTTATGGGGTTGATAACAAACCTGATTTGAAAGCTAAAAATGGCAGTGAAAACATACTTTACACAAGGAGCCAAAAATGATTGATGAATTTCATGTAATGTATATGTATAAAAAAATCCAAACAGAAGCAGCGACAACAGATATGAAAACACTGGAGCAGCTTTTGAAAAAGTTCAGGAGGATAGTCAACGAACGTCGTGAAGAATACTATCAGGAAATTGGTGAGAGAAAAGCACTTAAGTTAAAAATGAAAAGAGCACAAAGATTGCTTGAAAAAATGGCGTGTAGCCGGGTTTCGCCAGAAGATCTCATTGACTGATAAGAGTTCTGTATAATAATGTGTCTATATCAAAAACACGGAGGTGGTTATGGGCTGGGAACTTCACATAGTAAGAACAGAATGTTGGTTTGATAGCGCAAGTGATCCAATAAGCCGTGAAGAATGGCTCCAACTTGTTAATGACGATAAAGAACTAACAGTAGATAACGTTAACGGTGATTCTTATGCTATATGGAGCGGTCAGAGTGAACATGATGAGCCTTGGCTTGGCTGGTATGATGGAAGGATTTCAACTAAGAATCCTGACGAGGCCCTGTATTGTAAGATGTTGCAAGTAGCTGAGAGGCTAAATGCTATAGTCGTTGATGATGATGATCATAAATATTTATTACCAAGTGATCTTATGAATCCATCATGGGCGAAATCATCACCGACGGATAAAAAACAATCTTTATGGGCAAGGTTAGTTTCAAAAGTAAAAAAATAGTTTTGCTTTAAAACATTCTTTAATTAGATTTGAATCGATATATTCATAACTAAAACTGATGCTTAAAAATGTTGCCAATGCTATGAATATTAATGAGATGGGAAAGGATTCGTAGGGATAGATAATGGGCTGTAGTTTTTCACGGAACGGTGTAAAATAGCTTCTGACAGTCGTGTATGTACTAATTATGGATGTTGCAAATAACAGTCTTTATTAATAAAAGATGAGGCAGAACAGACTGTGGTAAGATAACCCATGAAAATATTTATAGTAAATTATTACGCCATTGGAGATCTAAATATCGTTGATGGTATTGGGGAGCAACACTCTAGCTATAGTAACTATCAGGAGATGATGAATAAATGCAAGAAATAAAAATTCGATAAATTGGTACTTAGTAAAAATTAATAAATCTGTTGCTACTATAGAGACTTTTAGACCACCTGTGATTCATGACGATTTAAGGTTTCAATATAGTGTTCTTATTGAGTCTATATTTTCCCTTATTGATTACATTGAAGATAAAAAAGTGGTCTTCAACAATGATAAATTTCAGATAGAAAGGAAAATAAAAAAAGAGATAGGTTCTGAAGGGAATATCATCGTCGATTATATGAGGGAACTGAGGAACTCTATCATTCATAGGGGGCAGACGCAACTTCTGCTGGAAATGTGGTCAAAGATAGAGTTGCAGTCTTAGCTCCAGATAATGTGACAAGTAGAAATGGGACTCTGATACAAAAGCCTAAAGAAATATTTTTAGACAAGTTGCTTGCTGTTCTCGATAATGCTACGAAAAATGTTATCATATCTGAATTGAATGGACAGAATATATTAGAGGAAAACAATACTCAGTCGATTAGTGATTTGGTCATAAAATTGAAAAATATGCCGCTCCCCCATAATGCTCCAAACATCATAAAAATGATGATTGTAGAACAACGTAAAAAAACTTCGGAGGAAGACTTTTTATCGCTGGCGACAGAAATATATAACTCTTCTTTGGTTAATCTGATGAAAAATCTGGAAGTGCGGATGAATGTCCAACACTTATCATAGCATCTTCTTATACGAAAGTTTAACAGATGGCTACTGAAGTTGTGGCAATTCAACGAGTGTAAAAAATAGCGCCAGAGCTGTCCCAAAGAGAACCAGTCCCTGAACACGCCTTCTGGCGCTACCAGTGATTTATTTAGGGTTTTGGACCGAACATATCGACCAGTTGCCCTACGTCAGGCATGCCGATAACCTGCTGTAGCTCATTACTATCATTCATGTAATAGATTGCCGGAGTCGCACTAGCCCCTAAGTCATCCATCAGTTTTTGGTGGTGCTGAAGAAGATTAAACGTTTCCCGGGGAGTGACACCGTCAAAGCGCGGTAATTTTTTACCACCAGAAAGCTCATACTCATTCCATGCGCTTACCGGATCGCTGGCATTTAGGAGCGCTGTCGCATTTCTTCCGCTTTTGGGGTTTAGAAAAGCGACCAGCAGTGTATTCAGCTGTACCTTACCTGCTTTTACCCAAGGCTGTGCTTCGGACCAGAACTCTTTGCAATAGGGACAGAATGGATCGGCAAAGACAATGACTTTCCTGGGAGCTGAATCAACGCCTTCCTTTAGGGGGCGGGCACTATTCAGCGTTTTCCACATTTCGCGGCCCAAAGGGACATAAATCTCTTTTTTGAAATACTCCTCACTCAGATTTTTACCTTTTTCATCATAAAGATACCCCGAGATAACGTGTTTGCCATCAGGAGTTAAAAACAAGTTAACCCCCATATCCTGATACTTGCCTATCCAGCCTTTAACACCTCCGGGCGAATCTATCATTTTGATGATAGTTATCCCTTGCTGCTCTCCGAAATTTTTAACTATCTGGGGGACGGAAACCTCGGAAAAAGCCAACCCTGGAATCATCCAGACCGCCATTAGCATAATATATTTCATCATATCGTCTCGACGTTCTGGGGGATCGTCCCCCAGAAGTTTATTACTGTTTTTTCAGCGCATCGCTGACCATGGCATCGAATTGTTCAAAAGGGATCCAGCCAGATAGCGATTTCATCGCCAATCAGCGTTGCCGGTGTTCCCTGTATGCCTAACTTCTCGGCGATAGAAAGGCTTTTCTTGATTGTCTCCAGGCTTTGATCGTCAGGTGTTCCCACAATGACTCCCGCTTTCTTTTTCGCTTCCTCAATGCTGGCGTTATCGTGATATCCCTTTTTCGCCATCAAGATATCGTTAAATTTCATAAACTGCTCAGGGTGCGCACGCCATACAGTTAATGCGTCTCTTGCCGAGGTGACCGAACTTTCGGAACGATAGGGTAAGAACTTGAATACCACAGCAACATCTGGATATTTTTCAACAATCTTTTCCAGGTAAGGATCAAACTTTTTGCAGTAAAGGCAATTGTAATCCGTAAAAACGGCCAGCGTCAGTTTCGGATTTTGAGAGCCAATGTGCGGTGAGTTGGGGTCATGAAAAATAAAATCGCTGTACTGTGAAATAACTTTCTTCGGGCGCTTTTAGCATCGTCATGATGTTTGTTTCGTTGAAAATATTTACAAAGCGAACGAGTGCAAATAGTCGTATTATAAAAAATTGCACTCATTCTTCTTCAATCCGCTCATGGTTATTCACCCTGCTTGCGGGTGGTTTATCTGGGTTATTAGGGATTGGTGGCGGTTTTTTGGTTGTTCCTTTACTGGTTTATGAGTTCCATTTTAGTGTGGTGAAGGCAATTGCTACATCCCTGTTGATTATTAGTTTTATGGGGTCGATTACCGCATTAAGTTACAGTCCTTCGCATCCAATAGATATCAGTTACGTTATGTGGTTGATTATTGGCGGGGCGGTTGGTGGATGGGGAGGTGCAAGTGTAGTTAATCGCCTCAAAAAACGGCAGCGCGTACTTAACATTATCTTTGCCAGCATGCTATTAGGTGCGGCTATTTATTTTTTACTCAGAGCTATACATGTTATTTAGCCTTTGTAGCCATCGAATTATTACTAAATTAAACGATGGCTATTTATGCACATGTTTGATTAATTCCTAAGCATTAATCGTAGTAGCCTTAATGTTGCCGGGATAATATCATTCCGTAGGGGAGCGTTTATGGTTAACAATTTCCGCTTGCTGGATAACCCATTCGCGGAACCAGGCAATCTTAGGAAGGCTGTCGCAACCGGGGCGATATACGAGGTAATAGGCCAGCGGGCTGGGCAGTGACACCTCAGGACAAAGTCGGACCAGACGACCACTTTTAAGGTCATCTTCAACCATGATGCTACGTGCCAGCGCAATGCCATGCCCATCAATCGCGGCCTGCAAAACTGCCGCTGAGTTATTGATTCTGAGCCCGGGTTTTCGGGCAATCGCCT
The DNA here is from genome assembly GCF_003261575.2 of Klebsiella huaxiensis. GTDB lineage: Bacteria > Pseudomonadota > Gammaproteobacteria > Enterobacterales > Enterobacteriaceae > Klebsiella > Klebsiella huaxiensis. The sequence goes on along the minus strand of NZ_CP036175.1, from coordinate 3,756,959 downwards.
GGACATTGAAACGCTTTAGCCATTGCTCCCAGGTAATAAAATCTTTGTGATGTTCCATCGACAGGTCGTGGATCAGCGTCTGTTCCGGGACGCCAGTCAGGCAATTTAGGGCCGGATTTAAAGACATCATTGACGGCGCACAAACCGGGAACACTTCTTCGGACATCAATAGTTCTGCCTGTAATCCTTCCCACTGACCCAACCCGTAACGAATCCCCACGTCTATACCCTGTGCGGTGAAATCGAGGATTTTAAGACTGGTTTCAAGACGAACATCAATGTCTGGCCAGCGGATCTGGAAATCTTCAATTCGTGGTAGCAACCATTTCGCTGCAAAGGCGGGGCTGATCGTGACATTGAGAATGCCATTTGTTGCGCCTTCACGCAGAAGCGTCATCCCAAGGTTCAGGCTTTGAAATCCGGCGCGGATGTCGGGTAATGCGCGTATCGCGGGTTCCGTTAGCACCAGGGCGGCACGTCGGTTATTGCTGCGATGGAATAGCGGGTAACCCACCACGTCCTCCAGGGAACGCACCAACTGGCCGACGGCTGCAGGGGTAACATTCAACTCTTCGGCTGCCAGGGAGAAGCTCTGGTGACGGGCGCTGGCTTCGAAGGCGCGTAATGCATTGAGATGAGTGGGTATCTTCATATTAGATAGAAAACCTTTTTATATAATCAAGATTATCTCATTTGTTTCGGTTGAAGATCATTAACATAATGCAGAAACGGTGAGGGTGATCATAACAAACCTCTCAAATGGCTTAGCTATGAGTCAGATTTAAACAAAAAGATTTTCTTTCTGTTTTCTTATCCGGGAGAGGATGAAGAGGCCTGACACCGTGCAACATTTGAGACGCGTTCGGCTGTATTTATGACCGACCGGTAATTAATCGAATCCAGGAGTTAACCATGGCTTATTTGCAAATTACGTTGGATATCAGTGAACACAACCGTGCTGCGGCAGCAGCGGTGTACCAAAAATATAAAGCACCTTTCCTCAGCAACATTGAAGGTGCGGTATCAAAAGAACTGCTGGTGCGCAAAGAAGACGTTCAGGTTCTGCATGGTTTTAAAACTGAACAACAGGCGCAGGCTTACCTGAGTTCTCAGCTCTTCACCGACGATGTAGTTGAAGCGCTGAAACCTTATCTGAACAGCGCACCTGATGTGCGTATCTACGCTGTTGCGTAATCACCCTAACGCTTAAAGAGGTTTACATGTATCTGGACTGGACTGAACTGCGTAAAGAATTACGCTCTGCCGTCGGTAAATTTGCGGGCCTGCAGCCTGAGTTTATGCAGGGTATCGACAAAATGGAGAAAGGTGCCGCAGCGTCCGGGCATCTGGATGCCAAAACCCATGAACTGATTGCGCTGGCGGTTGCTATCACCACGCGCTGCGATGGTTGTTTGTCTGTTCATGCAGAAGCTGCTGCGAAACATGGCGCAACACGTGAAGAGATTGCAGAGGCGTTAGCTGTCGCTATTACCCTGAATACGGGAGCTGCGCTGGTCTACTCAAGCCATGCCCTCGATGCGTTTGACGCATTGCCAAAATAACCTTCGCTCCGTGACTCTCCTGTAGGAGAGTCACTTTTTATTGATACCTCTGGATTTCAGGATGTTGATTAACCACGATTTTAACCGGCGAGTCACTATAGCCAATGAAGATTATAAATGGGTTAACTCGCCACAAGCGGGTGTTGATCGAGTGATGCTGGATCGGATCGGTGGAGAGGTTGCACGCGCCACCAGTATTGTTCGCTATCTTCCTGAAACGACATTCCCTTTCCATCGCCATCCGGGTGGAGAAGAAATTCTGGTTTTGGCTGGTCAATTTTCCGAAGGGGAGAGCAATTACCCTGCCGGGTGGTATTTACGAAATCCGCCGGGTTCCTCTCATCAACCTCATAGCCAAAATGGTACTACGATTTTCGTCAAACTTGGGCAGATGATGACGGGCAAGCACCCACGAGTTCGTATTGATACCCGTGATGCTGTGAACTGGTATGAGGATGGCGAATTAAAAATTTGCCCTCTGTTTGAAAACGAACAAGAGAGCGCCGCCCTGCTGAGCCTGATGACCGGGACGCTGCTGTTTGAGCCTGCGCTAATCGGTGGTGCAGAACTGTTCATTCTGGAGGGCGCCCTGATCGAGGGAAATGGCATTCACGGGAAAGGAAGCTGGCTACGCATTCCCGTCGCACAATCGCTGGTGTTCAGTGCCGGATCGGACAATACGTTGTTGTATATAAAAAAAGGCCATCTTTCAGCAATGCAGGAAACCGCACAATGATAAAAACGCAGGTATCTATCGTCGGCGCGGGCTTAAGTGGCTTATATGCCGCCAGTCTGCTGGAGCGAGCCAATATCAATTATCTCTTGCTTGAAGGTAGGGAGTTTACTGGAGGGCGCATCCAGCAGGCCGGAAATACGGGCGTTGATTTAGGTGCAACCTGGATCTGGCCTGCCGTACAGCCTGATGTGGTCAGGGTGCTCGCGGAATTGGGTGTTGCGCTTATCCCGCAAAATGAAGCGGGTGATTTGTTGTATGAACGCTCCATCGGTTCGATTTCTCGCCACCCCGGATATGTCTCTTCCCCTCCTGCCATGCGTGTGCGTGATGGCATGTCTCAGGTGATAGAAAAACTTCAACAACGGTTGCCAGCAGAAAATATCTTCACCGGCGTGCGTATCACCCATGCCGAACGTGCGGACGAACAGATCACGCTACGAGGCATCACAATGAGCGGTGAGCATCTCGTCGTACAGGCCGAACATCTGCTGTTGGCGTTGCCTCCCATGCTGGCTAACACTATTCACTTTACCCCTTCACTACCCAAAAAATTAACAGACGACTGGGGGCATACCGGCACGTGGATGGCACCGCAGGCAAAATATATTGCGCTCTATGATGAATCATTCTGGACGGCAGATGGGCTGTCCGGTGAAGGGCGAAGTATGGTCGGCCCGCTGGGTGAGTTGCATGACGTATCCGTGCCTGGTGGGGTCAATGCCCTTTTTGGTTTTCTCGGCATTCCCGCGCAATCTCGCCAGTCGCTTGGGGAAGATACCGTGCTTTCACTGTGCCGTGCGCAGATGGTCAGGCTATTTGGTGATAAAGCCGCGTTTCCCATTGCTGAGTTTCTTAAAGACTGGTCAGCCGATCCCTTTACGGCCACGCCACACGATTTAGTGTTACAGGCAGAGCATCATGCTCCCCCTGCTTTTCCTGCCGAAGGTGAGTGGGCGCATTGCCTGACAGGCATTGCCAGTGAATGGTCTGCGACGGTTCCCGGCTATCTCGCGGGTGCTATTGAAGCGGCACGAGAAGGTGTTAACCGACTGACGGCAAAGATGGCATCAAACACCGGATCCATTTCCGAATGAAATGACAAGGAGAGACGTAATGAAAAAGACATATAAAGCCATGCAAGTCACAACTCCAGGTCAACTGGAAATGGTCGAACGTGTGATACCGGTTCCCGGCCCAGGCGAGGTGCTGATAAAAGTGGAAGCTTGTGGCATCTGTGGTGCTGATACGGGGGCCATTGAAGGACTTGAGAAAGGGGTAGAGTATCCTCGAGTACCCGGCCACGAGGTGGTGGGTACTATCGTTCAAGTGTCAGAGCAGGTCCCGGCTTATTTAAAACCAGGACAGCGTGTCGGTATTGGCCGTCTGGGCGGGCACTGTAACGCCTGTGAGCAGTGCCGTCTTGGTCACTTTAATCTTTGTCAAAATCAGCCAGTCACCGGCAGTTCGCGTGATGGCGGGTATGCGGAGTATATGCTTGCAAGAGCCACGGGGCTGGTGGCTATCCCGGAAGACCTCTCTTCCGTAGACGCCGCCCCCTTGCTCTGCGCCGGTATTGCTACTTTCAACGCGTTAAGAAAATCCCGGGCCCAGGCGGGTGATACCGTGGTCATTCAGGGTGTGGGTGGGCTTGGCCATCTCGCATTGCAATATGCGCGAAAAATGGGATTTCGTGTGGTCGCGGTAGGACGGGGTGATGACATCGCTCAGGACGTTAAGGCACTTGGGGCGCACGTTTATATCGATATCAATAAAGAGGATGCGGTAGAAGTGATTAAAGGGTTAGGGGGAGCGCAGGTAATTTTGTCGACCATCACCGATAGTTCTGCCGTATCTGCGCTTGTACCTGCACTTGCCCCTCAAGGGAAATTGATGGTGGTGGGGGTTGGAAAAGACAACTTGTCACTGATGCCGGGCTTTATGGTAGGCAGGGAAATTTCTGTACAGGGTGCCATTACCGGGACACCTGTTGAATTAGAGAAAGCCCTGGATTTCAGCCTGCTGACCGATGTGCGCGCCATGATTGAAACTCTGCCACTGGAAAACGCGCAGCAGGCCTGGCGAAAAATGCGCTCGGGCGAGGCCAAATTCCGCATGGTTCTCACAGTGAATCAATAGAACCACCTGCAAAAAAATATAAAGGAAAAGAATTATGGCAATTAAAGAGCTGTCTGTTGAAGAGTTTTCGAGTGAAGTACTGGAAGCAAAGCTTCCTGTCTTAATTGATTTCTGGGCACCCTGGTGTAGCCCATGCCGTTCTGTTTCCCCTGTCATTGACGAAATTGCACAGGAGAATGAAGGGAAATTAAAAATTATTAAAGTGAATGTCGATGAGCAACCAGAATTAGCGGCTCAACATGGCATTCGTTCTATTCCTTTCTTCAAGTTGTTTGTCAGGGGAGAGGTGGTTATGGAGTTTGCGGGTGTCAGATCTAAAAGCGATTTCGATACCCTGATTTCGCATATTCTGGATTAAGAATAAACAAGCCTTCTAATTACGAAATATAAAAATTCATCTGCACGAGGATTCTATGAGTAATGTACGTGTTATGCCATGGCAGGATAATGATCCTGTTCCTGCGGAGTTGCTGGAAGCGATGCAAGCGCGTCGGCCCGGTGGGGAATTAATTGGTATTGATAGGGTTTTGCTTAAGAGTTTCCCGTTGGCTACTGGCTGGAACGAACTTCTGCGCCGGGTTCGCGCAAATTTCAGCCTTGAGCTTGAATATCGTGAACTCATCATGTTGCGTGTTGCGGTATTGAACAACGCAGAATTTGAATGGGGGGTGCATTACCCGGCATATCTGCAAGCAGGCGGCAACGAAGCAAAAGCGCAGGCATTGAAACAAGCCGTTGTTGATGAGACCTTATTTAACCAAATTGAGCTGGCACTGCTCTCTCTTACCTACCAGTCAACAAAAAATGTTACCGTGGATGCTGACCTGATCGAGTTATTAAAATCATGGATTGGTGATACTAAAACGGTAGAAGCCGTAGCCACTGTTGCTGCTTATAACATGGTTTCTCGTTTTCTGGTTGCGCTGGATATTTAATTAATATCACCTCGTTATTTATATTATCCGGATATCCCAGCAGGTAAATCTGCAGGTGATGCTATGGGCGAAATCATCGGGAACTCAGTCCTGAGTAAGTATTTCGCCCATAATAAGGAGAGAATATGTTTGGCTTAGATGCATTTCATCTTGCACGAATTCAATTTGCCTTTACGGTGTCGTTCCATATTATTTTTCCGGCAATCACTATTGGCCTTGCCAGCTATCTTGTGGTCCTTGAAGGCATGTGGCTGAAAACACGCCAGGGCATTTATGAGGATCTTTATCACTTTTGGTCAAAAGTCTTTGCCGTGAACTTTGGCATGGGCGTGGTCTCCGGGTTGGTGATGGCTTATCAATTTGGCACTAACTGGAGTGGTTTCTCACAATTTGCCGGAAGCATTACTGGCCCGCTGTTGACCTATGAAGTTCTCACGGCCTTTTTCCTGGAGGCGGGGTTCCTTGGAGTCATGCTCTTTGGCCGCAACAAAGTAGGGCCTGGGCTGCACTTCTTTGCCACCTGCATGGTGGCGCTGGGTACGCTTATCTCCACCTTCTGGATCCTGGCATCCAACAGCTGGATGCATACACCGCAGGGGTACATTATTGAAAACGGCGTGGTTGTCCCTCAAGACTGGCTAAAGATTGTCCTTAACCCTTCTTTCCCGTGGCGACTGGTGCATATGACCACGGCCGCATTCCTCGCCAGTGCTTTTTTTGTGGGCGCCTCGGGTGCCTGGCATTTGCTCAAAGGGAACGATACTCCGGCTATCCGCAAGATGTTCTCCATGGCGCTCTGGATGGCGCTGATTGTGCCACCCATACAAGCTTTTCTGGGGGATGGACATGGCCTGAACACCCTCGAATATCAGCCAGCAAAAATTGCTGCCATTGAAGGGCACTGGGAAAACAGACCGGGTGAAGCTACGCCGCTTATCCTCTTTGGTGTGCCGGATATGGCGCAGGAACGCACCAAATATGCGGTTGAAATTCCTTATCTGGGCAGCCTTATTCTGACCCATAGCCTGACGAAACAGGTTCCTGCTCTTAAAAGTTATCCCGCTGCGGACAGGCCTAACTCGCTTGTTGTGTTCTGGTCCTTCAGGTTGATGGTCGGTCTGGGACTGTTCATGATTGCGCAGGGTTTTTTCAGCCTGTGGCTGCGCTATAAAAAGCGACTTTATCACTATCGACCATTTCTCTGGTTTGCATTGCTGATGGGACCATCCGGGCTGATTGCCATTTTAGCGGGGTGGTTCACAACAGAAATTGGTCGTCAGCCGTGGGTTGTTTATGGCGTGCAACGAACCCGGGATGCGGTCTCGGCGCATGGTGATCTGCACATGAGTTTGAGCCTGTTGGCCTTTATCGTGGTCTACAGTTCCGTATTTGGTGTGGGGTACCTCTATATGATGCAGTTGATTAAGCAGGGACCCGTGGAGGGAGAAGGGCATCAGGCAGTGGAGGGGGGGCCCGGTCAAATGAATACGCCCGCACGTCCACTTTCAGCCATGAATCATGCTGAGGGAGGGAGCCAGAATGATTGACCTTTCGCTTGTCTGGTTCGGCATCATTATTTTCTCCACCCTGATGTACATCGTGATGGACGGTTTTGATTTAGGGATAGGGATTATCTTTCCCTTTAATAAAGACGCGTCGGAACGCGATCTGATGATCAACACGGTAGCTCCTGTTTGGGATGGCAATGAAACCTGGCTTGTTATGGGAGGGGCCAGTCTTTATGGTGCGTTTCCATTGGCCTACGCGGTCATCGCGGATGCACTGGCGGCTCCACTCACGCTGATGTTGATTGGGCTGATTTTCCGTGGTGTAGCGTTTGAATTTCGCTTTAAAGCCCCTCCTGCACACCGCCAGCACTGGGATAAAGCGTTTATTGCCGGTTCCGTTTTGGCGACCTTTATGCAGGGTGTGGTTGTCGGTAGCTTAATCAATGGGTTGCCGGTCAATGGACGAGAATATGCCGGTTCACCTCTCATCTGGCTTGAACCTTTTGCACTGTTTTGCGGTGCAGGTCTGGTCATTGCTTACGGCGTGCTAGGGTCAACATGGCTAATCATGAAAACGGAAGGTCGATTGCAGAAAAAGATGTTCCGTTTAACGCTGCCGCTGCTAACCGCACTGTTGTTGGTTATAGGGATTATCAGCGTATGGACTCCGTTAACTCATCCAGCCATCGCTAAACGCTGGCTTACGCTACCCAATCTGTTCTGGTTCTTGCCGGTTCCAGTACTGGTGTTAATCAGTTTTTGGGGCGTTATACAGGGTATTCGTAAAAATGCACACTACACCCCTTTCTTATTAACACTATTATTAATTTTTCTTGGATTTTCAGGTCTAGGTATCAGTATATGGCCAAACATCATTCCACCTTCGGTAACGATTTATCAGGCCGCTTCTGCAGAAATCAGCCTGGCGTTTATGTTGGCGGGGAGCTTGCCTGTCTTGCCAGTTATCCTCGGGTACACCTTCTGGAGCTACTACGTCTTTAGAGGAAAAGTCCGTGCCGGAGAAGGGTACCACTGAGGAGATAACATGATGAAACCACTTGCAGAGAAGAGACGGTTTATCTTCTGGAAAGGCGTTGTGTGGATGATTGTGATATGGGCACTCAGTGTCCTGGCATTGGGCGTTGTTTCAATGGTTTTTCGTTTTTTGATGTCGGCTGCAGGCATGAAAGCATAGGCACCAAAATAAATAAAAGGGGCCTAAGCCCATGGGTTTATGTTTTGCGTTATAAAGCGAACACTCCCTCATAAGCGATTAACGCAAATTGATGTGATGATTTGGATCAGGCCTGTGCATGTTTTTGCACAGGCCTTTTTTAATGAAAGAAAAACTATCCAGGCATTAAAGTAAATCTGCTTTGGTTGTGATTTTTTTTCAACACATACTGCTGCTATCAAATGAGCCACTTCAAATCTTAATTACCAAAATTTATACACATCACCTTAGAGTAGACGATATGACAATACCACTTACAATCAAACAGATAGAAATGCTGGTTAAAATAAGCGAAGGAAAAGGGGTCTCTGAAGCGGCCAGACTTCTTAATCTTACCCCTTCTGCGGTCAGTAAAGGTCTTGCTGTCATGGAGGAGAAACTAGGAGTTTCACTTATTCAAAGAACCACGCGGACATTTCAGTTGACCGACGTTGGTGAATATTTTGTCTCACGGGCAAGTGAATTGTTAAATGAATTTGATGATATTGTTAATACAACCAGCGGCTATTTTAATCACCCCCATGGAGTATTGAAAATTACCTGTTCCGTCGCATTTGGTTATGCACATTTGATTGATATTTTTGAAGAGTATCGGAAAAAAAATCATGATGCAGAACTCATTCTGGACCTTGATGACCACCTTATTAATCTCAATGAAAACAATGTAGATATTGCATTGAGGATTACCGCTACGCCGCCGCAGAATTATGCAGCCCGAAAACTCTCCAAAATTAGCTGGATGTATTGTGCCTCTCCTGCCTATCTGCAGCGGATGGGCACACCGACAAAGCGTGTTGAGCTGACCAGTCATGAATGCTTGGTATACCCCGGCTTGACGCCGACACTTCGCACTGATAAGCCATTGCAGCATTCACATCGTGAAATAAAAGCGAAGACACCGGTGCAGGCTAATAGCAGTCTGATATTGTTAAAGGCTGCGCTTTCAGGGCAGGGAATTGCCTGGCTACCTTCTTATCTATTCAGTAAGCATATAACCAGCGGTGAGCTGGTGCCGCTAAAGCTTGACGGGAAGTATGCCTATCCCACACACAGTCTTTATGCACTTTACTTTCCCAGCAAGTTTCGCAACCCCAAAGTACGTTCTTTTATCGATTTCCTGATTGAAGAAAAGCAGCCCTGGAATGCTTGGGAAAATGACATTGAGGCCTTGTCTTAACATAAAATAACAAAATGCGATGTAGATCACATTTTTAAATGCGGGTTACAAAAAGTATAAACATGAAAATCTATTGCTTAGATCACATTTGGCGATAACAAAAAATAAATAATTGAGTGGTCGATCATGATTTTTTAAATAATTAGATGTGAATGAAAGTGGAAACTGTTTTCTCTAATATTCAATCGCCATAGGTTTTCCCGTGTGTAAAGCTCTCTCTATTCAATCATTAATAACGACGTGGTTATTTGATTGTAAATATCGGCATAAATTTTAGTGAAACTTTCCCATGCAAGTTTGACAAAGTGTAAGAGCATATTTTGTTGTCATGTTCAGGCCGGGTTGATTATTTATAGTTGAGTGGGGACTCCTATGAGTGTAGGAATTAATAACGAAGTGATTAATAAAAAGAATATACCCTTCACCATGTATGATCTGGGATGGGTGGTGCTGTGTATCGGTGCCGCTATAGGCTCCGGAATTGTCTTTTTCCCATTACAGGTTGGTCTGAAAGGCGTGTGGGTATTCGCCCTTGCAGTTATCCTGGGTTACCCCGCGGTTTTCTACATGCAGAAGTTGTTCATTGAAACCATGGCGCGGAGTGATGAACACGATTCTTATCTCAGCATTATTACGAGTTATGTCGGTAGTCGCTGGGGAGTATTCCTTGGAGCGCTTTATTCCATCACCATGCTGAAATCAATGGTAGAATATGCACTTGCCATTACCAATGACAGTGCCTCTTACCTGAAAACATTCGGTTTGACGACCCAGACGTTATCCGAACACTGGTGGTGGTCACTTTTGCTAATAGCAGGACTGTCATTGGTTGCCTCCAAAGGCGAGAAGATGCTGTTCAAAGTTTCAGGCAGTATGATTGCCGTGAAACTAGTGATCATTGTCGCTATTGGTTTCGTGGTTGTGCCATTCTGGGACCTGAACAACATTGGTGAATTACCAAGCATCAGTCACCTGGTTGTTGGTACATTCCCGACTCTGCCTTTTGCCATCTTCTCCATTATGTTTGTAGGGATCCTGAACCCGATGAACATCGCCTATAAAAAGCGTGAAGAAGATAAAGAAGTTGCGAAATACAAAGTACTGCGTGTACACAAAGTGGCCTATGTGATTCTGGTCGCAACTGTATTACTATTTGTTGTGTCTATCGTATTGTCTATAAGTGAAGCAGATGCATTACGCGCTTATCAGGACAACATTTCTGCACTTGCTCTGGCGGCAAAAGTAATACCGGGTGCCACTGTTAAATACATGAGTGTGATCCTCAACGTATTCTCCATCGTGACGGCATTCCTGGCGCTCTATCTGGCAGTGCATGAATCTTTCGTAGGCCTAATAAAGGTTGCCGCTGAGAAAGTCTTTAAACAAAAAAATAATAGCGAGAAATTCAATACCGTTACTGCTTTCTTTATGGTTGTTCTGGTGTTGTGGTTGATTGTATTAACTAACTTCCCGATTCTGAAAGTATTTGTGTTTGGCGGTGTGACCTATGGTCTTATTAGCTGTATCGTACCCGGCGTGATTATCCTAAAAAATGATAAATTCGTCGATTTGCGTGGGGCATCAGTCTATTACGTTATTTTGATTGGCATGCTGATGTGTATTGGGCCATTTGTCATGTTGTTCTCTTAATTATTATTGCGAAAAAATTAGTGAGTGGCAGGTTTGTGCTTTAGGCAACAATGTTTTGTTTGATTTCTGCATTATGAGTTATATTGCGGATTATTATTAATTTAATTCATGATGATTCGCAAATTTTTCAGTTTGACCAACACAGTGCAGAAAATAATTATCAAAAAGTCTGACGTATGATACTAAGACTGAGATAAAGTGAATAAGGTGTAGAAAATGTCAGATATAAAAATTGCCAAAAAAGTACAAAACCTGCAATCGTCAGCAATCAGGGAATTATTAAAACACAGTAAGATGGAAGGCGTAATCTCATTAGGCGGTGGTATTCCCAATCCCGAACTGTTCGAACGTGAGGGATTACAGATGGCCATGGATAATGTTTTAACGCATTCATGGAAGGATGCTTTTCAATATGGATTAAGTGAGGGTAATCCAGAGTTACGCCAACTTATTTGCCATCTTTTGCTTAAGAGAATGATCGTTTGCGATGTTGATGATGTTGTCGTGACCTCAGGTTCTCAGCAGTCTCTTGATATTCTTGCTCGTGCATTGATTAATCCTGGTGATGTGATTGTGGTTGAAAAACCGACATATCTTGCCGCCTTACAAATATTCCAGTTAGCAGAAGCCAATCTTGCCACCGTTGGTACAGATGCTGATGGAATGATTGTCGATGAACTGGAACAATTAATAAAAACAACCACTATTAAAGCTGTTTATATCGTGCCGACATTCGGAAATCCTGGTGGTGTAACACTTTCTGGGGAAAGACGTAAACAACTTGTTGAGTTATCTAAGCGATATAATTTTGTTATTATCGAAGATGACCCCTATGGTGAAATTAACTTCACTGAGCAAATGTTTAAGCCGTTAAAGGCTTATGCGAAAGAAATGGATAATACTGAAAATGTTATTTACACATCGACATTTTCAAAAATACTCACACCAGGTGCCCGTGTGGGATGGGTAATTGTACCTGACTGGTTGAAAAAAGCTGTAGTTAACCTTAAGCAAGCGACAGACTTACATACCAGCGCGCTCTCTCAATCGCTGACGTATCACTATTTACTGACTGGTCGCCTGGAGACTCAAATTGAGATTATTCGTGAGTCCTATAAACAAAAGTGCCAGACCTTGAGTGACCAGCTCGAAAAAGAATTAGGTGACCATCTGACATTCCATAAGCCGAAAGGTGGAATGTTTCTTTGGGCGAAGTTCAAATACGAAATGAATACCACTGAATGGCTAAGCAAGACATTGAGCCAGGGTGTCGTCTATGTACCAGGGGAATTTTTTTACTGTAATCAGCCAGATCGCTCAACGCTGAGGATGTCATATGTAACCGTATCGGACGAGCATCTGAAAGAAGCAGTGCTAAGGTTGAAACGTTCCCTGAATGAGTTGCCCTCTTAATCCATCCTGGAAAAGGGCAGAAATAAATGAGTCAGTAAGTGTAGTAAGAAGAGGAAGGGAAAAATGTCGAATCACAATTTTGATCACCAGGTGTCAGCAGAAACATATCTTTGTCATGGTCCGTTTGATCCGGAAGTCTTCGGTGGCGTAGTCAACCCACCGGTCTACCATGCATCTACGGTTATCTTTAAGAACTGCAAAGAGCTCAGTGAGCGTCATCAGGCGCTGTTTGAAGATGCAGAAGATGAAGTCATGTATTACGGCCGCTTCGGTACGCCGACTACCTTCGCCGTGCAAAAAGCGTTGGCAGAACTGGAAGGCGGCTACCGCTCTCTGTTAGTTCCGACCGGCCTCGCTGCATGTACAAGTGCGCTGCTGGCTCTGGTTAAAACGGGCGATCATATTCTTGTCAGTGGCAGTGTATACGGGCCAACGCGTGGTTTCGTCAACAATGTACTGGCAAAAATGGGTGTCTCTGCCACTTTCTTTGACCCGTCAATTGGCAGCGGTATTGTCGATCTCTTTAAAGAAAACACGACGGTAGTCTTTACTGAATCCCCAGGGTCGCAGACCTTTGATATTCAGGATATTCCGGCCATCACTAAAATTGCTCATGAGCGTAATGCCAAAGTGATTATTGATAACACATGGGCGACTCCCTTGTTCTTTAAACCCTTTGATCACGGAGTTGACGTTTCAGTCCATGCTGCCACTAAATACATCGTCGGCCACTCTGATGCGCAGATGGGTCTGATTACCGCCAATAAAGAAACCTGGCTGGCAATTCGTCGTTTCGTCTATTTGTTTGGTCTGCATGCAGCCCCGGATGATGTCTACCTTGCACAGCGTGGCTTGCGCACAATGTCGCTGCGTCTTGAACGTCACCAGGCTTCGGCATTGAAAATTGCCAAGTGGTTTGAGGAACGTCCGGAAGTTGAGCAAGTCTTGCATCCTGCATTGCCGTCATGCCCGGGTCATGAACTCTGGAAGCGCGATTTTACCGGCTCAAGCGGCCTTTTCAGCGTGGTGTTGAAGCCTCAGTATTCAAAAGCGTCTGTTGAGAAATTTATTGATAGCCTGGAATATTTTGGCATTGGTTTCTCATGGGGTGGCTTCGAAAGCCTGGCGATCCCATTCAATCCACGTAAAGACCGCCCTGAATACCACTGGCCGTATGAAGGTGAGGCGTTCCGTCTGCAGATTGGTTTAGAGAATCCCATTGATTTGGTCAAAGACCTCGATCAGGCTCTGCGCCATCTGGAAGATTAATCCTTCTATCCGTGATTGCGCCAGCGGGTTGCTGCGCAATCACGGCAGGTCACCTGGTGTTATGTGGCTTACTATACTGATGTCATTAATGAATTTTTGCGGAAGCTACAGTGGATATACCAATTGATCTCAAACACTTATATACCCTTGTTACCTTGCGTAAGACGGGAAGCCTGACGCGAGCCGCGGCTGCACTGCAACTGACACAGTCCGCGCTTTCCCATCAGATTAAGTCGCTTGAGGACCACTACGGCGTAACGCTTTTTGTACGTAAATCGTCTCCCGTCCAGTTTACTCAGGCTGGTATGCGACTGTTATCCTTAGCCGATAACGTGTTAGGTGAGCTGGCGCTTGCCGATCGTGAGCTCTATCATTTTGCCAGTGGCAAGCATGGGATGCTCAGAGTGACACTGGAGTGCTATACCTGCTACGGTTGGTTGCTGCCGGTGATGGATGAATTCAGGAACAAATGGGAAGACGTTGATATTGAGATATTGCCGGGTTTTCAGCCGGACCCCATTGGATTGTTACTGCAAAACAGGGCTGACGTAGCGATTGTCGATGATGCTGATCCTACGGAACTGGTCAGCTATAGCCCGCTTTTCAGGTATGAGATGGTGGCTATTATGGCTAATGACCATCCACTGGTAAAAAAGCCGTGGCTTGAAGCTGATGATTTTCGCAACGAAACACTGATTACTTATGCAGTGCCTGAAGACCGCATCGATCTTTACCGGAAATTGTTAAAACCAATGGACATCCCGGTACGCAGAAAAACCACTGAGCTGACAATGGCTATTGTGCAACAGGTAGCCAGCCATCGGGGTATTGCGGCACTCCCAGTGTGGGCGGTGGCTGAATATCTGGATAAAAAATATGTCACTGCAAAATCCATCACGAGCAATAAATTAATATCGGAAATATGGCTGGCATCGCTGACTGAACATTTGAATGAAAACCATGTCTCCGATTTTACTCATTTTATTAAGCAACACTGCATGCGAATACTGCATGATATTGAGCTGTCGTAGATCTAACCGAATATAAATCACGCACGTCAAATATCAGTGGCCTACGGGTTATTTTTGCCTGCTGATAACTAAGCGGGACATGATATTATTAATTTACAGGAGAAAGTAATGAAATCGATTATTAACACTGAATCTGCACCAGCGGCTATCGGACCTTATTCGCAAGCCATTTCGTTTGGCGATCTGGTCTTCACTTCCGGTCAGTTGCCACTTGATCCGGCAACGATGGCGTTTCCTGCAGATGAAGTGAAGGCACAAACACGCCAGTCTCTACTCAATGTTAAAGCGGTGCTGGAGCAAGCAGGTGCATCACTGGATACGGTTATTAAGACCACCTGTTTCTTGGGCAGAATGGAAGACTTTGCCGCATTTAATGAAGTGTATACCGAATTTTTTGGTGATGTTGGTGCGCCGGCGCGCTCTTGTATTCAGGCAGGGAAATTGCCAAAAGATGCATTGGTAGAAATCGAAGCCGTCGCATACATTAAAAAATAATTAAGCGGGAAAGAGCATAGCGTAATAGTGCACCAGGGGTGGTATGCTGTTTCGCTATGGCTCTCCTTTTATAGTTTAAAATGGGTTGCTTTTCGGCGTTAAGACCAAGGATGAGTAATGTCACCTCTCTATAATCGACTTCGAAAATGGCTTGTTCCCCCCGTATTACCCCTGCTTTTTTTAGTCTTTGATATTTTGATTTCCTGGCCTGCAGTTACCGAGCGGAAAAAAACATTTCACCAACCCTCTCATTTTGTCTGTCCATTATCACAGGTGTCATATCGGTATACGTCATCATTTCCAGTCTGCCACAGTTGGTTTTGAACAAGACAACCATAAATGTGCTACAGGTGAATAAAGCCCATGTATTAATTACTAATGGTTGTTACCGCTTTTCACGTAATCCTGTTTACCTGGGGTTTGCAGGAATCCAGTTTTCCAGCACGTTGCTGCTGAACTGCGTTCCTGGTATTTTTGCCACGCTGCTGCTTATGTTCTTGATGACACACCTGCATATTCGGTATGAAGAAGTGGCGATACAGCGTATTTTTGGACCTGAATGGGTTGAATACCAGAAAAAACACGTCGCTGGATTTGACGTTATTGCTATTTAATCGTCATCTCTTGTCTGCTCCTTGGTAAGATATAAAGCTTAATATGTCTATTAGATAGTATTTGAAATATCTCAGAGACTCAAATATTAAAATTTAAAATGTAAGTGTAGACTCTCGAGTTTATCCGGTCAGAGAGAAATTACTCAGGTGTTAATATACTTCCTTTGGGTGATGCATAGGTTGCAAATTTCAGAAATAGAATTCTCATGATGTTATTTTTTTATTTTAATCTTTCTAGGTTTTACGATTAATTCTTGTAAAAAACGAGATTGCAATAAGAAGAATATCTATCTTAATCATAAAGATATTCTGCCTTGTCGTCTCGTTGCTAAACTGGAATAATATTCATTGGTTATGTTTTTATAAATCATATCGATTTTTTCTGACACGGAGGCGATTGAATGTCTTTTAAAAACCGTATTTTTGTTTTGGTTCAATATATAGTACCTAAACATCTTTTATCCCGGTTAATTGGTATATTAGCAGAATGTCGAATTTCTTGGTTGAAAACGACGTTTATTACTTGGTTTGTGCATCATTACGATGTGAATATGGATGACGCTTTTATCGAAGATATTGAAGATTATGATAGTTTCAATGCCTTTTTTACCCGCACCTTAAAAACTAGTGTCAGACCAATTCCTGATGGAGATAGATATATTCTCAGCCCTGCGGATGGCACCATCAGCCAGATTGGTAACATTAAGCAAGGGCGAATATTTCAGGCAAAGGGGCATGAGTACCATCTGGCAGCGCTGCTTGGTGGCAATGAAAACCATGCGTTGATGTTTTCTGGAGGAGCGTTTGCCACCGTATACCTATCCCCAAGGGACTACCATCGCGTGCATATGCCAGTGACTGGCTCCTTGCGTGAGATGACCTTTATTCCCGGTAAGCTCTTTTCTGTCAATGACATTTCTGTCAGACTGGTACCAAATATTTTTGCTCGTAACGAGCGCGTTGTTTGTCTATTTGATACCATGCACGGACCCATGGCAATCATTCTGATTGGGGCAATGATCGTCGGATCGATTGTTACAACATGGGCAGGTCAAATAAATTCACAGGAACAACGTGTAAAATCAGTTCGCTATAAAGAGTTTGCGAATAAGACCTTTCAACTCGAAAGAGGCGAAGAGCTGGGGCATTTTAAGCTAGGTTCAACTGTCATCGTCTTGTTTGGGCCGGGACGCGTAAACTGGAGATATACATTAGGTGCGGGTGATTCAGTACGATTTGGGCAGGAGATGGGGAGTGCTCGGGATGATGGCAGCTAAAAAACAACATCTATCTCAAGTAACCAAGAAAGTTGACGCAGGTTTACTATTAATACGTTATAATGAATGTTGAAGCTAGCGATTTAGATACTAGCGACTGATATTGTAAGCACACCTGTTTTAGTTCCACGCACTTTTTGAGATTTCCATTTTTTCTGTCATCAGCCGGTACTCTTCCTGTGTAAGATTATTCAGGGATTCATGAGGACGCTCGCTGTTATATTCCATCAGCCAGTGCTCCATAATTTCCCAGGCTTCATTCAGGGTTCTGAACAGGTAAAAATCCAGGATTTCTGTCCGGTATGTTCGGTTGAACCGTTCGATAAACGCATTATTCCTTCAGGAAAGTAGCGAGAGGGCATTATGGCCCATTTTTTAGTATTCTTTATATGTTATGTAATAACTAAGTAACTCTGAATGGATTAATTTTACTAGTGTATTATTATCTTTGGCCTGCATTTTATTTCGAGCTCTGGCACAATGGTAATATATTTTATTGAGTTCACATTTTTGATTTTTTGCAATCTGTGATAATGGACTTCCACTCATCATCAAACAAATCACCGACGCTTCTTCTTTTGTTATTCCAAATTTTAACGTTGTAGCCAGGTAAATTTTATCCGCAGGTGGTATGGAATGAGCATGTACATCGTTTATCGAAATAAAAATCTCTGATAAACTAAGGCAAATTTTAGCATCAAGAATTGTTATATATAATCTGACAAGCTCATCAAAAACCACATTAGGTTTCTTTATAATAAATAAACGTGCTAACGGATAAAATGTACGTAAAAGAATGATGAACTGTAATGTTTCAATGTTTATCGCGGTGTGATCGACAACAATAAACTTTAATTTTTTACCGCGCAATGTGTTCTGTAGATCATGCATTAATTCATCTTTTGCTATGGATGGATAGCTACATACTTCATCAATCAGTGATTCTTCATTACGAGTATCAGAAAAATAGCTACTCAGAGCAAAGTTAAAATAGTAGGAATTAGATAAGGTTATCAGCACGATTCACTCCTTTTATGCACATCTATGTCGCAATGAAAAGACAACTAATGTAGGTCACCGTAAGTGCTGAGTGTGAATATGACATACTCTTTTTAGTAAAATCTGACGGCGTAGATTGGGGGATGAGAAGGTCTCTAATTATAATTAGTGCGCAACGCCTCATTTTTATATTTTTAGCTGAAATAACAATCTTGATAATAATTCGTTGTTTTTCATGATGAAAATCCTTCATTATCTGCGTTTTAAACGCAGGTGTTTAGGATTATTTAAATTTTATCATTACATATCTTACTTTTAAGCCTTGAATAAATGCCTGGAACAATGATTAGATGCAATTGCACAGCATGTTTCAAAATGTATCAGAGGTAATGAAGAATACGCATTTCAATATTTTAATATGATGCGTCGGAGGGGCGCTGTGTTTTTTATGTGGCTTGATGATGAGTGTTATGTAAATTTTTGAAAATTACAGATAAGGGGTTAATTATGAACATATTCATCAAAGGAATTGCGTCAGCAGCGGTAGTAATGATCTGTTCCCCAATATCGGCACAGGCTGCTGATGGCAAAGTGACCTTCAATGGTGAGATTATTACTAATACCTGTACTGTCATCAGCGGTGATAAAGATAAGATTGTCACACTACCAACAGTCCAGGCGTCTGCATTGTCTGCCGCCAATCAGACTGCGGGGACAACACCTTTCACTATTGGTCTTGAGAATTGTGCAAGTGCTTCGGACGTTTCGGTCTATTTTGAACCGAATGAGTATGTCTCTACGGAGGGGCGACTAAAAAATTCTATTCCTACTGGTGGTTCAGATAATGGCGCGGATAACGTTGATATCGAGCTACTGAATAATAATTATGGCGTAATTGATCTTGCAAACCAGACTATTGATACAGTGACTGGAAAAATAACAGGTGGTAATTCTACTATTGTCACACCTGTCGATGGTTCTGCGACACTACCTTTCTATGCCCGTTACTTTGCGACGAATGCCGCTGAGGCTGGGAGGGTGAGCTCCTACATTAACTTCACTATCGTTTATCCGTAACACGTTAAGGCAGCTCCGTTAGGGGCTGCCTGTCCTGAGAACAGGGAGGTGTTGAAATATGACTCGTTATGTTTTTACGTTTCTTATATCCGTATGTATACCTTTCACGAATGCAAGTGTTGTTATTGATGGGACCAGAGTTATCTTTCCATCTGACCGGAAAGAGGTATCAATCAGGGTTACTAATTCAGGAGATATGCCGTCACTGACGCAAGTATGGGTTGATGGTGGTACGATACAAAATAATACAGGAAAAGATCTGGCTCCTTTTGTGGTTCTGCCGCCAATAATTCGCGTTGAACCAGGAAAGGGACAGTCCTATCGTTTGATTTATAGCGGTACAGCTCTTCCACAAGATCGTGAGTCATTATACTGGTTTAACATGTTGGATATACCTCCAGAACCTAAAAATAGTCAAGATGGCAACTATCTACAGTTATCGATTCGTTCCCGCATTAAATTGTTTTATCGTCCGATAACATTAAAGGGAAATGTCAGCGAGGCTGCCAAATCGCTAATCTGGAGATTTCACAAGGAAAATAACACACTCTCTGTGAATAACCCATCTCCATGGCACGTCACTATTGATAGCATCACCATTAATGGGAATAAACAATCTGCGGGTATGGTGGCGCCATTTTCAACGATGAGCATAAATAGCAAAGAGCGTACACTTAAAACAATGCCAAGCAAGTTCAGTTTCACAACCATCAATGATTATGGTGCTGTTGTGACTCATAATTATCCTCAGTAAAGGAAGTTATTATGAAACTAAGGGAGATCAATGTTGGATTAATAGTGATAATACCATGGAGTGTCGCATGGTCAGAAGAGGCGTTTAATTTCAATAGTGCACATTTGCATAATGCGACACATATAGATCTCCAGAAATTTAAGTATGGTAACCCGATGAATATCGGGAATTATCGCAGTAAACTTTACATAAATGGTTCGTATGCGAGCGAAGTTGAATTCGAACTACAGAAAGTGGGAGAGAAAATTGAGCTCTGTGTAACACCAACACTATTTCGAATGATGAGACTCAAAGATAAAACGTGGCCAGAAAAGGCTTTATGTATCCATTTATCGCAACTCAATGTGGGCATTTCATGGAGTTATGATGTCGGGGAGAATGCGTTAAATTTAACCGTCCCTCAGGAGTTACAACAACCAAAGTATCGAGGCGAGGTTAATCCGGAGAGTATCGATGTTGGTGTACCAGCAGCCGTGTTACGTTATCAGGCGAACAGCTATCAGAGCATTAATCATGGCGAAAGTAATAATTACAGTTATGTTGGGCTTGATGGTAGTTTTCGTGCTTACGGCTGGCGCTTTTACCATCAGTCTAGTTATCAGGCAAACGACAGCGATGCTCATTGGGATAATATTTCGACATACGCCGAGAAAAGTCTTTTCGATTTGAGCTCAACCCTTAGGCTCGGGCAGGGATGGACAGATGGAACCTTCTTCGACAGCGTCAGTTTCGTTGGCGCCAGGGTTGCGACTGATAAACGGATGCTGCCTGGGTCACGACGTGGTTTTGCACCCACGGTAACGGGAATCGCCCGGACAAACGCGCGCGTCACTGTCACTCAAAATGGTTCATTACTCTATGAGGCCACCGTTCCGCCAGGTAAATTTGCCTTTGCTGACCTCTATCCAACGAATTCAGGTGGCGATCTGAATGTGACGATTAATGAGGCCGATGGCAGCCAGGATACGTTTACTGTGCCTTATGCTTCCATACCTGGTCTGGTTCGTAAGGAAGCGCTGTATTATGATTTGTCGATGGGATATCTGGATGACAGTGATATCTCAGAGCGTCCGGGATTCGGAGAATTAACGCTGCAGTATGGTTTTAATGACTATATTAGCGGCTATATGGGGGCAAACGGAACCGAGGGGTATTACTCCACTCTTGTCGGTAGTGCATTAAATACTTACTGGGGAGCACTGGCAGTTGATGTTACGCGTTCTTCCTGGAAAACGGTTGAAGATGACTGGAAGGATGGCTATCGCTGGCGCATTTCGGCAACAAAATCATTTACCAGTGATACCAGAGTTTCCTTATCGATGAGTCACAGTAACGATGCAAGGTATATTTCAATTCGTGATGCGGCATCGGCTAACGATCGTGACAACTATACTTACCGCGAAATGACAAGGTACACAGCCAACCTGTCGCAACAAATTGGTGGTGGTAGCTTGTCATTTTATGGAATATGGAGTGAAAACTGGAAGCACGGTACATATCGCTCCTATCAGCTAGGCTATTCGAACAATTTTAAACGCCTGGGCTACTATATCTATGCACAGAAAAGTCAGGATGCTAACTATAAAAATAACCAAATAGTTGGCATTTCTTTTTCTATACCTATTGGCGGTAATGACAATATTCATACTCGTTTAAATTACGACAAGAATAACGGCAACCAGTTACAAGCTACTTACACCGGGAGCCAAGGTGAAAAGAACGAACTTAGCTATGGTTTGACGACCAGTTACGATATGCCAAAGGAAGGGGGCCATGAGAATTCAATTGGGGCAAACGGTAGTTACAGAACGAATTATGCCTATCTGAATGCGAGTGCCAGCACTGGCAAGAATCAGCAACAGTATTCCCTCGGGACTTCCGGTGCGTTAGTTGCACATGAAGGAGGGGTGATTGCAACACCTGATATTGGTGAAACATTCGCCATTGTACAGGCCCCCTGGGCTTCCGGTGCGACGGTGGCGAATCGTATTGGACGTCCAGTGGATAATCGTGGTTACACCATTGTCCCTTATCTGAACCCGTTTACAGAAAACTGGCTGGATCTCGATCCACAAGGAATTAGCGATCAAGTTGAGATTGTCTCAAGCAGCACGGTCGTCGTTCCTGACTCCGGTGCGGCCGTGAAGGTAAAATTTGCGACCCGTACTGGCTACCCATGGTTTGCCAGTGTAACCCTCAGTGATGGTAATGCGCCGCCATTGGGGGCTGAGGTCTATGACAGCAATGACATGGCAATCGGAGTCGTGGGACAAGGGGGAATGTTATATGCCAGAGTCCCAGACAGCAGTGGCGCTTTACATGTGGTGTGGGGAAAAAAGAGCCATCAGCGTTGCCAGCTTTCATATTCCGTAAATCAAGAAACCAGTCGTCACGTTTGCAAATAAATACTTAAGGAAGACAATAAATGAAGAGAGAAACGATTCTGGGGTTATCTGTTTTCCTGTATCTAGGGTATAGCCCCGCAGTACTTGCATGCGTAATGACCAGTGGCAAAACAATTGAATATAGTGTCAATATGGGTAATAAAGATTTTACGGTGGATGTTCTTAATCGTCAGACTGGGGACTTATTGTTCACATATGGTGGAATGACTCTGACTAATAATGCAGGCTGGAATATCAATTGTAGTGGTTCTGAACCGAGTGGCTACAAAAGTATTGGTGGTGCTCCCATTGGACCGGCTTATCAAAGCAAGCCTGGATATGTTTATAGTATCGATCGTCTGCCTGGAATTGGTTATAGTTTTCAAATGGGTGAGCAGGATGGTATTGATTTCGATTCACTTTTTATGCCTTATCCGGCAGCACATCCATTTTCTGGTGCAAAGTATTTTAATTCAGAAAGCAAAAAGCCAACAATTTATTTTTGGCGAATCCCTGATGCCAACGGTTTACCACCTCCAGGCCAATATTGCCTGAATGATTATCTCGGTGATATTTTTCTTGAGGGTGCCAATGCTTTAAGGTTTAGTGTGAATGGATTGTGCATTACGGTGAAATCTCCAACTTGCAAAATCAGTAATGCTGATATTAAAGTCAATCTGGGTAGACACAATAAGGCCGTATTTATGGGGGCTGGGAGTACCACAAATATAGTACCGTTCAATATAGACCTTACAACCTGCGAGAATGTCGGTAACATCTTTATGCAATTTAATGCGACGACTGATGGCAGTAATGCGGTAAACGGGATTATAAAACTCGATGATATTGGTGATGACATTGCCGCGACTGGAGTTGGCGTTCAGATATTAAAGAGTGGCGTCCCGATAGCGTTGAATGAACCTGCGACAATCTGGTCGGGAACTAAAGGAAGTGAGTCGACCTACAGTTTCCAGTATCAGGCAAGATACATTCAGACTGAATCGACGGTTACCGCCGGCCAGGCTAATGCCAGTGCGACATTTGTGGTTACCTATAATTAAATTCGTGGGGTAAGAGGAGAATCTGTCGCTTACACAGTCAACATAGGATAAGTAATTACCATTGAAATGCACTTGAGGTCATGTGTTGCGATATTGTATGGAGAGTAAGCAATGTTATTAGTTGTTTCTGGATCTGGATATTTTGATTTGGGTTTTAGTAGCTATTTTTCAAGGGAGAGGTGCAGAGTAGAATGTATCGAAAAAATCCTATATTGTTCCTTTGAGCATCCTAAAAATATCGTCAGTAAAGCTATGTCTGTATCAGATAAGTATTGTCTAAAATGTCTCATCATCGATTATCCATGGAGCAATATCGAAGTCCTTCAGTCAGCGCTATATATAAAAATACACTTCCCACTTATTAGCGTAGTTGTATATTCAAACGGAGGGTACAGATTCAATGATTTGGAGGCGTCTTATCTTGAAATCCTTGGGGCTAAATTGAATGTGGGATTTTCAGGCGTATGCTCAGTGTTGATGCAAAGGCGAATACCGGTATCTGCGGTCGATATCATTTATGCGTCAGCATCAAGGTTTGTCAAAATATCTAAAAAAGAAGCGTTGTTAATTTCTTTTATCCTGGCGGGAGTGAAGCTAAAAGATATAGCCAGCGCTTATAACAAAGATATTAAGAGGATTTATTATGACAGAAGTAAGCTTCTGAATAAGTTTAGCATTAAAAACAATATTGAACTGGAAAGTAAAATAAGGTGTTTTGTTTTGTGCCACACCGGTGGAGGTCTTGATGAGAGAGTATCGACAAGCGAAAGAAAAACTGGATTCATTGATCTTTGCGATATGGTTAAACAGTAGTTTAAAAAATAATGACTTTGATTATAGCGCCATGCGTGAAGAGATTAATGATATTATTGTGCCATATGTTTACAGAAAGGAGTTGGACGATGTGATTGCGGTTGTCAACTTAATGATTTCATCAGACCCAGCTGCGCGACGAGAATATAATGAAATTCTATTTAAACGATTGCTCGATTTATACTCCGGGTTAGCGGGTCACCAGGCTATTGAAAATTATCTTTTGGCCAAAACTTACTAGGTATTTATGTTTATCCATAAAGTCGCTGGCATGATGGAATCCCCTGTGCCATGAATATAAACCACGGACAGACCCGGTATCACCAAACAAATAAAAACGGCGCTGCGGCGCCGTACAGGATCGTGGATTAATTGCGTGTTTGCACCCAGAAAGTATGAATCAGGCCGGGGGATGTAGCCCAGCAGGGTTAGCACAATATTCAGAATAAATATCCAGCCGAAGCCTTTACCTTACAGAATAAAGAGGGAGCAGTGTTTACTGTTCCCTCTTTATTCGTGTGATGATTAATTATCAACCACGGCATTGTTTATTTTACGGCGCTGACCGCATGAAGAATTACACTTGCCACGGCATCTGGCTGAGAAATATGTGGGGCATGACTGGCGTTTAGGGTAGTCACCGTCGCGTGGATTTTCTTCGCCATCGCTTTCTGTAAGTCAGTGTCGAGCATGTGATCCTGTTCGCTGACAATATACCAGGAAGGTTTATTTTCCCATGCCGCGTCATTCACTTTTTCGCCAAATACTGCGCCGTTAGTTGGGCCCTGAGTGGCATAGATCAGTCTCGCCTGTTCTGCAGTAACATCCTGCGCCAGGTGCCTGGAGACGCCTTCAGAAGTGAGCTTCAGATAACCCGCATCATCGGCATCAATATGGCTGAAACCTGATGGCGTAGGATAATCTTTTGTTAAATCACCGACAGACTCTCCGGCCGATGGCGCAAAAGCGGCAACATAAACCAGTGCTTTGACGTTCTCATTTTTTGCGCCTGCCTCTGTAATGACTGCTCCACCATAGGAATGGCCGACCAGCACAACAGGACCTTTTACTCGTGCCAGTGCGCGACGTGTTGTGTCGGTATCTTCAGCAAAGGAGGTGAGTGGGTTTTGTACGGCAACGACATTCAGCCCTTTAGCCTCAAGCAAAGGAATGACCTTATTCCAGGTTGAACCATCTGAAAATGCGCCATGCACAAGCACAACCGTAGGTTTCACAGCTTTAACATCAGCTGTAGATTCCAGCGCTGAACAGCTCATGGAAGCCGCCATTAGTAAGGAAAGAGAGAGATTTTTCATGTCAGGAACACCTTTGTTAATGATTGGATGCTAACGGTTAAGCGAGCCAGGTTGACGGGCAATGTACATTGAAAACGTAATGCGATAAATTTACGTAAATAACCATCACCTGGAACATTTCATTTCAAATGGATCGTTTAACCTGCATGCAGACATTCATTAGGGTGGTCGAGTCAGGCTCCATTTCTGCCGCTGCGGGTGAACTGGACCAGTCCTCCCAGCTGACAGGTAAGCAGTTACGCATGCTTGAGCAAAATCTTGGCATTCAGCTGATCAACCGTACGACTCGGAGCCAGAGCCTGACGGACAGCGGCCGTCTCTTTTATGAAAGAGCGAAAAATATTCTGGCTGAAATGGAAGAAGCGGAAGCCGTGATTGCTGAAACCCGTGCGATCCCTCGTGGTAATCTCAGGATCAGCGCACCCATTACCTTTGGCAGTCAGCTGCTGGCCTCAAAACTGCCGGAATATCTCAAACAAAATCCCGAAGTCTCGCTCGAACTCTGTTTGTCGAATCGTACTGTCGATCTGGTTGAAGAGCGCTTTGATGCCGTATTTCGTACGGGAGAACTGGCGGACAGCCAGCTACTGGCAAGAACGCTTGCTCCCTATCAGATGGTTATCTGTGCCGCCCCGGCTTATCTCGATGAGGCTGGCACGCCCTTGGCGCCGCAGGATTTGACGCGGCACCAGTGCCTGATCTTTACCCACACATCAATGCGAACGGAATGGAAATTTGAAGGCCCTGGCGGACAAGTCTCGGTACCTGTAACCGGCAGGTTTAAAACGGACAACAGCGAAGCCCTGCTTGCGGCGGCCCTCTCAGGACTGGGAATCATTATGCAACCGCATCCGTTGATGAGTGCGGACATCGCCGCCGGGCGGCTGGTGCGGATTCTGCCCGATTATGAACTACCCGGTCGACCAGTCCATGTGCTTTATGCCCAGGACAGAAGAATGACTCCGCGATTACGCAGTTTTATCGATTTCTGCATCACCCATTTTGGTCCTTAGATACCCGTGAAGGCGGCTTACTTCGGATCGCCAAGAACCTTTTTCAGCTCCTCGATATCTTCTTCAACCGCGGTTTTAAGACCGCGGCGTTCCAGCCAGTTTCTGCCCCATATACTGAGATCCAGAACCAGCTTGTTCAGCTCCCGCCCTTCGTCACTCAACGAGTATTCAACCTTTGGTGGAACAACGGGATAAACCTGGCGAATAATCAGGCCATCTTCTTCAAGTTCACGCAGTTGCTTCGTCAGTAAACGCTGATTAATGCTGGTTAAAAACCGCTGGAGTTCGCTAAACCGAAGCGTACCGTCCTTAAATAAATGATAGAGGATCACCCCTTTCCATTTCCCGCCCATGATATGCAGTGCCGCTTCCATTGAACAGCCTGGTGCCGAATCGTAGTTACGTAATTTCTTCATAAAAACATCATGGTTACCTTTTGGTAAGTATGTGTATTTTTTTAGTGTATAAACGAATTTTCTCAGTATGGTACTTTTAGCGGGCTAAATATCAATCACTTTCTGGAGTAGAAATGTCAGCTTTGCTTTTTGAACCCATCACAATCAACGGCGTTGAATTCCGTAACCGTATTGCCATGTCCCCGATGTGCATGCACTCGGCGTCTGACGACGGTAAGGTTAATGATTTTCATGTTATCCACTACGGCGCGCGAGCCCTGGGCGGAGCAGGTCTGATCATGCTGGAAACGGCCTCTGTATTACCGAATGGCCCAATCGGTCCTGGCGACATCGGTATCTGGGATGACAGTCACGTTGACGGTTTGTCCCGCGTGACGGACGCCATTCACCGCTTTGGTGCGAAAGCAGGTGCGCAACTCGGCCACGCAGGTCGCCAGCTGGGTATTGACCTGCCATCCATCGCGCCGTCTGCCATTCCGTTTACAGCGGAATCCCGCGTGCCGCAGGCGATGAGCATTGAGCAGATCAAAGAGGTAGTAGAGGCATTCAGACAGGGTGCACGCCGTGCGCGTGAAGCGGGTTTCGACGTTATCGAAATCCACGGTGCCCACGGCTATTTGCTTAATCAGTTCCTGTCGCCTGTGGCGAACAAGCGCACTGATGAGTACGGTGGTAGCCACGAGAATCGCTACCGAATTGTGCGTGAAGTTATCGATGTGGTGCGTAGCGAGTGGAAAGGTCCATTGTTCCTGCGGATCTCTTCAACCGATTACGTAGAAGGGGGAAACCGTCCGGAAGACTTCCTGATCTACGGCAAATGGATGAAAGAGCAGGGGATTGACCTGATTGACTGTTCGACTGGTGGGATTGCGATGGTACCGGTAAACACATATCCCAATTACCAGGTTCCGGCAGCTGAATTGCTGCGCAGGGAACTGAGTATTAAAACCGGAGCTGTAGGTCTAATCGAAACGGGCCGTCAGGCAGAAGAAATACTGCAGAATGGCCGCGCAGATATCGTTCTGGTTGGCCGCGATATGTTGAAAGATCCCTTCTGGGCACGAACCGCTGCAGACGATTTGAACGTTACCCTTCCGGTCCCGGCACAGTACACCCGCTATGGTTCAGGCTGGCAACGCTCTCAGCCGCGACTGCCAGCGGCTGAACTTAAAAGCACGGTAGAAAAAAAACTGGAGCCACCGTCAGCCCTGTAAGGTTGTAATACTGTATCTGTACCAGGGTCAGCCTTTGTTATAACCCTCATTATTAAAAACAGAAGTTCTTTCCTGTTACCCCTGCATGCTGATGCGGGGGGATTATTACGATTATCGAATTTGGTATTACTGGTATATAGACAAAAGAACAAAATATTTACAGAGGAAACAATTCCGAACCACACTTGTTCAAATTATTTCATTGTCCGATTCTGGCACAGGCTGTGTGAAAATTCGTTTTTTGTAGCATCTGAACACTATTTACGGCCAGAGATATAATAATCTCCCTGATATTTACCGTATAAGATGTGAGTTCTTTTCAGGATCAGTTCAGGGTTTTTAAAGCTTTATACTGAATGCTACTGGATTGTTATTAGGCACTAAGCTAATACAGTTAAAGCGACTATCGTCGTTAATTGAATTGCTCCCGCAACTTGACGTTCAGCCCTTCAGTGCCTCAGATGCTCATCATTCTTTTCAGGTTATAGGCAAGCACATGTAGACTAATTTCTGTGCTGACATTTTTTAAATCGTTGCATCAGGAAGTGAGTCGCCCCGTTTTGATGTGGTGCATTTTGACCGCTCGCTGCAATCACGACATGCGATATTATTAAAGTATATTTGCAGTCCTAAACCATCTTCAATTACCGTAAATCTATTCTGAAGCTCGCTACCTACCCGCCGGGAAGACTGAATACGGTTCAGGTATCCATAAATATAGAGCTTTAGCATGGTTGCCTGATATCTGCCCAAACCTTCAATGTGGTGGGTCATATCGCCCCTGCGAGGTTTATTCATAACCTTTTAATTTTACTAAAAAAGTATATCTCTACACGAAACTGGCAAGAATAATTGATCATACGAGCGTATTGCTTAGGCCACAAAGTGATCAGTGGTTTTCACACAGCCTGAGTGAAAATCGGACGTTGGGCTCAGTGAAGCCTGCGGTATCGGTGTAATACTCTGTAATTTCCAAATGAAATCCCCGCCCCTAAAGGCGGGGAGGATATCAACTGGATTCAGAAATCTACAACACGATATTCTTTGATAAAATCTTCATCCAGTTGTAGTCCCAGACCGGGTAAATCAGGAACGGTCACTTTCCCGTCTGTTACAGGAACTTTATTTTTTACCAGATATTTATAGATGGGACTCTCACTCTGAGAGTATTCAATCAAATCTCCAAATCGGGTTGATGCAAGAAAATGTATTGTTGCATGCAACAGGATACCTGTACTGAAGCCATGTGGAACCAGACTGACACCATTGGACTCAGCAAGTTGATTTATTCTTTTCATCTCTGTAATACCACCACACCTGGTGATGTCTGGCTGAACAATAGCTGGATTTGCTTCCTCGATAAATTGTTTGAATTCAGCATAACTGGTCAGGGCCTCTCCTCCTGTAATTTTAACAGGTAAGGCTTCCGAAAGCCTGCGGTAACATTTCAGACTGTCGGAGGGAACGGGTTCTTCTATCCAGTTAATATTGAAATCCTTAAGCATTTCATAGCGGGTCTGCGCATATGAGAAGTTTCTCCATAATCCAACCAGATCCAGTTCTATATCGATTTTTTCACCGACCACTTCACGTATGCGTCTTACCGTTTCGTAATCTCTGTTCGGGTCAATGCCGAACTTATTTCCACCAAATTTAATGCTTTGAAATCCCTGACGAATCAGACTTAGTGCTTTGGAACAACTTTCATCATCGTTGTCTGAAGGGATGAATGTACCATAGGCATCAATGTGATCCCTATATTTGCCTCCTAGTAAAGTATGAACCGGAACACCATAAAACTGGCCTGCGATATCCCATAAAGCAATATCCACGGCACTGATAGCATGTACGCCAGCTCCCCTGCGTCCCATATATTCACTACCAGAAAACATTTCATCCCACAAACGTGTTATCTCGAGAGGATTTTTTCCTAAGAGAATCTCTCGTAATCCCCTGCAGGTCGAGTGAGAAGAGGGTGTTTCAATAAATGATTTAACTACCAGAGGAGAGCTGTCTGACTCACCATAGCCTGTAATCCCCTCATCAGTGCTGATTTTAACAATGACCGCATCCTCACCCCATTCACAGACATGATTCAGTTCAGGAACTCGTAACCAAATGACATCAATATCTGTAATCTTCATTTTACATCCTTTTCAAAATTATGATTTTTAAGCCATTTAATTAAGCCATAAGCGCAGATAATCAAAATGACGATGAATGGCGCGGCCGTCAGTGTGACAGCTGTTTTCAATGTGGATAGCGATGCATTTATATACAGCATTGCCAGAGGTATTAATCCCAGCATAATGCACCAGAACACCCTTAACTCTCTTTTTGGATCCTGACCCTGTTGTAATCCTTTGGTACTGACTGCCGCTACAGTATAAGCCGTTGCATCGAGGTGTGAAGCCAGAAATACCAGCATCAAAAGGAAATAGAATAGAGAGAAAAAGGAACCAAAAGGTAACTGAGAAAGGAGTTCACTTACAGCAGATTCACCCGCGTTAGCTTGTAATAATGCTGGCGCATTAACTACTGAAGAATTAAATAAGTCGATAGCGAAACCACTCATGCTACCAAAGAAGAACCAGCATCCGGCGCATCCACCCAGGATAAGACCAAGAATTAATTCTCTTACCGTTCTGCCTCTGGAAACACGTGTGATGAAAATAGAAACCCCAGGTGTGTATGTTATCCAGTAAAGCCAGTAAAATACTGTCCAGTCTTTATTAAATGTTCCCTGGTCAATAGGATCTGTGAACAAGCTCATATGGACGAAATTGGTAAATGTGAGTCCAAGTGAATTGACAAAATTGTCGACGATGAATGTCGTCTTACCAAGAAACAAAACTACAACGCCAAACAACAAGGTCATACCACATGCAGCTTTTGCAAGTTTCTGCATACCGCCGTCAATACCGATGTATGAGCTCAAGGAGAAAGTCAGCGTAATTATCGCGAGAAGAATCACCTTAAGACCAAATGTGTTTTCAAAGCCGAACATTGTCGATAGCCCGACAGAAACAGTACCAACTGTAATAGTCGTGGTCAGAACCAGTCCACCAAAGGTGGAGAAGAGGAATATCAGGTCAATGATTTTCCCCAACGGACCTTTGTCAGAAATACCTGTTATTGATGATATGAGAGATGATAAATTAAGACCTTTTGATTTGTTAATATAAAAATGGTAGGCCATTGCCAGTGATGCAATAGCATAAATTGACCACGGAGTTAACCCCCAGTGAAAGAATACATAAGACAGACTTGCTCGTAATGACTCCTTGCTTTCTGGTGTAATGTTGAGACCAGGAGTATTATAATAATAAGCCCACTCCATAAATGCCCAGTACATTGTTGCAGACCCCAATCCTGCACAAATAAACATGAATATCCAACTGATATTAGAGTATTCAGGCATTCCTTCACCTAGCTTGATATTCCCGAAACGACTACCGGCAATCAGCAATGCCATGACAACACAGGCGAAACCAAGTAGCTGAACAACAGAACCTATTGAGGTCGTTAATCCATTAAAAAGGCTTTCTGCCATCTTCTGCGAAGAGGCCGGATATAGCATGAGAAGAATAATCGTGCTGATAACCACTACTATGCTTATTGTGATAAGAAATACGTCATTTCTGACGGGAGGACTCTTTTCAGGTGTAGATCTTTCATTCATTTCCATAGTATCTTCCATTCGATTCAATTCAGCAGGGAACTACTTTTTCATTTATCATTAAATTAAACTGGCAACTTACGTACAACGCCTTTTTCCTTATAGAAGTATTACATATCCTAATTCATGAGGGTTTATGGAAACGAAAATGACAAGAGTCCCGCAGCTTTCCTGGCTCCTTGCATTCAAGAGTGTGGTTGAACATGCAAGTTTTACACACGCAGCACGTGACTTGAGCCTCACTCAGTCAGCAGTCAGTCAACGCATAGCGAAGCTTGAAGACTTGATGCGTACACAACTTTTCTTCAGAAACTCAAAACGAGTTGAGCTGACAGATGCAGGAAGAATGTTACTGGATCAGATCCAGTCGCCATTCGATGAGATTCTGGACGTTCTTGAGAGCTATAATCAGGGGCTTGCAAGCAAAAGTCTGGTAATTGAAACGGAGCCTGTCTGGAACCGGGTGATTCTTTCCCCTGAACTTCCCCGTTTTCTTTCCCGACATAAGGATATTATTTTTCGTCAGACTCTGACAACTCATCACCTTGATTTTTCTGTCGGTACAGAACTCGCAATAAAGTGGGGAGAAGGTGTATGGCCTGGTTTTGATGCGCAATATCTTTCCGGTCTTGATTATTATCCTGTATGCTCACCTGCCTATATGCAGCAGAATAATCTTTCCTCAATTGAGGACCTTGCGAGAGTTCAGATTCTTCATGAGAGAGATTACTCTGACTGGCGCTTCTGGCTGAAGTATCATCCTTGTAAAGGCATAAATCTGAATGGTGGTCATATCGTGGGAGAATCCAATATTTTGATGCAACTCGCGATATCTGGGGTGGGAGTCGCTCTATGTGGGATTACTCTGGTCCGTGAATATCTGGATTCAGGTCTTCTTGTTCTGCCGTTTCCTGAATTAAAAGTACGTCACCATAAGGCGTATTATATTCTGACGCGGAAAAATCATAAATTGTCCGAACAGGCGCGCATGTTCACTGACTTCGTTAATGACTTTACCCTGAATAAATCAGGTTAATATTTTTGGCACTGTTGCAAGGTTTGTGGTGAGCGAGCCATTAGTGTTATTAATATGTGGTAATGTTAGCAATATCTCCATCGACTTTCAGGACACTGTAAACTTCCGCTTCTGGCACTTAACTGCCAGTGGAGCCGCTCCGGTTAATACTTCAGAAAAAAGAGGTACTATCGTGTACCTCCGATGGAATAGTATGCAATCCCGGCTTGTGGCAATTCAATCACCTGATCGTGTTACATAATCTGCCCATGCCTGCATCATCGGGCGACGTTGTTCCAGCAAATCCGTCCTATGGTAAGCGGCCTCAACTTTACTCTGAATTGCGTGTGCGAGTACGAGTACTCTTTCAGCAAGATCCCGTGAGTAACCATGTTCGCTGCACCAATTACGAAAACTTGAGCGAAAGCCATGCGCAGTGGCTACTCCTCCGGCTGAGAGAAATAGACAATCAACGTCCGGGACGGCCCGGTAATATTCTCCGATGCGAAAGCGGTCGACCCCGTCAACCCGATGACCATCATCGTCAGAAATGCGCTAATTACTGTTCTCATGATGTTTATTCCCTCAATCAGCAAACGTCAGGTACTTAACGTTATTCTGGCGTAAGCCGACTGTCGTCAGGCTGACGGTCTTCTGACAAGGCGCTATTGAGGACGTTTTTATGGGCTGAGAGACCCAGCCCATATGGTGTTACTTCCAATCAGCCACGGCCAACGAACGGCATGGTGGTCGCCATCACGGTGATAAACTGCACGTTGGTGTCGAGCGGGACGCCAGCCATGTAAACCACGCTGTTGGCAACCTGTGAGACATCCATCATCGCTTCAACCGCCACTTCTCCATTGGCCTGTTTGACGCCTTTTGACATGCGCTGCGACAGTTCGGTGTGCGCATTGCCAATGTCAATCTGACCGCAGGCGATGCCGTATTTACGGCCATCAAGGGAGATGCTTTTCGTCAGGCCGGTCACGCCGTGCTTTGTTGCCGTATAGGCCGCTGAATCAGGACGCGGGGCGTGGGCGGAAATCGAACCGTTGTTGATGATTCGCCCGCCCTGAGGGCTTTGTTCTTTCATCAGGCGGAAGGCGCCCTGGGCGCAGAGAAACATCCCCGTCAGATTGACATCAACAACCGCCGTCCACTTCTCGTAGCTCAACTCTTCGAAGGGAATACCCGGGAAATTAGTCCCCGCGTTGTTGAACAGCACGTCAAGATGACCGCATTTTTCATGGATCCGGGCGTACAGAGCCGTCACGGATTCCGGACTGGTAACGTCGGTTGGTACCACCATTGACTGTTCGCTGCCGCCAAATGCT
Source organism: Klebsiella huaxiensis (assembly GCF_003261575.2). Classification (GTDB taxonomy): domain Bacteria; phylum Pseudomonadota; class Gammaproteobacteria; order Enterobacterales; family Enterobacteriaceae; genus Klebsiella; species Klebsiella huaxiensis. The sequence continues at coordinate 3,722,844 of NZ_CP036175.1, read as the reverse complement.
GCAACGGTTTCCAGTAAGGGTTCCAGACGGCGTCCAGCGAGGACCACAAAATAACCGGCATTCGACAAGGCGACAGCCGTCGCTCTGCCAATCCCGCTGCCTGCGCCGGTGACGAGGGCGATTTTACTTGAAGTGAACATAGCTACATCCTTCTGCTTCATTAACGTTACTGGAATGGTTGGCTAAAATGTTGACTCTCAGGCCGTCAGGCTGCATTCAGGACGCTGGCCGCTCAACGCCTGTGCAAGGCTTGCCAGCACCATTTCGCCCATGGCGGTTCGGGTTTCAATCGTGGCGCTTGCACGGTGAGCCTGCAGAACAACGTTATCCATCCCTAAAAGCGGGGCGGGAACATTCGGCTCATCAACGAAAACATCCAGCCCCGCCCCCTGAATACGTCCGGCAACCAGGGCATCCACGAGGTCAGGTTCATTGACCAGCTTCCCGCGGGCGATATTCACGAGAAAACCGTTCTCACCGAGCGCTTCAAGTACGGCGGCATTGACGATACCTTCCGCTTTGTCTGCCGAGGCCGCGAGGATCAGCGCATCGCTCTGTCGGGCCAGCTCCTGCAGGCTGGCGACAAACGGATAGTCGAGGTCGGTCATCTGGTGAAGATCGGTATAGGCAATCGGGCAGCCAAAGGCTGAGGCGCGCGTAGCGATGGCGCGTCCAACCCGGCCCATGCCAACAATTCCTACGCGCATACCGCTAAAGCGGCGGGAGAGGGGAATCGCTCCGGGATGCGGATTTTTCGCCCATTCGCCGTTGCGCACCACGCGGTCGCCTGAGCAAATACCCCGGCAGGTGGCAATCAGCAGGCCAATGGCCAGGTCGGCAACGTCTTCTGTCAGCGCGCCGAGGGTAGCGGTGACGTGAATCTTACGTTTACGTGCATAGTCCAGGTCGACAGCATCAACGCCAACGCCGTTGATAGCGACGACTTCCAGCGCGGGCAGTTGCGCCATCAATGCATTGCTGATGCCGGTGTGACCACCAGAAATGACACCGCGAATAGTGTCACCATATTCTTTGATAAACGCTTCTTTATCTTCCAGCTCAAAGAAACGATGTACGGTATAAAGCGCGTTTAATTTTTCGCTAATCGCGGGGATAAGGATAGGGTTTAACTGCAGGATGCTGGGTTTCATTATGCTATATCCATAGTTGCGGCCAATAAATGGCAGGCTAAATTTTTATGCTTACGTATGCCGGAGGCGATTAACTCAAGCGCCGCTCAAGTATTTCAATCGAGATGTTTTGCGGTCCGCGAATAAAACAGCCGCGTACGCCAGGGCGAATAGCGATCGGTTCCTGGGTGAATTCCACACCTTTGCTTTTTAACTCGGCGGCGGTTTCATCCAGGTTGTCGACCGTCAGGCCAAAATGGTCGAGACCCTGGTAGGGCGGCAGCGGCGGTGGCGCCACGCCGTCTCCTTCGCTCACCGGGGCGATAAAGATATTGATTCCGGCTAAGCGGATATCCACCTTGCCGGGCTTGCGAACGATCTCTGCGTTCAGGCAGCGCTCGAACCAGGCAGCGGTCAGTTCAGGGTCAGGACTGCGCAATTGCAAATGATCCCAGGTGTATTTTGACACGTTCACTCCTCTGTCTATAAAACCGGTTTGAGCCACAGACGAACGCGGATAGCGGCTCAAACCGGGTGAATCAGCGTTGACTTATTAGTCCATTTCGATGCGGGACAATGGCCCCAGCAGGAATGAATAAGCGAATGCACCAATTAAACACATAATCCCCATCATATTGAGCGCCCAAAAGAATTGGCCAGTCGCATGAAGAATATAACCAATCATTATCGGGGTAGTGACGCCAGCAATATTAGCCGCGAGGCTGGTGATACTGCTGGTTAATCCAATATATTGCCTTGGTGCTATTTCAGACACCGCTGCCCACGACGAAGAACCCACGCCCTGAGCAAAGAAAGAGATGGTTAAAATAACAATGATCATCTCGTTAGAGGTGACAAAGTTAACGAGTAGTATTGATGAGCCCAGCAGCGTGCCGATAATTAATGGTGCTTTTCTGGCGGCCGACATCGAATACCCGCGGCGAATAAAGAAATCTGAGAAAAAACCCGCTAATAATATCCCTGCGGTTGCGCCGATAAACGGTAAAGCCTGGAATATACCGACTTTAATCATAGTCATCTGGCGCTCTTCAACCAGGTACGTCATAAACCAGGTGGTAAAGAAAACCAGAATAGCGTTATTGCAAAACTTGCCCAGACAAATAGCCAGAATCTGACGATGCTTGAGCAGGCGGAGCGCATTTTTCCAGTCAAAACGATCCCGTGTTTTTTTACCAACAAGACCGCCTCCCTCTTGAATATGCTTCAATTCGGCTGCGTTGACGGCTTTATGATTTAACGGATCGCGATACCAGAGGTACCACAGAATACCGAATATTACGCCTGCGCCACCGGTCAAATAAAAGGCGGAGCGCCAGCCAAAGCCGTTGGCAATCCACAGCAGCAGGCCGGTGAATAACGGCGTGCCGATATATTGCCCCATAACGTAAACGCTGGTGGCAAAGCCGCGCTCACCGGTTGGAAACCACATGGTGACGGCGCGGGCGTTTGATGGGAAGGCCGGGGCTTCAAGCGCGCCAATTGCCAGACGAGAACCAAACAGCATATTAAAGCCGCTGGCGACCCCTTGCGTCATGGTGGCCAGCGACCAGGTTATCAGGGAAAACGCGTAGGCAATACGTGAACCTAAGACATCCGCAATAATTCCTCCGGGAATGAGCGCAAACGCGTAAGTAAGACCAAATGCGGCGAAAATTTGCCCCATCTGAACTTTATCCAGTTGGAGGTCTTTACTGATAAATGGCGCCAGAATACCCAGACTCGATCTGTCGACAAAATTGATAATTGTCGCCAAGAGAATAAGGGCCAGCATGTAATACCTGATCCGCGTCGCCTTCTGTTGGGGAACCGCTCTGGCATCTATTGATGCCTCGGTCAGTTCTTGCTGTTGCATATTACTCATATTTTTCGTCCTTCATGGATTTGTAGGTATACGTTTTATTCTTTTAACCCTTGTTGATTGCGGGTTAATCATTATTTCGTAAGGTGTCAATCCAACCCAAATGCCCATCGATTTTCATGAGCAACGGTTCTACAAATAAAAAATTGATACGTCTTCTTGCCGGGAGATTAAACCCGCCTAAACGCTTTTTTCTGTCGATTCCGTCGCTTGCTGTGTTTGTGGTTTTTCAGGGCATCAATTTGTCAGGCTTCACTGCATATGACCATTGATTGGGCTGACGTTAAAATAACGCCTTGCCGGGATCAATCTTGATTAAAAAAATCAATGCAAATATTTTCGCCGATAGTTCCGGAGTGTGACGCGGTAGCGATAGATTGAAATTGTTTGTTGACACCACAGGCTAAAAGGGAGTTGAAAAAATAGTTTTCGGCATTGAGTGCTTATTCTGAAATGGCGCATGGCTAATATTCTTGCTCTGAAACGTATTCAGCCATTTTGCGATCTATCTATCAGTTGATTTAATTAATCAATCTTGATTGGGCGAAAATGGAAACGTACAGTTTTCTCATTCGATTCGATTTATCGCACGCCCGCAACGGCATATGGGAGAGTACAGAAATGGTATTTTCGACAGCAGAACGCAGTGAAAAGCGCCGCTTTAGCATCGGTTTTGAAGGCTCGATGGCAAGCTCGCAGGGCGTTGGCATTCAGGAAATGGTTCGTGTTGCCGGGCAATTATCGCAAGGAGAAATGGCGTTCGAACTTTATCCCGACGCGAAGCTTGGCAATGGCCCGAAAATGGTCGATATGGCCCAGCAGGGAGAACTGGATATCTTTCTCGGCGGTGCGGGTTATTTTGCGGCGCTAGACGGGCGGATCAATGTCTTTGATATTCCTTATCTGTTTGAAAACGTTGAACAGGCCTACAGGGTAATGGACAGTGACTTCGGGCGTGAAATGCTGGATGTACTGGATCAGAAAAAGCTAAAAGGGCTGAGTTTTTGGGAAAACGGTATCCGTTCATTTACCAACAATGTCAAACCGGTCACCCATCCTGATGATTTCAGCGGCCTGAAGATTCGCACCATGCCGGGCAATCAGGTGCATGAAGCATTATGGCAAAGCGTGGGTATCGATACGCTGCCCTTACCGTCCGGCGCTATCTATGCGGCTATTCAGGAAGACACTATCAATAGCCAGGAGCACCCGATTTCTGTCATCTATGCGCGCAAGCTTTTTGAGGTGCAACGCTATCTCTCGCTGACCCGCCACATGTATGGTCCGCTTATCCAGGTGATGAATAGCGTCACCTTTACCTCCCTGAGTAAGCCGCAGCAGGATATTTTGCTTAGCGCATCCTACGCTGGCGCGGTGGCGACGCGGAACTTCTCCAATGAGAATGAAGCGATATTTCTTGCCCAAATGAAACGCGCGGGATTGCAGGTTAATGACGTTGATCCCAAACCCTTCAGAGAGGTGATGAAACCGGCGATAGAGCATGAATTCATCGATAAAAATGGTGATGACTGGCTGAAGAAGATTAATGCCATGCTGGCCGACGACGGCAAATAATGGGGCCGATTTTTTTACCTTCAGACTTCACATTACTGCCCCTTACGGCGGGACAGAAGACGATATCTATCTAAAATTGACATGTTCATCCTGATAAAGATTATCAATATAAAATAAGCGGTTATTATCAGGGCTGGATTTTATCTACTCATTTTTGTACAGGACGATAGCATCCCGCTTACCCGATCTCTCATTTGATAGGTATTTGAGCTAAACCATGCAACCAAAGATGAAGTTAGCGCCCTGGCTCACGCTGGATGAGGTTCAGGAATTTCTCGGCGTTCGTCCCCAGACTATCTATGCGTATGTCAGCCGTGGGTTAATCGCATCGCATCCCGACCCTCAGAATACGCGGCGCAGCCTGTATAGCGCGGAAAATATTCAGAACCTGAAGCAGAAAAAGCAGCAGGGAAGAAAACGCGAAACGCTTGCTGTTAACACGCTGTTTGGTACCGAGCCGAGCATTCCAACCGCTATTTCCACCTTTGCTAAAGGTCATTTGTATTACCGGGGAAAAGATGTCATTGCGTTCTCTGAAAACGCGACGCTTGAAGAGACGGCGCGTTTGCTCTGGAACGCTGAAATCACGTCCGGATTTTCGGTCCCAACCCGGGATTATCCTTCCTCACCGCCGGAACGATCCCATGCGTTTATTGCTCTGGCTGCGGCAACCGCCTCGGGGCATTCGACGCATGGGCGAACGCTTAAGGTTCTGCATGCCGAAGCCGCGACGCTGGTGGGCCACCTGGCTTCGACGTTTGGCGCACTCAATCAACCCGAAATGTCGGTACACCAGCGTCTTGCTTTGGGATGGGGCATGGAGAAAGAGGTGGCCAATATCCTGCGCAGGGCAATGGTGCTGTTGGCTGACCATGAATTAACAAGCTCCGCGTTTGCCTCCCGAATTGCCGCGTCTAACGGCGCATCGTTACCCGCCTGTTTGCTCACCGGGCTGGCGACTTTTACCGGGCCGCTACACGGCGATGCAACCCAGCGGGTTAAAGCGCTTTTTGATGAGGTTGAGCATTCGAATGCCGATCGGGTGGTTAACCGCTATCTCTCTTCTGCGCTCCCGATCCCGGGGTTCGGCCATCATCTTTATCCCGATGGCGATCCGCGCGCCATCGCGCTGCTGGCAGAGTTTGCGCCGCCGCAGGAGATTGCGAAATTTATTGAAAAAGTGATAACGCTGACCGGCCTTCAGCCCAATATTGATGTGGTACTGGCCGCGCTGGTGGCCCGTTATCGTCTGCAGGGCGATGCAGCATTTGCGCTGTTTTCCATTGCTCGCAGCGTGGGGCTGCTGGCCCACGCCATGGAGCAAATCAATACTGGTAAGGTGATTCGTCCGCGCGGGCGGTATATAGGACCAGAGTTAGAGGCATCGACCGAGACCTCTTTTTCGGATAACGCTGGCAGACCGTGCCGCTTTACCCGCCAGTAAACTGAATCAGTCAATTTTTTTGATGTATTCGGTTAAACAAAGGATATTTATTCTCACCTGGTAATGCGTAGAGTAGGGGGATAACTCGACAGGAACGGGCTTTTCACGCGCGATAATCCGCCGCCTGTTGACGATTCCCCTGCAAACCAGGATACCCACGTCATGAAAAAGATTGGCTTTTTATCATTTGGTCACTGGACGCCGTCGCCGCAGTCCGGTACGCGCTCAGCCGCCGATGCGCTGCTGCAATCCATTGACCTGGCCGTTGCCGCCGAAGAACTGGGCGCGGATGGCGCTTACTTCAGAGTGCATCATTTCGCTCGCCAGCTCAGCTCGCCGTTTCCTCTACTGGCAGCAATCGGTGCGAAAACCAAAAGTATTGAAATTGGCACCGGCGTTATCGATATGCGCTATGAAAATCCGCTGTACATGGCAGAGGATGCAGGCGCTGCGGATCTCATTTCAGGCGGTCGTTTACAGCTGGGCATCAGCCGCGGCTCCCCGGAGCAGGTCATTGATGGCTGGCGCTATTTTGGTTACGTCCCCGCTGAAGGCGAAAACGAGTCGGACATGGCCCGCCGTCACACTGAAGTGTTGCTGGACGCGCTGCGGGGCGAAGGTTTTGCGAAGCCTAATCCGCAGCCGATGTTCCCCAACCCGCCTGGCCTGTTGCGCCTTGAGCCTCACTCCGCAGGGCTACGTGAACGAATCTGGTGGGGGGCGGGCTCAAATGCAACCGCTGAATGGGCTGCAAAACTGGGGATGAACCTGCAAAGCTCGACGCTGAAAAACGATGAAACAGGTGAACCGTTTCATATTCAGCAGGCAAAGCAGATCCGCGCTTATCGTGAGGCCTGGGCACAGGCGGGGCATACGCATACGCCACGAGTTTCGGTTAGTCGGAGTATTTTTGCACTGATGGACGATCGCGATCGGGCATATTTTGGCTCAAGCCGTGATACCAGCGATCAGATCGGTTTCCTTGACGAGAAAACCCGGGCCATTTTCGGCCGCAGCTACGCCGCGGAACCGGACAAGCTGATAGAACAGCTGAAACAGGATGAAGCAATTGCTGAAGCGGATACGCTATTATTGACGGTACCGAACCAGCTGGGCGTGGATTATAACGCACATGTGATTGAATCTATTCTGAAACATGTTGCTCCGGCGCTGGGCTGGCGCGACGCATAAATGTGAAGTGTGTAACGCCCTGCAGACGTTCGGCATGCGGGGCGAAATTGTTTTACGAGGTCATCTTTGGCTGTAGCTGATAGGTCCACGCGGCCACGTGCTGACCATCCTCTGTGGTAACTTCAACAGCAACGCGGTCGTAGCCATCTTCGAATTCGTCCAGCATTGACCAGTGAGCGTTAAGATTCGCGGACAGGAAAAGATAACCGTGGACGCGAGGGCCGCTTTTATCAAGCACGATCCCCGGAAAATCTGCCGCCGCTCCCCAGCCACGCTCAAAAAAAGTGCCCGTTACGTAACCTGGTAGCCACTCTCCGCCAATATCTTGCAGAATATGGGCATTAACGTGACCTGGGCGTAGGGTGCCGTAGACAAATAAGCATTCCATAAACTCTCCAACTGATAACTGAAAACCCAGGGGCTCAAAAGGACTGGGGGCCAAATGGCCATGATTACAGTAATTTATATCAGATAGCAGAGCGCTTTCAGATTATTCTCTTTAGAAATTATTTACATGGCTAATGATTCTGGGTATGATGCGCGCCGCTAATGAGTATTAGCCCTTTCGGGAATTTACTCATTACATATAACCGCCATTAGCTCATCTGGAAGAGCGAACGACATACGTTGTAGGGAACGGGGTTCGAGGCCTCGATGGCGGCCCAATGCCGACTTAGCTCAGTAGGTAGAGCAACTGACTTGTAATCAGTAGGTCACCAGTTCGATTCCGGTAGTCGGCACCATTCATTATCCATTCTGCATAGATGCTTAGAACCTATCCCATTAGGGCTATTTTACTTGCCATTTTGACGCTGGGCAGTGCTCAGACAAAACTCACGGAGTTTTGAACGCCCTTCAGGGCGGCCCGAAGGGTGAGCGGAGCGAATCATCCTCACGTACTACGTGTACGCTCCGGTTTTTCCGCGCTGTCCGTGTTCAAACTGCCTGTGACAATAACGCCTACTGGAATAGGCGCTTAGTTTCAAGCTTCTGACTATCCCGCTGTGGCTGCATAAGAAAACAGCAAAAAATATCTATTTCAACAAGTTCTGCAAAATTCACCACTACGATCTACATATTGAATTCGTATAAATCATGCGATTACTCTGTGAATAAGAGTGATTGAGGATTTACTTATTAGGATTTATTCGCGTACTTTTCAGAAATTTCACTACTTTTTATATGGTATTATCCTTTGTTCAAGGAGTGAACGAAGGGAAAAATAATGCTGCACCGTTATGCCGTTTTCTCCAGAAAACATAATACGCTTCATATTGTTATGCTTTTTTCCATATTAATAATAAGTTTCATACATTTGAGCGTACTGCTGGAAACAGATAACACATGGCTGTTTTGGCCGATGATGATTTATCTACCCATTTTTTTTCTTTGGCGGAAAGTCTCCGTGTTACGAAGCAGGATCGCTGATTAATGTGCTGGTGGAGTTGCCTACATGAATGAAAACACAACGTCTAAACCAACCTCTGAACAGAAAGTTATTCAACCTGTATTACGAAAAGTCGACCTCAATCTATTGACTATTTTTGATACCGTGATGCAGGAACAAAGCTTAACCAAAGCGGCGCAAACGCTGGGGATGTCTCAGCCTGCGGTCAGCAGCGCGGTTTCTCGGCTAAAAGTACTGTTTAAAGACGAACTGTTTGTCCGTAATGGGCGCGGGATTAAACCGACAGACCGTGCATTTCAGCTTTTCATTTCGGTGCGCCGCGCGCTGCAGCTGGTGCAAAATGAACTGCCCGATACCCTTTTTGATCCGCTGGACTGTGAACGTATTTATAATTTGTGCGTTTGCAGCCCGCTGGATAACTATCTGACCCCGCTGATATTTAATAAGATTAGTGAGATCGCGCCAAGGGTAAGCCTGTCATTTAAATCCTCGCTGAGCCAACAGGTCACGAACCAGCTGCGCTATCAGGAAGTTGAGTTTGTTCTTGATTACAACAAGTTTAACCATCCTGAATTCACCAGCATCCCGTTGTTTAACGATGAAATGGTGTTAGTGGCCCGCCGAAATCATCCGCGCATTTCAGGACCGCTGACCGAGCGGGATATTTATCAGGAGCAGCATGCCTCCGTGGCGTTGGATCGCTACGCGTCGTTTAGCCACCCTTGGTATAGCTCGGAAGAGCAGCAGGCCTGCGTTGCTTTCCACGGCAACGCGCTGGTCAGCGTGCTCAGCGTCGTGTCACAAACTAATATGGTCGCCATTGCCCCAGAATGGTTAGCCAGGGAATTTGAAGAACAATTTGAACTGCAACTGCTGACTTTGCCATTAGAAATGAGCAACCGTACCTGCTATCTCTCATGGCACGAAACTGCCGGTCAGGAGAGAAGCCATCGCTGGATGGCGGAACTGCTAATTAAAATTTGCCAGCGTTAAATATATTTCAATAAATATCTGGTCAGACGCCGGGTATTTATTGTTGTTTTTCTAGTTCAGTATTGAGAATAAATATAATAGCATTAAATTCATCCATCCTGTTGCCGAGTAAATAACAGGTGGGAATTATTTTTGATAAAACTTGCATGCATAAAATTTATTGAAACATCAAGTTGCAGAAAATCAGTCATTTGTGCAGCAGACCTGCGCGGCGGTTTCTATACTCTCATTATCTGATGCCTGAACCAAGAGATGATGTGGATGTACAGAAAAATGAAGTGCGCAATGGCGACTGCCGCTTTGTTTGCCTCGGCGACGCTCGTGCAGGCGGATGAAATCAATCTCTATTCAGTTAATACCGGCTCATGGATTTATCATTTGTCGAACAACCACGGGCAGTACACTGAAGGTTTTGATAACCAGTTTGCCTCCGTCGAGCGCAAGTTCTCTGAGGACTCAAAGTACAGCCTGCTGGCCGGGACGATGAAAAACAGCTTTGATGACCGCTGTATTGCGCTTGGCGTGCGCCGCGATTGGGTATCCTTCGGCAACGGTTGGGTATTTAAGGGCATTTATGGCTACGTGGGTGAATTCTTCTTCGATGCTTTTGAGCACTGCGGTGACCATGGTTCGTATAAGGATTTTAAAGATGCTACCGGGATCGGCTTTTCTCCCTATATTTATCATGGTTTTCAGTACAACTTTACCGATTACTTTGGTATTGAAACCGGGATTATTATCCCGACCGTTTTTGTTGTCAGCATTCAGTGGAGTTTTCGCTAGTTACGGATGTATTCTGTATCACGTTAGTGCGATGATGATCATGTTTTTAATTAATAGCTGTTAAAAATTAAGTCGCCTTAAGGTTATTTTAATGTTCATTATTTCCATTCTTTTTTAAAAGAATTTTCCCGCCCTAAAATACCCGTGCTCAGTATATTTCGCTCTTTTTATTGGATGGTAATTGTTTTCATTATCATTCACATTTCACTGTGTTTTAATCCTTTCCGCCGGCTGGTTGGTTTAATTTGCCCACATATACTAAGAGCCTACCCCATTAGGCTACTTTATTTGCCATTTTGGCCCTGGGCAGTGCTCACCCAAAACTCACAGAGTTTTGAACGCCCTTCAGGGCGGCCCGAAGGGTGAGCGTAGCGAATCATCCTCACGTACTACGTGTACGCTCCGGTTGTTCCGCGCTGTCCGTGTCCAAACTGACTACAACAATTGCGCCTACTGGGATAGGCTCTAAGGATTAGCTTATGCGTTTTCGCTTATCGTCTTATTGCTCCGCTGCGTTGCTTGCTTCTTCTGCATTTCTTGCCCCGCAGGTTATGGCTGCTGACAGCAGCGAGGGAATTGTCGTCTATAACGCGCAGCATGAAAATCTGGTTAAGTCATGGGTGGATGGCTTTACTAAAGAGACAGGAATTAAAGTGACGCTGCGTAACGGCGGCGATAGCGAGCTGGGGAATCAGCTGGTGCAGGAGGGGGCCGCATCCCCGGCGGATGTCTTCCTGACGGAAAACTCTCCGGCGATGGTGCTGGTGGATAACGCGAAGCTGTTTGCACCGCTGGCGCCTGAAACTCTCAAGCAGGTTGCGCCGGAATATCGCCCTGAACACGGACGCTGGATTGGCATTGCCGCCCGCAGTACCGTATTCGTCTATAACCCGGCAAAAATCAGCGAAGCGCAGCTGCCAAAATCGCTGATGGATCTGGCGCAGCCGGAGTGGAAAGGCCGCTGGGGCGCTTCGCCATCGGGCGCGGATTTCCAGGCCATCGTCAGCGCGATGCTGGCGCTGAAGGGTGAGCAGGCTACGCTCGAATGGCTCAAAGCGATGAAAACCAATTTTGTGGCCTACAAAGGCAACAGTACGGTGATGAAGGCGGTGAATGCCGGTCAGATTGATGGCGGCGTTATCTACCATTACTACCGCTTTGTCGATCAGGTGAAAACCGGCGAGAACAGCAACAACACCCGTCTCTACTACTTTAAAAACCAGGACCCGGGCGCTTTTGTCAGCATTTCCGGCGGTGGCGTTCTGGCTTCCAGCAAACATCAGGAACAGGCGCAGGCCTTTATCAAGTGGATAACCGGCAAGCAGGGCCAGGAAGAGCTGCGTACCAACAACGCCTTTGAATATGCCGTGGGTGTTAACGCCGCATCCAACCCGAAATTGACACCGCTGAAAGACCTGGATGCGCCGAAGGTTGAACCGTCTTCACTGAACAGCAAGAAAGTGGTTGATTTGATGACCCAGGCTGGCCTGCTGTAATTGCCAGATAAAGTGAATACGCCATGTCTTCTCTGAGTTTCGTGCTCGGAAAAAAAGCACAACGCCTGCCCGAGCGCAGGCGTCCTGCCTTTCCGATGATCGCTTTAGCTATTCTGTTTTCCCTGATGGCACTGCTGCCGCTGGGATTTGTCGTTGCCGTAGGCATTGAAACCGGTTGGCAAACTATCAAAACGCTGGTATTTCGCCCGCGCGTCGGTGAGCTGCTGAGTAATACCCTGTGGCTTATTGCGCTGACGGTACCGCTTTGCATTGCGCTGGGCGTTGCTCTGGCCTGGCTCACGGAGCGGACCTTGCTGGCCGGGCGGCGAGTCTGGTCGGTGCTGGCGGTTGCGCCGCTGGCGATACCGGCCTTCGTGCAAAGCTACGCCTGGGTCAGCGCGGTGCCCTCATTGCACGGTCTTTCCGCCGGGGTGTTCCTTTCGCTGCTGGCCTATTATCCGTTTATCTATATGCCGGTTGCCGCGGTATTGCGCCGTCTGGATCCTACGCTGGAAGATGTCGCCGCTTCATTAGGCTCGCCGCCGTGGCGCGTCTTTTTGCGCGTGGTTTTACCGCAGCTCAGGCTGGCGATATGCGGCGGCGCGCTGCTGGTGGCGCTACACCTGCTGGCGGAGTACGGTCTGTTTGCGATGGTCCGCTTTGATACCTTCACGACCGCTATTTACGACCAGTTCCAGTCGACCTTCAGCGGCCCGGCGGCGAACATGCTGGCCGGGGTGCTGGCGTTCTGCTGTCTGGCCATTCTACTGCTGGAAGGAGCATCGCGTGGCAAAGCGCGCTATGCCAGAATTGGGTCTGGAGCGGCACGCGAACAAAAACGCTGGCGGCTGAGCCTGCGGGCGGCGATCCCTCTACAGCTCGCGCTGCTGACGTTGGTTATTCTGGCGCTGGGGGTTCCGCTGATGGTGCTCTGCCGCTGGCTATGGCTGGGCGGAATGGCGAGCTGGATGAACGCCGACCTTTGGCACTCTCTGCGGCAAACGCTATTTCTTGGCGCGGTGGGCGCTCTCCTCACCACCGCCTGCGCGGTCCCCATCGCCTGGCTGGGCGTTCGCTATCCGCAGCGTCTTTTTCGCCTGCTGGAGGGGTGTAACTACGTGACCAGCTCTCTGCCCGGCATCGTTACGGCGCTGGCGCTGGTAACGGTCACCATTCACTACGCGCGGCCCATCTATCAAACTGAGGTCACGCTGTTCCTGGCTTACCTGCTGATGTTTATGCCCAGGGCGCTTATCAACCTGCGTGCCGGGATCGCCCAGGCTCCCGTCGAGCTGGAAAACGTCGCCCGCAGTTTAGGCCGTAGCCCCGGTCGGGCGCTGTGGAGCGTGACGATGCGCCTGGCGGCGCCGGGCGCGGCAGCGGGGGCAGCGCTGGTATTCCTCGGTGTGACCAATGAACTGACCGCCACGCTGCTGCTCTCTCCGCTCGGTACCCGCACGCTCTCAACCGGCTTCTGGGCCTTAACCAGCGAGATTGATTATGTCGCCGCCGCGCCTTACGCGATGCTGATGATTCTGCTGTCGCTGCCGCTGACCGGTATTCTTTATGTACAGTCGAAAAAAATCGCAGGTCTGTAAAATGCTCGAACTCTCCTCAATTTCAAAATCTTTTGCGGGTACGCGCGTGCTCGATGGCCTGAATCTGACGGTGGCCACAGGCAGCCGGACGGCGATTGTTGGCCCCTCCGGCTCCGGTAAAACGACGCTGCTGCGGATCCTCGCGGGCTTCGAAACGCCGGACAGCGGGCGCATCGTGTTGCAGGGGCGAACGCTATTTACGCAGGGGACATTTATCCCGGCCCATCAGCGTGGGGTAGGCTTCGTCCCGCAGGAAGGCGCGCTGTTCCCCCATCTTAACGTCGCGGACAATATTGCCTGGGGTCTCGACGGTAGTCGTCAGGAGAAATACCTGCGGGTGGCGGCGCTAATGGAGATGGTGTCGCTGGACAGTCAGCTATCGAACCACTGGCCGCATGAAATCTCCGGCGGTCAGCAGCAGCGCGTTGCTCTGGCGCGCGCGCTGGCCCAGCGGCCCGCCCTGATGCTGCTGGATGAACCTTTCTCGGCTCTCGATACCGGGCTGCGTGCGACCACGCGTAAAGCCACGGCAGATCTCCTGGAACAGGCTGGAGTAGCTTCGATCCTGGTGACTCACGATCAGAATGAGGCGCTCTCTTTTGCCAGCCAGGTTGCGGTAATGCGTCAGGGGCGATTTGCCCAGGTCGGTACGCCGTTTGAGATATATAGTCATCCCGTTGATGAAGAGACCGCGCTATTTCTCGGCGATGCGCTGATGCTGCCTGCCGAGCTTCGCGGCGGACGTGCGAGCTGCGCGATTGGCGAAGTGTTCACCGACAATCCTGATGCCGTCGGACAGGGGCGGGTGATGCTGCGCCCGGAACAATTGGTTATTTCCTCCTGCCCGGCAGATAAAAAGCCTCTGACCATCCGCGACGTCGATTTTACCGGCCACCTGTCAACGTTAACCCTGACGATTCCCGGTCAACATGAACCGCTGATCGTCAAAACCGTCAGCCAGCACGGCTGGAGAGTGGGGGCGACGGTGCGAATTGACGTCGTGGGCAAGGCACGAGTCTTTGTTAGTTAACGTCGCAAAGTCATAAATCAATGCACAGATTTGCCGACCGACTGCGCGAGCAGCACAGGGCAATCTGCTGCACGCTGGCGGATTTCTCCGCCTCCGACTGCACGGTGTCGCGATGATCGACAACCCCGTCGATGACCGGCGTCAGGCAGGCGCCGCAAATCCCCATCTCGCAGGAGAGCGGGACGGCGACGCCGTTCTCCTGGAGTACCTGAGCAATGGTTTTATCCGGGGGTACCGGCCACTGCTCGCCCGATGACGCCAGCGTCACGTTAAAGGTTTCTCCCTCCTGGCCACCGGCTGGCGTTACGATGGGCTGAAAGGCTTCGCTATGGATCAGCGCTTCGGTCCAGCCTTTTTCCTGCGCCACCCGACGCGCGGTGGCCATAAAACCCTCCGGTCCGCAGAGATAAATCGGATGCCTGGTATGCGCATCCTTCAGCGCTGCGGCCAAATTATGTCGGGCGCTGTGCCCTTCGTAAGAGCTGTGAATCACCACGCTTTCAGCGCTGAACCGCTGCAGCAGTTCGCTAACAAACGCCCCCTGTTGGCGGTTTTTCAGGTAATAGTGCAGCGTAAACGGTACGCCCTCTGCGCCCAGCCTGAGCGCCATCGCATACAGTGGCGTAATCCCAATCCCGGCGGCCAGCAGCGTCACCCGTTCCGCCGCGCGTAAAGGAAACAGGTTCCGCGGATGGGAAATCAGCAGCGTCTGGCCAGGGCGCAACTGCTGATGAATATAGCGCGAGCCGCCGCGGGACGTTTTCTCCAGCGCGACGCAAATCAGGTATCCGTCATCGGGACTTTCAGGGCCGGTAAGCGAATACTGGCGGATAATCCCGCAGGGCAAATGCACATCAATATGCGCGCCGGGCTGCCAGCCGGGGAGCGGTTGACCGTTCTGCGCTACCAGCCTGACGGCGAGGCTTTGACTCCCCTGACGCCAGAGACCGTCAACGATAACCTCTATTATATCGCTCATGATGATTCTCCACTCAGACGAGGAAAAAGTCGCCGAAGCCCATTTTCTTCAGCCCGCGCCGATAGGCAATTGAGCTGCGATCGGCGGGGATATGCGCTTCGAGGGTTAAATCCAGCGGTAATCTTTCCGGGCGCTGGGTCTCCACCATCAGGCGGTCTTCCTCAAAGACGCGCAGGTTAAACGCGTGGACATCTTCCACCGGCACGTGCAGGTCGAAATTGCGCGCGATAGGCGCAAACATCCGGGTTATTCGCGAGGAAACGGGTGAGGCGGCGTTCATAATCACCAGCCTGGCATCACCGGGGAAATGGATCGTCAGGGTGGCGGTAAACGGCAGATGCATCTCGAAATGACGCAGCCACTGGAAACCTTCCGGCGCGCGAAATTCGGAGCTGGCGGGATAGTTGCCGACCGAACTCCAGTAATCGGCGATAAAACCAAACGCCGTTTCCTGCGGATTATAGTTCGGTACCACCTGATTATCCGGGTTGGCGAAGGTATCGGTATGGATCCACGCAAAATGGGCGACATCCAGAAAGCCCTCAACCTGGCGGCCCGCAAAGCCGTTGATTTCAAAGGCCGGACAGTTGATTTGCTGAAAGCCGTCATCGTGCCAGTGCGGCATCACCGGCAGCGGCATGGGATTTTCCGGGTCGAAGGCCAGGCAGGTCCAGATCAGACCATAGCGCTCCTCCACCGCAAAAGAGGTGAGGTTAAGCTTTGCCGGTACCGGCTGGTCAGGACTGGAAGGGATGCGGTTGCAGCGGCCATCTTCGCCGAAGCGCAGGCCGTGGTAGGGGCAGACGATCCCTTCCTCATCATGAAAACCGAGCGTCAGCGGTACGCCGCGATGGGGGCAGACGTCGCGAGCGACCACCACCTGTCCCTTAATTCGATAGATAACCAGCTGCTCATCAAGCAGGACGGCTTTCACCGGCGCGGGGCCGATATCGCAGGCGCGGGCGACAGGGTGCCAGCATTTTGCCAGGCGCAACCAGTCTTCAGGCTCAAAGGTGCAATGGGCGGGTGGGGTGGGTTGTTGTTTGTTCATGGCTTCTCTTCCTGCTCACAAAAATATTTGTTTAATTGTTGTGAGTTTATTGTTGCCATATTAGGGTGTTGACATCCATCGCCATTAATTCAGTTAGCTGTTGCAAAAAAGAGAACAGGTAAAGATGAGCCCATTTTCGCGTTTTGCTCTCTATTTTGCCGAAGTAGCCCGCAGCGGCAGCCTGCGGCGAGCGGCGGAAAAACTGCATATTTCCGCTTCGGCCATTAACCGGCAAATTTTGCAGGCGGAAGAGGATTTCGGCACGCCGCTGTTTGAGCGCCTGCCGGAAGGGCTGCGCATGACCACCGCCGGAGAGTTGCTGTACGACAACCTGCTGCGCTGGCAAAAGGAGTTTCATCTGACGCGGCAGAAGTTTGATGAGCTACAGGGGCTGAAGCGCGGTACCGTTAGCGTTGGTATGGTGCAGGCGCTGGCGGAAGGGAGCTTTGCCGCCGCGCTGGCGGAGATCATTGCCAGCTGGCAGTGGCTGGAGCTGAATCTGCAGGTAGCGGACAGCCATACCGTCAGCCAGAAGGTGCGGCAAGCGGATCTCGATTTTGGCCTGATTCTGGACCCCGAAGGCCAGGCCGGGCTAAGCGTGCTGGCCTTTGCAGAGCTGGAGATGGGTGTGGTAATGCGCCCGACTCATCCCCAGGCGCATGCTGCGAGGCTCTCATTGGGTGAGCTAAGCGAGGAGCGGCATATTCTTCCCGGTGCGCCGCTGATCGTCCATGAGCGGGTTGCGATGCTCTATCGGCATTATGATTTTTCCCCAGCGAACAGCATCAGCTGCAACGATATCCGGCTGATTAAGTCGCTGGTGCTCAAAGGCAGCGGCGTGACCATCCTCAGCCGCCTGGACGTGCTGGATGAGGTAAAAAGCGGGCTGCTGGCGTTTGTCCCGCTGCGCAACAAGCTGCTGAGACCGTTGACTCTGGCCCTGTGCACGGCCCCTTCACGCCAGCTTTCCCGCCCGGCGCAAATGGCGATTCAGAAACTCACTGCGGTGATGGAGGAGATGCAGACGCCGTCCCCTGCGGACGAGTAGCCTGGACAGGCGCATCGCGCCGCCTCCGGGATTCTACCCGGCCTGAAATCCTCTACGCTTTGCTTCCCCGGTGGCGCTGCGGCTTCCCGGGCTACGGGTTCACCGCCGACTACGGACTGGTAGCCCGGACAGGCGCAACGCGCCGCCTCCGGGAATGTGCCTAATCCGAAATTTCCTGCAACCTGTTTCCCCGATGGCGCTGTGCTTACCGGGGCTACGGGTTTATTGCCGTCTGCAACCCGGGAAGGGCTCGGAACCACAACCTTTACCCTAACGGGCCACCCTGAATGGTTTCGCACAGACCATTGATAATCCGCTCACCGGTCTCGGTTTTCAGCTCCTGGTACCAGGCTTGCGTCTGCACCATATCTTTGCCATGGGTCACATCACAACGTTTACGCGCTTTCAGCACCAGGTCACGAACCCGGTCGCGGCGCAGCGCTTCATACTGCTGCAATACCCCGGCAATATCGTGGCTTTGGCGGAACAGATCTCCCAGCACCACCGCATCTTCCATCGCCGCGCAGCCGCCCTGGCCGATATCCGGGGTGGTGCTGTGCCCGGCGTCGCCCAGCAGAGCGACCTTACCGCGGATCAGCTTATCAAACGGCTCAATATCATGGATTTCAATCCGGTTGGTGGTTTGCGGATCGAGAGCGGCAATCAGCTTCTGCACCTGAGGCGCCCAACCGCTGAAATAACGGCTGAGATCCGCCCGCAACGTGTTGCGATCCTCAGCAAGCCCGGTTGGAAGCGGAACATCAAAGAAAAAGTAAAACCGTCCATCAGAAACCGGCATCAGCGACACGCGCTTGCCCTCGCCGACAAAGGTCGTCCACTGATTACCCGGCGCAATCGCCTCATCGATTTCTACCAGACCATTCCAGTTAACGTAGCCCGCGTAGCGCCGCTCCGGGCAAAAGCCGAGAACGTAAGGGCGCAGCGCTGAATGGCTACCGTCGGCGGCAATTAAAAAATCCCCCTCAGCCAGCGACCCGTCGGTAAACCAGACGCGAACGCCGTCAGCGTGTTCTTCGCAGCGGGTGACCCGTTTACCAAACTGCACGGCATCGCGCCCCCAGAAGTCGAGCATTTCGCGCTGCAGCTCGGCGCGGGACACCGGGCAGGGACGACCTCCGGTGCGCTCCACCAGCGGAGCAAGGCTGAACTGGGTAAGGTTCTCTCCCCGCAGGTAATCCTTGTAAGCCAGAAAATGCATCGGGCCGCCGTAGTTCTCGATAATCTCGCCCATGCCCAAATGCTGCATACACTTCACGCCGTTGGGCCAGATAGAGATAGCCGCGCCCACCGGCTTAATTTCTTTAACTGCTTCAAACACTTCGCAGTCTACACCTGCATTTTTCAGCGCCACCGCTGCGCTCAGGCCGCCGATTCCACCGCCGATAACTAATGCTTTCATTTTCTTCTCCTTTGCCTGGGTCATTATTGGCTGAGCAATTTGCGTACCACCCTGTTGAACGGCGATATTTGCGGCAAAGGGCGGCGTAAATGCGCCAAAGTAGTGCGTTTTGCCACCGCGAGTGCCTTTTTATGAATCAAAAATTGCTAATTGAGTTATGGGGAATCTATTGTTTCATGTGGGGGAGTTTGGCGTGGTTTATGCAAGGTTCAGGTTGTGAGTGAGGCTAAAGGAGCCACTATGATTTCTCTGGAACGCTTTAATCAGCTCAGTCAAAACGATGCCCGCGCTGTGCTTCAGCCCTGCGTAGCGCTTCCAATCTGGTCAGCGTCGCTGATACAGGCACGACCATTTGCGAATTTTGCCGTGCTGCTCAGCACCGCGCAGCAGCTGATGCAGGAGTGGGGGGAAGCGGAATTGAACGAGGCGCTGAGCACCCATCCGCGTATCGGCGAGAAGCCCGCAGGGCAAGAGGCGCATGCGGCGCTCTCACGTCAGGAACAAGGGAACGTTAACGATCGCGATGCCCGGCTGGCCCAGGCGCTGAAAGAGGGTAATGCCCGCTACGAAGCGCGGTTTGGTCGGGTCTTTTTGATTCGCGCCAAAGGGCGCTGCGGGGATGAGATCTTAGAGATGCTGTCGCGTCGTTTGCGTAACAGCGATAGCGAAGAAGTACAGGACGCGTTAGCGCAGCTGCGCGAAATCACCTTATTAAGACTGGAAGGAGTTATTGGCGAATGAGCACGTTAAGTACCCATATTCTGGATATCTCAACCGGCCGCCCGGCGCAGGGCGTTAAGGTTGTGCTGGAGCGAGAAGGGGCGCGGATTGCCAGCGGCGTGACCGATAGTCATGGCCGCATTGGCGAGCTGGGGGCCGGGCCGCTGGCGGTGGGGAGTTACCGGCTGGTTGCCGAGATTGGCGAATGGTTTGCCGCCAGCGGGCGCGAGACGCTGTATCTGAAGGCGCAGATTGATTTTGCCATCCGCAAGGCGACGGACGACCATTTTCATCTACCGTTTTTAATTGCTCCCGGTGGCTGGTCGACCTATCGCGGCAGCTAAATTCCCCCGGAGGCGGCGCTGCGCGTTCGGCACTGTCTGTGGTCTGGTAGCCCGGACAGGCACAACGTGCCGCCTCCGGGAAAAGAACTATACCGCAGCCGCATCACCCCATACGCGCTCACCGTTCACCCACGTCTCGCTGATATTACGCTCATCGCCCAGGGTCATCAGGACGAACAGCTGCTCATAGATATCTTTGCAACGCCCGTTGCGTAAGCGCTGAAGAGGCGTGACCGCCGGATCGATAACCACAAAATCGGCTTCTTTTCCAGGCTGGAAATTACCAATCTTCTCATCGAGACGCAGGGCGCGCGCGCCGCCGAGAGTGGCATGATAGAACGCTTCGCTGGCGCGCAGGCGATAGCTTTGCAACTGGCTCACTTTATACGCCTCACCGAGAGTGCGCAGCATACTGAAGGTGGTGCCTGCGCCAACATCGCTACCGATACCCATCCGCACCTTTTTCTGCCAGCAGGTCGGTAAACGAAACAGCCCGCTGCCGAGAAACAGGTTTGAGGTCGGGCAAAAGGCCAGCGCCGAACCGGTATCGTGCAGGCACTGCCACTCTGCATCCGCCAGATGAATACCGTGGGCGAATACGCTGCGCTCGCCGGTCAACTGATAGTGATGGTAAACATCAAGATAGTGCTCATGTTCCGGCCACAAGCTTTTTACCCATGCGACTTCATTGAGATTTTCGCTCAGATGCGTTTGCAGCCAGGTATCGGGAAACTCCTCCCGCAGCTGCTGTACCGCCGCCAGCAGCTCCGGCGTCGAGGTTGGCGCGAAGCGTGGCGTAATGGCGTAGCCGAGGCGGCCGCGCTGGTGCCAGCGCTGGAGCAGCTCGCGAGTTTGTCGGTAGCTTTGCTCTGCGCTTTCGCTCAGATAATCCGGGGCGTGGCGGTCCATCATCACTTTCCCGGCGAGCAGGCGCATATTCAGCCGTAGCGCTTCGCTAAACAGCGCATCGACTGATTCCGGATGCAAGGTGCAAAATACCAGCGCGGTGGTGGTGCCGTGACTCAGCAACTGGTTAACGAAAAATTGTGCGATCTCCGCGGCGTAGTCGGCGTCGGCAAACTGGCTCTCCACCGGAAACGTGTAGGTAGTGAGCCACTCCAGTAGCTGCTCGCCGAATGCGCCAATCATTTCGGTCTGCGGATAATGTACGTGGGCATCGACAAAGCCGGGGAGTAGCAGCTTACCGCGCAGGTCGCGATAGCCCTTCAGCGGATGCAAATATTGTTCGCCCTCCTGCCAGGGCAGCAGCGCCTGAATGCATCCGTCCCGGAGAAACAAAATACCATCCTCCAGATAGTGCGCGTGTCGGGCGATATCTTCAGCGCTATCGGCAACAGCGGCGATATCGAAAAATGCGCCGCGAACTGCGGCATGGTAGTCCATCATCTTAGCTGCCTTGTGGATTAGTGAGAGGATAGGTTAATTGAGCAAGATTGATGCCAGTTTGCGCAGGAGGTGAACCGTCGCGACAGGATGCCGCGACGGGGGAAGGGGAATCACTCTTTCTGGGCGAAGGCGCTAAAACCGGCAGTGGCGTTGACGCGTTCGTCGCGGGCAATCCAGCGATAGGCCGCGCCGCTCAGGAATACGCCGATAAACCAGCTAAAGTTAGCCACTTCGTGCAGGGCCGGAATAAAACTGATGATCAGACCAATAGCAACGGAAGGTACCAACGCGGCGATAGCTTTCGGGTTAAAGCCGTTGCGGTACCAGTACTGGCCTTTTGGTGTGTCGTCGAACAGGTCGTTGATCGAAACCTGCCCGCGCTTAATGATGTAGAAATCGACGATCAGGATGCCGAACAGCGGGCCGATAAACGCCCCCAGGACGTCGAGGGTATAATGGATAAGCTCCGGTGAGTTAAACAGGTTCCACGGCGTCAGCAGGATTGACCCGACGGCGGCAATCATCCCTCCGGTACGGAAGCTGATTTTCTGCGGCGAGCAGTTCGAGAAATCGAACGCCGGAGAGACAAAGTTAGCCACGATATTAATCCCGATGGTGGCGGTGATCATGGTCAGCAGGCCAATGGCGACCGCCAGGTCGTTGCCCACGCGGCTGACGGTTTCAATCGGGTCGGTGATCATGCGGCCAAACAGCGACTGGGTGCCGGAAACAATCACTACGGTCACGATAGAGAACAGCAGGAAGTTGAACGGCAGGCCCCAGCGGTTGCCGCGGCGGATCTCGCCCATGCTTTTACCGTAGCGCGAGAAATCGCCAAAGTTGAGCAGCGGACCGGAGAAGTAGGAGACCACCAGCGCGGTGGCGGTGATCATCTGCCAGGTTTGCTCCCCGGCGCTCAGCGATTTGCTGGCGAGGGTAAAGGAGATCCCGTCAAAACCAGTTTTGTATACAATCCATCCCGCTAACGCCAGCATCACTACGTAGACCGCCGGACCGGCAATATCGATAAAGCGCTTAATGGCGCTCATCCCGTGCCAGAACACCATTGCCTGTAGCAGCCACATGGTGGCGAAGCACAGCCAGCCCAGATGCGACAAGCCAAGGAAGCTGGCCTCGGTGAGCGTTGACAGCGACGGCCAGAACTTCAGCAGCACCAGCATCAGCGCGTTGGCCGCCAGATAAGTTTGAATGCCGTACCACGCGAAGGCGATAAGCCCGCGGATCACCGCCGGAATATTGGCCCCGAAGACGCCAAACGCCTGACGACAAATCACCGCGTAGGGGACGCCCGCCATCTGGCTGGGCTTCGCCACCAGATTCGCGCATAGCTGAACGATACAAATCCCCACCAGCAGGCACAGCAGCACCTGCCAGCTCGCGAGGCCAAGAGTAAAGAAGCTCGCGGCTACCACATAACCCCCCATGCTGTGCACATCCGACATCCAGAAAGAAAAGATGTTGTACCAGCTCCAGTTCTGGTCGCGCGTCGGCGCCAGATCCTCATTGCAAAGTCGTGGGCTGTATCCAGCGTGGGGATCAGCGGCCTTAACCTGGTGCGTATTTTGTGTATTTGGCATGAAACCTGCTCCTGTAAATGAAAACCCGTTTAAATGGATTGCAGGAGGTGTTGCAGGATTCAGGCCAAAATAGTTAATTTTGTATGCAAGAATTTATTTTTATGTATACGATTTGGCATCAGAGAGTAAAAATTGGAGTGGTTAATGAACAACCAACATCGCCTGCAGGCCGCGCCAGAGCTGCACGACAAAGACGAATCAATCTATCAGGCGCTGATGACCGCTATCGTCGAGCATCAGCTGCCGCCGGGAAGCAAACTGCCGGAAGAGGCCCTGGCAGAGGTGTTTGGCGTGAGCCGCACGGGGATCAGAAAAGTGCTGCAGCGACTCGCCACTGTGCAAATGGTCACTTTGACGCCCAAACGTGGTGCACAGGTCGCCAGCCCGACGGTCGAAGAAGCGCAGGAGATCTTTCGCACCCGCGCGTTGCTGGAGGTGGCGAATTTGCCGGATGTGCTGGCGCGCTGCCAGCCGCCGCATCTGGCGGCGCTGGAAACCATCACCCGTCAGGAGCAGCTGGCGCACGAAAGCTATAACGGCCCGGCGGCGATCCGCTACTCCGCCGAGTTTCATATACAGCTACAGGCGATTTCCGGCAATCAAGTGCTCACCGAGATGGTGACCCGCCTGAGCCAGCGCTCTTCATTAGTTATTGCTGCGTGGGGATCGCCGTGGCGTCAGGGCTGCCGCTGTGACGATCATGAACAGCTTATCCAGCTATTGCGCGACAAAGCGCTGCAGCCCCTGAGCGATGCGCTAACGCACCATTTTGAACATATCGTCGCCAGCCTCTGCTTTGAGCGTTCTGGCGTGACCTTACCTGATTTTGCCCGGCTGTTTGCCGATTATAAGGAGCCGTAATGGCCGCTATTTGTATACAAGTGATAAATCCCAATACCAGCCCCGGGATGACGGAAACCATTGGTGCCGCCGCGCGGGCGGTTGCCGCGCCGGGAACCGACATTCTGGCGGTCTGCCCGAGCGAGGGCGTGCCGTCAATAGAGGGCCACTTTGATGAAGCCATTGCCGCCGTCGGCGTGCTCGAGCAGATTAAAGCCGGTCGTCAACAGGGGGTGGATGGTCACGTGATTGCCTGCTTCGGCGATCCGGGTCTGCTGGCCGCGCGTGAACTGGCACAGGGGCCGGTGGTGGGGATTGCGGAAGCGGCGATGCATATGGCGACGCTGGTCGCCACCCGTTTCTCCATCGTGACCACGCTACCGCGCACCTTAATTATCGCTCGTCATCTCCTGCATCAGTATGGTTTTCACGACCACTGCGCTGCGCTACACGCGATTGATTTACCGGTGCTGGCGCTGGAGGACGGCAGCGGTCAGGCACAGGAGAAGGTGCGCGCGCGCTGTATTCAGGCGCTAAAGGAGGATGGCTGCGGGGCTATTGTGTTGGGCTGCGGCGGGATGGCGACGATCGCTCAGGAGCTGACTCGCGAACTGCGCGTGCCGGTAATTGATGGCGTCAGCGCGGCGGTCAAAATGGTTGAGTCGCTGGTGGCGTTGGGTCTGTCGACCAGCAAGCACGGCGATCTGGCCTTTCCCGAAGCTAAGGCGTTGAGTGGCAAATTTCAGGCATTAAATCCATTTTAAATTGAAGAGGTGGCAGATGGCATTTTGGGCAGACGATTATCCGCGCGACCTGCGCGGCTACGGCGGGCAGCCGCCGCATGCGCAGTGGCCGAACAACGCGCGGGTTGCCGTGCAGTTTGTTTTGAACTACGAAGAGGGTTCGGAAAACCATGTGCTGCACGGTGATGCCGGTTCCGAACAGTTCCTCTCCGACATCATCGGTGCCGCCAGCTATCCTGACCGCCATATGTCGATGGACTCATTATATGAGTACGGCAGCCGTGCGGGTTTCTGGCGCATCCATAATGAGTTCAGCAAGCGTGGACTGCCGCTGACCGTGTTCGGCGTCGCCATGGCGCTGGCGCGTCATCCCGAGGTGGTCGAGGCGATTAAAACGGCGAACTATGACGTAGTCAGCCACGGCTGGCGCTGGATCCATTACCAGAATATGCCCATCGAACAGGAGCGGGAGCATCTGAATAAAGCGGTGCAGGTATTAACCGATCTGTTTGGCAAACCGCCCACCGGGTGGTACACCGGGCGCGATAGCCCCAATACCCGCCAGCTGGTGGTTGAACACGGTGGTTTTGATTATGACAGCGATTATTACGGCGACGATTTGCCGTTCTGGAGCGAAGTGGCGTGCAGCGACGGTACGCGTAAGCCGCATCTGATCGTGCCTTATACCCTCGATGCCAACGATATGCGCTTCGCCACTGCCCAAGGGTTCAATTCCGCCGAGCAGTTTTACACCTATCTGAAAGATAGCTTCGATGTGCTGTATGAGGAGGGAGCCAGCGCGCCGAAGATGATGTCTATCGGCATGCACTGCCGCCTGCTTGGGCGTCCGGGCCGCTTCCGCGCCCTGCAGCGTTTCCTTGATTATGTTCAACAGCACGACCAGGTTTGGGTCTGTACCCGTCAGCAGATTGCCAACCACTGGCGCGAATTTCATCCGTTTGGTGGGTAACGTTGTTCCCCGGATCGCAGACGGTGGTGGGCCCGTAGCCCGGTCAGCGAAGCGCCACCGGGGAGGCAAACCGCAGAGTATTTCAGACCTGGCACATTCCCGGAGGCGATGCTGCGCATCTGTCCGGGCCACCGGCCCGCAGACGGCGATGGGCCCGTAGCCCGGTCAGCGAAGCGCCACCGGGGAAGCAAACCGCAGAGTATTTCAGACCAGGCACACTCCCGGAGGCGATGCTGCGCATCTGTCCGGGCTACTGACCCGCAGACGGTGGTAGACCCGTAGCCCGGTCAGCGAAGCGCCACCGGGGAAGCAAACCGCAGAGGATTTCAGACCAGGCACACTCCCGGAGGCGATGCTGCGCATCTGTCCGGGCTACCGGCCCGCAGACGGTGGCGGACCCGTAGCCCGGTCAGCGAAGCGCCACCGAGGAGGCAAACCGCAGAGTATTTCAGACCAGGCACATTCCCGGAGGCGATGCTGCGCATCTGTCCGGGCTACCGGCCTGCAGACGGTGGTGGCCCGTAGCCCGGTCAGCGAAGCGCCATCGCGGAAGCAAACCGCAGAGTATTTCAGACCAGGCACATTCCCGGAGGCGATGCTGCGCATCTGTCCGGGCTACCGGCCCGTAGACGGTGGCGGACCCGTAGCCCGGTCAGCGAAGCGCCACCGGGAAATGCGCAAGGACTTAACTCATCAAGCTGACTTGGGCGGCGACGATGCGCCAGCCAAAGGGGAAACGCACCCAGGTTTGCTGCTGGCGGCCTATGCGCTCGCTGCCTGCTCGGGTGAATTCCGTGCTGCACACCGCGTAATCTTCACCGAAAGTGGTGATGGTGGTGTGCCGCAGTTCGCGCTGCAAACCGGCCGCAGGACGGGCGGCGCGGAAGGCGCGGATTTCGTCGATACCGTATAAATTTTCCCCGGCTCCCAGCCGTACCGTGCGCTTATCGTGCCAGAACAGCTCATCCAGCACCGCAATATCATTGCTCACCAGCGCCTCCTCATAGCGGTAAAACGCCGCCGTTACCTCGGCGAGGACGAGCGGGCGGTTAATATGCTCTTGCGTCATCATGCTGCTATCTCCGCAGGGCGGGCATCGGTCATGCCCATCTCTTCCAGCGCCCGCGCCACGCGCAGGCAGGCTTGTTCGTTAAACGGCGCGGCAATTAATTGCATGCCAATCGGCTGCCCGCTCGCCGTGCGCAGCGGTACCGTGGTCACCGGTAACCCCAGGAAAGAGATAGGCTGGGTCAGCATTCCCATACTGGCGCGAATGGGCAGCGGCTGGCCGTTGATCTCCATCGTCTGCGCGCCGATGAGCGTGGCGCTGCAAGGCGTCGCCGGGGCGATCAGCACATCGGCGTGGGCGAACAGGGCTTTAAACGTCTGCTGCGCGTGGCGGCGGAAGCGCTGGGCCTGGAGATACCAGGACGCTGGAATCATCGCTCCTGCCAGCAGGCGCTCGCGGGAGTTTGGCTCAAAACGCTCAGGTTCGCAGCGCAGGGCGGGCAGGTACTGATTTCCCCCCTCGGAGGCACTCATAATAAACGCCGCCGACCGGGCCAGCTCGGCCTCCGGGAAGATCAACTCTTCATGCGCCCCAAGCGCCTGGGCTACGCGGGCGACAGCGGTACGCGCATCGCTATCGCACCAGGTTGAAAAATAGCCGCCGAGGGTGGCGCAGCGCAGCCCTTCCAGGCCCCGCGGCAGCAGGTTAGCCGTGCGCTCGCTGGCTTTGTCAGCCTGAAAACCATCGGCGGGATCGCGGCCCTGTAGCGCGTCATAAACCGCTGAAAGGTCGCAAACGCTGCGGGCAAACGGGCCGATGTGGTCAAGGCTGGCGACGAACGGATGGCTACCGGAGCGCGACAGGCGGCCAAAAGTCGGCTTCAGGCCAAATATCCCGCACAGCGAGGCCGGGACGCGAATAGAGCCGTTGGTATCACTTCCCAGCGAAAAATGCACCAGCCCGGCGGCCACCGATGCCGCCGAACCGCCTGAAGAACCTCCGGCGATCCGCGAAAGATCGTGCGGGTTATGCGTCGCCCCGTAGTGGCTATTTTCAGTGGTAAAACCGTAGGCGTAGGCATCCATATTCAGCATGCCGGATAGCAGCGCGCCCGCGCTATGCAGCTGGCGCACCGCCCAGCTATCGGCAGTCGCCGCAGGACGGTCGCTCAGCAGCTGCGCTCCGGCAAGGGTCGTGTGCCCGGCGACATCAAACAGATTTTTCACCGCATAGGGAACGCCAGCCAGCGCGGGCAGGGGCTTTTTTTCCCGCCGCAGGGTGTCGATATTCTCCGCCTCAGCCAGCATTCGCTTTTCGCTGACGTGGGTCCAGGCGTTGATCTGCGGGTTAACGCGCGCGATGTTCTCCAGCGTGTGGCGGGCAATCTCTTTGGCGCTGAGTTCACCGCTGGTCAGCGCGCGCTG
Organism: Klebsiella huaxiensis; assembly: GCF_003261575.2. GTDB lineage: Bacteria > Pseudomonadota > Gammaproteobacteria > Enterobacterales > Enterobacteriaceae > Klebsiella > Klebsiella huaxiensis. Next base: position 3,694,764 of record NZ_CP036175.1, on the reverse strand, counting down.
TATTTCGTGAATCGTCATTTCATTGAGGTTCATGCTTTATACACTCCGGCAATTTCGACTCGTTCGTCGAGTGGGAAGGCCAGCAGCGGCCCGGCCATCGCGGCAATGCGGCTGAACTGCACTCTGAGCTCTGCGCGGCGTTCTTTGTCCAGCTCCAGCGCCAGCAGCTGTTCCATTTGTGTGAGATAAGCGTCCCATTCGTTGTGCGGTGTGTTCATTATCGACTCCTAATATCCGGCGGCGGAGCCGTTGCTGCGCGGATCGCTGGCCCCCTCAAACAGGCCGTTGGGGTGGCGAACAATCGCCCCTGCGTGACCCATGGCTTCGCTAAAATCGGCCAGAACTTCAACGTCGTGCCCCAGTTCGCGCAGTTGGGCGATGCTTTCAGCGCTGAAGCGGCCCTCCAGCTTGAGTGAGTCCGAAGTCTGCCCCCAGGTGCGCCCCAGCAGCCAGCGCGGCCGGGTGATGCTCTCCTGCAGTGGCGCATTTTGCATCACGTAGCGGGTGAAGATGGCGGCCTGGGTTTGCGGCTGGCCGTCACCGCCCATCGAGCCATAAACCATCACCCGACCATCGTTTAGCCGTGCGGCAGCGGGATTCAGGGTATGGAACGGTTGCTTACCGGGGGCCAGCGCCAGCAGGTGGCTCGGGTCAAGGCTGAACGACGCTCCACGGTTCTGCCAGACGATCCCGCTATCGGGCAGCACCACGCCGCTACCGAACTCGTGATAGAGGCTCTGAATAAAGGAAACCGCAAGGCCGTTTTTATCGATCACGCCCATCCACACCGTATCGCCCGGACCTTTGCCTGCGCCCCACGGAGCGGCCTGCTGGTCGTTGATTTTATCCGCCAGCGGCTGTAGCGCGGTGGGTTCCAGCAGGCTTTGAATATCGACATCCAGGTGGCGCGGGTCGGTGATATGCGCGTCGCGCAGACCGAAGGCCAGCTTGGTGGCCTCAACAATGCGGTGGACGGTCATCGCCTCGTCAGCCTCGGCCATCGCCAGCCGGTCGGTGATGCCGAGGATCGCCAGCGAAACCAGCCCCTGAGTCGGCGGCGCGAGGTTCCACAGTTCGCCGTGCTGATGATCGAGCCGGAGCGGCAGCGGACGGCGGGCGCGATGCTGCTGCAGATCGCTGAGGGTCACCGGCAGCCCGTATTTTTCCATGCCGCGGGCGAGATGCTCCGCCAGCGGTCCGCGATAGAAGCTGTCTAATCCTTCCTCTGCTAAACGACGCAAGGTGTTCGCCAGTGCTGGTTGTAAAAAGCGGCTGCCGGCTTTCGGCGGCTGGCCGTCGACCAGATACGTTTCGGCAAAGCCGGGCTGGTCGCGCAGCTCGCTGAATTTACCGGCGGTTGCGCTGGCCTGCGAGGCGGTGACCGGGATGCCGTTTTCCGCGTAGCCGATGGCGTCCTCCAGCAGGCGCGTCAGCGGCAGCCCACTTGCGGTTAAATCGCGCGAAATCTTCAGCGCTTCATCCCAGCCGCTAACGGTACCCGCCACGGTCAGCGCTGCCTGCGGGCCACGATGGGGAATGTGCGCCAGCCCGGCATAGGCCTGCGGCGTTGCCCGCGAACCCGCCGCGCCGCTGGCGTCAATGGCAATGGGGTCGCCTTCGGGCGGGACGATAAGCCAGAAACCATCGCCACCGAGTCCGTTCATATGCGGATAAACCACGGCAATCGTCGCGGCGGCGGCGACCATGGCTTCAATCGCGCTTCCCCCTTCGCGCAGAACCGCCAGCGCGCTTTGGCTGGCCAGATGATGGGGGGCGACCGCCATCCCGTGGGCGGCAACATGACTTTGCATAGGTTGTCCTCAATTAACCGAATCGTTTGTTGAGGGTTGCAAAAGCTGTTCCATGTCTGAACGTAAAGTTTCAACCGCTGCCAGCGAGACGCATTTTTTGCGGAACTGGCATGCATTATGAAAGCGGATACGGTTATGATGCGGTGAAACGAAAGTTACAGAGGTCTTATGCAACAGCTTGATGAACGACTAAAAGAGCAGTACGCGTCTTTATCGCCCCAGGAGCAGCGGGTGGCGGATTTTATTTTCGATCATTTTGATGACCTGATTAGTTACAACAGCGCAGAGCTGGCACAGCTTAGCGGCGTATCGAAGGCCACAGTCAGCCGTCTGTTCAAGCGTCTGGGCTATGAGAAATATAAAGATATGCGCGATGAGCTGCGCACACTGCGCCAGAGCGGCATGCCGCTGACCGACAACCGCGATGCGGTGCAGGGTAACACGCTGCTGGCGCGCCACTATAAACAGGAGATGGCAAATCTGACCCAGTGGGTCAACGCGCTGGAAGTGCAGCAGTTCGCCGAGGCGATTCAGGCGCTGGTTGCCGCCCGGCGTATTGTTATTGTCGGTATGCGCAATGCTTATCCTGCGGCGCTGCACCTGCGCCAGCAGCTATTACAGGCGCGCGGGCAGGTGCTGGTGCTGCCGCAGCCAGGACAAAGCTTAAGCGAAGAGCTGGTGGATTTAACCGCCGAAGATCTGGTGGTGGTGATGGCGTTTCGCCGCCGCCCGCGAATTATTCGCCCGCTGTTGCAGCAGCTACAGAGCAGCGGGATCCCGGTTCTGCTGATGTGCGAGCCGCAGGCTCATGGCCTGTTTCCGCTCGCGCGCTGGCAGCTCTGCGCGCCGCTGGATAGCGTATCGGCCTACGACAGCTACGCCTCGGTCAACAGCCTGATCAATCTGCTGGCGAACGCTTTCCTGCATGAAATCCTTGATAAAGGGCGTCCGCGCATTCACGACATAGCGACCCTTTACCAACAACTGGACGAACTGGAACAACGATAATGGGGCGCCAGCGTGGTGCTTTGCATAGTTTTGGTGCGCTAAAAAAACGAGGAGACGCGCCTCCGTTTCCTCTTAATTCCTCTCTTTTTCTTTTATTCCCGGTGGTTAACTGAATTTCGGTTAATGGCTTAACGCTGAGATTTATCTGGCACATTAGTTGCAAAAGTGACTTTAAAGAATCTTTTGTTTCATGCTAACGTAACGGGTAAACATCATGAAGAAACTGTTGATCGCACTGGCCGGGGCCGCTTGTCTGTTAACCAACCTGTCGGCGGCGAAGGCTGACCAGCTCCAGGATATTGAAAAACGCGGCGTTATCCGCATTGCGGTGCCGCAGGACTTCCCGCCGTTTGGCTCGGTGGGCACCGACCTTCAGCCGCAGGGCTACGACATCGACATGGCGCGCTACCTCGCCAAAGAGATGAAGCTCAAATTGCAGTTGGTGCCGGTCACCAGCGCCAACCGCGTACCTTATCTGCAAACCGATAAGGTGGATCTGGTGATTTCCAGCCTCGGGAAAAACGCCGAGCGCGAGAAGGTGATTGATTTCAGCCGCGCCTACGCGCCGTTTTTCCTCGGCGTATTTGGCCCGAAAGGCGCTGAGCTGAAAGACCCGGTGGCGCTGAGCGGGAAAAGCGTTGGTGTGACCCGCGGCGCGGTGGAAGACATGGTGCTGACCAGCGTAGCGCCGAAAGAGGCGCAGATTAAGCGCTACGAAGATAACAACACCACGCTGTCGGCGTATCTTTCCGGCCAGGTGCAGTATGTGGCGACCGGCAACCTGGTGGTGGCGGCTATCTCGCGGCAGAACGCGGATAAAGCGCCGGTACCGAGCTTTATGCTGAAGGATTCACCGTGCTTTATCGGGCTGAAAAAGAATGAACCGGCACTGAAAGCGAAAGTGGATGCGCTGATTGAGCAAGGCGTCAAAGACGGCACGCTGAACGATTTGTCTGAAAAGTGGCTGAAAGCGCCGCTGCCTGCCAACCTTGGCGCGTAAGGCCCGGGCATGACGGAGCAACTTCATTTTTCTGAGCTCTGGCCGCACTGGCCGGAGCTGCTGGCGGGGCTGTGGGTGACCATTCAGCTGACGGTGCTGGCGACCATCGGCGGCCTGACGATAGGCATTTTGGGCGCGGCTATCCGCAGCGGGCGTACCTCGTGGTTCAGCCGAATTTGGGGCGGGTATGTCGAACTGATTCGCAACACGCCGTTTGTGGTTCAGCTATTTTTTATCGTCTTCGGCTTACCGAATCTGGGGCTAAAGATGACGGCGGGCGAGGCCGCGCTGCTGGCGATGGTGGTGAACCTCGGGGCCTACAGTACCGAGATCGTGCGTGCCGGAATTCAGGTGACGCCGAAAGGGCAGTGGGAGGCAGGGCGCGTGCTGGGATTGACCCGAACGCAGACCTTTATTCAGGTGATTTTGCCGCCCGCGCTACAGCGTATTTATCCGGCGCTGGTGAGCCAGTGCATTATCGTGATGCTCGGTTCATCGGTGGTGTCGCAGGTCTCTTATGAAGAGCTGACCTTCGCCGCCAACCTGATTCAGTCGCGCACCTTCCTCAGCTTTGAGGTGTATCTGGTGACGACGGGCATTTATTTAGTGCTGTCGATAACGATGCGCCAGCTGCTGATGGCGGCAGGGCGTAAATGGCTGGGGGTGCAGGCATGATGACCACCTTTACTGATTGGGACATAGTCCGCAATCTGCTGCTGGCCGGGCGCTGGACGGTGCTGCTGTCGCTGGTGGCGTTTATCGGCGGTGCGCTGGTCACTCTGCCGTTATTGCTGCTGCGTATGACCGGTGGACGCCAGGTAAAACGCCTGATCCGCGGCTATATCGAACTGTTTCAGGGAACGCCGCTGCTGATGCAGCTGTTTCTGGCTTTTTTCGGCGTAGCGCTGTTCGGCATTGACGTTTCGGCATGGACCGCGGCGTCGCTGGCGCTAACGTTTTATACCAGCGCCTTTTTGCTCGATATCTGGTTTGGCAGCATTCGCGCTCTACCAAAAGGGCAGTGGGAAGCGTCGCGCTGCCTGGGGTTGAGCTTTGGTCAGACTCTATGCCGGGTGGTGGCCCCGCAGGCGCTGCGGATCGCTATCGCCCCAACGGTGGGGTTTGCCGTCCAGGTGATTAAGGGCACGGCGCTGGCGTCGATTATCGGCTTCGTCGAGCTGACGAAAGCGGGCACGATGCTGACCAACGTGACGTATCAGCCGTTTAAAGTCTTTGCGCTGGTGGCGCTGGGCTACTTCATTCTGTGTTACCCGCTGTCCCGCTACAGCCGTTATCTGGAGAACAAATTCAATGCCTCTCATCACCATTAATCAGATGCAGAAGTATTACGGCGATAACCACGTGCTCAAGGGCGTCGATCTGGATATCGATATGGGCGAAGTTATCTCGATTATCGGCCGCAGCGGGTCCGGCAAAAGCACGCTGCTGCGTTGCATTAATGGTCTTGAGGGCTATCAGGAAGGCAGCATTAAGCTCGGCGGGATGACCATCACCGACCGCGATTCACAGGCGCGGGAAATCAGCCGTTCTATCGGTATGGTGTTCCAGAACTTTAACCTGTTCCCGCATATGACGGCGCTGGAAAACGTTATGCTGGCACCGCGCCGGGTACTGAAAAAGAGCGCCGCTGAGTGCCGCGAACTGGCCCAGCGGATGCTGGAAAAGGTCGGGCTTGGCGACCGGCTTGATTACTACCCGTCGAGTCTTTCCGGCGGCCAGCAGCAGCGCGTGGCGATTGCCCGGGCGCTGGCGATGTCGCCAAAAGTTTTACTCTGTGACGAGATAACCTCGGCGCTGGACCCGGAGCTGGTTGGCGAAGTGCTCAAAGTGCTGGAGCAGCTGGCGGCGGAAGGTATGACGCTGATTCTCGTGACCCATGAAATGAATTTTGCCCGCGAAGTGGGCGACCGCGTAGTGTTTATGCATCAGGGACGGGTCTGGGAGCAGGGCGACAGCAAAACGCTGTTTGCCAATCCGCAGACCAGCGAGCTGAAGCAGTTTATTTCATCCGTGCGCGGCCTCAATCAATAAGGACTTAAAGATGGATATCACTCAGTTTTCGCAAATCAACCCGCCGTCACGCCTACTGATGGGGCCTGGCCCGATTAACGCCGACCCGCGCGTGCTGCGCGCTATGTCGAGCCAGCTTATCGGCCAGTATGACCCGGCGATGACCCACTATATGAATGAGGTGATGGCGCTATACCGTGGCGTATTTCGCACCGAAAACCGCTGGACGATGCTGGTGGACGGTACCTCGCGGGCGGGGATTGAAGCGATTCTGATTTCGGCTATTCGTCCCGGCGACAAGGTGCTGGTGCCGGTGTTTGGCCGCTTTGGTCATCTGCTGTGTGAAATCGCCCGCCGCTGCCGGGCGGAAGTACACACTATAGAAGTACCGTGGGGTGAAGTTTTTACCCCGGATCAGGTTGAAGATGCCATCAAACGCGTGCGCCCGCGCCTGCTGCTGACGGTACAGGGCGATACCTCAACCACCATGCTGCAACCGCTGGCGGAGCTGGGGGAAATCTGCCGCCGCTACGACGTGCTGTTTTACACCGACGCCACCGCCTCGCTGGGCGGCAACCCGCTGGAAACCGATGCCTGGCAGCTGGATGCGGTGTCGGCGGGGATGCAAAAATGCCTCGGCGGCCCGTCCGGGACGTCGCCGGTGACGCTCAGTGCGCGCATGGAAGAGGCCATTCGCCGCCGTAAATGCGTTGAAGAGGGGATCCGTACCGATGCCCATCGCGACGGCGACGAAGAGATGATCTACTCCAACTACTTCGACCTCGGCATGATTATGGATTACTGGGGGCCGGAGCGCCTGAACCACCATACCGAAGCCACTTCGGCGCTGTTTGCTGCCCGCGAATGCGCGCGTCTGATCCTGCTGGAAGGTCTGGATAACGGTATCGCCCGCCATAAGCTGCACGGTGACGCACTGGTAAAAGGCATCCAGGCGATGGGGCTGGAGACCTTCGGCGATCTGAAACATAAGATGAACAACGTGCTGGGGGTGGTGATCCCACAGGGGATCAACGGCGACCAGGCGCGCAAGCTGATGCTGGAAGATTTCGGCATTGAAATCGGTACCTCGTTCGGCCCGCTGCACGGCAAAGTGTGGCGTATCGGCACCATGGGCTACAACGCGCGTAAGGATTGCGTAATGACCACCCTCAGCGCGCTGGAGTCGGTGCTCAACTATCTCAAATTCTCGACCACTCAGGGGGCCGCGATGCAGGCCGCGTGGGATCACTATCGCAGCGAGAGCGCGCAATGAGTCAAACAACACGCCAGCAGGCGGAGATACAGCAGGCCGCAGCGCGGGTTATGGCCCGCGCCGATGAGCTGGCCGCAATCAGCGAAACGCCGGAGGGATTGACCCGAGTTTATTTGTCGCCCCAGCATCTGCAGGCCAACCAGCAGGCGGCGCTGTGGATGACCCAGGCCGGAATGACCGTCTGGCAGGACAGCGTCGGCAATATTTGCGGGCGCTACGAAGGTGAACAGGAAGGCGCACCGGCTATCCTGCTGGGGTCGCATCTTGATACCGTGCGCAACGCCGGGCGCTACGATGGCATGCTCGGCGTACTGACGGCGATTGAGGTGGTGCACAGTTTGCACCAACAGGGGCGGCGGCTGAAAAAGGCTATCGAGATTGTCGGTTTTTGCGATGAAGAGGGGACGCGGTTTGGCATTACGCTGCTCGGCAGCCGCGGGCTGACCGGTACCTGGCCTGAGAGCTGGCTGGCGCAGACCGATACCGATGGCGTTAGCGTGGCGCAGGCGATGGTGCTGGCCGGGCTGGATCCGGCGCGTATTCACCTTGCCGCCCGCAGCCAGGAGGAGATTGCCGCCTATCTGGAGTTGCATATCGAGCAGGGGCCGTGTCTGGAGCAGGAAGGGCTGGCGCTGGGCGTGGTGGAGGCTATCAACGGCGCACGCCGCCTGAACTGCTGCTTTACCGGCGAGGCAGGGCACGCCGGGACGGTGCCAATGAGCCATCGCAAAGATGCGCTGGCCGCCGCCGCCGAGTGGATGGTGCTGGTAGAGACTCTGACCCGCGAGCAGGGTGGGAATCTGGTTGCTACGGTAGGGACGCTGCGCTGCGCCCCGGGCGCGGTTAACGTGATCCCCGGCGAAGTGACGCTGACCCTCGATATTCGCGGGCCGAACGACCAGCCGCTCGATGCGCTGTTGAACAGGCTACTAGCGAGTGCGCAGGAAATTGCTGCCCGCCGCCAGCTGCAGTTCAGCGCCGAAGAGTTTTACCGCATTGCCGCCACCGCCTGCGATAGCGAATTGCAGCGGGTATTAAGCGAGGCGGTGCAGGAGGTGCAGGGGGTGGCAGTTAGCCTGCCGAGCGGCGCCGGGCATGACGCCATCGCTATCGCCGAACGTTGGCCGTCAGCGATGCTGTTTGTGCGCTGCAAAGGCGGCATCAGCCATCACCCCGCCGAGTCGGTCACCGCCGACGATGTGGCGCTGGCGATAGACGCGTACTCGCGCGCGGTGTTGAAGCTGTAAACGGCTCCCGGAGGCGATGCTACGCATCTGTCCGGGCTACTCGCTACCCAACCTTCAGACCGTGCGAACCTGTAGCCCGGGCAAGGCGCTCTGCGCCGCCCCCGGGAAAGGCAGATCAGCATCAACATCCCCCGGGCTGCGGCTGACGCCTTACCCGGTCTATCCAACCTTCAGACCACACGAACCCGTAGCCCGGGCAAGGCGCTCTGCGCCGCCCCCGGGAAAAGCAGACCAGCATCAATATCCCTCGGGCTGCGGCTGACGCTTTACCCGGGCTACCCAACCTTCAGACCGCACGAACCTGTAGCCCGGGCAAGGCGCTCTGCGCCGCCCCCGGGAAAAGCAGATCAGCATCAACATCCCCTGGGCTCCTTGCAATTAAGACACCCGCAGCCATTCGACCGATCACTATTCCTAAAACGGTCATTTTTCAGCCTCAATTGTGGAGAATTTGTGGATTAATCAACGATGTTAATGATAACTATTTGCTCTAAGTCACGAAAATGGAGTTTCGATGCCTGTGCAATCTGCTTTCCCCTGCGCGCTTTTCAGCGCCGCTATTCTGCTGGTTTTCCCCGTTTCACTGGCGGCTGCACCGCTAAGCCCGGCTGACCATAATACTATTGAGCAGCAGCAAAAAGCGTTGCTGGAACAGGCTCAGCAGCAGCGTGACTCACTGCAGGGGGCTTCGTCACCTCCGCGTCTGCCTGATGAACCAGCGCTGAGCGAAAACAGCCGTTGTTATGCGCTTCAGCGCGTGGAGGTCTCCGGCGTGACGGTGCTCTCTCGTTCGGCGCAAACGCGCTTCGCCGCAGTTCCGGCGCGTGGTTGTATGACGTTTCAGGATATCCGCCAGCGCGTTCGGGACATCACCCAGACCTATCTCGAAAAAGGCTACATCACTTCCAGCGCCTGGCTACCGGAACAGAATATCTCCACAGGAAGGCTGAACATTGCCGTGACCGAAGGGCGAGTGGAATCGGTCCGCGTCGACGGCGAAAAAGAAGCGGCGTTGCGAATGGTCTTTCCCGGCGTGGAAGGGCAGGTGCTGAACCTGCGCGATCTGGAGCAGGGGCTTGAGCGCCTCAACCGACTTTCTTCCCGCCAGTTAACTATCGATATCCTGCCGGGAAGTACCGCCGGATACTCGCAGGTTCAGCTGATCCCGACCAGCCCCCGCTTTCCCGTCAGCCTGACGTTTGGAGCGGACAACAGCGGGCAAAAAAGCACCGGACGCGGGCAGATGAACGCCGGGCTGGTGGCGGACAACCTGCTGCGGCTGGCGGACCAGTGGTCGCTCTCCGCCGCCCGCGACAGCGAGTTTCACCACGATCGCCGCAGCCGCAGCCTGCAGGCGGGCGTCACCCTGCCTTATGGCTACTGGCTTTTCAGTGCGCAGTACGGCTGGTCCGACTTTTATCAGCCTGTTTCGACAGGGCAGTCATCCGCCCGCTGGCGTTATGACGGTAGCGTGCAGACTCAGCGTGCGACGGTGAACCGTACCCTGTGGCGCGATGGCAAACAGCGGCTGGCTCTGGATGTTGATTTCACCCGCCGCAAAACCGAAAACAGCCTCGGCGGCGTGCGTCTGAACGTCAGCAGTCCAACGCTCACTAGTCTGACTACCGGCCTTAACTACAGTCGCTCGCTGGCGGGCGGCTGGCTGACGGTCGGTCCCGCTTTCGCTCATGGTCTGGGCATCGCCGGAGCAACGGAAGACGACCCGGCGCATCCGTCGCTCCCGCGCAGTGAATATCGCCGTTTCAGCCTTAACGGCAGCTGGTTTTATCCCGTGACACCTTCTCTGTACTGGCTGACCTCCGCATACGGCCAGACCACCCCCGACACCCTCTATGCCAGCGAGCGCATCTCCGTTGGCGGTCAGTATTCGGTCAGAGGCTTTAAGGAGCAGTATCTGACCGGCAACCGTGGCGGCTACTGGCGTAATGAGCTGACCTGGCAGTGGCTGACCCTACCGCGATTGGGGACGCTGTCGCTGACTGGTGCGCTGGATGCGGGTCATGTGATGAGCGAGAACGGAAAAATTGCCGGCGGCAACGTAGTCGGATCTTCTCTGGGACTGGAGCTGAGCGGGCGCTGGTTTACGCAGTCGCTCTCCGTGGGCTTCCCGCTCGCCTGGCCCGATTCGCTGAGCCCGGATAAACCGGTGGTTTATTGGCAGGCCACCCTCAGGCTTTAACTGGCAGCACAACAAATAAGGATGTTTATCACAATGGAAAAACCACTCCACCCATTAGCGCGGGCGGCAGGCTGGCTGTTGATTTATCTGACCGCCGTGCAGCCGATGCACCCCGCCATTGCCGCCGGTATCACGGCGGCGAACGGCAACAGCAAAGTGGTGATGAAGCCGGGCAACGTCCCGGTGGTCAATATCGCCACCCCCAATTCTGCGGGTATTTCGCATAACCGCTACACCGATTTCAGCATTAACGCGCCCGGCGCGGTGCTGAATAATGCCACCGCTGCGGCGAAATCGCAGCTGACCGGACAGCTTGGGGCAAACCCCAATCTCAAAGGCAAGGCGGCGGAGCTGATTATCAATGAAGTGACGAGCGGCACCCGCTCGGCGCTGAACGGCAAACTGGAGGTGGCCGGGAAGAAGGCTAACGTGATGATTGCCAACCCGAACGGCATTACCTGCGACGGGTGCAGCTTTATCAATACCCCTGGCGTGACGCTGACCACCGGTAAACCGCAGCTGGATAAGCAGGGGGCGCTGAGCGCGCTGGAGGTGAAAAAAGGCAGCGTGATTATCGGCAGCAAGGGCCTTGACGGCGGATCTGCGGAATATGTTGATGTGATCAGCCGGGCGACGGAGCTGAACGGTAAAATTCGCGGTCGCACGGTGAGCCTGACCCAGGGGGCGAACAAGGTTAATTTTCAGGACGGCAGCATTAAACCCATTGCCGGAGAAGGTACGCCCCCTCTGTTGGCGGTAGATACCAAAGCGCTGGGCGGCATGTACGCCAATAAAATTCGCCTGGTGGCCACGGAATCCGGTGTTGGCGTCAATCTTAATGACATCACCTCGACCCAGCGGGACATCTCGCTGACCACGACGGGGAAAATTACCCTAGGCAACGTGAAAGCGCAGACCGACCTGAACATCAGCGCCCGCAGCCTTGCCACCAAGGCGGGCACCAGCGTCAGGGCCGAACGCGATATGACCCTGGCCGCCACGACGTTGGAAAACCGCAGCGCCACCACCGCCCACGGCGATATGCGTATTTTTGCTGACACAGTACGCAACGGCAGCGGTGCTGCACTGCACAGCAACAAGAGTATGTGGATCCAGAAGGACGCGAAGGGGAATAAGGCCAAGCTGGTGGAGAACCGCTCGGCGCGTATTCAGACCAACAGCGGCGATTTGGTGATACGGACGGAGGTACTCAATAACGTCCGGGATACGCTGACATATGGCTGGGTGAATATTAATCCTGATTCGACGGCCTTTGTTAAATTACCCCGACATCGTGCAATTGACTCCATGACTGTACCGGCAAGAGAAGCGCCGATTATCTATGTCACGTATTGGGATGCTGTATTAGCGGGGAAATGGTTTGGTACTGCCGATTTTAACCAGTCAAATCTGGTGAACATGGCCAGAAAAGAGTATCGGCGGACGAGCTCATCCCCCGCATCATCTATTTTGTCCGGTGGTAATAGCTATCTCAATGTCACTCAACTGGTGAACAAAGAAAGTCAAATTCGGGCGAACCGCGATCTGATTATGACCGGAAAAAACCTGAATAATATCAGTGGAGTGACAGGAGTACAGAATACCTGGTTTTCTTATAACGCGGGCTACAGACCGCCCGATAAGGTATCGAATGTTCCGCGTTATGTAAAAGTTTCAGGGAGTAAAGTCAAAACCTACACGCCTCCTAAAACGGGAGAAGTTGTGGAATGGAAAAGCACGAGTTTATCCCCTGCCACCCTAAAAGCAGGCGGTAACCTGGTTGCCGATTTCTCCGATCGCATCGAAAGCAGCGAACCGCATCCCGGCGGCGCTAAATACGCCAACGTCATTGCACGTCCTGACACCATCACCGCCAGTAATATCCTCCTGCGATCCGGCACGATTATTACCAGCGATGTGATGAAGGCGACCGGTGATATTACCCTGCTGGCGGATAAAACCACCCGCATGACCCAGGCGCTGCTGACGGCGGGGAAAGATATCTCCGTACTCTCCGGCGGCGGGCTTGAAGTGAGGCAAAGTGAACTGAAAGGGCGCAACATTACCCTCGTCAGCCGCAGCGGCAACGTCACCTCGCACACCAGCGAAGCACCGCACTACTTCCATGCCGATGGCATTCGCTGGCTGGGGAGCCTGGAAGCCACTGGCGATCTCTTCATTAACGCGGGCGGCAATATTCTGCTCAAAAACACCCGCCTGCCGGTGCAGAGCAAAAATATCGCCATGACGGCGGGCGGTGATATCACCGTCGATAAAAACGAAGCGATGCTGGACCATCAGCGCCCCGGCGTTCAGCTTTCTGCAGAGCGAAAACAGGAACTGTTTAACCGCATGCTGCCGGGCGACCCGCTGCGTGCATCGGGTGATATTACCCTCAGCAGCGGTAAAAACCTGACCTTAAAAGGCATTCGTGCGGAGGCTGGCGGGAACATCAGCATGACTTCAAGGGCGCAGGCTGATTTCAGTATGCGTACCCTCAGCGAACGTTTCAGCCCGTACTTCCCCACCAGCCGTACGCCGGAACTGCGTAGCGTGCTGAAGGCAGGCAAAAACCTGCTGATCAACGCAGCGGCGGATATCTCGCTGCCCGGCGCCAGTGTGGTCGCCGGAGATAAAGCTACTTTACAGGCCGGAAGGCATATCCTGCTGCCAGCCAAAGGCTACAGCGTCACCGACAGCAAGAATGACAATAACCATGATGAACTGAACGTATTCAGCAGCATACGCGGCGCAAACCAGCTGACGTTGGCGGCCAGTGGAACGATTCAGGCGGCGGGGAGCAGTCTGACCTCCAGTGGCAATATCTTCCTGACCTCGGGCGGCAATATGCGCTTTGAGGCGGTGAAGGGGACCCAATATCGGGAAAAGGGTAGCAGTTGGAGCGAAGCGGTCACCCAGACCGGCGTCACGCTGAACTCAGGCGCGGCGCTGACGGTGATTTCTGGCGGCAGCATTCTGTTCCAGGCGACTCGTTTGATCGCAAAAGGCACGATGGATGTCGCTGCAAAAGGCGGCTGGCTGTATGCCCAGGCGATGGAGGAGTCGAGCCACTACGAGAAGAAAACCGTCAAGCGCAAGTGGTGGGGCAAGAAAACCACCATCAAAAAGACGAAGCACGAGACGATAAAAAGGGTCACCGAGTTTACCGCCGGGGGCAATATCAACCTGTTGAGCCGCGACGACAGCACTTATGAGGCGAGTAAAATCGCGGCAGGGAAAAACGCTCGCCTCACCAGCACCAACGGAAAGGTCAACTTCCGGGCGGTGAAAAATACCACTTTCGAGCAGACGGTAACTAACTCGAAAGGTTTTTACATTAAGCAGAGCAACCGGGGCTACAGCGAAGATAAATGGGTCCTGCCGTCAATCCATGCGGGCGGTAAGCTGACCATCGATGCGGCTGGCGGCATCAGCGCCGATGTGCGTACCCAAAACGCCCAGACGCTGCAGGGGGCCGTCACGGCATTGGGTGAACTGCCCGGCACCACGTGGCTGAAGGGGTTGAATACCCGCAGCGATGTGCAGTGGAATGCGGTTAAGAATGCTTACGACGGCTGGAACCACCAGAGCCAGAGCCTGAATCCGGTGGTGGCGGCGGTGATTGCTGTTGCTGTTGCTGCTGTGACGGCAGGTGCCGGACTAGCCGCAGCGGCGGCGACCAGTGCGGTATCGGCCACTGGTGCGGCTGGCGCGACTGCGACGATGGTTTATGGTTCTGCCTATGCCGGGATGTCATCTCTGATGTCTCAGGCGGCGGTGGCGCTGGTTGAACACAAGGGTAATCTGTCGAAAACCCTGAAAACGATGGGTAGCAGTAGCTCGGTGAAATCGCTGGCGACGTCGATGGCGATTGGCGGCGCGCTGGCCGGGTTCGACAAGATGATGGCGCTGGACGTTCCGGCAGATAAAGCCCATTTGCCTGTACTTATCAAAGATGAGGGCTGGACCAAAATCGCCCAGCGGGTTGCCGGGCAGTCGGTTATCAGCTCCAGCCTGAACACCGCTATCAACGGCGGCAGCTATAAAGACAATCTGACCACGGCTCTGCTGGCTAACGTCGCTGGTCAGATCAACGCTGAAGGGGCAGGACTGATTGGCGACAACGGTCAGGTGCTGGGTCCGCAAGGTAAAATGCTCAGCCACGCGGTGCTGTCGGGCATCAGCGCCGAGATAGGAGGCGGAAATGGGAAGGGTGCTGCGGCAGGGGCGCTGGCGGCGGAACTGGCTGCTATAACGCTAGGCAATATGTTTGTCGAGCCAGACACTCGAGATAATAAGATTCAGTCTGCGGGAAGAGTTATTGGTGCTATTACAGGGGCAGCGATAACAAATTCAGTTGCTGGAGTAAATAGTGGCGCAAATGCCGCCGAGAATGTACTTCGGTATAATTTTCTAATGCATGAAGAGCCAGCAAAATTTGCGAAAAAACTGGTTAACTGTAAGGGAAACAGCAACTGCGAAGTTGGAGTTCGCAGGGAAATGACTCAAATGTCAGTTCAAAATGAGAAGAGATTTGAGGGTTGCAGAGTTGCCGGAAACGGGAATTGTGTTAACGAAATGCTGATGGGAATCTCTCGTGCAAGTGGCTACAGGGAACTAGGGCTTCAGATTGGTTTTGATATTGCCGGTCAATATCATCAAATGGGTGAAAATGCATATAATCGATTTGATACCTGTGGATGGACTGCCGGTACTGGCTGCGCATTAAAACTGTGGGGTAAAGAAGCGTTAGCGGATGCTACCATGTGGGCCGTTGGATGGGGAGCCGGCAAGTATGTTTTACCTGCTATTGGAAAATACCTTACTGATGTTGGTGTTCTTTCACAGAAAGGTGTTCCTGCATACATAAAGAGTACTCAGGTTGGCTTGGGAAAACCTGAGAAAGTTGATTTTTACAAAAAACAAATGAAGGATGAATCATTTAAATATAATGTAGATGAATTTAAGATCGCAGGTTACAAAGATTCAAAAGGAATGTATTATGTTTCAGAAGGGAATCACCGTATGGTAGCTGCGATTGAGCTATATAATGAAACGGGGAGTACAAGGTATATAGAGGAATTGATAAAAAATGGGAATTGGTATCATCAGGTAAAGTATACAGGTGATAAATTCCGAGTGCCGATGAGGAAATAGTCACTACCCCCATGGTTTTTATGGAATCATGGGGTGCTTATGGAGAATGGGATGAAAAAAAATGAAATTTATTTGGATATGTTGTTCTGGTCATTGCCTCATATAAGAAATAAGTCAACGCAAAGGCCATGGTCAAGAATTAAGGATGTGTCTATTTATTATGAATCAGGATTGATTTATCAATTGGATTCTGTGCTTAGGCATGAGTGCTTTGATAAGAATGATATCTGGTTCTTAAATTCCCAAGCCAGGTGGTACTATGAACATTGCGATGAAAAAAAAAGTATCCTCTATAGTTCTCAACTTGAAAGGATTTCTGCATTGTTTGCCTTGGTTCCTGAGGACATGAAGAAAGAGCTTGAGTGGAGTGGCCCCAAACAGTGAATAAAGTAATAATGCTACTTGTCTGCAATAGTTTCAATGGCTTTTGTGTAATTGTTTAAAAATGAGAAATAAAATTAACAATGCAGCTTTAATCGAGGGAAGTAAAAATGAATAAAAAAGACGTGTATCTGGAAATTTACCGTTGTTCTCTACAACATATCCGGAATGTTTCAAAACTAAGTTTGTGGGGGAGGTTTAGAGATAAATCAGTGTATTATGAGTCTCAGCTAATCCATAAGTTTTGTTTTCTTCTCCGAGGTGAGGTTTTTAATGATGCAGACATTGACTTTTTGAATTGGGGTGCTCGTTACTATTATGAAGAATGTGATATAAAAAAAAGTATTATATACAACGAGCAGTTGAGACGTTTTTCAATATTGTTCTCTTTGGTTCCTGAAACGATGAAGTCTCAATTAACATGGAAAGGGCCTGGGAACGTATAATACGTGGTTTGTTTGTAATAAAGATATTTAGCTGTTCTGATTTTGTAATTAGTAGGGGCATGATTTAAAGTTGGAAAATATTGGGAAAATTGAAAAAAAGTAGTTGAATTTACTATTTGGATGGTCGATATTTTACCATATGCAAAAAATGAAGGTTAACATTTATGAAAATCAATCAGGTGAGTATGCCGGGATAACAGATCTGAGAGTAAAAAGAAATTTTGATGGTAGCGCTCAGTTAGTTATAGGATATGGAAATAGTATCGAAGAAACTTTAGAGGATACTATAAAATACTTTAATCCATGTTGAAAGAAGATGATTTTGACAGGTTAACAGAGGATAGCATCGAACATAGCGAAGGTTCTGATTTTTAATCAGAGTGTTCTCAATATCAATCCTAATTTCTTTTTAATGGTTGTTTATTTAATGATCGTGAGGGGTTAATTGCTAAAAGGGATCTGGAAAATAAGTGTTAACTTAGATGAGATATTGTTCATGCTGATTCGTATGGTTATATCTTGAGTGCAATCAATAATCTACGTTAATAACTTTGTTTTCGGTACCTGGAAAATTCTGCGCAGGCGATTGGTGCGTTTAAGGCTTTGATGCGTGAAGATGACGTCTGGTCTGCAATCACTAACAGCGTCAAGCAGAGTTATATAGCCCGTCTTGATGCCATGAAAGCCAGCTATCAAAAAGCAGGGGTGAATGGAGCCTATAGCGCTGGCCTGGAATTTGGTCAGTTGATGACTGAGGCTGCAACGTCGGTGCTGGGCGTTGCGGGGGCTGCCAAGTATGGCGCTAAACTCACGGTTAATGGGGTTAAGTCGCTTGAGAAGGCCGCTCGAAAGAATACAGGTGTTCATGCAGAGAAGGCTGCGTTGGACAGAATTGGGCAGAACGGTAAAAACACCAAAGATTTAAGTCTAAAAGATAGTAATTATGTATATTATCAACAGCTTATAAAAAATGCTGAAAACATATCAACTGCAAAACCCGGCCAGCAGATTACCGTGCCTCGGGATTTAAATGAACAAATAGTCTGGAACCAAGTAAAAAACAATCCTGAAGTAGGTACGAAATTAGATGGGATGAACAACGACTCTCGTTTTCCTGTGGAAGCTGGTTTCCAAAAAATGGAAATAAAACAGAAGCTTTCTGATGGGACAACTATTACCGTTCACTATCAGTATAACTTAACTACGAATAAAGCTTATGATATGAAGATTACGACTCCCCAACGAATCCAACAGGCCCCTAAGGGGGTGATAGATAGTATTAAGGATAGAATCAAATGAAGATTAGAGAAAATGATGGTGAAGTGGTCGATATTTATGCAGTTTATTTTATCGATGGCGATGTAAATTTTTTAGGTATGCCTAGAGGTTATGGCGGATTAGCAGCTTATTCTGCTAATAAAGTTGAAGTCATTGATGCTGAAATAAAAGATAAATGTGTTTATTTTAAAAATAACGGATACGGTATTTTTCATTGGGCCTTAATTAATGAGTGTCTATTAGATGAACTCCTGGAACTGGATGAGCAAGCGTATAAACGCTTTCTTGATATATTAAAAAAAGAAGGGAGAGTCACATCTGATTTTTATTAATTCAAATGATCATGGCTTTGTATCGGGATAGTTCGCTGTAACTGTAAATGTATTAAAGGTGATCGCTCAGGCGATCACCGAACTCGATAATAAAATGATTCATTGCTAGCTTGTGGCACAGAAATGCAATGTCTAAAAAAAATACATAGTATGAACAAAGTACAGGGGGAGTAACTTTTAGAGTATACTTGGATTCTGCAACAGACTTAGTTAGAAGCTTTCATCCTAAATAAAAAAGGGAGTTTTCAGATGAACGAATTATTTGGTCAGCCATATGATACTACTGAAGAAAATTGGGTTATTAAAGGGTATTTTGACAGGATGTATAGTGATGGGGATTTTGTCCGAGCGATAAGATTGCTTATCGAAAGGAATGCATTAAATACTGATGGTGCTTATTGTTGTTTTATTAATAATATTGAAAATGGGAGTGTGGAGGTTGAGTTTGCATGGGGGTACCCACCATCTGAAGAAGAAACAGTAGTTGTTAGCGAGGAAACATGTTTTGAATATTTAAAATTAGCTGCTAAGAAATATATACAACGGCATCCTGAAGACGTATGTATAGTTCAAGGGATTATTAGTAAGTTAGCATGACGTATTGATTGTGAGATGTGTGAGGTCGGTGTCTATATTTACGGCGCCGATCTTTTGATAATGAATTGATTAGAGAGTTCGCTGGCGTATTTGCTTCAAATCAGGTGACATAATATGAAAAAAACAGATGAATTTGAACGGTGGGAGAGAACGGTTGTTTTCCCATTTATACGTCAAAGGTTTGAGTATGCATCTTCAGCATGCCTTATATATCATATGATAGAACAGTACGAAGATATTTATACTTATCTTATTAACGGTGAAAAAATCATCAAGATAGAAATGTCCAGAGTTGATGGAGGTATTACCATTGATAATGTTAAATCTGTTTTGGAATATATTAAGGAAACGAAAGGGAGGGATTTTCAAGCATATTTAAAAGAATTACTCGAGTTATCTAATCGGGATGACTGTCAACTTTGAATTGTAATTTTGTCATTCTTGAGGAGAACAGATGTTATCAGATAAATATAAAAAACCGATGTTTATATTCTTGGTTCCCGGAATGCGGCGACGATCTTATAAATCCTGAACTTATTGACCTGACCAGAAAACTATCACCATACGGAAAGATTTTTCAATAATGTATAGGGACACTTACCATCCAAACTGATGGTGCATGGGTTTGGACTAGCGATGTGCATATTAAATGCATAACTACGGTGTATTATTGCCTCTGGAATGAAGTTTTTTGCTCCAAATATACTTGTATTGCTTGCGAAAAATATCTTCAATCTCATCTTGAGGAACGAGAGATAGTAGAAAAACACTCGTCAAAATTGACTAATTATAGTATTATTTTATATCAACTTAAGTGATTAATAAATGGATCTTAATATTATTCATAATGAATGTTTATGGAGTATAAATTCGACAGAGGTTTTCATGGTTTTGACCTGTCTTCTATTGGAGCAAAATAATGTCAAAGTTGAGATGTAAATGTGGGCATGTTATGGCTGTACACACAATGGAGGAGGGCTTTTTACATGATGTTGTCCCTCAAAAAAATATAATGGAGATTATTGGGTTATGGGAGGATATCAGGAAAAACAAATACCCTGATTTACTGACTAAACTATATGATAGGTCGGCAAAAGATGCGTATATATGCCCTTGCTGTGGGCGACTCTTGATAGAAAGTGAATTAGATCCAAATAAATTCGACTCATATGTTAAAGAAGTTGAGTAACAGAAAAATCCATCACTGTTACAGGAAGGGTATTAATCTGTAAGCGGTTTTTATGTCAAATTTTGCATGTCGCTGTGATTATGTAATGTGAAAAATATCAGCCTTGAGCAGGAAGGGACATAAAAGTATTGTTTGTGAGGATATACATACTTATCTGGGAGGATAAAATGGAATTATTATCTGAGTACTGTAGTCTGGAATTGTTATCGATAGATTATGACATGAATACAGGATTAATCAAATATCAGTTGAGTGGTGATGGTATTAATAGGGTTTTCCTGGCAAGAGCTTCTTGTGGGAATGAGATAAAGTGTATTACTTTTAAGAATGGTTTTGAGGAGTTTCTAATGTCATTAATGACTTTGTAGCCGAAAATATATTCAATATTGGGTGGGTTAACATGGGGTTATATCAATGGGGAAAATATATCTTTTCCTCAAAAGTTAATTTATTGACTTCAGTGGATGTCTATTTTAGTATAAAATCAAAAAAGATGGAGGATTATTCATGGTGAGTTCCAATGGAATTGGAATGAGTTGGTATAGTAAATATTTATGCGGTTTAATTTATAGATGAAATGAAAGTAGGGTAATAGAACTATGAATGTTAATGACTTTAAAAATAAAATAGAACCTACTCTCCCTGAGTATTTGTTTGAGTACAGTTTCTTTTCTGATGGTGATTTTGGAGATCTGGATCGTGTCGAGTTTAAAGGTCATCAGAAAATAGGCGCAGTGGAATTTTGGTCAAAAGGTTATGTTGGTATTGATATTTATGATATTCAACTTGATGATCAAATATTTAACATATTGATTAGCCCTGAGGAAGAACCATCGGAAGCTATAGAAAGGCTGATGAAAATTCTATATGATATAAAAATTAATAACAATTAAAACGACAGTATTAAATATGAACGAGTTTGTTTTAGATGGTGGAAAAATAGATTCCGAAGCTGATTTTCATCGCAAGATTTCTGTATTGTTAAATTTTGGTGATTATTATGGTAGCAATCTTGATGCGTTATGGGACAGGCTAAGTACAGATGTAGAAAGGCCAGTAAAAATCATTTGGTTACATTCTGAATTATCAAGGTTCGTTCTCAGAGAGTCTTTTGATAAAATTATAATGATTTTCGAGAGGATTAAACAACGAGATATTCAGTTCGGCTGGAATGAAAGGTTTGACTATATGTTAAAGTAAAAGAGATTACGTTATCGAGTCAGAAACTTTGCTTAGATTCTACCCCGGTAATTTATATCAAACTCTGTTTACGAGCGAGAACCTGAACTTCAGATAGTTTTACTAAGTTGACTCGCGGTAAAACCTCTTGTTTTGAGACGCTATCTTCTGCTACAAGTGAGCGTTATATCAGAGGATTGATATGGGAAGAATAATTTGAATAGATACTTTTACAAGTATTATGATAGTTCTTGCTGATATGTAAGAAATCCTGCCAGGGAGAATAAAATGAAGTTGATAGGTTCACGTACTGAGGGTATAAAAAGATGAAAGTTGATAAGCTCGGAAATGAGTGTTAAAGGAAATGAGGAAATTAAAGAAAGTTGGATTTTACAGAGAACTGCCTCATGGTGACGAGAATGGTGATTCTTTAATCAGTTCAATAAATAATGGCACATATATTAATCTATCAAAGGTTTTAGGTTATCTTGAACATGGGCATTTGTTGATGGTCGCTCCTGCCGTCCTTACAGATTTATTGTCTGAAGAACAAAAATATATAGGAACGCTTACCATCAAAACTGATGGTGCATGGGCTTGGTCAGGCGATCTTGCCTATTATATACAGCACTACGGTTTATCTTTGCCTGAGGATTTTTTACATCATATGGAAAATAGGGACTGGAATATCGTTGACGTAGATATAAATAATTTAATACTATGACATTCCTGCTCCTTGTCATCGATATGTCGGTGGATACTAAATGCAGAGGAAATTATTGTTCCCTAAGATTGATAAAAATGATACTGAAAATTAAATTTCCAGATAACTTAATTACCGGAGTGCTCTCAAAGCAAAAAAATATACCATGTAGAGTTCAGGTTTCTGATAAATTTGAGATTATGTTTTTTACAGTTATTCCTGATACACTTGGTGTTGTCTATGATTGGGACCGAGAACTCTTTGAGGAACGAGCCATGGCAGGAGCGGGAGGTTTGTATACCCATTACGAACCTGCACTAATAACTTTAAACCAGGAAAGTGATGACATATATGAGATTGTTGAACTGTCTTTATTTTATAATGATTTTGGATGGTGTCCTGTAATACAAAATGGAGCATATGCCCCTCCAGTTAATTTTTGGGATTCTGATGACGAGGATCCTGATTATGTTCTTGGTTCTTAATCAGGAAGAATATCTCAACCATTGGAGCTGTGATGAATTGCCGATTTTTACATGGTCTCTTTGGTTTTGAAAGGGGCCTGATACAATAACAATCTCAAATTAAATTTTTGATAGGGTGAATCTTAGGTGATCTCCTACAAACATCACTTCGATAATAATCTCATATAATACCCAACCTACCAAACCTGGAAACCACCTCCCGCAGTGCCAAAAAATCCTCCCAACCCGCACTGATAGCTAAATCCCTATCAGGAGAACCCTATACCATCCGCGGCACTGACTTCGTCGCCATGGATTGGTAGTACGTTGGAAAATTCCGCGGGGTCAGTCCACTCTCTCTTTCGCTGATATCCCCCATTTACGGGCAATGCGCCTTTAAAGTTCGCTCGAACACCGTTGGCTGGTATGCTTAACACATGGTAAGCCACGTTGTTGAGAGACCTACCCATGCCTGAACGCGAAAAAAATATCAATATCCAACCCCCTTCCACTATTTCCCGAACGCATTTTCTTCCCGCACTGCTGACGATCGTTGCCGTATCCGGCCTGTGTGCATTTGTATCGCCGCCGCTGGGGCCCTGGAGCGTGATTTTGTCTAATCCTGGAATGTATATCGACTTGTTGGCGCTGCTTTTTCTGCTGTTTATATTGTGGAGTTCGACCAAAGTGCGCATGAACCACGTGGCGGTTAACTGGGTACGCTACGGGCTGCTGCTGTGGATTGCCGGGGGCACGTTTGACCTGATGGACGAAATCTTCCGCCAGCCGCGCTGGATGGGCTACTACTGTGAAGATCTCTTGCGCCTGTCCGGGATGCTGCTGACCGCTATTGGGATCTACAAAATCATTGAACGTATCAATCTTCTGTACGTCGATGCGCGTTCTCAATCGCTGAAGGATGAGCTGACCCAGTTGCCAAACCGTCGCTTTTTTATCGACACCATTCGTGAGAAAGAGGGACATTCGCTGGCGCTAATGATTGTCGATATCGACTACTTTAAGAAAATTAATGATACCTATGGGCATCTGGTGGGGGATGAAGTGTTGTTTGCCCTTGGTAAGCAGCTGGCAAAGCTCACCAGCGATAAGGTGTTGCCATCGAGGATCGGCGGAGAAGAGTTCGCCATTATTGTTGATGGTCTGTCGGCGCAGGAAGTTGATGAACTGGCGCAGTCAATTTTGCAAAACGCCCGCGCAATCCTGATTAATCACGATAATCCGCTGTCGGTAAGCATTGGTGTTGGCCTGCGCAATCAGGATGAACCGCAGAATGAGTTTATTAAAAAGGTCGATGGCGCGCTCTACAAGGCGAAAAATAACGGTCGCGGGCGCGTGGAGTGGGCCGCATAGCGCGGCCTGAATCATCCCTGCTGTGCGCTGCGGCAGTGGCGGCGATATTCGGAAGGCGAGCGTTCGGTGTAGCGTTTGAACACCCGACAGAAATAGTTGCTGTCGACGAATCCGCAGTTATGGGCGATCTCTTTTACTTTCAGATCGTAGCCGCGCAGCAGCTTTTTCGCTTTCTCAAGGCGCACGCTGGTGAGGAATTCGTTGAAGCCGACGGAACCTGATTTCTGGAAAATATGTGAAAGATAGTTAGGCGTGATATGAAAGCGTTTCGCTACCGACTCGCGGGTCAGGGGTTGGCTGAGATGTTCTTCCAGATAATCCTGCACCGCCATAAACAGATCGCGGCTGCGGCTGACCCGCATCTCCAGGCCAACCAGTTGCTCAAGGCAGTGGCTTAAGAGCGCAGAGACCACCAGCCTGGCGGTCACCGGGTCAGGCTGTAAGCAGATTTCATTGAGCGACAACAGCAGATAAGAACCCACGCGCGGCCCCAGGCGGGCAACGTTCTGCTTCTCGGTTCTCAACTGCTTGCCGTCCCAGTACTGCACGCAAAATCCGAGCTTCTGGCGACCAAACAGGATGCTTAGCGTTGATGCCGGCCCGGTCCATTCCGGCAACGTCCATTTACCCGCCTGAACGTAGAGCACCTGTGAGGCGGATAATACCGGTTCCGACAGCGGTAGCCCGCTTTCCTTGAGTTCACCCTCCAGCACAATCTCCAGTCGCGGGAAGGGGACTTTAAACGCCAGCTCAGGTTCGGAGATATCCGGCTCTGGAAATCTGACGTGCAGATTATCCTTCTGATTTACTAAGCGATTTAAAGTATCTGCCAGATCGTCAATCATGCCGTAAGCCTTAGAAGAGAACCAATATCCTGTTGATTATAATCTATTTTATCAACACTGATTTGTTCTGCATCAGCCCGGTTGGTTATTGATAGCTCCGGAATAGACTGAAAAAACGCTGGATTTTGATAGCCATCACACTTTTTCCTGCCGCGTACGCTTGTCCAGTTTTTCGTAGTTTTGGCCTCATGTATTCCCGGTCGGCACAGATTAGAGTTTGTTTTGTGTTATCGATAAGTTAAGGAATATAAATATGGAACAACAATCTGCGGTTTATCTGAATGCGCTGGGGGCTAACATCGCGCTGTCCTCGAAAATGAAACAGGAGCTGGATACCCTGGGTTATACCGTTGTGCATAACGTGGCGGACCCGGAATGGCTGGAGGCGATGCGTACGCTTATCGATGCTATCGTCGAAAAAGAGGGCGATAACCTGGCGATTGAGCATCATCAGGAAGCGACGGCAACGCGCATTGCCAATCTGATTAATAAAGGGGTGGTTTGGGAGAAAGTCTGGTCCCATCCGCTGGTCCTTTCTGCCTGCCAGTATATTTTTCAGGGTGATTTTAA
The DNA here is from genome assembly GCF_003261575.2 of Klebsiella huaxiensis. Lineage (GTDB taxonomy): Bacteria > Pseudomonadota > Gammaproteobacteria > Enterobacterales > Enterobacteriaceae > Klebsiella > Klebsiella huaxiensis. The sequence continues at coordinate 3,669,682 of NZ_CP036175.1, read as the reverse complement.
AGTCTCCAGCCTGAACGCGCGGGAAGCGCTGTTTAACGGCGGCCACCAGCCGCTGCATGCGGACTGGAAAAAACCGCGTCCGGATTTCCCGAAAGTACATCTGGTTAATGCTATCTGGGCTATTGATGATTTAAGTGCGGAAAACGGCGCACCGCGCATTATTCCTGGAACGCACCACCGACCTGAGCTGCCGGAAGAGGTGTTGGATAATCCAGAGCTGACGCATCCTGATGAAGTGGTGTTTGCCGCTCCGGCTGGCAGCGTAATGATTTACAACGCCCATGCCTGGCACGGCGGGACGCGCAATCGTATCGGCAGCAGAAGACGCGTATTGCACAGTTTGTATATCGACCGCGAAGATACGGCGCAGCAGGATCAGCAGCGCTGGCTGACGCCGGAAACCGCCAGCCGCCTGACGCCTGCGCAGAAATGGCTGCTGGGCGTGGAGTAAATCTGAAATTGTTGAGCACGTTGTTCCCGGAGGCGGTGCTGCGCACCTGTCCGGGCTACAGAATCGCTGAGCACCGGTAGCCCGGACAGGCGCGTTAAGCGCCGCTTCCGGGATTTCCCTCACTCAAGGGATCTCAATATAAACCACCGGCTTTTTCATAATGCATTTCACCGCTTCGACAATCTGCTGCGGCTGCAACAAGAAGGTTTTGATGCTGGTCTTAATGGTGCGGATGCCGCTAAAACGCTTGGCATCGTCGATTTCAATATCCGTCACCAGCAGAACGACATCGACATGGGCAATATCGTCCGCCGTGATTTTATTCTCCACCCCCAACGCTCCTTGCGTTTCAATCTTGATATTCCATTTCTCATGGTGGCCGACCTTTTCCAGGCGCTCGGCTGCCATATAAGTGTGAGCGACGCCGCTTACGCAGGCCGTTACGGCAACGATATTGAAATCCATAGCATCCTCCAGGCGTTATCCGCCGATGGTCACGCTAAAACCGGCCTGTTCAGCCAGCGTCTTGAATGGTTGAATCTCAGATTCTTCAGGTGCTTTAATCATCGACATCGACCATGTTTTTCCCAGTAAGTGATATTTTGGTTCGCCGTATTGATGGAACGGCAGAAGATGAATTTCTGGCAGCTTAAAAGGGGCTAAAAACGCCAGGATCTGGCGGAAATTCTCTTCATTAAGCGTAAAACCCGGAATTAACGGCACCCGAGGAATGACGTGAATATTGGCTTCCACCAGGCGGGTGAAATTATCCAGCACCCGCGGCATATTCATTAGCAACTGCCCTCTGGCCTGCGCTTCATCCATAATTTTTAGATCAAATAAAACTTCATCACACTCTTTCGCCAGCGGGTAAAAACGGCTGAATGCGGTATCGCCAGCCGTTTCAATCGCGGTTCTGATCCCCCACTCGCGTAAGCGGCGCAGAAGACGAGTGGCAAACTCAGCCTGCATTAGCACTTCGCCGCCCGACAGGGTGACGCCGCCGCCGGAGGCGCGGAAGAAGACCTCGTCTTTTAGCACTTCCTTCAGCAGATTATCCAGCGTGACGTCGCGACCAATTTGCTCCCACGCGCCGGAAGGGCACTCGACAACATCCTGCTGGCAGCGGGAACAGTGCAGGCATTTGCTCTCCCGGCGCACGGTCTGGATTTTCGGCGAGATCGACTCCGGGTTGGCGCACCACGGACAAGTATGCGGGCAACCTTTAAAAAAAACGACGGTGCGGATCCCCTGACCGTCATTCAAAGAGTAGCGCTGGATGTTAAAAATGCGCGCCTTATCGGCGCGCGTTTCCATCACCTCACAGCTGATGCGCGGTGCGGCGGATAATGTCATCCTGAATCTCCTGCGACAGCTCGACAAAGAAGGCGCTGTAGCCCGCGACGCGCACTACCAGGCCGGCAAAATCCTGCGGCCGCTGCTGGGCTTCGCGCAGCGTGTCGGCGTTGACCACGTTGAACTGAATATGTTGTAGCTTTAGCTTGGTGAAGGCCTGTAAAAAATCGGCCAGCTTGTTCAGTCCGCCGTCACCGGCAAGCGTCGCCGGAGTGAATTTGACGTTCAGCAGCGTGCCGTTGGACAGCAGATAGTTATCCAGCTTGCTCACCGACTTGAGCACTGCGGTCGGCCCCTGTGAATCCTGACCGACCATCGGCGACAGTCCGCCGTCCGCCAGCTGTTCCCCGGCCAGACGGCCATCCGGGGTCGCGCCAACCACTGAACCCAGCGGCACGTGGGCAGATACGGTATATGAACCCGGCGTGAAGTGGCCGCCGCGCGGGTTCTGGTACTGTTCAACCTCTTTGCAGTAGAAACGCAGCAGATCGGCGCTGATGTTGTCCACTTCGTCGATATCGTTACCGTATTTCTCAAAGCGGTTGATCAGGCGGGCGCGGATTTTCTCGCCTTCCGGCGTCTGGAAGTTAGCTTTTAGCACCGCAATCAGTTCGGCAAAGCTCAGACGCTGTTGCTCAAACACCATCCCTTTGAGCGCGTGCAGCGAATCGCTCAGGTTAGCGATGCCGATACCTTGCACCCCGGAGAAGTTATAGCGCGCGCCGCCTTCGGTAATATCTTTGCCGTGCTGCACGCAATCTTCAATAAATGAGGAGAGCAGGGGAACCGGTGCCCAATCGCGGTGGCCGATATCGCAAATGTTGCTGCCTTCGACCATCAGCTTAATGTAGTAGCGGATCTTGTCGCGGATCTGGTTGATCAGCCCATCCCAGGTGATGTCAGGATTGCTTTCGTTCTCCAGCATCACGATTTCCATCACCTTCAGCAGGTTGAACATCGCGATATCGTGCAGACCGTAGGTGCGTCCAGGGATCGACAGCTCAACGCAGCCGACCACCGAGTAATCCCGCGCGTCTTCCAGAGACACGCCGCGGTTGAGAAACGCCGGGATCACCACTTCATCATTAAAGATTTGCGGAATGCCGGTGCCGAGGCGAATGGTCTCTGCGGTTTTGCGCAGGAAAGGGCGGTCGATCAGTTCATTAACCCGCACGCCGAGGTTCGGCTGCGGCAAGCGCACGTTCTGATAGGCATCGAGGGACAAAAACGACAGGATATTCACCGCGCTGCGCCCGGTCTCGGTCAGGCCGCCGAGCAGGGCAGTATAGCCTGTCGGGAAGCCCGCAAAGTAGCGTGCGCTGCTGGTTGAACGCAGCAGAACGATATCGTTGCACTTCACCCACAGAGATTCCAGCAGCTCTTTAAGGAACTGCGGGTCCTGGCCGCGATTCAGCGACGCCTGATAATACGGCAGCATGTACTGGTCAAAGCGCCCCAGCGAAATGGAGCTGGCGTTGGATTCATATTGCAAAATGATATTCATATACCAGAAGAGCTGGCTGGCCTGCCAGAAATCCTCCGGGCGATGCACCGCGTTATGGCGGGAAATTTCGGCGATGGTTTCCAGCTCTTTACGCCGCTGTTCATCAACGCAGTTGGCGGCCATTTCATCGGCCAGCGCCGCATAGCGCAGAATATGGCGCTGGGAAGCTTCCAGCAGGATCAGCACCGCCTGATAGAAGCTGTTTTGCGGATGCTGTTTGTTTACCGTTTTCAGCTCCGCCACCAGCGCGGCGAGGCCGTTTTCCAGCAGGCGAGGGTAGTCAATAATGATATGCCCCTGGCCCTTATCGGTCTGGTTAACGCTAAAAATCTGCGTGCTGACGGCGGTTTTCACTTCATCCGTCATCTGGCTGTTGATGAAGTCCTTCATCGAGCGGTTTTCCCAGTACGGGAACAGCTCTTCACGATAGATACGTTTGTCTTCTTCACTAATGTTGAAGCGGTCCTGCGGGCGGGTCGGGAACTGATCCAGCTCTTTGAGCAGCCAGTAGGGGTCCATTTCTGGGGAGACTATCCCGGCGCGCGGTTTAATCGTCCGGTTACCGGCGATCAGTTCGTCATCACGAATCGAAATCTGTACGTGGTCGAGGACCCATTCGGTCGCTTTCGCCCGGCGGATCATCACCGGCTCCCCCTCCGTCTGCTTATGGCTTGCGGTATAGAGCAGGGCGCGTTCGAGGGAGATCTCGCGTGGGTTAGCGAACAAACGGTCTTTTAAACGTTGAGTGCGATTGGTCATGACAAACTCCATTTTTTTGGCGGAGCGCAGAACGCGCCCCGCTATTTATTCAGGCATTCTGAGAAAGGTGGCTGTCGATTTTGTTCATAATGGTTTCGGCGCGCTTAACGGCGTCGCTGATATTGACGCGCACAATGGTTTTCCCGGCAAAACGCTCTTCGAACTTGATGCCGATATCTTTGGTCAGGATAACCATATCGGCGCTGGCAACGTCTTCCGCCGTCAGTTCATTCTCAATGCCGATGGAGCCCTGAGTCTCGACTTTGACCTGCCAGCCTTTGGCTTTAGCGGCGCTTTCCAGCGACTCAGCGGCCATATAGGTATGTGCGACGCCAGACGGGCAAGCGGTAACGGCGATAATTTTGGTCATAAAATATTCCTTCCAGTTTTTCAGTTAATTTCGAAATCAAGATCCATCTCGTCATCGGCTTTGGCGTCTGACGTTTTCTTCTTGGCAAGGGCTTTGAGCAGGATGACGCAGGCTGCGCTAACGATGGCGCCAACCGCGAGACCCGCGATGAAGCCGAATTTACCTTCAACGACCGGCAGAACGATCAGTCCACCCCAACCGGCGTAGCACTGCGCACCGAGCAGCGCGGCGGTCACGCAGCCAGCGGCGGCGCCAATCATGTTGGCCGGGATCACGCGCAGCGGGTCGGCGGCGGCGAAAGGAATCGCGCCTTCGGTGACGCCAACGCATCCCATGACCAGCGCGGCTTTACCGGTTTCGCGCTCTTCAGCGGAGAAGTATTTACGACCAATCAGCGTTGCCAGCCCCATGCCCAGCGGCGGTACGGCGATGCCAACGGCAGCAATCGCGACGACGCTGTAAACACCTTGCGAAACGCAAATCAACATAAAGGCGTAGGCCACTTTGTTTACTGGCCCGCCCATGTCGAAAGCCAGCATCAGGCCCATAATGATCGCCAGCACGACGATGCTGCCTTCGCGCATCCCTTGCAGCCAGCCGGTTAAGCTGGCGGTCAGCGCGCCAATCGGCTCACCAAGGCCCCACATCATGATCCCGGCGGTAATAAAGGTGCCGATAATCGGGATAACAAAGATAGGCATCACCGAGCGCAGGACTTTGTGAACCGGGATTTTCTTCAGGTAGTAGACCACCAGGCCGCCAATCATCCCGGCGATCAGCGCGCCGAAGAAACCGGCACCAAAGCTGTTGCCGACCCAGGCACCAATAGCGCAGGGGGCCAGCGCCGCGCGGTCGGCAATGGAGTAGCCGATATAGGCCGCCAGGAACGGCACCATTAACGTCAGACCGGCCACGCCGATATCAAACAGTTTTTTCAGATTAGGATCGGTGGCAACATCGGGCACTGCGCCCTTGCCGTACAACATGACGGAGACGGCCAGCAATATTCCTCCGGACACGACAAAAGGGATCATATGTGAAACCCCGGTCATGAGGTGCTGGCGTGTATTTTTTAGTATTTGCACCAGTTCGTTCATTGTTTTCTCCTGAGCCTGTGCGGCTCGTGACTGAGTTGATGCATCAACCTTAGAAAAAGGGCGGCTTATAAAACAGTAGAGAAAAAGTGCATTTACTGGATATTTGTAAGGCGAGAAGAAAATTGCGATCCACCTCAAATCTTAGTCCTGTGGGGTTTTTAAGCTATTTAGCTGGCGTATTTGTGACGGTGAGCATAAAAAAGATCCGTGCATACAAATATCCAGTAATTGCCAGTTTTGTCGCGTAGTGGCTGGCGGATTCTTTCTTTACTTTTGAGGCAATAACGCATTGTTCAGGAGGAAGACGATGGCTCTGGTAATTGAATTCATATGTGATTTGCCCAACGGCGTACATGCGCGTCCGGCAAGTCTGGTAGAAACGCTGTGTAATACTTTTTCGTCTTCGGTCGAATGGTTGAATACCCGCAGCGAAGGGCGCGGGAATGCGAAAAGCGCGCTGGCGATTATTGGTACCAACACCATTAAGGGGGATAGCTGTCAGCTGATCATCAGTGGTCAGGATGAGCAGCAGGCGTTTGACGCGCTGTCGGCCTTTATCACCGATGAGTTTCCGCACTGCGATGCGCCGCTGCCGACGGTCGATCAAATGGACGTTCAGCCGGTTCCGGAATCACTCTCTCGTCTCAACCCCACCTTGTTTCATGCGTTGCCGGTTTGCGCCGGGAGCGCGGGCGGCAGGCTCACCCACCTTAAATCGCTGGATCTGCGCGACTTAGGCACGCTGCCGGCGGCGAAAAATATTGAACAAGAGCAGGCGTCGCTGGATAACGGGTTGATGCTGCTGGTGAAAAATATTGAGTTCCGTCTGCTGGATAACGACGGCACCGCCAGCGCGATCCTTGAAGCGCATCGTTCTTTAGCGACCGATGCCTCGCTGCGCCAGCATCTGCTTGGCGGCCTGCTGACCGGCCTGAGCTGCGCTGAAGCAGTGGTGGCGACCAGCGAACATTTCTGCGCCCAGTTTAGTGCTTCTGGCAACAGCTATTTGCAGGAGCGCGTGCTGGACGTTCGCGACGTCTGCTTCCAGCTGCTACAGCATATCTACGGCGAATCGCGCTTCCCGGTACCGGGCAAGCTGACGGAAGAGTCTATCTGTCTGGCTGATGAGTTAACCCCCAGCCAGTTCCTCGAACTGGATAAAACGCTGCTCAAAGGACTGCTACTGCGCAGCGGCGGAACCACTTCGCACACCGTGATCCTCGCGCGCTCATTCAATATTCCGACCCTGGTGGGCGTCGATATGGATGCGCTGCTGCCGTGGGTTGATCAGCGAGTGCAGATTGACGGTAACGCCGGTTTAGTGGTGGTGAAACCCGATGAAGCCGTCGCGCGCTACTATCAGCAGGAAGCGTGGGTGCAGGAGCAAATTCGCCGTCAGCAGCAGACCTGGCTGGATAAAGAAGGGCGCACGGAAGACGGCATTCGTCTGGAAGTGGCGGCGAACATTGCCCACTCGGTAGAGGCAATGGCGGCATTTAACAACGGCGCACAGTCGGTAGGGCTGTTCCGCACTGAAATGCTCTATATGGACCGCCCAAGCGCGCCGTCGGAAAATGAACTTTACAACATCTTCTGCCAGGCGCTGGAACCGGCCAACGGGCGCAGCATTATTATTCGCACCATGGATATTGGTGGCGACAAGCCGGTGGCCTATCTCAATATCCCGGCGGAGAACAACCCGTTCCTTGGCTATCGCGCGGTGCGTATTTACGAAGAATATCAGGCGCTGTTCCGTACCCAACTGCGGGCAATTTTGCGCGCTTCGGCGCACGGTTCGCTGAAAATCATGATCCCGATGATTTCATCAATGGAAGAAATTCTGTGGGTCAAAGAGCAGCTGGCGGATGCTAAACAGTCGCTGCGCAGCGAGCATATTCCGTTTGATGAGAAAATCCCGCTGGGCATTATGCTCGAAGTGCCTTCGGTGATGTTTATTATCGACCAATGCTGCGAAGAGATTGATTTCTTTAGTATTGGTAGTAACGATCTGACCCAGTATCTGCTGGCGGTGGATCGTGATAACGCTAAGGTAACGCGTCACTACAATAGCCTTAACCCGGCATTTTTACGCGCGCTGGATTATGCGGTTCAGGCGGTACATCGTCAGGGGAAATGGATTGGCCTGTGCGGCGAGCTGGGAGCTAAAGGTTCAGTGCTGCCGCTGCTGGTAGGGCTGGGGCTGGATGAGCTGAGCATGAGCGCGCCGTCGATTCCGGCGACCAAAGCGCGTCTGGCGCAACTTGATAGCCGTGCCTGCCGTCAGCTGCTTAATCAGGCGATGCAGTGCCGTACTTCACTTGAAGTGGAGCATCTGCTGGCCCAGTTCCGCATGACCCAGCAGGATGCGCCGCTGATTAGCGCCCAGTGCATTACGCTGAACAGCGACTGGCGCAGCAAAGAAGAAGTGATTAAGGGCATGACCGATAACCTGCTGCTGGCCGGGCGCTGCCGCTACCCGCGCAAGCTGGAGGCCGACCTGTGGGCCCGCGAAGCCGTGTTCTCCACCGGTTTAGGATTTAGCTTCGCCATTCCGCACAGCAAATCGGAGCATATCGAACAGTCGACCATCAGCGTTGCCCGTCTGGCGCAGCCGGTAGTCTGGGGCGACGATGAGGCGCAGTTTGTCATTATGCTGACGCTGAACAAGCACTCAGCTGGCGATCAGCATATGCGTATTTTCTCGCGTCTGGCCCGGCGCATTATGCATGAGGAATTCCGCAAGGCGCTGGTGACAGCGGAGAGCAGCGAGGCGATTGCGACGCTGTTGCAGCGCGAGCTGGAGCTGTAGTTCGGGCCGGAGAATCTCCCCGGTGGCGCTGTGCTTACCGGGGCTACGTGTTTCCAGCCGTCTATGATTTTGTAGCCCGGACAGGCGCGTCAAGCGCCGCCTCCGGGGAAAATCACCGGTAGCGGCAAATATCTTTCTGAAACAACAGAACTTGCAGCGATGCCCTGGCCCCCGCTGAAATCGGCGAACCGGGAGGTGAGCGCAGTGCGCAGCACCGATTTCTTTGCGGGACCGTGGGGATTGTAAAGGGGAGACGGTTTTCTCCCCCTTTACCCGTTCACGTTCGACGGAAATACATTTTCTGCGGGATAGCGGTGAACGGAATCCGTATACATTCCCGGAGGCGGCGCTTGACGCGCCTGTCCGGGCTACTTTTATCCGGCAATGGCCCGACAAATCGCTTCGCCCACCTGCTGGGTGGAAGCGGTACCTTTCATATCCGGCGTTTTCGGCCCGCTGGCGATGGTCTGCTCAATCGCCGCCAGAATGCCGTCATGAGCGGCCTGATAGCGTTCATCCCCGTTACCGAGGAAATCGAGCATCATCGCCCCGGCCCAGATGGTAGCGATAGGATTGGCAATATTTTTGCCGTAGATATCCGGCGCTGAACCGTGGACCGCTTCAAACAGCGACGGGAAGGTACGCTCGGGATTGAGATTCGCCGACGGAGCAATGCCGATGGTGCCGGTACAGGCTGGGCCAAGATCGGAGAGGATATCGCCGAACAGGTTTGAGCCGACCACCACGTCAAAACGCTCCGGCTGCAGTACAAAGCGAGCGCACAGAATATCAATATGCTGCTTATCCCACTTCACCTCCGGGTAGTGCTGCGCCATCGCTTCCACGCGCTCATCCCAAAAAGGCATACTGATGGCAAGGCCGTTGGATTTGGTCGCTGAAGTTAACGTTTTGCGCGGGCGGCTTTGCGCCAGCTCAAAGGCGTAGCGCAGGATCCGATCAACGCCGCGGCGGGTAAACACCGACTCCTGAATCACCACTTCATGTTCGGTGCCCGGATTCACATGTCCGCCGAGGGCAGAATACTCCCCTTCGGTATTCTCGCGCACCACGTAAAAATCGATATCGCCAGGCTGCTTACCCGCCAGCGGGCAGGGGACGCCGGGAAACAGGCGCACCGGGCGCAGGTTGACGTACTGGTCAAACTCACGGCGGAACTTCAGCAGCGAACCCCAAAGCGAAATGTGATCCGGCACGATATCCGGCCAGCCCACCGCGCCGAAGTAGATAGCATCAAACTCTTGCAACTGCGTGTGCCAGTCGTCGGGCATCATTTTGCCGTGTTGCGCATAGTAATCGCAGCTGGCCCACTCAAAGTGCTCGAAGCTTAACGCCAGCCCCCAGCGTTCAGCGGCGGCCTGCAGTACGCGAATGCCCTCAGGCAGCACTTCTTTTCCGATGCCATCGCCGGGGATGGCGGCAATACGTAAGGTTTTATTCATTGTTGTTCTCAGTTTGCGGTAAGGGAAATTGACTTCACCTCTATCCTATAATTGACTGATTCATAATTAATCCCGTCAACTGGTGAAACATAAAACACGAATCATGAATAATCTGCCGCTGCTGAACGATTTACGCGTCTTTATGCTGGTCGCCCGCCGCGCCGGTTTTGCCGCCGCCGCTGAAGAGTTGGGCGTTTCTCCGGCTTTTGTCAGCAAGCGGGTGTCGTTGCTTGAGCAGACGCTCAACGTCCAGCTACTGCACCGTACCACCCGGCGGGTCGCCATTACCGAGGAGGGCGAACGCATTTACGAATGGGGGCAGCGCATTTTGCAGGATGTCGATCAGATGATGGACGAGCTGTCCGATGTGCGTCAGGTGCCGCAGGGGACGCTGCGCATTATCAGCAGCTTCGGCTTTGGCCGTCAGGTTGTCGCCCCGGCGCTGTCCGAGCTGGCCCGCCGGTATCCGCAGCTGGAGATCCGTTTTGACGTCGCTGACCGGCTGGTGGATTTAGCCAATGAGGGGGTCGATCTGGATATTCGCGTCGGCGACGATATTGCCCCCAATCTGATTGCCCGCCAGCTTGCCACTAACCAGCGCATTCTCTGCGCCTCGCCGGAATTTGTGGCTCGTCATTCGCGACCAAAGCAGCTTAGCGATCTTGCTGCACTGCCTTGCCTGGTGATTAAAGAGCGTGACAGGCCATTTGGCGTCTGGCAACTGCACGATAAAGAGGGGGAGCATGCGATTAAAGTGACCGGTCCGCTGTCGTCAAACCACGGTGAAATTGTTCATCAATGGTGCCTGGACGGGCAGGGGATCGCCCTGCGTTCGTGGTGGGACGTGAGTGAAAATATCGCCAGCGGAAATCTGGTGCACCTGCTGCCGGAATACTATCAGCACGCCAATATCTGGGCGGTGTACGTGTCGCGACTGGCGACCTCGGCAAAGATTCGTACCACCGTGGAGTTTTTGCGCCACTATTTCCAGCAGCGCTTCCCGCAGCAATACGACGAGGCAAAATTGCCGACGGCAGGCACCGTCGGTCGAGGGGATTAAACGCCGAGTCTGTCGCGCAGACTGTAGTAGGCCGCGCCCATAGCGGTAAACGGAATGCGCAGGCTGCGCCCGCCGGGGAACGGGTAGTGCGGCAGCTTAGCGAAGGCGTCGAAGCGTTCGGCGTCACCGCGCAGCAGCTCTGAAATCAGTCGTCCGGCGAGGTGGGTACAGGTGACGCCATGGCCGCTGTAACCCTGCATATAGTAGATATTGTTATCGAGACGACCAAACTGCGGCATCCGCGAGAGGGTCAGCAGGAAGTTGCCGGTCCAGCGGTAGTCGATTTTCACCCCTTGCAACTGTGGGAAGGTTTTCAGCAGCTTCGGCATTATCAGCCGCTCTACGTCGTCCGGGTCGCGCGCGCCGTACACCACGCCTCCGCCGTACAGCAGGCGATTATCGGCGGTCAGACGATAGTAATCCAGCAGATAGTTACAATCTTCTACGCAGTAGTTTTTCGGGATCAACGAACGTGCCAGATCCTCAGACAGCGGTGCGGTAGTGACGACCTGGGTGCCGCAGGGCATGCTGCGCTTCGCCAGCTCCGGCTCGACTTTATCGCCGAGATAGGCGTTACCGGCGACAATCACGTAGCGAGCGGTAACCTGACCGCGTTCGGTGGTCACCACCGCCGGGCTGGTGTGCTGAATACGGGTGACCGGCGATTGCTCGTAAACCCGACCGCCGTTCAGCCTAATGGCGTCCGCTTCGCCGATCGCCAGATTCAGCGGATGGATATGGCCGCCGCTATGGTCCAGCAGCGCGCCGGTATAGCGGTCGCTGTCCACTTCGCGACGTATAGCGCTGGCATCCAGCAGCTCCAGTTGGGTATTGCCGTAGCGCTCCCAGTTCTCTTTCTGCTCTTCGAGCGTCTCCAACTGTTTATGATTCAGCGCGACAAACAGGCCGCCGGGGCGATAGTCGCACTGGATTTGATAGCGCTGGATGCGCTCGCGGATAATATTGCCGCCTTCAAACATCATGCTGCCGAGCATTTTCGCCGCGTCCGGGCCGTAGGTTTTCTCGATAACGTCGATATCGCGGCTGTAGGAGTTAACCAACTGACCGCCGTTGCGCCCGCTGGCGCCGAAGCCGATGCGCGCACCTTCCAGCAGCACCACATCGTAGCCCATTTCGGCCAAATGCAGCGCTGAAGAGAGTCCGGTATAGCCGCCGCCAACGATGCAGACGTCGCAGCTTATCGATTCGTCCAGCGTTGGAAACGGTTCATAGCGATTGGCGCTGGCGGCGTAATAACTGGTGGTATGTTCGGTCATGATTAAGCCTCCAGGGCAATCCAGATAGTTTTCAGTTCGGTGAATTTTTCCATTGCGTGCAGGGACTTATCACGTCCGTTGCCGCTCTGCTTGTAGCCGCCAAAAGGCACGGTCATATCGCCATCGTTATAGTTATTCACGAAGACGGAGCCGGCTTTCAGGCGTCGGCTGACGCGATGGGCGCGGGAAAGATCGCGGGTCCAGACCGCTGCGCCTAGGCCGTAGCGGCTGTCGTTAGCAAGCTTCACGGCCTGTTCTTCGGTTTTAAAACGGGTCACCACCAGCACCGGGCCGAAGATCTCTTCCTGACTGAGAGGAGATGCGGGGTCGACGTCGACAAAAATGGTCGGGCCGACCGCTGCTGGCCATGGGTTTTTGCGCCCATCCAGCAGCAGCGTGCTGTGTGCTTCCCCGGCGCGGATAAAGCTGTGGACGCTGTCGGCGTGGCTGTTGTCGATAAGCATACCCATGGTGGTATTCGGGTCGAGCGGGTTGCCCGGCTGCCAGCCTTTTGCTTGCTCTTTTAACAACTCGAGAAACTTGTCGGCGATGCTCTCTTCCAGCAGCAGGCGGGTTCCGGCAATACAGACCTGGCCCTGATTGTAAAAAATACCGCCCGCGGTGGTATTGACCGCTTTTTGTAGGTCCGGACAGTCGGCAAAGACGATATTGGCGCTTTTGCCGCCCGCCTCCAGCCAGACGCGCTTCATATTGCTGTCGCCTGCATCTTTCAGCAGCTGCTTGCCGGTGCGGGTAGAGCCGGTGAAAGTGATGACTTCAACATCCGGATGCTGCGCCAGTGCCTGACCGGCTTCATGGCCGAAACCACTGACCACGTTGAGCACCCCATCCGGCAGCCCGGCCTCTTTCGCCAGGCCCGCCAGACGTAGAGCGGTAAGCGGGGATTTTTCGGAAGGTTTGAGAACCATGCTGTTTCCGGCGGCCAGCGCCGGGCCAAGCTTCCAGCAGGCCAGCAGCAGCGGGAAGTTCCACGGAACTACCGCCGCAATCACGCCAATCGGCTCGCGAACGATCATCGCCAGTTCGTTGATACTGGTAGGCGCGACTTCGCCGTACACTTTATCAATGGCTTCGGCGTACCAGCGAATCGCACGGGCGGCACCGGGAATATCATCGCGCAGGCTGTGGCGAATCGGTTTGCCGGTATCCAGGGTTTCCAGCAGCGCCAGCTCTTCACGGTGAGCTTCCATTAGATCGGCGAATTTATTTAGCACTGCTTTGCGTTGAGAAGGGGACGCCTGCGACCAGTCGCCGTTCTCGAATACGCTGCGGGCGGCCTGCACCGCACGATCAACGTCGGCTTTTTTGCCGCGAGCAACTTCGGCGAGCGTCTGCTGCGCGGCAGGATCATTGGTTTCAAAAACGCTATTATCGGCGGCGGCGCTGTATTCACCGTTAATAAATAAGCGCGTCTCAATAACGAGCATTTTTGCTTTTTCTTGCCAGTAAGCCAGGTTGTGAAAATCCATCATGACTCCTTAATAACGTAATCGGGAAAATATAAAAGTTTGGCTATTTCTGACCCTCAGGACGCAGGGCGTCCCCGGGATTGAGTACCGTTTAAATTGCCTATTAACAGGCATGAATTATCTGGGGCCAGCGGAATAAGTCTTTCCGCATTGCGCAAGGTGATCTGCGTTTTCTTCGCGCCGGCGGAATTAAGCTCCGACGGCGCAGGCCTGAAGAAAGCCTGAAAGAATCTCAGGCTAAAAATCAGAATGTGGTGGGGGTATGGGCACTGATAATTCGACAGATGCCTGCCGAGGTGTTGCTGAAGCTATGCGGTATGCCGGTGTTAATGGCATAGCTTTGCCCCGCCACCAGGTGATACGCCTGACCGTTAATGGTCAACACGACTTCACCCTCCAGTATGGTGCCTATCTCCTCGCCCTGATGCTTGATCCTCTCCCCGGTTGTGGTTCCAGGCTGGTACGTTTCAAAAATCATCGCCAGCGTGCGGTTCGGATTTCCATTATGAACCAGCTTCATCGACACCCCCTGACTGCCGATTTCAATCAGATCGTCCTGATTGATAACCACCTGCGGTTCAGCCGGTTTTTCTGGTTCAGAAAAGAATTCCGAGAGCGACAGCCCATAGACTTTCAGCAGCTTTTGCAGCGTGCTGATGGCAGGACTGACTTTGTCCTGTTCTATGGTGCTGATGGCACTATGTGTTAACCCAGACAGTTCGGCGGCACGACGCTGTGAGAGACCCAATTGCTGGCGGATCTCTGACAAACGTTTCCCTGGCGCCAGTCCGTCATCGCTCATATTTGCATTTCCTTAACGGTAGTGGTCAGAGTCGCTGTTTTTCAGCGATATGGTTCTGACAGGCGGTGATAAAACCTTCAAACAACATCCGCGACAGGGCGTATTCGCTACTGTTCCATTCAGGATGCCACTGCACGCCCAGAGCGAAAGGATGGTCATAAACGCTAACCGCTTCCGCCAGCCCGTCCGAAGAACGCGCCTCCACGCGCAGCCGTGGACCCAGTGTTTTTGCTCCCTGCCCGTGTAACGAGTTGACCCAAAACGTGTTGCAGCCCGGTATTAACTGAGAAAGTAATCCTCCTTCCTGAACCTGAACTTCATGTGAGGGTGCATATTGCTGCTCTACAGGAAGCTCAGGATCTTCGCGGTGCTCAAGCAGTTCAGGCTGCTCGAACAGACGACGATACAGAGTCCCGCCGGTGGCGACAACCAGTTCCTGTAACCCACGGCAGATGGCGAAAATGGGGATGCGCCTTTCGAGCGCGGCGTTGATCAGCGCCATGCTCAGAAGATCACGCCCGGGATCGGCGTCAGGCTCATCGCCGTTTTCACCATAAAGGTGCGGCTGCACGTTGCTTGGGCTGCCCGGCAGGTAAATGCCATCCAGTTTAGGCAGTAACGTAGAAAGCAGGTCCGGTTCCGCTAACGCGTGCGGCAGGGCAATCGGTAACCCTCCGGCGTGAACAATCGCATTCAGGTACTTCTCTTGCAGAGTTTGGGTCTGGTGACCCTTAAGCCTGTTCCGACACATCACCACGCCAATAACTGGCTTGTACATTATATTTTCCATGATCGCCCTCACAAAGTGGACTAAATTATGACCGGATTAGCGGGTAAAACGGCCATTTCGTTCAATATTTTCTCAATCTAGCAGTGGGAATAGCCCTTTGCAAACTTAATTTAACATTTGACAAACAATTTATTTGCATACACATTCGAAGAGTGGACATTATATTTAACAGTGCTAATCAGAGTCCAAAACTAAAACAACGGCGGTGAATCATGGAAACCAATATCGTAGAAGTTGAGAATTTTGTTCAGCAGTCGGAAGAGAGACGGGTCAGCGCGTTCACCTGGGAAGTGAAGCGCTACCTTGAGCGTTACCCCAATACGCAATATGTTGATGTTCTGCTGACCGACCTGAACGGCTGCTTCCGCGGTAAGCGGATCCCGGTATCCAGCCTGAGCAAGCTGGAGAAGGGCTGCTATTTCCCGGCGTCGGTGTTTGCGATGGATATTCTCGGTAATGTGGTCGAGGAAGCGGGGCTCGGTCAGGAGATGGGCGAACCGGATCGCACCTGCGTACCGGTGTTGGGTACCTTAACGCCGTCGGCGGCGGACCCGGAATATATTGGTCAGGTACTGCTGACCATGGTTGATGAAGATGGCGCTCCCTTTGACGTTGAGCCGCGGAACGTTCTGAACAGACTCTGGCAGCAGCTGCGCCAGCGCGGACTGTTCCCCGTGGTAGCGGTAGAGCTGGAGTTCTATTTACTGGACCGTAAGCGCGATGCTGAAGGCTACCTGCAGCCGCCGTGCGCTCCGGGGACCGGCGATCGCAATACCCAGAGCCAGGTTTACTCCGTTGATAACCTCAACCACTTTGCCGATGTCCTTAATGATATTGATGAAATCGCCCAGCTTCAGCTGATCCCGGCCGACGGCGCGGTGGCGGAAGCCTCTCCCGGTCAGTTTGAAATCAACCTGCATCATACCGATAACGTGCTCGACGCTTGTGATGATGCGCTGGCGCTAAAACGCCTCGTGCGTTTAATGGCGGAGAAGCATAAGATGCACGCCACTTTTATGGCGAAACCCTATGAAGAGCACGCCGGAAGCGGGATGCATATCCACATCAGCATGCAGAACAATAAAGGCGAGAACGTACTGGCGGATGCGGATGGTGAAGATTCCGCGATGTTAAAACGCGCGCTCGCCGGGATGATTGACCTGATGCCAGCTTCGATGGCTCTGCTGGCACCGAACGTCAACTCGTACCGTCGCTTCCAGCCGGGAATGTACGTGCCGACCCAGGCATCATGGGGGCATAACAACCGGACGGTAGCGCTGCGTATTCCGTGCGGCGATCGCCATAACCATCGCGTGGAGTATCGCGTGGCCGGAGCGGATGCCAACCCGTATCTGGTGATGGCGGCGATTTTTGCCGGAATTTTGCACGGTCTGGATAATACGCTGCCGCTACAGGAAGAGGTGGAAGGTAACGGTCTGGAGCAAGATGGCCTGCCTTTCCCGATTCGCCAGAGCGATGCGCTGTGGGAGTTTATGCAAAATGACCACTTGCGAGAGCGGCTTGGCGAGCGTTTCTGCCATGTTTATCACGCCTGTAAACATGACGAATTACTGCAGTTTGAGCGTCTGATCACCGAAACTGAAATTGAGTGGATGTTGAAAAACGCCTGACTGCCGCCCCGCGAGGGGCACCTTAGTTTTACCACAAGTAGCATCATACGGCCTGAGCGGAGCCTGGTCGGACGTTTGTGCTGGGAGCCCAGCCATTTCCCGGATGCCGCGTTAAGGAGCGCAGGCGGCAACGGGCTTCAGTTAACGACACAGTGTGTGACGAGGAAAGTGAGATGATGCAGATGTTCAAATATCCGCAGGGAGAAGGGGGCCGTCCTGGCCGCATGGAATGCGCAGCCACCGCCGCTCGTCGGTTCTTTTTACTTTTTGATTTACCATTAACCCCGTTGCGAAGTTGGTTTGTTTTCCGGTCATTACGACCGCAAACCCAGGTGTGCAGCGGGGGAAATGACAATGGCTATTAACACCTCTCTCGACAACGCCTCTGAAGCGGGCAAACCCGGGCTGCGCAAATCGCTCAAACTGTGGCAAGTAGTGATGATGGGGCTGGCCTACCTGACCCCGATGACGGTGTTTGATACCTTTGGCATCGTTTCCGGCATCAGCAACGGTCACGTACCGGCTTCCTATCTGCTGGCGCTGGCTGGGGTGTTGTTTACCGCCATTAGCTACGGCAAGTTGGTGCGCCAGTTTCCGCAGGCGGGTTCGGCCTATACCTACGCGCAGAAATCGATCAGCCCGCATGTTGGTTTTATGGTTGGCTGGTCTTCGCTGCTGGATTATCTGTTCCTGCCGATGATCAACGTTCTGCTGGCGAAGATTTATCTCTCCGCGCTGTTTCCGGAAGTGCCGCCCTGGGTGTGGGTGGTGACGTTTGTGGCGATCCTCACCGCGGCGAACCTGAAAAGCGTCAACCTGGTGGCGAACTTCAATACCCTCTTCGTGCTGGTGCAGATCTCGATTATGGTGGTCTTCATCGTGCTGGTGGTGCAGGGGCTGCATAAAGGGGAAGGGGTCGGTACCGTCTGGTCGCTCCAGCCGTTTATTAGCCAGAACGCGCATCTGATCCCGATTATTACCGGCGCGACGATAGTCTGTTTTTCGTTCCTCGGCTTCGATGCGGTGACCACGCTCTCTGAAGAGACGCCGGACGCCGCGCGGGTGATCCCGAAGGCGATTTTCCTCACCGCGGTCTACGGCGGGATAATTTTTATCGCTGCATCGTTCTTTATGCAGCTCTTTTTCCCCGATATTAGCCGCTTTAAAGATCCGGATGCGGCGCTGCCGGAAATTGCCCTGTACGTTGGCGGCAAGCTGTTCCAGTCGATTTTTCTGTGCACGACGTTTGTTAATACCCTTGCTTCAGGTCTGGCTTCGCACGCCAGCGTCTCACGACTGCTGTATGTGATGGGGCGCGATAACGTTTTCCCGGAGCGCGTTTTTGGCTACGTCCACCCGAAATGGCGCACTCCGGCGCTGAACGTCATTATGGTCGGAATTGTTGCCTTGTCTGCGCTGTTCTTCGACCTGGTCACCGCCACGGCGCTGATTAATTTCGGCGCGCTGGTAGCGTTTACCTTCGTCAATCTGTCGGTGTTTAACCACTTCTGGCGGCGTAAGGGTTACAACAAAACGTGGAAAGATCGTTTGCACTATCTGCTGCTGCCGATGGTCGGGGCGCTGACGGTCGGCGTATTGTGGGTGAATCTGGAGGCGACATCGCTAACGCTCGGTCTGGTGTGGGCGGGGCTGGGCTTACTCTATCTGACTTATCTCACCCGCCGTTTCCGCAAGCCGCCGCCGCAGTTTGATGGAGCCAAAGCGGAACAGGCCTGGGAATCGTAACGATTTTTTACGCCGACACAAAGGCAGGCGAGCAAGCCTGCCTTCTTTTTTGTCATTATCGTTTGAAATCAGGCGGTCCGGTAAAAATAGTAGGGGCAGAAGGTAAGAATAGTGAGGATGTATTATTTCTTTTTCTTATGAATTGGTAGTTGTCCAGCGCGTCGATCCTTGATATAGGACACCAGGCTGTAGAGGGCGACTCCCAGCAAAACTACCGCGACGATAAAGAGCAGGATACCTGACATAAATTAACCTAATGTTATGTTTAACATGAAGAAAAAATACCGTGATATCGAGATAATAGCATCGGGATATTTCTTAAAGATGACCCGGTGAGTCAGACAACAATGGACTGCCAGTGAAGCTATTAACTTATTATTTACATGAATAAATGTGAAGTGTAAAGCACCGAGGTGGTCAAAAAGTAAACTGAGTTACACACCTTTAAGCGAATTTACAGACGTGAGCCCGGCAGGCTGCTAACCTTGGCCCGCTTAAATATGGGTTGAGAGTAATAAATGGGTAATAAGCATATCGTCGGTCTCGTTGGGCTGGCGCTGGTAGTGACTTCCTTTAGTAGCCTGGCTGATTCCGATCGCCAGTCAATTCGTGAACGTATTGTCGATCAGGTTTTAAAACCCTGCGAAGGTAAAAAGGCGGGAGATAAAGTTCTGATAATCGACCATCGCGGTGGTGAGCATGAAGCCATCTGTACGCTGGCGGCGGTGCCGCTACCGGAGTAACCGCCGCTGCGAAAGTTATAGATTCCCCGTGCCGCCATCGACCAACAGTTCTGTCCCGACAACATAGCTGGATTCATCCGAGGCCAGGAACAACGCGGCTTTCGCCAGCTCCTGCGCTGTGCCCATACGGCCCAGAGGAACCAGATTCTCGATCTCCGTTTGTAGATTCTCCAGCGCCTCGGCGCTGAGCCCCAGTTTGTCCAGCGCCGGAGTGTGTACCGGGCCTGGACTCAAGCCGTTAACGCGAATACCGCGCGGCAGCAGTTCGCCGGACAGCGTACGCGCCAGCGATAGCAGCCCGGCTTTACTGGCGGCATAAGCGCTGCTGGTCGGCAGGCCGATATGGGCGCTTACCGAACCGCACAGAATGACCGACGCCGGGTTTGCCAACAGCGGCAGCAGCGCCTGTAGCAAGAAAAAGGGGCCTTTCAGATTGATGTTCATCAGCCGATCCCAGTCTTCTTCATGCCATTCGCCGAATTTACCGTGGGTGACGTCCCCGGCGTTGATAAACACTGCATCAAGCCGTGCCCATCGGCTGTTCAGCGTTTCCGCCAGCTGACGTTGCCCGCCGATATCCCCCGCATCGGCGGCAATAACCCACGCCTTCTCACCCAGTATCGTCCTCGCCTGTGCAAGTGCGACGGGGTTGCGCCCGGTGACCGCAACATGTGCCCCTTCAGAGAGAAATTCCTGTGCGGTGGCAAGACCTATGCCGCTGGTACCGCCGGTAATCAAGGTAAATTTTCCTGCTAAACGTCCCATCTCTTCACACCTCTTGCATGACTGGAAAAGTTACTATAAGTACATTAGTATCCAAAGGGTACCAGGTACCAATTGGGTACTAATGAACAAAAAGGTGTGCTATGGCGGAAATCGCGGCGCGGGCAACGCAAAAAAATTTGCCGCAAGAATCTTGTCCCATGACCGACTTCGTCAATCTGATTGCCGGGAAATGGGCGATTCCGATCCTCTATCGGTTGATTGTGCTTAACGTACCGGTGCGCTTCAGCGAACTGCTGCGCGCGGTATCGCCGATTACGCAAAAAGAACTCACCCGCCAACTGCGCCTGTTTGAGCAGCGCGGACTGGTGTCGCGCCACGTCTATGCGGAGATTCCACCACGGGTTGAATATCAGATAACCGACCTGGGGCTGTCGATGCGCAGCGCGCTGCAACCGCTGGCGGAGTGGATGCGGCAGAACGGGCATCAGTTAAAACGCTAGAAAAATCGTCTCGTTAGCGAGTTTGCGAGCCATTGCCCGGAAAAATGTCATAAATTTGTCACAATTAAGGCGATGATAATCACTGACTGAGGGTTAAGGGATGAGAAAAAGTCTACTCGCCGCCGCCGTGGCAGGCGTTGTACTACTGTCCGCAGGCGTCCAGGCGCAGGAACAGACCGCACCGGAAGGGTACCAGCTGCAACAGGTGCTGATCATGAGTCGTCATAACCTGCGTGCGCCGTTGGCGAACAACGGCAGCGTACTGGAGCAGTCAACGCCGAAGTCCTGGCCGGAGTGGGATGTGCCCGGCGGCCAGTTGACCACCAAGGGCGGGGTGCTGGAAGTTTATATGGGGCACTATATGCGCGAATGGCTGGCGCAGCAGGGGCTGGTAACCAGCGGCGAGTGCCCGCCTGAGAACGCGGTTTATGCGTATGCAAATAGTCTGCAACGCACCGTCGCTACGGCGCAGTTCTTTATTACCGGCGCGTTTCCCGGCTGCGGCGTAACGGTGCATCATCAGGAAAAAATGGGCACGATGGACCCAACCTTCAACCCGGTGATCACCGATGATTCCGCCGCCTTCAGTGAAAAAGCGGTGCAGGCGATGGAGAAAGAGCGCCAGGGAATGCAGTTGAGCGAGAGCTATAAGCTGCTGGAGGAGATGACGGATTATCGCAATTCGCCTTCCTGCAAAGAGAAACAGCAGTGCTCGCTGAGCGAGGGTAAAGATACCTTTAGCGCTAAATATCAGCAGGAGCCGGGCGTATCCGGGCCGTTGAAGGTGGGCAACTCGCTGGTCGACGCCTTTACGCTGCAATACTACGAAGGTTTCCCGAAAGATCAGGTGGCATGGGGGGAAATCAAAAGCGATAAGCAGTGGCAGGTGCTGTCGAAGCTGAAAAATGGTTATCAGGATAGCCTGTTTACTTCCCCAGAAGTGGCGCGCAACGTGGCTAAACCGCTGGTGAAATATATTGACAACGCGCTGGTGGGCGATGCAACAAAGGCAGCGAAAGTGACGCTGCTGGTAGGGCATGATTCCAATATCGCCTCGCTGCTGACGGCGCTGGATTTTAAACCTTATCAGCTGCATAACCAGTACGAGCGCACGCCGATCGGCGGCAAGCTGGTGTTCCAGCGCTGGCACGATAACAGCGGCAACCGCGATTTGATGAAAATTGAGTATGTCTATCAAAGTACCGAGCAGTTGCGCAATGCCGACGCGCTGACCCTGCAATCACCGCCGCAGCGGGTGACGATGGCGCTGAACGGGTGTCCGGTTGATGATAACGGCTTCTGTCCGATGGATACCTTCAAAAAGGCGATGGCCGAGGCGACGAAGTAACGAAGGTAATAAAAAACCCGGAGCAATCCGGGTTTTGCAGCTGACGGTTGAGCAAGACTTTGTAGCCCGGACAGGCGCAACGCGCCGCCTCCGGGAAGCTCATGCAATAACTCCCGGAGGCGGTACTGCGTACCTGTCCGGGCTACAACGACAGATAGTCAGACGTTTTTACGCTCAATGGTTTGCTCGCCCCAGAACAGGGAATCTTTATCCGTTTTGGCGAAAGCGAGAGGCAGCACTTCATCGTTGCCTTCTTCCCAGATTTTCTCCGCAAGCTTCTCATCGTAATTGGCTAATTCAAAAATTACCTCGGCAATTTCGGGAGAGGTATTGCGTAAACTTGCCCATTCACCCACGCGGTGGGCTTTTGCTTCTTGATTCGGCATGCTTTTCCTCCTGCTGAAGATTAACCGTGTAGCTTAACGGCCAGGCCCGCGACATGCTCACCCTGATAGCGGGCAATCGCCAGCTCTTCCTCGCTTGGCTGACGTGAGCCGTCGCCCCCGGCAATCGTGGTGGCACCGTATGGCGTACCGCCGCGAACCTGCGAGACATCAAACAGCTCCTGAGCACCGTAGCCAATCGGCACAATAATCATCCCGTGATGGGCAAGGGTGGTCCAGGTGGAGGTAATGGTTTGCTCCTGGCCGCCGCCGGTACCGGTTGAGCTAAATACGCTGGCCAGCTTGCCGTACAGCGCGCCGGATGCCCACAGGCCGCCGGTCTGATCAAGGAAGGTGCGCATCTGTCCGGACATATTGCCGAAACGGGTTGGGGTACCAAAGATGATGGCGTCATACTCAGCCAGCTCCTGCGGCGTGGCAACGGGGGCGTTTTGTGTTTTCCCGCCTGCTTTGGCAAAAATCTCTGCCTGCATGGTTTCCGGCACGCGCTTCACGACCACCTCAACGCCATCAACCTTGTTTGCTCCTTCGGCGACGGCATGCGCCATGGTCTCGATGTGTCCGTACATTGAATAATAAAGCACCAGAATCTTAGCCATTTGCATCACTCCTCGGTTGCGTTATAGACCAGTTACTTGACTGGCTACCTTTAAAGATAAGACCTCTGGCGAAGAGTGCAAATGCAACAATCATTTGTTTGATTTATAACAAAATTGCAAAGATTAAAGGTTGTTGCAAAAAGATACATATTTAACCCGACGTTTTTCGGCAATCATAAGAGGCGCTTAGCGAACGCCCGGCATGGCAATGGTCGTTCTTATGGAAAATCTATTTCAGGATGTGACTATATCCATTGAGCGTGGTTTTCATTCGCTAACCTTAAAGGCACGCGATACGGCACCTGTATCGTGGAGGCTACGGTCTTGTGATTCACTAATGCAGCATGTATGGAGGTCCATAATGGCAAACCATCGTGGCGGTGCCGGCAACTTTGCCGAAGACCGTGAAAGAGCATCAGAAGCCGGTCGTAAAGGTGGCCAGCATAGCGGGGGGAACTTTAAAAACGATCCCCAGCGCGCTTCCGAAGCGGGCAAAAAAGGGGGAAAAAACAGTCACGGCAATCGCGACAGCTAGCGGGCCCGACTGATTCAGAACTGATTGGGGTTAATCTCCAGGGCTCGACCCCATCGCCCTCGCCGCCGACGTGTTGTCGGCGGTTTTTTATTTGCTCCTGCATGGAACGATCCCGGAGGCGGTGCTGCGCACCTGTCCGGGCTACCAGATCGCAGACGGCGGCGGACCTGTAGCCCGGGCAAGGCGCCCTGCGCCGCCCCCGGGAGCACAGCGCAGGATGGCATAATTTCCCGGAGGCGGTGCTGTGCACCTGTCCGGGCTACCAGATCGCAGACGGCGGGGGACCTGTAGCCCTGCGCCGCCCCCAGGAGCACAGCGCAGGATGGCATAATTTCCCGGAGGCGATGCTGCGCATCTGTCCAGGTTACAGGTACGTACCAGCGGGTTAAACAGGGGTGACGTCAGGTTGTTTGACTTCATGCTGACGGCGGTTAAGCAGCGCGTGGAGCAGAATCGCGCCGAATGTCGCCGTACCGATCCCGCCGAGGGTAAAGCCGCCCAGCGATAGCGCAAAATCACCCGCGCCCAGCACCAGCGTTACCGCGACCATAATCAGATTGCCGTTCTGGCTCAAATCAACCCGGTTTTGTACCCAAATCCGCGCACCCGCGACGGCAATCAAACCAAACACCACGATGGATGCGCCGCCGATAACCGGCCCGGGAATAGTGTGGATTAGCGCACCGAATTTCGGCGAAAATCCGAGCAGCATCGCAATTACTGCCGCCGCGACGAACACCAGCGTGGAGTACACTTTGGTTACCGCCATCACGCCGATATTCTCGGCATAAGTGGTCACGCCGCTGCCGCCAACCGAACCTGAAAGCATGGTTGCCAGTCCATCGCCGACAAACGCACGTCCCATATACGGATCCATATTGCGCCCGGTCATCCCGGCAACCGCCTTCAGGTGGCCGAGGTTTTCCGCAACCAGAATCACTGCGACCGGTGCGATCAGCATCATCGCCTGGCTGTTAAACGTTGGCGTTGTCACCAGCGGCATACCAAACCACGCCGCCTGTTCAAGCAGGCTAAAATCGAGCGGCTTGCCGAGCCCAAACACGTTCGCCAGCAGCGCGTAGAGCGCGCAGGCGACTATCAGCCCAACGAGGATCAGCAGCCGCTGCAGCATCCCGCGGGTAAACACCGCCACCAGGCCGATGCACAGAACGGTCAGCACCGCCATCCAGCCGTCGAAGGGCGTTGCCGACACGCTGCGCACCGCGATTGGCGCGAGATTCAGGCCGATCGCCATGACTACCGCACCGGTCACCACCGGCGGCATCATCCGCTCAATCCAGCGGGTGCCGATTTTCATCACCACCAGGCCAATCAGGGTATAAACCAGCCCGCAGATAATAATACCGCCCAGCGCGACGCTCAGGTGCGGGTTTAGCCCCTGGCCGTTAAAACCGGTGACGGCGATGACCACGCCGACGAAGGCGGCGCTGGAACCAAGATAGCTCGGCACACGCCCGCCGGTGACCAAAAAGAACAGCAGGGTGCCGATGCCGGACATCAGGATCGACAGATTGGGATCCAGCCCCATCAGGATTGGCATCAGCACGGTTGCGCCAAACATCGCCACCGCGTGCTGAACGCCCATCACCACGGTTTGCCCGGCAGACAGCCGTTCATCGGGAGCGACGACGCCGGACTCGGCGGAGGGGGAGGTTAACTGCCAGCGAGGAAAATCGAAGAGAGCCATGATGAGATCCTGGGTTTTAGGTTAACAGGCTGGGCGCATCAGCGTGTGGTAGCCGCGGTCGAACCACATCAGTCCACGCGGGTCCGGATGGCGAACAATTGCCGCCACTTCACAAAACAGAATGTCGTGAGTCCCGACGCTAACAATCTGGCTGATGCGGCAGTCAAAGCTCACTAGCGCCTGTTCCAGACGCGGACAGCCGGTTGCGCCGGTTTGCCAGTCAGCGGCGGCGAAGCGTTCCGCCATCGGCGTTTTACCGCCAAACATGTTCGATAATCCCTCCTGACCGGCAGCCAGCGTGTTGACGCACAGCGCCTGGTGCTGGCTGAATATTGGCCAGACTGAGGCCGATCGATTCAGACACACCAACAGCGTGGGCGGCGCGTCGGTCACGCTGCAGACAGCGCTGGCGGTAAACCCCGCGCGGCCTGCCGGGCCATCGGTGGTAATAATGTTAACCGCCGCCCCAACGTGGGCCATGGCGTCGCGAAAGCTTTGTTTATCGGTAATAGACATGCGGGCTCCTTATGCCAGCTGGCAGGCATCATCGAAGGTAAGACGCGGCAGGCGGTCGTACAGTTTGCTGGTATCGCCGTAGCCAATGTTAATCAGCAGGTTGCTTTTCCAGCCGCCGTCGGCAAAAAATGCCGCATCGACCTTTTCGCGATCAAAACCCGACATTGGACCGGTATCCAGGCCCAGCGCCCGACAGGCGAAAATCAGATATGCCGCCTGTAATGAGCTGTTGCGAAAGGCCGTCTCTTCCGCCAGCTGTGGGCTGGAGGTGAACCAGCTACGGGCGTCACCGTGTGGAAACAGCTCCGGCAGGCGGTCATAGAATGCGCTGTCCCAGGCCACAATCGCGGTGACCGGGGCCTGCATGGTCTTCTCCAGATTGCCGCTGGACAGAGCCGGGCGCAGCTTCTCTTTACCCTCTGGCGTGCGGATAAAAACGATGCGTGCCGGGGAGCAGTTGGCGGAGGTGGGCCCCATTTTCATCAAGGCGTAGATTTCACGCAGCTGGTCGTCGGTGACCGGTTTGTCCAGCCAGCCGTTGTGGGTTCTGGCTTCGGTAAACAACGTGGTGCAGGCGGCCGGGCTAATGGCTTCGCTCATAGATCCTCCTGAACTGCGGGCAGCATGGTGGCCAGCCCGTCGCATAAAATAGGGTTGAAGGTGGCGGTGTCAGTGACGTTGCAAGCGTGGCCGCCCCAGGCCATTTCCACCAGTTGGCTGCCGGGGATTGCCGCTTGCAGCACGCGGGAGCAGGAGGCCGGAACCAGCAGATCGTCGGCCGCGCTGATGATGAGCGTCGGGCAGGTTATTGCCGCTGCCCGCCGTGAAAAGTCGGCTTGCTTAAGGGCATTAAGCCTTTTGAGCAGATTATCTTTGCCCTGAAAATGGCTGATGGCGAGCGCGTCTTCGGCCTCGAGGCGCGGCAGGCGCGCGGCCATCCACTCCGCCGGATAGAGAAACAGCGGCTGCGCTTCAACCCATGCCTGAGCGCCGCCCGCGTGCAGCAGGCGCTCGCGCACCAGAAAGCAGCGACGGGTATGCGGGGAGAGCGTCAGCCAGCCGTTAATCAGCACCAGGGCGCTGACCGCCTCGGGAAAATCCAGCGCCAACTGCAGGCCAATCAGTGCGCCGAGCGCGTGACCGACCAGGGCAAAACGCGAAACTCCCGCCTCTTGCAGCGCCGCGTACAGCTCCTGCGACATGGTTGCCATGCTGTAGCCTGCGGGCAGCGTGCCGCCGTTTTCGCCGGTGCCGTTATGGTCATAGCTCACCAGTTGATACTGCGTTTCCAGCGCCGCGCGCTGCGCCAGCCAGTAGCCGCCCGCGCCGCCGAGCCCGGCGCTCAGCACCACCACCGGCGCGCCCGGATAAGGCGCCGGGGAGATATTGAGCTTAATCATGCTGGTTTCCCGATATGCGCGACGGTCGCTATCTCTACCAGCGCATCAGGCTTCACCAGCCCGCACTGAATGCAGAAACGCGCCGGTTTGTCGCCGGGGAAGAATTCAGCGTAGACCTCGTTAATCGCGGCGTAGTTTTTCCAGTCGGTGATAAAGATGCTGTTGAAGGTCACATCCTCCATACTTCCCCCCGCCGTCTCGATAACGCTCTTGATGGTGTCGAGCACGTGACGGGTTTGCGCCTTTGGGTCGCCGATGTAAACCACGTTGTTTTGCTTATCAAACGGCAGCGTGCCGGAGACGTAAACCACGCCGTCGGCCAGCGTACCGGGGACAAACGGCGCGATTGGCGTGGTGGTGCCTGGCGGAATAATTACCTGTTTAGGCATAACGTTTCTCCTCCGGGAATGAGATCGATGCTGCGGGCTCAAGAGCCGTGCAGAAGCTGGTGACGTCGCTGACCCAGCCAAAGAAGGTTTCAATATTGAACAGCGCCGCCTGCTGGGCGAACGACGGCCCGGCCTGGTGGGTGGCATCCTCAAGCACGATGCCGAAATATTCGAGGAAGAAGCCATCGCGCAGGGTAGACTCTACGCAGACGTTGGTGGCGATGCCGGTAAAGACCAGGTGGCGAATGCCGCGACTGCGCAGAATGCTGTCGAGCGCGGTGTTGAAGAAGCCGCTGTAGCGTGGTTTGGGCAGCACAATATCGCCCGGCAGCGGTTTGAGCTGATCGACCAGTTGATAGTCCCAGCCGCCCTTAGCCAACAGCTTGCCCTGCAGCTCAGGGTTTTTACGCATGGTTTTCAGCGCGTTGGATTTATGAAAATTCGGTGAGCCGGGGCCACCGGCTTCCACATACTGGTCGTCCCAGCCGTTCTGGAACCAGATAATCAGCATTCCGGCGGCGCGCGCGGCGGCAACGGCGGTGTTGATATTGTCGATTACCGGTCGGGTGGCGGAAACGTCAAATCCGGCGAGGTCAAGATAACCCCCAAGGCTGGCGTAGGCGTTCTGCATATCCACCACGATCAGCGCGCTCTGCTGCGGCGCGAAGGTCAGGGATTCCGGGCGAGCGGGAAGGGTAATCATCAGGCAACCTCTTGAGTGAGTGTGGCGATATGGTCGCGGCAGCGCATCAGCGGCTGAATGCGCTGACCAAAGGCTTCGATGCCGATAAGGAAATCATCAAACGTTAGCAGCACGCCGTCGGTGCCGGGGACTGCCGCCACTTCGTCGAGCATGCGGGCGACGTTGGCGTAAGAGCCGACGAGAGTGCCCATATTGATGTTGACCGCTGAGGTGGGGTCGGCCATCTGGCGGACGTTAGTGTCGCTGCCGGAGCGGGTATCTTTCTGGCTCTGTTCGGTCAGCCATGCCAGCGCTTCTTCATCTGCGCCAGCTTTGTAGTGCTCCCATTTGGCGCGGGCTGCCTCATCGGTCTCGTCGGCAATCACCATAAACAGCACGTAGGAGCCGACGTCACGGCCGGTTTTTTCCGCCGCCTGCATCATCCGTGCTGCGGTTGGAGCGAAGGCGGCGGGGGTGTTAACCCCTTTACCGAAGCAGAAGTTGTAGTCAGCGTGCTGGGCGGAGAACGCCATTCCGGCATCACTCTGCCCGGCGCAGATCACCTTCATCGGCTGCGACGGTTGCGGGCTAACGCGGCAATCGTTCATGGTGAAATAGTCGCCTTTAAAGTCGCTGCGTCCGGTGCCCCACAGGTCGCGCAGAACCTGAACATATTCGGTGAGATAGTCATAGCGACTGGCGAAGTAATCATCCCCCGGCCACATGCCCATCTGCTCATATTCCGGTTTTTGCCAACCGGTCACCAGATTGACGCCGAAGCGACCACCGGAGATGGAATCGATAGTCGAGGCCATGCGGGCGACGATTGCCGGGGGCAGCGTCAGCGTGGCGGCGGTGGCGTATATCTGAATGCGCGAGGTGACTGCCGCCAGCCCGGCCATCAGGGTGAAGGATTCAAGGTTGTGATCCCAAAATTCGGTTTTGCCGCCGAAGCCGCGCAGTTTGATCATCGAAAGGGCAAAATCAAAGTTGTAGTGCTCGGCTTTCTGCACGATGGCCTTATTCAGCTCGAACGTCGGCATGTACTGGGGAGCATGGGTGGAAATCAGCCAGCCGTTATTACCAATTGGAACGAAGACACCAATTTTCATACCTACCTCTCTGCATGTCGTTGAACAAGAAGTCGCGCGGCGCTGCATCCTGCATCTCCTTTGGTCGCCCCGTGTCAAAGGTAAAGCAAAGGCGATGCCAGTTTTGCAAAGGCTAATGTTATTAATGTGTTGCTGGGTGGTTGCTGAAAATAACAGCGAAAAAGTAGACTAAATGGTCAAAATCAGTGCACGAAAAAACCGCAGTCATGCGCAATCAAGGTGCAGAGAGTCGTGTCGGCGTTGGGCTTTTGCTATGCTGATGGCGTAAAAAGAAGGAGATGACCAATGGCACAGGGCGCCGTGAAAAAAACCGGAAAACGTTCACAGGCGGTGAGCGCAAAAAAAGAGGCTATTCTGGCCGCTGCGCTGGACGCATTCTCGCAGTTTGGTATCCACGGGACGCGCCTTGAACAGGTCGCCGAGCTGGCCGGGGTGTCAAAAACCAATTTGCTCTATTACTACCCATCGAAAGAGGCGCTGTATATTGCCGTGCTGCAGCAGATTCTGGCTATCTGGCTGGCGCCGCTGAAGGCCTTTCGTGAAGATATCAGCCCGCTGGTGGCGATTGGCGAATATATCCGCCTCAAGCTGGAGGTGTCGCGCGATCACCCGCAGGCGTCGAAGCTGTTTTGTCTGGAGATGCTTCAGGGCGCGCCGTTGCTGATGGGGGAGCTGACCGGCGATTTAAAAGCGCTGGTGGATGAGAAGTCGGCGATTGTTTCCGGCTGGGTCGAGAGCGGCAAGCTGGCGCCGGTCGACCCGCAGCATCTGATTTTTATGATTTGGGCGACCACCCAGCATTACGCCGATTTCGCTACTCAGGTTGAGGCGGTGACCGGCGCAACGCTGCGCGATGAGGCATTCTTTCAGCAAACCGTCGATAACGTGCAGCGGATGATTATCGAAGGTATTCGCCTGCGTTAATCAGCGGGCGGGAGAGGGCAGCTTTGATCGCCATCTTCGCACTGTAGTAGCGAAGCAAGGAACGACTCGCGCTCAACGGTTTTATCGGACATGCACTGGTTGATAAGCATCGGCTGTACGCTGCCGCCGTCTGCGCCGGAGGCGAGGAATTTGCAATCGTCATCGCGCAGGGTAATCCACGCCAGCTGTGCTTTTTTGAGTAATTCCTGCTGTTTGCCGGAGGCGCGCTTCAGTGCTTCCTGATAGGTTTCATTCAGTTTTTTATCCGCCGCCTGGTATTGGGCGGCGGTGCACTGATTCATCTCCGTTTGATTGCTGGCGTTGTTGCATTCGTCCGCCAGCGCATGAGTGCTTGCCAGCAGCGCGGTAAGCGCGAGTAAAGTGCGTTTCATTGGTCAACTCCCATAAAAAAAGCTCCCGTCCGGGAGCCTTAATTAACCACAGCCTGCGCCTGGTGTCATTAGCTGACGTTGATGCCGGTCTGTTTTCCCGGGGGCGGCGCAGAGCGCCTTGCCCGGGCTACAAGTGCGTACGGCCTGAAAGTTGGGTCGCCCGGGTAAGGCGTCAGCCGCGACCCGGGATTTATCAGGTTTGCGGGTTTTGTAGCCCGGACAGGTGCGCAGCACCGCCTCCGGGACATTACCTTAACCAATCGTCATCAGGCTGGCGTTACCGCCGGCCGCGGCGGTATTAACGCTGAGCGAACGTTCAATATAGAGCCGTTCCAGCAACAGATTGCTTTCGCCGCGGGCGAAGCCCTGCACCGAAACAATCGCGCCATCGCGTGCCGCTACCTGCTCGCACAGTTCCCGCAGCTGATCGGAGTCGCCGTGATAGATAACCGCATCGAACGGTTCGGTCATCAGGGTTTCCGTTTTGGCAAAGTGGAGGCGTTCGCTGACTTCGCGCGGCAGCTTTTTCGCCAGCTCGCGCTGGAGAGGCGCATCTGGCCACAGCACTTCACAACCGACGGCGGTAACGCCCGCCAGCTGGGTCAGCGCATCCTGCTCGTTATCGGCCACGCACAGCACCCGGTCGCGTGGCATAAAGGTCAGAGTGTTGCGCTCCCCGGTTGGTCCTGGCAGCAGACGCTGGGTTCCGGCCTGCGCCTGTTCACTGAACGCCTGGCACAGGGCCTGTAATTCCGGACGGTCCGCTGCCCACTGCTGTAGTGCAAGCAGCGGTTTCTCCAGCAGCGTTTTCAACTGCGCATCCAGCGGGCGCTCGGCGTCCTGACGGGCGAGGGTGATCCCGACGGCGTTTTGTGGACGGCTGGAGAGCAGGCGGTACAGGTACAGCGGGCCGCCTGCTTTCGGACCGGTACCCGACAGCCCTTCGCCGCCGAACGGCTGCACGCCGACTACCGCGCCGACCATATTGCGGTTGACGTACAGGTTGCCGACGTTAGCGCTGCCGGTCACCTGAGCGATCGTCTCGTCGATACGGGTATGCACGCCGAGGGTCAGGCCGTAGCCGGAAGCGTTAATCTGCTCAACCAGTTGAGCCAGTTCATTGCGGTTATAGCGCACCACATGCAGCACCGGGCCGAAGACCTCTTTTTTCAGCTCGTCAAAACTATCGAGTTCAATAAGCGTTGGCGGAACAAAGGTACCACTGGTCCACTCGCGGGAATCTTCGCCGTTTTCGCGCACCGCCTGGAAGACTTTGCGCCCTTTGGTCCGCAGCGTCTGGATATGGCGCTCAATGTTCTCTTTGGCTTCGGCATCGATCACCGGCCCGATATCGGTAGTCAGACGGCCCGGATTGCCCATCCGGCATTCGGCCATCGCGCCGCGCAGCATGGTCAGCGTATGCTCGGCGATGTCGTCCTGCAGGCAAAGCACGCGCAGGGCGGAGCAGCGTTGACCTGCGCTGTCGAACGCCGAGGCAAGTACGTCGACAACTACCTGCTCAGTCAGGGCAGAGGAGTCGACGATCATCGCGTTCATGCCGCCGGTTTCGGCGATAAGCGGCGTCGGGCGACCCTGCGCGTCAAGACGGCTGGCGATATTGCGTTGTAATAAGGTGGCGACTTCGGTCGAGCCGGTAAACATCACGCCGCGCACGCGATCGTCTGACGTGAGCGCAGCACCAACGGTTTCCCCACGCCCTGGCAGCAGTTGAATCACCCCCGGCGGCACGCCAGCTTCCAGCAGGATTGCCACGCCCTGAGCGGCGATAAGCGGCGTCTGCTCGGCGGGTTTCGCCAGCACGGTATTGCCCGCCGCCAGCGCGGCGGCAATCTGGCCGGTAAAGATCGCCAGCGGGAAGTTCCACGGGCTGATACACACCACCGGGCCCAACGGGCGATGGGTTTCGTTATCAAAATCATCGCGGACCTGGCCGGCATAGTAGTGGAGGAAATCCACCGCTTCGCGCACTTCGGCGATGGCGTTACTGAAGGTTTTACCCGCTTCGCGCACCAGGATGCCCATCAGAGTCGGCATCTGGCTTTCCATCAGTATGGCGGCGCGTTCAAGGATTGCCGCGCGCTCCTGCGGCGGGGTGGCGAACCAGATTGGCGCATTGTTGACCGCGTTGCTCAGCGCCTGCTGAACTTCAGCCTCGCTGGCTTCACGCACCTGACCGACAATATCTTTTGGCTCCGCCGGGTTAATCACCGCCTGCGTTTCGCCTTCGGCAACCGGTTGTTCCAGCATCGGCAGCGCCTGCCATTTATGCAGGGCGCTATTTAATAAAGAAGAGGAGAGGGAGGCCAGGCGATGTTCGTTGGCCAGATCCAGACCGGCAGAGTTGCTGCGGCCTTTACCGTACAGATCGCGCGGTAGCGGAATTTTCGGATGCGGCAGGCCGGTCTGACCTTCCTGCTGGGCCAGTTTTTCCACGGCGGTTACCGGGTCGGCAACCAGTTCATCCAGCGGCAGGGTATTATCGGCAATACGGTTAACGAATGAGGTGTTAGCGCCGTTTTCCAGCAGACGACGCACCAGATACGCCAGCAGCGTTTCGTGGGTGCCGACCGGGGCATAAATACGGCACGGACGGTTGAGCTTGCCGTCGGCAACGGGGCCTGTTACCTGCTCATACAGCGGCTCACCCATGCCGTGCAGGCACTGGAATTCGTACTGTCCCGGATAGTAGTTCTGCCCGGCGAGCTGATAAATCGCCGCCAGGGTATGGGCGTTGTGGGTTGCGAACTGCGGATAAATCAGGTTCGGTACTGCCAGCAGTTTCTTCGCGCAGGCCAGATAAGACACGTCGGTGTAGACCTTGCGGGTATAGACCGGATAGCCTTCGAGGCCGTCCATCTGCGCACGTTTGATCTCGCTGTCCCAGTAGGCACCTTTCACCAGGCGGATCATCAGACGACGGCGGCTTCGGGTGGCGAGGTCAATCAGGTAGTCAATGACAAATGGGCAGCGTTTCTGGTAGGCCTGGATAACAAAACCAATGCCGTTCCAGCCCGCCAGTTCTGGCTCAAAACAGAGTTTTTCCAGCAGATCGAGAGAGATCTCCAGGCGGTCGGCCTCTTCAGCATCGATGTTGATGCCAATATCGTACTGGCGTGCCAGCAGGGTCAGGGACTTCAGGCGCGGGTAAAGCTCTTCCATCGCGCGATCGTACTGAGCGCGGCTGTAGCGCGGGTGCAGCGCGGAGAGCTTAATTGAGATCCCCGGACCTTCATAAATACCGCGTCCGTTTGAGGCTTTGCCGATGGCGTGAATCGCCTGCTGATAGGAGACCATATAGGCCTGAGCATCGTCGGCGGTTAGCGCCGCTTCGCCGAGCATATCGTAGGAGTAGCGGAATCCTTTATCTTCCAGCTTGCGGGCGTTGGCCAGCGCTTCAGCAATGGTTTCGCCGGTAACAAATTGTTCGCCCATCAGGCGCATCGCCATATCGACGCCTTTGCGGATCAGCGGCTCGCCGCTCTTGCCGATAATACGGTTCAGTGAGCGCGACAGGCTGGTTTCGTTATGGGTTGAAACTAGCTTGCCGGTAAACAGCAGCCCCCAGGTGGCGGCGTTGACGAACAGCGATGGGCTACGGCCGATATGTGACTGCCAGTTGCCGTTGCTGATTTTGTCGCGAATTAGCGCATCGCGGGTGGCTTTGTCGGGGATGCGCAGCAGTGCTTCCGCCAGGCACATCAGAGCCACGCCTTCCTGTGAGGAGAGCGAGAATTCCTGCAACAGGCTTTGCACCATCCCGGCGCGACCGCTGGCGGTTTTCTGATTACGCAGCTTTTCTGCCAACTGATACGCGAGCTTGTGGGCCTGCTCGCCGAGATTTTGCGGCAGGCGAGCTTGCTCCAGCAGCATCGGCACGGCATCAGTTTCGGCCCAGCGCCAGGCGGCGGTAATGGAGGCGCGGGAGACGGACTGCGGCAGGATCTGCTCGGCGAATTCAAGGAACGGCTGATAAGGCTCGTCGCCCGGATTGCCTGCCTCATCGCTTTCGTTAGCCGCGCCAGAGAGGAGCACAGGTAGCTCCGGCAGCGTCTCGTCGTTTTCCAGCTTTTCAAGATAGTTGAAGATGGCCTGTTTAATCAGCCAGTGCGGCGTGCGGTCAATACGGCTCGCCGCGGATTTAATGCGTTCGCGCGTCGCGTCGTCAAGTTTTACACCCATGGTGGTGGTGCCCATGTCAGGAACTCCTGTTATTGGTCATTCGCTTCATCCTTCAGCCTGCCTCTTTGTTGGCTGCATTTGCGCGCCCTGGTCACATAGTTATCTATGCTCCCAGGGTCTTACAAATTTGCACGCCTCGACGCAGATTGAATGATTTTGCGAACTTCGCTTCTGTGCAGTTATGCGGTTGCGTAGAAATATCTATCATGTTGCAACTTTGTGCAACCTTGTTAATTGAGAATTGTGTGGCAGGCTGAAAATTGCTTTGATTGTTAAAAATCATGATGAAAATAGCAGGGATTTATCCCCGGTCTAATAGGGTTTTTCTATGCGTCACTTAACACTTTTGCGTGGTGCAACCGGTAAAAACGTGAGAGAGTGCAACCTATAACAAAATGAAGTTTGGTCCCCGAAGCATTTCGTGTAAATGCTGTGTTAAATCGTTTGTGAAAAAACAAAGCTTCCGTCAGGATACGGTCGCCCAATACAACCAATATGCCATTATCCCGTTCCGGTAGTGGAAAAAACGACAAAGTTGGACGCTGTCGACAAAAAATTCTGGAGATTTTTGCATGGCTATTAGCACACCCATGTTGGTGACTTTTATTATTTACATTTTTGGCATGGTACTTATCGGTTTTATTGCCTGGCGATCGACCAGGAACTTCGATGACTATATTCTCGGCGGTCGTAGCCTCGGTCCATTCGTCACGGCGCTGTCTGCCGGGGCTTCGGATATGAGCGGCTGGTTGTTAATGGGATTGCCGGGGGCGATATTTATTTCCGGTATCTCTGAAAGCTGGATTGCCATTGGCCTGACGTTAGGCGCATGGATTAACTGGAAACTGGTGGCCGGGCGTTTACGCGTACATACCGAGGTCAATAATAACGCCCTGACGCTGCCGGATTATTTCACCGGGCGTTTTGAAGATAAAAGCCGCGTACTGCGAATCATCTCAGCGCTGGTGATTTTGTTATTTTTCACCATCTATTGTGCGTCCGGAATTGTGGCGGGCGCCCGTCTGTTTGAAAGCACATTTGGCATGAGCTACGAAACCGCGCTGTGGGCCGGCGCGGCGGCAACCATTATTTATACCTTTGTCGGCGGTTTCCTCGCGGTGAGCTGGACCGATACCGTTCAGGCCAGCCTGATGATATTCGCCCTTATTCTGACGCCGGTTATGGTGATTATTTCCGTCGGCGGATTTGGCGATTCACTGGAAGTGATCAAGCAAAAGAGTATTGAGAACGTTGATATGCTCAAAGGGCTGAACTTCGTGGCGATTATTTCGCTAATGGGCTGGGGTCTTGGCTATTTCGGTCAGCCGCACATCCTGGCGCGCTTTATGGCGGCGGATTCGCACCACAGCATCGTTCATGCCCGTCGCATCAGCATGACCTGGATGATCCTCTGCCTGGCGGGTGCGGTTGCCGTTGGTTTCTTCGGTATCGCTTACTTTAATAACAACCCGGGCGTGGCGGGCGCGGTGAACCAGAATGCCGAACGCGTCTTTATCGAACTGGCGCAAATTCTGTTTAACCCGTGGATTGCCGGGATCCTGCTGTCGGCGATTCTGGCGGCGGTGATGTCGACTCTGAGCTGCCAGCTGTTGGTGTGCTCTAGCGCAATTACCGAAGACCTGTATAAAGCGTTTCTGCGTAAACATGCAAGTCAGAAAGAGCTGGTGTGGGTAGGGCGCTTTATGGTGCTGGTGGTGGCGCTGGTATCCATCGCGCTGGCGGCAAACCCGGATAACCGCGTACTGGGTCTGGTGAGCTACGCATGGGCGGGCTTTGGCGCGGCGTTTGGCCCGGTGGTGCTGTTCTCGGTGATGTGGTCACGAATGACGCGTAACGGCGCGCTGGCCGGGATGATTATCGGTGCAGTGACGGTAATTGTGTGGAAACAGTTCGCCTGGCTGGGCCTGTATGAAATTATTCCGGGCTTTATCTTTGGCAGCCTCGGAATTGTGGTCTTCAGCCTGCTGGGTAAAGCACCGTCGGCAGAAATGCAAAGACGCTTTGCCGACGCGGACGCGCATTATCATACTGCGCCGCCGGTACGCGCTACTGCGGAGTAATCCTCTGAATTGACCTCAAGCCCGCGTTCTGCGGGCTTTGCTATCTGTGCCTCTTGCTAATTGCTTGAAAATACGCTGATATCTCAGCACAAATAACAATGAGGGTAGCAAAATGAATTTCAGACAGGGTGCGATGGCGCTGGTACTGGCAGGGATATTAAGCGGCTGCGTGGCGCCTGCCGCGAAGACGGCCCCGGCGGCAGATGCTAACGCTTGCCCGACGGATAACGCCATGGTGCAGACGACGCTTTATTTCGGCTTAAGCCGTCCTGCGGGGAAAGATATTACCGCTCAGGAGTGGCAGCAGTTTGTTGACCGCGACGTGACGCCGCGCTTTCGTGATGGCCTGACGGTATTTGATGCGCGCGGTCAGTGGTTGGGTAACGACGGTACCGTCGCGCGCGAGCAGAGCAAGGCGCTGATGCTGATCCATGATAAAGAGGCTAAGAGCGAAGAGGGAATTGAAGCGCTGCGCAATACTTACAAATCACGTTTTGCGCAGGAGTCGGTGATGCGCGTTGACCAGCCAGTCTGCGTTCACTTTTAAATTGTGCCCTGATGGAATTGCCCGGTAGCGGCTAAAGCCTTACCCGGGCTTACGAGATCTACGTTGCGCGCGGTTTCCCGGAGGCGATGCTGCGCATCTGTCCGGGCTACCAAATCTTAGATTGCATGAACCTGTAGCCCGGGCAAGGCGCGTTGCGCCGTCCCCGGGAACACAGGCCAGCATTCCTGATTACAGTACCAGCCCCGCGAAGCTTGCCGAGAGCAAACTCACCAGCGTTGCGCCATACACCAGGCGCAGGCCGAAGCGGGAAACAATATTTCCCTGCTGTTCGTTCAGTCCTTTAATCGCCCCGGCAATAATGCCGATGGAAGCAAAGTTGGCGAAGGAAACCAGGAAGACCGACAAAATACCCAGCCCGCGCGGCGTCATGCTGACGGCAATTTTTTGCAGCTCAATCATAGCGACGAATTCATTCGCCACCAGCTTGGTCGCCATAATACTGCCCGCGTTCAGCGCATCGCTTAGCGGAATACCAATCAGCCACGCCAGGGGATAAAAAACGTAGCCAAGGATCTGCTGGAAGCTCAGGCCAAACAGAGTGGCGAACAGGGCATTAATAGCGCTAATCAGGGCAATAAAACCAATTAACATCGCCAGAATGATCATTGCGACCTTAAAACCGGCCAGAATATATTCACCGAGCATTTCAAAGAAGCTTTGGGATTCATGCAGCTTCTCAAGCTTAATTTCTTCTTCGCTGCCAGGGCGCGTCGGGTTAATTATCGACAGCACAATAAAGGTGCTGAACATATTCAGAATCAGCGCCGCGACGACATATTTCGCGTCAAGCATACTCATATAAGCGCCGACAATGGACAGCGAAACCGTTGACATAGCGGTAGCCGACATGGTGAACAGGCGGCGTGATGAGAGATCGCCAAGGACGCCCTTATAGGCAATAAAGTTCTCTGATTGTCCAAGGATCAGCGAGCTGACCGCGTTAAACGATTCCAGCTTGCCCATGCCGTTAACCTTCGACAGCAGGGTACCAATCAAGCGAATGAAAATGGGGAGAATACGCCAGTGCTGAAGAATACCGATCAGCGCTGAGATAAAGATAATGGGACAAAGTACGCCGAGGAAAATAAACGCCAGCCCTTTTTCACTCATGCCGCCAAATACAAAATTGGTTCCTTCGGCGGCAAAACCGAGGAGCGACTCAAAGAATGAAGCGATATTTTTCACTAGCCACAGGCCGCTTTCGGCGTGGAGAAAAAAGAAAGCCAGCGCAATTTCGATAACAATTAACTGGATAATATAGCGAATGCGGATTTTCTTACGGTCGTAGCTGACAAGCCAGGCGAGGGCGAGGATAACCACCAGCGCCAGCAGGAAGTGCAAATATTGAGTCATGTTGTTCATTTCATAGGTAAATAAGGCCGCCATTTAGCCACAGCCGTGAAGCCGGGTAAATATCTGGCGCAAAAAATCCCATCATCCTGCCGTTCTTTGTTGCGGTAGAGAGATAATCCCGCAAGTCATTATTTGTTAGCGATTAATTTACAAATCGTCATCATTATCTACACATTTCACTTGTGTTTCTGATTATTGTAATGATAATCACTATCAGAAATATTTACCTATCTTTGCATCAATTGACTGCGATTCACATTTAAGGGTATCGGCATGTTTGTCCCATTTCTCATCATGTTACGTGAAGGCCTGGAAGCAGCGCTGATTGTCAGCCTGATCGCCAGCTATCTGAAACGCACCCAGCGCGGCAACTGGATTGGCGTAATGTGGATTGGGGTATTTCTGGCTGCGGCACTGTGCCTGGGGCTGGGGATCTTTATCAACGAAACAACCGGCGAATTTCCGCAGCGTGAGCAGGAATTGTTCGAAGGCATCGTGGCGGTAGTGGCGGTGTGCATTCTGACCTGGATGGTGTTCTGGATGCGTAAAGTCTCACGCAACGTAAAGCAGCAGCTTGAGCAAGCAGTCGACAATGCCCTTCAGCGCGGGAACAACCACGGCTGGGCGCTGGTGATGATGGTCTTTTTCGCCGTAGCTCGTGAAGGTCTGGAATCGGTGTTTTTCCTGCTGGCCGCTTTCCAGCAGGATGTGGGAATCTGGCCGCCCATCGGGGCCATGTTGGGTCTGGCAACAGCAATTGTTTTAGGGTTCCTGATCTACTGGGGCGGCATCCGTATGAATCTCGGCGTGTTTTTCAAATGGACCAGCCTGTTTATTTTGCTGGTGGCCGCAGGCCTGGCGGCGGGGGCTATCCGCGCCTTCCATGAAGCTGGACTGTGGAATCATTTCCAGGATGTTGCTTTCGACCTGAGCAACATTCTTTCTACGCATACGCTATTTGGCACGCTGCTGGAGGGGATTTTTGGCTATCAGGAAACGCCGACCATCAGTGAAGTTGCAGTCTACTTTATTTATTTGATTCCGGCGCTAGTGCTGTTTGTCCTGCCGCCGAGCAATAAAACCACCGCATCCCGAACCGCTTAGTCGGCATTGCGGATTGAAATAGTTACAACATACTTATCGAAAGGGATGGTCATGATGAATCATTTTCGTCGCAATGCGCTGCATATTACCGTTGCTGCGCTGTTCAGCTCTGCTTTTTACGCCCAGGCTGCCGATATTCCGCAAGTAAAAGTCACTGTCACCGACAAACAGTGCGAACCGATGAACGTCACCGTGAAAGCGGGTAAAACCCAGTTCATCATTCAGAACCACAGCCAGAAGGCGCTGGAGTGGGAAATTCTGAAAGGTGTGATGGTGGTGGAAGAGCGCGAGAATATCGCCCCTGGTTTTACGCAAAAGCTGACGGCGAACCTGCAGCCGGGTGAATATGACATGACCTGCGGCCTGCTGACTAACCCTAAAGGTAAGCTCACCGTGACCGGTGAAGCGACTAAAGACGCTGCTAAAGCTGAAGCGCTGCTCAGCCTCGGTGAAGCTATTACCGCCTATAAAGCCTACGTCACTGCTGAGACCGCTGAACTGGTTAGCGGCACCAAAGCCTTTACCGATGCGGTGAAAGCGGGCGATATCGAGAAGGCAAAAGCCCTCTACGCGCCGACGCGCCAGCACTATGAACGCATTGAACCCATTGCCGAGCTGTTCTCTGACCTCGACGGCAGTATTGATGCCCGTGAAGATGACTACGAGAAAAAAGCAGAAGATCCGAAGTTCACCGGCTTCCACCGTCTGGAAAAAGCGCTGTTTGGCGATAACAGCGTCAAAGGAATGGATAAATATGCCGATCAGCTGAACACCGACGTTCTCGATTTGCAAAAGCGCATTAGCGAACTGGCCTTCCCACCATCAAAAGTGGTCGGCGGCGCAGCTGGTTTGATTGAAGAAGTGGCGGCCAGCAAAATTAGCGGTGAAGAAGATCGCTATAGCCATACCGATCTGTGGGATTTCCAGGCCAACATTGACGGGGCGCAGAAAATTGTCGACCTGCTGCGTCCGCAGTTGCAAAAAGAGAACAGCACGCTGCTGGCGAAAGTGGATGCCAACTTCAAGAAAGTGGATAGCATCCTGAGTAAATACCGCACTAAAGACGGTTTTGAGACCTATGACAAGCTGACGGATGCGGATCGCAATGCGCTGAAAGGCCCGATCACCACTCTGGCGGAAGATCTGGCACAACTGCGCGGGATCCTCGGTCTGGACTAAGTCGATGGCAGAGCAAAATAATGATGTGAATGAGCCGTCACGGCGCCGGCTTTTAAAAGGGATTGGCGCGCTTGGCGGCGCGCTGGCTATCAGCGGCGGCTGTCCGGTGGCGCATGCGGCAAAAGACAACAGCTCTCCGGGGACATTGTCGCCAAACGCGCGCATGGAAGCGCAGCCGTTTTATGGTCCGCATCAGGCCGGTGTACTGACGCCACAGCAGGCTTCGATGATGATTGTCGCTTTCGACGTGCTTGCCAGTGATAAAGCGGATCTGGAGCGGTTATTTCGCCTGCTGACTCAACGTATTGCCTTTTTGACCAAAGGTGGTCCTGCACCGGAGACGCCAAATCCGCGTTTGCCGCCGATGGATTCCGGAATATTGGGGCCGTGGATTGCCCCGGATAATCTGACCATGACGGTATCTGTGGGTCATTCGCTGTTTGACGAACGTTTTGGCCTGGCCAATAACGTGCCGAAAAAGCTACAGCAGATGACGCGTTTTCCGAATGATTCGCTGGATGCGGCGCTGTGCCACGGCGACCTGATGCTGCAAATTTGCGCCAATACTCAGGATACGGTGATTCATG
This sequence comes from Klebsiella huaxiensis, assembly GCF_003261575.2. Lineage (GTDB taxonomy): Bacteria > Pseudomonadota > Gammaproteobacteria > Enterobacterales > Enterobacteriaceae > Klebsiella > Klebsiella huaxiensis. The sequence continues at coordinate 3,628,030 of NZ_CP036175.1, read as the reverse complement.
CACTGCGGGATGTGATTAAGCACACGCCGGATCTGCTGAGCGTTCGCTGGAAGCGGGAGGGATTTATCTCCGATAGCGCTGCGCGTAGTAAAGGTAAAGAGACGCCGGTTAATCTGCTGGGCTTTAAAGACGGCACCGCTAATCCTGTCAGTACCGATCACGCGCTGATGGATAAAGTGGTGTGGGTTACCACCGACCAGGGGGAGCCTGCCTGGGCGACGGGCGGTAGCTATCAGGCGGCGCGAATTATTCAGTTTCATGTCGAGTTCTGGGATCGCACTCCGCTTAAAGAGCAGCAGACGATTTTTGGTCGCGATAAACAGACCGGTGCTCCGCTGGGGATGCAGCACGAGCACGACGCGCCGGATTACAGCAAGGACCCGGATGGCGATACTATTGCACTCGATAGTCATATTCGTCTGGCCAATCCGCGCACGCCGGAGACCGAGTCCAGCCTGATGATGCGCCGGGGATATAGCTATTCTCTGGGAGTGACGAACTCAGGCCAGCTGGATATGGGGTTGCTGTTTGTCTGCTATCAGCACGATCTGGAAAAAGGCTTTCTGACGGTGCAAAAGCGTCTGAACGGAGAAGCGCTGGAAGAGTACGTTAAGCCGATCGGCGGGGGCTATTTCTTTGTTCTGCCGGGAGTTATCGATAGTCAGCACTATCTCGGGCAATCGCTGCTCGAAGCCTGAAGCTCCTGCCCGTAAGGGCAGGGCGTTTTCTGCTGTTTTTCCATTCCTTTTTTGTATTTCCTGCCTTGTTTAATTTTTCTGTAATCTTAATGTCGGAAACTCCTCTCAGCTGCAATGAGAATTATTTGTTGTCTTTATGTGAAAAATAAGTTGCATTAAGAATTATTTTTGATGTACTTATTAAAGACGCGGTAGTTCCCGGCAGTGATGTCGTTTCACTATGGAGATCGCGAATGCCCGATTGCTGTAACGGAAAACGTCAAAACTCATACCGTACTTCTCAGCACGGGGGCCACACTTCCGGCCGCGATTCTCACACCTCAAATTTATCCTCCACTACAACAGAAAACTCGAACCCAGACAGGGTGCGCGGTGCGCGTAGCCGTGACCCGTTGTCAATTCGACAGGCAAGCAATGGCTTACAAGGAAGCCAAACCTCAATCGTTCGTGCGCATAATCGCGTCGATGTTGACGCGTGTGATGTAAACCAACAACGCAAGGTGCTATCCATGGGAAGACAAAAAGCAGTGACCAAAGCTCGTCGTGAGGCCAAACGTGTGCTGAGACAGGATTCGCGCAGCCATAAACAGCGCGAAGAAGAATCGGTCACATCGCTTGTGCAAATGAGTGGCGTAGAAGCAATTGGTATGGCGCGGGATAGTCGCGATGCATCGCCAATTGAAGCGCGCAATGACGCTCAGGCGCATTATTTGAATGCCATCGACAATAAACAGCTGATCTTTGCGACAGGCGAGGCCGGGTGCGGGAAGACCTGGATTAGTGCGGCAAAAGCAGCTGAAGCCTTGATCCATAAGGATGTGGACAGAATTATTGTTACCCGTCCCGTTCTGCAAGCCGACGAAGATCTCGGCTTCTTACCGGGAGATATCGCCGAGAAATTCGCTCCCTACTTTCGACCGGTTTATGACGTGCTGGTGAAGAGGTTGGGCGCTTCCTTTATGCAATACTGCCTGCGTCCGGAAATCGGCAAGGTGGAAATCGCGCCGTTCGCTTATATGCGCGGACGTACATTTGAAAATGCAGTCGTGATTCTGGACGAGGCTCAGAACGTGACCGCTGCGCAAATGAAAATGTTTTTGACCCGCCTCGGGGAGAACGTGACGGTTATCGTCAATGGCGACATTACCCAGTGTGATTTACCCTCTGGCGTAAGGTCTGGCCTGGTCGATGCGCTGGCGCGTTTTGAAGAAGATGAGATGGTTGGGGTGGTGCGCTTCACGACCGATGACTGCGTACGTTCAACGCTTTGCCAGCGTGCGCTTAAAGCCTACTACTGATTATTTTTGAGTCTGCAAAGCCCGGGAAACCGGGCTTTGATTTTGCTGGTTTAAAGCAAGTTCTGCAGCGGGGGAGCGGTCATCGTGGCTTCGAAAGGAATAATATCGACTTTCGCGACGCCCGATTGCTGGAACGGATCCTGACTCAGCCAGGTCCGTAGCAAATCCATGTCATCACCTTTTGCCAGAATGACTCCGCCAGATCTGGGGATCTTACGCCCTGAAGCAAGAAACAATCCGTCAGCGTAGCCTTTTTTAAGCCATTCCACGTGTGCAGCAAGCTGCGCGTCAACTTCATCTAACGGTTTAACGTAAGTCAGAACAATAACTGCAATGGTGCTCATTTGGATGTCCATCTTTTATATGGGTATATAAAAGTAGCATGCGGAGAGTTGCGGGTGATAGTAGGCCGAATGCAGTTTCTGGATGGTGCAACAGGCGAAAAAAAGCCCGTACTTGCGTACGAGCTCTTTCTTAAAATATGGCGGTGAGGGGGGGGATTGACTCGCTACGCTCGCCCCTTCGGGGCAGCCCGCTTACTGCGTTCGCGGTCTGTCCAACTGGCTGCGCCAGTTGTCGAACCCCGGTCGGGGCTTCTCATCCCCCCGGTGGGGTGCAACATGCGAAAAAAAAAGCCCGTACTTGCGTACGAGCTCTTCTTAAAATATGGCGGTGAGGGGGGGATTCGAACCCCCGATACGTTGCCGTATACACACTTTCCAGGCGTGCTCCTTCAGCCACTCGGACACCTCACCATATTGTTTCGCTGCTCACCTTAGGTGGGCAACGGGGCGCTACTATAGGGAGTTGCGCTAAAACGGTCAAGCAGTATTTACTCTTTCTTTACCGTTCGGTCAAGCAATGAACACTACCCCGCCGACGGGCGGCAGGGCAGGCATTTTAACGCTGTGAATCAAGCCGTTCGTTGTTTTTCACCACGTCCTGCGCTTTGGCGTAGCTCTCGATCAGTAACTGGTATGCCGGGAAGATTTTGGTATAAACCTCAGCCCACTCTGCGGCATCCGGGCGATTCCAGGTACGCTGTAGCTCGGAAGCGACTGCGGCGGTATCCATTGGCACCACGCCTGCCTGAACCACGCGGGCGAGGGTGATTTCCTGCGCCATTTTGCTGTAGGTACCGGAAGCGTCAATCACGGCGAAGACCTTATAACCATCGGCAACGGCGGCAATGGACGGGAACGCCATGCAAACGCTGGTAATCGTACCGGCAATAATCAGCGTCTTACGCCCGGTTGCTTTTACCGCATCAACGAATTCCGGGTTATCCCAGGCGTTGATCTCACCTTTGCGCGCAATATATTTTGCATGGGGCGCATTTTCATGAATCTCGGGGATCAGCGGGCCGTTTGGCCCCTGCGGGACTGATGCCGTGGTGATCACCGGGATCCCTGCTAATGACGCCATTTTTGCCAACGCAGCTGCGCGGGCGCGCAGCTCCGGCATCGGCATGTCGCCGACGGTTTGAAACAGGCCGCTCTGATGGTCAATCAACAACATGGCGGTATCATTCACGTCAATCACCGGACGAGAACCGTTAAAGTTAGCTGGAGTCGACATACTATTCACCTCTGTAATATTAGATTTGGCCGAAGCGGCCGCTGTTAAAATCACGAACGGCTTCCGCGATTTGCGCTTTGGTATTCATCACAAATGGGCCGTAACCGACAATTGGTTCCTGTAGTGGCTCGCCGGCCATCAGCAGGACTTTTGCGTTGGAACTCACCTCAAGGTGGAGTGATTCCCCTTTCTGGCTGAGCACCACCAGTTGGCCTTCACGAGCGCTTCCCTCTCCGTTCACCTTAACTTCACCTTCCAGCACGACCAGTGCGGTGCTCCAGCCATCGGGCTGATGCAGCGTTATGTCCTGACCCTGATTAAGCTGCAGGTCCCAGACATTGAGCGGCGAAAAGGTATGCGCCGGTCCGACAACATCGCCGTAGCGGCCCGCAATGACCCGCATACGACCCGCGTTATCCGCCAGAGCAACGTCAGGGATCGCATCAGTGGTGATGCTCTGGTATCCCGGATGCGTCATCTTGTCTTTGGCCGGAAGGTTGACCCAGAGCTGAATCATTTTCAGCTCGCCGCCGGTTCGGGTGAAATTCTCCGAGTGGAACTCTTCGTGCAGTATTCCGGCACCTGCCGTCATCCACTGCACATCACCGGGGCCAATAACGCCGCCCCGACCGGTTGAATCTCGGTGCTCTACTTCCCCTGAATAAACGACGGTGACGGTTTCAAATCCGCGATGCGGATGCTCACCAACGCCGCGTTTCTCTGTCCCAGCCGGGAAGTGGTGCGGGCCAGCATAGTCAAGCAGCAGGAAGGGGCTTAGCTGTTCGCCGTGAGTCTGATAAGAGAACATCGAACGAACCGGGAAACCGTCGCCTACCCAGTGCTGCGAGGGGGCGGTATAGATGCCAGTAATCTGTTTCATGGTGGTCTCCTGCATGTCTGTTTCTGATGTGAATAAGCATATATTCAGTTCTAATTGCCCGGTAGATAGTGAAAATGGCCTATACTGTTCTAAAAATGGAACGATGGAGGAAGGATGCAGGATCTCAACGATTTAGCCTGGTTTGTCCAGGTGGTCGATCACGGTGGTTTTGCTGCGGCAGGAAGAGCGCTCGATCAGCCTAAATCAAAATTAAGCCGCCGGATTGCTCAGCTTGAAGAACGTCTCGGGGTGCGTCTGATTCAGCGTACTACCCGGCAGTTTGCGGTGACCGAGGTCGGACAAACCTTTTATCAACACTGCAAAGCGATGTTGATAGAGGCGGAGGCGGCTGAACAGGCGGTGGAAACGCTGCGTTCAGAGCCGTGCGGCAGCGTGAGGCTGACCTGCCCGGTGACGCTTTTGCATGTGCACATCGGCCCGATGCTGGCGAGGTTTATGCAGCGTCATCCGGGGGTAACGCTATTATTGGAAGCGACGAACCGACGGGTTGATGTAGTGGGGGAAGGCGTCGATGTGGCTATTCGCGTGCGGCCAAGGCCTATAGAAGATAGCGATCTGGTGATGCGCGTATTGGCCGACCGTGGACATCGGCTGGTGGCGAGTCCAACATTAGTTGAGCGGCTGGGCGTGCCCCAGGCACCGTCTGAACTCAGCGAATGGCCGGGGTTAAGTATCGGTGCAGGAAAACATCAACATCACTGGCAACTAACCGGTCCCGAGGGCGCGCGGGCGGAGGTCTATTTCACTCCCCGGATGGTGACAACGGATATGCTGGCGCTGCGAGAAGCGGCGGTTGCCGGAGTTGGTGTGGTGCAGCTTCCTTTATTAATGGTGCGCGATCAGCTGGCGGCAGGGGAACTGGTGGTTGTGCTTGATGAGTGGCAACCGCGCAGGGAGGTGATCCATGCGGTTTTTGCTTCTCGTCGTGGACTGCTGCCGTCGGTCAGGGCGCTGGTTGACTTTCTGAGCGAAGAGTATCAGCGGATGGAAGAAGATTAGTTGTTGTCAGAACTTAGTTGCACCTCGGCTGGGTGACTGCAAGCGAAAAAAAGCCCGTACTTGCGTACGAGCTCTTCTTAAAATATGGCGGTGAGGGGGGGATTGACTCGCTTCGCTCGCCCTGCGGGCAGCTTCCTCGCAGGCTCGTCATCTGTCCAACTGGATGCGCCAGTTGTCGAACCCCGGTCGGGGCTTCTCATCCCCCCCGGTGGGGTGCAACATATGAAAAAAAAGCCCGTACTTGCGTACGAGCTCTTTCTTAAAATATGGCGGTGAGGGGGGGATTCGAACCCCCGATACGTTGCCGTATACACACTTTCCAGGCGTGCTCCTTCAGCCACTCGGACACCTCACCATATTGTCATTCCCGTTGCTGCCGGGAACGGGCGCTAATTTAGGGAAATACGTAAGTCTCGTCAATCAACTTTTTTAAAAAAACGTGCGTTTAGCCAAACTTCAAGCAACTTGCCTTCTAAATGCGCGAGAATCGTTTTTTTTGTCACCATTTCTTTTTTAACACGATAGCCAGACGAAATTTGCTATGCTGACAAACCAATAGAAAACAATGAATAAAACACGACGCTAACGTAACCTGCCTAAGGCGTCGGCTATCAGGAGTCATCATGGAGATTATTTTTTACCACCCGACGTTTGACACTTCGTACTGGATTACGGAGTTGGAGAAGCAACTGCCCGGTTCGCGAGTGCGCGAGTGGAAACCGGGTGATAACCAATCCGCCGACTATGCGCTGGTCTGGCATCCTCCGGTAGAAATGTTGCAAGGGCGTGACTTAAAGGCGGTCTTTGCCCTTGGCGCTGGCGTCGATTCAATCCTTAGCAAGCTGCGGGAACATCCGGAAATGCTGCCGCTGTCGATTCCGTTATTCCGTCTGGAAGACACCGGCATGGGCTTGCAGATGCAAGAATATGCTGTGAGCCAGGTTCTGCACTGGTTCCGTCGTTTTGATGATTACCTGGCATTAAAGCAGGAAGCCCGCTGGCAGCCCCTGGATGAGTATCCTCGCGAGGAGTTTACTATCGGGATTATGGGCGCGGGCGTGCTAGGCGCTAAAGTGGCAGAAGGGCTGCAAGCGTGGGGCTTTCCGCTGCGCAGTTGGAGCCGTAGCCGTAAGTCCTGGCCGCAGGTGACGAGTTTTGCTGGAGCAGAAGAACTGGGCGAATTTCTGAGCAGCACTCGCGTGCTGATTAACCTGTTGCCTAACACTGCGGAAACTGTTGGCATTATTGATAAAACGCTGTTGGCGCAGCTTCCGGATAATAGCTATGTGCTGAATCTGGCGCGTGGAGTTCATGTGGTTGAAGACGATCTGCTGGTGGCGCTGGATAGCGGTAAGCTTAAAGGAGCTATGCTCGATGTGTTCAGCCGCGAACCATTACCGAAAGAGAGCCCGCTTTGGGCGCATCCGCGGGTTGCGATGACGCCTCATGTTGCAGCTGTCACTCGGCCTCAGGAAGCCATTGCTTATATTGCAGGAACTATCGTCCAGCTGGAACGAGGCGAAACGGTAAGCGGGCAGGTCGATCGCCAGCGAGGATACTAAGAGATAACCCCGCTGCGGCGGGGTTTTTGCTGATCATGAGCGCATATTCCTGCTATTCTTGCCACAAACAGAGAAGGAGAATGTGATGTATCCTGTTGACCTGCACATGCATACCATTGCCAGCACCCACGCTTACAGTACCCTGCACGATTATATTGCCGAAGCAAAGCGCAAGGGGATCAAACTCTTTGCCATTACCGACCATGGCCCTGATATGGCTGATGCGCCACATTACTGGCATTTCATCAACATGCGCATCTGGCCGCGGCTGGTGGATGGTATTGGCATTCTGCGCGGCATTGAAGCCAACATCAAAAACACACAGGGCGAAATAGACTGTACCGGTCCAATGCTCACCTCTCTGGACCTGATTATTGCAGGTTTCCACGAGCCGGTGTTCCCGCCTCAGGATAAAGCGACCCATACGGAGGCGATGATCGCCACCATGGCCAGCGGCGCAGTGCATATTATTAGCCATCCCGGTAATCCCAAATTCCCCGTTGATATCCCGGCCATTGCTGCTGCGGCGGCGAAATACCATGTTGCGCTGGAGATCAATAACTCATCTTTTGTCTCATCGCGCATTGGAAGTGAAGATAATTGCCGTGCCGTCGCGCAGGCCGTGCGTGATGCCGGAGGCTGGGTTGCGCTGGGGTCGGATTCCCATACCGCATTCACGCTGGGCGAATTTACCGAATGCCGTAAGATCCTTGATGCCGTTGATTTCCCGGAGGATCGCATTCTTAACGTGACACCTCGGCGTATGCTTGATTTCCTTGAATCACGAGGAATGGCGGCGATCCCTGAATTTGCTGAACTTTAATTTGAATAACTGGAAGAAATGAATGAACGAGTTTTCTATCCTCTGCCGCGTGCTGGGTTCACTGTACAACCGTCAGCCGCAGGACCCGCTGCTGGTCCCGCTGTTTACCCTTATTCGTGAAGGGAAGCTGGCGGCGAGCTGGCCGCTGGAGCAGGATGAGCTGCTGGAGCGTCTGCAAAAGAGTTGTGATATGCAGTCGCTGGCCGCTGAATATAATGCCCTGTTTGTTGGTGAAGAGTGCAGCGTTGCGCCTTACCGTAGCGCATGGGTGGAAGGGGCGACAGAAGCTGAAGTTCGTGGTTTTCTGAGTGCACATGGGATCCCAACCGGAGAAAGCGCAACGGATCATATCGGATCGCTGCTGCTGGCTGCCTCATGGCTGGAAGATCATGTCACTGAGGATGAAAGCGAGACTCTGGAAACGTTGTTTGCCGACTATATTCTGCCGTGGTGTGGGGCCTTCCTTGGTAAAGTTGAAGCGCATGCGACTACGCCATTCTGGCGTACTATGGCACCGCTGACCCGCGAAGCTCTCTCTGCAATGTGGGATGAGCTGCAGGAAGAAAATGAATAATAATTTGTGATAAAAGTCACAAATTTAGTGCAACGAAAAATCACATATCTTACATAATGTGTTCTATGTCGCATTTGCCAGGTGCGTATCTGCTATGATGCGCACTATGAACATACTCTTCGCAATCGCATTAACGACTGGCATTCTCTCCGGAATTTGGGGATGGGTGGCTGTCGCGCTTGGCCTGCTGAGCTGGGCGGGTTTCCTCGGCTGCACCGCTTACTTTGCTTGTCCGCAAGGTGGGCTGAAAGGGCTGCTCATTTCCGCCTGCACGGTCATGAGCGGCGTGATATGGGCGCTGGTGATTATTTATGGCAGCGCGCTGGCGCCACAGTTGGAAATCCTGAGCTATGTTATGACAGGTATCGTGGCGTTTCTGATGTGCATACAAGCGCGTCAGCTGCTGCTCTCCTTCGTACCCGGTACGTTTATTGGTGCATGCGCGACGTTTGCGACCAACGGCGACTGGCGTTTGGCGGTACCTTCGCTGGCATTGGGCCTGGTCTTTGGCTACGCCATGAAAAATAGCGGGCTGTGGCTGGCGGCGCGAGCCGCGAAAAATAAATCACTGGCTAACGAAAACAGCTAATCACGTATATACCCTAAATAATTCGAGTTGCAGGCAGGCGGCAAGTAAGAGAGTCCCGATGAGCTTACTCAAGTAAGTGATTCGGGTGAACGCACGTAGCCAACGCATATGCAACTTGAAGTATGACGGGTATAAATTACACGATTTACCTTAAAACAGGGCTTCAGGTCCTGTTTTTTTGTGCCCGGCATTCCTTTCATTAAACCTCCCTCCCGTCTACACGTTCTTGAGCCACTGTACCGTCAGTCAGTGAATCGATTTTGTTAACAAAATTGATGTAAATTGAATAAATTTGTTTTTGTTTTGTTAATATAAATGTGTCTTTGTAAATAAAAATGACCCAATGCACTCATGGATGGCTTGTGCTTTTTGATAGCTATGCAGAAATGCAGAGGAGTTTTATCATGAAAAAATACAAATGCGCGTTAGTTGCCGCTTTGTGTGTTTTACCCACGTTATTTAGCCCGGCCATGGCGGAGCAGGTGCAGGCTGGTGTCATCCATTTCTACGGGCAGGTTGTAGAAGCACCTTGCCAACTTAATGCAACAGGCAATCGAGTTGTTATGGATTGCCCCAGGGCGAAGACGGTACGGATCTCGGCTCAGCAGCTTGAAAATGGAAATATTCATAACGAAAACATCCGCTCGGCGAAGTTAAGATACATTAATCCGCAACACACCCTTGCAATTCTCGACGTTGATTATCGGTAACAGTCTGCCCCCAGGCTTTCGTCCTGGGGGCTATCATGCCATATTATCCTCAAGTATTTATCTTTAGACGTATGCCGGCAGGAGGGGAAATGGCTGTTCAACCTGAGGTTATTCTCGGCGACATTACAACGCTTGCGGTCGATGTTATCGTCAACGCCGCAAATCCTTCATTGCTCGGCGGCGGTGGGGTAGACGGCGCGATTCATCGCGCTGCCGGCCCTGAACTGCTGGCCGCCTGTAAAATAGTGCTTCAACAGCAGGGAGAATGCCCTCCAGGTCATGCAGTCATTACCGTCGCAGGAAATCTACCTGCCAGCGCGGTCATTCACACCGTAGGGCCAGTTTGGCGCGGCGGCGACAGGCAGGAGGCAGAGTTGCTGGCAGACGCTTATAAAAATAGCCTGCTGCTGGCTTCAGCAAATAACTATCGCTCAATTGCATTTCCCGCTATCAGCACTGGCGTTTATGGATATCCTAAAGACGCTGCGGCAGAAATTGCCGTACGCACGGTAAATGCGTTTCTCACTCGCTACAACCCTCTGGAACGCGTCATTTTTGTCTGTTTCGATGCTGAAACGGCTGGCATTTATACCCGATTGCTTCAGACGCAGTAGTTCGTTATACAGATCCGTTGCAGGAATAAGATATGATAGTTTCCCGCATTCGCAGGAAATTATCATCACTGGAGATTTACGCGTGGCTGAAGGGAAAGTACTGCATAAACAACAGATTCGCCGTGCGGAAATTGTGGCTGCAGCACAGAAATGTTTGGCGGAAAAGGGACTGCATGGTGCCTCCGTCGCGGACATTGCGCGTCAGGCAGGTCTGAGCGTAGGGCAGTTGTATCGCATCTTTGCCAGCAAAGAAGAGATCGTTGAAGCGATCGTCAGTGAAATCGTCAATGCCAGGGTTGGCGAGATGGTGGCCGGAAACCATGATTTGGTCCGGATGGCCTCAGTTTTAGCTGGCGTGATCCCAGCGACCGATGACACAAAAAACGATAATTATCTGTTGATGGAAATTAACGCGGAAGCATCCAGAAATCCCCGCCTGCGTGAAATTATGCATCAAGCCGATCGTCGTCTGAAAGAAGAGGGTGGGCGACTGACCCGACACTATCATCCTGAAATGAGCGCAGAACAAATTAATGTCGCCTGTGAATTTATCGCGATCTTAACTGAAGGCGCAGCCTATCGGTGTGAACTGGCAACGACCTCGACAGTTGATAAGACGGCGATGGAGGCGCTTTACCGCAACGTATTTCATCTGTTGTTCATGAAAGAGTAGAGCTGCCGGACGCAAAATAGACGGCAGCTTTTGACTTTATCAACCCGCTGAAATCTGTGGTTTAGCTGTTTTTTGTTGGAACTTCCCGGAGAAAAGGAAGCGCAGGAGCGGTATTCGCAGATGGATTTCATACAGAATCAGCGCAATCCCAACAACAAAGACCAGCCCGGTAATGAACCCTAAGGTGTTCGATTTAATCACCGGGGTTATCCATGCGCCATAGAGTAAGGTCAGCGGATGGTGAACCAAATAGATAAAGAGTGACGCGTTGACGAAATAGGTGACTCGCGTGGACTGGAAGTTTAGCAACCGGTGGCCAAGGGAAAAGACGACGTTGACCATCCAAAGGCCAAGAACCATGGTGATGACGTATTCTGTTTCATACATCCAGCCATCGCCAGACCCATACTGCTGATTCAGGCGATAGGCGATAAAGCCCAGCAGCGCCCCAACAAAGCACCAGGGTGATGAGGTGGTAAACATCGCTTTCAGGCGAGAGTTAATAAACGTCTGGGCGCCAAGAATAAAGAAAGGCAGATAGAAAAGCGTCTGCATAACAATAAAGTTGAACAGGCCATTACTGAGAACAGGCGGGTAAACCATAAACAGGGTGCGACGAATCACCGCATAAAGTACGCCGAGCGCCAGAAAAATCATCGATAGCTGGCCCATTGTGACGGTGTCACCAAAGGTTGGCGCAGCGGTAGAATGTCGACGCGTCAACCACTTAAACATCACCACGCCGAGCGTCGTCAGAACCACCAGCACTAACAAAAACCACAGGTGTGAAATTAGTTCCCAGGCCAGGGTGTTAAACTTGTCATATCCCGAGAGGGTATGCCAGTTTCCAGCCTTGTCGTTGACGTACTGCAACATAATAAACTGCGGCAAGGTCAGCAGTGGAATGGCGGTTAGCATAGGAATGCCTACGCGCTCAACGCGCACTTTCCACCATTTCTTAAGCGGATAGCGCAGAAAAAGCATGTAGGAAAAATAACCGGAAATCACAAAGAAGACCTGCATCCGAAAAGCATGGATGAAATCGTTAAACAACGTCAACCACCATGAGGGCTCTACGCTGTTTACATGCCAGCTGTGGCTGGAGTAAATGAGCGAGATATGAAAAGGTATCCCCAACAGCATCAGCCACGCGCGGATGCTATCGAAAAAATATTCACGCTGTACCGGAGTATTATTCATACAATATCACTACATTCTCAGACAATTCGTCTTATCACTCAACGTGATAACCTTTAAATTCTCTGCAACCCTACATGAACTCTGGTTATCTGTCTCCAGGATAAGCACGCAAAGTGCAGTCGGGGCAGTGAACTGTTTATTCCCTGTGCCGCCAGGCCGAACAATGCAGGGATTATGTTGTCGGAATGCCTGAGTTTCCATTAAAATAGATCGGATCGATTTAAGCACACAAAGGGGGAAGTGCTTACTTATATGAAACATAAACCACAGATGATGAAAATGCGTTGGTTAAGCGCAGCCGTAATGTTGTCCCTGTGTACTTCATCTGCATGGGCATTCAGCATTGATGACGTCGCAAAAGAGGCTCAAACGTTAGCTGGCAAAGGCTATGAAGCGCCGAAAAGTAACCTGCCCTCTGCTTTCCGCGATATGAAGTATGCGGATTATCAGCAAATTCAGTTTAATCACGATAAAGCCTATTGGAATAATCTTAAAAGCCCGTTCAAGCTTGAGTTTTACCACCAGGGGATGTATTTCGACACGCCGGTCACCATTAATGAAGTGACTGCCACCAGCGTGCGTAAAATTAAATATAACCCGGATTATTTCAATTTTGGTAATGTTCAGCACGACAAAGACACGGTTAAAGACCTGGGCTTTGCTGGCTTTAAAGTCCTGTATCCGATCAATAGCAAAGATAAGAACGACGAAATTGTCAGCATGCTCGGAGCAAGCTACTTCCGCGTACTGGGTCAGGGCCAGGTATATGGGCTTTCTGCCCGTGGACTTGCTATCGATACTGCGCTGCCTTCTGGCGAAGAATTCCCGCGTTTTCGCGAGTTCTGGATTGAACGTCCGAAAGCTACGGATAAACGCCTGACGATTTATGCGCTGCTGGATTCTCCCCGCGCAACCGGAGCTTATCGCTTTGTGGTGATGCCGGGCCGCGACACTGTTGTTGACGTGCAATCGAAGGTCTACCTGCGCGACAAAGTAGGCAAGCTGGGTGTTGCTCCACTGACCAGCATGTTCCTGTTTGGGCCGCACCAGCCGTCTCCGACGACCAACTATCGCCCGGCGCTGCATGATTCCAACGGTCTCTCAATCCTCGCCGGAAATGGTGAATGGATCTGGCGTCCGCTGAATAATCCAAAACATCTGGCCGTCAGCAGCTATGCGATGGAAAACCCGCAAGGCTTCGGGCTGCTGCAGCGTGGCCGCCAATTCTCTCGTTTCGAGGATCTTGACGATCGCTACGACCTGCGTCCAAGCGCGTGGATCACGCCAAAAGGCGACTGGGGTAAAGGTAAAATCGAACTGGTTGAAATTCCGACCAATGACGAGACCAACGATAATATCGTCACCTACTGGACGCCGGACCAATTGCCGGAGCCAGGCAAAGAGATGAACTTCAAATACACCATCACCTTCAGTCGCGATGAAGACAAACTGCATGCGCCAGATAACGCGTATGTGATGCAGACTCGTCGTTCCACTGGTGACGTGAAGCAATCGAATCTGATTCGCCAGCCGGATGGTACCATCGCCTTTATCGTCGATTTTACCGGCACTGAGATGAAAAAACTGCCCGCTGACACCGCGATAACCGCTCAGGCAAGCATCGGCGATAACGCTGAAATCGTTGAAAATACGGTGCGCTATAATCCGGTAACTAAAGGCTGGCGTATGATCTTGCGCGTGAAAGTAAAAGATCCGAAGAAAACGACGGAAATGCGTGCTGCGCTGGTCAATGCCGATCAGACGCTGAGTGAAACCTGGAGCTATCAGCTGCCTGCTAATGAATAAGATAACGAAGTACATCGACGCATTGCCGCTGTCGGATGCAGAAAAAGCCGCGTTGCCTGACGCCAGTCTGCAGGCCGTACATGAAGCACTGGACGCTGAACATCATGTCTATAAGCGTGAAGATGACTCGCCGCTAGGGTCAGTAAAATCACGACTGGAACACAGCTGGCCGGATTCACTGGCCGGTGACCAGTTGATGAAGGATGACGAAGGGCGTACTCAGTTGAATGCGATGCCGAAGGCAAAACGTTCCTCTATGTTCCCAGACCCCTGGCGTACTAACCCGGTCGGGCGCTTCTGGGACCGGCTGCGTGGGCGTGACGTCACCCCACGCTATCTTTCTCGTCTGACGAAAGAAGAGCAGGAGAGCGAGCAGAAATGGCGTACCGTCGGCTCGATTCGTCGCTACATCCTGCTGTTGTTGACGCTGGCGCAGACCGTCGTGGCGACCTGGTACATGAAAACTATTCTGCCTTATCAGGGCTGGGCGCTGATCAACCCGGCAGATATGGTAGGGCAGAACCTGTGGGTCTCCTTTATGCAACTGCTGCCGTATGTGCTGCAGTCGGGGATTCTGATTCTGTTCGCCGTGCTTTTCTGCTGGGTTTCCGCTGGGTTCTGGACGGCGCTGATGGGCTTCCTGCAACTGCTAATTGGGCGTGATAAATACAGTATCTCTGCTTCGACGGTGGGTGATGAGGCGCTGAATCCGGAGCATCGTACTGCGCTCATTATGCCTATCTGCAACGAAGACGTTGATCGTGTTTTCGCTGGTCTGCGCGCAACCTGGGAATCGGTAAAAGCTTCCGGGAATGCTGAGCACTTTGACGTCTATATTCTCAGCGATAGCTACAACCCGGATATTTGCGTGGCTGAGCAAAAAGCGTGGATGGAGCTGATTGCTGAAGTGCAGGGGGAAGGGCAGATATTCTATCGCCGCCGCCGCCGCCGCGTGAAACGTAAAAGCGGCAACATCGATGACTTCTGCCGCCGCTGGGGTAGTCAGTATAGCTATATGGTCGTGCTGGATGCCGACTCCGTGATGAGCGGTGAATGCCTGAGCGGTCTGGTGCGCTTGATGGAAGCGAATCCGAATGCCGGTATTATCCAGTCATCGCCGCGCGCATCCGGTATGGATACGCTCTACGCTCGCTGCCAGCAGTTTGCCACCCGCGTTTATGGCCCGTTGTTCACCGCTGGCCTGCACTTCTGGCAGTTAGGTGAATCGCACTACTGGGGCCATAACGCTATCATTCGCGTAAAACCGTTTATCGAGCACTGTGCCCTGGCACCGTTGCCTGGTGAGGGTAACTTCGCAGGTTCGATTCTGTCGCACGACTTTGTTGAAGCTGCATTGATGCGTCGTGCCGGGTGGGGGGTATGGATTGCCTACGATCTTCCTGGCTCTTATGAAGAGCTGCCGCCAAACCTGCTGGACGAATTGAAGCGCGATCGTCGCTGGTGTCAGGGAAACCTGATGAACTTCCGCCTGTTCCTGGTTAAGGGGATGCACCCGGTTCACCGCGCGGTATTTCTGACTGGCGTCATGTCCTATCTGTCGGCACCGCTGTGGTTTATGTTCCTTGCGCTCTCAACCGCCTTACAGGTGGTGCATGCATTGACCGAACCGCAATACTTCCTGCAGCCGCGACAGCTGTTCCCGGTCTGGCCGCAGTGGCGTCCGGAGCTGGCTATCGCGCTTTTTGCGTCAACGATGGTGTTGTTGTTCCTGCCGAAGTTGCTGAGTATCATTCTGGTATGGTGCAAAGGCTCGAAAGAGTACGGTGGATTCCTCCGCGTCACTCTTTCGCTGTTGTTGGAAGTGCTCTTCTCAGTACTGCTGGCGCCGGTGCGTATGCTGTTCCACACCGTGTTTGTGGTCAGTGCGTTTCTTGGTTGGGAAGTGGTCTGGAACTCACCGCAGCGCGATGATGACTCGACTCCGTGGGGCGAGGCGTTTATGCGCCATGGTTCACAGATGCTGCTGGGCCTGGTCTGGGCGGTCGGTATGGCGTGGTTGGATCTGCGTTTCCTGTTCTGGCTGGCGCCGATCGTGGTTTCGCTGATTCTGTCGCCGTTCGTGTCGGCCCTCTCCAGCCGTGCCACGCTAGGTCTGCGCAGTAAGCGCTGTAAGCTATTCCTGATCCCGGAAGAGTATTCGCCACCGCAGGTGCTGAAAGATACCGATGCGTACCTGACGCTGAATCGTCAGCGTTCTCTGGACGATGGTTTTATGCATGCCGTGTTTAATCCATCATTCAACGCATTGGCAACGGCAATGGCAACTGCGCGTCACCGCCATGGTCATATTCTGGATATCGCCCGTGAACGTCATGTCGAACAGGCATTGAACGAGACGCCGGATAAACTCAATCGCGATCGTCGTCTGGTGTTGCTGAGCGATCCGGTTACAATGTCGCGTTTGCACTATCGCGTGTGGGCCGCGCCGGAGAAATACTCTTCATGGGTGGATACCTACCAGCAATTGACGTTGAATCCATTGGCGTTGAAAGTGAAGTAAGCCGTACGTAAAGGAAAATACCGGCAAAAATGCCGGTATTTTTTTACCTGAAAATAGAGGTTATAGATGAGAGTTTTACTGGTTATCGCCATGACGCTGGTTCTCAGCGGCTGCGGTAGCATTATCAGTCGCACGGTGCCGGGGCAGGGACATGGAAACCAGTATTATCCCGGCGTACAGTGGGATGTGCGTGATTCCTCATGGCGCTATATCACGATTCTCGATCTGCCCTTTTCGCTGGTGTTTGATACGCTACTGTTGCCGCTGGACGCCAGCCATGGTCCCTACAATTAATTAGCGTTCATCCCATTCATCGGCAGCGGCCTGGCCCTCTTCGGTGTCAAGAGAGGGTTCGAGCTGAAATTCACCTTCGTCCCACTCATGCAGCGTATTTTCTTCCAGCCACTCCTGACGAAGCTCAATCTCATCATAGTCACCATCAAAAACACTTTGTGCTGCCTGGCCGCTAAGTATTGGCAGACATTCGCCTTGCTCATCTTCATCGGCAAAAAACTCTGCTTGCCAGGCGATATCCCCATCCTGCAGCACGTATTTTTGAATATTTAATTGCTCGACGTTGGCGCTCTCTTCGTCGCTATCCGGATTATTAACAAGAAACTCTTCACGGGCCGCATCGATAGCTTCTTCGAGCGTGGCATAGAACATCGAATCCTTTGGCATGGCTAACCCCCTAAGAAGAATAGAAATGAACACGATTCAATCTATAGAAGGCAGTTGGCAAAGCGTCAAGGGAGGTAACCCCCCTCGCGTTATTAATTTACAGAATGACTGCCGGAACTTGCGTCGTCCGGGGGGGGAACACGGCGCGGACGATGCAGAGTGAGGGTAGAGTAAACCGCGTTGAACAGAACTACGCAGGCAGTGACGAAAAAAACCGCGCGAAAACCGTAATTGGCGGAAACCGATGCGCCAATCAATGGACCCGTCACGTTGCCAATATCGCGGAACGATTGGTTATAGCTGAAGATTCGTCCGGCAATTTGGCTGGTGGAGTTATATACCAGCAGCGTCTGTACGGCGGGCAGTAGCGCACCGTCGGCGGCACCCAACAGGAAACGCAGAATCCCAAGCTGCAATGGTGTCTGGACGAACGACATCGGTATCAGCAGTAGAACCGAAATCACCAGGGCGACAATCAGGATTTTTTCCGGACCAATTCGGTCGCCCAGCTTTCCTAGTCTGGGGGCGCTGAGCAGTGCGGCAATACCGGGTACCGAGGCAATCATGCCGCTGATGAACGCAATATTGCTGACATTACCGGCCAGATCGCGCACATATAGCGTCAGAATTGGCGCAATTGAGCCAGTGGCAACCTGGATGATTAATGAGGTCACAAACAGGCTTAGGACCAGTTTGGGATTTTTCAGCGAAGAGAAAACATCTTTCGCACTGAGCATCTCTTTTTTGCTGACCGCGACGAAATTCTCGCGAATGAGAGACAGGGTAAACAAGAAGCAGATAAACAGAACAGCTGCAGTCATAAAAAAGACGGTACGCAATCCCCAGTGATCGGCCAGGAAACCGCCAGCCAGAGGCCCAAGCAGCGCGCCGCTAACTGCGCCCGTCGACAGCGTACCCAGCGCCCAACCGCTTTTATGTCGGGGGATTTGGGTTGCTATCAGGGCATTGGCATTGGGAATAAACCCACCCAACAGGCCCAACAGCGCGCGCAAGATCAGAAATTGCCAGATATTTTGCGCCAGCCCCATCAGCAACATGACAATAGCCATACCGAGCGCAGAACGCAGCAGCATAATTTTTCGCCCTTTACGATCAGCAAGGCCGCCCCAGAACGGTGAGGCAATTGCAGAGAATAAAAAGGTGATACTAAAGACGATCCCCGACCACATATTGAGGGCGCTATGACCGGTTACGCCGAGCTGTTCAACGTAGAGAGGAAGAAAAGGCATCACCAGACTAAACGCGGCGCCGGTTAAAAAGCAACCGAGCCAGGTTACGGTGAGATTGCGTTTCCAGTTAATCGGGGTATCAGCAGAGGGCATAGGATTCCACTGACCTGCGATGCAGGTCAAACAATTGAAAATATGAGCTTGCTAATTATGCGCCTGAGAAATGATCGTCGCAATGGACGACCGCTTTTAAAGCTAAAACAGGTCCAGAGTCTGCTCGCCAATCCCTACATCTGCGCTCAGATGCGGGATAGGGGCATTTGCCGGATCAATAACGAGAAGGGACGCCAGGTGGACGAGTTTTGAAGCGACGGTGCATCCACATGTATTGCTCTGGGGCCATCAGAATGCATTTCTCGACGATTTTGTTCATCCAGATAGCGGTTGTCTCAGCGTCATCCAGGGGCGGATCGCATTCCGGCGGCAGCATAATCAGCTCATAACCTTTACCGTTAGGTTTGCGACGAGGCACGAACGGGACGATGCAGGCTTTCGACATTTTTGCCAGCATCCAGGTTCCTGAAGTCGTGGCAGCCCGATCGACCGCGAAAAAGGGAGCAAACACGCTGGCTGCCGGGCCGTAATCGTGATCCGGCGCGTACCAGATCACATCACCTCTCTTCAGAGCGCGGATCATGCCTTTGAGATCCTTGCGGTCAATCATATCTTTGTTGGAACGTAATCGCCCCCACGTCTGCAGCCAGTCGATAAGCGGGTTGTCGTTTGGGCGGTAGACGCCGATACCAGGCTCATTCATACCGAACATGCGTGCACCCATCTCCAGCGTCAGGAAGTGGATGCCAATAAGCAGAATACCGCGATTCTGTGCCTGTACGGCCCGAATATGTTCAACGCCAATGGAATCGGTCCAGCGCGCGATACGTCTGGCTGGCCAGAACCAGGCCATGCCGGTCTCCATCAAACCCATACCGACAGATTCAAAGTTGGCAACCACCATCCGGCGGCGTTCTTGCTCGCTCATTTCGGGAAAACAGAGTTCCAGATTGCGAGAGGCTATTTTAGCCCGGCGACGCATCAGGCGTCTGGCCAGGTGGCCCAATCCGGTACCAAGGCGGTAAATCACCGGATAAGGAAGCTGTACGACCAACCAAAGCAGGCCAACGCCAAACCAAAGTAACCAATAACGTGGATGCAGCAACGCTGCAGAAAATTTAGGTAAATGGGTCATCTCATACCTGTTCTATTAAGCAACGTGTTCCATTATCGCATTTTTTTATACATCAGCCAAAATGACAGTCTCTGAAGGCATTTATTGTTAATAGTTATAAATGTGGATGAGGGAAATGTAGCTCAAAATGTGGGGATGTAAATTGTTGGTGTTTGCTATATGATGCCCGCCGTTTATTGACCCATTGATTATGCCGAGCAGGTACACCATGCCAGTGTTACATAACCGCATTTCAAATGAGACGTTAAAAGCGCAAATGTTGGCTGAAACCGAGCCGCGCACAACGATCTCATTTTATAAGTATTTCACTATTATCGATCCGAAAGCGACCCGTGACGCGCTGTGGCTAGCGCTGACCAAATTGAACGTTTTTGGACGTATTTACCTGGCCCATGAGGGTATTAACGCACAAATCAGCGTTCCGCAGAGCCGAGTCGATGCGTTACGTGAATTTTTGTATGACTTTGACCCGGCACTGAAAGGCCTGCGCCTCAATATCGCCCTGGACGACGATGGTAAATCCTTCTGGGTTCTGCGCCTCAAAGTTCGTGACCGCATTGTCGCTGACGGTATTGATGATCCAACGTTTGATGCTTCAGACGTGGGAGATTATCTGAAGGCCGCGGAAGTGAATGCGATGCTTGATGATCCAGACGCGGTCTTTATTGATATGCGTAACCATTACGAATTCGAAGTTGGTCATTTTGATAATGCGCTGGAAATTCCAGCAGATACTTTCCGCGATCAGTTGCCGAAAGCCGTTGAAATGATGCAGGAACATAAAGATAAAAAGATCGTTATGTACTGCACCGGCGGGATTCGCTGTGAAAAAGCCAGCGCCTGGATGAAGCATAACGGCTTCAGTAAAGTCTGGCATATTGAAGGCGGTATTATCGAGTACGCCCGCCGTGCCCGCGAGCAGGGGCTGCCGGTACGCTTTGTCGGTAAGAATTTTGTTTTTGATGAGCGTATGGGAGAGCGGATCTCAGACGATGTGATCGCTCATTGTCATCAGTGCGGTACATCCTGCGATAGCCATACCAACTGTCTGAACGATGGCTGTCACCTGCTGTTTATTCAGTGTCCGGACTGCGCGGAAAAATTTGCCGGGTGCTGCAGCGAAGCCTGTATGGAAGAGCATAAGCTGCCGGAAGAGGAGCAGCGGAAACTGCGTGCCGGGCGCGAAAATGGTAATAAAATCTTCAATAAATCTCGCGGTCGTCTGAACACCAGACTAGGGATCCCGGATCCTGAGTCTTCAGAAAAACCATAACCAGATGAGATCGATAATCGCCAGTAGAAGCCACAGCGCCAGATAAATCATAAAATGCTCGCGGATGTTGTTAACCAGTAATTCAAACAGGCGACGCATATAATCTCTCAGTGATTAACGGCCTCAATCGAGGCCGTTGTTTTTTGCACGGTTGCAGAACCGCAGAGTTGGCTATTATTGCTGAAAGCGAGCCAGCGAAAAGGGTGTCAGATCAAACTCAGAAGGTTCACCAAGTGCAAACTGTACTGCAAGCTCTCCCAGTACCGGAGCGAATTTAAAGCCGTGTCCGCTTAACCCGGTAATCAAGAGCGTAT
Organism: Klebsiella huaxiensis; assembly: GCF_003261575.2. GTDB lineage: Bacteria > Pseudomonadota > Gammaproteobacteria > Enterobacterales > Enterobacteriaceae > Klebsiella > Klebsiella huaxiensis. Next base: position 3,606,777 of record NZ_CP036175.1, on the reverse strand, counting down.
TGGGCTGTTCGGGAAGAGTATCAATAATGAAGTCTTCATCAGCCGTATTATCGTAGGTACAGGATGCGCCATGGAGACAGCCGCCGATACCGGGCAATACGTTGCGCAGGAAGTTGAAAGATTCGGAGCCATCAGTAGCAACAGCGCCGAATGGTGCGCGCTCTTCGGGGGCTGAAATGAGCTGTCCCCCGTTATGCTTACCGATTTTCAACTCATTGTCTTCGGCCGGGAAGCCGTAATATTGATCGCCATTGGGTAATTCGCCAGTAAACGCCGGGAAGTTATTCTTGGTACTGTAGCGGCCATCGGCCTGAAACCAGGCAAAAATCTTACGGACCGGTTGAACAGGCAGATTTGGCAGCAGGCGAGTGGCCCAGGTTCCGGCACTGACTAGCAGTTTTCTACCGCTGTATTCACCATCTACTGTTTCTACGGTTATACCGTTCGGCTGATGATGAATGGCGGAGACCGGGCAATTGAATAGCTGGGCCGCGCCTGCTTCGCGGGCGAGGCGGATCCAGGTCTCAATAGCCAGTTCGCTGCGCAATATACCGGATGCTGGTTCAAATATCGCCTGATAATCATGTGGTACACGGATTTCCGGCCAGCGAGCCATAACGGCCTGGCCATCCATTTCTTCAATATTGAGCTGGAATTGGCGCGCGCTATTGGCAACGTTGCGCAGAAATTCGGAGTTTGCGGGTCCAAGATTAATGACCCCCGTGCGTTCAAAAACGGCTTCACCGCTGGCGGCGGCAAATTCATCCCACATTTTTTGTGCTCGTAGCACCAGAGGGACATACCTTTCGCCTTCGCCATAGGCGTGACGAATGAGGCGCGTGTTGCCGTGATGGCTGCCTTCCTGATGTGGAGGCTGATGTGAATCGATCATCAGAACGTTAAGCCCTGCCTGTCGCGCATAGTAGCCTGCGGCGGAGCCAACGGAGCCGCTACCGATAATGATGAGGTCATATTGCATGGTGAGTTCCGGGTTATTGCTTTATTAGCAGGGTAATTAACAACCCGCTGTTATACAAGTCCGAAAATAGTTCAGGCACCCACAGGTGCCTGTTCAGTGAATATTTAGACATTAGTGCGTTATTGCTAATGTCTGCGATACTCATTTTCCTGGTATTCGCCGGATTCAATCTTCGCAATACCTGCTTCCAGAATAGAAATAAACTGACGTGCGACGTCCGTCGTTAGCCATAGCGTCTGGCCAATTTCTGCGTCTCTACTGCTTTCTTGAGTGGGGTTTTGGTAGTGCAGGCGCAACATCAGCGCATCGTAACTATCCACGGTGCTGATGTCCCATCCAACGAGGGGATGGGTCTGGATGACTTCATTATTCTTTTCCATCATAACCCCTTCTTCATATGTTAAAAGACAACAGTTCTCGAGGTTTAATGCATATTATCTGAAGCAGGTTAATTATATCAGTAGTCAAGAATAAACTCGAGAAATTAAATGAAATAGAGATACATACGCCACTGATTGCTGATTTTTTGTGCGCGCGAGGCTTCATTCTTCGTTATTTTATAAGGGCGTAAGCGGGGGGAATAGGGAATGTCTGAGTATGAAAAGAATAAAAAAGCCGGGGCGACCCGGCAAAAAGTTGCACAATGAGGGAGCAAATTTAATTGACTAGTCGCGGACAAACCAATCGTCGGCGCTTTCCCAGGTTTCTTGCAGGATTTCGCTAATCCGGTCTTTATCTTCTTTTAAACCGCCGATGACCGACAAATTGTTATTGGCCGCATATCGGACCGTCACCTGACTTGACATCGAGGGGAACTGTTGATCGATACGCCGTGAGAGTTCATTGTTCAGCGCTTCTAACGCGCCACTGGGTAAGGCTGTAGATTTGGCGATAGACACTTCAATGCGCATAATTGCCCCCTGTGTAATGTACTGTTTATTTATACAGTATCGTTTGCACGTTTACAACAGGGAGCGTGGGATTTATTTTTTCATCGTCCAGCGCACGGTTTCTCCGGCGAGGAACGGCACCAGTGAATCGCCTGGCAGCGAGATACTCTCTACCACTGTGCTTTCTTCACGCACCAGTTCAACATAGGTTTCATTGACCGGCAGACCATAGAAACGTGGGCCATTAAGTGAACAAAAAGCTTCAAAGTGCTGTAGGGCGTTCATCTCTTCAAACACCGTCGCGTAACTTCCCAACGCGGTTGGCGCGTTGAAACAACCTGCGCAGCCGCAACTGGCCTCCTTGCGGTGACGGGCATGCGGGGCGGAGTCAGTACCAAGGAAGGCTCGCTCGAAACCGCTGGCGACCAGTTCACGCAGTGCCTGCTGGTGGATATTGCGTTTCAAAATCGGTAGACAGTAAAGGTGAGGGCGCACGCCGCCAACCAGCATATGATTGCGGTTAAACATCAGGTGCTGAGGGGTAATGGTGGCCGCCAGCAGGTCGTTACCATCGCGTACATACTCAGCGGCGTCTTTCGTGGTGATATGTTCGAAGACAACCTTCAGGCCGGGCAGACGCTGGCGCAAAGGCTCCATGACCGTGTCAATAAAGCGTGCTTCTCTGTCGAAAATATCGATATCTGGGTGGGTGACTTCACCGTGAACCAGCAGCGGCATGCCCAGTTTTTCCATACGCTCAAGCACTGGCATGATGGCATCGGTGCTGGTAACGCCATAGCTGGAGTTGGTCGTGGCATTGGCCGGATAGAGTTTGGCGGCAGTAAACACGCCCTCGTTAAATCCGCGTTCCAGTTCTGCCGGGTCGAGTGTATCGGTCAGATAGCAGGTCATTAGCGGTGTAAAATCATGATCCGCAGGGACGGCATCAAGAATACGCTGGCGGTAGGCGATGGCGGCTTCTACTGTGGTGACAGGAGGGACCAGATTCGGCATCACGATCGCCCGGCCATAAAATTCACTGGTATAAGGCACGACGGTTTTTAACATATCGTCATCGCGCAGATGAATATGCCAGTCGTCAGGGCGGCGGATTTTCAATACCTGGGATTGTGCTGTCATGGAAGGCTCCGGCTAATAAGTTCAGTCATCAGGGCTGTTTTTGCCGGGCACTAAGGATAAGCGTAAACGTTTTCCTTTGCATCAATTTCCGTAAAAAAACGGGCGCTGAAGCGCCCGAAGAATTAATTGGTGAAGGGGATGATGATCTCCCCTGGTTTCACCTCGATACCTTTAGCATACTTTTTCGCCAATGCTTCGCCAGTGCTGGCATCTTCGCGCAGCACGTAAGCGGGCTGTTGATTGAAGTAGCTACGTAGTGATTGATTGAGATAAGGGATTAGCGTTTGGACGACAGACTGTAGTTTCTCAGGGTGGACTTTCGCATCAACAACTTCCATCTCCTGCAAGAAAATGGCCCCTTTTTCTTTATTAAATACCGGTAGCGCCTTGAGCTTCAGATCAATGGTTGCTTTCTGGTTACCGAATAATGAATTCAGATCTAAATTCGCCACTCCGCTTAGCGTCACTTTGTTCGGTTCTTCACGACCAATGGCGCTGGTAAGGTTTTTCAGCTCAATGTGGGCATCCGCTACGCCAGGCAGGCCAATATCCTTGGCGAAGTGATTACGTTTCTGCAGCGCCTGGTTGATTTCCTGCTCGCTAACTGAATATTGCGTAAGCTGGTTACAGCCGCTCAGAAGGCCGCTAACAATAAGCGCGGCCGCGATAAACATCTTTTTCATTGGGTTCCTTAATGTCATGCCATAGGTTCATCCTGACACAAAGCAGCATGGCCTACCAGCACGGGAGGTGTTAGCGGAAAAGACTGAAAAAGAAGCGAGGTGGCAGCGAACGACCAAACCTTTCGCTGCCTTAGGTCTAAATGGCCATAGATGACAGTAAATTAATCTGCGTCTGTTTGGCCATATTATCGCGGTAGGCGGCGACGCGACTTGGCCAGCTCACACCTGCGACCAGCGTCAGGCTGCGCAGTAGCGGAAAAAGATGAATATCATCTTCAGACAGTTCCCCATTAACGGCGTTCGGCTGAACTATCAGTTTATCCAGCGCCCGCAGATCGTCACTGATGTTCTTAACTAGCCCGGGGGAATGTGCGAGATGATCGGCAAAACTGCCAATTGACGCCTCTTTCTTATTCACAAAATAAGCGCGCGCTTCAGGAGTGGAGAATTCATCAAAGGCAGACTTTGCGAAACGGGGCATCAGCAGGCGGTTGGCATAGGAGTTGACTTTACGCAACCAGGTTTCAATCGCCGGATTACGTGGGCCGGTGAGCAGCGGTTGGCGATCCAGTTTATCGACGTAATGCACGATATCCATGCTTTCCGGCATGTAGCGACTGTCATCTTTTTGCAGAATAGGCACCATCTTCTGACCGATCATTCGGGTCGGGGTTGATTCATCATCCTCCAGAATCGTGATCAGTTCGACGGGGATATTCTTCAGACCGAAAATCATGCGGGCTTTAAGGCAGAATGGGCAGTGATCGTAGATATATAACTTCACGTTTCTCCTCCATAGTGACTGAGTGTCCTGAATTCATTATGGAAGAGAAACGAGGGGCCGGCAACTCAGGTGCGCGGCTCCAGCATTCCGGAGGTCGAACGTTTCGGGCTGAACTGCCACCACAGCGCGATAAACGTTGCAAAGCCGATGATGCCTAACATCAGCCACGGTAGCTCCGGTTGTCCGGCGGCTTTACCGGCGTCAAAAAGCCAGCCTCCGCCGGCATAACCGAAGGCACCACCAAAGGCTAATCCCAAGCGGCTAAAGCCCATGTAGCTACCTCTGGCTCTGGCATCCGCCAGCGAAGCCCCCAGCGTTTCACGCGCGGGTTCAGCAATAATGGAACCTATATAGAAGATGCAGATCAGCGTAAACAGTTGCTGTAGGTTGCTGCTTAAGCCAATCGGCATCATGGCCAGCGTCATGACCAACAGGCCGGCCATTAAGCGATGTTCAAGGCGAAAGCGTTTTTCACTCCAACGGGCAATCGGATAAAGCAGAGTCAGCGAAATAGCCGCTTCAATGGCATACATCCATTTTACCGCTGAAGGAGAACCGGCAATGTCGTTGACCATAATTGGCAGCATTAACATGACCTGAACCGCCAGCATATAGTAGCCCGTCAGCGTCAGAACATAGGTGACAAAGCGTTTGTCACGGAGTACCCGGCCCAGTCCTTCACGCACGGGCGTTTTCACCGTAGAGAGTTTCCAGGCAGGAAGATACCAGGCGTTAAACGCCGCACAGACGATGAACAACGCTGCCCCGGCGCTACAAACCAAACGAAAATCATATTGCAATAGCCAACTGCCTAACAGCGCGCCGATTACCGCTCCCGCGCTGTCCTGCATCATCAGAATAGAGAAAAAGCGGCCACGTTGATGCGGGCGCACCAGTTTGACCACAGGGCTGCTCGCGGCGGGTCGAATAGGGTGCCGCCAAGACCGGAGAGAATGCAGGATAACCATAATACCCACGGTTCATGGGCGACGGCCATGGCAGCAAAACCGGCAGCTCGCATTAGCATGCCGGTGACGATCATGGGTTTGGCGCCGAAACGGTCGGCAACTGCGCCGCCAAAGATACCTAATCCTTGCTGCACCAGTTGGCGCAGACCGAGTGCGATCCCGACCATGAGTGCTGCCCAGCCCATTTGATCGACAAAGCGAATAGAGATCAGCGGAAATACGACAAAAAAGCCGAGCACCACCAGCATGTTATCGACTAACAGGAAATATTTACCCAGGCTCCGTGCCTGCGATACGCGGGACATTTCCCCTCCAGGGAAAAATAAGGATAAGCTCTGACATTCTGCGGGGTAGAAGGTTATTTTCCCAGCTAACTTGCGACAATATTTTTTTATCAAAATGCAAGAACGATAGAGGCTATTCATCGAAAAGCGGAGATGGTGCAGAAAATGGTATGTTGCTGTTTTCACACTGCCGTGCAGGACAGGTATAGTAAAGTGAGCAAGTATTGCGTCAGGGGAACAGGAGAGGGGAATGTTTGGCTATCGCAGTAACGTACCGAAGGTGCGTTTGACGACGGACCGGCTGGTGGTACGCCTGGTTCACGATCGTGACGCCTGGCGTCTGGCCGATTATTACGCGGAGAATAAAGGGTTCTTAAAACCCTGGGAGCCAGTGCGCGATGACAGCCACTGTTACCCTTCCGGTTGGCAGGCGCGTTTGTCGATGATCTCGGAGTTTCATAAGCAAGGTTCGGCATTTTATTTTGCTCTGCTTGATGCAGAAGAAAAAGAAATTGTCGGCGTGGCGAATTTTTCCAATGTCGTGCGCGGGTCGTTTCACGCCTGTTATCTCGGTTATTCCATCGGTGAGAAATGGCAGGGACAGGGACTGATGTTCGAAGCATTAACTTCGGCCATTCGCTATATGCAACGCACGCAACATATCCACCGCATAATGGCAAACTATATGCCGCATAATCAACGCAGCGGCGATTTACTGGCGCGTTTGGGCTTTGAAAAAGAGGGTTACGCCAAAGATTATCTGCTGATCGACGGGCAGTGGCGCGATCATGTATTGACGGCGTTGACGACACCGGACTGGATCCCGGGTCGCTAAGGAGACATCATGAAATATCAGTTAACCGCGCATGAAGCGCGCGTCATTGGCTGCCTGTTGGAAAAACAGGTCACCACGCCGGAGCAATATCCTCTATCGGTTAATGCGGTCGTGACCGCGTGTAATCAGAAAACGAACCGTGAGCCGGTGATGTCGTTAAGTGAGAGCGATGTTCAGGACCTCCTTGATACGCTAGTGAAACGACACTACTTGCGCACGGTGAGTGGGTTCGGCAACCGGGTGACCAAATATGAACAACGTTTCTGCAACTCTGAGTTTGGCGATCTGAAATTAACTTCTGCGGAGGTGGCTATCGTCACCACGCTACTTTTGCGCGGCGCGCAGACGCCTGGTGAACTCCGGGGACGAGCACAACGGATGCATGAATTCAGCGATATGGCGGAAGTTGAAAACGTTCTCGAAAACCTGGCTAAACGCGAAGACGGTCCGTATGTCGCGCGCTTGCCGCGTGAGCCGGGAAAACGTGAAAGTCGCTATATGCATCTCTTCTGCGATGATATGGATTCACTTATCACCGCAGTGGAAGCCGTTTCACCGCAGGGTGATGATCTTCAGGCCCGTGTTGAGGTTCTGGAAGAGGAAGTGGCAGAGCTAAAAGCGCGGCTGGATTCACTGCTGGCTCATCTGGGAGATTAAGCATGTCGGCAAAACTACGCGTAGGTGTTGTTGGTTTAGGGGGGATCGCACAAAAGGCCTGGCTGCCGGTGCTGGGGGCCGCGGACGGCTGGACGCTACAGGCGGCGTGGTCCCGTGGAAAAGAGAAGGCGTTGCCTGTCTGCGAAACCTGGCGTATTCCCTATGCCGATTCACTAGAGCAACTGGCAGCACAGTGTGACGCTGTATTCGTGCACACTTCAACGGCTTCACATTATGAAATTGTGAGCCAACTGCTCAATGCTGGAGTTCATGTCTGCGTTGATAAACCGCTGGCGGATAAGCTCGGCGATGCGGAGTCACTGGTAGAACTGGCAGCCCGGCGTAACCTAACGCTGATGGTGGGTTTTAACCGTCGTTTTGCGCCACTGTATCGTGAACTAAAAGCGCAATTGGGCAATGCGGCCTCGCTGCGAATGGATAAGCACCGCAGCGACAGCGTGGGCCACGATCTGCGCTTTACACTGTTGGATGACTATTTACATGTTGTCGATACAGCATTGTGGCTGGCTGGTGATAAGGTGCGTTTGAGCAGCGGAACGCTGCAAACGACGGCGCAAGGTGAAATGCTTTACGCGGAACATCATTTCAGCTCCGCACAAATTCAGGTCACAACCAGCATGCACCGTCGCGGCGGTAGCCAGCGGGAGTGGGTGCAGGCAGTGACCGATGGTGGGCTATATGAAGTACGGGATATGCGAGAGTGGCAAGAAGAGCGTGGGTTCGGCGTAATACAACGTCCGGTTCCCGGTTGGCAAACGACTCTCGAGCAACGTGGATTTGCCGGCTGTGCGCGCCATTTTATTGAATGTGTGCAAAATCAGACGGTTCCCGAAACTGCAGGCGAGCAGGCGCTGCTGGCCCAGCGCATCGTGGAAAAACTCTGGCGAGAGGCGATGAGTGAATAACCCGTTGTAACATCTGGCAGTAGTATTTCATCATGAACTCGGTAGACTATCGCCACTTTCCAGCGCCCGAATTTGCGGGCGTTTTACTCCAGGGTTTTGGAATTACACGTTAATGAATCTTTTAAAATCACTGGCGGCAGTCAGTTCGATGACCATGTTTTCGCGCGTGTTGGGTTTTGCGCGTGATGCGATTGTCGCTCGTATTTTTGGTGCAGGAATGGCAACCGACGCCTTCTTCGTCGCGTTCAAGTTACCAAACCTTTTACGGCGTATTTTTGCTGAGGGCGCGTTCTCTCAGGCTTTTGTGCCAATTCTTGCCGAATATAAAAGCAAGCAGGGCGAAGACGCGACTCGCGTTTTTGTATCCTATGTCTCTGGGTTACTGACGCTGATACTGGCTTTGGTGACCGTTGCCGGTATGCTTGCGGCACCGTGGGTGATTACCGTGACGGCGCCAGGGTTTGCTGATTCGCCTGATAAGTTCTTGCTGACGACGCAGCTGCTGCGCATCACTTTCCCCTATATTCTGTTGATTTCGCTGGCTTCTTTGGTTGGTGCGATTCTCAACACCTGGAACCGTTTTTCGGTACCTGCTTTTGCCCCAACTTTCCTCAACGTGAGCATGATTGGTTTTGCGTTGTTTGCTGCGCCGTACTTTAATCCACCAATGCTGGCCATGGCGTGGGCGGTGACGGTTGGCGGTGTTTTACAGCTCGCCTATCAGCTGCCGCACTTGAAAAAAATCGGCATGCTGGTGCTACCGCGAATTAATCTCAAAGATGCGGGAGCCGTACGGGTAGTTAAGCAGATGGGTCCGGCAATTCTTGGCGTATCCGTCAGCCAGATATCTCTGATCATTAACACTATTTTTGCCTCGTTTTTGGTCTCCGGGTCCGTTTCGTGGATGTATTACGCCGATCGCCTGATGGAGTTCCCATCCGGCGTGCTGGGTGTGGCGCTAGGGACCATCCTCCTACCTTCGCTGTCCAAGAGTTTCGCCAGCGGCAACCATGATGAGTACTGCCGGTTGATGGATTGGGGGTTGCGCCTGTGCTTCCTGCTTGCGCTGCCCAGCGCCGTAGCGCTAGGGATACTCGCCAAGCCGCTAACCGTTGCGTTGTTCCAGTATGGTAAATTTACCGCCTTTGATGCGGCGATGACGCAACGTGCGTTGGTGGCATATTCCGTTGGCCTGATGGGACTGATTGTTGTGAAAGTGCTGGCTCCCGGCTTCTATTCGCGTCAGGACATCAAAACGCCGGTGAAAATAGCGATAGTCACGCTTATTATGACGCAGGTAATGAACCTGGCATTTATTGGCCCGCTGAAGCACGCGGGTTTGTCATTATCGATTGGCCTGGCTGCCTGCCTTAACGCCGCATTGTTGTACTGGCAATTGCGCAAGCAGAAAATTTTCACTCCTCAGCCGGGCTGGTTCCTGTTCTTGTTGCGCTTGGTGGTTGCGGTAGTGGTGATGGCTGCGGCGCTGCTCGGCATGATGTACGTGATGCCTGAGTGGTCGCTGGGGACGATGCCATTGCGTCTGCTGCGTTTGATGGCGGTTGTTGCGGTTGGCGTCATTGCCTACTTCGCGACGCTATTACTGCTCGGTTTTCGGGTGAAAGAGTTCGCGCGCCGTACGGTCTGAGCCGACAGGATAAAGTAAAAGCCGCTCTGCAATCTATGCAGAGCGGCTTTTTTTACCTAACGGTACGCTGTGCCGAGACGACCCGGGCGCTTTCCAGTAAGCGGATCCCAAGAGCAATCGCACCGGTAATGACCGCCAACGTCACCACGCCACTCCAGCCCGCAGCTACATACAGTTTGCTGCCAAGGACGGAGCCCAGTGACATACCAATAAATACCCCGGTGAACAGCAGCGCGTTCAGGCGACCACGTGCCTGAGGTTCCAGACCATAAACCAGATTCTGGTGGGCCACGAGGCTGGATTGAAGCCCGAGGTCAAAGCCGATAGCCGAGATGGCTATCAGGATCAGCTGGCCGTGCGGCGGCAGTATCGGTAGCAGGAACATCAGAGCAAAAGAGACGGTAACCAGCGCGGCACCCAATTGCGTAACCTTTTCTGCCCCAAATTTATCGGCGAGGCCTCCGGCCAGCGGTGCGGCGAGCGCCCCGGCGGCACCTGCAATACCAAACCCGCCGGCTACCGCGCTCCCCATCTGATAATGCGCCAGCAACATGACCGCCAGCGTTGACCAGAATGCGCTGAAGGCAATAGAAAGGAAACCCTGAGCAAATGCGGCGCGACGCAGTGCCGGATAGCGTTGCCACAGATGCGCCATAGATTTCATCAACTGCGGGTAGCTTAGGGTTGAGTGAATTTCAAAGCGTGGCAGCACGCGCCACATGACCAGGCCAATCAGCGCGATACTGACAGCTGCGGCCTGATACATCACTCTCCAGCCGAACAAGGCACCGACTAATCCGCTGACGGTTCGCGAGAGCAGGATCCCGAGCAGCAGGCCGGTCATAACCGTACCCACCATTTTCCCTTGTTTGCCCGCCGGAGCCAGGATGGCCGCAGCCGGTACGATATCCTGAGCCATTGTTGCCGCCATGCCGATAAGCAGACTAACAATCAGCAGTGAAGTCAGTTGGCCAGTCAGGCTACACAACAGTAAAAGTACTGCCAGTGCGACGCTTTTCATCAGAATCAGGTTCCTGCGGTCGTGGCGGTCGCCAAGCGGCAGAAGAAAAAGAATGCCCAGCGCGTAACCCGCTTGCGTTAGGGTTGGAACCAGCCCCATTCCCTCTATGCTCAGATGCAGGTTAGCCCCCATCAGCGGTAGTAGCGGTTGAGCGTAATAGATTGAGGCGACGCTAAAGCCTGCGCCCAGGGCGAGTATAAAAATAACCCATCCGGCGGCGCGGGAAGTGAGTGGAGTTGATGTCATGATGAATTCCTCGTAGAAGCGATGGCGCTATTTTTCCCGGAATAGGGTTGGCGTGGTAGATAGGCCGGTGGTAAAACGGTTATACGTAAAGCGTATAGGCAAAAGAAAAATGAAGAAGCAGGAGCGTATAGATCGAATAGAACTGATGCGAACTTTTATTCGTATCGTTGAGGCTGGTTCTCTCTCAGCGGCAGCTGTACAGATGAATACGACTCAGGCAACGGTAAGTCGACGATTACAGTCTCTGGAAGCCCTGCTTGGCGCGAAGCTGATTCTACGTACCACCCATGCGATGAAGTTAACCGATGATGGAGAGCGCTGTTATCAGCATGCCCGACAGGTTGTAGATGCCTGGCTGGCACTGGAAGACGATCTACGCATTACAGACGATCGGCCGGTCGGCGTATTGCGGGTAAGGGCGCCTCACGCATTTGGTCAGCAGCAACTATTAGGACCATTAGTAGGGTTTCTACAGCGCTATCCGCAGCTGTCAGTGGAGTGGATGCTGAATGATAAGACAGTGGACTTTCTCAGTGACGGTATCGACTGCGCGATTCGTGTAGGCGCTGAAGTCGATCCAGCGACGGTGTCGGTACAACTGGCTGTGGTTCCACGTAGCGTTGTTGCCTCACCGTCATTACTGGCGAACTCTCCGACCTTAAAGACTCCGCAGGAGATGTCGGCACTGCCGTGGGTAGCAATCAGTACATTTTATCAGCATGAAGTGATGCTGCAATCTCAGAGCGACGGTCGGCAAATTACCTTTGCTATTGCCCCCTGTCTGAGTACCGATAGCGTACATGTGGCACGCAATACCGCGTTGGCTGGACTAGGGGTAGCGATAGTCTCAAGCTGGGCAGTTGCGGAAGATATCGCCGTCGGGCGGTTGGTTGAATTGTTTCCGCAGTGGCGGGCTTCTTCGCTACCTGTGCATCTGGTTTATCCGTGGGCGCGTTATTATCCGACACGACTGCGTAAGTTTCTTGATTTGATGCGAGAGGTGATGCCGCAGGTAGCGGGGATGCAGCAGCCGGAAGGGGAATAAAAAAAGACCGGCACAAAGGCCGGTCTTTTTAGGTGTGGAACTTACTCTACAGGTTGCGGGCGAGTAGGCCCAGCTGACGCCTGGTGGGTTGCACTGTGTCCGCCTGCTGCACCTTTACCATTAAAGGCGAAGTCTGGACGAACCCAGTCACTGTGGCGCGGTGCTTCCGACTCATAAGCTGGTGCAGGTGCGCGCGTCATCGGCGCGGTAGCGCTGCGATTAGCTACAACGACAACTGGGGCAACAACCGCTTCAGGCTTAGCTTCAACAACTGGTTCTGCTGCAGGTGCTGGCTGCGCAGTTACAGGAATTTCTTCTACCACAGCAACGTCTTCTACTGCAGCAGGTTCTTCTGCAACCGCCAGCTCTTCTGGTTCGACAGTTTGTTCTGTAGCTGCTTCTACGGCTTCTACGGCTTCAGCGACGACAGCTTCAGCCACGACCTCATCTGTTGACGCGATTAGCTGCGGTTGTTCATCAACCGGCGCGGCAATAACTTCCGGATGAGTTGTTTCTACAACCGGAACTTCAGGTTCGCTGATGACGACTTGCGGCTCAGCGGTAATGGCCTGCTCCGCAACGCTCTCTTCGACCACTGCCGGTGTCACAACTTCAGCGACAACAGGTTCTGCAACAACGGCAGGCAAAACAACGGGTTCTACCGCTGCAGTCGTGAACTCCTGAACCTGAGCTTCTTCTTGCTGCGGGTCCTGCGGGCGAACGACTGGATAACGGATCCACACCTTACCTGACGCCATTTCCGGCGATGCACAGGCTACAGTGAGCGGCATCGGGGATTGAGTCGGGTAACGCTCGTCACGATAGCGACGACGACGCTGACCACTTACGCGCAGATGGCGAGGGGAGCGACGTGAGCGGCGCGGCATACCGTTAGACTCACGAGCATCAGCTTCGCGCGTATCGATGCTTTCGTCGTGCTCAGCAACAGTTTCAACAACAACCGCAGGCAGATCGACTTTTGCCAGTTCCGTACGCGGCGCGACGATTTCCGGCTGTGCAGCTTCTAGCGTTTCAACAACCTGCTCGGCGGCGGCAGCGGATTCAACACGAACTTTCTGTGCCAACTGGCGCGGTTTGCGACGTGGCATTGTCTGAACGCGTTCTTCCTGCTCGCTTTCCTGCACGACGGGTTCTTCAAGAGCCTGTGCTTTCGCTTCTTGCGGAGCCTGACGTTTATCATCATTACGACGACGGTTACGCTCGCGACGAGGTTGTTGCTCGTCACGGGCTTTGCCTTTCTCCGCATCTTCACCGGTAGTCTGGCGAGGTTCACGTGCCTCGACGTTCTGCTGCTTCTCGCGGCGATTGCGGCGGTTTTCTTCACGAGACTCGCGAGACTCCCGCCCTTCGCCGTTATCAGCACGATTGTCCCGGTTATCACGGTTATCGCGACGATCGTTGCGATCGCGTCGGTTATTCGAACGCGGTTTACGGCGCTCTTGCTGACGTTCTGTTTTCTCTTCCGCTTTAGCTTCTACCTTAACTTCCGTTGGTTTGGCTTCTTCTGCACCGGAGAACATATTTTTCAACGCGCTAAAGAAGCGCGAGACCAGGCCAGGCTGAGCCGGTGCAGCCGCTTTAGGCGTAGTAGATGCCGCTGGAGTGCTAGCCGCTGGTGAGCTGGTTGATTCATCCTGTGCAGGGGCAGGCGGTGCATCTGGCATCACAAAAGCAGCCAGTGCAGGTTGTTCTGGAAGCTTGCGCTCTGGCGGCTCTTCATCAGAAGGCATCGCCATCTCTTCTTCGTGCAGTTTCGGCAGCAGATAGCTCAGCGTTGAGGTTTCTTCACCTTTACGCACGCGCAGTACAGAGTAGTGTGGGGTTTGCATCTCATCGTTCGGGACGATGATGACGCGTATATCGGTCTGGCGAGTTTCAATGGCGCTAACCGCAGCACGTTTTTCGTTCAGCAGGTAAGAAGCAATCGGTACTGGCACGATAGCGTGGACTTCTTTGGTGTTCTCTTTCAGCGCTTCTTCTTCAATCAGACGAAGAATGGAGAGCGACAGCGACTCGTTGTCACGTACTGTTCCGGTACCAGAACAGCGCGGGCAGACGTGATGGCTGGACTCACCAAGCGATGGGCTCAGGCGCTGACGGGACATCTCCAGCAGGCCAAAGCGAGAAATGTGGCTGATCTGAATACGCGCACGATCCTGGCGCACCGCTTCGCGCAGGCGGTTTTCAACCGCGCGCTGGTGGCGTACTGGCGTCATGTCGATGAAGTCGATAACGATCAGGCCGCCGAGGTCACGTAGACGCAGTTGGCGAGCGATTTCATCCGCTGCTTCCAGGTTAGTGTTGAACGCGGTTTCTTCGATATCGCCGCCGCGGGTAGCGCGTGCGGAGTTGATATCAATTGCGGTCAGTGCCTCGGTGCTGTCGATAACGATAGAACCGCCGGAAGGCAGGCGAACTTCACGCTGGAAAGCAGATTCAATCTGTGACTCAATCTGATAGTGACTGAACAACGGGATTTCACCGGTGTACAGTTTGATTTTGCTGCTGAAATCCGGACGGCCCAGCGCTGCAATATGCTGGCGAGCCAGCTCAAGCACTTTCGGGTTGTCGATAAGGATTTCGCCAATATCCTGACGCAGGTAATCACGGAAAGCGCGCACGATAACGTTGCTTTCCTGGTGGATCAGAAATGGCGCAGGGCGGCTTTCGGCTGCTTTCTTGATAGCCTCCCAGTGCTTCAGGCGGAAACTTAAGTCCCACTGTAGAGCTTCAGCGGATTTGCCGACGCCTGCGGTGCGTACGATAAGTCCCATGCCCTCTGGCAGCTCAAGGCTAGCCAGCGCTTCTTTTAACTCTGTACGATCGTCACCCTCGATACGGCGTGAAATACCGCCAGCGCGTGGGTTGTTCGGCATCAGCACCAGATAGCTACCCGCCAGGCTAATAAAGGTGGTGAGGGCGGCACCTTTGTTGCCTCGCTCTTCTTTATCAATCTGAACGATCACTTCCTGGCCTTCACGCAGCACGTCCTTAATGTTAGGGCGGCCATGAGAGTTGTAGTTGGCAGGGAAGTATTCGCGGGCGATTTCTTTGAGGGGGAGGAAACCATGACGCTCGGCACCGTAATCAACAAACGCGGCTTCGAGGCTAGGTTCAATGCGAGTGATTTTGCCTTTGTAGATGTTCGCTTTTTTCTGTTCGTGCCCGGGGCTTTCAATATCCAGGTCGTACAGGCGCTGCCCATCAACAAGGGCGACGCGCAACTCTTCCTGCTGAGTTGCGTTGATTAACATTCTTTTCATCGTAACTTACTCATTATTCTTACATTGACGACTAAGCTACGGGCAGAGTAACGCCTTACCGGGGGAAACCGATGGCCTCGAGTCTGGTTCACGTCGCCAACCTCACGGTTGTCGCGCGCTTAAGAGGCGCAGAGTGTCGGTCGCCTGTATTTCAAACGGAAACACAGTGCAATTATCAGGGGAACTGCCTGGGATGTATCACCAGAGAAGATTCCATTTATACCCATTGTTTTTCAAGTTGCAGGCATGTTGGCTTAACCTGCTCATCTCAATCATTTGACTCAGATGAGCTCCCGGGAATCCCGGAGTTGACGCCTTCCTGCGACGTAAAATCCATAGAGCCTGTACCGGTAAGGACTGCAACCCGCAGCCCGCTAACTGTCTGAAAGATCAATACGTCTTACGCCATTGCTGCGTGGATGATCGGTCAGACAAAATTGGTCATTCCGCTAATTTCTTGTTCTAACAAGATTCAGCACGGAAAACTGCATCATTATTCCATTGCTAAGCTTGTTATAGCAAGTTGACTTTTACCTTTTATCATCCGGTTACTCACAGTTTCTTCACCAGCGTATACAGATTGTTCTAATAACAAACAAAACGACGATGAAGCATGCGATGCAATCCAGATAATGATAAATATAAGCATATAAAAATGAGTGGCGCTAATGCGTCGGGCTATTTAGAATCGCGCACCATGAAAACTGAGACCCCAAGCGTAAAAATGGTTGCCATTGCGGATGATGATGCAGGGCAACGTATCGACAATTTTTTGCGTACGCAACTCAAAGGCGTACCGAAGAGCATGATTTATCGCATCTTGCGTAAAGGCGAGGTGCGGGTGAACAAAAAACGTGTTAAGCCGGAATACAAACTGGAAGCCGGTGACGAAGTACGTATCCCGCCAGTGCGGGTGGCAGAAAGGGAAGAAGAAGCGGTATCCCCGCATCTGCAAAAAGTGGCCGCGCTGGCGGACGTCATTCTCTATGAAGACGATCACATTCTGGTGCTCAATAAGCCTTCAGGTACTGCGGTGCATGGTGGTAGCGGTCTGAGCTTTGGCGTGATCGAAGGTCTGCGTGCGCTGCGCCCGGAGGCTCGCTTCCTGGAACTGGTTCATCGTCTCGATCGGGATACGTCTGGCGTTTTGCTGGTTGCGAAAAAGCGTTCAGCGCTGCGTTCACTGCATGAGCAGCTGCGCGATAAAGGAATGCAGAAAGATTATTTGGCCCTGGTACGCGGACAGTGGCAGTCGCACACCAAAGTAGTGCAGGCTCCTCTGTTGAAAAATATCCTGCAAAGTGGCGAGCGTATTGTTCGGGTCAATCAGGAGGGCAAACCTTCAGAGACCCGCTTTAAGGTGGAAGAACGTTATACCCATGCGACGCTAGTGCGCTGTAGTCCGGTAACCGGTCGTACCCATCAGATCCGTGTGCATACACAATATGCGGGTCACCCGATAGCTTTTGACGATCGTTACGGCGACCGTGAATTCGACAAGCAACTGTCAGGAACCGGCCTTAACCGCCTGTTCCTGCATGCCGCAGCTCTGAAATTTACGCATCCGGGAACCGGGGAAGTTATGCGTGTCGAAGCGCCTTTAGATAATCAGCTTAAGCGCTGCCTACAGATTTTGCGTAACGCAAAGTAATTAGTATCAGGCTCAGGGCTTGGGCTACTTATCAAGCCATGGGGAAACCTCCTACTGTTGTGCCTTATAAAAATCGTGGCCAAGTTCTGGCCACGTTTTCGTTTCCAACCCTGCGCATTTTGCGATGCCCATACTTTATGAACTTTGGCTAAGGCGTCGTTGACCTCTTTTAAGGGGCTGAGAAAATCGACGGTACGCAAATCTTCATAAGCCACTTCACCTGCCAGCGAGCGTACAGGGTTAAAAATAGTTACTGACCAGCAAAACGCTTATCGGGCTAACTGCTGAGAATTAACTGACCTTTTGCAGCTTGTCTCATGACATTTAATCAATGCATGCAACAATTATTTATTCTCTATATAAAAAATACACAACAAAGTATCTCACAATCTATTTGTATTACTGATAAAGAAGACGTCACTTCATTTTGGATTTCACTCTACAATAAGAGATATAGCGCATGAACTTTATAAAATAGGGAGTTCTCCCTATAGAAAATAGTAAGGATAGCTGCTTTTTTTGATTTTTAATGTTTGATATGGTTTTGATATATAAGGATTAATTTATTTTTTCATGTTAGTCGGTATAGCTGTATGACATATACTCCTCAACAATGTAGATACATTTTAAATACAGTGGTGACATTGGCTGGGCTTTTTTTTGAAAAATAACTGAATCGTTTTTGCTAAATGTGATGCACTTCGTAGAAAAGAATGAATTTACTTTTCCTGATATGAAGTTGCGATTTTTTGTATCTATATAATTACGTTTTTTAAACACGTGTGCATCTATTGGTCTACAACTGAAAGAATTGACGCTGGGGATATGCTATGAATAACTCACGACGCTTGGTATATCTCTTAAGCGGCCCTATCATTTTTATTGTGGCTATCCTGCTTTTTTCACATAGCCTGACAACCCCAGGCGCACAGGCTGTCGGTACCTTGCTGTGGATGATCTTTTGGTGGGTTACCCGCCCGGTGCATGTGGCTGTAACCAGCCTCTTGCCCATTATTATCAACGCGCTCTTTAATATTGTGCCGATGGGGAGCATTACGGCCCAGTATTGGTCCGATAGCATCATCCTTATTTTTGGTTCGGGGCTGCTGTGCATCCCCTGGGCTTCGATTGGTTTAGATCGCCGGGTTGCTTTAAAAGTTCTTTCTCTTATCGGCCCATCAATGAAGTCGCAGATTACGGTCTGGTTGCTTGCCAGTATCGTAGCTTCAACCATTCTCCCGAATGTGATGGTTTGCGCATTGTTTACGCCTATTGCTATCGCCATGCTGGCAGCGTCAGGTTATGACGATATACCTTCATGTAAACCAGCGGTTCCAATCCTGTTGGCGATTGGCTGGGGGGTTGGTATTGGTGGTGTAGGGAGTCCTCTGGGAGGAGCGATGAACCTTGCGGCTATCTCAATTCTTGAAGAGCATATTGGTCACGAGTTTATGTACGTTGACTGGCTCATTCGTATGGCACCGTTTTACATCATTATTTCGATTGTCAGCCTTGGCTGTATGCTGCTGATGCCGCTGAAAGTTAAAATGCTAAATGGAACGCGTGAGTACTTTGAAAAGAATTACCGCGAACTGGGACCGATGACGCGTGATGAGAAAGTCTGCGCTTCGCTGTTCATTTTAGGCCTGATTGGCGCTTTTGCGCGTCCTCTTTATGCACCTATTTTTCCGGCACTGTCTCCCGCTCATTTATATCTGATTCTTGGTTGCCTCTGCTTTGTGATAACGACGGTCAAAAAAGAACCGATGTTGACCTGGGAGATGGCGCAAAAAGAGACCATGTGGGGAATGCTTATCCTCTTTGGTGGTGGCTTAGGGAAGGTGCGAATAAGCAGGTCATTTCTTCCCAAGCTGACTCGCTGATTAAAATTTCGCGGATCTGGGCCGATTTTTTTCCCGCAAACACATCGAATCAGCCTATTTAGGCTATTTTTTCCACCATTTCTGGCGTTATTTCCGGTTTTTACTGAGATCTCTCCCACTGACGTATCATTTGGTCCACCCGAAACAGGTTGGCCAGGGTGAATAACATCGCCAGTTGGTTATCGTTTTTCAGCAGCCCCTTGTATCTGGCTTTCACGAAGCCGAACTGCCGCTTGATGATGCGAAACGGGTGCTCCACCCTGGCACGGATGCTGGCTTTCATGTATTCGATGTTGATGGCCGTTTTGTTCTTGCGCGGATGCTGCTTCAAGGTTTTTACCCTGCCGGGACGCTCGGCGATCAGCCAGTCCACATCCACCTCGGCCAGCTCCTCGCGCTGTGGCGCTCCTTGGTAGCCGGCATCGGCTGAGACAAATTGCTCCTCTCCATGAAGCAGATTACCCAGCTGATTGAGGTCATGCTCGTTGGCCGCGGTGGTGACCAGGCTGTGGGTCAGGCCACTCTTGGCATCGACACCAATGTGGGCCTTCATGCCAAAGTGCCACTGATTGCCTTTCTTGGTCTGATGCATCTCCGGATCGCGTTGCTGCTCATTGTTCTTGGTAGAGCTGGGTGCCTCAATGATGGTGGCATCCACCAAAGTGCCTTGGGTCATCATGACGCCTGCTTCGGCCAGCCAGCGATTGATGGTCTTGAACAATTGACGGGCCAGTTGATGCTGCTCGAGCAGGTGGCGGAAATTCATGATGGTGGTGCGATCCGGCAGGGCGCTATCCAGGGATAATCGGGCAAACAGGCGCATGGAGGCGATTTCGTACAGGGCATCTTCCATGGCACCGTCGCTCAGGTTGTACCAATGCTGCATGCAGTGAATACGCAGCATGGTCTCCAGCGGATAGGGCCGTCGGCCATTGCCCGCCTTGGGATAAAACGGCTCGATGACAGCGGTCATATTCTGCCATGGCAGAATCTGCTCCATGCGGGAGAGGAAAATCTCTTTTCGGGTCTGACGGCGCTTAGTGCTGAATTCACTATCGGCGAAGGTGAGTTGATGGCTCATGATGTCCCTCTGGGATGCGCTCCGGATGAATATGATGATCTCATATCAGGAACTTGTTCGCACCTTCCTTAGCGTTAGGTAAATTGGTGAATGACTCTGGTGCAAGCGTTGGAATCGCCGGCCTTATCTCAGAACTATCGCTCGATGGTGGACTGCTTACCATTATTGTATTTGTGGTTCTGGCCCGCATCATTTCTGAATCAACAAACTCAACTGCCTCAGCTGCAGTCGTACTGCCTATTGTCCTTGGATTTACCACCAAGCTTGGTTTGAATCCTATTCCCTACTGGTTTATTACCGTGATGGCCTTCAACGCAGAATTTATGCTGCCCATCAGCGTTCGGGCAATCCCAGTAGCCTATGGCCTGGATGCCAGGGCCATGTTCAAAGGAGGAAGCCTGATGGCTCTCATCCATATCATATTCGTGGTGATTGTCGGTTATACATGCTTGAAATTTTGGCCGACGTTCAGCCAACTCTCAGATTTTATGAAATAAGTCCCCCAGGCCAAATTTATGATTTTTAGGCCAGGAGAAGAAAAAATATTCATGTCTTTTAATTACTGAAAATAGAAGGGAAGATGATGAAAAGCTTTAACTTTAAAATACCGCAAAACATTGAGTTTGGTATCGGCTGCCTAAATAAACTGCCGCAAATCTTAAAGGAAAATCATTCTGAAAATGTGCTCTTGATTTCCGACCCTGGTCTCGAAGGTCTTGGGGTAGTAAAAAAGATAGAAGATATTATTGCAGCTGCGGGAATTCATCATACTACCTGGTTGGGAGTGATTCCGAATCCGACTGTAGACGTCGTAAATGAAGCAACTGCGGTCTACAAGAAATGTGGTGCAACGAGTATCGTGGCGCTCGGCGGCGGTAGTTCGATAGATGTTGCGAAAGCAGTGGGTGTATTAGTTAATTATGGTGGAAGCATCACTGACTACGAAGGGAGCAATAAAGTACCTGGACCGATTATTCCGATGATCGCGATCCCGACCACGGCGGGAACGGGGAGTGAGGTCACGGCTTCGTCGGTCATTACGGATGAAGCCAGGAACTATAAACTCTCAGTTATCAGTTATGAGATTCTGCCAAAATATGCACTTTTGGACCCCGAGTTGATCATGACTGCACCATCACATATTGCTGCTGCATGCGGTATTGATGCGTTGATTCATGCCTTAGAAGCCTATTTATCCACCAGCGCCTCTCCGTTTTCTGATGCCATGGCAGAAAAAGCGATGGAATTAATTGGTGGTAGCCTGCGTCGGTTTATTGCGAATAGAAAAGATGAGGCAGCAGCATGTGACATGATGCTGGGAAGCAATTTTGCCGGTATCGCCTTTGCGTGGGCCAGATTGGGTAATGTGCATGCGATGAGCCATCCGGTAAGCGCTTTTTTCCATGTACCACATGGTGTCGCGAACGCAATCCTTCTACCAACGGTGATTGAATATAATGCGCTTGCCGATTGTGGACGCTATGAGGTGATTTATAATTATATCCGTGAAGGCAATGGTGTATTAAATGGATTTAAGCCGCAGATGCTTGTTGAGGAAATTAAAAAACTTAATGTCGACTGTGGAATTCCTGACTCACTGTCTGCTGTTGGTGTTAAGGCTGAAATGATCCCTGATATGGCAAAAGATGCTATGAAAAGCGGTAATATTCTGGTGAACCCACGGCAGTCGACATTAAAGGATATTATTGCACTTTACGAAAAGGCGTTATGACAGGTTTCTAAGATTTTAATGATTTTTTAAATTAAATTCGCCAGGTTGTGAGAAAAGCTGAGTCATTGTGATCTAAATTCAATGTTCAGCTTTTTCTTATGGAAATGAATTGCGAGAAAAACCATATTTTGTTAAAAACGGATGTAATAGGTCAGAGTATCGGCCCCCGGATTTATAAAAGTAATGGAGAGTGACCATGAACTACGAAAGTGTTGGTCAGTTAAATTTTTTTTCGGAAATGTCAGAACGACAAATATCTGCACGGGAATTTTTTAGTAGCGTCTTATTGGATTCTCTCGAGCGAAACTTTGGTTTCAAAAAAATCTTAATTTCATATTTCGATACCCAGGGGAAGTTTCTTTCATGGGTCAACTGGGATGGTATTCATCTTGATGGTAAAGAGCATCCATACCGTAAGTTTATCGCGAATGATGTTGTCAGGCATGTGATACATCAGGAAGCGGTGGCCGATCAACTCACTTACTTTAATGTCACACCTAGACTATATAAATCAACCGATATTATTAACACGATCGATTATGAACATTCTGGTTACGTACGATTTCTCGAGGAAAATTTCCAGCAGCATTATGGCGTGACAATGGCATTTGGTATCAATGCCTATATTCAGGTGGCTTTTTTTAAAAATCAGCAAGAGGGCGACTTCACTGATAATGAAATAGCTACGTTAAATAAAATATATGTTTATGTAGCCAACTCATACAAAAACTTCAAGAAGCACGAACAGGCTAAAATTGTCTCAAACATTCAAAATGAGATCATCTCTTCAGGTGAGAAAGCATACTTAATCACTGATGATTTCATGCACATCATGAGTTCAAATGAAATGGCTCAGGGTTTTTTGAAAGATATTCTGGGCCCCTCGATTACCGAAGAGATTAGCAGTACCAGGCCTTGTAACTGGCTCCCATTTTTATTAGGTAATGAAGGTGAGGGAGCTACCACTCATCGTGTCCAGACTCGGGTTATAAAAGACTATATTTTTAAAATCTATACTTATGACCAAAACTATTCAAATGGAATTATTGACACCTACCATTGGATCACCATTTCTCAGAAAGAAGATCGAAAAGTTAATGACTACTCTGGCATCAAATTACCTTTGACCCAGGCGGAACAGAAAGTTGCCGGGCTGATGTATAACGGGTTAACGTATCAGGCAATTGCTGATGAACTGGTAATTAGTTACCATACTGTAAAAAAACACATACAAAATATATACATTAAATGCGGCGTTAACAGTCGTTTTCAATTATATAAATGGTTTGAAGATAAATAGCCGGCGTAGAGGTTTAAAATAGGGAGTATTCCCTATGTAAAATAGTAAGTCCGGTCGATTTTCTAAAGCATTCATTTTAGATATTCTGAGTTTATAGGGTATTAAAAATAAAAACATTAATGCATGTAAACTATATGTTACATGCATTAATGTTTAAATGAACGCTGAGGAAATGCAGAATGAATCAATCACCACCAGGGATTATTTTCAATATTCAGCGCTTCACTATCCATGATGGCCCAGGTCTGCGCACCGAGTTATTTCTAAAAGGTTGCCCGTTACGTTGCGAATGGTGCAGCAATCCTGAAAGTTTTATGCCTTATGCGCAGGTGGGGGTCTATAAAACAAAATGCATTTCTTATAAAAAATGCGCTGCTTGTGAAGAAACCTGCCCGCAGGAGAATGTACTGCAGTTTTATCGCGGAAAACTGACTTCAATAGAACGCCACGACTGTACAAACTGCCTGGATTGTCATAATGCCTGTCCTTCCGACGCGATTAAGCTATGGGGGAAATCTATGTCGGTAGAAGAGTGCATGAAGGAGATTCGTAAAGATAAAGGCTATTATGAGCGCTCTGGTGGCGGGGTGACGGTTTCTGGTGGCGAACCTTTACTGCAAAGTGATTTTGTCGCCAAATTGTTTCAAGCCTGCAGGAGTGAAGGGATTCAGACTTGTCTTGAGTCATCGTTATATGTGCCATGGAAAAAAGTGCAGAATGTTCTGTCGTACACCGACCTTATTATTTCAGATATTAAACATATGGATCCTGAAATTCATAAAAAATATACTAAAGTATCTAATGATAAAATTCTGAAGAATTTAATAAAGTTAACAGCAGAAAGACATGACATCATTTTACGTATTCCGGTTATTCCAAATGTGAATGATGATATGGCGAATATAGAAGCCACAGCCGATTTTATTCTTAATGAACTCGGCGGGAAAATCCGGACATTACAGCTCTTAAGCTTTATGCGTCTTGGTGAAGAGAAATATACTGCACTGGGCCTTCCTTATAAAATGAAAAACGTGAAGGTTAATCGCAGGTCATTTCAAAAGCATATTCAGATGCTAGCCGAATATTTTAACCAGCGCGGCATTCATTGCGTGGTGGGGACAAAAGAAAAATAGTCAACATTTTATTTCAATCTTAAATGGGATAACTTCTATGAAAGTGAATCATACTACTGCATGTGGGACCCAGCCTTTTGATAAGACCTATAGCCTGGGCTATCAAGTTCATCATGAAGACTGGTCTCCATATCCCCGTGTCAATCGCCTGCGGCAGGCGTTTCTCGACAGACCCTATGATATTGATGTTGAGCGCTTAAGACTGGTAACTGAAGCATATCAGAAGCATGAAGATGCACCGCGTAAGCTGAAGTGTGCCAGGGCGTTTGAAAACATCCTGCTGAATACCAAATTATATATTTATGATGAAGATCTTATTCTTGGTGAAATAGCTGCTCCGGCCAAAGCATCACCGATATATCCTGAGTTCTCTGTTAACTGGATCATTAATGAGATCCTGCATTCTCCTTTTGAGGAGCGTGCCAACGATCAGTTCTATATTCGCAATGATGAGGAACGCAAGGAAATCGTTGAGCTTTGCCGATATTGGGAAGGTAAAACCGTTGATGATTTGATCAACAGTCGGCTTGAAAAAGATCAGACTAAAGGGTCTGAAGTTGGCGAGAAGATATTCCAGACCAATCTTTATCATTATGCCGGAGCAGGGCATCTGGCGATTGATTACGCCCGTTTAATGGCTGTGGGTTATAACGGTCTGATCGACAATGCGCAAGCCGGATTGGAAAAGTTAAGCAAGCGTGATCCTGAATATGGCGACAAGCGTGACTTCTATACAGCGATGATTATCGAACTTGAAGCGGCTAAAAAATATATTGCGCGATATGCAAAATTGGCTCAAGAGTCTGCTGAAAAAGAAGAAAACCCGCAGAGAAAGAAAGAGCTCGAAACCATGGCATTAAACTGTCAGCAGATCGCTGGTGGGGTACCGCAGACATTCTGGCAAGCGCTGCAGTTGTTCAATTTCGCCACAACGCTAATCCAAATTGAAAGTAATGGGCACTCCATTTCCTATGGCCGCATGGATCAGTGGCTTTATCCGTGGTTCGCGGCGGACATGAAGAACAACACGATGACTAAAGAGTTCGCACTTGAGTTAATCGAAGTTCAGTACGTGAAGATGAATAACCCCACCAAGCTAAAAGACAAAGGCACCGTTGCGGTGCGTAACGGTCGTGGTTTTGGCGGTGAAAGCCTGACTATTGGCGGCGTCGATCGTGAGGGGAATGATGCGACTAACGATCTGACGATGCTGATGCTGGAAGGTTCAGCCCATACGCGAATGATGAACCCGTGGGTTTGCGTACGTATGCATGAAAATACGCCCTATGAATTAAAAATTAAGACCGTTGAGTGTATTCGTGCCGGCTATGGTCATCCGAAGCTGTTCAATGATGCACCTTCTATTAAGGGGATGCTGCGCAAGGGAATGACTCTTGAAGAGGCCAGAGATTACTGCGTTGTTGGCTGTGTTGAGCTGGATTTAGCGGGTAAAGAGTATGGCTGGCATGATGCGGCTTATGTGAATACGCCTAAAATGATGGAGATGGTGGTCAACGGTGGCCGCAGTCTTAGTACCGGAGAGCAGCTTGGGCCCGATACTGGTAGCCTGGATACCTATAAGAGTTTTGATGAAGTTCTGGCAAGCGTCGATCAACAGTTTGAATACTGGACCGATCAAATGTGCAGCAGTCTGAATATTATCGATAATGCGCATCGCGAGCTGAAGCCTGTTCCCTACGTCTCCGCTTTCTATGAAGACTGTATGATTTCAGGTAAGGATCTGACTGAAGGCGGCGCGAAGTACAACGGTATTGCTCCGCAGGCGGCGGGTATGGCGACCTGTGCGGACAGTCTGGCTACCATTAAACAACTGGTGTTCGACGAGAAGCGGTATAGCGGTGCTGAGATGCTGCAGGCAGTTAAGGATAACTGGGTCGGCCACGAAAAACTGTATGCATTGGTCAATAGTTCGAAGGTGCGACACTACGGCAATGATGATGACTATGCGGATGATCTGTTCAAATTCATGTTTGAATGCTACTGCCGTCATATTAGCGGTAGAAAGACGCCGCGCGGTGGTGAATTTAGCCCTGGGGTTTACTCGGTCAACGCTAACGTTGGCATGGGCCTGAATACTAATGCTTCCATCGATGGACGTAAAAAATTCGAACCTATCTCCGATAATATGGGGCCAGTTCACACTGACGGCGGTTCCCATGATATCTGCGGGCCGACTGCGCTGGTGAATTCATTAACTAAAGTCGACCATAGTCTCGCGACTAACGGTACGTTGATGAACCTCAGGTTTCCACAGGAAGCCGTGGCTGGAGTCGAAGGGCGCGACAATCTGGTGAGCTTTATTGATGAGTATATTGCCAAGCAGGCGATGCACGTTCAGTTCAATATCATGAGCTCGGCAACCATGCGCGCCGCGCAGAAAAAGCCAGAGGATTATAAAGATATGCTGGTTCGCGTTGCGGGTTATAGTGCTTATTTTGTCGAACTCGGCAAACCGTTACAGAAAGATTTGATTCAGCGCACTGAACTTCATTTCTGATAATAACGTGCAGCATGTTGTGGGAAGACTATTAGTTTTTTGTCATCCCGGAGATACGGGTTTACATCTCCGGGATAACAAAAGAGAGGCCGACCCACATCCTGACTTCTTTGGTTTGGTGGGAAAAAAGCCAGAGATAATGCGAATGTCTTTATATCCAGGGCGGATATTATGAGTTTTAATACTGATTTTTTACTTGTCGGCCTGATGCAAATTGTCGGGTTTTTTGTTCAGGGATGTACCGGATTTGGCTGTACTGTTATCGCGGCATCAGTGACCAACGGTTTACTAGGAACGTCGGTAGGGGTACCTTACGGTACGTTGATTACCTTACCTTTTTTATATTTTCTGGCGGTCAGAACCTGGCGTGATGTTTCCTGGAAAGATTTAGGGAAAATAGTCGCCCTGTGCGTTCCGGGAATATTAGTCGGTAACTACTTATTTTATACAATTAGTCCCAATGTAGCGAAAATCTGTATTGGCGCAATGGTCACGATTATTGCAGTAATGAACATTTACAAGCATATCGTCAATCCATTGATCTTTAAAAAAGCAGAAGCTATTAATGTGCCCGATACGACAGCGAAAAAATGCTTTCGCTATGGTTGTCTTATTTTAGGTGGTGTTGTGCATGGTGCGTTCACTATCGGTGGGCCGCTGATTACCGTTTACACCATCGAAGCCGTTAAGGAAAAAGAAAAATTCCGTAATACCATGAATATGGTATGGGTGGTATTTAACACCTGGAACGCCTTTAACCAGTATCGTAATGGCGCATGGACGGAACATCTTGGTGGCGCTCTGACTATCGGTTTCCCTATGGCGGCGATCGGCTTCTTCCTGGGGATGGCCTTCCTGCAGCGCATTAACAAAGAGACGTTCCTGCGTATCGTTTACTGTGTGCTGCTATTCGTCGGCGGCAACATGCTCTTTACCAGCCTGATGGCTCTGGCTTAAAGAGTGTTCGTTAGGGGATCGGGGTGAATATTGAAACGCCGATCCCATTTTCTGCCTGTCTAGGTGAGCAGTGGGTTAAACCCTTCCCGACGGAGCATTTGACATAAGGCAATGAGCGGCAGGCCGATCAGCGAGTTGGGGTCTCGCCCTTCGAGGCGTTCGAAAAGCGTGATGCCTAATCCTTCGCTTTTGAAACTTCCAGCGCATTGTAGTGGGTTTTCTTTGCGCACATAGCTGTCAATTTCCTGGTCGCTTAAACGGCGGAAATGAACGTCAAAGGGTTCGCATTCGGTCTGTAAATGACCATTAGTTGAATTGTACAGCGCCAGACCAGTGTAGAAGGTCACGATGGTGCCGCTGGCTTTTCTCAACTGGCGATGGGCGTTTTCTTCACTATGCGGTTTGCCAGTGATTTCGCCATCCAGGACGCAAACCTGATCAGAACCTATAATAAGGTGGCGTGGAAAGCGTTCGGCGAGGGCTTGGGCCTTTGCTTGTGCCAGACGCATCACCAACTGGCGTGCCGATTCACCCGGCAGCGGTGTTTCATCAACGTCTGGTGCTGCGCATTCAAAAGGTACTGAAAGCTTCTCCAGCAGCATTCGCCGCCATGGAGAGGTTGACGCCAGGATCAGTTCAGACATATTTTTTCATCCACATGTAGCGCTTCGCAGAGCATCATTTTAAACTATGCGCCGCAATGTGTGCGAATAATTGGCAAAAGGCAACCTGAGGCTGCCTTTTTCTTTGACTCTATGACATTACAAAGTTAATATGCGCGCCCTATGCAAAAGGTAAAATTACCCCTGACTCTCGATCCGGTTCGCACGGCTCAAAAACGCTTAGATTACCAAGGTATCTATACCCGTGATCAAGTTGTGCGTGTCGCCGATTCTGTTGTCAGCGTGGACAGCGATGTGGAATGCAGCATATCGTTCGCTATTGATAATCAGCGCCTTGCCGTGATAAACGGCAATGCAACGGTGTCGGTAACCCTCGAGTGCCAGCGTTGCGGGAAACCGTTCCCTTATCATGTCCACACAACGTATTGTTTCAGCCCCGTCAGAAATGACGAACAGGCGGAAGCACTGCCGGAAGCGTATGAGCCGATTGAGGTTAACGAATTCGGTGAAATCGATCTGCTGGCGCTTGTTGAAGATGAAATTATCCTCTTCTTGCCTGTAGTTCCGGTGCATGATTCTGAACACTGTGAAGTGTCCGACGCGGACATGGTCTTTGGCGAACTGCCTGAAGAGGCACAAAAACCAAACCCATTTGCCGTATTAGCCAGCTTAAAGCATAAGTAATTGAGGAGTAAGGTCCATGGCCGTACAACAGAATAAACCAACCCGTTCCAAACGTGGCATGCGTCGTTCCCATGACGCTCTGACCGCAGTCACCAGCCTGTCTGTAGACAAAACTTCTGGTGAGAAACACCTGCGTCACCACATCACTGCCGACGGTTTCTACCGCGGTCGCAAGGTAATCGCTAAGTAATCACGCATTACTCCATGGATTTCGCGTTGCAAGAAGACGAAAGCAAGAGAAGCACCCGGAGCATAGCTCACTATGTGACTGGTGTGAACGAGCGCAGTCAACGCACTTGCAGTGTGAAAGACGAAGAGTAAAAGCGTGATGAAGCTTAGTGAGGATTTCCCCGGGCAACTGGGGAATAACCAAACCGAGCAGCGACGATATCTTGACACGTCTAACCCTGGCGTTAGATGTCATGGGGGGAGATTTCGGACCCTCCGTGACAGTGCCTGCAGCATTGCAGGCACTGCACTCTAATTCACAACTCACACTTCTTTTAGTCGGCGATCCCGACACTATCACGCCATTACTAGCCAAAGCTGATTTTGAACAACGTTCACGTCTGCAGGTGATTCCTGCGCAGTCAGTTATTGCCAGTGATGCGCGTCCCGCACAAGCGATCCGCGCCAGTCGCGGTAGCTCAATGCGCGTGGCGCTGGAGTTAGTGAAAGAAGGGCGGGCACAGGCCTGCGTTAGCGCGGGCAATACCGGGGCGCTGATGGGGCTGGCGAAACTGCTGCTCAAACCCATCGAAGGGATTGAGCGTCCTGCGCTGGTAACGATGTTGCCGCATCAGCTAAAGGGCAAAACGGTGGTGCTGGATTTAGGCGCTAACGTGGATTGCGATAGTACGATGCTGGTGCAGTTTGCGGTGATGGGGGCAGTTTTAGCCGAAGAAGTCATCGGTATCCAAAATCCCCGAGTTGCATTATTGAACATTGGCGAAGAAGAGATGAAAGGTCTCAGCAGTATTCGCGATGCGGCGGCGGTTTTGAAAACCTTGCCAACCCTCAACTATATTGGCTATCTGGAAGCCAACGAATTGTTGACGGGTAAGACGGATGTTTTGGTTTGTGATGGATTCACGGGCAACGTCACATTAAAAACGATGGAAGGTGTGGTCAGAATGTTCCTTTCACTGTTGAAATCACAGGGAGAGGGGAAAAAAAGGTCGTGGTGGCTGTTTTTATTAAAGCGTTGGTTACAAAAAAGCCTGTCGAGGCGATTCAGTCACCTCAACCCCGACCAGTATAATGGCGCCTGTCTGTTAGGATTGCGCGGTTCCGTGATTAAAAGTCACGGTGCTGCCAATCAGCGCGCTTTTAGCGTAGCGATAGAGCAGGCAGTGCAGGCGGTGCAGCGGCAGATCCCTCAGCGGATTGCCGCTCGCCTGGAATCTTTATACCCTACAGGTTTCGAACTGCCTGAGGGCGGCAGAAGCGGGAGTTCCGGTTCTCAGACTGGGATAACTGGTAACGACTGACGCCCGGTAGTTTGAGTAAGCCAGGTATATTACCCAAGAGTGACTGAGCGTACATGTATACGAAGATTGTTGGTACCGGCAGTTATCTGCCTGAGCACGTGCGTACGAACGCTGAATTAGAAAACATGGTAGATACGTCTGACGAGTGGATTGTCACTCGTACAGGTATCCGTGAGCGTCGTATTGCCGCACCGAATGAAACAGTTGCTACGATGGGCTTTGCAGCCGCTAAGAATGCACTGGACATGGCGGGCGTTAAGCCGGAACAAATTGGTCTGATTATTGTTGCGACCACCTCCGGTACCCATGCATTTCCAAGTTCTGCTTGCCAGGTTCAATCGATGCTGGGCATTAAGGGTTGCCCGGCGTTTGACGTTGCTGCTGCATGTGCAGGTTTCACCTACGCGCTGAGCGTCGCCGATCAATACGTTAAAAACGGTGCGGTTGATTACGCGCTGGTCATTGGTGCTGATGTGCTGGCGCGAACCTGCGATCCGACCGATCGTGGAACCATCATCATCTTTGGTGATGGCGCTGGTGCGGTTGTGCTGGGCGCTTCTGAAGAGCCGGGTATTATCTCTACGCATCTGCATGCGGATGGTAGCTACGGTGAACTGCTGACGCTGCCGAACGCCGATCGTGTTGATCCTGACAACTCAATTTATCTGACGATGGCGGGCAACGAAGTCTTTAAAGTTGCCGTGACCGAACTGGCGCATATCGTTGATGAGACCCTGGCGGCGAATAACCTAGAGCGTTCTGCGCTGGATTGGCTGGTGCCGCATCAGGCCAACCTGCGTATTATCAGCGCCACGGCGAAAAAGCTGGGGATGTCGATGGATAACGTGGTGGTCACTCTCGACAGACATGGTAATACTTCAGCAGCCTCTGTTCCTTGCGCGCTGGATGAGGCCGTTCGTGATGGCCGTATCCAGCGTGGTCAGCTCATTCTGCTGGAAGCCTTTGGTGGTGGTTTCACCTGGGGTTCCGCGCTGGTTCGTTTTTAGTATAAGGATTTAAACATGACGCAATTTGCTTTTGTGTTCCCGGGACAGGGCTCTCAGACCGTCGGGATGCTGTCCGATATGGCAGCCGCTTACCCGGTAGTCGAAGAGACATTCCGTGAAGCCTCTGCGGCGTTGGGTTACGATCTGTGGGCGCTTGTACAGCAAGGCCCAGCGGAAGAACTGAACAAAACCTGGCAGACGCAACCGGCGCTGTTGACAGCATCCGTCGCGTTGTATCGTGTCTGGCAGCAGCAGGATGGTCAAGCACCTGCTCTGTTGGCGGGTCATAGCTTGGGTGAGTATTCTGCGCTGGTCTGTGCGGGCGTTATCGATTTTGCCGATGCAGTGCGTCTGGTTGAGATGCGTGGCAAATTCATGCAGGAAGCCGTCCCAGAAGGTACCGGCGCAATGTCAGCTATCATTGGTCTTGACGATGCATCAATTGCGAAAGCCTGTGAAGAGTCTGCTGAAGGTCAGGTGGTTTCTCCGGTAAACTTTAATTCGCCGGGACAGGTTGTTATTGCTGGTAACAAAGAAGCCGTAGAGCGCGCTGGCGCAGCGTGTAAAGCTGCGGGCGCTAAACGTGCGTTGCCGCTGCCGGTCAGCGTGCCATCCCACTGTGCATTGATGAAGCCTGCTGCCGAAAAATTGGCCGTTGAATTACAAAAAATCACCTTTAATACACCGACTGTTCAGGTTGTGAACAATGTTGACGTGAAGTGTGAAACTACACCTGATGCTATCCGTGATGCATTGATCCGCCAGCTGTATAGCCCGGTTCAGTGGACCAAAACCGTTGAGTTTATGGCGTCACAGGGCGTAGAGCATCTGTATGAAGTGGGGCCGGGTAAAGTCCTCACCGGCCTGACTAAACGTATTGTTGACACCCTGACTGCCTCCGCGCTTAACGAGCCGGCGGCCATGTCTGCGGCGCTTGAGCAATAAAAGAGGAAAATCATGAGTTTTGAAGGAAAAAT
This sequence comes from Klebsiella huaxiensis, assembly GCF_003261575.2. GTDB lineage: Bacteria > Pseudomonadota > Gammaproteobacteria > Enterobacterales > Enterobacteriaceae > Klebsiella > Klebsiella huaxiensis. The sequence goes on along the minus strand of NZ_CP036175.1, from coordinate 3,574,351 downwards.
CGCGCTGGTTACCGGTGCAAGTCGCGGGATTGGCCGCGCAATTGCTGAAACGCTCGTTGCCCGTGGCGCTAAAGTCATTGGTACTGCAACCAGCGAAAGCGGTGCGCAGGCGATCAGCGATTATTTAGGTGCCAATGGCAAAGGTCTGCTGTTGAATGTGACCGATCCGGCATCTATCGAATCTGTTCTGGGAAATATTCGCGCAGAATTTGGTGAAGTTGATATCCTGGTGAACAATGCCGGGATTACTCGTGATAACCTGTTAATGCGCATGAAAGATGACGAGTGGAACGATATTATCGAAACCAATCTGTCATCTGTTTTCCGTCTGTCAAAAGCGGTAATGCGCGCTATGATGAAAAAGCGTCATGGACGTATTATCACTATCGGTTCTGTGGTTGGTACCATGGGAAATGCAGGTCAGGCCAACTACGCTGCGGCGAAAGCGGGTCTGATTGGCTTCAGTAAATCACTGGCTCGCGAAGTTGCGTCACGCGGTATTACTGTAAACGTTGTTGCTCCGGGCTTTATTGAAACGGACATGACACGTGCGCTGACCGATGAGCAGCGTGCGGGTACTCTGGCGGCAGTTCCTGCGGGGCGCCTCGGCTCTCCAAATGAAATCGCCAGTGCGGTTGCATTTTTAGCTTCTGACGAAGCGAGTTACATCACCGGTGAAACTTTGCACGTCAACGGCGGGATGTATATGGTCTGACCGAGATTTGTGCAAAACGCTCAGGAACCGCGCAGTCCGTGCGATTCACCGTAATGTTTTGTGCAAAATGATTTGCGTTATGAGGGCAAAAAGCCGCAAAATAGCGTAAAATCGTGGTAAGACCTGCCGGGATTTAGTTGCAAATTTTTCAACATTTTATACACTACGAAAACCATCGCGAAAGCGAGTTTTGATAGGAAATTTAAGAGTATGAGCACTATCGAAGAACGCGTTAAGAAAATTATCGGCGAACAGCTGGGCGTTAAGCAGGAAGAAGTTACCAACAATGCTTCCTTCGTTGAAGACCTGGGCGCTGATTCTCTTGACACCGTTGAGCTGGTAATGGCTCTGGAAGAAGAGTTTGATACTGAGATTCCGGACGAAGAAGCTGAGAAAATCACTACTGTTCAGGCTGCCATTGATTACATCAACGGTCACCAGGCGTAAGTGAACATCTCCAGGCGGTCATTCGACCGCCTGAGTTTTATCTACATTTTGTCCCACAAGAATCTATTTTCCCTCCCTGGAGGACAACCGTGTCTAAGCGTCGTGTAGTTGTGACCGGACTGGGCATGTTGTCTCCTGTCGGCAATACCGTAGAGTCTACCTGGAAAGCTCTCCTTGCCGGTCAGAGTGGCATCAGCCTGATCGACCATTTCGATACTAGCGCCTATGCAACGAAATTTGCTGGCTTAGTAAAGGATTTTAACTGTGATGATTTCATCTCGCGCAAAGAACAGCGCAAGATGGATGCATTCATTCAATATGGAATTGTCGCTGGCATTCAGGCCATGCAGGATTCTGGCCTTGAAGTGACGGAAGAGAATGCTACCCGCATCGGTGCCGCTATTGGTTCCGGTATTGGCGGGCTTGGCCTGATCGAAGAAAACCACAGTTCGCTGGTAAAAGGCGGACCGCGTAAGATCAGCCCGTTCTTTGTTCCTTCCACAATCGTTAACATGGTGGCCGGGCATCTGACCATCATGTTTGGTCTGCGTGGACCGAGTATTTCCATCGCGACCGCTTGCACTTCGGGCGTACACAACATTGGTCAAGCCGCGCGCATTATCGCCTACGGTGATGCTGACGTAATGGTTGCCGGTGGTGCAGAAAAAGCCAGTACCCCACTGGGCGTTGGTGGGTTTGGTGCAGCACGTGCGCTCTCCACTCGTAATGACAGTCCTCAGGCGGCAAGCCGTCCGTGGGACAAAGAGCGTGATGGTTTTGTGCTGGGTGATGGTGCGGGAATGGTCGTGCTGGAAGAGTACGAGCATGCCAAAAAACGCGGTGCGAAAATCTACGCTGAAATCGTCGGCTTTGGTATGAGCAGCGATGCCTACCATATGACTTCGCCGCCGGAAGATGGCGCTGGAGCGGCACTGGCGATGGTTAACGCTATTCGTGATGCAGGTATCGATGCAGGCCAGATTGGCTACGTCAACGCGCACGGTACCTCAACGCCTGCTGGCGATAAAGCAGAAGCGCAGGCGGTTAAGTCTGTCTTCGGTGATGCAGCCGGCCGAGTAATGGTCAGCTCGACTAAATCAATGACCGGCCACTTGCTCGGTGCCGCGGGTGCAGTAGAGTCTATCTACTCTATCCTGGCGCTGCGCGATCAAGCTGTTCCGCCGACTATCAATCTGGATAACCCGGATGATGGTTGCGACCTCGACTTCGTCCCGCACGAAGCACGCCAGGTTAGCGGTATGGAGTATACCTTGTGTAACTCCTTCGGCTTCGGTGGTACAAATGGTTCGCTGATCTTTAAAAAGGTCTGATGCGCGCCTGGCACAACATTAGTTATGCCGTTAATGCCCATCAAAAATTGGCCCGCTTGTCGGGCCTTTTTTATTCGGCTTTCTCCGCTTGTACCGTATCTTTCCTCCTGCGACACTGACCGACCAGCGATAAGGAGTCCTTTATGTTTATGATAAATGGCACTGAAAGTGAAACGCTTGCGGTGAACGATCGCGGTGTGCAGTTCGGTGATGGTTGTTTTACGACAGCTCGAATAATTGGGGGCCGTGTACAATTTCTGCCTGCTCATCTGGCGCGCCTGCAAACTACCTGTGAAAGACTCTTAATTACTTTTAGCGACTGGAAAGTATTAGCTGAGGAGATGCAACGTCTGGCGCAGCCGTGTCAGGAGGGGGTTCTGAAGGTGATGATCACTCGTGGCGCCGGCGGCCGTGGATACAGCACTGTGGGCTGCACAAACCCTACCCGAATACTTAGCGTGTCTCCATATCCTGCCCATTATGCCCGCTGGCGAGAAGAAGGGGTTTCTGTGTCGCTAAGTCCCATGCAGCTGGGACGTAATCCTTCTCTTGCCGGACTAAAACACCTTAACCGCCTGGAGCAGGTACTGATCCGCTCTCATCTTGAGCAGATGGACGCTGATGAAGCACTGGTTCTTGACAGTGAAGGGTGGCTTACGGAATGCTGTGCCGCGAACGTATTCTGGCGTAAAGGATTTGATGTTTTTACCCCGCGCCTCGATCAGGCGGGAGTAAACGGTATTATGCGCCAGCACATTCTCGCAACGCTGGCACCATCGCCGTTTCGCGTTGTCGAAGTGACTACGCGCCCCGATGCGCTACGCGAAGCCGACGAAGTGCTTATCTGTAACGCATTAATGCCGCTGGTGCCGGTTCGCCGTTGGGACGACACATGTTGGTCCGCGCGCGAGCTTTACCATTTTTTAGCCCCATTGTGTGAGCTGTCTGATTAGTCATGAAGAAAATGTTACGTTTCATCTTGTTGCTGGTAGTGGTGCTGGGCATTGCTGCGGGCGTCGGCATGTGGAAAGTTCGCCAATTGGCGGATAGCAAGTTACTCATTAAAGAAGAAACCATCTTTACTCTTGAAACGGGCACCGGGCGCATCGCGCTGGGCCAACAGCTTTACGGCGATAAAGTCATTAACCGGCCACGGGTGTTCCAGTGGTTGCTGCGTATTGAGCCTGAGCTATCCCACTTTAAAGCTGGGACATATCGTTTCACGCCTGGCATGACGGTACGTCAGATGTTGCAACTGTTGGCCAGTGGGAAAGAAGCCCAGTTTCCGTTGCGCTTTGTCGAAGGTATGCGGGTAAGTGACTATCTGCGCCAGCTTCGCGATGCGCCTTATGTGAAACATACGCTGGCGGATGACAGCTATGAGACCGTCGCGAAGGCCCTTGGTCTGGAGCATGCGGACTGGGTAGAGGGTTGGTTCTGGCCGGATACCTGGATGTATACCGCCAATACCAGCGATGTGGCGATCCTTAAGCGAGCGCATCAGAAAATGCTTTCTGCGGTTGAGAAAGCCTGGGAAGGGCGGATGGATAATCTGCCGTATAAAGATCAGAACCAACTGCTGACAATGGCCTCCATTATTGAAAAAGAGACGGCGGTGTCTGAAGAGCGCGATCGCGTGGCATCGGTCTTTATCAATCGCTTGCGTATTGGCATGCGTCTGCAAACCGATCCGACCGTGATTTATGGGATGGGTGAGAGTTATAATGGCAAGTTAACGCGTAAAGACCTGGAAACCCCAACGGCTTACAATACTTATGTCATTAACGGCATGCCGCCAGGGCCTATCGCCGCACCGGGAGAGGCTTCTCTGAATGCCGCTGCCCATCCGGCAAAAACGCCGTATCTCTATTTTGTCGCCGACGGAAAAGGGGGTCATACGTTCAATACCAATCTGACCAGCCATAACCGTTCGGTGCAGGAATATCTGAAAGTACTTAAGGAAAAAAATGCGCAGTAACTATATCGTCATCGAGGGCCTGGAAGGCGCAGGGAAGACCACCGCACGTAATCTGGTGGTAGATACGCTAAAACAGCTGGGCGTTAGCGATATGGTGTTCACCCGCGAGCCGGGCGGCACCATTCTGGCCGAGAAGCTGCGCAGCCTGGTTCTGGATATTCAGTCAACCGGCGATGAAGTTATCAATGACAAAGCTGAAGTGCTGATGTTTTATGCGGCTCGCGTGCAGTTGGTTGAAACAGTGATTAAACCGGCGCTGGCTCGCGGTCAGTGGGTGATCGGCGATCGTCATGATCTCTCTACTCAAGCCTATCAGGGCGGTGGTCGTGGTATCGATCAAACCATGCTGGCAACCCTGCGCGATGCGGTGCTGGGCGATTTTCGTCCCAACTTGACCCTTTATCTTGATGTGACGCCAGCGGTGGGACTCAAGCGCGCTCGCGCTCGTGGCGATCTTGATCGTATCGAACAGGAATCCCTGGATTTCTTCAACCGTACCCGCGCACGCTACCTTGAGCTGGCCGCACTTGACCCCAGCATTCGCACCGTGGACGCCACGCAGCCGCTGGAAGCTGTGGAACGTGATATTCGTGCGGTAGTGAGCCAGTGGGTGGCGGAGCTGCGCGCATGAAATGGTACCCGTGGTTACGCCCGTCTTTCGAACAGCTAGTTTCCAGCTACCAGGCAGGACGGGGTCACCATGCGCTACTGGTCCAGGCATTGCCGGGCATGGGGAGCGATGCGTTGATTTATGCGCTGTGCCGCTTCCTGATGTGCCGACAACCGGAAGGGCATAAAAGCTGTGGCCATTGCCGCAGCTGTCAGCTGATGCAGGCGGGTACTCATCCTGATTATTATGCGTTGTCTCCTGAAAAGGGGAAGAGTTCGCTCGGTATTGATGCCGTGCGCGACATCAACGAAAAGCTCTACGAACACGCCCGGCTGGGCGGCGCGAAGGTGATATGGATCGGTGATGCCGCCATGCTAACTGACGCGGCGGCCAACGCGTTGCTGAAAACGCTGGAGGAACCGCCGGAGAATACCTGGTTCTTCCTCGCTTGCCAGGAACCCGCGCGTTTGCTGGCGACGTTGCGCAGTCGATGCCGTTTACATCACCTCACACCACCTCCGGAATCGTACGCACTGGCGTGGTTAGAGCGTGAAGTGACAATGTCACAAGATGCATTGCTTGCTGCTCTGCGTCTTAGCGCGAATGCGCCAGCGGCAGCTCTGGCGCTGCTCCAGGATGCTCACTGGACTGCGCGCCAACAGCTTTGTCAGACGCTGGCAAACGTTTTAACTCAGGGTGACTGGCTGACGCTGCTACCTGTTTTAAATCATGAACAGGCCGCAGTTCGACTGCATTGGCTGGCATCGCTGCTGGTTGATGCGCAAAAAAGACAGCAGGGGATTACGCTTGTCAGTAACCCTGACGTCTGGACGCTGGTGAATCAACTGGCCCAAACTCTGCCTGCCGCACGTTTACAAGCGATAGCACGCGACGTGAGCTTCTGCCGCGAGCAGCTATTAAACGTTGTTGGTGTTAACCGCGAACTACTGCTAACCGAGCGCCTTCTGCGCTGGGAACATTACCTGCAACCCGGGGCGGTACTTCCCGTATCCCATCTCTGAGAGAGACATCATGTTTTTAGTCGACTCCCATTGCCACCTTGATGGCCTGGATTATCAAACGCTGCATAAAAATGTGGACGATGTGCTGGCAAAAGCCGCCGCGCGCGATGTGAAGTTTTGCCTTGCGGTTGCCACGACGCTACCAGGGTATCGCAGTATGCGCGAGCTGGTGGGACAGAGTGACAGCGTTGCTTTCTCCTGTGGCGTGCATCCGTTAAATCAGGATGAAGAGTACGACGTCGAGGAGCTGCGCAAACTTGCGGCGGAAGAGGGGGTAGTGGCGATGGGCGAAACCGGGCTGGATTATTTCTACACGCCAGAAACCAAAACACGTCAACAGACGTCGTTCCGCGATCATATTCGTATCGGTCGGGAACTTAACAAGCCGGTTATTGTGCATACTCGTGATGCCCGCGCTGATACGCTGGCAATTTTACGCGAAGAAAAAGTGACGGATTGCGGTGGCGTACTACACTGTTTCACTGAAGATAGGGAGACTGCGGGTAAGCTGCTGGACATGGGGTTCTATATCTCGTTTTCCGGTATTGTAACGTTCCGTAATGCAGAACAGCTGCGCGATGCCGCGCGTTATGTGCCACTTGACCGCCTGTTGGTGGAGACCGATTCGCCGTATCTGGCGCCGGTACCGCACCGTGGTAAAGAGAACCAACCGGCGATGGTTCGTGACGTAGCTGAGTACATGGCCGTTCTGAAAGGTGTCTCGCTGGATACGCTAGCGCAACGGACCACGGAAAACTTTGCAACGCTTTTTCATATTGACCCCGCCCGGCTACAACCTGCCTGATCTTCCTTATTATTTTAAGGCTCGTAATTAATGCTCAAAGCGAGTAAAGTTCACCGCCACAAATGGGGCGGTGAAGCTTTTTTGGCAACATTCAGACACGAGTTATGTAAAACAGTGTAAGTTTTTACCTGAAGGCTGATTGAAACGTGATAGCCGTCAAACAATCATTCCGCTAATTATTTTACTCTGTGTAATAAATAAAGGGCGCTTAGACGTCCTGTCCACGGCGCGGTTCTCCCCCCGGGCCAATGCGTGAAAACGTAAAAAAGCACCAAATACTCAGGAGCACTCTCAATTATGTTTAAGAATGCATTTGCTAACCTGCAGAAGGTCGGTAAATCGCTGATGCTACCGGTATCCGTACTGCCTATCGCAGGTATCCTGCTGGGCGTCGGTTCCGCAAACTTCAGCTGGCTGCCAGAAGTCGTTTCACATGTTATGGCAGAAGCGGGCGGTTCGGTCTTCGCCAATATGCCGCTGATTTTCGCTATCGGTGTTGCGTTAGGCTTCACCAATAACGATGGCGTATCTGCGCTGGCATCGGTTGTCGCTTACGGCATCATGGTGAAAACCATGGCGGTGGTAGCGCCTCTGGTTCTGCATTTACCTGCTGAAGAGATTGCGGCTAAACACCTTGCAGATACCGGCGTACTGGGCGGTATTATTGCGGGCGCGATCGCGGCGTACATGTTTAATCGCTTCTACCGTATTAAGCTGCCTGAGTATCTGGGCTTCTTCGCCGGTAAACGTTTCGTGCCGATCATTTCCGGTCTGACCGCGATCTTTATGGGCATCGTGCTCTCCTTCATTTGGCCGCCGATCGGTACTGCTATCCAGACGTTCTCACAGTGGGCTGCTTATCAGAACCCGGTTGTCGCGTTTGGTATCTATGGCTTCATCGAGCGCTGCCTGGTGCCGTTTGGTCTGCACCACATCTGGAACGTTCCTTTCCAGATGCAGATTGGTGAATACACCAACGCAGCAGGCCAGGTATTCCACGGCGATATCCCGCGCTATATGGCAGGCGACCCGACTGCGGGCAAACTGTCCGGCGGCTTCCTGTTCAAAATGTACGGTCTGCCGGCTGCTGCTATTGCCATCTGGCACTCTGCTAAACCAGAAAACCGCGCGAAAGTGGGCGGCATCATGATCTCCGCAGCGTTGACCTCGTTCCTGACCGGTATCACCGAGCCGATCGAGTTCTCCTTCATGTTCGTTGCGCCGATCCTGTACGTCATCCATGCGATTCTGGCAGGTCTGGCATTCCCGATCTGTATCCTGCTGGGTATGCGTGACGGTACGTCGTTCTCTCACGGTCTGATTGACTTTATCGTTCTGTCCGGCAACAGCAGCAAGCTGTGGCTGTTCCCGATTGTCGGCATCTGCTACGCCATCGTTTACTACGTGGTGTTCCGTGTGCTGATTAAAGCGCTGGATCTGAAAACGCCGGGTCGTGAAGATGCCACCGATGACAGTAAAGCTGGCGCAACCAGCGAGATGGCTCCGGCCCTGATTGCAGCCTTCGGCGGTAAAGAAAACATTACTAACCTCGACGCATGTATCACCCGTCTGCGCGTTAGCGTGGCGGATGTAGCGAAAGTTGATCAGGCTGGCCTGAAAAAACTGGGCGCTGCTGGCGTGGTTGTTGCAGGTTCAGGTGTTCAGGCAATCTTCGGTACCAAATCCGATAACCTGAAAACTGAAATGGATGAGTACATCCGCAGCAACTAAGTTGTGATGTGGGGAGACTAAGGCAGCCAAATGGCTGCTTTTTTAATGGGTCTATACCCGTCATACTTCAAGTTGCTTATGTGTTGGCTACGCTCATTCCCCCCAGTCACATAGTTATCTATGCTCCTGGGAACTCACTCCCTTGCCGCCTTTAAGCAACTCGAATTATTTAGGGTATATAACATAAAAAAGGGAGCCGATTGGCTCCCGAAACATTGACCACCTATCAGAACTGATAGCTGGCAGTAATGCTAAAGTTGCGCGGTTCGCCGTACACAATCGAGCCGTCGATGTTGGTATCGTAGGTTTTGTCGAACAGGTTATTGACGTTGCCCTGTAAGGCAAAGTTTTTGCTGACCTGGTAACGGGTAAACAAATCCACCAGCGCGTAGCTGCCTTGTTCCGCACGGAAAGTACCGTACGGCGTAACGGTATCCTTGTACACCCGGTTCTGCCAGTTTACGCCGCCGCCAACGGTCAGATCAGGCATCACCGGCAGGCGATAACTGGTGAACAGCTTGACGCTGGTACGCGGCAGATTAGGGTTCACCGCGTTGCCTTCATTATCCTCTGCAACAAAGCGAGTCGCGCCGAAGGTCATCTGCCAGTTATCGGTAAGCGCGCCGTTGATTTCGAACTCCACCCCTTTGCTTACGGTACCATTGACGGTTTTATAAGCCGCCTCGCCGTTGCTGCCAGGGATTTGCCCGCCGGTTGCCTGGCCGAGGTTATCCTGTTCGATGCGGAATATGGAGAGGGTGGTGGTCAGGCGGCTGTCCATCCAGTCGGACTTCAGGCCGACTTCATAGTTATTACCGGTAACCGGGGTCAGATATTTACCGGAGCTATCACGCTTATTCTGCGGCTGGAAAACGGAGGTATAGCTGGTGTAGGCCGACCAGTTATCGTTGATGTCGTAAACCAGACCGGCGTACGGCGTAGTATGGTTTTTCTCCATATTATAGGTCAGCGTCTCGATACTCCAATTGTTATAGCGGACGCCAAGGATCAGGTGCAGCGGATCAAGCAGGGAGATACGAGTCGCCGCATATACCGATTTCATTCGCGTGGTATCGTCCTGCGCCAGGCTCTGCGGTCCCCAGTTGGTTTCCGGGAAGCTGGCGCTATTAAAGTCATAGAAATTACCGATCTCATCCGGAAATACGTTTGCCCAGGAGCTGAAGTAGCGGTTATTTTGCTTGCTGTAGCTGCCGCCAATCATCAGGTTGTGCTGGCGACCAAACAGGTCGTAGCCGCCATCTGCAAACAAATCCACGGCATCGACTTTACGTTTGCCGCTGTTCCAGCCGGTACCACCAACGTAGGTAAAGCTCGGACCGTAATTGCCATAAGGACCAACTAGCATCCCGGTCTCTTTATTAACGTACGCGTCTACGTACATCATTTTGCTGTCGAATTTAACCTCTGAATGGGTTGCATTCATGGTCGCCTGCCAGGTATCGGCAAAGCGCTGTTTCAGCGTGACGAAAACTTTGTTGATCTCTTTGTCGTTATAGGCCCAATCAGGGGCTGTGCTATGAGAACGATCGTAGTGGTTTTTGCTGCCATCGGTATTCCAGCGCGGCAGGCCGCCCCATGTTGGGCTATTCACGTCGATACGCTGATATTCGTAGCCAGCGGATAAACTGGTTGAGGTCCCGAGGTCAGCATCAAGAATGCCGGAGAAGAAGGTTTTTTCGCTGTTATAACGATCGAGCCACGAATCATTATTTTGATAGCCAGCGATAATGCGCGCGCGTACGTTACCCTCTTCGGTGAGCGGGCTTTGCATATCAGCAACGTATCGCTGCTTATTCCAGCTACCGTACTCCGCAGAGACATTGCCTTTAAACTCGCGGCTGGTGGCATGTTTACGAATCATGTTGATTGATGCGGCTGGGTTACCCGTACCTGTCAGCAGGCCATTGGCGCCGCGCACGACTTCTACTCGCTCGAACAGTGCCATGTCGGTAAGGGCATCGCCCAGGTTCCAGCGGGATTCAAACCAGGTCGGAATGCCATCAACCATATAGTTATCTATCTGAAAACCACGGGAGTAATAGCTGGTGCGGTCAGAGTCGGCCTGGCTGCTGCTGATCCCGGTAGTGTGGTCCATCACGTCGCCCAGAGTTTGCAACTGCTGGTCCTGCATCCGCTGTTCGGTAATGATACTGACCGATTGCGGAATATCGCGCTGGGCCATCTCCATTTTGGTCCCGGCGGAGGTGGTTTTGACGCTGTAATCCTGCTCTTGCGTATCTGAGCCGGTATCTGCGGAACCTTCTACAATAATCGTGTCTTCGGCCTTGCTGACGGCCTGGCTGAGCTGAGGAAAGAGCGCCAACGCTATGCCCATAGCAAGCAGGGACGGTGTGATACGCCCATCCTGGAAGGTGGTGGAGAGAGACATCATAAACCCTTGATCATAAGATAATTATTATTCGCCGGGGCTCTGTGACCGCGGTCGATCGAAAGCGCGTTGCATTCAATATGAATACAAATGAGAAATATACGCATTAATATTTAATATGTAAACATGAGTAAAATGGATGCGATGAATGTTTCACTATTGCTCAACAGAAAAGCCTGAGGTGCGAAATGATTAATCAGTCAGCAGCTAAGTCCTTTGTCGCGTAAGAAAAAACGCTTTCAGGTTGAAAGAGTGGGAGTAACTCGCTCATACTCTTAAGCGAATCCTGTGCATCCGCGTTTATCTGCAGGGGCAGGCCAGAGCACGGTATAAAATTAATAAGGAATCAGTCATGGCAGAAGAAACGATTTTCAGCAAAATCATTCGCCGGGAGATCCCGTCGGATATTGTTTATCAGGACGAGTTGGTCACTGCTTTTCGCGATATCTCTCCGCAGGCACCGACCCATATTCTGATCATTCCTAATATCCTGATTCCAACTGTCAACGATGTAACTACGGAGCATGAACTGGCTCTTGGTCGGATGATGACCGTTGCGGCGAAAATTGCCCGCGACGAGGGGCTGGCTGACGATGGTTACCGCCTGATCGTCAATTGCAATCGCCACGGGGGTCAGGAGGTCTATCATATCCACATGCATCTGCTGGGTGGGCGTCCATTAGGTCCAATGCTGGCCCACAAAGGTTAATACCCATGCGCGCAGCCCATTTCGGCGCACTTCTGGCCGCGACGCTCCTGGTTGGATGCAGCTCGCATCCGGAAATACCGGTCAGCGATCAGCAAAGTCTGGTGATGGAATCTAACGTACTGGCGGCGGGGATTAGCGCTGAAGTACCGACGGTGACCGCCTCAGAGATACAAGCGACGGCGACCACACGACTATTTAATGAGCGCCAGGTACCGGTGACCGTGCACTATCGCTTTTTCTGGTATGACGCCAGAGGGCTGGAGATGCATCCACTTGAACCGGCGCGCAGCATAACGGTTCCCGCGCACTCCTCGATCACGCTTTACGGCAGCGCCAATATTCTGGGGGCGCACAAGGCCCGACTTTATCTTTATCTGTAAGAGGTCATCGTAATGATTAAAATGTGTCGCTATGCACTTGTTACCGCACTGGCGATATTCCTTGCCGGGTGCGTAGGGCCAGGTCAGCAGCCCGCTCCCGTTGAGGAAGCACAGCCAAAACCGCAGCAGCCTGTTCAGCCGCAGCCAACTGTGCCAAGTATTCCTGTGATACCTACGCAGCCAGGCCCAATTGAACATGGCGAGGAGCCAGCGCAACCGGCCCCGCGCGTGCGTCATTATGACTGGAGCAGCGCAGTGCAGCCGATGGTTGGACAAATGCTGCAAGCGGGTGGCGTGACAGCAGGTAGTATTCTGCTGATTGATAGCGTAAACAACCGCACCAACGGCACGTTGAACGCCGCTGAGGCGACAACCGCATTACACAACGCGCTGGCGGGTAACGGGAAATTTACCCTGGTATCGCAGCAGCAGCTTGGCGTCGCCAAACAGCAGCTTGGTCTGTCGCCACAGGATAGCCTCGGCAGCCGCAGTAAGGCGATGGGTATTGCCCGTACCGTTGGCGCACAGTATGTGCTCTATTCCAACGCGACCGGCAACGTCAACTCGCCTGAGCTGAAAATGCAACTGATGCTGGTGCAAACTGGCGAAATTATCTGGTCAGGTAAAGGTGCGGTTCAGCAACAATAAGCTTACGCGCGACGAAGTGCTGTCGCGCTTTTTTCCTTGCTTTTCGCCTGTCGCCGCGCTGACTGAAAACGGTCTGAGCGGCGGCAGTTGTGTCATCAGCGATGGTCGACAAAGATTGGTTCTGCGCCAGCCGCATGATGTGCAGGCGCCAATCTGTTATTTTCGTCGCCAGTACCATGCGCTCTCCCGTCTCCCTGCTACGCTTGCTCCGGCTCCGCTTTTTTATTCTCCTGCCTGGATGGTGGTGGAATATTTCATCGGTGACGTGGCAAACGCACTGCCGGAGTGTCCGGCGCTTGCGGGGTTACTGTATCATCTGCATCGCCAACCACGCTTTGGCTGGCGTATTACGCTGAGCCCATTGCTTGAGCTTTACTGGCAGCAGTGCGATTCCGCCCGGCGCACGCCGTTATGGTTGCGCTGGCATAAGCAACTGTTGCTACGCGGCGAACCTCGGCCGTTGCGCCTCGCGCCATTACACATGGATGTTCATGCGGGCAATATTGTCCATAGCGAGGGCGGGCTGCGGCTTATTGATTGGGAATATGCCGGGGATGGTGATATCGCGCTGGAGCTGGCTGCGGTATGGATTGAGCCCGTGGCGCACCGCCAGCTAGCGGCAGAGTACGCGAGGCTGGCGCATATTGATGAGCTTCGGCTATGGCGACAAATACAGCGCTGGCGTCCATGGGTACGTCTGCTGATGGCAGGCTGGTATGAGCGACGCTGGCAACAAACCGGCGATCGACAGTTTATTGCGCTGGCGAATGAGATATGGCGTCAGTTAGAGAAAGAATAAAAAGATAAGAGAGGTATGTGTGGGCCCGGTAATGTTGGATGTCGAAGGTTTTGAACTGGATGCGGAAGAGCGTGAGATTCTGGCGCATCCTTTAGTTGGCGGGCTAATCCTGTTTACCCGCAACTACCACGATCCGGCGCAGTTACGCGAGCTGGTTCGCCAGATCCGCGAGGCTTCGCGCAACCATCTGGTGGTGGCGGTTGACCAGGAAGGCGGCCGCGTGCAGCGTTTCCGCGAGGGTTTTACCCGCCTGCCGGCGGCGCAATCCTTTGCCGCGCTGCTCGGCATGGAAGAGGGCGGTAAGCTGGCAGAAGAGGCCGGTTGGTTGATGGCCAGCGAAATGATCGCCATGGATATCGATATTAGCTTTGCGCCGGTGTTGGACGTTGGGCATATCAGCGCTGCCATCGGCGAACGTTCTTATCATGAAGACCCCGATAAAGCGCTGGCGATAGCCCGTCATTTTATTGACGGAATGCACGGTGCGGGAATGAAAACTACCGGTAAGCACTTCCCCGGTCACGGTGCGGTGACCGCAGATTCACACAAAGAGACGCCGCGTGACCCGCGCGCGCAAGCGGAGATTCGTGCTAAAGATATGGCGGTGTTCCGCACGCTTATCACTGAGCAGCGGCTGGATGCCATTATGCCCGCTCACGTTATTTACAGCGACGTTGACCCGCGTCCGGCCAGCGGTTCAGCACACTGGCTGAAGACGGTTCTGCGCGGTGAACTGGGCTTTGACGGAGTTATTTTCTCTGACGACCTGTCTATGGAAGGGGCAGCGATTATGGGCAGCTACGCCGAGCGTGGGCAGGCATCGCTGGATGCGGGTTGCGATATGATCCTGGTCTGCAATAATCGTAAAGGTGCGGTCAGCGTGCTGGATAACCTGTCGCCGATCAAAGCAGAGCGTGTTACGAAATTGTATCATAAAGGTTCCTTTAGCCGTCAGGAGTTAAGGGATTCCGCCCGCTGGAAAACGATAAGCGCGCAGCTCGAACAGCTTCATGAGCGCTGGCAAGAGGCGAAATCCGCGTAATAAACCTGAAAGGCGTTGTTGTCTGGTGAGGATGCGATGATTATCTATTTACATGGTTTTGACTCAAACAGCCCCGGTAACCATGAGAAGGTGCTTCAGCTTCAGTTTATCGACCCGGACGTCCGGTTGATTAGCTACAGCACGCGGCATCCCAAACATGATATGCAGCACTTGTTAAAAGAAGTCGATAAGATGCTGCAGCTGAGCGCTGACGATCGCCCGCTTATTTGCGGCGTGGGCCTTGGCGGTTTCTGGGCTGAACGGATTGGTTTTCTTTGTGATATCCGTCAGGCCATTCTGAACCCGAATTTGTTCCCCAATGAAAATATGGAAGGTAAAATTGACCGGCCGGAAGAGTATGCTGATATCGCCACTAAGTGCGTGAATAACTTCCGTGAAAAAAATCGCGATCGTTGCCTGGTAGTGCTCTCGCGTCAGGATGAAGCACTGAATAGCCAGCGTTCGGCGGATTTGCTGCATCATTACTACGAGATCATCTGGGATGAAGAGCAGACCCACAAGTTTAAAAATATCTCTCCTCATCTTCAGCGAATAAAAGCCTTCAAAACCCTCGGCTGATCCTCCTCCAGCCCGCAGTGTGAAAACACCGCGGGCTTTTTTTATCCAGTTATGCGGCTGTGCGCTCAAAAAATATGCGGTAAAACTTGATGCATATCAATTTTGGTATGACCAATGCACCGTTCATGTTATTCTCGATCTCGTTGGATGGTTTCATTGCTGTAACCTGCTGTTAATTAAAGGCTATTGTTATAACTTTTAATTAACAATTGGTTAATAATTTTAGGGGGTTGTGTGACTACACCAATGAAAAAAATAGTGATTGTAGGTGGTGGTGCCGGTGGGCTGGAGCTGGCGACTCAGTTGGGTAAAAAGCTGGGCCGCAGTAAAAAAGCCAAAATAACGCTGGTTGATCGTAACCACAGCCACCTGTGGAAACCGCTGCTGCATGAAGTGGCGACCGGTTCACTTGATGAAGGTGTAGATGCGCTGAGCTATCTGGCTCACGCCCGCAACCACGGCTTCCAGTTCCAGCTGGGCTCGGTGATGGATATCAACCGTGAAGCGAAGACCATCACCCTTGCCGAAGTGCATAACGAGAAAGGCGAGCTGCTGGTGGCCGAGCGTAAGCTGCCTTATGACACGCTGGTGATGGCGCTGGGCAGTACCTCTAACGACTTTAATACCCCAGGCGTAAAAGAGAACTGCATTTTCCTCGATAATCCACATCAGGCGCGTCGTTTCCACCAGGAAATGCTGGATCTGTTCCTTAAGTATTCAGCGAATCTTGGTGCGAACGGTAAGGTGAATATCGCCATCGTTGGCGGCGGCGCGACCGGCGTGGAGCTGTCTGCTGAACTGCACAATGCGGTAAAACAGCTGCACAGCTACGGCTATAAAGGGCTGACCAACGAAGCGCTGAACGTGACGCTGGTGGAAGCCGGGGAGCGTATTCTGCCTGCGCTACCACCGCGTATTTCCGGTGCAGCGCACAGCGAGCTGACCAAGCTCGGCGTTCGCGTATTGACTAAAACCATGGTCACCAGCGCTGATGCCAACGGCCTGCACACCAAAGACGGCGAGTTTATCGACGCAGACCTGATGGTCTGGGCGGCCGGGATCAAAGCGCCGGACTTTATGAAAGAGATTGGCGGTCTGGAAACCAACCGTATCAATCAGCTGGTGGTTGAGCCGACGTTACAAACGACCCGCGATCAGGATATCTACGCAATCGGCGACTGTGCGTCATGCGCCCGTCCTGAAGGGGGCTTTGTCCCACCGCGCGCTCAGGCTGCCCATCAGATGGCAACCTGCGCTCTGCACAATATCCTGGCGCAAATGAAAGGCAAACCGCTGAAATCTTATACCTATAAAGATCACGGTTCGCTGGTATCGCTCTCTAACTACTCCACCGTCGGAAGCCTGATGGGCAACCTGATGCGCGGCTCAATGATGATCGAAGGGCGCATTGCGCGTTTCGTATATATCTCTCTGTACCGTATGCACCAGATTGCGCTGCACGGCTACTTTAAAACCGGCCTGATGATGCTGGTTGGGCGTATCAACCGTATTATTCGTCCGCGTCTGAAGCTGCATTAATGACCGACGGGCGGCAGAACCTGATGGTTTTGCCGCCCGATTTATACCCGTCATACTTCAAGCTGCTTGTGCGTTGGCTACGCTCGTTCGCCCGAATCACTTACTTGAGTAAGCTCATCGGGACTTTCTCACTTGCCGCCTTCCTGCAACTCGAATTATTTAGGGTATATTTATAGCTCAATTCCAGAATATCCTTCTGCCTTATCCCCTAAACCTTCTCGGATTCCTCTGAATCCTGCTATTTTCCTGTATTTTTAATCCGCTTCTTATTTGCATGCCCTGTGTCCCGATCGCAGAATTACAGGCAATAGCAATGAAGGAGGATCTCCCGTGAATAAATCGATGTTGGCGGGTATAGGAATTGGCGTGGCCGCCGCGCTGGGCGTTGCAGCCGTTGCCGGTCTTAACGTGTTAGATCGTGGCCCACAATACGCGCAGGTGGTGTCCAGTACGCCGATAAAAGAGAGCGTTAAAACGCCACGCCAGGAGTGCCGAAACGTCACCGTGACCCATCGTCGCCCGGTGCAGGATGAAAACCGTATCGCGGGTTCCGTATTAGGTGCAGTCGCCGGTGGCGTTATTGGCCATCAGTTTGGCGGCGGACGCGGTCGTGATGTTGCTACCGTGGTCGGTGCGCTGGGCGGCGGCTACGCCGGTAACCAGATACAGGGATCGATGCAGGAAGGGGATACCTACACCACTACCCAGCAGCGCTGCAAAACGGTGTACGACAAATCGGAAAAAATGCTCGGTTATGACGTCACTTATAAAATCGGCGACCAGCAGGGTAAAATCCGCATGGATCGCGACCCCGGGACGCAAATTCCGCTGGACGGTAACGGCCAGCTGATTCTGACGAATAAAGCGTAAAAAAGACGTTTATTTCTATTAGCCCCTCAGTTTGAGGGGCTTTTTTATCAGAAGCTCAGAGCGTAGTTCAGGCCAAAGGTGCGACCGCGACCTTTGTACTCATATAAAGAGCTGCTGCCGTAGGTTGGGCTGTAAAGCAGCGGTGCGCGCTGGCCCCAGATAGTGACATAGTCTTCATTGAGCAGGTTTTCGATGCTGAAGGTTAGCTTGCCGAGAGGAAGCGCGTAGCTGCCGATAAAGTCCACGGTGTTATAGCCATCAAGTTTATTGCCGCTGGCATCGCTGATATCAAATACCTGTTGGCTTTGTACCCGTAGCGACCACGGTTCCGGTGCCCAGCCAACCCAGGCCGTCGCCTTTGATGGTGAGGCGAGCGTCACATCCCACTTCTGCCAGCTGCCGTTGCTCTTCACCTGAGATTTCAGTACGTTAAAGTTAGCCCCGGCGCTCCAGTCGCTGTTCGGGAAGAAGTAATCCACTGCGCCCTCAACGCCATAAATACGGCGTTTGTCAGACTCGACGTCGATAGTCATATCGGTACGGTTAACGACGATGGTCTTATCTGAGGTGGAGTAATAAGCTGCCAGCTGAGTGCGTAGATTATCACCGGTGTAGCGCCAGCCGAGCTCGTAAGAGTTGACTTTAATTCCCTGCAATGGCGAATCGCCGACGTTAACGCTTGAAAGCAGAGGCAGATGACCGTTGACCGCTGCGCCATATTTGCCAATGCCGTAATATTTGCCCGGATCCGGCAGTTCAACGCCCTGGGAGAAGTTAAACCAGGTTTGCTGACGGTCGGTAAGGTGGGCAACAATCCCGGCGTTAAATAAGAAGTTGTCGTAATCGGTTTTACCACCCGGAATCGCATCCGCCGAGCTGACTTTGCCGTTGGCGACATCCTGCTGCTGGGCGTAGCCGACAAAATCATCGACCTTATTTTCCGTCCACTGGTAGCGCACACCGCCGCTAATCGTGAAGATATCGTTCAGGTCATAGCTGGACTGCAGGAAAGGTGCCAGGTTGGTAATGCTGTAGCTCGGATAACGACCGGTAGTATAAATCGACTGATTATTCAGGCCGCCGGAAGGCATCGATTGCCCCAGGTCGAAGAACATCTGGTTGGCGTTGAAGGTTTCGTGATCGGCATCCAGTCCCCAGGTCAGATCCCAGCCGTCCAGCGGCTGGCTATTCAGGGTTATCTTCGCGCCATATTGATCGGTATCCTGCTTTGAGGAAGAGAAGCTGCTGACCTGGCCTTTACTCAGCGTAGGGAAGGGGTAAAAGGTCAGGGATTCATCACGATAGTAGATTTGGCTGACCAGGTTCTGGCCAAAGAAGTCAGCATCGGAATATTGCAGACTAATCAGGTGGCGTTCGGTGCCGGGGACGCGGTCGGAATTAAGCCCATCAGTGGTGAAGGCTTTACCGTCGCCGGTCACCGCCGACATATTTTTCCCCAGATACAGTCCGTAGTCGTCGCCCTGACTTTTATAGTACTGCGTAACTAGCTGCAGCTGACGGTTATCGTCAATTTCAATGGTGCCTGTACCCATCACGTCCAGGCGGTCGGAATGCTGGAGGCCTGTCTGGGTATTATCGAGGATAAGCGCATCGTTGTTGCCGTCATACCAGCCGCCAAAGCGTTGATAGGCTACGGACAAGCGGCCAGATGCGTGGTCGGTTCCACCACTCACCGCCGCCGCGACGCGCTCATCATGATCGTTGCTATTAGCAAAGCCGGTTTTGCCGCCCAGCTCCAGATCGACCTGGCGCTCCTGTTGGCCCTTTTTGGTGACGATATTGATAAGACCGCCGGTACTGCCGCCGCCGTACAGCGATGTTGCCCCGGAGATCACCTCGATGTGCTCAATGTTGAAAGGATCGATAGAGTCGAGCTGACGGCTGTCGGTACGGGAAGAGTTAAGGCGAACGCCGTCAATCAGCACCACGATCGCACGGCCGCGCATATTCATGCCGTAGTTAGTGCGTCCCTGGCTGCTGACGTCGATGCCGGGGATCAGCTGCGCCAGTACGTCTTTGAACTCTTTACCGCCCTGAACCTGTTGTTCAATTTCCTGGCCTTCGATAACCCAGGTGGTCTGGGCCATTTCAGCGACGGTTCGATGCGTTCGGTTGGCGCTGACAATCATGTTGTCATCAGCGGCCCAGGCGGGGAGGGCGGTTGCCAGCAGCAGTGGGTTAAGCACCCAGAGACGCGTTTTCATGCTCATTCCTTTTATGAGTTTACGATATCGTTGTTTTAGTTTTCCGGTACGGGCGCACCGGTTGTTACAAGGTGAAATAAACAGAAATGTTAAGGCTGAAGTTTGCCCGTATTGATTATTGTTATCAATATCATTTACGTGAAATGTGCAAATAACCTATTGAAAGCATTACTTAATGTGTGGGTAAGCAGGGGGGGGACCGACGGAGGAGCCATCGGTCAAAGAGAGATTTAGTGCTGAAGAACCTGCGGCCAAAGACGCATCGTGGTCTCGGCAATTTGCATGATTTTAGTGAAATCTGCACCTTCGCGGGCGCTGATTGACATACCCTGCAATACGCAGCTTAAGAACTGCGCCAATTGGCTCACGTCGCCGTCAGACGGAAGTTCGCCGCGTATCTGCCGCTGCTGTAGAAATTGCGTCAATGCCTGTTCCTGCATGGCATGCCGCGATTTAAGCGTATTGGCGATATCGGTAGACGAGGCCGCCAGCGCTGCAGAGGCGTTGACCATAAAGCAGCCTGCGGGCGTTTCTTTGCTGGTAAAGCAGGTGGCGACAGCGGTGAAATAATCGCGCAATGCCTGATCCACGGTTTTGCCCTCATCAAACAGCAATGCTTCGTGTTTGGCGGCAAAGCGAGAGATGTAGCGATCCAGCACTGCGCGAAACAACCCCTCTTTATTCACGAATTCTGCATAGAGCGTTGGCGCTTTTGCGCCCGTCGCCTCCACCAGATCGGCGAGAGAGGTGGCTTCATAGCCGTGCTGCCAGAAGAGTGTCATGGCCTTATCCAGCGCCGCGTCCCTGTCGAACACTTTAGGTCGGCCACGGCTTTTTTTTACACAACCCTGAACGTCAGTTGTCATGGTGCCGTTGTACCTGTGTTGGTTTGTTGAAAGGCCATTATAAAAATAAACGTCATAGGCTGCCAGTGATGTTGCTCTAAAAATAAATAATTCATATATGTATGAATTTTAAGTTTTTTATAAATAGTTAAACGGTCGTTATAAAAATGGTTTGACGTGTGATGTGGATCACATTATTATTTACCTATCGATCGTTAAGTTAATTCGTTCGACCCTACAAAAACATTCATCTGCATAGGTATAATAATCATGAAAAACGTTAAAACATTGGCCATCGCCGCTGTTCTTAGTTCGCTCTCTTTCGCAAGCTTTGCCGCTGTTGAAGTTCAGTCAACCCCGGCAGGCCAGCATAAAATTGGCACCGTTTCCGCTTCCGCCGGGACCAACCTGGGTTCTCTGGAAGATCAGCTGGCGCAAAAGGCTGAAGAAATGGGCGCAAGCTCTTATCGTATTACTTCGGTAACCGGTCCTAACACCCTTCACGGGACTGCGGTTATCTACAAATAATTTTTTGTACCCTGTCATGCCACTGACAAAACGCGGACCTGACCCCTTCAGCAGCCCGCGTTAGCAAGAAATATGTTGTACCCTGTTTGATTATTGCTACAAAAAAACCGCCAGCACGTTTGTGTCAGGCGGTTTTTTTATATTTGCTTTCAGGAGGCTATAGCGACTGCGTGCTGCCACCATGGTGACGCGTCACGTCAACCGGCATACCTGAACGCAGCGTCATTGCGCGTTCCATAACATCCTCATCGGTTAACTGGGTCTGCTTAAAGGCCTGCATGCTGTCGTTAAGCGTAATAGGCAGCGTCTGCGGATCGTCATCAATGTGTTTGGACAGCGGCTGGTGAATTTCAACCAGACGTGTTCCGTTCGGCTCGACAGAGGCTTTAATCGGCGTATTGATAATGGTGACCTTAGTGCCCGGCGTTATCTTGCTATACAACGTTTTGATATCGTCATCGCGCAGGCGGATGCAGCCGGAGCTGACGCGCATACCGATGCCGAAATCAGCGTTAGTGCCGTGAAGCAGATAGACGCCGCCGTAGGCTGCCAGACGAATGGCGTGGTGGCCCATCGGGTTATCTGGCCCGGCAGGCATGACGGCGGGCAGGTCAATGCCCATTGCTTTATAGCGGGCGCGAATATTGGCCGTAGGCGTCCAGGTCGGGTTTGCGCGCTTGTCGGAAACGGTAGTGACCATCGTTGGCGTAATGGTATCGCCGCCCAACTGACCAATGCCGATAGGATAGACGGTGACCTCGCTTTTACCCGGCGGATAGTAGTAGAGGCGCAGCTCGGCCAGGTTAAGGACTAACCCTTCGCGCGGCGCTTCAGGTAACAGGGTTTGTAGCGGAATCGTCAGCACGCTGCCCGCTCGCGGAACGTAAGGATCAACGCCAGGGTTCGCCTGTAGCAGCGCCAGAAAACCGACATTGTACTTTTTGGCAATGGCTTCCAGGGAACCGCCGTTATTTTCGACGACGTGAAACTGATTTTGCCCAACCAGCCGGCTGCCCGGAGGCGGCAGCGGCCAGGTATTTGCGCGGGCGGGTAGCGCCAGCGCGGCGGCGATGACAATCATCCCCAACCAAATTGAAATACGCGAAAAGCTTTTCATCACGCTAATTCCATATAATGTAAGTGGTTATTTTTATACGTAAAGTCTTGCGCATTATGGCGTAGCGAGTGTTGGGAAGTGCAGAGGGATTGCAAAATGTTTGTAAATTTTGCAGAGCATGTTGGAGGGGCGGGACACGGCGTCCTGGCCGTATCCCGTATCCCGCTAAGCGGTGGCGTTTTCTTCCAGTTGACGCATAAACTGACGCACCCAGTCCATCCGAGTTTTACGCTCGGCAAGGTCCTGCATAAACTTCAGACGCGTCGGGCCATCAAGTCGATAGTGCTGAGGCTGTTTCTGCAATAAGCCAATTAGCCACATGGGGTTAACGTGATTCTTCTCGTTAAACTCAACGGTACCGCCTTTTTCGTTGCTCTCCAGTTTGCGGATCCCTAGCTTCTGCGCCTGCTGGCGTAAACGGGCGATATCGAGCAGGTTTCTTGCCGGATCCGGCAGTTGGCCGAAGCGGTCGATAAGCTCAACCTTGATCTCCTCCAGCTCGTTTTCATTTTTCGCGCTGGCAATGCGCTTGTAGAACGACAGGCGAGTATTCACGTCCGGGATAAAGTCGTCCGGAAGCAGTGACGGCATCCGTAACTCAACTTCCGTCTGCTGGCTGGTGAGATCTTCCAGAGAGGGTTCGCGCCCGGCTTTCAGGGCATCGACGGCGTTTTCCAGCAGCTCCATATACAGCGAGAAGCCGATGGTTTCCATGGAACCGCTCTGATCTTCGCCCAATAGTTCACCCGCGCCGCGAATTTCGAGATCATGGGTCGCCAGAGCGAACCCGGCGCCGAGATCTTCCAGCGACGCGATAGCCTCAAGGCGTTTTTGCGCATCGGTAGTCATCGCTTTCGGATGTGGCGTCAGCAGCCAGGCATAGGCCTGATGGTGCGAACGACCAACACGACCGCGCAGCTGGTGCAACTGCGCCAGACCAAAGTGGTCGGCGCGTTCGATAATAATGGTGTTGGCGGTGGGAATGTCGATCCCGGTTTCGATGATGGTGGTGCACACCAGCACGTTAAAGCGCTGGTGGTGGAAATCATTCATCACTCGCTCCAGCTCACGCTCGCGCATCTGCCCGTGGCCGATGGCGATACGTGCTTCCGGTACCAACTCTGCCAGCTTGTCTGCCGCTTTCTGGATGTTTTCGACATCATTAAAGAGATAGTAAACCTGGCCGCCGCGCAGCACTTCGCGCAGGATAGCCTCACGCACCACCAGAGCATCATATTCGCGCACAAAGGTTTTGACCGCCAGAC
The DNA here is from genome assembly GCF_003261575.2 of Klebsiella huaxiensis. Lineage (GTDB taxonomy): Bacteria > Pseudomonadota > Gammaproteobacteria > Enterobacterales > Enterobacteriaceae > Klebsiella > Klebsiella huaxiensis. Next base: position 3,550,756 of record NZ_CP036175.1, on the reverse strand, counting down.
GGCGGGCGGGCGGCGTAGCAATAATCGACAAATCGCGCATCCCGCTCATCGCCATATTCAGAGTTCGCGGAATCGGCGTCGCGGTCAGGGTCAGGATATCGACATCGGCGCGCATTGCCTTGATGCGCTCTTTGTGGCGCACGCCGAAGCGGTGCTCTTCATCGACAATTAGCAGGCCAAGATCGCGCAGCTTAACGTCCGGTTGCAGCAGCTTATGGGTACCGATAAGTATGTCGACTTTCCCTTCAGCGACCTGTTCGAGGATCTGCGCCTGTTCTTTGGCGCTTCTGAAACGCGAGAGCATCTCGATGCGCACCGGCCAGTTGGCGAAGCGATCGCGGAAGTTATCAAAGTGCTGCTGGGCGAGCAGGGTGGTCGGCACCAGCACCGCCACCTGCTTATGGTTTTCAACCGCCAGAAAAGCGGCGCGCATGGCGACTTCAGTTTTACCAAAGCCGACATCGCCACAGACCAGACGGTCCATCGCCAGCGGCTGGCACATATCGCTTAACACGGCGTTGATGGCCTGCGCCTGATCAGGCGTAGTTTCGAACGGGAAGCCGTCGCAGAATAGCTGGTACTGCTCTTTATCATGTTTAAACGCGTAGCCTGCTTTTGCTGCTCGCTGGGCGTAAATATCCAGCAGCTCGGCGGCCACATCGCGCACCTTCTCGGCGGCTTTCTGCCGCGCGCGCGCCCAAACGTCGCCGCCCAGTTTATGCAGAGGCGCGTTCTCTTCCGCGCCACCGGCGTAGCGGCTAATCAAATGCAGCGACGACACAGGCACGTACAGTTTGGCGTCGTTGGCGTAGGTCAGCATCAGGTATTCGCCATTAATGCCGCCCGCTTCAAGGGTTGTCATTCCGGCGTAGCGGCCTACGCCATGCTCAAGATGCACCACCGGCTGGCCAATATGCAGCTCCGCCAGGTTGCGGATCAAGGTGTCCGGGTTAATGGTGCGCCGTGAATCCTGGCGGCGACGGGCAACGCGTTCGCCCAGAAGGTCACTTTCGCAAATCAGCGCCAGGTTACGCTGGCTGTCGATAAAACCGTGTTCCGCCGCGCCGATCATCAGGTAGCGGCCATTACCGGTAGCGTCTTCAAGGCGTTGAATATATTTCGGCGCCACCTTAATCCGCGCCAGCATTTCGCCCAGCGTTTCGCGACGGCCTTCGCTTTCCACAGAGAAAATCACTGGCCCGCTGAAGGATTCAAGGAAGCGGCGCAGGTTATCCAGCGGCGCTTTGTTCTGCGCCTGAATTGCCAGTTCGGGTAATGTCTGATAACCGAGGTTGGTATTGGCGGCTTTCTCCGCCAGACGCTCGGTTTTAAGCTGCACGCGCGGCCATTTTTTTAGCTCGCTAAACAGCTCATCGCTACGCAGCCAAAGTTGTTCCGGCGGCAGAAGCGGGCGCATTGGATCGACGCCGCGATTTTCAAAGCGGGCGCGGGTTTCATTCTGGAATCGTTCGGCGCTGGCCTCCAGATCGCCAGTATTCACAATCAGCGTTTTGGCCGGGAAATAGCTGAACAGCGGCGGTAGCGGCTCGTTAAAAAACAGCGGCTGCCAGTATTCGATCCCCGCCGGCAGCGTGCCTTTACTGACCTGCTGGTAAATATGTTCGGCGTCGCGCTTCACGTCGAAGCGGTCGCGCCATTGGCTGCGGAAAAGTTCGATAGCGGCCTGGTCAATCGGAAATTCATGCGCAGGTAGCAAATTAATGGCGACGACTTCTTCCAGTGTGCGCTGGCTGTCGACGTCAAACAGACGCAGGCTGTCGATTTCGTCATCAAAAAAGTCAAGGCGATAAGGCTGCTCGCTACCCATTGGGTACAGGTCAAGCAGCGCCCCGCGCGTGGCGTATTCACCGTGCTCCATCACCTGATCGACATGGCGATAACCGGCGCTATCAAGCTGCGAGCGCAGCGCATCCCGCGACAGACGTTGGCCTTTTTTCATCACCAGCGCATGACCATGAAGGAAATTATGCGGGCAGACGCGCTGCATCAGGGTGCTGACCGGAACGATCAACACGCCGCGTTCCATGGTCGGAAGCTGATAAAGGGTGGCGAGACGGGAAGAGATAATATCCTGGTGCGGCGAGAAGCTGTCGTAGGGGAGCGTTTCCCAGTCCGCCAGGCCAGCCACCATGCTGTCAGTAAACTGCCTGATTTCATCATTCAGCCGCAGAGCGTTTTGCATGTCCGGGGTGATAAGGATCACCGGTCCGGCGTGACGCTCGGCCATTTCCGCCACCAGCGTCGCGCAGGCCGCGCCGGTAAGTTCGCCAAGCTGGCGCTGATCGCCGGCTTTGACCGGCAGAGAGTATCGGTTTTGTTCAGGCATAGACGGTATCATAATCTCTTGGGGATTCGCTCTGCCGATATGGAGGGCAACTCGCTGATATTCAATAGTGTGATTATCCGCGATCGACCTGGATTCGCCAACCCGTATCGCAAATGTCATGTTTTGGGCAAAAATGTAACGGACTCTGATAAGCGTAAAGATAAATAAGGACTTACTTATCTATGTGGCTGTTTATATTGAATTTTTAATGAGTTTGCTAATAAAATCGTCAGGTTTCAGACATTTACGCTGCTCATAATCGCTTATATACTCGGGCATCGGCTTCAGCAATCAGATGGATTACATGTATCAACCTGCCGCACTCTTTATTGGCCTTCGCTATATGCGCGGGCGCGCAGCTGACCGCTTCGGTCGTTTCGTCTCCTGGCTCTCGACCATTGGCATTACGCTTGGCGTAATGGCACTGGTTACCGTGCTTTCGGTGATGAACGGTTTTGAACGCGAGCTGCAAAACAACATCCTGGGGCTGATGCCGCAGGCCATTCTTAGCGCCCAGCAAGGGTCCATCGATCCGCAAAAGCTGCCGGAAAGCGCGGTGAAATTACAGGGTGTTACCCGGATTGCGCCGCTGACGACCGGCGATGTGGTGCTGCAAAGCGCCCGCAGCGTGGCGGTTGGCGTAATACTGGGTATCGACCCGGCGCAGAAAGATCCTCTGACGCCATATCTGGTGAACGTTAAGCAAAGCGATCTGCAACCTGGAAAATACAACGTGATTATCGGCGAGCAGTTGGCCGGACAACTGGGGGTTAATCGCGGCGATCAGATCCGCGTGATGGTCCCTTCCGCCAGCCAGTTCACTCCGATGGGGCGGGTTCCCAGCCAGCGTCTGTTTAACGTGATCGGCACCTTTGCCGCCAGTAGTGAAGTCGATGGCTATCAGATGTTGACCAACATTGACGATGCTTCTCGCCTGATGCGCTACCCGCTGGGCAATATTACCGGCTGGCGTCTGTGGCTGAGTCAGCCTTTGCAGGTTGATACCCTTAGTCAACAAACGCTGCCGGAAGGCACTAAATGGCAGGACTGGCGCGAGCGTAAAGGCGAGCTGTTCCAGGCCGTGCGGATGGAAAAAAATATGATGGGCCTGCTGCTGAGCCTGATCATTGCCGTCGCCGCCTTCAATATCATCACCTCTCTGGGAATGATGGTGATGGAGAAACAGGGTGAAGTGGCAATTTTGCAGACCCTCGGGCTCACGCCGCGGCAAATCATGCTGGTCTTTATGGTCCAGGGGGCCAGCGCCGGGATTGTCGGTGCGCTGCTGGGGGCCGGGCTGGGCGCACTGCTCGCCAGCCAGCTGAATAATTTAATGCCGATTATCGGCGCGTTCCTTGATGGTGCCGCGCTGCCGGTAGCCATTGAGCCGCTACAGGTGATTTCTATCGCCCTGGTGGCGATGGTGCTGGCATTACTCTCTACGTTGTATCCTTCATGGCGCGCTGCCGCCACTCAACCCGCTGAGGCTTTACGTTATGAATAAGATCCTGCTGCAATGCGACAACCTGTGCAAACGCTATCAGGAAGGCACTGTGCAAACCGACGTATTGCATGATGTCAGCTTCAGCATTGAAGAGGGCGAGATGATGGCGATTGTCGGTACCTCCGGTTCCGGCAAGAGTACGCTGCTGCATCTGCTGGGTGGGCTGGATACGCCGACCTCCGGCGACGTTATTTTTTCCGGTCAATCGATGAGCCAGCTTTCTGCCGCAGCTCGTGCCGACCTGCGTAACCGCGAGCTGGGCTTTATTTATCAATTCCACCACCTGCTGCCGGATTTCACCGCCCTGGAAAACGTAGCGATGCCGCTGCTGATTGGTAAACAGAAGGCAGCGGATATCGAACGCCAGGCCAAAGAGATGCTGCGCGCAGTTGGGCTTGAGCATCGAAGTGACCACCGCCCGTCGGAGCTTTCCGGCGGCGAGCGTCAGCGAGTGGCGATTGCCCGTGCGCTGGTCAATAAACCGCGTCTGGTGCTGGCGGATGAACCTACCGGTAACCTCGATGCACGCAACGCCGACAGCATTTTCCAGCTTCTCGGCGAGCTGAACGTGGCCCAGCGCACTGCATTTCTGGTGGTCACCCATGACCTGCAGCTGGCAAAACGCATGAACCGCCAGCTGGAGATGCGCGATGGGCACTTGACCGCTGAACTCTCCCTGATGGGGGCCGAGTAATGAGTTCTCCGTTATCGTTATTGATTGCCCTGCGTTTTAGCCGCGGGCGGCGACGCGGCGGAATGGTATCGCTGATTTCGGTTATCTCAACCATCGGTATTGCGCTGGGTGTGGCGGTGTTAATCGTCGGCTTGAGCGCGATGAACGGCTTTGAGCGCGAACTCAATAACCGCATTCTGGCGGTGGTCCCACATGGTGAAATTGAGCCAGTAAATCAGCCGTGGAACAACTGGAACGATGCGCTGACGAAGGTTGAAAAGGTCAAAGGCATCGTTGCCGCCGCGCCCTATATTAACTTCACCGGGCTGGTGGAGAGCGGCAGCAATATGCGCGCGATTCAGGTGAAGGGCGTCGACCCGCAGCAGGAGAGTCGTCTCAGCTCATTGCCAACGTTTGTGCAGAATAACGCCTGGGCCAGCTTCAAGGCCGGTGAGCAGCAGGTGATCCTCGGTAAGGGCGTTGCCGACGCGCTGCACGTTAAGCAGGGCGATTGGGTCTCGATCATGATCCCTAACTCCGATGCCGATCACCAACTGTTGCAACCCAAGCGTGTCAGGCTTCATGTCACCGGCATTTTGCAGCTCAGCGGTCAGCTCGATCATAGTTTTGCCATGATCCCAATGCAGGATGCGCAGCAGTATCTGGATATGGGCAGCAGCGTGACCGGTATCGCGCTTAAGGTGAACGATGTGTTCCATGCGAATACCCTGGTGCGCGACGCGGGCGAAGTGACCAACAGCTACGTTTATATCAAGAGCTGGATTGGCACCTACGGTTATATGTATCGCGACATTCAGATGATCCGCGCCATTATGTATCTGGCGATGGTGCTGGTGATCGGTGTGGCCTGCTTTAACATCGTCTCGACGCTGGTGATGGCGGTGAAGGATAAAAGCGGCGATATTGCGGTGCTGCGCACGCTTGGCGCAAAAGACGGCCTGATCCGCGCGATTTTCGTATGGTATGGTTTACTTGCCGGTTCGGTAGGGAGCCTGATTGGGGTGGCGATTGGCGTTATCTGCGCGTTTAAGCTGACCTCAATTATTAACGGGATTGAGGACTTGATCGGGCATAAATTCCTCTCCGGCGACATCTATTTTATTGATTTCCTGCCGTCTGAACTGCACTGGCTGGACGTCATTTACGTGCTGGTGACAGCACTGTTGCTGAGTTTGCTGGCCAGCTGGTATCCTGCCCGCCGCGCCAGCCGCATTGACCCGGCGAGGGTGCTGAGTGGCCAGTAATTTATCGTCATGATCGGCTTTGCCGATGCATCAAGAGGAATTGCTGAAATGTACTACGGATTTGACATTGGCGGCAGCAAGATAGCGCTGGGCGTATTTGATAAAGAGCGGCGATTGCAGTGGGAAAAACGCGTCGCCACGCCGAAAGAAAGCTACGAGGCTTTTTTACTGTCGGTGGAAGAACTGGTTCAGGAAGCCGATCAGCGTTTTGGCTGCAAGGGCTCTGTGGGAATTGGTATTCCGGGAATGCCGGAAACGGAGGACGGCACGCTGTATGCCGCCAACGTTCCCGCTGCCAGCGGCAGGCAACTGCGGGCGGATCTGAGCGAACGTCTGGGGCGCGACGTGCGCCTTGATAACGACGCCAACTGTTTTGCGCTTTCCGAAGCGTGGGACGACGAATTTACGCAATACCCGCTGGTGATGGGGATGATCCTTGGCACTGGCGTCGGCGGTGGTCTGGTGCTCAACGGCAAATCGATTACCGGACATCGCTATATTACCGGCGAATTCGGCCATATCCGCCTGCCTGTGGATGCGCTGGAAGTGGTGGGCCGTGATTTTCCGCTGACCCGCTGCGGTTGCGGCCAGCTTGGCTGCATCGAAAATTACCTTTCTGGCCGTGGATTTGCCTGGCTGTATGAACATTTTTATCAACAATCCTTAACCTCGCCGGAGATCGTCGCGCTCTGGCAGCAGGGCGATGCGAAAGCGCGTGAGCATGTCGAGCGCTATCTCGATCTGCTGGCGGTTTGCCTGGGCAATATTTTAACCATTGTTGACCCGGATCTGCTGGTGCTTGGCGGAGGATTGTCTAACTTTACGGCAATAACCGAAGGGCTGGCGCAGCGTCTGCCGCGACATCTGCTCCCTGTCGCCAGCGTGCCGCGAATTGAGCGTGCACGTCATGGTGATGCCGGAGGAATGCGCGGTGCGGCCTTCCTTCATCTGACTCATTAATTACAGAGGTAGCTATGCAGTCGCGCCGCTTACATCGATTAAGCCGATTTCGCCGCAACAAACGCCGGTTACGTGACCGTCTGCGTCAGCGGATTTTCTTCGGTGATGATAAGGAGAACTCTGAGACGATGGAAAAACCAAGAGTCGTGGTGTTAACCGGCGCGGGCATTTCGGCGGAGTCGGGAATTAGAACTTTCCGTGCCGCTGATGGCCTGTGGGAAGAGCATCGGGTAGAAGACGTGGCAACACCGGAAGGCTTTGCCCGCGACCCGGCGCTGGTGCAGTCGTTTTACAACGACCGTCGTCGCCAGCTGCAAAGCCCGGACATCGTACCCAATGCGGCGCATCAGGCGCTGGCGCGGCTGGAAGAAGCCTTAGGCGATCATTTTCTGCTGGTTACTCAGAATATCGATAACCTGCATGAGCGTGCGGGTAATCATCGGGTGATACATATGCACGGTGAGCTGCTGAAGGTGCGCTGTTCGTGGAGTGGGCAGGTGCTGGAGTGGACCGGCGATGTGACGACGGAAGACAAATGCCACTGCTGCCAGTTCCCCGCGCCGCTGCGCCCGCACGTCGTGTGGTTTGGTGAAATGCCGCTGGATATGGATGAAATCTACCTGGCGCTCGCCGAGTGCGATATTTTTATCGCCATCGGCACCTCCGGGCACGTTTATCCAGCGGCAGGGTTTGTTCATGAAGCGCGGCTACAGGGCGCGCATACGGTGGAGCTAAACCTTGAGCCAAGCCAGGTGGGCAGTGAGTTTGCCGAAAAACACTACGGTCTGGCAAGCGTAGTCGTGCCGGAATTTATCGGTAAGCTGTTGAAGGAACTTTGATGCTAATCTCAGCCGCGCTAATGCGCGGCTTTTTTATAACGCTTTCTGCATGTTAATCACTGCCCGGGCATTTGATGCGCTGGTAGCCAGCACGTCAATCACGCCGGTGCGCAGCGCGCCGAGAATCGCCGTTGATTTAGTGCTTTCCGAAGCAATAGCAATCACGCAGGGGATAGTGCGCAGTTGTTCAAGGCTCAGGCCAATTACCCGGTCATTCATTACTGTATCAACCGGCGTGCCCTGAATATTGAAAAAGCTATAGCCCGCGAGATCGCCCACCACGCCCTGTTCCTGACGAGCGGTGGCTATCTCCTGCGGTGAGAACCAGCCCAGCTGCACCATAAAGCTGTTTTCGTTCATATCGCCGAGGCCAATAATGGCAACGTCCGCCTTGCTGGCCTGTTCGAGCGTAGCTTTAATCAGCCGGTTTTGCATAAATGCTGAACGCAGCTCCGGGGTTTCGACGTAGGCTGGCGCGTACAGCGTTTCGCTAAAGCCGTTAAATTTGCGTGCCAGGTTTCGACTGATGTGATCGGCATCGATCAGCTGGTTATCGCGCTTGGTTCCGCCGATACCGCAAATAAAACGACAGTTGCGTTCCGGGAAAATCCCCACGTGGTTAGCGACGGCGGCGACGTTGCGCCCCTGGCCAACGGTCACGGTCATATCATTTTTGAGGATCCCGGCCAGATAGTTGCTGACCAGCGCCGCCACCTGCTGGCGCTGTTCGTCCTCGTCGTGATGGTCTAAGGCGATAAGCGCACGTTTGATCCCGAAATGAGAAATAAACTGCTGCTCTATCTGCGAGCTGAAGACCGGATGATATTTCACGCTGATCTCGACAATCCCTTCGTGACGGGCTTTCTTCAGCAAACGACCGACCTTAATGCGCGAGATACCAAAGCGCTTTGCAATCTCTTCCTGGGTTTGTTCCTGATCGTAATAAGCCACGGCAATTTCTGTCAGCAGCGCATAATCTGAGTCTTGTTCAGTCATAGTTATCGCCTGGTGTTTCCATCTTTGATGTCTCCCTAATACTACTGCGCCTGAAGAATAAATTCCTCTGTAACGCGTTGAACAATGTCGCAATAGCCGTTGGCATCCCATGCCGAACGACCAATAAACAGCCCATTGATATCATCCTGAAGGAGTAGTTCTACGGCATTTTGCCGATTGACGCTACCGCCGTACAGCAGGGGAATGCGCTGCCCGGTCTCTGTGCCGAAGGTTTCACACAATGCCTGGCGCAGTGCGCGGTGGATCTCTGCGGCCTGTTCCGGCGTCGCTGGGGTGCCGTGTTCGCCGATGGCCCATACCGGCTCGTAGGCGACCAGAGTTTGTAAAACCTGTTCTTCGCTCAAATCATACAGGGCGATTTTCATCTGTCGTACCACGGTTTCTCGCGATACCTGCCAGCGCTTCTCGTCGGCGCTGTCGCCAATGCAGATAAGCGGCCGCAAACCGTGGCGCAGGGCGCTATGCACCTTTTGGTTAATGGCGGCATCGGTTTCATTAAATGCGCCCCGGCGTTCAGAATGGCCAAGTTCGACCAGGGTTGCGCCGGTTTCAGCCAGCATGGCGGCGGAGATCTCACCGGTCCAGGCGCCGTTTTCCGCTTCATGCATATTCTGCGCCCCGGTCAGACAGGGGATTTGGTGCTGCTGGAGATACTGGCTAACCGGATGAATTGCGGTAAAGGGGGGGATAACAAACGGCTGAATTTTCGGGTGTAAAACCCCCGGCAGCCGCTCTGTCAGCGTTTCACACCAGGCCATGGCTTGAGATAACGGCTTGTTCATTTTCCAGCTGGTTCCTAACCAGATTTGTTCCATTTTTGTTCTCCATAATAGATAAATCAATAGCTTGTAGTGAAAGTGGGGTCGCGTGTTAGTGAGATTGAACTTTTTATCACTACATGAACATATGTTAGATCACATTTTTTTATAAAATAAATCTATGGATTTTTTTATGTGATCTAAATCACTAATAACCTCTCAATCATCAGGTAATGTTCTGACCATATGATTCACCAATGAACATATGAACAAAAACTGATTTCCACTACGAGAGGTCCACGATGTCACAAGAGAAAAAACCCGTTGTCGCACTTACCATTGGCGATCCTGCTGGGATTGGCCCAGAGATTTCAGTCGCGACGATGATGGAAAAAAGCGTCTACGACGAGTGCAAACCTTTTTTAATTGGTTCAGTCCCTATTATCGCCAGAGCGATGAAGATCATGGGATGTGATTTCCCGATCAACAAAATTACCCATCCGCAGGAAGCTCGCTTTAGCTGGGGTACGCTGGATGTTCTGGAAACCGGTGATTACGACTGCGAGAGCATTGAATGGGGGAAAGTGCAGAAGCTGGCGGGGCAAATGTCGCTGGACTATGTCCTTAAATCTATCGAGCTGGGCAAAGCGGGCCTGATCGATGTGGTCTCTACCGCGCCCATTCATAAAGAAGCCATCAAGCTGGCGGGATGCAAATTACCGGGCCATACCGAAATCTATCAGGTTGAAACCAATTCGGATTACGGCCTGACGATGTTCCACGTCCACAATCTGCGCGTGTTTTTTGTCAGCCGCCATATGGCGCTGAAAGATGCCTGCGATTACGCCAATAAAGAGCGCGTGCTGGCTTGCGTACAGCAAATCCACCATGAGTTCACTGCGCTGAATATCCAGAACCCGCGCATTGCGGTGGCCGCACTGAATCCGCACGGTTCAGATAACGGTCTGTTTGGTCATGAAGAAGCCGATAACCTGATCCCGGCGGTTAAAGCGGCGCAGGACATGGGCATTAACGCCATCGGCCCGGTACCGGCAGATTCCGTGTTCCATCTGGGCAAGCTGGGCCGCTATGACGCCATCCTCTCTCTTTATCACGATCAGGGGCATATCGCCTGTAAAACCCTCGATTTTGAGCGTTCCGTAACCATCACGTTCGGTTTGCCGTTTATGCGTAGCTCCGTCGATCACGGGACGGCGTTTGATATTGCAGGCACGGGTAAAGCGGGCACCGTCAGCATGCTGGAATCCACCATGGCTGCGGCGCGCTACTGGAAAATGAAAAACCACTAATCGCTGACGTTCATGCGAAGCAAAAGGGCAGAGAAATGGAAAAACATCTGTTGATTAGCAAGGGCAGTAAGGGCTGGGGTGGGCCGCTGACCATTAATATTAGCCAGGCGAAAAAGATTGCTTATATTACCGGGGGGATTTGTCCCCCGGTCGTTGAACGCCTGAGCGAGCTCACCGGCTGGCCGTCCGTTGATGTCTTTAAAAGCGGCGAGCCGCCGGAAGAGGAAATTGGTCTGATGGTTATCGACTGCGGCGGCACGCTGCGCTGCGGTCTCTATCCCAAACGCGGTATTCCGACGATTAACCTGCATCCAACCGGCAAAAGCGGTCCGCTGGCGGAGTTTATTCACGAAGGAATATATGTTTCCGGCGTCACGCCAGCTTGTATCGAAATGGTCTGGCCGCAAGGAGAAGGCGGTAAGTTGGGGATCGTTGCCGACGACCTGACCGGTGCGACCACCGTTGGGGTACTGCTGGCGCGCAGCGGCTTGAAAACCGCCGCCTTTTTCGATACCGAATCTTTCGCCCGCAACGAAGTAGAGTATCCGGCGATGGTGGTCAGTAGTGACAGCCGTCCACTGCCGAAAGCGGAAGCTCAGCATCAGGTTAGCGCCGCGGTGAAGCAGCTGCAGGCGCGCGGGGCGCATTACTTTACCAAACGTATCGATACGACGCTGCGCGGCGGTATTGGCTTTGAAATCGACGCCATGCTGGAACAGCTGCCGCTGGAAACGGTTGCTGTAGTGGTCCCCGCGATGCCGCAGTCGCGCCGTATTCTGGTTGGCGGCTACTCGGTGATTGACTCCGTTGCGCTCTCGCGTACCGATGTGGCTCGCGATGTACGTACTCCGGTGACCGAGTCGTGGGTTCCGGGGCTGTTGGCGGCGCAGACCCATCATCAGGTCGGGCATATCGCGCTGGCTTCGGTAATGAAAGGCGAGGGGCAGATTCAGCAGGATCTCCAGGAACAGCAGCAGCGCGGTGTGCGGGTCATCGTGGTTGATGCGATTACGGTTGAGGATGTCGACGCGATTGCCGGGGCGGTGGTTACGCTGAACTGGAATGTGCTGGCGGTCGATCCGGGTCCATTTACCGAACGGCTGGCGGTGCGTCGCGGCCTGATGCGGGAAGCGCGCAACAGCGCGTCAACGACCGCGGTAGCGGAAAACCCGCGCGGCTCGATCCTGGTCGTCGCCGGGAGCGCAACGCCGGTGACCAAAAGGCAGCTCCAGCATCTGATCGCCAATGATGAAAGGGTTTGCCATATCCCAGTCGATGCCGAGCTGCTGGTCGACAAGAAAAACGCCGCTGAGATCGAAGTTAATCGCGTGGTTCAGCATGCGCGGCAGTGCGTACCGGCACAGCAGAACGCGCTGTTTGTTTTTGAATCTGCGTTAACCGGACGGTTATTGAATCTTCAGGAAGAAGAGCAGCGATTTGGCCTGGCACACGGTCAGGCTGCAGAAAATATTAATCAGGGATTGGGCAATATCGTACGTGAAGTCCTTAACTGCGCATCGGGTGAAATTAAAGGTCTGTATATGACCGGCGGTGACACTATGGTGAATGTGCTGAAAGAACTCGGTGCTACCGGTATTGAAATGATTGACTATGTGATACCGCAAACCGATATGGTGCGTATTATCGGCGGCGATTATGCCGGGTTGATTTGCGTCGGCAAAGGCGGATTAACCGGACCGGAAGATATTATTAGTACTATCGTTGACAGAATTTATAAAGAAGCACAGCAATAACCCTGAAGTCATATAACTAAAAACGGCGTAATGGTCGTCCGGGTAGTATTGCGTCGTTATCTCTGTTAAATCATAATTTATGAGTTACCCTATGAACATAAATATACTTGAAAAAATGAATAAGGTGCCAGGCGGTTTAATTATTATCCCGTTGCTCGCGGCGATTCTTATTAATACCTTTGCCCCTGAAGTTCTGGGCATCGGCGGCCCGACGACTGCATTATTTAAAGTCGGTTCCAGTGCGATGATGGGGATTTTCCTGCTGATTTGCGGCACCTCGATTAATATTCGCCAGGCGGGTTTGCCGCTCTATAAAGGCGCGGTGCTATTGTTCCTTAAATGCCTTGCCGGTGCGCTGGCCGTGTGGGCCGCAGGGGCGATGTTTGGTCCTAATGGGTTTCTGGGTATTTCGACGCTGGCGCTGATTGCCTGCTTGACCAGCTCTAACAGCTCGTTGTATATCGCGCTGTGCAGCAACTACGGCGATGCCAGCGATGCCGGGGCTATTTCCGTCTTCTGCGTCAAAGATGGTCCGTTCGTGACCATGATGGTACTGGGCGTCAGCGGGTTGGCTAATATTCCCTTCGCCGCGCTGTTGTCGATGCTGATCCCTCTGCTGATTGGCATGCTGTGGGGTAACCTCGACGAGCGCTTCAAGCAGCTGTGCGCCGCCGCTCAACCGCTGATCATCATTATTATGTCGTTTGCTATCGGCGCAAACTCCAGTATCAATACGGTCTTTACCGCCGGTTTGTCCGGGATCTTACTGGGTATTATCTCTGCGATAACCGGCATTGTGTTCTACTTTATCTACAACCTGTTCCTGAAGAAGAAAACGGCGCTGGGTGCTGCGTTGGGGACGACTGCCGCCAGTTCGGCGCTGACGCCAGCAATGGTGGCTCAGGCTGACCCTTCTTTGGCGATGTACGTTGATGCCGCCACTGCGCAGCTGGCGACGGCGAGCATTATCACCATGATCACCGCACCGATACTGGTGGCCTGGTTCGATAAACGTCTGAAAAAGCGCGCCCCTGCCGTTGAACCGGTAAAAAAAGAAGAGAATGAAGAAAAGGTGGCATTATCTTCTCATGCCGCAAAAGGAAACAAATAATATGACCGTGCCGTTGTATTCATTACTTATCACGGCTGTTGGGGAATACGTCGAAAACTACCTACAGGAGCAGAAACTGATTTTATTCTCAGATTCCGTTCCTGACGATATTGCGATGTATTGCGCCGTACACCAGGGCAGTGAGCTGACGGCTGAATTATCACCCGGGCAGATAATGAAAATAAATGAGACTATTTATCGGGTGACTGCGGTGGGCAGTGTTGCAACGGCAAATTTAAAACAGCTTGGTCATATTACATTAAATTTTGATGGGGCGGTAAGCGCTGAATTACCAGGGACGGTACATCTTTGTGGCGAATCACCACAATATATCCAAACTGGCGACCGAATTTCTTTCTACCAGAATCTGAATTAAAACTGAATTAAGACGTACTGTTAAATTAAGGAAACTACCATGAAAACAATCGCTATTGGTGCGGATGATGCCGCCTATGCTTTCCGCGACGCTATCGTCGCTTATCTGAATGGGCAGGGAATTAACGTCGCGGATTACAGCAGCGATAAACGCCAGGGCAGTACGGTCTATCCGGATGTTGCCCATGCGGTGGCGATGTCGATTAAGCAGGGCGAGCACGATCGCGGCATTTTAATTTGCGGCACAGGTATAGGGATGAGCATTGTGGCGAATAAAGTGCCGGGCGTTCGTGCGGCCCAGTGTCACGATACCTTCTCTGCCGAACGGGCGCGCAAAAGTAATAATGCGCAGATTATTACCCTCGGGGCCCGCGTAATTGGCCCGGAACTGGGTAAGAAAATTATTCAGGCATGGCTTGAATCCGAATATGAAGGCGGCGGCTCTGCATCGAAAGTAGAGCGTATCGATTATTACGAACACCAGCACGCCAGAGATTAATATCCGCAGTCGTAATATAAGGAACAGACTATGAGCCAGTTAGACGAGCTGAAAAAATACACCACGGTTGTTGCCGATACCGGCGATATTGAATCGATTAAAAAGTTTGCCCCGCAGGATGCGACCACCAACCCTTCTCTGGTGCTCAAGGCCGCCCAGTTGCCGCAGTATCAGGCGCTGATTGCTGACGCTATCGGCAAAGCCCGTCAGCAAGGCGGCAGCGCACAAACGCAGCTGATTAACGCCTGCGATCAGGTGGCGGTGGATATCGGTAGCGAAGTGCTGCGCCACGTACCGGGGCGTATCTCCACCGAAGTCGATGCCCGTTTTGCCTGGGATCGCGGGATGTGCGTGTCGAAAGCGCGCAAGCTTATCCAGATGTACGAAAAGAACGGCATTGGGCCGGAGCGTATCCTTATCAAACTTGCCGCCACCTGGGAGGGCATTCGCGCCGCCGAAGAGCTGGAGCAGAGCGGCATCAACTGCAACCTGACCCTGCTGTTCTCTTTTGCTCAGGCGCGGGCCTGCGCCGAAGCGGGCGTCTTTTTAATCTCGCCGTTTGTCGGGCGTATTTACGACTGGTATCAGAAAAATCAGCCGCAGGCGGAGTATCAGGTGGACTGCGATCCGGGCGTGGTTTCCGTGCGCCAGATTTATCAGTACTACAAATCCCACGGCTACGACACCGTGGTGATGGGGGCCAGCTTCCGTCGCATTGAGCAGATCCAGGCGCTGGCGGGCTGTGACCGTCTGACCATCTCCCCGGCGCTGCTTGATGAGCTGGCCGCCAGCGAAGGTGCGCTGACCCGTCAGCTGGTGCCTGGTAACGTGACGGAAACCCGTCCCAGCCCGATGACCCAGGCTGAGTTCCTCTGGCAGCACCACCAGGATCCGATGGCGGTGGAAAAACTGGCGGAGGGGATCCGGCTGTTCGCCGTCGATCAGGTCAAACTGGAAAACCAGATTCAGCAGATGCTGTAAGGCGTGGGGAATATCCTGATGAACACAACGAATAATACCCGCCGCCTGTGCGCCAACGCGCTGCGTGCCCTGAGTATGGATGCGGTACAGAAAGCCAACTCCGGCCACCCCGGCGCGCCGATGGGGATGGCGGATATTGCGGAGGTCCTGTGGCGGGACTTCCTGCAGCACAACCCGAACAACCCGGCATGGGCCGATCGTGACCGCTTCGTACTTTCCAACGGTCACGGCTCGATGCTGATTTACAGCCTGCTGCATCTGACGGGCTACGATGTATCACTGAACGATTTGCAGAGCTTCCGCCAGCTGCATTCCAAAACGCCGGGCCATCCGGAAGTGGGTTACACCCCGGGTGTCGAAACCACCACCGGGCCACTGGGGCAGGGTATTGCCAATGCGGTGGGTATGGCGATTGCGGAGAAAACGCTGGCGGCGCAGTTCAACCGTCCGGGTCACGACATTGTTGACCACTTCACCTACGCCTTCATGGGCGACGGCTGCATGATGGAAGGTATCTCCCACGAGGTATGCTCCCTGGCCGGTACCCTGAAACTGGGCAAGCTGGTGGCGTTCTATGACGACAACGGCATCTCCATCGACGGTCACGTTGAAGGCTGGTTTACTGACGATACCGCGAAGCGTTTCGAAGCTTACGGCTGGCACGTTGTTCGTGGTGTAGACGGTCACGATGCTGACTCGATTAAACGCGCGGTGGAAGAAGCACGTGCTGTTACCGACAAACCGTCTCTGCTGATGTGCAAAACCATCATCGGTTTCGGTTCTCCGAACAAACAGGGCACCCACGACTCCCACGGCGCACCGCTGGGCGACGCGGAAATCGCGCTGACCCGCGAAGCACTCGGCTGGAAACACCCGGCCTTTGAAATCCCGTCTGATATCTATGCGCAGTGGGATGCGAAAGAAGCCGGTCAGGCGAAAGAAGCCTCCTGGAACGAGAAGTTCGCGGCTTATGCGAAAGCCTTCCCGCAGGAAGCGGCAGAATTCACCCGTCGTATGAAAGGCGATATGCCGTCTGACTTCGATGCGAAAGCGAATGAGTTCATCGCTAAGCTGCAGGCGAATCCGGCGAAAATCGCCAGCCGTAAAGCGTCCCAGAATGCCATCGAAGCCTTTGGCCCTCTGCTGCCGGAATTCCTCGGCGGCTCCGCTGACCTGGCACCGTCTAACCTGACCATCTGGTCTGGTTCTAAAGCGATTAACGAAGACGCCGCAGGCAACTACATCCACTACGGTGTGCGCGAGTTCGGTATGACCGCGATTGCCAACGGTATCTCGCTGCACGGCGGTTTCCTGCCGTACACCTCCACCTTCCTGATGTTCGTGGAATACGCCCGTAACGCGGTGCGTATGGCGGCTCTCATGAAGCAGCGTCAGGTGATGGTGTATACCCACGACTCCATCGGTCTGGGCGAAGACGGCCCGACTCACCAGCCGGTTGAGCAGGTGGCTTCCCTGCGCGTCACGCCAAACATGTCCACATGGCGTCCGTGTGACCAGGTTGAATCAGCTATCGCGTGGAAATACGGCGTTGAGCGTGCAGATGGCCCGACCGCGCTGATCCTCTCTCGTCAGAACCTGGCGCAGCAGGAGCGTACCGAAGAGCAGCTGGCGAACGTCGCCCGCGGTGGTTACGTGCTGAAAGATTGCGCTGGCCAGCCAGAGCTGATTTTCATCGCCACCGGTTCAGAAGTGGAGCTGGCTGTAGCCGCTTACGAAAAACTGACTGCCGAAGGCGTGAAGGCGCGCGTGGTTTCCATGCCGTCCACTGATGCATTCGACAAGCAGGATGCGGCTTACCGTGAAGCCGTGCTGCCGAAAGCCGTCTCTGCTCGCGTAGCCGTTGAAGCGGGCATCGCTGACTACTGGTTCAAATACGTGGGCCTGAACGGCGCTATCGTCGGCATGACTACCTTCGGCGAATCTGCTCCGGCTGAGCTGCTGTTTGAAGAGTTTGGCTTCACCGTGGATAACGTTGTCGCCAAAGCGAAAGCGCTGCTGTAGTCCTTTCACCCCACCCGGGTACGGCGCGGTAAGGCCGCGCCTTGCCTGGGCTACAGGGCCGGTGCGGTCTGGTAGCCCGGACAGGTGCGCAGCACCGCTCCCGGGAATTTTCAATACTGTTTTTGATTTACAAAAAAATAACATTGTGACTAACGAGGCATTATCAAATATTCATTTGTGGCATGATCCTTAACTCAGGTAACAGAGAAGGAATATAACCATGGCCACTGAGTATGTTGACTACCTTATTCTCGGCGACGAACATCACGGTGAAATCTACAGTGATATTAAAACCCACTCTCTCCAGGTCCGTTCGAAATACTCAACGCCGGTTCAGCGTTACGCCGCCAATGCAGATTCCGCCTCCGTGCAGCCCAAAATGGTGAACTACAACGTACATGAATACCCGGCGCAAGATGGCCGATTTTATCTGGTGGCGACCAACTACCCGCTGGCGGATTTTGACGTTGAGGAAGCATTGGTTAAATCGAGAATTCATCCGCTAAGAGCGTAACCATTCGCTATAGCCACCGCTGGCTGAAATCGGGCCAGCGGGGTAAATTCAGCGCCGCTTGCGCGTCCATAGCCAGGTGGCCAGAAAGGTACAGAAGCCGATAAGCACCGCCCATAGCGGAGCAATTTTGTGCAGTGAGAACCCGCCGTGACTTAAGAACAGGCACAGCGCCTGATAAAAGAGGTTGGCTATCGTCATGGCCAGCGTGAACTTCAGCGCATAGCGCCAGCGGGTGGTGAAGCGGAAACACCATGTGAAGGCCATAAACGCCAGCACCCAGAAGAGAAAACCGAGCGGATGGCCGGGCAAATCGTTCTTGTAGGGCGCATCCGACGAAGCATACCAGGTGAGCGGCGGCGTGGGCTGCTGTAATAGCGCCGCCTGTAGTACGTCCAGCGCGGTATTGAGCCCCTGGAACCACAGACCATTCTGCCAATAGGCGAGGGTGTGATTCTCAATGATTAAGGCCGCGTGACTGGCTTGCAGACGAGGCAGCGCCTTCGGGTCCGCAATCAGCTCAACCTGGCGGCTATCGGTGGTGATAATCAGCAGCAGGAAGCCCTGATTTTCATCAGCCAGTCGTTTTGCCGATTGCAGTAGTTGCGCTTTTTTCACCTGCAAAAGGGTTTCTTGCTGAGTCAGCAGAATAAACGGCGTTATTCCCGTTTGCTTTTTGAAACGCTCAGCGCGCTGGATAATGTCGCTCTTACTGGAAACCGTATTGGTGGTATCAGTAAAGTATCCTTCGATGTCAGGCGTTGAAACTGCGCTGGCGGAATAAGCGAGTGAAAGACAGAACAGGCCACAGAACAGGATAATGAATTTTCTCACTGGACTATCCTCCGTTTCTTTTTAGAGGAAGGGCGAATAAGCAGGCTGGCGGCGGTAAAAATGATGCCAATAAGACCTAAAAAACCCCATTTAAAAAAATTCATCCATGGGCTATGGATCCTGGCCTGATGCGGTTGTCCGGGAGGATAAATAACATCGACGGTTTCTCCCTCGCTGTTTTCATAAAGGGAATTACCGCTCTTTGATTTAAAAATGAGCGTGTAATCCGGCGTCGGGCGGAAGGCGACAACGGGACGCCAGGTGGCTTTGTTGCGTTTTGTCCCTTTGGCGTTGGGGTTGCTTCTGCGCAATTCGGTATCAACGATAATACCGGTGGTATGGATAACGTTGCTGTTGGCGCGATATTGATAATAAAAAATAGCGGCGGAGATGAGCATCGTCACGATGCCAATGCTGAGGAAGATATAATAAAGAACTTTGCCGTCTTGTTTCATGTGTACTTATCCTTGTAACACATTAATACCCATCATACTTCAAGCTGCATCTTTGTTGGCTGCATGCACTTACCCCGGTCACGTACTGTTTGTACGCTCCCGGGGATGCGTTTAGTTGCCGCCGTGATGCCACTCGAATTATTTTGGGTATTAAACTTAACCGAAGCCCGGCAGGCTGGTGCGATTAACGACCCGCTTTCAGCTTCTGATAATACTCTTCATACAAGGTGCTGGCGCTGCCGACGTCGTTCTGCCACTCGCCTTTTTGAATCGTATCGGCGTCCGGGTAGAGCGATTTATCGTTAGCGACTTCCGGGCTCAGCATCTTACGCGCGGCGAGGTTTGGCGTCGGGTAGCCGATAGTTTCCGCCACCTGTTTGGCAACTTCCGGGCGCAGCAGGAAATTGATCAGCTTCAGCGCGCCGTCGACGTTTTTGGCGTTTGCCGGGATCGACAGGCTATCCATCCAGAAGATGCCGCCTTCTTTCGGCCACACGACTTCCAGCGGCGTACCGGCCTGGCGCGCCACCCATGCAGAGCCGTTCCACACCATGCCGAGGTTCACTTCGCCTTCCATATACGGGTTCGCCGGGTTATCCGAGTTGAACGCCGCCACGTTAGGCATCAGCTTTTTCAGCTCGTTATACGCCGCTTCAATCTCTTTCGGATCGGTGGTATTGCCGGAGTAGCCCAGTTTACGCAACGCGACCTGGAACACTTCGCGCGCGTCGTCGGTCAGCAGCAGGCTACTTTTATATTCCGGTTTCCACAGGTCCGCCCAACTGGTGACGGTTTTCGGATCGATCTCGTCGCTATTGATGCCAATCGCCGTCGCGCCCCAGATGTAGGGGATCGAGTAGTCGTTATTTGGATCGAACGGTTTGTTCAGCATTTCAGGATCGAGATTGCCGAAGTTGGTCAGCTTGCTTTTGTCGATCTTCTGCAGCATGCCCTCTTTGCGCATTTTATCGACGAAATAGGTGGACGGCACCACCAGGTCATAAGCGCCATCTTTGTAGGTTTTGAGCTTGGCGTACATGGTTTCATTCGACTCGTAGGTCGAATAGATAACCTTGATGCCGGTCTCTTTGGTGAACTGTTCCAGCAGGCCCGGCGGTACGTACTCGGTCCAGTTGTAGAAATAGAGCGTTTTGCTATCGTCCGCGTGCGCGGCGCTCATTCCGACTGCCAGAGCGCCCGCAGCGAGCAGGTGGCGTGACCATTTTTTCATTTTAACGTCCCCTGAGTTTTATCACGTGCAATTAACTGGCTGGCAATCACCATTGCCAGCGACAGAACCAACAAAATGGTCGCCAGCGCATTGACCTCTGGCGATACCCCAACTTTGACCATCGAATAAATTTTCAGCGGCAGGATTTCATAACCTGGACCGGTAACGAACGAAGAGACTACCACGTCATCCATTGACAGGGTGAAGCTCAACAGCCAGCCTGCAGCCACCGCGGGCAGCGCCAGCGGCAAAATAATCTTGCGCAGAATGGTTATCTCACTGGCGCCGAGATCTTTGGCCGCTTCCAGCATCCGCACGTCGAAGCCCTTCAGGCGCGAGAATACTGTGACGACCACAAAGGGCAGGCAGAAAGTGATATGCGAAAACAGCAGCGACCAGAAGCCGAGTTGAATACCGATCAGCATGAACAGCACCAGCAGCGAAATTGCCATCACGATATCCGGCGACATCATCACCACAAACAGCATCCCGCTGACGAACGGCTTGCCGCGAAAGCGATAGCGGTACAGCGCCACGGCGGTCAGCGAGCCGATAAGCGTAGCGAAAGTTGCTGACAGCACCGCCATGGTCAGCGAGTGCTGCGCTGCCTGCAGCAGGCTGTCGTTGTTCATCAACAGGCTATACCACTTGGTAGTGAAGCCTTGCCAGTTGATGCCGAAGCGTGAACTGTTAAACGAGTTAACGATCAGAATAATAATGGGGATATAGAGGTACGCGTAAATGGCGGTCATAAAGCCGCCGCGCAGCAGTCGACCGATCATTCCAGCTCCACCTTTTTATTCAGTAAACGTGCCGCGCGCCAGTAAATCAGCAGCATCAGGCCCATCACCAACGTGAGCGTAATGCTGGTCGCCGCGCCGAAAGGCCAGTCGCGAATGTTGAGGAACTGGCTCTTAATCACGTTACCGATCAGCAGGTTCTTCGCGCCGCCCATCAGGTCAGAAACGTAGAACAGCCCCATCGCCGGGAGCATCACCAACAGGCAGCCAGCAATAATGCCCGGCATGGTCAGCGGAATAATGATGCGGATAAAGGTTTGCAGCTTGTTGGCACCCAGATCTTTCGCTGCTTCCAGCAGCGGGCGGTCGAGCTTCTCGATGCTGGAGTAGAGCGGCATTACCATAAACGGCAGCAGAATATAGACCAGGCCGATAATCACCGCCGAGGGGGTGTACATGATGCGCAGTGGCGTATCGATAACCCCTGACCACAGTAGAAACTCGTTGAGATAACCTTTGGTACTGAGAAAAATCTTCAGTCCGTAGATACGAATCAGTGAATTGGTCCAGAAGGGCACGATCAGCAGAAACAGTAGCAGCGGACGCACTTTCTCGGGCAATCTCGCCAGAAACCAGGCAAAGGGATAGCCGAGCGCCAGGCAGGCCAGCGTCGCCAGCAGCGCCATATTCAGCGAGTGCAGAAGCACATCGTAGTAGAGCGGGTCGAGCAGGCGTGCGTAGTTATCCAGCGTAAAGACCAGCTTGACGAAATTGATATCGTCGCGGGTCAGGAAGCTGGTGCCAATAATCATCAGGTTGGGCAGAAAGACAAACAGCACAAGCCAGCCCACGATGGTGGCAATCACCACATTTTGGAATCTACTTGTGTTCTTCATCAGCCAGCACAACCTCCCAGCTTTCTACCCAGTTAATGGCCATTTTCTGGTCGAGAGAGTGGTCAAAGTCAGGATCGTCTTCATTAAAGAATTCGCTGACCATTACCATCTTGCCGTTTTCCAGCTCAACCACCGACTCCAGCGTCATGCCTTTATAGTTACGTTCACGGATATAGCCTATCAGGCCATCTGCCTCGTTACTGTGGTGAATCTCATCGACGCGCAGATCTTCCGGGCGCAGTAACACGTTGAGCTTCTGGCCTTTTTCGACGGCAAAGTTGACGTAGATATTGCATTCACGGCCTTCAACGTTCGCACGCACTCGCTGCTCGTCGATACGTTCGATAACCGTGGCATTGAAGAGGTTGATTTCGCCGATAAAGCTGGCGACAAACAGGTTTTTCGGCTCTTCGTAGATTTCACGCGGCGTGCCGTCCTGCTCGATTTTTCCGTCGCGCATCACCACGATGCGATCG
This sequence comes from Klebsiella huaxiensis, assembly GCF_003261575.2. Lineage (GTDB taxonomy): Bacteria > Pseudomonadota > Gammaproteobacteria > Enterobacterales > Enterobacteriaceae > Klebsiella > Klebsiella huaxiensis. The sequence goes on along the minus strand of NZ_CP036175.1, from coordinate 3,528,198 downwards.
GACATGGTTAACGCTTCTTCCTGATCGTGAGTGACGAACACGAAAGTAATACCGAGCTTACGCTGGAGGGCTTTCAGCTCGTTCTGCATCTGCTTGCGCAGTTTGTAGTCCAGCGCAGAGAGGGATTCATCAAGCAGCAGCAGACGCGGTTTATTAACCACAGCTCGGGCAATCGCTACGCGCTGCTGTTGCCCACCAGAAAGCTGATGCGGTTTACGCTGGGCAAACTCTTCGAGCTGCACCATGCGCAAAGCGTCATGGACGCGGGGGGCAATTTCCGCCGCCGGGGTTTTTTGCATGCGCAGGCCAAAGGCAACGTTCTCAAATACCGTCATGTGCGGAAAGAGCGCATAGCTTTGAAAAACGGTGTTAACGTGACGGTTTTCCGCCGGGATATGGGTGATGTCGTGATCTTCGAGATGGATATGGCCACTATCGACGTTTTCCAGTCCGGCGATAAGACGAAGAACGGTTGTTTTACCGCAGCCAGAGGGGCCAAGCAGGGTGAGAAACTCACCGTTGTTGATGGTCAGATTGAGGTCGGATATTACCGTTTTACCATCAAAGCTTTTGCGAATTCCCGCCAGTTGAACCAGCGGCGAACGCGAACGCGGTTGTATATTCAATTTTTGACTCTGTCCCATGTAGACGCAGCGGAAAGCTTACCGATGCGGGGTTTGTGGTTAACCACCTTTGGGTTTGCACATGAAATAATAAGGGCAAGCATTCTACGGCAAACGATTGTAATCGCCAATGATTGATGCGCCACGATGAACTACCTTTACAACATTATCGTTCGAAATGTATTAAATTCTCATTTGCCGGGCTAAAAATGACCTGACGCAATATTTGTCTTTTCCGGCTTATCAATAATGTTGTCACAAAAGAAGAGGGTGGCTACATGGATAAATTGCTTGAGCGTTTTTTGCAGTACGTTTCTTTGGACACGCAATCGAAGTCTGGCGTGCGTCAGGTTCCGAGCACCGAAGGGCAGTGGAAGCTGTTACGCCTGCTCCAGGCGCAGCTGGAAGAAATGGGACTCGTCAATGTGACGCTAAGTGAGAAAGGGACAGTCATGGGCACCCTGCCGGCTAACGTCGCGGGCGATATTCCGGCCATTGGCTTTATTTCACACGTTGATACGTCGCCAGACTTCAGCGGCAAGAACGTCAATCCGCAGATTGTTGAAAACTACCGCGGCGGCGATATTGCTCTTGGTATTGGTGACGAAGTGCTTTCTCCGGTGATGTTTCCGGTGCTGCACCAACTGCTTGGACAGACATTAATTACCACTGATGGTAAAACCCTGCTCGGCGCTGATGATAAAGCGGGTATTGCCGAGATTATGACCGCGCTGGCAACGTTAAAGGCGAAGAACATTCCCCACGGCGATATTCGCGTGGCCTTTACCCCGGATGAAGAGGTCGGCAAAGGGGCGAAGTATTTTGACGTCACCGCGTTTGACGCCCGCTGGGCCTATACCGTCGATGGCGGCGGCGTGGGTGAGCTGGAGTTTGAAAACTTTAACGCCGCGTCGGTGACGATTAAGATCGTCGGCAATAACGTGCATCCCGGCACCGCGAAGGGTGTGATGGTTAATGCGCTGTCGCTGGCGGCACGAATTCATGCCGAAGTGCCCGCCGATGAAGCACCGGAAACCACTGAAGGCTACGAGGGCTTCTACCATCTGGCCAATATCAAAGGTACTGTCGACCGTGCGGATATGCACTATATCATCCGCGATTTTGACCGTAAGCAGTTTGAAGCCCGCAAACGCAAAATGATGGAGATCGCCAAGAAGGTTGGCAAAGGGCTGCACCCGGATTGCTATATTGAGCTGATCATTGAGGACAGCTATTACAATATGCATGAGAAGGTGATGGCGCACCCGCACGTGGTCGAGATTGCTCGTCAGGCGATGGTGGATTGCCATATTGAGCCGGAAATGAAGCCGATTCGTGGCGGCACCGACGGCGCGCAGCTCTCTTTTATGGGCTTACCGTGCCCGAACCTGTTTACCGGCGGCTATAACTACCACGGCAAGCATGAGTTCGTGACCCTCGAAGGCATGGAAAAAGCGGTGCAGGTGATTGTGCGTATCGCCGAGCTGACGGCAAAACGCTAAACCCAGAGCCCGGTCCTGTAGGCCCGGTAAGGCGTTAGCCGCCACCGGGCAAAAACAGTCCATATAAGCTGAAGAGGAGGGAACCTCTGATGTCAAATTATCGCCGTAGTTATATCCCCGGCGGCACCTGGTTCTTCACGGTAAATCTGCAAAACCGCCAAAGCGATCTCCTGACCCGGCACATTGAAAGACTGCGTGCCACCACCGCGCTTATCAAACGCAAAAAGCCCTTTCTGATTAATGCATGGGTTATTTTACCTGAGCATATGCACTGTATCTGGACGTTGCCGGATGGCGACACCGATTATTCGGGACGCTGGCGGGATATCAAAAAAATCTTCACCCGTGAGTTAGAGATGCGGCGAGTCTGGCAGCCGCGTTTTTGGGAGCATGCGATTCGCAACGAAGAAGATTACCAGCGGCATATAGATTACGTTTATATCAACCCGGTGAAGCATGGTTATGTGAAGAGAGTCATTGATTGACCGTATTCAACTTTTCATCGCGATGTTCTCACGGGGTTGTATTCGTCTGATTGGGCGGGGGAAGTTGCCGATTTTGACGCCGGAGAGCGCAGATAGAACGCCGGGTGGCGGCTCACGCCTTACCCGGCCTACCGGTCAGCGTTCGGTACGTAAACCCGGAGCTCGACCGTAGGCCCGGTAAGGCGTGAGCCGCCACCGGGCAAACTGAGGGATTAGTCCTCGAAGAACCAGTAACCGCTGTTGACCAGCGCCGCCAGCAGGGCGAGGAATGATGGGTCTTCCAGCGCATCGCCGAAATGGTCGGCCTTGAGCGAAAGGTGCGTTGCCATGGCATCCAGTGCCGGGCGGTGCGGGGAGTTAATTTGCTCGCCGTTGACGAACACCTCGCCATCGATACGCAGCACGCGCAGGCCACCGAGGCGCGCCAGCTTATCCCCCTGCTGCAGGGCGTCGTAAATCTCATCGGGCTGATACGGCGGCTCCGGCGGCGCGACGTCCAGCTCGTGACGGGACTGAGTAATAAACTCGCCAAACCACTGCTTAAAATGCTCCGGCTGGTTAATCAGCCCGAGCATCATTTCGCGCAGGCGATCCAGCTCGGCAGGCAAAATATCCGCCGGATGATCCCGCGACGGCACGTCCGGATCGGCGTAACGCTGGCTACCTAACTCGCGCTGTAAAACATAATCAGCAAAGCCGCTAAACAGTTCGCGGGCGTTAGGGGCGCGATAGCCAACTGAATAGTTCAGCGAGTTTTCCAGCGAATAGCCCTCATGCGGGAATCCCGGTGGAATATAGAGAATATCGCCTGGCTCCATCTCTTCATCAATAATCGCGTTAAACGGATCAACCTGCAGCAGATCCGGGTGTGGACAGTGCTGCTTCATCGGCACCTTTTCGCCCACGCGCCAGCGGCGACGACCGGTGCCCTGAATGATGAATACATCGTATTGATCGAGATGGGGACCGACGCCGCCACCAGGGACGGAAAATGAGATCATGAGATCGTCGATGCGCCAGTCGGGTAGGGCGCGGAACGGAGCCATCAGCGCCGCTGATGGCTCGTGCCAGTTGTTTACCGCCTGTACCAGCAGCGACCAGTTATTCTCGCTCAGGTGATCGTAGCTCTCAAACGGACCGTGGCTGACCTGCCATTTGCCGTCCTGGTGGCTAACCAGGCGGCTGTCGACTTCGCTCTCCATGGCCAGTCCAGCCAGCTCATCCGGGCTTAAAGGATCGACGAAATTAGCAAAGCCACGTTTCAGTACTACCGGGCGTTTTTGCCAGTAGCGCTCGATAAAGTCGGGCCAGTTCAGCGTTAATTGATAATCCATAATTATATTCCACAGCAGGTGTTTGTTAGGGATTATAACGGATGCGGCACCTGCATGATGCAGGCGCCGTTAAAAAACTGATTGTTTTAGCTTTCTTTATCGTCAGGGAGCTGGTGGCCAAAAATGACTTCCATGCAGGCTCCGCCGAGTAAGCTGTCCTCGGTCAGGATGCGGCCATCATACTGTTCAACGATATCGCGGGCGACGGCAAGGCCTACACCTTGTCCGGGGCGCAGCGTATCGGCGCGCTGGCCGCGATCGAACACCGCGTTACGCATACTCTGGGGGATCCCTGGACCGTCATCCTCAACCAGAATATGCAGGTGGTTGTCGTTGGACTGACGCACGGAGACTTCCACAAACTCCAGGCAATACTTGCAGGCGTTGTCGAGCACGTTGCCCATGACTTCCATAAAATCATTCTGTTCGCCGACGAAGCTGATTTCCGGTGAAATATCGAGGGTGATATTCACGCCTTTACGCTGATAGACCTTGTTTAGCGCCGAGGTCAGGCTATCAAGCAGTGGGGCGATTGGGTGAAGTTCGCGACTGAGGAGAGAACCGCCGCTGCGCATGCTTGCGCGATGGAGATAGTAACCAATCTGCTGTGAGATACGACTGATCTGTTCCAGCATCACCGGTTCGGCTTCATTAACGTTGAGCTTCCCGCCGCGCATCGAGCGCAGGGTGCTTTGCATCACCGCGAGCGGCGTTTTCAGGCTATGGGTCAGGTCGGTCAGGGTGGTGCGGTATTTGTCGTAGCGCTCGCGTTCACTTTTCAGCAGGCGGTTAAGGTTGCTGACCAGCCGGGTGAGCTCGCGGGTGGTGTTCGGGTTGAGCATCTCACGGTGATGCTCTTCCAGTTCACGCACCTCTTTTGCCAGCGACTCGATAGGTCGCAGGCTCCACCATGCTGCTACCCATAGTAACGGGATCACCAGCAGCAGGTTGGCCGCCAGCACGTAGATAAACCAGCTCCACACCATATAGGAACGCTTAAGTTCCACCGGAATGGTATCGACGACCACGATACTCAGCTGCGGCATCGTGCTGGTGGCGGGGTAAAGATTGATCGCCACCGAGTGGGTCATCTCGGAGTCGTCATCCTCTTCACGGATAGCGTCCAGCTGTTGCTGCACTTCCAGGTTATTGTGTTGCAACATGCTACTGCTGTCGACATCGGCCTCAATCTCATGAAAACCGTTGTTTTTCAGCCACTCCGGCTGAATGCGTTTGGTGAGCCATGGCACGTCGTGCTGTGCCCATAAGAGTTTGCCGTTGGCGTCGTAAATCAGCGTCACTGTGGGACTTTGCATATTGAGGTTTTCGGGAATATCGACCTCAATTGTGTTGTTTTCCCACTTTGCCAGCATATAGAACAGGTTGCTCTCGCCACGTAGCAGGCGAAAAGTGGTTTTATCGAAGCTTACGCTATAGCCGACCAGCGCCACCATTCCGTAAGACAGCGACAGCACCAGCACCACAGCGGCCGTCGCCAGCAGAAAGCGAACGCGTAGCGACAGCGGCAGAATATGTCGTAGCACGCCTTTCATCCGCGTAGTTCGAACAGATAACCCTGGCCGCGGACCGTCGTAATCACATCCTGCGGATGCTCGGCCTGGATTTTCTTGCGCAGTCTTCCCATAAGTACATCAATGGTGTGGCTTTCGCGTAGTTCGGCGTCGGGATAGAGTTGCAGCATCAGCGAGTCTTTACTGACCACTTTGCCCCGGTTACGGATCAGCGTTTCCATAATGGTGTATTCGAAAGCGGTAAGCTTGATCGGCTGGTCGTTGACCGACAGCTCGCGACGCGACAAATCAACCTGGAAAGGCGGGATGGAGATAACCTGTGAGGCCAGGCCGCTGTTACGCCGCAGCAGAGCCTGCATGCGGGCGGCGACCTCTTCGATATGAAACGGTTTGGTGACATAGTCATCGGCCCCGGCGCTGAGAACTTCGACCTTGTCCTGCCACCCTTCACGCGCGGTGAGCACCAGAATCGGCACCGAGACGTCGTGACCGCGCCAGCGGCGAATGAGCGACAGACCGTCCTCATCCGGCAGGCCAAGATCAACAATAGCGATGTCCGGAACGTGTTCACCCAGATAGTAATCTGCTTCCTTCGCATCTTCCGCCGCATCTACCTGATGGCCCAATTCCTGCAACTGAACTTTCAGGTGATGGCGCAGCAGAGCGTTGTCCTCAACCACGAGTACGCGCATGCCAGTTCTCCATTTTATTTATGATTTGAATAGTTTAGCTCTAATTATACACCTTTAACATAAACAGCTGTTAAATAACGAGTTTTATTTAATTTTTTGCACCTCTGTTTCATGAGGTGTTAGCGGCATTCCATCCTGGGCGACCGGCATCATCAGGGGGAGCGCGTGCTGCGTCCGTTTATCGATCAGTACTGAATGACGCTCGCTGTCGGCGAAGAGATATTGTTCTCCCCACTGGCGTAACGCGACGACGATGGGGAACAGGCGCTCTCCTTTGTCCGTCAGTACGTATTCTTGATAGGCCGTACCATCTGAAGCAGCCTGAGTGGTCAGAATACCGGCATCCATCAGCTTGTGCAGACGATCGGAGAGAATATTACGGGCCATTCCGAGGCTGCGCTGGAAATCGCTGAAGCGGCGCATGCCATCAAAGGCGTCGCGAACAATCATCAACGACCAGCGGTCACCGATAATATCCACGCTGCGTGCCACGGGGCAGTTCTCATTTTTCATCTTTTCACGCGATGACATTCGCACTCCTGACATTTGGCTAATCCGGTTGCATTTTAAAACTACATCATCTAGCCTTCAACTGGTTTTGTTTTGAAACCAGAATGGTAAGGTTGGAATCATGAAAGCGTCAGTGGTATCGCCATCATTAATGGACCCGGTTGCAGTGATGCCCCGCAGCCTGGTCTGGTTATTTGCCGTCGCCAGCGGTTTGAGTGTGGCAAATGTGTATTATGCGCAACCGTTGCTCGACGCGTTAGCCCGGAGTTTTGCTATTAGCCATGCTGCCGTCGGGGGCGTGATTACGGCGACCCAGATTGGCTGCGCGCTGGCGTTGTTATTGCTGGTGCCGCTCGGTGACCGGGTGAATCGCCGCCGCCTGATGGCGATACAATTGATACTACTGATTGCCGCGCTCGCTGCGGTAAGCATGGCATCTTCTGCCCTGATGTTGTTGGGCAGCATGCTTGCCGTTGGCCTTTTGGGGACCGCGATGACTCAGGGATTAATTGCCTACGCAGCCAGTGCCGCTTTGCCCCATGAGCAGGGGCGAGTTGTTGGTGCCGCACAAAGCGGAGTGTTTATCGGACTGCTGCTGGCGCGGGTATTTTCCGGAGGCATCAGCGATCTGCTCGGCTGGCGCGGAGTTTACATTTTTGCCGCTTTGCTGATGCTGAGCATCGCACTGCCGTTATGGCGTCGGTTGCCGGTATTAACGGCTGTGCCAAATACCCTGAGCTATCCGCAACTGCTGACATCAATGTTGACGCTGCTGCGCGAGGAAAGAGTGCTTCAGATTCGCGGTGTGCTGGCGTTGCTGATGTTTGCTGCGTTTAATATTTTTTGGTGTGCGTTGGTGCTACCGCTAAGCGCACCGCCTTTTAGCTTTTCTCACACCGAGATTGGCGCGTTAGGTCTGGTGGGGGTTATTGGGGCGTTGGCGGCGGGCCGTGCCGGGAAATGGGCCGACAGGGGATATGGTCAGCGTACCAGCGCTGCGGCTTTGGTGATTCTGCTCCTCGCCTGGTGGCCGCTATCGCTGATGGTGTGGTCACCAGCGGCGTTGTTAATGGGCATTGTGCTGTTGGATCTCGGGGGCCAGGCGCTGCATGTCACTAACCAGAGTATGATTTTCCGCACTCGTCGCGAGGCGCACAGCAGGCTGGTCGGGCTCTATATGCTGTTTTATGCCGTTGGCAGTGGTCTGGGGGCTATAAGTACAACAGCGGTGTATGCAAGCGGAGGATGGCAGGGCGTTTGCCTGCTGGGGGCGTTGGTCAGCCTGTTGGCGCTGGTATTCTGGTTTGCAACCCGGGGCCAGATGGCAGGCAAATGACGGGGCGAAAATCCCCCTCTTTCCCGCAGGAAAGAGGGGCAGAGGGCTTATTTCAGTTCGTCAACCATGGTGGTCGCGCGGCCGATATAGTTGGCCGGAGTCATCGCCTTCAGGCGAACTTTCTCATCCTCCGGCAGCGCCAGGCTGTCGATGAACTGCTGCATACCTTCAGCGTCAACGCGCTTGCCGCGCGTCAGTTCTTTGAGCTTCTCATACGGCTTTTCAATGCCGTAGCGGCGCATCACGGTCTGGATTGGCTCCGCCAGTACTTCCCAGTTGTGATCCAGCTCATCCAGAAGACGGTCCTGATTCAGCTCCAGCTTGCTCACACCTTTCAGGGTGGACTGATAGGCAATCAGCGCGTAACCGATACCTACGCCGAGGTTGCGCAGCACGGTGGAGTCGGTCAGGTCGCGCTGCCAGCGGGAAACCGGTAGCTTGCTCGCCAGGTGCTGCATCATCGCATTAGCCAGACCGAGGTTGCCTTCGGAGTTCTCGAAGTCAATCGGGTTCACTTTATGCGGCATGGTTGAAGAGCCGATTTCGCCAGCAATGGTTTTCTGCTTGAAATGGTTGAGCGCGATATAGCCCCACACGTCGCGATCGAAATCGATCAGGATGGTGTTGAAGCGTGCCATGCAGTCGAACAGCTCGGCGATGTAGTCATGTGGCTCAATCTGGGTGGTATACGGGTTCCACTGGATGCCCAACGAGGTCACAAATTCTTCGCTGAACTGGTGCCAGTCCACTTCGGGGTAGGCGACAATGTGGGCGTTGTAGTTACCGACCGCGCCGTTGATTTTACCGAGGATTTCAACCTGGTTTAGCTGACGATACTGGCGTTCCATACGGTAAGCGACGTTCGCCATCTCTTTACCCATGGTGGACGGCGTGGCCGGCTGACCGTGGGTACGGGAGAGCAGCGGGATATCGCGATACTGTGCCGCGAGGTCTTTGACCGCGTCGATAAGCTTGCGCCAGTAGGGCAGGATCACTTCGTCGCGCGCGGTTTTCAGCATCAGCGCGTGGGACAGATTGTTGATGTCCTCAGAGGTGCAGGCGAAGTGGATAAACTCGGAGACGGCGTGCAGCTCGGCCACATCAGCGACCTTTTCCTTCAGGAAATACTCAACCGCTTTAACGTCGTGGTTGGTGGTGCGCTCGATAGTTTTGATGCGCTCTGCATCTTCGACGCTGAAATCGGCGACAATTTTATCAAGGTAACCGATTGCGTCGGCAGCAAAAGCAGGAACTTCCTTGATCGCTGCGTGCGTGGCCAGTTTTTGCAGCCAACGAACTTCTACCTGAACACGGAATTTCAGCAAACCGAATTCGCTGAAGATACCGCGCAGCGCGCTGACTTTATCGCCGTAGCGTCCGTCGACTGGGGAAACGGCGGTCAGTGAGGATAATTCCATAGATCATAACTCCGGGGTTAAATGAGCAAGAATTTGTTTTGCCTGGTTAACCAGACGATTACGAGAAAACATTAGCTGCAGCCGTCCGCCGCCTACCTGGTGCCAGAGCACGGCGGCGCGAATGCCCGCCAGCAGGGTGGAGCGAACTTTGGCCTGTACCTGTGGGCTTTGCAGCACGGCAGGGGAGCCGGTTACCTGAATCCGCGGGCCCAGCGGGCTAATCACATCAACGTAGATGCCCGCCATCGCGCTGAGCAGGGTTTCAGATTGTAGATCGAAATGTTCCAACTGACGGCGCAGGCCACCAATGCGGTCACCGAGGGTATTCATCGCCCCTTTGCTGGCAGCCAGCTTACGCTCCAGCACCATCAGGCTTAAAGTATAGCGGGTGAGTTCGGCATTCAGTCCCTGACGGCTGCTGGTGTTCAGCACGCCGATGAGGGTTTCCAGCCCGAGGCGAAGATTGGCTTCACTGCCACCGAACACCGCCAGAGTCGAATCCGGGTCGAGGTCGATGATGCTGTTCAGCGACACATGCAGGGCATCGCCATCGCAATGCCCCTGGTGCGCCAGTTCCTGAACCAGACGCGCGGCCTGGCAAACTCCTGCCAGCGCCAGCGTAATGTCATAATAATTCTTCGCCACACATTCTCCTTGTAAACCGCCGGACGTCCGATTGGTACATTCAGCGGCAAAAACGTCTGTCAGGCCTGCAGCGGCAAGCGCTGTTCAATAATACCGCCACCGAGGCAGATTTCGCCGCTGTAGAAGACCGCTGACTGGCCAGGCGTAACGGCCGCGACCGGTTCGTCAAAGATAACTTCGATACGTTCGTCATCCAGCGCCTTCACGGTGCAGGGGATATCGGTCTGGCGATAGCGGGTTTTTACCGTGCAGCGCAGGGTGCCCGTTACCGGCTCGCGGTCGACCCAGTGCAGCTGTTGGGCAATCAGGCCAACTGACATCAGACGAGGATGCTCGTGGCCCTGGGCCACTATAAGGATATTATTCTCGACATCTTTATCGACCACGTACCACGGGTCTTCGCCACCGTCTTTGATGCCGCCAATACCCAGGCCTTTACGTTGCCCAAGCGTGTGGTACATCAAACCCTGATGCTCGCCGACTTCATCACCGTCAACGGTGATGATTTTGCCCGGCTGAGCAGGCAGATAGCGGCCAAGGAACTCGCGGAATTTACGTTCGCCGATAAAGCAGATGCCGGTGGAGTCTTTTTTCTTCGCGGTGATTAAATCCAGCTCTTCAGCGATTTTTCGCACCTGTGGTTTTTCCAGCTCACCCACCGGGAACAGGCTTTGCGCGATCTGCTCGTGACCCAGAGTATAAAGGAAGTAGCTCTGGTCTTTATTGCCGTCGAGGCCGCGCAGCAGCTGACTCTTACCGTTGACATCGGCGCGGCGCACGTAGTGACCGGTGGCGATGTAATCAGCACCGAGGTCTTCAGCGGCAAATTCGAGGAAGGCTTTAAATTTAATTTCTTTGTTACACAGAATATCCGGGTTCGGCGTGCGTCCGGCTTTATATTCTTCAAGGAACAGTTCGAACACGTTGTCCCAATACTCTGCGGCAAAGTTAACGGTGTGAAGCTCAATGCCGAGCTTATCGCAGACGGCTTGCGCGTCCGCCAGATCTGCTGCTGCGGTGCAATATTCCTCGCCGTCGTCTTCTTCCCAGTTCTTCATGAACAGGCCTTCCACCTTATAACCTTGCTGGAGAAGCAGGTAAGCGGAAACTGAGGAATCAACCCCGCCGGACATGCCGACGATCACTTTTTTCTGGCTTTCTGACATTGGAATACTCACTACATTGAACTTCGAGGCGGCGTATTCTAGCACGCGTCTCCCGTTCAGGCACCCCCTGTGAACGGCCAGTTAAATTCGCCAATTAACGACAGAGGGTAACGTGGATCTTGCTGATAGCTGTGGATACTCTCGGCAACTAATTGAGAACGCAGGTTTGCCGCGTTAAGGATTTCCTCAGCACTAAGCCACAGGCAGCGGTCAATATCGCTGTCATGCGGTTCAGTGGCGCACGTATCGTTAAGCTCAATGGCGAACAAAAAACGCAAAAAAGGCGTGCGATCCGGGGCTATCCACTGATGCATGCGGATAAAATGCTGTGGTGTCGCGCGGATGCCGGTCTCTTCCCACAGTTCGCGTTCTGCGGCCTGCACCAGCGTTTCATCGGCCTCCAGATGCCCCGCAGGCTGGTTCCATAACGCTTTGCCATTGATCGTTTCTTCAACAACCAAAAATTTGCCTTTCGCATGGACTACGCAGGCGACGGTGACGTGCGGTTTAAACATATTGCATCCTTATTATGGTTCGAACCCTTCTGCGACATCCGGCCAGCGAATTTCGCCGCTGAGTTTATTAAGGCTAATATAAGCGATAACAGGCGATGTTTCCGGGTCGCCTGCGCCGCGACACTGCGGGGACTGGTGATCTTCACGCACCATCATTTGAATCTCTTTTTCCGCATTCCAGCTTTCATAAAATATACAGCTATAGTCGTGACGTAAATTAAGCGTTACCAGGCGAGATGCTTTGTCCGTTGATAAGGGATTGATATCCTCACGGTAGCTATCGCCACGGTTTAGGGGCGTGAGCCGCGATTTTTTCAACCAGCCGCGCACGATATGGCGATCGGCAGTGTAATAAACGGCCTCGATAAAATCATCGTTGGATTGTTCCTGGACGGAAACAGTATCCCCGGGCAGGAGGAAAACGCTGCTGCTGCGGCACTGTTCGTTCGGCACGGCGTAGAACCACGCCCGGCTGGAGCCTTGTATTTGATAGTGGTTATTCTGAGCCGGAGCGAGACTTTCGCGCTGTCGCATCGCTTTATTTGCCCATTTCTGACACTGGCTGCTGACGGGTAGGGGATTATTCTCCGGTGCCAATTCGGCAGCATTCACCCAGCCGGTGGCGAATTGTCTTTTGGCATCGCGAAAACGTACGTATCGATACTGCTGATCCGCAGAGTCACCCAGCGCAATACTGCGGAGTATCTCGACGTTGTCGCCAGCAATCAGAAACGCCGGGAGCGAACATTTGGCTGCGGGAGCCGAGTAGAAATGCAGTCGCCCCCCGGTTTTTACCTGGGCTGAATCATAGAGGTAATTGGCCTCTCCGGCGGCGATACCGGCAAGGGCGTCGCAATTATCCTCTGCGAAACAAAGTGATGAGATGCAGCAGAGACCTAGTGTACCAAGAAGGGCTAAACGCATATTTTTCTTCCCTGAAATGACCTTATGCTGCTTTTGGATTGAATTATTCGACCTTTCGCCATTCGCCGTTGGTTAGTCCATCCAGCGTATAGCCGCCCATCGCATAACGAATCAAGCGCAGCGTGGGATAGCCGACGTGCGCGGTCATTCTGCGAACCTGACGGTTGCGCCCCTCATAAAGCGTGATTTTTAGCCAGCTGGTGGGGATCGACTTGCGCTCGCGGATTGGTGGATTTCGCGGCCATAGCCACGCGGGTTCCGCAACCAGCTCAACGCCGGCGGGCAGGGTCGGGCCATCATTTAATGTGACGCCGTCTCGCAGGGCGACCAGTGCCTCCTGCGTCGGGTCACCTTCAATCTGAACATAATAGATCTTGCCGGTGCGTTTGCCAGGCTGAGTCAGCGCCGCCTGTAGCGCGCCGTCGTTGGTCAGTACCAGCAGGCCTTCGCTATCCCGGTCCAGCCGACCAGCAGCATAGACTCCAGCAACCGGAATAAAATCTTTTAGCGTGCTTCGCCCGGACTCATCAGTAAATTGTGGCAACACATCATATGGTTTATTGAACAAGATCACAGTTTTTGGTTGGTGTTCTTTACGTTGTCTGGTGACTTGTTGCTTGCTGAATCGCTCAACGCGATGTTTTCTAAATGAAGTTTTTTGCATGGTATTTTCAGACTCAATCAATTGCCGCATTATAGCCTAATTACGAATGCCTTTCATGGACGCAAACATTCAGGTAGTATTGACATGCTCATTACAACTTATTAACAAAAAGGTTGCTCAAACCGATTCGCATTACAGGAAGGCGACACAGACGCGAAATCTCCGGTTAGCGGGATATTCCGATGACGGGAGTGGGCGAATAAAGCCAACGCCCGGCTAGCGTGAAGAGGGAAGAGCAGAACCAGAAGCGCTCGAAGGAGAGGTTAATGGAAAGCAAAGTAGTAGTTCCGGCGGAAGGTCAAAAAATCACCCTGCAAAACGGCAAACTGAACGTCCCTCATAACCCGATTATCCCGTTCATCGAAGGTGATGGTATCGGTGTTGACGTAACCCCAGCAATGCTGAAAGTGGTTGATGCTGCCGTTGAGAAAGCCTATAAGGGCGAGCGTAAAATTTCCTGGATGGAAGTTTACACCGGTGAAAAATCGACCCAGGTTTATGGCCAGGATGTCTGGCTGCCTGCCGAAACTCTTGATCTGATTCGTGATTATCGTGTTGCTATCAAAGGCCCTCTGACTACGCCAGTTGGCGGCGGTATTCGTTCCCTGAACGTTGCTTTGCGTCAGGAACTGGACCTCTACGTTTGCCTGCGCCCGGTACGTTACTACCAGGGTACGCCGAGCCCGGTTAAACATCCTGAACTGACCGACATGGTTATCTTCCGCGAAAACTCAGAAGACATCTATGCAGGCATCGAGTGGAAAGCTGACTCAGCAGAAGCCGATAAAGTGATCAAGTTCCTGCGTGATGAAATGGGCGTGAAGAAAATTCGCTTCCCGGAACATTGCGGTATTGGCATCAAGCCATGCTCTGAAGAAGGCACCAAACGCCTGGTTCGCGCTGCTCTCGAATACGCTATCACTAACGATCGCGACTCGCTGACCCTGGTGCATAAGGGCAACATCATGAAATTCACCGAAGGCGCGTTTAAAGACTGGGGCTACCAACTGGCACGCGAAGAGTTCGGCGGTGAACTGATTGACGGCGGCCCATGGCTGAAGATCAAAAACCCGAACACCGGGAAGGAGATCGTAGTTAAAGACGTGATCGCCGACGCCTTCCTGCAGCAGATCCTGCTGCGTCCGGCGGAATACGACGTTATCGCGTGTATGAACCTGAACGGTGACTACATCTCTGACGCCCTGGCGGCGCAGGTTGGTGGTATCGGTATCGCTCCGGGCGCGAACATCGGCGACGAGTGTGCACTGTTCGAAGCGACCCACGGTACTGCACCGAAATATGCAGGCCAGGATAAAGTGAACCCAGGTTCTATTATTCTGTCTGCTGAGATGATGCTGCGCCACATGCAGTGGTTCGAAGCCGCAGACTTAATCGTTAAAGGCACAGAAGGCGCAATCGCTGCCAAGACCGTGACCTATGACTTTGAGCGTCTGATGGAAGGCGCTAAGCTGCTGAAATGTTCAGAGTTTGGCGACGCGATCATCGCGAACATGTAATCCAGACTTTGGGTTAAATAAGAACGGGAGCCGATGGGCTCCCTTTTTGTGTCAGTAATAAAAAGGCTGCGCCACCTACGGCCTTCACGTCAGTTTCTTGCTATTTAGTTTGCCACATTCGATATTGCCCCCATGCTCCCTGCTCTGTTACATACTCCTGAGGCGTTCCATCGGCAACAATATCCAGTGTTTTACGCATTCCCATACTCAGCGTGGTGCACTCATTACTCACTTTTAATCTATGCGGCCCATTATTAATATATGCGCTCACGAACTGGTTTTGGCGCAAGAGCGCGATATCTTTACCATCAATAGAGATTAAAAACTTACATGTACCGCCGCTAGCGCTGGCAATAATTGAGACTGTTCATCGGTAATGACAATCCCCTTGAAGGGTAGCGATTTGTGACAATCCTAATTGAGTTAGCAAAATAGTGTGGCAGGTTTAGTTGGTCAGTTGCCAAAAACTATTTTTTTAAAGGAAGGCCGAATTTCTGAGATTGGTTCCCTGAAGTATCTTTTCATGGATAATGTACTTTCCTTGCTCATAACAGACAAAGCCATACTGTCAACAAGTCCTTGAGGACCGTGAAGTTTTCTCAATAACCCTCTATTACTGATTCACAGCAGAGGTTTCTTTTAGCGATCTATATTGAGTATAATTCGATTCCAGGACTTTCTGATAACTGCCGTGGCTACTGATATGAATCTCAATCGCTTCTGTTATTTTCTCCTGGCCATTGCGGCTGTTGGAAGCCTATTTACCCCGCATTCCTGTGCCATATGGCTTCTGCTCGTCAACATCCTGACGCTGGTGGTTTACGGCGTGGATAAAATGGCGGCACGCAGGGCCTGGCGCAGAGTGCCGGAACTCACCTTGTTGGTATTTGGGGTTATGGGAGGGTGGCCTGGCGCGATAGTGGGTCAACAACTCTTTCGCCATAAAACGCAAAAGCAGCCATTTAAAACCTACTTTATCATCAGCGTGATATTGAATATCTCAGCGATGGTGGCGGTTTACCAGTTTGATCTGTTTTCTCCTTTTCTCACTTCCTGAATATTGACTGAGTCTTCCCTCAACGGTAGCCGCACGATAAATGTTTCAGATATTCCCGGTTATCTCAGGCAGTAATTGTTCGATCACACTTATAATGCTTCTGACCCTCTGGGGGATAAAATGGGCATCAGGATAGACGGCATAGAGGAAGCGGTCAGGTAACCGCCAGGCGGGTAATACAGGAATCACCTTACTCAGTTGGTATCCAACTTTTGCGGTGCAGTTCACATTGGGTGAGGTCTTACGCGCAAATTGATAAGAATAATAAGGGGAGCGTAATGGATACAGACAAGTTAAGTTTCTGGTTGAATCGTTGGGATCTCATTGCGGACGGCAACCCATTTATCACGCATACCTCAACGCTACTCCCGGTTAAAGCAGCACATGGTATTAAGGCCATGCTGAAAGTGACTGATGATGCGGATGAGCAAACCGGAAACGCACTCATGACATGGTGGGAAGGTAACGGTGCTGCAAAGGTTATTGCGCATGAAAACGAAGCAATTCTACTCGCCCGGGCGACAGGCTCTGCGTCACTGGCAACGATGTCGAGAAAAGGTCAGGATAATGAAGCCTGTCGCATTTTGTGCGCCACGGCTAACAGGCTTCATAGCCCCTCAACAAGACCCTTACCCCGGCTAACCACTCTGCATGAATGGTTTTCTTCGCTAAAACCAGCAGCTCTGAAATATGGTGGCATCCTGACTATCTGTGCGGAAATCTCAGAAGATTTGCTTTCGTCTCCACGCGATATCGTTGTGTTACATGGTGACTTACACCACGGTAATGTGCTCGATTTTGAGACGTCTGGCTGGTTGGCCATCGATCCAAAAGGGCTTATAGGTGAACGAGGGTTCGACTTTGCCAATATTTTCACTAACCCGGATCTTGATAATCCAGTGCCGCGTGTAGCGACTGTTCCGGAGATATTTAAACAACGACTAAGTATCGTTACCGAGACGGCGGGCCTGGACAGAGAACGCCTTCTCAAATGGATCATTTCATGGTGCGGGCTATCAGCAGCATGGTCCCTCGAAAGTAACGGCGATGTATCTACAACATTAAAAGTTGCTGAGTTGGCAATTATTGCACTTGAGCAGTGAGCAGAAGCTCAACCTGACCTGCATTCGGCGCGCAATAACCGCCAGCGACTGCTATCCCTGGCCCATCACAATCATCATCTCTCCTCCGAGAGCATCAGTCCATTGCTGAAGCTCCACTCATCGGCGGTATTAAACTGAATGATCACCATGACATCATCCGGATTAATACCCAGCGCCGTATGCAGCTGCTCACATAGCGTACGGCAGAGGTTTTTCTTCTGCTCGAATGCGCGAGGTTTACCTGCCGTGATATGGAACTGAATAAAATTGTCTCTGCCGCCCCGCTCACGCAGCGTTAGCGGGAGGAGAGGGGGCTAAGAACGCCACTCACTCCGTTTTCAACATCCCAAAGCTCACAATCCTTGAACGCCCCAGCTCTTTTGCCCGGTAGAGCGCAGCATCCGCCGCGCGCAGCAGGCTATCGCTTTGCGTATGCTGCGGGTAGCTGGCGATGCCGATGGAGACATCAACCTGACCTATCTCAGACAGCCCATAGCGTAAGGTCAGCAGATGTACACTGTTATAAATATCGGTAGCACAGGTCATAGCGGCCTCTTCGTTGGTGCCGGCCAGCAGCACCAGGAACTCTTCGCCGCCGTAGCGGAAGGCCATCCCGATATCACGCACTGCACGCTGGATGATCGCGGCGACGCTTTTAATCACCAGGTCGCCCGCCTCGTGGCCGTAGTTATCATTGATTGCCTTAAAGTGATCGATATCGATCATCAGACAGCTTAGCGGCGTACCGTTGCGCACGGCCAGATTCATCTGCGTGTGCAGAGCATCGTCCAGATGATGGCGGTTACGCAGTCCGGTGAGCGAATCGAACAGCGCTTTTTCCAGTAGCGCGTTACGTAAACGCTGGTTAGCCAACGCCAGCCCCAGCGCTTCCGCCATCAGTTCGAGATAGGCGCGAGAAGGAGCTGTGGAAGGGGTTACGTTGCGGAATGAAAGCAGGCCAATAGCTTCGCCCTGGGCAATAAGCGGTACGCACAGCGATTGGTTGGCCTGTGCTTGCGGCAGGTGGTAGCAGGCAATGTCTGGCTCGCCATTTACCGGTGGGTGGCTCAGCCCGCGCCGAACGGCCCAACAGTTGTCGGGATGGAAAACAACAGGCTCATCCGGCGGCGATAGCCACTGTGCGACGCAGCGCATCTGCCAGGGATCGGTATCGAGGATATAGAGTCGGCCGGGGATCTCGGGGGCGATATTCGGTGCGAACAGCTCAGCAACCTTAATGACATCCTCGAACGATTCGCAACCTTGTAGCCGCTGGGTCATCCGCGCCAGCAGTTCCCGAATTGCCCAGTCGGCATCGCGCTCTTGCTCAAGTCGCTGCCGCGCAAGACCGTTTTCGCGGAAGATACGAATCGCCTGGGCCATATCGCCAATTTCATCTATCTGGGTAAACTGTGGCGTTTCGACGGCGTAGTCCTGGGAAGCCAGCCGCTGCACGACATCGCTCAAGCGTACGACAGGATATAACACCCGGCGTTTGAGAAGAAAACCCAACACAAACAGGAACATCAGCGCCGTCAGTCCCACCATGACCTCGGAAAGGGTTCGCCAGATGCGCGATTTCTCCGTGGCCTCGGAAATGGTTTTATTCACCCGGCCTTCAAGCATCAGGCGAAAATGGTCAAGCTGCGTCTGCACCTGCTCAAGTTCTTGCTCGTAGGGTACGCCGTACAGTAAGTTTACTGCCTCTTTCTCTTCCCCCCGATCGGCATGTGCCAGGGCCGTTTGCTGTTCATCCTGCAATTCATCGGCTTTCTGCAAACCATCACGCAATAGCGCCAGCTCTTCAGGCGTCGCGCCATTGTCCCTGAGCTTTTCCAGCCGATGTTCAATCGCAGTTATTGCCTGAGCCTGTTGCCGATACTCCCGTAAAATATCCGGATTTTTTCTGATGATATACAGCCGGGCGAGGTCTGAAAGCTCCCAGGCTCCATTATCAACTTCTTCACTAAGTTGGTCGAACTGTTGTCGCTGTTCAACGGCGCGACGTTCGGCATTATCCGCGCTGGAGGCCATCAGCATTGCGATGCCTGAAGCGAGGGTCAGGGCGACGGTGATCCCGTAGGCCCAGTTGGTCATGGTGGCGATTCTCACCGGATATATCCTTGCGTGCAGATGAATTAATTATACCCGTCATACTTCAAGTTGCTTATGTGTTGGCTACGTGCGCTCACCCCAGTCACATAGTTATCTATGCTCCTGGGGACTCCCTCCCTTGCCGCCTTTAAGCAACTCGAATTATTTAGGGTATATTTTTATTTATGACTGCACCCTTGGTTTACCCGTATAGGCCCGACTCTCAAGAGTGCAGTGTGTTAGTAATAATAGCGTGGAGCGCTTTGGCATGCTGGTGCAATACGCGATACACGTCTTTATCCAGCGCGCCATTTATAACATCAGCCTCTATCAGCTGTAATGCTTGCTGAAGGCTCATTCCGTGGCGATAGGGGCGGTCTTCGGTGAGGGCGGTAAAAATATCGGCGATGGCGATAATTCGGTCCGGGAGCTGCAGATAATCCTCATTAAGGTGAAGGGGATAACCGCTGCCATCCAGTTTTTCATGATGATTGGCGGCCCAGTTAATGATCTCGCCAAGTTCGCTAAAGGCGCTAAGCAGTTTACCGGTCATGTAGCTATGCTCACGAACCTGAAGTAGCTCTTCGTCATCCAGTTCACCCTGTTTTTCCAGAATCGCCAACGGGATATAGATTTTGCCAATATCATGTAAATAGCCAGCGATTTCGATTTTTTGGCACTCTAATTCCGGCAGATTTATGTAGGTTGCCAGCAATCGGGATATTTTCCCGACCATCAGACTGTGGCTGGCGGTAAAGCTGCTGTAGGTGTCTACAATTTTGGCGATCAATAAACAGATGTCTTTCAGACCATTGATATCGATGTAAATAGTGTTAATTGGGCCGATAATCTCCAGCATCCGCTGAATATGCCCGGGGTTAAGATGCAGCCAAAAATGCTCCTTTTGGGCGAGCTGGCATAAGGTCTGGCACAGCTGCGGGTCGATCTCCTGATATAGCGCACGAAATTTATCAATGACAATGTCGGTTTGATAGGTGGTGGCGGTTTTATCGCTGGATAACAGGCGCTCAAAAACGTCGGCAAAATAAACAATATGCTGTTCGAGGCTGCCTCTGTGGCTCGGGCTAAAATGGTGGTCGCGGATAATCGGCAGAATAGGGGCCAGAGTGGTTAACCCATCTAGCATTTCGGCTCCCCGATGCTGATGCGGGTCGTCGAGATTATCTATGGCGTTGAGTGAAACGATAACTCTTTTGTCGCCCAGTACGCCGATATCGTGCAGCAGAGCGGCGCAAAAAATGGTCTGTTGTTGCTGACGAGACAAACCGGCCGCGAGCGCAAGCTCCAGCGCAATCAGCGCCGTTCTTTGCATATGAAGATGTAATTCAGGGTTAATGATTTGTATGACGCGGGTGGCAAGCATCAATGCTGATTTTAAGGCGATACGCATCGTTTTTCTCCATCGCGTTACCCGAATTGTTTTGGTTCATTCGCCGATACTGTAGCCATTATTTATTTTAGGCCTGTATGACAGAATTGAATGAGTTAATTCTCATTATGCATTTTTATCGTGCCATCCTGGATTATTTCACTACGCACATCGGGCGTAGCGACACAGGCTCCGGATGAATCTCCGCCTCCAGATGAAAGACCTCACGCAGCATCTGCGGCGTCAGCACCGCTTCCGGTGAACCTTCGGCCTGAACGTTGCCGTTTTTCAGCACTACCAGATGATCGCAGTAGCGGCTGGCCTGGTTAAGATCGTGCAACACGGTGACCACGGTTTTTCCCATTAGCTGTAGCTCGCGCATTAGCTTCATTAACTCCACCTGGTGATTAATATCCAGCCAGGTTGTTGGCTCATCGAGCAGCACCAGCGGCGTATCCTGCGCCAGCAGCAGCGCCAGAAAAGCCCGCTGCCGCTGGCCACCGGAAAGCGCGCTTAGCGGCTGTTCGGCCAGCGATGTGACGCCGGTTCGTTCCAGCGCGCCTTCCACGATCTGCCGATCCTGCATCGAGAGTCGCCCCCATAGCGGCAGCCACGGGCTGCGACCATAGCTGACCAGCTCGCGTACTGTTATGCCCTCGGGGCTTGCTTGCTGCTGTGGCAGCAGCGCCAGACGCCGCGCCAGTTGACGAGTAGAGATACCATTTAAGGTCTGATTACCAAGCCAAATCTCCCCAGCGTCGGGTGTCAGAAGGCGAGAAAAGCACTTCAGTAGAGTGGATTTACCGCAGCCGTTTGGCCCCAGTAGTGCGGTGATTTTCCCGCCCGGTAACGTTAGGTTGAGACAGTTAATAATGCGCTTGCCATCATAGCCAGCGGTCAGGTTTTCCGTTCGCAGTTCCATTTAACGCATTCTCACAAGTAGCCAGATAAACCACGGCGCGCCAATAATTGCTGTCAGCACGCCTGCCGGAAGCTCCATCGGCGGGCTGAGTGTTCGTGCCAGCAGATCGGCGAGCAGCAGAACCAGCCCGCCCATCAGCGCCGAAACCGGCAGTAAATAGTGATGACGTCCACCGAACAGGCGGCGAACAAGATGCGGCACAACAAGACTGATAAACGCGATAGGGCCGCAGACCGCGACGCTGACGGAGGCGAGGGCGACCGCCAGGGTCAACGCGTAGCCGTTAAGCCAGCGAATATTGATGCCCAAGGTCCCGGCGCGATCGTGGCCCAACGCCAGCAGGTCGAGATCGCGGCTGAGAGCGAAACTCAGCGGTAGCAGCACGGTGAGCAGGGGCAGAGCGATAATCACAAACGAGCCATCTCTGGCCCACAGGCTGCCGGTCAACCATAGCAGTGCGTTATTAATCTCCTGGGGGCGCGACAGTAAAAGATAATCGGTCACGCTGGCCCAGCAGGCCGACAGCGCTACGCCGGTCAGCGCCAGACGCATTGGGCGGGAAAAACCGGCAAGAATTATCAGCACCGCCATTGCCGTCATCCCGCCGATAAAGGCCAGCAGCGGCAGCCACAGCAGGGACAGGGAGGGTAAAAACCACAGCGCGGTGACCGATGTCAGGCTCGCCGCATGGTTAATGCCCAGAATATCTGGTGAGGCCAACGGATTACGCACAACGCCCTGAATCAGCACGCCGGAAACCGCCAGCGCGGCGCCGATAATCAGCGCCAGCACCACGCGCGGCAGGCGATATTGCATCAGGACGTAGTGATGTTCGCTACCCGGATGCCAGCCGTCAAGCAGCGCCCGCCACGGCAGCGGGACTGCGCCCATACGCAACGAAAGCACGGTTAACAGCGCCAGAACGAGCAGTAAAAAGCTGATGCGGCGGAGTCTCATCCGCGCCTCCGGACCAGCCAGACGAAACAGGGGGCACCGACCAGCGCCAGCACCGCGCCCGCCGGGAGCTCTCCCGGCCAGGCCAGCGCTCTGGCGAGAATATCCGCCAGCAATATAAACAACGCACCCATGACGGCGCTCATTGGCAGAAGCGTACGATGATCGTGACCGGCCCAAAGCCTCGCAAGATGCGGAATCAGCAGACCGATAAAGGCGACCGGCCCGGCGACGCTGACGCAGGCCCCGGTAAGCAGCAAAACGGCAGCGTTAATCAGCAGGCGCAGGCGAGGTAAATTCACGCCCAGAGAATGAGCGGCGGTATCGCTGACGTTAAGCAGATTAAGCGCGTTGGCCAGTAGAAATACGGCGGGAACAATAAGCGCGGTAAAAGGGAAAAGCTGCCAAAACTCAGCCCAGCGTATATGGGAAACGCCGCCCGCCAGCCAGGTGAGAATGCCGTAAGCGTGATCTTCCGTCAGCAGTAGGGTTATGCGGGTCAACGCCATACATAGCGCCGAGAGGGCAATACCGGCGAGGATGAGCCGATTGCGATCCAGCTCCTGACGCCAGCCGCCGCCAGCGGTCATCACCAGCAGCCAGCTTATTCCACCGCCGCAGGCGGCGATCAACGCCAGCGAAAACCCGGCCAGCGGAGCCGGGCTAAAGGCACTGGTCAGCGACATTGCCAGCGCCGCGCCGCTATTGATGCCCAGCAAAGAGGGAGAGGCCAGTGGGTTATGGGTGAGAGTTTGGAGCAGCGTACCCGATACCGCGAGGCTGGCGCCGAGCATCATCGCCACCAGACTGCGGGGCAAGCGCAGATTAAGCACTAACGCCTCCGCAAGGGGAGGCGTTTTAGGGGCGGTCAGCGCGTGAAGTGCGTTGAACGGTGAAATCGGGATTACCGAATAGCAAAACAGGCTCAACCAGAACAGTCCGGTGAGCGCCAGCAGCGGCAATCCCCAAATAAAAAACGAGCGATAAAACGGTTTCATGGCGTGATATCGACCGCCTGATGGTGGACGATTTTCACCATATCGCTGGCAATACGCTCGGCGGCAAAGAGACCACGCATCCGCGCCCAGCTGTTGCTTTCAACGGCCGCAATCTGCTGCTTTTGCTGAGCCTGTAGCATTGGCCACAACGAATCCTGCTGCCATTTTTTAACGATGCTTTCGGCCCGATAATGGGCCACCAGCAGCCACTGTGGATTAATTGCCAGCAATTGTTCGAGATTGATCGCCGCCATTGGCGCGCCGTTGATCGGCTGCGGAACCTTCAGGCCAAGCGCCGCCAGCACGCTGCCGGTATAGGTTTGCGTGGAATGAAGATTAAATTGCTGCTCGCGCGAGGTGCCAAATAGCACGCTGGCACCCGCTGGTAGCTGGCGGGCAAACGCTGCCATGGTTTGCCGATGCTGCGTCAGGCGCTGCTGCATCTCTGCCTCTTTGCCAACCGCTTTGCCAATAATTGCCGCCGACTGCAGATTTTCCTCCCAGGTTTCATTGCGCGATTTCAACAGTAGTACCGGGGCAATCTGCCGCAGGGAGGCGTAAATGCCGCTATGGCGGCTGCTATCGGCAATAATCAGGTCAGGATGCAGGGCGCTGATGGCTTCCAGTGAGGGCTGGGCGCGGGTACCTACCGACTGCCATGGCTTCAGGCGCGCCCGTACCTCGGACAAAATGCGCGACGGGTCGTTATCATCGGCCACGCCCACCGGGCTGACGTCAATCGCCGCCAGCGCATCAACAAAGGAGAGTTCGAGCACCACGATCCGCTGCGGTGTCTTATCAAGAGTTAAGGTGCCGTGCTCATCCTGCACGGTGACGGCGAATGCGGGGCCTGTCAGGAATAGCAGGCCAAAAATAAACATGCGAACAATGCTAAACATAGTCAACTCCAGCTTGCCGGACAGGGCGCTCACTCCGCTATCCGGCAGCAAACCATCATCAGAACTTCATTGACCCTTGCAGGTACAGCGTGCGCGGCTGACCTGCGTAAAGCCCTTTGTTGTTATCGTCGTACGAGCGGGTGTAATACTCATGATCGAAGATATTTTTCACCCCCAGCGCGAGATTGAGATTCGCCATCTGTGGGCCAAAATCATAGGCCACTCGCGCGCCCCACAGCATATAGCCGGGGATCCGCCCGGTGCTGCCGTCGGCGCTCTCAGCAACGGTGTTGGCGTTATCCGCAAACTGGCTGGACTGGAAGTCGCTATTGAGGTTAAACGTCCAGCTGCCGGGTTTGTAATCGACGCCAAAGGTACCTTTGTGCTTCGGCGAGAAGGGAACCTGGTTGCCGTAGGTATCACCTTTTTCGCGGATTTCGGCGTTGACATAGGCATAGCTGGCGTAGACCGAGAGGTTATCCAGGGTGGGGGAAAGTTCACCAAGGTCGTAACGGGTTTGTGCTTCCAGACCGCTATGACGCGTTTTACCGCGGGCGGTAACCGTGTCATTGGTCTGGTTGGAGTCGTACTGATTGTTGAAGTTAATCAGGAACAGCCCCATCTCGGCGCTCAGCGCGCCGTCGTCGTAGCGGGTGCCGAGTTCCCAGGTGCGTGCTTTTTCCGGTTCCACATTGCCGCTTTGCACAGCCTTGCCAATTTGGCTGTACTGTACGGTGCCGAATGAGCCTTCTGTGTTGGCATAGATATTCCAGCTGTCGGTGAGGTGATAAAGAACGTTTAGCGCCGGGAGCGGCGCGTTATAGCTGACCTGCTCGCGGGTGCCTTTTATATTGTTGTCCTGATACGACTCGATGTGCTCAAAGCGCATGCCCGGCGTAATCGTCCAGTTGCCGATATCAATGCGATCGTCGATATACCATGCGTGGGCTTCGGTGCCGGAGCGGGTATCGCGATCGTACGGGCTGGCGGTGCTGGGCAGCTCGCCGCTGGTGGTTGCGGTGTAATAACGCATCTCGTGGGTCGATTCATTCACATAGCGGTAGCCGACGCCGACTTCATGGGCAGAGGGGCCAATCATAAAGCTCTGGCTATAGCGCGGTTCGATGCCGCGGACCCAGTATTCGCGCGGCGAGAGGGTAATACGCTTGCCCTGTTCCAGATAACCGCTGCGCAGGGTGTGGGTATAGAACCCCTGAATATTAAATTTATGCTGCGCGTCCGGTTGATATTGGTAGCCAAGACTGGCGAGCTGGCGGCGTCCCCAGAAGCGGTCGTAAGGGCGGGTGGATTGCCAGCGATCGGCGTTATAGTCGGCGCGGGAGAGGCCGCCGGGCATATCGGCTTCGCCGTCGTAGTATTGCAGCAGGCTGTTAAAGGTATGCACTTCGTTGGGCGCATATTTGCTTTTCAGCATCACATCGTCAATACGCGTCGCGCTATGTTCGCGCCAGTCGCTGCCTCGGGTGCCAGAGTAGAGCAGGGCGGAGCCGAAACCGTTATCCGCCGTGCCGCCGATCATTAAGTTATGCGTTTCTTTCGGATTGTTTTGCGAAGAGGTCGGGCTGAGTTGCCCCTCAACGCCACCCGCTATACCGAAATCCTGAGGAATGGCGCGGGTCACGAAGTTTACCACGCCGCCGACGCTTTGCGGCCCGTAACGCACCGCGCCGCCGCCGCGCACCACATCGATGGCATCCATATTGCCGAGCGAGACCGGCGCCAGTGAAAGCTGTGGCTGGCCGTAAGGTGCAAACGGAACCGGGATACCGTCCATCAGCACCGTGGAACGGCTGGCAAGCCGCGGGTTGAGGCCACGAATACCAAAGTTCATCGCCAGGTCGTGACTGCCGGTACCCGTATTTTCTGGGGCGTTAACGCCGGGAATGCGGTTCAGCACCTCGCGCATGGTGGTGGCGCCGGTTTTGGCGAAATCTTCCCGGCGGATAACATCACGGGCACCTGCGTGCTCAAAGATATCGTTTTCCCGGGCGTCGCCGAGCCAGTCGCCCACTACGGTTAAGGTGGATTCGCTACTGACGGGCGCCGGTTCCAGCGTCCAGACGTTATTACCCAGCGCTTTTAACTGTAATCCGCTGCCGTCCAGCAGCGTATGTAAGCCCTCTTCGGTTTCAAAGCTGCCGTGCAGGCCGGAACTATGCTTGCCGCGCGTCAGGCTGGCATCGGCAGCGAGCGTGATACCGCTGCGGGCGGCATATTGGTTAAGTACGTTGTCTAAATCCCCGGCTGCAATATCAAACTGCGTGGCGGCAAATACCGGCACGGCAGTCAGCCCCACTAACGGCAGCAGACTTAAACGGATTGCCATCACCAGAGGCATGGGTTTGCGTAATACGCGTAAAGGCGTCATGATTTCTCCATGATCGTTTTTGGTTGTCTTCATCTAGTAAGTCGAACGAGCAGGGGAAAAGGGACAATAGAGAATGAGAATTTTTTGTATTATTTTTCTCAGGCCGGGATGAGCGTGACCCAATAGCGGGTGACAAACTGTAATTTAATCGGCAGCGTTTGTGCGATGACCTGCAGGATGGTGTCAGGATGACCTAGCGGAAAGGTGCCGCTCAGGCGTAGATTGGCTACGGCGGGATCGCAGCGCAGCATGCCGGAGCGATAGCGGGCGACGGTGGCGACCACTTCGCTCAACGGGGTATCGCGGAAGGTGAGCATGCCCTGAGTCCAGCTATTTTCATCGCCGTTAAGCTTAACCAGAGCAGAGAAACGATCGCGGGTAAACCATAGGCTTTCACCGGCGTTAACCCTTTGCGTGCTGCCTGATGCTAAAACCGCCTCAACGGCATGTTGCTGTACTGCGAGCTGCGTTCCGCCAGCAAACTGGCGTACAGTAAATTCGGTGCCCAGTGCCGTCATCATGCCTTCACGCGTTTGCACCCGGAACGGTCGCTGCTGGCTGTCGTGCGCGGTCTGAATAGCGATTTCGCCATAGCGTAAATGGATCAATCGCTGCTGTGCGTCAAAACGGACATCGGCGGCGCTTTCGGTATTCAGCGTGAGTAGCGTACCGTCGGTAAGCCGCTGCTGGCTCGGCATGCCCTTCGCGGTACGGTAGTCGGCGCGAAGTCCCTCAGCCAGTTCGGAATCCCAAAGCCGCCATCCCCCTCCAGCGACCAACAGAAGCAGTAATCCTTTCAGAACATGGCGACGGGCTATACGGCTATCGTGGAGGGCTCGGCTGGCCAGCCCACCCGGCAACTGCCCCATCTGCTGACGCAGGTTTTCTACCTGCTGCCATGCCCACTGATTTTCGTTGTTTTGTTCATACCACACCTGCCAGCGCGCCTCCTGTTGCGGGCTTACGCGACCATCACTCAGAACCGCGTACCAGTGCGAAGCTGAACGTAGTGCCTGACGGCGGGATTCACTGAGCGTCGAATTCACAAGCCATTCTCCAGGCGAAACAGCAGGCAGTGCTCGGTGGCTTTAGCCATATATTTCTTAACCGAGCTGACTGAGACAGACAGGCGGCTGGCGATTTCGGCGTAGGTCAGCCCTTCAAGCTGTGAGAGTAAAAAAGCTTCTCGGGTTTTCGCGTTAAGCCCGTCGAGCATGGCGTCAATTTGCTGTAGGAGTTCGAGCTGACTTTGGCGTAACTCAGGTGAAGGGGCCAGTTCTTCCGGCAGTTGTGAGAGCATATCAAGCCATGCTCGCTCCAGCGCATTGCGACGAAACAGGTCGATCATCACCCGTTTGGCAATCGTGCAGAGGAAAGACTTTGGATCGCGAATGGTTGCCAGCGGCTCGCCGCCCATAATTCGCACGAAGGTATCCTGCGCGACGTCATCGGCGTCAAAGGAAGATTGCAGCTTATGGGTAAGCCAGTTTTTCAGCCAGCCGTGATGGTCGCTATACAGCGAGGCAAGCGTCAACGGTGCAGCGGTAGCGGAAGGCTGGGACATGAGCGGGTTCAGAAAAATTCATCAGTGTGCTGTATGTTAATATGAGAATGGTTATCATTTCAATTGAAACGCAATCCGCTTATCAATCATGAGGTGAATAGTTGCTATAAGTAACTGTTAAATATTGAATAGATTTTTTACCGCCAATTACCCCTGCCATTAATGCAAATAAAATTCATTATCATTATTCCCTCTATAACCATAATGATGTATTTATAATGCATGTTATAAATAAGGAGATTCTGATGAACGCAAGCGACAAAGCAGGGCATACCTTTTTGGCAAGTTTGGGGAAAACTCGTCTGCGCCCCGGCGGCGTGGAGGCGACGGAGTGGTTGTTTCAGCAAGCGGGATTTACTCCTGACAGCAAAGTGCTGGAGGTTGCCTGTAATATGGGCACCACTTCGATAGAGCTGGCGCAGCGTTTTCGCTGTAGCGTCTACGCTATTGATATGGATAAAGACGCGCTGGCGATCGCGCGGCAAAACATCGTCCGTGAAGGCGTGGATAATCGGGTATTAGTGATGGAGGCTAATGCTAATCGACTGCCTTTTCCTGACGGTACCTTTGATGTAGTGATTAATGAGGCGATGCTGACGATGTATGGTGATAAAGCTAAGGAGAGGCTGGTGGCGGAATATTTTCGCGTGCTCAAACCCGGCGGCCGTTTGCTGACCCACGATATTATGTACACGCAAGAGGCGCTGGAAGAGGGGGCACGGATGCAGTTGCAGGGCGTAGTGAAATCCAACGTGAGCCCGTTGAGCGCCAAAGGCTGGCAGGCGCTTTTTGAGCGGGCAGGTTTCGATTACGTCCGTTATCACCACGGGCGGATGTCGCTCATGTCGCCAAAAGGGCTTGTCAAAGATGAAGGATTCAAACAGGCGCTGAAGATTGCCTGTAATGGTTTACTAAAGCGTGAGAATCGTCCGAGATTTTTATCGATGATGCGCTTTTTCCAAAGTCAAAAGCATCGTCTGAACTTTATTGCCTGCTGTTCAGTTAAAGGTGTAAAGGTCCAGATGGAGAGCGAAAAATAACGCAAGGAATATGAATAACTGTCGATAAACATTATTTACTGTCAGCGATGTAAAATAAGGTTATTCTTATTTCGGAGTGAATACCGAAAATATTTCACCTTGCATCTCTTTTTTGGCGGGTAATTCTGATTGACGGTCGTGGGGTTTTGTATTTTGACCAGTAATGATTAGCGCGGTATTTATTGCTTATAATGTCAAGGGAAGGGGCCGAACTTAACCTCCAGTGGTTCCCTTCTACACCGCATGGCTTCTGAGGCAGCTCATGATTTTCTGCTTGCATAGCATCGAAGTTCAATGGTGTCCTGGTGAATGATTAGCCTGGGAATCATTCTTTTTATAGATATTCGTAATGATTTGTTCATTTTTATTTTACATTTTGTTACAGGTGTGCTTGTATTGTGTTTTTTTATGCTGGCGTGGTTTTTTACTTGCCGGAGTGAATTTACCAGTATTATTATTGTCAGTAATGCTATACGTATCGCCTAATGACTCGATGAAGGGACTCGTTTTTTCCTTAAGCGTTACCTCATGTTTGAATGTTTACAGGAAAAACCATGTCTTGCGCTTTTAATAAAAGTCTCCTCCATCCCCGTAATTGGGGGACCTGGTTTGGCCTTGCCATACTCTGGCTCATCGTTCAATTACCCTATCCTGTTTTACATGCCATCGGTACCAGCGCTGGCCGGGCATCGCGACGTTTTCTAAAACGCCGTGAACGTATCGCCCGACGTAACCTCGAACTCTGTTTTCTGGATATGTCGCCAGCGGAGCGAGACAAGCTTATTGAGCAAAACTTCATGTCGCTAGGAATGGGGCTTATCGAGACCGGCATGGCATGGTTCTGGAGCGATGAGCGAGTGAGAAAATGGTTTGACGTTGAAGGCCTGGATAACCTCAACAACGCGATGAGTGCGGGAAAAGGGGTGATGGCTGTCGGCGTGCACTTTATGTCCCTTGAATTAGGTGGTCGCACTATGGGGCTGTGTCGCCCGATGATGGCAACTTATCGCCCACATAACAGTCCGCTGATGGAGTGGGTGCAGACTCGCGGCCGTTTACGTTCCAACAAAGCGATGATCGACCGCCGCAATTTGTCCGGTCTGGTCCATGCATTGAAATCTGGCGAGGCCGTTTGGTTCGCCCCGGATCAGGATTACGGCCCAAAGGGAAGCGTATTTGCTCCATTCTTCTCTGTGGAGCACGCGGCAACGACCAACGGTACCTACGTGCTATCTCGTCTGTCTGGTGCGAAAATGCTGACTATCAGCATGGTACGCAAGCCTGGCCGCAAAGGTTACCGCCTCTATATCAGTGATGTGATGAGCGATTATCCTGGCGAAGATAAACAGGATGCAGCTAGCTATATCAACAAAGTTATTGAGAAAGAGATCCTGCGTGCGCCAGAGCAGTATTTGTGGGTTCACCGCCGCTTTAAAACCCGTCCGCAGGGCGAAACTTCGCTATATTAAGACATCCGCACTCACAGCGCTTTCAAAATGGTCTCCGTTGCGTTAACGTGCGCGGGATCATATTTTTTGTTGTAAGCGAAGGAGTGCGTTGTGTTCGCTGAGTTTGGTGTTTTGAATTACCTGACCTATCTGGTTGGGGCTATCTTTATTATCCTGGTGCCCGGCCCAAATACCTTTTTTGTCCTCAAGACTGGCGTCGCTCACGGCGTTAAAAAGGGCTATCTGGCGGCTGCTGGCGTGTTTATTGGCGATGCGGTACTGATGTTTCTCGCTTTTGCGGGCGTTGCGACGCTTATCAAAACCACGCCGGTACTGTTCAATATTGTCCGTTACCTGGGGGCGATTTATCTACTGTGGATGGGCGGCAAGATGCTCTACGCGGTGTTAACCCAGCGCGATGGTCATTCTGCGTCTGATTCCGAACCAGGGAGCGCGATTCTTAAGCGTTCGCTGACTCTCAGCCTGACGAATCCGAAAGCCATTCTGTTTTATGTCTCTTTTTTCGTGCAGTTTATCGACGTTAATGCCAAAACCCCAGGCCTTGCGTTCTTTATTCTGGCGCTGACTCTGGAAATCATTAGCTTCTGCTACATGAGCTTCCTGATCGTCTCCGGCTCTTTTGTTACGCGCTATGTCAAAACGAAAAAGAAACTGGCGAAAATCGGCAACAGCCTTATTGGCTTAGTCTTTGTCGGTTTCGCTGCCCGTCTGGCAACCCTGCAGTCATAGTCATCAGGCCGGTACGTGCGACCGGTCCGATAGCGACCATCACTGTTTCGTAACAAAACCACTTCAATTCTTATTGCATTGATGTTACATATACAGCCGATTATCGCTCAGAAAAAAGGGAACCCGGATGATTCTGCAGAAACTCACCAGCAACAAAAACAGCAAGAAGTTTTTCCTGTCGATAGGGGCGGTGTTTGCCATCGCGCTTTTCGTGGTTGGTCGTGCGACCTTTGGGGGCGTGGTGAGCGAGTATAATATGCCGTACTCAGAGTGGACGACGTCAATGTTCTTCCTGCAAGGGGCGATGGTCACGGTTTATAGCATTGTGTTCACGCTGCTGTTCTCTATTCCGCTGGGTTTCCTGTTTTTGGGTTCCGATCGTCAGGACTAGCGTAATGCAATAAGGCGAACCGAAGTTCGCCTTATTCAGCGTTTTGCCACCCGCCTTACCACCAGCCGAATTGCGTACCCGCTACAGCCACAATGGCAATGATAAGCATAATAATGGTGCTTTTTTTCATTATGCCCCGCCCGGTGCCGCATAACCGCCGACAAAAAACCAGCCCAGAAAAACAACGGCGACGATAAATATAGCCACCGGAAATAGAATACCCAGTCTCATTGTTTTGTCCCTGTAGGTGCGAAATATGCCTGACATCATACGGGATATTCACACGTTGTATTAGTCTATATGAAAGAAAGTCCCCTGGCGGCGTGACTTCTTATCCTGATACATCGCATCGTCGGCGGCACGTAGCGCCTGTTCGACGTCCATCGTCTGAGGGTTGACGTCAATAACGCCAAAACTGGCGCCGGGGTAGTGAATACGGTTCCCGGCAAGAAAATAGGTCCCCGTTAACTCATGGCGTAACGCGGCGATGTACTCTAGCTGTTCTGCTAATTCAAGGCCCGGGCCGACAATTAAAAATTCATCTCCACCAAGGCGACCGACAATATCGCCGCTACGTACACGGGCATTGAGACGTTCGCCAATCTGAATGAGAAAACTGTCGCCACACGGGTGACCGAATCGATCGTTTATCGCTTTAAAATCATCAAGGTCGATAAAAATCATCAGTACATTGCGCTGCTGCTCACATGCACGTGGGAATTGAGCTGAAAGGTGCTTAAACAGCGAACGACGGTTGGGCAAACCGGTCAATTCATCGGTATAAGAGTGCATTTCAAGCGCGACGTTAGCCGTACGCAACTGCTGCACCAGCGTCTCTTTCTCAACGTAATGGGAGATGAGTTTGGCAAACAGGTTCATGACCTGTTCGCCCTCAAGGTTATAGGGCTGTCTTTCGCGGCTGGTTGCACACAGCGTGCCGAACAGCGAGCCATCGGTCAGGTGCACCGGAATGCTGAAGAAGGTGGCGATCCCCAAATCCTGCGCCGCAATGCACGAACGCCAGCGCTCGGCCACGTCGTTGCTGAACAGGCAGCGATCGTCCAGCGCACGCTTGCACAGCGAGTCGTTCCACGGGACGGAAAATCCTTCAGGAATCTGCATTTCGCTGCTGTTGTGCGCATACATAATCAGCTGTCGCTGCGCTTCAAAGTCGATACGCGTCAGGTAGGTGGATTCCATTCGAGTGACAAGCTCCAGCATCTCAAGTAACTGCCGTACCAATGCTTCCAGAGAGTGTTCATTGGCGAGAGTTTGTGAGACGCGGGCAAGAATAAAGTCGGACATGAATGATACGGCTCCCGAACGCTAATCGTGACTACCAGCAAATTATGCTAAAAACGACCATCAGCGCAGAGTAAACAGAGATACATAAAATTTAACACATCTGTTGGGAGAATACCTGTATCGGCACCAGGAAAAAAAGCCCCGTCGGGGGCGACGGGGAAAAACTCATTGATTATGGAATGATCTGTTCTCTGGTCAGTTCGAGAACAGGGGCTACTCTACGAGGTAAAAGTGTAGTTAAAATGGAGAAACCGTGGAGATTCAGGACGAAAAGGTCGTCCTGAACAACGAAGGAGTAAAAATGAAGTGGATGACTATCATGCTGCCTCTGGCGCTCGCCGGATGCGCTCAGCCTCAACAGACTCAGCCCACGCATCCGGTGGGCATGGCTAACCCGGCGTCGGTTTACTGCGAACAGCTGGGAGGCACTCAGGTGCCTGTACAAAGCCCGCAGGGCGTGCGCACGGACTGTAAGCTGCCGGGTGGCGAAACGATTGACGAATGGGACCTCTGGCGTCGCGATCATCCGGCTAAGTCGTAGCGCTTATTCCAGCGCTTCCAGCCAGGCGGCAAGCACCTGAGCATGATTTTGTCGGGTGTTTTTCGCCCCATAGAGTAGCGTCAGCGGCTGCTGACGGCCCAGCGCCGCGAGGCGCGCGCCTTCATCGCGGTGGTCATCCAGCTCCTGACGATAGAGCTGACTGAAGTGAGCAAAATCGATAGTTTCGTTGTGGAAAGCCTTGCGTAAATCAGTCGACGGGGTCAGCGTTTTACACCACTCATCGTAGTTCAGCGCCTCTTTTTTAATACCACGTGGCCACAGACGATCAACCAGTACGCGATAGCCATCGCTCTCTTCTTGTGGGTCATAAACGCGTTTACATTGAATCATCGTCACTCTCCCTTTGTTCCATCCAGTTGAGCAGTTGCGGGATCTGCCCGTCGGAAAATACCGTAATGCCGTGTTCGCGAAGCAGCGCTGCAGCAACGCCAGAGCCAGGTTTGCGCTGCCCGTTGAAGGTACCATCATAGATAAACTGGCTACCGCAGGTTGGACTGCCATCGGTCAACAATGCGGCGGCACAGCCTTCTTCTAGCGCTGCTTTCAGCGCCAGCCAGGCGGCCAGTTGATAGTGCGCAGTAACATCCTGACCATTACTTTCAACGATTTGCGCACGGTTTTGCATTACATCAGCGCCCTGAGCATTGAGGATTTCTGCCGGGAGTCGGGGGACTGGCAAACCGGCTGCCAGCTCCGGGCAGTGGATGACCAGCCGTCCCTCTTGCTGCCAGCGCGATAGCGCGTCGGCCAGCTGCGCCTTGTTGCTGCCGTTATAGCGAACCTGAAAGCCCATCAGACAGGCGCTGACCAGAATTTTGCTCTTCATCTCGTATCCGTAGCCATTCCTTTGCTTTATACCATACCGCCTGTCAGGCAAAATTGCGCGGAACCTGGCGTGTAAAAAATAAGGATTGTGTTCCGCCGCCGGGATCGCTAACCTGAGGCTCCTTGTGTTGCCTGATAATCGCTCTGACATAAGGATCCTGCTATGACCTCCTCGACCTCCTCCCCCTTGCGTATTGCCCTGGTTGGTGACTACAACCCTGATGTAATTGCCCATAAAGCGATTCCGCTGGCGATTGATGATGCCGCTGCCGTACTGGAGCTTCCGTTGCGCTACGACTGGCTGGCAACCAGCGAGATAAGCTCCGCCGACGATCTGGCCGACTACGATGCTATCTGGGTCGTTCCCGCCAGTCCTTATAAAAATGCCGAAGGCGCGTTTATCGCCATTCGCCACGCGCGTGAAAACAGCATTCCGTTCCTTGGCACCTGTGGTGGGTTCCAGCACGCGATTATTGAGTACGCACGTAACGTCATGGGCTGGCAGGACGCCGCGCACGCGGAAACCGATACTGAAGGCCGAATGGTGATTGCGCCGCTAAGCTGCTCGCTAGTGGAAAAGTCGGACAATATTGAACTGCGCGCCAATACGCTTATTGCTCGCGCCTATGGCCGTGACAGCATTGAAGAGGGTTATCACTGTAGCTACGGGATTGCTGAAGATTTTGCCCGTGAACTGGAGCAGGGCGATCTACGGGTGACGGGCTGGGATGATGACGGCGAGATTCGAGCCGTGGAGCTGGTGACGCATCCGTTCTTTGTCGCCACGCTATTCCAGCACGAGCGCAATGCACTGGAAGGGCGGCCTGCACCGCTGGTTCACGCGTTTTTACGCGCAGCAAGCCAGTAATTAAGCGCCCGGCAGCGAAGGTTGCCGGGCATTGATAGCGTTAGCTGTTGATCTCCCGATCGCGACCGGCCAGCGCGCCGCACACTGCCATGGCAATAGAAATCAGCGCTACGGCGATCAGCGGAATATGCCAGTCGCCGTTGGCATCATGAATTTTCCCCATCACCGGCGGTCCGCAGGCAGCCAGCAGATAACCCACCGCCTGCGCCATCCCCGATAGCGCGGCGGCCTGGTGCGCTGAACTGGCCCGCAGGCCGATAAAGGTCAGCCCCAGAATCATGGTTGCGCCAGAGCCGAAGCCGAAGATAAGCGTCCACAGCACTGCCTGACCAGGTAAAAACCATAATCCGAGCGCGCTGACGGCGCACATCAGGGCGACCAGAACAGCAATACCACGCTGATCTTTCAGCCGATGAAGTATTAACGGGATCGCCAGCCCCGGCGCGGCGGTTGCCAGTTGAAGTAGCCCGTGCAGGGAGCCTGCCTGCGCTTCGCTGTAACCAATGCTTTGTAAAATAGCGGGTAGCCAGCCGATAATCACGTAATAGACCAGCGAGTTAATCCCGAGAAACAGTGTAACCTGCCAGGCCAGCGCCGAGCGCCAGATCCCGCGGTTATGGATCGCGCCTGAGCCCGTCAGCGGCGCGGTAGCCTGCCTGCGAGACTGCGGTAGCCAGACAAACAGCGCCAGTAGCGGAAAAACCATTAACATCAGCAGCGCACCGCGCCAGCCCAATCCGGCAAGCGCCAGCGGAACCACCATGGCCGAACCCAGCGCCGCTGCACCGCCCATCGTCAGAGAGTAAGCGCCAGTCATTTTGGCAACATGCTGCGAGAAATCGCGCTTGATTAACCCCGGCAGCAGAACGTTTCCCAGGGCAATACCACAGCCGATAATTGCGGTACCGATAAACAGTAGCGCGACGGAGGGTAGGGAGCGCAGACCAATACCCAGGCAAATCAGGATCATTGCCAGAAGCAGGCTGCGTTCAATGCCGAAGCGACGTGCGATGCCCGCAGCCAGCGGCGAGACCAGGCCAAATGCCAGCAGCGGCAGGGTGGTTAGCAGACCGGTTTGCGCGGTAGTGAGACCATATTCGCTGCGAATGGCATCCAGCAGCGGCGCGGCGCCGGTAAAGGCCACGCGTAAAGTGGTGGCTATCAGCAGAATACCGGCAATCAATAACAGATTGCGTTGACCGGCAGAAGGTGAAACAGAATTCATGGCTATCTCAAACAAGAATACGAGGCGTTTACAATAGCCTGTTTGCCGCCTGTTTAAATCAAGCTAAAATGACAGATTATCGCTAAAATCGGACAATCTTATGATCGGACTCGGTCTGGATGGCTACGACCCGGACAGCGGGCATGAGGCGGCGCTGGCTTTTCGTATTCAGGTAGTCGCGAACGAGCAGTACATTCCGCGCCATCAGCACCGCAAAGGGCAACTGATCCTGGCACTGCACGGGGCACTGACCTGCGAGGTGGAAAATGCCATGTTGATGGTGCCGCCGCAGTATGCGGTGTGGGTCCCTGGGCAGATACCCCATAGCAACCGGGCGACGCCGGGAGCGCAGATCTGCTTTTTGTTTATTGAACCCGGTGCGGCCCCGATGCCGAATTTCTGCTGTACGTTAAAGATTTCACCGCTGGTGCGCGAGCTTATTTTGACCATGGCCCAGCGCGGCAGGGCAGAATTGGAATCAGCGGCGATGCACCGCCTGGTGCAGGTGCTGTTTGATGAACTACCCCAGCAGCCGCAGGAACATCTGCAACTGCCGGTATCCGGACATCCGAAAATTCGCCAAATGGCGGAGGTCATGGCCGATGATCCCGCTCGTTGGCAAACGCTGGCGCAGTGGGCGGCGGAGTTCGCCATGAGCGAGCGTAATCTGGCGCGGCTGGTGGTGCGCGAAACGGGCCTGAGCTTTCGCCGCTGGCGGCATCAGCTGCAGCTGATCCTCGCTCTGCAAATGTTGATCCGCGGGCAAAGCGTTCAGCAGACAGCGCAGAGTCTGGGTTATGACTCCACCACCGCGTTTATCACCATGTTTAAAAAAGGGCTGGGCCAAACGCCGGGACGCTATCTCGCCAGCCTGACTACGACTTCCCTATAAACAGCGAAATGATCCCGGCGGCGATTAACGGACCTACCGGTACCCCGCGGAAGAGAGCAACGCCGAGTACGGTGCCGACCAGCAGCCCGGCCACCAGCTGTGGCTGCGAGCCCATCAACGCCACGCCGCGCCCGCCGAGCCATGAGACACCGACGCCGACTGCAATCGCTAGCAGTGATTTCCAGTTAACGAACGAATGGAGCAGCGTTGAGGGCGGAAGAGTACCGCTGGCGATAGGCGCCATCACGCCGATAGTCAGGATGATAATCCCGATGGTCAGCCCCTGCTTTTCAATCCACGGGAAGAAAGTATTAAGCGGGGTGACGCGGACGATAATTAAAACCAGTATTGAAATCGCAACGGTCGTGTTATGGCTAATAAAGCCGAGCGCCGCCAGGCCCAGCAGAATTAACAGGGTGGTGTCGAGCATGTGCAGAGGTCCTTGCCAAAATACAAAAAAAGAGAAGCCCGTTTACTCTACGCATAATTGCGTGAGTAAACAGGCTTTTTTTAGCGCATGCTCGCTATTTCAGGCATCTGCCTGATTTATTTTACCAGCAGCGAAACCAGCGGGCTGCCTTCACGAATAAACAACGGAATAGTCTCCAGCTCGGCAGGAACCGAAATACACTGCCCGCCCTGATAGCGCTCGCCCTGTAAATCGACCCATTGATGTTCACCAGGCAACCAGACCTCGCGCTGACGCTGGCCTGCGTGCATGACCGGAGCGACCAGCAAATCCTGGCCAAACAGGTATTGGTCTTCGACCTGCCAGCTTTGCGCATCGTCGGGATAGTGCCAGAAGAGCGGGCGCATGAGCGGGTCGCCGTGGCGATGTGCATTGGCGTACAGCTCATCAATATAGGGACGTAACGTCTCGCGAACGCCCAGCCAGCGTTGCATGATGGCGAAATTATCCTCTCCATAGCTCCACAGCTCATTTGGCGAACCGCTGTCGCATTGAGGAATGCCGTGGCGATAGCTTTCCGGCGGCTGGATCCGCGGTTCGCGATAGCCGTGCATGCGCAGAACCGGGCAGAATACCGCCCACTGGAACCAGCGGATCAATAGTTCGTGAAATGCCGGATCGTGGATATTGCCGCCCTGGAAACCACCGATATCGGTGGTCCACCATGGAATGCCCGCCAGCCCCATGTTGAGCCCGGCAGCCAATTGATTGCGAAACGAATGGAAGGAGGAGTGAACGTCGCCGGACCACGCCAGCACACCGTAGCGCTGGCTGCCTGCCCAGCTGCAGCGCACCAGATTGACAATCTCTTCTTCACCTTGCGCACGCAGGCCATCGTAGAAGCCCTGGGCGAAATCACGCGGATAGCGGTTGCCCACTTCCAGCACCGGTCCGGCGTGATAGCGATAGTTATCGAAGTCATAGGCGCGATACTCCGGCTCGGCTTCATCCAGCCAGAACAGCTTGATCCCGTAGTCAAAATAGTTTTTCTTTACCGTATCCCAGACAAACTGCCGTGCCTGAGGATGGGTGGCGTCAAAGAAGGTGGTATTGCCCATAAAATCCAGGTTGACCTGTACGCCGCGATCGCTGGTCACCAGCCAGCCTTTAGCTTTCATCTGCGGGAACAGCGGGCTGCGGGCTTCAACGGTTGGCCAGACTGAAACCATCAGCTTGATGCCCATTGATTCGAGCTCTTCTACCATCGCCTTCGGATCCGGCCAGTCGGTAGGGTCGAAACACCAGGTTCCCTGATTCGGCCAGTGGAAGAAATCGATAACCATCACCGAGAGCGGAAGGTTGCGGCGGCGGTATTCGCGAGCCACCTCCAGTACCTCCTGCTGGGTACGATAGCGCAATTTACATTGCCACAGGCCGCTAATGAATTCCGGAGCGGCGGGCGGCGTACCGGTGGCTTTAGCGTACTGGCGGGTTATCTCCATTACGCTGTCGCCGGCGGTTATCCAGTAGTCCATCTCCTGAGTGACGCGGGCGGTCCATTGGCTGTGGTTTTTGGCAAAGCTGGCTTCGCCAATCGCTGGATTGTTCCACAGCAGGCCGTAGCCGAGGCTGGATTGCACAAACGGCACGCTGGCCTGTGAGTTACGTTGCGCCAGCTCAAGAGAACAACCCTTCAGATCCAGCCACGGCTGCTGGTACTGGCCCATGCCGTACAGTCTCTCTTCATGGCGGGCTTCGAAACGAACCGTTAGCTGATATTTGCCCCCTGGAAGTGGTTTAAATTCGCGGCCGTCCAGTTTCAGGGCGCTGACGTATTTGTCCTGGCTCTTTTCGCTGGCGCCGATACCAACGGTGGAACGTTGCCGCCACATCTCTTCGAGTAGCAGCTCGCCGCGCTGATTATAAAATGCTAGCTGGCCCTTGAGGTTCAACACCGCGCTGATATTGCCGTTACGCAGGGTCAGCGTTTCCGCATCCCGGGAGATTTCAGCCTTGCATGATTCTGGCGTCAGTAGCGCCTGAAGCTCCGAATTAAACTCTGGCGCGCAGGTGGCGCGTACCCGCAGGCTGTTTTCGCCCCAGGGCTCAAGGCGTAAAATCTGCCGTTCAAAGCGCCATTCGATGGCGTTAGCGTGCTGTATTAATTCGCTCATGGTGAGATCATCCTTTCACAAGAGATTGCGTTTTAGCCAAATTGATTTCCTGCATGGTCTGGTCATCAAGCTTGTACCAGCGCAGCGTGGCGAAGGCCGCCAGCGAGAGTAGGCCGGGAACAACGGTAAACAGGGCGACGATGCAGTTCATTGCAAGTGATGTTTGTTCTGGCGCGTTGGCGACGTAGCCGCTAAAGCCCAAGGTCCAGCCGACGATAGCGCCGCTGAGGGCCATTCCCAACTTGAGGACCGCGAGGAAGGTGGAGAATATGACGCCATCCATACGTTTACCCTGTCGCCATTCACCGTAGTCGGCGACATCGGCCATCATTACCCACATCAGCGTGGTGGTGGCCTGATAAAGCGTGGAGATAATAAACGTCAGCGGGACCAGCACGAAAACGGATTTCGGTGCGAAGAATAGAGCGATGCTCAGCACCCCCGCCAGCACAGCGCAGTA
Organism: Klebsiella huaxiensis; assembly: GCF_003261575.2. Lineage (GTDB taxonomy): Bacteria > Pseudomonadota > Gammaproteobacteria > Enterobacterales > Enterobacteriaceae > Klebsiella > Klebsiella huaxiensis. The sequence continues at coordinate 3,487,616 of NZ_CP036175.1, read as the reverse complement.
GCCGAACATTTGAACTTTGTTGAAATTACGGGTCAGTCGTTTGGCCAGCAAGCTACCTGCGGCCTTGCCAAGAATATGCGCGCCTAGCATCCACATAAAGTAGCTGGCGCTGCCGAGGTAGTAGGTGACGAAGTACATCATCGCCCCGAGACGGATTACGCCAAAGCCAATGTTGGTCATCACCAGCACCGCGACGACTCGCCATTGATCGTTGCGCAGGAGATCGCGCAGTTCAGACAGATAGTTGTTATGGGTAGCGGGCGCTTTAATACGTTCACGGGTGTTGGCAAAACAGATCCAGAACATAATCACCGCTGCGCTGGCCATAATCGCCATCGCCCAGCGATAGCCCGCCAGTTTATCCGCGCCGCCGAGGTACTCCGCCAGCGGCATCATGAAAAACGTCGACATCGCGCCGCCGAGCGTGGCAAGGAAGAAGCGCCAGGATTGCAGGGAGATACGTTCGTCATTATCGGGGGTGATCACCGCCCCCATCGAGCAGTAGGGAATATTGATGGCGGTATACATCAGCATCATGAAGGTGTAGCTGACGCTGGCGAAAATCATTTTGCCGGTCATATCCAGAGATTGCGGTACGGCGTAAGTCAGGAGGCAGCTCAGGCCAAATGGCAGGGCTAACCACAGCATCCACGGGCGGAATTTCCCCCAGCGCGAGCGAGTGCGGTCAGCCATATAGCCCATTGCCGGGTCGATGATGGCATCGGCGGTACGGGCGAGCAGAAACATCGTGCCGACAAAGGCTGCCGGGAGGCCCACCACATCGGTATAGTAAAACGTCAGAAATATAATCACGTTATCCAGGCCGATATGGCTGGCCATATCTCCAAGGCCATAGCTGATTTTTTCTTTACGGGTAACTTTAGTCGTCATTGATGTCACCTGGTGTCGTTAAGGTACGGTTTCAGTAATCACGAGCTATAGTGTGGTTGAAGCTGGAGAGTTAACAATTGCGGGATTTGGTATCAGAATTACGTAAAGTGCTTTTCGTGATACCGGTAACAAAGAATGCAAAATAAAATGCAACGCTATCGTAAATAACTCAGATAACGTTGCAATAGAAGCGAGGGAGGGGTCAGACCTCGCGGCGAAAGACCACCAGCTCGGGTTGGGCGATACGTAAATAATCAGCGGTGTTGAGGATAATCGATTTGTCGAGCTGCCCGGCGTTGAAGGCGATTTCCGGGAAACGCTCAAATAGCAGCGGGTCGGCGACCAGACGCAGCGATGGGTGGAAACTGAAAGGTGGAATCGCGCCAAACACACAGGCGGTGAGGGTATCGACCTCTACGGGGCTGGCCAGTGAGGCTTTGCTGCCACCGATATGTTCGGCCAGGCGCGCTAAATCGGCCTGTTGATCGGCGGCAAGAATCGCCAGTACGTGTTGATTCACCCCATGACCTTTGACTTTACATACCAGCGCTTTTGCACCCTGACCCAGGGCCGTACCGCGGATCTCAGAAACCGCTTCACATTTCCCGACAGCTTCATGCTCAACAACCCGGTAACGAGCATCGGATCGGTTAAGCAACTCGAGCAACTGCTGGTGGGTGCTCTGTATTACAGGCGCATTCATGTCAGTCTATCCTTGCGGGTTAAAGTATCCAGTTTAACCTTCTCGTGCCGGAAGTGGATGTTTTTTCTGTTTTTTATTTTCGTACAGCCGGGCATCGGCGATGTTCATCACGTCCACCAGGTTATTTCCCGGCGCCATGCTGCAGGCTCCCCAAGAGAAATTAACGCGTTTATTGATATCAACCGTCGTCAGGTGTTGGCGGATGCGCTCGGGAATATCCTGAGCATCTTCATTGGCGTAATCGATCAGAATCAGGAAGAACTCGTCTCCGCCCAGGCGAATACCGTAATCGCTTTTACGTATGGACGACGATATGGCCTGTGCGAGCATAACAATAGCCCGGTCGCCTTCGTTATGCCCCCAGGTATCATTAATGTATTTCAGTCGGTCGCAGTCGAGCGCCATGAACACGATGTTCACGCCCTGTTCCGTTAGCTTTTGCAGGCGGGACTCAAGGATCGGGGAGAGGATTTTACGGTTGAAAAGACCGGTTAATGAATCGCTGATGTTTTCTTTGAAAACATCGGTATACAAACGGAAGTGCATCTGTACAAGATGCAGTAGTACGCCGGTAGATATCAGGTAAAACAGGAACAGCTTCCAGGAGCTAAGCAGGAAATACATCACGTCCAGCGACAGCGCGATCTGCATATTTTCTGCAACCTGATTGTTGTAGTGTGCATAGCCGAAAATATGCGTTTGGCTGCGATGAACGATGATTTCGGTTGTTGAATCCGAGTCCGTTAAGGTGACGTCCAGATAGCGCCAGACTAAGGGACGGTCGGCGGTATAGAGGAGTTTCCCGAGATCTTTGCGGGTAACATCAACCATGACGACCCCTTTAAGTCGCTCCTGATGATAGACCGGCGTTAAAAAAGATAAAATATTCTGTCCGGTCAAGGCGTCAGCGTAGATGCTGGAAATCAGCGTGCGTCCACGCAGTAAATTGTTAAAACTGGTTTGGGTTATACCTAGTTTACTGTCATGAAGAAAATTCCAGTTATCTACCGGGCTACTGTTTATCTCAAGCGGCGAATAAAAATATGCATATTTATTTTTTAAATCAATGTAATAACGAAAGCGTTGGTCTGATTTGGCAGCGCCCGTTCTCAGCGCAGAGATGGGCCTGTTCTGGATAATCGCTGCGTCAAATGCCTGTAGTGCAGGGAGGTCATTAACCCACGGCTGACATGAAGATTGAGTGGTACTGAGCGTACCGTGAAGCAGAGGAAACGAGCGTCCGGCAATATTTAGTCCACTGACTTCTCCGTTGGTTTGTACGCCGTCGCAAGCTTGTTTTGCTATTTCCACAGAGGGAGACGTATCCAGTTTGCGCGAGAACTGGGAGATAATAAGCTGATTCTGATATTTATCGTACAAAAATGCGGCTTCGCCTTTTTCGACGATATATCGCATATATTCCGACATGTCCCGATGGCTGGCGACTAATTCATACACCAGAAATGAAGAGGTCAGAACAACCACGCCCGCAGAAATAAAATGGCGGAGTAATTTATTCTTTAATTTCATGATGATAGTTCCGCCAAAGTCATTGCGCTGATTTTACCATGCCCAGACCGGGTATGTCATTCAAACGGCTTACCTCCGGTGCGCAAATATTGACCGATGATGGGGGTTAGTAGTTGCTTAAGTATAAGGCAGCTATGCAAATTGGGTTACTCGATGAAATCCATGCTAATTCCACAATTTACTCATTTTATCTTCAATCAGTTATGCTGGAATGACAAAAAGTATTACTATTCTTCCTGCGCCATAGACATAAGAATTTTTTTTATCAAGCGAACTTTTCTTATTTTTATTAGTCCTTAGCAAGATCAGGAGAAGTACTGTTGATAGTGGTTACGAGGTTATGATGATGGAAAACACAGCGGTGCAGGTATCCCCCAGAAAGTTCAAAAAAATAAGAGAGCTGAACAGGCGCCGTAATTACTTTGTAAAGAAAGTACGCAATGTCTTGCGGGTTCATATCGCCAAAGCATTTTGGGATAATCGCAAACGCCATGATGTCGACTTGTCATCGGCTAAAACGGTCCTGATGATGCGTAATGAAGGGGCGATAGGCGATGTGATTGTGGATTCGGCGCTGGTTAAATGCCTCCATGAGTCGGGGATGACCGTTGATTTCCTGCTGACAAAGTCAAACAGTCAGGTTATGCGGCACAACCCGTACATCCGTCGCATCTATGAAGCTGAAAATGTCGATTCCGCGGATTACCTGCGTAAATTCAAACACAATGTTCCTCAATCCGTAATTAATGAGCTTGCGAATAATAAGTACGATATTATTATTGATCCCTCGCTGTTTGATATCCCAGTACACAGAATGCTGCTGCTACGACAAATAAAAGCTAAGTCAGTGCTGGGGTTTAATAAGTGGGCGTCGATTAACCACTACACCAAGTCCTTTGATTTTGACTGCGAAAACTGGCACGTCAGCAAGACATTTGCACTTATTGCCGATCACCTGAAGCTGGATAAAAAGCATCTGGAGTCCTATGACCTGCATATTCCGCAGGATATCTATCAGCAAGTTCGCGAGTATCTGGCTGGTTTGGATGGGCGTAAGGTGGTGATTAATATTTTTGCCGGGCATCAGGACCGCAGTTTGTCGCAGGAACAACTCGCGTTAATCATTGAAAAATTACGCTCAGATTATCCTGATATAAACATTGTCTTGCTCGATCATCGCAATGAGATCCGTATTCCTTTGCCCGAAAAGGTGAGGGTGAATCCGTTTAAAACGCTGCACCATACTATGGCGCTGATTGCACAAGCTGATTTAGTTATCTCACCGGATACTTCCGTTGTGCATATGGCGGCGGCATGGAAAAAACCGCTGATCGCCATCTATAAAGATGTGCGCATGAACAATCGGCTTTGGGCTCCGGGTTATGACAACGCGCGGCAGATCATTGTCCAGTGCGGTAAGGTGCATCAGAAGCAGAACCTCGCCAGCCTGATTATGGCTGAGATTGATTCTGACTTGCTGCCACTGACGCCGGAGTGTGAACAGGTTGGCTAAGTGAGGGTGGAAACAGCCAGCAACAACGCGTCGCTGGCTGTTTTGGATAGACTAACCGTCGGATTTTGACGTCTGCTTGTGGAGCAGAATGCTAAAAAATATTTCATTGAAATATAAGGTGTTTTTTGTTTCCCCAAAATATCCCCAATATCTTTCCCCAAAACGCTACGTGAAAAATAGAAGACCAGCAGGGTAATACCTCACCATTTTTCACGTAGCTACACCTGAAGCTTTTTCCACTCCAGCCCTCGATCATCCGCATACTCTTCGCTCATCGCGTCAGTTTTATGACCCAGCAAGGTTTTAACGTTTAAGCCTTGCTCTTTGTAGAGACGAGATGCCAGTGAACGTTGTTCATGAAACGAAGGCGGGGTGTGACCCTCAGGCCACTTAATCCCTGATTGATCCCTTGCAATGGTGAAATACCGCGATATGGAGTTCACAGGGATTTTGCTTCCTGGCTTCGCCGTCGCATGCAGAACTGAGTGATGAACAAGGTACTTGCTAACGAATCGATCCCGGCACTTTGCGATCACTTCTTCAAGCGTCATACCGATGGCATCACATCTAAGGGAAAGTGGTAAGGCAATTTTGGACCCCGTCTTGTTTTGTGTGATATGCAGGAACCCATCCCACACATCGGAAAACTTGAAATCAACGATGTCACCCAATCGCTGGCCAGTAATTAAAGCCAGAAGCATGGCGTTCTGCGCAGCTGGCTGCATATCCTCAACGTGTTTAAAAATGGTTTTCCATTCTGCTAAGGTCAATCGTTTTCTCCTTACCTTCACTACAGGATTCTTCGCAGCAAGAGCGGGGTTATAACCAGGAGGAACCTCACCTGCATGTTGAGCCTCTTTAAAAACATCAACCAGAACCGACCTTACCTGTTGCCCCATTCTTTGCTTACCTGCATTTTTATATTCATCAATGATGGTAGCGATAATCCTGGTATCCACATCTGCTATTCGCAGATTCGGTGTTCTTTTAGATAAAACATTCGAGCAAAGACGCCTATTTTTTAATGTGGATAGTTTGATCTCGTTGTTTTCCATCCTCTCCTGTTGAATTTCCTTATACTTTTTAATCCAGTCGCTAACTCTCATTCCCGGAGCTTTCTTGGCGTTAGCTTTAATGGCGTTAGCTTTAATGGCCATATCGACAAGAGCGTATGATTGCTTTGCTTCCTGTTCCGAAATGAGGCGATTCATCTCAGTTGCAGCAGCCTTCGCTGCATCTTCATCGGTTCCAAACCCTACAAAAACACCTGATGTGGGATGCCTGTACTGCCAGTAGATACGGGATGTTCTCTTATCTAACTTGCAGTATAAGTTTGGAATATTAATGTTATGTTTTCTGGGTCGAGCTGCCATAGAAGGCCTTCTCCACTAACTGGCGGGCTTTATCTGACAGAGATGTAGAAATATCAACATCACCCACCATGCCAATAAAACGAGCATCTTCATCAATCACCCAGCGGCGACCTTGTTTGATTGCAGCCGGGTAGGTTTGTTTGGTTTTAGCTATTTTGTTCAGCGTTGCCTTGCTCACTGGATATTTAAAACCATTTGGCCCTGATAGCCTCGCTAATAGGCAGGTGGAAACCGTAACTCGCCCGGTTAAGATAAGCCTGAATGGTAACAAGTCTGTGAGCCATCAATTTTTATAGGCTTTATGACAGTCATGCTGGTCCTTGATGTCGATGTTAACTATATGTTGCATACAAAAAAGTAAACAGCATCGGGTCAGCTGCTTTTATTACACAAGCTGGTGCCTAAAGGCACCGCGAGATTTTTTCTTCCAATGAAGAAATCAGCACACGATCAAATTTTCATTTTTTTTCTGATTTATTGACATCTACTCCAGGCCTTACACGGCTTGGACTTAGATACTATTACCTTTCCGCGACCTGTATATAACCTCAAAATCAACTCTTGTACTCAAAAGAATCCTAATTAGAATGAATCTTAGTCAGAGACTGTAAGTGCAGAGCATATGAAAAAGCCCAGCTGGTGGGCTGGGCTCTTCGGTTCTGGCTTCAGATTGGTGGTCATGAGGCCAGGAGAGAAACTATCTTTGTCAGACTCAAAAATGATAAAGCCCTAATTGCTTCTTTGCAATCTAACGTTGCAATTTTGAATTGAATTAACGTAGTTAGCGTTGACATCCAAATAATTAACGTTCTAATTATCATTAAGTTATTTGCTGTTAATTTCGAAAAATTTTTTTGAATGTTGCTTTGAAAAAGCCCTCGCAGTGAAAACAGGTGGTGCTGTTCGCTGTGTCTAACCGGAGAGAAACTATCTTTGTCAGATAACCGTCGTCAGAGGCAGAAGTACAAGACGGCGACGGGTTTTCCTCTCCACACACTCTTGTTTCAACTCTATCAAAGAGGTATGTGGATATGATGAATTTACTTCATTTTATGCAGTGTGCGACGACCCTGATTGAGGCTGTATCTACCCTCATCCAGATGATTCAAACACTATTCCATATGATGCCGCCGATACTTTAGCGAGCGTATATGTGTTTAAAGCCGGGGATTCCTCGGCTTTTTCTCCCAATATTTCAACAGTTTTGAGTTAAGGGTGACGCTTTCAAGCAACATCGCGCTATGTACTTTTTCTAACATAAATTATACTGGTTATATATGCAGTGTTTATGTGTTTGGATGTATCGCCTATGTTCCTGATTCCAGTTCAAAACCCCGAAAAACTTCCGCTGCCGCTTTATCTGGAGCAATGTGCTGCAGGTTTTCCTTCGCCAGCTCAAGATTACGTGTCCAGCGAATTAGATCTCAACGAATACTGCGCCCGTCACCCAGCAGCAACCTATTACGTACGCGCTCAAGGGAACAGCATGAACGATGCAGGAATGCGGGATGGCGATTTGCTGGCTGTCGATCGCGCGGTACAGCCTGAGCATGGCGATATCGTCATCGCAGAGATAGATGGTGGATTCACCGTTAAGCAGCTGATGGTTCGTCCGCAACTGAGCCTGCAGCCCATGAATAGTGCTTATTCCCCCATATACCCCAATCCTGATGAGCTCGCTATTTTTGGAGTAGTGACCCATTGGGTGCATCGTACGCGGGGGAACATCTAATGTTTGGGCTCGCAGACGTAAATAGTTTTTATGCTTCATGCGAAAAAGTTTTTCGCCCGGACCTACGTACAAAGCCGATCGTCGTTCTGAGTAATAACGATGGCTGCGTGATCGCCTGGAGCAAAGAGGCGAAAAAATTAGGTATACCCATGGGACTGCCGTGGTTCAAGCTGCGCGAGCAGAAGTTTTCCGAGCCGGTGATTGCCTTTTCCAGCAATTACGAGCTTTATGCAAGTTTAAGTTCTCGTGTCATGAGTTGTCTTGAGGAGATGTCGCCACGGGTAGAACAGTATTCTATTGATGAGATGTTTTTGGATGTTCGTGGCATTGATGGCTGCATGACATTTGAACATTTCGGCCACCAGCTGCGTGAGCATGTTTACCGTTCCACCGGCCTGACGATCGGCGTTGGTATGGGACCGACGAAGACCCTGGCTAAGGCCGCGCAATGGGCCGGTAAAGAATGGCCACAGTTCGGCGGTGTGCTGGAGCTCACAGCAGGCAATCGCAATCGCATTGATAAGATGCTCTCGCTCATGCCGGTTGAAGAGATATGGGGCGTAGGCGGCCGTACAATGAAAAAACTGCATTCACTGGGGATCACAACGGCGCTGGAACTGGCACGTACACATCCGGCATTTATCCGCAAAAACCTTACCGTTGTGCTTGAGCGTACCGTGCGCGAGCTACGTGGTGAGAGCTGTATAAATCTTGAAGAAGCGCCTCCTGCTAAACAGCAGATCGTGTGTAGCCGGAGTTTTGGCGAACGAATCACGTCATATGATGAGATGAGACAGGCTATCTGCCTGTATGCTGAACGCGCAGCTGAGAAGCTACGCCAGGAACGTCAGCATTGCTGCCATATATCGACCTTTATCAAATCCTCACCGTTCGCACTTTATGAGCCGTATTACAGCAAGGTGGCCAGCGAGAAATTGACAATCCCAACACGCGATACACGAGACATTATCGCCGCTGCCGGTCGTGCTCTGGATAAGATCTGGAGGGATGGTCATCGATACGCAAAAGCTGGTGTAATGCTGAATGACTTCACACCCACGAGTGTGAGCCAACTGACACTTTTCGACGACGAACAGCCACATGCTAATAGTGATGCGCTGATGAGCGTCCTGGACATGATTAACAACTCAGGAAAAGGTAAGGTCTGGTTTGCCGGACGCGGTATAGCGCCAGGTTGGACTATGAAACGAGAAATGCTTTCGCCAGCGTATACGACGCGATGGGGAGCGCTGCCTGTTGCATGTATATGAATTTAAATTATTGATTGCAATTATGATAACAAAAAACGAACATACTCCTTTCTGGAAATTTAAAAGGGATTTCTGATGAGTGCAGAAGATAAAACTCAGGATTCAAATTTAAAAAACGATTTAGAAAATGCAATTAAAGATAAACTTTTTAATAAATTATTTGCATATGTATTCATCTCGTTTTTAGTGGTGAATTGGCAAGAAATCCTTATTTTATTTAAATCAAGTGATGATATTTTATACACTTTATCTGTTGTTTGGACCGGGCGCTATATACTCTCAATGGAAATGTTTGATTGGGTGGGGGTTTTCTTGCCAGCGTGGGGTTATCATTTTGGTTTGCCATTTTTTTGGGGAGCTATCGCCTCGGTGGCAATGCCGTGGGCAACACAGTTTATTGTGAGCCTTACTTCAAGAGCTTATGCAAGAATTAGACACATAGATTATGAGGGTGATATCAAAGAAAAGGATAGAATACAAAATCTCAGGATCAAGCTGGCTAATAAAACGGCTTTAGCTTCCAATTTAGAAAGTAAAAATGCAAGATTGACTGAGCAAGCGGAAGCTTTTGAAAAAGCAATAGCGACTCTTAAGCATACAAGAGTAGATCTGTTTTATGGGGTTAAAGCAATTGTAGATATCTATGATGGACTAGGCCAAAAAATTGAAAATCCAAACGATTTCGCTGAGTTGTTAAAATCTGTCGAGAAATCAGATTTCTATAGAGACCAAGCCTTACCTAAAATTTCGCGTCTTATTGATGAATTGAAGATAGCGTATGCTAATTCAGACCCCACCCTTTTTTTTGAGGATGATAATAAAAAGGGGGGGCATGAGGACAAAGACGATAAACCGGATTCAGTGAATTTAAATAATAAGTAATCATATAGCTCAAGGGCATCATTAGGAACCTTTACGCACATAGTTCATGAACATTTTTTCAGCCTGTGCTGGTGGCGTGCCAGCCATGATCAGTGCATCAACGAATGCCTGTTTCTTAAGTGCAAACTGGTCAGCCAATTGCTGTTGTAATGCTTTGTTTTTATCCCTTTCTTTCTGCAATGCCGCTTCTTTTTCGGCGGCGCGTTTCTTCTGCGCGTCGCTTTGTTTTCGGGCTTTACTGAGTTGGTTACGTAGCTTGTCTATCTTCCCGGTATCTTTTGCCAGCTTTGCACCCAATGCCGCCTGCCGCTTTTGATAGAGCGCCCACTCGCGTTGAGCTGCTGTGATATCTGTTTTTGCATTCCGGTTGCGGTTGAACTCCTTCGTATCAGAAGCAGTGAAGTGTTTAGTCGCTCGGCGTTTATCATCACCAAAAGCGATCTGTGTTGCAGCTTTCTGTAACGCGCGGGAGATACTGAGTTGCCAGCTTGCGGATTGTAGGCGTGTCATAGCATGGATAACGTGCTTGCAGGCGACGCCTTTAAGGTTGGGGTTACGTATCTTCGGAAACGCGTATTCCTTCGGTGGTGCCAGCGCGAAATTACCGGCTGTGGCGATATAGCGGTACCAATATTGATGACGACCACAATCACAGTCGAACGACACGCGACCGGCGCACAGCTGCTTCGCAACTTTCAGCGCGGCTTTATCATCCTCTGCGATATCCTCCACCATTCGATCCCACTCTTCCATGCGAACGCGGACCAGGTGATGCTGGTGGGCGGAAATATCAGATGCTTCAACGCTGATATTGATGATGTTGTGCTTCAGAGATGTTGGTACAGCACGCTTAATGCCTGAGCCGTCGTCTACTGTGTTATTTGCGCGTTTTATGTCGATGGCCTGGCTGGAGGCTACCAGCTGCGCATATGTGATACCCGCGGTCTTGCTGTCGAATTTAACACGTGCCTGCCCGCGCTGTTTCTCGAACGATTTCAGGTCATCGGTGGTGAAGAAAGTACCGCCTTTTTTCTTCCCGATCTTCAGAATATCGTCAATGGACTTGTTACGCAGCCTGCCGGGTGTCAGTGTCCTGTGAGCCTGGCGACGCTTACGAGTCTGGTCATTACGTATCAGGTCGAAAACCTTGCTGAACGCCTTGGACGATAGACCGTCGGTGACATAGCGACCAGATTCATTTTTGAGAAACTCAGCCATTAATGATCTCCGGCGTGCCACCAGCATAATCTCTGATTCGGTTACGAATCCAGGCTAAATCTGGCAACGTAAGCGTCGTACCAGCGGGCATTTCTTCTGTTTCTGATTCGTGGCCCACCAGCACCCGGAATGCCCAACGCAGGTCTTCGTTGCCGTAAGCACGAAGCGCGGCAAGGTCTGAACGATAAACCTCGTCGATTTTTATTGTGTACTGGAAGTTATCAGAGAAGCGCGCAGAGACACGCTTAATCATGTCCTGGTGGAGTAGGGCACGCAGTACGTCGTCACTTACGTACCGGTCATCAAGTCTGCTATAGCTCATTTATCCCCCAGAGTGTTTTCTCGTGATTGTGGGGAGATTGTGATTTCCACACGCATAGAAAATGATACCCGGCGGCGGCAGTACGTCACGTAGGCGAGTATGGCGTGATTAATGCTGATGGTTTGATCCGCAAAGTGGATGGCACGCTATTAAACATGCCCGTCACTCAGGGACAACTGGCATATAAACCCTTACTGCCGGGCGAAAACCCGGCTTCGGGAACTGGATTGGCAATAGGGATTCAGTCGGCAAAATTCGCGTTTACCTCCGGCGTTCTGTCACATATCGCCTATCGTTTCAGGACCGAGGATGATCCGGACGGAACTTACTTCACGAAATTCAGGGTATTTTCCGCAACATGGAATGGTTCTGCCTGGGTTGAGGAGCAGATCGCGTATGCCCCGCCAGAGAAGGGAAACACGTCAGCAGCGCTGGCGGCCACGGTTCAGGGAGGAAAGCGGAGGGTCTATTTTTCAGTGGAATATTCGTCTTCCGGAAATGCTGTAGCTATCATTGTCCTGGCGGAAAATGCAGGTTCAGGCTGGGTTTACTCAATACTGGGTAACAGCGCCCCGACACTGCTTCGCCTGGGTACAGCTCCAGGTAATGGCGGGGATGTGCTTTACGTATCGGCACCCTACGATGCCAGGGTATATCGCTATTTCGTTCCAGAGAATTATACGCCTGCGCAGCAGTTCACAAGTTTTGAAGTGCTTCTTTCAACATTACTTTGAAATTGTAAGTTAGAAGTTTTTTGCGGCTGTCATGAAAATTGATAGCCGCACCTCATTCAACGATATAAGGCAGGATGAAAGTCCTATTTGATGTGAGCAAATTTTATGCTTTAAAAGGGAGAATGCTTCCCCAAAATGAAATGAATATCATTGATTAACTAAGAAAATAAAACATACTCAAAAGATGGAGAAATCAGCCAGAAAGTTTATCTAACTGGCTGATTTTATTTAACTAAGTGTCACTTTTGGAAGTCTGCTTGTGGAACAGTTCGCGGAACACCGGATAGATATCTTCAGGATCGCGAATATGCTGCATGGCAAAGTTTTCGAACGTTGACTGCAGGTGCTCATATTCGCGCCACAGCGTCTGATGCGCGCGTCGGGTTATCTCGATATAGCTGTAGTAACGCACTACAGGTAGAATTTTCTTCGCCAGCAATTCGTGACATAACGGCGAGTCATCAGCCCAGTTATCACCATCCGATGCTTGTGCGGCGTAGATATTCCACTGCCCCGGGTCGTAACGCTCCTTGACCACTTCATCCATCAATTTCAGGGCGCTGGAGACAATCGTGCCGCCGGTTTCCTGCGAATAAAAGAATTCGTGTTCATCGACCTCTTTAGCTTGCGTATGGTGGCGTATATAAACGACATCCACGTTTTTATAGGTCCGGCTGAGAAACAGATACAGCAGGATGTAAAAGCGCTTGGCCATATCCTTGGTTGCCTGATCCATCGATCCGGAGACGTCCATCAGGCAGAACATCACCGCCTGGCTTGAAGGCTCTGGTCGCTTTTCATAGTTCTTGTAGCGCAGGTCAAAAGTGTCGATAAACGGTACGCGGTCGATTTTCGCCCGCAGCTCGGCAATCTCTTTACGCAGGCGTTCCTCTTCCAGCAGCTGTGCCGGTTCGCTTTTGCTGATGATATCCAGATCTTCTTCCAGCGCGTGCAGTTGCCGACGCTTACCCGCTGTCATTGCAGTACGCCGCGCCAGCGAGTTTTGCAGCGAGCGAACGACGCTGATGTTGGCCGGTACCCCGTTGGCGGTATAACCTGCACGGTGGCTCTTAAACTCCGTCAGCTGCCGTTGCTGATTTTTTTTCAGGTTTGGCAGGGCCAGATCTTCAAATAACAGATCCAGATATTCATCTTTCGAAATCTGAAAGACAAATTCATCTTGTCCTTCGCCGTCGGCGCTGGCTTGTCCCTGACCGCTGCCACCACCGCCACCGCCGCCCTGCGGACGTTCGATGCGGTCGTTTTGTACAAAGTGATCGTTACCCGGGTGCACGCGATTGCGCAGCCCGCCGCGACCCTGATGAAACATCGGTTCGTTAATATCGTCCGTTGGGATGGAGACGGACTCTCCGCTCTGAATATCAGTCACCGAGCGCTTATTGATGGCCTCGGAGATCGACTGTTTTATCTGCGCTTTATAACGGCGCAGAAAGCGCTGCCTGTTGACTGCGCTTTTGTTTTTCCCGTTCAGGCGTCGGTCTATGAACCAGGTCATATGCCCTCCTGTACTGCATTTGCCAACGATACCCGTCATACTTCAAGTTGCATGTGCGTTGGCTGCACTCGCTCACACCGGTCACTTACTTTAGTAAGCTCCCGGTGATTCACTCCCTTGCCGCGTGATTCGGCCTCCGGCCTCACCCCTTCGGGGCCAACGCAAGCGCTGTTCAAAACGCTTAATCGTTTTGTCCTGAAACTTGAATTATTTAGGGTAATGCCCTTAATTATTCGGGCTTCAGTACTATCTTTTCCTGCAACCCGAGTTAACGGAGTCCGCGCAGTTATTATTAGCCCGGCAGTTATCGCCTGCCGGGCTGGTCTATCAGGATGATTTACGGACCCGCAGATACCATTCGCACAGCAGACGAACTTGCTTGCGGGTATAACCTTTCTCCATCATGCGGTCGACAAAATCATCGTGTTTCTTCTGCTCATCAGTTGACGTTTTCGCGTTGAAGGAAATGACCGGCAACAGCTCTTCGGTATTGGAGAACATTTTCTTCTCAATAACCGTGCGCAGTTTTTCGTAGCTGGTCCAGTTTGGATTACGCCCGCTGTTATGTGCTCTGGCGCGCAGCACAAAGTTGACTATCTCGTTACGGAAGTCTTTCGGATTACTGATCCCGGCCGGTTTCTCGATTTTTTCCAGTTCCGCATTCAGCGACTCGCGGTCAAACAACTGACCGGTATCCGGGTCGCGATACTCCTGATCCTGAATCCAGAAGTCGGCGTAGGTGACATAACGGTCAAAAATGTTCTGCCCATACTCAGAATAGGATTCAAGGTAGGCAGTCTGGATCTCTTTACCGATAAACTCAGCATATTTCGGGATCAGATAGCCTTTGAGGAACTCCAGGTAACGCTCGGATTGCTCCTGCGGGAACTGTTCGCGCTCGATTTGCTGTTCCAGGACGTAGAACAGATGTACCGGGTTAGCTGCGACCTCCGCGTGGTCGAAGTTGAATACCCGCGAAAGGATCTTAAAGGCGAAGCGGGTGGACAGGCCGTTCATCCCTTCGTCGACACCGGCATAATCGCGATACTCCTGGTAGGATTTCGCTTTCGGATCGGTATCTTTCAGGCTCTCGCCATCATAAACGCGCATTTTTGAGTAAATGCTCGAGTTTTCCGGATCTTTCAGGCGCGACAGAATTGAGAAGCGCGATAGCGTTTCCAGGGTGCCTGGGGCGCAAGGCGCATGGGTCAGTTCACTGTTGTTAAGCAGTTTTTCGTAGATACGGATCTCTTCCGAGATGCGCAAGCAATAAGGTACCTTGACGATATACACACGGTCGAGGAAAGCCTCATTGTTTTTGTTATTACGGAAGGTAACCCATTCCGATTCGTTGGAGTGGGCAAGGATAATCCCGTTGAACGGCAGGGCTGAAATCCCTTCGGTGCCGTTATAGTTACCTTCCTGAGTGGCGGTCAGCAGCGGATGTAGCACCTTAATTGGCGCTTTGAACATCTCCACAAACTCCATCAACCCTTGGTTGGCACGGCACAGGGCGCCGGAATAGCCGTAGGCATCCGGGTCATTCTGCGCGTAGTGTTCCAGCTTACGGATGTCCACTTTACCCACCAGCGCGGAGATATCCTGGTTGTTCTCGTCACCCGGCTCGGTTTTGGCGATGGCAATCTGTTCCAGTATAGATGGCCAGACTTTGACCACGCGGAATTTAGTGATATCGCCGCCGAAATCATGCAGACGTTTGGCCGCCCATGGCGACATGATAGTCCCCAGATAGCGGGTAGGCACGCCGTACTCTTTCTCAAGAATCTGCGCATCTTCCTGCGGATTAAAAAGGCACAGCGGGTGATCATTAACCGGGCTGCGCTCCCCGTTGGCGCTCAGAACGTAAATCGGGACGCG
Organism: Klebsiella huaxiensis; assembly: GCF_003261575.2. Classification (GTDB taxonomy): domain Bacteria; phylum Pseudomonadota; class Gammaproteobacteria; order Enterobacterales; family Enterobacteriaceae; genus Klebsiella; species Klebsiella huaxiensis. The sequence continues at coordinate 3,472,053 of NZ_CP036175.1, read as the reverse complement.
CTGCATTAAGGACTTCAGGCGTTCGGCAAGCGATGATTTGCCGCCGCCCACGGGTCCCAGCAGATACAGAATTTGTTTCTTCTCTTCCAGCCCCTGAGCGGCGTGTTTTAAGTAAGAAACAATCTGCTCGATGGCATCTTCCATACCGTAAAACTCTTCAAACGCCGGATAGCGTGCGACAACCCGGTTTGAAAAGAGACGGGATAGCCTGGGTTCCAGGGCCGTATCGACCATGACCGGCTCACCGATGGCCATCAGCAATCTTTCTGCTGCGTTAGCATAAGCACTGCGATCTTGCCGACAGATGGTAAGAAACTCCTGCAGTGTGAACTCTTCGTCCTTGGCAGCTTCATAACGCTGGCGATAGTGATCGAATATATTCATGGCATGCCGTCCTTTCGTATTTAGCACAGGTTGAGAGCCGTTCATATGAATAGTGGGAGCTCCCGGAAGAGGTAAGCCGCACAACGTTCACTGATTCTCCAGCAACCCTTATGCCAGGTTGGCGAAGTCTCTGGATAACGTGCCCCGCAATTACTTCTTCTAAATTAAAGCGTAGATGCATTTGGAAAACTTGCATGGCACAGAAAATCAATTTCAATGACATATCAATAACTCATCAAGAAAAACGACGGCTTTACTCACGTCTTGTCAACGGGAGTCATCACGCTGTCATTTTGTTGTCAGCCTGCAGTCATCTGAAGATGAGAAATTAATTAGTTTAGTGTAATGACAGGTAAAGAATTTGAGGCATGACGTTTACAACGTTAAACTGCCTGCGCTGATTATTTGACAACAGGAATATGGATCGTGACTAAAATCAAACTTCTGGCACTTGGTGTGTTGATTGCGACTTCAGCATCCGTCGTACACGCTGAAGGGAAGTTCACTTTGGGTGCGGGTGTGGGTGTCGTCGAACATCCTTACAAGCAGTACGATGCTGATGTTTACCCGGTGCCCGTTATTAATTATGAGAGCGATAACTTTTGGTTTCGCGGTTTAGGTGGTGGTTACTACCTGTGGAATGACACCAACGATAAGCTCTCCGTGACCGCATACTGGTCGCCGATGTATTTTAAGCCGGGCGATAGCGACAGCCAGCAAATGCGTCGCCTGGATAAGCGTAAATCCACGGTGATGGCAGGGCTTTCGTACGTTCACAATACGCAGTACGGTTTCCTGCGCACTACGCTTGCAGGCGACACGCTGGATAACAGCAACGGTATTGTGTGGGATCTGGCCTGGCTGTATCGCTATACCAACGGTAACCTGACGCTTACACCGGGTATTGGTGTGGAGTGGAACAGCGATAACCAGAATGAGTACTACTATGGTGTTTCGAAGCATGAGTCGAATCGCAGCGGCATGCGCAGCTACGATCCGGACAGCAGCTGGAATCCGTACCTGGAGCTGTCGGCAAACTATCGTTTCCTCGGCGACTGGAGCGTATACGGTGTTGCCCGCTATACGCGTCTGTCCGATGAAATCACCGATAGCCCAATGGTGGACAAATCCTGGAGCGGTGTGATTTCTACCGGGATCACTTACTCCTTCTGATTGTGCTTCTTTACAAGGCAATTCGTGCATCAAAACAGGGCGTGATGCCCTGTTTTGCATTACGGTGGTGCAATCAAATAACAGGAGGTATCAATGGCAGAAAGGACAATCAGTTTTGGCGGGCATCCGGCGGTTCCTGTCATCGGGCAGGGAACCTGGTATATGGGCGAAAACCAGGCGCTGCACGCTCAGGAGGTTGCTGCACTACGTGCGGGCATTGATCTGGGGCTGACGGTTATCGACACGGCGGAAATGTATGCTGATGGCGGTGCGGAAGAGGTAGTGAGTGAAGCCATTCGCGGGCAGCGCGAACGTGTGGTGCTGGTCTCCAAAGTCTATCCGTGGAATGCTGGTGGACGCAAAATAGCCAGCGCCTGCGAAGCCAGCCTGCGCCGCCTGAATACCGACTATCTTGATCTTTATTTGCTGCATTGGCGTGGTGATTACTCATTGCAGGAGACGATTGAGGGTATGGAAGCGCTGGTTGCGCAGGGTAAAATTCGCCGTTGGGGTGTGTCGAATCTCGATTACGATGATATGCAGCAGCTCTGGCAGGCGGACGGTGGCGATCAATGCGCGACCAATCAGGTGCTCTATCACCTGGCTTCCCGCGGTATTGAGTATGACCTGCTGCCGTGGTGTCAGCAGCAGCAATTGCCGGTGATGGCATATTGTCCGCTGGCTCAGGCTGGACGCCTGCGTAATGGACTTTTAAATCATACCGTTGTGAAAAATATCGCTGAAGCCCGAGGCGTCACCGCCGCACAAGTGCTGCTGGCGTGGGTGGTTAGCCATCAGGGCGTGCTGGCTATTCCGAAAGCCGCAAGCATTGAGCACGTAGAGCAAAATGCTGCGGCGCTGGAAATTGTGCTCAGTGCTGAGGAGCTGGCGCTTTTGGATAAAGCCTATCCGGCACCGGGAAGAAAAACGCCGCTGGATATGGTCTAAAACTCAGCGGGGCTTAAGTATCGTAGGCCGGGTAAGGCATGAGCCGCCGCCCGGCACAATGACGAACACAATCAGTTCTGGCTTTTAGCGTTTTACTACGCGAATGGTTTGCGCCAGGCGCGAAGGTTTCTCTTCGCTGGCCTTCTGTGGCTCGATCGCGCAGCAGCTTTCTACACAAACGAAGGTTTTATAACCATCGTCAGGCATATCGCCCATGCTGACAGAAAGTGCCGGTCCTGGGTTCCAGCCTACCACGTTGCTGTTATGGTGATGGATAACGTCGATGTTGCGGTTCAACGCGTCGTCATGAATCACGCTGCAGGCATCCGCATTCAGATAAACGCGGTCGGTACGGTCAGGGAAAGTCTGTACGCCGTCGCTTAATACACCCTCTTCGGCATTATTGACTTTATCAACGTAACGATCGCCAAGGCCGCTCACTTTCACCGCGGCGATATCACCAACGTTGAAGTAGGTGTGCAGGGCGGAAGTGGTTTCAAATTCGCCGTGTGCTTCCAGCTCAATCTCACAGGTTTTACCCAGTTTGAAACGGGCTAGTAGCGTGAACTCGTGCGGCCAGTACTGGCGAGTCGCATCGCTGCTTTGCAGTTCAAAGGTCAGCACCGCGCCGTTGTCGTCTTCTTTATGTGCTTTCAGCGTCCACGGCAGATTACGGGCGAAGCCGTGTGATGGCAGACCCTGCTGAGCCGCAGGACCAAACCATGGCCAGCAAATCGGCACGCCGCCGCGCAGGGCAACGCCTTTTTTGAACGGTGTGTTACCGCTGAGCCACAGAACTTCCTCTTCACCTGCGGGTTTCCAGGAGAGCAGGTGAGCGCCCTGAAAAGCAACAGAAGCTTTAACCTGTGGATGGTCAACAACGATTAACTCCAGGTCATCAAGCTGGCGGCGGGAGAGGACAGGGGTAAGTTGTTCGATAACCGGGAGAGCAAAAATTTTATTAATCATTACGCAATCCTTTAATGCTCAGATAAAAAAAAGAGCGACCGAAGTCGCTCTTACAGATTACTTATTCATCTCAACTTATTTGGAGATGTGAGCAATCAGGTCCAGAACCTTGTTGGAGTAACCCGTTTCGTTGTCGTACCAGGAAACCAGTTTCACAAAGTTGTCGTTCAGAGCGATACCTGCTTTAGCATCGAATACTGAAGTGCAAACTTCGCCGTTGAAATCGGTAGATACAACGTCATCTTCGGTGTAGCCCAGAACGCCTTTCATTGCGCCTTCGGAAGCAGCTTTGATTGCTTTCTTAATTTCTTCATAAGAAGCAGCTTTTTCCAGACGAACGGTCAGGTCAACAACAGATACGTTAGGAGTCGGAACGCGGAACGCCATACCGGTCAGTTTGCCATTCAGTTCTGGCAGTACTTTACCTACAGCTTTAGCAGCACCGGTAGAGGACGGGATGATGTTTTGAGCTGCGCCACGACCGCCACGCCAGTCTTTGTGAGACGGGCCATCAACGGTTTTCTGAGTTGCGGTGGTCGCGTGAACGGTAGTCATCAGACCTTCGATGATACCGAAGTTGTCGTTGATAACTTTAGCCAGCGGAGCCAGGCAGTTGGTGGTGCAGGATGCGTTAGAAACGATGTCCTGGCCTTCGTATTTGTCAAAGTTAGCGCCTTTAACAAACATCGGAGTGTTGTCTTTGGACGGGCCAGTCAGAACGACTTTTTTCGCGCCAGCAGTGATGTGTTTACGAGCAGTCTCGTCAGTCAGGAACAGACCAGTTGCTTCAGCAACTACGTCAACGCCTGCTTCGTTCCACTTCAGGTTAGCCGGATCACGCTCAGCGGTAACACGGATTTTTTTACCGTTAACGATCAGATGACCGTCTTTCACTTCAACGGTACCGTTGAAACGGCCGTGAGTGGAGTCATACTTCAGCATGTATGCCATGTAGTCAGCGTCTAACAGGTCGTTGATTGCAACGATCTCGATGTCAGAACGTTCCTGAGCAGCACGGAAAACAATGCGACCGATACGGCCAAAACCGTTGATACCTACTTTGATAGTCATATATTCCACCAGCTATTTGTTAGTGAATAAAAGGTTGCCTGTAAAATTACAAAAACCTTACGCAGCGTCAAGCGGAATCGTGTCAATCATTGCGACAAATCAATCCTCAGCATACCTTTGCGCGATTGATTTACCCCACTTTCCCTTTGAGCCCAATTCCATATGGGGGCTGCGCCCGGAATTTTAAAGGGCATTAAAGATAAAAATGTGATCTTAATCACAATTGCGTAGCTGCCTCTTGGCATCGCCTAAGTTTAGAACAAAAGTTCACGCTTCATTGTTAATATTTTGTTAGAATTGACGCGAAAAGTTGTCCTTTACACAGCGAGAAGCAAGCCAATGTCGAATAAACCCTCCTCGGACGAGCTCAAAAAAGATTTGAGCGAGATGCAGTTTTACGTGACGCAGAATCACGGTACTGAACCGCCGTTCACCGGGCGGCTACTCCACAACAAACGCGATGGCGTCTATCACTGCCTGGTGTGCGATGCAGCGCTGTTTAACTCGCAAACCAAGTATGATTCGGGCTGTGGTTGGCCGAGTTTTTATGAGCCAGTCAGCGAGGAAGCGATCCGTTATCTAACGGACTACTCCCACGGTATGCAGCGCACGGAAATTCGCTGCGGAAAATGCGATGCTCATCTTGGACATGTGTTCCCGGACGGTCCGCAACCCACCGGCGAGCGTTTTTGTGTTAATTCGGCGTCTTTAAGCTTCACCAATGATGAAAATGGTGAGCAAATTAAAGGTTGAAAAACCGATTCAGCAAATTATTCCAAAGCGGGGCTGGCGGAAGATGGAAATTGAACAAATTATCGATAGCATGACGCCGGAAGTTTATCAGCGTCTGGCGACGGCGGTGGAGCTGGGGAAATGGCCGGATGGCGTAGCATTGACTGCGGAACAGAAAGAGAACAGCCTGCAGCTAGTTATGCTCTGGCAGGCCCGACACAACGTTGAGGCGCAGCATATGACCATCGACACCAATGGACAGATGGTGATGAAGAGCAAACAGCAGCTGAAAGTTGACTTCGGCATCACGCCGCAACCTATTGCGACGTTTAAATCCTGATAGCTCTGGCCCGGCTGTTGAACGCCGGGCGCTGAAGCGTAATGAGCGCCTGGTGTTACTTCTTATTCATCATTGCTTTCAGATCGGCAAATGGGTTGTATTTTGCTTCGCCGATGTCTTTCTGAGCATCTTCGCCCGCCACCACCGTTGATCCGTACTGATCGGCTTCAGTGTATTTGGAATGTTCATGGTCGTGGCAATACAGGCACAGCATCTCCCAGTTGCTACCATCTTCCGGGTTATTGGAGTGATCGTGGTCGATATGATGCACCGTCAACTCACGCAGGTTTGAATAGACAAACTCGCGGGAGCAGCGTCCGCAGACCCAGGGGAAGATTTTCAGCGCCTTTTCGCGATAACCAACTTCAAGACGGGCGTAGTTTTTGGGGATAAAAGCCATAAGACCCCATGCCTCCTGTAGAAAATGAAAAACTGCGCCAATGTCTGGCGCAGTGGATGGTGCTAATCATAACCTATTGTGCCTGGCATGGCACAGAGTCGATCAGTGCTTGAGCCCTAACGTCTCTGCCAGCTGTTTCGCTAACTGGTTTTGATCGTCCGCGCCGTACTCCCAGAACATCGCGCCTCCCAGGCCCTTGCTCTTGATGTACTCCGCTTTGATAGCCACCGAGCGTGGGTTCTCGTAGGAGAGGGCAAAAAGCGCTTTACCGTCAGCCGACTGCACCGACAACCACGGCACCTTCGCTTCATCATCCCAGTGCTGAGTAAAACGCTTCTGCGGATCGTTGATTAGCTTCGCCACAATGTCGTTGTATTTCACATAGGTATCTTTGGTCAGATCAAAGCCTAACGACTTGAACAGCTCAACTTGCTGTGCTTCGAAGTAAGGTTGCGTCGCCGGATTTTTCTGTGCATCAGGTTTGCTCCAGTCAATGCCCGGCTCGACGGCGCGTTTTGGTACCCGGCCATAGAAACCAATCCCCAGATTCATCTGGCTCGGTTTTAAACCAGCGGCAATGTAGTTATTGACCACAAAATCCGCGCTGTACTTATCCGCTTCTGCGACTGTCGGCCACTGCGTCGAGTCATACAGGTTGGAGTTGAAGTACTGGGTGCCGTACGCCATGTCGTAAGTCATCAGGTTGATGTAATCAAGCGACGGGGCAATCGCTTTCACATCCACCCAGCTTTTTGGGCTCTCCGCGTTTGCGCCCACGGCAATGGTGACCAGCTTGTTATGCCCAAAGGTCGCCCGTAGCTCTTTCAGCAGGGCAGTAAAGTTATCCCGATCGGCCGGTTGACTGGCGACCAGCCCCCATGCACCGTTGACCGGGTACTCCCAATCAAGATCAATCCCATCCAGACCATATTTTTCAACAATCTCCTGTGCCGACTGAATAAATACCTCACGGGTTTCTTTGGTTGCCGCCGCGCCAGAGAATCCGCGAGCTCCCCAGCCGCCAACGGAAAGCAGAACTTTCAGATTCGGATTCTGTTTACGCAATGTGGGAATTTTCTGCAAATCAGCCTGCACTTTCGGTGATAGCCAGATTTGATGCAGCTTGCTGGTGTCTTTCAGAGCGTCATTGGTTTCGTCTTTTTCGTCGTTATAGACCAGACCAAATGAGTAGTTGAGATGGGTAATCTGGCGCACGTCCAGTTTATCGATATCGCCGCCAGGACCGGCAGTGACGTCACCACCGCCGTTAAAGTAGCCGACGGACATCAGTGAGTTAGCGGAAACAACGCTCGCGCAGAGCAGGGGTAATGCTGCCAACAAAGGCAAAAGTTTCATATCTGATCCTCTTTGACTATACCCGTCATACTTCAAGTTGCTTATGTGTTGGCTACTCTCGTTCACCCCAGTCACATAGTTATCTATGCTCCTGGGGACTCACTCCCTTGCCGCCTTTAAGCAACTCGAATTATTTGGGGTATAAAAATATTAAAAACAAACACGCCACGGAAATGGCGTGGCGAAAAAACAACCTTCGCAGGCTAGCATCATCCACAGTACAAAACTGCGAAGGTGTTCACGGCTGTACTGATAAGCGCAGCGGCACGCCTGTCGATTTTTCTTTCTTCCAATCCTCCACCTTCATGTAACACCCATTTCGCGGTATTTGTGATCTGAGTTGTGAAATGCAGATCATTATCTGTGTTTTAAAGATTTAATGTTGACCTTGAAGATGTTGTGGTTAAGTATTGGTGCCACTGATGCAAACTAAACACAAAGGAAGACGCAATGAAAGCACTGGCAAGATTTGGCAAGGCCTTTGGTGGCTATAAGATGATTGAGGTTCCGGAACCGGTATGCGGGCCGGATGACGTGGTGATTGAAATCAAAGCGGCGGCCATCTGCGGCGCGGACATGAAGCATTACAATGTCGACAGCGGTTCCGACCAGTTCAACTCCGTTCGTGGCCATGAATTTGCGGGCAACATTGTGCGGGTCGGGGAAAAGGTCAAGGACTGGAAAGTTGGCCAGCGGGTGGTTTCTGACAACAGCGGACACGTCTGCGGCGTTTGCCCGGCCTGCGAACAAGGCGATTTTCTGTGTTGTACAGAAAAAGTGAACTTAGGTCTCGACAACAACACTTGGGGCGGAGGGTTCTCGAAATATTGTCTGGTGCCGGGGGAAATCCTCAAAATTCACCGTCACGCGCTGTGGGAAATTCCGCAGGGCGTTGATTATGAAGAAGCGGCGGTGCTGGATCCTATCTGTAACGCCTACAAATCTATCGCTCAGCAATCTAAATTCCTTCCCGGCCAGGATGTTGTGGTCTTTGGTACCGGTCCATTGGGCCTCTTTTCGGTCCAGATGGCGCGCATTATGGGGGCCGTAAATATCGTAATGGTCGGGCTGGAAGAGGATGTTGCCGTACGCTTCCCGATCGCCAAAGAGCTGGGGGCGACAGCGGTTGTCAACGGTTCCACCGAAGATGTGGTCGCGCGCTGCCAGGAAATCTGCGGTAAAGACAATCTGGGGCTGGTCATCGAATGCTCCGGCGCCAATATCGCCCTTAAACAATCAATCGAAATGCTGCGCCCGAATGGTGAAGTGGTTCGCGTGGGCATGGGCTTTAAACCTCTTGATTTCTCCATCAACGATATCACCGCATGGAATAAAAGCATTATCGGGCATATGGCCTACGACTCCACGTCGTGGCGCAACGCCATCCGCCTGCTGGCCAGCGGCGCGATCAAAGTTAAACCGATGATTACTCACCGTATCGGCTTGTCGCAATGGCGCGAAGGGTTTGACGCCATGGTCGATAAAACCGCGATTAAGGTCATTATGACCTACGACTTTGATGAATAACCCCATTTATTAAAGGAAGGTTCCCGGATGGAACAAATAGCAAAACCGCACTGCGGCGCGAGGCTGGACAGGCTGCCTGACTGCCGCTGGCATTCGTCGATGTTTGCCATGGTCGCCTTTGGATTACTGGTCTGCTGGAGTAATGCCGTCGGCGGGTTAATTCTCGCGCAGTTAAAAGAACTTGGCTGGACCGATAATTCCACCACCGCTACGTTTTCCGCCATTACCACGGCGGGAATGTTTCTCGGCGCGCTTGCCGGGGGAATTATCGGGGATAAAACCGGACGCAAAAATGCCTTTATTCTGTATGAAGCGATTCATATTATCGCCATGGTTGTGGGGGCGTTTTCGCCAAATATGACCTTCCTGATTGCCTGCCGTTTTGTGATGGGAGTGGGATTAGGTGCGCTGCTGGTAACCTTATTTGCCGGGTTCACCGAATATATGCCTGGCAGAAATCGCGGTACCTGGTCCAGTAGGGTCTCGTTTATCGGTAACTGGTCTTATCCGCTGTGCTCGCTGATTGCGATGGGACTGACGCCGTTCATCAGTGCTGAATGGAACTGGCGCGTGCAACTGCTGATCCCGGCGGTGCTGTCGCTGATTGCCACCGCCATTGCCTGGCGCTGGTTCCCCGAGTCGCCTCGCTGGCTGGAGTCTCGTGGACGTTACGTGGAAGCCGAAAAAGTGATGCGGGCAATAGAAGAGGGCGTGGTTCAGCAGACCGGTAAACCACTACCGCCAGTGGTGATAGAGGATGACGGCAAGGCACCGCGCTCTGTTCCGTATTCGGCTTTATTAACCGGCGTATTACTCAAGCGCGTTATTTTAGGTTCCTTTGTTCTGATTGCCATGAACGTCGTGCAGTACACTTTAATTAACTGGCTGCCGACGATATTTATGACCCAGGGTATTAACCTGAAAGATTCCATTGTGTTAAATACCATGAGTATGTTCGGTGCGCCGTTTGGAATATTTATCGCCATGCTGGTGATGGATAAAATTCCCAGAAAGACCATGGGGGTGGGCTTATTAGTTTTAATCGCCGTGCTGGGATATATCTACTCGCTACAAACCAGCATGCTGCTGATTACGTTAATTGGCTTCTTCCTGATTACCTTTGTGTATATGTACGTTTGCTACGCCTCGGCGGTGTATGTACCGGAAATATGGCCAACCGAAGCGAAACTGCGTGGCTCCGGACTGGCAAATGCGGTGGGGCGTATCAGCGGTATTGCTGCGCCTTACGCGGTTGCAGTATTGCTTAATAGTTACGGCGTGACGGGGGTGTTTGTACTGCTCGGGGCGGTCTCCATTATTGTCGCCATTGCCATTGCTACTATCGGAATTGAAACCAAAGGCGTCTCTGTCGAAAGTCTCGGTATTGATGCAGCCACCAGCAAATAATATTGATGGGAAAGAAAATGCAAAATTCAAAAGCGATATTAAAAACGCCCGGCACGATGAAGATTATCATCGCCGATATGCCGGTACCGAAAGAGCATGAAGTGCTGATTAAAATTGAATACGTCGGTATTTGCGGCTCAGATGTTCACGGTTTCGAATCGGGTCCTTTTATTCCGCCAAAAGACCCCAACCAGGAAATTGGCCTCGGACATGAATGTGCCGGTACGGTGGTGGCGGTAGGAAATCGCGTCAGTAAATTTAAACCGGGCGACCGGGTGAACATTGAACCCGGCGTGCCGTGCGGCCACTGTCGTTATTGTCTGGAAGGTAAATACAACATCTGCCCGGATGTCGATTTTATGGCTACCCAGCCAAATTATCGCGGCGCGCTAACCCACTATCTGTGTCACCCGGAGAGCTTTACCTACAAACTGCCCGATAATATGGACACCATGGAAGGCGCGCTGGTAGAGCCTGCGGCGGTAGGGATGCATGCTGCGATGCTGGCGGATGTTAAACCGGGCAAGAAAATCGTCATTCTGGGGGCCGGCTGTATCGGCTTAATGACTCTACAAGCCTGTAAGTGCATGGGCGCAACCGACATCGCTGTGGTTGATGTCCTGGAAAAACGCCTCGCAATAGCCGAACAGCTTGGTGCAACGACCGTCATCAACGGAGCAAAAGAGGACACTGTTGCCCGCTGCCAGCAATTCTCTGGTGATATGGGGGCCGACATTGTTTTTGAAACCGCCGGTTCAGCCATCACCGTTAAGCAGGCCCCTTATCTGGTGATGCGCGGCGGCAAAATCATGATTGTCGGTACGGTGCCCGGTGACTCGGCGATTAATTTCCTCAAAATTAACCGTGAAGTCTCGATTCAAACCGTTTTCCGCTACGCCAACCGCTACCCGGTCACCATTGAGGCTATCTCCTCCGGTCGTTTCGATGTCAAGTCGATGGTGACCCATATTTACGATTATGAAGATGTTCAGCGCGCGTTTGATGAATCCGTTAATAACAAACGCGACATTATTAAAGGCGTTATTAAAGTTAATCATTAATTAATTGGAAAGGGAGAAATAACCATGCTAGCAGATATTAAATATTGGGAAAATGATGCCCAGAATAAACATTATGCGATTGCCCACTTTAATGTGTGGAATGCGGAAATGTTAATGGGGGTGATTGATGCGGCGGAAGAGTCGAAATCGCCGGTAATTATCTCGTTCGGCACCGGGTTTGTCGGCAATACCTCGTTTGAAGATTTTTCGCATATGATGGTTTCTATGGCGAAAAAGGCCTCGGTACCGGTAATTACCCACTGGGATCACGGACGCAGTATGGAGATCATCCATAACGCCTGGGCCCACGGCATGAACTCGCTGATGCGTGATGCTTCCGCTTTTGATTTCGAAGAAAATATTCGTCTGACCAAAGAGGCGGTCGATTTCTTCCACCCGCTGGGTATTCCGGTCGAAGCAGAACTGGGCCATGTGGGGAATGAAACGGTCTACGAAGAGGCGCTGGCCGGTTATCACTACACTGACCCAAGCCAGGCGGCTGAATTTGTCGAGCGTACCGGGTGTGATTCTCTGGCGGTAGCGATTGGTAACCAGCACGGCGTCTACACCTCCGAACCGAAACTGAACTTTGACGTGGTTAAACGCGTGCGCGAGGCGGTATCCGTTCCGCTGGTGCTGCATGGTGCCTCCGGTATTAGCGATGCGGATATTAAGAAAGCCATCTCATTAGGTATTTCGAAAATCAATATCCATACTGAATTGTGTCAGGCCGCGATGGTTGCAGTGCAGGAGAATCAGGATCAGCCGTTCCTGCACGTCGAGCGTGAAGTACGTAAAGCCGTAAAAGAGCGCGCGCTGGAGAAAATCAAATTATTTGGTTCAGACGGTAAAGCGGAATGACAATATGGATAAGATCGAGGTTATTTGTATAGGGGCGGCTATTGTTGATATTCCCTTGCAGCCGGTGAGTAAAAATATCTTTGATGTAGATTCTTATCCGTTAGAACGTATTGCTATGACCACCGGGGGAGATGCGATTAATGAAGCGACGATTATTTCTCGTCTCGGTCATCGTACCGCGTTAATAAGCCGGGTAGGTGATGATGCTGCGGGGCATTTTATTATTAACCACTGCCGTCGGGAGAATATTGATATTCAGAGCCTGAAACAGGATGCGGATATTGATACTTCCATTAACGTGGGTTTAGTCACAGCTGATGGTGAACGTACCTTTGTTACCAACCGCAACGGCAGCCTGTGGAAACTGAATATTAACGATATTGATTTTGACCGTTTCTCGCAGGCAAAGCTGCTGTCGTTGGCAAGCATCTTTAATAGTCCCTTGCTGGATGGCAAAGCGCTATCGGCTATTTTCACTCAGGCGAAAGCGCATAAGCTCATTATCTGCGCCGATATGATTAAACCGCGACTGAATGAAACGCTGGAAGATATCCGTGAGGCGCTGAGCTATGTGGATTATCTGTTTCCCAATTTTGAAGAGGCAAAACTGCTCACCGGGAAAGAGACGCTGGATGAAATAGCCGACAGTTTCCTGAGTTGCGGTGTGAAAACGGTAGTCATTAAGACCGGTAAGAGAGGCTGCTTTATCAAGCGTGCTGATATGAAAATGGAGGTCCCTGCGGTGTCGGGAATTACCGCCATCGACACCATCGGCGCGGGAGATAATTTCGCCTCGGGGTTTATCTCCGCGCTGCTTGAAGGCAAACCGCTTCGCGACTGCGCGCTGTTTGCCAACGCGACGGCGGCGATATCGGTACTTAGCGTGGGTGCCACAACGGGCGTGAAAAATAGAAAGCTGGTTGAACAACTTCTCGACGAATATGAAGGGTAATAGCGGCAGATGAAAATGATTCCTTTAGGCAGTACGGATATTACGCTCTCCCGCATGGGGCTGGGCACCTGGGCCATCGGCGGCGGTCCGGCATGGAATGGCGATCTTGATTTGCAGGTTTGTATCGACACCATTCTTGAAGCGCACCGTTGCGGCATTAATCTGATTGATACCGCGCCGGGCTACAACTTCGGTAACAGCGAAGTCATTGTTGGTCAGGCGCTGAAAAAGCTGCCTCGCAGCGAGATCGTGGTTGAAACCAAATGCGGCATTGTCTGGGAGCGGGAAGGTAGCTTGTTTAACAAAGTGGGCGACCGCCAGCTGTATAAAAACCTTACGCCTGAGTCGATTCGCGAAGAGGTAGACGCCAGCCTGCAACGACTCGGTATCGACAGCATTGATATTTATATGACCCACTGGCAGTCGGTAGAGCCTTGCTTTACGCCCATTGCGGAAACCATGGATACGCTTAACGCGCTCAAGAAAGAGGGGAAAATTCGCTCTATTGGCGCGGCGAATGTCGATGCCGGGCATATCAAGGAGTATCTCAAGCACGGCGAGCTGGATATCATTCAGGCCAAGTACAGCATCCTTGATCGGGCGCTGGAAGCTGAACTGCTGCCGCTTTGCCAGCAGAATGGCATCATCGTGCAGGTCTACTCACCGCTTGAGCAGGGGCTGTTGACCGGAACCATCACGCGGGATTATGTCCCTGGCGGTGCGCGGGCCAACAAAGTCTGGTTCCAGCGAGAAAATATGCTGCTCGTGATTGAGATGCTCGAACGCTGGCAGCCGCTGTGTGATAAATATCGCTGCTCGATCCCGGCGCTGGCGCTGGCGTGGATTTTAAAGCAGAGTGATTTAATCACCTTGTTAAGCGGGGCGACGGCACCTGAGCAAGTACGTGAAAACGTCGAAGCCCTGACGATCTCGTTAACCGATGATGATTCATTATTGATGAGGCGAATGGCAGAGGCGTTGGATACGAAATAAGAGTGATGTTACTAACCTCTGTTTCTGTGTAAAAGAGTATTGAAATCTGTGATTCAGACATGTTCTTTTGAAAATAAACATAGCCTGTGAGATACTAAGGTCTTATTATTACTTTGCAGGAAACAGAGGTGTCATCGTGGCGGCAAAAGACAGAATTCAGGCCATTAAGCAAATGGTGGCTAATGATAAGAAAGTGGTGGTCTCTAATTTAAGCTCAATTTTTCAGGTGACTGAGGAAACCATTCGCCGCGATCTGGAAAAGCTCGAAGATGAAGGTTTTTTGACCCGAACGTATGGCGGGGCAGTATTAAATACTACTGCGTTGTCCGACAATATTCATTTTTATAAGCGCGCAAAGTCTTTCTTTGAAGAAAAACAGATTATTGCTCACAATGCATTACCGTTTATTAAAAATAAAACCACTATGGCTGCTGATTCCAGCAGTACCGCCATGGAATTATTAAAGCTGCTCAAGGAAAGAAACGACCTCACGTTATTAACCAACTCGGCGGAGGCATTTCATGAACTGGCGCAGTCGGAAATTAAAGTAGTTTCTACCGGCGGTGAGCTGAATAAGAACACACTATCGTTACAGGGGCGGATCACCAAAGAGATTATCAGCCGCTATCATGTTGATATCATGGTGATGAGCTGCAAAGGCCTGGACATGCAGAGCGGGGCGCTTGACTCTAATGAAGCGGAGGCGGAAATCAAGAAGACGATGATCCGTCAGGCGACAGAAGTGGCCCTGTTGGTCGATCACTCTAAATTCGATCGTAAAGCTTTTGTCCAGTTAGTCGATTTTAGTCATATTAATTACCTTATAACCAATAAGGCGCCAGGTGCGGAATGGATAGCATTTTGTAAAGAAAATAATATTCAACTCGTTTATTAACTTTAATGCTGTTCGTATCAATATTATTTAGTTTGCACCTGGCAATGCCAAAAAATTAATGATGATGGATGGCGCGGCAAGTTTTACTCTGCCGCGATCGCCATACTTTATATTTTAGCTGAATTTGAGGCATCCAGATGGAACATTGTGACCCTATCGGCGCAAGATTAGATCGTTTACCCTTATCTCGATTTCATTTTCGTATTTTCGGCATTATTAGTTTCAGTTTATTAGTCACCGGTTTTCTTAGCTATTCCGGGAACGTGGTGCTGGCAAAATTAGTCAGCAACGGCTGGTCAAATAATTATCTTAATGCCGCATTTACCTCGGCGCTGATGTTCGGCTATTTTATCGGCTCGCTGACCGGCGGTTTTATTGGCGATTATCTTGGACGGCGCAAAGCGTTTCGCATGAACTTGCTGATTGTTGGGATCTCCGCAAGCGCGGCCTCCTTTGTTCCTAACATGTACTGGCTCATCTTTTTCCGCTGCTTAATGGGGACCGGGATGGGGGCGCTAATCATGGTTGGTTACGCCTCATTTACCGAATTTATTCCGCCTACCGTTCGCGGCAAATGGTCCGCACGACTGTCGTTTGTTGGTAACTGGTCGCCAATGCTATCAGCGGCAATTGGCGTCGTGGTTATTGCTTTTTTAAGCTGGCGGATGATGTTCTTGCTCGGCGGAGTGGCAATGCTGCTGGCCTGGTATCTGTCGGGGAAATATTTCATTGAATCACCCCGCTGGCTGGCGGGTAAGGGGCAGCGAAGCGCCGCGGAAAAACACCTCCTGGAAGTGGAAGCGCAAATCGAGAAAGAGAAGAGTATTGTCTTGCCAGCTTTCCAGAATAGCGAACTGAAGGCGGACGAGTACCCGGAAAGCGGTTCCTTCTGGCTATTGTTTAAAGGGCAGATGCTGCAACGGACGCTGGTGGCGATTACCGTGCTGATCGCGATGAACATTTCGCTCTATACCATTACGGTGTGGATCCCGACGATTTTTGTTAACTCGGGGATCGATGTGACGAAATCTATTTTTATGACCGCGATTATTATGATTGGCGCACCGGTAGGAATATTTATCGCCGCGCTGATTATTGACCGTTTTCCGCGGCGATTATTTGGCTCATCGCTGTTGATTATTATTGCGCTGCTCGGTTATTTCTATTCGATTCAAACCGAAGAGTGGGCCATTTTAAGCTATGGCCTGGTGATGATCTTTTTCCTGTATATGTACGTCTGTTTTGCCTCTGCGGTGTATGTGCCGGAGCTGTGGCCTACGCATCTCAGATTACGTGGTTCGGGCTTTGTTAACGCGGTGGGGAGGATCGTCGCGGTATTTACTCCCTATGGTGTGGCCGTATTGCTGACCCGCTATGGCTCGATTACGGTCTTTATCGTTCTCGGCGTGATGCTGGTGCTCTGCGCGCTGATTCTGTTTTGCTTTGGCATCGAAACGCGCAAAGTGTCGCTGGAGGAGATTTCGAGCCTTGGATGATGCTTTGCCGGTGTCCCGGAGGCGATGCTGCGCATCTGTCTGGGCTACCAAACCGCGCGGACTGGTAGCCCGGGCAAGGCCCTTTGCGCTGCCCCCGGGAGAAAGATCGCACGGTGTCAATATTGAGGTCTGACACCGACAGATTTTACGCCTGAGTTTCTTCCCAGTCTGCCAGCGTATACAGCGTCGCGCCCGCCGCCGACATTTCCATAAACGCGTGTGCGCTGTCCTGTGGCTGAATATTTACCCCGCGACAGCCGTCGGTAATCACGTTGACGGAATAGCCCAGATTCAGCGCATCAAGCACGGTAAACTTCACGCAGTAGTCGGTCGCCAGGCCAAGTACGGTTAGCTCGTCAATCCCGCGCTCGCGTAACCACGCGTCAAGCTGCGTTTTCTGCCGATGACCGTTATCAAAAAAGGCGCTATAGCTATCAATAACCGGGTTTTCGCCTTTATGGAACACGGCAGCAATATCCTGCTGTTTAAGCAGCGGATGCAGCGCCGCGCCTTCGCTATTCTGGATGCAGTGATCCGGCCAGAAGGTTTGCGCGAGGCCGTCAAGTTCACCCTGCGTATAGGGCTCAACCTGATGCTGGCTGGCAAAGCTGCCATGATTCGCCGGGTGCCAGTCCTGGCTGGCAACTACCGTTTCTCCCCGTGCCAGACTCCATTCAATAAGCCGATTGGCGATGTCCACCGTACTATCGCCCTGCGGGACGGCAAGCGCACCGCCGGCGCAAAAATCGTTCTGTAAATCGACCAGTAACAGCGCGCGCTGGGTCATGTGCATCTCCTTACTCATCGGGGGTCAGTTCGCCACGCAGGTTTTCCTGCATCGCGCTACGGATAGCCGCAACGTCCAGATTCTGGCTCAGCAAATAGTGTAGCTTGGTCAGCGTGGCTTCAACGGTCATATCGAAACCGCTAATCACGCCTGCTTGCGCAAGGGCATTACCGGTGGCATAACCGCCCATATTCACTTTGCCGGACATACACTGGGTCAAATTAATCACCACGATGCCGCGCTGGCTGGCTTCGGTCAGCACCTGGATAAACTCGCCGTTTTGCGGAGCGTTACCTACACCATACGAGCGCAGAATGAGCGCTTTTACCGGCTGGAGCAGGAAGTTGCGTACTACATCGGCGGAAATACCGGGATAAATCGTTACCACGCCAATCGGTTGCGGGGTAATTGGGTGAACGATTAGCTCGCCCACGCCGTGCGGGGCCGGAGGCGTACCGAGGCGGCGGATATGGATCCCCGCTTCCAGCAGCGGCGCGAGGTTCGGCGACGCGAAGGCATTAAAACCATCGGCATGAGCTTTGGTGGTGCGGTTACCACGATAGAGGCGGTTATTGAAGAACAACGACACTTCATTAATCGGGTAGTTGGCGGCGACGTACAGCGCGTTAAGAAGATTAATCTGTCCGTCAGAGCGCAGCTCGGCCAAAGGGATTTGTGACCCTGTCACAATGACTGGTTTCCCCAGATTCTCCAGCATGAAGGAGAGCGCCGAGGCGGTAAACGCCATAGTATCCGTACCGTGAAGGATCACGAAACCATCGTACTGGTCATAGTGGTCGCGAATATCGTCGGCGATATGCTGCCAGTCCTCCGGCGTCATATCGGAAGAGTCCATCAGCGGGGCGTATTCATGGATGGTAAAGTCCGGCATCTCCGGGCGGTGGAACTCGGGCATTAACGCCAGCTGGCGCTGTAAATGACCGGAAACGGGAATGTAGCCGTGTTCAGAACGCTGCATACCAATGGTGCCGCCGGTATAGGCAACGTAAATAGATTTCTTCTGCATAGCATCGCTTAGGTTATACATGGACCGGCGAAGTATATACCCGACACGCTGCAAGTTGCATGTGCGTTGGCTGCTTTCGTGTGTAATGGATGAAGTGTATAAATGCCGCCCCGTGATTGGGGCGGCAGAGGATTAACGAATATTGGCGCAGGTTAAGCAGAAAGCGTAACGGTTTTGCGGATCGTTGAACGCCGCCAGCTTGTCGCTCTCGGTTTTCACCGCGTTAGCCGCCGCGGCTACCGGCGCAGGCAGATACGCCTGTACTGCTGCCGGCAGCGCTGCGCGGACCGAACCGGTCAGGCTATCTACCATCATTGAGAAGAAAGTGGGATCTTCCTGATAGTAATTGATATGCCACTGTTTCAGCTTCGCCAGCTCTGCAGCTTTCGCCACTGCGTCGTCGAAGTCGCCGAGGCCATCGACCAGGCCGTTAGCCTTCGCATCTTCACCCGTCCAGACGTGGCCCTGAGCGATTTGGTCAATTTTTTCCGGCGTGCTCTTACGCGCGGTCGCCACCAGGGTGATGAAGCGCTTATAGCCATTTTCGATGGTCAACTGCATCAGTTGCTGCACTTCTGGCGGCAGGGCTTTGGTGGTGGAGACATCGGCCAGCGGCGAGGTTGCCACGCCGTCGGTGTGTACGCCAATCGACCCCAGCGTATTCTCGACGGTATTAATCACCCCAAAGATACCGATGGAGCCGGTGAGGGTGCTTGGGTTCGCCACAATGTAATCCGCCGGGGTTGAGATCCAGTAACCGCCGGAAGCGGCCATGCCGCCCATGGAGACGACGACGGGTTTACCTGCCGCTTTTGCCGCAGCCAGCTCTTCGCGAATCACCTCTGAGGCGCTGACGCTGCCGCCAGGGCTGTTGACCCGCAGAACGATAGCTTTAACTTTCGGATCCAGACGCGCATCGCGGATTTGTGCGGCGGTGGTATCGCCACCAACGTTACCCGGCGTTTCTTCGCCATCCATTATCGCGCCGTTAGCAAAGATAACTGCAATCGCGGAGCCCTGATCGGCAGGCGTTTTCACCGTGTAATCGTAGTAGCTGATAGCGCTGTAGTTGTTATCCGCTTTGCTCCAGCCAAACTGCTTGGTCAGCGCTTTTTCCACATCCGTGGAGGTGCCCAGCTCATCAACCAGCTTGTTATCCAGCGCATATTTTGCCGTGTCGCCATCGACTTTACGCAGTCCGTCAATCACGCCCTGAGCGCCGGGGAACAGCTGCTGAGTGGTAATCTGGCGGTTAGCGGCGATGGTGTTGAGGTAGTTTTGCCACAGCTCACCAATCCAGCGGCTATCCGCTTCGCGCGCCGCCGGAGACATATCGTCGCGGATAAACGGTTCTACCGCTGACTTATAGGTGCCGACGCGGAAAACGTGGGTCGAGACTTTGAGCTTGTCGAGCAGGGATTTATAGTACAGGCCGTTGGTGGCAAAACCGTGCAGATCTACTTCGCCCTGCGGTGAGAGCCAGATTTTATTGGCGAAGCTGGCCAGATAGTACTGACCCTGGCTGTAGCTGCTGCCAACGGCATAAACTGGCTTACCGCTGTCGCGGAATTCGCGCAGCGCTTTGCCGATATACTGCATCGAGGGCTGATCGCCACCAGCAAAATTCTTCAGATCCAGCACGATACCGGTGATGTTCCGGTCATCTTTCGCCTGACGAATGGTTTGCACAATATCGAACAGTGAGTTTTCCTGCAGACGATCGGAGCTGGCGCCAAACAGCTGACGACCAATAACCCCTAGTTTGCTGCTGGCTGAAGGTTTATCGACCACCACGCCGGTGATATCCATCAACAGCGCGCCGCGAGTGGTGTGTTCCGTTGTGGTGGTGCTGAACTGGGCCCAGATGCCGACGCAGGCCAGCACCAGCACCAGGAAAACCACGTTCAGTGCGAGCTGGCGAATGAAGTTGAGTACTCGCCATGTCCATTTAAAAATTCCGGCGAGCAGTCGCCAAAGAGTTCGCATGTATTCTCCCTAAGCATTATCAAAAATGGGCGAGCCGCAAGGGCCGCCGCGTCTGGCTATCCTAAAGAGAGTGCCGACGGTTGTCAGCAGGAATCACCCATCGGGCTGTAACAAAATCCTTGCGCATGTTAATTTTATGAAAAATCACATCACAGGAGTTACACAGATGGATGCTCTCGAACTACTGGTTAATCGCCGCAGCGCTTCACGTCTGATTGACCCGGCCCCGGCAGGTGAACAGCTGGAAAATATCCTTCGCGCTGGCCTGCGCGCGCCGGACCACGGAACGCTGCAACCGTGGCGTTTCTTTATTATTGCCGATGAAGGGCGCGAGCGCTTTAGCCAGCTACTGGAAAAAGGTGCGGTGGCGGCAGGAGCAGATGAGAAGGCGATTGAGAAGGCCCGTAGCGCGCCGTTTCGTGCACCGCTGATTATTACCGTGGTGGCACACTGTGAAGATCACCCTAAGGTGCCGAAGTGGGAACAGGAGATGTCGGCGGGGTGCGCGGTCATGGCCATGCAGATGGCGGCCGTCGCGCAAGGCTTTAACGGCATCTGGCGCAGCGGTGCGTTAACCGAGAGCCCGGTAGTACGTGAAGGCTTTGCCTGTCGTGAGCAGGATAAAATTGTTGGTTTTCTCTATCTGGGGACGCCGCAACTCAAAGCCTCAACCAGCTTCGCGCTGCCGGATACCACGCCGTTTGTGACGCACTTCTAACTGCATCCGCGTTTTGCCGGGTGGCGGCTAGCGCCTGACCCGGCCTGTGCTTTGGAACCGTAGCCCGGACAGGGCGCGTCAAGCGCCGTCTCCGGGGTTCCAACGGCGACGAAGTTACTTCTGCTGTTTAGCGAATTCGTCTTTCGCTTTCTGCAGCTGTTGCTGGAAGGCCGGATTGGTATGCAGCGTGGCGACCACTGCCGAACCGACAATCCGCGCCGCGTCTACGTCGCTCTGCCAGTGATAACCGCAAATAACCCGGCTCTCACCCAGCTCAAATCCGCGTTTAAGAATTTCGTTTTGCCGCTGTGGATTGACCTCAGCCAGCACCAGCGCCGTGGCCCAGCCGATAGAGGTGTGGCCGGAAGGATAGGAGCCGTTTTTCGACAGCGCATCCTGTTCCGTGGTGTTACAGGTGGCGACGCCGTAAAACGCAAATGGCCGAATACGCATATACTTCTCTTTCGCGCCGCGCGTCGCCAGGTCCCCGGCATCTTCAATCATATTGGTCAGTAACTTATGCAGCTCCGGCGCATCTTTCGCGGTAATGGGCGAACCGAAGGCGCCAGAGAAGGCATTGGCCACGCCGCCGCCGCTCAGATTCGCGTCTTCCACGGCTAATTTACCGCGCTCGGTGCCGCGCAGCAGACGGCCTTTTTCATACATCGCCTGATCGTTTAAAAATGCGATGCTTCCTACTTCCGGTGGCGGTGGCAGCAGCGCCAGGCTATCAATGGCCTGAGCATTGGTCAGATAGTAGAGATCGGGTTTAGTGGTGACGTCGTTACCGGCTGGAGCCAGGGCGAAAGCGTTAATGGAGAAGAAACTGGCCAGGCAAAGGGCGAGAACGCGCTTTTTCATTAAAATTTCCTTACGTTGTTATATGTCCAGATGAAACAGAATTATTTTTGTCACATTTCTGTCATTTTTTAGTAGAGGTTAAAATGGCGTTAAAAAAAGGGTTCTGTATCGCAAAATCGGTTTTTTGTCTGCTTAATGAGCAACTATGCGCGATTTAGGACTGTCGTACTTATCACCTTGGCATTTGGGCGCTACCATAGCGGGATTGCAATGACAGGAGATGTCCATGAGCGAGCAAGCTATTCGTTTAACGCAATACAGCCACGGAGCCGGTTGCGGGTGTAAAATTTCCCCTAAAGTGTTGGAAACGATTCTGCAGAGTGACCAGGCGAAGTTTATCGATCCGAATCTGCTGGTGGGCAATGAGACCAGCGATGATGCAGCCGTATATGACCTCGGCAACGGCACGTCAATTGTCAGCACCACCGACTTTTTTATGCCGATCGTCGATAGCCCATTCGACTTCGGGCGCATTGCCGCCACCAACGCCATCAGCGATATTTTCGCGATGGGCGGTAAACCGATCATGGCGATCGCCATTCTCGGCTGGCCGATTAATACCCTGGCACCGGAAATCGCTCGTCAGGTCGTCGATGGCGGGCGCTTTGCTTGCCAGCAGGCGGGCATTGCTCTTGCGGGCGGCCACTCGATTGATGCCCCGGAACCTATTTTCGGTCTCGCGGTGACCGGCGTGGTGCCGACCGAGCGGGTGAAGAAAAACAGCACCGCTCAGGCAGGCTGCAAACTGTATCTCACTAAACCGCTGGGTATCGGCGTGCTGACTACCGCCGAGAAAAAATCGCTCTTGAAGCCTGAGCATCAGGGGCTGGCGACGGAAACCATGTGCCAGATGAACCTCGTTGGTTCAGCGTTTGCCAACATTGAAAGTGTAAAAGCGATGACCGACGTCACCGGCTTTGGGCTGCTTGGCCACCTGAGCGAAGTGTGCCGTGGCGCGGGTGTACAGGCGCAGCTAACTTACGCCGATATCCCGAAACTACCTGGTGTGGAAGCGTATATTGCAGCGGGCGCGGTGCCGGGCGGTACCGGGCGTAACTTTGCCAGCTACGGTCATCTGATGGGCGAAATGCCGCCAGAGTGGCGCGATTTGCTGTGCGACCCGCAGACCTCCGGCGGTCTGTTGCTGGCGGTAACGCCGGATGCGGAAGCTGAGGTTCAGGCCGCGGCGGCTGAGTACGGTATTACGCTTGCCGCCATCGGCGAGCTGGTCACCGCCCGCGGCGGTCGCCCAATGATCGAGATCCGTTGATTTCATGCGGCTGTTTATTGCGGAAAAACCAAGTCTCGGGCGCGCCATCGCTGAGGTGCTGCCAAAGCCGCATCGCAAAGGCGACGGCTACATTGAGTGCGGTGACGGACAGGTGGTCACCTGGTGTATCGGCCATCTACTGGAGCAGGCGCAGCCTGACGTCTATGACGGGCGCTATGCGCGCTGGAACCTGCTCGACCTGCCCATCGTGCCTGAGAAGTGGCAGCTTCAACCCAAACCGTCTGTGACCAAACAGCTTAACGTGATTAAGCGCCTGCTCGGTGATGCCCAGGAAGTGATTCACGCGGGTGACCCGGACAGGGAAGGTCAACTGCTGGTAGATGAGGTACTGGATTATCTGCAGCTGGCGCCGGAAAAGCGCCAGCAGGTACAGCGCTGCCTGATTAACGACCTTAACCCGCAGGCGGTAGAGCGGGCGATAAACCGCCTGCGTGCCAACAGTGAATTTATTCCGCTGTGCGTCTCGGCGCTGGCCCGCGCTCGCGCCGACTGGTTGTACGGGATCAACATGACTCGCGCCTATACTATTCTCGGTCGTAACGCGGGTTATCAGGGAGTGTTATCCGTCGGGCGCGTGCAGACTCCGGTGCTTGGCCTGGTGGTGCGCCGCGATGAAGAGATTGAAAACTTCGTCGCTAAAGATTTCTTCGACGTGAAGGCGCATATCGTCACGCCGAAGGATGAACGCTTTGTCGCTAACTGGGTACCAAGCGAAGCCTGTGAGTCATATCAGGACGAAGAGGGGCGCTTGCTCCACCGCCCGCTTGCCGAACACGTTGTTAAGCGCATTGAAGGCCAACCGGCGACGGTGACCGCTTATAACGACAAGCGGGATTCCGAGCCTGCGCCGCTGCCGTTCTCGCTTTCCGCGCTACAGATTGAAGCCGCGAAGCGCTTTGGTTTTAGCGCGCAGAACGTGCTGGATATCTGCCAGAAGCTGTATGAAACCCACAAACTCATTACCTATCCGCGTTCGGATAGCCGCTATCTGCCAGAAGAGCATTTTGCCGGTCGTCATGCGGTGCTGAACGCCATTAGCGTGCACGCGGCAGACCTGCTACCGCAGCCGGTGGTGGACCCGGAGATCCGCAACCGCTGCTGGGATGATAAAAAGGTCGATGCGCACCACGCTATCATTCCCACCGCGCGCAGCTCACAGGTGAAGCTCAGCGACAACGAAGAAAAGGTCTACGGCCTGGTTGCTCGTCAGTACCTGATGCAGTTTTGCCCGGATGCGGTGTTTCGCAAATGCCAGATCGATCTCGATATCGCCAACGGCAAATTTATCGCCAAAGCCCGTTTCCTGGCGGAAGCCGGTTGGCGAACGCTGCTGGGCAATAAAGAGCGCGATGAGGAAAACGATGGGACACCGCTGCCAGTGGTGGCTAAAAATGACGAACTGTTGTGCGAAAAGGGCGAAGTCGTGGAACGTCAGACCCAGCCGCCGCGTCATTTCACCGATGCGACGATTTTGTCGGCGATGACCGGGATAGCCCGCTTCGTGCAGGATAAGGATCTGAAGAAGATCCTGCGTGCGACGGATGGTCTGGGTACGGAGGCAACCCGCGCCGGGATTATCGAGCTGCTGTTTAAGCGCGGTTTCTTAACCAAGAAGGGGCGCTATATTCATTCGACCGATGCCGGGAAGGCGCTTTTCCATTCGCTGCCCGAAATGGCAACCCGTCCGGATATGACCGCCCACTGGGAGTCGATCCTGACGCAAATCAGTGAAAAGCAGTGCCGCTATCAGGACTTTATGCAACCGCTGGTAGGCACGTTGTTCCAGCTTATCGACCAGGCGCGCAGTACTCCGGTACGCCGCTTCCGCGGCATTGTCGCGCCGGGCGATGGTAAGAAGAAGAGCGTTCCTCGCAAGCGTACGGCGAAGAAATCCCGGCCAGCGGATGAGACGGGCGGAGAGGCGACAGCATGAGTTTTCTGCCCCGGCAGTTGGCATCGCCGGGGCAGAAAAAGGATGTCAGGAGCGTAATTCCACTCGTGAAATTTTACCGACAACCAGCAGATAGCAGAGCATTGCTGCTACCGCAGATGCGCTGACAAAAACCAATGCGCTATTGAACGAGTGCAATTCTTTAACTAAATAGCCGATCACCAAAGGCGTGACGATAGATGCGACGTTACCGAAGGCGTTAAACATTCCTCCGCACATCCCTGCGGCTTCTTTCGGCGCCATATCGGAAATCACCGTCCAGCCCAGCGCGCCGAATCCTTTGCCGAAAAAGGCCAACGCCATAAGGATGATGACCAGTATTTCGTTATCCGTGTAGTTACAGAGTATCAGTGAAGTTGCGAGTAGCATCCCGGCAACAATAGGAATTTTACGCGCGGCGGTCAGGCTGAGGCCTTTCTTTAATAGCCAGTCGGAACAAATGCCACCGGAAATGCCGCCTATGAAGCCGCAAATTGCAGGGATCGAGGCAATAAAGCCTACTTTAAGAATAGACATTCCTCGCTCTTGTACCAGATAAACGGGAAACCAGGTCAGAAAGAACCACGTAATAGTATTAATAAAGTACTGACCAAAAAATACCCCCATCAGCATGCGGCTGGAGAGCATTTGTTTCATCGCCCTCCAGCCAGCACGCGGTACTTTGGGACGGGCGCTTTTCATATCCATATCGATAATTGCGCCACCCTGGGTGATATAATCCAGCTCCTTTTGGGAAATATACGGATGTTCTGTCGGGTTATAGACAAATTTTGACCAGATAATGGTCAGGATAAAACCAATCACGCCCATTACCGTAAAAACATGCTGCCAACCCCATGCGTAGGTCAGCCAGCCTAATAGCGGTGAGAATAACGCGAGAGCGAAATATTGACCGGCGTTAAAACAGGCTGACGCGGTGGCGCGCTCATGTGTCGGAAACCAGGCGGCGACGATGCGAGCATTGGCCGGAAAAGAGGGCGCTTCAGAGAATCCAAGCATAAACCGGAGCAGAAATAGCGTCGTGACCATGGAAACGGCAGGTACAAATTCAACAAAGCCCTGCAAAAAGGTGAACAGCGACCAGAAAAACAGGCTCCATGTATAAACCTTTTTCGAGCCGTATTTATCCAGTAGCCAGCCACCGGGGAGCTGCATCAGAAGATAAGCCCAGCCGAAGGCGGAAAAAATGAGTCCCATATCACCGGGATCCAGACCCAGCTCACTGGCAACGGAACTCCCGGCAATAGATAATGTTGCGCGGTCCGCGTAGTTAACGGTCGTAATTAAAAAAACGATAATTAATATAATATATCGGGTATGACTTTTTTGTTTTGCTATCGGCGTTGTAGAGTCGCTCATTGGGTACCTCGGATAAAGGTCAGTATTTGGTTTTAATATTCTGTGCCATTGTTTTTAATAAAAGGATGGGGCGTATTCAGACCTTCCCCATCAAGGAAAATAAAAAGAGAAAAATTAAAATTGCCAGTACTTATGCTGAGATTCAGGGTGACAGAATTTTTCTATTTACCTCCTCGGATTCGTTTCAAAGCGGGCAACGGTCCAGGCCGTCGTTTGCTCGTGCAGCGTTAGCCCAAGACCATGGCGGTCAGGAACGATCATATGACCGTCGCGTATTTCCAGACGCTCGTTGAATACCGGTTCCAGCCATTCGAAATGTTCGACCCAAGTTTCATGCGCGTATGCTGCGGCCAGGTGTAGATGAATTTCCATAACAAAATGCGGAGCCATCATCAGACCATAATCTTCCGCCATATTCTGGACTTTCAGGAATGGCGTGATGCCGCCGATGCGTGGCGCATCGTGCATCACAAGGTCGACGGCGTTGCTGCGGATATAGTCGGCCACTTCTCTGGCGCTGGTCAGCATTTCCCCGGTACCAATCGGTGTATCAAGCTGCGAAGAGAGCATTTTGTGGCCTTCGATATCCCAGGCATCGAGCGGCTCTTCAATCCATTGCAGATTGAACTGCTCCATTGACCGCCCCATTCGTAATGCCGTTGTCCGATCCCACTGTTGGTTAACGTCGACCATCAGAGGAGTATCATCCCCCAGATGCTGGCGAATCGCCGCAACGCGAGCCAGGTCGATACGCCGGTCGGGATGACCGACTTTCATTTTGATGCCACCGATGCCTCGAGCGAGAGATTGGGCGGATTTATCCAGAATCTCGTCAACGGAGGCTTGCAGATAGCCACCTGAAGTGTTGTAGCAGCGTACCGCATTGCGCTGCGCGCCGAGCAGTTTGGCCAGAGGTAATCTGGCTCGTTTGGCTTTGAGATCCCACAACGCGGTATCAAAAGCGGCAATCGCCTGCGGGCCCAGGCCGCTACGGCCAATGGAGGCTCCGGCCCACAGCATTTTGTTCCATAAGCGAGCGATATCGTTAGGGTCTTCCCCCACCAGCAGAGGGGCGATTTCCCGCGCGTGGGCAAACTGTGCCGGGCCGCCGGTACGTAGCGTATAGGTGAAGCCAAGACCCTTCAGGCCTTCCTCCGTTTCAATCTCAGCAATTAACAAGGCGACATCTTGCAGCGCATTTTGCCTGCCGGTGAGGACTTTTGCGTCACTGACGGCGGTCGTCAGCGGGACGGTTACGGAGGAGAGTTTGACATTGCAGATCGGATCTACCGGGGTAGAAACAGGGTTTTGTAATCCAGACATAGATAAACCTTTTATGGTGTGAATCAGGGCTTTACCAGAGTGCAACGAACGGTTCATACTGTCTAATCCAATTAGAGGATTGATTTATACCGGGTTTGTATAAATGTTTGAGTTGAGCCAGCTACGTTTCTTTATGGCGGTAGCCACCGAGTTGAACTTCTCGCGCGCAGCACGGCGCTTAAATATGACCCAGCCGCCGCTCAGCAGGCAGATCCAGCTTCTTGAGCATCAGTTGGGCGTTGAGCTGTTTGAGCGTTCGACGCGCTCGGTTGTATTGACCGCCGCAGGAAGGCGTTTTTTGGTCGAAGCGCAGGACTTGCTACAGCGTGCGCATACCGCGACTTTGACGGCGCAAAAAGTCTCCAGGGGCGAGGTTGGAGCGCTAACGATAAGCTTTGTTTCAAGTGCGGTTTATGCCTTTCTGCCGCGGACGATTGCCGAAGTAAAACGGCGATTCCCGCAAATAGACATCGCGCTCAAAGAAATGACGACTAGCGAACAGTTCGAGGCTCTGCGCCTGCGTCAATCTGATATTGGTATTGTTCGTGCACCGTTGGTGCTGCCTGGCGTGAAGACCGAGCTGTTAATCAAGGAGCCGTTTGTCCTGGCGCTTCCTCGCGATAATATTCTGGCGCAGTGTGAATCTCTTGTATTGGCCGACCTTGAGAAACAGCCGCTCATTATGTATGCCATGACCTCCTGGCAGCCTTTTTATGAGCTATTAACAGGGATGTTTCGCTCTGCGGAGATCCAGCCAGAATATGTGCAGTATCTGGAGTCGACGCTGACAATTTTGTCGCTGGTTAATGCCGGAATTGGCTGTGCGCTGGTACCAAAGAGTGCGACGAGTATTATTTTTTCAGAGATGGTTTATCGGCCTGTTGCTCTTCCCGCAGGGATCGAAAGTCGACTCTGGCTGGCGTGGCGGGAGGATAATGATAACCCGGCATTTAAAGTGGTTCTGGATGCGATACGTGAGGCTGTAAGATAATTACGCTCTAAGCGCAATGCTTCAAAATATTCACGTTATTAATTATTTATGTCTTTAACACCCTCATCCTTAATGAGTCGGAGCTTATTGCTACCCGTCTCATTTGATAATAATTAAATTTATGAACGCACTACGGTAATATTTATAAAAGCGGCATTTGGTTCTGTCTGGAAAAGTGATAACACAGGGATGAAAAAATGATTATAGGAATAGATTTAGGTACAACAAACAGTCTGGTTGCGGTCTGGCAGGAGGGAAAAGCGGTATTAATTCCCAATGCGTTGGGTAAATTGCTCACCCCGAGTGTGGTGAGCGTCGATGATGACGGCATGGTGCTGGTGGGCGAAGCGGCCCGCGACCTGCAACTGGTACGTCCGGCCAACTGCGCGGCGAACTTCAAGCGGATTATGGGTACTTCGCAGACTATTACGTTGGGGAAGCAGTCGTTTCGCCCGGAGGAGCTTTCCTCGCTGGTACTGCGTCAACTAAAAGAAGATGCCGAGAATTTTTTGGGCGAACCGGTGACTGAAGCAGTGATTAGCGTTCCCGCCTACTTTAGCGACGTGCAGCGTAAAGCGACCAAAATCGCCGCCAGCATGGCCGGGCTGACCGTTGAGCGCTTAATTAACGAACCGACGGCCGCCGCGCTGGCCTATGGCTTACACAATCAGGAAGATGAACATCAGTTTTTAGTCTTCGACCTTGGCGGCGGTACGTTTGATGTCTCTATTCTGGAATTATTCGACAATATTATGGAAGTGCGCGCCAGCGCCGGGGATAACTTCCTCGGCGGTGAGGATATCGTGGATATTCTGGTCGAGGCCTTTCGCCATCAGCAGGAATTCCCGGAAGAGATCGAATGGCGGGAGCCGACCCTACAACGGCAACTGCGGGTGGAGGCCGAACGGGTTAAGCGGGCGCTGAGTCTGCGAGAAACGGCTATTTTTAGTGTAGAAATCGAGGGTGAACGCTATCAGTGGGAAATCACCGAGGCGGATTTTGAGCTACTGCTGGAATCGTTCTTTGCCCGTATTCGGGAACCGCTGGAAATGGCGATTCGCGATGCCCGGCTGGATATCTCGCAGCTGGACCAGATTGTTCTGGTAGGCGGAACGACGCGTATGCCGCTTATCCGCAGGCTAGTGGCGCAGCTCTTTGGCCGCCTGCCGGCAATGCATCTGAATCCTGATGAGGTGATAGCGCAGGGGGCGGCTATTCAGGCCGCGCTCAAGATGCGCAAGAGTGAACTTGAGGATGTGGTGATCACCGATGTTTGCCCTTACACCCTGGGCGTCGATACCTCAAGGTCACTGGGCCATACGCGGGAGTCGGGTTACTTTGCGCCGATTATTGAACGCAACCGTAGTATCCCCTGTAGCCGGGTGCGGAATTTTTATACCGTTAATGACGACCAGACTAATGTGGATTTTAAAATCTACCAGGGCGAGAGCCGGATGGTGGAAGATAATATCTTTCTGGCCGAACTCTCTATCGCCGTGCCGCCAAAACCGGCAGGAGAGGTCAAAATAGAGGTGCGTTTTACCTACGACATTAACGGGCTGCTCGATGTTGATATTCATGTACCGTTAACTGGTAATCGCAGCAGCCTGCTTATTGAACAACATCCGGGCACGTTGACGGAAGAACAGATTCAATTGTCGCTGGCCAAACTCAGTACGCTGAAAATTCACCCGCGCGATGAACAGGCGAACCGGGCGCTGATGGCCCGTCTCGATCATCTCTACCAGTTGAGCCTTGGCGATGCACGTGAATGGGTCAGCGAGTGCTCGCGGAAGTTCAGCTATCTGCTGGAAATGCAGGAAAGCGATCGGATCGCTGCTTTTCGTGAACAGGTTAATCAAATTCTCGACAGTATAGATACGGACCGGCTGCTATGAGTTGCTGGGAAATATTAGGCCTGACGCCGGGAGCCGGGGCGCGCGAAATTAAGCGCTGCTTTGCGCAACGAGTGAAGGTCAACCGTCCAGAGGAGGATCCGCAGGCGTATCAGCGGCTACGTGATGCCTATGAGCAGGCGCTGGCTTTTACGGATGATCACAGCTCGCAGCCAAACGTTGAGCCTGGCGCTACCGCGGGCGTCAGGCCAGTTGTTTTGCCGCGCGTCACGCCCGTTAGCCCCCCACCTCCGGTTATCCGGGAGAATGGCTGGGCTGAGGTGTTGGAGAGCCTGTTTGTGGAAAATAAGCGCCTCCCAGAAGCTGCCGACTTGCAGCTGGAGCGGGCGCTGGTGGATCTCGTCGCGTTTGATCTGCAATCCCGGCTACAATTTGAAACTACGCTGATGGCAAAGTTGGCGCGGGACCATCGCCCTCTGCTGATGCTGGCGGCGGCGGAAAAGTTTAAATGGCATCTGGTGACGGATAAGACAGAAACCCGCGCACAAAACACCATTAATGACCATTGTCTGATCTATCGGCGTATTGCGCAGAATATCGCGCCGCTTTTCTTTAACGGCATGAGCTGCATTGAGGAAGTAGAGTGCGGTGAAAAACTTTACGATATTTTTGCCGCATTGGAGCACGATGCGCAAAGCCTGCAATGGTTTGATATCGCCGTACTGCTGAAAATAGCCGGGCTTGCGCTTTCTGCTGATTATCTGGGCATGATAAGTGAAAAAATCAGGTGGACGACGCAGACGGAGAAAATACAGAGAGCCCAAAGTTTAGATGAGGAAAAGTCGGTACTGGTCTGGAATCTGAATGAGCGATTCTGTGCTCTGGCATCCATTCATCAATCCGCGTATCAAAAAGTCGTGTGCGCGCTTCAGCTGGAATCGGATGGTTATCACGTCTCGAAAGTCTTGTCTGCGCGTCTTAAAGCCGCCGAGCAGGGCGATATCGAAGCCTGTTTTTCCATCGGAAAAATGTATTACGGTGGTTTTGGCGTTCTGCAAGATGAGTCGCAGGCTATGCACTGGTATCTACGCGCCGCAGAGCAGGGACTGGTGCCCGCTCAGTATCATCTTGCCCAGCTTTATGAACGAAAACGCAATAACAACGCGGCGTTTCAATGGTACAGCAGGGCGGCGGAGCAAGGCCATGCGAGTGCGCAGTATGCGCTGGGTCGTTTATACACAGGCGGTTTTGGGGTCACCCAAAATCGTCAGCAGGGAATTTTATGGTTTTCCCGAGCGGCGGAACAGAATGATGATTATGCGCAATATGCGATAGGCGTTATCTGTCTTGGCGGCGACGGTATCGACACGGATTGCCTGCGGGCATTTGGACTTTTTCGTCAGGCTGCGCTACAGGGGAATGCCGCAGCCCAGCTTGAGCTGGCGCATCTGTATTACAATGGGCAAGCAGTAGAACGTGATGTGCAGCAGGCGCTGGTCTGGTATACCAAAGCCGCAGAGCAGAATAACGGCGACGCGCAATATTGGTTAGGTAAAATCTATAGTGAAGGGGAATTAGCGCCCCCCGATCGTCAAAAAGCATTGACCTGGTACAGCAAAGCAGCGGAGCAGGGATCTGGCGAGGCGATGTTTGAGCTGGGGTGTCTTTATTACCGCAGTGAACATATTGCCGCTGATATTGAGCAGGCGGTTCACTGGTTATCGGAAGCCGCTCAGCGGGGCGTGGCGCAAGCGGCATTTATGCTCGCAGAGATTTATGCCGCCGGCAAAGATGGTGTGAAAAAAGACCCAAATAATGCCTTCTACTGGTATGAAAAAGCGGCCAGATTAGGTTCCGTCCAGGCGCAGGGAAAATTCGCAGCGATGTATGCCCTCGGGATGGGTAAAGAGCAGAGCTATCTTGAGGCCTGGGCGTGGGTCATTATAGCCGGAGGCGATAATCCGTATATCGATAAAGAAACCGTGCGGCAAAAATTATCCGCTGAGGAGATGACGGAAGCGCAAGCGATGGCTGCAAGGTATCGGCGGATATTTCGGCTTAAATAAAGGTGAAAGAAGAAAAGGAGTTCTGAGATGACGTGCTGGGAAATATTAGGCCTGACGCCGGGTGCTGAACCACGTGAAATTAAACGCCGATTTGCGCAGTTAGTGAAGATTAACCGCCCTGAGAATGATCCGGTTGTCTACCAGAGATTACGCGATGCCTACGAGAAGGCGCTATCTTGCGAAGAGAATCCAATTAGCGATGGCGATGTGTGGGACGATGAAGAGGAGGTGTCGAAGCGCGTCACACCCACGCGTATTAGATTTCCGACATTAAATATATCAGCCCGGAGCCATCATCAACAGCCCATCGTGGTAAGCGCGACGCTAAGCTGGCAAAGCGTGCTTGACGATCTGTTCTTAGCCAACGAGAGCAAGCCTCAGCAGGCTGAAGCCCAGTTAGCCGACGCTGTCGCCAGGCTTTCTTATTCCGACCTGAAATCACGTTTACAGTTTGAGGAACATCTGGCTTTAAATTTGAGTCGGGTATTTCGTCCTTTGCTGACGCTGGCGGCAGCAGAAAAATTTAAATGGTATTTGACGTCCGTGGGCAATCATCAGGCCGCCTGCTGCGTCATTAATGACAAGCGCACGCTTTGGTTGCTGATTGAAGCGGAAATTGCACCGCTATTTTTTGCTGATATGTCGGCGATTGATGAAATTGAAAGCGGTGATCGCCTTAAACGTATTTATCAGAACTATGTTGATGATGCGGAAAATCGGCCCTGGTTTGATGCCGCCGTGTTAATGCAAATCGCCAGATACGATCTCTCCAGTGCATTTCTGGGCTTTTTAGTTGAGATGCTTGAATGGTCAGTTAAGCCGGATAAAAGTATTCGTTGCTGGTCACTTGCTGAACGTTTTTATGCGTTAGAGATAATCCACCCGCTGGGGTATGAAAAACTTTGCGTAGCCATTAGCGCCGCCGACGGCGTTTATCCTACATCGAAAACATTAGTGAGTTATGCCAAAGCGGCGGAGCAAAAGCATGCGATATCACGCTATAACCTCGGACTGCTCTATGAGCAGGGAGAGGATGTCGGGCAGGATGATAATCGTGCTTTCTTCTGGTTCTCCTGTGCAGCAAAACAGGGGCATGCCGATGCACAGCATTCATTAGGCGTTTGCTACCGCGAAGGTAAAGGAACAACTCAGGATTTTCAACAGGCTATCTATTGGTTAATGAAGAGCGCAGTGCAAGAAAATGTCTATGCACAATACGATCTTGGTCGAATTTATATCTACGAAGCCTCGGGTATGCAAGATTATGTAAAGGCATTTTATTGGTTTCAGAAAGCGGCGCAACAGGGGTTCGCTCATGCCCAAAACCATCTGGGCTGGTTGTATTATAACGAAACAACAGGCAGCAGAAATTACCAGCAGGCGTTGAGATGGTTCACTTTAGCTGCTGAGCAACATTGTGATGTTGCCCAATATAATCTAGGTATATTTTATCGTGATGGCCTGTCTGGCCCCATTAACTATCCATTAGCCTATGATTATTTTCTTAAAGCCGCACGGCAAGGATATGCACCTGCACAGAACGAAGTCGCAATGATGTATTATCACGGACGTGGCATTGAGCAAAATTTTCAGATGGTTATTGAATGGTACTCCAGATCCGCAGAGCAAGGGGATGCTGTTGCCCAATATAATCTTGGGCAGTTATACAGTGATGCTGAAATCATGCAGCCTGATTATGCAAAGGCGCGATATTGGTTAACGAAATCGGCCGAGCAGGAATATGGCGATGCTCAGTTTAAATTAGGCTTTATGTATTTTGAAGGAACTGGAGTGCCCCGAGATATACAGAAGTCCATATTCTGGTTTACGGCAGCAGGGCAGCATGAGAACGTTGATGCGGCAGTTATGCTGGGCAAAATCTACATTGGCGGAGAGGATACGATCGAGCGGGATTATGATGCTGGTCTATTTTGGTATGAAAAAGCGGCAAAGCTCAAGCATACCGGAGCGCAAAATATGGTTGCATTTATGTATGCTAACGGTTTTGGAACCGATACTAACTATATTTTGGCCTGGGCATGGATAATTATTTCGGCGACTCCGCATCCTAAAATGGATAAGGGTGAAATTCGCCGTAAACTATCCGCTAGAGATTTAGCTGAAGCGGAAGAGATTGCCCATCAGTATATTAGAAGATATCAGTTAAGGTAATTATGGTTATATCAAGGGATGAATACTGAGCTATGGAAGGGAGGTTTACAGGTATGACGTGCTGGGAAATATTAGGCCTGGAGCCGGGAGCCGAGTCGCGAGAAATTAAACGGCGATTTGCGCAGTTAGTGAAGGTCAATCGTCCGGAAGACGATCCTCAGGCGTATCAGCGGCTACGTAACGCCTATGAAGCGGCGCTGAACTGGGAAGAGGAGGACGATGTCTTTCCTGATGAAGAAGAACACACCGAACGGGATAATATCAATATTCGTCAAGATATTGCTGATATCCCTCAGCCACGAGTACAAATCGGCCTTCGATCTCCGGGCGCGGTGAGCGCGTCTTTGACCTGGCAAAATGTTCTGGAGCGCCTGTTTCTGGCGAATGAAAAGCTCCCGGAAAATGCGCAGAAGCAGCTAGAAAGCGCTTTGTATGAACTCGAACTTCTGGACCTCAAATCGCGCATACGTTTTGAGGAGGCGCTGCTGGTCAACCTGCACCAGATATCGCGCCCGTTACTGGTATTAGCCGCGGCAAAAACCTTTCGCTGGCATCTGGTTGCAGGGGGCGCTCAGGCCAGTATCCAGACGGCGATAAACGAAGGCTGTATTCTGTATCGTAAAATTGAAACAGAAATAGCGCCTTATTTATTTGCCGGGATGTCGGCTAGTGATGAAGTTGAATGCGGCGATAAAATTAAAGATAGCTATTATTCCTTACGGGATAACGAGAAAAGTAAGAAGTGGTTCGATTTTGCGCTGCTGATGCAGGTTGACCGGCTTCCGCTTTCGGCACCGTTTTTATGTCAGCTCGCAGAATTGGTTGAATGGTCATATAAACCGGATAAAGAACGCCGCACGTGGTCTTTGTCCGACCGTTTTCATGCACTGGCCGCCGTGCATAAACAAAGTTATCGCAAGCTAATTAATGCGCTGAACGTACTGAATAATTGTTACGCATCATCAATGGTCGTTAGCAGCTATTTAAGCGCCGCAGTACAGGGTCATGTTTTTTCATATAACAAGCTCGCACAAAAATATTATATTGGCGCGGATGTCGAAAAAGACGATACCCAGGCGGCGTACTGGTTTACCCGCGCGGCGGAGTCAGGGCATATTTCTGCCCAGCACAATCTGGGGACCCTGTATCGCGATGGCGTTGGCGTTGAGGCAAATGCGCAAGAAGCGTTTAAATGGTTTATGCAGGCCGCGCTGCAGGGCGATGACAAGTCGCAATATAGTGTGGGGTTCATGTATAAGTCAGGTTCTGGTATCGAGCAGAATCAGATGTTGGCGTTTGAGTGGTATCTGAAAGCCGCTGAGCAGGGGCATAACTGGTCACAGCTCGAAGTAGCAAAGATGTTGCGTAACGGAACGGGCGTTGAAGCGGATCTGGCTAAGGCTTTTGTCTGGTGCGTTAAAAGCGCAGAGGGTGGTTATGATTCCGCGCAAACTGAACTGGGAAATATGTACTTTAATGGCTGGGGCGTCGCGCAGGATTATCATCAGGCGAGGGAGTGGTACCTCAGGGCTACCGAGCAGGGAGAAAGCGCAGCACAATATAATCTCAGCATTTTATATCGGGATGGGCTGGGTGTAGAAAAAAATAATATAACATCTTTTGCATGGTGTTTAAAAGCAGCCAAACTAGGATTCACGCTTGCCCAGTCTGAATTGGGCAATAAATATTATGATGGTATTGGTGTTGAGCAGGATTATACCATCGCATGTGAATGGTATAAGCTCGCGGCCGCACAAGGTGATAACGCTAGCCAGTTTAATCTTGGTAAATTATATAAATATCATCTGTCTGATGCGCGCCAGGCAGTTTACTGGCTCTCTCTGGTATTTGAGCAGGGTAAATATGCCGCCGATGCGGCATTTATGCTGCATGAAATTTATTTGCAAGGTGACGAAGGGGTCGAAAAGGATGAGACACTAGGCTTTACGTGGTGCGGATGGGCCGCACTTAATGGAGATAAAGACGCGCAAGATGCGCTTTCTCTACTCTATTTCCACGGCTGCGGGACGGAGAAAAGTCTTGTTGACGCTTGGGCATGGGCGCTAATTTCTGGGACGGTACGAAGTAAGTTGAGAATAAAATTATTGATGACACCTGAAGAGATCAGCGAAGCGCAAGATCTAGCAAAACACATAATTATCCAGCGTGAGCTGGAAAGCAGCTATTACCCATTACCATAAACACCCGTCATACTTCAAGTTGCATGTGCGTTGGCCGCGTTCGTTTAACCCAGTCACTTACCAAAGTAAGCTCCCAGGGATTCGCTCACTTGCCGCGTTACTCGGCCTGCGGCCTCGCCCCTTCGGGGCCAGCGCAAGCGCTGTTCAAGGCTCGAGTGTCTTGTCCTGCAACTCGAATTGTTTAGGGTAGAGAAGTTAAGTAACAAAAAAGAAACGCCCCACCTGTTCGGTGAGGCGTTATCGGTGTATTAAATCACACCCTGAGCCAGCATAGCATCGGCAACTTTCACGAAACCGGCGATATTCGCGCCGCGAACGTAGTTGGTCTGCTTCGCTTCGCCGCCGTATTCCACGCAGGCGTGGTGGATGTCCAGCATGATGTGGTGCAGACGCGCGTCCACTTTCTCCGCTTTCCAGCCCATACGCGCGGCGTTCTGTGCCATTTCCAGGCCAGAGGTGGCCACGCCACCGGCGTTAGCCGCTTTACCCGGCGCGAACAGGACACCCGCTTCGAGGAACAGGTCGGTTGCCGCGATGGTGGTTGGCATGTTGGCGCCTTCCGCGACGGCCTTCACGCCGTTAGCAATCAGCTGACGGGCAGCATCGACGTCCAGTTCGTTCTGCGTTGCGCACGGCAGAGCGATATCCGCTTGTACGCCCCACGGCTGCTTGCCTTCAAGATAGGTCAGGCCGAATTCGCGGGCGTAATCTGCTACGCGACCGTGGCTGCGCTCTTTAATATCGATCAGGCGGGCCAGTTTTTCTTTGGTGAAGCCAGCTTCGTCAACCACAGTGCCGTTAGAGTCGGAAGCCGTAATAACGCGCGCGCCAAGCTCCATCGCTTTCTCAATGGCATATTGCGCTACGTTGCCCGAACCGGACACCGCGACGCGAGCGCCTTCAAAGCCTAAACCGTGGCGCTTAAGCATCGCTTCGGTGAAGTAGATCAGGCCGTAACCGGTTGCTTCCGGACGAATCAAGCTGCCGCCGAAGGAGAGGCCTTTACCGGTGAACACACAGGCGCTGTTGTTGGAGAGTTTGCGCATCATCCCGGCCATAAAGCCCACTTCACGACCGCCTACGCCGATATCGCCCGCAGGGACGTCGGTATCCGGACCTAAATGACGATAAAGTTCGGTCATCAGCGCCTGGCAGAAACGCATCACTTCGCCATCGCTCTTACCTTTAGGATCGAAGTCGCTGCCGCCTTTGCCGCCGCCCATAGGCAGAGTAGTCAGGGCGTTTTTGAAGGTTTGTTCAAAGCCAAGGAATTTCAGAATCGACAGGTTTACAGAGGGGTGAAAACGCATACCGCCTTTATACGGGCCGATGGCGGAGTTGAACTGTACGCGCCAGGCGCGGTTAACCTGAACTTGATTGCGGTCATCAACCCAAACGACGCGGAACTGGATAGCGCGCTCCGGCTCAACCAGACGTTCCAGCAAATTCAGCTGACGATAGCGCGGATTTTCCTCCAGGAAAGGCCACAGGGTGGTCATCACCTCGCGGACGGCCTGAGCAAATTCAGTTTGGTTTGGATCGCGCTGTTGAACGCGGGCGAGAAAACCTTCCAGAGTGCACGTCTGATCCATTGATATAAGTTCCCCTTATGATTGTGATTGCATTTATACCCGTCATACTTCAAGTTGCTTATGTGTTGGCTACGCTCACTCGCCCCAGTCACATAGTTATCTATGCTCCTGGGGACTCCCTCCCTTGCCGCCTTTAAGCAACTCGAATTATTTAGGGTATATTTATTATGATTCGGCTCTTGAAAAGGCCGATTTTCCGACTATACCACCGGGAATCGTTAGTTAAGCAAGGAAAAATTGTCCAGAAAGCAAAATTTATAATTAGGCTTTGGTCATAATCAAAAACGATGACAATAGCCTGACAAAATTAGCGGGAAAGGAGAGATGCACGTTGGGCGATAAAGGCTTCCAGCAGGGGGATGTCGGCTGGCGCAAGATTGAATGTTAAGACTTCCTGTGGCGAACACCAGCGTAGCTGGCTGTGGTAGTGGGCTGTTGGCTCGCCGCTAAAATGTGGGACCCACCAGGCGTGAAGATGAATCAGGCGGGCGGAGACTTCGCGCTGATGGCTGGCGATATAGCATTGCGGTTGGGCGACGATCCCGAGTTCTTCCTGAAGCTCACGGGTCAGCGCCTGAGCTTGTGTTTCGCCTGGCTCGACTTTACCGCCGGCGAATTCCCACATCCCGGGCTGGTCGGCGTGTGCAGGTCGCTGTGCCAGCAAAATTTGTCCGTTGCGTTCGATAATGGCGGCAACAACATCAATGGTTTTTAGCATGTGAATCATCGTTCTGTGCGGGATAATGGCCTATTATCACCGCCTTCGTGCTTTTCAAACAACCCTAACCCCACTGGAGAGACTCTGTGCTTGACCGTCATTTACATCCTCGCCTTAAACCCGTGCTCAACGCCATCGCCGCGCTGCTGGATCGCCCCGCAATTTCTCCCGATGGCCTGACGTTGTTTGGTTTTGCGATTGGCGTGCTGGCGCTGCCGTTTCTGGCGCTGGGCTGGTATCAGGCGGCGCTGGCGGCAGTAGTATTCAATCGCCTGCTGGATGGTTTAGACGGCGCACTTGCCCGGCGGCGCGGGCTGACCGACGCGGGTGGCTTTCTGGATATTTCGCTCGATTTCCTGTTTTACGCGCTGGTGCCGTTTGGCTTTATCCTCGCTGACCCGGCGCACAATGCGTTGGCGGGTGGCTGGCTGCTGTTTGCTTTTATCGGTACCGGCAGCAGCTTTCTGGCCTTTGCCACGCTGGCGGCGAAGCATCAGATAGATAATCCAGGCTATGCCCACAAATCGTTTTATTACATTGGCGGTTTGACCGAGGGGACGGAGACGATTGCGCTGTTTGTGCTGGGCTGCCTGTTCCCTGAATGGTTTGCCTGGCTGGCGTGGATTTTTGGCGCGCTGTGCTGGCTGACGACCTTTACGCGGGTGTGGAGTGGTTATGTCACACTTAAACAGGTGGGAGTTTAGTGAGCATGTTTGATGCCGGGCGGCGGCTGACGCCTTGCCCGGCCTACGGGTTCACAGTCGTCTGCGGTCCGGTAGCCCGGACAGGTGCGTAGCACCGCCTCCGGGAAATGCGCCGGGTCGGATGCTTCCCGGCGGCGCATGTTGCCAATAAGCGAATTACTTACTGCTATCCGGACCGCGCTCCCCGTGAGAAACCGGGTTTTTCGGATTACTGCTCCATTCGTACCAGCCGCCGTCGTACACCGAGACGTTTTGCCAGCCCATTGCCCGGGCGTACATAAACGTTTCTGAGGCGCGCCAGCCGGTGCCGCAGTAGAAAGAGACCTGCTGGTTCGGCAGAATATTCCATGATTTCCACATCGCGGCGATATCATCGGCGCTGCGCATGGTGCCGTCAGGATTATGGAAATCCTCCATATGAGTGGAATCGCTTCCTGCATGGCCCCAGCGGGCACCGGCAATCTCACCCATCGGCTTGATGTAGCTGTAGCCGCTGGTGGTACCAATAAACTCCGGCCAGGAACGAATGCTTACCAGCGAAGCATCCTGACGATGCAGCAGGGCGCGAGCCTGTTCGGTATTGAGCATCAGCTGTGACTGACCCGGAATCGTCGCGCCGAAGTCCGGCTCGGATTTCTGTTTCGGCGGCGTCCCTCGCTCGACCGGCAGCCCGGCATCGGACCAGGTTTTCCAGCCGCCATCGAGCAGGCGCACATCTTTCACACCGGCATACAGCATGATCTGCGCCACGCGGGCTGCGGCATAGACGTCGCGACCGTACAGAATCACCGTGGTGTCATGGCGAATACCATGTTTTGCCAGCATTGCTTTAAGCTGCTCGTCGGAGACTTTATTCCACAACGGTTCGCTTTCAATCTCGTTGGTGTCGATATAACCGGCACCCGGAATGTGGTTGAGCAAATAAAACTTCGGCGCGCCCCAGGCGGCTTCAAACACCTTCCATTGTCCGGCAGGGGCGGCGGTCACCTTTTTACCCTGCTGAAGGTCGTGCAGCCACTGCGGATAAACCAGTTGCTCAAAATGCGGCAGCTTTTGCAGCCGATCTGCATGGCTCAGGGCATCGCCGAGCGTGCTGAGATGGGTAAATCCGGCGGTCTGAAGGCGCGCAGCGACTTTGGCGTTGTCGCCCGCATTGCCGTACAGCGCAATCGGCGTTGCTGCCTGTAAATTATGTTGCTTAGCCCAGTCGCTGATCTGCTCGTCGCTCATGGCGCTAAGCCAGTTGGCGGAAAGATTCAGCGCCTGCGGCTCATGGCCTTGCGTGCCGTTGGCATTCTGCGGCCAACCGTTATAGAAAGCGCTGAGACGGGTATCAATGGTGACGCCA
This sequence comes from Klebsiella huaxiensis, assembly GCF_003261575.2. Taxonomy (GTDB): domain Bacteria; phylum Pseudomonadota; class Gammaproteobacteria; order Enterobacterales; family Enterobacteriaceae; genus Klebsiella; species Klebsiella huaxiensis. Next base: position 3,430,537 of record NZ_CP036175.1, on the reverse strand, counting down.
TTCTGCTGTTGCAGGGTGGAAAGCGTGAGCGTTGGCATGGTTTCAGCGGCGAGGGTGGAAGTAGCAGCAAGCCCCATCAGCAGGGCGAGTGCGGTCAATTGAGAAACACGTTTCATCGAAATGCCCGACAGTAGAAAATTGAGCGGCAATTCTCCGCGTTATCAGTGAATAATTCTTTGCGATAGCGCAGGATTTCATTGCCAGAGGCTCATATGCAAACAGCGCCCCCCGATGGGAGTATCCTGGCTGTCATGGGTGACCAGCACTGCAGGGATCGCCAGACGTGCCAGTTCGTCGAATACCCACTGGCGAAAGTCGGCGCGCAGGTCAACGTCGAGGCGATTAAACGGTTCATCCAACAGCAGCGCCTGCGGTCGTGCCAGCAGGGCGCGCAGCAAGCTGACCCGCGCGCTCTGGCCGCCGGAAAGGGTCGCAGGATCGCGGGAATAGAAACCCGCCAGCCCGGCGTGCTCCAGCGTCTGTTCCACCTGCGCTCTTCGCTGCATCCCTTTAATGTCCGCAGGAAGCGCCAGCAGCAGGTTTTGCCCGACACTGAAGTGGTCGAACAGCAGCGCGTCCTGAAACAAAATACCGATGCGTCGCCGCTCGGTTGGCAAATTATCGCAGCGCTGATTATCCAGCCACAGTTCGCCGGAGGCGCGGAAATTCTCCGCCAGCGCACCCACTATCCAGGCAAACAGGGTCGACTTTCCACTACCGGACGGCCCCATCAGCGTCAGGACTTCACCGGGAACCACTGAAAAATCAACATTGCGCAGCAGCGACTGTTTATCGAGCTCCAGGGTTAAGTTTTTGACGGCCAACATTAGCGTAATCCTTGTCGATAGCGGCCCGTCAGCCAGGCCAGCAGGGCGGTGAGGGCAAAGAAGATCACCGGTAAGAGAAGCTGCCATAACGCTTGGGCGGCGAGGGTTACCGTATCGCCGCCGCTGCTCAGGGCCACGGCTTCGCTGGTGAGCGTTGGAATACGTCCGGCCCCCAGCCACAGAGTTGGCAGATATTGCGCGATGCTCACTGAAAAGCCAACCGCCAGCGCGGTTAACAAAGGGCGCGTTAGCGAGGGCAGAGTGACCAGCCAGAAAATGCGCCCCCGTTGCCAGCCGAGGGTTCGCGCAACCAGCACCGTGCGCGGGTCGAGACTACGCCACGCCGGGCGCAGGATAAACAGCATCCACGGCACCACCCACAGCAGATGTCCCCACAAAACGGTGAGCCACTCGCCGTCCAGCCATGCATACAGCGCTAACTGATATTGCCCGTCCGCCAGCGGTAACGCAGGGAGAACCAGTGGTAGCCAAATCCATCCACTGACGCGGGAGGGTCCAAGCTCCAGCCACAGCAGGCAAATCACCGCTCCGATAAGCGCTGAGCATAGCCCCAACCATAAACTATTGCTGACGCTCTCGCTGGCCGGCTGAGTATTTTGCGCGACCGCCGCAAGAAACAGGGCGCAGACTACACCGCACAGCGGCAGGAAAATGGCGAACGTTTTCCCGACCAGCGCTCGTGGCTGCGGTTGACGCATTCCCTCAACGCACGGTATTCGCCGACGCCAGAGACGCCACGCGCCATATGCCCCGGTCGCCATCACGGCGAGGATCAACAGCAAGACCAGGCTGGCGATAGCGCCTTTGGCCTGCTGTGCATCATCGCCCTGGTTTAACCATTGCCATGCCAGCACCGCCAGCGTCGGCGGGTTGCCGGGGCCGATCACCAGCGCGACGTCTACCACCGAAAGGCTCCAGGCGGTGGTCGCCAGCAGCACTATCGACAGCGACGGAAGCAGCGTCGGTAAAACCAGCCAATTCAGGCACTGCCAGCGACCATAACCGAGGCTTTTTAATACCGTGGCCTGCCCGGCCAGACGCTTCTCATCCAACAGGCCATAAACCACCCACAACAGAAAACCGCTCTCTTTAATCGCCATCGTCAGGCCAAGACCGATGCCGTAGCGGTCGACCGTGGGGGATAAAAAGGGGCAGAGGCGATAGAGCCAGCCGCCCTCGGCAAACAGCAGCAGGGCAGTGGTGGCGAAAGCGATGTGGGGCACCGCCAGCAGCAGCGGAAGCCTTCTCACCAGCCGTTGCCAGCCAGTCGATGGCCAGAGTGCGGCAACAACAGCAGCGGTGATAAGCAGCGCGCCGCCAACCGACAGCAGCGTCGAAACCAGAGTCGCCGTTAGCGCCTGAGTGAACTGTGGATCGGCAAATAGCGCCTGCCAGCAGGAGAGACGCTGCGCTGGCAGCGCCATCAGTGATGCGGCCGGGAGCAGCGGCAAATAAATCAGCGCTACCAATCCCCAGGTTAGCTGCGTTAGTGCGTACCGTAGCGGCGCAGCCATTCCTGCTCCAGCACATTAACCCAGGCGGCGTGCGGTTCGCCCAGCATCGGCGGCATATTCTGCGGCGCAACGGCGTTAATAGCCTGGCGCTGAGTATCCGTTAAACTCGCCGGATCCAGCACGCTGGGGTCGCCCCATACTGTCGGGTCAGCTTTGCGCAGTTGCGCTTCGGGCGAAAGCAGGAAATTGGCGACCACTTTTGCGCCCGCCGTGGCGCGCGCGTTGGCTGGGATCGCCACAAAGTGGACGTTACCGAGCATGCCCTCGCTGAAGCCGAAGCCGTAGCTGTCTTTCGGCAACTCTCCGCTCGCCGCTTTTTGTTGGGCGTGCAGCGGGTTAAAGGTGATTGATAGCTTAAGGGTGTCATTTTTCAGCATGGCATCCATTCGAGCGGGTGAAACCGGGAAGTCGCGACCCTCGCGCCACAGCAGAGGATGAAGCTGGTCAAGATAGTGCCACAACGGCGCGGTCACGGCGGCGAAGGTGGCTTCCTGCGGCGGCTGGCTCAGGGCATCGGGCTGCGGGGTGAGCGTCAGCAGCAGCTGTTCGAGAAAGGCTGTGCCGGTAAAGTCCGGTGGGCGTGGATAGCTGACGCTACCGGGATGGGCGGCGGCGAACGTCAGCAGTTCCTGCGCATTCTTGGGGGCATCAGGCGTTTGCGAACGGCGGGCGACAAAGGTGAGCTGGGCACCGCCCCACGGTGATTCTGCGCCATCGGTCGGGATAGAGAAATCTTCACGTACCGGTTTTTGGGTATCGACAAAACGCCAGTTGGGCAGCGTTTCCGCCCATTGAGTTTGCAGTAGATTTGCGCTTTTCAGAGTGCGGAAGTTTTCGCCGTTGACCCACAGCAGATCGATGGAACCACCTTGACTGCGCCCGGCCCGGGCTTCGGTCTGGATGCGTTTAACCGCGTCTGCGGCGTCGGCGATATGCACGATGCGCAGGTCGATGGCGTAATCACGCTTTACTTCGCCGCTGACCCAATCGAGATAGCGGTTGACCGCCGGATCTCCACCCCAGGCGTTAAACCATACCGTCTGACCGCGGGCTTCGTGTTGGGTGGATTGCCAGTTGGCGCTGGCAGTCAATGGAGAGATCAATAGTAAAGCCAGGATCAACAAACTGCGCATAACCACTCCTTATGGTTTTGAATCGGTTGGGATCTGGCATAGCCCCTGTGCGGGGATCGCCATCGCCGAGTTAAAGCGCGCCGACAGGTTCTGTAAACCGATAAGCGCCGTGAGTTCGGTCAGCGCCTGGACATCAAATTGCGCGGCCATTTTACTGCGCAGCGCATCGTTGACGACCGGAGGCGTCATGCTGGCGGCTTCGGCATACTCCAGTGCCAGCCGCTCACGCTCGCTGAATAATGCGCTGTTTCGCCAGTCGGCGACCGCCAGTAGCTTGTCACTGCTGCCGGTACGTTCCGCCAGCTTCATATTGGTAATATCAATACAAAACTCGCACAAGCAGAGTTGCGCAATGCGGGCGCTGACCAGCGATCGCAATACCGGGTCGAGGGGCGAGCGTTTGCGCTCCAGATAGCCGACGAACATCGATACCAGGTAAAATACCAGCGGAATGCGCCCCCACCAGCGGATAGGGCTGAGCACTTCGCCGTAGTGGCGGCGGTGCAGCCATGCCTGCGGGCGAAGAATCAGGGGAATTGACTTAAGGGGCGGTAAGCTCAACGTGAACTCCTCTTTTGCTGTTCAAGATAGAGTGCTTTCGCGACGACCACCACAATCGCCAGCGCAAACAGGATCGATAAACCGGTCACCAGCCAGAAGGTGCCACCGGTCAGCAGGCTGCCGGTCCATGAATAGACTATCGTTGCGGGCAGTTGGCCAAGGCCGGTGGCCAGCATAAAGTGGCGAAAGCGCATTGACGTTAACCCGGCGGCATAGCTCACCGGATCAAAAGGCACGAAGGGTAGCAGGCGGCAAATTAAGATGGTGTGTTTACCGTAGCGGGTAAAAAAGCCATCCATACTCTGCAATACGCTTTTGCCGGTAAGTTTCTCCACCACCTCGCGACCCAGTACTCTGGCGATGAAAAAGCACAGCGCCGCCCCGGCCATGGAACTTACCCACGAAAGCACGCCGCCCCAAAAGGCACCAAACAGGGAGGCGTTGGCGAAGGTTATCAGGAAGGCGGGCAGCGGGGCGATAATTGCCTGCAGAATCATCAACGCGAAAGAAACGAGCGCCGCCTGTGGACCCCAGGAGTCGATAAAGCGCTCAATCGACTGCTGATCGAGGGTCGCAAAGGCCGCCAGGCTGTGCTGCATAAACGTATTTACGCCAGGTACCAGCCACCAGGTCAGCAGGGCGACGATCAGCACGATGCCGATCGCCGCCCGATAGTACGCGTTATATTTTTTCATCGTTAGCCTGTCGTTGTTCGGTATCGATTCGCCGGTAGCGGGCGTATCTTTTCGCCGCCTGTATCAGGGCAAATAAGACCAGTCCCGCGAGAGTCAGCTTAAGCACAAAAAGGAACGTAATACCGTCGCGGATAAGCTCGCTAGCCATCAGCGTATATATAAATATGCCGGGTAAGGTGGTGATAGCGGAAATAAAGGTGAATGACCAAAATGGAATAGCTGTCAGGCCATAGGCATAATTCTGGATATTATAAGGAAATAGCGGGATGAGTCGGGTCAGAATTAAAAAATCCGTTCCGCTGCGGGAGATACCTCTTTCGATTGCCTGAAATATCGCCGTCTGACCGACGTATTTTAGCAGCAGCTCGCGGCCCAGCCAGCGGGCGAACAGAAACGATAGCGAAGAGGCGACGGTCGCGGCCAGCAGCGATAGCACGGTGCCTGGCAGCGGGCCAAAAATAATCCCTCCGGCAATCACTAAAATACTGCCAGGGATCAGGCATAGGGTGGCGATAATAAACAGCAGAATATAGAGCGTATAGCCGAAGGTACCGCTTTGGCGAATAATCTCACGCAGGTGTTGAAAATTGGTGACCAGCTCGGTAAAACCCGACTGCTGGATAATAAAGGCGACAATGCTCAATACGACCACAACAGAAAGCAGCTTATACTCTGCTTTATGACGGCTTCTTTTGCATTGGGTTCTCCTGTCTTGCGCGGGCGGTAAAAGTGCGCGCGACAGTATAATAGTTTGCCGCCGTTCACAATCTATTACCGCGGCTTTTTTGATATGGCTCAGGCTCTCCGGTGCAGAGAGCCTGATGCAGGGAAAGATTTACGGTTTGAAGGTTGCCCAAACCGGCGCGTGGTCGGAGGGTTTTTCCATTCCACGAATCTCATAGTCAATGCCGGTTTCGACACAACGCTGCGCCAGCGGATTACTCGCCAGCAGCAGATCGATACGCAGGCCGCGGTTGTCATCAAAGCCCTTCGAGCGGTAGTCGAACCATGAGAAATGTTCGTTATCTTGCGGGTTCGCATGACGGTAAGTATCCACCAGGCCCCAGCCCAGCAGGCGCTCCATCCATTCACGCTCTTCCGGAAGGAACGAGCATTTGCCGGTACGCAGCCAGCGCTTGCGGTTCTCTTCGCCGATACCGATATCCAAATCGGTGGGGCTGATATTCATATCGCCCATGATGAGAACCGGATTGTCTTTATTCAGCTCAGTATCCAGATAGTTTTGCAGATTCTGGTAAAACGCCGCCTTAGCCGGGAATTTGGTTTCGTGATCGCGGCTTTCTCCCTGTGGGAAGTAACCGTTAATCACCGTCACGTTGCCAAACGGGGAAGGGACTTCCGCCATGATGATGCGGCGCTGGGCTTCTTCTCCATCGTTTGGAAACCCGCGACGTACGGAGACAGGCGTTTCTTTGGTCAGCAGCGCGACGCCATAGTGGCCCTTCTGCCCGTGATAAAAGACGTTGTAGCCAAGCTTCGCCACGTCTTCAAGCGGAAACATATCGTCATGAACTTTCGTTTCCTGTAGTCCGATGACGTCCGGCTGGTGTTTTTCGATGATGGCGGCCAGTTGATGCGGGCGGGCACGCAGGCCGTTGATATTAAAGGAGACAAATTTCATAGTCGCTGCCACTGTGCAAGGTGAATAGTGCAGGGATGGTAGCAGAAATTCGCCGGTCTGGCTGCGTTGAGGCGGTTTATTCTGCCAATTGCAGTGGTTGGTAGCCTGTTTGCACAAACTGTGCACCACTCTGGAACGCGATGCGCCAAAAAAGGGCGAATATTACCGATAAATTTCGTAGAGGATCACAATTACAGAATTATATCTTACCTCTGCATAATCTTTCTTTTTATTCCACTATAAAAGGCGCAATTGTTATTTTTATTCACTTTTTATGCATTAAGTGTGAATAATTGTCTTTTGTAACTTATTGATATTTCGTTGTTGACTTCAATTTATGCACTTTCCCCTCTGGCTGGCACGAACCGTGCAATCTACATTTACAGCGTAATAACCATATTTATTAACATTATTTAAACTTTTTATTTACCGGAAGAGGTCGATATGTCTCAGTCAATTACGCGTAGCAACTTTGATGAATGGATGATGCCTGTATACGCGCCAGCGGCTTTTATTCCGGTACGCGGCGAAGGTTCCCGCCTGTGGGATCAGCAGGGAAAAGAGTATATCGATTTTGCGGGCGGCATTGCGGTGAACGCCCTCGGTCATGCTCACCCGCAGCTGGCGAAGGCGCTAACTGAACAGGCGGGGAAATTCTGGCATACCGGCAACGGCTATACCAATGAACCGGTATTGCGCCTGGCTAAACAGCTGATTGACGCCACCTTTGCCGACCGGGTCTTTTTCTGTAACTCGGGGGCTGAAGCTAACGAAGCGGCGCTCAAGCTGGCGCGTAAATACGCCCACGACCATTTCGGTAGCCAGAAAAGCGGCATTGTGGCTTTCAAAAACGCTTTCCATGGCCGCACGCTGTTTACCGTTTCTGCAGGCGGCCAGCCAGCCTATTCGCAGGACTTCGCGCCGTTGCCGCCGCAAATTCAGCACGCCATTTACAACGATCTCGATTCGGCAAAAGCGCTGATTAATGACGATACCTGCGCGGTGATTGTCGAGCCAATGCAGGGCGAAGGCGGCGTAGTGCCTGCCGATCCCCATTTCCTGCGCGGTCTGCGCGAGCTGTGCGATGCGCATAACGCACTGCTGATTTTCGATGAAGTGCAGACTGGCGTCGGGCGCACCGGTGAGCTGTACGCCTATATGCACTATGGCGTCACGCCGGACGTGCTTTCGACCGCTAAAGCGCTGGGCGGCGGTTTCCCGATTGGCGCGCTGCTGGCTACGGAGCATTGCGCGAGCGTAATGACCGTCGGTACCCACGGCACCACCTACGGCGGCAACCCGCTGGCCTGCGCGGTGGCTGGAGAGGTGTTATCCATCGTCAATACTCCAGCCGTGCTCAACGGCGTTAAGCAGCGCCATCAGTGGTTTAGCGAACGACTCAATGCCATTAACGCGCGTTATGGTCTGTTTAAAGAGATCCGTGGTCTGGGGCTGCTGATTGGCTGCGTGTTGAAAGAGGAATATGCCGGGAAGGCGAAGGCTATCAGCAACCAGGCGGCGGAAGATGGGCTGATTGTCCTGATTGCTGGTGCGAACGTGGTGCGCTTTGCGCCCGCGCTAATTGTCAGTGAAGAAGAAGTTAACAGCGGGCTGGATCGCTTTGAGCTGGCCTGCAAACACTTTCTTGCGGGGGTCTCATCATGATGGTGATCCGTCCTGTTGAAAAAGACGATCTGCCGGGGTTGATGACTCTGGCGGGCGAGACCGGCGGCGGCCTGACGTCGCTTCCGGCTGATGAGGCGACGCTCGCTGCGCGGATTGAGCGCTCGCAGATGACCTGGCGCGGTGAGCTGCCGAAAAGTGAACAGGGCTATGTGTTCGTACTTGAGGATTGCACCAGCGGCGCGGTAGCGGGGATTTGCGCTATCGAGGTTGCCGTTGGGCTGAACGATCCCTGGTACAACTACCGCGTCGGGACCCAGGTCCATGCTTCGAAAGAGCTTAACGTCTATAACGCCTTGCCGACGTTGTTTCTCAGTAACGACCATACCGGCAGCAGCGAACTGTGTACGCTGTTTCTCGATCCGAAATGGCGCAAAGAGGGCAACGGCTACCTGCTGTCGAAATCGCGCTTTTTGTTTATGGCTGCGTTCCGCGAGCGCTTCAACGAAAAAGTGGTGGCGGAGATGCGTGGGGTTATCGATGAGCATGGCTATTCGCCGTTCTGGGAAAGCCTCGGCAAACGTTTCTTTGCGATGGAATTTTCCCGCGCGGATTACCTGTGCGGCACCGGACAAAAGGCATTTATTGCCGCGCTGATGCCGAAGCATCCGCTTTATATCGACTTTTTATCCGATGAGGCGCGCGCGGTGATCGGTGAGGTCCATCCGCAAACCGCCCCGGCCCGTGCGGTGCTGGAGAAAGAGGGCTTCCGCTATCTTAATTACGTCGACATCTTCGATGGCGGTCCGACACTGGAGTGTGAAATTAACCGCGTCAGGGCTATCCGCAAAAGTCGGCTGGTCACCGTCGCAGAAGGAGAGCCAGCGCCTGGAGAGTGGCCAGTGTGCCTGGTCGCCAATGAGCAATATCAGCAGTTTCGCGCCATGTTAGTTCACGCAGACCCGGATTCCGACCGCCTGATGCTCAGCGCGCGCGAACTCGATGCCCTGAAATGCCACGTCGGCGACCCGGTCAGACTGGTTCGCCTGTGCCCTGAGGAGAAAAAATCATGAGTTTATGGATTAATGGCGACTGGCAAAGTGGTCGCGGGCCGACCCGAACTAAAAACAACCCGGTGAGCCAGGCGCTGCTGTGGCAGGGTAATGATGCGGATACTGAGCAGGTTACGCTGGCGGTGAGCGCTGCCCGTCAGGCGTTCCCGGCATGGGCGCGTCAGCCCTTCGCTGCCCGTCGGGTGATAGCGGAAAAGTTTGCCACGCTGCTGGAGGCGAACAAGACGGAATTAACGGCGATCATTGCTCAGGAGACCGGCAAGCCGCGCTGGGAAGCGGCAACGGAAATTACTGCGATGATCAATAAAGTGGCTATTTCAGTGAGTGCTTATCATAGCCGTACGGGTGAAGCGCAGACCGCGATGGCCGACGGAGCCGCAACGCTGCGCCACCGTCCGCATGGCGTACTGGCAGTGTTTGGCCCCTATAATTTTCCCGGACATCTGCCTAACGGGCATATTGTTCCGGCGCTGCTGGCGGGAAATACCGTGGTGTTTAAACCCAGTGAGCTGACCCCGCAGAGCGGTGAGGCGGTGGTGAGGCTGTGGGCCGAAGCGGGCCTGCCAGCGGGCGTGCTGAATCTGCTGCAGGGGGGGTGTGAAACCGGCGAGGCCCTGAGCAGGCAGGCGGATATCGACGGCCTGCTGTTTACTGGGAGTTCTACCACCGGTTTTCAACTCCATCGGCAGCTGGCAGGCCAGCCGGAGAAAATTCTCGCCCTTGAGATGGGAGGCAATAATCCGCTGATTGTCGATGAGCCGCAGGATATCGACGCCGCCGTCCATCTGACTATCCAGTCGGCGTTTATTACCGCCGGACAGCGCTGTACCTGCGCGCGTCGTCTGCTGGTTAAACGCGGTGAGGCGGGCGATACGTTTCTGCAACGGCTAGTGACAGTGTCACAAAAATTGATTCCCGATGCGTGGGACGCTGACCCACAGCCGTTCCTCGGTGGGTTAATTTCAGCGCAGGCGGCGCAAAAGGTCCATCAGGCGTGGCTAGCGCATGTGGCAAACGGCGGCAAGACGCTACTGGAGCCGCGCCTGCTGCAGGCCGGAACTTCCCTGCTGACGCCGGGCATTATTGAGATGAGCGAGGTGGCGCAGGTAGCCGATGAAGAGGTGTTCGGCCCGCTGCTCTGCGTCTGGCGCTATGACGACTTTGACGAGGCGATTACCCTTGCCAACGCGACCCGCTTTGGGCTCTCGTGTGGGCTAATCTCTGCCGAGCGCGAGAAGTTCGATCGCCTGCTGCTGGAGGCGCGTGCCGGTATCGTTAACTGGAACAAGCCTCTGACCGGGGCCGCCAGCACCGCACCGTTCGGCGGTACCGGCGCATCCGGCAACCATCGCCCTGGCGCCTGGTATGCCGCAGACTATTGCGCCTGGCCGATGGCGAGCCTGGAGTCACCGGATTTGTCGCTACCGGCAACGCTAAGCCCTGGGCTGGATTTCCAGCAGGAGTCAGCCCAATGAAAGCCTGGGAGGTTAACTTTGACGGGCTTGCAGGCCTGACCCACCACTATGCGGGATTATCGTTCGGTAACGAGGCTTCGACCAAACATCGCTATCGGGTATCGAACCCGCACCTGGCAGCGAAGCAGGGGCTAAAGAAGATGAAAGCCCTTGCTGACGCGGGCTATCCGCAGGCGCTGATCCCGCCGCAGGAGCGGCCAAACATCCCGCTATTACGCCAGATAGGCTTTAACGGTAGCGATGAGCAGGTGCTGGAAAAAGCGGCGCGACAGACACCGGATCTGCTATCGGCGGTTAGCTCAGCGTCATCGATGTGGGTGGCAAATGCCGCCACCGTCTCCTCCTCTGCTGATTCGCTGGATGGTCGGGTACACCTGACCGTCGCTAATCTGAACGATAAATTCCATCGCGCCAGCGAAGCGCCGACCACCGAAGCGCTGCTGCGGGCCATTTTTCCTGATGAGCAACACTTTGCGGTACACGCTGCGTTGCCTCAAGTGTCGTTATTCGGCGATGAAGGGGCGGCAAACCATAACCGCCTTGGTGGTGAATATGGCGCGCCTGGCGTGCAGCTGTTTATTTATGGCCGTCAGCAGGGAGGCGAAAGCAACCCGCAGCGCTACCCGGCGCGGCAGACGCTGGAGGCCAGCCAGGCCGTTGCCCGCCTGAACCAGGTTAATCCCCGGCAGGTGATTTTCGCCCGGCAAAATCCGGCGGCGATCGATAAAGGCGTTTTTCATAATGACGTCATCGCGGTGAGCAATCAGCAGGTGTTGTTCTGCCACGAGCAGGCGTTTGTTGATCAGCCGCAGCTGCTGCAACAGCTGGCACAGCAGGTTCCTGGATTTACGCCTCTTGTCGTACCGGCAAGCCAGGTCTCGGTCGAAGACGCGGTGGCAACCTATCTGTTCAACAGCCAACTACTGAGTAAAGCGCAAGGCGGAATGCGGCTTATTCTGCCGCAGGAGGCGCAAGAACACGAAGGTGTCTGGCGCTATCTTAACCAGCTGGTGGCTGAGGATAACCCCATTGACGAGCTACAGGTCTACGATCTGCGCGAAAGCATGGCCAACGGCGGTGGCCCCGCCTGCCTGCGCTTGCGGGTGGTACTGAACGAAAGCGAGCTGAAGGCCGTCAACCCGGCGGTCATGATGAACGACGGGCTGTTCGTGACGCTTAATGACTGGGTGGACCGCTACTACCGCGATCGTCTGACTCAGGCGGATCTTGCCGACCCGCAGTTGCTGCGCGAAGGGCGTGAGGCGCTGGATCGCTTAACGCAAATTCTGCGTCTCGGCTCGGTCTATCCGTTCCAGCAATAAGGAGGCGTTGTGGATGACTTTCTGGCATTAACCCTGGCGGGGCGTTTGCCCCACCATTTTCATGGTCAAACCGCGCATTTTCGCTGGCACTGGCTTGACTGCGGTATTTTGCAGCTTATCCCCCATGAGTCCTGCGATCGTTCGCTGGTGCTGTCAGCCGGGCTTCATGGTAATGAAACCGCGCCAGTTGAAATCACCGATTTACTGCTGCGTCAGCTATTTCGCGCAGAGCTACCGCTTCGCTGGCGGCTGTTGGTGATCCTCGGTAATCCACCGGCTTTGCGAGCGAACAAGCGCTATGTGCACAGCGATATCAACCGTATGTTTGGCGAGCGCTGGCGAGCGTTTAGTCCCAGTGATGAAACCGCTCGCGCCAGGCAGTTAGAACGTGCAGTGACGCGGTTTTATACCACGAGCCCGGGGGAGCGCTGGCATTTGGATTTACATACCGCCATTCGTGGTTCGCTCCACCCTCAATTTGGCGTGCTTCCGGCGCGGGATAAACCGTGGGATGACGATTTTCTGCGCTGGCTGGGTGCGGCGGGCCTGGCGGCGCTGGTGTTTCATCAGCAACCGGGTGGCACCTTTACCCATTTCAGCTGTGAACGTTTTGGTGCGCTTTCCTGCACGCTGGAGTTAGGCAAGGCGTTACCGTTTGGCGACAACGATCTGAATCAGTTTGCTGTGACCCAACATGAGTTGGCACGTCTACTGGCGGGGGATATGACGCTGGAGGAGGGACAAACGCCGCTACGCTACCGGGTGATACAGCAAATCACCCGCAGCAGCGAACTGTTTCGACTGCATATGTCGGCGCAGACGCTCAACTTCACGTCGTTCACCGCCGGTACGCTGCTGGCCGAAGATGGCGATATCCGCTACGTGGTGGAAAGAGCGCAGGAATATGTGCTGTTTCCCAACCCTGGCGTTGCTTTTGGCCAGCGGGCCGGGCTGATGCTGGAGCGGTTCTAGATATTCCGTCGTCCGGTCGGGCGGCGGGGTATTACGTAATTGTCTTTCTGCCTTAGTCTTATTTTTTTGTGCGCTGAAGATTGATTGCAGATTATTCCTGGTTAAATGCTTTGTTTTTAATCTTTGCTGATTTATAATCTCCATAATTTCTCGATAAAACAGCCTGTTAATTATTTACCCTTGCAATTCTCTCCTTATTTTTCATATTTCCTCCACAATTGGCGAGAAAATGTTTTTTACACTTTCATTGTTTTACGCTTGCTCTGACTAATTGACGATAAACGTCGTAAAGTTTATCTCGTCAACACGGCAACGCGCCGTAAGAATAACGCAAAGTAAGGATTGAACTATGAAGAAGATTACTGCACTGTTTGTTGCCTCTACTCTGGCTCTGGGCGCGGCTAACCTGGCTCATGCGGCAGACGCTACCGCCACTCCAACCGACAGCAAGCCGATGATGCACCATAAAGGCAAAGGCGGCCCACACGAAATGATGTTCAAAGGTCTGAACCTGACCGATGCGCAGAAAACGCAAATTCGCGACATCATGAAAGACCAGCGTGAAAATATGAAGCGTCCGTCTCTGGATGAACGCCGCGCGATGCATGAACTGGTCGCCAGCGACACCTTCGATAAAGCAAAGGCGGAGGCGCAGATTGATAAGATGGAAGCCCAGCACAAAGAGATGGCGCTGGCCCGTCTGGAAACCCAGAACAAGATTTACAACATTCTGACGCCGGAACAGAAAAAACAGTTTAATGCCAATTTTGAGAAGCATCTGACAGAACGTAAAGCGCCTGAAGGTAAAATGCCTGCACCAGCTGAATAACTCAGCGCGCTGACTTAAGACCGCCGGTCTTGCCCAATAATGCCAACAGGCTTTGGGCAGGGCCGGCGGTTTTTTCTTTATACATGGCCGGTTAACCGAAAAATGCCCGGTTAGTTAAACCCGATTTACCCCACAGGGTCGAGTGTGTCAGGATAGATACCCTTGGTGTCATTGCAGGTACATGCAAAATATTAATGCTGCCTGCTATTTTATGGATTTAACATATGGAAATGTATATCGGTCTGGCCATTATCGTTGTGGTACTCGTCTGGGTCGTCATGACCTATAACCGCTTTATCTCCCTGCGGCGTTTCAAAGATGAGGCCTGGAGCGGCATTGCCGTACAGCTCAAACGTCGTCACGACCTCGCACCTAATCTGCTAAGCCTGGTGAAACGCTATGCGCAGCATGAAAAGGAACTGCTGGAAGAGATATCCCGCCAGCGTGGCGAACTGGTGGGCAATACTCGTCAGATAGCGGATAACGAGCGTAGCTATGCTGGCACGCTGGGGCGCATATTTGCGCTCGGAGAAGCTTATCCTGAGCTCAGAGCCAGCGAAAACTTTCTCTCTTTACAGCAATCCCTCAGCGAAATAGAAGAGCAGCTGCAAATGGCCCGCCGCTACTTCAATGGTACGGTGCGCGATTTCAATATTCTGGTTGAGTCTTTCCCCAGTCTACTGCTGGCGCGGCTGTTTAATTTTAAAACAGAAGTGTTTTTTGAGCTGGACTCCCCTGAAGAAGCCAAATCACCACGGATGGAGTGATTTAATGTCGCATTTACCTCTTCAGGCGCTTCGGGCGTTCGTACTGCTATTGCTGGTGGCAGCAAGCTCGGTTTTCGCCGATAGCAAGATGATTATTGTCAAAGATGCCTCGCAGCTCCCGCCAGGCGCGATCCCGGCGCATGAACATATTCTCTCTTTCGACTCCCGGGCGCGTTTTAACCCGGATGGCAGCATGGAGATGCAGGAAAATATCAAGGTGCTTGCGTTGGGAAAAGAGATCCGTCGGGGGATTTTTCGCACGCTGCCCCTGACCTGGAACCGTCAGGACGGTAAGATTTTCAGCGTCGATTATGAGATTAAATCGGTTTCGCGCGATGGTGAATATGAGCTCTATAGCCTTGATAAAGAGGCAAAAACGCTGACGTTGCGTATTGGGAGCGCACAACAGACCCTCAGGCCGGGGATCTACAATTATGAGATTCGCTATCAGGTCAGTAACCATTTCAGCCGCTTTCCCGAGTGGGATGAGCTTTACTGGAACGTGACAGGAAACGACTGGGCCTGGCCGATAACCAGAGCCAGCTTTCGTCTGGAGCTGCCGGATGCAGCCGGTAAACTCAATGCAGATTCCAAAGACGCCAGGCTGCGCTCTATTGACGTGTATACCGGTATTGCAGGGGCCAAGGAGCACAACGCGGAGGTTCTGTCCGATGGCAGCGTACGCACTCTGCGACCGCTGGCAAAAGGGGAAGGGCTGACCGTTGTCTATACCTGGCCGCGGGCGATTCTTGCTGCCGCTCCGGCACCGGAAGCCGCGTTGCCGTTGGTGCATCTGCTCATTCCGACGCTGAAGACCAGCGTGATATGGCTGCCGTTGCTGCTGATGGCCTTGTACTACGGCCTTTGGTGGCGGAAACACGTAACCAAAGCCGGGCTGAGGAAGCCGCCAGTCGTGCCGCTCTTTTCGCTGCCTGCCGGGATGTCGCCGGGCTACCTGCGTTTTCTCATCCGGCGTAAATATGATGATATCGCTTTTAGTAGCGACCTTTTGGGGCTGGTAGCGAAGCGCGGGATGGCGGTGAAGGGGGACGAAAATCAATCCCATAGTCCCTGGCTTTCAGACTCGGGCGGAAAACAGATACTGACTCGTTTGCCCGTTGAGGGGAACAGCCGCTTAAACAGCGATGACCTACAGCTATTAAGCACGCTATTTAAAGGTAAAAGAAAGAATATCGACCTCAGCGTGGCCCATCAGAAGTCGATGCAGAATGGCCGCGATCGGCAGGATAAACGCTGTGAAGCGCTGCGTCCTAAACTGTTTCGCAAGTGGGCGCAACCGCTGCGACGCTGCATCTATATTGCATTGCTGATGCCGGTGATTTGCGGTATCTGGGTAAATGTTGAAGTTGCGCTGCTCACCATCCCGGCGGCGCTCTTTATGCTGATCGGCGCAACGATGTTAACTTTTCTGCTGCGCTTTTTATGCCATCCGCGGGAAATGTGGCGCGCCTGGGGGGCGGGCCTGCTATTTTTTGCTGTCATCTTTGGTCCTTTCGCGACGCTGGGGGGAGGGCTTTTTCTCTTCGGGATATTGCCTGTTACCCAGCTTCCTGCCGGTTATATCGGCGCGCTGCTGGCCGCGATCGTACTATGCATTTTTGTCGGCTGGAAAACGCCTCGTTATACGCAAAAGGGGCTGGATGAGTTAGCTATCGCCAAAGGGTTGAAACGGTATCTCGGCACCGCTGAAAAGCATCGTTATCAGATTATCTATCCGCCCGCACAGATGATTACCCACTTTGAAGAGCTGCTGCCGGTTGCGCTGGCGCTCGGGGTGGGGAAAACTTGGGCCGATACTTTTGCACACTATCTAAGCAGTACTGGTGCAATGTCGGCGGCGTTTGCCTGTGCTGGCTGGGAGAGCTTGGATCGCTTTAGCGAATCCTGTCGAACGTCTTCGATGCCAACGCCCAGCAGCAGTTCAGGATCTGGCTCATCAGGCTCGAGCTACAGCGGTTCGGGATCTTCGGGCGGCGGCTCGTCCGGCGGTGGTTCGGGCGGCGGAGGCGGTGGCGGCTGGTAAATAGCCCCGGCGTCAACCGGGGCTAACATTCAGCTCATAGCGGATGAAGCTTATAGTTGCCGCTGAGCAGAGGTTTGCACAATATTTTATAACCGTCATGATCAAATTTGGCCGACAGGCGCGTTAGCGTTGACGCTTGCGCTAGAGAATCGACGGCACCCAGCCACAGCCAGTTGTGAATGATGTGATATTGCGTCATGTCACCACTGCTTTCTTCCAGCGCGACCGCGCCGGGCCACGGCCAGCATACCAACTGCATTTTTTGCATATTTTCACGCAGTCGTTGATGGTGCGCGTCTGTGCTTTCTTTACCACAGCAGGCGCCCGCGCAGCGGCCCAGCGCGGAACGAAAGCAGGCGCGGCCACGGTTGAGCGGTTCCAGCCCCATAAGTCCGTAACAGAGGCGATGTTCATCGGCGATTTTTTGCAGCGCCTGGAGCGCTGCGCGGCGGTTTGCAAACAGACCATAGAGATCGTTTTGCTGTGAGAAATCCAGTTCACTCGCATAGACCACCTGCGGGCGGGAGTCCGTCAGGCGCAACGAACACAGCTGGCGGTTTTGCCGCAGGCGTTTGTTGAATAAAGGCTGCTGCTCTTTGATGAGCTGTGCTTCTAATAATAAAGCGCCGAGTTCGCCCGCCGTGCGTTGCCAGGTAATACGCCGCGCCTGGCGTAGCATTGCGGCTTCGTTCGGCGTGCGCAGGTGAGACAGCACCCGACTGCGGATATTGACGCTTTTCCCGATATAAAGCGGCAGAGTCTCGCTTTCACCGTGAAACAGGTACACCCCTGGCTGCTTTGGCAGCGCTTCAAGCCATGGACGCAGGTGTTCGGGATATTCATAAATTGCTGCCGCTTCAAATTCGAGACGCGGTGCGGATTGCCGTCTTGCCACTATTGCTCCTGATGCTGTTTATTTATCCAGTATAGCAGTTGCAAGAAAAGGCGAGAAGGGCAAAAAACAACCCCGACCTGAGCCGGGGTGAAAGGAGAGGGGCGTTACTTCTTCCAGAAGTCGTCGAATACGGTAATCGGCGGCCGACGTTTATGTTCAGTTTTGAGATACCAGCCTTCGATGGTTTTGGCGATTTTCTCGTTCAATGTTTTGCCTTCCAGATAGTCATCAATGTTGTCGTAGGTCACGCCCAGCGCGACTTCGTCCGGCAGGGAGGGGCGATCGTCTTCAAGATCGGCGGTCGGCAGCTTTTTATACAGATGTTCCGGACAACCTAACTGCGCCAGCAGCTGTTTGCCCTGACGTTTGTTGAGACGGAAAATGGGGTTAATATCGGTACCACCATCACCGTATTTGGTGAAGAATCCAGTAATTGCTTCCGCAGCATGGTCGGTCCCGACCACCACGCCGTGGGTCATCCCTGCAATACTGTACTGCGCCTTCATACGTTCACGGGCTTTTTCATTGCCGCGAACAAAGTCGCTGAGTTCGATGCCCGCTTCACGCAGTGCCTGTTCGCTGGCGAGCACAGCACCTTTAATATTGACCGTTAATACGCGATCCGGCTGAATAAAGGCAATAGCGTCCTGGCAATCCTGCTCATCCGCCTGCACGCCGTAGGGCAAACGGACAGCAATAAATTGCAGGCTGCTATCGCCAGTTTCGGCACGCAGTTCGTTGATGGCTAACTGGCACAGTTTACCGGTCAGCGTTGAATCCTGTCCGCCGCTGATGCCAAGAACCAGCGATTTAATAAAAGGATACGTTTGCAGGTAAGACTTGAGAAAGTCCACGCTGCGGCGTATCTCGCCTTCGACATCGATCTGGGGTTTTGCGCCCAGCGCCTGAATAATTTCTTGTTGTAGCGTCATCGCGCCCTCCGGGAAGTGAATCTGTTTGGCAATCAGCAAGGGTTTAAGCTACCTCTTTGACGGTAAAACGACAAGGATCACAGTTTTGAGTGACGCAAAAGCATGCAACCTCAAGGACATAGCTTTTATTATTGGAAAGCTCTTAATTTTTACTCATTTCCACCTTCGGCTTGAAAAATAACGATATTTATTCCAGGCTTATTAACACGCCAAAAAAAAGAGGATGGTATATGAACAAGAATTTTGCAGGATTTCTGGGCGCAGCAGCAGTATTGACCATGCTGGCAGGATGTACGGCCTATGACCGTACCAAAGATCAGTTCACACAGCCGGTGGTTAAAGACGTTAAAAAAGGTATGACCCGTGCTCAGGTAACGCAAATTGCCGGTAAACCTTCATCTGAAGTCACCATGATTCATGCGCGTGGTACCTGTCAGACATACATCCTGGGTCAACGCGATGGTAAAATTGAAACCTATTTTGTTGCCTTAGACGATACGGGACACGTTATCAATTCTGGCTATCAGACCTGCGCAGAGTACGACACGGATCCGCGCAACAGCAAGTAAGATACCGCCGTATTGCTGATTTCTACGTAAGCCCGACCAGTGGTCGGGCTTTTTTATGATTTGTCATGCTTATTTAATTGCGCGAATTATTTGAGGGAAATGTGAGGGTAGTCAAAACGCAAGGTCAATGAGAGACAATTTTGCTCAAGGAGGAATTATCCTGCTGCCAGGTGATGCCGTATACTCAATGCATAAACAATACTAATTGAAAGAAAACATGTCTTACCCGGCTCTCGGGCATCAGGATGCAGAGAGCACAGGTCACACACATTGAGGAAGCGTTCATGGAAAAGAAATATATCTACCTATTTTGTTCCGCCGGGATGTCTACATCACTGCTGGTTTCTAAAATGCGCGCTCAGGCAGAGAAATACGAAGTGCCGGTCGTTATTGAAGCATTCCCGGAAACGCTGGCCGGTGAAAAAGGGCCTGAAGCCGATGTCGTACTATTAGGTCCGCAGATCTCTTATATGCTGCCAGATATTCAACGTTTACTGCCAAATAAACCTGTGGAAGTCATTGATTCTGTTTTATACGGTAAGATTGATGGTTTAGGTGTTTTGAAAGCGGCCGTTGCGGCCATTAAGAAAGCTGCTGCACAATAATTTTATTTTAAAACTCGACATATTTCGGATAGCAATGCTAACAACTTCGTAGGGGTGGTTTTAGCTACTTTGCTGTCTGAAGTATCGAGAGTTTATTTTCCCGTCAAAGAGTAATTTCATCCATCATCGCCGTAATAATTATATTACGGCCTTAAAGGGTATTTATTATGAGTAAAGTGATTGATTCGCTTGAAAAGGTACTCCTTCCTTTTGCCGTCAGAATAGGAAGACAACCTCACGTCAATGCAATTAAAAACGGCTTTATTAAGTTAATGCCATTGACGCTAGCAGGGGCAATGTTTGTTCTAATTAACAACGTATTTCTGAGTTTTGGCGACGGCTCTTTCTTTTATTCAATGGGCATTCGTCTGGATGCTTCTACAATTGAAACCCTCAACGGTTTTAAAGCTATCGGCGGTAACGTTTATAACGGTACGCTGGGTATTATGTCGCTGATGGCACCTTTCTTTATCGGTTCCGCGTTAGCTGAAGAGCGTAAAGTGGACCCGATGGCGGCAGGTTTATTAGCCGTCGCGGCATTTATGACCGTTACGCCTTATAGCGTGGGTGAAGCCTACGCCGTTGGCGCTAACTGGTTAGGCGGTGCCAATATTATTTCGGGTATCGTGATTGGCCTGGTCGTTGCCGAGATGTTCACCTTCATCGTTCATCGTAATTGGGTGATTACGCTGCCGTCCAGCGTACCGGCTTCGGTTTCACGCTCGTTCTCTGCGGTCATCCCGGCCTTTATTATCCTCTCTATTATGGGGATTATCTCCTGGGCGCTGACCCACTGGGGGACTAACTTCCACCAGATCATCATGGACACCATCTCCACGCCGCTGGCCTCAATGGGCGCCGTCGTAGGCTGGGCATACGTGATTTTCACTTCGCTGCTGTGGTTCTTCGGCGTACACGGTTCGCTGGCGCTGTCGGCGCTGGATAGCGGAATCATGACGCCGTGGGCGCTGGAAAACATCGCCACCTACCAGCAGTACGGTTCTGTCGAAGCCGCGCTGGCGGCAGGTAAGAGTTTCCATATGTGGGCTAAGCCGATGCTTGACTCCTACATCTTCCTTGGCGGTACCGGTGCGACTCTGGGCTTAATCATCGCTATCTTCATCGCTTCACGTCGTGAGGATCATCGTCAGGTTGCGAAGCTGGCGCTGCCGTCAGGCATCTTCCAGATTAACGAGCCAATCCTGTTCGGTCTGCCGATTATTATGAACCCGGTGATGTTTATCCCGTTCATTCTGATTCAGCCTCTGCTGGCAGCCATCACTATGACGGCTTACACCCTGGGCATCATTCCGCCAATTACCAACATTGCACCGTGGACCATGCCGACCGGCTTAGGCGCTTTCTTTAACACTAACGGTAGCGTCGCAGCCCTTTTACTGGCTCTGTTCAACCTTGCTGTATCAACGCTGGTCTACCTGCCGTTTGTGGTGATTTCCAATAAAGCGCAGGGCGTCATTGAGCAGGAAGAGAGCGAAGAAGATATCGCTAACGCACTGAAATTCTAATATCGAGCGGTGCGGGAGGTTTCCCGTACCGCCTGAGCAACGAGGGAATGATTATGTTTGATCTGGATAACATCGCAGCAGAAGACACGCCGATAAATGACCTCGAAGAGGTGGTGATGGGGCTGATTATCAACTCCGGGCAAGCACGCAGTCTGGCCTATGCCGCACTGAAGCAGGCGAAAAAGGGTGACTTCGATGCAGCGAAAACCATGATGGAACAATCAAGAGTGGCGCTGAGCGAAGCGCATCTTGTACAGACGCAGCTGATCGAGAGCGATGAGGGTGAAGGTAAAGTGAAGGTGAGTCTGGTGCTGGTTCATGCTCAGGATCATCTAATGACCTCAATGCTGGCTCGTGAGTTGGTTGCCGAATTGATTGAGCTGCACGAGAAGGTACAATAGGTCATCGACACGATGAGGCAACCAAAGATGATGACCACTGAAATCAGTACCGCCCGGGAGCAACAACTGTTCAACGGCAAAAACTTTCATGTGGTCATTTATAACAAAACGGAGAGCGTGAGCGGGCTTCACCAGCATGATTATTACGAGTACACCATCGTTTTAACCGGCCGCTATTATCAGGTCATTAATGGTAAGCGGGTGCTGCTGGAACGCGGGGATTTTGTCTTCATTCCGATGGGGTCGCATCACCAGAGTTTTTATGAATTTGGTGCGACACGCATTCTTAACGTCGGCATTAGCAAAAGTTTCTTTGAGAAACACTATCTGCCGCTGATACCGTTTGGTGTGGTTGCTTCTCAGGTCTACGGCGTCAAAAGTACTTTTCTCAGTTACATTGAGTCGGTTATTGCATCGCTGAATTTTCGCGAAACTGAATTTGACGAATTTATCGAACTGGTCTCGTTTTACACCCTTAATCGTTTACGGCATTACCGCGAGGAACCCGTGGAAGATGTGATTCCGCAATGGTTGAAAAATGCCGTCGAGGGGATGCACGATAATCTTAAGTTTGGCGAGTGCGCACTGGAAAATATGGTTGAGCTCTCCGGAAAAACTCAGGAGTACTTAACCCGCGCGACCCAACGTTATTATGCAAAAACGCCGATGCAGATAATTAATGATATTCGTATCAACTTCGCGAAGAAACAGTTAGAGATAACCAACTACTCGGTGACCGATATTGCCTATGAGTCGGGGTACAGTAGCCCAAGTTTGTTTATTAAAACATTCAAAAAGCTGACTTCATTTACCCCCAGCAGTTATCGGAAGCATCTCACCAGTATTAATTAAGCGGGCGTGGAATATTCCGCGCGGTCTAAATGTTCAAGTTAACTGTCCGTATTTAAACGGAGAGTGGGATACGTATATGCGTAGTCCACAAGGGAGAAAATAATGAGCCAGAAATTAAAAGTCGTGACTATCGGTGGCGGCAGCAGCTATACCCCGGAATTACTGGAAGGGTTCCTGAAACGTTATCATGAACTGCCAATTACCGAACTGTGGCTGGTGGACGTTGCAGAAGGGCAGGAAAAGCTCGATATTATCCACGCCCTGTGCCAGCGCATGGTGGAAAAAGCCGGCGTGCCGATGAAAGTCTATAAAACCCTCGATCGCCGTGCGGCGCTGGAAGGGGCGGATTTCGTGACCACCCAACTGCGCGTTGGTCAACTGAAGGCGCGTGAGAAAGACGAACGTATTCCGCTGAGCCATGGTTATTTAGGCCAGGAAACCAACGGTGCGGGCGGTCTGTTTAAAGGCCTGCGCACTATTCCGGTCATTTTTGACATCGTAAAAGATGTGCAGGAAGTCTGCCCTAACGCCTGGGTGATTAACTTTACCAACCCGGCAGGTATGGTGACCGAAGCGGTCTATCGCCACACCGGCTTTAAGCGCTTTATCGGCGTGTGCAATATTCCAATCGGCATGAAGATGTTTATCACCGACGTGCTGAAGCTGAGCCCGAGCGATGAGCTGAACATCGATCTGTTTGGTCTGAATCATCTGGTGTTTGTCCGCGACGTGCTGGTTAACGGCGTTTCGCGCTTTGACGAACTTCTGGACGGCGTGGCTTCCGGTCGCCTGACCGCAAACTCAGTGAAAAATATCTTTGATTTGCCGTTTAGCGAAGGGCTGATTCGCTCACTGCGCCTGATTCCGTGCTCCTATCTGCTTTACTACTTCAAGCCAAAGGAGATGCTGGCGATTGAAATGGGTGAGTACTATAAAGGCGGTGCGCGCGCACAGGTGGTGCAGAAAGTTGAGAAACAGCTGTTCGAGCTGTATAAAAATCCGGATCTGAACATCAAACCGAAAGAGCTGGAGCAGCGCGGCGGGGCATACTACTCAGACGCAGCCTGTGAAGTGATCAACGCCATCTACAATGATAAGCAGGCCGAGCACTACGTGAACGTGCCGCATCATGGCCACATTGATAACATCCCGGCCGACTGGGCGGTGGAAATGACCTGCACATTGGGCCGTGATGGCGCGAAGCCGACACCGCGCATCACGCATTTCGATGAGAAAGTACTGGGGCTGATTTACACCATCAAGGGTTTTGAAGTGGCGGCCAGCGAAGCGGCAATCAGCGGCAAGCTGGATGATGTCCTGCTGGCGCTTAACCTGAGCCCGCTGATCCACTCCGATCGTGATGCCGAGAAGCTGGCGCGGGAGATGATCCTCGCGCACGAGCAATGGCTGCCAAACTTTGCGGCGACTATCGAAAAACTGAAACAGTAAAGGGAGCGGCTCATGGAACGCGTGTTAATCGTCAATGCAGATGATTTTGGCCTCAGCAAGGGGCAAAACTACGGTATTGTCGAAGCTTGCAAAAATGGTCTGGTAACCTCCACGACGGCACTGGTCAACGGCGCGGCGATTAGCCACGCCGCCCAACTCAGCCGCGGTGTACCGGAGCTGGCGGTCGGAATGCACTTTGTCCTGACGTTGGGCGAACCGTTGTCGGCGATGCCGGGCTTAACCCGCGAAGGGCGTCTGGGTAAGTGGATTTGGCAGATGGCGGAAGAGGATAGCCTGCCGCTGGATGAAATCGCGCACGAGCTGGAGTGCCAGTATCGCCGGTTTGTCGAGCTGTTTGGCTATGAGCCGACGCATATTGATAGCCATCACCACGTGCATATGATTGCGCAGATCTACCCCATTGTGGCGGCGTTTGCACGTGAGAAGGGCGTGGCGATGCGTATCGATCGCCAGCTGGCGACCCTTTCCGGGCTGGAGCAGGATGCGGCGCGCAGCAGCGAGGGATTTGCCAGTGAATTCTATGGTGAAGCTGTTTGTGAAGGGCTGTTTCTGCAAACTCTGGAAGCATCCATCCAGCGTGATGAAAAGTCGCTGGAAGTGATGTGCCACCCGGCTTTTGTCGATAACACCATTATGGGCAGCGCTTATTGTTACCCGCGTCTGACCGAACTGGATGTGCTGACATCTGATTCGCTGAAGTACGCGATAGCCGAACGCGGCTATCGGCTCGGAACCTATCGCGACGTGTAAAAAATCGGGCCCGACTCAACCTGGTCGGGCTTTCTCAGTGTATATTTCTTGCAACGATCCCCTCTTTATCCCTTCTCGCTCGGCCAGGCTAATTCCGTACACTGATAACCAAACGCACATACAAGGGGCGACGAAAGGGGGGGCTTTCAGCTATGATAGGGGTTTCTGTTTCCCGCTTTGTTTAGTGAATCTATTTGTGATGAAGCCACATCGCCAACAAAATCGTCAGGTCATTAGCTACGTGCCTCGAGTGGAGCCAGCGCCGCCGGAACACGCCGTCAAAATGGACGGTTATCGCGATGTCTGGGTGCTGCGCAATAAGTACGTCGCCTTTGTGCTGGTGAACGAACATTTTCGCCGCTCACCGCCGTTTAACGTGCCGGAAGCGGCGCAACGTTGGGCGGAGCAGATGAGGCAGGAAGGCGAGATAGATGCCTGAGGGCGCGCGCTAAAACAAAAAAACCGCTGAGGCCATCAGCGGTTTTTTTATCTCTGAAGGCTTTATGGCCTTCTCAGATTAGCGGTGGGCCAGTTCGGCATCCTCTTCGCTATCAAGAATGGTTTTGTCGGTTTGACGCAGCCACTGGCTGGTCAGGGTACCGGCGGTCATTGAACCGCTGACGTTCAGCGCGGTACGACCCATATCAATCAGTGGTTCAACTGAAATTAACAGCGCCACCAGCGTCACCGGCAGACCCATTGCCGGCAGGACGATCAGCGCGGCAAAGGTTGCGCCGCCGCCAACGCCCGCAACGCCTGCTGAACTGACGGTGACAATGCCCACCAAGGTGGCAATCCATAGCGGATCGAACGGGTTGATACCGACGGTCGGAGCGACCATGACTGCCAACATTGCCGGGTAAAGACCCGCACAACCGTTCTGACCAATGGTCGCGCCGAATGATGCTGAGAAGCTGGCGATAGATTCCGGTACCCCCAGTCGGCGGGTTTGCGCTTCGACGTTCAACGGAATAGACGCAGCGCTGGAACGACTGGTAAAGGCGAAGGTCAGCACTGGCAACACTTTGCGGAAGTACTTCAGCGGGCTCACGCCGTTCACTGCCAGCAGCAGGCCGTGCACCACGAACATAATACCCAGACCAAGGTAAGAGGCGATAACGAAGCTGCCGAGCTTGATGATGTCCTGCAAGTTAGAGCCAGCAACCACTTTGGTCATCAGCGCCAGCACGCCATACGGCGTTAACTGCATTACCAGACGCACTAACTTCATAACCCAGCTTTGCAGCGTGTCGATGGCGGTGAGCACGCGCTGGCCTTTGGCAACGTCATCTTTAAGCAACTTCAGCGCTGCGACGCCCAGGAAGGCCGCAAAGATAACCACGCTGATAATCGACGTTGGGTTCGCGCCTGTCAGATCGGCAAACGGGTTCTTCGGCACGAAAGAGAGGATCAGCTGCGGGACGCTCAGGTCCGCCACTTTACCGGCATAGTTGCTCTGAATGGCGTTAAGACGAGCGGTTTCCGCACTGCCTTGCACCAGCCCTTCAGCGGTCAGGCCAAACAGATTGGTGACCAGAACACCGACCAGTGCTGCAATCAGCGTGGTGAAAAGCAGAGTACCAATGCTCAAAAAGCTGATTTTACCCAGCTGTGAAGCGTTATGCAGGCGGGCGACCGCGCTCAGGATAGAGGCGAAGACCAGCGGCATAACGATCATTTGCAGTAGCTGAACATAGCCGTTACCGACGATATTGAACCACTGGATAGAATCCTTCAGTACCTGGCTGTCGGAACCATAGATAAATTGCAGCGCCAGGCCGAAAATAACGCCGATAACCAGACCGACCAGTACTTTTTTAGCGAGGCTCCACTGTTTGTGGCGGGTTTGAGCCAGCGCCAACAGCAAAACCGCGAACACGATAACGTTCGCTATTAATGGAAAATTCATCCCCGTTCTCCTGATATCTTTTTTACCGGGTTGGTCAATAACCAACTCTTATGACGGCAAGGGTAGCAGAAGGCGTTATTCGTTACTTATATTCAAATGGAATTGATTATAACTAAATGGATAATTCGCTTGTTTATTGTCCTGCCTGGTGACTAATAAATCGATTAAAGGTGGTTTGCAGCGTGTTAATCATGCTCGATGACCAGCGCACGGCGCTATTATCGGCAAAAGTCTGCGGCATCCACACCGCATAGATGAAGAGCGCCATACACAGCGCGCGCTCCAACTGGTTGCCTTTACGCGGAGCGAGGATAGGTAAGCGAAAACGCCAGCGGCAGGGCCAAAGTAGAGGCACTCCCGCAGGAGTCAGCATGTCGGCAAGGATATGGCTGAGATAGCCCAGCACCAGCCCCTGGACAGCGTCCGCCGGGATTATCCAGCCATCGGGCACTTTTAACGAGAACAGCGCAAGAGCGCCGAAGACCACCAGCAGGCTATGGGTGAAGCCGCGATGACCAAAGGCGCGGGCTATCGGTTTTGATATCCAGCGTAAACGCTGCCCGAGAAATGACTTAGGGTGATCGATATCGGGCAGCAGGCAGGTCAAAATTGCGGAAGGGACAATATGCCACCAGTCCCCCTGGGCCAGCACGGGGGTTAATTCCGCGTTTTTCGCAAATACCGCACAGGCGATAGAAAAGAGAAGGTGACCTTCCGCCGTCATGATAAGAAACCCTAAACTGTCAATTCATACAGTATAGGGTTTTTATACAGTGTGCGGAAGAGGTGACGGTGTAACTCTATGTCACAAAATCCTTAACGCGACAACCAGCCGCCGTCAACCGCCAGAGTATAGCCACTGACGTAATCTGCGGCCTTAGAGGCGAGGAATACCACCGGCCCTTGCAGGTCATCCGGAACGCCCCAGCGACCGGCAGGAATGCGGTCGAGGATCTCTTTACTGCGCTCGGCATCGTCACGTAATTGCTGAGTGTTGTTGGTCGCCATATATCCCGGTGCGATGGCGTTAACGTTGATGCGATGTCCCGCCCATTCATTAGCCATCAGGCGAGTAATGCCGAGAACGCCGCTTTTTGAGGCGGTATATGAAGGCACTCTAATGCCTCCCTGAAAAGAGAGCATTGAGGCGATGTTAATGATTTTTCCGCCATCGCCTTGCCGAATAAACTGCCGGGCGACCGCTTGCGAAAGAAAAAAGACCGATTTCAGATTCAGATTCAGGACGTCATCCCAGTCTTTTTCTGAAAAATCGAGCGCATCGGTGCGGCGGATAGTGCCGGCGTTGTTGACCAGAATATCGACTCTGCCCATCGCAGCAACGGCCTGAGTGACTATCGAGTCAATCTCATCCTGGTGGCTCAAATCGGCCTGGATAGCGGTAAAGCGTCGGCCCAACGCCTGAACCTTTTCCGCCGTTTCATGGGGAATTCTACGATTGACCCCGACGATATCGCACCTGGCTTGCGCAAGGCCCAGCGTCATGCCCTGGCCGAGCCCGGTATCACAACCCGTTACGATAGCGACCTTACCCGTAAGGTCAAAGGCGTTCAGTACCATATGCACCTCTGTATGCTGATTTCATGCGTTAAATAACGCCATTAAGGACAAGCATAGAGGGCGGAGGAAGAAAAAACAATTAAAAATGAAACGGTGTTTTAATTTTATGATAATGGGATAGGGATACTATCCCATTATCACTGGATGGCTTAACCGAGCAGGTCGGTCAGGGTGAGGGATTTCAGGCTCGTCAGCTTCACATCGGCCAGCACAAAGCGAGGATCGCGGCTATTTTCTTCTTCAGGCACGACAATAGAGCGCATTCGCGCCGCTTTGCTGGCAATCATGCCGTTGACAGAATCTTCCAGCGCCACGCAGTTCAGCGGGCTGACGCCAAGTTTTTCCGCGCAGTTCAGATAAACCTGCGGGTGCGGTTTGCTGAATGGCAGCAATTCGGCAGACGAGAGGGCGTCAAACTGGTCGCGCAGCTCAAACATGGTGAGGACTTTTTCCAGCATCCGTAGCGGCGATGCTGAGGCAAGGCCGATTTTCAGTCCCTGAGCTTTACACATTGCCACCGCTTCCCGCGCGCCGGGAAGAAGCGGACGCGCTTCTTCAACCAGTTGGATAGCGCGGTTGATAATTCGCGCGGTGACTTCAGCGCGATCCGGGCCTGTCCACGGCTGTTGAGCAAACCACAGGTCGACGACTAAATCGATGCGCAGCCCCAGAATATCGGGCATTTCACTGCGGCGGCTAATATCCACTCCGAGACTTGCAATCACCTCCAGCTCTGCCTTATCCCATAGCGGTTCGGAATCAATCAGTAATCCATCCATATCAAAAATTGCGGCATGAATCTGTCGCCTGGCCGACATAAGTCCCTCTCCTGTAGCGTAAGTAGATAACGAATTGGCACTCATGGTATATCATACCGCGCATTATTGGGCGAAATTCGCCGACGAAGGTAGACTTAGAGCGTATACCACCAGGCGTTATTGGCGTAGCCAATTTGGACACGGACAGCGCGCAGAAACCGGAGCGTACATGAAGTACGTGAGGATTTGATTTGCTTCGCTCACCCTTCGGGCCGCCCTGAAGGGCGTTCAAAGATAAATCTTTGTGAGCACTGCCCAGGTCCAAAGTGGCAAGTGAAATAGCCTGAGATAGGTTCTTAGAGTGGCTAGAGCGTCTTAACAAGGGGAACCCATGACGTATCAACAAGCTGGACGCATTGCAGTATTTAAACGTATTTTGGGGTGGGTGGTGTTTATTCCGGCAGTTATCTCGACGCTGATTTCGGTACTGAAGTTTATGTACGAGCACAGCGAGAAAAAGCCGGGGATTGATGCGGTGATGATGGATTTTGCGCACGTAATGATCGAGATGATGCGCTTCAATACGCCGTTCCTGAATTTCTTTTGGTACAACTCGCCGCTCCCGGACTTTAAGCACGGTATGAATATCGGCTTCTGGATTATCTATATCCTGATCTTTGTCGGGATGGCGCTGCAGGCATCCGGCGCGCGGATGAGCCGTCAGGCGAAGTTTCTGCGTGAGGGGGTTGAGGATCAGCTGATTCTTGAGCAGGCCAGGGGGACGGAAGGGCTGACGCGCGAGCAGATCGCCGAACGTGTCGTGGTGCCGCGTCATACGATTCTGGTGCAGTATTTCCCGCTCTACGTGCTGCCGGTGATTACCATCGTGATCGGCTACTTCTTCTTTTCTTTACTTGGTTTCCTGTAATCAGATAGCCCGGCAAGGTTGCCGGGCTATCTGCATTATTGGGCAGGTAGCGCGCGCGGCTTACCTTGGTTATCCACCGCAACGTAGATAAACAGCGCTTCGGTTGCCTTGTAGCGTTGGCCGATTGGCTCAGACGACACTTTCTTTACCCATACTTCCATATTGATGGTCACCGAGGTATTACCGCGCTTCACGCAGTTGGCGTAGCAACACACCACATCACCGACGGCGACCGGACGTAAAAAGGTCATGCCGTCGACGCGCACGGTCACCACGCGACCATGGGCAATTTCTTTCGCCATAATGGCGCCGCCGATATCCATTTGCGACATTAGCCAGCCGCCAAAAATATCGCCGTTGGCGTTGGTGTCCGCTGGCATCGCCAGGGTGCGTAAAACCAATTCGCCCTTCGGCGCGAGATCTGCTGTCGTCATTCTCTACTCTGTACTCGTCAAAGATGATCAGGCGCGATGCTACTATGAAAAGGGCGTGGAGAGAATAGGGGGAGACGCCCGCTAATGCGGGCGTAGAGGTTTAGAAGGAGAGCGTGACGCCAGCGTAGTATGCGCGACCCGGTTCGTTGTAGGTCGACGCGCCCGAGTTTTCGCGATAAAGCTGCTTATCGAACAGGTTGCTGATCCCGGCATTCAGGCGTAAATCTTTCATCAACTGATAGTTACCGCCAATTCCGACGACAGAATAGGAACCGACTTCGTTGGTCGCCAGTACGCCAATCTCGTTACGAATTTCAGCGTATTCGCGCGGTTTCTGCCTACCGTACATCGTCCAGTTGACGTTCGCCGAAAGCTTGCTGTTAATCTGCCAGTCGAGCATGGTGTTGATGGTATATTTCGGAATGACGGACAGCGGGTTGCCGGTATCTTTGTTTTCCGATTTGATCATATAGGTGGCGTTGGTGCGCCAGTTCAGCGTATCGGCAATCACCGGAACCAGCAAGGTACCTTCGAGACCTTCAACGACCGCTTTACCGCCGTTTTGCCACTGCAGAATATTATAGCCACCGGAGGTATAGCCCAGTACGTCGGTACCGGAGACGATTTTGTTTTTGTAATCGTTACGGAACCAGGTGATACCGGCGTTGTAGCCATTTAAGTTAAATTCAAGGCCGATCTCTTTGTTGATGCTGATTTCCGGGTCAAGATCCGGATTACCCAACAGATAGCACTTGCCGTCGGAGACGGTATTTGGGCAGCCGTTACCGTTAGTTGCTAGTAGATAACCTTCACTAGACTGGTACAGGTTCGGTGCTTTGAACACCCGGGCAATACCCGCTTTGACCTTAAACATATCGCCCAGATCCTGTGACAGGTTCAGGCTCGGGCTCCAGTTACTGCCGAAATCGTTGTGATAGTCAAAGCGCAGACCGGGAATAATATTGGTGCCCGGCGTCGCTTCAATATTGTCTTCGAGATAGATACCGGTCAGGGTGGCGCTATTTTTGGTGCTACGTTGCGAAGGATCTCCGGAAATGCCGTTAGTAATATCTTCGCCCGTGCTGGTAGCCAGCATCGACGCCGGGTCATTCAGTTCATCGCGATTCCACTCCATACCCAACGTGAGGGTCTGTTCAGCCAACCAGTTGAAAGGAATATTCAACTCGCCGGTTGATCGCCATGATTCCAGGCGGCTGGTGGCATATTCATCGCTGTTGATCATTCCTTCTACGCGGCCGGTGGAACCTTCCTTCAGGCGGGTGTTGTTGGTTTTTTCGTAGTAGACGCCCGCTTTCGACTGGCCCCAGTCCCAGATGCCGTTATAGGTCAGGCCCCAGGTCTGACGGTACATCCGGTTTGTTTCCTGGCCGTAAAGCGAATCCACCAGCCCGTTTGGACTGACGTTGCCGTTGCTGTACTGAGTATCTCCGGCATAAATATTGCCCTGGCGGCTATAGGCGTAGCTGAAATCGACAATCTGCTGCGGCGTCACTTTCCATGACAGCAGGGCGTTAATATCTTTGTTGCGAACGCCTTCGCGGCCTGCGGCATAAGAGCCATTTTGCGCGTGGTTGATATCCCAGGCATCGGGCTCCGTTTTGTTTATGTTGCCGTACAGACGCATCGTCAGGGCATCGCCGGCCAGTGGTCCGTTAAGGTTAAAGTTAGCCCGGTTGGTGGAGCCTTCTTTATTATTTTCTGGCTGATTGGTATAGAGCGAAAGCGAGCCGTGCCAGTCGTTAGTTGGGCGTTTAGTAATAATATTCACCACGCCGCCCGCGGCGCCGGAGCCGTAGCGCGCCGCAGCAGGGCCGCGCAGAACCTCGATACGCTCGACCATTTCCGGCGGAACCCAGTTGCTGTCGCCGCGGGTATCGCGCTCGCCGCGCCAGCTATAACGTACCGAGTTTCTTGAACTGACGGGCACGCCATCGATAAGAATCAGCGTGTTTTCCGGCCCCATGCCGCGAATATCAATCTGTCGGTTGTTGCCGCGGCTGCCGCTGGCGCTGTTGCCGGTCAGATTGACACCGGGCATTTTACGAATGATTTCTGACAGATCGTTAACCGGAGGATCTTTAGCGATATCTTCTGCGGTGATGATCGAAACGCCCGGCTGCTGTTTGAGCGCTTCTTCAGCGGTTCCCCGAACGACCATCGTTTCGGTATCCTGCTCTACCTCTTCGGCGAAAACACCCGGGCTAAGTAAGCCTGCGATGGCCAGGGCAAGAGGCGTTGCTATGTGATTTTTCTGCGGTCTCATTATGAATATCCATATCAAATCATGAAAAATTGAGATCGAGAATATCAATGATAATTATTATCATTACAATTGTAGGGAGGGAATCTCCATGAAATCCTCACAATTGCCGCAACTTTCCAACTTATGGCAAGGATAATGAAGAAACGTTTTCGACGGTTAGAAATCAGTCTCAATGGGAAATGCTGTCGGAGGGACCCAGAATAATGAGTTAAACCGGTTTAGTGTCGACAAACCTGAAATTTAATTAGTTGTCTGAAGGGGGAATAAATTGAATGGTAAGGGAAAAGAAGGGCGGCACGCAGAGAATTATGCGTGCCGAAGCGAACTTAGTGATTGTCGTCCTGCGGCATATGGCGATAGATGTAAACGCCGCTCAGCAGGGTGAACACCAGTGTCAGAGCCGTCAGGCCGAAGACTTTGAAGTTGACCCAAATATTCTGCGGTAGCCAGAAAGCGATGTAGATATTCGCCAACCCGCACAGGATGAAGAACACCGCCCAGGCCAGATTCAGGCGCGACCACACTTGCTGCGGCAGCGTCAGCTCTTTACCCAGCATGCGCTGGATCAGCGGCTTTTTCATCACCCACTGGCTAAACAGCAGCGCGCTGGCGAACAGAACGTAGATAACCGTCACCTTCCATTTAATAAACTCGTCGTTATGGAAGAAGATGGTCAGTCCGCCGAATACGGCGACCAGTACAAAAGTAATCAGCGCCATTTTCTCGACTTTGCGATAGCGCACCCAGCTGTAGATCAGCACAATGGCCGTGGCGATAATCAGCGCGGTCGTCGCGGCGTAGATATCGTAAAGCTTGTAGAATGCGAAGAAGACTACCAGCGGTAAAAAATCCAAAAACTGCTTCATACATCGATTCCGTCGTTCAGGAAGGGCCGGGAGGATCCGGCCCAGATTAAGTTAGTTGCGAATAAGCATATACAAGCGGAATAAATAGATCAGCAACAATGCGGAGATCAGGTTGCTGATGGTATTTATCACGATTGCGCCAACGTTTGGCGTCAGTACCGCGAAGCTGGAGGCAAACAGCAGCAGCAGGGTTTTCGCCAGCAGCCAGCCGATGATAGCCGGAGCCACCAGGCGTACATTGGCCCACGCCAGGCGCATGCTGCTACGCATGGCGCTGAAGATACCGATTTTATCCTGCACCAGCATTACCGGCGCGAAAGAGAGCACGATAGCCAGCAGGACGCCCGGCACCACCACCAGCATCATCCCCATCTGGACCACAAAGGTCGTCAGCAGGATCAGCAGCAGCAGCTTTGGCAATACCGGCGCGGAAGCGCCGATCGCCCGTAGAGCGCTGACGCGCTGACCGGCGGAGATCATCTGAATCATCAGCAGAACGCCGCCCGCAAGGATCGCATTGCCCACCAGTCCAGAGAATGTAGAGGCTGCCGAAGCTCGTAGCAGGACCTGCTGCTGTTCCGGCGTCATACTTTGCACCAGCTCGAACAACCCGACGCTACCCGTCAGGCTATCGCCTTCGCTCAGAATCGATAATTGCTCTTCACTGGGTGAAAAGGCATGGCCAAGTACTACCGTAATAAGCGCGCACAACAATGCAATCAGCAAAATAGTGACGAACTGATTACGGAAAAAGTTTCCGGTGTCACGGTAGACGGACTTCGCCGTGATAGACATGCATTCTCCTTGAGTCTTGCAGGTGTTAACTAGCCGGCGATTGTACCGCAAATCGTGCCTGGGTAGCAGTCTCTGCTCCTGCGCGCTAAGTATATCTTTGTAAATAGAAGAGGAAACCAGCGATGCGCTGCCTTGAGTAGCGCAAAAGCAGGATTTTGATGTTGCGCGCTTATCACTGATTGCATTGAAAAAGTGAAAATTAATCTGGATCAATAAATGTTAAATTTCCCAGCTTTGTGTGATCCATGTTGGATCAAACATACTTCATTGTAGGTATATTCTTGCGCTGAATAACCATAATGAGGAAGTGGGTATGAAAAAGTTAGCAGCGGCGTTTGTTATTCTGAGCACTCTCACCAGCGGCAGCGTCTGGGCGCATGAAGCGGGTGAATTTTTTATTCGTGCAGGTTCGGCAACCGTCAGGCCAACAGAAGGGGCGGGCGGTACGTTAGGCAGTCTGGGAGGCTTTAACGTTAGCAACAATACACAGCTGGGCCTGACGTTCACCTATATGGCAACGGATAATATCGGTGTTGAACTGCTGGCTGCGACGCCGTTCCGCCATAAAGTCGGGACCGCAGCAACCGGCAATATTGCTACCGTTCATCATTTACCGCCGACCTTAATGGCGCAGTGGTACTTTGGCGATTCGAGCAGCAAGCTGCGTCCATATGTTGGTGTGGGTATTAACTACACCACCTTCTTTGACGAAGGTGTGAACGACAATGGTAAAAATCAGGGGATTTCCGATCTGAGCCTGAAAGATTCCTGGGGTGCTGCGGGTCAGGTCGGTATGGATTATCTGATTAACCGCGACTGGTTGATTAACATGTCAGTTTGGTACATGGATATCGACACCACCGCGAGCTATAAACTGGGCGAGGCTCGCCAGCACGACAGCGTGCGCCTGGATCCGTGGGTGTTTATGTTCTCCGCGGGCTATCGTTTCTAAAGTTTCGGCAAAGCTGGTCGCTGTATGACCAGCTCTTACTTTTTTATTCTGTAACAATCATACAGCGAACGGTTTGGCTTGATGGTGGCTCACCAGGAAAGGATGCATTGGCTGGCGTATGTTGTTTTAACAAGATCTACTCATTGCCCCATTTATTGAGGAAGTTCGCGATATCATCAATACGCTGCTCATTGATCCCCGCTTGAATGGCCATTTCTCCCTGTGCTTCCTCACTGATTTCTTCGTTGTTCATCAAGCGAGTGATCAACAATTGAAAATAGCGAGCCAATGGTTCACGTTCTGACTCGCTCACCGGCTCTGCGGATTCGGTCGAATACTCATCGGCAATGTCGTAATATTTCAGTGGTACTTCATCGTTCATCAGTTGCTCCGTGGAGTTAGTGTCAGTCGCAGAATGGGTTAAAATAGATTTTATTGATTAACGAAGGGATTGTCTCTTCCATTGCTGGTTAAGACAACGGGTGTGCAAGCTGTGTCAGCTATCATAAAAAAAGCCCGCACAAGTGCGGGCAAAAATACTGGAAGCAATGTGAGCAATGTCGTACCGAATACCTGAGTTGTTTACTCAACTATTCGGTAATGAGAAAGATAATATTTCTCATTTAAGATATCAACCCCAACTTTTGTGTGGAAGCGATTTTTTTTAATCGACGATAAAAACAGTGCGTTTCTGGCTGTCATCCTGCGGCCAGGCCGTAGCAATGTCACGAAGCGGCTGCACAGTAGTGGCGATGGTAAATCCGCCTGCGACGGCGGCCTGCAGCATTTCCCCGGTCGCCGCCAGCAGTTGCGGCATGGACAGGCTACCAATCCCGCTGCCCATCAGTTGCAACGGTGCAGAGCGTAATACTGCGCCGCTGAGCGTGATATCGGCAGCGGCGAGTGAACCGACCTGAACAAAGCGTACCGGCGCCTTCCCTGGACTATGCTTTGCCAGCGCCGGGAGCAATAGTTCAGCACTGTGACCCCACAGGTAATCGACGACGACATCAATCTGCCGCGCTGCCAGGTGCGCAAACTGTGACCGCACGGTAGCATCATCTTCGCTTAAGTTGACTATTGTATCGGCTCCGAGGGAGGCGAGCTTTAACGCGTTGCGCCCGGTGGCAATCACCTTTTTGGCCCCCAGAAAGCGGGCGACTTGTACCGCCAGCTGTCCGGCGCTACCGGTCGCACCGTTGATAAGCACCGTTTCTCCGGCCTTGAGACCAGCGCGCTTGACCAGCGACGCCCATGCGGACATGCCTGGATTTGCCATTGCGGCGGCGGTAACGTCGTCCAGATCATCCGGCAGCGGCAGGCAGTGGTTTAGCGCGACCGGTGCCCACTGTGCCATGCTGCCCCACGGGGCGGTGGGGAAGGCAAAATAAACTCGCTGACCGTCAGGCAATGTTCCGGTGCCATCAATCCCGACGCCGAAAGGCAGGCGGCCATCAAAACTGTAATGTTTGCCGGAGGCCCGGCTTTTCACGACATGGCTGATAGCGCAGGCGTGCACTTTGACCCGTGTCTCATATTCAGTAGGCTGCGGGTCGCTAAAATCGGCCCAAATCGGGCCTTGTTGCAGGTCAAAAACGACGGCTGCTTTCATAGTATTCTCTCCTGGGATAATTATGTGTAAAATGCACATATCAGTTAATGGCACTATACCTGGTTAAATAATATATGCAATATGCACATAATAATTACGACATCAGCGAGTTTCACGGTGCGCTGCTCGACATCATCAGCGTGATGAACCAGTCAGTGCGCGATGAGCAGATACTGCAGGCTGCTGAAGTTCAGCTTGATCAGGCCCTCTTCCCACTGCTGGTAGCGGTAGGGCGCAGGGGGCCGGTGGGGGTCGTGGAACTGGCGGATAGTCTCGGGCGAGATTACACCACCGTCAGTCGGCAGGTGAAGAAACTGGAAGCGCAGGGGTTGGCGCGAAAGCAGCCCAACGCCAAAGACCGGCGGATTAGCGAAGTCACACTTAGCGAAGCGGGTCAGGCAATGATCGAACGCATCTCGGTTGCAAGAACGCGGCTGATGAATCAAGTGCTGGCGGAATGGGCGCAAGAGGATGTGATGGCGCTGTTTCGTCTGACGCGCAAGTACGCGGACAGCTTACAGCAGAAATAACCGCCCGGCGCAGTGCCGGGCGGTAGGCGTGCTTAGGCCGCTTTGGTGGCGGCTTTGAGGCTCTGCACAAAGGTCTTCAGTTCAGACAGCATAGCCTGCGGGTCGTTAACGTTGCGCTCAATGATTTTGACGATCGCAGAACCGGAAATCGCCCCGGCAGCGCCGGCATCAATCGCGGCGGTGACCTGCTCCGGCGCAGAGATACCAAAGCCCTGCAGCGGCGGCGCGGCATTGTACTCGGCCAGCTTCTCAATCAGATGGTGCAGCGGCAGCGCGGCGCGATTTTCTGCGCCGGTCACGCCTGCACGAGACAGCAGATAGGTATAGCCGCGACCGTAGGAAGCAATCTGGCGCAGCAGGTCGTCATCGGCATTTGGCGGGCAGATGAAAATTGGCGCGATATTATGGCGCAATGCGGCCTGGCGGAACGGTGCCGACTCTTCGACCGGTACATCGGCTACCAGCACTGAATCAACGCCCGCGCGCTCGCATGCGGCATAAAATTCATCAATGCCAGGGCTGAACACCAGGTTGGCGTACATCAGCAGGCCGATCGGGATGGTCGGGTGCTTTTGACGAATTGCCGCCAGCATTTCAAAGCATTGCGCGGGGGTGACGCCTGCGGCAAATGCGCGCAGGGCCGCGCCCTGAATGGTTGGGCCGTCCGCCAGCGGGTCGGAGAATGGGATACCCAGCTCCAGCGCATCGGCACCCGCTTCAATCAGCGTATCAATAATTTTCAGCGATTGTTCCGGGTTAGGGTCGCCGAGCGTCACGAAGGGAACAAATGCGCCTTCCTGGCGAGCTTTCAGTTGTGCAAACAGCGTCTCGTAACGTTCCATCAGATTTCCCCTCGCGCTTTTAGAATATCGTGTACGGTGAAGATGTCTTTATCGCCGCGACCGGAGAGGTTAACCACCAGCAGCTGCTCTTTTTCCGGGTTCTCACGCATCATTTTCAGCGCGTGCGCCAGGGCGTGGGACGACTCCAGCGCCGGAATAATCCCTTCATGACGGGAAAGTGCTTTAAAGGCATCCAGCGCCTCATCATCGGTAATTGATACGTAGTCGGCGCGACCAATGCTGTTCAGATAAGCGTGCTGCGGGCCAACTGACGGGAAGTCCAGTCCAGCGGAAATGGAGTAGGACTCCTCAATTTGCCCGTCCTCTGTCTGCATCATCGGCGATTTCATACCGAAGTAGATACCAACGCGCCCGTGCTTCAGCGGTGCGCCGTGTTCGCCGGATTCGATCCCGTGACCCGCCGGTTCCACGCCAATCAGGCCAACAGTGGTTTCGTCGATAAAATCAGCAAACATACCGATAGCGTTAGAACCGCCGCCGACGCAGGCGATAACCGCATCCGGCAGGCGACCTTCTTTCTCAAGAATTTGTACTTTGGTCTCTTCGCCAATCATGCGCTGGAATTCGCGCACGATGGTCGGGAACGGGTGCGGGCCAGCGGCGGTGCCGAGCATATAGTGGGCTTTTTCATAGCTGCCGGACCAGTCACGCAGGGCTTCGTTACAGGCATCTTTCAGCGTTGAGGAGCCGCTATGTACCGGGATCACTTCTGCACCCATCAGGCGCATACGGAAGACGTTCGGCGACTGGCGCTCGATATCTTTTGCGCCCATATAAATGCGGCATTTGAGACCGAGCAGGGCGCTGGCGAGGGCAGAGGCTACGCCGTGCTGACCGGCACCGGTTTCAGCAATAATTTCCGTTTTGCCCATCCGTTTCGCCAGCAGCGCCTGGCCGAGCACCTGGTTGGTTTTATGCGCGCCGCCGTGCAGCAGGTCTTCACGCTTCAGATACAGCGTAGTGCGGGTACCTTTGGTGAGGTTGCGGCATTTGGTCAGCGCGGTTG
This sequence comes from Klebsiella huaxiensis, assembly GCF_003261575.2. GTDB lineage: Bacteria > Pseudomonadota > Gammaproteobacteria > Enterobacterales > Enterobacteriaceae > Klebsiella > Klebsiella huaxiensis. The sequence goes on along the minus strand of NZ_CP036175.1, from coordinate 3,391,524 downwards.
GGCGGCCAGCGTAGTTTTTCAGCAGGTCGGTAAATTCGGCCTGAAATGCCGGGTCTTTCTGCGCGCTAACGAACGCTTCTTCAAGCTGGCGCAGGGCGGGCATCAGGATCTGCGGAACGTACATCCCGCCGAATTCACCAAAATAGGGGTTCAGTAAAGTACTCATTGTTGCTCCTTAATATGCGCGCAGCGTTTGAAACACCGAGGCCAGTTTGCTGGCATCTTTAATACCCGGCTGCGTCTCTACACCTGAATTAAAATCGAGTCCGGCACAACCGCTTTTGGCGGCTTCCACACAGTTATCGGCGCCGAGGCCGCCTGCTAACAGTACGTTACGCAGGTCCTGACCTTGCAGCAAAGACCAGTCGAAACGCTGGCCGGTACCGCCCTGACCGTTATCAAAAACGTATTTATCGACATGGTTCAGATTGCGTTGCGGCAGCGTTTCGCCAACGCTGAGGGCTTTCCAGATTTGCACTTTGGCTGGTAACCCGGTGCGCAGAGCGTCAATATAGGCTTGGTCTTCGCTACCGTGCAGCTGTACAGCGGCTAAATTCAGGCTTTCAACGCGGGCGGCAACCTCTGCCACCGGCGCATTGCGGAATACGCCGACGTAGAGCAGAGGCGCGCTATCAATGACCGCTTTCGCCTGGGCCTCGTTGACCGCTCGCTGCGACGTTGGGACGAAAATCAGCCCCCCATAGATTGCGCCGGACTCATACGCGACCTGGGCATCCTGCGGGCGGGTCAGGCCGCAGACCTTATTCTCACCAAGCAGTACGCGTTTTACCGCGGCGTTCAGATCGTCATGTTCCATCAGCGCTGAACCAATCAGGAAGCCATTGGCAAAGTGACTCAGTTCACGCACTTCGGCATAAGTATGGATGCCGGATTCGCTGATCACCGTGACGTCATGGCCGAGTCGTGGTGCCAGCGTGCGGGTGCGGTTGAGGTCAATCGACATATCGCGCAGGTCACGGTTGTTGATACCGACCACTTTGGCCTTCAGCGCAATAGCGCGTTCCAGTTCTTCTTCATTACTGACTTCGGTCAATACGCCCATATTCAGGCTGTGCGCGACGGCGGCGAGCTGGCGGTATTGTTCATCATCAAGCACCGAAAGCATCAGCAGGCAGGCGTCGGCCTGGTAATAGCGCGCCAGGTAAATCTGGTAAGGATCAATGGTGAAGTCCTTACACAGAATCGGCTGCGGCGCGACCTTGCTGACAATCGGCAGAAAATCGAAGCTGCCCTGGAAATATTTCTCATCGCACAGCACCGAAATAGCCGATGCGTAGTGCTTGTAGACCCCGGCGATGGTCGCCGGGTCAAAATCTTCGCGAATCAAACCTTTTGACGGCGAGGCCTTTTTGCACTCAAGAATAAACGCGGTGCGGGTACCGGCAAGGGCATCGTAAAAATTGCGCTGTGTCGGTACGACGTCATTTTGAAAGCTGGCTAACGGTTGTTGTTGTTTGCGGGCTTCTACCCAAATCGCTTTGTCGGCCACGATTTTTGCTAAAACGGTCTGCATTATTTACCCTCTTGCCGCTAATGCGGTCACTTTGTCATAGGCCGCTCCGCTGCGCAGGACCTCGATGACGTGCTGTGCGTTGGCCTTCAGATCTTCGTGTCCATGTAAACGCATCAACATGGCGACGTTGGCGGCGACGGCGGCTTCATGAGCGGCTTCACCTTTACCTTGTAGTAAGCGTGTCAGAATGTCACGGTTTTCTTCCGGCGTGCCGCCAGCCAACTGTTCCTGATGGTAAGGCGTCAGGCCAAAGTCGGCGGCGGTCAGCTGATAGCTCATGATTTCGCCGTTGTTCAGTTCAGCGACCACCGTCGGCGCATGGAGCGATACTTCATCCATGCCGCCGCTGTGGACCACGGCAGCACGCTGATAGCCCAGTACGCGCAGGGTTTCCGCAATCGGCAGCACCAGTTCCGGGCTGTAAACGCCAATCAGCGCCAGCGGCGGGTGTGCCGGGTTGATCAGCGGCCCGAGCACGTTAAACAGGGTGCGGGTCTTGAGCTGCTGGCGGACCGGCATCGCGTGACGGAATCCGGTGTGATACTTCGGTGCGAACAGGAAACAGACGCCCATCTCATCCAGCGCCTGGCGGGATTTATCGGCATTCATATCGAGATTAATACCGAAGGCCGCCAGCAGGTCAGATGAGCCTGATTTACTTGAAACGCTGCGATTGCCATGTTTCGCTACTTTCAGGCCACAGGCGGCGGCAACAAAGGCGCTGGCGGTCGAAATATTGATGCTGTTGCTGCCATCGCCGCCGGTACCAACGATATCGGCAAACAGATAATCCGGACGCGGGAACGGCGCGGCGTTTTCCAGCAGCGCGGTAGCGGCCCCGGCAATTTCCTGCGGATGCTCACCGCGCACTTTCATACTGACCAGCGCAGCGGCCAGCTGCTCGGGCTTGACTTCGCCGCGCACCACTGCGGAGAACAGCTGATGGCTCTCCTGCTGGCTCAGGGTCTCGGCCTGATACAGTTTTTCCAGAATTGGCTGGATAGTGTTGGTCTGCTCCAGCTTCTGCAACGCCCAGGCCAGCGTTTGTTCCAGCAGGCGTGCACCCTGGGTGGTCAGAATCGACTCAGGATGGAACTGGAAACCGCAAACGCGATCTGCATCGTGGCGCACCGCCATCACCATGCCGTTAAAGTTGGCGTTGATCGTCAACCCAGCCGGGATATTGCTGCCAACCAGCGAGTGGTAGCGCGCAACCGGCAGTGGGTTAGTCAACCCGGCAAACATCGCCTGACCATCATGTTCAATGCTTGATGCTTTACCGTGGAGGATTTCACCAGCCTGTCCGACGTAACCGCCGTAAGCTTCGACAATGGCCTGATGACCGAGGCAGATGCCGATAATCGGCAACTTACCACGCAGTCGGGTCAGCAGTTCAGGCATGCAGCCTGCTTCACTCGGCGTGCCCGGACCGGGAGAGAGCATCAATACCGGGTTTTTCATGGTGCCGATACGCTCAATCAGCGCCTGCGCCGGGACTGAGTTGCGGTAAATCACCACGTTATGGCCGTTCGAACGCAATTGGTCTGCCAGGTTATAGGTAAATGAATCGATATTATCGAGCAGCAGAATGTCGGCCATTAGAAAATCTCCTTCGCGTGATGGGCCTGGGCGATAGCGCGCAGCACCGCGCGGGCTTTATTACGGGTTTCATCCGCTTCAGATTGGGGAACAGAGTCGAGCACGATACCGGCACCGGCCTGTACCGTGGCGATGCCATCCTGCACGTAAGCTGAACGAATCACGATGCAGGTATCGAGGTCGCCGTGGGCGGTAAAGTAACCCACTGCGCCGCCGTAGCTGCCGCGGCGTTTGCCTTCAGCGGCGGCGATAAGCTGCATTGCGCGTACTTTAGGCGCACCGCTCAACGTGCCCATATTCATACAAGCGCGATAGGCGTGCAGCACGTCGAGATCATTGCGCAGCTCGCCAACCACGCGGGAGACGAGGTGCATCACAAAGGAGTAGCGGTCGACTTTGGTTAAGTCGGCCACGTAGCGGCTGCCCGGCGTGCAGATGCGGGCGAGGTCGTTACGCGCCAGGTCAACCAGCATCAGGTGTTCGGAAAGCTCTTTGTGATCGGTGCGCATCTCCAGCTCAATGCGGCTGTCAAGATCGCGGTCCAGCGAACCGTCGCTGCGGCGACCACGCGGGCGGGTTCCGGCGATCGGGTAGATCTCAATCTGGCGGCTGGCGGCGTCATATTTCAGCGAGCTTTCCGGCGATGCGCCGAATAGGGTGAAATCGTTATCCTGCATAAAGAACATATACGGGCTGGGGTTACTCTTCTTCAGCACATCGTAAGCGGCGAGCGGCGACGGGCAGGGCAGCGAGAAACGGCGCGATGGCACCACCTGGAAAATTTCACCTGCGCGGATGGCGCGCTGCATTTTACGCACCACGGCGCCGTATTCTTCATCACTCTGATCGCAGTCGCAGCGCATTTCGGCAACCGTTGTCACCGGCAGCGGCGCAGGCGGCTCATTCAATTGCTGACGAAGCTGGGCGATGCGCTGTAGCAGACGCTGTTTTTCACTTTCCAGCGGGGTGAACAGGCTCGCCTGGATGCGGGTGTTTTTGGTCTGATGGTCGATAACCAGCAGCGTTTCAGCCAGATAGAAACAGTAATCCGGGCAGGCGGTATCGCTTTCCAGCGGCGGCAGGTTTTCGAAGCCGGCGACCAGGTCATAAGCAAACAGTCCGCCGAAGAACATGGCTTCGCGCTCGTCCTGCGGCACGGTAACCAGCTCTTGCAACAGGCGGAAAGTGTCAAATACCGATAATGAACATAAGCGGGCGTCTTCATCAAGCAGTGCGCTGGCAGGAGGGAATGTTAACACTCGCCCATTTGGCTGGTGCTGATTATCAATACCCGAAGGCAGAGTGTTATCCAGCAAATCCAGCAGCGCCGCGCCGTTAGCGGAGAGTGCCTGAATAGTGACGGTGTCACCTAATGCGGTAATGCGCAGCGCGCTATCCACCAGCAGCAGGCTCTTTAAATCATCCTTACTGTCGATATCCGCGGATTCCAGCAGCAGGGTGGCCGGACGCGCGCCGCATAGCTGGTGGAATAACGCCGTCGGGTTTTCCCGATAGATGGCGTCGCTGGTGAGAAGCTCGAGTGCCGGTTTTGATGTTTGCATTATTGTTCTCGCCTGTTCGGTATAATAATTTGTCCAATAAAAAGCCCGCTCATTGGCGGGCCGGGTATCTGTATGCTGAGTGCAAAACGCGATCACGCCGCCCGATAACAGGAGCTACGCCACCAGCCGTGCAGAGTGATAAATTGCGTTTTCATCGTTGATACCCCTTCATGTGAACTTGCGTACTAGTTAACTAGTCCGGAGGTGTAAAGTCAACCCCTGTTTGCAGATTTTATCGGTGAGTCGGTATGATGATGCGCGTGGTGAGATTATCCATAATTTGAATCACCGAAACGCAGCCAACTTTCCTGTCACTTAAAGTATGACGGGTACAGGTTTATGTCCAGCAGGAGTCATCTTGAGCAACACCAACTACGCAGTGATTTACGACCTGCACAGCCATACCATCGCCTCCGACGGGCGACTGACTCCACAAGAACTTGTTCATCGCGCTCACCAGATGCGCGTCGGCACCCTGGCGATTACCGATCATGATACTGTGGCTGCGATCCCCGTAGCCAAAGCGGAAATTGAACGTGCAGGTTTACCGCTAACGTTGATAAATGGCGTGGAGATTTCCACGCTGTGGGAAAACCACGAGATTCACATTGTCGGGCTGAATATTGATATTACCCATCCGGCGATGACCGCGTTACTTGATGAACAGAAAGCGCGCCGCCAGCTGCGGGCTCAGCTGATTGCAGAACGGCTGGATAAAGCTCGGATCCCCGGTGCCTGGGAAGGGGCGCTGAAACTGGCCGACGGCGGGGCGGTGACGCGCGGCCATTTCGCCCGTTTTTTGGTCGAAGGGGGTTATGCGAACAATATTGCTGACGTCTTTAAGAAATATCTCGCGCGCGGGAAAACCGGTTACGTTCCGCCACAGTGGTGTACAATAAAACAAGCGATTGATGTCATTCATCATTCTGGCGGCAAAGCGGTTATTGCCCATCCCGGGCGCTACGACCTCTCTGCCAAGTGGCTGAAAAGATTGTTAGCCCATTTTAGTGAGCAGGGCGGCGATGCGATGGAAGTTGCTCAATGCCAGCAGGCACCGCACGAGCGCGCGCAGCTTGCTGCTTACGCCGTGCAGTTTGGCCTCCTCGCCTCCCAGGGGTCTGATTTCCATCAGCCCTGTCCGTGGATCGAGCTGGGCCGTAAACTTTGGCTACCCGCTGGCGTAGAAGGGATCTGGCGTAGTTGGGAAGTGGCCGTAGAACAAAATTGAGAGGGAAGTATGAGCCAGTTTTTTTATGTCCATCCGGAAAACCCGCAGGCGCGGTTGATAAACCAGGCGGTGGAAATTGTGCGTAAAGGCGGGGTTATCGTATATCCGACCGACTCTGGTTACGCATTAGGCTGCAAAATTGAAGATAAAGGTGCGATGGAGCGGATTTGTCGTATCCGTGATTTGCCAAACGGCCATAACTTTACCCTGATGTGCCGCGATCTATCCGAGCTGTCGACCTATTCATTCGTTGATAACGTGGCGTTCCGGCTGATTAAAAATAACACGCCGGGTAACTACACCTTCATCCTCAAAGGGACCAAAGAGGTGCCGCGTCGTTTGCTGCAGGAAAAGCGTAAAACTATCGGTATGCGCGTGCCGTCGAACCCGATTGCGCAGATGCTGCTGGAAACCCTCGGCGAGCCGATGCTCTCAACCTCACTGATGCTGCCGGGAAGCGAGTTTACCGAATCTGACCCGGAAGAGATCAAAGATCGCCTTGAGAAACAGGTGGATCTGATTATTCACGGCGGCTATCTGGGCCAGCAGCCGACCACGGTTATCGATCTTACCGAAGATGCGCCGGTGGTGGTACGTGAAGGCGTAGGCGATGTGAAGCCGTTCTTGTAATCTCCCAATTGTTCCACGGAAGGAATAGTGATGAAATGGACATTGATGTGTCGGTTTTTTCTTTTGCTATGGCTGTTCAGTGCTCCGTTCAGCCATGCGCGTTCAGATATTTTATCCCCCTCGACAGAGGCTATTTCTCTGTTTGACGTCCAGGCCACTATGCGTCCGGATGGCGTGCTGGATGTGCAAGAAAACATTCACTTCCAGGCGCGCAACAGACAGATTAAACACGGCTTTTTTCGCGATCTTCCGCGCATGTGGGTGCGACCGGACGGCAACGCGGCCCTGCTGACGTATCATGTTATCGGCGTGACCCGTGACGGCAAACCTGAACCCTGGCAGCTTCGCTGGCGCAGGGGGACCATGAGAATCGTCGTGGGGGATGAACAGACTCTTCTGCCAGAAGGTAACTATCGCTACCAGGTGCACTATCAGGTTAGCAACGCGTTTATTCGTGATGGCGATGATGACATGCTAATCTGGAACGTCACCGGCGATAGCTGGTCGTTCGAAATATACCAGGTTCGCTTCGCGCTGCAGCTGGCGGATGCTCAAGGGGATCCGTTTAAGCATATCGACTTTTTTACCGGCGATTATGGCGAAAGGTTAAAGAATGGTCACCTTCTGCCGGACGGGCGCATTGAATCCCACGAACCCTTCTACCAGCAGGATTTTACCGTACTCTATCGCTGGCCTCGGGAGCTGTTGCCTGATGCCGCAGAGCCGCAGGCGACTCATCTTCTCCCGCATCTTTTTATCCCCACACTATCGTCGTTGATCGTCTGGATCCCCTGCGGGTTGTTGGCGGGTTATTTCTTGTTTTTATGGTTACGCAGACCTCGCTTTACCCCGGTTGACGTGCCGGAGCTGACGTCAATGTCCACGGATTTTTCACCCGGTTATCTGCGCATGGCGGCAAAGCAGACCTACGACGATAAAGGCTTTTGTGCTGATGTGACTAACCTGATTGTGAAGGGGCGGGTGGTGCTGGAGAGCATGTCGGGTGACAAAACGCAGCAATGTCTGGTGAAGGTTCACTCGGGGGCGAGCAGAAAAAGCGATATACCGACCCAGGAAGAGCAGCTATTGATGGATCTGTTGTTCCGCAAGGGTGATAAGGTGGTGCTTAAGGGGCGCTGCAATAGAACGCTGCGTAAAGCTTTTATACGGATGGAGAAACACTATCGTCAGCAGCATAAGGACGCGGGATATCGGCCTTTGAGCTTCCTGTTGTGTGGGATTATGGCGATATTTGCGACTCAGTTTCTCGCTAATGAGCAGAGTCTGGGTTGGACGGCCAAAACTTTAACTGCGGATTGGTTTGCGGGCCTTTTCTTCGTTATTCCGCTTCTCTTTAGCGGCGTGAGCCTGGTGGATGAGAGCGATCTCGGCAAACCGATTCGTAAGAGTTTACTGGCAACGTTGTTCTTTCCGCTTATCGGTGGTGGCCTGATTTTTCTGTTTCTATGGGCAAAAATGGGCTTTTCGCTCTTTCAATGGTACATGCCCGCCGGATACTTTAGCGCCTGGTGCCTGACCGGTTATATCACCACGCTGGGCTTTTGCTTGCTTCCACAGCTTACGCAATCAGGCCAGCAGCGCTTTGCCCAGGCTTGGGGAGTTATCCACTATCTGGAACGTCTGGAGGCCGCGACGTACAGCGGACGACGGCGCAAAGGCGAGTCCCGTTACCTGGATATTTCATTGCTTAGCTGGGCGGTGGCCGCAGGGTTGGGTAAGGAGTGGGCCAATCGCCTGGCTCCATCCCTGGCGGCGGCGATTAAGGAGCCAGAGATAGCCAGATCCGGGGTGTTATTATCCTTGCAGGCACATTTGAGCATTGGGGCCTCTAGTGTTTCCGGTTTCGGCAGCGGCGGAGGATTCTCCGGCGGCGGTGCAGGCGGTGGCGGCGGAGGCGGATGGTAATATTTCCCTGGTACGCTGAAGCTGTCTTTTCTTACTTGAATGGAATGTGTGTATTTTTATCGACAGGTTAATAATAGAAACTATTAATTATAATAGGTGCGAGATTAAATAATATGTGTGTTTTTATGACGCAGTAGCAGAGGGTTTAAAATTAACCTGAACCGTGATTTTTTATGAAATGACAGGGGCCTTAAGCCCCTTCATGATTAAATGTATATACCCGTCATACTTCAAGTTGCATGTGTGTTGGCTGCGTTAGTTCACCCCAGTCACTTACTTCAGTAAGCTCCTGGGGATGTAATGAGGGACATCCTTGTCCCTCACCGGAGGCAGCCTTCGGCTGTTCAAATTCGTTCCTGACGAATTTGTCTCTTCCTTGCCGCGTTACTCGGCCTTCGGCCTCGCCCCTTCGGGGCCAGCGCAAGCGCTGTTCAAGGCACGAGTGCCTTGTCCTGCAACTCGAATTATTTAGGGTATAGATTGTGACTTTATTGTGATTATGTATCGTCTGAACCAGCGTGGGCTGCATCAACGCAAGGGATGACGGTATGCTGAGTCATATTGAGCAACGATTCAATTTCAGAGAGTTTGTTTCTTAGTTTTACCGGTGATGGCATATTTCTTAATGAAATAATGCAAATATCACCTTGTGCAACCACCATGTTTATGTCGGAAATTTTGATTATCATTTCATCGTTATTGCATGTTCTTATTTTGGCGTAACACACATCACGAAGTTTGAGGTGTTCAATGTTTTTCATTTTCAAAACTCATTTTTAAAATTAGACCGGGTATTTGAGCTCATTCCAGACTTTTTGTTTTTAATTGAATAATGAATCCCAAAGGGGGTAAAACGAAATGTGAATTGAGAATAATCCTAAAAATTATAAATGGCAATACAATCATTAGTGTTATTGATGAAACGGGGCCGCAACCGAGCAGGCACTGACCCGCAATGATGAACTTCAACGCCTCTATGTCCCGAAAGCCTGATGACCTGCCTTTTCGGCCACAGGAAAATCCGTCAGCATGAATCATAATTGATAAGGATTGTTTGTATCCTGGTGGAAAAGCGCGGCCACATGAAACGCAAAGAAGCATTCATCTTAAAGTTCGTGTACCATGTTCGCCCACGCGAGAAGGCATGTCTCTATTTTGGCCGTTAAAACGGCGCAGAACATGACATGCCTGGATGCAAAATATATATACAGAACATGGCGTTAGCTCATAATTTGAAAGCGTCTTGTTTTTCGAAGTATACCAGACGCCTGGGAAGGCGACACCTTAAGGATGCTCAATGAGCGAGAAATTACAAAAAGTGCTGGCCCGCGCTGGCCACGGCTCCCGCCGTGAAATTGAATCTAAAATTGAAGCTGGCCGCGTCAGCGTCGATGGCAAAATCGCCACCCTTGGCGATCGCGTTGAAATTGTCCCTGGTTTAAAAATTCGTATCGATGGTCACCTGATTTCGGTGAAAGAGTCTGCGGAACAAATCTGTCGCGTTCTGGCGTACTACAAGCCAGAAGGCGAGCTGTGTACCCGTAACGACCCGGAAGGGCGTCCGACGGTATTCGATCGTCTGCCAAAACTGCGCGGCGCGCGCTGGATTGCCGTGGGTCGTCTGGATGTAAATACCTGCGGTCTGCTGCTGTTCACCACCGACGGTGAACTGGCAAACCGCCTGATGCATCCGAGCCGTGAAGTTGAACGTGAATACGCCGTGCGCGTGTTTGGTCAGGTTGATGAAGATAAGCTTCGTCAACTGTCTCGTGGCGTACAGCTGGAAGACGGTCCGGCGGCGTTTAAAACCATCAAATTCACCGGTGGTGAAGGGATTAACCAGTGGTACAACGTGACGCTGACCGAAGGGCGTAACCGTGAAGTTCGCCGCTTGTGGGAAGCCGTTGGCGTACAGGTTAGCCGTCTGATCCGCGTTCGTTATGGCGATATTCCGCTGCCGAAAGGCCTGCCTCGCGGCGGATATACCGAGCTGGATCTGGCGCAAACCAACTACCTGCGTGAGCTGGTGGAGTTGACGCCGGAAACCACCTCAAAAGTGGCAGTCGAGAAAGATCGTCGTCGCATGAAAGCGAACCAAATTCGCCGTGCGGTTAAGCGCCACAGCCAGGTCGGCAATAACAATAATAGCCGTCGCTCCAGCAGCCGTAATAACGGTAACGGTTAATGACTTTCGTTCCGGCGGGTAACTGCCGGAATTCTCTCTTTATTTTCTCCCGCCTGTGATATCTTTCACACTTCTGCATAAAGACAAAAAACGGGAAATTCCCGGACAAATAACGCAAAGCGCTGTGCCAGCCAACGCCATATACTGACGCCACTGATTACATAAACGGGTAGCCAAAAATGGATACAGCAGGAAAACTATCGGCAAGCTATGTGGTTATCGGCGTGAAAGAAAAAATAGGCTACGGCTTTGGTGATTTTGCCTCTAATTTATCATTCGGCTTTGTTTCACTTTTCTTATTATATTTCTATACTAACATTTACGGCATTAGTGCAGTGCAGGCAAGTTTGATTTTTGTTATTGCTCGCGTTATTGATGCCATTTTTAATATCTTGATTGGTTTTGCTATCGATAAAACGCATAGCCGCTACGGCAAATTACGTCCATGGTTATTATATGGATCAATACCGCTCGGTTTTTTAACCGTATTGTGTTTTGTGCCTTTTGGTGGCGAGGGGAAATTCTATTTTGCGTTGATCTCTTATACTATTTACTGCCTGGCATATACGGCGGTGAACACGCCATACTCAGCGTTAACAAACCGTTTGACTCAGCATGAAGCGTCCCGTTCATCGCTGTCGGTATACCGCTTTGTATTGGCGATTGTCGGCTATCTGATTGTTTCAACGACTGCAGATATGCTGATTTCACCGTTTGACGATAAGCAGTTGGGCTACGTTTTTGCGGTCTCTTGCTTCGCTCTGCTGGCGACTTTTTTGTTTCTTACCTGCTTTGGGATGACTAAAGAACGGGTAGGTGAAGAAGAGGAGACGCCTGCGCCGACGTTAAGGGAAATGCTCCGCGCGGTGGCAGGTAACACACCGCTGATTAACTTGTCGCTGTTTACCATCTTTTTCTATATTGCCTATACCGTATGGATGGCAATAGCGATCTACTTTATTAAATATATTATCGGTAATGAAGGGTTTACCTCAACCTTCTTTATGATTCAGTCAGCGGCCTATATCGTAGGTACCGTTATTTCGGAAAAAGTCATTGCGCTGATCGGTAAGAAGAAAATGACGCTGGTTGCGCTGCTGATTGGCATCTTCGGTGTGCTAATGCAATATTTTATTGCCGGCGACAATATCTGGCTGATCATGACCGGGGTATGCTTGTACAGTATTACGTTAGGGATGGGGTTTGTTTCCATGTGGTCAATGATTGCCGATACTGTTGAATATGCTGAGTGGCACCATGGTGTGCGGACTGAAGGCGCAATTTATGGCTTCTTTAATTTTATCACCAAAATAGCGATGGCGATTGGCGGCGGCTGCGCAGGGTGGATGCTGGATTATTATCATTATGATGCCGGCAATATTTCGAGCAGCGCAATCAATGGCATTAATATTTTGATGACGATATTTCCCGGTGCGATGTTTGCGCTAAGCGCCATATTTGTCGCCTGCTATTCGCTGGATGAAAAAACCTATCGCGATATTGTGCAAAAAATCAGCCTGCGTAAACAACAGAACGCGCTTTAACCTCAGGGAGCCAGAGAGATGAATAACGATTTTAACACGACCCTCGCCGCGATGAGCGTGGAAGACAAAGTGGCGCTGCTGACTGGTAGTGGCCTGTGGCGCACGGCTTCTCTACCACAGCATGGTATTGCAGATATCGTTATGACGGACGGTACTTACGGCGTTCGTTACAGTAGTGCGCAAATTGATGGCCGTGAAAAGTGGAGCATGGATGACTTTATCTCGGTCATCACCCAGACCGCAGACCAGGCCAGCGCTGAAGAATCCGCAGCGAAGGGGGGGAGTGAGGCGCTTTTCAGCGCCTCGCTTCCGGCAACCTGCTTTCCAAATGGCTCCAGCCTGGCCTGTAGTTGGGATGTGGGGCTGGTACATCAGATGGGGCAAGCGCTGGGGACAGAGTGTCAGCAGATGGGCGTTGGGATCCTGCTTGGCCCGGGCATCAACATTCGTCGCACTCCGCTGGCGGGCCGCGGCTATGAATATTACGCTGAAGACCCGGTAGTCAGCGGCGACATTGCGGCAGCGCTGATTAACGGACTGCAACAGGAAGGTGTTGGTGCGAGTTTGAAACATTTCGCAGCGAATAACTCGGAGTACCGCCGCACGGAAATGGACTCGATTATTGAAGAGCGGGCGCTACGCGAAATCTATCTGGCGGGTTTCCAGCGCGCGATTAAGAAATCCCAGCCGTGGACGGTGATGTCCTCTTACAATCGCCTTAACGGGGTGCAGACATCCCAGGATCCGTTTTTGCTCACCCAGGTGCTGCGCGATGAGTGGGGGTATGACGGCCTGGTGATGTCCGACTGGTACGGGATTAAGGACCGTCCGGCCTCGCTGATGGCGGGCAACGACCTGGCAATGCCGGAAACCCGACGCGATAAACAAACTCTGCTGGCGGCGATTGAATCAGGAGAGGTACCGATGGAAGTCGTGGATCGGGCCTGTCAGCGAATGTTGGCGCTTCTGGATAAAGTCTGGCGTCATCGTCGCCCGCAAACGCGCGCTGATTTTCCGGCGCACCATGCGCTGGCGCAACAACTGGCAGCCGAATCTATCGTCTTGCTGAAAAATGAAGATGATCTGCTGCCGCTGCGCCCAGGGAAGACGCCACGCATCGCGGTGCTGGGTAAGCCGGCGCAGGAGCCAGTGATTCAGGGCTCCGGATGCGCAACCACCGTGCCGTATCTGCTGGATCGTCCGCTGGATGAAATTTTTGACCTTGCCGGGGATGATTTTAGCGTCTCCTGGGCGGAGGGGGCCCCGGACGATCTGCGCTGTGATGAACAGGCTTTGGCACAGGCCCGCGCCGTTGCGCAGGAGGCGGATGTGGCGGTGATCTTTGTCAGTACCGCTGTCGGTGAAGATGGCGAGAATGGCGATCGTCAGGACCTGAATATTCTGCCGGTTCATGAGCGGCTGATCCGGGAAGTGGCGGCGGTCCAGCCAAATGTGGTGGTGATACTGGCCAACAGCGATGCGGTCGTCATGCCATGGCTTGGTGAGTGTAAAGCGCTGCTGGAAACTTTCTTCGCCGGGCAGGGTATGGGCCGCGCGGTGGCGGAAATTCTCTTTGGCCAGCGCAACCCGTGCGGTAAATTAACCGTGACGGTTCCCAATTCGCTGGAAGAGACCCCCGCATGGCTGCACTATCCGGGAGAGAATCTACGCCATCACTACGGAGAAGGGCTTTTTGTCGGTTATCGTTACTACGATAAACGCCGCCTGACGCCGCTGTTTCCGTTCGGCTTTGGCTTAAGCTATACCCGATTTGTTTACGATAATGTCGCGCTCTCAGCCTCACGATTAGAGGAAAACGAGACCCTCGCCGTTTCGTTTGATCTGACCAACTGCGGTGCATTCACCGGTAAAGAGGTTGTTCAGCTATATGTGAGTGCGCCTGACGGTGAACTGATTCGTGAAGTGCAGGCATTGAAGGCGTTCAGTAAAGTGGAACTAGCCGCAGGGGAAACTCGTCGCGTGAGCCTGCAACTGTCTGTTGCCGAGCTGGCCTGTTACCATCCAGGCCTTGGGGACTGGGTGGTGACGCCGGGTCTCTGGAAGCTCCGCGTTGGTAGCTCATCCCGCGACCTGCCGCTTTGTGCGGAAATTACAGTGGACTGCCCGCCGCGCTATGTGCCGCTGCGCGATGATAACTCGCTCCAACAGTTGATCCAACAGCCGGAGGCCTTTGCCCGCGTAGTGAGTCTGATCGCTGATAAAAGCCAGTTGCCGGTGGATCAGGTGCGTGAAAAATTGATTCGCCTGGCACCGGACCTATTTTGTGGTCTGCTGATTGCGTTGACTGAGTTTTTAGCGTTGGACATCGATCGCAACGAGCTGAACGCCGTGTTGGCGGGGCGTAATTAACGGCTAACGACAGGAGATTGCGCATGTTCCCTTTTTCAGTCACTCACTCTCGCGCAGTGATGCAAACCGGACGGCAGACGGTAAATAGCGGCTATGAGCTGATTGCTTTTGACGCAGAGAAGCTGAACGTGTTTGCCGCCGAGGTGCGTTACTGCGAACCTCACTGGCATCCGGCTCCGGAGCTGATTACCGTGCTGGCGGGGCGATTTACGGTCTCCGTTGGCCAGCACAGCGTGGAGCTGGCGCAGGGGGATATGCTGTATATCAACGCTGAAGAAGTGCACTCGCTTAGCGCGGAGGATACGGGAAGCCAACTGGTGACCGTACAGTTTTCTCCCGGCCTGTTTGATGAGCTACATCCTTCTCCACTGCTGAGTTGGTGCACTTCCGGGCAGGTTTATTCGTCGACTGACAACGACGTTCATCGACGCCTGGCGGCATTACTGGAGCGGTTGATTGATAACCACCCGCCTTTTCAACGCATCGCGGCGATTTATCTGTTATTGGATGCGATAGTGACAGCCGGGAAGCCGACGCAACAAGCGGAAAGTACGCTGCGTGAAGAGGCGATGATCAAGAAAGGCATTGATTTTATTAATCAGCATTTTGACCAACCGCTGACCCTGAGCGAAGTCGCCAGCCATACCGGAATGAGCTACTCATGGTTTTCGCGGCTGTTTAAAAAGGTCAGTCGGCATAATTTCAAAGAGTATCTGACGCTGGTACGGCTGAATAAAGCCCGCACCCTACTGCGCGACACCCGCACGCCAATCACCGATATCAGCCACAGTTGCGGCTTTCAGGAGCATAAATACCTGATTGCCGCATTTAATAAATACTGTGGGGTGACGCCGACCGAATATCGTAAACGCTTTGTCTCGCGACAAAACATTCTCGAAAGCGAACTGGCGATGGGGGAAGATTGCCTGTGCCTGCCGCTTAATTATGCGTTACTTGAACGGCTGACGCTTAGTAATCGATCCCTATCTGCGCCTTAATTCCGGCATCAAACGCGTGCTTAACAGGACGCAATTCGCTGACGGTATCGGCCAGTTCGGTAATTTCACGATGGCAACCGCGACCGGTAATAATGACCGTTTGATGCGCAGGGCGGTTGCGCAGAGCAGTCAGCACGTCTTCCAGCGGCAGGTAGTCATAGGCCACCATGTAGGTTAGCTCGTCCAGTAAAACGAGATCCAGGCTTTCATCGGCCAGCATTCTGCGCCCATGTTCCCAGACGGCGAGGCAGGCGGCTGTGTCGCTTTCGCGATCCTGAGTATTCCAGGTGAAGCCGGTGGCCATCACCTGAAATTCAACGCCGTGCGGTTCAAGCAGATTGCGCTCTCCGTTCGGCCAGGTGCCTTTAATAAACTGCACAACACTGGCCTTTTTGCCATGCCCGACGGCGCGGGTAACGGTGCCAAAAGCGGCGGTAGTTTTGCCTTTACCGTTGCCGGTAAACACAATCACAATGCCGCGTTCTTCCTGGGCTGACGCCACGCGGGCATCGACCTTATCTTTTACCCGCTGCTGGCGTTCACGGTAGCGTTCATCACTCATTGTGCGATTCCTGGTTTACGGCCCGGTTGGGCGTCAAAAGTCATTCCCGTCTTGCGACGGCTATCGTCGCCCATCAGCCACAGATAAACCGGCATGATATCGGCAGGCGTTTTCAATTTTTGCGGATCTTCGGTTGGGAAAGCATTGGCGCGCATTTTGGTGCGCGTGCCGCCAGGATTGATGCAGTTAACCCGCAGATGGCGGCTTTGATACTCCTCAGCCAGCACCTGCATCATGCCTTCGGTGGCAAATTTGGACGCCGCATAAGCACCCCAGTTCGCTCGCCCCTGACGACCCACGCTGGAGGAGGTGAAGACCAGAGAACCGGACTCAGATTTGAGTAATAAAGGAAGCAATGCCTGAGTGAGCATAAAGGTGCCATTTACGTTCACCTGCATAACCTGCTGCCATATGTCCGGCTTTTGTTCATCCATTGGGCAGATATCGCCCAGCAGACCTGCGTTGTGCAGTACGCCGTCAAGACGTGGGTAGTGAATAGCAATCTTCTGCGCCAACTGCTGGCACTCCTGCGGCGTGCAGGTCAACAGGTCAAGCGTGAACCATGGGGCAGGAATACCTCCTGCTTGCTGAATCTCTTGTGCGACGCGACGCAGCTTCTCTTCATTACGGCCAACCAGGATCACGCTGGCGCTGTAGCGAGCATAGGTCAGGGCGGCTTCACGGCCAATGCCGTCGCTGGCGCCGGTAACCAGGATGATGCGGTCCTGTAACAGGTGACGTTGCGGTTGATAATGCACGGCGACTCCTCGGGCGATCTGCTGACGATCGCGCTGGCTATTCGGTATCTTACTTTTGCGCTTTATGCCTGAAAGCGCCTGCTATTGCAATCAGTGAAACGGAAAGTCTTCGCGGAATTAATATCTTGCAACGATTTCATCGTCGCTGAAAAAAACAGGAATGCGCCTCGCATGCGACGCAAAGCACAAAGACTTCTCGCAGATGGCTGATGTACACTGTGCGTCAACGTCAGTGCTTTACACAAGGTGAAAACGTGGAATTACTTGCTCAATATGGCCTGTTTTTGGCCAAAATCGCGACCATTGTTGTCGCTATTGCGGTTGTCGTCGCCATTATTGTTAACCTGACTCAGCGCAAAAGGCAGCGCGGTGAGCTCCGGGTGACCAATCTTAGCGAGCAATATAAGGAGATGAAGGAAGAGCTGGCGGTTTCGTTGCTCGACGTCCCACAGCAAAAACTGTGGCACAAAGGGCAAAAGAAAAAGCTTAAGCAGGAAGCAAAAGCGGCAAAGGCGCGCGCGAAGTTGGGCACGGCAGAGCCGGAAGGCAAGCCGCGCGTTTGGGTGCTGGATTTTAAAGGCAGTATGGATGCTCATGAAGTCAGCAGCCTGCGTGAAGAAATTACCGCGGTGCTGGCAGCGGTGAAAGCGCGGGATCAGGTCGTTATTCGCCTGGAAAGCCCCGGCGGCGTGGTGCATGGCTATGGTCTTGCCGCTTCGCAGTTGCAACGCCTTCGTGATAAACAGATCCCGTTAACGGTAGCGGTAGATAAAGTAGCGGCCAGCGGTGGTTACATGATGGCCTGCGTGGCGAATAAAATCGTCTCTGCGCCGTTTGCCATTCTTGGTTCTATTGGCGTCGTGGCGCAGATCCCTAATATCAACCGCTTCCTGAAAAACAAAGATATCGACATTGAGCTGCATACGGCCGGACAGTACAAACGTACCCTGACGATGCTGGGCGAAAATACCGAAGAAGGGCGACAGAAATTCCGCGAAGACCTGAACGATACGCATCGGCTGTTCAAAGATTTTGTTCACCAGATGCGTCCCTCGTTGGATATTGAGCAGGTGGCAACTGGCGAACATTGGTACGGTACTCAGGCGCTGGAAAAAGGCCTGGTGGACGAGGTGGAAACCAGTGATGAACTGCTGCTGGGACTGATGGATAAGCACGAGGTCATCAGCGTGCGTTATCAACAACGTAAGAAGATGCTCGACCGCTTTACCGGCAGCGCGGCTGAAAGTGTCGACAAACTGCTGCTACGATGGTGGCAACGCGGACAAAAACCGCTGATGTAAACAAAACAACGCGAGGCTCAAGCCTCGCGTTGTCGTATTAGCCCGGCAGGTAATGGTTAATCTGCCAGGTGATATTTATCAGACAGCTCATGTGCGAGGTATTTGAACATATTAAATACCGCCGTACTTTTTGCCGTTGGCAGACCCTGCTCATCAAGATAAAACTCGCCGCTGAACACCAGCACGCCGTTACGCTGAACGACGTCGGTAGCTTCGATCCCGGCTAACGTATCCTCATGTTCGCGGATGAGTTTATTGGCTTTTTCAAGCAGCTTCTGGCGATCGATGGGTTGGGTTGTACCTTGCATAAATGCCTCCTGTGGTTCTTCGCCGGTAGTCTACGCCGCACCGCGGCGAGGGGCAAATTTTCCATTAATCTTGTTGGGGGAATCGCAGAGGCCTAATAAACATCAGTTTAGTGGCGGGATTTGCTTTTGCATGCTAATAAAGTTGCGTAACGAATTTTATCAGGTACAGTGTGACGCTTTCAGCGATCTGGCAGCAGATTTGCTTGACATTCGGCCAAAAATTATTCGTGCTATGTCGCCTGGCAAGATAATGCCAGCAAACTCAGCAATCTGGTTTTATGGATGTGAAACCAATGCAAAGGGTTGATATCCATCGACAACGACGCAACATTAGGTTGTGACGTGTCGCCAGTGGATGGTGAATCAATGTGCGATGTATTCCTGGATGAATCAAATTAGGTAAAGGTGAATATGGGTAAAGCTCTCGTTATCGTTGAGTCCCCGGCAAAAGCCAAAACGATCAATAAGTATCTGGGTAATGACTACGTGGTGAAATCCAGCGTCGGTCATATCCGAGATTTGCCGACCAGTGGCTCAACTTCCAAAAAGAGCGCCGACTCTACCGCCACCAAAGGGGCTAAAAAGCCTAAGAAGGATGAACGTGGTGCTCTGGTCAATCGTATGGGCGTGGACCCGTGGCATGACTGGGATGCGCACTATGAAATACTTCCGGGTAAAGAAAAGGTCGTCGCGGAACTCAAGCAGTTGGCAGAAAAAGCCGACCACATCTACCTCGCAACCGACCTTGACCGCGAAGGGGAAGCCATTGCATGGCACCTGCGGGAAGTTATCGGTGGTGATGAGCAGCGCTATAGTCGCGTGGTGTTCAATGAGATCACCAAAAATGCTATCCGTCAGGCTTTTGAAAAGCCGGGCGAACTGAATATTGACCGTGTTAACGCCCAGCAGGCGCGTCGTTTTATGGACCGCGTTGTGGGTTACATGGTGTCTCCACTGTTGTGGAAAAAGATTGCTCGTGGTCTGTCCGCAGGCCGCGTTCAGTCCGTTGCCGTGCGTCTGGTTGTTGAGCGCGAACGCGAAATTAAAGCGTTTGTTCCGGAAGAGTTCTGGGAAATTGACGCCAACACCACCACGCCTGGTGGCGACGCGCTGTCGTTGCAGGTAACGCATAAAGCCGATAAGCCATTCCGTCCGGTCAATCGTGACGAAACTATGGCGGCGGTCAGCCTGCTGGAAAAAGCGGGTTATAGCGTCCTTGAGCGCGAAGACAAGCCAACCAGCAGCAAGCCTGGCGCACCATTTATTACCTCCACTCTGCAGCAGGCGGCCAGCACGCGTCTGGGCTTCGGGGTGAAGAAAACCATGATGATGGCGCAGCGTTTGTATGAAGCGGGCTACATCACCTACATGCGTACTGACTCCACCAACCTGAGTCAGGATGCAGTAAATATGGTTCGTGGCTATATTGGCGATAATTTCGGCAAGAAATACCTGCCGGAAAACGCCAATCAGTACACCAGCAAAGAAAATTCGCAGGAAGCGCACGAAGCGATTCGTCCTTCCGACGTGAACGTGGTGGCGGAATCGCTGAAAGATATGGAAGCGGATGCGCAGAAACTGTATCAACTGATTTGGCGCCAGTTTGTCGCCTGTCAGATGACGCCTGCGCAATACGACTCCACCACGCTGACCGTAAAAGCGGGTGATTTTAAACTCAAGGCGCGCGGTCGTACGCTGCGCTTTGATGGCTGGACGAAAGTGATGCCAGCGTTGCGCAAAGGCGATGAAGACAGGGTTCTGCCGGTGGTTAAACAGGGCGATAGCTTAAGCCTGGTTGAACTGCTCCCGGCACAGCACTTTACCAAACCGCCTGCGCGCTTTAGTGAAGCTTCTTTGGTTAAAGAGCTGGAAAAACGCGGTATCGGCCGTCCGTCCACCTATGCGTCGATCATTTCGACCATTCAGGATCGCGGCTATGTGCGCAGTGAAAATCGTCGTTTCTACGCAGAGAAAATGGGTGAGATCGTTACCGATCGCCTGGAAGCCAACTTCCGCGAGCTGATGAACTACGATTTTACCGCGCAGATGGAAAACAGCCTTGACCAGGTGGCTAACCACGAAGCCGAGTGGAAGAAGGTGCTCGATAGCTTCTTCGGCGACTTCACCAACCAGTTGGAAAAAGCAGAAAAAGACCCTGAAGAGGGCGGTATGCAGCCGAACCAGATGGTGCTGACCAGCATCGACTGTCCGACCTGTAGCCGTCAGATGGGCATCCGTACCGCGACGACCGGCGTCTTCCTGGGTTGCTCAGGCTATGCGCTGTCGCCGAAAGAGCGCTGTAAGACCACCATCAACCTGGTGCCGGAAAACGAAGTGCTGAACGTGCTGGAAGGTGATGACGCCGAAACCAACGCGTTGCGCGCTAAACGTCGCTGCCAGAAATGCGGCACGGCGATGGACAGCTACCTCATCGATCCGAAACGTAAACTGCACGTCTGCGGTAATAACCCGACCTGCGATGGCTACGAGATCGAAGAGGGTGAGTTCCGCATCAAGGGCTATGATGGTCCGATCGTTGAGTGTGAAAAATGTGGTTCCGAAATGCACCTGAAGATGGGGCGTTTTGGTAAGTACATGGCTTGTACTAACGATGAGTGTAAAAATACGCGTAAGATCCTGCGTAACGGGGAAGTGGCACCGCCGAAAGAAGATCCGGTTCCGCTGCCAGAACTCCCGTGCGAGAAATCAGACGCTTACTTTGTGTTGCGTGATGGCGCAGCAGGTGTTTTCCTGGCTGCGAACACCTTCCCTAAATCGCGTGAAACTCGTGCGCCGTTAGTGGAGGAGCTGTATCGCTTCCGCGATCGTCTGGCTGAGAAACTGCGTTATCTGGCCGATGCGCCGCAGCAGGATCCGGAAGGCAACAAAACAATGGTGCGTTTTAGCCGTAAGACTAAGCAACAGTACGTTGCTTCAGAGAAAGACGGTAAAGCGACCGGCTGGTCAGCCTTCTATATTGATGGTAAATGGACTGAAGCGAAGAAGTAAGCGCTATGACCGCTAAGAAGGGCCGCATTGCGGCCTTTTTTAACATTACAGGTCACTGATCTACAACATTTAATCCTGTATTTTCCCCGCCTTATAACCGGCTTATTATTTTTCGTTAGTATCTATACACTGTAGATATAAATGATATAGTGGTTATAGCTAATCTCTTTTTTATTATCAAATCGTCTTATACATCATCGTTTTCAGGATGCGTTGTGGCGCCAGCATGGCGAGTCGCAGGGATGGTAGGGTCTTGCTTGCCTGCCAGGAAGTCGCCTGAACGTAAAATGTATTAAGCGGGTTCATTTTACGCGTTATCGGATATCAGCCATGAAACTACAGCAGCTCCGCTACATCGTTGAGGTTGTTAACCATAATCTGAACGTCTCCTCTACTGCCGAAGGGCTGTATACCTCACAGCCAGGCATCAGCAAGCAGGTCCGCATGCTGGAAGATGAGCTGGGAATTCAGATTTTCGCCCGCAGCGGCAAACATTTAACTCAGGTGACTCCCGCCGGGCAGGAGATCATCCGCATTGCTCGTGAAGTCTTGTCAAAAGTGGATGCGATAAAGTCGGTCGCCGGTGAACACACCTGGCCTGATAAAGGTTCGCTGTACGTTGCGACCACTCATACTCAGGCTCGCTACGCGCTCCCGGGGGTGATTAAAGGGTTTATCGAACGCTATCCGCGCGTCTCATTGCACATGCATCAGGGCTCGCCAACGCAAATCGCGGAGGCAGTCTCGAAAGGTAACGCTGACTTTGCTATCGCGACCGAAGCGCTGCATCTCTATGATGATTTAGTCATGCTGCCTTGCTATCACTGGAACCGCTCCGTTGTTGTGACGCCGGAGCACCCGCTGGCTTCCCGAGGTTCGGTATCTATCGAGGAACTGGCGCAGTATCCGCTGGTGACCTACACCTTCGGGTTTACCGGTCGTTCCGAGCTGGATACTGCTTTTAACCGTGCCGGGTTGACGCCACGCATTGTCTTTACCGCAACCGATGCTGATGTAATAAAAACTTACGTGCGCCTGGGCCTTGGGGTAGGGGTTATTGCTAGCATGGCAGTAGATCCTGTCTCCGATCCGGATCTGGTCAAGCTTGATGCCAACGATATTTTCAGCCACAGCACGACTAAAATCGGCTTCCGTCGTAGTACCTTCCTGCGAAGCTATATGTATGATTTTATTCAACGTTTCGCCCCACATCTGACGCGCGATGTCGTCGATACCGCTGTGGCATTGCGTTCAAATGAAGATATTGAAGCGATGTTCAAAGATATTAAGTTACCGGAAAAATAAGCGTACAAATAATAATGGCATCCTCAAGGGGATGCCAAATCCTATGATGGCCTATAATTGAATATCTAAACCTCGTCTGAATCACAATTTTTGTTAACTCATCCTACCACATTTGCAAATATACCCGTCGCGATCAAAGTATTGATGAAATTCATCTTCCGAGGGATAAAATCACTGGATTAATACTGAATCCATAATTAAGATTTATCTGTACTTAGTTGTTATTAACGATTGGTGGTGAAAAAATGATTAGTGATATCGATTATATGAAGTATGCGATGTCACAGGAACGTGACAAGACTGAGATAGATCCGGTTTTGAGAAGTAAGGCCTGGAGCGCCGTTATCCTTGGGCTTGCGATGTTCTGGAGCGTCATTGCTCTGGTTGTCTGCAACGTTTGGTTACTTAACTAGAGCACATTTCCAGTCAAATTGATTGTGTCGTTTTTATGACAGTCTGGATTTGAGAACTATTTCCATTCGATAAAATAACAGTAATAAGGAGTATATATTTTTTGCCTTTTTGGTCTCTCTCTATAAATTTACTCTGCTGAACTAATCGTCAAAATAGTGGCGATTAGTTCTTCTTTTGTACTCGTGTACTAATACAACTCCGCAGTAATAAAACATACCTCCTTCAAACCTTCTCAATATTTTTAGCACCCATTATTCAAAATTTCTGTCTTGATGCGTTTCATCGATTTTAGCAATTTGAGTTGTTATCAAAATGTTACGTCAAAGATGTGTTATCTTTAATAATGTCCCTGAGGAGGATCAGGGCTTGCTATCCCTATGTTAAGGAGGAGCTATGTCGTCAACCCTACGAGCCGCCAGCAAGGAAACCTTACAGGTTAATGATAAGACCTGGCATTACTACAGCTTACCGCTGGCCGCCAAAGAACTGGGCGATCTCTCGCGTTTGCCCAAATCCCTCAAAGTACTACTGGAAAACCTTCTGCGCTGGCAGGACGGTGATTCGGTGACCGCCGAAGATATTCACGCCCTGGCCGGATGGCTGAAAAATGCACATGCTGATCGAGAGATCGCCTACCGTCCGGCGCGTGTGCTGATGCAGGATTTTACCGGCGTTCCCGCCGTGGTGGATCTGGCAGCGATGCGTGAAGCGGTAAAACGCTTGGGAGGCGATACAGCCAAAGTGAATCCACTCTCTCCCGTCGATCTGGTCATTGACCACTCGGTGACGGTAGACCGCTTTGGCGATGATGATGCGTTTGAAGAGAACGTCCGTCTTGAGATGGAGCGTAACCACGAACGCTACGTATTTTTGCGCTGGGGACAGCAGGCGTTCAGCCGCTTCAGCGTGGTGCCGCCGGGCACCGGAATTTGCCACCAGGTTAACCTTGAGTATCTTGGCAAGGCGGTATGGAGTGAAGAGCAAAACGGCGAATGGGTGGCGTACCCGGATACCCTGGTCGGGACCGACTCGCATACTACGATGATCAATGGCCTCGGCGTACTGGGGTGGGGCGTTGGCGGCATCGAAGCGGAAGCCGCGATGCTGGGACAGCCAGTTTCCATGCTGATCCCGGATGTTGTCGGTTTCAAGCTGAGCGGCAAGCTGCGCGAAGGTATCACCGCCACCGACCTGGTGCTAACCGTGACGCAAATGCTGCGCAAACATGGCGTAGTGGGTAAATTTGTCGAGTTCTATGGAGATGGACTTGATTCATTACCGCTGGCAGACCGTGCCACTATCGCTAATATGTCGCCGGAGTACGGCGCGACATGCGGTTTCTTCCCTATTGATGCTGTCACACTGAGCTATATGCGCCTGACCGGGCGCAGCGAAGAGCAGGTGGCGCTGGTGGAAGCCTATGCGAAAGCGCAGGGGATGTGGCGACAGCCTGGGGACGAACCGATCTTCACCAGCTCTCTGGCGCTGGATATGGGGACCGTAGAAGCTAGCCTGGCAGGGCCGAAGCGTCCGCAGGATCGCGTTGCTCTGGGTGATGTCCCTAAAGCTTTTGCCGCCAGCGCCGAGCTGGAAGTTAACCATGCGCAGAAAGACAAGCGGCCTATCGACTATACGCTGAACGGACAGCAATATTCGCTGCCGGATGGTGCGGTGGCGATTGCCGCGATTACCTCATGTACCAACACTTCTAACCCCAGCGTGTTGATGGCCGCCGGCCTGCTGGCAAAAAATGCTGTCGAGCGGGGATTAAAGCCGCAGCCGTGGGTGAAGGCCTCGCTGGCGCCGGGTTCGAAAGTGGTCTCCGACTATCTGGCCCATGCAAAGTTGACGCCATATCTTGATGAGCTGGGTTTTAACCTGGTGGGGTATGGTTGTACGACCTGTATCGGTAACTCCGGGCCGTTGCCGGATCCGATTGAGCGCGCAATCAAACAGGGCGATTTGACCGTCGGGGCCGTGCTTTCCGGTAACCGTAACTTTGAAGGCCGAATTCATCCGCTGGTGAAAACTAACTGGCTGGCCTCGCCACCTCTGGTTGTAGCTTACGCGCTGGCGGGCAATATGAACCTCGACCTGACCCGCGAACCGTTGGGCATCGGCAAAGACGGTCAGCCAGTGTATCTGAAAGATATCTGGCCAAGTGGAGCAGAAGTAGCGCGTGCGGTTGAGCAGGTTTCGACGGAGATGTTCCATAAGGAGTACGCCGAAGTGTTTGAAGGGACGCCTGAATGGCGGTCGATAAAAGTGGATCGCTCTGATACCTACGACTGGCAGGATGACTCAACCTATATTCGCCTGTCGCCGTTCTTTGACGACATGGGCGTTGAACCCAAACCGGTAGAAGACATTCATGGCGCGCGCATTCTGGCGATGCTGGGTGACTCAGTGACAACTGACCACATTTCACCTGCGGGTAGCATCAAAGCCGATAGCCCGGCGGGTCGTTACCTGCAAAATCATGGCGTTGAACGCACCGATTTTAACTCCTACGGTTCGCGACGCGGAAACCACGAGGTGATGATGCGCGGTACGTTTGCCAATATCCGTATTCGCAACGAAATGGTGCCCGGAGTGGAAGGAGGGATGACGCGCCATCTTCCCGATAGTGAACCTATTGCGATTTATGATGCGGCCATGTTGTACAAAGATGAAGGCACGCCGCTGGCGGTGATCGCCGGGAAAGAGTATGGCTCAGGCTCCAGCCGCGACTGGGCAGCGAAAGGACCGCGTCTACTTGGCGTCAGGGTGGTTATTGCTGAATCTTTCGAGCGTATCCACCGCTCGAACCTGATTGGGATGGGGATATTGCCGTTAGAATTCCCGCAGGGTGTTACGCGTAAAACGCTGGGACTCACTGGTGCGGAGCGGATCGATATCAGCAACCTGCAATCACTGCAGCCAGGGATGACGGTTCCGATAACCCTAACCCGAGCAGACGGCAAACTGGACGTTATAGACTGCCGCTGTCGTATCGATACCGCCACTGAGCTGACGTACTACCAGAACGATGGCATTCTGCATTATGTCATTCGCAATATGCTATAGACCACGATGCTTTAAACAAAGAGGGCCAGCGTATGCTGGCCCTGAATTTTTCTGCCCGGATTATTTATTGAGCAAGTGCCCCATTTTGGCGGCTTTCGTATCCAGATAGTGCGCGTTTTTCGGGTTGCGACCCACGATCAGCGGTACGCGTTCAACAATGTTTATTCCTGCTTCGGTCAGAATTTCGACCTTCTTTGGATTGTTGGTTAACAGGCGCACTTGATCGACGTTGAGCAACTTAAACATATCGGCGCACAGCGTGAAGTCGCGCTCATCGGCGGCAAAACCGAGCTGATGGTTAGCTTCGACTGTGTCATAACCCTGATCTTGTAAAGCATAGGCGCGGATTTTGTTCAGCAGGCCAATATTGCGCCCTTCCTGACGGTGATATAGCAGGATCCCGCGACCCTCTTCGGCAATATGCGACAATGCCGCTTCTAGCTGAAACCCGCAATCACAACGCAGACTAAAAAGGGCATCGCCCGTCAAGCACTCTGAATGTACGCGAGCCAGAACGGGGATCTGCCCCGAGATATCGCCAAAAACCAGGGCAACGTGATCCTGCCCGGTTGCCAGTTCTTCAAAACCCACCATGAGAAAATCGCCCCATGGGGTTGGCAGTTTGGCTTCTGCCACACGTTTAAGCTGCATGTGATTCTCCAGATTCTATCAGCACCTGACTGTGCTTCTGTTTGCCGCTATTTTGCCACAACGGCGTGACGTTCTCCTAATTGCGCACGGCTGCTTGCGTGCAAAGCGCACAAACGAACCACTTTCCGTTATGATATCCAGGTCAATGATAAGGAGACGAGATGCTGTTGATTGCCAGACGAACCGCCGTTGGCGCGGCGCTGTTATTAGTTATGCCTGTTGTAGTCTGGATTTCCGGCTGGAAATGGCATCCGGGGTTGCCGGAAGGGGTGATGAAGCTGTTGTATTGGGTGACCGAAACGGTGACTCAGCCCTGGGGCGTTATTACCCACGTTATCCTGTGCGGCTGGTTCCTGTGGTGCCTGCGTTTTCGTCTACGGGCGGCAATCGTGCTGTTTCTGATTCTGGCGGCTGCAATTTTGATCGGGCAGGGCATGAAATCCTGGATTAAAGATCGCGTGCAGGAGCCTCGGCCCTTCGTCATTTGGCTGGAAAAGACGCAACAAGTGCCGGTGAATCAATTCTACGCATTGAAACGTAAAGATCGCGCTAAACTGGTGCATGAGCAGTTAGCGCAAGAGCAGCAAATTCCTAAATTTCTGCGTAAGCACTGGCAGAAAGAGACTGGATTCGCTTTCCCATCCGGTCACACGATGTTTGCCGCCAGTTGGGCATTACTCGGCGTTGGTTTGCTGTGGCCGCGGCGTCGTTGGGTCACTCTGGCGCTACTGCTAACATGGGCCACTGCGGTGATGGGCAGCCGCCTTGCGCTTGGTATGCACTGGCCGCTGGACTTGATCGTGGCAACCGTGATTTCCTGGCTGCTGGTTACCCTGGCGACCTGGCTTACACAACGGTTTTGTGGTCCGCTATCGCCGCCGGGGGAAGAGGCTCAGGACATTAAAAAAAGGGCTGCAGTCCCGGAGTAATGTTGATTTTACCGCCATCAGGCCGCATATCCTGTACTGGCGTTGTGCATTTCCATTTCACCGCTGCGGCGAAAATGATACTTTATAGGGCTGAACGCGGGATTTTTTCGCGCAACCCACATAACGGGAAGTAATGTGAAATATTTACTCATTTTCTTACTGGTGTTAGCGATCTTTGTCATTTCAGTGACGCTGGGTGCGCAAAATGACCAGGTAGTCACATTCAATTATTTGCTCGCGCAGGGTGAATTCCGGATTTCGACACTGCTGGCTGTCCTGTTTGCTGCTGGTTTTGCTATTGGTTGGCTGATTTGCGGTCTTTTCTGGCTGCGCGTTCGCGTCTCGCTGGCGCGTGCTGAACGTAGAATCAAGCGTCTGGAACACCAGATCGCACCAACCAGCGCTACACCTGCGCAAGCCGGTGTTCCCGCGGTGAAGGAATAATCATTTATGTTGGAGTTGTTGTTTCTGCTTTTGCCCGTTGCCGCTGCCTACGGTTGGTATATGGGGCGCAGAAGTGCACAACAGTCCAAACAGGACGATGCGAGCCGTCTGTCACGTGATTATGTGGCGGGGGTCAACTTCCTGCTGAGCAATCAGCAGGATAAAGCCGTTGATCTGTTCCTCGATATGCTGAAAGAGGATACCGGTACCGTTGAAGCCCACCTGACGCTTGGTAACCTGTTCCGCTCTCGCGGCGAGGTTGACCGGGCCATCCGCATTCATCAAAGCCTGATGGAAAGCGCTTCGTTGACGTATGACCAGCGACTGCTGGCCGTACAGCAACTCGGTCGCGACTACATGGCCGCTGGTCTGTATGACCGTGCGGAAAGCATGTTTAAACAGCTGGTGGATGAAACCGATTTTCGTCTCGGTGCCTTGCAACAGCTGCTGCAAATTTATCAGGCAACCAGCGACTGGCAGTCCGCTATTGAAATGGCAGAACGTCTGGTTAAGCTGGGCAAAGATAAACATCGCGGCGAAATTGCCAATTTTTGGTGTGAGCTTGCCTTACAGCAAATGGCGGGTAACGATCTGGATAAGGCCATGACGTTACTGAAAAAAGGGGCCACTGCCGATCGTAATAGCGCTCGTGTCTCCATTATGATGGGCCGGGTATGGATGGAAAAGGGCGATTATGCCAAAGCGGTAGAGAGCCTGGAGCGCGTCATCGAGCAGGACAAAGAACTGGTCGGCGAAACGTTAGATATGCTGCAAACCTGTTACCAGCAGTTGGGCAAAACCGATGAGTGGGAAGCGTTTTTGCGCCGCTGCACAGAAGAAAATACCGGGGCGACCGCTGACTTAATGCTAGCGCAAATCCTTGAACAGCGGGAAGGTATGGAGTCGGCGCAAAACTACGTCACGCGTCAGCTGGAGCGTCATCCGACGATGCGCGTGTTCCATAAGCTAATTGACTACCATATCAGCGAGGCTGAAGAGGGGCGGGCGAAAGAGAGCCTGGGTGTTTTACGCCAGATGGTCGGTGAACAGGTTCGCAGTAAGCCGCGCTACCGCTGCCAGAAATGTGGTTTTACCGCCCATACGCTGTACTGGCACTGTCCATCCTGTCGCTCATGGGCAACAATTAAGCCAATTCGCGGCCTTGATGGGCAGTAGATTAAAAAAAATCCGTATTTTAGTTACAACATACTAAGGTGTTTTTATCCTTCATTTCCCTTGGCATCGGAAGTAAACCCGCCTGGCAGGGCGGGAAATACAACCTGTCATTTTTGCCTTATCGCAGGTAGAATGCTGCCCGTTTACCTTTTTGCGCCACACTGGCGCCCATCAACAATTAAGGTCCGGTCATGACGTCTACTGCTACATCTTCTTCCCGCGTTGTCACATCCTCTCCTATTGTTGTTGCTCTTGATTATGATAACCGTGATAAAGCGCTGGCATTTGTCGACCGCATCGACCCACGCGACTGCCGCCTGAAGGTTGGCAAAGAGATGTTTACTCTGTTTGGTCCACAGCTTGTTCGCGACCTGCACCAGCGTGGTTTTGAGGTTTTCCTCGACCTGAAATTTCACGATATTCCAAATACCACGGCACGTGCGGTTGCGGCAGCAGCAGAGCTCGGCGTCTGGATGGTCAACGTTCATGCCTCCGGCGGCGCGCGCATGATGACCGCCGCACGTGAAGCCTTGCTACCATTTGGTAATGATGCGCCGCTGCTGATCGCGGTGACCGTATTAACCAGTATGGAAGCCAGCGACCTGCAGGATCTGGGCATTACGCTTTCCCCGGCCGATTATGCCGCGAAGCTGGCGGCGCTGACCCAGAACTGTGGTCTGGATGGCGTTGTTTGTTCAGCGCAGGAAGCGGTGCGCTTCAAACAGGAACTAGGTCAGGCATTTAAGCTGGTGACGCCAGGCATTCGTCCGCAAGGCAGCGATGCAGGCGATCAGCGGAGGATCATGACGCCGGAACAGGCGCTGGCCGCTGGTGTGGATTATATGGTCATTGGCCGCCCGGTGACTCAGTCTGCCGAGCCGGCCGCCACGCTAAGTAGTATTAATGCATCATTGAACAAGGGGGCGTGATGAGCGATTCCAACAGTCGTCTGGTGTATTCGACGGACAGCGGGCGTATCGATGAGCCTAAACAGGTACAAGAGCGGGCGAAAGGTGATGGCATTGTGCGCATTCAGCGTCAGACCAGCGGTCGCAAAGGCAAAGGCGTGTGCTTGATTACAGGTATCGATGAAAACGACGAGGCGCTGGCTAAGCTGGCTGCTGAACTGAAAAAGAAATGCGGCTGCGGCGGTTCAGTAAAGGATGGCGTGATTGAGATTCAGGGCGATAAGCGTGATTTACTCAAATCACTTCTCGAAGCGAAAGGCATGAAAGTTAAACTGGCAGGCGGCTAAGAGCCTATCCCATTAGGCTATTTTGTTCGCCAGTTTGGCACCGGGCAGTGCTCGAAATCCTCACGTACTACGTGTACGTTCCGGTTTCTGCGCGCTGTCCGGCACCAAACTGGCTTCAACAAGGGGTAGACTCTAATAATAAGGCCACGATATGCGTATCGTGGCCTTAATTTTTTTTGCTGGAGAATCAGTTAGCTAATATAAATTTTTATTTTATTTCGTGTGATATACCCTAAATAATTCTAGTTGCAGGACAAAACGGTGAACCGTTTTGAACAGCGCTCGCGCTGCCTCCGTAGGGGCGCCGAGTAACAAAGCCAATGCATATGCAACTTGAAGTATGACGGGTATAAATATTATTTACCTACCTGGTGACCAATAATACCGCCGACTGCGGCGCCGCCCAGCGTACCCAGGGTGCTACCGTCAGTTAATACTGCACCGCCGATTGCGCCGGCACCCGCCCCGATAGCGGTGTTACGATCGCGTTTAGACCAGTTAGAACAAGCGCTCAGAGACATTGCAACTGTTATTGCCAGGACCGCAGCAGTCATTTTTTTGTTCATTGAATTCATCATAATTTTCTCCTGAATAATCTATTCACGGATACAACTTCCTATAAGCATAGCTTGTTACTTCTGCTTAAGGGGTATTCCATGAAGCTAAGTTGCGCAGGTGTTACTCTAATCACGCAGGTGATAGTCACTTCCTGTTATATCGCTAACATTAATTTTACTTTCTATAAAATTTTCAGGGAGGTAAAAAGTCTTAATTCAGGTGTCAGAAAAGTCTCAGACGAAGCATGAGCCGGGTATTTACCCGGCAGAGTGAGGCGTTGTAGCGAAATAGGGAATTAAGAGTGATTAACGATATCGACGATTAACCCGCACGCAGCCAGCCGATCGCGAACGGCATCGTTTAGGTTGTCGTCGGTAATAATGCGATTAAATCGTCCTACAGGGCCTAGTGGATAGGGATGAACAACGCTGAACTTCGAGCTGTCGCTTAGCACAATCGCTTCACAGCCTTTTTCCAGCACCGCGTTGACGACATCGGCGCGCATCATATCCCGGCCGGTAAACCCGGTTTCAGCCTGCCAGCCATCGATACCAATAAATGCCTTGCTGAAGTGAACTTGTTGAATGAACTGCCGCGTCAGTGGGCCAACCATACTTTCGCTGCGTTTTTGGTAAATCCCCCCCAGTAGAATGACTTCTCCGGGCGTCTCTTTAAGCAGGTGAGCGATATAGCTACTGACGGTGATGATGGTGATATCGCCACGCTCGGCAAGCGTACGGGCAAGAAGGGCGTTGCAGCTGCCGTTTTCGATAAACACCGTCTCGCCGGCGGAGACAAGCGTAGCGGCTCGCGTAGCCAGCTCTCGCTTAATAGAAAAGTTGGTCATCATGCGGGTTTCCACATCTTCGCTATCCAGAGGAACAGCGAAACCATGGGTACGTCGCAGATAGCTCTGCTTTTCCAGTAAATTCAAATCCTGGCGAATAGTGACTTCAGAGACACCGGTCATCTTCGCGAGATCGGACACGCTCATACGGCCTTTATCAATGACCATTTGCAAAATACTTTGTTGTCGGGCGTTCATAGCAACATCACAGTTAAAGGGCTATTTGAGGCTGGCAATCGGCGCTGAACGGCCGACCGCGGCGATAAAGGATTTTAGATTTCCCACGGCGCTTTAGTTTGGCCGGGTTTGGCTTCCTGTTCGTCACTGGAAAGCGCCTGCAGTTCAGCTTTTAGAATTTCCAGGTTATGAATGGCGGAGTGATAATCTCCGGCAACCAGGATATCAAGCACGGTATCAATACGTTGGGCGAGCAGGTGGGCATTCAGATCTGACATGGCGTAATCCTGGTTACAAATGTGAATAAAATCAATGATGCTAAAAACGGATGAAAAAGAGAAGCGAAAAAAACTCACAACCTAACTCATCTACTGTTATTAACGGAAAACGCGCAGGAAAACAACGGGAAGGGCCAGGATGCGGCTCCGAACGGGAGCCGCACAGGGCAGTCTATCAGGCGGCAGGACGCGCAATCACGCTGCGGGTTTCCATGCGAACTTCGGCAATCGTGACGTCAATTACGTCGGTCACTTTGTAGACGACTTCACCTTTAATCTGCACGGTACCATTTTCCTGGCTGCAAACCAGTTCATCGCGAACGGCGTGCAGGAACGGCGCTGGGATAAAGGCGACAGCACCGTTATCGACCAGACGCACGCGCATTCCACCGCGGCTAACATCAATGATTTCAGCAGCAAAACGCGTATCGGTTCCGGCTTTTGGGCTCAGATAACGGGCGTATAGCCAGTCTCCGACATCGCGCTCCGCCATGCGGTTAAGACGACGGCGGTCCGCCATCTGTATCGCAACGTCATCCTGCGGACGCGCAATGGCTTCCCCTTTGATAACCGCTTTCAGCAGACGATGGTTGATCATGTCGCCGTACTTACGGATCGGAGACGTCCAGGTCGCGTAAGCTTCAAGGCCCAGACCGAAGTGTGGTCCCGGCTCGGTACTAATTTCCGCGAACGACTGGAAGCGACGAATGCGGCTGTCGAGGAAGCCAGACGGCTGCGCGTCCAGCTCGCGACGCAGCTTGCAGAAGCCTTCGAGCGTCAGTACTTCTACCGGGTCAACGTGCACATCGTGCGTCTTCAGCAGCGCAGCCAGTTGCTCGGTGTTTGCCGGGTCAAAACCGGTGTGGACGTTATAGACGCCGAAACCGAGTTTATCGCGCAGCACGCGGGCAGCGCAGATATTGGCGGCAATCATCGACTCTTCAACAATGCGGTTGGCGATACGACGTGGTTCGGCAACGATATCCAGTACTTCACCTTTCTCACCCAGCACAAAGCGGTAGTCCGGGCGGTCTTTAAACACCAGCGCGTGGGTTTTACGCCATTCGCTACGGCGCAGACAGACATCCTGCAGCAGTTTGATTTGCTGAGCGATGGCATCGCTCTCTGGCTGCCAACTGCCGTTATTTTCCAGCCAGTCGGAAACATCATCGTAAGCCAGTTTCGCTTTGGACATGATGGTGGCAGTGAAGAATTCGATATCGTCTTCAATGGTACCGTCATCGGCCAGAATCATACGGCAGGCCAGAACCGGACGAACTTCGTTGGCGCGCAGGGAGCACAGGTCGTCTGACAGCTCGCGCGGCAGCATTGGAATGTTGAAGCCCGGCAGATAGTTGGTAAAGGCGCGAATTTTCGCCGTGTTGTCCAGCTTGCTGCCTTCAGCAATCCAGGCGGTCGGATCGGCGATAGCAACGGTCAGGTGCAGTTTACCGTCCGCGGCAAGCTCTGCGTACAGGGCATCGTCCATATCTTCGGTGCTGGCGCTGTCGATGGTCACAAAAGTCAGAGCCGTTAGGTCGCGGCGCTCCAGACCTTCGTCGAGCATTTCAGTTGCTACGCCATCTGGCGCTTCTTTTTCCAGATTGTGGCGCGCGAGGGTAACCCACCAGGGTACAAAATGGTCATCGCCATAGGTGATGAACTGGGTCAGCTCGGCATAGAAGCCGCGATCGCCTTTCAGTGGATGACGGCGCATTTCAGCAACGGCCCAGTCACCCTCTTTAAAATCATGCTCAACGCCGCGAACGGCCCGGCAGGGAATGGCATCTTTCAGCAGCGGATGATCAGGAACGATGGAAAGACGGTCATCTTTCTTATGAACTTTACCGACAAAACGCGTCAGAAAAGGCTCAACCAGCTCTTCTGGCTCTGCGCTTTCGCGTTCTTTTTCAGTATTGACCACGGCAATAATACGGTCGCCGTGCATCACTTTTTTCATTTGCGGTGGCGGAATGAAATAGCTTTTCTGTGAGTCGACTTCCAGGAAGCCAAAGCCTTTTTCCGTCCCCTTAACGACCCCTTCAACGCGCGGAGTCTGGGAATGCAGTTGCTGTTTAAGCTGCGCTAGCAGCGGGTTGTCCTGAAACATAATTTCTTATTTTCGTGGCTAAAAGAGCGGCTGACATTTTTACGCGAATATGCCTGCCTCAGCAAGCGCTGTTTCAGCATTTTACGTCTGCTGACTCACATTCCCGAGGGCGATTTTCAGCCGATTCATCCAACCGCATAGCCCGCACCAGGCAAGAAGGTCGATAGCCGAAGTACGAGAGAGTCCGTATTCAATAAGGGGAGTTAGCTGGGCGGCGCTGAAGCGGTCTGGCGCTCGGGTCAAGAGCTGGACGGCCTGTAAAATGACGCGCTCCTGGGGATGTTGCTGCCCCCATGCCTGAGCGTCTGCCTCATGGCCACGCAACGCCTCAATAAGGTCTGGCAAATCCGAACATCGTGCGACCCAGGCGTTGAAGCAACTGGTACTACCGTTAATGCGTGCGGTTATCAGCGCCACCTGACTGACAAACTGTTGCGCGTCGCTGAGATATGTCAGAACTTGTTCCAGCACATTAAGCGGTGACTCCTGTGTCGCCAGCAGCGGTGCCAGTTCGAACAAACCCGGATGCTTCTGCCAGTCAGCTAACAGCAATTGACGCTCATCATTGGCGTAGTGTAAATCTGAATCGTCCAGGCCCGGCTGCCAATCAATATCACTCGCGGCAAAAAGCGCTTCTGGCGCATCTTCTTGCTGTGGCATGCCGGGTATCCAGCGAACCGGATAACCTAATGCGGCCTGGAATGCGGCGATAGCGCGGGCCTGAAAGCCGACAAAGCCAACAATCTGATTGATCAGAATAATATCGCGGCTGGTCAAGCCCACCTCATCCAACTGACTGCGCGATAGCGCGTTAATGACCGAAGGCGAGCTGGCAAGCTGGCGAGCATATTGCGTGATCTGTGCCAGACGACGGTTGCTCTCTCGCGAAGAGTCCGGGCCGGGAAGCGGTGCCAGACGGGCGGCATAGTGGTTACACAGGCGCTGTACGCCGTAAACCTGTGCCACGGTCAGCGCAGTACTTAGCCGGTCGTAGGCATTAAATGTTTGCAAGCGGCTCACAACTACCGTCGTCGGGAAGAAGGCATCGGCTAACTGACGGGCAGGCGCTATCCAACGCGCATGCGCCTGGAAAAGATCCTCGGGCAGAGTCAGGTCGAGTAGAAAGCGATCTTCGACATGGGCGGCTTCAGGGACGAGCGGCAATACATCCACCGGGCAGATTGTTGACTGGGTCTCATGATACCAGTGGTTTTTGCCGTTAACGCGGCGTTGCTCCATGGGGGATCCTTGTTCGGTATGTGGCAAACCACCGTTTCGCGGTTGCGCTATGCTGAACTATCCTGGCTTAACCCCGGAGCGGGAGAAAATATTGATACGTGCTAACAAATAGCGGATTGGAATAACAAAAGAAAAGTGCGGGGGAAAGCACCCTCCTCACGGACGCGAGGAGGGCAAAGAACTTATTTCAGTTCCAGCTCGTTCATTGCGGCGATGCTGAAACCACCGTCAACGTGAACGACTTCACCGGAGATGCCTGCAGACAGGTCGGAGCACAGGAATGCTGCACTGTTACCCACGTCTTCAGTGGTGACGGTGCGGCGGATCGGAGTGACCGCTTCGCAGTGCGCCAGCATCTTACGGAAATCTTTAATGCCGGAAGCGGCCAGGGTACGAATCGGACCGGCAGAGATAGCGTTAACGCGAACGCCTTCCGGACCCATAGCGTTCGCCATATAACGAACGTTAGCTTCGAGGGACGCTTTCGCCAGACCCATTACGTTGTAGTTCGGGATCGCGCGCTCAGCACCCAGGTAGGACAGCGTCAGCAGGGCGGAGCCTGGGTTCAGCATGCCGCGGCAGGCTTTAGCCATCGCCACAAAGCTGTAGGCGCTGATATCGTGGGCGATTTTGAAGCCTTCACGAGTGACCGCGTTAACATAATCGCCGTCCAACTGATCTGCCGGAGCGAAGCCGATGGAGTGCACGAAACCGTCGAACTTAGGCCATACTTTTTCCAGCTCGGTGAACAGAGATTCAATGCTCTCATCTTCAGCCACGTCGCACGGCAGTACGATGTTGGAACCCAGTGCCGCAGCAAATTCTTCCACACGACCTTTCAGTTTTTCGTTCTGATAGGTGAACGCCAGTTCAGCCCCTTCACGGTGCATTGCTTGCGCAATACCGTAGGCGATGGACAGTTTGCTGGCAAGGCCAGTCAACAGAATGCGCTTACCGGAAAGAAAACCCATAGCTTTAATCCTTATCGTTATTGCGTATTTTTACTTTAACAATCATTTGGTTAGCGTTGTTATTTCAAAATAACTCAAATTTAGCCGGGAATTATATCCCACTGACGACCCCTTGTGTCACGATATTTTTCTGTTGTCCCTTACGCCTTATCACGTAAGGGTTACCGTGCATACAAAAGAGTATACCTTCTGCTATAACAGACATCCGTTGTTAGCGGCGTTCAATCTCGGCCAGCAAAAGCCGGGCATCCGCTGATTGCGGGAGCAGCTCTCCCGGCGACTCGCCGTGCCACCAGATCCCTGAGCCTGCTGTACAGGTCTTGCCAGCTAGCTGCCAGCGACCTTGCAACACCCAGGCGATACCTTCCGCTCCGGGCTGCTGTTGCTCTGCGACAACCGTGACCTGAGCGGCGGCGCGCGAGCGCTGAGTCATGATATTGAAATCCAGGCCGCGTCCGGAAATGCCCTCGCTGACGAGGGGCCATTCTCCGGCAAAAGCCCACGGTTGCCATAATTCAAGGCGCTGCGCGATGTTGTCGCCGTGCAGCCACAGCGGCTGCCCTTCAAGAAGGGTAATTACCCGGTCAACCTCAGGAAAGAGGGAAAACGGCCCATCATTACTCAGGGTGGCAATACTGGCGCGCCAGATAAAAGGCGCATCAGGCGAGGGGAGACTGACAATTTCGCGAGTTTCGCCGCCGCCGTTTTTCCACGGCGTCACGGGTAAAGAGGAAAACTGAACCGGAATAATCATCGTAATGTGCGCCTCGGATTATTTGCCGTCTTTACGCCAGGCGTCGGCCGTGAGCGCCTCGCCAAAATGCCCGGCGATAAGACGTTTGGTCAGGTCATGTAGCGGTGAGGCCAGTACATCTGCGGTGCTGCCACGTTCGACCACTTCCCCCTGATGCATCACTAAAACCTGATCGCTGATATGTTTCATCATCCCCAGATGCTGGGTGACGTAGATATAGGAGATACCCTGTTTCTCCTGTAACTCCAGCATCAGATTGATTAACTGTGAACGCATCGACATATCCAACGACGCCAGCGCCTCATCGCAAATAATCACCTTCGGGCGCAGAATCAGCGCCCGCGCCAGACCGAGGCGCTGTTTTTGCCCTGGCGCCAGCATATGCGGATAGTAACTCACATGGTCTGGCAGTAACCCGACCATACGGAGCGTTTCGATAATCTGCTTTTGCCGCGCTTCAGGCTCGAGGTCAGTATTCAGACGCAGCGGAAAATCGAGAATTTGAGAAATTCGCTGCCGTGGGTTGAGCGAAGTCGACGGATCCTGAAAGATCATACGAATCTGTTGGCTACGATAAGAGTAATCGCCGAACTCCAGCTGATGGTCATCAATCAGCAGTTCGCCGGTGCTGGGTTCGACCATACCGGCAAGCATTTTCGCCAGCGTTGATTTCCCTGAGCCGTTCTCGCCAATAATTGCCAGAGTCTGGCGTTCACGCAGGGTAAAGCTCAGCGGCTTGACCGCGTCCACGGTTTGTCGATGAAACCATCCGGTACGGTAGCGAAAGGTCTTACTCAGATTGCGTACTTCAAGCAACGTTTCGACCATTTCACTCTTTCTCCATGTTCAGCGGGAAATGACAGGCGTAGAGATGATTACGCACGCCCACCAGGCGAGGCGTTTCGATGCATTCCCGCTGGGCGTAGGGACAACGCGGCCCGAGACGACAGCCGATGGGCAGTTGTTCAAGTAGCGGGATGGCCCCTGGCATAGTATTGAGTCGGCTTTTATGCGGCATGGCGCTACCGAAATCCGGAATTGCCCGAATCAGCGCCTGGGTATACGGATGATGGGGGATCGTCACCAGCTCTTCGCTCGGCGCGCTTTCCACCGTCTGTCCGCAGTACATCACGTTAATTTTGTCCGCCCATTTGCTCAGCATCTGCATATCGTGACTGATCAGTAAAATGGTGGTGTTGTTGTTCTGGTTGAGCCGCGTCAGCAGACGGATAATTTGTGCCTGGGTAGTGGGTTCCATGGCGTTGGTCGGCTCATCGGCAATCAGCAGCCGCGGCTGGTTAGCCAGCGCGATGGCAATCATTACCTTCTGGCACTCTCCGTCCGTCAACTCATAGGGGAAGCTGCGCATTGCATCTTTATGATCTTTGATCCCTACGCGGTGCAACAGTTCGATTGCGCGCCGTTTGCGCCAGCCTGGACGCTGCCACCAGCGACCT
The DNA here is from genome assembly GCF_003261575.2 of Klebsiella huaxiensis. GTDB lineage: Bacteria > Pseudomonadota > Gammaproteobacteria > Enterobacterales > Enterobacteriaceae > Klebsiella > Klebsiella huaxiensis. The sequence goes on along the minus strand of NZ_CP036175.1, from coordinate 3,352,379 downwards.
TTAAAGGTCCAGCCGGGGATATTCTGCGTCAGCTGCTGGCCGATGCGTTCGGAAGGATCGAGACAGGATTGCGGCTCCTGAAAAATCATCGAGACGTTGTGGCCCACCAGCTTACGGCGCTCGCGAACCGAGAGACGCAGCAGGTCGATATCATCGAAGCGCATACGGTCGGCGGTGACCCGCCAGTTGTCTTTAGTGACGCCGCAAATAGCCTTGGCGATTAAGCTCTTACCCGAGCCAGACTCCCCAACCAGGCCGCGAATTTCCCCTTCGGCAAGGGTCAGGCTGACGCGATCGACGGCTTTAACCCAGCCTTCGTTAGTCTTGAATTCGATGGTTAAATTACGGATATCGAGTAACGGCATTATTCCACCCCTGCGATAATTGCGCGGCGGATCCCGTCGCCCAGCAGGTTAACCAGCAGGACGCTTAGCATAATTGCTCCGCCTGGCAGCATGACCGTCCACGGCGCGACGTAAATCAGCTCCAGCGCGTCGCCGAGCATCGCTCCCCACTCCGGCGAGGGGAGCTGAGCGCCGAGGTCAAGGAATCCCAGCGCGGCAATATCCAGAATCGCCATCGACAGCGCCCGGGTGATTTCGGTGACCAGGCCGGAGGTAATATTCGGCAGCACTGCAAACCATAAAATATTCAGCGTTGATGCTCCGTCGAGGCGCGCGGCAATAACGTACTCTTTTTCCAGCTCATCATGCACCATGCTGTAAACAGACCGCACCATACGCGGCAGCAGCGCCAGCCAGACCGCGAACATCGCGTGGCTGAGATGTGGTCCGGCGAAGGCGACAACGATAATCGCCAGCAGCAGGGATGGGATCGACAGCAGAGTATCGAGAATATGATTCATCACCGCCGAACGCAGGCCGTGAGTCGAGCCGGCAATCACGCCAAGCACCAGACCCAGCAGCGTCGCGGCGAGTGTGACCACAAATGCGCCGCCGACCGTGGGCGCCGCGCCGCTTAGCAGGCGGCTGAGGACGTCACGGCCAAGATCGTCAGTGCCGAGAAAGAACGACACTTCACCGTAGCGCGACCATGATGGCGGCAACAGCTGATAGCCAAGAAACTGCTGGTCGATGCCGTATGGAGCAAACCAGCCGCCGAAAACGCACAACAACACCAGCGCTCCACAGCCGTACAGGCCCACCATCGCGGTGGTATCACCGTAGAATTTTCGCCATACGGTGCGCAGCGCACCCGGCGGGCGCTTCTCCAGATAAACGCTATCGTAGGGCATACCATTCCTTATGTTTCAGTGGGTTAGCCATGGCACCCAGAATATCTGATATCACGTTAACAATTATCACCAGCGCGCCGATGACCATCACGCCCGCAGAGATAGCGGCGTAGTCCTGTTGGCGAATCGCATTGATTAGCCAGCGGCCCAGGCCAGGCCAGCTAAAGACCATTTCGGTAATCATCGCCAGCGTCAGCATGGTGGAAAACTGCAGCCCCAGACGCGGGATCACTGGCGGCAGCGCATTGTGCAGCACGTGGCGATGCAAAATGGTGCGCCGTGAAACGCCGCGAGTCGCAGCGGCTTTGACATAGTTCGTGTCGTAAACTTCGCTGGTGCTGATACGCATCAGGCGGATCACTTCGGTAGTCGGCGCTACCGCCAGGGTGAGCACTGGCAGCACCATATGACGCGCGGCGCTGACGATCATTTCATGACGCCACGGCGAATCAGAAAGCCAGGCGTCAATCAGCGCAAAACCGGTGACTGTCTTGACTTCATATAGCAGGTCGAAGCGCCCTGAAACCGGGAACCAGCCTAACGTCAGGGAGAAGAACAGGGTCAGCAGCAGCGCCAGCCAGAAGACAGGAATAGAAAAGCCCATCAGCGCCAGGGCGCTAATCAGGGTGTCCGGCCATTTGTTGCGCATAATCCCTGCCAGCATACCGACGGGAATGCCGACCAACAGCGCGAAGCCGAAGGCGAGGATGCACAACTCCATGGTGGCCGGGAAAACCTCTTTGAGCTGCTCGGAGATCAGTTGACCGTTGATGCTGGAGACGCCGAAATCCCAGTGCAGTACCCCTTCAAACCAGAACAACCAGGCGTTCCACAGCGAAGCGCCCTGTAGCGGGGCGTGCGGCGTGAAATAGCTCAGACTAAAGCCGACGAAGGTTAGCAGAAAGAGCGTAATCAGCAGCAGCAGGAAGCGGCGCAGGGTAAAAATAATCATGGTTTTTTCACCTCGTCTTCTTTCTCGCGCGAGACGCCCGCAAAGGAAGCATTGCCAAACGGGCTCAGCACCAGGCCTCTCATATCGTAACGGTAAGCCTGTAAACGCAGCGAAGAAGCCAACGGCAGTACTGGCAGTTCGTTGGCGAGAATGTGCTGCGCCTCTTTATAGGCTTCAATACGTGATGCCAGCTGCTGCGAGGTCAGCGCTTTTTGCAGCACTTCATCGAACTCGCGGTTACACCAGTGAGCGTAGTTGGTTTGCGAGGTAATCGCCGCACAGCTCAGTAGCGGGCGGAAAAAACTGTCCGGATCGTTGCTGTCCGTTGCCCAGCCAGAGAGCGTTAGATCGTGGTTCATATCCATCAATCTTGCCTCCTGGAAACGACCTTCAACCGGCACGATAATCACTTTTACACCAATCTGCGCCATATCCGCCTGAATAAGCTCGGCGGTTTTCAGCGGGCTGGGGTTCCAGGCTTGCGAACTGGTTGGCACCCACAGTTTAAGGGTTAGCTTTTCCAGCCCCAGCGCTTTCAGTTGGGCGCGCGCTTTCGCTGGATTGTATTCGGTAATCTTGGCGTCATTATCGTAGGCCCAGGAGGCGCGTGGCAGCATCGACGCCGCGGTTTCCGCCGTGCCGTAGTAGATCGATTGCATCAGACGCTGGTTATTAATCGCCAGCGCCAGTGCATGACGAACTTCCGGGTTATCGAGCGGAGGTTTCGCAGTGTTAAACGCCAGCCAGGCGATATTCATCCCTGGACGCAGGGTCAAACGCAGTCGCGGATCGTCACGCAAAATTGAGAGCTGGCTGGCTGCGGGCCAGGCTAGCACGTCGCACTCGCCGGTGAGCAATTTCGACAGGCGACCTGTCCCGCCAGAACCGAGGTCGACGACAACCTGCGGCATCAACGGCGTGCCGCGCCAGTAGGCTGAATGGCGCTGTAGCCGGATGTACTGGCCACTTCGATACTCTTCCAACTGGAACGGACCGGTGCCGACCGGCTGGCGGTCAATCAGCTCCTGACGATCGCCCTGCGCCAGCTTCGCGGCATATTCCGCCGACATGACTGAGGCGTAGTGGGTCGCCAGGTGCCAAAGGAACGAGGCGTCCGGGCGTTTCAAGCGAAACTCGACGGTCTGGTTATCCAGCTTACGTACGCTTTCAACGCTGTCAGCGAACTGCAGGCTGTCGAAATAGGGGAAGCTGCTGCCGTTAACGTTGTGCCACGGATGGTCGCGGTTAAAAATGCGCCCAAAGGTGAAAATAACGTCATCGGCATTAAAGTTGCGGGTCGGCTTGAACCAGGTGGTCGTCTGGAATGGTACGTTGTTGCGCAGATGGAAACGGTAGGTCGCGCCGTTATCCAGTACTTCCCAGCTCTCCGCTAGCTCAGGCACCAGACGGTAAGTATAAGGGTCGACATCAAGCAGGCGGTCGTAGAGCTGGGCGGCCAGCGTGTCGACAATCAGTCCGCTGCTGACCTTTTGCGGATTAAAAGTATTGACCTGACCGCTGACGCAATAAACAAAGCCGCTATCACGGATATCAGCGTGAGCAGGCAGCGCTGGCGCGGCAAAGGCCTGTCCGCACAGCATGGAGACGGCTGCCAGGAGAGATGACAATTTCAGGCGCATAGTATCTTTTTGATTACAGAGCAAGGCTCTATCTTATTAATATTAAATAACATTTACCACCACCTTAATTGCTCATGGAGATAATGTAAGCGATGGTTGCGTTGGTTATTTGGCCAACTAATTCAAATTTAAACCGCTTATTAACTTCGAGTATACCTCTTAAATCACCCTGCGTTTGGCGTCAGGCGAGCGAAGGTATTATGAAAAGAGATTCATATGTCCCACGGGGCGCGGGCACCCTGATTTTTGCCACATGGTATCTTTTTATTAGCGGTTTCTCCAGTTAGCCGTGTTTCCACAGCGGCTGGACAAGGAGGGCTACAGCGGAAGGAGTTGGTTATATCGCGCGATATAATCTTTGGGGGTAATTTCAAACTCATCACCGTCGTGATGGGTGGCAACATAGGTTCGCAGTACCAGACCACTTTTTTTCTGCGTAATTTCCCAGCCTTGCAGGCGATAGGAATCCTCGGTTGAACGGATACACAGGTCTGAAAAGATCATCATGACCGACAGCGCAGGGGCCTTATGGCCTTTCATAGTATGGATTAAGCTGACGTGCGCGGCATAGCGGCTAAGCGTCGAGGAATTAACCGGAATCATCTGTATTTTCAGTCCGTTGAATAATGATGGCGCAGATGATAATTCACATTGGATTATCTTGCTAGTTACAAATAATTAACTAGTGATATTGGTGACACTGTCACTTCATGTTGGGCGTATTGCTACTCCTGCGTCCGGTTCAGAGCTGGTGCTTCTTAAGCAACGCCCGCAGCTGGTGATAGGTGAGACCGAGCAATTCCGCTGCCTGTTTCTGATTGTACTTTGCCTGCTCCAGGCTCATCTCCAGCAGACTCTTTTCTTGCTCGTGCTGGAAGCTACGCAAATCGAGCGGCAGCGCAGGCCCGGCGTTATTTTTTTCTGTGACGACCGGTGAGGTTTGCCGTTGGTGAAAGGGGTTAATGATGATGTTATCCAGCTCGCTGTCGCTGCTGCCATGGCGGTAGACCGAGCGCTCAACCACGTTTTTCAATTCGCGAATATTTCCCGGCCAGCGGTAGTTTTGCAGCGTTTCCGTCGCCCGATCGCTAAAGCCGGGAAACAGCGGCAGCCCGAGCTCGCGGCACATCTGGATAGCAAACTGCCTGGCGAGCAGCATGATATCGCTGTGCCGCTCGCGCAGAGGCGGCAGTTGCACCACATCAAAGGCCAGCCTGTCGAGAAGGTCGGCGCGAAACAGTCCTTCTTCTACCATCAGCGGCAGGTCGGCATTGGTTGCGCACACCAGGCGAACGTTAACCTGTAGCGGCTGGCTGCCGCCAACGCGCTCCAGCTCGCCATATTCAATTACCCGCAGCAGTTTTTCCTGCACCAGCATCGGCGCGGTTGCCAGTTCATCAAGAAACAGAGTGCCGCCATCAGCACGTTCAAAACGCCCCGGATGGCGCTTGCTGGCGCCGGTAAACGCCCCGGCCTCGTGGCCGAACAGCTCGGAGTCGAGTAGATTTTCATTGAGCGCGGCGCAATTCAGCGAAATAAACGGCCCCTGCCAGCGGGAAGAGAGAAAGTGCAGGCGGCTGGCGATAAGCTCTTTACCGGTACCGCGTTCGCCAATCACCAGCACTGGTTTATCCAGCGATGCCAGCCGTGAGACCTGCTCCAGCACCTCAAGAAAGCTGTTGGCTTCGCCGAGCAGGTTGTCCTTGTATTCCGCCATGATGAATTTCGCCATTTAGTAGTGTGATTCACCAAATCACTTTAGCAATCCACTGCACAGATAACAACCTCATCTTTTAAAATCAATAAGATAAAAAGTTGGCACGCCATTTGTATTAATCATTGCACAGGCCGATGCCTGACACCAAGAACTATGAGGATTGAAATTATGGGTATTTTTTCTCGTTTTGCCGACATCGTGAATGCCAACATCAACTCCCTGTTGGAGAAAGCGGAAGACCCGCAGAAGCTGGTTCGACTGATGATTCAGGAAATGGAGGACACGCTGGTTGAAGTCCGTTCGACCTCGGCGCGCGCGCTGGCTGAAAAGAAACAGCTGAGCCGTCGTATTGAGCAGGCCGTCGCCCAGCAGGGTGAATGGCAGGACAAAGCTGAACTGGCGTTACGTAAAGAGAAAGACGACCTGGCCCGTGCCGCACTGATCGAAAAACAGAAGCTGACCGATCTTATTGGTAGCCTTGAACATGAAGCGCAGCTGGTTGATGAAACCCTGACGCGGATGAAAAAAGAGATCGGCGAGCTGGAAAACAAACTGAGCGAAACCCGCGCACGTCAGCAGGCGTTGATGCTGCGTCATCAGGCTGCCAACTCTTCCCGCGACGTTCGTCGTCAGCTGGATAGCGGCAAGATTGATGAGGCAATGGCGCGTTTTGAATCGTTTGAACGCCGTATCGATCATATGGAAGCCGAAGCGGAAAGCCATCGTTTTGGCAAAGACAAATCGCTGGATCAGCAGTTCGCCGACCTGAAAGCGGACGATGAAATCAGCGAGCAGCTGGCGGCGCTGAAAGCCAAAATGAATCAAAATAACCAGTAATCGTTTTTGGGCGGCACCGAGATGTGCCGCTGCCATCTGCAAGGAGTCGACATGAGCATGCTTTTTCTCGCCATCCCTTTGACGTTGTTTGTGTTGTTTGTTTTGCCGGTCTGGCTCTGGCTGCACTACAACAATCGCACCGCCAGCGGCAGCTTATCGCAGAACGAACAGCAGCGTCTGTTGCAACTGACCGATGACGCGAAGCGGATGCGCGAGCGTATTCAGGCGCTGGAAGCCATTCTTGATGCTGAGCATCCGAACTGGAGAGACCAATAATGGGCGGACTGGATTTGAGTAAAAAACTGTGGCGCATTCCGCAGCGCGGCATGGTGAAAGGGGTTTGCGCTGGTATTGCGGAGTATCTGGACGTGCCGGTGAAGCTGGTGCGCCTGATTACCGTACTGGCAATGATTTTTGGCCTGTTTCTGTTTGTGGTCGTGGCCTACATTATTCTCTCATTCGTGTTGGATCCGATGCCGGAAAGCGAACTGAATGGTGAAAAAATGCCGAGCAGTGGAGAGCTGTTGGCTGCCGCAGATAAGGAACTGGCGGCGGGAGAGCGTCGTTTGCGTGAAATGGAACGTTACGTCACCTCCGATACCTTTTCGCTGCGCAGTCGTTTTCGCCAGCTGTAATTGAACGTGAGGTTAATGATGAACATGAAATGGCAGCAGGCAGGACAAAAAGTGAAGCCAGGCCTGAAATTCGCGGGCAAGCTGGTTCTGCTGACCGCGCTGCGTTATGGCCCGGCCGGCGTTGCTGGTTGGGCGGTTAAATCTGTCGCCCGTCGGCCGCTGAAAATGCTGCTGATGCTTGTTCTGGAACCGATGCTTAGCCGGGCAGCGCTGCGGTTTTCTAAACGTCGCGGATGGCGTATGTTATGAGTGCCTAAAAACTCAACATATCAGGATGATAAAATGCTACGAAAACTACTTCTGGGTTTAGCTCTGGCTGTCGCCTTACCAGTGTCTGCGGCGGAGCATTGGATAGATGTTCGCGTTCCGCAGCAGTATCAAAAAGAACACGTCGAAGGGGCGATTAACATCCCGCTGGCTGATATAAAAACGCGGATTGCGAGCGAAGTTCCGGATAAAAACGATACCATTAAAGTTTATTGCAACGTTGGGCGACAATCGGGTCAGGCCCAGCAGCTGCTGACCGAGATGGGCTACACTCAGGTAGTTAATGCGGGTGGCCTTAATCAGATAGATATGCCAAAAAGCGTCAGCAAGTAATCTTCAGCCCCGCGGTCGCGGGGCTAATGCAAGCCATTGATAGTTATCCGTATAGCCCCCATATTATTCTCTCTCGTTCTTCAGGCACAACAGGATGGCGATGAAGCGACTCAAAACTGAATTTAATGCGCTGGTTAATCGTGGGGTTGACCGGCATCTCCGTCTGGCCGTTACCGGCCTTAGCCGCAGCGGCAAGACCGCCTTTATCACCGCGCTGGTCAATCAGCTCCTGAACATTCACGCCGGGGCGCGATTACCGTTGCTCAGCGCGGCGAGAGAAGAACGCCTGCTGGGCGTCAAGCGCGTACCGCAGCGGGATTTTGGTATTCCGCGCTTTACCTATGACGAAGGGCTGGCTCAGCTATATGGTCAGCCGCCGATCTGGCCAACGCCCACCCGCGGCGTCAGCGAAATCCGCCTGGCGCTGCGCTATCGTTCCAACGATTCATTGTTACGCCACTTTAAAGAGACCTCAACGCTATATCTGGAAATCGTCGATTACCCCGGTGAGTGGCTGCTGGATCTGCCGATGCTGGCCCAGGACTATCTCACCTGGTCACGACAGATGACCGGGCTATTGCAAGGGCAGAGGGCAGAATGGTCGACGCGTTGGCGGCTACTTTGTGAAGGGCTGGATCCGCTGGCTCCGGCCGATGAAACTCGCCTGGCGGAGATTGCCAGCGCATGGACCGATTATCTGCACACCTGTAAACGCGAAGGGATGCACTTTATTCAGCCCGGGCGCTTTGTGCTGCCCGGCGAAATGGCCGGCGCGCCTGCGCTGCAATTTTTCCCCTGGCCGGATGTTGATGCTATCGGGGAGGCCAGGCTCGCCCAGGCGGACAAACACACCAATGCCGGAATGTTGCGCGAGCGTTTTAAATACTACTGCGAGAAAGTCGTCAAAGGTTTCTATAAAGACCATTTTCTGCGCTTCGATCGGCAAATTGTGCTGGTGGACTGCCTGCAACCGCTCAATAGCGGGCCACAGGCGTTCAACGATATGCGCCTGGCGCTGACGCAGCTGATGCAAAGTTTTCACTATGGTCAGCGCACGCTGTTCCGCCGCTTGTTCTCGCCAGTTATCGATAAGCTGCTGTTTGCGGCCACCAAAGCCGATCACGTGACCGTCGATCAGCACAGCAATATGGTGTCGCTGCTGCAACAGCTGATTCAGGACGCGTGGCAAAACGCGGCGTTCGAGGGAATCAGTATGGATTGCCTGGGGCTGGCGTCTATTCAGGCGACCCAGAGCGGGCTTATTGAGGTGAACGGCGAAAAGATCCCCGCGCTGCGGGGTAACCGGTTGAGCGATGGCCAGCCGCTGACCGTCTATCCTGGCGAAGTGCCCGCACGTCTGCCGGGGCAGGCATTCTGGGAACAGCAGGGCTTCCAGTTTGAAAACTTCCGTCCGCAGGTGATGGATGTTGATAAGCCGCTGCCGCATATTCGCCTTGATGCGGCGCTGGAATTTTTAATTGGAGATAAGTTGCGATGACCGAACCGTTAAAACCGCGTATCGATTTCGACGGCCCGCTGGAAGCGGAAAAGGCGCAAATTCTCAAATCTGCCCGCGCTTTTGATGATGTGGATGCCGGGAAGTTTGCTCCGGCGCGCCTTGATATCGTGGAAGAAGAAGAGGGAGCGGCGGAGGCGGTTGTTGAATCGGTTCTGCGGCCCAAACGTAGCCTGTGGCGGAAAATGGTCAGCGCCGGGTTGACTATTTTCGGCGTGAGCGTGGTCGCGCAGGGCGTGCAGTGGACAATGACCGCCTGGCAGACGCAGGACTGGATCGCGCTTGGCGGCTGCGCTGCCGGGGCGCTGATTATTGGCGCTGGCGTCGGTTCAGTCGCGACCGAATGGCGGCGTCTACGACGGCTGCGTCAACGTGCACATGAGCGCGATGAGGCGCGGGATTTGATGCACAGCCATGCAGTTGGCAAAGGGCGTGCGTTTTGTGAAAAACTCGCGCAGCAGGCGGGGCTGGATCAATCGCATCCGGCGCTACAGCGCTGGTATGCGGCGATCCACGAGACGCAGAACGATCGCGAAGTGGTCAGCCTGTATGCGCAGATCGTGCAACCAGTGCTTGATGCTCAGGCGCGGCGCGAAATCAGCCGCTCGGCGGCGGAGTCGACACTGATGATTGCCGTCAGTCCGCTGGCGCTGGTGGATATGGCGTTTATCGCCTGGCGTAACTTACGCCTGATCAACCGCATCGCCACGCTGTACGGCATTGAACTGGGTTACTACAGCCGTCTGCGCCTGTTCCGTCTGGTGCTGTTGAATATCGCTTTTGCCGGGGCCAGCGAGCTGGTGCGGGAAGTGGGTATGGACTGGATGTCGCAGGATCTGGCGGCCAGGCTGTCGGCGCGCGCGGCCCAGGGCATTGGTGCCGGACTGCTGACCGCGCGGCTGGGGATTAAGGCCATGGAGCTGTGCCGCCCGCTGCCGTGGATCGCTGATGATAAGCCGCGGCTGGGGGATTTTCGCCGCGAACTGATTGGTCAGTTAAAAGAGACGTTGCAGAAGAGTAAAAATAGTCCGGAGAAATAGCGGTTTTTGCGGGCTTCCCGGCCCGCAGACGGCCTTTTTCCCCGGAGGCGATGCTGCGCATCTGTCCGGGCTACCAATCCACAGATGACTGTGAACCCGTAGCCCTGTCAGCGGAAGCGCCACCGGGTATTGATCCTGACCACACTCCTCCTTAACCACTCGCTAAAGGCGAGAGCAGGTTCTCACTCATCAGCCGCTCTTGATACAGATCGGAATACTGGGTCGCGCCGTAGTAAATAGCCAGGTCCACACGCTCTTCGTTCAAGTCCGTCCGTTAAAGTCCGTCACTCCGGCCCGCATGTGAAGCTGTGAATTCAACCCCGGCCACTGTGCCTGAAAACGCGACAGGCGCGGCATCAACCACACATTTTACTTAAGCGGCGCGCTGAGATGCCGGTTAAGGCGCTGCGGCTAGTCGATATTGAAGAGCGCATCTCGTTAAGATATGGCCTGATTGGCCAGGAGACCAACGGGCTGGGCGGTTTTGCCAATGCCTGCTGGACAGTCCCGATGGCTCTGGAGATTGCGGCAGATATGGAACACCTGTGCCCGGACGACTGTGCGGTTGAAGTGAGCTCGTTGATTACCGCTTCCGGCCCGCAGCCGCTGAACGTGGCATCATTCCCGGAAGATACGCTGCGCCTGCTACAACTGATGAAGTCTTTCGAACGCCTGACCATCGAAGTGGCGATAACCGGTAACCGGCATACCGCCTGGCGCGCTGGTACTGAATCCGCTGATCGTCAGCGGTGAGAAGCTTGAACAGGCGCAAGATGAGGTTATCGAACATAACCGGAAGCTGATGTCCACTTTTCACCCACAGTAATTCTGAGGAGGCGATGATGCCCCCAAACTGCTCATTGTAATCCCTTAACGAAGCGTCTATTGTGCGGAAATGTTAAACAAGGACATGATGACAACCACACGTTATGGAAAAACGTAATCCTCCCTGGCTGCGATTCACTCCGGGCAGGGCGTTGCCGCGTTGGTATCGCTTTATCGCCAGGCTATTGAGCCATTTCTACTACGCTTCGATCGACTTTATTGACGAACGTGGCCACCGTGTTTTACCGCTGGACGACGCTATTCCCACGATTTTGCTTGCCAGCCACCGTAACGGGGCGACTGACGGGTGGGTGGTTAGCCCACTGTTGCCGCATGGCCAGTTTCTTGCCTCCGTTCAACTGCTGCGATCGCGTTTTTTGCGCCTGTTATTTACTGGCATTCCGGTTGTGCGCGACAAGGATCGTGCTCGCTACGGTTTTAGCCGGACGCAGGCGGGAAACCCGGTGCTGCACGCTATTGTCCATATAAAGCAGGGCGGCAGTCTGGTTATCTTTCCGGAAGGCACCAGCGAATGGAGCTATGCACCACAGCCTTATCAGCCGGGAACCGTGAAAATCATTCGCCGACTGTTGCAGGAAGGCCAGCGCTTTCGGGTGATCCCGGTAGGGAGTTTCTACCAGGTTCCTGATCGCTTTGGGTCGCGGGTCGAGCTGCTGGTTGGCGAAGCGCTGGTATTTCCTGCGCGGGAAGATAAGTCCCAGGAAGCCTGGGAAACGGAAATCAGTGAATGTGTGAATAATGCGTTGAATCAGGTTTCGGTCAACTGCGTCAGCGAGGCGACCATGGCGGACGCCGAAGGCTATGCCCACCAGCAGCATAGCGAACCCTGGGCATTGGCTTTTAAACGAGCGGCAAGCGGAATACATGCTGAAAAACCATCTGATAAGCGGCATCGGCAAAGAAACATTTGGGCCTGCGCGCTGCAACTACCGTTTGTGCTGGTGCTTTTTCCGGTACTGCTTTGTGCCTGGTGGGTTGGCAGACAGGCCGACGGACGCAATACGGTGGCGTTTTTTCGTCTGGCGAGCGGTTTTGCCGCCTCGCTGCTGTGGCTGCCCTGTTTGATTGTGCTGGGTATTCTCTTTCCCTGGCTGTGGCTGCTTTATACAGCGGCTTACCTGGGGTGGCGGCAACGTTCTGTTTGGGTGGAGGAAAACGTTTGAGCCTGATAAAGAACACCCATTTTGTCGGTTTGGCTTCCCGGAACCGTCCGGGGTATGGGATCTATTTAGCCCTGATCGCCTTGATTTCCGGGTTGGGGATTTTTTCCGCCTGGCAGCTGCGTGACCCCCAATTTATTGCGCCGGTAATCGCCAGCGTGGTGGTTTGGCTGCTGTTGCTGCAATCGATGTGTTCGTCGTCGTCGCGCTGGCGCAGCTGGATTGGCGTACTGCAGTTTGCCGCCAGTTGGCTGGTTTTCCCTCTGTTTAAGGCGATTCAGCTGGCAATGCCGCGCTCAATGGACGCCAGGCTGCTGGCGGGCGATCGTTGGCTATTCGGCAGCGGATTGACTGAACGGCTGCTGGGCTGGGAAAGGATCTGGTTAAGTGAGGTAATGAGCCTGTGCTACCTCTCATTCTATTTCATTATTCTGCTGCCGGTGCTGTTTTGCGCTTTCCGTCGCCATGAACTTGCCAGCCGTGGCTTCTTCTATGGTCTGATGCTGATGTATCTCTTTGGATTTATCGGCTATCTGCTGGTGCCTGCCGCCGGGCCTTATCTTGCCTTTCCGGACGTTTTTTCCTACCCGCCGCAAGGCGGCACGCTGACCGCGCTGCTGGTTTCGCTGGTGGCGAGTGGAGGAACGGGTATGGACGTTTTTCCCAGCCTGCACTGCGGCATTAGCCTCTATGTGTTTGGTTATCTGCTTTTACAGCGTCGCTATCTTTGCGCGCTGTTGCTGTCGCCGCTGGTGGCGGGGTTGATTCTGGCGACGCTCTATCTGCGCTATCACTACGGTATCGATCTGATTTTTGGTGCTCTGCTGGCGTTTTTGGTGCTGGTATGGCTGCGCCGCTGCGGCTTCTCCAGCCGTAACAACATGATAAGGAAAGCATAATGCGAACGGAAGACTCGATGATTTTTACCTTTCACGATCCGCACGCCAGCGAAGTGACGCTGAGCGGGGGGAAGGGGGCCAACCTCGCGCGTCTGACCGCAGGGGGCCTGCCGGTGCCGCCCGGTCTGATTGTGTCGGCTTCTGCTTACCAGCTGTTTCTGGCGCCGCTAAGAGAGCAAATCCAGACTCTACTGCAACAATATGACGATTTCGGCGTTTGCAGCCGCGAAATTCAGGCGCTCATTCGTCGACAAGCTTTGCCGGAAGCGCTATGCGCGGCGGTAACGCAACGGCTGGACGCGCTTGGGGCGAAGGACTGGAACGTTGCTGTGCGCTCTTCAGCGACGTTTGAAGATTTGCCCGGCGCGGCTTTCGCCGGACAGCACGATACCTTGCTCAATATGCGCGGTGCTGATGCGATCCTCAATGCGGTGCGCGAATGCTACGTTTCGTTATGGCATGAACACGCCATGCGCTATCGCGCACACCTACAGCTCGTTCACCTCGACGCTGCGATGGCGGTGGTGATCCAGCAGATGGTGGAGATGACGGAAAGCGATGCGGCCGGTGTAGCCTTTTCCATCGATCCGGTACGCGGGGAGCTGGAGCAAGTGTTGATTAACGCTTGCTTTGGATTAGGCGAGAGCGTTGTCGGCGGCGAGAGGGAGGTGGATGAATACCGCGTTGCCATGCCGCAGGGAGAAGTCACGGAACGTAGTATCGGACAAAAAAAGACGATTTTGCTCAAAGACAGCCAGGGCGTACACGATGTAGTCCTGCCCGCATCCCGGCAATCGCAGAGTTCCCTTAGCGATGAACAGTGTCTGACGGTGGCGAGCGTCGCCCGGCAGGCGCAGGCGTTCTTTGGTTTTCCCCAGGATATTGAATGGGCATTTTCCGGCGCTTCGTTCTATCTGCTGCAATCCCGTCTGGTCACGTTCGTGCCGGAACGCTGGACGCGCGATGAATCCGCTGAACGCTTCCCTAACGCGGTAACGCCGTTGACCTGGGATCTGGTAGAGGAAGGTTTCCATGAATCGCTCAACTTCTCTTTTTCCCTGATGGGCCTGCCTGGTTTTGGGGGTAAATGGTTCGCGGTAAAAGAGTGCTATGTCTATGGCAACCAGAATGCGGTGGAGCTGTATGCTGGCAGAATGCCCGGCGGCATCAGTTCGCTGGAGCAGCTGCGAGCGGCTCTGCCGACGCTGGCAAAGCGCTATACCTGGGTGCAGGAGTTGCCGATCCGCTGGATGCGCGATCTGGATACCTATCTGCTGGAAATCGGCGCGTTGATGCGCGAGCCGTTGGCTAGCTACACGCTGGCGCAGTGCTGGGATTATCTGTTGCGGGTACGCGATGCGGGTAAACGTTATTTCCTGCCTAATATTGCTATTTCCCTGACCCAGCGCACCTTGTATGCCGTGCTCTACCAGATCCTGCAAATGTCGATGCCTGCGGCAGAGGCCAAATCGATGTTCGATCTGTTGCTGTCGGTCGCCGAGACTAAAACCGGGCAAGTTAACGCTGAACTGTGGGCGCTATCGCGGCAGGTTCGTAACGAGCCTGAGCTGCTGCGGGAGTTCGCCGACACCCCGTCGCTGGCGCTTGTTTCGCGTCTTAGCGCGTATCCTGCGTTTGATACCGACTTCAACCAGTTCCTGCAACGCCACGGCCATCGTGAGCTGGATTTCGACGCTTATTATCCGACCTGGCTTGAAGCGCCGCATATTGTATTGGATCAGCTGAAAATGCTGGTGGAGCTGCCGGACGATGATTTGGCGGCGCAGGCGCTTAACGGCAAGCTGGCGGCTTCAGCGGCGCAGCACGCCTGGCTGGCTCAGGTGCCGGAAGATCTGCGCTACTTTGTTGAAGAGGTGACTCGCCTGGCGCGCGTTTATACCTGGCTGGACGACCTTGAGCATTATCAGACCACGCGTCTGACGCTGCCGTTCCGCAGCGGCGTGCGCGAGATGGGGGAGCGGCTGACGGCGGCGGGTATTCTGCAAGAAGCGGATGATCTCTATTTTGCGTCATTCGCCGATCTTGACGCTGCGGTGGCACAGAACGCTTTCGAAGATCTGACCGCGCAGGTGCACGCCAATAAGTCTGCCTGGCAGGCGGCGAAACAGCGCAGTCCGTCATGGAATCTTGGCGAAGATGATGCGATCCCCGAGTTGCCGCAGGGTGAGGGATTACAGGGGATGGCTGGCAGCCCTGGCGAGGTGGAAGGTGAGGTCTTTCTGGTTCATGGGCCGGAGGAGTTTGCCGCGTTTCCCAAAGGCGCGATTCTGGTGGCTCGTACGACTAATCCTGCATGGACCTCGCTGTTTTACCGCGCGAGCGGAGTGATCACCGAAAGCGGCGGACCGTTGTCACATGGAGCGGTCACCGCGCGGGAGTTGCAGCTTCCGGCAGTGATGAGCGTGCGCGGGGTCATGACGCTGCTGGAGAATGGGATGCGGGTCAGGGTGAACGGAAGAACGGGAGTGGTCGATATTTTGCGTTAACGGAACGGCTCGATGATGCAGCCCTCAAACCAGCATAAGGTACCTTGCCGGTTTGAGGGCGGTGACTCGCCTGAGCTATTTTGGTCGTGTGCCCGCTCTGAACGTATAACTTTACGGCGGAAAGGCCATTTTTCCGCCATACTGTCAATAATTGTTGACAGCTATCTTCACGCCAGCAAATAACTGTCCTATTATTCATCCGTCATTGGCCTTTTTAGGGTGAAAACTCCTATGCGTCTTGAAGTCTTTTGTGAAGACCGTCTTGGTCTGACTCGTGAATTACTCGATTTATTGGTGCTGCGGGGTATCGATCTGCGCGGTATCGATATCGACCCTATTGGCCGAATTTATCTCAATTTCGCCGAACTGGAGTTTGCCAACTTCAGCAGCCTGATGGCGGAAATTCGCCGTATTGCTGGAGTGACCGACGTGCGTACCGTGCCGTGGATGCCATCAGAACGTGAACATCTCGCACTTAGCGCACTGCTGGTGGCGATGCCGGAACCGGTGCTGTCTCTGGACACCAGGGGGAAAGTTGAACTGGCTAACCCGGCCAGCTGTCAGCTGTTTGCCCAGAGCCAGGACAAGCTACGCAGCCATCCGGTCGCCCAGCTCATTACCGATTTTAACGTGCAGCGTTGGCTGGAAAATAGCCCGCAGGAATCGCATGCTGAGCATGTTGTGGTTAACGGACAGAATTTCCTGCTGGAAATCACCCCGGTCTATCTGGAAGGTGAGCACGGCGAACGAGTGCTCACCGGTGCGGTGGTAATGCTGCGTTCGACGGTCCGCATGGGCCGACAGCTGCAAACCATGACCATTCAGGATACCAGCGCCTTTAGTCAGATCCTCGCCGTTGGTCCAAAAATGCGCCATGTCGTGGAGCAGGCCCGCAAGCTGGCAATGCTTAGCGCGCCGCTGCTGATCGTTGGCGATACCGGTACCGGCAAAGATCTGCTGGCTCAAGCCTGTCATCTGGCCAGCCCGCGAGCAGGAAAACCCTATCTGGCGCTGAACTGCGGCTCTATTCCGGAAGACGCGGTGGAAAGCGAGCTATTTGGCGATGCGATTCAGGGTAAAAAAGGCTTCTTCGAGCAGGCGACCGGCGGCTCGGTGCTGCTGGATGAGATCGGTGAGATGTCGCCGAGAATGCAGACTAAATTGCTGCGTTTCCTCAACGATGGTACCTTCCGCCGCGTTGGTGAAGATCATGAGGTTCACGTCGACGTACGCGTGATCTGCGCCACCCAGAAAAACCTGGTGGAGCTGGTGCAGAAAGGACTTTTCCGTGAAGATCTCTATTATCGTCTCAACGTTCTGACCCTGTATCTGCCGCCGCTGCGCGACTGCCCGCAGGATATCATGCCGTTGACCGAACTGTTCGTGGCGCGCTTTGCCGATGAGCAGGGGATCCCGCGTCCTAAACTCTCTGCGGATTTGAATAGCGTATTGACGCGTTATAGCTGGCCGGGCAACGTGCGCCAGCTCAAGAACGCGGTTTATCGCGCGCTGACGCAGTTGGATGGGTTTGAACTGCGTCCGCAGGATATCCTGTTACCGGATCACGATGTGGCCTCCTTGCCTGTGGGCGAAGAAGCGATGGAAGGTTCGCTGGATGACATCACTCGCCGCTTTGAGCGCTCTGTGCTCACCCAGCTTTATCGCAACTTCCCCAGCACGCGTAAACTGGCTAAACGCCTTGGCGTCTCGCATACCGCGATAGCGAATAAGCTACGCGAATATGGTTTAAGCCAGAAAAAAGGCGACGAGTAATCTTTACCACCGGCTGCCTGTGCAGCCGGTTTTTGTTTTTGCTACGGGAGGATTCATTCCCGAATATGATCTTGTATATACTCCGCTTTTACTCTTTTTCTCTCAGGAATACGCATGTGGATTTCGCGTAGTCACTTCTTTCAGTGGATGAAATTGCTGGCGCTCTCCGGTGCGCTCTCCTTTGTTCTGTTCTGGTTTCATCTCCCCGCAGCGCTGCTGCTGGGGCCGATGATTGCCGGGATTACTCTTAGCCTTCGCGGCGCAGAAATTCGCGTACCCCGCCCGTTTTTTATTGCTGCCCAGGCGATTATTGGCTGCATGATTGCCCGCAGCCTCACGCCCTCGATCTTCGGCGTTCTGTTGGCAAACTGGGCACTGGTGCTGCTGATTCTTTTTTCCACGCTCGCCATTAGCGCGCTGGCGGGATGGTTGCTGGTGCGTTATAGCGCGTTACCTGGTGCCACCGGTGCGTGGGGAAGTTCGCCGGGCGGCGCGTCGGCTATGGTGGTTATGGCTCAGGATTACGGTGCCGATGTTCGGCTGGTGGCGTTAATGCAGTACCTGCGGGTGCTGTTCGTCGCCGGAGCCGCGGCGCTGGTCGTTCGCGTCGCCCTTGGTGGCGATGCCCAGGGGATGACTCAACAGGTTATCTGGTTCCCTTCGATAAGCTGGCAGCTTCCGCTCACGCTATTATTGACCGCGGCGGCAGGGTGGTTGGGTCTGCGGTTGCGATTTCCGTCGGGGGCGATGCTCTGTCCGATGTTGCTCGGCGCGCTGGTGCAGGGAGAGGGCTGGTTAGTACTCGAACTCCCTGAATGGCTGTTGGCGTTGGCCTATGCCGCCATTGGCTGGAGTGTTGGTCTAAAGTTTAATAAACAGATTTTCTTGCTGGCGCTGAAAACCTTACCGCAGATCCTGGCGTCGATTATTGGCTTGATTCTGTTGTGTGCGCTGATGGCTTTTGGGTTAACGCAGGTTCTGCCGCTGGATTTTATGACTGCTTACCTGGCAACCAGTCCCGGCGGGCTGGATACGGTGGCGATTATTGCTGCAGGTACGCGGGCGGATATGTCTTTTATTATGGCGATGCAGACGCTGCGTCTGTTCACCATCTTGCTGACCGGTCCGGCGATTGCGCGTTTTATCTCTCGTTATGCTGAGCGGGAATAAAAAAAGCCCCCGATAACCGAGGGCTTACGTAGCTTAGCGGCGAGATTACGCTTTCAGCGCGGCCAGAGCGGCGTCGTAGTCCGGCTCTTCGGTGATTTCATTCACCAGTTGGCTGTAAACAACCTGGTCGTTTTCATCAATGACGACTACAGCGCGTGCCGCCAGACCGGCCAGCGGGCCTGCGGAGATGGCCACACCATAGTCGGTCAGGAACTGCGCGCCGCGCAGGGTGGACAGCGTGACAACGTTGTTCAGGCCTTCAGCGCCGCAGAAGCGAGACTGGGCGAACGGCAGGTCGGCGGAAATGCACAGCACCACGGTGTTGTCCAGTTCAGACGCCAGTTGGTTAAATTTACGTACCGATGCCGCGCAAACGCCGGTATCGATGCTCGGGAAAATGTTCAGCACTTTACGGGAGCCTGCGAACTGGCTTAGCGCGACGTCAGAGAGATCTTTGGCGACCAGCGTAAACGGCTGCGCTTTAGCGCCTGCCTGCGGAATGGCGCCTTGAACAGAAACGGGGTTGCCCTGGAAATGCACGGTTTGTGACATGGTTATCTTCCTGTTTACATATAGTTAACGTCACGGCTAGTGTATGACATCAGTCATCAGCACGGCAAATCCTTTTAATACTTACCTGCGAGGTTCAGGGAATGCGAAATCTGCGAGTCTATGAAGAAGCCTGGCCGTTACATACTCCTTTTGTGATCGCCCGCGGCAGCCGCAGCGAGGCCAAAGTGGTGGTGGTGGAGATCGAAGAAAATGGCGTGAGAGGCGTGGGTGAATGCACGCCTTACCCCCGCTACGGCGAGAGCATTGCCTCGGTGATGGCGCAGATTATGACGATTGGCGAACAGATTGAACGCGGCATCTCGCGTGAACAGATCCAAAACCTGCTCCCCCCGGGAGCCGCGCGTAATGCCGTCGATTGTGCGCTCTGGGATTGGCAAGCGCGCAGTGCGGGGAAGAGTATTGCTCAGCAGTCAGGCGTCATGCTGCCTAACCGGGTGGTCACCGCGCAAACGGTGGTCATTGGTACGCCTGAGCAGATGGCAGCCAGCGCGGCGGCGCTGTGGGAGAAAGGGGCCACGTTGCTGAAAGTGAAGCTTGATGATCATCTGATTAGCGAACGGCTGATAGCAATTCGCGAAGCGGTGCCGCAGGCGACGTTAATTGTTGATGCTAACGAGGCATGGCGTAGCGATGGTCTGGCTGAGCGTTGTCAGCTTTTGGCGGATATCGGCGTGGCGATGCTGGAGCAGCCGCTACCGGCGGGGGACGATGCGGCGCTGGAGAATTTTATTCATCCGTTGCCTGTTTGTGCTGATGAAAGCTGCCATACCCGCGACAGCCTCGCGGCGTTACGTGGTCGCTACGAAATGGTCAATATTAAACTCGATAAGACCGGCGGCCTGACCGAAGCGTTGCTGTTGGCGGAGGAGGCGGAGCGACAGGGATTTGCACGGATGCTGGGCTGTATGTTGTGTACCTCGCGAGCCATTAGCGCCGCGTTGCCGCTGGTGCCGATGGCCCGTTTTGCCGATCTTGATGGCCCAACCTGGCTGGCGGTCGATGTTGAGCCGGCGCTGCATTTCAGCACCGGCGTACTTCATCTTTGAGGGTGCCAGTGCAGCAGGTTAATCATTGCCGACAGGTATTTATCCGTGGCCTCGTCGGCGGATATCGGCGGAAATTCGGCGGTAATGCACGGCAGGCCGATATCGGCGCACCAGCTGCCAAAGGAGCCGGGCGTTTCATAGCCGACGCTGCCCACCAGCGGCAAAGTAAAGGCATCGGCGAGCCAGCGTCCCAGCTCGCTGTGGCCGGGATCTTCAATGCAGGCCAGCGGATCGTGAAATGAAACGACCCAGGCGGGATGGGTCTGGTGGATCAGTTCGCACAGCGCCTGGGTTTCTGGCTCTGAACCGGGTTTTTCGCCAGTGAGCAGAACCACATCACGCTGCTCTGCCGCGCTGTTCCAGCGGTAAACCGTTTCGCCTTCCTTCCAGTTCGCCGCCGGAAAATTTCGGTTCAGGTCGATACCACGTGCGTTGGCGCGTAATCCTAGCTGACAGCCGTCGGGATTCACCGCCAGCACCACGTGATGACGGCGCAGCTCCGGTTTGAGCGTGCGTAACGCGCAGGAGAGGGTGACGATTGATGAGTTTTCATCGCCGTGGGTGCCGGCAAGAATTAAACCGCTGCGGCTATCGGCCAGCGGTGCAGGGAACCACAGCAGCGGTGCGCCGAGATGAGACTGGCCGTAGCGCTGGGTTCCCGGCGGAAAAGCGCCGCGTTGAGGGCGAGGACGAGAAACGGGCATAGGGTATCCTGTTATCAGGTTATTTTGAGCAGTGTTGTGTAAAACCGTCCCGGAATCAAACAGTTTCCTGCGATCGAGAAATCAGCATATATGTCAATTTTCTACCACAAGCTGTTTGCAATTTCAGGTGATGAAACAAATAATTATCGCACTGCCAGCTCTGGTTTTTTTATTTTAAAGGGGATCTTATGAAGTATCCTGTCACATTGACATGCGGCGCGCTGTGGTTAGCCAGCGTTTCCTCTCTTTCCTGGGCGGCTGATGTCCCGCCTGGCACCGTATTAGCCGAAAAACAGGTGCTGGTGCGGCACATTAAAGATGAGCCTGCCACATTAGATCCCGCTAAAGCCGTTGGCCTGCCCGAAATTCAGGTGATCCGCGATCTCTTTGAAGGTTTAGTCAATCAGGACGCGAAAGGCAACCTGATTCCTGGCGTGGCGACTCGCTGGCAGAGCAATGATAACCGCGTCTGGACCTTCACCCTGCGTGACAACGCCCGCTGGTCCGACGGCACGCCGGTGACGGCAGAGGATTTTGTCTATAGCTGGCGGCGGCTGGTGGACCCAAAAACGACTTCGCCGTTCGCCTGGTTTGCCGCACTGGCGGGCATCAGCAACGCGCAAAATATTATTGATGGTAAAGCCGCGCCGGATAGCCTCGGCGTCACCGCGGTGGATGCGCGGACCCTGCGCGTGCAACTGGATAAACCGCTGCCGTGGTTCAGCAATCTGACGGCCAGTTTCGCCTTTTATCCTGTGCAGAAAGCCAATGTGGAAAGCGGTGATAACTGGACGCGCCCGGGTAATCTGGTCGGTAACGGCGCGTATGTTTTAAAAGATCGCGTGGTGAATGAAAAGCTGGTGGTGGTTCCCAATACGCACTATTGGGATAACGCCAAAACGGTTATTCAGCAGGTTACGTTTGTGCCGATCAACCAGGAGTCGGCGGCGACCAAGCGCTATCTGGCGGGCGATATTGATATCACCGAGTCATTCCCGAAAAACCTGTATCAAAAGCTGTTGAAGGACATTCCGGGACAGGTCTATACCCCGCCGCAGCTTGGCACTTATTACTATGCGTTTAACACGCAAAAAGGGCCAACTGCCGATGAGCGTGTGCGCCTGGCGCTGAGCATGACGATTGACCGTCGTCTGATGGCAGAGAAAATTCTGGGAACCGGCGAGAAACCGGCCTGGCGCTTTACCCCGGATGTCACCGCAGGCTTCACTCCGCAGCCGGTGCAAATTGAGAGCATGAGTCAGGCCGAGCTGAATGCTCAGGCGAAAGCGCTGCTGCAGGCGGCGGGCTACGGCCCAAACCGCCCGCTGAAGCTGACTCTGCTGTATAACACCTCGGAAAATCATCAGAAAATCGCTATTGCGGTGGCGTCGATGTGGAAGAAAAATCTTGGCGTTGACGTGAAGCTGCAAAATCAGGAGTGGAAGACCTATATCGACAGTCGAAATACCGGCAATTTCGATGTGATCCGCGCCTCGTGGGTAGGGGATTACAATGAACCATCGACATTCTTGTCGCTACTGACCTCAACCCATAGCGGCAATATTTCGCGCTTTAACGATCCGGCCTATGACAAGATCCTGACCCAGGCAGCGTTGGAAAACTCAGAAAAAGCGCGCAACGATGATTACAACGCAGCGGAAAAAATCATTATGGCGAAAGCGCCTATCGCGCCGATTTATCAATACACCAACGGGCGTCTGATTAAACCGTGGCTGAAAGGATATCCGATAACCAATCCGGAAGACGTGGCATACAGCCGCACGATGTATATCGAGAAGCACTAATCAGTACCGGTTGCCTGTTAACCTGAGGTAACCGCTGCTAAAGCTGAAACTGGCGCGTTTTGCAGCGCCAGTTTCTCCTCCCGGGCGAACTAACAGTGGGAGGATCATTTCTCGTTCAGTAATGTTACCAGTTGATTAATACCATCCAGCGCTTTTTGCCAGTCCGGCATGCCGTCCCAGCACGCCGGGGCGGGGGTGGTATTGATGTACAGTTGCGGCACGTCGTTAATCAAAAAACCGCCGCCGCGCAGATAAAACCCCTGTAGATCGCAAATTCGGCTGTATTTCCCCGCACCAGGTGTCATAAAACGAGCGATTTTCTGTAGATCCGTGCGGGTGGCAGCCAGCGCTTTTGCTGAGGTGCTGTAGCCCTTTATATCCTCGGCAATCTGCGCAATGGTGCCCGCCTCGATGGCGTCATCAAGGTTGACGAACGTTCCCTTGCTTACCCAGCCAGCCAGATAACCCGTGCAGGTTTTTGCTTTCTCGTCGGCGCATTGAAGTGGCGTCATGAGCGTGGTGCGAAAATCGACCGTCGTCAGCCCTGCTTTTTTCACCTTCACCAGGTTGTTGACCTCCTCTTTAATGAGCGTGGCGCAGCTTTTTTCTTCGCCATAGTCGGTTTTCTGGCAAACCAGCAGAGCAACCGTTGGAATGCTCGCAATCTGGCAGGCCATTTTGTCCTCGCCTTTGGGCATTGCAGCGCAAAAGGAAGTGTAAGGAATATTAGGCTTGATGCTGTTAATTTTGGTTTCAGCCTGGGAGAAGTCATCGGCATAGCTGCAACTGATATAAGCAAACAGCAGTGCCGCCAGGCTGGCAGGCATAATTTGTCGAGTATTCATCATATCGTTCCTGAGATAGAGGCTTCGTGGATATCGCCAGACGCTGTGCTGGCGGCATTGCGGGCATGAAACGTACAAATAGTTTTGATTACATGCGCGACAAGCGTGTCTGGCGAAGCGCTGGGCTGTGGCGGTAACCCAAGGTCGATGGACTGCGGTTCTGGCTGAGTCACCATGTGCAGTGCCTCGCCATAAATCGCCTGTAGTCGTTGCGCCAGTGCTGTGTATGCGGGTGGACAGACCACGATCACCGTTCTGTCCCAGGGGGCGGTGTGCTTCGCGGGCGGTGGGTAGTGCTGGCTGAATGTGACACCGTGACGTATATTGCGCAGGCTCTGCAACCGCTGAACATTATGTGAGTAATGTGGATTGGCGGCGATATGCTCCTGCTGGCGACAGTAACCCGAACTGAGCGGGTGATAGAGGTGGTACAGAGGGCGCTGCGTGTCGTGAGTGAGAGCGATAGTACCCAGCACGCTGGCCTTGTGGAACCATGCATTATCCTCGCCATCCCAGCCAATAAACGCTTCATCCATGCCGCCGTGGCGTAGTACAAAATCGGTTCGAGCCAGTACGGCGGCACCCTGCGCACCGCGAGGTTGCTGAAAGACCGGCGAACAGGCTTCCGGTCGCCGCAGCCCCGTCTGCACTTGCAGACTCTCTTCTTCGCCGAGAAAATAGACCGTACTCCAGGGGATCAGGCTATCGAGACGCCGCGTCTCGCACTCTTGCCACGCCTGACGGATAAAATCCGGCGGCAGCAACAGGTCGCTATCCAGCCACAGCAGGTAGCGGGTGCGCACAAAGGGTAAGGCAATATTCAACGCCCGCGCTTTGCTGAATGGTGACGATGTACAGGCAAACAGATAGTCGTCGGCAAGCGTTGTCGCGATATCTTGTGCATGGGGGTATTTATCCAGTTCAACCACTAGCACGCGGCGCACGTCGAGCTGTTGCTTAAGCCCTTCCAGCGTACATTGCAATGCCGCCAGTCGCGTCTGTCCGGCGAAGGGAACGATCACGCTCACCCCGTCATCAAGCGCATCGGGCGCCGCCAGACGGGGGGCGATGGGCGTATTGCTTTGGGGGCGCGTCAGCGGTGGCAGGATCGGCCGCGTATTACCAAATAGCGTCTGTATCGCCGGTAACCAGAACAGCGGCCACTGCCCGGCAAAATCCCAATGTTGTTGCAACCAGGCGTGGCTTTGCGCGCCGCGCTCGCGTAGACGCTGTGGGCCCAGTTCGATCAATTCGCTCAGGACGCTTTCCAGGGTATCAAGGCTGGCGCAGACAAAAGGTGACCCGGCATCAGGGACGCACTGCTGTAAAACGGCTGCAATATCGGGTTTAAGCCCCAGACCATTAACCACCACCGCGCCAGCTGCCAGACCTTCCAGACTGTTGCGATGGTAGCTGCCGGTGACGCACTCATCAATGACGATATGCGCACGCCGTTTCATCATCATCGATTGCGTAAAATCTACCTGACCGGCATCCAGCGTCAGAAGGCGCAGTGGATAACGCTGCGCCAGGCGTGCGAGGATCGCCATCGTGCGCCGATAACCCTTACCGTGCCAGTACAGACGGTGATCAACCGGGTATTCATCGTGTTTCACGCTTGGCGTGTAGGCAATGGTGATCGTCGCTTCTTTTTCGGCATCCGCAAATAGTGGGTTCCATAGCGGCACAGGGTTAGGTACCGCACGCCATTGAGCGAACTCGAGCAATGCAGCCTGATACTGTGCCACCACCAACCCCGGCATACCGCGCGCGACAAACTGCTGATCGACATTGCTGATGTAGTTATGGGCGAGGGTGATCACCGGCTTGTTTGCCAGCAGTGCCTTATGCTGCGGTGCGGTAAAACCATTATGTACGATCAATAGATCGGCTGCCTCCAGCAGTGCGTTGGCGATATCCGGTTGCCTTTCCCACTCCACTTCGCGTTCAAATTGCACGCCGTTGCCGTATTGATGCGTGGCCCACACGGTGCGGCAGCGGTGGGGGGTACAGTGCTCAATGCACTCACTCAGAAGTTTTGGCACCCCAACGACTGGCGTGGTGGCATAAGAGACGATATTCAGGGATTTAGCTGTTTTCGCCTGGCGGGCGAAGACGGACTGCGGCTGATACGGGAGAGTATGCACGGCACTGTGTTTACTGAGATTGACCATCTCTATGCCATGACGGGCGGCGGCCTCGACCAGGCGGGCATACTCCTGGCAGATACGCGGCAACTCGTGACTGAGCGAGTGGCGTCCGGTCTGAGCAAAGAAGTGGTGGTCGGTAAAATCCATGCCGATAAAACCAATGCGCTTGGCACCCATGAACATGGCCAGGCACGCCGCGACGTAGGTGGAGTTACGGGTGTAGGGCAGCGAGTGGAAATCGTTGGTATCCACGCCACCATACTGTCCCAGCGCAAACCTCACTACGGCTGGGTTGGGTATATCCAGTGACAGGTGGCTGAACACCGCCTGGGCTTGCGACTGTTCGATGTGAGCAAAGCGCTCGGCGGTGAACTGGTGGCGGGAATTGAGTACCACCAGATAGTCTGGATGAAATTTGCGGCCGATATCATTCACACCAATCGTCAGGTAGTGCTCTGCGTCGTGCAATTGGTTGAGAGAGTTTCCGCAACCGCACACCAGCATGCTTTCACCGGCATGCCGCTGATAATAGTCCGCAAAATGTGCCGGTATGGCGGGCGGGTGAAATAGCGGCCGGGCATTTTCCATCGCAGCTCCTTGTTCATCAGTCAAAAATTACGGGGATGTTATTGATCTGCACCAGCGGCAACTGTTGGCCATCGACGGAGCCGAACAGAGTCAAGGCGAAGGTCATCCGCGACTGGGTCGTCGCTTTGAACTCCGCGTGCTGGTACCACTGCCAGATCTCCTCCGCCACCTGTTCAGCGAGGGTTTGCGGTGAGGCATTATCCATTTCCAGAGCGTTGAGCATCAGCACCGGGGATTCCACCAGTAGATTTGAGCCGGGCAGCAGCGACCAGGCATAATTCACTTGTAGATTAATCACTGGATTAATACCCAGGCTGCCGACTTTAGTCAGCGGCGTCAGGATCTGCTGCATAATCTGCTGTAGTACATTGAGGCTAATCGCGCCGACGTGAACCTCTGGCAGGCTGTCCCGTTCAATCAACGGAATCATGGCATCCGGGAAGCGCTGGGTATCGGTCTGGTAGATAAACAACGGATTGGTCTGCTCGCCGCTCACTAGCTCGTCATTACGGACCGTCCAGGAGGAGAACTGCGCACTCTGATAGACCAGAATAGCCAACGGTTCCCAGCGCAGCACGGTGGTGGAGAAATCGGGACTCTGTTTCAGCGGGCAGTCGATTTGCCACCAACCACCCTGCTGAATGGCTATGCTGCGGTCCGGAGTCCACTGAATATTGCCCGCGAGTTGCAGCATGGGCCAGATGGACGGGTTCTGCCCGCCGTTGTTGGTACGGCCACGCAGTTGCAGCATTTTGCCGCTGAAACTGAGGCAGAAATGATCGATTTCACTGACATTGCTCATCAGCGACATCGGCGGATTCCAGTTTTCCGGCCAGCTTGCAGCAATCCCGGAGGTCAGTGCACAGAACTTCTCCAGCACGGCATCTGCATCTGTTGCATCTGTGCCATACGCCTGCTGCAACAGACTATCCATAGTCGGTGCCAGAGATGGCCAGGCCTCGGTAAAACGTGCCAATGCGGCAAACAGCGCATCCAGCAGCAGGGCGATTTGCTGGTGATTGTTGAGCAGCTGTGGCTGATTGCTCAGCACGTTACGCTCGACGTCAAAATAAAAACTGTCCTGATCCTGCAGGTCCAGCGAGAGCTGAACCTGGTAGCACCACTGCAGTGCTTGGGCGATTTCATCAGCCAGTGAACCGGGGCTGGTGGCGGGGGAATTCATCGTCACGCCCAGGCCCTGTTGTGAAATCAATTTTGGCAACGGCGGTTCAACCGAAAGCGGAATAGGGATCGCAACCATGCTTTCCGGTGAGGTGCGGGCGGTGATTGGCATGGTCAGCGTCGCGGTGTCCGGTAGGACGAATTTCAGCCACGCGCTGGGGACATAGCCTTGCTGTGCTTCATCCACGACAAAATCGTGCTGCAGATAACTGACCTGGTACTCCAGTGGCAGTGTGATGCAGGATTGATTGCCCGGTTTCGTCACCGTCAGCAGGCTGGTGGCCCACTGAGTGCCAGAGGCCAGATCCAGCGTCACTGGCGTAAACTGATACAGATTGCTGCTGTTACCAGCCGGTAGCGGAGAACCCAGAGAGGGTTGTTGCAAAATGCCATATAACTGCGGCGCTTTCTGCGGGCTGGTGTCGTCGGCGATCCCGTTGACATCAACCGTTGCCGGAAGTTGAACAAGCGTCGAGATCGTATATGCACTCGACAGGCTTTCCAGTAACGCCTGCTGTAAGCGCTGTTGTGCGGCGTTAATATCGCCTGCGCCGCTGTCGACATCTTTTTGCAGCACTGGCACCAATCCTGTGGGAATCGCTTTGGCCAGTTGCTGCTTGCACTGCATCAGTTGGTTATAACGTGCGGCATCAAGTTTGGCGATCGCTACCCCCATCTTCGGCGACATGACCGTATCGAAGGCGTTGAAGAAGCTTTTCGCCCAAGCGTCCATATCAACGTTGTTGTACTGGATGCCGTCAACGACGCCGTTACGCGGCATGATATTCAGCGGGCGCAGCGCAAAATAGAGCGGATCGTTGGCAAATTGCACGGCGAAACCGAGGTTTTTGGCGAAGCGTACAGACCACAGATCCTGGGCGGTGTCGCTGCTATCGCTGATTTGCGTCCCGGCGCGCTGCGCTAGTTTCAACGTCCCCCCCTGACCGTCGATATTGCAGAACGCTTGTTCGAAGCAGCGGGCAAAGGGGGTGATGTTGCCATCATCGTTGTGCGGGCTGACGGTCTGTGGCAATGGACTGAGGGTGGGTGAGAGCTGCGCCAGTAGCGGGTAGTTAACCTCAACGACCTGCGGCAGCTTCTTCGCGACGTCATCGTCGACGCGGATTGGATCGCGCCAGGCGCGAGCACTGACGCCGATCGCGACGATATCGTGCACTTGCTGTGCTAACAGGGTAAATGGGATGACGAAAGCCAGCGGCCACTGCATTTCGCCGTCGGGTGAGTGATACGCCGGGCTGCCCGCCGTCTGTGCATCAATGTAAGTCAGAATCTGTTGTGCTGCGGTCAGCAACGGTTTTTTCAGATCGCCAGGGATCGCCTCCTGCAGCAGGCTACAGGTGAGGGCGTATTGGGTACCGGTATCTGTTAGTTGTTGGTAAATGCGTCGATATTTGTCGCCCATCCTGCGCCACTGTTCACGTGTTTCATTGCCTGGCGACACCGCGTTATCGACGATATCCGGGTTAAAGGCCAGCCTGACTTGTAGTCTGGCGCTCTGTGAGCTATCCGGCATAAAGAAAAAGGTGCTCTGCAACCCCGGCCACTCCCCCAGCGAGATTAACGGATCGCTATAGAGCGGGGTAAAACTATCGCTGTGCCCGGTGCTCAGCGGGTTGCCATAAATATCGCATAAGCGAAAAGCCAGATTCACCGACTGGCCGATAAGTGCGTACGGGTTTGTACCCAGGGTGCTGAACGGTAGCAACGGCACCTGCTGTTGAAGCTGCCAGGTGGCGGTAGGCGAGGTGACCTCGCCGTTTTCGGTCGGACCAACCGGCAGGCTCCACACTGAACCGCGCCACTGCGGATCTGCGTCGGTGATGCGGTATTGCATCAGATGGTATAAATGATGCACCGGGATTGCCGCCGCCGGTGAGGTATCGACATCCGGTGTCCAGCTGGCAGTGAAGCCGATATTTCCTGGTGCAAGTGTTGATTGCCAGACATACAGCGGCGTTCCGGTGCTGTCATATACCCGGCAATTTAAAGCGGCGAGATCACGTTGTGCCGTTATCCATAGGCTGTTGTGATATGCCGCCAGCGTCAGGGTGTCTGCGGGCTGTGCGTCGAAATCAACGATGATCATAAAGTCAGCTGTACCGGCAGAAGTACCATCGACAGTTTGTTGATTCGGGTCGTCGGGTGAATGGTTTGAGGCCGCGGTGTCGGCGAACAGTTCATTCGGTAAGCCCTGACCGTCAGCAGTCTGGTAGTAGAGGTAATAACCCGGCGCGCGTACCACGCTCAGTTCCCAGATTAGCTGCAGGAAACTCTGCACATCGCTTAAGCGCGCAGTATCGCTGTCGATGGGAAGCGTAGCCCGCATCATGTTATGCATCTGGCTGACCTGCGCTACCTGGTTTAAGGTCGACAGGTTCATTTTTGCCAGCAGTACATCCGGTGAAAGCGTCTCTGATACCCACTCGGATTTGCCCGGCGGCAGGTAGAGCAGGCGCAACGATGCGTGGGAAAAATCGGCGTTTTTCAGCGCCAGATAGATAAGCTCGCGAGTGGATTCATCGGTGCCGTTCAACTGGTAGACCGGCGGCGTCGGCACCGGGTTTGGTGAGGTGGGAGAGGTCGACGTACTGGTGCGCGCGGTGACGACCTGCGTCAGTGAGAGGCGAATTTGCAGCGACGTAAACGCGTCTATCGGCGCATCGTTCGTATCCTCATCATAGCTGCTGGCTTCAGGCACCAGGCGTAGCGTGCCGCCCGCCAGCGCCAGCAGGCGATTAAGCAGCGGCTGTGGGAAAATAAACAGCGTGCGCAGTGCTTCCGGGCTTTGCCAGGCCAGGCTGTTTTTCAGTTGGTAACCGAGCGGCGCAGCGATGGCACCGGGCAACGGCTGGATCTGCAGTGTACCAGGTGTGAGCGGGTCTGGTGACGCGGGCGTCGTGTCAAAGACCCAGAGCGGGTCGGGGTTATCCGGCAGCATCGTCGGCAGCGTGAACTGTGTCGTGACGTTCTGCGGGCTGCCGTCGCCCAGACTCAACCAGTCGACTTCCTGGCCGGGAGTGAAACTGAGAGTGGCCAGTGCGTCCTGCGGGCTACCGCTAACAGCATACTGCTGCCCGGAAAGGGTATAGAGCGAAGCCGTCGGTAGACTGGTGATGTTATCTGGTGTGACCACTGGCGGAACCTGCGATGGATCGGGTAGTTGCAGTCCGGACATCAAATAGCGCGAGCCGAACCCGGCGATGCTCCAGTACGCCAGCTTGTCCAGCAGCTCGCTCAGCTCTTGTGTCGGGTTGGCGGTGAGCCAGGAGAGATCCTGCATATCCTGCGCGGTCAGCGGATTTTGCGCATCCAAACCTGCCGCCGTGGCACGTTTGGCCCAGCGTCGTAACGAAGTCTCCTGCTGTTTCTCATATTGCCGGGCATCGTCAATTAACGTCGAAAGCGTGTAGCGGGCAATCATCAGGAAATAATCACCGAACAGGTAGCTGGCCATACTTGGGCCATCAGGCGGAGTGTCAGATGCCTGCATGCGACGGGTTTGGTTACCGTCCGGGACGGATGGTCCTATCAACCCGACGTTATCAAAATAGATTTTTACCGCGTCGGTGTAGTTGGCGGGCGTCAGGTTGAAGCGGGAAAAATCGATGACCTCACCGTCAGCTTGCAGGCGAAGTACGTCGAACATCGGCAGCATCGCTGCCGTATCAAAGGGCGCATCTCCGGCAGCTAACCCGCGAAGGGTAAAGCGCAGGCGGGAGGCAAAAAAGGCGTTCAGCTTATTAACAAACCCTTCTCTGCCGCCAAACGTCGGGCCGGGCTGCGCACCGCCGCTGCCGAGCATATCGGCCAGTTGTTGCAGCGTCACCGAAAGCGGCCGATCGCTATCGTTGGCCGGAGCGAAGGTCAACAACCACTTCACCAGGTTAATGATCAACTCTTCGTAACCGCTGGCGGCAGCGGGGGAAGCCTGCGGCGACTGACCTGGCGATGGACAATCCATCACCAGCGTGGCAATCAGATTGATGGCTGGTGGCTGCTGCGTCCCCCATACCACCGTAGGTTGCAGAACAAAAACCACTTCCAGTTCCGTCTGCGCCTGACCATTGGCCTGCCAGCGCAGATAAGGGGGCGGGGCAGCACGAAAACGCGGCGGTTCGCGCACATCGTGCAACGGACGCAGCGCATCGTTCAACTGTGAACGTTGTAGCGCGGCCAGCGATTTGGCGCGTATGAATAATGTCTGCCAGTCCTGCTGGTTGGTCGATAGCGGGCTGAGGCCCGGCGCCAGCGGGCCATTGAGCGAGGCGGGCTGACCACTGCCAATATGGAACGTGTGACGGACGGTGGTATGGAACGAAAGATGGATAGTAAAGAAGACAACTTTCAGCGACACGCTGACGCTCACCGAGGCGGCGATCGGGATCACCGTCTGATAACCGCACTCAAAAGCGACCCCGGCGCTGACGCTGAAGCTCACCAGCACCGAGGCTTTGATAATCGCCAAATCGACGCAGCCCTGTAACACGACTGAAATCGACGCGCTACCGGCAAACCAGTAATGGTCGGGTTTATTGGCAATCGAGCTGCCGCTGGCATTCCACGCCAGCAGCCCCTGGAAGCTGGCCGAGAGGTTGACCTCAAGGCTGGCGCTTAACGGACCGGCATTAATGCTGATCCCGGCGGTAACCATCACGCCGATACCAAATTCAAGGATCGGGTTGTAATTGACGCTCGGCAGCGCGCCGGGGTTATCACCGCTGCGTAATTTGGCAAAATAGAAGCCAGCCCAGCCAGTGAGAATATCGAATGAAATGCCAATAGCATTATTCGGTGTGACCGGCCAACCGACATTAATGCGAAAGTCGCCGTTGGTGTAAATCCAGGCGGAAAAACCGGGCAGGATTAGAATAAATCCCTCTAGCGGGATACGTCGCATACCATACGGCAGGCTTAGCGCGCCGTAGTAAACGCCCAGATTCGGCCCCAGTTTCTGGTAGAGGATTTCAAACAGCAGGCCGCTGAAAAACGATGGCGGGCTGGTCATGGGGATGCTGACTTCCAGTCCGTACATCGCCGGATCGTTAAACAGCACTCGCAGGCGCAACTCACGCAGGCGCATATCTGCGGCGATAAACCAGTCGCGATCCGGTTGATAAAACGATTTCGCCAGTTCCGTAAGAATGGTCTCCGGGTCGCTGCCAACCAGTTGGGTTTCCAGTTGATTAAAAATGATTTCCATCGGGTTGCCGCTGGCAGGAAGCTGAACCGAGGGGCCAATGCGCTGACCGATACCGAGATAGTTCAACTGGAAGGTGGAGAGCGAGTTCTGTGCGGGCAGCGGGAATGGAAAATTTACCAACTGCTCTTTGCTTTTTTCTGGTGCCGGGCTGCCCGTTACGTGCAGCGCGTTATTGCTGCTGGCGGTGGTCTTGATGCGTGCTTTTACCGTCAGGCCGTCGCCTGCTCCGTCATAGCCGATCATCAGGCCGAGAATAGTAATGTCCGGTTCAATGGTGATGTCGAACGGTCCGGCATTGTAGTGGGTGCCCAACCGTAGCTCTTCGGCCAGGGTGAGCTGTAAAAATGAGCTGGTATTGCCGGTGTTGCCATCCGGCGTTATCCACAGCGAGGGAATAATCCCCACATTCATAATCTTTTGCCACGGGCCCGGCGGGATATCAGGCAAGCCGGTTCCGATCACCATGCTAAGCTGTTCACTGAAGAGATCCCAGATATCACGCAGAGAGATAGGCTCTGAGGTGCTAAGCGAAAATGAAATCGGCCCGCCAGCCACCCGCAGCGCCACATCCATGGGCACCTTAAATGCGCTACCGGTAATTTTCAGAATGATATCAGTCATGTTCAGCCTATCGATTAGTAGATGTGAGGATTAAATTCCCTGCAACTCAGAACGACAAAAACCGCCGACTAGGGGCTGGATGGGCTGCCCGAAACGGGTTCTACCGAACCGATCTCCACGCCGATGGTTTCCAGACTCAGGACATTCAGGATGTTGATTGGCGTCAGTGGCGTCATGGTGACGCCAAAGCGGTATTCTCCGCTGGCGGTATTGACCGACAACACGGTAATCGTGATGGCAGCAGCCAGAATGCCGTTCAGGGCATCTTTGATGTTTTTGATTACCAGCGGTGAATCCGGGAGTTTGTTGATCATGTCACCCAGCTGCGCCGAGGTGAGCGGTACACCAAATGTGTCTTTCAACCAGTCGAGAAAGTTATTGATACTGCCCAGCGTCACTGGCTGCGCGAGCTGGAAGTTAATCCCTTTTTTAACGTTGTCGATATCCTGGCTACTGATCGCGACCGACTGCCCGTTAATAAGAAAGGAGCTGCTGATTGCCACCGTAATCGGATTTGCGGGAGGAGAGCCCGCCACCGCCAATCTAGTCATCTTGCGTTCCTCTTGTAATTGAAGGGGTACTGCTGGTTGTATCGGACTGGCGAATGACAATCCGAATCTGCGTCACGGTAAAACGGCTGCCTGCAAGCGGCTGCCAGTCGCCCTCGACATCAATGCTTTGCGGTAACGGCGCGTCATCGGGCAATTTATTGACGGCTTTTTGCCACAGTGCGACCACCGAATGACCCCAGCCCGCCAGCGGTGATACCGGCAATGCGAGGCCGTATTTCTGGTTTAACCAGCACATGACATCGTTGACGATGTGGGTTGTTAACTTCATCGTTGTCTCCTTCCTCCCGCTCAGGGGCTGTTTTTCTGTGGCTGTACGCTGAGAAACCAGGCCAGGTTATTGGTGTTGGTCGCTACCTTTTGCCCCGAGGTCACGGCACCGGCGAACACCAGGAAATCAATCAGTACGCCTGGCGGGAAGCGGTAGCCGAAGACGCTGAGCTGAATGTTATTGAACAGAAAGGCGTACACCGTTTGCTTGCCGTCATCGAGATCCACCTTCAACAAGTTGGCTGCGCCGAAAGTGGTCTTAAGGATCCCTTCCAGTTCAAAGCCGCCTGCGCCTGCCGAGAGCTGCGGGAGCTGGACAAACAGTGCCGCAGCGTCGTTATCAGGTACCGTTGACGACGGTCCCCAACCGAGGATCACTTTGGCATTCAACCGTGCGCTGGCCCCCAATGCGCCAAGTGAACCGAGCTGCATGTCATATTCCAGGCCATAGCGTGCGGAGCTGGTGGCGTAGGAAACAGGAAGCGCGGCGGCCGGCTGCGGCGGCGAGGAGGGCGGCGGCAAGGATCCCGCTGCGGGCAAGTATCCTTCCAGTTGCAGGATATTGACGGTCGTCGCCCCCAGCGTGCTGGCGTTAAGCGGCTTGTTGTCGGCGGCGCTCAGGAAACGTGAAAATTTGAGCGGGATACTGTAAAGCAGGCTGTCAGCGCGGATCGCCTCATTTGATGGTCGCGCGCTGAGGGTGCTCATATCCAGCGTTACTTTTTTACTGTCTGGAATGCAGTTACCATCCGCACCGAGCGTGAATTCAATGTGGGTTGTCAGGCCACTAAAGGGCATCCCGGCATCCGCCTCTCCGTAGGAAAAGAGGTCCAGCCCGCCGCTGGTGGGAAAAGGCATGGCGTTAAACCACAGTTGCCCGCCCAGCACGAACTGTGCTTTTACGCGTATGTCATGGTCCGGACTGCCATCCGGAGTACTACTGACCGGCACCAGTGATGCATTATCAAACCGGGCATGGCTCACGACCTGGGTCGCGTCCTTACTGGGCGCAACGATGTCGTAGATAAACCCGTCATCACTGGTAAATATCACTCGCCCGACGCCATCACTGGTGGTCTGATATTTGCCCTTAATGCTTAGCGTATTGGGGTTGATTCCCGGTGCGGGCGAAGCGCGAGGGCGCAATGCGACGTCGCGGCTGAACAGCTGGTTCAACGTCAGTCCCACGGTGGTATTAAATTGCGTTACAGCAGAGTGGCTGAACACCACAATCAACGTTTCCACCTCATAGTCTACGGGCCCTTGCTGGACGGCAGGGCTGGCAGGTGTGCTGGTTTCATCGTAAAAAATCACGCCAAACAACGATGATTTTTTGATATCCAGTTGGGTGGGAGATGCGTGATGGCCGAGCAGATTACTCTGAATGCCAATATGATGGGCTCGCAGGCCGCCGTTGATGCCGCCAAGTAGCATTTGTAGGTCGGGCGGCATGCCGTTGCCATTGATAGCCGCATTGAAAAATAGCACCCCGGTCCATGTGCGGTCATTGACGATACGGTTGAAATTTTCAAACGGGTTATCCGGCGCATGGGCCTGATCATGGGCAAATCTAATGGCTTTTTGTAGCGATTGTGAAATGCTGGCAGGGTCGGTGTTGTAGCGCTGCGCGGCGGTCCACAGGGCGGGCTGTTGACACAACTCTGCCAGGGTGGCTGTGGTGTTGAATTTGAACACCATAATAGTTTGTTGCGTATCTTTCGCACTAAACGCCATGTTGAACTGAAAACCACTGAGCCAGGCAGTACTGTCAAAAAACCAGTCATCACCCGGTACCGTGACGACGTAAAAGAGCTGATTTTGCGTCAGGGTTAGTGCCAGGTGCGTTGGCACGTGCGGCGGTGCATCCTTCGATGATAAACGCAGGAAACTCAGAGGCTCCGGCGGACTGGTGCTGGTGTGCGCCTCCTCCATAGCCAGCGTCAGGCTGCGCCAACCCCCCTGTTCATCAATATCAAACAGCAAGCCCTGTGGATTGGTGGCGCTACGTAACCTCGGATCGGCTTCGGTAGCGTTTTGTGGCATAAAAATCGGCCCGCGGGATTGCTCAGTTAGCATCGCGTGACGCACAGCACCGATGACCATCGCCTCAAAGCGGGTGAAATCTGCTGAGCTTATCGCCGGGCTGTGCGCTGCGCTGCGGTCGAGACCGCCATAGGGTACCCAGGGAAATAGTGCGCTGGTAGTGAACGTTTCCAGTAAGACATCAATGGCGATTGGAAATGCGGTATCGTTAATATCGCCGAAAAAAGGCGATGAGGCGGGCTGACCATAATAGTGCCCCTCGACGGCCAGCGACTGCCACTGTGCCCATGAGGTCGTATAGGCGGTGTCGAGAATATCCCTGGCATCCAGGGCGGCGGTATCGGATGCCAGCTGTAGCGAAAACGCGCCTGCCCATGCGGGTTGATCGGCGATAAAGCGCAAAGTATCGCCACTGTTAATGCGAAAATATTCACGGGTAAACAGCCCCGGCATCACCTGCAACGTGCTGGCGACTATTGGTGATTGGGCTTGGGTGACCCGGTAATCGCCGATCGGAGAGAGATAAAGTTCCCCGGATGACGGTGGTGATGAGACATCGGGTCGCCAGGAGAAAGCAAATCCTGCACCAACGGTGTCCGGTGCTGGAGAGCCTGAAGCCCATGGATCGACAGGTTGTAGCTGCAACGTCATGCCGTCATTAGTGTAGAAATCTTCTGAACGCAGTAGGGCGGCCTGATTTTGCCAGCTAATTTTGCCGATCCGCCCCGTAGTGTCGATTTGAAAGCGCGTGGTGCTGGTTTGGCGTGGTAACAGTGGATTAAGCCAGATCTCAAATGCGCAGTAGCTACCGGGTTGGAACGGGGTTGGATCGTAGAGCGGATAGGCCAGTGTTTGCTGTAGCAATGTACCGGGCACGTAGTGAAAATAGCCGCCAAAATTATCCAACAACTGCGGGATGTTTAAACCTACGGAAAAATTAAAGCTACCGGACGCTAAACCATCCAGCCAGAGGTTGACCAACCAGCCCTCGCTGCGATAGCCAAGTGTTTGCGGTATCTGGTAGTACTGCAGGCCAATCAGGTCGAGATCGTTGGGGTCTGATGTGTACAATTGCAGCGCGGGATAGCCGTTTTCGTCAACCAAGGTCATCGGTATCCCGCTCTGTATAGTCAGCGATAAACCTGACCAATAGAACAGCGGATCGTTGGTGACAGTATCGAATTGGCCCACTTTTTGTGAGCAGATGCAGGGCAGGTCCGTCGTGATGTTGATACTGGCAAGCCACACGATATTATGCGATACGGCAGCGGAACCTGACAGTGGAGGAAACCCCTTACGTGCAGCGCGGATAAATGCGGGTGCTTGTTGTTGGCTAATTGGCTGGGGAATAAAAAAATACCAGCCAGAAATCGTATCCCAACTATTTTGTAAGGTAACGGTTGAATCGGTAACGGGGGGACTTATCTCCGCTGTTTTCTTTTTTCGTGTTTTCGTGGACAGACTAGGGAAGGTGCGAATAAGCAGGTCATTTCTTCCCAAGCTGACTCGCTGATTAAAATTTCGCGGATCTGGGCCGATTTTTTTCCCGCAAACACATCGAATCAGCCTATTTAGGCTATTTTTTCCACCATTTCTGGCGTTATTTCCGGTTTTTACTGAGATCTCTCCCACTGACGTATCATTTGGTCCACCCGAAACAGGTTGGCCAGGGTGAATAACATCGCCAGTTGGTTATCGTTTTTCAGCAGCCCCTTGTATCTGGCTTTCACGAAGCCGAACTGCCGCTTGATGATGCGAAACGGGTGCTCCACCCTGGCACGGATGCTGGCTTTCATGTATTCGATGTTGATGGCCGTTTTGTTCTTGCGCGGATGCTGCTTCAAGGTTTTTACCCTGCCGGGACGCTCGGCGATCAGCCAGTCCACATCCACCTCGGCCAGCTCCTCGCGCTGTGGCGCTCCTTGGTAGCCGGCATCGGCTGAGACAAATTGCTCCTCTCCATGAAGCAGATTACCCAGCTGATTGAGGTCATGCTCGTTGGCCGCGGTGGTGACCAGGCTGTGGGTCAGGCCACTCTTGGCATCGACACCAATGTGGGCCTTCATGCCAAAGTGCCACTGATTGCCTTTCTTGGTCTGATGCATCTCCGGATCGCGTTGCTGCTCATTGTTCTTGGTAGAGCTGGGTGCCTCAATGATGGTGGCATCCACCAAAGTGCCTTGGGTCATCATGACGCCTGCTTCGGCCAGCCAGCGATTGATGGTCTTGAACAATTGACGGGCCAGTTGATGCTGCTCGAGCAGGTGGCGGAAATTCATGATGGTGGTGCGATCCGGCAGGGCGCTATCCAGGGATAATCGGGCAAACAGGCGCATGGAGGCGATTTCGTACAGGGCATCTTCCATGGCACCGTCGCTCAGGTTGTACCAATGCTGCATGCAGTGAATACGCAGCATGGTCTCCAGCGGATAGGGCCGTCGGCCATTGCCCGCCTTGGGATAAAACGGCTCGATGACAGCGGTCATATTCTGCCATGGCAGAATCTGCTCCATGCGGGAGAGGAAAATCTCTTTTCGGGTCTGACGGCGCTTAGTGCTGAATTCACTATCGGCGAAGGTGAGTTGATGGCTCATGATGTCCCTCTGGGATGCGCTCCGGATGAATATGATGATCTCATATCAGGAACTTGTTCGCACCTTCCCTAAAGAAATTCTCAACACCAACGGCACTGATTAAAAGATCTAAACCCTGAGTATCGGCTGTTTTTTGCATTTTTCTGGCAATAATTCCTGCCGTTTCGCCGAACAGGCAACATATTAATAACTTTTTCACAATTTAATCCTCGGTGAGATACCTAAGCTACATTATTCCTCCATGGCTGATGAAAATGCGCGATACGTCAATATTCTAATACTAATTTATTAGACGGCATCTTCACTATCACAGAAGCCAGAAACAAAAGCTTCTGTGATGTTGTGAATGAGCGGATATGGCTATTGGGTTACTTTTTTTTGCGTGAAATCACGAAGCGATCGTCAACGCGCGTGAGTTTTGCTCCATTGGTGCAGTGCTCAATGGCGAAATTAAAAAACTCATCAGAGTCGAGTTCAAAATCCAGTTCGATTTTAATGGTTTCACTGGATTGCAGAAGCTGCTTTGCCTGTTCCAAATCACTGGCCTTAACTATTCCCATCTCTTCACCTCGTTTTAGCGCTGGTGGCGTCCGGGCTTCATCTTACGGCCTAAGTTTTACAATCATGCGACACTGGCGTTTTATTTCTGCGAGATAAGTTTTTCGGCCTTACGTAACACGATCACCATCGCTTCAGGAGACCCGATAGCGATGGTAACCAGTGCAATCTTAGAGCCTATCCCAGTAGGCGTTATTGGCGCAGGCAGTTTGAACACGGACAGCGCACAGAAACCGGAGCGTACACGTAGTACGTGAGGATTTCGAGCACTGCCCAGGTTCAAAATGGCAAGTAAAATAGCCCTAATGGGATAGGCACTTAATCAACGTTAGTGAAGTAGTCTCGTGCGACTGCCTCAACGTTCTTTGCATCAATGCCCGTCTTCTCCGTGATCGAGGCAATGAACGGCTTGAACTTCTCTGTTATCACATGGCCACCGTCCCAATGAGCGACGTAGAAGCGGCACTGATAGCGATAAAAGTGGAGAGTGGTGTCTCCTAACGTGTAATACATAAGAATCTCCCGTTCAGTATGTCGGATGGATCGCCACAATTTGTGAGCAAAGAGCCGATTGGCGGATTCTATCCTCCTCCCAATTGACCGAAATTTCCAGAGAGCAATACAAAACCATCGGGAATACGTATAGGGGCTCCTACACAATATCGACGATATGATTAGCGTACGGATGCTAAATTCTCCACAACTTCAATGTGTTCACGTTAATGCCCTGCATGTGGCTTGATTAACGTCATTGAAGCGCTGATACTGTATATAAATACAGTATATGCAGGTGAGTTTATCATGATGTTCTACAAGCCGGTTGAATTGCGTCAGGTCATCTCGATTCCGTTGTTTAGCGATCTTGTTCCGTGTGGGTTTCCCAGTCCGGCGCAGGATTATATTGAGAAGGGGATTGATCTCAACGAGCTTTGTGTCAGTCATCCTGCTGCGACCTATTTTGTAATGGCAACAGGTATGTCGATGGTTGATGCCGGTATTTATGAGGGTTCGCTGCTGGTGGTGGATCGCAGTCTGAAAGCAACGCATGGCGATATCATCATTGCCTCGTTAGCCGGTGAATACACGGTCAAACGCCTCTGCACGCATCCCGTGATGCAATTGATGCCAATGAACCCTGATTTTCCTCCGATTGAACTACACGATGGTGGTGAAGAGCTGGAGATTTTTGGCGTCGTCACGTTCAGCATTAATCGGTTTCGCTAATGTTTGCTCTGGTAGATGTGAATTCATTTTATGCCAGCTGTGAAATGGCCTTTCGCCCCGATTTGCGCGGGCGTCCGGTGGTGGTATTAAGCAATAATGATGGCTGCGTGATTGCCCGAAATAGCGAAGCTAAACGGCTTGAGATCCCCATGGGCGCGCCGTATTTCAAAGTGAAATCTCAGTTTGAGCGTTACCAGA
Organism: Klebsiella huaxiensis; assembly: GCF_003261575.2. Lineage (GTDB taxonomy): Bacteria > Pseudomonadota > Gammaproteobacteria > Enterobacterales > Enterobacteriaceae > Klebsiella > Klebsiella huaxiensis. Next base: position 3,311,641 of record NZ_CP036175.1, on the reverse strand, counting down.
TCGCGGTATTTAGCAGTAACTACGCACTGTATGGCGATATGTCGCACCGTGTGATGACCCTTCTTGAAGAGCTGGCCCCATCAGTTCACCAATATTCCATTGATGAAGCATTTGTGAATCTCTCCGGGCTTAATCGTCCTGGGGAACTCGAGGCATTTGGTCGCCACGTGCGAACGACATTACTCCAGTGCACTGGTTTGACGGTAGGTGTGGGAATTGGGCCGACTAAAACATTGGCTAAGCTGGCTAATTATGCAGCGAAAAGATGGCCGCAAACCGGAGGCGTGGTTGATCTCTCTTTATTGGTCAGGCAGCGAAAACTGCTGGCTCAGGTTGAGGTCAGCGAGATCTGGGGCGTTGGTCGACGAATAGCGAGAAAGCTCAATGATATGGGGATTAAAACGGCGCTTCAGCTTGCTGAAACGCCCGCGTCGCTTATCAGAAAACATTTCAGCGTCGTGCTGGAGCGCACAGTGCGAGAGTTGTGCGGCGAGCCTTGTCTTGAACCAGAAGAGTTTATGCCGACGAGGCAGCAAATCATCTGCTCGCGTTCGTTTAGCCAAAAGGTGAGCGAATATGAACCGATGCGTGAAGCAATATGCAGCCATGCGGTTCGCGCCGCCGAGAAACTCCGTGCAGATCATCAATATTGCCGCTATGTTTCCGCCTTTATTAAAACCAGCCCGTTTGCAGGTAATGAAGTCTATTACGGTAAAGATGCCGGAACCAAAATCCAGATCCCAACGCAGGATAGCCGGGATATCGTCGCTGCGGCGATAAAGTGTCTGGATACCATCTGGCGGGAGGGGTATCGGTTTCAAAAGTGTGGCGTAATGCTGGGCGACTTCTTTAGCCAGGGGGTGGCTCAGTTGAGCTTGTTTGATGACTATCGGCCGCGAGCCAATAGCGAACAGCTCATGACGGTACTCGATCACGTTAACCAACGAGGAAAAGGGCGTCTCTGGTTTGCCGCGCAGGGAATAGAGCGTGCTTGGGAGATGAAACGAAACATGCTATCTCCGGCCTACACCACCCGTTTTAGCGATCTGATGCGGGTGAAACTGTAGGCCGGATAGATTCCCCGAAGATGGCGCTGGAGCGCCTGTAACGACGGGCGTAATGTCGACACGGCGTGGCGGTTTCCCGGAGGCGCTGCTGTGCACCGGTCCAGGTTACCGGTCCGTGCTGGCTGTGGTTTTTATTGCTTGCCCGGCGATTTCTCTGGTCACAGAACCTAGCTTATTTCAGGCCAGCCAGTTCATTGGCGGTCAGCGCTAAAGTTTGCGTCATCCCGCTCTCAGCAGATTGCACCGCGGCTTCCAGCACTGCCATCACGGCGAGTGCTTCTAATGGTGATACCGGGTTGTTGATTTTCCCGGTCAGCGCATCACGGACGTGAATATAGTACTGGCGCTGGTCGCCCTGCGGTGTACTGATTTCCTGGGTTTGTAGATCGGTATCGTAAACCACCAGACTATCGTCGTCATGGCCCCAATCTTCGCTGCCAGGAACCACACCTGCCAGTAATTGACTTTCCTGCTGGTCCGCTTTTTGTTTGACCACGCTGCCTTTATCGCCATGAATGGTAAAGCGCGATACGCCGCCGGCCACCAGCATGCTGCAGTGCAGAATCACTTTATGCTGTGGATAATTCAGCACCACATGCGCCCAATCGTTAATTTGCGCACCATCGCGCAGGGTCGCGATATTCCCCTGCACGGATTGCGGTAGGCCAAACAGTTGCAGCGCCTGGTCAATCATATGCGGGCCTAAATCAAACCACAGGCCGCTGCCCGGCACATTCTGCTCGCGCCAGCGAACGCGGACTTCCGGGCGGAAGCGGTCGAAATGCGATTCAAAATGTTTAACCTTACCGATAAGTCCTTGCTCGATAACCTGCTTAACGCCGAGATAATCACTGTCCCAGCGGCGGTTATGGAACACCGACAGCACTCGTTGTTTCTCTTCTGCAAGCGCAATCAGCTCGCGGGCTTCCTGCATATCGAGCGTAAACGGTTTGTCGACCACCACGTGCTTGCCAGAGTTTAAGGCTAGCCGGGCGAGCGGGGCGTGGGTCGCGTTTGGGGAGGCAATGACCACCAGATCGATATCCGGATGCTGAATCGCCTCTTCAGGTGAGGCAATTACGGTCACATTCGGCAAATCGCGCTTCACTTTTTCTTCATCGCGGGAAGCGACAATCGCCAGATTCAGGCCGTCAACGGATTGGATCAGCGGCGCATGGAAGGTTTTGCCGACAAAACCATAGCCAATCAGGGCGATATTGATGTTCTTAGCGTTATTCATAAGCGTCTCCGCGTCATTAAGCATCAGCGATGTTGAGGTGTATTGAGCCGTTATCCTTCAACTCTTTCCACGGACGGTCGAGAAAGAGCTGATGGATATCGGTGAGTTCAGCGACCAGCCAGGGTTCGCAGTGGTCCAGTTTCATATGGTCGGCGACCAGCCAGTGTTCAGCGCTGGCCGCCAGCATGGCGCGCTTCACCTGGGCATCGGCTTCCTGGCTGGCGCTCAGGCCAAGTTCGCCATGAAGCGCGCAGGCGCCAAGAATGGCGATATCCGCACGATAGCGTTCGAGCAGCGACAGGGTGGCGTGACCGGCGAACAGGCGCTGTTGCATATCCCATTTGCCACCCAGCAGAATAAGCTGAATATCCGGGCGATCGCTGAAGTGCTGGGCAATATCCAGAGAGTGGGTAATGACCGTCATGGGGCCGGTTATCTGGGTCGCGACGGCCAGTATCGTGCTGCCTGCGTCAAGAAACAGAGTCGATCCGCTGGGGATCTTCTCGGCCACCATTTTGCCCAAGCGCTGTTTGGTATCCGCGAGCAGAGCGTTTCTGCTTTGGCGATTCATCAACGAGAGATTCAGGGCGATAGCGCCGCCGTGATTCTTCTGTGCGAGTCCCTGTTTTTCGAGGTCGGTAAGGTCGCGGCGCAGGGTATCTGCAGAAACCTGCAGCTTATTTACCAGCTCGCTGATAGTGACTTCACCCTTTTCGCTAAGAATATCAAGCAGGTATTTTTGCCTGGCCGTTTTATGCATCTTTTAAATTCCGCAAAATGCTGCAATAACTCGCATAATACAGCATTTTGCGGCAAAAGAAATCGGGATGATGCCGAGGTTAGTTCAGCGCAATGCGCGCCACGCTGTCAGGGCCTTTGGTGGTGTTATCTTCGTTGAAATCCTGCTTGATGGTGACGTAAAGCGTGTTGCCGTCAGGAGAAATCAGCAGGCTGTTCGGATGGCTATCGAAAGACCATGTATTTTTCAGCGCATAGCTGGTGGCATCGAGCTGTAATACCTTTTTCGACTCGCGCTGGCTGATATAAATTTCATTGCGTTTGGCGTTGAATTTGATCCCCAGCGCATCGCCCTCAAGACGTTTAATCACTTTTCCCGTGCGCTCATCAAACACCAGCGTCGTTTTCGCTTTTGAATCGTCAGTCACGAACAGGCGGCCAGTCGCCGGGTCTTCCGCCATGTTGAGAAACAGGTACTCTTTGCCGTCACCCGGCGTCCAGCGTTTTTCAATTTTATTGGTGGCCGGATTAATCACCAGAATTTCGCCGCCGCCGTTAGCCGCATAGATGAGTTTGGTTAGCGGAGAGTAGATGATCCCGGTCACCCATTTGCCGGCTTTTTCAATCTGGGTTTTCAAAGTCATGGTTTTCGCGTCAACCACGGAAATGTAGCCGGGATCGGTCACGCGGCCGATGTAGAGTTGATTGTCGTGAAACAGAACTTCCCGTGCGCCAACAGGATCTCCATCTTTGTCCTTGCCATCGAACATCAGGCGTTGCAGTACTTTCCCGCTACGGGCATCCACTTTTGACACGCCGCCATCCAGCGAGTTAGTGGTGTAGAAAACCTGACCGTTATCATCGACCGCCATACCAAAGTTTTTGAGATCGGTATGGGTTTCGACCGTGGTGGTCAGCGTTGTCGGGTCAAGTCGGTAGAGCATGCCGCCATTAACGTCTTTGAACCCCTGAGCGCTGGCAACAAACAGGGCATTTTGCCCGGGTATCAGAGCTAACTCATATAAACCATCCCCCAGTTGACGCTGGACCAGAGGTGATGTGGTTTTCTGGTGGACGGCGGCAGCGGCTGGTGGCGATGTCTCTGCCATGGCCTGCAACGTGGTCAGGGTCAATGCCGTAACAAGCGCAGCGGAAAGCGTGGTTTTACGCGGGCTGAACAACGATTTCATTCTGAACTCCATCATTGGGTTTACGTGCTCTAAGGCAGAGCAGGTCGCTAAAACAAGAATGAGAATCATAATCATTTGTTTGGGTTGAGCAAACTGGCTAACGAAGCGGGAGGGGAGCGATCGCTGATTTCTAAGACCCAGGATGGGTATTTTTCAGCGGTAGTGAGTAGGAATCCGGGGTGGGGAGAGGCTAATACATTGATTTGATGTAAGTATACATTTCCTTACAGTTAACTTACAAAACATTATGAGTTTAATAAAACAAATAATTATCATTTCCATTCTCAACTGTTGCTGTCTCATGTTATTTGTGGCGCTAAATCTCATGGAAAAGAGGATTATTTCATCAGCGCTACTGGTGTAACAGCTGCATTCACAAGAATAATTCCTGATGGAAAAAGTTATGTTTCTCAATGGCAAGGGAAGTTCAGGGCGCGCATCCATAAACAAAATAGTAAAACCGTTTACCGTTTCGCTGCTGGCGTTGGCTGTACACGCGTTTATTCACCCTGCTCGGGCAGCAGAAAATACTCAGCAGAATATGGTGGTGTACGGCAGTACTGAAAATACAGCAGATGACTCACAGGATTACGCCGCGAAAACCACGCGCGCGGGCACCAAAATGCTGCTGGCACCGCGTGATGTGCCGCAGTCTGTCAGCATCGTTACCCAGCAGCGTATGAAGGATCAAAACCTGCAAAGTATTGATGATGTGTTGACCAACGCGACCGGCGTGTCAGCGCAGGAAATCGACAGCGAACGTTCGTATTACTACTCTCGCGGCTTTGAAATCACCAGTTTCTCCTACGACGATATCCCCACCTCGCTGGGCGATGCGTGGAATTACGGCGATGCGGCGGAAGATACCGCTATTTACGATCGTATTGAAATTGTACGTGGCGCAACCGGGCTGATGACCGGAGCGGGCGATCCCGGCGCGACGGTGAATATGGTGCGCAAAAAAGCCGACAGCAAAACTGTAACCGGCAACGTCAGCGCCAGTTACGGGAGCTGGAACAAGCAGCGCTATGTCGGCGATTTCTCGACACCACTCAACGCCGACGGCAGCGTACGCGGACGGGTGATTGCTGGTTATCAGGATCAGGATAGTTGGCTGGATCGCTACCATAAGACCAAAAAGTTTCTTTATGGCGTCGTGGATGCAGATTTAACGGACAGGACAACGTTGTCGCTGGGCTGGGATTATCAAAAAACCAATACCGGTAATCCAACGTGGGGCGGGCTACCGAGCCTGTATAGCGACGGCTCGCGCACCCATTACGATCGCAGCACCAATACGGCAGCCGACTGGACGCGCTACGCTGTCGAATCGCGCAAGGTGTTTGCCAATCTGACCCACGACTGGGATAACGGCTGGTCATTGCGTTTCAACGGTACTCATGGCGAGCAGACGTTTAACGACACCTTGCTGTACGTGATGGGTAACCCCGATGCGACCACCGGTGAAGGTACCACCGGCTGGGGCAGTAAAGACCGCGGCAAACGGACCCTTGACTCTTTTGATACCTACGCCAGCGGGCCGTTTAATTTATTCGGCCGCCAGCACCAGCTTATGGCCGGGGCCAGCTACAGCCGACAGCACAACGCGAGCTATAGCCAGGATGGGCCGATGGATAGCGACCAGATGGGCATCTTTAATAACAACTGGAACGGCAGCGTCGCTCAGCCGGAATGGGGTGACTGGTATCTTAATGCCGATGATATTGTGCGGCAAAAATCAGCCTATACCGCCGCGCGTTTCTCTCTGGCCGATCCGCTGTCGCTCATTCTTGGCGCTCGCTATACGCAGTACAGCGCTAACGGCAGCAGTGGCGATATGCGCAAATACAACATGACGCCATACGGCGGCGTGGTCTACGACATCACGGAAAGCCTGTCGGCCTACGCCAGTTATACGTCAATCTTCTCGCCACAAACTAAACGATCCGCTGATGGAGCATGGCTGTCGCCAATCACCGGCAAGAACTACGAAACCGGCCTAAAAGCCGATTGGATGGATAGCCGATTAACCACCAACTTCGCAATTTTCCGCATTGAGCAGGAGAACGCATCGGAAGCCATCAGCGGGGTCTTTGTCAATGGCTCCAGTGAACAGGCCTATCGCGCGACAAAAGGAGCGGTGAGTAAGGGGGCGGAGTTTGAAGTTAATGGCGCGGTGACGGACAACATGCAAATGACCTTCAGCGCCACTCGCTACGTCGCTACTGATAGCAGCGGTCGCTACAACAGTTTCGCCCCGCAAACACAGCTCAAACTGTTTACCCGCTACCGTGTTCCGGTGCTGCCTGAGCTGACCGTCGGCGGCGGTGCAACCTGGCAAAATCGGGTTTATAAGGATGTGACCGGCCCGGATGGTGAAACGCAGCGTCTGTATCAGGGCAGCTATCCGCTGGTTAACCTGTTTGCGCAATATCTGTTAACGAAGCAACTGACCGTGCAAGCGAACGTCAATAACTTGTTCGATCGTGAATATTACTCGTATCTGGATGATTCGGCGGTTTATGGCGAACCCCGTAACATTTCGGTGAGCATGAACTACACGTTTTGAGAATTTGCCCAGCCGATACTGACTGTCTGCAGAGGTGGGTAATCAGGTTGGGCGTTTAAAAGCGGTTGGGTAAATGGTGAATGGCGATCAGTTTGCCATTTTCCAACTGGATATAGTTGCCTTTTTTAAGCTCAGCCAGCATTTTCATAATACTGCTGCGTGATAATCGGGTGCGATCGAGAATGTACTGATAAGCCGCGGTACTGGCACGAATTTCGTCTGTTTCCTGAATGAGCATCAGTAACTGATAGCGTAAAATATCAAAGCTGGTAGGCGCCGTCAGCATTTCGTTATAAATGAAAAGCTTGTTAGTCACGAACATGACGTGTTTAGCTAAAAGATCCCAAACTTGTTTTTCTTCAACCAGCGCCATCACTTGCTCATAAGGAAGGGTGGCGATTTCAGATTCCGTCATCGTACGTAGATGAAGATGTTCGGATAACGGTACGGTAAAACCCAATGCTAGCGGAGCGGAGAGAATACCGAGTGAGAATGCATCTTCATTACGAGCGAGCAGAAGACTCCCTTTGCGCACAAAATGGCACAGTGGCTCTGCGCCACGGCGAAAAAAAAGTTTGCTGCCTTTAGCCAGAGTGCGGAAATCCTCATTGCAAGTCACCGCGGCAAGAAGACGCGTTAGATGCGGGGAGGGAATTTTGATATCGGTGTGACGATCGTGCGTTGTCATAGGTCTTTCTGGTTAATCTGATATGACATTAAATCTAGCAGAACATTGTTGTTGGACAACAGAATGCTCGCTGAGAGAAAACATTAGTACTTCATCGGGATGCCCTGTTTTATCTGTAAAAGAATGCCTCGCTCGGTCGTAATGTAGCTCCCCTTTTTTAGTTCAGCGAGGATCTTCATAATGCTGCTGCGAGAAAGAAACGTACGCGACTGGATATAATTTGCTGCCGTAATACTGTGGCGAATTTCCTCGGATTCCTGCATCAATTCATACAGCTGAGAACGTATAATTGCGTACGAAGTTGGTGCCGAAATGCGCGTGCAGTGATCGTAAACCCTTCCCGCAGTGTAAATTAACAGATGTGACAAACTCTCCCATAAATCTCTTTCGGCAATAATTGCGTTTGCTGTAAATAAAGACAGGCAGGCAATGCGGGAAGGCTCCATCGTTTGCATATAAAGATAATCAGCAGCCGCAAGCTGATTGCTTAAGCCGAAAACGTAAGGGGCAGATTCCGAGTTCATCATAAAGCCATCTCGGGTGCGAAAAAGGGCAATACTTCCCGAAAGCAACAAGTAACATTTACGGGAACTATCATTTTCATAGTTAATTTTTTGTCTTGCATATGTTTCAAATATGTTGGATTCAGGTTTGAGTTGGTTGATCAGGTTTTCAATATGCTGATTAGGTTTAAAGGTTAAAGCATTGTACATACTTGTTTTCACTGTTTTTATACCGTCAGATGCGTTTAACTCTCTGCTGGGAGAACGTTGTGCATGAATATTCCGATTCATTTGAGACCGAAATTATGTGCCAATATGTAGCAGGGAGTGAATATCCCTGTCGGTGTAAAATTACACCGAAAAATCACTTGAGTTGATGTGTGTATTTATATCAATATTTAAAGCAGTAGTAATGATGTTGGGTTTTTTAATATTGATTTATTACGGGTTGATATCTCCTGTTTTAATGTTTTTTCTGGTGAGCATATTCTCATGCGTTACCTCCGACATAATGACTATTTACATACCAATATGATGAAGCAATGGAATTTCTGTGAAATATAAACTGATGAGACATACATCTAATGTTTTATTCACAGGAATATACTTAACCAAGTAAGGAGTATCACAATGAATAATAAAATAATGATCGCCGCATTCGCTGTTAGCGCCGCTTTGTCCGCAGTAAACGTTTATGCTGCTGACGGTACAATCAACTTCACCGGTGAAATTATTGACCAGGCCTGTACCGTTGATATCGGCAGTAACAACACGATGACCGTTGACCTTGGTCGCGTAGCCCGGACTTCTTTCCTGAGTGCAGGAGATGAGTCTGATTCAACGAAGTTCACGATTAAATTAATCAACTGCCCGGTTTCTGTTAGCTCGGCGAAAGTGAAATTCGATGGCGCGAATGACTTAAGCAATAGTGATTTGTTGGCGGTGACTCAGGGGGCGGCTGCGGCAACGGGGGTCGCCGTCAAATTGATGACAGCGGATAAAAGCCTGCAGGGCCTGAACCAGGTCAATAGCTATAGCTATCCGCTGGTCACAACGGCTGATAACAACCTCGATTTCTATGCGTCCTACCAGGCAACTCAGGCGGTTGTTACCGCCGGTACGGCTAACGCAGTAGCTAACTTTACCGTTAACTATAACTAATTCTTTAGCGTCAAACGGGGCCGATATTCGGCCCTTACTGTCCGGAGTATTCAATGAAGTTTTTTACTGGCGTCATGATGAGCACGCTGTTAATGGCAACTATCACCTCAATATCTTACGCAGGGGTGATTATCGGCGGGACGCGCGTCATTTACGCGGGTGATAAAAAAGAGGCATCGTTAAGTATTACGAACCCGGATGATTTACCTTATCTGATCCAATCCTGGATAGAGCCGCCATCCACCAGTGGAGGTAAAGCGCCTTTTATTATTACGCCACCGCTGTATCGGCTGGATAAAAAACAGCAAAACGTTATGCGCATCGTACTGACCGGAAATTTAGCGCAGGATAAAGAATCTATGTTTTGGCTGAATATTAAGTCTATTCCGTCTGTCGCACCTCGGGATAACACTTTACAGGTGGCCGTCAAAACAAGGATAAAACTCATTTATCGTCCCTCTGCTTTAAATAAATCAGGCCCGGAAGAACAGGCGGATAAATTGAAATGGCAAAGAGTGGGTGATCGCATTCTGGTGACCAATTCAACGTCTTACTATATGAATTTTAATGAAATAAAAGTGGGGGCGTCAAAAATTGATGATGTGACATTTGTCGCACCTGGTTCAACCAGTTCGTACAGATTGCCCACCGGCGGAACCTCGATACAGGTTGAATTCAAAATTATTAATGACTATGGCGGAATTGGAGTGACGCATGTCGCCAGGTTATAAATAAAAAGACCAGACGATAGCGGAAATAAAAATGATAAAAGCTATCGCAAGGGAGTTAATGCTAATGAAAGCACTGAAGCAAATATCTATATATTATCCTTCATTCCTGGCGGTTTGGATTGCGCTGGTATTGTCATCAATGTGGAATGGTGCGCAGGGCCGTGATTTCTTTAACCCGGCACTTCTTGAAATTGATAATCCCGCGATGAAAGGGGCCGATCTTTCGGCGTTTGAAAGCGGCGCTCAGGCACCGGGTACCTATCATGTTGATGTGATTATTAATGATAGTCAGGTTGATACTCGGGATATTGTGTTTTATACCGTCAAAGACGGAGGCGGGGAGGTGGTGCTTGAACCCTGCCTGACGGTCGAACAGTTGCGGAGCTATGGTGTGAAAACGGCACAATTCCCCGCTTTGTCAGGAAAAGGAGAGTGTGTAAATCTCTCTGCAATACCGCAAGCTAGTTCTGAGTTTCTATTTAATACGCAAAAACTACGGTTAAGTGTTCCACAAGCGGCGCTATCACCGATAGCCCGAGGTTATGTTTCTCCGGAACTCTGGGATGAAGGAATTAATGCCGTTATGCTGAACTATATGCTCAGCGGAGCTAACAATTGGGCGCGCAATCAGGATAAAAATAGCAACAATCAATATGCCAATTTGCGTCCCGGCATTAATGTTGGCCCATGGCGCCTGCGTAACTATACGACCTGGAATCGAGACAGCCAGGGAACGAATAAGTGGGACACGGTTTATAGTTATGCGCAGCGTAATATTATTGCGTTAAAAGCGCAGCTAACGCTGGGTGATAGTACGGCACCCGCCGATATTTTCGATAGCATGCCGTTTCGTGGTGGCCAGTTAGCTTCCGATGATGACATGCTGCCGGAGTCGATGAGCGGCTATGCGCCGGTGGTCCGCGGGATTGCGAGGACTCACGCGCAGGTGATTATTCGCCAAAATAGCTACGTTATTTATCAAAACTATGTTGCACCGGGCGCGTTTGAAATTAGTGATATGTATTCCACCGGCGGCTCTGGCGATCTGAATGTCACCATCAAAGAAGCTGATGGTAGCGAGCAGAATTTTACCGTTCCCTATGCTTCGCTGCCGTTATTACAGCGCGAAGGACGAATCAAATATGCTCTTACCGCCGGGCAGTACCGTTCCTATGATAGCCAGGTCGATAAAACACCTTTTGGCCAGATGACGGGAATTTTGGGGCTGGCTGGCGGATTAACGATCTATGGCGGCTTGCAGGAGTCATCGAAATATCAGTCTATTGCCGGCGGACTAGGGAAGAATCTCGGAGAGGTCGGGGCGATATCTAGCGATGTGACGCAGGCCTGGTCGCATCCTCAAGGGCAAGAAAAGCAATCCGGTCAGTCTTGGCGAATGCGCTATAGCAAAAATATCGTGGCAACCGGGACCAACTTCGCGATTGCGGGTTATCGCTACTCCACCGGCGGTTATTACGGCATGCAGGAGGTTCTGGACTCTTGGGGCAATGGCAATGCGTTGCGTGAACAGCGGCGCAATAGAATGGAAGTGACGCTGAGCCAGGCGCTGGGCGAACGTGTCGGTTCATTTATGATGAGCGCGGTGCGCGAAGATTACTGGCGTACCAACCGCTCCGCCTCTTCGGTTAGCGCTGGTTATAACAACTCCTGGCAAGGGATTAGCTATGGAATTAACTGGACGTGGAGCAAAAATGGTGGAACCTCTGGCGGGCAAACCCAGGACTCGCAAAGTTCAGAGCAGGTTATTTCACTCAACATCAGCATACCGTTGCAGCGCTTTGCCAGCAGCGTCTGGGCAAATTATGCCCTCAATACCAGTAAGAATGGCGGAACAACGCACACCGTCGGAATAAATGGCATGGCTCTGGAAGGAAACGCGCTGAACTGGAGCGTTCAACAGGGCTATGGTACTGATGATGTCGGTTACAACGGCAGCGCAAACGCTGACTATCGGGGGACCTACAGCGAAGTGATGACGGGGTTCAGTTACGACCAAAACAGTGAACGGCTGAATTATGGTCTGGCGGGAGGCATCCTGGCTCATGCCGATGGTGTCACGCTATCGCAACCGTTGGGCGAAACGAATGTCCTGGTGAAAGCCCCGGGCGCAACTGGTGTGGGGGTTAATAATCAGAATGGTGCGAAAACGGATTTTCGCGGATATACCGTGACAAATAACGTTTCGCCTTACCGTAAGAATGATATTGGTCTGAATACGGCTACGTTACCGGATAACGTTGATCTGGATATTACCAATAAAACCGTTATTCCGACGCGTGGCGCGGTGGTACGAGCAGACTATGTTGCCAACGTGGGAATGCGGGCATTGTTGACGCTCAAACAAATTAACCAGCAGCCCGTGCCATTTGGCGCGCTGGTCAGCCTTAAAGGAAATGAGGGGCGTAGCGCCATCATTGATGAAGGAGGGCAGGTTTATCTAACGGGATTGTCGCCGCAAGGCGAGTTAATTGTTGCCTGGGGACAAGATAATTCTCAGCGCTGCCGGGTGAACTATTCATTGGCTGGAGAGAGTAGCGTTAGCGGAATCAGCATGGCGGAGTTTACCTGTCATTAAGTTTTATACCCTAAATAATTCGAGTTGCAGGCAGGCGGCAAGCAAGAGAGTCCCGATGAGCTTACTCAAGTAAGTGATTCGAGTGAACGCACGTAGTCAACGCACATGCAACTTGAAGTATGACGGGTATATTGGTCTGAAGTAGATGAGTATTTCTATGGATAAATTAATACGCTTTATTATTTTTATATTAAGCTTCACGGCTTTTACCTGCTCTGCGGTAACTTGTGAGGTATTACTTGCACAGATAAACACTGTCGGTTTTGGTACGGTGAATGTCCAGCGTGATACCCCACCCGGTGCGACTATTGCTTCAACGGTATCCCCGGGTTATGCGAAAGCTAAAATTACTTCTGATACCGGGGAGTCTTGCCCAGGGAATTATTCCATGGTGTATTTGTCTGGTGTCGAGTCGTCAATTAGTGGGGTCTATAAAACAAATCTGGATGGAGTAGGGATAAAAGTTAACGGTATGCCCGGCGATTTTAGTTTACCACCGGTGACTCCGAGTTATGTTTTTAATCTTGGTTATTACACGGTGTCGCTGGTGAAAACAGGAAATATAACACCAGGTCTGTTAACGCCGGGATTAATTGCCCAGGCCTGGTTTGGCACTCCGGGAAGTTACTTTACAAAAATATCATTGGATGCTAACTCACAAGTAAATGTGCTTAGGGAAGGTGCGAATAAGCAGGTCATTTCTTCCCAAGCTGACTCGCTGATTAAAATTTCGCGGATCTGGGCCGATTTTTTTCCCGCAAACACATCGAATCAGCCTATTTAGGCTATTTTTTCCACCATTTCTGGCGTTATTTCCGGTTTTTACTGAGATCTCTCCCACTGACGTATCATTTGGTCCACCCGAAACAGGTTGGCCAGGGTGAATAACATCGCCAGTTGGTTATCGTTTTTCAGCAGCCCCTTGTATCTGGCTTTCACGAAGCCGAACTGCCGCTTGATGATGCGAAACGGGTGCTCCACCCTGGCACGGATGCTGGCTTTCATGTATTCGATGTTGATGGCCGTTTTGTTCTTGCGCGGATGCTGCTTCAAGGTTTTTACCCTGCCGGGACGCTCGGCGATCAGCCAGTCCACATCCACCTCGGCCAGCTCCTCGCGCTGTGGCGCTCCTTGGTAGCCGGCATCGGCTGAGACAAATTGCTCCTCTCCATGAAGCAGATTACCCAGCTGATTGAGGTCATGCTCGTTGGCCGCGGTGGTGACCAGGCTGTGGGTCAGGCCACTCTTGGCATCGACACCAATGTGGGCCTTCATGCCAAAGTGCCACTGATTGCCTTTCTTGGTCTGATGCATCTCCGGATCGCGTTGCTGCTCATTGTTCTTGGTAGAGCTGGGTGCCTCAATGATGGTGGCATCCACCAAAGTGCCTTGGGTCATCATGACGCCTGCTTCGGCCAGCCAGCGATTGATGGTCTTGAACAATTGACGGGCCAGTTGATGCTGCTCGAGCAGGTGGCGGAAATTCATGATGGTGGTGCGATCCGGCAGGGCGCTATCCAGGGATAATCGGGCAAACAGGCGCATGGAGGCGATTTCGTACAGGGCATCTTCCATGGCACCGTCGCTCAGGTTGTACCAATGCTGCATGCAGTGAATACGCAGCATGGTCTCCAGCGGATAGGGCCGTCGGCCATTGCCCGCCTTGGGATAAAACGGCTCGATGACAGCGGTCATATTCTGCCATGGCAGAATCTGCTCCATGCGGGAGAGGAAAATCTCTTTTCGGGTCTGACGGCGCTTAGTGCTGAATTCACTATCGGCGAAGGTGAGTTGATGGCTCATGATGTCCCTCTGGGATGCGCTCCGGATGAATATGATGATCTCATATCAGGAACTTGTTCGCACCTTCCCTTAGTTGCTCTATTTCGAGTCAGGTATTGAATTTTGATCTGGGTTCCGTCAGCGCCGCAGAATTTGGCTCTGCAGCTGGGTTTACACCTTCACATACGGACACGCAGAATTTAGGACTTAACTGTAATCCGGGTGCCAATATTAACGTTGAGCTTAAAGGCGTACAAAACCCTGATGCCAGCGCTAATGCCAGCGTATTGGCATTAACCGGGCAAGGGGGAGATAACGTCGCAGATGGCGTCGGAGTGCAGCTGCTTTATAACAATGCCCCGATACAGTTAAACAATCGACTGATGTTAAAACAGTCGCCTGGCGGACTGGAAAGCTTCCCGATTATGGCGCGCTACTACCAGACTAAATCGCTGGTGAAAGCAGGCGAGGCAAATGCCACGGCAACGCTGGATATGACTTATCAGTAGGAGGGGAAATGATAGCTAAGTTAAAATATTTGCTCCCGGGCCTGATATTTATTTCCGCTACAGCTTTCGGGGGCGACCCAGTTGCGTTGAATATCAAAGGTAAGATTGTTGCAGCACCTTGCCAGATCAGCAGCGATAGTATCGCAAGAACCGTTCCGTTGACGGGCGTGCAGGGTGTTCAGTCCTCATCTCTGTATACGCCGGGTTCAGCCACAGACTGGGTATTCTTTGATTTTAATATTGAACGCTGCCCGGCGGGAACGGTAAAAGCCACGATGCAGTTATCCGGCAATGCCGATAGCGCCGGGCCGGATGATCTCTACCAGAATGCTGGCAGCGCAGGCAATATAGCGATTCAGCTACAAACAGCAGACGGCCAGCCGTTAGGGAAAGATAAAACAGTCAGCGGCATTATTATCAATAATGAGTATCGCTACCATCTACGTGCCCGAGCATTTAGTTCGCAAGGGAACGTTACACCCGGAACAATTAGTGCGGTGGTTACTGCGACGTTTACCTGGCAATAAAGGAATGTCATGCTTTTCTGTATGCTTTTTTGTAAAACGGCAGTCGCTGTTATTTCAGTGACAACAATCGTCTGGTTGATGCTCGATATGCTATCACCTATAAATTAGAGATCGAAGTGACGACATTGAATGTTTTCATTAAAAATGACAATTACTTTTTTAGGGTAGGGTTTAGTAAGTTAATGGAAAGTCTCTTTCCCGACGTGCTATTTAATATGCACGTAATAAACGATGTTGATAAAGAGGTCATCATTGATGCTGATATTATGGCGCTGAATTTGTGCCGGGGAGAGGAATTTGTTTGCCACCCGGAATTATTGAATCGCCGGGTGGGTTTACTTATCGGTTTGGTTGATAAGCGGTTTCTGCGTCCGGGAGGGGCTTTGCCATTATGTCTGCAGGATATGGTCTTTATTCAGCAGGATGAACAGATAAATCGAATTATGGCGAAAATAAAACGGATTCACCTGCTGATGCAAGCGCAATCGATGGATAAACCTGATGTGCGGTGTTGTGAATGTCATCATCGGCAACTTTCCCCACAGCAGAGAAAAGTTGCCGCAGCATTACATGAAGGGCTGCCAGTAAGCGATATTGCGCGAAAACTCGCGCTTTGCACAAAGACGGTTTTCTCACATAAAAGAATAATTATGTCTAAATTCAATTTACGCAATGATTTGGACCTTTTGCTGCTGCTGAAATATTTGCAAATGAAAGATTGTTTAGGCATACGCGTTGAATATAACCAAAATAATTCGAGTTGCAGGAAGGCGGCGACGCAGTGAATCCCCAGGAGCTTACTGAAGTAAGTGACTGGGGTGAGCGAGGAAAGCCAACGCACAAGCAACTTGAAGTATGACGGGTATAAACTTGCAAAATATACATTCTCATCTATCTTTGTTGTGCTTATGACTATGGAGGATTAAAGCATGTGTACCCATTTGCACGACAACGCTCGTCAGTACGCAGAAGAGAAAAAATGAACGGCTTCCGCTAGCCTGCCATCCTACCAGCCTGTTTTTTGGCGGTGGCTGATAACGCGGGTTAGGCACAGTATCGCAAAACACATCCACAACCCGCCAACGGCGGGTTCTTTTTTCTCCCCTTCATTTTGCCAGCGAATTCAGCAGCATGCCTTGATTAACTCTTGCGTAACCGTAGTGTAAGGCTAGACTACGGAAATGTGCATGAGTTTACGGAGGTCCAGTGGACGCCATTAAGGGATCGGAACTGAACGTGTCGGATGCCGTTTTTGCATGGGTATTCGACGGGCAGGGCGGCGTTAAACCGCTGGCCGACAGCGACACCATCGATAAAGAGCATCCTTGCTGGCTGCATCTCAATTATACCCATGTTGATAGCGCGGAATGGCTGGCCGCAACGC
The DNA here is from genome assembly GCF_003261575.2 of Klebsiella huaxiensis. Lineage (GTDB taxonomy): Bacteria > Pseudomonadota > Gammaproteobacteria > Enterobacterales > Enterobacteriaceae > Klebsiella > Klebsiella huaxiensis. The sequence goes on along the minus strand of NZ_CP036175.1, from coordinate 3,294,956 downwards.
CGCTGCTGCCTAATAACGTACGTGATGCGCTATCCGGGGAGAGCACTCGTCCCCGGGTCACGCGGATTGGTGATGGGGCGCTGATCACGCTGCGTTGTATCAACGGCAGTACCGATGAGCGGCCAGACCAGCTGGTGGCAATGCGCCTTTATATGGATGAGCGTTTAATCGTCTCGACCCGGCAGCGTAAAGTCCTGGCGCTGGACGATGTGCTTGGCGATTTACGTGAGGGTAATGGTCCGACAGACGGCGGTAGCTGGCTGGTGGACGTTTGCGATGCTCTGACCGATCACGCGAGCGAGTTTATCGAGCAGCTTCACGACCGCATTATCGATCTGGAAGATGACCTCCTGGATCAGCAGGTGCCGCCGCGCGGTTTTCTGGCGCTGTTGCGTAAACAGCTTATTGTCATGCGCCGCTATATGGCACCGCAGCGGGATGTCTATGCAAGACTTGCCAGTGAACGTCTGCCGTGGCTAACCGATGACCAGCGGCGGCGGATGCAGGATATTGCCGAGCGTCTGGGACGCGGGCTTGATGAGATTGATAGCTGCATTGCTCGCACGGCGATTATGAGCGATGAGATAGCGCAGATTATGCAGGAGTCGCTATCGCGCAGAACCTACACTATGTCGCTGATGGCGATGGTCTTTCTACCCAGCACCTTTTTAACCGGGCTGTTTGGCGTCAACCTCGGCGGTATTCCAGGCAACAGCTGGCATATGGGGTTTTCTATTTTTTGCATAATGTTAGTTGTTCTCATTGGCGGTGTTACATGGTGGTTGCATCGTAGTAAATGGCTGTAAAGAATCGCCTTTTTTCATAATGATGATGGTGAAAACCCGGCAATGTTTGAGCGAAATCAATAAACCACCTACCCATTCAGGGCAATATCTCTCTCGCAGGTGAATGCAACGTCAAGCGATGGGCGTTGCGCTCCATATTGTCTTACTTCCTTTTTTGAATTACTGCATAGCACAATTGATTCGTACGACGCCGACTTTAATGAGTCGGCTTTTTTTTGCGCTCTGTTTGTCAGCTTCTACGCTTAATTGGTGTACCCGCCCATAACCGGGAGTCAATATGCGTTATCAGCCACTGAACTCAATACCTATCTCACCTGAACCTAACGATCCGGTTCCGGTGCCCGATCCCAGACCGCGACCGCATCCGTTACCTGATCCTCCGCCTGATGATGAACCGATTAAATTGTCGCATCGGAAGCGGAGATCTGCGAGGATACGCGCCAGCAGATTGTCCGCCCTTTAATGTAATGCGAGAAATAATTGTGACCGCTTTTTCTACTCTGAATGTTTTGCCCGCCGCCCAGCTAGATAACCTGAATGAACTGGGATATCTCTCGATGACTCCGGTTCAGGCGGCGGCTTTGCCCGCGATTTTGGCCGGTAAAGATGTGCGCGTGCAGGCGAAAACCGGCAGCGGAAAAACGGCGGCATTTGGCCTCGGATTACTCCAGCACGTTGATGCATCGCTGTTCCTGACGCAGTCGTTGGTGCTGTGCCCGACGCGTGAACTGGCGGATCAGGTCGCAGGTGAACTGCGCCGTCTGGCACGTTTCCTGCCAAATATTAAAATTTTAACCTTGTGCGGCGGGCAGCCTTTTGGCGCGCAGCGTGATTCGCTACAGCATGCGCCGCATATTATCGTTGCCACACCGGGGCGTTTACTCGATCACCTGCAAAAAGGCACCGTGTCGCTGGATGCCCTGCAAACGCTGGTGATGGATGAGGCAGACCGCATGCTGGATATGGGGTTTAGCGACGCCATTGACGAAGTGATCCGCTATGCTCCGGCTTCGCGCCAGACGCTGCTGTTTTCTGCCACCTGGCCGCAAGCTATCGCGGCGATTAGCGGTCGTGTACAGAACAATCCGCAGACCATTGAAATTGATGCTGTTGATGCCATTCCGGCTATCGAACAACAGTTCTTTGAAACTTCGCAACACGGTAAAATCGCACTACTACAAAAGCTACTGAGTCAGCATCAGCCCGCCTCATGCGTGGTGTTCTGTAACACTAAAAAAGATTGCCAGGCCGTTTGCGATTCCCTGAACGCTGCCGGACAAAGCGCATTGTCGCTGCATGGCGATCTTGAACAGCGCGATCGTGACCAGACGCTGGTGCGCTTTGCCAACGGCAGCTCGCGCGTGCTGGTGGCGACAGATGTTGCCGCTCGCGGATTAGATATCAAGTCGCTGGAGCTGGTGGTGAACTACGAACTGGCCTGGGACCCGGAAGTTCACGTGCATCGCATTGGTCGTACTGCCCGTGCCGGTGAAAGTGGCCTGGCAATCAGCCTCTGCGCGCCGGAAGAGGCGCAGCGCGCGAATATTCTCGCAGAAATGCTGCAAATAAAGCTGAACTGGATGAACGGTCCGGCAACGAGCAATATTGTGCCGCTACAGGCGGAAATGGCGACGTTGTGTATTGATGGTGGCAAAAAGGCCAAGATGCGCGCGGGCGATGTGTTGGGAGCGCTAACGGGTGATATCGGTCTTGATGGTGCGGACATCGGTAAAATCAACGTCCATCCGGCTCATGTTTACGTTGCCGTTCGTCAGGGCGTGGCGCATAAGGCGTTTAAGCAACTGCAAAACGGTAAAATCAAAGGTAAAGCCTGCCGGGTTCGTTTGTTGAAATAAGCGTTGAAAACGCGTCTCAGGCTGTGGCCTGAGACGCTCGTCGTTATTTAACTTCCACTACGTTCAGACGCAGCTCATCGAGCTGTGCTTCGTCTTCTTCCGGTTGCCAGCCCGCAGGCTGCATTGGGATCTCTTCGCGATCGAATGCCAGATCGCCGCCGTCAACCACCGCTGAACCGTGGTTAATCCCTTTAAAGTCGAAAAGGTTGGTATCGCTGAGGTGAGATGGCACCACGTTTTGCATCGCGCTGAACATCGTTTCGATGCGTCCCGGATAGCGTTTATCCCAGTCGCGTAGCATATCGCCAATCACCTGACGCTGAAGGTTAGGCTGCGAGCCGCACAGGTTACACGGAATGATCGGGAACTCTTTCGCCTGAGAGAAGCGCTCGATATCTTTTTCGCGGCAATAGGCCAGCGGGCGGATAACGATATGCTTGCCGTCATCGCTCATCAGCTTCGGCGGCATGCCTTTCATCTTCCCACCGTAGAACATATTGAGGAACAGCGTTTGTAAGATGTCGTCGCGGTGGTGACCCAGGGCGATTTTGGTCGCGCCCAGCTCAGTGGCAGTACGATAAAGAATGCCGCGGCGCAGGCGCGAGCACAGCGAGCAGGTGGTTTTACCTTCCGGGATTTTTTCTTTAACGATGCCGTAGGTGTTCTCTTCAACAATTTTGTATTCAACACCCAACTGCTCAAGATATTCCGGCAGGATATGTGCCGGGAAGCCCGGCTGTTTTTGATCGAGGTTTACCGCGACCAGCGAGAAGGAAATCGGCGCGCTTCTTTGCAGATTACGCAGGATTTCCAGCATGGTGTAACTGTCTTTGCCACCGGAAAGGCAGACCATAATACGGTCGCCTTCTTCAATCATATTGAAATCGGCGATTGCCTCACCGACGTTGCGACGCAGGCGCTTTTGCAGCTTGTCGATGTTGTATTTTTCTTTCTTGCTAATTTCTTGATTTTGCAGCATTTAATAGTGGCTCAATTCATATTGTGGCATCAGAAGAGCACGCGTTCTGCCAGCATTCTATCGGTTTTTTGCTGGTGCGTAGCATGTGGCGTGTATGGTACGGATTAGCGAGGGGAATGTCAGCACATTTAAGGTTAAATACCCCTGAGGGGAAAGACAAAAAGCCCGCACGATGGCGGGCTAAGAGGGTTAACGCACGACCAGCACCGAACACTCGGCGTGGCGCACGACAGCGGCAGCGTTAGAACCCAGCAGATAGGTCGTAATATCCGGGCGATGCGATGAAATAATCACCAGGTCTGCGGGTAGCGATTTCGCCATCGCGAGGATTTTATCCTTCGGCGAACCTTCCGTAATGTGGAAATGGATGCGGTCTTCCGGGATATTAAACTTACTCACAATTTCCTTCAGCCGCGATTCAGATTCCGCTTTCAGTTCATCCATCGCAGGTAGCTCAGCGGTGTAGGCCATTCCCAGCGAAGCGTAATAGGGCAGGGAGGGAATGACGGTCAGGAAATGCACCTCGGCATCATCGATTCTGGCTTCTGCTTCAACATGCTTGATAACGCGGTCAGTTAATTCTGTATCGGAAATATCGATGGGCACAAGAATCATTCTGTTCATAAAACCTCCTGTTTAAGTAACCACTAAAAGTGTAGGCCATCCAGGCAATTATTGTACATTGACCACAATCACACTTTTACTATCAGGCGCAGCGGCGTTCGGTAAATTTACCTTTTATGACGCCATCGTAAAAACGACCTTTAGAAACAACTTGCAGGAAATTACGATAAATACGCGGCGGGACACCGATATACTGCAGCGTTTGGTTATCGCGAAAGCGTATTTCAAGAATACCGGAGGACTCGTCATAGGCGACGGAGGTGATTCGGGAAGATTTTACGGGCTGATGATTCATAATGGGTGTCCTCTACGGCTACGGCAGTTCTTGATAGCAATATATCATTCATCGGACGACTATTTTAAGGCATTAGATATATTGTTTTGATTTGACTGAGGCTGTTGAAGGAGTAAGAGTAGGAGAGAGCCCGCCGTTACCAGCGGGCCTTAACATTAGAACTGGTAAACCAGGCCCAATGCTACAACGTCATCAGTAGAAATGCCTCTGTTAGAATAGAAGCTGTCGTCTTCGTCCAGCAGGTTGATTTTGTAATCAACGTAGGTAGACATATTACGGTTGAAGTAATAGGTTGCACCGACATCAGCATATTTCACCAGGTCTTTGTCGCCATCGGTATTGCTCAGGTCTTTACCTTTAGACATCAGGAAAGAAACAGCCGGGCGCAGGCCGAAGTCGAACTGATACTGAGCGGTCACTTCGAAGTTCTGGGTTTTGTTCGCGACGCCGTTACCGTTGCCATACGGAGTCATGTTGCGAGTTTCTGAATACATGGTTGCCAGATAGATATTGTTGGCATCATATTTCAGGCCTGTCGTCCATGCTTCAGCTTTGTCGCCGCCGGCAGTGGTCTGGGTCATCTGATCGTTGGTGCGGTCAGAAGAGGTGTAAGCAGCAGCGGCGCTGATACCCATACCGAAATCATAAGAAGTAGACAGACCAAAGCCGTCGCCATTCGCGTTGCGCACGCTGCGGTCGCCGTTGTTGGTGCCTTCGCCGCTACCGGCGTTTTCGTTTTTACCCTGATACTGCAGGGCGAAGTTCAGACCGTTAACCAGACCGAAGAAGTCATTGTTACGGTAGGTTGCTACGCCGTTGGCGCGACCAGCCATGAAGTTGTCAGCCTGAGAGTAGGAGTCGCCACCGAACTCTGGCAGCATATCGGTCCAGCCTTCTACGTCGTACAGCACGCCATAGTTACGGCCGTAATCGAATGAACCGTAGTTAGCGAATTTCAGACCAGCAAACGCCAGACGGGTCCAGGACTGGTTGTCAGCCCCTTCGGTGTTGTTCGCCTGGACGTTGTATTCCCATTGGCCGTAACCGGTCAGTTGATCGTTAATCTGGGTTTCGCCTTTGAAGCCAAGACGAACGTAAGACTGATCGCCATTTTTAGAAGAGTCATCAGAGAAATAATGCAGACCGTCTACCTTGCCATAGAGGTCCAGTTTATTTCCGTCTTTATTATAAATCTCAGCGGAATGAGCAGCGCCAGCAGCTAATAATGCCGGGATAACGAGGGCCAGTACTTTTCTTTTCATTTAGACAATCCTTTAGCTGTTTTTGTTTTAGCTTCCTCAAGGGAAGTGAACTCATGCTAAAGGAGCGAATTAATATATGGTAAGTATCAATTGTTACGATATAAGTAAAATCTAAAACAAATAATACTAATGAAATGATGATAATTATAGTGAATGCTTTTATTGAAAACATATAAAATAAAAATTATACACGCCAATTTTAATGTCGTATTATCCGCCCGTTATATGCCTTTATTGTCATCCAAAATTTTTTTGCTGCCGTCCGTTCCTGAGAATGGTTTTTATTGGTCGGTTAAATGACAAGCCCGAATTGATATTCGGGCTTTTTTTATATGCTGAAAAAACGCCTGCGGTTTAACTTTCAGTCGCTGGTTTTTCAGCCTTACCGGCCAGCTGCGCGAGGAAGTCGTAGCGTTTTTGCAGATCTTTCGTTGCATCCTTCCACAACTGCTCCGCCACTTCCGGCTGCTGAGCATTCAGGCGACGGAAGCGCTGCTCGTTAAGCAACGTTTCTGCCAGCGCGTCTGACGGTGGACGAGAATCCAGCGCCAGTGGGAGCTTGCCTTCATCGGCGCGACGCGGGTCGAAGCGGTACAGCGGCCAGAATCCGGTGGCCGTCAGTTGACGCATCTGATCGTGGCTCAAGGCCAAATCGTAACCGTGCTCCTCGCAAGGGCTGTAGGCGATAATCAGCGACGGTCCCGGATAAGCCTCTGCTTCCTGAATCGCTTTTACCGTCTGGTTAAGCTGGGCACCCAGTGAAATCTGTGCAACGTAGACATGGCCGTACATCATCATGCTCACGCCGAGATCTTTACGTGCTTTGCGCTTACCGTGCTCACCAAACTTAGTGACTGCGCCCAGTGGGGTAGCCTTCGAGGCCTGGCCGCCGGTGTTGGAATAGCACTGGGTATCGAGCACCAGAATATTGACGTTTTCGGTCAGGCTCAGCACGTGGTCGAGCCCGCCAAAGCCAATATCGTAGGCCCATCCGTCGCCGCCGATCAGCCAGATAGATTTCTCCACCAGCGCATCGGCATCGGTTAACAGTTCCTTGGCACTCTCTTCATTTGCCAGAACCTTACGCAGTTCGGCAACCTGTTCACGGCGCACCTCAGGCGTTGCTTCTGCATGCAGCGCGTCGTTCAGCTCCGCCGGAAGCTTATCGGCAAACTCTGACAGCAGACGCATCACGCGCTGACGATGCTGATTGACGGTAAGGCGGAAGCCCAAACCAAATTCGGCGTTATCCTCGAACAGCGAGTTCGCCCACGCCGGGCCGCGGCCGTTAGCATCCGTGGTATATGGCGTAGAGGGGAGGTTACCGCCGTAGATTGATGAACAACCGGTGGCGTTGGCAATCAGCATCCGGTCGCCGTAAAGCTGGGTCAGCAGTTTGATATACGGCGTTTCGCCGCAGCCGGAGCAGGCCCCGGAGTATTCGAACAGCGGGCTAATCAGCTGCGATGTTCGGATATCAATACGTTCCAGCTTGCTGCGGTCAATTTCCGGCAGGTTGAGGAAGTAGTCATAATTCACTTTCTCTTCTTCAACGTGCTCAAGGCGCGACATCATATTGATGGCCTTGATTTCCGGGTTTTGCCGGTCTTTCGCCGGGCACACTTCGACGCAGAGATTACAACCGGTGCAATCTTCCGGCGCCACCTGCAATACATATTTCTGCCCGCGCATGTCGCGAGATTTCACATCCAGAGAGTGCAGGCTGGTCGGGGCGCTTTCCATCGCTTCCGGGGAGACCACTTTGGCGCGAATAGCCGAGTGCGGGCAGGCGGCGACGCAGTGGTTACACTGAGTACAAAGCTCTTCCTTCCAGATTGGGATCTCTTCGGCAATATTGCGTTTTTCCCAACGAGTGGTGCCCATTGGCCAGGTGCCGTCCGGTGGCAGAGCGGAAACCGGCAGCGCATCACCGAGCCCCGCCAGCATCGCGGCGGTCACCGTTTTGACAAAGTCTGGTGCGGCATCGGACACCACCGGCGGGCGGTTCGGGCTGTTGCCGTCGACCGGCTGTAACGGCACCTCTGCCAGCGACTCGCGGGCCATCGCCAGCGCCTGCCAGTTGCGTTCGACCAGTTCCTGACCTTTGCTGCTATAGCTTTTGGCAATAGCGCCCTGCAGCTCCGCCAGCGCGCTATCGCCCGGCAGGATTTGCGTCAGGTGGAAAAATGCCATCTGCATAACGGTGTTAATACGCGCGCCGAGGCTGCATTCGCGGGCGATTTTTGCCGCATTGACGATATAGAACCGCGCTTTTTTCTGATTCAACGTCGCCTGCACTTCCTGCGGCAGACGCGACCAGGCTTCATCAGCGCTGTAAGGTGTGTTGAGCAGGAAAATGCCGCCAGGCTTCAGACGCTCGACCATCTGATACTTGTCGATAAACTGGAGCTGATGACAGCCGACGAAGTCCGCCTGTGAAATCAGATAAGAAGAACGAATCGGTTTCTCGCTAACGCGCAGGTGTGAAACCGTCAGGCCGCCGGCTTTTTTTGAGTCATAGACGAAATAGCCCTGCGAGAACCACGGCGTTGAGTTGCCGATAATCTTGATATTATTTTTGGTGGCCGAGACGCTGCCGTCGCTGCCGAGACCGTAGAACAACGCTTCCAGCTTGGCTTCCGACGGCAGGGTATTTTCCACCAGCGGCAGGGAAAGGTTGGTAACGTCGTCATAGATTCCGACGGTAAAGCGCGGTTTCGGTTTGGCGGCGCTCAGTTCGTTGAAAATCGCCAGCACGCACTCCGGGCCGAACTCTTTGGAGGACAGTCCATAACGACCGCCAATTGTGCGCGGCAGAGTTTCGCGCTCGCCGCGGTTAAAGGCTTCCGCCAGAGCGGTCATCACGTCGAGATACAACGGTTCTGCCTGAGCCCCAGGTTCCTTAGTGCGGTCCAGTACTGCCACGGCGCGGGCGCTTTCCGGCAGGACTTCCAACAAATGAGCGGCAGAGAAGGGGCGGTAAAGACGAACTTTCAGCACGCCGACTTTTTCGCCACGGTTCAGCAATTCTTCAACCACTTCTTCACAGGTACCAATGGCCGAGCCCATGATCACAATGACGCGTTCTGCCTGCGGATGGCCGTAGAACTCAAACGGCTTGTACTGGCGTCCGGTGGCGGCGGCGAAATCGTTCATGGCGGTTTCGACATGATCGTAAACCGCGTCGTACCACGGGTTAGTTGCTTCGCGGGACTGGAAGTAAGTATCCGGGTTGGCGGAGGTACCACGGATCACCGGATGTTCCGGATTCAGCGCGCGCTGGCGATGTTCGTCAATTCTATCCTGCGGCAGCAGGCTACGGAGGGTATCGTCGGCCAGCGGAGCGATTTTATTGATTTCGTGCGAGGTGCGAAAACCATCGAAGAAATGAATAAATGGAACCCGGCTTTGCAGCGTGGCGATATGCGAAATCAGGGCAAAATCCTGCGCTTCCTGGACGCTGCTGGCGCAGAGCATCGCGCAACCGGTCTGGCGCACAGCCATCACATCAGAGTGATCGCCGAAGATAGAGAGCGCGTGGGTTGCCACGGTACGGGCAGCGACGTGCAGAACAAACGGCATCAGTTGGCCTGCCAGTTTGTACAGCGTCGGGATCATCAGCAGTAAACCCTGCGATGAAGTAAAAGAGGTTGAGAGGGCACCGGTTTGCAGCGCACCGTGTACGGCACCAATTGCCCCGGCCTCCGACTGCATTTCGACGACGCGGGGAACGTCGCCCCAGACGTTTTTCAGCCCGTTGCCAGCCCAGGCGTCCGCCTGTTCCGCCATCGTGGAGCTGGGCGTAATCGGGTAGATGGCGATAACTTCACTGGTGCGAAACGCGACTGAGGCGGCCGCGCCATTACCGTCGATAGTGATCATATTCAATACTCACATTGCTTAATTTTTGATAAATATAAAATTTATGCTCAAGGACACTCCCTGAGCATTTGCTTATGTTTTTCTTGCAACCCGACATCAGCGCAACCTTACAGGATTCTTATCAATTCATTTTTGACGAGCGCTGTGTTACCCCGTTTGCGACTGCTTGTTTTAAGTATAGACGCCAAAGAACCAGGCTTTTTTGATCTCCAGGCGCTACAAAATCCATAAGTTAGATAAATTAGTTCAGCTTGAGCATAGAGACTCGCGTATGGACGACACCCTACACCAAAATTGAGTGCGCCATTTTTCCATAAGTAGCAATGTTGTCGATTTCCGTTCGGCACCTGGAAGATGATGAAGCGTGGGCATTGATGATGATTACCTATAGGTAATTTTATGAGTATTTGCTATATTTTGCCCATCTGATGGTAAATGACGTTAAAATCGCTCCTATGGACAAATACGAAACCCGGCGGCAACGCCTGCTCTATATCCGCGATAATTTATGTGGCGGAAAAGCCGTTGATGTGGCCCGAACCATTGGTCGGGAGCCTTCTTATGTCTCACGGATGCTCTACCCCGAAGGTAAGAAGCAAAAGAAAAGGATAGCTGACGAGATGGTCGAACTTATTGAATCTTCATTCAATCTGCCCCGTGGATGGATGGACGGTATTACCGGGAGTATTGATAGCGTGGGCGAACGAGTGGAAAACTCACCACAGATACAATACGTTATTGAAGTTCTGGATGCACAAGCCAGCGCTGGACCCGGTTGCATTGTTTCAAGTGAAGTTGATGAAACCGTCAGCAGTATCACCTATGACTCCGTCGGCGCGCTCAGGCTTTTTGGTAACCGACCCGCAGAGAATATCAAAGTGATCACGGTATCCGGCGATAGCATGTCAGGCACGATTGAAACTGGCGACTATATCTTTATTGATGTATCGAAAGATTACTTCGAAGGTGACGGCATCTATGTCTTCTCATTTAAAGGCGCGGTGTTGGTAAAACGTCTACAGTTCACTGCCGATGGCCTGCTTGTGCATTCAGATAACAGTAAATATGCCGACTGGACGATTGGCGAAAGCCATGAACAATATCTGAAAATTATCGGTCGCGTTATCTATAGCCACAGCGTTAAACGCTTCGTGTAAATTCGGCCTGCACGTCAGGCGTGCAGATGCGTCGTGTCAAAGCCTTATTGAGAATGTTCCACGGGCTCCGCTATCAGGGTTGCTTATGCCATCGCATAGGCAACACTTGTACTCTTCCATCTCCTTTCCGACTCTCCCGTCAAATAAGTTATGCATAAAAATCCTTTATTTTCATGTAATTATCATTTTAAATGGAAAAATATACCCGTGGGTATTTATTTTTAAGTAACCTTAAGGTATCTTTATTTCATCAACACGATTTAACTCAATCATCCTGATGATGAGATACAACGATTCAGTAATGAATCTACGTGGCTGAAAAGCCAGTTTCCTCAAATAATGAACTTTGGGATGGGGTTTCCAATAAGGCTCGTTTAAGCGAATGTCTCCGCTATGACCGTACCACCAAAGATCATTAAGGAGGCTGTTATGTCCCGTCGAACCGCGTTTAAGGGTTCTGCTGCGGGCCGACGCCGTGAACGTCGCTCGCACTTGCAAAATCCTGAAACCCTCACTGCAGATGTTCTGCATCGACCGACGCCTGGTCGCGCTCAGATTCAGGCCAAAGGAGTACATCATACGCCGGACTCTATTGATAACGCTGTGCCTATAAAATTTATTGCTCAGGATGTTATCTGGCAACGTGAAGAATACAAACGCCAAATTGAGCGAGCGGCAATTATTTATCAACAAGAGTTTGGGCATAAATATATAGAATCCGCTGACTATTTTTGCCATCGGGCGATCTATGCACTTGGTTTACAAAAAAGAAAGAAAATAACGGCGAGGTAACCGTAGTGTAAGTATGAAAAATTATTCTGCACTTCGGTATTTACCATCATCACTCACAGTGAAAGAAGGGAGGGTAAATGTCTGATCCTGTTTCCGGTACATCGCTAGTTGTTGCTGGTGGACTAATGGGAGCTGGTATGTTTGGGTTGGTAACAGGTATTGATTATGGCGTTGTTTTTGGGGCTTTTGCTGGTGCGGTATTTTATGTGGCAACTGCGGTAAATATTACCCGCTTTCGATTGGCCGCTTATTTCATGACTTCCTTTATTGTTGGTGTCCTGGGAGCAGGGTTAATCGGGACGAAACTGGCATCCTGGACAGGGTATAGTGAAAGGCCATTAGACGCGCTGGGTGCGGTGCTGATATCTGCACTTATTATTAAGATCCTCACGTTTCTGAATAATCAAGAACTAACCGATTTGTACAAAATATTAAACCGGCATAATAATGAGCGTACGAATGGAAAATAACCTTCCTGCACTGGTTAATTCAGTTCTCTGTGCTTTTATTACCCTAAATTTGATGTTTTATCGCCGTGTCCAGCTCAGGAGATATCGGCCATGGGTATCGTGTACAGCATATTTACTCGTGATTACCTATGCCAGCATACCGTTCCGCTATTTGTTCGGCTTATATGAGTCGACCCACTGGTTGGTTGTTGTAGTCAATTTTTTCGTTTTTATGGCTGTGTTTCGTGCGAAAGGGAATATTGCACATTTAATCGACACACCCTAAATAATTCGAGTTGCAGGACAAGGCACTCGTGCCTTGAATAGCGCTTGCGCTGGCCCCGAAGGGCGAGGCTCATGGATGAGCCGAGTAACAAAGCCAACGCACATGCAACTTGAAGTATGACGGGTATAAATGAGGTGTGTATGAACAAAGATGACATTTTTAATACCATTTTGGATAAGGAGGGCGGTTATGTAAATCATCCGGATGATAAAGGTGGGGCGACAAACTGGGGAATTACTCAGGTGACCGCCCGGGCCCATGGCTATGATGGCGATATGCGAAAGCTGACGCGTCAGCGAGCGCTGGATATTCTCAATGCTGACTACTGGATTGCGCCCCGGTTTGATCAGGTTGCTGACATATCTGCCACTATCGCTGAAAAGTTGTGTGATGCTGGTGTCAACATGGGACCGTCATTACCAAGCAAGTGGCTTCAACGGTGGCTAAATGCTTTTAATCATCGTGGAATGCTCTATCCGGATCTCATATCGGATGGAGTTATTGGCCCCAGAACCTTAAATGCGTTGAGTCTTTATCTTATCCGCAGAGGGAAAGAGGGAGAGAACGTATTACTTCGAGCACTGAATTGTAGCCAGGGACAGTATTATCTGGAGCTGGTTGAAAAGTATGATTCCAATGAATCATTTGTATATGGCTGGTTGAAAGCGAGAGTGCTTATATAACTGCCTGTTTATATAAAGTAGTGTTAATTTTACTCTTGAAGAAAATGTTCTGAACTAATTTTAATAAATATTATTAGTTTAGTGGCTGTAATCTGGGGGGGTTAAATATGCCTAATGATTTGACTCTCTCGAATTCTTCTCATCTGCCGTTGCTGAGGAAATCGACTTAAATTAGTTGTGATCAACGGTCGACAGTGAAAGTACAGATATAAGCGCTACGAGAAAATAATTTTTATACAGTAAGCATTTAGCAATTAATAAGGAAAAATGAATATGGCTGACCAAAAAAAGAATGCACAAGTTTTAAATGGTATTAACGACGATATTTCCGAAATGAAATCACTAACCGCACTTCGTAAGCGCATCGTTAGTGATGGCGAGGTAGTTTCAAAAGCGGCTAATGCATTTCGGCTTGCAAACGGAAATACTGGTGTCATTCTCCGTAACGATGGTAAAGATTTTTACGCCCTGACTACGGTCACCGGGCAAGCTCAAAATGGTCAGTGGAATACACTTCGACCGTTTTCATTCAATTTGTCTTCTGGTCGCGTCTCTCTGCGAAACGGGGTCGACATTTCTGGTGGTGCATTCATTTCTCATAATGCGGGTATTACAGCAAAGACTACGGGCCCTGACCCACTTATTAATGGGCAGACTTACCGCGCTGCAGATATTCACACTGATTTTACCACTGGCAAAATAACTACCACGATGCTGATGGGATCCCGGATTATTACCGGAAAGGAAGATTACGGATTAATTTCTTACAGGGATATGAAGGGAAGTTGGAACGAACTGCATCTGAAACCGCGAGCAGAGCTATCGGTCGGTCGACTGACAAAACGTAATACTGACGGGTGGATCAAAGCTGATGGTGTCTACAATACGAACAGTAATAAGGACAGGAAAACCAATGGGATATGGTTCCAGGGCATAAGTGATTTATCCGCAGATTTTTACCATTACGAACGCATTGGTCAACACCATTTCCTCGGGCTTCATGTCGCTAATGGTGGATCTCAGGGCTGGTATGAATTCCGTAACGACGGACATGCTTACACAAATGGTGCCTGGCACAGCAGTTCCGATGTGCGAATGAAAACTCAGGTTGAAAAAATTGGTAATGCGTTGGAAAAACTCGACAGTATTGGTGGTTACACTTACCTCAAACAGGGCGTATCGGAAGCCGGGGTGATTGCTCAGGAAGTAGAGAGTGTACTGCCACAGGCGGTGACGCAGACAGCTCTGACACTCAATGACGGCAGGGTGCTTGGTGATGCCCGCGCAGTCAACATCAACGCCGTAGTGGCCCTGCTGGTTGAGGCGCTCAGAGAAGAGAAACTGGCCAGAAAGGCACTGGAAGTCCGTTTTCAGTCTCTGGAGAACGCCGATGCTGTACAACGCTGAAACCACCATCTCTGATTTGATGGAGACTTGCACACAAGTCTCCTGTCTGCAACTGGCTTGGGATGCGTCCACAGGGAGTGTTTATGAGTGATATTAATTACGATCCGGCTAGCTATAATAACGGCGTTCCCCCAGAACCCGGTGTTGTCTGGAACGGGGATACATGGGGCTGGCCAACCCGCGGATATGATATTCCACCGCTGCCGGGGGATACAGAAACACTGATGGTCACCCCAAAAGGAACGCAGGATGATACCTGGCCTAAACGACCGGATATTAAAGAGTGGTATGTCCCTGGAGAAAAAACCTTTGACCCGGTAACTGGCAATGGCTGGGTGCCGGAGGAGGATGGCTACAATGAGGCCCTGCCGGCCGGTGTGCCGGAGGAGATGCAGGCTGCAATAAAAAAGGTTAAAGGGGCCCCTCTAAAAGGCGGTATGTCCGCAGTAGATATCTGGAAGCTGAAACCTGCGCCTTGGTACCCGGGTAAAAACAAAGTCATCGACCCGGTTTTCATCTGGTTTCCCTTACAGGCGCTGACGGACAGTAACATCTCTGCGATGTCTTCTGCCCCTGAAAGTATACCGGTACATACTCGCATCCTGGATGATGTCCAGGGGGGAACGCAGCTAATTTCTGCTGTGTCGGTTGGGGCCAGCGAGTATAACCTCCCTGTGGTGAAAGCCGTTGTCCGCGGAAATTATTACGCTATCGGGCGCCTGCCGGGGGTTATGCGTACCAATACTTTTGAGTTTTCAGCAAAATCCCCGCGGAAGAACCCTCGCTTTCTCTGGGATGCAGTGAAAGTTAGGGGAGACCTGCGTGAGGCCGGATTTACGGTTGGCGCTAATACCAGCGATTTTATCGTTTGGTTCCCTCAAGGCAGCGGAGTGGAGCCGCTGTATTTTTCCATGACCATGCAGATGCCGACTGAGCCACTACAGCGTCGTCAGGAGGTTGAAAACAACGCCAGAGCTGAAGCTGGCAAGCTTCGGGCTGAAGCGGAAGCAAATGAAGCGACCCGTAAGGCCCTGTTCGCAAAGGCCGGGGTTCAGAATCCCCCTGTTTACACGCTGGAAATGGTAAACGCAGCCACCACTGCGATGATGGCACCCGGTGTGACGTTGTTAGGCCGGGCTCCGGGTATGACACAATTGTCCGCCGCGGCAACCACCCTTTCACGTGCTACCAGTGCAGTGATGACGGGGAGTGCTGAGCTATCAGGATGGTTTTCCTCAGCTCTCTGGCGGGGGGCTGTGGGAACTGCCACAGCCAGTGCTGCCGGACCTATGGCGGCGGTGGCATCAACGATATTCTTCTCGCCTCCCGTAGGTGCAGGTAGTGATAAAGTTCCCGGACGGGATATTGAAATGCTGGCTGCTCAGGCCCGTCTGTTCACTGCCGGAAAGGTGAATATCGAGCCGGGGATGAAAAGTATCAACCTGCCGGTGCGTGGTTTCATCTCCACGAACAGTGACGGACGGCAGTCAGTAAACTTAGTGAAGACCGGCACCAGTGGTGTATCCCCGACGGTTCCTGTGCTGAATGCAGTACGCGACAAAGCTACCGGGCTGGATAAAATTACAGTGCCAGCGGTGGCTGGTGCTCCGTCGCGTACCATCCTGGTTAATCCAGTACCGCTCGGCCCTGCGGCACCATCACACACCGGGAATAACTCCCCGGTACCAGTGACGCCGGTACATACTGGCACAGAAGTGAAGCAGGCCGACAGTATCGTCACCACTACGTTCCCGATAGCAGACCTCCTGCCTCTGCAGGACCTCATCTACTGGCAGCCTGATGTGACGGGAACTGGAGTGGAGCCTATTTATGTTATGTTGAATAGTTCTCCAAAATCAGTTAATCATAAGCACAAGCATTATCCACCTAAAGGAGTACCTTGGAAGGATATTGTTAGTACAACGGCTAATGGAGGGAGCGCTAAATTTAAACCAGATGTTAATATTCCTGAAATTGATACCGATGCATGGGCAAATGGACAAATAACATCTAAACATCCAACATGGAAGGTCAAAAAATATGATCGTGTAATTGGTGCTTATGCTGGAAAAGAGACCCAATGGGTTGTTGTTAAAGAGTCGCAGGGGGTTATTCACTCTCACCCCATATCGGAACAGAAAGCCAGGGAGTACATGAAATGAGTATCAACCGTACAGATATAGATTTCAAAGGTGGAGTGGTGACTGATGATACGCTATTTATCACGGATTTTGATGGTTCAGTTGGTTATATCGATGAAGATATATTGCTAGTAGAATATGCAAATAATTTTGCAATAGATATATCCTTCCATGAGGGTTCAAATGATTTAAGTGTTAACGTTATAAGTGGAAGCAACTGGGACAACCCTGTATACCGAAAAGTTATAGGGCTTCGTGATAAAGCAGGGTTGTTGAAGTCAATCAAGGAAGCTATTGATATCGCAGTTAACAGTTAGAAAGACCATGTGATTAAAGATAACTGGACCGCATCAAATTATCTCCGTCCAGAAAATATGGTATCGGAAGGCTTTTCCCGAGAGCAAACCGCCTACTACAGGGCGGTTTTTTATCGATAAAAGAACAGGGCATCAAGTCTGATGCCGATCGTTTTTAAGCGAGTTACCTATCTGGCGAATGGTACATAGCCGAGCTTCGGTCTGCGAAGAAATTAGCTAACTTCAGGTCCATCAGGCGCATCAATCCACTCATCAAGAATCTGAATAAATGCGGCTATTTCATCATGATGGTAAAGATACACATCCAGCTTTTGCGCCGCTTGTCTGGCATGGGGGGTAAACTCGCTGTTGCTGACCACCATGGCCAGCAGGCAATCGTAGAATTGTTTCGCGGCGAAGACTTCCTGAATCGCTTTATTGCCGACTTTTCCCTGATAGTGTTTGCACTGGACTGCCAGTCGACATCCTCTATAATCGACCAGAATATCCAGACCGTGGTCGCCGCTGCCGCGCGTCACCTGGCAGGCGGCGCCTGCTTTTTCAAAACAGCTGGCGACAAAGTGCTCATAGTCGATCCCGCTTAAATGGGGGTTATAGCCTGGCGTATGCGGTTCGGGCATTTCGTCCACCACGCGCAGGATCTCGCGCCTGACTAGACGTTCGAACTGCCTGGGTAAAGTGAACGCGCGATAGCTAACGCGACCAGACCCCCATACTGACTCTGCCGGGTTGTTGTCCGGCCATAGCTGATTAAGTTGCTGCTGGTGTTGTTCAATCCAGTGGTTCAGGTCGTATTTAATGACGTGTTCGAAGAAGTATTCCAGCTCGCTAAACCACTTTTCATAGTGCTCAACACCATAATCGTCAGTAACGGTCAGCGTACGTTCTTTACGCTTCAGCGTATTCAGATGCGATGAATAAAGGGGAGGCAGCGCATGCGTCAGCAAGTAAGCGGCAAATGCACCAGCAACCATCTCTTCTTTGGCACGCTGAAAAAAGAGGCTTGAACGCGTGAGTTGGCTATTTTTTTCGATCCAGGATATGGCATCATCGCCCTGAAACGCGACCTCACACGCTTCCTGCCAACGATCTTCCAACTGATACTGTTTAATAAAAGGTAAAAGTGAGATCCTGAATGTCGTAAGTTCGTCTCTGGTTTTATCTGCTTCAGATTTAAACAAATTGCGTAACATGGCGATCCTGAGTTTTTTACGTGCGCGTAATCATGCACTCATTCTGCAACGCGTCGGCTACTTAAGAAATATCTCAACGTGCATTTTCACGATACCCCCTATTTATTAGTGGGGCGATTGCTTGCAGGCCTTCTCGATAAGATCAACCTTTGCGCATAAAAATTGCTAGAAAATGTTAATGCGGCGCATAAATACGTACTTTGCCTCTCGACGCCGCTCGCTGCGCTGCCTATTATTCTTGGGTTTGTTCATTTTCAGATGTATCTGAGGGGAGAGAGAATGCGAGCAGCTTTTTTAGTCGGATGTGCCGCGTTGTTACTGTCGGCATGTAGCAGTAACGATGAACCTGTTCAGCAGGCAACAGCGGCGCACGTGCCGCCAGGGATGCGTGCTGCGATGAGCAGCAGCGGTGAGGCAAACTGCGCGATGGTCGGCGGCTCGTTATCGGTGGCCCGCCAGCTCGATGGCTCCGCTATCGGCATGTGCGCATTGCCAAACGGCAAGCGCTGCAGCGAGCAGGCGCTGGCAGGCGGAAGCTGCGGTAACTATTAATTCACCAGGTCGGCGAGTTTGTATACCAGCGTTTGATCGGCGGTGGCCAGCGTGAGCTGATTTTCCGTCAGGTCGACCTGTGCGCCTTCGCGCAGCATTTTACTGAGTGTAGCATCCAGCGTATTCAACTGCGGCTCCGCGCATAACATTCGGGTCATTGCCAGCTCTTCAACCTTCAGCGCGCCGTCAGAGACTTTGCCCGTGCCGCTGAAACGGTTGCACATATTACCTGAAACGAACATCTTGCCAGTTATCGGCATCTTTTCGCCGAAGCTCAGCTCTAGTGGCTTATCCCCTGCTTTCAGCAGCTGCCCGTTGACGCTGGTTAGCACGAAACGATGGTGCTGAAGCTGCTCCGCTCCGGTCGACACCTTACTGTTATAGACGCAGCCCGATAGCAACATTCCCGCCGCCAGCAGTGCAGCAAACTTGTTCATTTAATCTCCAAAAATATTTATCACATCAATAAATGAAGGGGATTGTAACTGTATCGCAGGCGATTTCTGTGGGGATTATCTGAATGTGCCCCCCGCGAAGGGGGAGCACAAAAGGGAAAGGAAAATCAGACCAGCGCGTTCGGGCAGGTTTCGCCAGCATCCACCTGACGCAGGTTGTCGAGGGTGGTTTGCGAAATACTGATCAATGCTTCAGCAGTCAGAAACGCCTGGTGACCAGTAAACAGCACGTTGTGGCAGGCGGAGAGACGGCGGAAAACATCGTCCTGAATAACGTCGTTAGACTTATCTTCAAAGAACAGATCACGTTCATTCTCATACACGTCCATCCCCAGTGCGCCAATTTTCTGATGCTTCAGGGCGTCAATCGCTGCCTGAGAGTCGATCAGCGCACCGCGACTGGTATTGATGATCATCACGCCATCTTTCATCTGATCAAAAGCGGCGTGGTTCAGCAGATGATAGTTTTCATCGGTCAGTGGGCAGTGCAGGGAGATAACATCGGACTCTCTGTACAGCGTCTCAAGATCGACATACTCCACCCCCATGTCCAGCGCGGCGGCGCTTGGGTACGGATCAAATGCCAGCAGGCGCATACCGAAGCCTTTAAGAATGCGCAGCGCGGCGACGCCGATTTTACCGGTGCCGATAACCCCTGCGGTTTTACCGTGCATGGTGAAACCGGTCAGCCCTTCCAGAGAGAAGTTAGCGTCGCGGGTACGCTGATAGGCGCGGTGAATGCGGCGGTTCAGCGACATCATCATGCCGATAGCATGCTCTGCGACCGCTTCTGGCGAGTAGGCCGGAACGCGCACCACGCGCAGTCCCAGCTCTTTGGCGGCATCGAGGTCAACGTTGTTGAACCCGGCGCAGCGCAGGGCGATGTACTTCACACCGTGGGCTTTAAGTTCTTCAAGCACCGGGCGGCTACCGTCATCGTTAACGAAAATACATACCGCGTCGCAGCCGTTGGCAGTTTTCGCGGTCTTTTCGGTTAGCAGGAAGTCAAAAAATTCAAGTTCAAAGCCGTATGCATCATTAACATGCTGCAAATACTTCTTGTCGTACTGCTTCGTACTATACACAGCGATTTTCATAAGACTTTTCTCCAGTGATAATACCGTCACGGTAGCATAATTAAAATAATCTTACAAATACTCAAAATTAGTTTAATCATCAAGTTATAGTGATAATTCTAGAGCATATCGACAAGTTCAGGAATCTCTTTGAAAGGTAATGTTTTTTTACCAGATATTAAGACTGAATGCCCCGGGGATCAGCAGCATTAGCGGCCAGAGCAAACCGGAACTGACGTTAGCGAGCTGAAAATGCCCGTGAGGAGTGCCGCTGGCGCCGGTCACCAGCGGGACGGTGGCACGCAGCGGGGAGAGAAAGCGGCTAAAAAAGACCGCCCACGCGCCGTGGCGACGCAGAAACAGCTGGCCGCGAGCGAGGCGCTCGGCATTGAGCCAGCGAATGCGATGCAGATGGTGTCGGTAGCGGCGTCCTGCCAGCCACGAGAGCCAGAATCCGCCGATTGCGCCGAGGCTTGCGCTAAGCCACATTAGCAAGAAATGCCCGACGCTGACGGAGGCCAGGGTACCAAACAGCAGCAGCCCGGAGGTGCCCGGTATCAGCAGCGAGATAACGGCGCAGGATTTAGTGAACGTCAGCAGGAAAACCATCAGCAATACCAATGAATAATGGCGCTGAGCGTGCTCTACCAGCGAAATAATCAACTCCACAGGATCGCCCGTTTGTGATTGCAGATGTTAATCAGTGTCGCAGGGGAAAACTAAACATCGGCTCAATAGCTTGCTGGAGAATCACGTGACGGCGACTACGCTTAAACGGGACGGAAACTTTAACTCGCAGGTCGAACGTGCCACAATAACGGCCTCTCGGCTTTTACTTATTTTGAATCAGGATATTAGCTGCCCATGAAGGGTAAATATAAAGCCGCCATCGCGCTATTATTAGCACTCGTGTTGCTACCGCTGGCTTTGTTGTTGACGCTCACCCATTGGGTCCCCACGCTGGCGGGGATCTGGCTGCCTGCCGGAACCCGGATCGCTCTGAATGACAGTCCACGCCTGACGCGCACCTCACTGCGTATCCCCGATCTGCGCTATCTGGTGGGCGACTGCGAAATCGCTCGCGTCACTAATGCCGAGCTGTCCCGTCCCAGTCGCTGGCGTTTACATATCACTGAGCTGGATGTTAACAGCGCCTGTCTGAACAAGCTGCCGGAGAGCGAAGCCGCTCCCGGTGCGCCGAAAACCCTCGCCGAATGGCAATCGATGCTTCCTTATAGCTGGCTGACCATTGAAAATCTGCGTCTGTCGCCGTGGGAAAAATGGCAAGGGCGGCTGGTGATGTCGCTCACGCCAGAGCAGCAGGATATTGGCTATGCTGGAAAAGAGATCTCTGTTCAGGCGCGGCTGCGCGGTCAGGCGCTGACGGTCAGCAACTTTTCCGCGCGTTTAGTGGAAGATCAGGCCCCGGTGAAGTTGGTGGGCGAGTTTCATATGCCGCTGGTGCCGGACGGTTTCCCGGTCGATGGTCACCTGTTCAGCACCTTCGAGTTTGCGCAAGCGCCCGGGCTGGTGGATGCCGAGCTCGAGTGGCAAGAGAATCGCGGGCAGTTGTTGGTTACCCCGCGCGGTGAAGTGGAGCCAATGCTTGACCTGCCGTGGGAAATTACGCCCGATCGTATCGCCATCAGCGATGGCCGCTGGCACACCGAATACGCCGGTAATGCGCTGAGCGGTCGCGTCGCGCTGTCGGTAGGCAACTGGCAGCAGGGCACCGAGCAGATGCAGGTCAGCGGACGGCTGAACGTGCTGACGCAGGGGCAGGCCGGTAAGGGCAACGCGGTGCTGAATATTGGCCCCGGTAAGCTGAGCATGGACAGCAGCGACATGCCGCTCCAACTGACCGGGGAAGCCAAGCTTGGCGATCTGATTTTTTATGCCAAACTGCCCGCGCAGCTGAGCGGGTCGCTCACCGCGCCGGTGCTTAATTTTCACCCCGGCGCGCTGCTGCGGTCGCGCGGTCGGGTCATCGATTCACTCAATATTGATGAGATCCGCTGGCCGCTGGCGGGTGTTAAAGTGACTCAACAGGGCGTCGATGGCCGCCTGCAGGCCATTTTACGCGCCCATGAGCAGGAAATGGGCGATTTTACCCTGCATCTTGACGGTCAGGCCGACAACTTTATGCCCGACCGCGGTCGCTGGCAGTGGCGCTATTGGGGCGAGGGCCATTTCACGCCGATGCAGGCGCGCTGGGATGTCAAAGGCGCGGGCGAGTGGACTGACAGCGCCATCGTGCTCAACAGCTTGTCTACGGGCTTCGATAAGCTGCAATACGGCTCCATGCTGGTCAGCACGCCGCGTTTGACGCTGGAAGAGCCGATCCACTGGCTGCGCGATGAGCAGCACTCGAAACTGACCGGGGCGCTGTCGCTGGACGCCGGTAAAACCACCTTCAGCGGCGGCAGCGAACTGCCGCCCTCGACGCTCAAATTTAACGTCGATGGGCGCGACCCGACCTGGTTTCAGTTCAACGGTTCATTGCATGCGCAAAGCATTGGTCCGGTACGCGTTACCGGGCGCTGGGACGGCGAACGTCTGCGTGGACAGGCGTGGTGGCCAAAACAGTCTTTAACCGTGTTCCAGCCGCTGGTGCCACCTGAGTGGAAAATGAATCTGCGCGAAGGCGAGTTGTACGCTCAGGTGGCGTTCTCTGCCGCCGCCGATCAGGGTTTTGAAGCGGGCGGGCACGGCGTCCTGAAAGGCGGTAGCGCCTGGATGCCGGATAACCAGATTAACGGCGTCGATTTCGTTCTGCCATTTCGCTTTAGCGAAGGTACCTGGCAGCTCGGTACCCGTCATCCGGTATCGCTGCGCATTGGGGAAATCGTCAACCAGTTCACTTCGCGTAATCTGACAGCGGATCTCCAGGGCACTTACCCGTGGAGCGAAGACGCCCCGCTGCAGTTGAGCAACGTCAGCGTCGATATACTCGGCGGTAAGCTGACCATGCAGCAGCTGCGGATGCCGCAGCATGATCCGGCGCTGCTGCGTTTGCAAAACATCTCCAGCAGCGAATTAATTAGCGCAATTAAAGTGAAGCAGTTTGCCGTCTCCGGTCCGTTTAACGGCGCGCTGCCGCTGTGGCTGAATAACGATAAATGGATAATCAAGGACGGCTGGTTCAATAATCCGGGGCCGATGACAATGCGCCTGGATAAAGACACCGCCGACGCGCTGGTGGCCGATAACGTCTCCGCCGGGGCGGCGATAAACTGGCTGCGTTATATGGAAGTTGCCACCTCGTGGACGCGCATCAACCTCGATAACCTTGGTGTACTGACGCTGAAGGCGACGATTAGCGGCACCAGCCGGGTAGAGGGCAAAAGCAACACGGTGCACTTAAACTATTCCCATGAAGAGAATATTTTTGACCTGTGGCGCAGCTTGCGTTTTGGTGACAATTTGCAAGCGTGGCTTGAACAAAATGCCAGGCTGCCCGCGCAGCGCTGTCAGGACAGTAACACCTGTAAGGAACAACAATAATGATCAAACTACTCACCGCCTTTCTGGCGACCATGCTGCTGGCGGGCTGCACGCCGCGCATTGAGATTGCGGCGTCAAAGGAGCCGATCACCATCAATATGAATGTCAAAATTGAGCATGAAATTCATATCAAGGTGGATAAAGATGTTGAGAATCTGCTCAAATCGCGTAGCGATCTGTTCTGAGGCGATGATGAGAAAACGACTGTTAACTGCGACGCTGGCGCTCGTGTTATTCAGCACTCAGGCACTGGCTTTAACCTTGAACGAAGCTCGCCAGCAGGGGCGGGTAGGCGAAACCCTCAACGGCTATCTTGAACCGCTGCGGCAGGATAAAGAAACCCTGGCGCTGGTGAAGCAGATCAACGCTGCCCGCAGCGACAGCTATCAGCAGCTGGCGGATGACAATAATCTGCCGGTGGATCAGGTGGCGAAAATGGCCGGGCAGAAGCTGGTCGCCAGGGCGCAGCCGGGGGAATATGTGCAGGGCCTTAACGGCAAATGGCTGAAAAAATAGCTAACGGCAGCGCTTGCGATACTCTCCCGGTGAGATGCCGAAGCGTTGCTTAAAGGCGGTAGAAAAGTGGCTATGATCGCTGAAACCCCAGCTGTAGCCAATCCCCGCCAGCTTTTCGTCATCATGTGCGCTTTGCAGCGCGCGGGCGCACAGATCGAGCCGACGATTCTTAATGTACTGCGCGACCACCAGCCCTTTTTCAGCAAACAACCGATACAGACTGCGTACCGACATCCCGGTTTCGCTGGCCAGCCACTCCGGGCGCAGGTGTTCCGCCTGAATTGACTCATCGATTAAATCCATGATTTTGCGAAACTGCTTATCGCGCCGCGATGGTTGAGCCTCCTGATGATGCAGCATCGGGCGCAGCAGGCAGACAATCGCCTCCAGCGCCGCTTCGCTTTCGCTTGCCGACAGCTCGGGGCTGTTCATACTTTCTTGCAGTAGACGCTGGCTGAGCTGAACCATCGGCAGGCTTTTCGCCAGCCGGGTGGCAATGCTGATGTCGCTGCCGCGCAGTTGCTGTTCAAGCAGCGTTCTTGGCAATAGCAAGGAGGCCTGACGCGAGGTTTGCTGCCAGACAATCGAGCACGGCTGAGAAGCATCAATTAGCGTGATATCGCCGGTCTCCAGCAGCGCCTGACGGCCATCCTGTTCAATCGTTGCCTGGCCCGCGAGCTGGAAAACGGTATAAAACCAGGCGTCGTTATCGCGCTTAATCTCTTGCCTGGTACGGTACAGGTTGATGCCGCGAGCGGTAACGGTACTGACTTTCAGGCTGCCCGCATAGCTGGCGTCTATCTCACCGTGAAAATTATCATCCAGCGGACGGGCGGCGAATTGCCCGCAGACCTGATTGATTCTTGCTAACCAGTGCTGGTAATCCTGCCCACGATTTGCCGTACTCATCGCGCATCCCTTGTAATCATAATGTTTTTGTATTGTTGCATTTATGATGCTGCTGGCAAGGGCTGGAGGTGGAGTATATGAAAGAACTATTACCTGCGGCACATTTTCTGTCCACGTAATCGGCTTAATTGCGGAGCCTGTCACAGCGGCACAAGCGAATGTCACAGAGAAAAAAGCGCGAATGGCGACCCCGACTTAGACTGAAACCACTATCCGCGAACAATAAGGAAGGGGTATGTCCACATCACAGGTCGCGCTACTTGCCAGCGTGCAGCAGTTTTTAGACAGACAGCATGGTTTGTACCTCGACGGGGCACAGCAGGCGGCAGAGAGCGAAAAGCGCTTAACCGTCTGGAACCCGGCCACCGGGGAGGCTATCGCCAGCACGGCGGATGCCAGTGCCGCAGACGTTGACCGCGCGGTGATGTCCGCGTGGCGAGCGTTTGTCTCCCGCGGCTGGGCCGGGCGCACGCCTGCGGATCGCGAACGCATATTGCTGCGTTTTGCCGACCTGGTTGAACAGCATGGCGAGGAGCTGGCGCAACTGGAGACCCTTGAACAGGGGAAATCGATTAATATTTCCCGCGCCTTTGAAGTGGGCTGCACCCTGAACTGGATGCGCTATACCGCCGGGCTGACCACTAAAATAAGCGGGCGAACTCTGGATGTGTCTATTCCGTTCCCACAGGGGGCGCGTTATCAGGCGTGGACGAAAAAAGAACCGGTTGGCGTCGTGGCCGGGATCGTGCCGTGGAACTTCCCGCTGATGATTGGCATGTGGAAAGTGATGCCCGCGCTGGCGGCTGGCTGCTCTATTGTCATTAAACCGTCGGAAACCACGCCGCTAACCCTGCTGCGGGTAGCGGAACTGGCGACCGAGGCTGGCATACCGGACGGTGTCTTTAACGTTGTCACCGGCAGCGGCGCCGAGTGCGGTGCGGCGCTGACTTCACATCCGCAGGTGGCGAAGGTGAGCTTTACCGGCTCGACCGCCACCGGTAAACAGATTGCCCGCGTGGCGGCTGACCGCCTGACCCGCGTAACCCTGGAATTAGGCGGTAAAAACCCGGCTATCGTGCTCAAAGACGCCGATCCCCAGTGGGTGATTGAAGGGTTGATGACCGGTAGCTTCCTTAATCAGGG
Source organism: Klebsiella huaxiensis (assembly GCF_003261575.2). Lineage (GTDB taxonomy): Bacteria > Pseudomonadota > Gammaproteobacteria > Enterobacterales > Enterobacteriaceae > Klebsiella > Klebsiella huaxiensis. The sequence goes on along the minus strand of NZ_CP036175.1, from coordinate 3,268,672 downwards.
GCAAGTCTGCGCCGCTAGCTCACGGATTTATATCGAAGCGCCGCTGTTCGATACGCTGGTAAGTGGTTTTGAACAAGCGGTGAAATCGATGCAGGTGGGGCCTGGGATGCTGGAAAGCACCCAGATTAACCCGGTGGTGTCGAAGGCGCACTGCGCCAAAGTGGCGGCTTATCTCGACGAAGCCCGCCGGCATAACGCGGAACTGATCAGCGGCAACGTCGGCCCGGATGCGCAGGGTTTCTACATCCCGCCGACGCTGGTGATTAACCCAGATGCAAACCTGCGCCTGACTCGTGAAGAGGTGTTTGGCCCGGTGGTTAACCTGGTGCGCGTTGCCGACGGGGAAGAAGCGCTACGGCTGGCCAACGACAGCGATTTCGGCCTGACCGCCAGCGTGTGGACGCGTGATTTGACGCAGGCGCTGAATTACACCGACCGTCTACAGGCGGGTACCGTGTGGGTTAATAGCCATACGCTGATCGACGCCAACCTGCCGTTCGGCGGCATGAAGCAGTCCGGCACCGGCCGCGATTTCGGCCCGGACTGGCTGAATGACTGGTGTGAAACGAAATCGGTTTGCGTGCGGTATTAGCGGTATTTTCCCCGGTGGCGGCTAACGCCTTACCGGGGTTACAAACGCGCGCAATTAGCGGATTCTGTCGTCAGGTCGGTGGCAAAACCCACGGCTCGGCGCCTCGAATCCGGCACGACCCCGTAGGCCCGGTAAGGCGCCAGCCGCCACCGGGCGCCTTTCTCCGGGAATAAGCCGTCAGTCCAGCAACGACGGATCGGCGTCGATCATTTTCTGCTTCATCTCTTCGAAATGCTGACGTGAAAAGTCGGCGATACCCTCCCAATCCTGAGCGGTTTTCTCCGCCACCTCATCAGAGAGTTGCTTCAGCGGCTGCCCCGTTGACCAGGCGGTCACCAGAATCTGGCAGGCGCGCTCCAGCGTCCAGATATCATCGAATGCCTCGCCAATAGACGTGGCGGTTACCAGCACGCCGTGGTTGCCCATCAGCAGTCGGCGCTTATCGGCCAGCAGCGATGCCAGTCGGGCGCCTTCCGCCGTGGTGTCTGCCATGCCGCCATAAAGCGTATCGACGGCAACGCGGTTAAAGTAGCGCGCTGTATTCTGATCGACCGGTGGGATATGCGGCGTCTCCAGGCAAGCCACGCTGGTGGTGTAAACCGGATGCAGGTGCAGCACCACCCGCACCTCCGGTAGACGCTGGTGGATTTGCCCGTGAATCGCCCACGCCGTGGCGTCTACGTCCGCCCGATGGGCGCAGGTTTTATCATCAGCATCCAGCAGCAGTAGATCGCTGGCGCGGATCCGCGAAAAGTGTTTCCACTTCGGGTTCAGCAGGAACTTTTTGCCGTCCGCCGAGATGGCCGCGCTAAAGTGGTTGGCCACCGCCTCGTGCATCCCGAGATGGGCGATGATGCGAAAGGTTGCCGCCAGGTCGATACGCGTCTGTTCTTCATAAGACCGGGCCATATAATTACTCCGCTTTTGGCATCAGGGTTTGCAGATCCTCTTTCGTTGGTGCCTGGAAGTTGTATTTCTTCAGCAACGCAGCGTATTCCGGCGTGGCGCTGTATTTCTTCAGGCCTTCCTCCAGTGCGGTTTTCACCTCACTGTTGCCTTTTTTCACCCCAAAACCGTTCAGCACCGGGTAAATCAGGGTTTCCGATGAGATAATCACCCGCTCGCCAAGCTTATCAATGACACCGCGCGCCACCGCCGCATCGGTGATTTGCGCCTCTACCGCCCGCGACAGCAACGCCTGAGTGGTTTGCGGGTCGGTGGTGTATTCACTGAGCGCAATCGGCTTCAGGCCCTTTTTCACGCAGTAATCAGTGGAGAGCTTTTGCAATTGCGCCAGCCATGAGGTGGCTCCCATGGAGCCAATTTTGTGGCCGCAAAACTCTTCCGGCGTTTTCGGCTGATAATCACTGCCTTTCAGCGCGAGGATTGCTTCGCCGCTCTTCAGATAGGGCACCATATCGATAACCTTCAGACGTTCGGCGGTGATGTACATCGACGAGTTGGTGATATCAAAACGCCCGCCCTGTAAGCCCGGAATTAAATTCGGAAAACGGGTATCAATATTCACCGCCTCGCGGCCCATAGTTTTCGCCAGTCCGGCAAGGAACTCGATGTCGAATCCGGCGGGTTTGTTGTTTTCCATATATTCATACGGGAAAAAGGTCATATCTGAACCCGCGGTGATTTTTCCAGGCTGCTGGAAGGCCTGCGTGCTAAAGGACGCCAGGGCTCCGGTGGCGCAAAGGAGCAGGGCAGCAGGGCGCAAAGCATTAATACGTTTCATACAACCTCCTGGGAGTGGGCAAATTACATGCTGGCGCGATCGGTACCGGCCTGCTGAACGAAAAAGGATGCACCGCGCGGTTTTTGCGGCAGGCGTAAATGATTAACGGTACTGCGCACCAGGCCGCTCTCTTCACCGGCAACCATCTGCCCGGCATGAATGCTGGGCAGCGGATTTTCGCCATACGGCAGGGCGTCTTCTGCGGCATACACGCTGATAAACAGCGTACGCGGCAGGTCGGTTTCATTCGGGCTGGAGGCGTGGAGAAGGCGAGTGTGCATAAAACATACCGATCCCGATGGCCCAAAACAGGCTTGCGGCTGTTGGCAGTGGGCCGCTTCAACCTGCGGGTCCACCGAGCCGGTAAAGCGCGCGTTTTGCCAGTGGGACCACAGCGGTCCCTTATGGCTGCCCGGCACCACGTTGAGCGGGCCATTTTCCGGCGTCACTTCACTGACCATTAGCAGGGCGGTGATGATGTCGTCGTTACTGTGCGGGGTAAACAGAAAATCCTGATGCCATTTTACCTGCGTTGCGGTGTGCGGCAGTTTGGAGTTTATTTTGCTGTGATGAAAACGCGTTCCGCTGCCGCCGATAAGCTGACCGGCAATCGCCGCCATCTTTGAATCTAGCGCGGCGTGGCGATAGGCGGCGGAAATCTCCGTGGGTGAACTTACCCGGCGCAGCGAAGGGTGGTGGGCCGCGTGATCGCTTTCCAGATCGAAACGCGGTCGACCGTCGAGAGTTTCCCCCCAGACTTTGCTATGCTGCCGACTCTCTTCGACCCAGGCGTCGAAATCGGCTTGCAACAGGGCGACTTCCTCTGCGTTAAGCACCTCTTCGACGACCAGAAAACCCTGCTGATGAAACTGTTCGATTTGCCACTGCGCAATCATAATCTTCTCCTTTGAGGAACGGAGGCGTTAAGCCAAAGAGACATCTTTCAGGAAGGCATCCACGCGCGGGTGTTGGCCGTCGCGCATTGCCGCAGGCGTGTCGTCGCAGACCACGCGACCTTTTTCCATAAACACAATTCGGTCGGAAACCTTGAAGGCAAAGTTCATCTCATGGGTGACGATCACCATGGTGATGCCTTCATGAGCCAGCGATTCGATAACCTGTAGCACCTCGTTAACTTTTTCCGGATCCAGCGCCGAGGTGGGTTCATCAAACAGCATAATTTGCGGGCGCATCATCAGCGCGCGGGCAATCGCCACCCGCTGCTGCTGGCCGCCGGAAAGCTGATGCGGATACTTCCACGTGTGTTCCAGCATGCCGACTTTATGCAGCAGTTCGCAGGCGTGCTGTTTCAGCTCGCTTTCGCTGGCCAGATGGTGATAGCGCGGCGCCAGCAGCAGGTTGTCGAGAACGGTCAGGTGGGGGAACAGGTTGAAGCTCTGGAATACCATGCCGATATTCTGGCGATGTTCGCTGTTCTCCATAAAACGCGGTTTCTGTTGTCCCTGTCGATCCAGGTGAATAAAAGGTTGTCCGTTGATTTTGATCTCGCCGTTATCGATCTGCTCAAGGCCGTTTAGCAGGCGAATCAGCGTCGTTTTACCGGAACCAGACGGGCCGATTACGGAAACCACCTCACCGGGCTGAATTTGCAGGCTGACCGCGCCCAGCACTTCGACATTGTTATAGGCTTTATGCAGTTTTGAGGCCTGTAGCGCGGGTTCCTGCGCCACGCTGACGCTGCGGGCCATCGCCGGACGCCGGACCGTCGCCAGTCGCTGCATTTCCTCATCCACCGGGCGCGTGGTTTTGCGCTGAGTGACATCGAGCCAGGTTTCCAGGCGTTTGAGCAGGAAATCAAAGACCGTGACGATCAGGATGTAATAAAACGCCACCGCCGCCATGGTCTCCATCACCAGGAAATTCTGCGAATAGAGGCGCTGGCCGACCATTAAGATTTCGGTCAGAGAGATGACCGATACCAGCGAGCTGAGCTTGACGATGGCAATATACTCATTGGCCAATGCAGGCAGGGCGACGCGCAGCGCCTGCGGGATCACCACCCGCCACTGGGTTCCGGCATAGCGCAGCCCGAGCGCGCGGGCGGCTTCGCTTTGCCCTTTCGGGATTGACAGCAGCCCGCCGCGATGGATTTCAGCGATGTAGGCTGCCTCGCTAAGTACCATCGCCAGAAGCCCGGCCCAGAACGGGTCGTTCAGCACCGGCGCAAATGACGGCAGCGCCTGGGGCATGTTGTAGACAAAAATCAGCAGCACCAGCAGCGGCATACTGCGAAACAGCCAGATATAGAGGCGGGCAGGCACATTAAACAGCTTGCGCGGCGACTGTTTTGCCAGCGCCAGAATAAATCCCAGCACAATACTGAAAGCCCAGGTCAGCAAACTTAATTTGATGACGGTCCAGGTGGCCTGCCAAAAGTCGACATCGCTGAGCAGGCTTAACATATAGTTCCAGTTAAACGTCATGGGCTATTTCACTCGCCATCATTAACGGAAATTAAGGCGATTCCAATGTTCTAAAATGGGGAGTCGCCAGCGTTCATATTGCAATGACACTATGCTGGCAGTATTCCACTGGAGGCAATTAGTAAATTTTTGGTCTTTAAGTTTAAAAAAACTATACAGCAATATTAACCTTAAGTAATTTAACGCAATTAATGAGAAACAGCTTTGAAACAACTTAAAAACAATCACTGTTATTTTTAAACTGAATTTCCACTGAAATGAGAGTTTGCGCAATATTGGGGCGCGTAGTGGGCCAATAAGGTGCAGTGCGAGACGTTATGGTGCAATTCGGTAAATGTCGCCCGAGAAATAAGAAGCGAAGAAATAGAGTTAGTGACTGGCTAATCAATATTTTAATCAAAATCGGTATGGCACGAGGCTTGCAGGTTGCATATCGGAAAACTAAGCCTGATTGCAGTAAGACAATATTTTATCAATGGTGACGCTATGAACCGATTTACCCTCAAACAGCTAAAGTATTTCGTGACGGTGGTGGAAACGGAGAGTATTGCCGAGGCCTCCCGCCAGCTGCACATTGCTCAGCCATCAATCTCGATTGCGATTAAAAACCTTGAAAGCACTTTCGACCAGCAGTTGTTTATCCGCCATCATGCGCAGGGCGTTTCCCTGACCTCTGGCGGACGGCGTTTCTACGATAAAGCTAAAGAGCTACTGCGGCTGTCGTATGAGTTTGAACAGAATTCGCGGGCGGATAAAGAGCTGGTTTCCGGGACTATTTCTGTAGGTTGCTTTGAATCCGTTGCGCCGTTGTATATGCCAAAGCTGGTGGCCGGGTTTAAAAAAATGTATCCCGAAATCACGCTCCAGCTTTACGATGGCGAACAGCACGAACTGATGCATGGCCTGCACCGTGGACGATTTGATCTGGCGCTGGTCTACGATCTGGAATTAGGGCACTCCATTCATAAAGAGCTGCTGAATGCGCCGCATAAACCTTATGCTTTGTTGCCTGCGTCTCATCCGCTGGCGCAGAAAAAATGCGTCACGCTACAGGAGTTAAGCCGGGAACCGATGATTTTGCTCGATGCGGTTCCCAGCAAAAACTATTTTGTCTCGATATTTAAAGAGAAAGGTTATCACCCGGAAGTCGCCTACAGTTCGCCATCTATTGAAATGGTACGCTGCATGGTCGGGCAGGGATTAGGCTTTTCGGTACTGGTTACCCGCCCGCTTTGCGATATAACCTATGATGGTGAAAAACTGGTGCAGCTGGATATTGCCGATGAAATGCCGGCATCCACATTAATTATGGCGCATCTGACAAATAATGAACCCACGCGCCCGACGCAGCTCTTTATGGATTATTGTCGCAGCATTGAGTTAACGCCGCATCAGGTCTGATTATTTTATTTGGCTAACAGGAAGCATTATTTTTTATTGTTTATATAGCCTCATAAATTTCTATTCAGAGGAACGTTTTATAATATTTTACCATTTCATCACGCTTACTTAACCTGAGTTCTGTCAATTCCGGCAAATAGCCGGACAACCGTGCTTGAAGGACACAGAAATGACAGAGCAGATTACAGAAATCGATACCCTGGTGGTTGGCGCGGGACAGGCAGGCGTCGCGATGAGCGAGCATCTGACCCATCACGGCGTTCCTCATCTGGTGCTGGAAAAAAAACGCATCGCTGAGGCCTGGCGCAGCGGGCGCTGGGATTCGCTGGTCGCCAACGGACCCGCCTGGCACGATCGGTTTCCCGGCATGACATTTCCTGGCTGCGACGCCGACAGTTTTGTCGCCAAAGAGCAGATCGCCGACTACTTCGCCGCTTATGCCAAAACGTTTAATGCCCCGATACGCACCGGCGTTGAGGTATTCAGCGCTGAACGTTTAGACAGGCGTCCGGGCTTTCGTGTCGAGACATCGCAGGGAATCATCGAGGCTCAGCGCATCGTCGCCGCCACCGGGCCATTCCAGCGCCCGACGATCCCGGCTATCGCGCCGCAGGATAGCGCAGTTCATCAGATTCATTCTGCGCAATATTACAATCCGCAGCAGCTCCCGGAAGGCGGCGTGCTGGTGGTTGGCGCAGGCTCTTCCGGCGTGCAAATCGCTGATGAGTTACGCCGGGCAGGGCGCGCAGTGTGGTTGTCCGTCGGCGCACACGATCGCCCGCCGCGCCGCTATCGTCAGCGTGATTTTTGCTGGTGGCTGGGAGTATTAGGGCTGTGGGATGCGCCAGCCAACCAGCCTGGAAAAGAGCACGTGACGATTGCGGTCAGCGGCGCGCGGGGCGGAAATACCGTTGATTTTCGCCAACTGGCGCACCAGGGCATTACCCTGGTTGGCCAAACCCAATCCTTTGCCGAGGGTAAAGCCTTCTTCCGCGACGATCTGGAGGACAATATTCGCCTTGGTGACGCCTCCTATCTGGCGCTGCTCGATGCCGCCGATGACTATATCGCCCGCAACGGATTGACACTGCCAGAAGAGCCGGAGGCACGCTTCTTCCTGCCCGACCCTGATTGCCTGACCCAACCGCTCGCTGAACTCGACCTGCAAAAAGCGGGCGTGCGCAGCATCATCTGGGCTACCGGCTATACCACCGATTATCGCTGGCTGAAGGTGAACGCCTTTAATGAACAGCAGCGTCCGCAGCAACATCGCGGTGTCTCCAGCGAACCCGGCGTCTATTTCCTTGGCTTGCCCTGGCTTTCTCGTCGTGGCTCAACCTTTATCTGGGGCGTCTGGCACGATGCAAAATATATTGCCGATCAAATTGCCATTCAGCGCCAGTATCAACACTACCAACCCTCCTGCTAACGCCTGATTTGAGGACGCAAAATATGCCAACACATACCCGCATTAGGATGTTTAACACCAAAGAGACTTACCCGAATCAGACGCTCAACAACGATCTGTGCCAGGCGGTTCGCGCAGGCAATACCGTTTACGTTCGTGGCCAGGTCGGAACCGATTTTGACGGCAACCTGATGGGTCTTGGCGACCCGCGCGCTCAGGCGGAGCAGGCGATGAAAAACGTTAAGCAACTGCTGGAAGAGGCCGGAAGCGATCTGACGCATATCGTCAAAACGACGACCTACCTTATCGACCCGCGGTATCGCGAGCCGGTGTATCAGGAAGTGGGTAAATGGCTGAAAGGCGTGTTTCCGATTTCGACCGGCGTGGTGGTGTCGGCTCTCGCGCAGCCGCAGTGGCTGATGGAAATTGATGTCACGGCGGTGATACCTGATGACTGGAATGAACAGGGGACGTTATGACCATTTCTATTTCCGCCTTGTGCCCGGAGTCAGGTCAGCTAGGGATCGCGATTAGCTCGTCGAGCATTGCCGTCGGCGCTCGCTGCCCGTGGCTGCTACCTGGCGTTGGCGCGGTAGCCAGCCAGAATATTACGCTGCCCGCGCTTGGGCCGCAGATCCTTGCCGGACTGGAAGCGGGGCTCCCCCCGGAGCAGGCCCTGAAGCAGGCGCTGGGCGAAGACCGGTTTAGTGATTATCGCCAGGTGGTGGTGATCGACGCCAGCGGCGAAAGCGCCGTTTTCAGCGGTGAGCATACGCTGGGTATCTGGCAGGTGGTGCAGGGAGAGAACTGCGTGGCGGCGGGAAATATGCTCGCCAACCCGCAGGTCATTATCGCTATGACGGCGGCGTTCGAAGGTGCTACCGGTGAACTGGCCAGCCGTTTGATTACGGCTCTGCAGGCGGGAATTGACGCGGGCGGCGAAGCGGGGCCGGAGCACTCGGCGGCGCTGAAAGTGGTGGAAGATTACGCCTGGCCAGTCGTTGATTTACGCGTGGACTGGGCGGAGGAGGACCCTGTGACGGCGCTGGAAGCCTTGTGGCTGGCCTATGAGCCGCAAATGGAAGCGTACATCACCCGCGCGCTGGACCCGCGTGAAGCGCCGACCTACGGGGTGCCAGGCGATGAGTAATCGCCTACGGGAGATCCTCGGAGAGCTGTTGGCGTTTGATACCACCAGCCGCGAGTCGAATCTGGCACTGATTGCCTGGGTCGCCGACTTTTTACACGCGCGCGGCATAACATCACAGCTGTTTTATGATGACGAAGGGCGCAAAGCGAACTTGTATGCCCGAATCGGCCCGTCGGGTCCCGGCGGCGTGATGCTCTCCGGCCATACTGACGTGGTGCCAGTTGATGGCCAGCCGTGGACGGTGCCGCCGTTTGCGCTGACCGAACGCGACGAGCGCTATTACGGTCGCGGCAGCGCGGATATGAAAGGGTTTATCGCCTGCGTGCTGGCATCGCTGGAGGCGTTTCTTGTCGCGCCGCTGCGAATGCCACTGCATCTGGCGTTTTCTTATGATGAGGAGGTCGGCTGTCTGGGCGTGCGTAGCCTGGTGGATTTTCTCCGCGCGTCGGCTGAGAAACCGGCGCTGTGCATTATCGGCGAGCCGACAGAAATGCGTCCGGTCTATGGGCACAAAGGCAAACTCGCCATGCGCTGCTGCGTGGAAGGGCACGCCTGTCACTCAGCTTACGCTCCGCAAGGGGTTAATGCGATCAGCTATGCGGCGAAGCTGATTAACCGGCTGGATACGCTGGGTGAAAGCTTCGCGCAGCAACAGGACAGCCGGTTTTCCCCGCCATCGGGCACGCTGCAGGTGGGAACCCTCCACGGCGGCGCGGCGCTGAATATCGTCCCGCAATCCTGTTGGTTTGATTTTGAAATCCGCTATTTGCCCGGCACCCGACCACAGTCGGTGACAGACGCCCTGGGCGATTATGCCCGCGAGCAGCTTCTCCCGGCGATGCGCAAGGTGGCGCAGAGTTGCGATATCCGTTTCCAGCAGCTGAGTCACTATCCGGGACTGTTGAGCGACCCGCAGTCGGACTTTGCCCGCTGGCTGGCGCAGTGGTGCGGCAACGACAGTTTCACAACAGTTGCCTACGGTACCGAAGGCGGCTTGTTTGATGAGGCGGGCATTGCGACGCTCATTTGCGGGCCGGGCAGCATGGAGCAGGGCCATAAGGCGGACGAGTATATCAGCATCTCCCAGACGGAACGCTGTATGGCGATGTTGAAAAACCTTTGCGCGTGGATGCGCGCCGATACACCCGATTCTCTCACCTGATTTATCAACACAGGATGGCGACTATGCAAAACCAGCACTCCCCGCGTATTGATCAACAGACCATCGACCGCTGGCAGGCGGATGGCGTGGTGCTACTCAAGGGCGTATTTACGCCGTGGATCGAGAGACTGTCAGGCGGCGTCGCTGCTCTGATGGCAAACCCCAGTGAGTATGGCCATGCGCGAACGGTGATCCCAAAGGATGGTTCCGCGCCATTTTTTCAGGACTACTGCAACTGGGCGCGGATCCCGGAATTTACGGATTTTGTGTTTCAGTCTCCGGCGGCGGAAATCGCCGCGGCGCTGATGGGCTCACAGACGGCGAAGTTTTTCCACGAACACACGCTAGTGAAACAGCCTGGCGGCAGTACCGTTACGCCGTGGCATCACGATCAGCCCTATTACTGCGTGGAAGGGCGGCAGAACGTGAGCTTATGGATCCCACTGGATCCGGTGGCGGAGGAGATTTCGCTGCGCTGCATTCGCGGTTCACATCTGTGGGATGACGAATTCAGCCCAACGCGGTTTAACGGTTCAAAGCTCTACGCACACACGCGCTTTAAAGAGCTGCCGGATATTGATGCCCATGAGGAGGATTATGACATTGTGAGCTGGGCGCTGGAGCCGGGCGATGCGGTGGCGTTTCATTTTCGTACGCTGCATGGGGCAAAGGGGAATTCAACCGCGCGTTCGCGCCGGGTTTTTTCCGCTCGGTGGGTGGGGGACGATGCCACTTTCGCCGATCGCGGCGGGGTGACATCGCCGCCGTTTCCAGGCCTTAAGCTGCGCGACGGCGAGCCGCTGGTCGCCGATGAGTTTCCGCAGGTATGGCCACAGTAACGATGATAAGGCTGGCGGCGCTTCGCTTGAACTGGCCTACAGAAAACGGTTTGTATGCCGGGTAAGGTGCTAGCCGCCACCCGGCAAAATGTGAGTACCATAGCTAAAGCAGGTTTGCCATCAGCCTCAATCCACGCCAGGTGTGGATTTTAGAGCGCGTGTAAGGGCTGGGGTTAGCGTTCACGCCTTGCCATCAACAGCGCCAGGTCGACGAGGCGGTTTGAGAATCCCCATTCATTGTCGTACCACGCCAGAATTTTGACCATATTGCCGCCAATCACCAGCGTTGACAGACCGTCGATAATGGAAGAACGCGGGTCACCCTGATAGTCGCTTGAGACGAGCGGTTCATCGCTATAGCCGAGGATCCCTTTCAGCGGTCCCGTCGCGGCGGCGTTACGAAATGCATTATTGACCTCTTCTGCTGTCACATCTCGCTCAAGCGTGACGGTCAGGTCGACAATAGACACCACCGGAACGGGGACGCGCAGCGAGTAACCGGTTAAGCGGCCATCCAACTCAGGGATGACTTTGCCCAGCGCCTTTGCGGCACCGCTGGAGTAAGGCACTATCGACAGCGCCGCGGCGCGAGCACCACGCAGGTCTTTTTCTGGCTGGTCGTGCAACGCCTGGCTGTTAGTGTAAGCGTGGGTGGTGTTCATCAGACCATGCTTAATACCAAAATGCTGGTGCAGAACCTGCGCGACAGGTGCCAGACCATTGGTGGTACAGCTCCCGTTGCTGACGACATAGTGCTTATCCGGGGAGTAGAGCCCATCGTTAACGCCCATCACGATGGTTAAGTCGTCGTTTTTACCGGGAGCGGAGATAATCACTCGTTTTGCGCCACCGCTGTGAATATGCACAGCCGCCTTATCACGGTCAGTGAAGAAGCCGGTGGCTTCAATGACAATATCGACTTCACGCTCACGCCACGGGATATTGGCCGGGTCGCGTTCGCTGAACACGGTAATGGGTTTACCGTCAACCACCAGTTGCCCCTCACTGGCGGTAACGTCGGCGTCGAGTTTTCCGAGCAGCGAGTCATATTTCAGCAGATGCGCCAGCGTTTTACTGTCTGTCAGATCGTTGATTGCCACAATCTGAATATCCGGGTTACCCAGTGCAGCACGCAGTACATTGCGTCCGATACGGCCAAAACCGTTAATACCGACCTTTACCATGATCAACTCCTTATCTGTTGTCTCTGGAGCTAATGTAGGCTGGCCACTGATTGGCGTAAATGACAAAAAAGGATCACTTTACGCCATTTTACGGCAGTGAAAGCGCTGGCGATATTCACCAGGTGTGAGGTGGAGCTGTTTTTCAAACAGCCGCCGCAGGTTAATGCTGCTGCCAAATCCCGTTTGTTCGGCGATACGCTCCAGCGTCTCGTTAGTTTGCTCCAGACGCTGCCGGGCAGCGGCGAGACGGGCTTCGGCGACGTAGCGCGCTGGCGAAGCGCCGGTTTCACGGGTAAACACGCGGGTGAAATTTCGCGGACTCATGGCCACTTTTTCCGCCAGTTTGTCCACGCTAAGGTCGGCGGTGAGGTTCTCAAGCAACCAGGCCAGCAGATCGTTAATAGGGCCCAGGGTGCTGGTTTGCTGAAGGTTGTAGCGGCTAAATTGCAGCTGGCCTCCGGGGCGGCGCAGGTACATGACGAAGTCCTGGGCGATGTCGCGAGCCAGGCTGAAGCCGTAGTCCTCTTCAACCAGCGCTAGCGTCAGGTCAAAGCCGGAGCTGACCCCGCCTGAGGTCCAGATGTGTTCGTCCTGAATGTAGAGCGGACCGCCTTCGACGCGCACCTGAGGATATTCTGCCTGAATGGTTTCCAGTAGCTTCCAGTGGGTGGTGGCGCGTCTACCGTCCAGCAGTCCGGTTTGCGCCAGCAGCATCGCGCCGCCGCAAATGGAGGCAATGCGGCGGGCATGGGGAGCGGCAAGGCGCAGCCAGTCAACCACCGCAATCCCCTCCTGCGGATTTTGACCTCTGCCGGTGATAATGATGGTATCGAGAGGCTCGCGCGGGTCTATCTCATGCAGACGATGATCGGCCAGTAGATTTAAACCGGACTGACCATGGATTACCTGATGCGGCTGGGTTGTCGCTAGCTGGACCTGGTAACAGACGTTTGTAGCGCCTTCCGGGTGCAGGCGGTTGGCCTGCATCAGAATGTCGGCAATACCGGCGGATTCAAACAACATGCCGCCATCGGGGACAATAATGAGTATTTTCTTCATGTCCTAAAAAGTAATCTTTTTACAGAATAAGTCAACAGGGTATGCGTAGAGGGAAAAGATATTCCTGCTGCAGTGATCGTGTTGTCTCTTGCTGGTGCTGTGAAGATGACTGGACGAGGTTGCATGTTGATGTTTGCTTCTGGTTCAAATCGAACAGGGGGACGGTGCCGAATGTCCGCTGTGAGCGAGGAACGGACATTGTTAACAGCATTTTGGTCAAAGATAGGCATTACTAACATTGTCGTATTTTTATCATCAGTGAGTAGGTCACAGGCATGAGATAGTCAACATTAGTGACTGGCTTCGCGTCGATCCGACTTTCCGTGGATAGGATCACATAAATGTAGAAAGAGGCTGCTCAGTTTGAGGCACCGACTATAGTTGTAATCAATGCTCTACATTACGGTCAAAACTTAAATCGAGGCTGTGTATGACTGATTCAACAACGCATATTGTAACGGGCTTGCCCGAAGATTTTTATGAATTTCTTCATAATGTTATTCAAGATGCTCAGGCAAGTGGTTCCATAGTGAATATAATCACAATAATACCTGGCCAATTAGATAATGGAGATGGGATGCAAATACAAGGATGTAAACCAAAAGCTGAAACTTGCCCTAAAACATAAGAGAAATAGCAAGTATGAGACTATCCAACAGCATTCGAATTCTTAAAGGGGCAAAAAGATTTGCTTTATACAATTTAGAGCATAGCTTTGTCGAGCCTATTTCATTGTTGCAAGCGAACATTTTACAAGTTCTAGCTTCTGGAAAAGTTGCAAAGTATTCAAGTTTAGGTGTATCAAGAAATGAGTTTTGGTCCGCTATATGGTCGCTAAAAAAACTTGGGGCTTTTCGTGCTGGTCGCCCCCAAAAAATCGATATTGAATTTAACACTCAAGAAACCAGCTTCAAACTCTCGAGATTAAAACAGGCCTGGATAGAGGTAACTAACTCTTGTAATTTATCTTGCGCACATTGCTATTCTGAATCCAGCCCTAAAGTTGACAGGAGTGATAAATTAAGCTTCGAGTCATGGAAAATAATCATAGAAAAACTAGCGCGTCAGGGTGTTGATTTAATAACCATAATTGGTGGCGAACCTCTTGTAAGACAGAGACTGGTTAAAGAACTAATTATTTATATTAAAGATAATCATCCGGAGATAAAAGTAAATATCTTCAGTAATTTGACATTGTTACCACCTAATAAAGAATTCATCTCCACCTTGAAAAAATATAACATCCGAGTTGGAACGTCTCTTTATGGGATAGATGAAAGTACACATGATGCGATGACAAAACGTAATGGGTCATGGAAAAAAACGACCGCAAACATAGATGAACTGACACGATCTGGAATTGATGTTTTCGCAGGGTACTATAGGCAATTAAATTGCACATTAGAAAAAAAACAGATAGTTGAATTTATTGAGAGCTTGGGAGTTTTTGACTATGAGATTTCTTCACCATCTCAAGTTGGCCGAGGTAAGGATACTGAATGGAAGATTTTGAATTTAGAGAACACGTTACCGCAAAGAAAGTATTTTGGCTACTCACCTCCTGGTAAAAATATTCAGGTTCATAATTGTTATGCAGATAGGTTTTCGATCAATCAGGCCGGAGAGGTTTTACCGTGCATTATGACACGCAACATCTCTTATGGGAACATAATCAATTCAAACCTCGAGGATGTAATTAAATCTGCCAACTATAAAAAATACTCAACACTATCAAAAGATAAAATAGATGGCTGCAAAGATTGTGAATTCAAATATGGTTGCTTCGATTGCAGGCCTGATGCGCAAAATGGTAGTGGGAATATACTAAGGAAACCAGATTGCGGGTACTCTCCATATGATGAACTTTAAACCAATAACAAACACGCTGAATAATGAGGGGTTTGTTTTTTTTACTAAGCATGATATAGCTATGGAGGAATTTGAAAAAATAGCGGGAGTGCAATTTTCACATATTGCAAAGGATTTTATTAGGCCACAAAAAGAAAATCATAATAACCCGGGAGCATGGAGCAACATATATTCAGATGGAAAATTCCCACCTCACACTGACTTCGCCTACCAATCATCACCTCCCAAATACATTATGCTGTATTGCACTGACAACAAAAATAGTAACAGATCGACTTTCGTTTTGGACATTCATTCAATTCCTCTTTCGGCAAGGAATAAGTTATCACAAATCCTTTGGAAAATGTCTCACCCTGAAAGAAGCAAAGCCTTAAGGCTATTGAAAATGTCTCATGAATATGGCCAGAGTATTCTCAGGTATGACCCTACATGTATGAAGCCATACTTTAAAAAAGACGTGTGGGCGATTGATTTTATCAATTCAATTTATAATGAATTCTCAAAAGAAATAACATGGAAAGAAGGAGGGGTCTTAGTTATTGATAACTGGCGCTGCCTCCATGGGAGGGGTGATAATAAACTCACCCAGCACTGTGAAGAAAAACGAATCTTTGAAAGATATTGTGCTTATCTGTAGAAATCACACGAATGCCATTATATGTTTTTGAGTGTGACCTGCTCCCCGCTGATCCACACAAACTTTTATTAGCTCCTTCCGCTCCTGGCACACAGCGGACTTTATCAGTGCTCCAGTGACGAAAAGTGGTTGTAGGGATAACTATTAGGCCATGACCGCAAATAAACAACGTGATTCAAGCTTTTCAGGAAGATTCATTATCTTTATAAAGCGCTTGTATCCGGCAAACCTGCGATGTGCTGTAGCCTGTGGCTTCCGCTGTTTCACGGATACTAAGTTTTTTAACCTGCCGGTGGTAAATTACTTTCTGATGTCGCTCCTGGTCTGCCTGCTTACCCCGGTATTTACCGAGAGTACGCGCCCGTTCTATCCCCTGTTTCTGCCGCTGGCGGCGACTCAGCCAGTCCTTATGCGACATGGCGGCCATCAGATCGATAAGCATGCTATTGATGGCGGTTATAACGGCACAGGTGATCGGGTCAGCCTGCGAAGGATCTTTATCTGACAACGCCTGCCATGAGGTGGGGGCATCAAGGCTGACAATTCGCAGCTCGTGTTGTTCTATCTGCTTTTTCAGCGTCATCCAGTCGCTGTTGCTCAGGCGGGTCAGGCGGTCTATCTGCTCGACCAGCAAGATATCATTACGGTGACTGTCCATCAGCAAGCGTCCCAGTTCAGGGCGGTCAAGTTTGGTACCACTGATATTCTCCCGGTAGTAGCTGGCGATTTTATGCCCCGTTCCTGAGCGAACAGCTGTGCGCCAACAAGAACGGTTGGCATATTGTTCATGACCGATGACAGAAAGGCCGTCAGGAAGCCCGTACCAAATGTTGCTGCCAGCATATTCAGAACCCCGGAAAGGTATTCCGTTAAGCCAGCATTGCGCAGGCCGTAGACCACCAGGTACATACCTAGTGAGAAAACAACGATCTGCCACGGTGCACCGCGCAGCACTTTTCCGGTATTGATGGAGTGACCTTTTTTTTGCGACGGCGAACAGCACCGCAGCGCCGACGGCCGCAATAGCGCTACCGGGGATACCCAGTGGTTCAAGCACAAAGAATCCGACAAGCAACAGAACCAGAACAATCCAGCCTGCTTTGAAGGTTGCAGGATCTTTAATCGCACTGGCAGGCATTTTCAGAAGAGAGATGTCGTAGGTTGCGGGTATATCCCGGCGGAAAAACAGATGCAGCATGCCCAGAGTGGAGGCGATGGCAGCAATATCAACGGGAAGCATGATGGATGCGTATTCCGTAAAGCCAAGCCGGAAGAAGTCAGCAGAGACAATGTTCACTAGGTTCGACACGATAAGCGGCAAACTGGCGGTATCGGCAATAAACCCTGCGGCCATGACAAAGGCCAGCGTTGTCCGTTTGCTGAACCCCAGCGCGAGCAGCATGGCGATGATGATAGGGGTCAGGATAAGCGCTGCGCCATCGTTAGCAAACAGCGCCGCAACTGCCGCGCCCAACAGGATAATCCAGGTAAACAGCAGACGACCGCGCCCGTTAGCAGTCTGTATAAAAAACAGGCTTAGCGTAGGGTATTATCCGTTTTCCAAGCAGACCCCATATTGATGGCCATACAGAAACCAGCACGGATATTCTGATTTTGATTAGCGGGAGTGGTTATTACAGTTGGCCTCGATAACCATCACCGCAGGTATATCACCGTTCCGGATGCCGTTGATGACGCTGTACCTGAAAGTAGCTTTAAATAAATATCATCAAAAATAACCGTTAGTTTCTCTCATTTTTGCCGGTCATAGTGCCGACTTATTTATAAAAATATAGTTTTGTATCTCGAATATAATATTATATGTTTGTCATGTTTTTTATTTATTGTTATCTTCTTATTTATTTGGCACCTTTATTTATTGCGTTTAACTGAGAAGGTTTTACATTTTTTTTATGAAAATTCCTAGATTGGAAAAATTGGTGGTGGATTCCACGGTTTTTTTACGCAATCATCTGATGCATATACTTTTTCTTCTTATTAAATCTTTTTGCATTTTAGTTTTACTAAATGTATTTCATTAGTCACGCTAATTTCATTAGTATGAATTCATGTAAAATAATTTCATTATATTGACTTTCGTTCGTTAGACGCATAAATTTTTAAGCACGCAAACAATATTATTGTCACCCTATATGATACATGTAGGGATATGTTGAAAATATGTGTGTTAAATTCTTCGGATGTTTAGTTACTTTAAAGAATGAAAGATAGCAATAATTTCATAGTTCCCATAAACGGAGTCAATAATTCAATGGGTAAAAAATAGGCAATGCATGGGTTTTATCCATGTATCCTCTTGATGATGTTGTTATTTATTGGGTGATTATTTGAGGTTGTCTTGTATATAGGATAACTGACTTATTCCTTGTTGAAAAAACAAGGGGTCATATTTATATATAATTAATATTATCACTGAAGTTTATGGGTTATTTTATCAGCCATAAGCATCAATGGTTGAGAGGAATAAAAATATATAGATAGTGTTAATCACTTCATTGGAAGGGAATACTGATTATCGTTCTCCTGACTCGGAGAATAGAGTCTGAATCTATTGCCAGAATAGAAAGTAGCAGTGTGAAAACGATGTATACCGTCAGCGTAATGCTGAGGTGAAACAGTATTCAAAGCTAAACTAGTCAGGTCATTTAAGTGCTGAATGACGGGATGAATATTTTTACTGATTTCGCGTGTTGATCATTAATGCGCATGGATGTGGGCCGTTGTGCCCTTTATTACTCAGGATGAAAGGAAATTTTGCGATGCAAAAATCAATTACTAAACTCTCTCTCGCTGTCGTTTTGGGCTTGGGAATGACCTCTGTTCAGGCTGCTTCTACCGGAACAATTACCTTCAATGGCGAACTTACGGATACTACCTGTGAAGTGGATATTGAAGGCCAGGGGGCTGATGCAACTATCACTCTGCCGACAGTCGGTGTAAATGATCTGGCTGTTGCTGGCGCGGTAACAGGTCGTACTGCTTTTAACATGAATCTGTCCAGATGCTCAGTTGGCACCGCTGGTGGTCATGCGAAAGTCGCTACCTTCTTCCAGCCTGGCGTTTCTGTTGATCTGGGTACCGGTCGTCTGAAAAATATGAGCGGCACGGCTACGAAGGCCACTCTGCAATTACTCGACCCATCAAATAGCTATGCGGTTATTAATGTCGGTAATACTGACCAGGTAACCAGAACTGCTTATGTGGATATTGATTCTTCCGCTGGCGCAGGTAACGGTGTGGCTCAACTGCCATATGCAGTTGAATACTATGCTGAAGGAATAACAACACCAGGCACGGTAAGCAGTACTGTCGTTTACAACCTGATGTACAAATAATTTCCTGACATACTTTTTACAGGGGGAGGACTCCCCCTGTTTTTATCAGAGGATGATTCTCTATGTTCCGTAAATTACATCAATTGATATTATCCGTTGGCGCTATTCTTGCCTTTATCCTACCAGGAGTCAGTAACGCGAGTATCGTGGTGAATGGAACCCGGGTTATTTATCCTGGTGGTGAGCGTGAGGTTACGGTAAAACTTTCAAATAAAGGTAAACTGCCAGTATTAGCTCAAAGTTGGGTTGATAATGGCGATGTGAATGCAAAACCAGAAAAAATTGCTGTCCCCTTTATCCTTACTCCACCTGTAAACCGAATTGAACCTGATAAAAGCCAGACATTACGTCTGAGTTATACTGCGTCCCCATCGTTGCCTGAAGATCGTGAGTCGGTTTATTGGCTAAATATTCTGGAAATTCCTCCGGCAAATACTAATGTGCCGAACCGTCTACAAATGGCGTTCCGTACGCGTATTAAGCTTTTTTATCGCCCGGGTGCAATTGCGGATAGTACTAAAGCCGCTGATGCTGCGGAGAATTTGAGCTGGTCTATTGTCAGTGGAGAACTTCAGGCTGATAATCCTTCTCCATATTATGTTTCTCTGGTTTCGATCACAGTGAATCAAGGCAATAAAAGTGCTTCTTTTGATGGTGAAATGATTGCACCGAAAGACAGGCTACGTTTTAAATTAGATAAAAGTGTTTCTTTTACACATGCCGCTAGCATTTCTTATGAATATATCAATGACTGGGGTGCTGTAAAGGTAGTGAATACCACCTTTTGATGGCATTGTTTAAAATAATAAAAACAGGAATGTTTGCCATGCATCTTTTTTTTCAATATTCATTGCTGGCTACCTTTGTGATGGCTATGATCCCAAAAATAGCCCAGGCGGATGAAAGTGCGGCAAAGGTAGTTTTTGACCCCAACTTTTTGAATACATCTGAAGTTGAGATGATAGATTTAAGCCGTTTTGAAGATGGAGCTTCAGTTTTACCGGGAAAACATCTCACCGAAGTATTCGTCAATGGCGTACCGGTTACCCATGAGAATGTATTGTTTGTTGAACAAGATAATAAAAGTGTTACCGCTTGTTTATCGTCTGAGTTGTTAAAGAAAATTAATTTTAATTACAGCAAACTTCCGGCAATTTTCAACGAAAACTTGCATAAGGGGATGGCCTGCTATCCACTTGAAGAGTTAATTCCTGAGGCTAATATGCGCTATGACTCCGGGATTCAGCGTTTAGATATTAGCATTCCGCAGGCCATGATGAATAATTCTGCCAGAGGATATGTGAGCCCGGCCCTCTGGGACTCAGGTATTCCTGCTTTGTTGCTCGGGTATAATGCCAATACTTATACAACCTATTCACATGGTACAAATAGTTCTTCCTCCTATATGGGGACAAATGCCGGGCTTAATATTGGTGCCTGGTATTTCCGTCATGATGGCAGCTATAACTGGGATGAACATAACGGCGGTCGCTATCAGTCAACAAATAGCTTTGCTCAGCATGATATCCCAGCGCTGAAAGGCCGTTTTCTTGTGGGAGAGACATCAACTGATGGTCAGGTTTTTGATACGTTACCGTTTAAAGGTGTTGCATTAATAAGCGATGACCGAATGTTACCTCAGTCACAGCGGGGCTACGCGCCGGATATTCGAGGTATTGCACGGACGAATGCGCGCGTTAATGTATATCAAAATGGTCGGATTATTTATGAAACGACCGTTACGCCAGGCGCATTTGTCATTGACGATCTCTATCCTACGGGTTACGGCGGCGACCTGGATGTAAAGGTAACCGAAGCGGATGGTTCGGTGCAGACATTTAAAGTTCCTTATGCTTCCGTTGCTCAGCTATTACGCCCTGGCGCGCACCGCTATAGCGTTGTGGTCGGTAAAATGAACGATGTTTCCATGAGTACCGACCCCGGTCTGTATATGGTGACGTATCAGCGAGGTTTGACGAATAATCTGACGGGATACGGTGGACTACAGACGAGCGGCAGCAATTACTATTCCATCATGACGGGGGTTGCAACCAGCACGCCTGTTGGTGCATTTGCAGTTGATATTACCCAGGCGAGAGTGCATTTATTCACCGAAGATGTTGCCGCCAGTTCAGGACAAAGTTATCGCTTAAGTTACAGTAAGTTTTTGCCGCAAACCGACAGCAACGTGACGGTTGCCGCCTACCGTTATTCAACCTCCGGATATTACGACTACAGTACGGCGATGCGGATGCGGGAAGAGCTGGAACATGGCGGTGCTGTTGATAATATCTGGCGTCCTAAAAACCGTTTTAATATCTCGGTAAACCAGGGGTTGGCGGAGGGATGGGGACAGATTTATGTGACCGGCTACACTCAGGACTATTGGAATAACAGCCAGTCTGATTTGCAGTATCAACTGGGGTATAGCAATAACTGGTACAGTCTCAACTATAGTCTGAGCGCCGCGCGGGTCAGGAACAGCAGTGGCGGTACGGAAACCAATTGGTTATTAAATTTAACGATGCCGTTGGGGTCAATCAATAATAGTCATGTGCCGATGTTAAATTCCAGCCTGAGTCACAGTACGAATGGCCTGACGGGCGAGCAGGTGGGCGTGTCAGGAACATTGGGCAACGATAACCAGTTCAACTACAACACTACCGGGATACATTACAACCAAGGGGCCGGGAGTAGCGTATCGTTAAGCGGCGGTTATCGCTCTCCTTTTACAAATATAGCGGCTACTTACGGAGCTGGAAAAAATTACCAGACAACCTCAATGGGGCTGAGTGGTACGCTGATTGCCTGGCAGGATGGCATGGTGATGACGCCTTATACAGGAAATACCTTTGCTGTGGTTGAAGCTAAAGGGGCCACAGGCGCGAAAGTGGGGGGGTATTCCGGTATTTTCATTGACTCCTGGGGGCATGCGGCTATTCCTTATCTTAATCCCTATGAAATGAATGAAATCACAATCGATCCGAAAGGGATATCGTCTGACGTCGAACTGGAAAATACCAGCGCTAAGGTTGCCCCGTATGCTGGTGCAGTGAGCAAAATAGTCTTTAAGACAAATAAAGGAACGCCGTTATTGATTTCCGCCGTTCGCCATAATGGTGAAGAGGTACCATTTGGCGCTGATGTTTTTGATAGTCATGGAAATAGCATTGGTAGCGTTGGTCAGATGGGGCAGGTTTATGCTCGGGTAACACAACAAAGAGATACATTAACAGTGAAGTGGGGAAATGGTGCGGCGCAGCACTGCCAGGTAAGCTACTTATTACCCCCGCGGCCTCAAAGCGGTATTACAAATAGTCTGGTGCGTCTTAAAACGACATGCGCAGCGGGAGTACAGTAATGAATGTCCAAAAAATATTTATTTTTTTCTTATTTACTTTTTTATCAGCATTATCCCTGGAGGGGATTGCTGCAGTGACCTGTACACCTTATATGTCGCGAGTGATTAATGATCAGTTGCCATTGAGTGCAGCGATAACAGTTGGTGATGATATTCCAGTAGGGACCTCTATATATGATATATCGATTTCTACCCGATATACCCTTGGTGTGAGTTGCAATGGACCATATTCGCTCTATGGTCTAATGGAATACGGTTCAACGCCGATGCCATTATCACCATGGTCAGGTAATGGTCTTGGGGGGAAAGTGTACCAGACTAATGTACCAGGAGTTGGGGCCTTATTAGGTAAGGGGTCAAGTCCTGCCACCCCGGTTTTGTCAAATATTTTACCTTATCAATACACAAACTATGTGAATTATAATGCAAGTGGAGGAACGACCGCAGCGACAAATACGGTTGTACTCTCTTTAATTAAAACTGGACCTATCTCGGGTGGAGTCATTAACTCTGCTTTGCTACCCACTATGAAATATACCGTCCAGCCGGCATCCGGTTATTATAATGGAATACCACTACAACTATGGACCGTGAGATATACTGGTGCGCTAACGATTGTTGCTGGCACTTGCAATATTTCGAATGTAACGGTTGATATGGGAAAATATCACGTAGCAGATTTTAGCAGAGTAGGTTCGACCTCTAACTGGAAAGATGCATCAATTGTATTAACGAACTGCCCTCGGTTTTATGGCTATAACCCGTACACTAACAGTGTTATGATTTCTAATAATGGCTACAGAAGGGAGAACACGGTTGCAAACACGTTACAGGTTTATCTGCAACCAACCAGTTCAGAGACACAAAATGTAACACAGGGGATCCTGAATGTCAGCGCGCCAGGCGGAAAGACCGCTGCAACCGGTTTTGGCATACAGCTTGGTTGGGGAAATTATGCTGGTTCCCCAAGTATTGTTAATTTTAATAACCCTTTTGTGTATAAATTGGGCATTGATACTAATAGTAGCACGATAAAAATTCCCTTGGCTGCTCGGTATATCAGGACTCAATCGCAGGTTCAGCCGGGGATAGCTAATAGTCGAGTTACTTTTGTTGTGCAATATAAATAGCAGATTGTCCATTTGCCGGGAGCCCTTAATCGCCATAGTATGAGGCGATATATACCCGTCATACTTCAAATTGCATGTGCGTTGGCCGCGTTCTTTCCCCTGCCACTTACCATAGTAAGCTCCAGGGGATTCTCAGCGCCGCTGACTTCTTGCAACTTGAATTATTTGGACCAGATACGTTCAGATGATATTATACAGACAGCAAAAGGCAGATTGATCTCAGCGTAACGGTAACGCTGCACGAAGCAGTTATTAATATTGAAGATAACGGCTCCGGAATTGCCGCTGACGAAAGGACGCGTTTGTTCGACGCATTTTATCGTCCCGAAGGCATGACCCAGCCCGGCTCTGGGCTGGGTTTATCGATCGTCAAAGCCTGCGTCACTTGGTTGGACGGCAACGTCACATTGCTCCCTGCTCGCCTGTTTCCCTCCGGCGTTCT
Source organism: Klebsiella huaxiensis (assembly GCF_003261575.2). Lineage (GTDB taxonomy): Bacteria > Pseudomonadota > Gammaproteobacteria > Enterobacterales > Enterobacteriaceae > Klebsiella > Klebsiella huaxiensis. The sequence continues at coordinate 3,244,894 of NZ_CP036175.1, read as the reverse complement.
GACTTGCATCGTCCTGCCACTGAGCTCTGTTCGATGAATGCAGATGAAAACAACGTTCTTACTTGGGATTGTTTTTATCCTGCTGGTATTCTGCCTGCACCCCGACCTCTGCCTGGATGCTGCACATTATTTGCAGGAGATGATTTTTTTACTCGAGTCACCGGTTTTATTAGACGGAAATTTAGATGGGAACATCTTAGCTCTGAATGGCGGGTATCCTGCAGAAAATCAATCTGCTTTCACATCAACCGCTTAACTAATTACCGGCGGGCAGACAGTTACTGCTCTTGCGCTGCTCCCCACATTAAAGAGGTTAGTGTGCGGGTGGCGGTGAGGGCGAACATAGGAAACGGGTTCCATAGCGATAGCCAGCCGCTGAACAGGATCGCTTAATTCAGGGTGGAGGTTACGATGAGCACGAAAGCGAGGGGTGTTTGCGGCCTGCTCGCTTTGTTCTTGTAAATCACTGAACGTAACTTTTTTCATATTAGCCTTTGTGAATGTAGGTCGCTCACGGTAACCAGGCACACTGATGCCGCAAGGTTATATGCTATATTAACAGACGATTAGCCACTGCATTCGCGGAACACATTTTTCTGGCGTCGCCGACAAGCTCGGACGTGTTGAGCCGGAAGCAAAATCGCTGTGTGCCCAAGCTTCTGTATCTCCCGGGCTGCCCCACAGGCTTCCATCGCAACTGTCATCGCGTGTTGCTGAACAAGCCAGTTGAGTAAGTTGAGTAAGTTGAGTAAGTTTTGAGTAAGTTATTGCGTGAAAGTTTTATCTCTCCAGCTGGTTTTCCATAAGCATCGATACTGAAAAAATAAAAGTTTGCTTTAGCTAGGTCGATGCCGGCGATTTTCATTTCAGACATGGAATCTCTCTTACTTTTTCTGATTAAAATTTATCCATAGTATGAATCGATATACAGTGATTTCACTCCCTCAGTGCTGGTAATCCATGCATACAACTCTGCATTATTGTGCAAAGATAAACGACGCATAGCATTGCTTTTTTGCGCACTTATTGTTTTATTACTTTTTTTCAAAAAAGCGGCGATTTGATTTCCTCCCCATCCTTTTGCAAAAAGTCTTAATACTTCAATTTCAGAAGGGGTTAGTGCTGCTATTTTTCTTTCTACCTTGGTAACATCTCCTTTTTTATGTAGTAATGATATTTTTCCTGCACCTCCAGGGGCTAATCTGAACGCAGAAATCACCTCGATTAAATCTGTTACTGGTGAGGTATCAAGTAACAATGTAGTTTCTGGCTTCATTAATAACTCAATAGCTAAGGGGAAATAAATATTTTTGACTATAAATATCCAGTGTATATTCACATTCTGAATCATTAATGAGCAGTAATTATCAAAAAAAATTCTCGGATTGTCAATTTCGCCAGATAAATCGGCTAGTATCAGCGTTGTTCTTCGTAACTGAAGTTGGGTTAATTCATCTATAGATGAAAGAAAATTTATTTCGTAATCAGAGAGTTGCTCCCTAATGATTTTATTCAGACTAAACTGCACGATTGGTTTTTCACTAATGATTATGGTGTACTTATTCTGTTTTGGCAGCATAACATCTCCATTTGCTATTTTTTTGATTTATTTAATCTGGCAAGAGGAACAATGAATTACTGTTGTAATTACCTTTTATAATGGTAACAAATCTACTGTTTTTTTCATAATGTTAATGTGCATTTTAGTAAAGTTTGGTTTTAAATCTCTTTAAAAGCGCATACTAACAATACGTCTGGAAAAGTCTTTCAGAGGCATCGGAGGATCGTTACTGGTAGGTAAACGTAAGCTGGACAATCGTTTTGAATTCCCCCGTAGTAACTGCTCCTGTCGTGGTAAACATCCGGGCGGAAAGTGGAAATATCGTCTTATGAGTTGTGTTGTCGACCGCGACTGCCAGTGTACCCTCTGGTGGTATTTCTGTGAGATGGTCGCGCTTCATGGGGGTCGCTTGTAATTCGGAAATGATCCTACGCTTGATGTTGCTTTTGATGACAGCGGCCGACAGATAAATTCCCTGATTGCGCGTTTGACCGGTAATGTGGCAGGTGTGATGAAGCTGCTTGAACGCTGTGGATGGCAGGTTGAGCCTGAATGTGATACCTTCGAGAGCCGCCTGTATTCACTGAAAGTACAGCAAGGGGATCAAGTGACACTAGATCATTGATTTATATTTAACATAATAAAATCAATTATTTTGTCAATGCAGTTTTAAAGTGTCACCTCTTTGGGGTCAGTTTGGATATCGAAAATTATTGTACGTTAAGGCCATTTTTTGTACTTCCAGACTGCGGTAAGGGCGATCGATCACGTTGACAGGCAGCTTTGAGCGAAAAGCGGACGTCGGTAATTAGTCTCTTTAGCCAGATTACAGATGCAGCCGCTAATATATTCGGCTGCATCTGTAACTTATTCTGAGTAGCAGTGCTCCGCTGACGGGAAGCTGCCGTCTTTGACGGCGGCAATGTAACTTTTTAACGCGCCCTGAATGTCGTGCTGCCCTTTCATAAAGTTTTTGACGAATTTCGGGGCTTTGCCGGTGATGCTCAGACCGAGCATGTCGTGCAGCACTAAAACCTGTCCATCTGTATCCGGGCCAGCGCCGATGCCGATGACTGGTACGGACACCGCCTCGCTCAGCGCTCTTCCCAGTGAGGCGGGGACGGCTTCAACCAACACCATTGCCGCGCCGGCTTCTTCAAGCTTTTTCGCGGTGTCGATCAGTGCGGCCGCCTGATGGCTTTCACGTCCCTGCACTTTAAAACCGCCAAAGATGTTAACCGACTGAGGTGTGAGTCCAATATGGGTGCAAACCGGTATACCGTTACGCGTCAACTGACGCACTGTGTCGCACAGCCACTCTCCACCTTCAATCTTAACCATCTGCGCACCAGCCTGCATTAACTGTGCGGAGCTGTGCAGTGCCTGCTCAGGCGAGGAGCTGGTCATGAATGAAAGGTCGGCTATGATGAAGCCGCCATTGTTTCCGCGCTTAACGCAGGCCGTGTGATAAACCATATCTTCAAGCCTGACCGGCAGGGTGCTGTCATGGCCCTGCAGGATCATTCCCAGCGTATCGCCGATAAGAAGCATCTCAACGCCTGCCGTGCTCAGCTCGTGTGCAAACGTGGCGTCGTAGCAGGTGAGCATGGTGATTTTCTCGCCGCGCTGCTTGAGGTTTTTCAGATGTGTCAGTGTGACTGATGACATGGTGTTCTCTGCTAATTAGTTACGTTAATGAAGAATGTTGCGGGGGCGATAATACCAGCTTTCGCAACGCTAATTGTATTGCTCGGTTTCCAAGGCATCATAAAGCCCGGGGCTGACGTTTCCCTGTCGTCGAGTGTATTTATAAAGTTCCTGCTGCATGATGCGTTGCTATAAGCCAGTATGGTCATGCCTCAGAGAAACTGCTCTGCCAGCAGCAGGGCCGCAATAATGATCATCAGGCTGCCCGAAATCCGGCTGACATTCTGTGCGGCGCGCGCTCGCGTCCCAAGCACCGTGCCGGAGCCATACCTCACAAGCAGGTAGACCACGCCGCAGCTAATCACATGCACCAGCCCCAGCGCCATCATCTGCAGTGGAAGCGACCAGGCAGCGTGGACGTCAGTGAATTGCGGCAGTAGGGCCAGAAACAGCAGAAAAACCTTCGGATTAAACCCGCTGATGCAAAAGCCCTTGAGCGCCCATTTCAATGGCGAACCTGCATCATCATTCTGCCCAGCCGTCGGCGCTGTCGGATAGCGCAGCATGCCGAGGCCGAGCCAGAGCAGATAGGCCGCCCCGGCTACGATCAGGAGCGTCAGTACGCCCGGCGTGCCTGCGATGACTGAACCGACGCCCGCTGCCACTATGAGCGTTGCAACAAGATGGCCGCTCAGCATGCCAGCAACCGCCGACACAACCCGGCGTCCCCGGATGGCGGCTGAAATGGCGTAAGCCCAGTCGGCGCCGGGCGTGATTACGAAAAGCACGGAAACAGCCCAGAAGGCGGCGAACATACTCAGTGACATGTGACGTAATCCTCATTGACCCCATCGCTGACCGGGCATTTATCAGTGTCAGAAACCTGCATATAGGGAACCTTTTCCTGACGAATACGTTTAAAATTGAAGAAAGAATATCGCTTTGTAAATGGAATGTGCTTTCATTTACAGCTTAAAAAATGAGACCAGACGGGAGATTTTTAGGAATGGACAGAGCAGACTGCAATATTCTTGCAGAGCTTCAGAAGGACGGGCGGCTTTCGCTCACTGATCTGGCGGAACGGGTGGGAATCAGCCTGTCATCATGCCAGCGCCGGGTCAGAGCCCTTGAGCAGGATGGGATAATCAGCGGCTACCGGGCGCATCTGGATCCGGCCAGATTCGGGCTGAACTTTTCAGCTATAGTTTTCGTCACCCTGCGCGAGGGAGACCGACAGGCGGTCGCCGCCTTCGAGGCGGCAGTAGAGGAGATACCGCAAATCCTTCAGGCGCAGCGACTGTTTGGCGATCCGGATTATCTGCTTCATGTTATCACCCGTGACCTGCCGGCTTTTCAGAAGCTGTATGATGAAAAACTCTCTGATATCTCAGGCGTGCAGCGGCTTACCTCAACACTGGTTATGAAAACGGTTGTGAAAGATCGCGCGCTGCCTGTCTGACGCTTGTGCAACGCCTCCGTCATTCGATATTTTCAAAAAGTTCTTGGCATGGAGAAAATGTTGTGTTGAGGATTTGTACAAAAAGTCGAACTTCCGCTTCTGGCACAAAGCAAAAGCGCCACCAAACACTTCATGAGCCACGGGAGTGAATCCCGGCGTCGCTTTGCTCGGCCGGGCTACGATCATCGCTAGAGTTTACCGCCCAACTTCCTCCGCTTAATCGCCGGAATATCTCCGGTATCATTCAGCGCCCCCGGGAAGGTTTCAGCCATGCTTTGACTTTTCGCTGATCATTAATTGACCATAAAAATTATGAATGTTAGCCCACTGGAGGTGAGCCTGAATGTCTCTCAAATGCCCGCGGAGGCATAACACGGATATAATCGATTTATGGAAAGATCTCTAAAGTGAAGGGAGTGAATGAGGGGAAAGCTTAGGTTTCAAGTGCAGCAACTATCGTAGCTTCCATCTTCTCCGGGGTAGTGATGGGCGCAAAACGCTTGAGCGGCTTACCATCGCGTCCTATCAAAAACTTCGTGAAGTTCCACTTGATCCGTCCGCCCAGCACGCCGGGCAATTCCTCCTTCAGATAACGAAACAGCGGGTGCGTTGCCGCGCCGTTGACTTCCACTTTCTCGAACATCGGGAAGCTCACGCCGTAGTTAATGTGGCAGGTCTGCGCGATTTCATCAGCACCACCGGGCTCCTGCTTACCAAACTGATTGCAGGGAAAACCAAGCACCACCAGACCCTGAGCGGCGTACTTTTTGTAGAGCGCTTCAAGGCCAGCGTATTGTGGGGTTAAACCACACTGACTGGCGGTATTCACCACCAGAACCAGCTTGCCAGCATAGCCTGCCATGGGGATCATTTCGCCATGCAGGCTGGTGGCCGTCAGTTGATGAAAGGGAGTCATCTTGAAATCCTCACGGTAGAAGCGCTTTTGCTGGGTTATTCACACAATTAGAGCTCGTGTGATATCTATTTGCAACATCTACGGGAAAGGGCATTAAACAGATGTCCCTTGACTCTGTTATCTCGGTGACCATTAAACCCCGAAGGAGATATCGCTCAATTTCTGCTGGATGAAATCAATAAGCGCTCTTGTTTTCGTTGGTAAGTAACGCCTGTCTGAATAGAGTGCGAACAACTGCAATGGGGCTGCCGATTGTTCAAACTCAACCTCGATTAACCGTCCATCGTTAATATAGGGTTGGCAAGCCTGTTTCGCTAGAATGGCATAACCGACCCCGGCAACCGCAGCGCGTCCAGCCATCTCTCCGCTGTTTACCCGATAATGCCCTTTAACCTTAATGGTCTCGAATCCCCCTTTTTTATTGACGAACTGCCAGGGCGCGCCTTTCAGCGCGCTGACCGTTGTAATACAGGGTAATTCTGCAAATTGCTGGATAGAAGAAGGGATACCATAGCGCTTAATGACGGAGGGGGCAGCAACAATGGTGCAGGGAATAGTCATCAAATGACGAGCGATGTAGTCGCTGTCATCCATCTGGCCACGGCTAATAATGATAGCCAAATCCAGATCATCGCGCAGAGATTCGAAACCTGACAAATTGGTGACACAGCTAATTTCCAGGTCCGGGTACTGACAGGCGAAATCGGCAATAACGGAACCCAGCAGTGCAGGACCTATTTCATTGGGAATACAGATCCGTAATGGACCCTTGAGTTGCATTTGTCGCAACGTTAATTCGGTCTCGGTTTGCTCAAGCGCCTCCAGTAATGGCTTCGCTCGGGTATAGAGCAGGTGCCCCGCCTGGGTGAGCTTCATATGTCGGGTGCTGCGCTCAATAAGCTGAAGATTCAGTTTTTCTTCTAACTGAGAAATACAACGACTCACATTGGATGTTGGCATTTCCAGGGCCTTCGATGCCCCAACAAAGCTTTCTCTTTCCGCCACCGCAACGAACACTTTCAGGGTCGTAAAATCAAGGGCCGGACGCATTAACTATCCCATTTATGATAATAATATATGCTATTTCTACCATATTATAAACACAGTTGATAGCGATTAAACTCGGGTCTCTTTCATCCATAGGTTGCTCGCTATGTCACTGACCACACAGACGTTTAATCACAAAGCCCTTATGCGGATAGCCTTCGTCATGGCGTTTATCCAGTTCACTAATGCGCTGGAGTATATGGCGTTAACGCCTGTTTTTGCTTTTATGGCCGACGGGTTTTCGGTGCCGGTATCCTATGCTGGCTATGTCTCGGGGATGTACACGCTGGGGGCGGTCATTTCTGGGATTACTGCGTTTTATTGCATCCATCGGTTTAATAAAAAACGCTTCTTAATCAAAAATATGCTGCTGCTGGGAGCGCTCACCTTTTTGTCCACGCTCACCACGCATTTTGACATTCTTCTGGTACTACGATTTTGCGCAGGATTAGTTGGCGGTACAACAATGGGAGTGGGGACGAGTATTTTAATTAATCATACCCCGGCAAACTTACGTGGAAAAATACTGGCGACGGTGATTGCCTCATTTTCGATGGTCAGTATCGTCGGCATGCCCGCGATATTATTTTTGTGCACACTCTATGGCTGGCATATTGCTCTGTGGTTAATCAGTTTACTTTGCCTGATCTCTTTACCGTTGATCGTTTTTATCCTCCCCGGGGATACGGCCTCATCCGGCGTGAAGGCCAGGCTGGCTATTGATTATCAAACCTTACTCTTTGCCTCTTGTTCTGCGCTTGTGCAATTTAGCCCAATGCTGATCATTCCTATATTGACGCCATTAATGACGCAATATATGGGCGCACAGCAAAAGCTATTACCCTTATTATTCTTAAGCGGCGGGATTGCCGGTTATCTGTCTACAAAAATCACCGGTATTCTGACGTCACGTTTATCTGCGTTGATGCTGGCAACCCTTTCCACGCTGTTGTTTGTCGCCAGTTTGCTGATCCCGGCGATGGGTTACCATAATGTCTTTCTATTTATCACTTTATTCCTTGGTGCCTCATATAGCCGACTGGTTTGCGCGTCGTCAGTGGCGGTTCAATATCCTGAGGATGAACAACGCGCTAATTTTTCTTCACTACAGACAGCCATGATGTTCCTGATAACCACTTTCGCCTTTTTTCTGTCTTCCTTATTACTCCCTGACCAGGAATTAACCACGCAAAATCTAAACCGGCTGTTGGTTGTCAGTGCATTCGCCGCATGTGGATTTCCTGTCATGGTCATCATGCTGCAAAAGAAACTGGATAAATCAATCTGTGGGTAACATCCGGGCTGCAGATATCAGCCAAGGCCGTCGATCCTTTGGGTGGGTTACTTCAGCTCCAGCGCGCTTATCACACGGGCAATATCCGCAATATCATTTGCCGATAACGGCTGCAAAGGACGAGGCAGGCAGTCCGTATCGGTGAGTCCAAGCACACCCGCGGCAGCGGCAATCACGCGAATACTCCCGCCATGTTTACGGAACAGCGCCCACAACGGCTCAAGGCGAGTTGACAGGGCAGTAACTCGCTCATGATCCTTCGCTGCGGCTGCTTCAGTGATTTGTTTCGCCATCTCCGGGAACAGACCGCCGCATACGGAGTACCAGACTTCACAACCGGCGTTTAATCCCAGCCCGGCATAGGCATCTCCACTAATACCGATGGTTACGCCAGGGCGCAGCTGGTGGCGTAACACATTCACCCGCTCAGCCGCTGCTGTTGGGCTATCCGGGACGCCGGGGATCTTAATTGAACGAACACCCTCCAGTGATGAGAGACGACCATGCAGTTCATCGGTAAAGGTAAAATGCGTGGTGCCCGGATTATCATAGATGCACACCGGGACAGATGCGTGCCGGGTAACGGTCTCAAAAAGTGCAAAGACTTCATCATCACGGAGTGACTGGTAGCTGACCGCCGGGAGCAACAGGGCATTCGCGCCAGCTGCCTGCGCATCATCTGCCAGGTGCAGGATGGCATCGGTACTGACTGCCCCCACACACACCATCACGGGGATATCCCCGGCAAGCTGTTTGGCCAGCGTTGCGATACGCTTGCGTTGCTCTCGGGTCAGATACGCATAGCTGCCGGTTGAACCCAGAATGCCCATCGAATCAACACGGGCCGCCACGAGGCGGGCCACAATTTTACTGAACCCTTGTTCGTCGACGTCGCTGGCGGAGATCGGGGTTAATGGGAAGGCAGACAAACCGGTGAACATGATGTTTCTCCTGAATGATATTACTGGCATTGCTCTTCGATGAGAGCCACCTCAAACCGCAGACCGGGCATCATTTTTTCGAGGCCGTCGGTTAGCATCTTCCCGGCTTCGTAAAGCTTCTCCAGCGGCATCTGCGGCAGACTCTCCAGAATGAACCACATTTGCTGAGCTTCCACCCCTAAACGGGTTCTGATCCCTTGTCGCCAGTTCCAGCGGCGGCAGGTCACGCCGGTATCATCGCACCAGATAACTTCGCCTGGTGAAGGATATTCAACGGCGTTCTCACCCTCTTTTATCGTATCAAAAGGCTCTGTTCCTTTTGCCACCGCCAGGTGTGGCGAACCCTGATAGGCAGCGATATTTTCTCCACCAACCGGAACGGCGTAGCGGAGACTCACGGCATTATAAAGATCAACGATGGGATCTAGCGCTGGCATCGTTCCGTCACGTAATACGCGCTTACGTAACGCATCAGCTGAGCAAGGGGTGCGTTTGGGTTTAGCTCCAAACGTTTGAAAAACTTCGGCCCATGCAGCCAGATGAGATTCCGCCCATACTGGTTCACCGCTCAGAACCGCTTCACATGCTTCTCGCAGCGCTGTTGCTCCCGTATCAGGGTTAAGTACTGGCGCAGCTTTTACGGAGATACTGAGTGCCCGAAAGCCGGGAGCAATACGATAAATTTCAGGGGCAATTGACGGGGAGACTGTTAACACGTGATAATCCTGTAATGACTAATTTATTCCATGATAATGACCGATGACCAAAAAAGTCAATTTAATGACCGACGCAAATTCTATCGTCAGCACCGTGAATGAAGCCGTCTCTCAGCGGATTAAGCTGTATCGTAAGCAAAAGAAAATTTCCCTCGATGAACTCTCTCGTCGGGCGGGCGTTAGCAAGGGGGCGCTGGTTGAGATTGAAGGATGCCGGGCGAATCCCAGCATTGCCCTGTTATGCCGCCTGGCCGCCGCGATGGGCGTTTCGGTGGCTGACTTTGTCGATGTCAGCTCCAAACCGACAGTTCATCTCATTGCTGAAGATGAGATCCCAGAATTGTGGGAAGGTGAAAAAGGCGGTAGAGCAAGGTTGCTCGCAGGATCGGGTGGCCCCGAGATGACAGAGCTCTGGATGTGGGAAATGCAGCCGGGGGAAAAATTTGCTTCGCCCGGCCATACGGAAGGGACGCTGGAACTGTTTTATGTCCAGACGGGCATGCTCACGCTGGGCGTACAAGACCAGCTGTATCTGGTGAAGACCGGATGTTCGGCAACGGCCAGAACGGACGTCCCTCATTTCTATGAAAATCGGGAAGAGGGCCCATTAGTTTTCATCATGACAGTTCATGAGAAAGCATCCTGAGGGATGCCAGGGATGCCAGGTATGCCAGGGTTCCAATCTTATTGGTGGTAGGACTAGATGGGGTTAGAACTACCGGCCTCATCGCCCAGCGCATCTTACGATGCCCCCATCCGGCCCACCATTGAGTTGCAACAAACAGCAGGCCATACGACAACGGATATCAACGGGAGGTTATCAGTGAAGTTACCCGCTGGATAAATCACCGCTTAACAAAAGGTCCGCTGTGAGCGAAAAGAAGACGTTGCCACTTTTTCCCAAAAAAGCGCTAACAGAAACAGTGGCATTTCACTATTCAGACATCAAAAACCTGGAGAATATTTCACAGGAGACATAGCGCCTTTCTTTCTTAGAACATCCGGAATCTTTTTACCAAGGTAAATTTTTGCTATATCAGGAGGGGCGAGTCTTCCCCTGAATCCAAAGCGGGATTTTTGAGTAGATTCAAACTCATCATCTGCATCCCATGAAGGCATCTCAGGGAAATTCTCGCGGGTAGATTCGAGCCACTCATCAGCTATATAAACCCCTCTGACGATTCCCCTCACTGTAGCCAGTATAACTTCAGCTTTACGAGCACGTTCAACACTGACACGCCAGCTAAAACGTACGGCATCATAAAGGTCTACATCCTTTGAACTTCTGTTCACGGATATCATCAGCACTTTATGTTGGAACACGACTGTTTCAGGTTGGTATGTTGCGATTAACTCTTTGATATGTGCAGCACCATATTCATTGCTGCCAGCGCCATTCATGATGTTAGTTAAACCGGGATAAGCGTCTATAAGTGCGGCTTCAACCTCGTAAGCTGTCTTTTCATCTGCCATACCGTGTCGGTGAATTACATGAATGACCTCAAGACCTGCCAATCTTATCTCTCGAAGTTGCTTGAGTTTGTTGCTAAGCATTTCATCATCATCAGCCACGGCGACCTCACCGCGCATATGGGCAAATACACGATTCCCTTTCCCTTTCCCCACGTAGAAGGTACTTCCATCCCTTGGATCAATTAATCTGTATACATACCACCCAAGATGTTCCATCACTCCCGGTGGAAACTCATTGATATCCATCTCATAACTCCTTTCACATGATTCATGGGGTATAAGCTAAACATATTAATGTCGATTAACAATTAATAGCACCCATTAATTTCGTTTATGATTGATATAGAGTAGAAAAGCTAAGTCAACTTCTGGCATAACCCCATCATAAAAAACGGCGATAAACCCACCTCCCGGATTTATCGCCGTTCAGCCTTCAAAACACCTTACTTTTTCTTCTCGCCCAGCGTCGGTGTCTCGTCAAAGAAGTTCCAGGGTTTTAACAACGCATGTGCCCATTCCGTCGGCATAATCGGCCACTCTTCGGCTCGTGCCACGTGGGTGGTACCGGTGGTGATCCAGACCACGTCATCATGTTTGTCCAGCGACTCATCGTCTTTCGCGTACTGGCCGAGGCCGGTGTCGTGAATCGAACGGTTAGGATATTTACCCTCAGGGAAGCGCTCGGTTGGATGGTAGCGGGTCACCCACAGTTGCTTATCCATAAAGCTCAGGCGATGGTAGATCCACTCATCGGGGGCAAATTTTGCGCCGGTCGCCACCGGATGCGTGCCGCCCGCGTAAGGGATAATCTGATACGACACTGGGTTGCCCATGCGGTTTTCTTTGCTGGTATTGCTCAGCAGGCGAATGGTACCGGGGGCAAATTTCTGCGCTGCTTTCTGCTCGCTATCAATGGTGTACTGATTGATCTGCATGGTACTGGTGCGCGGGCCTCCGCCGGTATTCGGCTTCACTTCCGGGTCCATAGCCACCAGCGTGTTGTTCTCTCCGTCTACATCAAGATCGAGGCGGAAGTTGTAGATGTGCTGGTGGGTGGTGCCGACAATATTGTGGTCGATCAGCGTACCGTAGCGGGTATCGTCTTTAGCGCTCGGGTCGTGCATGGTTTTCGCCTTCACGCCTTTTACCGCTTCGATGCCGGTGGCTCCGGCATCAATGCCGATGGTGCCGTTTTCGTGGAATACCCAGTCGAAGATATAGTCGTAGTTGCCGACGGTGCTTATCCAGCGCACCACCAGCTCGCGGCGCTCGGTGCTGACGTTCGGTTTGCCCATCTCCTGGTGCTTATACTCTGGCCCGGCGTAGCGTTCGAAAACGGCGATGGCGCGCGGAATGGTGGTTGGCGTGCCGGTGTAATCAGCGATGGTTTCATCCAGCAGCACCGCGTTGGACGGCGCATCTTTACCGCGCACGATTGGTGAGGTCAGGGTGCCCATGCCGTAGTCGCCGGAATCCAGATAGGCTTTAAAGTACCAGCCCACGTCCGGGTCGCCGTAGGGCACGATCATCCCGCCCAGCGATCCTTCGTACATCACCTGGCGCTTTTTACCGTTGTCGTTATAGGTCACGGTAGACAAAATTGGTCCGACGCGGGAGTTCATGCGCAGGTGGAAATCCCAGTTTTGCCAGTGAATCATGTCGCCGGTAATGGTGTAGTTTTTGCCCTCTGGCTCAATGATATCCAGCGGTTTGACTGCTGGTGCAACGCGGTCACGTCCGTCATAGGGGCGAGGTTCCATCGGTACCGGGATCACCGGGCCTTCTTCGATTTTAATGATTTTCTTCTGTTCGAGGTCGACCACCGCCACCAGGTTTTCAATCGGGTGCGCCCAGTAGTTGCCGTCGCCAACGTCAAGATAGCTCACCACTTTCAGCAGCCGCGCATCCTGCTTCAGGCCATCTTTGCCGTCGAAGTAGCCAACGGTCAGCGGCGTGGTGACGACTTTGCTCGGGTCGTTGATGCCGTGTTTTTTCAGCACTTCGGCAAATTCGCTGCTGGCGTTAATGATGTTCTGTACGCTGGCGAAATCATCAAGCAGCACCATGCCGTGGGCGTCTTTAATCGGCGTCCATGAGAGGACCTTCTTGTTCTGGAGATCCACCACGGCCTCAATGACGTGCTTGCCATCGAGCATGATGACGTCGGCGGTACGCGGGGCGTTAACCGGTGTGCCCTGCAGCGCAAAAGCCCAGACGGCGGCTTTATCCGGCTCACGGAGGGAGATTTCGGTAAATCGGGTATTGGGTTTGAATTCCGGCGCAGCTTTGACAATGGTGACCGCTTCGCTGATTTCCGCCGCTGACAGCGAGTTCAGCGGGTGAGGGACTTTTTCGACCTGGAAGGTCTGGTCAAGCCCGGACTGAAAGACATCGTTGATAAAGGTATCAGAGACCCAGGCTTTGCCGTCTTTCATCACCACCGGGACCTGCAAGTCCAGGGTTTTGCCATTGACGATGGCTGTTTTTGCCCCCGGTTTTACCTTGACGTAAGCGCCATCTTTGATAAGCGTAAACATCTGCGCATAGTCGTCCCATTGAACATCAGCGCCAAACTCCTGCAGCGTTTTGTCCATCGGGACCATATGCGCTTCGCCACCGTGGGCGAACGCCGGGCCAGTCCCGACGCAACACAGGGCGATAGCCAGCGCCAGTGCGGTTTTGCGTGTCTTTTGAATCAAAGCGTTAGACATTGTGACCTCATCTTATCGTTATGTTGTGCCGTGCCAGGCTTTTCGGTTCCAGTCTCTTAACCTAACAGCCAAACGTCACGATACGTTTGCTCACGCTTGCCAGGTTATTGGTCAGTTATGCCAGTTATAAAAAATGCCTCCGCAGAGGCATTCAGGTGATGGTGTCGGTGTTTTGCCGGATGGCGGCTTGCGCCTTATCCGGCCTACAAACTCAAATGTAGGCCCGGTAAGGCGCAAGCCGCCACCGGGCAATCGCACGGAACTTAAGCCGGGAAATCCCCTTTCTGACGCGCGACCAGCGTCAAAATGGAGTACAGCGCCACCGCCTGCTGGTGCTGGTTGAAAATCTCTACCGCCCACTCGACAACGCCGGTCGCTTTCTCCTCGACGCTGCGCTGGCGTTTTACCGTTTTGCGCTTGCAGGTCAAGCGCACCTGGATGGTGTCGCCCGGTTTTACCGGCTCGATAAAGCGCAGATTTTCCATACCGTAGTTGGCAATCACCGGGCCGACCCCGGCGTCAACAAACAGCCCGGCTGCGGCGGAAATCAGGAAGTAGCCGTGAACCACGCGCTCGCCGAAAATCGACTCTGCGGCGGCAATCTTATCCATATGGGCGTAGAAGTGATCGCCGCTCAGGCAGGCGAAATTGACAATATCCGCCTCGGTTAGCGTGCGGCGCGGGGTCAGCAGGCTGTCGCCCGGCTGGATCTCTTCAAAATATTTGCGGAACGGGTGGATGCGGTCTTCAACCACCTGCGCGCCGCGTACCCACTGCTGGCCGATGGCGGCGAGCATGGTCGGGCTGCCCTGAATCGCGGTGCGCTGCATGTAGTGCTTCACTGCCCGCAGGCCGCCGAGTTCTTCGCCGCCGCCCGCGCGTCCCGGGCCGCCGTGTACCAGCTGCGGCAGCGGGGAACCGTGGCCGGTGGATTCCACGGATGACTCTTCGTTCAGCACCTGAATACGCCCGTGGGCGCGAGCCGCGCCGAGAATAAATTCGCGCGCCAGTACGCCATCAGCCGTCACTAATGTCCCCGCCAGGCTACCTTCACCGGCGCGAGCCAGCGCCATGGCGTGCTCGCGATTCTGATACGGCATCAGCGTGGCCACCGGACCAAAGGCTTCAATGGCGTGTACCGCTGCCACTTCATCCGGCTGCGGGCAGAACAGCAGGGTTGGCGGGAAGAACGCTCCGGCGGCGCTAAGGTCGGCTTTACCGCCCAGCAACACTTCACATCCGGCTTCCACCAGACGGTTCACATTATCCTGTACGTCCTGACGCTGCTCGCTATTGACCAGCGCGCCCATCTTCACGCCTTCCTGCGCCGGGTCGCCGACCACTACTTTTTGCAGGCGGGCAATTAGCGCCTCGCTCACCGCGTTGACCTGCGCCTGCGGTACGATAATGCGGCGAATGGCAGTACATTTTTGCCCGGCTTTGGCGGTCATCTCGCGTACCACTTCACGGATAAACAGCGCGAATTCCGGCTGTTCCGGCGTCACGTCTTCACCCAACACGCAGCAGTTTAGCGAGTCCGCTTCCATGGTGAAGGGGACCGATTTCGCCACCAGATTGGGATGCACGCGCAGTTGCTGTCCGGTATGCGCCGAGCCGGTAAAGGTCACCACGTCCTGATGGTCAAGCTGGTCGAGCAGGTCGCCCGCGCCGCCGCAAATCAGGCTAATCGCACCGTCCGGCACCAGCCCGCTGTCGATAATCGCTTTGACCATCGCCTGAGTCAGTTGCGCGGTGGCGGTGGCCGGTTTGATTATCGCGGGCATCCCGGCAAGCCAGGTTGGGGCCAGCTTTTCTAGCATGCCCCAGCAGGGGAAGTTAAAGGCGTTGATATGCACCGCCACGCCGGATTTTGAGGTCAGCACGTGACGCGCGGCAAAGCCGCCCTGTTTGGACAGGGGGATCAGCTCATCTTCCGGCCACAGGGTATCGTCAGGCAGTTCACGGCTGCCCAGCCCGGCGTAGGTGAAGAGGGTACCAATACCGCCTTCAATATCCACCCAGCTATCCGCACGCGTCGCGCCGGTCTCACTGGAAATGGCATAGAAATCAGCCTTCAGCTCCAGCAAATGTTTCGCCACCGCTTTTAACATCGCGCTGCGTTCAATAAAGGTCATCGCCTGTAACGCTTTGCCGCCGTGCTCGATGGCGAAGCGACGCGCCTGCGCCATATCCAGCCCTTCGCTGGTCACTTCCCACAGCGCTTCGCCGCTGATGGCGTGATGAATGGTACGGGTGCGCCCCCGGCCGGTCTGCCAGGCACCGGATAAATAGCTGGCTAACTGCTGCATGGTTACTCTCCAGATATGTTACGTAATCTCGCTATAAATAGTTCTTTTCTGAATCATAAAATGCAAGCTTGATTTTAATAATTTATTAACAATGCGATCGCGAACACCTTCTTCAATAACGATATATTATTGTTTACAAAGAAATTTATAAAGACCTTTGCGGTACTCATCACAAAATTCACAAACAAAATTTGTGGTTTTATTTAACTAAGATGTAACTTTTATAAAACAAAGTGATTCGCAAAAAATGATTTGTTGAATTTATCGGAATCATAAGGTGATGACGTGACAGAACAACACTGCTTTGACCAGCGCATCGCGCAGGATACAGCCATCGAACCGCAGGACTGGATGCCGGATGCCTACCGCAAAACGCTAATCCGCCAGATTGGCCAGCACGCGCACTCGGAAATCGTCGGCATGCTGCCGGAAGGTAACTGGATCACTCGCGCGCCGACGCTGCGCCGCAAAGCGATTCTGCTGGCGAAAGTGCAGGACGAAGCCGGACATGGCCTGTACCTCTACAGCGCCGCCGAAACCCTCGGCTGCGCCCGTGAAGACCTGTATCAGAAAATGCTCGACGGCAAGATGAAGTACTCATCCATTTTTAATTACCCAACCCTGACCTGGGCGGATATCGGCGTTATCGGCTGGCTGGTGGACGGCGCGGCGATTGTCAATCAGGTGGCGCTGTGCCGAACCTCCTACGGGCCGTACGCCCGGGCGATGGTCAAAATCTGCAAAGAAGAGAGCTTTCACCAGCGCCAGGGGTTTGAAGCCTGCATGGCGCTGGCGGCAGGGAGCGAAGAACAGCGTCAGATGTTGCAGGACGCGATTGACCGCTTCTGGTGGCCCGCGCTGATGATGTTCGGCCCGAGCGATGACAACTCACCCAATAGCGCCCGCAGCATGGCGTGGAAAATCAAACTGCACTCCAACGACGAGCTGCGTCAGCGCTTTGTCGATAACACCGTCCCGCAGGTAGAGATTCTCGGTATGAAAGTACCGGATGCGGACCTCTATCTGGACGAGGCCACCGGTCACTATCGCTACGGCGAAATCGACTGGCAGGAACTGAATGAAGTCATCAACGGGCGTGGTATTTGCAACCACGAACGTCTGGGCGCCAAGCGCAAGGCCTGGGAAGAGGGGGCATGGGTGCGCGAAGCCGCGCTGGCGCATGCCGAAAAACAGCAGGCTCGCGACGCCGCCTGAGGAGAATAAAGATGAGCAAAACATACTGGCCGTTATACGAAGTGTTTGTCCGCAGCAAACAAGGTTTGTCTCACCGCCACGTCGGCAGCCTGCACGCCGCCGATGACCAGATGGCGCTGGAAAACGCGCGCGATGCCTACACCCGCCGCAGCGAAGGTTGTTCGATTTGGGTGGTGAAAGCGAGCGAAATAGTGGCTTCGCAACCGGAAGAACGCGGTGAGTTTTTCGATCCCGCAGAGAGCAAAGTCTACCGCCACCCAACGTTCTATACCGTGCCGGACGGCATGGAACATATGTGAGGCAACGATGAACAATACCAATCCCGTTGCAACCTATGCCCTGCGCCTCGGCGATAACGGCCTGGTGCTGGCCCAGCGTTTAGGCCAATGGTGCGGTCATGCGCCGGAGCTGGAGATCGATCTGGCGCTGACCAATATCGCCCTCGACCTGCTGGGTCAGGCGCGCAATCTTCTCAGCTATGCCGCCGAGCTTAACGGCAGCGGCGACGAAGACACGCTGGCCTTTGGTCGCGATGAACGCCAGTTCCGCAATCTGCTGCTGGTCGAACTGCCGAACGGAAACTTTGCCGACACCATCGCCCGTCAGTTCTTTATCGACGCCTGGCACGTGGCGCTGTTCAGCCGCCTGGTGAGCAGCCGCGATGCGCAGCTTGCTGCCATCGCCGCCAAAGGGTTGAAAGAAGTGCGCTATCACCAGCGCTTTAGCCGCGGCTGGCTGGAGCGTCTGGGTAACGGCACGGAGCTCTCGGCAAACCTGATGCAGCAGGCGGTTGATAGCCTGTGGCGTTTCACTGGCGAGCTGTTCCTGGCCGATGAGCTGGAGATCGCCTTAGTTGAGCAGGGGATCGCCGTCGATCCGCGTGAACTACAGGCTGAATGGCAGGCAACGGTACACACCGCGCTGCTCGATTCCGGTTTGCAGATCCCGCAAGAAGCGGCGTTTCGCAGCGGCGGCAAACAGGGGCTGCACAGTGAACATCTGGGGCCAATGCTGGCCGAGATGCAGTACCTGCAGCGTGCTTACCCCGGTCAGCAGTGGTAAACGGAGGTCGCTATGCAACGTCTTGCCGCCATCGCACCCGCTGAGGTGCATACCATTTGGGGATTGCTAAGCGCTATCCCCGACCCGGAGGTCCCGGTGCTGACCATTACCGACCTCGGCATGGTGCGCAGTGTGGAACAACACGGCGACGGCTGGGTGATTGGCTTCACGCCAACCTATTCCGGCTGCCCGGCGACCGAACATCTGCTGGGTGAGATCCGCGAGGTGATGAGCGAACACGGTTTTACGCCAGTGCACATTGTGCTGCAGCTTGACCCAGCGTGGACCACCGACTGGATGAGCCCGGACGCCCGAGAGCGCCTGCGTCAGTACGGCATCAGCCCGCCACAGGCCCACGTCTGTCACGCCGATGAGATGCCGAAGGATGTGCTCTGTCCGCGCTGCGGCAGCACTCACACTTCGCTTATCAGTGAATTCGGTTCCACGGCCTGCAAAGCGCTGTATCGCTGCGAAAGTTGCCGTGAACCCTTTGATTACTTTAAATGTATTTGAGGCTGCGATGACAACATTTCATTCGCTTACCGTGGCAAACGTTGAGCCGGAAACCCGCGATGCGGTGACCATCACCTTTGCCATTCCCGACGCGCTGCGTCATGAATACGCCTTTCGTCCGGGCCAGCATCTGACGCTGAAAACACGCATTGGTGGCGAAGAACTTAGGCGCTGCTACTCCATCTGCCGCAGCCGCTCGCCTGCTGAGATTAGCGTGGCGGTGAAAGCCATCGACGGCGGGCGTTTCTCGCGCTTTGCCCAGAGCGATATCCAGCAGGGTATGGCATTTGAGGTGATGGTGCCGCAGGGCCACTTTGGCTACCTGCCACAGGCTGGACGTAACGCTAACTATCTGGCGATTGCCGCCGGATCTGGCATCACGCCGATGATGGCGATAATCGAAGCCACGCTGACGATTGAATCTGATAGCCGCTTCACCCTGATTTATGGCAACCGCAGCAGCCACAGCATGATGTTCCGCCAGGCGCTGGCTGACCTGAAAGACCGCTATCCTCAGCGTTTACAGGTGATTCATCTGTTCAGTCAGGAGTCGATGGACAGCGATCTGCTACAGGGCCGCATCGACGGCGACAAACTGCGTGCGCTGTCTGAACATCTGCTCGATTTCAGCCGCTTTGACGACGCCTTTATTTGCGGCCCGTCGGCGATGATGGATGACGCAGAAACCACGCTGCGTGCGCTGGGGATGCCGGAAAAAGCCATTCACCTCGAGCGTTTCAATACGCCGGGAACCAGCGTCAAGCGCGCCACCGGCGTACAGGCCGAAGGACGTACGGTGACGATTCGCCAGGACGGTCGCGAAAGAACCATTGCCCTGAGTGCGCAAGACGACAGCATTCTTGATGCCGCGCTGCGACAGGGTGCCGACCTGCCGTTTGCCTGCAAAGGCGGCGTCTGCGCCACCTGTAAATGCAAAGTGGTACGCGGCGAAGTGGCGATGGCGGCGAACTACAGCCTCGAAGCCGATGAACTGGCGGCGGGCTATGTGCTGAGCTGTCAGGCGCTGCCAACCAGCGGCGATGTGGTGGTCGACTTTGACGCGCGGGGGATGGCATGAACGAACTGCTGATAACCCGTCACGACCGTGTTTTACAGCTGACGCTGAACCGTCCGCAGGCGCGTAATGCGCTGAATAACGCGCTGTTGACCCAGCTTGCCGAAGCGCTGGAAAGTGCGGCGGGGGACTCAAGCGTGAGCGTCTGTGTGATAAGCGGCAACCCGCGCTACTTTGCTGCCGGTGCCGATCTTAACGAAATGGCGGAAAAAGACCTGCCCGCCACCTTCGACGATATTCGCCCGCGCTTATGGGCGCGTATCGATGTCTTCAATAAGCCGCTGATTGCGGTAGTCAACGGCTACGCGCTGGGCGCGGGCTGCGAGCTGGCGCTGCTGTGCGACCTGGTGATTGCCGGGGATAACGCTCGCTTTGGTCTGCCGGAAATCACCCTTGGCACCATGCCAGGGGCAGGTGGGACTCAGCGCTTGATTCGCAGCGTCGGGAAAGCACTGGCCAGCCGCATGGTGCTGAGCGGCGAAAGCATTGATGCCGAACGCGCGCAGCAGGCCGGGCTGGTTAGCGATATCCATCCGGCCAACCTCTCTGACGAATACGCGCTGAAACTGGCGGCGACCATTGCCCGTCACTCACCGCTGGCGCTGCGTGCCGCCAAACAGTCGCTGCGTCTGGCGCAGGAAGTGAGCTTGCAGGCTGGGCTAACGCAGGAGCGTCAGCTGTTTACGCTGCTCAGCGCCACCGAAGACCGTCGCGAAGGCATTGCTGCCTTTTTAGAAAAACGCACCCCAGCTTTCAAAGGACGTTAACCGTGGACGCATTCATTCTTAGCGATATCGACCAGGGCGTGATGACCATCACCCTGAACCGCCCGGACAGGCTCAACAGCTTTAACGACGCCATGCACCAGCAGCTCTCCGAGTGCCTGAAACAGGCTGAACGCGACGACACCATTCGCTGCCTGCTGATCACCGGTGCAGGGCGAGGTTTTTGCGCCGGACAAGATCTGAACGATCGCAACGTTGACCCGAGCGGCCCCGCGCCGGATTTAGGCCTGTCGGTGGAGCGTTTTTATAACCCGCTGGTGCGTCGCTTAGCTGCGCTGCCCAAGCCGGTGATTTGCGCGGTCAACGGCGTGGCGGCAGGTGCCGGCGCCACGCTGGCGCTGGGCTGCGATATCGTGCTGGCGGCGCGCTCCGCCAAATTTGTGATGGCTTTCAGCAAGCTCGGTCTGGTGCCAGACTGCGGCGGTAGCTGGGTGTTGCCGCGTGTCACCACCCGTGCCCGCGCCATGGGGCTGATGCTGCTGGGCGACAGCTTAAGCGCCGAACAGGCCGCACAGTGGGGCATGATCTGGCAGTTGGTTGACGATGCTGAACTGAAAGATACCAGCCTGACGCTGGCGCGGCATCTGGCTTCCCAGCCCACCTACGGCTTAGGGCTCATCAAGAAAGCGTTGCAGTTGGCAGAAACCAACTCCCTGGATGACCAGCTTGACGTCGAGGGCGATTTCCAGCGCCTTGCCGGCCGTAGCGACGACTACCGCGAGGGCGTCAGCGCCTTCCTCGGCAAACGTCCCCCTCAGTTCAGCGGGAAATAGATAATGACGCAAACACTCCACACCGTCGCCGTGATTGGCGGCGGCACCATGGGCGCAGGCATTGTTGAAGTCGCCGCCAGCGCCGGGCATTCGGTGCTGCTGTATGACATTTCCGCTGACGCGATTACTCGCGCCATCGACGGCATCGCCCAGCGCCTGGATTCCCGCGTTAGTCGCGGAAAAATTAGCGCTGAGCAGGCGCAGGCTCTGCTGGCGCGTATTACTCCGGCAACTGAACTGAATCAACTTGCTGACGCACAGCTGGTGATTGAAGCCGCGTCCGAGCGCCTGGAGATCAAACAGGCACTGTTCAGCCAGCTGGCGGAGATTTGCTCCCCGTCGACGCTGTTGACCAGCAACACCTCGTCGATATCGATCACCGCCATTGCCGCCGGAATCAAGCATCCCGAGCGCGTAGCCGGACTGCATTTCTTTAACCCCGCGCCGGTGATGAAGCTGGTCGAAGTGGTGAGCGGCCTTGCCACCTCAGCCGAAGTGGTTGAGCAACTGTGCCAGTGCGTAAGCGCCTGGGGCAAACAGCCGGTGCGCTGCCGTTCAACGCCGGGCTTTATTGTCAATCGCGTGGCGCGTCCTTATTACGCCGAAGCCTGGCGGGCGCTGGAAGAGCAGGTGGCAACGCCTGAAGTGATTGACGCCGCATTGCGCGACGGCGGTGGTTTCCCGATGGGGCCGTTGGCGCTGACCGATTTAATCGGTCAGGACGTCAATTTTGCGGTGACCTGTTCGGTATTTAACGCCTTCTGGCAGGACCGTCGTTTTCTGCCGTCGCTGCTGCAACAGGAGCTGGCCATCGCCGGGCGTCTGGGCAAGAAGAGCGGTCACGGTCTCTATCGCTGGCCTGTTGAAGTACAACCGGAACTGGCGCTGGCTGCGCTATCAGCGCAATGTGCCGCAAAGAATATTAAGCGTGACGTTGTCACCGAATTGGACGAAGTGCTGCTGCTGGAAACCACTGGCGAAACCGCGCTGGCCTTAAGCGTGCAGCACAACCGCCCGGTGGTGGTGTACGACTACGCGGCGAACGACACGGTGGTGCTGGCAAGTGCCGCCACCAATCCGCAATCCGCCACCGACAAAGCGGTTTATTTCTTCCAGCAGCAGGGCAAAAAAGTGCTGCGCATTGCCGATTATCCGGGCCTGCTGGTGTGGCGCACGGTGGCGATGCTGGCGAACGAAGCGCTGGACGCGGTGCAAAAAGGCGTCGCCAGCGCCGAGGATATCGATACTGCTATGCGGCTGGGTGTCAACTACCCGCATGGCCCGATTGCCTGGGGTGAAACGCTGGGCTGGGGGCGCGTCCTGCGCCTGCTTGAAAACCTGCAACAGCACTACGGCGAAGAACGCTATCGCCCGAGCACGCTGCTGCGCGAAAAAGCGCTACTGGAGATGTGTCATGAGTAATGAAGCCTGGCGCAACGCCCGCGCCATGTACGAGAACGATACCTGCGCTAAAACGCTGGGGATCAAGATTGTCGAAATGGATGAGGGTTACGCGCAGATGACCATGGCGGTGTCACCGAATATGTTGAACGGCCATCAAACCTGCCACGGCGGACAGCTGTTTTCGCTCGCCGATACCGCATTCGCCTACGCCTGCAACAGCCAGGGGCTGGCGGCGGTGGCTTCTGCCGCCAGTATCGATTTCCTGCGTCCAGCCTTTGTTGGTGAGCTGCTGACCGCCACCGCGCGGGTGAAGCAGCAGGCCAGGCTGACCGGCGTCTATGACATTGAAATTATCAACCAGCAGCAAAAAATCGTGGCCCTGTTTCGCGGCAAATCGCACCGCATCGGCGGCACTATCACAGGAGAAGTCTAATGCGTGACGCGTTTATTTGTGACGGCATTCGTACCCCGATTGGTCGCTACGGCGGTGCGCTGGCCGGTGTGCGTGCTGACGATCTGGCGGCCATCCCGCTGCGGGAATTACTCAGCCGTAATCCCGCGCTTGACGCCAGCGCCATCGACGATGTGATTTTCGGCTGCGCCAACCAGGCCGGGGAAGATAACCGCAACGTGGCGCATATGGCGACGCTGCTGGCGGGTTATCCGCACGCTGTGCCGGGCACCACCATCAACCGCTTGTGCGGCTCCGGGCTGGATGCGATTGGCTTTGCGGCCCGGGCGATTAAAGCCAGTGATGCGGATCTGCTGATTGCCGGTGGCGTAGAATCCATGTCCCGTGCGCCGTTTGTGATGGGCAAAGCCACCTCGCCATTCCAGCGTCAGGCAGAGATGTTCGATACCACCATCGGCTGGCGTTTTGTGAACCCGCTCATGCAGCAACAATTTGGAACTGACAGCATGCCGGAAACGGCGGAGAATGTAGCTGAATTGTTAAATATCAGCCGTAAAGACCAGGACGCCTTTGCTTATCGCAGCCAGCAGCGTACCGCCAAAGCTCAGCGCGACGGTATTCTGGCGCAGGAAATTGTGCCGGTGCAGATTATCGGCAAGAAGGGCGCGGTTAACGCTGTGCGCGACGATGAACATCCGCGGGCAGAAACCACTCTCGAACAGCTTTCTCAACTGAAAACCCCGTTCCGCAAAGGCGGCGTGATCACCGCCGGAAACGCCTCAGGCGTGAACGACGGTGCAGCGGCGATGATTATTGCCAGCGCAGAACAGGCAAAGGCGCAGGGGCTGACGCCACGTGCGCGCATCGTCGCCATGGCGACGGCGGGCGTGGAGCCGAAGTTTATGGGGCTGGGGCCGGTGCCGGCAGTACGTAAAGTGCTGGAGCGTGCCGGGCTGAATATTAACGATATGGATGTGATTGAGCTGAACGAAGCGTTTGCTGCTCAGGCGCTGGGCGTGATGCGTCAGCTCGGTCTGGCGGATGACGCTGAACACGTGAATCCCAACGGTGGCGCCATCGCCTTAGGCCACCCGTTGGGAATGAGCGGCGTGCGGTTAGCGCTGGCAGCAACTCTGGAACTGGAACGACGCAATGGACGCTATGCGCTGTGTACGATGTGTATTGGCGTGGGTCAGGGCATTGCCATGATCCTTGAGCGAGTGTGAGCTAATTGACCTGCGAGTACCCTAAAATGATAACTACTACAAAATTAGACCCGATTGAAACCGCATCGCGTGACGAATTACAGGCCCTGCAAACCCAGCGTCTGAAGTGGACCCTCAAGCATGCGTACGACAATGTGCCGATGTATCGCCGCAAATTCGACGCGGCGGGCGTTCATCCGGATGATTTTCATGAACTGAGCGATCTGAGCAAGTTCCCCTGCACCACCAAGCAGGACCTGCGTGACAACTATCCGTTCGACACCTTCGCGGTGCCGATGGAGCAGGTGGTGCGTATTCATGCGTCGTCCGGTACTACCGGCAAACCGACCGTCGTCGGCTATACGCAAAACGATATCGACACTTGGGCCAATATCGTCGCGCGCTCCCTGCGTGCCGCTGGCGGCACGGCGAAAGATAAAATCCACGTCGCCTACGGCTACGGCCTGTTTACCGGCGGCCTGGGCGCGCATTATGGCGCGGAGCGTTTAGGGGCGACGGTCATTCCGATGTCCGGCGGGCAAACGGAAAAGCAGGCTCAGCTTATCCGTGATTTTAAACCGGATATGATCATGGTGACGCCGTCCTATTGTCTGAACCTGATTGAAGAGCTGGAGCGCCAGATGGGTGGCGACGCCCGCGGCTGCTCGCTGCGTACCGGCGTCTTTGGCGCGGAACCGTGGACGGCGGGAATGCGCGCCGAAATCGAGCGTCGTCTGGGGATTACCGCGCTGGATATTTACGGCCTGTCCGAAGTGATGGGGCCGGGCGTGGCGATGGAATGTATTGAAACTGGAGATGGGCCGACTATCTGGGAAGACCATTTCTTCCCGGAAGTGGTCAACCCGGATGACGGCACGCCGCTGGCCGACGGCGAGCATGGCGAATTGCTGTTCACCACCCTGACCAAAGAAGCGCTGCCGGTGATCCGCTACCGCACCCGCGACCTGACGCGCCTGCTGCCAGGCACCGCCCGCACCATGCGCCGGATGGATCGCATCAGCGGGCGCAGCGATGACATGCTGATTATTCGCGGCGTCAATGTCTTCCCGTCGCAACTGGAAGAAGAGATCCTTAAGATTGAACATCTGGCGCCGCATTACCAGTTGGAAGTGGATCGTCGTGGGCATCTTGATTCACTTTCCGTGCGCGTGGAGCTAAAAGAGAGCGGTCTGGCGCTGGACCATGAGCAGCGCTGTCAGATTTGCCACCATCTGCGCCATCGCATTAAGTCGATGGTGGGGATTTCCACCGATGTTAGCATCGTGAACTGTGGCAGTATTCCGCGCTCCGAAGGCAAGGCGTGCCGGGTGTTTGATCTGCGTAAAGCTGCCGCTAACGGTTGATCTTGTCCCCCGGTCGCGCTGCGCTTACCGGGGCTACAGTCTTGTAGTCCCGGTAAGGCGTTTACGCCGCAAGCCGGGGATTTCCTGTGCTATGATTCAAAAAGGACAAAAATAACAACAGAATGAATCATATGGACAAACTCGATAGCTTTATTCAGCAGGCGGTAACCGCGATGCCGGTGAGCGGCACCTCGCTTATCGCCTCGTTATACGGCGACTGCTTATCCCAGCGCGGTGGTGAGGTTTGGCTCGGCAGCGTCGCGGCATTACTTGAAGGACTCGGCTTTGGCGAACGCTTTGTGCGCACCGCGCTGTTTCGTCTCAACAAAGAAGAGTGGCTGGACGTGGTGCGCATTGGCCGCCGCAGCTTCTACCGGCTGAGCGACAAAGGTTTACGCCTGACTCGCCGTGCCGAAAGCAAAATTTATCGCGCCAGCGCCCCGGAATGGGACGGCACCTGGCTGCTGTTACTCTCAGAAGGATTAGAAAAAAACACCCTCGCTGAGGTCAAAAAACAGCTGCTGTGGCAGGGGTTTGGCGCACTGGCACCGAGCCTGCTGGCCTCGCCGTCGCAAAAGCTGGCGGACGTACAGTCCTTGCTGCATGAAGCGGGCGTGGCGGAAAACGTTATCTGCTTTGAAGCCCATTCGCCGTTAGCACTTTCCCGCGCTGCACTGCGCGAACGGGTGGAAGAGTGCTGGCATCTGACCGAACAGAACGCCATGTACGAGGCGTTTATCACCCTGTTTCGCCCGTTATTGCCGCTGCTACGCGATGCCGAGCCGGATGAACTGACGCCGGAACGCTGCTTCCAGATTCGTTTACTGCTGATTCATTTCTATCGCCGCGTGGTGCTAAAAGATCCGCTGCTGCCAGAGGAGCTGCTGCCCGCTCACTGGCTGGGGCAAACCGCGCGTCAGCTGTGTATCAATATCTATCAACGCGTTGCACCCGGCGCCCAGGCTTTGGTCAGTGAAAAAGGCGAAAGCTCGGTGGGCGAGCTGCCCGCACCGGGGCCGCTTTATTATCAACGCTTCGGCGGATTAGCCGAGGTGTAACAGGAGAAGCCATGCCGATTTACCAGATGGACGGAATGATCCCCGTTGTGCCCAATGAAAGCTACGTACATCCAACCGCCGTGCTGATTGGCGATGTGATCCTCGGCAAAGGGGTTTACGTTGGCCCTAACGCCAGCTTGCGCGGCGACTTTGGTCGTATCGTGGTGAAAGATGGCGCGAACATTCAGGATAACTGCGTGATGCACGGTTTTCCGGGGCAGGATACGGTAGTGGAAGAGAACGGGCATATCGGCCACGGCGCGATCCTGCATGGCTGTGTGATTGGGCGTAATGCGCTGGTTGGCATGAGCGCGGTGATTATTGACGGCGCGACCATTGGTGAAAACAGCATTGTGGGCGCATCGGCGTTTGTGAAGGCGCGTGCTGAGATGCCCGCCAACCATTTGATTGTCGGTAGCCCGGCGAAAGCGATTCGCGCATTAACCGAGCAGGAGCTGACGTGGAAAAAGCAGGGCACCCGTGAGTACCAGGTGCTGGTTGAACGCTGTCAGAGCACACTTTTTGAGGTGCAACCGCTGAGCGAGGCAGAGCCCGACCGCAAGCGGCTGGAGTTTGATGAAAACCTGAAGCCGAAGTCGCAGCAGTAAAAGCATCCGCGCCGGAACCTGAATTAATTCTGAAACTGGCGTTGTGATAGTAAGCGCAGTGGCGGTCAGATAGCGCTCTGATGCAGTATGGTCCTTTGCCTTATCAAGGATTGATAATGACCCTCTACTGCGTGAAACCGGCATTTCAGGCGCTGTTGCGTCCGCTAATGTTCTGCCTGGCGAAGAAACAGATCACCGCTAATCAGGTTACCCTGGCCGCGATGGTTCTATCATTTCTCACCGGCGGCCTGTTGCTGCTGTTCCCCAATCCCGAACTGTTCTGGCTCCTGCCGGTCGTGCTGTTTATCCGTATGGCGCTAAATGCGCTGGACGGCATGCTGGCCCGGGAATGTCATCAGAAGACCCGGCTCGGCGCGCTGTTGAATGAGTTCGGCGATGTCTTATCTGATATCGCGCTCTATCTTCCCTTTATATTATTGCCTGGCAGCTGCCCGCTGCTGGTGCTGTCGATGTTATTTTTCACCGTTTTCAGCGAATTCGCCGGGGTTCTGGCACAGGCGATTAACGGCGTGCGCAGCTATGCGGGCCCCATGGGTAAGAGCGATCGCGCGTTGGTGTTCGGAGCCTTGGGACTGGCGCTGAGCGGCTGGCCGGAGTTGATCGCGTGGAGCAATGTCGCGTGGGGGATTGTCACGCTGCTATTGATCTGGACCATCATCAACCGCTGTCGTAGCGTGCTACCGGGGAATCACCCATGATGCTGCTGGAAAAATCGCTGGTCGCGGTCTTCGCCGTGCTGCTGCTGGCGACGCTGATTAACGGCCTGCTGGTCTGGTGCAAACCAAATAAAGACTGGCGCGAGCTAACGTTACGCATCCGCACCTGGTGGGTGATTGTCGTTCTCTTCTCTCTGGCGCTCATCAGCCCGCGCTGGCTGGCGTTAACTTTCTTTGCGCTGGTAAGCGCGCTGGCGTTAAAGGAGTTTCTGACGCTGGTGCCTGCGCGCGATGCCGACCGGATGCCCGTACTGTGGATGTTTATCGCTATCCCCATTAACTACGGGCTAATCGGCATCGACTGGTATGGGCTGTTCATTATTTTTATTCCGGTTTATGCCTTTCTCTTTTTGCCTGCCCGGATGGTGCTGGTGGGCGAGACTCAGGGCTTCTTACACAGTGCGGCTCAGCTGCACTGGGGATTGATGACCACCGTTTTTGCCGTGAGCCATGTTGCTTTTTTGCTAATACTTCCCGCCGACGGCCTACAAACAGGCGCGCTGCTAGTGCTGTTCCTTGTTGGGCTCACCGAATTTAACGATGTCGCGCAGTATCTGTGGGGCAAATCCCTGGGGCGCATCAAGGTGACGCCAACAGTGAGCCCGAATAAGACGCTGGCTGGGTTGTTGGGCGGGGTCGGCTACACGATGCTGGCCGCGCTGCTGTTGGGGCCGCTAATGACGCCGCTCGGCTGGGGGATGTCGCTGTTGGCGGGGGTAATTATAGGTGTCACCGGTTTTTGTGGTGATGTGGTGATGTCGGCCGTGAAGCGCGATATCGGGGTGAAAGATAGCGGCACGCTGCTGCCGGGCCATGGCGGCATTCTTGACCGACTTGATTCACTGATTTTTACCGCACCGGTGTTTTTCCACTTTATTCGCTATTTCTGCTACTAACGCTACGGCGTGTACAAGGATAAAAATCTCATGGTTGAGACTCGCATTGCGCAAGAACACCATTTTGTCACCAGCGACAACACGTCGCTGTTTTATCGCTACTGGCCGGCCCTTGCAGCGGGAGCGCCGCGCAAAGTGATTGTGCTGTTCCATCGGGGGCACGAGCACTCCGGGCGTTTGCAACATATTGTCGATGAGTTAGCCATGCCTGAGGCCGATTTTTATGCATGGGACGCACGCGGGCATGGTCGCTCTCCGGGAGAGCGCGGGTTCAGTCCCTCGCTGGCGCGCTCGGTGTGCGATGTCGATGAATTTGTTCGCTTTGCGGCGGCGAATTCTCAGACTGACATGCTGGACGTTACCGTGATCGCGCAAAGCGTTGGCGCGGTGCTGGCCGCCGCCTGGGCCCATGATTATGCGCCGAATATTCGCGGCCTGGTGCTGGCCTCACCCGCATTTAAGGTCAAGCTCTACGTCCCGTTTGCGCGTGCGGGTCTGGGATTAATGTACAAACTGCGCGGCCTGTTTTTTGTTAATTCCTATGTAAAAGGAAAATACCTGACACACGACCCGCAGCGCGTGGCGAGTTTTAATCAGGATCCGCTAATCGCGCGGGCGATTGCGGTCAATATCTTGCTCGATCTCTACCGCACGGCGGAGCGGCTGGTAAGCGATGCGGCGGCAATCACCTTACCGACGCTGATGCTGGTTTCCGGTGCGGATTATGTGGTTCACCGTAAGCCGCAGCGTGATTTTTACCAGCGTTTGCGTCACCCGCTGAAAGAAATGCATGTGCTGCCCGGTTTTTATCACGATACCTTGGGCGAGCGTGACCGCGCACTGGCGTTCGACAAAATACGCGCGTTTCTTGACGTGCTGTACGCGAAGCTGCCGCAGCCTTTCGATTACTCTCAGGAAGAGCGCTGGAGTCCGGGGGCGGATAGCTGGCGGCAATTGAACGGCGGCCCGGAGCCTTACTCCTGTGACGATTTAGCTTACCGAGGGCTACGCTATGCCATGAAGATGCTGGGGACTCAATCCGCCGGCGTGCGTCTGGGTTTTACAACCGGTTTTGACTCTGGCAGCACCCTCGATTACGTCTACCGTAACCAGCCGCAGGGCAGCAGCTGGCTGGGGCGACACATCGATAAAAACTACCTGAATAGCGTTGGCTGGCGCGGTATTCGTCAGCGTAAGGTCCATCTCCAGCAGTTGATTCAGCAAGCAGTTGCACAGCTCACAGCACAAGGGGTGCCGGTGCGGGTGGTGGATATCGCCGCCGGACATGGGCGCTACGTGCTCGATGCGTTGGAGGCAGAAACGACGGTGAGTGAAATTTTGCTGCGTGATTACAGCGAGCTGAACGTTGAGAAAGGTCAGCAGATGATCGCGGAACGCGGTATGTCAGCCCGCGCGCGCTTTGAGCAGGGCGATGCTTTTAACCGCGCGGAGCTGGCGGCGCTGGAGCCGAAACCGACGCTCGGTATTGTCTCCGGGCTGTACGAACTGTTCCCGGAAAATGCGCCGGTGCGTGAATCTCTAGAAGGTCTTGGGCAGGCTATCCCGCCTGGTGGGGTGCTGATTTACACCGGCCAGCCGTGGCACCCGCAGTTAAAAACTATCGCCTGGTCGCTGACCAGCCACAAAGATGGCAAAGCGTGGGTGATGCGGGTGCGTACCCAGGGCGAAATGGATGCACTGGTGCGCGAAGCGGGCTTTGAGAAATGTACGCAGCTGATTGACGAGTGGGGGATTTTCACCGTTTCTATGGCGGTGCGCCGTGATGACTGAACGTCGTAAGGTTATGCTGCAGGCGGTTGGCTGGCTATTGCTGCTGGCACCGTTTTTCTTCTTCACCTATGGCAAGCTGAACCTATTTACCGCCTTTCGCGATGCTCAGCATCATAACGTTGGCAGCATCGTGTTTAGTTGGGAGTTGGCAATCCCCTTTATTCCGTGGAGCATTATTCCTTACTGGAGTCTGGATCTGTTTTACGGGCTGTCGCTGTTTGTCTGCGCGACGCGTTTTGAGCAGCGGCGGCTGGTGCACCGCCTGGTGTTAGCTTCGGTTATTGCCTGCGCCGGATTTGCACTTTTCCCCTTGCAGTTTAGCTTTACGCGCCCGCCGGTTTCCGGCGCGGCGGGCTGGTTGTTCAGCCAGCTTGAGCAGTTTGACTTACCGTATAACCAGTCGCCATCGCTGCATATTATTCTCTGCTGGCTGCTGTGGCGTCATTTCAACCGTCACCTTTCCGGCGGTTGGCGCAGGCTATGTAGTGGTTGGTTTTTACTGATTGCGGTTTCGGTACTAACTACCTGGCAGCATCATTTTATCGATATTGTGACCGGGCTTGCTGTGGGGATGTTGATCGACTGGATGGTGCCTTATCAAGGCCGCTGGCGTTGGCAGCAGCCGGATATAGCCCACTTCAGGCTGCTGCGGTATTACGTGCTGGGGGCAGCCTTTTGCATGGTCGTCGGGGCGCTGCTGGGGCCGTGGTCTTTTTGGCCACTATTGGTGCTGGTCTGGCCGGTGGTGGCGCTGCTGATTGCCGGACGTGGCTATGGCGGGTTTGGCGTGGCGACCATGGGCAAAGATGAAAAGGGGCGACTGCCGCCAGCTGTGTACTGGTTGACGCTCCCGTGGCGCGCTGGTATGTGGTTGTCGATGCGTTGGTTCACTCGACATCTGCCGCCGGTGAGCGCCATCGCTGCAGGCGTTTACCTCGGCAGCTATCCGCGTCGCCCGCCTGAACAACATGCGGTGCTGGATCTGACCTGCGAATTTCCGCGTAGCCGCGCCACGTTATTGCGCGCCTATTATTGCGTACCGATGCTGGATCTGGTGCCGCCGGAGGAAGCCGAGCTGCGGCGGGCGGTGGCGATGCTGGAAACGCTGCGCGAGGAGCAGGGTTCGGTGCTGGTTCACTGCTCGTTGGGATTGTCGCGCAGTGCGATGGTGGTGGCAGCATGGCTCCTGTGCTACGGCCATTCGGCAACGGTAGAGCAGGCGGTTACCTCTCTGCGCCGAAGTCGCCCGCAGGTGGTGCTAACGAATGAACATCTGGAGAGGCTACGGCAATGGCAACAGAAAGTGACGATGTAACAAATGAGGCGGATCTTCAGCATCGTTTGCTTCAGCATACGTTGGCCAGCTGGCGCTATTTGCTGCTGTTTGCCACTCCGCCATTGCTATGGGCGATGTTTATGGCATTAGTGGTTTGATATAAAAATTTGGTTGGGAATGGATCCCGGAGGCGGCGCGTTGCGCTGGTTTTGTAGCCCGGACAGGTGCGCAGCACCGCCTCCGGGGAAACGGCAAACCGCAACGTAGATGATGTTGATACTGGCATTAATGGCGTGAATGGTTAAGTATGTTCGCAGGCTATTCTTTACATTCACCCCAATACAGGCTGTACGACCAATGCCTGAAGAGAGAAGACGCTATGGCTGAAAAACTGTCCGCTCAGTGCCACTGCGGCGCGGTGGCATTTACCGTTGAACTCAGCGATGGGTTCAACACCATTCGGCGCTGCAACTGTTCATATTGCCGGATGCGCGGCGCGGTGGCGGTCTCTGCTCCGCTTGCAGGAATCGATATATTACGTGGACGAGAGAAGCTCACGGAGTATCGCTTTAATACTGGCGAAGCCGTGCACTTCTTTTGCTCGGTGTGTGGGATCTACACTTTTCATCAGCGGCGTTCGAATCCGCAGCAGTATGGTGTGAATGTGGCATGCATTGAAGGGGTGTCGCCTTTCGATTTTCCTTGCGTAGAGGTGAGCAATGGGATCAATCATCCAAAGGATGGTGGCGGCGGCGTGGCAGGGTATTTACGCTACGAGAAAAAGTAAAATACGCCTCCCGTCGTAAAGCGGGAGGCGTTCAGCCTTATGCAGCAACAACGCTGTCGATGGCGGCTTTTGCGTCAGATTGCGCTTTGGAAGCCACTTCCGGACCGTAAGCAATACCTTCAGCGAACACGAAGTTCACGTCGGTGATGCCGATAAAGCCCAGGAAGGTAGACAGGTACGGCGTTACCAGGTCAGTCGGGGTATCTTTATGGATGCCGCCGCGGCTGGTCACAACAACGGCGCGTTTACCAGTGACCAGACCTTCCGGACCTTTCTCGGTGTAACGGAAGGTCACGCCAGCGCGTGCCACCAGGTCAAAGTAGTTCTTCAACTGAGTTGGGATGTTGAAGTTGTACATCGGCGCGGCGATAACAATCACATCGTTAGCCTGCAGTTCAGCGATCAGCTCATCAGAAAGCGCGAGGGCTTCCTGCTGACGCGGAGTCAGCGGCGCATCGCTCGGACGCAGAGCACCAACCAGTTCGCCATCCAGTACCGGAATCGGATTTGCGGCCAGGTCGCGCACGGTGATAACGTCTTCAGCGTGTTTTTCACGCCATTGTTCAACAAAATAGTCGGACAGCTGACCAGATTGCGAGTACCCTGCCAGAATACTGGATTTCAGAACTAATACCTTGCTCATGGGTGTTTCCTTTTAATGTGATTGACGGGCTGATGCCCTGGTGCTTGTTGACACTGTATTCACAATCATGCCACAGAGAAAGCGCAATAAATCGAACTCTGTGTTCAGTTTTTTTGAACAAGGCACAAAATGTGCGGATGTGGTACTCTAACGCGATACTTCAAAAGAGATTTTTCCCGGCAGTGCGCTGCCCGATAACGCTATGACAGAACAACAAAAAATCACCTTCTCACAGCTCCTGCAACGGCTTGATGGCCTGATGTTGCGCGATAAACCGCGCTTCGCCCGTCGCCTGCACGGCGTGAAGAAGGTTAAAAATCCTGAAGCTCAACAGGCCATTCTTCAGGAGATGGCGCAAGAGATTGAACAGGCGGCAGGGAGAGTCCTGCTGCGCGAAGCCGCACGGCCTGATATCACTTATCCGGAAAACCTGCCGGTTAGCCAGAAAAAACAAGAGATCCTCGAAGCCGTACGCGACCATCAGGTGGTGATCGTCGCTGGTGAGACCGGTTCCGGTAAAACCACTCAGTTGCCGAAAATCTGTATGGAGCTGGGGCGTGGAATCAAAGGTTTAATCGGCCATACTCAGCCGCGTCGTCTGGCGGCGCGTACCGTCGCCAACCGTATTGCTGAAGAGCTGCAAACGGAACCGGGCGGCTGCATTGGCTATAAAGTCCGCTTCAGCGACCACGTTAGCGACAACACTATGGTCAAGCTGATGACCGACGGTATCCTGCTGGCGGAAATCCAGCAGGATCGGCTGCTGATGCAGTACGACACCATCATCATCGATGAAGCACATGAGCGCAGCCTCAATATCGACTTCCTGCTCGGCTACCTGCGCGAGCTGCTGCCGCGTCGTCCGGATCTGAAAATCATCATCACTTCGGCGACCATCGACCCAGAGCGTTTCTCGCGCCACTTTAACAACGCGCCGATTATCGAAGTGTCCGGGCGTACTTATCCGGTGGAAGTTCGCTACCGACCCATCGTTGAAGACGCCGACGACACCGAGCGCGATCAGCTGCAGGCGATTTTCGACGCCGTTGATGAGCTGGGGCGTGAAAGTGCCGGTGATATTCTGATATTTATGAGCGGCGAGCGTGAAATTCGCGATACCGCCGATGCGCTCAATAAGCTGAACCTGCGTCATACGGAAGTGCTGCCGTTGTATGCCAGGTTGTCGAATAGCGAACAGAACCGTGTGTTCCAGGCTCATAGCGGGCGGCGGATCGTGCTGGCGACCAACGTCGCAGAAACCTCGCTGACCGTACCGGGCATCAAGTATGTTATCGACCCGGGTACCGCGCGTATCAGCCGCTACAGTTTCCGTACCAAAGTGCAGCGTTTGCCGATCGAACCGGTCTCACAGGCTTCGGCTAACCAGCGTAAAGGCCGCTGTGGTCGCGTATCGGAAGGGATCTGTATTCGTCTCTATTCCGAAGACGACTTTCTGTCGCGCCCGGAGTTTACCGACCCGGAAATTCTGCGTACCAACCTGGCGTCCGTTATCCTGCAAATGACCGCGCTCGGGCTGGGCGATATCGCCGCGTTTCCGTTTGTCGAAGCGCCGGATAAACGCAATATCCAGGACGGCGTACGCCTGCTGGAAGAGCTGGGGGCGATTACCACCGACGAGCAGCAGACTGCGTATAAGCTGACGCCAATGGGTCGCCAGCTCAGCCAGTTACCGGTCGATCCGCGTCTGGCGCGGATGGTGCTGGAAGCGCAAAAACACGGCTGCGTGCGCGAGGCGATGATTATTACCTCAGCGCTCTCCATTCAGGACCCGCGCGAGCGGCCGATGGACAAGCAGCAGGCATCCGATGAGAAACACCGTCGTTTCCACGACAAAGAGTCCGACTTCCTGGCGTTCGTCAACCTGTGGAATTACCTCGGCGAACAGCAGAAAGCGCTGTCGTCGAACCAGTTCCGCCGACAGTGTCGGGTCGATTTCCTCAACTACCTGCGCGTGCGCGAGTGGCAGGATATCTACACGCAACTGCGTCAGGTGGTCAAAGAACTGGGCCTGCCGGTCAATAGCGAACCCGCTGAGTATCGGGAAATTCACGTTGCGCTGCTGACCGGTTTGCTGTCGCATATCGGCATGAAAGACGCCGATAAGCAGGAGTTTACCGGCGCGCGTAATGCGCGTTTCTCCATCTTCCCCGGTTCCGGACTGTTTAAGAAACCGCCGAAGTGGACGATGGTTGCTGAACTGGTGGAAACCAGCCGTCTGTGGGGGCGCATTGCCGCGCGTATTGACCCGGAATGGGTTGAGCCGGTGGCGCAGCATCTGATTAAACGCTCGTACAGCGAACCGCACTGGGAGCGGGCGCAGGGCGCGGTGATGGCGACTGAAAAGGTTACCGTTTACGGTTTGCCGATTGTTGCCGCGCGTAAGGTGAATTACAGCCAGATTGACCCGGCGCTGTGTCGCGAGCTGTTTATCCGTCACGCGCTGGTGGAGGGCGACTGGCAGACCCGCCACGCCTTCTTCCGCGATAACCTGAAGCTGCGTAACGAAATTGAAGAGCTGGAGCATAAATCGCGCCGCCGCGACATTCTCGTCGATGACGAAACGATGTTTGAGTTCTACGACCAGCGCATCAGCCATGACGTTGTCTCCGCGCGCCACTTCGATAAGTGGTGGAAGCTGGCGAGTCGCGAGACGCCGGATCTGCTCAACTTTGAGAAGAGCATGCTGATTAAAGAGGGGGCGGAGCAGGTCAGCAAGCTGGACTATCCGAACTTCTGGCATCAGGGCAACCTGAAGCTGCGTCTCACCTATCAGTTTGAACCGGGTGCCGACGCCGACGGCGTGACGGTGCATATTCCGCTGCCGCTGCTCAACCAGGTCGAAGAGGCCGGATTTGAATGGCAGATCCCTGGACTGCGCCGGGAGCTAATTATCGCGCTGATTAAATCACTGCCGAAGCCGGTACGCCGCAACTTCGTGCCTGCGCCCAATTACGCGGAAGCATTTTTGGGCCGCGCGACGCCGCTGGAGCTGCCGCTGCTGGATTCCCTGGAGCGAGAACTGCGGCGGATGACCGGCGTGACTATCGACCGCGAATCCTGGCAGTGGGATCAGGTGCCCGATCACCTGAAAATCACCTTCAGGGTGGTGGATGATAAAAATAAGAAGCTGCGGGAAGGGCGCTCGCTGCAGGATCTGAAAGATGCGCTGAAGGGCAAAGTGCAGGAGACGCTGTCCGCAGTCGCTGATGACGGTATCGAGCAGAGCGGGCTGCATATCTGGAGCTTTGGCCGGCTTCCTGAGAGTTATGAGCAGAAGCGTGGTAACTACAAAGTGAAAGCGTGGCCTGCGCTGGTGGACGAACGCGACAGCGTGGCGATCAAGCTGTTTGATAATCCGCTGGAGCAGCAGCAGGCGATGTGGCGTGGTTTGCGTCGTTTACTGTTGCTGAATATCCCGTCGCCGATTAAGTATCTGCACGAGAAGCTACCGAATAAAGCCAAGCTGGGGCTCTACTTCAATCCGTATGGCAAGGTGCTGGATCTGATTGATGACTGTATTTCTTGTGGCGTCGATAAGCTGATCGATGAAGCGGGGGGGCCGGTGTGGACGGAAGAGGGCTTTGCCGCGCTGCATGAAAAAGTGCGTGCTGAGCTGAACGAGACGGTGGTGGAAATCGCCAAACAGGTCGAGCAGATTCTGACGGCGGTATTTAACGTCAACAAGCGTCTGAAAGGCCGCGTGGATATGACCATGGCGCTGGGGCTGTCGGATATCAAATCGCAGATGAGCGGGCTGGTTTATCGCGGTTTCGTTACCGGCAATGGTTTCCGTCGTCTGGGCGACACGCTGCGCTATCTGCAGGCGATTGAAAAACGTCTGGAGAAAATGGCTATCGACCCGCATCGCGACCGCGTGCAGATGCTGAAGGTCGAAAGCGTACAGCAGGTATGGCAGCAGTGGCTAAATAAGCTGCCGCCTAACCGTCGCCAGGATGACGACGTGCAGGAAGTCCGCTGGATGATCGAGGAGCTACGCGTCAGCCTGTTCGCTCAGCAGCTTGGCACGCCGTACCCGATTTCCGACAAGCGGGTGCTGCAGGCGATGGACGCCATCGTGGCCTGATGTTGTGATAATGGCGTTTTCATTCTCTTTTCGGGGAGTGAAAACGCCATGCCGACCTGATATTATTTTTTATTACATCTATTAATGTGACTGCAAGAAGCAAAATTACGATATTAGATCATTGATTTTATCTATAAGGAAATAGATTACATATGAATAATAAATTAATAGGGCTTATTACAAGTTTAGCCGCCGCATTCTGTGCACCAGCCTTAGCCGGGCCCGGTTGCCCGGCAGAACTGCTGGCAATTAATAATTCAAATTATATTATTCTGACAAAAATGCCGCCAATGATGCCAGACGAAGATTCTCTTACCGTGCAGTTTTCTGGCCGTGGAAAGCTTTATGATTATGAGTCATCCGGCTCCATGTCTCTCTCCCACTGCGGAAGATTGGAGAATCGCTCTGAAACGGAAGAACGTGATATTGGTGATAATAAAACAATGCGAACGACAATTCATATTACGCGTGATGAACGGCAGGGATGGCTAATGGAGGTAGCGCTTAATGGTTTCTATAAAGACAGGACGAGTGTCGATATCCGGCATTACTATACCGATAAATTAGGCAGAATTATTCGTGCAGAAGGTCAATATCGCTCGGGTGAAGATCTAGCGCCGCCCACGACCTGGCAATATCTATATGATGATCAGAGCCGCGTGATTCGCGAAGTGATGAAACACGCAGATTTCCCGGCTGATATCCTCATCGACTATTACTACGATATCAATGGGCGCTTAGCGCATATTACCGAAGGGTCCCGCACCCGCTTGCTGCGATGGGATGAAAAAGGGCGCTGGTTGTCCAGTATGCTTCAGGGGAATGCGGCCAGTAATACGATGCGGTTTGAGGATAAATGCACAAGGTGGGACGTTGTAGGAAACTGTACGGTAATTAATATGTGGGAAGGGGATGCAAATCGCGCAGGAACCGAACGAGAAATGCAGGTGAATTATCAAATTCACTATCAGCCGAATAATTCTCAGTGATTTTTGCTATACACAAGGATGTAATTAACTGATGCAAAAGAAATATGTAATCTGATACGCAAATCTATTATCTGAATTAACTAATAATAGCCGGCATGATCCGAATTGTGGCTTAGCGCCGCAATCCGGATTTTCAGATTAATTAATGGTTCACCCAGGCCAGCGTAAAACCATCCCAGCCTTTGCTGCCTACCGTTTGCAGCGCCGTGACCGTCAGGCGCGGATCGCTGCCCATCATCTCGATAAACGCTCTGACGCCCTGAACGCGATCGTCCGTGCTGTCCGGGTTAGTCACTTCACCGTCGCGCACCACGTTATCGCCAACAATCAACGTCCCCGGACGGGAGTAATGCAGAGCCCAGCGCAGATAATTTGGGTTATTGGGCTTATCCGCATCGATAAAAATCAGATCGAACGGCGGGCGTTCGCCCAGATTTTCGAGGGTTGCCAGCGCCGGGCCTTCCAACACCTGAACCTTGTCATCCATGCCTGCCAGACGGAGGTTTTCCCGCGCCACGGCGGCATGATGTGCGTCGGCCTCCAGGGTGAGTAGCTCGCCATCAGCAGGTAGCTCGCGTGCCATCCAGATAGTGCTATAGCCGCCGAGGGTGCCGATTTCCAGCACCCGTTTTGCGCGGGTCATTCGTACCAGCAGAGCGAGAAACTGCCCCTGATTGGCGGCGACGTCGATAGCCGGGAGCCCGGCACGCTGGTTATTTTCGAGAACCTGCTTCAGTATCGGATCGTTGGGGATTAATGCTTTAACGAGATAATTATCTACTGCCGTCCACTGTTGCTGCATGTCAGACTTCCCGTATTACATCCCTGATGAATCAGACCAGCCACCTCCCAGCGACCGGTACAAATCAATTTGTGCCAGCAGCAGGTTGTTTTTCACCTGTACCACGCTGAGCTGGGTGGAAAACAGCGTGCGCTGGGCGTCCAACACGTCTAAGTAAGATGAGTAGCCGTTGCGATAGCGGTTCTGGGCGATACGCAGCGTCTCCTGGGCGACGTTCTCCTGCTCTTGTAACTCTGCCAACTGCTCGCCGTAGCGGCCAATTGCATCGAGGCTGTCGTTCACCTCCTTAAACGCACCGCGCACCGTTTTCTCATAGCCGTACAGCGCCTGATTGCGCTGGGCCATCGACACATCCACCTGAGCATTCAGCGCCTGGCGGTTGAGGAGCGGCGCCAGAATACTGCCGCCCAGGCTCCATAAGCGTAGCGGATTATCGAGCAGATCGGGCAGGGTGCGATCCTGCATGCTGCCGGTGGCGGTAAGGTTAATTGACGGCAGCAACTGCGCCTGCGATGACGCCAGCGTGGCGTCGGCGGCCACCAGTTGGCGCTGGGCCTGAACGATATCCGGGCGGCGGTTAAGCAGCGTTGATGGTAGCTGTGCAGGCAGCGTCAGCGGCGTCAACTGGGCGAATTCATTGCGCTTAACGGCTCCCGGGTTAGACCCGATCAGCAGGCTGAGCGCATTTTCCTGCTGGGCGATTTGGTGGCGTAACGGCGGGATTTGCGCCCGCGTAGAGCGCAGTTCCGAATCCGCCTGCATTAGCTCCAGGCGCGAGGTGTAGCCGGTCTCAAACTGGCGTTTTGCCAGATTGAACGCATCTTCCCGCGATTTTAGCGTTTGCTGCGTCACCCGCAGCTGTTCATCCAGGGAGAGCAGGGTGACATAGCCGACCGCCACCGACGTCGCGACGGTCAGGTTCGCCGCCGCGGCTGCGGCCTTTTGCGCCTCAAGGCTAGCCTCAGCCGCGCTGGCGGCGCTGCGGTTTGCCCCCCAGATATCAACATCGTAACTCGCGGTTAGCGCGCCTTTATACACCGTACTATGGACAGCCAGGCCGGTCGCTGCCGACTGCGAACGAGCGCGGGTGCCGGTTAGTCCGGCGTCAAGAGAGGGAAACAAGCTGCTG
Source organism: Klebsiella huaxiensis (assembly GCF_003261575.2). Lineage (GTDB taxonomy): Bacteria > Pseudomonadota > Gammaproteobacteria > Enterobacterales > Enterobacteriaceae > Klebsiella > Klebsiella huaxiensis. The sequence goes on along the minus strand of NZ_CP036175.1, from coordinate 3,204,191 downwards.
TCGGCGGCATAAACCCGCGCCTGATACTCATTCACCCGCTCGCGGGCAATCAGCACGTCGCTGTTGTAGCGCAGCGCCTGATCGACATACAGATTGAGCGTGCTGTCGTGAAGGTTGCGCCACCACACGCCTTCCACCGGGCTGCCTGGACCGACATCCGCGCGCCAGGCAGTGGGGATTTGTAACCCAGGGGCGGCTTGCTGGATGTCGGCAGACTGACAACCAACTAACGCGAGAATGACGGCGAGGGTGAGCGGGCGGATCATTGTTTCTCCTCCCCGCGTGTATCAATGGTGACCTGCACCGACATCCCCGGACGCAGACGCTGGTGGTTTTTCTGTCCCTCATCCACGGCGATGCGCACTGGAATGCGTTGGGCGATTTTGACAAAGTTACCGGTGGCGTTATCCGGCGAAATGGCGCTGAATTCAACGCCGGTCGCCGGGGAAATACTTTGTACGGTACCGGTGAATTTTTCGCTGTTCAGCGCATCGACGGTGAAAGTCACCCGCTGCCCAACGCGCACTTGCGCCAGCTGGGTTTCTTTTAGATTGGCGATCAGCCAGTGCTGCGGCGGCACCAGCGAGGTCAAATGTGTCCCGGCGGTAACGTATGCGCCCAGCCGGACGGAGATTTGTCCTAGCTGGCCGTCAGTCGGAGCGACTATTCGGGTATTTTGCAGGTCGATCTGCGCCAGCTCCAGCGCCGCTTTGGCACTGGCAACGTCGGCCACCAGTGAATCACGGTTAACGATGGTCGATTGCAGATCCTGACGTGACATCTCAAGCGTTGCCTTCGCCTGCTCAATATCCGCATTGCCCTGCGCCGCGCTGGCGCGAGCAGAATCGCGCTCGCGAATGGAAAGGGAACCGTCGGCGGTCAGCTCCTGAACGCGTTTCAGATCCGCCTGTGTTTTAAGATTCTGCGCGCGGGCGTTTTGCAGCGCCGCTTCATTGCGTGCTATCACCGCCTCGGCGCTTTTACGCTGTTGCTGGTTATTCTTCAGCGCCGCCTCTTTCATCGCCACCTGAGCTTCCGCCTGGTGAACGCGCTGGTTATAAATGCGATCGTCAATCTGAAACAGCACGTCTCCGGCTTTTACCTGATTAAAATCCTGCACCTTCACCTGAGTGATATAGCCGTTAACCTGCGGGCTGATAAAGGTGGTCTGCCCGCGCACATAGGCGTTATCGGTAAACTGGCTTTGACGGGTAAATGGCGGTAGCTGCCAGGCGTAGAGAATAACCAGTACGCCGACGATACCAATCGCTGCAGCGGTAAAGATGGAGACGACGCGAATATTGTTACGGGTATTGGCCTGCTGTTTGGCCGCATCCTGCTGACTCATAATAACTCCAGAGTAATCATTTTATTTGCTGCCCGTCGCGCGTTTCAGCGCAATACGGGCGGTAATACGCAATCTTATTAAGCGCCAGAAAACCCAGACCAGCGTGGCGGCAGAAATCGCCGCTGTCAGCAGATAAGTGTCATTGTAGGCGAGAATATTGGCCTGTAACGTGGCGGCGTTTTGCAGCAGCGTGGTAGCCTGAACGTTCAGCAGCGTGCTGTCGCCAATCTGGCTTTGGTACATCTGGCTGTATTGCTGTAAACGTTCGGTGATCAGCGGATTGAGCGTGGTGAGCTGGTCGGCAAGCTGGCTGGAGTGAAACTTCTCTCGCCAGGTCTGGAAGGTACCGAGAATGGCGGAACCCAGCAGGCCGCCAATATTCTGGCTCATCCCGAACAGCACCGAGAAGCTCACCAGGTTGCGCTGATCGGCAATCACGCCGCCGATTCCCGCCAGCATCGCCGGGGCGAGGAAGAAGGCGCTGCCAAAACCGAGCAGGAACTGGCTGAACATCAGCTGTTCCGAGCGCGTGAGGATCGTCGACTGACTGTCCAGCAGCGAAGCAACCATAATCAATGCCAGCGCCGTGGCGGTGGGCCAGTAGAGGCGCTGCGGATTAAGCGTCAGGCAGCTGGCGACAATGCCGCAGACGATCCCGGCAAAAATAGACCACGCCAGATTGGTCATCTGCTCATTTTGCAGACCGACGTACTGCAACCAGCCGATCACCCCCGTGTTCTGTTCCGCCAGTACAATACGGATCAGCAGCATAATTAGCCCCAGTCGCAGAATACTGCCGCTGGAAAGCCATTTAGTATTGAGCAGCGGGTTGCTGCGGTTATGTTCAAAGGCGATGGCGGAAACAATCAACACCACCGCGCCCGCCAGCGACCAGCCAATCCACGGCGCTTCAAACCACCAGTCCAGCCGCCCCAGCGACAGTACTGCGCACACCAGCGCCATCCCCGGCGCCAGCAGGCAGAAGGTGAGGAAATCTTTCTTCTCGAACACTTTTTTGCGATCGCTCGGCGGCAGCTTCAGCGCCATCACGCAGGCCAGCGACACCAGCGCCAGCCCCAGTTCGAAAAAGTACAGCCCGCGCCACTCATCAATTTGCAGCAGTTCGGTAGAGAAAAGGCGGGCAAGGGGGATCGCCAGCGAGGAGCCGGTGATGCCAATAGTCAGCGCCTTTAGTCGATGCCGGGCAGGCCAGGCCTGAACCTGATAATAAATGCCCAACGAGCTGAGCGCCGCTGCTACCATGCCGTGGGCTGCGCGCACCATCAGCGCTGAGCTAAGGTCGTTAACAAACAGGTGGAAAAAAGTCACCAGCACGTAGAGCACCAGAAAACCTTCGGTAAAGGCGCGCAGGCCAAACTGCTGGCGGAATTTCACCAGCAGCAGGTTGATGGAGACGTTGGTCATTACGTAGACCGCAGGCAGCCAGGCGATCTCTGTCGACCAGGCGGCAAAGGTCCCTTGCAACAGTTGCAGGTTGGCAGTGACCACCGCGTTGCCCAGCGCACCGGTCAGGCATACCAGTAGCCCGACGATTCCGTAGGCAATACGTTTTGGCGTGTTGTGAATTGGCGTTGAAGGTGAGCCGAGAATGGCCGGTTTTTCGTGTGGAGCCCAATCGTGGGGTACATAAGGATTGCTTGTACGGCGAGGCATTATTTTTTCTCAACCTCGCGCAGCAGTTTTTCCAGCACCCGCTGGGTCTGTTGCTGTTCTTCAGGGGTAATGGCGGTGAGGATCTCCTCACGCAAATCATCGGCCACCGTTTTCACCTGTTGATAAATATCAAGGCCTTTGGCGGTGGCGATCAGGAGACGTTTACGCTTATCGCGTTCGGTTTTGACCCGTTCGACCAGACCGAGATCGACCAGCCGGTTAAGGAGCGGCACGAGGGTGGCGCTTTCGACGCCCAGTTCCTGGGCCAGCTCGCTTTGCGACAGCGGTTGTTCGTTGCGTGCAATGGCGGCAACGGCGACCCAACTGGCCTGGCTCATGCCAAGGTTTTTGAGGCGACGGTTGACCGCCAGCCGCCAGTGGTGGGCGGTCAGATACAAAAGATGGGAGAAGTTAAGCTGTCGGTTGTCCATAGGTCAGTCTGCAATATCGTTAGAGCTCTAATGATTTTAGGCCTGGCCAAAACGAGAATTCAAGCTGATTGATAAAAATCGGTTAACGGTATGTGCGTTTATTGTGGGATAAGCATGAGGAAAGAGGAAAGAGAGGCAACCAGGCTCGCATTTTCGCCGGATGGCGGCTTGCGCCTTATCCGGCCTACAAATTGCACAATATCATCAGGTTAGTCATTGTTTGTAGGCCCGGTAAGGCGTTAGCCGCCACCGGGCAATGTCAAAGAATGTGTCCTGAATAGCCGAAACTTGGGACTCAAGCCCGGCATAAACCGGGCTGAGAGGGGCAGATCATCCCGGATAAATACCGCGATCTTTACGCGCCATCAGGATACGCTCACAGGCCACGATATAGGCGGCGGTACGTAAAGAGCACTCTTTTTCAACCGCTTTTTCGTACACGTGAACGATAGCATCGGTCATGATGCGGTCCATTTTGGCGTTGATCTCTTCTTCGCTCCAGAAGAAACTGGCCATATCCTGCACCCATTCGAAGTAGCTCACGGTGACGCCACCGGCGTTACAGATAACGTCCGGTACCACCACGATACCGCGTTCAGCCAGCACATCATCTGCCTCCGGATAGGTCGGGCCGTTAGCGCCTTCCAGCACCAGTTTGCAACTGATGGTTTCTGCACGTTCACGGGTGATCTGACCTTCCAGCGCCGCCGGGATCAGAATATCCATTTGCGTGGTCCAGAACTCCTCTTTGGCAATTTCACGCGCGCCAGGGAAACCGGCAATCTGTTTGTTCTCGGCCTGCCATGCGGTCAGCGCGGCCATATCAATACCGCCTTCGTTAAACAGCGTTGCGGTGTGGTCCTGAATCACCACGATGCGTGCGCCGACGCCCGCGAACAGACGAGCCGCTTCGCTGCCGACGTTACCAAAACCCTGCAGCGCCACTTTCGCGCCTTCAATTTCGATCCCGCTGCGGCGAGCCACTTCGCGCCCGGTCACGAACACACCGCGCCCGGTAGCTTTTTCACGGCCCAGGGAGCCGCCGAGATGGATCGGCTTGCCGGTCACCACGCCGGTAATGGTCGTGCCATGGTTCATGGAGTAGGTATCCATCATCCAGGCCATCACTTTACCGTTGGTTCCGACGTCCGGTGCCGGAATATCTTTTTGCGGCCCAATAATAATGCCGATTTCGCTGGTATAGCGGCGGGTCAGACGCTCCAGTTCACCTTCGGATAATGAGAACGGGTCGACGCGGATCCCGCCTTTTGCGCCGCCGTAAGGAATATTGACTGCGGCGCACTTGATGGTCATCCAGGCGGAGAGCGCCATGACTTCATTCAGGTCGACATCCGGATGGTAGCGCACGCCGCCTTTACCCGGCCCGCGCGAGAGATTGTGCTGAACGCGATAACCTTCGAAATGGCGGATAGTACCGTCATCCATTTGTACTGGAATATCAACAATCAGCGCGCGTTTTGGGTGGCGAAGGGTTTCAATCCAGTAGGCGAGATCGCCGAGGTAGGGCGCGACGCGGTCGATTTGACGCAGGTAGGTGGTCCATGGAGATGTACTACTTTCAGAAGCGTAAGATAACTTTTCCATAAGAGTCCTGTTTTGCAGTAATAATTATTTTGTTAACCGTGGAAAGAGATAGCGATAAACTCTGTAACGAGAATGTTATCACCAATTTAATGGGACGGTATTTGGCAAAAATGCAGAATATGCTGTCGTCACGGCTGGGTTTGCGTTTTTTATGAATAAAAAAACGAAAAATAACGTTGTCTACGGATGAATATGCATCTTTGTGCATTAAAGCCGTAGTTGTGGCTATTTCTCTCTATTTATTAGAATCTTGACACTCTTCAAAAAGTGAATAAAACGCTACGTTTGTGTGTTGACTTTGTTGCTTTAAAAGCATTGGTAATCGGGTCGCACTTTATTACCCAAAATAAGATGTACAGTCTAATATGGTCGCCGGTAATTTAAGGCTGAGAATGTTAACAGGAGAGAGCATGTCAGAACATTTTCCATCGCTACCGGAGGCGACATTAGACGCGGCAAACCGGCTGGGAGCCTGGCTGGCACAGGATGATTTGCCACAGGATCCGCAAATCGATGTGGTGGTGCTGGCGGGCAATGCGGTGATCCCGACCATTGATTTTGCCTGCCAGCTGGCGGCACGTCACGCTGTACCGTTGCTGATCAGCGGCGGCATCGGCCATTCCACTTCATTTTTATACGACTCGGTGTTGAGTGATTCTCGCTACCGGACGCTGCCGGTATCGGGGCGCGCCGAGTCGCATATTCTTGCGGATATTGCCCATCAATTCTGGCAGATTCCTGGTGAAAGGATTGTGGTGGAAGACCGCTCCACCAACTGCGGAGAGAACGCGCGCTTTACCCGACAAATGCTCGAAGAGAGAGGGATTGCACATCGCGCGGGCGTGGTGATTCAGGACCCGACGATGCAGCGCAGAACGATGGCGACGTTTGCCCGCGTCTGGCAGGGGGAGGAGATCGCTGCGCCGCAATGGTACAGCACGCCGGGCTGCTCGCCTGTGCTGTGCAATAGTAATAACGGTTTAACCTTCAGTGGTGAGCAAGAGGGTCTGTGGCCGGTTGGGCGCTATCTGGCGTTAATTCTCGGCGAACTGCCGCGACTGGCAGACAATCCTCAGGGATACGGCCCGCTGGGTAAGGGGTTTATCGCCCATGTGGATATTCCGCCGCATATTGTGCAGGCGTGGGAGACGCTGCGCGATGATCGTCTGTTGTCCGATGCGCTGAGTGCGCGAACGCTGGGTTAGGTTCTGTGCAAGTTTCTTTTAGCCAGTGGTTTTAAATGCGGGCTTGCAGCGATGGGGGGGCGGGCGAAACGCCCCCATGCCGTTCACTCGTAGAGGAAATAAATAAGGTGTACAGAACAGAAGTGAACGGAGTATTCCACCTCAACAGCATATCCCTGAAAAAACCGTCAGATCCCCTGGCGACTAAGCACTGAATCGAAAAATTTGCCCGTTTGAGTCAGGATTATCGCAAACGGGCATTGTGTGTTATCGAATTGTGATTTTATCTGCGTCGAGCTCATCTATTTTTATGAAATGATTCACAAAAACACGGGTCCAGACTGTCGATTTTTCGGTCATAAGATAATTTTTAACATTAAATTCACTTGTTAAAAACAATAACTCCACAGGAGAAGATCATGACAGCACCCGTTCAACACCCTATGTATATTGACGGCCAGTTTGAATCTGGCCGCGGTGATGCCTGGATTGATGTTATCAACCCGGCGACGGAAGCGCTGCTTTCGCGCATTCCTGACGGGAGCGCGGAGGATGCACAGCGGGCGATTCTGGCGGCTGAGAGGGCGCAGCCGGGCTGGGAAGCCTTGCCAGCCATTGAACGCGCGGGGTGGCTACGCAAAATTGCTGCCGGTATTCGCGAGCGGGCAGATGAAATCGCTGCGCTGATTGTTGCTGAAGGCGGGAAAATCCAGCAACTGGCGGCGGTGGAAGTCTCATTTACCGCTGATTACCTCGACTATATGGCCGAATGGGCACGCCGCTATGAAGGTGAAATCGTGCAGAGCGACCGTCCGGGCGAAAACATACTGGTCTTTAAACGCGCGCTGGGCGTAACGACCGGTATTTTGCCGTGGAACTTCCCGTTCTTTCTGATTGCCCGCAAATTGGCTCCGGCGCTGATTACCGGCAATACCATCGTGATTAAACCGAGCGAATTTACGCCGAATAACGCTATCGCTTTCGCACAAATTGTCCATGATATCGGCCTGCCGAAAGGGGTCTTTAACCTGGTGCTGGGCCGTGGCGAAACTGTGGGTCAGGAACTGGCGGGTAACCCGAAAGTCGCGATGGTCAGCATGACCGGCAGCGTGGTGGCAGGTGAGAAAATCATGGCCGCTGCGGCGAAAAATATCACCAAAGTTTGTCTTGAACTGGGCGGTAAAGCGCCAGCCATCGTGATGGACGACGCAGATCTTGAGCTGGCGGTAAAAGCGGTGGTTGATTCACGCGTAATTAATACCGGGCAGGTGTGTAACTGCGTCGAGCGCGTGTATGTGCAAAAAGGGATTTACGACCGCTTCGTTAACCGACTTGGTGAAGCGATGAAAGCAGTGCAGTTTGGCGACCCGGCATCACGAGACGATATCGCCATGGGGCCGTTGATCAACGCCGCCGCGCTGGAGCGCGTTGAGCAGAAGGTGGCGAAGGCGGTCGTGCAGGGCGCCCGCGTGGTCCTTGGGGGTAAAGCGGTAACTGGCAAAGGCTATTTTTATCCGCCGACGCTGCTGCTGGACGTGCGTCAGGAGATGGACATCGTTCATGAAGAGACGTTTGGCCCGGTACTGCCGGTGGTGGCGTTTGACACGCTTGAAGAGGCGCTGGCAATGGCCAACGATAGCGATTATGGCCTGACCTCATCTATCTATACTCGTGACCTGAATGTCGCTATGAAGGCGATAAAAGGGCTGAAGTTCGGCGAAACCTATATCAACCGTGAAAACTTTGAAGCAATGCAGGGCTTCCATGCCGGATGGCGTAAATCGGGAATTGGCGGCGCAGATGGGCGTCATGGCCTGAATGAGTATCTGCAAACTCAGGTGGTCTATTTGCAAGCCTAACTCAGCGGGTATCCACGCCTCCCGGAGGCGATGCTGCGCATCTGTCCGGGCTACAAGTTTTCAGCCGTCTGCGGTCCCGTAGCCCGGGCAGGCGCTTTGCGCCGCCCCCGGGAGGAAGAGTGCAAGGTGTTGCAGAATCTTCCCGGAGGCGATGGGGTTACGAGGCGTGTGCGGTTTTTGTAGGCCATGCAAGGAACCGCTGCTCGCTTGCTGTTTATTTTGCGAATTTATCCAGTACGCGAATCAACTGGGTGACAAAGCCATATTCGTTATCGTACCAGGCCACCGTTTTAACCAACTGAACATCATCGGCTTCGGCTATCTCAAGCTGCGTGGCATCGTAAATTGAACCGAAATGACTACCAATCACATCTGACGAGACAATTTCCTCTTCGGTATAGCCGAAGGATTCATTGTTCGCCGCCGCATTTTTCATCGCCTGATTGACCTCTTCGGCGGTGACTTTTTTCGCCAGTACGGAGACCAGTTCCGTTACCGAGCCTGTTTTGGTCGGTACGCGCTGGGCATGGCCTTTTAATTTACCGCTGAGTTCCGGGATAACCAGACCGATCGCTTTCGCGGCTCCAGTAGTATGCGGAATGATGTTTTCCGCCGCCGCGCGCGAAGCTCGCAGATCTTTACCGCGTGGACCATCAACCAACGACTGGGTGCCGGTATAGGCGTGGATAGTGGTCATGGTGCCTAGCTTAATACCGAACGCATCGTTAAGGACTTTTGCCATCGGCGCCAGACAGTTGGTGGTGCAGGAGGCGACGGAAATAATGGTATCGTCTGCGGCCAGGGTGTCATCGTTAACGTTGTAAACGATGGTTTTCATATCGCCTGCCGGTGCGGAAATCAGCACCTTTTTCGCACCTGCGCTCAGGTGGGCCTGCGCTTTCTCAGTGGAGGTATAAAAACCGGTACACTCGACGATCAGCTCGGCACCCACCGCTTTCCACGGAATATGCTGAGCCTCTTTTTCAGCGTACACGGTGATTTTTTTGCCATCGACGATAAGCGCATCTTCAGTAAAATCAACACTCCATGGGAAAGGGCCGTAGTTAGAGTCATGCTTTAACAGGTAGGCCAGCACTTTTGGCGAGGTGAGGTCGTTAATGGCCACCACTTCTAAAGAACTTTCCACTTCCAACAACCGGCGTAGCACCAAACGTCCAATACGGCCAAATCCATTAATCCCAAGTTTGCTCATGTAAATCTCCTGGTAAGTTGAATTGATACGTTAAAACTTCTCCAGGCTTAGTCCAGCCGTCGGGATTGGGCAACCGGACATTTGTGCAAAATGGCCAGTTGTTCGAAAAAAACATATGAAAAATTTAATGAATTCTGGAGGTTGGCGCTAACATGCTGACAGTTAATAATTTTTTGTTTCAGTTTTATTCGTTAAGGGCATATTAGCTGGGGTAGGCAGATTGTGAACAGGATTGGTCTGACGCCGAATCAGCGACAGAGGATCATGAAGATAGCTCATGTTGTAATGAAATTAAGTCGCTTTCACTCATCCAGTGGCTCTGGCATAAAATACACCATATTAACTTATTGGCAACATGAAGACCGCTGACTGAGCCAACGCCCATGCAACTTGAAGTATGACGGGTATAAATTCAGTTTTCATGTCAGGATTCAGGATGCAAAATTGCGATGAATAAAAATTTTACATTTACGATTAAGAGCAGTATTTTCGATGAAAACTATAACCCTTCTGAAAATACGCGTATTACAACTAATTTTGCTAATTTAGCCAGAGGACAAAACCGCCAGCAGAATTTGCGTAACACTTTATTGATGATTGACAATCGTTTCAACACGCTGGCGTACTGGGATAATCCGAAAGGCGAACGTTATTCGCTAGAGCTTGAAATCATTTCTGTCGAGATGAGTGTCGAAGCTAATGGCGACACTTTTCCGGTAATAGAAATATTGAAAACGAATATCATTGATAAAAAACCAATGAACGTATTGAAGGCATTGTAGGGAATAACTTCTCTTCTTATGTGAGAGATTATGATTTTAGCGTATTGCTGTTAGAACACAATAAACAGCAATCAGCGTTTAGTCTTCCCGATAATTTTGGTGATTTACACGGCAATATCTTTAAATGTTTTGTAAACTCAAATGAGTACAAGAATAACTTTAGCAAACCGCCGGTGATATGCCTCAGCGTATCCAATAAAAATACCTACCATCGAATGGGTAATGAGCACCCTGTGCTGGGTATTGAATATCAACAGAATGGAACATCATTGACTGAGGGCTATTTCAAAAAAATGGGCCTGCAGGTTCGTTATTTTATGCCTGCAAACAGTGTGGCACCGTTGGCTTTTTATTTCTCAGGTGATTTACTGAGCGATTACACTAATCTTGAGCTGATTAGTACCATTAGCACGATGGAAACTTTCCAGAAAATTTATCGGCCAGAGATTTACAATGCTAACTCTGCGGCAGGGCAGTGCTATCAGCCTGACCTGAATCACCAGGATCACTCACTGACAAAAATTGTTTATGACCGGGAAGAGCGTAGCCAGTTGGCTATTGAGCAGGGAAAATTTACTGAAGAGAACTTCATTAAACCGTACAAGAACATTCTCGAAAAGTGGTCTGTTCAGTACGCTATTTAATTAACGATATATACCCGTCATACTTCAAGTTGCTTATGTGTTGGCTGCGCTCGCTCACCCCAGTCACATAGTTATCTATGCTCCCGGGGATTAATGAGAGGCTCCTGCCTCTCACCGGAGGTCAGCCTTCGGCTGGTCAAATTCGTTCCCGACGAATTTGTCACTCCCTTGCCGCCTTTAAGCAACTCGAATTATTTAGGGTATAAAAGGCCAACTATTATGAAAAGATTATTACCCACTTCAACTGCGGGCAGTTTACCCAAACCTTCTTGGCTCGCCGAGCCTGAGAAACTATGGTCTCCCTGGAAATTACAAAATGAAGAGTTAATTGAGGGGAAAAAGGACGCGCTGAGTTTGGCTCTGTATGATCAATTACGTGCAGGTATTGATATTGTCAGCGATGGCGAGCAAACGCGTCAGCACTTTGTGACAACGTTTATTGAGCACCTCAGCGGTGTTGATTTTGCAAAACGTGAAGTGGTGAAAATTCGTAATCGCTATGAAGCAAGCGTCCCAACCGTCACAGGTGCTGTTGAACGCCAAAAACCCGTTTTTGTTGAGGATGCACGGTTTTTACGTCAGCTCACCAAACAACCGATTAAATGGGCGCTACCTGGGCCTATGACCATGATTGATACACTTTATGACGACCACTATAAAAGCCGCGAAAAACTGGCCTGGGAATTTGCGAAAATATTGAATCAGGAAGCCAAAGAGCTAGAGGCTGCTGGCGTCGATATTATTCAGTTTGATGAGCCTGCTTTTAATGTGTTTTTTGATGAAGTGAATGACTGGGGGATCGCGGCTTTAGAAAGAGCAGTGGAAGGGCTGAAATGCGAAACGGCGGTACATATCTGCTATGGATATGGCATCAAAGCGAACACCGACTGGAAAAAGACGCTAGGCACAGAGTGGCGGCAATATGAAGAAGCATTTCCTAAGCTGCAAACATCCAGTATCGATATTATCTCACTGGAATGTCATAACTCACGTGTTCCGATGAACCTGCTTGAACTGATTCGCGGTAAAAAAGTGATGGTCGGGGCCATCGACGTGGCAACGAATTCCATTGAGACGCCGGAGGAGGTTGCTGACACATTACGCAAAGCCCTTCAGTTTGTTGATGCCGACAAACTTTATCCTTCGACTAACTGCGGCATGACGCCTTTATCTCGTCAGGTAGCCACAGGCAAACTAAATGCGTTAAGTGCAGGGGCAGAAATTATCCGCAGGGAACTCTCGGTTAAATAAATCCGCCAAATATCCTGATGACTAAACGATGCCGAAATCCTGCTTATACCCTAAATAATTCGAGTTGCAGGCAGGCGGCAAGTAAGAGAGCCCCGATGAGCTTACTCAAGTAAGTGATTCGGGTGAACGCACGTAGCCAACGCCCATGCAACTTGAAGTATGACGGGTATATGCAAGCATGATTTCGGCACAGCACTATTTCAGACCTTGAGCATTTTTACCGTGGCATCCACGTCTATTTCATCTTCAGAAAAGATTAACGTCGTTCCCTGAAAAGTGGTCACCGCCAGCTTTTTCAGCGAGCGCATTTCACCTGGTTTAGCGGCTGATTTTGGTCTGATGCTCCCCATCAGCGTACCTACAGACAGCACAGCGTTTTCTTTATCAATGCGGGTGTCTGCTGGCACTTCTTCGCTGTAAACCAGATAGGACTTGATTGATGTGAGCTTAATACGCTCACCCGCGATATAGATGTATTTGCTTTCCGGTACCACTTTTACCGCGTAAGCGGATAAGCCTTTGTTATTTGTAGTGGGTTCGAATGTGACGGCTGCATCTTTCTTTATCAGATCGGGATTGGCGACCTTAATCACATGAAAATAACGGTTATCACCGTTTTCATCTTTGATAAATCCAAAGCCTTTATCTTTAAACCACGTTGTGATCGTTCCGTTCATCGCCTTACCGCCTGGTTAATCGTTTATCTACTCAGTTTTTGCAGCGCGCAGTGTAAAGCACAATGCCGATGCACACCACGTCTTTACTTTAAGTCTGGACGATAAATTTCTGTCAGGCAAAGGGACAAACCTGACTGAATCTTGTCCAGCATATTTTTTTACTCCATAGTATCAGCATCCTTTTTTTACCGTTGAGGCCCGAATGTTAAAAGTCATTGCCGAAGATTTTATACAACCTGAATGGGTTGAAACTGTTCTCCCCCTGTACCGGGAGCTGGTAGCCGCAACCCAAAAAGAGCCGCTCTGCATTGCCTATGATTTGTACATCGATGCGAAGGACTCGGGTCATTTCATTTTTATCGAGGAATGGCCTGACCGTGCGGCACTTGATGAGCATTGCGCAAGTGAGCACTTCAGACGGCTTGTCCCCTTAATTGATCAACACAAACGCAAAGAGGCACATTACATTCTGATGGATAGCTCAGTGAACCCGAACAACGTCATCCTTAAATAAAACGGTAAACAAACCGACATTACTAACTGATCGTTGTATCTAATACTGGGGCAGGTCAAGCATGCTTCCCATAAGTCTGAGAAATCAATTTTAACAACGTGTTGACAGTGATTATTAATCGGTGTCCTGAGAAGATTTTGTTACGGATACAGTACTGTGCAAGAAGCTGTATAGGGGTATATTCCTGCCATTGTTATTTTTTATACGAAAAAAATATGATTAATTTGGCGTATTATGTGAATGCTATTAAAAACGGAAAGGAAGTAATTTGCATTCAAGAATCAAGGGAATCTGATGATTTGGCAGAGGTTGAGACTGTCACCAAAGAGTGGCTTCATGATAGTGGTGTGGTAATCCGCTGCACTAATGAACTTGAAGCAATACAACATCCCAATACTGTTTGCCCTGAACGTTGGATTTGTTGGGAAGTGATAGATACGGCTGGAAAGGAGATCAGACCATTGAAGAAGAATTTTCATAATATTTGTCAGGAATCGTTTTGGTTGAACATGAATTAACAGCCTGATTCACATTTCTTTTTTTGCAATATTCAAAAAAACAATGCGTAAAAGTTAATGAATTTTTAAGAAAAGGTGGTTATGTTGACGGCATCACAGTTTCCTTAAGGGTTTTCCATGCGCGATAAATACTCCGGCCTGCAGATAGGCATCCACTGGCTGGTCTTTTTGTTAGTGATTGGCGCTTATGCTGCAATGGAGCTACGAGGCTTTTTCCCTCGGAGCGCGCGGCCGGTCATTAATATGATTCATGTCTCTTGCGGGATCTCGATCTTTGTACTGATGGTGGCGCGTCTGCTCGTGCGCCTGAAATTTCCCGCACCGCCAATTGTGCCCAAACCGTCACCAATGATGACTGGCTTCGCGCACCTCGGGCATTTGGTTATCTATCTGCTGTTTATCGCGCTGCCGGTGATTGGCATGGTGATGATGTATTATCGTGGCAATCCGTGGTTTGTTTTTGGTTTGACCATGCCCCACGCGGCAGAAAGCAACTTTGAGCTGGTGGATACGCTGAAGGGGTGGCACGAGCTGCTGGCGAACACCGGCTACTTTATTGTCGGCCTGCACGCGCTGGCGGCGCTGATGCATCATTACTTCTGGAAAGACAACACGCTGCTGCGGATGATGCCGCGCAAACGCTAGCATATCTTCAGACCCGCTTCGGCGGGTTTCTTGTTTCTCATGGCCCTCAAGCTCGACTAAACGCAAATTTTCGCCGCTATACTACGGTTAAAGCGGCGAGTTGATTTGCCTCTTTAAGTGGAAAAATATAGTATACCCCCCTATATGATTTTGAGGGCGTAACCATGCCACATTCACCTGAAGACAAAAAACGTGCCCTCAGCCGGGTACGGCGCATTCGCGGCCAGGTTGAAGCGCTCGAACGGGCGCTGGAATCCGGCGAACCCTGCATGACTATCCTGCAACAGATCGCCTCTATCCGCGGTGCCGCTAACGGCCTGATGGGAGAAATGGTTGAAATTCACCTGCAAGATGAACTGGTGAGCGGCGAAACGACTCCAGACCAACGCGCCGCCAGAATGGCGGAAGTCGGCCATCTACTACGATCCTACTTAAAATAAAATCACGACGAGGAAGAGAGAATATGAAATCACGTGCAGCAGTCGCGTTTGGCCCTGGCCAGCCGCTAAAAATCGTTGAGATTGACGTCGCACCGCCGAAAAAAGGCGAAGTGCTGGTCAAAATTACCCATACCGGCGTATGTCATACCGATGCTTTTACTCTTTCTGGCGACGATCCGGAAGGCGTTTTCCCGGCAGTACTAGGCCACGAAGGCGGCGGTATTGTGGTCGAAGTGGGGGAAGGCGTGACCAGTCTGCAACCAGGCGATCACGTGATCCCTCTGTACACCGCCGAGTGTCGCGAGTGTAAGTTCTGTAAATCGGGCAAAACCAACCTCTGTCAGGCGGTACGCGCCACTCAGGGTAAGGGCCTGATGCCAGATGGCACCACCCGTTTCTCTTATAACGGTGAGCCGATTTATCACTATATGGGCACCAGCACCTTCAGTGAATACACCGTGGTGGCCGAAATTTCTCTGGCGAAAGTTAACCCGCAGGCACCTTTGGACAAAGTTTGTCTACTGGGTTGCGGCGTGACCACCGGTATCGGCGCGGTTCACAATACGGCGAAAGTGAAAGAGGGCGATACCGTGGCGGTTTTCGGTCTCGGCGGCATTGGCCTGGCGGTCATTCAGGGCGCGGTACAGGCGAAAGCCGGACGCATTCTGGCGGTTGATACTAATCCGGAAAAATTCACCCTCGCCAAAGAGATGGGCGCAACCGACTTTATCAACCCGAACGACTACGACAAACCGGTTCAGGATGTGATTGTTGAACTGACCGACGGCGGCGTGGACTTCAGCTTTGAGTGTATCGGTAACGTCAACGTGATGCGCGCGGCGCTGGAGTGCTGCCATAAAGGCTGGGGTGAGAGCGTGATTATTGGCGTTGCTGGAGCAGGCCAGGAGATCAAAACTCGTCCGTTCCAACTGGTGACCGGTCGCGTCTGGCGTGGCTCGGCGTTTGGCGGCGTGAAAGGGCGCACTCAGCTGCCGGGAATGGTGGAAGAGGCGATGGCGGGCAAAATTCGCCTCGACCCGTTTATCACCCACCGTATGCCGTTGGATCAGATCAACGAAGCATTCGATCTGATGCATGAAGGTAAATCCATTCGCACCGTGATTCATTTCGGCGAGAATTGATCTTTCTGTAAGAATAAACCCGGGCATGCCCGGGTTATTGCTAACGCAGAATTACTCCCATCGCAGGTTTTCAAAACCGTTTTGCCTCCGCCGCTGTTCCCTACGTTCACGTTCGCGCTGGATATCTGATTTCTCATCTTCCCACACCGAGCAGTTTGGCCCGCTGAACACTTCGCAGGGCTGTTGTTTATCGGCGAGCGGATTCACGGTTTTTTCTTCCCATATCGTCGGATTGCGCAGGTCCACCTCTGGAGCCTTCAACGCCTGAGCCGACGCAGCCATTATCGACATAATGGTGCCCGCAAGCAGGCGGCAGGTTGAACGCTTCATCCATTATCCTTGTTCAGTCGTTATTATTGATAACCATTCGCAATAATAACATAGCTGAATAAAGAAAGGGCCCAGTAAGCGGCCCGTAGGATGGCGAGAAAACAGTTTTGCTATTTTGCTGACTGTTTGTCGGGTGGCGGCTGGCGCCTTACCCGACCTACGAAAACTGTGGTTTCCTGTAGGCCCGTGCAAGCGTAGCGCCGCCGGGCGATGACAGAAGAACGCAGTTTGTCAGCAATAAGGCCCCAATCGGGGCCCTGATACTTACTTCTGCTCCGGGAGAGCGTAGGCGATAATGTAATCGCCACGGTCCGGTGACTGGCGAGCGCCGCCAGCGTTGATGATGATGTACTGCTTGCCGGTTTTCGGTGAAACGTAGGTCATCGGGCCGGACTGGCTGCCCACCGGCAGACGGGATTTCCAGATCTCTTTACCGTTGGCGGTATCAAATGCACGCAGGTAGAAATCCTGGGTGCCGGCGAAGAACAGCAGGCCGGACTGGGTAGACAGCGAAGCGCCCAGCGTCGGCATACCGATAGGGATTGGCATATGCATGCGGATCCCCAGCGGGCCGGTATCTTCAACGGTGCCGACCGGAACCTGCCACACCAGCTTGCCGGTTTTGAGATCCACCGCCGACATGGTGCCGAACGGTGGTTTCTGGCACGGAATGCCAAGCGGTGACAGGAAACGCTCGCGCATTGCACCAAACGGGGTACCTTCCATCGGCACAATACCCATTTCGATACCGCTGGCGTCTTTCGCCACTTTCTCGCGCGGCACCATATAGTTAGCGAGGCCAAGGCGCATATCGTTGACGAACATCAGGCTGTTATTCGGGTCAACTGACACGCTGCCCCAGTTCATCCCGCCAAGCGAGCCTGGATATTGCAGAGAACGGTCTTCGCCCGGCGGCGTAAAGATGCCCTGGTGACGCATCTCTTTAAACTGGATACGGCACAGCAGCAGGTCGACAGGGGTTGCGCCCCACATATCGGACTCTTTTAGCGTCTCGTTGCCGATCATCGGCATACCAACGGAGTAAGGCTGAGTAGGAGAATAGCGCTCGCCTTTGATATCACCTACCGGAACCGGACGCTCTTCCACTTTGGCCACCGGCTCACCGGTTTCGCGGTTGAGCATAAAGATCATGCCCTGCTTACTGGTTTGCACCAGCACCGGGGTGGTGCCGCCTTTGCCGTCAGGTAGATCGTACAGTAGCGGCTGAGAAGGCAGGTCGAAGTCCCACAGGTCGTGGTGAGTCGTCTGGTAGTGCCAGCGCACCTGACCGGTTGTTGCGTCAACGGCCACGATAGAGGAACTGTATTTATCGTCAAGCGCAGTGCGCTCGCCGCCGAAGAAGTCTGGCGTAGCGTTACCTGTTGGCAGATAGATCAGATTCAGCTTCGCGTCATAAGACATGGCCGACCAGACGTTCGGCGTACCGCGGGTGTAGGTTTGGCCTTCCGGCGGCTCGCCGGTCAGATTCGGGTTACCCGGATCCCATGCCCACGCCAGCTTACCGGTGTGAACATCGTAAGCGCGCACAACGCCCGGAGGCTCGCCGGTGGAGAAGTTATCCGCCACGCGACCGCCAACCACGACCACATTGCCAGCGACCAGCGGCGTGGAGGTTTGTTGGTAGTAACCCGCTTTGATTTCGCCCATACCAACGCTGAGGTCAACAATACCGTGGTCGCCGAAAGTCTCGCACAGTTTGCCGTTATCGGCATCGATGGCGATCAGACGCGCATCGGTGGTCGGCAGGAACAGGCGGCGAGAGCAGGCAGCCGGCTGTGTATCCGCAGTGGCTGTTACCTGGGCCTGGCTATCTGCGTAATAGCCTAAGCCACGGCAGCGCTGCCAGTTCGGCGCGGTGGCCTTTGAATCGTAGCGCCATTTCTCTTTGCCGCTATCAACATCCAGTGCCAGCACTTTGCTGTAAGGCGTACAAACGTAAAGTGTGTCGCCAATCTGTAACGGGGTGTTCTGGTCTTCCGCACCGGAGCCGTTACTCTGCGGAATATCGCCAGTATGGGCGACCCACGCGACCTGCAACTGGTCGACGTTCTGTTTGTTAATCTGGTCGAGCGCAGCGAAACGGTCGCCATGGGTGGTGTTACCCCAATGTTCCCAGTTTTTCTGTTGTTCGCCAGCGGCGACCGGCTTGACCGGCACCTCTTCACTGGCGCTGACCAGCGGCTGGGATTTGAACATCCAGCCGAAACTGACCAACAGCACCACGGCGAAGATCGCCGCAAGGCTAAACGCCGGGCCTTTTTTCGCTGGTTGGCGGGAAAGGAACGGCCAGACCAGCGCAGAAAGAAAGGCCAGCACACCGAGGGCAAACAGGCGTGAGAACAGCGGCCAGTATGTCCAGCCAGCATCGCCGATCGCCCAGATGATTGAGGCGACAAAAGCAATTGCGTACAGCACGATGCCGCCGCGGCGGCTACGGAAGATGAGCAGCGAGGCGATAATCATCACCAGGCCCATAATTGCGAAATAGAAGGTGCCGCCGACGGAGGCGAGTTTTGTACCGAGAATACCGATAGCCAGACCGATGATCAGCATCAGTCCGGCGAGAAGCCACTGCAGGATCCGGGGGAACCCTCGCGGCACGTTGCCAGTTGCCATTTTTTCTCCTTAACCACCCCTGCAAAGGAGTGAACCAGATGAATCAAATTTTCAAGTGAAGTCTTTTGAATGAAGTGATTGTGGCCTTCATAAAAGCCTGTTTATTGCTGTTATTGATTTCAAATGAACCATTTGGTGAAATCATGGATATGATAGATCTGTTAAATAAATTTACGCAATTGTTAGTAAATGATTTCGCACTAATTGATTATTTTGATGAATAGAGTTACGCGTTCGCGCAGGGAAAGAGGCCATTATTTCCCCGGTTAACAGCACCGTCACCGGGGAAATGATTGAAGCACCAGTCAGACCGGCACGGATTTACGAATCGCGCTGAGCAAGAGCTGCGTGCCTGCGGTAAGGGTGGCATCCACGCGAGTCAGAATACCGATGGGCTCACCTGCGCCCTGGGTCGGGATGGGGAGCGCCGCCAGCAGTCCGCGGCGAAGGTCGTCTTTTACTGCGCCAGAGGGGACAAACCAGACGTAGTCGTAATCGACGGTGAGCTGGCGCGATAACGAGGCCGACAGCGTTTCAATGCAGCCTGAAGGAATTTTGCAGCCCTGACTTTGCAGCAGGGTTTCAGCGTTCTGACGCGGCAGGGTTCCTTTTGGTGACACTACCACCGGCCACTCCATCACCCGGCTCAGCGTGACCGTCTCCTGAAGCAGCGGGTGCCCCGGGCGAACCACCAGCTTCAGGGATTCGAGAAACAGCAGTTCGTAGTTCAAACCACTCATTAACTCCGGGTCGGACATTCTCCCGATACCGATATCGATTTCACCCGATTTCAGCCCCGCCAGCAGCATGGTGTTGTTCATGGTCGCCACTTGCAACGTGATATCTTTTTGTTGTTGGTGATACTGACCAATTACCGAGGGTAAAACGCCCAGAGCGGCAGTAGGAAGGGCCCCAATACGCACGATGTCGCTGTTAAGACCTTCTTTGCGATTCAGCGACTGGCCCGCGGTATTGAGCGCATCAAGCACCTTAACGGCATGAGTCAGAAACTGTTCACCGACCAGCGTGAGCTGTGCACCCAGCCGCCCGCGCTCAAACAGCCGCGTGCCGGTTAGCTGTTCAAGCTCATTGAGCGTCTTTGATAAAGCCGGTTGGCTAAGATTTAAGGTTTCAGCCGCACGCCCAAGCGTTCCTTGTTGAGCGACGGCCACGAAGGTATGTAGATGGCGCAAGCGAATGCGCTGACTGAAAAGACCATTTTTTTGCATAATCAATGTTAAAAACAGAGGTGCGCCAGTGACAAGTAATGTTGATTAAATTTGTTAACTTCATAGCAAAATATTATTAACATTTTATCTTATTATTTTACAAGTTGATTTTGTTGAGATTGTTAAAAAGAGAGGCCCCCGGCGAGCGGGGGCATGAAAAGAAGAGAAATGCTAGATATCGAAGAAGACGGTTTCGTTCTCGCCCTGCAAATGAATATCGAAGCGGTACACGATTTCATTGCCGCGAACTTCGCGGTGCGCGATAAGAGTCTGTCGGCGCACTTCCCATTCAATGAGATTCAGTACCGGGTCGGCCTGATTCGCATCCTGTTCATCGGAGAAGTACATCCGCGTATTGAGGCCAATGTTAATCCCGCGTGCCACTATCCATAAATTCACATGCGGTGCCATTACGCGGCCATCGCGACCGATAACGGAGCCGGGTTTAATCGTTTCAAAGCGCCAGATACCGCTGGTAAAGTCCGAGCAGCTACGCCCCCAGCCGCGAAATTCCGCATCCTGCTTTTTGTTCTGCTGCCTGTCGTCAGGGTGGTTATAACGCCCGGCGGCATTGGCCTGCCAGATTTCCAGCAGCACATCGCGTACCGGCGTCCCGGAGCCATCAATCACCCGGCCTTCGATAGTAATTCGTTCGCCTTCGGTGGCCGGCGTGGTCAACGTCGGACCAAAGTTCTTTTCAAAGATGTGAAAACCTGCGGCGTCCGGCGCAAGGCCGATGTGTACGTAAGGACCGGCGGTCTGTGAAGCAGTTTCAGGTAAAAAATTTTTCATCGGGCGGCCCCCTGAGTGCGGTTTTCAAACAACGTCGCGCGATGACCGCGTAGCACAAGGTCAAAACGGTAGGCCAGAGAGTCCAGCGGCACGGCGGCGTGGGTATCCAGCTCGGCGATTAACGTCCGAATAGCGTCATCATTATTGATGGTTTTGACGATAGGGCACTGTTTAATCAACGGATCGCCTTCGAAATACATTTGAGTGATTAAGCGCTGCGCCCAGGCTTCGCCGGAAAGAGAGAAGTGGATATGCGCCGGTCGCCAGTCGCTCGCCTGGTTGCGCCACGGATAGGGGCCTGGCTTAATGGTGCGAAAACAGTAATAGCCGTTTTCGTCGGTCAGTACCCGGCCACAGCCGCCAAAGTTAGGGTCGATGGGAGCAAGATATTGATCTTTCTTATGCCGATAGCGACCGCCTGCGTTAGCTTGCCAGACTTCAACCAGCGTGTTTTTCATCGGACGGCCAAACCCATCGCGAACGTAGCCGTGCACAATGATGCGCTCGCCGATGGGCAAACCCTCTTTGGCATAATTAAGGATAAGGTCATTATCCAGTGCGCCCAGATCATCACTGCTAAACACCGGTCCGGTAATTTCTGAGAGTGAGTTTTGAAGGGAGATCAGCGCATTGCGCGGTGAACGCAGAACGCTGGTTTTGTAGCCCGGCGCGTAAGCGGGAGGATGGCTGTTGTAGTCGCGATGCAGAACCTCGCGCGGTGACCATTTATCGTTCATAGGGTACTCCGTTTTATCGGTAGAGGGGCATGTTGTTGTAATATCGCCATAAGCAGTTTGTGTAAATGTTTTGTTAATTTAAAGTGAAATTGAAGGGTATTTTTCATAACCAGTGGTTATGAAGTGGTCAGCTAAAAGAGGTCGCTCAGCTATCCGCATCACAGTTTGTAAATTCTTCCCGCCGCCTGCGAGCAGCTTTCCTACACTCCAGGGAGTATTCACTGGAGGTAAGACATCATGGCGAACACCATCACGGCTGATGAGATTCGGGAACACTTTTCGCAGGCGATGTCGGCGATGTACCAGCAGGAAGTTCCCCAGTACGGGACGTTACTGGAGCTGGTGGCCGACGTTAATCTGGCAGTACTGGAAAATAACCCGAAGCTGCATGAACAACTGGCCAATGCCGATGAGCTGGCGCGGCTGAACGTTGAACGTCACGGTGCGATCCGCGTCGGAACGGCGGAGGAACTAGCGACCTTACGTCGCATGTTTGCCATCATGGGAATGTATCCCGTTAGCTATTACGATCTGTCGCAGGCCGGGGTCCCGGTTCACTCGACCGCGTTTCGGCCCATTGACGACTCGGCGCTGGCGCGCAATCCGTTTCGGGTTTTTACTTCGCTGCTGCGCCTGGAGTTAATTGCTAACGTTGAGCTGCGCAATCGGGCGGCGCAAATTCTCGCCCGCCGCGATATTTTCACTCCTCGCTGTCGTGAACTGATGGCGCTTTATGAAGAGAAGGGTGAATTCACCTCCGTTGAAGCACGTGAGTTTGTCAACCAGGCGCTGGAAACCTTTCGCTGGCATCGCCATGCCACCGTTGATGATGAAACCTATCACGCGCTGCATGAAGAACACCGGCTGATTGCCGATGTGGTCTGTTTCCCCGGCTGCCATATTAATCATCTGACCCCACGCACGCTGGATATTGACCGGGTACAGGCGCTAATGCCGGAATGCGGTATCACGCCGAAAGCGCTGATTGAAGGGCCGCCGAGGCGTGAAGTCCCGATTTTACTGCGTCAGACCAGTTTTAAGGCTCTTGAGGAGCCGGTGATGTTTGCCGGGGAGCATAAAGGCACGCACACCGCCCGCTTTGGCGAAATTGAGCAGCGCGGCATTGCGCTGACGCCGAAGGGCCGCGCCCTCTATGACCGACTGCTCAGCGAGGCTGGGGTGGGCAAAGATAATCTTAATCACCAGCGCCATTTGCAGGAAGTCTTTAACGCGTTCCCTGACAGCGAATTTCTGCTGCGCCAGCAGGGACTGGCCTGGTTCCGCTACCGTCTGACCCCATCAGGCGAAGCGCATCGCCAGGCGTTTCGACCGGGTGATGATCCGCAGCCATTAATCGAACGCGGTTGGGTCATTGCCCAGCCGATTATTTATGAAGACTTCTTACCGGTGAGCGCCGCGGGGATTTTTCAGTCGAACCTGGGCAATGAGATCCAGTCTCATAGCCATGGCAACGCCAGCCGCGAGGCCTTTGAAACGGCGCTTGGCGGTTCGGTCTATGATGAGTTTGAACTGTATCGACAGGCGGAAGAGCGCAGCAAACGACGTTGCGGTCTGCTGTGAAATCAGTACTCTGCTGGCATGAGTCGTTAAAGGAAGCAGGTCATGCAGAATCCGTCTACCCCGCTGGTGAAAACCCGGCAGGGCACCTTATCGGGCACCTCCGAAGAAGGAATACACATCTGGCGCGGCATTCCCTATGCCGCACCGCCCGTCGGCGACCTTCGCTGGCGCGCGCCGCAGTCTGCCGCCCGTTGGCAGGGCGTGCGTCAGGCTGATACATTCTCCGCTTCCAGCTGGCAGGATATTGAGTATTGCCGTGAGCTTGGCGGCGGCGATCCTGGCCGCTTCTCAGAGGATTGTCTCTACCTTAACGTCTGGTCACCCGCCGCTCGGGAGCGCGCTTTACCGGTGATGGTCTGGCTGCATGGTGGTGGTTACACCATCGGTGCTGGCAGCTTGCCACCCTATGACGGTAAAGCGCTGGCTTCCCGCGAGGTGGTGGTGGTGACGGTCAACTACCGGTTGGGACATCTGGGCTTTTTTGCTCATCCAGCGCTGGAAGGCGAAGATGGCGAAAGAATCTATAATTTTGCTCTGCTCGATCAGATTGCCGCGCTGCAATGGGTTCAGGAAAACATCCATGCCTTCGGCGGCGATGCTGCCAACGTCACGCTGTTCGGCGAATCCGCCGGGGCGCGCAGCGTGCTGTCGTTGCTGACTTCGCCGAAAGCCAAAGGGTTGTTTCATAAAGCGATCATTCAGAGCGGCTATACCTTGCCGGATTTGCCGCGCGAGAAGGCGCTGGCGAAGGGGCAGTTGATCGCTGAACATTTCGCTTTGCCGCAGGCTAGCGCCGAACAGCTTCGGGCGATCCCTGCCGAGGCGTTCTGGTCGCTGACCGCGCCGTTAACTATCGGCCCGGCACCTATCGTTGGCGATGCTGTCCTGCCGCAGCCGATGTTGGAAACGTTCTTTAGCGGACGTCAGCATCCGCTACCGGTGATGATTGGTTCAAACAGCGACGAGGCCAGCGTCATGGCGGTGTTTGGTGTCGATATCGCTGGGCAAATCCAGAAACTGCGTCGCGAACGCCGCTTTGGTCTCGGGTTAATTAAACTACTTTACCCTGGCGTCAAGGGGGATGAAGCGCTGGGACGTGAAGTGTGTCGCGACATGGCGTTTACCACGCTGGGATACGTGGTCATGCAGGCGCAGCAGCGGGTAGGGCAGCCGTGCTGGCGCTACTGGTTTGATTATGTTGCTGAGGCCGAGCATGAAACCTATCCGCACGGCGCGTGGCACGGTAACGAAGTGGTATACGTTTTTGATAATCTCGAGCTGGCTGAGCCGGTGCGTAATTATGCAAATGAGCGCGATCGGGCTTTTGCGGCGCAGGTTGCGAATTACTGGGTTGAATTCGCCCGGCGAGCCGGCGGCGGCTGCCAGGAGCTTTCAGGGACGGTACGCTGGCCAGCCAGCCTGCGTGGGCGCGATCGGTTGTTGCGAATCGGGTTGCATAAACAGGCGGGTTTTAAAGTGGAAAACCGCTTTATGCGCGCTCGCCTGGCGCTGTTCCGCCGGGTCATGAAGCATCATGTGACCCTGGATTAATCAGCTTTTCACGAAAGCGCGCCAGTCCGTCGGCTTTGCTTTGTGAGGCTCGCACTACCAGCCGATAGCTAGCACCGGTTTTCACGCTAAGGGCAAAAGGGCGCGTCAGACGACCGGCGCGTAAATCCTCTGCCACCAGAGTTTCGTCGGCGATAGCTATCCCCAGCCCCTGCATGGCGGCGGTTATCGCCAGATCCATCGTATCGAAATGCTGGTTTTTACTCATCGGCAGCGGTTTCTCGGAGGAAAATTGCGCCAGCCACAGCGACCAGTCGGTTTTGTCCCGCGTCGGATGTAAAAAGGTCATCTCACTCAGTGGGTTATCGTCAGCCGCCGAGCGGTTCATCACCGGCGTCAACGCCTCTTCAAACAACAGTTCGCCCGCGCTGTGGTGGCTGCCGAAGATGATCGCTGCGTCATAAGGCTCGGTTTTGAAATTAACGCTATGTTCGGTGGTAGTGGTCAGGGCGACCTGCAGTTCCGGATGGCATTGCTCAATGGCTACCAGCCGCGGTACCAGCCAGCGAATGGCGCAGGTAGGTGCTTTCAGACGCACCACGGTTTGCTGCTGACGGGCCTGCTCAGCGACCGTGACCAGGCGGGCAAAAGCGGATTGTAGCTCCGGGTAGAGCGCGCTACCTTGCGGGGAAAGACGCAGCCCGCGAGCGTGGCGAACAAACAACGGGAAACCAAACCAGCTTTCCAGCGCCGCAATCTGTCGGCTGACCGCCCCCTGCGTCAGGCACAGCTCGCGGGCGGCATGGGTTAAGTTGAGATGCCTGGCGGTGACCAGAAAGGTTTCCACGGTATTAAATGGTAGGGCGCTTCGCGACATGTCGCCTCCAGCTATGCGTTTTGATCATAACCAGTATGTCATGGCTATATCGCGCAAGTCACCCTGTCGGTGGGCTGTTCAGAGGGGGCCAGCGGTTCGCTACCCGCCTCGCCAACCCACTCGTAGCGTTGAGGGAGATTAACGGGCCGATAGTCGCTTGATGCCATGCGCTGCTTAACGGATTGGTGAATCAGCGCGCTCTCAGGAATCAACCTTGGTTCCCCTCGCGGAACATACCAACCCAGCCAGTCCCGACGCTCATGCCATTCCCTGGCTTTCACATTTTTAGGTAACCATTCGAGAGGGATCCAGGACAGCGTCAATGAGCGGTGTATCTCAGCCATCTCATCCGGTGCGGCGTAGCGATATTTACTGCCTTGCCGCGGCTTGCCGAAAACCATTTGATTAATATTGGCCTGATTCACCAGCAGGCCGTACGACCGGGCTTCTTCTATCATCCAGACCAGCGGAAATTTTGACAGGCCGCTCTCCGTTTCCGGATATCCGCCACCGATATCCGCATGAACGCCCGCAAACCAGACCTGCTTGACGTCCTGCGTAATATCGCTTTCAGGCTTAAAAGGTTTGGCTCTAAAAGATTGAGGTTCAAGCCAGTGATGTAGTCGAAACATCCGACGCCGCTCATCGATGGCGATGGCCTGGCGAAAGCACTTCACAATGGGGTTTTTCTGGGTATAGAGCAGCTTTTCCACATCCAGCAGCAGGCCGAATTTTTTCGGGATCAATATTGAGGAGACGGTGTCCCACACGCCGATAAACTCAATCTGAATCATCCGCGTTCCGGCGACCCGTGAGAAGTGCCATGCATCGGCCAGCGCTGAAGAGGGCTGCTTGCTCTGACGAGGCGGTTCATTGCTTAAACTTGCGCGCTTGTAGGCGGCGAGGGCGTATTCGGCGAGATTCAATTGGTCTTTATTGAGCAGGCCAATCATGTTTACCATGGCCGCGAGTACGCGAACGGTGTACGCCCCACGGCTAAAGCCGAAAAGCCACACTTTATCCCCCTGGGCGTAATTTTCACAAAGAAAGCGGTAGGCGCAAAGGATGTCTTTATCCAGGCCGAAACCAGTGGCGAGTTCAAACCATCCGCGGACTTTTTGTCGCAACTGTTGCCAGGCGTTGTGCTGACCAATAGTGCCAATTCCAGGTTGATAATAGACGCATTGCGCTGCGTTTTTGCTCATCACCCGGTAAAGTTTCAGTACGTTTGACAGCTCTGCCTTCACTTCATTACCGGTTCCATCACAACAGATAACGACATTTTTGCTCATTATTTTCTTCCTGAAATCAAAGACAAAAAAGTGCCGGGAATATCCCTGCAGTTGGTATTGGTTTTTAGCAGTATGCCACGGCTTGTTCCGCAAATGGGACAATGCGTCTCACATTCAGCGGCTAATCCTCAGCCAGTGATTACACTATTATCAGCCCTGTTAACCATACCCGTCATACTTCAAGTTGCAGGTGTGTTGGCCGCGCTCGTTCACCCCAGCCACTTACCAGAGTAAGCTCCCGGGGTTTCGCTCACTTGCCGCGTTACTCGGCCTATGGCCTCGCCCCTTCGGGGCCAGCGCAAGCGCTGTTCAAGGCACAAGTGCCTTGTCCTGCAACTC
Source organism: Klebsiella huaxiensis (assembly GCF_003261575.2). GTDB lineage: Bacteria > Pseudomonadota > Gammaproteobacteria > Enterobacterales > Enterobacteriaceae > Klebsiella > Klebsiella huaxiensis. The sequence continues at coordinate 3,176,941 of NZ_CP036175.1, read as the reverse complement.
GAATTATTTAGGGTATAAATACCCGCCGAAGCTGCAATCTGGCGGAAAATCTGATGTCGAAATGAGGAAGAGATCATGGCCAAACCGTATGTTCGTCTGGATAAAAATGATGCCGCTGTGCTGCTGGTGGATCACCAAACGGGACTGTTATCACTTGTGCGCGATATCGATCCTGATAAGTTCAAGAACAACGTCCTTGCCCTTGGCGACCTGGCGAAGTACTTCGGTCTGCCGACCATCTTAACCACCAGCTTCGAAAATGGTCCCAACGGCCCGTTGGTGCCGGAGCTGAAAGAGCAGTTCCCGGACGCGCCTTACATTGCCCGTCCTGGCAACATTAATGCCTGGGATAACGAAGATTTTGTGAAGGCCGTCAAAGCCACGGGTAAAAAGCAACTGATTATCGCCGGCGTCGTGACCGAAGTTTGCGTGGCTTTTCCGGCACTGTCAGCGATTGAAGAGGGCTTTGATGTCTTTGTGATAACCGACGCGTCCGGCACGTTTAATCCGATTACCCGCGATGCCGCATGGGATCGTATGTCGCAGGCGGGTGTGCAGCTGATGTCGTGGTTTGGCGCAGCCTGTGAGCTACATCGCGATTGGCGCAATGATGTTGAAGGTCTGGGGACCTTGTTCTCCAACCATATCCCGGACTATCGCAATCTGATGACCAGCTTTAACCTCTTAAATCAGAAATAATTACTCTCACGGTCGGCAGGTCTGCTGACCGTTTTTCACCTTAAGCCATGATCGCTGTGCATAGCTACTATGACAACAATTCGATTGTCGCATCCCGAACCTTTGGATTGAATGCTTATGCAAATAAAGTGAAAAAGGATTAACTATGGCCCTCAGTTCTTCGGTGAGCACCCGCTCTAAACTGCCGGATGTCGGCACCACTATTTTTACCGTGATTGGTCAGCTATCCGCGCAGCATAATGCCGTAAACCTCTCTCAGGGCGCACCGAATTTCTCCTGCGACGAACACCTTGTCGAAGGCGTGACCCAGGCAATGGCGCAGGGGCATAACCAGTACGCGCCGATGACCGGTTTGCGCGTGCTGAAAGAGCGCATCGCCGAAAAAATCGCCGCGCTGTACGGCACGCATTACGATGTGGACGACGAGGTGTTGATTACCGCCAGCGCCAGTCAGGGGATCTACTCCGCCATTAGCGGACTGGTGCATCCTGGCGATGAGGTCATCTATTTCGAGCCCTCTTTTGATAGCTATGCGCCAATCGTGCGCCTGCAAGGGGGGACGCCGGTAGCGATTAAGCTGACGGTACCGGATTTTGCCGTGAACTGGGATGAGGTTCGCGCGGCGATTACCCCACGTACGCGGATGATCATTATTAATACTCCGCACAACCCAAGCGGGCAGGTGTTTTCTGCGGATGATTTAGCCCAGCTAGCGGCGCTCACTCGCCATACCGACATTGTGATCCTGTCAGATGAAGTTTATGAACACGTGGTTTTTGATGGTGCACAGCATCACGGAATGGCGACTCACCCGCACCTGGCGGAGCGCAGCGTGATTATCTCCTCATTTGGCAAAACCTATCATGTCACCGGCTGGCGGGTGGGTTACTGTGTCGCCCCGGCTGCGTTGATGGACGAAATTTGCAAGGTGCATCAGTTTCTGATGTTTTCCGCCGATACCCCGATGCAGTATGCCTTCGCTGAACATATGCGCGACCCGCAATCCTGGCTCTCGCTGGCCTCGTTTTATCAGCAAAAGCGCGATCTGATCGTGCAGTTGTTGGTGGACTCGCCGTTTCGGCTGCTGCCGATTGCGGGCTCTTTCTTCCTGCTGGCGGACTACGGTCATTTCAGCGAGGAAAGCGACAGCGAGATGGTCAAACGGCTGATTACCGATTATGGCGTTGCCACGATCCCGCTGTCGGCGTTTTATACCGATGGCACTGATAACAAACTAATTCGCCTCTCTTTTGCCAAAGATGAAGCGACACTGCGGGCCGGTGCACGGGCACTGTGTCACGTTAAGCCACGCTAAGGAGCCACCTGATGAAGATAAAAGCCTTTACCCTCGCGCTGGGGATGATTTGCACTTTTTCCTCGCTGGCGGCCAGCGAGCTGCGCTACGGCGTCGAAGCAGAATATCCACCGTTCGAAAGCCGCAACGCGGCAGGGGAACTGGTGGGATTTGATATCGAACTGGGTAATGCAATTTGCCAGGCGGCGCAGCTGAAATGCAGCTGGGTTGAAACGTCGTTTGATGCCCTGATCCCGGGGCTGGTGGCGAAGAAGTTCGATGCGATTAACTCGGCAATGAACATTACCGAGCAGCGGCGCAAGAGTATTGATTTTACGCAACCTATTTACCGTATCCCTTCGCAACTGGTAGGCAAGGCGGATAGCGGGATGCAGGCGACACCGGAAGGGCTGAAGGGGAAAACCATTGGCGTTCTGCAAGGATCGATTCAGGAAACCTTCGCCAAAGAGCACTGGGAAAAGCACGGCGTTACCGTCATCGCTTATAAAGACCAGAATATGGCGTGGGCCGATTTGCTTAACGGGCGCATTGATGCCTCTCTGGTGATGTCCGCTGCCGGGCAGGCAGGATTCCTTAGCAAACCGCAGGGCAAAGGATTTGGTTTTATCGGCAAACCGGTGGCTGACGATACTATTCTCGGCAGCGGGATTGGCTACGGCCTGCGCAAAGGGGATGAGGCGACGCAAAAACAGCTGAACGCGGCTATCGATAAAGTTCGCGCTGACGGCACCATCACGCGTCTGGCGGGTAAATACTTCCCCGGTATTGACGTCAGCGTCAAATAATCGCCATTCCCCCGAGGTCTGACCTACGGGGGAATTCGGTCTGGTCCGGTGGACATATTTTTTTCACGCTTTTTCTGCCGCCAACAATTGGATTATCAATCGTTTTTGTCTAGAGTGAGCGACATTCGCGACGCATGAGTTTGTTACGTCGCGTCTCAATTCACCTATGAATAAGGATGCTTTCTCAGGCATGAACCGCAGACGTTTTCTCAAATCTTCCATGGCTGTTGCCGCCGTATGCGGAACGTCAGGAGTCGCCTCTCTGTTCAGTAAAGCCGCGTTTGCCGAGGATTCGGGAATTGCCGATGGGCTGACGCGCCGTTTTGACTACTCCGTGCTGCAATCGATGGCGCATGACCTTGCCCGTCAACCCTGGGGCGGAGCGCCTCGCGATCTGCCGCCGACACTGGCGAACCTGACTCCGCAGGCCTACAACAGCATTCAGTATGATGCGGCACACTCCCTGTGGAGCAATATCGAAGAGCGCAAGCTGGATATTCAGTTTTTCCACGTCGGCATGGGCTTCCGCCGCCGCGTGCGCATGTTCTCGCTGGATTCGCAAAGCCAGCAGGCGCGGGAAATTCATTTCCGCCCGGAGCTGTTTAAATACAATGACGCTGGCGTCGACACCAAACAGCTGGAAGGCCAGAGCGATCTTGGTTTTGCCGGGTTCCGCGTCTTTAAAGCCCCGGAGCTGGCGCGTCGCGATATCGTCGCTTTCCTCGGTGCAAGCTACTTCCGCGCGGTGGACAGTACTTATCAGTATGGTCTTTCTGCCCGTGGACTGGCTATCGACACCTTTACCGATACGCCGGAAGAGTTCCCGGACTTCACCTCTTTCTGGTTTGAAACCGCCAAACCGGGAGCGACGGTATTTACCGTATACGCACTGCTCGACAGCCCGAGCGTCACCGGGGCCTATAAGTTTGTCGTCAACTGCCAGGAAACGCAGGTGATTATGGATGTGGAAAACCACATCTATGCGCGTAAAGACATCAAACAGCTGGGCATTGCGCCGATGACCAGTATGTTCAGCTGCGGCAACAACGAACGCCGGATGTGCGACACCATCCATCCGCAAATCCATGACTCCGATCGTTTGTCAATGTGGCTGGGCAACGGCGAGTGGATTTGTCGCCCGCTGAACAACCCGCAAAAGCTGCAATTTAACGCCTACCAGGATAAGAACCCGCGCGGTTTTGGTCTGTTGCAGCTGGATCGCGATTTCTCCCACTATCAGGACATCATGGGCTGGTACAACAAGCGCCCAAGCCTGTGGGTTGAACCGCGTAACCAGTGGGGCAAGGGCGCCGTTAGCCTGATGGAGATCCCGACGACCGGCGAAACGCTGGACAACATCGTCTGCTTCTGGCAGCCAGCGAAACCGGTAAAAGCCGGGGACGAACTGGACTTCCGCTATCGTCTCTACTGGAGTGCGCAGCCGCCGGTTCGCTCTCCGCTGGCTCGCGTCATGGCAACGCGTACCGGTATGGGCGGCTTCCCGGAAGGCTGGGCACCGGGTGAACACTATCCGGATAAATGGACTCGCCGTTTTGCTATCGATTTTGTCGGCGGCGATCTGAAAGCAGCTGCTCCGAAGGGCATTGAGCCGGTGATTACTCTCTCGAGCGGCGAAGCGAGGCAGATAGAGATCCTCTACGTTGAACCGTTTGATGGCTATCGCATCCAGTTTGACTGGTATCCGACCTCGGATTCTACCGACCCGGTGGAGATGCGTATGTTCCTGCGCTGCCAGGGGGAGGCGATAAGCGAAACCTGGCTGTATCAGTATTTCCCGCCAGCGCCGGATAAGCGCAACTACGTTGATGATCGGGTGATGAAGTAATCGCTCGTTGTCCCGCCCGCAGAGGAGATTCTGCGGGCGTTTGTCCCTCTGTAAGAGTGCGCTATGTCTGCTGAAAATACCGCCATGCCAGAACAAATCCCCGTGACCGACACCCTTTCCCTGCGTGCTGTCGATGAACGTCACGTCACTGAGTTGCACCAACTGGTGATTAAAAACCAGCACTGGCTTCAGCAATCACTGAGCTGGCCTGCTGAGGTCAGCCACGAAGATGAAACCCGTCGTCACGTGCAGGGCAACGTAATGCTGCATCAACGCGGCTACGCCAAAATGTTTTTGCTCTTTTTGCATGAAGAAATTATCGGCGTGCTGTCGTTTAACCAGATTGAACCGATTAACAAGACCGCATATATCGGCTACTGGATTGACGAAAGTCATAATGGACAGGGGCTGCTTTCTCAGGCGCTACAGGCTTTTATGGATTATTACGCTCGCAGCGGTACGGTTCGCCGGTTTGTGATCAAATGCCGGGTGGCGAACCATAAGAGCAATCAGGTAGCGTTACGCAATGGTTTTACGCTTGAAGGGTGTCTGAAGCAGGCCGAGTTCCTTAACGGTTCGTATGATGACCAGAATATCTACGGGCGCATTATTGATTGTGATGGGCAATAAACCCGAAGTTCTTCCCGGAGGCGATGCTGCGCATCTGTCCGGGCTACAACACCCACAGACCGCTCGGATCCGTACCCCGGGCAAGGCGCGTTGAGCGCCGCCCCCGGGGAGTAAAGCTTACAAAAAAATGACTATGGGCGTGTGGGTAATATGCTGGTTCTTCCCGGAGGCGATGCTGCGCATCTGTCCGGGCTACAATACCCACAGACCGCTCGGATCCGTAGCCCGGGCAAGGCGCGTTGAGCGCCGCCCCCGGGGAGTAAGGCTTACAGAAAACCGACGATTGGCGTACGGGTAATATGCTCGTCGCCGCTAATAACCTTTGCGCCACGAATATGAATGGCATCGCCAGCACTTGCCTCAACTCGTGCGCCGTCGCGAATTGCCACCTGATGTTCGATTATCACATCACCACAGATAGCTGCGTTTCCCTCTATTAATACCTCATCATCAAGCAGGATTGGCCCACCGCGCAGGTGCGCATGGCCGCCGACCATCACCCGATGCTTAAGCAGGCAGTTTCCTTCTACGATTGCATTTTCTGCGACCTGCGAGCTGTAACGCAGGGTTGGAATGGCGTCCTCTTCGCGCCCGGCGATAATCCGCGCGTTGCCATAGACTCTGGCGTTATCACAAACCCAAACATCGTTCTCGTTGTTGCCTTCCACCCGGGCATTGTCAAAAATCTCCGCTCGATGTTCGACGAACGCATATTCGACAAAGGCATCACCGTAAATTTGCGCCTGATGGACAATCCGCGATGTGCTGACTGTCGCCCGCTGATAAATACGCAAGATCTTATCATTGTCGGCGGTGAGCCCCTGAGCGGCGATAATCAAGCTGTGGGGGAGGATCCGCGCGTCGTCCGCCAGATGACAACAACCACGAATTCGGGATGACTCTATTGTGACGTTGTCACTTACTCGTGCGTAGTGGCTGATGTGTACGCTATCCAGACGGGCGTTATCGCTAATGATGACTCCGTGACCGATCACGCACTCGCCGGTCAACCGCGCGTTGCCCTCAATCCTCGAACCATCAAAAACGGCGCTATTGGCATCATAAATCCAGCACCCGCCGCTGTGGCTCAGCGCCTCTTCATCGTCCAGCCAGCCGCCTTCGTCCCCGACTTTCACGTCAGAGAAATCACGCAAGGCGACAATTTGCCGCAGATTTACGCTATGTTTGTTCCCGTCCTCTTCATAGTGAAACTGGCGAACCTTCTCACTGAGGCAATATTTGCGCATCGGACTTTCTCATTACGTATGGTTAACATAAAGATAGCAAAAAACTCCGTAGCGCGTTTTTGAAGGTTCTTTTAAAATGCAACTTAAGATAAATTGAAATATTAAACAAAATGAATAAAAACCAGAATAAGAGTCAGGTAATAAATTTACCAGCGGGTTACTTTGGCATGGTGCTGGGCATTATCGGTATGGGCTTCGCCTGGCGCTATGCCAGTACCATCTGGCCGGTGAGCCGGGCTATTGGTGACGGGCTGGTGATTCTGGCGATGGTCATTTGGGCGCTACTGGCGGTCGCGTTTATTTCGCGGGCGCTACGTTTTCCGCATAGCGTACTGCAAGAGATGCGTCACCCGGTCGCCAGCAGCTTTGTCAGCCTTTTTCCGGCGACCACCATGCTGGTCTCCATCGGCTTTGTGCCATGGCTGCGCTCGCTATCGCTGGTCCTGTTTAGTCTTGGCGTGGTGCTACAGCTCTCCTATTCAGCCTGGCAAAGCGCCGGACTATGGCGGGGACAACACCCCGGAGAGGCGACGACGCCGGGTCTCTACTTGCCGACGGTGGCGAACAACTTTATTAGCGCCATGGCCTGCGGCGCGCTGGGTTTTAACGATGCCGGGCTGGTGTTTCTTGGCGCGGGGATCTTCTCCTGGCTCAGCCTTGAACCGGTGATTTTGCAGCGTCTGCGCAGCGATGGCGAACTGCCGACCGCCATGCGTACCTCGCTGGGCATTCAACTGGCCCCGGCGCTGGTGGCGTGCAGCGCCTGGTTGAGCGTCAACGGTGGGGAAGCGGATACCTTTGCTAAGCTGCTGTTTGGCTACGGCTTGCTCCAGTTGCTGTTTATGTTGCGCCTGATGCCGTGGTATTTGCGCCAGCCGTTTAACGCGTCGTTCTGGAGTTTCTCGTTCGGTATTTCCGCTCTGGCGACGACCGGGCTGCATCTTGGCCACACTCATCCTGACGGCTTTTTCCACACACTGGCGATCCCATTATTTATTTTTACCAATCTGATCATCGGGATACTGCTGATACGAACCTTTCTGCTGCTGATGCGCGGCAAACTGCTGATTCGCGTCGAACGCGACACGTTATTAAAAAATAAGGATTAACCATGACTCTTCGTGATGAAAACTACTTTACCGATAAATACGGTATGACCCGCACCCACTCGGAAGTGGTGCATGCCGCGACGCTGATTGCGCCGGGCAAGACGCTGGATCTGGGCTGCGGTAACGGGCGCAATAGCCTTTATTTGGCGGCTAATGGCTTTGACGTTACCGCATGGGATAAAAACCCGGCCAGCATCAGCAATCTCGAAAGTGTTCGTCAGGCGGAAGGGCTGGAGAACCTGCAGGCGGCGATTAAGGACCTTAACTCGCTGAGCTTTGACGGCGAGTATGATTTTATTCTCTCCACCGTGGTGATGATGTTCCTTGAGGCAAAGACGATCCCGGGGCTTATTGATAACATGCAGCGCTGCACTAAAGTTGGTGGATACAACCTGATCGTCGCGGCGATGGATACTGAAGACTATCCGTGCACCGTTGGTTTCCCGTTTGCCTTTAAACCGCAAGAGCTGCGTAATTATTACGCGGGTTGGGAGTTCCTCAAGTACAACGAAGACGTCGGCGAACTGCATCGCACCGACGCCAACGGTAATCGCATTAAGCTGCGTTTCGCCACTATGCTGGCACGCAAACCGATTTAACGCGCGGCTAGCAGACAGAGCTGTAACGCGGTCTGATAAGAGGCCTCAAAGGCGCGCAGTGGCAGAAACTCAAATTTCGAGTGGAAGTTGTGCGCGCCGGTAAAGAAGTTTGGTGTTAATACTCCCTTTGCCGATAGCGCCGCGCCGTCGGTGCCTCCGCGCATCGGCGTCGGTTTCGGTGTGATCCCTAAGCTTTCCATCGCCTCAAACATCAGGTCGATGGCCCGGCGATCTTCGCCAATCGCATTGCTGATGTTGCTATAAGTGTCGCTGACGTGAAATTCGACGCTGCCTGTTGGATACTGCGCGGCGATTTTTTGCGCTACTTCGCCAATCTGCTGCTTGCGACGGTTAAAACTTTCAAGGTCAAAATCGCGAATGCTGGCCTGTAGCAGTGTGCTGTTTTGATCGCCCTGGATACCGTTAAACCAGACGTAGCCTTCGCGTCCGGCGGTATGCTCCGGGGTTTGCTGGCGGTCAAAATGGCTCATGTAATCGGTAGCCATTAGCAAGGGATTGACCAGCACACCTTTTGACGACATCGGGTGAGCGGTGACGCCGGTAAAGCGGATCTCTGCTGCTGCGGCGTTAAAGTTCTCATAGACGATTTCGCCCAGCTCGCAGCAGTCGATAGTCCAGGCGAAGTCGACGACAAAGCGGGAAAGATCCAGCGCTTTGGCCCCGCGCAGGCCAACTTCTTCATCCGGGACAAACGCGACAACGATATCGCCGTGGCGATGCTCCGCCGTCAGGTTTTCCAGCACCGTCATCACCACCGTCACGGCGGATTTATTATCGGCTCCGAGTACGCTGGTGCCGTCGCTGAAAATGATCTCTTCACCCGGATAAGCGGCGATTTCCGGATGTTCCGTCACTCGTAGCCAAATATCTTTATCAGCATTCAAACAGAGATCTTCACCCGTAAAGCGCAGAATCTGTGGATGAATATCCGGCGACAGGCCGACGTCGACGGTATCGATATGGGTAATAAAGCCAATCCGCGGCGCGCCGGGAACATTGCCTTTTTTAATCGCCGTGACGGTAGCGTGTTCGTCAATCACGATTTCATCCAGGCCCAGCTGTCGTAACTCATCGGCAAGCGCCTGCGCCATCGCGTGTTGTCCCGGCGTAGTGGGCAGGGTGGTCGCGTGCGGGTCGCTCTGGCTGGTGATCGCCAGATAGCGGAAGAAGCGTTGGGTTAATTGACTGGCTAGCGGAGATGACATAGTGATTCCTTCTTTATTTGTTTTTTCAGGTGTTTGCAATGAGGCTTTAGTGTTATGTATGAATGGCAAAACAACAAGCTATACCCGTCATACTTCAAGTTGCATGTGTGTTGCCAGCGCTCGCTCACCCCAGTCACTTACTTTAGTAAGCTCCTGGGGACTCCCTCTCTTGCCGCCTTCATGCAACTCGAATTATTTAGGGTATATAAATTAGCTGAAAAATTAAAAAGGAAAGCATATGCAACGCAGATTCACGACGCTTGCTCTGGCATTAGCCGCGCTGACGGCCAGCTCGGCTATTAGCGCAAAAACGCTGGTCTACTGTTCCGAAGGATCGCCGGAAAACTTCAACCCTCAGCTCTACACCTCTGGAACCAGCGTGGATGCCAGCGCGGTGCCTGTCTACAACCGGTTGGTCGATTTTAAGGCCGGGACCACCGAACTGCAGCCGAGCCTGGCCGAAAGCTGGGAGGTCAGCGAAGATGGCAAAGTTTATACTTTCCATTTACGTAAAGGCGTTAAGTTTCAGAGTAATAAATATTTTAAACCGACCCGTGATTTTAATGCCGACGATGTGATTTTCTCTTTTATGCGGCAAAAAGATCCTAAGCATCCTTATCACAATGTCTCCAGTGGTAATTATTCCAATTTTGAAAGTCTCGAGTTTGGTCAATTAATTACCAATATCGATAAGCCGGATGAATATACGGTTCGTTTTACGCTCGCCCACGCGGAAGCGCCGTTTGTTGCCGATCTTGCCTGGTATTTCGCCTCTATTTTATCGGCGGAATATGCCGATGCGATGTTAAAAGCCGGGACGCCGGAGCGGGTGGATATGGACCCGATTGGTACCGGTCCGTTTAAACTCGCCCAGTATCAAAAAGATTCGCGCATTCTTTTTACTGCTTTCCCGGAATACTGGCAGGGGAAGGCCAATATCGACAGGCTGATCTTCAGCATTACTCCGGATGCCTCAGTACGCTATGCCAAGCTTGAGAAGAATGAGTGTCAGGTGATGCCGTTCCCCAACCCGGCTGATTTGCCGAGGATGAAAGAGAACAAAGATATCAATCTGATGAGCAAAGCGGGTCTCAACACCGGCTTCCTGGCATTTAATACCCAGAAAGCGCCCCTGGATAACGTCAAAGTTCGTCAGGCCTTAGCCATGGCGATCAATAAATCGGCGATTATTGAAGCGGTATTCCATGGTACCGGTACGGCGGCGAAAAACCTGCTGCCGCCCGGTGTGTGGAGTGCGGATAGCAATCTGAAAGATTATGAATACGATCCGCAGAAGGCCAAAGCTCTACTGGATGAATCGGGGGTTGCAGGTCCGATCACTATCGACCTGTGGGCGATGCCGGTTCAGCGGCCCTATAACCCGAATGCTAAACGCATGGCCGAGATGATTCAGGCCGACTGGGCGAAAATTGGCGTGCAAACCAAAATCACCACCTATGAGTGGGGTGAATATTTAAAGCGCGTGAAGGATGGTGAGCATCAGGCGGCGCTGATGGGTTGGACGACGGCTACCGGCGATCCGGATAACTTCTTCGGCCCGCTATTCACATGCCAGTCGGCTAACGGTGGTTCTAACTCGGCGAAATGGTGCTATCAACCATTTGATAAACTGATTACCGAAGCTAAATCGATAACCGATCGCCCAAAACGCGAAGCTCTCTATCTCCAGGCGCAACAGATGATGCACGACCAGATGCCGGCGGTGATGATTGCCCATTCGACTATTTTTGAACCCGTACGTAAAAATGTTACTGGTTACGAAATCGATCCCTTTGGTAAGCATATTTTTTACCAGGTGGATATAAAATAAATAAAGAATGAGGGCCCGCTGGCAACGGCGGGTTTATTTTATTCAGGTACTTGACGTATCACCATTTTTGCCACAAAACTTACCCCTGTATTTTGTTATAACACATGCCGAACGATTGCATTCACAGGGATTAACCTATGCGTACTCAGTTATTTTTTAAGGTCGCCGCGCTTGCCGGCCTGCTAGCGTTAGCCGGTTGCTCATCAAAACTCGCTAAACCTGAACAATATTCGGGTTTTTTAAAAGATTACTCAAGCTTAAAAGAAACCACCTCCGCTTCCGGTAAACCGGAGCTGCGCTGGATTTCTCCGGATTATAATCCGAGCAATTACGATAACGTTGTTTATAACCCGATCACTTATTACCCGGTACCAAAACCGACGACGCAGGTTGGCGAAAAGGCATTGGCTGATATCTTAAATTACACCAACAAAGAGATGAAACAGGCTATTTCCGAGCGTAAGCCGCTGGCAACCACCGCAGGTAAACGTAGCTTGATCTTCCGTGGTGCCATCACCGGCGTGGATTCCAGCAAAGAAGGCCTGCAGTTCTATGAAGTGATTCCGGTAGCGATGGTTATCGCGGGCACCCAGGCAGCAACAGGTCACCGTACCATGGATACTAACCTGTACTTTGAAGGTGAGCTGATCGATGCGGCGACCAACAAGCCGGTCATTAAAGTCGTGCGTAAGGGGGAGGGGAAAACGTTATCCAACGAAAGTACGCCGCTGACCGTTGATACGCTGAAGCAGGTCATTGACGATATGGCGATTGATGCGGTGAAGTTCGACCCAAGTAATCGCTAAGTCAGTTTTATCAATGAAGAAGGGCGCTATGAGTTGATAGCGCCTTTTTTATTGGTAGTCAGACATACGCATCGGGTTCAGGTTTTGTCGGTCAGGTAAGGCGTTAGCCGCCACCTGACATAAACTGACCCGATAAAACCTATGCCAGTTTGCGGCGCAGAAACCACTGCTCAGGACGAGCAAACATCACCAGATTCCCTACCAGAATCAACGCCAATCCAGCCACGGCGTTGCTGTGCCAGATATACCCTTCATAAAACGTCGAAATTGTTAACGCAACCAGCGGGAACAGCAAAGTACTGTAAGCGGCTTTGCTCGCGCCAATTCTGCCGACCAGAGTGAAATAGGCACCGAAAGCAATCACCGAGCCAAACAGGGCCAGATACAGCAGTGCTCCCATATAGCTGAACGTCCACTGCGGCGTGAAATCATCCCCGCGTATCAGAGCAATGGCGCCCATCACCAGCGTACCGTAAAGCATGGCCCAACTGTTGGTGGTTAATGTTTCCAGACCGCGGCGCTGGTGGCGGATGCTGAGCATATTACCCAGAGAAAAGCCGTAGGTTCCCAGCGCACTGAGTGCGATGCCCAATAAGAGCGACGCATTCAGGCCGTTGGCCCATAAATCATCCCAGAACAGCGTAACGATACCCGCCAGGCCCAGCGCGGCGGCCAGCCAGAAACGTCCCGGTGGCTGCTGGCGGAAAAAGAGAAAGCTGTTAATGGCGTTAAACAGCACCGCCATGGAGAATATCACCGACTCAAGGCCGGTATTGATATACGCGGCGGCAGTATAGAAACACCAGAAGTTAAAGCAGAATACGCAGCAGCCCTGCAGCAGGCAGAAGAGATGGTCGCGTGCGGCCAGCGGGCGCAGACGGCGGGCGATCAGCAGAACGGTCAGCATCGTGACGCTGGCCAACGCAAAGCGCCAGAAAATGGACACCGGCGCGGCGACCGGTCCCTGCTGCAAAAAAATAGCAATCCACGTCGTGCCCCAGATAACGACGACTAATCCGTAGAGTAATGCGTTCAAAATGTCTCTCCCGTGAGTGTTGTACCGATCATTCTGACGCCTGAGGCTACGCCGCGCTGTCATCAACTTGTTACCGACTTGCAAATTCTTGCGCTTATTTTTAGTTGCCGGTGAGTGAAGGCTGGTATCTGCCCGTGACTCTTCATAGACTATACCCGTCATACTTCAAGTTGCTTGTGCGTTGGCTACGCTCGTTCGACCGAATCACTTACTTGAGTAAGCTCATCGGGACTTTCTCACTTGCCGCCTGCCTGCAACTCGAATTATTTAGGGTATAGAGACCTGTGAAATCGGGAATGTGAAGGTTATGGCTTACGGAACTTTCGAAACATTGCGTCAAAAAAATGCCGTGCTGCGGGAGACGGTGAAGCTCAACTCCGGTATTCAGCTGGCGGCGTGGTATAACAATCTTGATACCATCACCGTTCAAAGCGACCACCATACGCTGAGCCTGTATATTGCCGATGGTTACGAAAGTTACCAAAAAACACCGCATGGTTGGAAAAATGGCGGTGGACCGGATCGTTTCTGCCTGATGCCGAAAGGAGATGAGAGCACCTGGGATATTCGTGGTGACCTTTCATTTGTCCATATGTACTGCACGGACGCGCATTTGCGCCGGGTTGGCGAGCAGATTTGGGACCGCAGCCCGGCCTCATTCACCTTGCAGGAAAAAACCTTCTCCAGCGATGACAAGATAACGGCCGTCTATCGCCAGTTTCTGCTGGATAACGACTGGCAGCAGCAGGCTAATCAGCTCATGCTGAGTTCGGCCAGCACGCTGCTTCTCACGCACTTGATCCAGAATTACTCTAACGTTCAGTGGCGTTTACCCACCGTGACAGGCGGGCTTGCGCCACACGTCTTGCGCAATCTGCTGGAATGGATTGAGGAGAATCTGGACCAGCCGTTAACCCTCGCTGATTTGGCTCTGGAAGCGGCATTGAGCGAATATCACTTCGCGCGAATGTTTCGCCAATCGATGAAGATGGCGCCGCATCAGTACGTGATGCAGCGTCGTATGATCAAAGCGCAGGCGCTGATTTACCATAGTCAGTTGCCGTTAACCGATATTGCCATGGCCTGCGGTTTTAGCTCCGCCAGCCATTTTAGCAACCGGGTTAAAAGCGCCACCGGCCTGACGCCATCACAGCTACGCGCGGCGCAGCGTTGATAGCAGAACATAGCTGACGCCACCAAGCACCAGTCCCCAAAAAGCAGATCCAATACCTACCAGCGTTACGCCGCTGGCGGTGACCAGGAAAGTTACCACCGCCGCATCGCGTTCATTTTCATGGTTTAGTGCCTGAAACAGGCTGCCACCAATGGTACCGAGCAGCGCCAGTCCCGCAAGCATCTGGATCCATGCTATCGGCAACGCCGCCATCAGGGAGGTAATGGAGCCGCCAAATATCCCCGCCAGCAGATAAAAAATGCCTGCCGCCGCCGCTGCAAGCCAGCGTTTTTGCGGTTCCGGATGGGCTTCCGGGCTCTGGCAAATGGCGGCGGTAATCGCCGCGATACAGATGGAATACACGCCAAAAGGTGACAGCAGCAGCGCCAGGCCGCCGGTTGCCACGATCAGTGGTGAAGCGGGGACCCGATAACCTGAAGCCTGAAGCGTGGCGAAGCCGGGGGCGTTTTGTGACGCCATGGTGACGAGGAAAAAAGGCAAACCGACGCTAAGCAGCAGCGCAGGGGTAAACACCGGAGCAATATAAGAAGGGGCGACAAAACTAAAACTAATTTGTGACGTTGTCACGTTTCCGCTTAACCCGGCAACGACACCGCCCGCCAGCAGAGCGGCTACCACGGCAAATCGCGGAAACCAGGTTTTGCACAGCAACCAGGCGGCCAGCATGCTGCCGCATAACAGCAGATTTCCTTGCAGACTGGCGAAAGCCTGCATGCCAAAGCGCAGCAAAATCCCGGCCAGCATTGCCGCCGCCAGCGAATGGGGAATGATCTTCATCAAACGGGCAAAGAGGCCGGTGACGCCGCAAAGTACGATTAAGGCATTGGCAAAAATAAAGACGCCAACCGCCTGCGCCAGCGTGACTCCTTGCAAGCCGCTGACCAGTAGCGCTGCGCCGGGAGTTGACCAGGCCGTAAGAATAGGAACCTTTTGCCACAAGGTTAACGCCAGGGTACTGACGCCCATTCCCAGACCTAATGCGGTCATCCAGCCAGCGATTTGCGTGGCATCGGCTCCCGCGGCAGCGGCGGCCTGCCAGATGATGGCGGCGGAGCTGGCGTAGCCGACTAATACGGCGACAAATCCGGCAAGCAGCGTCGGAAAGGGTACGGTAAATGTGCGCATGAGTATCTCTTGTGCGTTATAGCGGTCGATTTAATTTAACACTGTGCGCTATAGCGTACAACTGGCTTTCTGTTGGCTCGGGTTTGGGAAGGTAAACCGATACCTGTAGAATCAGGTGAATATGCGTATAATTCCCTCAGATATTATTGGGAGGTGGAATGAATATTGCGCAACATCTGTCGGCGACCCTAAAAGCGTTGCGCCAACAGCGCGGCTGGAGCCTGTCGCGACTAGCGGAAGAAACCGGCGTATCCAAAGCGATGCTGGGCCAGATTGAACGTAACGAGTCCAGCCCGACGGTCGCCACATTGTGGAAGATTGCCACCGGCCTGAACGTGCCGTTCTCCGCGTTTATCGTGGCCGATGATACCGCCGCACCGGCCGCATTTGACCCGCAGCAGCAGGCGATGGTGGTGACGCCAATATTTCCCTGGGACCCGGTGCTACGATTTGACCATTTCTCCATTACCCTGGCCCCCGGCGCGCTGAGTGAGTCTACGCCGCATGAGCAAGGGGTTATCGAGCATGTGGTGGTGATTAGCGGCGTGCTGGATCTCTGTTTGCAAGGCGAGTGGTTGTCGTTGCAGCCCTGCGAGGGGCGGCGTTTCGCCGGTGACTTAGCCCATGCTTATCGCAATAGTAGCGCGCAGACTGCCCATTTCCATTCGCTGATCCACTACCCGAAAGAAAAATAAAAAAACCGCGAGCGAACTCGCGGCCAGGCAAATGACCGAGACAACAAATCACAACGTGACGAGGAAAATCCGGAATACGTGATGACTGTATCCTTAGCCTATTTCTCAGGGAAATACCTTTTTCTTCAATGCTTTGCTGAAAACTGAAAATTCCCACCGATGCGGCGGCGGAAAATGTTTTGGTCTGTGTGCAGTTCTGACTACAATAGCCGCCATTTCGACCCCCCTATAATGGATAACGACGAGCGTATGCGCCTGCAAAACCATCATCTTGAACTTCTCAGTCCTGCCCGCGATACCGCGATCGCTCGTGAAGCGATTTTACACGGTGCCGACGCGGTCTATATCGGTGGACCGGGCTTTGGCGCGCGCCACAACGCCAGCAATAGCCTGAGCGATATCGCCAGCCTGGTGCCTTTTGCCCATCGCTACGGCGCGAAAATATTCGTGACGTTGAACACCATTCTTCATGATGATGAGCTGGAACCGGCGCAGCGCCTGATTACCGACCTGTACGAGACTGGCGTCGACGCGCTGATAGTTCAGGATATGGGGGTGATGGAACTCGATATTCCGCCGATTGAACTGCACGCCAGTACCCAGTGTGATATCCGTAGCGTCGAGAAAGCAAAGTTTCTCTCCGACGTCGGTTTTAGCCAGATTGTTCTCGCTCGTGAGCTGAATCTTCAGCAGATTAAGACCATTTACGATAACACCGATGCGACCATTGAATTCTTTATTCACGGCGCGCTGTGCGTGGCTTATTCCGGCCAGTGCAATATCTCCCATGCCCAGACCGGCCGCAGCGCTAACCGCGGCGACTGCTCGCAGGCCTGCCGCCTGCCTTATACCCTGAAAGACGATCAGGGCCGCGTTGTGGCCTATGAAAAGCATCTGTTGTCGATGAAAGATAACGACCAGACTGCCAACCTGGCGGCACTGATCGATGCGGGCGTGCGCTCCTTCAAGATTGAAGGTCGCTACAAAGATATGAGCTACGTGAAGAATATCACCGCGCATTATCGCCAGATGCTGGACGCGATTATTGAAGATCGAGGCGATCTGGCGCGCGCTTCCGCCGGTCGCACCGAACACTTCTTTGTTCCTTCAACCGATAAAACCTTCCATCGCGGCAGTACCGACTATTTTGTTAATGCGCGTAAAGACGATATCGGCGCGTTTGACTCCCCGAAGTTTATCGGCCTGCCGGTGGGCGAAGTGCTGAAAGTGGGGAAGGATTTTCTTGATGTTGATGTGACCGAGGCGCTGACTAACGGCGATGGTCTGAACGTGATGATCAAACGTGAAATCGTCGGTTTTCGCGCCAATACGGTAGAAAAAACCGGCGAAAACCGCTATCGCGTATGGCCGAATGAAATGCCCGCCGACATGTACAAAGTGCGCCCGCACCAGCCGTTGAATCGCAACCTCGATCATAACTGGCAGCAGGCGTTGCTGAAAACCTCCAGTGAACGTCGAATCGCGGTGGATATTGAACTGAGCGGCTGGCAGGAACAACTAGTCTTAACCATGACCAGCGAAGAGGGCGTGAGCGTTACTCATACTCTGGACGGCGAGTTTTCTGAAGCAACTCAGGTCGAGAAAGCGCTGGCGAACATGCGCGACGGCGTGGCAAAGCTAGGCCAGACGATTTATTACTCGCGCGCTGTGCAGGTTAATTTGCCGGGAGCGCTGTTTGTGCCAAACAGTCTGCTTAATCAACTGCGTCGTGAAACGGTAGAAATGCTGGATGACGCGCGCCTGAAAGCCGTGGTCCGCGGCAGCCGTAAGCCGGTCTGCGTGCCGCCGCCGGTCTATCCAGAAACGCACCTGTCGTTTCTGGCGAACGTCTACAACCACAAAGCCCGCGAGTTTTATCAGCGCTATGGCGTACAGTTGATTGACGCCGCCTATGAAGCGCATGAAGAGAAGGGCGATGTGCCGGTGATGATCACCAAGCACTGCCTGCGCTTTGCCTTCAACCTGTGCCCGAAACAGGCCAAAGGTTCGATTAAGAGCTGGAAAGCGACGCCGATGCAGCTGATCCATGGTGATGAAGTGCTGACGCTGAAGTTCGATTGCCGTCCGTGTGAAATGCACGTCATTGGCAAGATGAAAAACCATATCCTGAAAATGCCGCTGCCGGGCAGTATCGTTGCGTCCGTTAGCCCGGACGATCTGCTGAAAACCCTACCAAAACGCAAGGGCGTCTGATAACGGTCAATTGCTACTGGTGGAAATGCATTTTGGGTTTTCGCGCATTCTGCCAGTGGTGATGCTCGCGCAGCTCGGATGCGGCTTCTTCCGTCTGGCTGCGCAGCTCATCGCTATCGGCTTCGCGTTGCAATTGCCGTTCGAGACTCTGAACCGGGAAGAAATCGTGTCCTTGCTTACGGGCCAGTACGTGCCCGGAAAACAGGGCGCACACCAGCAGTAACGTCGAAACGCATCTCCTGAACATATCTTTTTCCGTATTAGCGGCGAGTGTGGCTACTATGCCTGGGTTTTGTTGAGCTTATTTCTGCGGTTATCAAAGAAGGGAAAAGCCTTTGTCAGTACAGCCTGACGGATGGCGAAAAAAGCCCGACAGGGTTGCTATCGGGCAGGGAAACTTATTGGTTTTTCGGCGGTAACGGCTTGCCGTCCTGATTACCGTCTTTGTGCTCACCTTTTGGCGGCTGCTTGCCGTCATTGTGGTTGCTTTTTGGCTGGTGTTTACCGTCTTTTGGCGGCTGTTTACCATCCTGACGATCGCCTTTCGGTGGCTGTTTACCGTCATGCTGCTCGCCTTTTGGCGGTTGCTTGCCGTTGTGCTGCGGCGCTTTGTTATCGTGGCCGTGGTTACTCTGCTGAGCAGACGCTTTTTCCGGCGGCGGCGGGTTATCTGCAGCAAAAGCGAACGATGACAGCCCAAGCGACATCACAGCAGACAGTAAAAGAACCTTTTTCATAACAACATCCTTTATTTTTATATGCTCAAATATTTCAACAGAGAAAAGTGAAGACAAAATGGAGATGCCGTGTATCAGATTATTCTCTCCGCTCGGCTAAACTTTCAGTCCGGCGGCCGTCATCAGTAGTCTGAACCCCATGCTCACCGCCGCCAGCGCCAGCACGCTGCCTCCCCACAGGGCGACCATCCATAACGTCCGTTTAAGCCATAATCGTCGCATCAATGATACCCCTCACCATGTTGAACTTTGCCGCGAAAAACGTAGTAACTCCAGAAGGTATAGCCGAGGATCACGGGGAGTATCAGCAGTGCCCCGACCAGCATAAAGCCCTGGCTTTGTGGCGGAGCGGCGGCCTGCCAAAGGGTGATACCCGGTGGAATAATATGCGGCCAGATACTGATCCCCAGACCGCTAAAGCCAAGGAATATCAGCCCCAGCGTCAGGACAAAAGGCAGCAGGTGACTCGTACTGTTGCCCAGTGATCGCCACAGCCAGCTGCTTATCGCCGCGACCAGCAACGGCACCGGCAGCAAGAAGAAAAGGTTGGGCAAGCTAAACCAACGTTCGGCAATAGCTGACTTTGCCAGCGGGGTCCAGATGCTGATGGCGACAATCACTATCAGTAGCGCCAGTAGCAATCCGCGCGCGGTTACGCGCATATTTCTGTGCAGCGCATTATCGCTTTTCATCACCAGCCAACTAGCACCCAGCAGCGCATAGGCAATACACAGACCCAGGCCACAAAACAGGGTAAACGGCGTGAGCCAGTCAAACATTCCGCCACTGAAGCTGCGGCCGCTGACGGCGAAGCCGTTGATCACCGCGCCAACCACCATGCCCTGCGTGAAGGTTGCCAGAATTGAACCTCCCATAAAGGCCCTATCCCAGAACGGACGGTGTGATGGCGTCGCGTTAAAACGGAATTCAAAGGCGACGCCGCGAAAAATAAGGCCGATCAGCATCAGGGTGAGCGGGATCGCCAGCGCGTCAATAATTACCGCGTAGGCCAGCGGGAAAGCGCCAAACAGGCCCGCGCCGCCGAGCACCAGCCAGGTTTCATTGTCATCCCATACCGGCGCGACGCTATTTACCATCACGTCGCGGTCTGCAGCATCCCGTGTGGTGCTGAATAAAATGCCAATGCCCAGGTCGAAGCCGTCCATCACGATATACATCAGGGTGGCGAAGACGATAATGACAAACCAGATAACCGATAAATCGATACCCATTAGTGGGACTCCTTCTGCTGAAAACCTTCTGCCGCGGCGGAAAGCGGTCGCGCTGGCGTACCTGATGCGGGCGGCTGCGCTTCCTGAGGCCCTTTACGAATCAGGCGCAGCATGTAGCTATAGCCGACGCCAAATACCGAGCTGTAAACCGCAATAAAGGTCAGCAGGCTGATGGACATATGCAGGTCGCCGTGAGCGGAAACGGCATCGGCGGTGCGCTGTACGCCGTAAACTACCCACGGCTGGCGGCCCACCTCGGTGGTGACCCAGCCTGCGAGAATGGCGATAAGCCCGGACGGCCCCATCCACAGCGCAAAGCGCAGAAACGGCCTGGAGTGATACAGGCGACCGCGATAGCGCAGCCACAGTGCCAGCGCGCCGAGCAGGATCATCAGCATGCCTAGCCCGGCCATCAGGCGGAATGACCAGAAGACGATGGTGGAGTTAGGCCTGTCTTCCGGGGCGAACTCTTTGAGCGCGGGCACCTGTTTGTCCAGACTGTGAGTGAGGATCAGGCTGCCGAGAGCCGGAATTTCCAGACCGTAGCGAGTGCGTTCCTGCTGCATATCCGGCCAGCCGAAGAGCAATAGCGGGGTCGGCTCTCCAGGAATATTCTCCCAGTGTCCCTCAATAGCGGCAATTTTCGCGGGCTGGTGCTTAAGCGTATTCAGTCCGTGCATATCACCAATCATTGCCTGAATGGGGGCGACGATTAGCGTCATCCACAGCGCCATAGAGAACATCGCGCGAACGGCGGGGGTATTGTTGCCGCGCAGCAGGTGCCATGCCGCCGATGCGCCGACAAACAGCGCGCTGCTGAGAAAGGCCGCTACCGACATATGCAGCAGGCGGTAAGGGAACGACGGATTAAAAATCACGGCGAACCAGTCCACCGGCACCACCTGCCCATTGACGATTTCAAAACCCTGCGGCGTTTGCATCCAGCTATTGGAGGCGAGGATCCAGAAGGTGGAGATAATCGTCCCCAGCGCCACCATGCAGGTGGCGAAGAAGTGCAGGCCGGGCCCGACACGGTTCCAGCCGAACAGCATCACGCCGAGGAATCCGGCCTCAAGGAAGAAGGCGGTCAGCACTTCATAGGTCAGCAGCGGGCCGGTTATGCTCCCGGCGAACTCGGAGAACCCGCTCCAGTTGGTGCCGAACTGGTAGGCCATCACCAGGCCGGAGACCACGCCCATCCCGAAGTTAACGGCGAAGATTTTCGACCAGAAGTGGTAAAGCGAGCGCCAGGTTGGATTCCTGGTTTTTAACCATAACCCCTCCAGCACCGCGAGGTAGCTGGCTAATCCAATGGTGATGGCGGGGAAGATAATATGAAATGACACGGTGAAGGCGAACTGGATCCGCGCCAGGTGGAATGCATCAAGACCGAACATGCAGAACTCCGCAACAAAATTGATTCAGCGCAATTCTAGGCCTCGTTCTGAACTGGTTGCAGGAACAGAAACGCTGTTTTTCCCTATAACAGTTAGGTTCTGTTATGAAATTTTGGCAAAACGCAGGATGGATATTTCCCGGATCGCCGGGCTACGGATCTACCTCCATCTGCGGATTGGTAGCCCGGACAGGCGCGTTAAGCGCCGCCTCCGGGAATGTGTTGTTTCACTACACACCATAACAGTTTTTATAAACTGCCATTATTTTTCATCTGATATATCATTGGTTACAAGAATGATAAACCGGACCCGACGATGAAAAAGTACCAGCAGCTGGCGCAGCAGCTTACCGAACAGATTGCGCTTGGCGTATGGCTACCTGGCGACAGGCTGCCGTCGCTGCGCGAACAGGTGGTGAGCAGCGGGATGAGCTTTATGACCGTCAGCCACGCCTATCAGCTGCTGGAAAGCCAGGGACGGATTATCGCTCGCCCACAGTCCGGCTATTATGTTGCGCCGCAGCCGATCAAACAACGTCAGCCGGAGCCGCCCGCACAGGTAACGCGCGATGAAGCGGTGGATATCAACACCTATATTTTTGATGTGCTACAGGCCAGCAGACGAGCATCGATGCTGCCTTTTGCCTCGGCCTTTCCCGACCCGCGGCTGTTCCCCTTGCCGCAGCTTAACCGCTCGTTGGCGCAGGTGAGCAAAACCGCCACTGCCATGAGCGTGATTGAAAACCTGCCGCCGGGTAACGATGAACTGCGTCACGCCATTGCTCGCCGCTATGCGCTGCAGGGAATGAATATCTCTCCGGACGAAATCGTGATTACCGCCGGGGCGCTGGAGGCGTTGAATCTCAGCCTGCAGGCGGTGACGGAACCGGGTGATTGGGTGGTGGTGGAAAATCCCTGTTTCTACGGCGCGCTTCAGGCACTGGAGCGGCTGCGCCTGAAGGCACTGTCGGTGGCGACCGATGTGAAAGAGGGGATTGATCTTGCCGCGCTGGAGCAGGCGTTGCAGAACTATCCGGTCAAGGCCTGTTGGCTGATGACCAACGGTCAGAACCCGCTTGGCTTCACGCTCAGCGCGGAGAAAAAAGCGCAGTTGGTCGCTTTGTTGGCGCGCTATAACGTGGTACTGATTGAAGATGATGTTTACAGCGAACTCTATTTTGGCCGCGAGAAGCCGCTGCCGGCGAAGTACTGGGATCGTGATGACATGACGCTGCATTGCAGCTCATTTTCTAAGTGTCTGGTACCCGGGTTTCGCATCGGTTGGGTGGCTGCGGGCAAACACGCCCGGCGTATTCAGCAATTGCAGCTAATGAGCACACTCTCCACCAGTTCGCCGATGCAGCTGGCATTGGTGGATTATCTCTCGACCAAACGCTACGACGCGCATCTGCGGCGTTTACGCCGCCAGCTTGCCGAGCGCAAACAGCTGGCCTGGCAGGCGCTGCTTCGCCATCTTCCCGCCGAGGTCAAAATCCACCACAGCGATAGCGGCTATTTTCTCTGGCTTGAGCTGCCCGCCGGGGCCGACGCGGGTGAACTCAGCGCGCGTGCGCTGGCGTATAACATCAGCATCGCCCCGGGAAAAATGTTTTCCACCACCGCCAGCTGGACCTCATTTTTCCGCTTTAATACCGCATGGGGCTGGGGCGAAAAAGAGGAGCAGGGGGTGAAACGGCTGGGGGAGCTGATCCGCGAGATGTTGAAGTAGCTTGAGGCGGATAACAAACCTGTTTTAGCCATGGTTCTCGTATTTCTGCCGAGTGGCGGCTAGCGCCTTACACGGCCTACAAAACCTCTATATTTCGGTAGGCCCGTGCAAGCGAAGCGCCGCCGGGCAATTCCAGAGGTTCGCACTTGGTTAGTCGTCTGGAGTAACTGAAGTCACTTTTGTTTATTTCCAGTCGACTATCCCGGCCCGTAAAATAAGCCGGGCATTATGCTGGTTATTATTTTACCGCGACTAACCATAGGAAATTCGCATAATCGTATTACCCCGCTAACTCCTTGTCTATAATCCACAAAGTTATCTCATGTTAATTAATTGTTGCGTAATGCGCCCTTTGTCACAACCTGAATAAATTTCCCCGGGGGCCTAAGCGCGCCGTCTACTGTTATTAAGAGCCTATCCCATTAAGGCTATTTTACTTGCCATTTTGAACCTGGGCAGTGCTCGACAAAATACGAAAGTATTTTGAACGCCCTTCAGGGCGACCCGGAGGGCGAGCGTAGCGAGTCAATCCTCACGTACTACGTGTACGTTCCGGGATCGAAGCGCTGTCCGCGTTCAAACTGCCTGCGACAATAACGCCTAATGGGATAGGCTCTAAAGGAGATATTTTTACGGCACGGCTGCCGCTAATTTTCTTGTGACAGGAGTAAGACCCGATGAGCAAAAAAATTGCCCGTGGCAGCCTTTGTGTGCTGGGTATGGCCTTCCTGACGGCGCAGGCCGCCGAGCCGCCGACGTCTCTGGATAAAGGAGAAGGGCGTCTCGATATTATTGCCTGGCCGGGATATATCGAACGCGGCCAGACAGATAAAAGTTACGACTGGGTTACCCAGTTCGAAAAAGAGTCCGGCTGCCAGGTGAATGTGAAAACCGCCGCCACCTCCGATGAGATGGTCAGCCTGATGGCCAAAGGCGGTTACGATCTGGTGACCGCTTCCGGCGATGCGTCCCTGCGCCTGATTATGGGTAAGCGCGTACAGCCGATTAACACTGCGCTGATTGCCAACTGGAAGACCCTCGACCCGCGAGTGGAAAAAGGCGCGTGGTTTAACGTCGGCGGGAAGGTATACGGCACTCCGTACCAGTGGGGGCCCAATCTGCTGATGTATAACACCAAAACCTTCCCGACACCGCCGGATAGTTGGGGCGTGGTATTTGTGAAACAAAACCTTCCGGATGGCAAAACCAACCAGGGTCGCGTGCAGGCTTACGATGGTCCGATTTATATTGCCGACGCCGCGCTGTTCGTCAAAGCGACCCAGCCGCAATTGGGGATTGATGACCCCTATCAGCTTACCGAAGCTCAATATCAGGCGGTGCTGAAAGTCCTGCGCGATCAGCACGGGCTGATTCACCGTTACTGGCACGACACTACCGTACAAATGAGCGACTTTAAAAACGAAGGCGTGGTGGCTTCCAGCGCCTGGCCTTACCAGGCCAACGGACTGAAGGCAGAAGGCCAGCCGATTGCCACGGTATTCCCGAAAGAGGGCGTCACCGGCTGGGCGGATACCACCATGCTGCATAGCGACGCCAAACATCCGGTTTGTGCCTACAAATGGATGAACTGGTCGTTGACGCCGAAAGTTCAGGGCGACGTCGCTGCGTGGTTTGGTTCGCTGCCGGTCGTCCCGCAGGGCTGTAAAGCCAGTCCGTTGCTCGGGGAAAAAGGCTGCGAGACCAATGGCTACAATGAGTTTGCCAAAATTGCGTTCTGGAAAACACCTGTCGCTGAAGGCGGAAAATTCGTTCCTTACAGCCGCTGGACCCAGGATTTCATCGCGATTATGGGCGGTCGTTAAGTCGCCGGAGGCGAAGAACATGTACGCGGTTGAGTTTGATAATGTCTCGCGCCTGTATGGCGACGTGCGTGCGGTGGATGGCGTCAGTATCGCCATTCGCGACGGTGAGTTTTTCTCCATGCTGGGGCCGTCCGGCTCCGGCAAAACCACCTGCCTGCGGTTAATCGCCGGGTTTGAACAGCTTTCCGGCGGGGCGATCCATATTTTTGGCAAACAGGCCAGTGAACTGCCACCGTGGCAGCGCGATGTGAATACTGTTTTTCAGGATTATGCGCTGTTTCCCCATATGTCGGTGCTCGATAACGTTGCCTATGGATTGATGGTCAAAGGGATTGGCAAAAAGGAGCGGCACGCCCGCGCTCAGGAGGCGCTGGAAAAGGTCGCACTCGGTTTTGTCCAGGCGCGCAGGCCTTCTCAGCTTTCTGGCGGTCAGCGCCAGCGGGTAGCGATCGCCCGGGCGCTGGTGAATCAGCCACGCGTTCTGCTGCTGGATGAACCGCTCGGTGCGCTGGATTTGAAGCTGCGTGAACAGATGCAGGTCGAGCTGAAAAAACTGCAGCAGGCACTGGGCATCACCTTTATTTTTGTCACCCACGATCAGGGCGAGGCGCTGTCGATGTCCGATCGCGTTGCGGTGTTTAATAACGGGCGAATTGAACAGGTTGATGCGCCGCAGGACCTCTACCTGCGGCCCAAAACGGCCTTTGTTGCCGGGTTTGTCGGGACCGCCAACGTCTTTAGCAGCGAGCTGGCGCAAAAGCTGTGTGCGATGCCGGGAGAGTGGTCGCTGCGCCCGGAACATATTCGGCTGAACGCTGCCGGGGAAATCCAAACGCAGGGCGTGGTGCAGGCGGTGCAGTATCAAGGGGCGGCGACGCGCGTAGAACTGAAGCTGGTCGATGGCGAAAAACTGCTGGTGAGCCAGGCGAATGTCGATGGTAACGCTGCGCTAAACGCGCCGCCGGTGGGACAAACGGTATTGGCTTCCTGGTCGCGCGCGGCGATGG
The DNA here is from genome assembly GCF_003261575.2 of Klebsiella huaxiensis. Lineage (GTDB taxonomy): Bacteria > Pseudomonadota > Gammaproteobacteria > Enterobacterales > Enterobacteriaceae > Klebsiella > Klebsiella huaxiensis. The sequence continues at coordinate 3,150,659 of NZ_CP036175.1, read as the reverse complement.
TGCCTCTGGCGGACGGAGGCTGATATGACGATGGTCATTCCCGCCGCCTCTACCGGGCGCTTGTCGGGGCTATTCTGGCGTAAACCGTCGTTGGCCCTGTTTTTGCTCCTGCTCGGCCCGCTGATGTGGTTTGGCATTGTCTATCTTGGGTCGTTACTGACGCTGTTATGGCAAAGCTTCTACACCTTTGATGATTTCACCATGTCGGTAACCAGCGACCTGACGCTGGCTAATCTGCGGGCACTGTTTAACCCGGCAAATTACGACATTATTGTGCGTACGCTAGTGATGGCGCTATCGGTGACGGTCGCCAGCGCCATTCTGGCATTACCGATGGCCTGGTATATGGCACGCTATACCCACGGCAAGATGAAGGCGTTTTTCTATATCGCCGTGATGCTGCCGATGTGGGCGAGCTATATCGTCAAGGCCTATGCGTGGACGCTGCTGCTGGCGAAAGATGGCGTAGCACAGTGGTTTCTGCGCCATCTTGGGCTGGAAAGTGTGCTAAGTCTGGTGTTGACGATCCCGGCTGTAGGAGGCAATACGCTGTCGACTTCCGGCCTGGGGCGCTTTCTGGTCTTTGTCTATATCTGGCTGCCGTTTATGATCCTGCCGGTGCAGGCGGCGCTGGAACGTCTGCCTCCGTCGCTGCTTCAGGCTTCCGCCGATCTTGGCGCGCGTCCGCGCCAGACTTTCCGCTACGTGGTGCTGCCGCTGGCGATCCCCGGCATTGCGGCGGGGTCGATATTTACCTTCTCGCTGACGCTGGGTGATTTTATCGTGCCGCAGCTGGTGGGGCCGCCGGGGTTCTTTATCGGTAATATGGTCTATTCCCAGCAGGGGGCGATTGGCAATATGCCGATGGCGGCTGCCTTTACCCTGGTGCCTATCGTGTTGATTGCTCTATATCTGGCGTTCGTGAAACGTCTGGGAGCGTTCGATGCACTCTGAACGCGCACCGCTGTTCCTGAAAGTAGCGACCTGGGGAGGGGTGATATTCCTGCATTTCCCGCTGCTGATTATCGCACTCTATGCGTTTAATACTGAAGATGCCGCTTTCAGCTTTCCACCTCAGGGCCTGACGCTGCGCTGGTTTAGCGAAGCGGCAGGGCGTGCCGATATCATTGAATCCGTGACGTTGTCACTAAAAATAGCTGCGCTGTCCACGGCTATCGCGCTGGTACTTGGCACGCTGGCTGCAGGAGCACTATGGCGCAGCACTTTCTTTGGCAAAAACGCGGTGTCGTTGCTGCTGCTGTTGCCGATTGCGCTGCCCGGCATTATTACCGGGCTTGCTCTGCTCACTGCGTTTAAGGCGGTCAACCTTGAGCCGGGTTTGCTGACTATCGTGGTGGGTCACGCGACCTTCTGCGTGGTGGTGGTGTTTAACAACGTGATTGCCCGCTTTCGCCGAACCTCGTGGAGCCTGGTGGAAGCTTCAATGGATTTAGGCGCGACGGGCTGGCAAACCTTCCGTTACGTGGTGTTGCCCAATCTGGGATCGGCGCTGCTGGCGGGCGGGATGCTGGCGTTCGCCCTATCGTTTGATGAAATTATCGTCACCACCTTTACTGCGGGACATGAACGCACGTTGCCGCTCTGGTTGCTTAATCAGCTCGGACGGCCTCGTGATGTCCCGGTGACCAACGTGGTCGCGTTGCTGGTGATGCTGGTGACGATGATTCCGATTCTGGGGGCCTGGTGGCTCACCCGTGACGGCGAAGCTGACGCTGAAAACGGAAAATAAAAGACCGAGACAGGATAAATGCTATGCAAAATAACCTTTTGATTAACGGAAAGTTAGTGGCTGGGGAAGGCGAGACGGTGCCGGTGTTCAACCCCGCAACGGGTGAAGAGATTTTGTCCATTGCGGAAGCCACGGCGGCGCAGGTGGATGCTGCGGTGGATGCCGCTGACCAGGCATTTGCCACCTGGAGCCAGACCACGCCGAAAACTCGCTCAGAATGCCTGCTCAGACTGGCGGACGTGATTACCGATCATGCGCAGTCGCTGGCTGAACTGGAGTCATTAAACTGCGGCAAGCCGCTGCACTGCGTCGTCAATGATGAACTCCCGGCGGTCGCCGATGTGTTCCGTTTCTTTGCCGGGGCGGCCCGCTGTCTGCCGGGGATGGCGGCAGGAGAGTACCTCGAAGGACACACGTCTATGATTCGCCGCGACCCGGTCGGCGTTGTTGCTTCCATCGCGCCGTGGAACTATCCACTGATGATGGCGGCCTGGAAGTTGGCCCCGGCGTTGGCGGCAGGCAACTGCGTGGTGATCAAACCTTCTGAAATTACCCCGTTAACCGCGCTGAAGCTCGGGGAACTGGCCAAAGATATTTTTCCTGCCGGGGGGCTTAACGTTCTGTTTGGCCGCGGGGCAACCGTTGGCGATCCGCTGACGGCTCACGCTAAAGTCCGCATGGTATCATTGACCGGTTCAATTGCCACCGGGGCGCATATCATCGGCCATACTGCCTCGTCGATTAAACGTACCCACATGGAACTGGGCGGCAAAGCGCCGGTTATCGTCTTTGATGATGCCGATATCGATGCCGTGGTGGAAGGCGTGCGGACCTTTGGCTTTTATAACGCCGGCCAGGACTGTACTGCAGCCTGTCGCATTTATGCGCAGGCCGGTATTTATGATCAACTGGTGGAGAAGTTGGGCGCGGCGGTCGCCAGCCTGAAGATTGGGTCACCCGATGATGAAACGACGGAGCTGGGGCCATTAAGCTCACTGGCGCATCTGGAAAGAGTCAGCGCTGCTGTCGATGCCGCTCGTGCGCTGCCGCATATTCAGGTGGTCACCGGCGGTAGCAAAGCGCCGGGTAACGGCTATTACTATCAGCCCACATTGCTGGCGGGGGCGAAGCAAGACGATGCAATTGTGCAGCGTGAGGTTTTTGGTCCGGTCGTCAGCATCACGTCGTTTGCGAATGAAGAGCAGGTGCTCAGTTGGGCCAATGATTCTCAATATGGTCTGGCGTCGTCGGTATGGACGAAGGATGTCGGCAGAGCGCACCGCCTCAGCGCGCGTTTGCAGTATGGCTGCACCTGGGTCAATACCCACTTTATGCTGGTGAGCGAAATGCCGCACGGGGGGCAGAAACTCTCTGGGTATGGCAAAGATATGTCGATGTACGGTCTGGAGGACTACACCACTATCAGGCACGTGATGATTAAGCATGGCTAGAAAACGGCAAGCGATAGTTGCCAGTGTCTAAATTAGCTTGCTAATAGTTTCGATAGCAGCAAATGTTAAAACAGAGCGATTATTTTATGAGAATATTCTCAAACCCCTTCAAGAGCTAAGCCATCATGAGTGCCGGAGATAAGCGCCGGATGGGGTCTGTTAACCACCCTGGGTGCAGGATGTACCCAGGGCGGGTAGAGCGATATAACACCCGCCCGGAATGGCAACGACTATCAAGCCCCTGCATTGTTTGCAGGGGCTTTTTGTATGGGTTATTGCGAATGATTGAGAGCAGCGTGCAGGTGTGATTTTGGCGAATGTTGCTGTCAGGTTAAAGCGGTCTTACCCAGAAGGATAAATGACGGAGTATCGTCAATGATCAATTACACGAAGGCATAATTTATTTTTCTAAAATAATTATCATGCTAACGTTTTGTTTTTTTGCTCGGTAAACTCGACTGCCTACGATCGCGAAAGTAAGACACGAGATTATAAATCGCAGCGACCAGTAAAATTAACGCCACAATAAGAACGGCGATTCCCGACATGTACCACCTCAAAAAATTGAATGAGTGAAAAACAAGCATTGCATAACTTGCGTTTATGAATGTATGGTTTTATGCCAGATAACGCAAATGATATTTCCTATCATTTGAATGACAAAGTCATGCAAAATGCTCACATGAATGATGGTAATAGTATGTTTATTAATTGATTTTTTGAAATTTTTATCTTGGTTCAATTCGTGAACAATCAGGAGTAATCGCATTTCGTGCTAATAGTGAGATTGTCTCATCAATGCTTTAATCTTGAATACTGATGGATGTGAAGCGCTCATCTGGCTGAGAGACATGATAACCATATTGCGTCCTCAGGTAGCAAATTCAATGTTGTGTTTAATGTGCATTTATATTTATCAATAACTCTATAGATTAAACCACATTAATATTGCAGTTATTAATTATCGGGTGCGAGCGTTGTGTTCGGGGGGGTATAGAAATAACGTGAGCGTTGCTTATTATTTATCTCCAGTATTTTAAATACGCATAAATGTAAATTGTTTGTTAATTTCATATGGAGCGGTGACTGCAGGAAGACCTGGGGGCTGGGTTTGACTTTCCATAGCCGCTCATGCGAACATTCCGCGCAATTTGTTACTTCGAAGTTGATATTGTTTTGAAAAAAATAGCATGTTTTCTATTTGTGGTCTGCGCCACGGCAACTCTTTACGGCAATTTCCCGGCTAAACATATTATTGGATGTGAAAAGCAGGGGGTACCGGAAGCTATCTGCATCGCTGCCGAGTGGGATAGTGAAAAAGTTGATCTGTTACCGGCATACAATCCTGAAAGTCTGAAGGTGCTTGCCTTACAGAATAGCGGGTCTGCTGCTGATGCGGGCGCTTTCAAATCGTAAAAAAGCAGCCCTTGAAGGCTGCTTTTTTAGGTTTCATCGCTGAGTAAAATCAGTAAAACCAACCAAAACGAACGGACAACAGGCTGATGAGCGCAAGTGCTGCGCCGACATTAATCAGAATGACGGTTTTGCTGGAAACATCCATAACGCCACCTTTTTGAGTAAGCCTCTACAGGTATAGTACGAGGTCAAAGATTGCGCTATCGGACAAAGCCGAATCGATCGACTTTCTGAAAATTATGCTTGCCTTTGTTTTAAGATTTCATCATCTCTGATGCACGCTGGGGTGCGAAAGAGCATTGTCTTTAGTGAAATGCTTATCAGGGAAGGAAGAAGAAAAAATGACCGTATACCAGAAAATGCTGGTTTTTTATGCCGTTATGGGATGTATCTGTGCCGTGATAAGCTGGTTCTTAACCAAAGAGAGCCGTTGGATACGTCTGCTTGCCGCGTTGTTGATCGGCGCGACCTGGCCGTTTAGCTTCCCGATGGCGCTGCTGGTCTCGTTGTTCTGATTTAAAAATCGATACCCCGCGTTATATGATGGCTGTTTAAAAAAACAGTGATAACTAACGGATGGTCATCGATGAACAGTTTCTTTTCCTCTCAGGCTGGCGCCACCGTACGCTGGCTCGATCTGCCCGGACGCGGCGAACCTATTGTTTTTATTCACGGCCTGGGCTGCGCCTCTACGTATGATTATCCTCGCGTTGCCGCCGATCCCGCGCTGGCAGGTCGGCGGATGCTCCTTGTTGATTTACCCGGTTATGGCTATAGCGATAAACCGGCCTCTTTTGGCTATCGCACTGGCGATCAGGCAAAGGTGGTGGTCGAACTACTGGAACACTTAGCGCTTACACGCTGCTACTTATATGGACACAGCATGGGGGGCAGCATTGCGATTGAAGCGGCAGAACTGCTTGCTGAGCGGGTATTGGCGCTGCTGGTGGCCGAGCCGAATCTGTATCCCGGCGGGGGGATGTACAGCAGACGCATTGCTGAACAACCTGAGGAGCGCTTTATTGCTCAGGGCTACGGCGACATGCTATCGGCTGAAACATCACCCTGGGCAGGTTGCCTGCAAAACAGCGCTCCCTGGGCCGTCTGGCGCGGGGCAAGCAGCCTGGTGAAAGGTGTTACGCCTTCCTGGTTTACCCGTTTTAGCGCTTTAGCCTGCCGTAAGGCCCTGGTCTACGGCGAACTTTCTCTCCCCGCGCAGGAAGCCATTGACGTTAAAGCCGTCGGAATCCCGCTGTTTATTGTGCCCCAGGCAGGGCACTCAATGGCATGGGAAAACCCATCAGCGCTGGCCCAAACGGTGGCCGATTTTTACTGTAGCGCTGAGGCAGAACGTCAGATTAACGATGTGGTCCTCAATAAGTCGTGAGGCTTAAAACGGCAGCTCACGCGGGAGCGTTTGCAACGTTATCCAGCGTAATTCGGTAAATTCGGCAATCCCCGCGCGTCCGCCAAAACGGCCATACCCGGAAGATTTGCAGCCGCCGAACGGCATTTGCGCTTCATCGTGCACGGTAGGGCCGTTGATGTGGCAAATGCCAGTTTGCAGGTTTTGCGCCAGGTTCCACGCCCGGGCGCTGTCCCGGCTGTAAACCGCCGACGAGAGGCCATATTCGCTTTCGTTGGCAACGGCCAGCGCTTGCGTTTCATCTTCAACCCGGATAATCGCTTTCACCGGGCCGAAAGACTCTTCACGCCAGATGCGCATTTCCCGGGTGACCCCATCAAGCAGCGTGGGGCGCATTTGCGTCGAACTGGCTTTGCCGCCGGTTAGCAGACGCGCGCCTTTCGCCAGCGCATCGTCTATCAGCGTATTGCAGCGGGTGACGGTTTTCATATCCACTACCGGCCCGAGAAGGCTGGCGGGGAGGGCTGCTGCTCGTTTGGCCAGCAGCAAAACAAATTCATCTGCGGCGGCATTATCAATGATGATTCGCTCGGTCGACATGCAAATTTGCCCGGCATTGGCGAACGCACCAAAAATCGCTCCTGCTGCCGCTTGTTCGAGGTCGGCGTCATCCAGCACCAGCAGCGGGGCTTTGCCGCCAAGCTCAAGCACTGCCGGTTTCAGATGTTCGCCGCAGGTGCGGGCGATGATTCTCCCCACCGGCGTGGAACCGGTGAAGTTAACGCGGCGCACGGCGGGATGCGCTATCAGAGACTCCACTAGTTCAGGTGCGTCGGCGGGCGCACAGGTCAGATAGTTGACGACCCCAGCGGGAAAACCTGCTGCTGCCAGCGCATCAATAATCAGCCCTTGCGTGGCAGGCGACAGCTCTGCGCCTTTGAGGATAACCGTATTGCCGCAGGCCAACGGTGTAGCGATAGCGCGGGTCGCGAGGATTAACGGCGCGTTCCACGGTGCCATGCCGAGCACAACCCCCGCGCCCTGGCGGATCCCCATCGCCAGATTTCCCGGTACGTTAGATGGGATAACCTGACCCTCGATCTGCGTCGTCAACGCGGCGGCTTCGCGTAGAATGTCGGCGGCGAGATGGACGTTAAACCCGGCCCAGTGCGCGGTAGCACCGGTTTCCGCCGCCATGGCGGCAATAAATTTAGCCTCACGGCGCAGCATTTCCTCGGCGGCTTCCAGAAGAAGACGACGCCTCTCTACGGGGGGCGTTTCACGCCATTGTGGAAAAGCGGCGGCAGCGGCCTCCACGCAGTGACGAGCGTCGGTCAACGTTGCAGCACTGGCGACAGAAACGATCTCTTCCGTCACCGGGCTATGGCGGCTCAACGTGGCATGACCTTCGGCATCGTGCCATTGGCCGTTGGTGTACAGATTGCAGGTTATTGTCATTGTTAGCGTCTCCTGACGTTGCGTTTTTTCCGAGTGTATCGGTTTCCATCGCCTCCAGGAGGGAGCGGGGCGGTTATCGCCCTCTTTTTTCGTAACCTTTCGCAGTCCTCACATTTATTGGTGAAATTGATGATGAAAAAAACGGCTGATGTTGAATTAATCGGCTAAAACGCTGTATTTAGCATAACCTGATAGCAATTGATTATTTGCCGGTTGAATGTACCTGTGCTGTTATTAAAGCTCTTATAACAATATTCATAAGGCTTATAACCATGTCTACAGGGAAAACGCTTCTTGCGCTGGCATTGAGTGCGCTATTGCCAGCGGCAAGTGCCTGGGCGGCGGGGAACGATACGCTTGTTTATTGCTCCGAAGCTTCACCAGAATCTTTCAACCCGCAGATTGCCAGCTCCGGCCCATCCTTCGTTGCCAGTTCACAGGTGCTTTATAACCGCCTGATAAACTTTGATCCGGTCAAAAATACGCCGATTCCGTCACTGGCGACCGAATGGACCGTTTCCCCGGATGGCAAAACCTGGACTTTCACCCTGCGCAAGGGCGTACAGTTCAACAGCAACAAATACTTCAAGCCGACCCGCGATTTCAACGCCGATGATGTGCTGTTCTCGGTACTGCGTCAAAAGGATGAGAAACACCCGTACCACAATGTTTCACAAGGGAGTTATGAATATTTCCACGACGTTGGGCTGGATAAGCTGATCAAAGAAGTCAAAAAGATCGATGACTACCACGTTCAGTTCGTGCTGAACGAGCCGAATGCGGCGTTCCTCGCAGATTGGGGGATGGATTTTGCGTCGATTCTTTCTGCCGAATATGGCGATGCAATGCTGAAAAAAGGCACGCCGGAGTATGTTGATACCTGGCCAATCGGTACGGGGCCTTACGCGCTACAACAATATAAAGTGGACTCGTTGATCCGTTACATCGCCAATCCGCATTACTGGGACGGCGAAGTGCCGACTAAGCACCTGATTTTCTCCATCACGCCAAACGTTGAGACGCGTCTGGCGAAGCTGCAAACCAACGAATGCCAGATTATTCCCGCGCCGTCGCCGGTGCAGTTCCCGGTGATTAAAGGTAATAAAGATTTGGCGCTCCATTCGGTGGAAGCGCTCAACGTGGGCTATCTGGCGTTCAATACGGAGAAAAAGCCGTTTGATAATGTATTAGTGCGTCAGGCGCTAAATTATGCAACAGACAAACAGGCGATCGTTAAAGCGGTCTTCCTGGACTCCGGTAGCGTGGCGAAATCACCAATTCCGGGCAATATGCTCGGCTATAAGAAAGATCTGCCGGATTACGGCTATGACCCGCAAAAAGCGAAAGAGCTGCTCAAGCAGGCCGGACTGGAAAAGGGGGCGGAAGTGACCTTGTGGTCGATGCCGGTACAGCGTCCGTACAACCCCAATTCACGTCGTATTGCCGAGATGATTCAGAATGACTGGAGCAAGGTCGGCATTAAAGCCAAAATCGTCACTTACGAGTGGGGTGAATATCTCGCCGGAATGCGTAAAGGCGAGCACGACAGCGCGCTGTTTGGCTGGATGTCCGATAACGGCGATCCGGATAACTTCGCCGGGACCTTGTTAAGCTGCGACAACATTAAAACCGGCTCCAACGTTGCCCGCTGGTGCGACAAGTCCTACGATGCATTGGTGAAAAAGGCTATCCTGGTGAGCGACCCGCAAGAACGCGCAAAACTCTATGGGCAGGCACAGGAGATTTTTTATCAGCAGGCGCCGTGGATCCCGCTGGCGACCGGGAAAACCTTCTACGCGACGCGCAGCAACGTCAGCGGCTATAGCGTGAGCCTGATGGGCAGCGATTTTTCCAAAGTAAAACTGAATTAAGCCGCAAGGAGAAAAGAATGTCACATCTGGATGAAGTGATCGCCCGAGTGGACGCCACGATTGCAGAAGGCGTGATTACCCATATGAATGAATTGCTGATCGCGCTGAGCGATGACGCTGAGCTAGGCCGTGAAGAGCGCTACGTTCAGCAGCAGCGTCTGCGTAATGCGATTGCGCACCATGGTCGTCAACAGCACGAGGAGCAGGAGGCGCGCCGCGAGCAGTTAACCCGTGGCGGCGAAATTCATTAAATCGCCGTTAAAACTGGCGTCTGGCCACCAGCCAGGCGCCTATCACCAGCATCACTGCGCCGCACAATGGGCCAATCAGGGCGCGAATCGGCACGTTGTGCGCGCGGATCAGATCAATCACCAGCCCGCCTACCAGTTGGCTGGCAATCAATACCGCAATGGTGGTTGCCGCACCGACGTTTTGATAACCGCTGATGCTGGCAAAAACAAAAAACGATCCCAGAAGGCCGGGAATGAGCGTCCACCACCTCACGCTGCCCGCCAGCTCCTGAAAGCCAGCCGCGCCGTGCTTCAGCATCAGTATCGTCACGAAAATCACGATACCGACCAGCGAGTTAAGCAGCATAGCGATAAGAATGGTAGAAGCGGATTGGGTAATCCGCACCATCAGCGTGTTTTGTAGCACCAGTCCAACACCCGCGGCAATTAAACAGGCCAGGGTCAGCGTCTGATTCATGCGCTGCCGTCCGGATCGCGGCGATCGTCTAGCTGCAATTGCATAAACGTCAGATCCAGCCAGCGGCCAAATTTAGTCCCTACCTGCGGCATGTGTCCGGTGGTGATGAAGCCCAGGGTTTCATGCAGATGCAAAGAGGCCTGATTCTGCGCTTCAATGCCGGCCACCATGACGTGTTTATTTAATCGTTTGGCTTCCGCGATTAACGCAACCAGCAGGCTGCGGCCCAGACCTTTACCCTGATGGTCGGGGTGAACATAAACCGAATGCTCGACGGTATGGCGGAAGCCGTCAAAGGCACGCCAGTCGCCAAAGGAAGAGTAGCCGGTAATAACGCCGTTTTCTTCACTGACCAGCACCGGATATCCGGCAAACTGCCGGGCTTCAAACCAGGCAATGCGGTTGTCGGTATCGACGGTTTTGTCGTTCCAGATAGCGGCAGTATGGACGACCGCATGGTTGTAGATTTCAGCGATTGCGGCGCAATCGTCTTTGCAGGCATAGCGGATGCTCATGGCAAACCCCAAACGTTTGTACACTATAGTAGTACGATATTATTACAATAATGTACGCCAGGCTGTCATCTGCTTTGGCCATAATATTTTATTATGTTGCGCTATACCGCTCGCTGCGACCCGCTTGTTGCTGCCAGATTCATACACTATAGTGTCACGATATGAATACTTTAGAAGACAACCTTAACCAGCGCATCAGCGCGCGCATCCGTATCGAACGGGAATCCCGCGGCTGGTCGCTGAGTGAACTGGCAGAGCGGGCGGGCGCGTCACGGGCGATGATCCACAAGATCGAACGTGGTGAAAGCAGCCCCACGGCGTCAATGCTTGGGCGACTCTCCGGCGCATTTGGCATCAGCATGTCAACGCTGATCGCCAGGGCCGAGATGCAGGAAGGCAAACTGCTGCGTTTTGCTAATCAGCCGGTATGGCACGATCCGCAGAGCCACTATCTGCGCCGTCACGTTTCACCGCGCAGCGATTTGCCTATCGACCTGGTGCAGGTTGAGCTTCCCGCCGGAAGCGATATTCCGATGCCTGCGGCGTCTTACGCGCTGGCCAGGCAGCTTATCTGGCTACAGCAGGGTGAACTGGTGTTTGTCGAAGGCAACACGCGCCACGAGATGCAGGCGGGGGATTGCCTGGAACTGGGACCACCTAACGACTGCCGCTTTATTAACGAAACAACGCAACCCTGCGTTTATCTGGTTGTTCGACTTAATCAATCTGCCTCTTAGAGCCTGGCTCATTAGGGCTATTTTGCTTGCCATTTTGAACCTGGGCAGTGCTCAAACTGTCTGCGCCAATAACGCCTACTGGGATAGGCTCTTAATGTCAATGCGCGTTGCCGGGAAAGCAGCTAGCCTCAGTACAGACTTGTCAAAAGAGGAGTTTGTTATGGCTTTTAATCCGCAACGCCATCGCCGCTGGCTGCTGGCGTCTCGTCCACATGGTGAGCCGACCGGAGAAAACTTCCGCCTGGAAGAGGGCGAGGTCGCATCTCCGGGCCCCGGACAAATACTGCTGCGCACCGTTTTTCTGTCATTAGACCCCTATATGCGCGGACGCATGAGCGATGCGCCATCCTACTCACCGCCGGTGGCTATTGGCGCGGTGATGGTGGGCGGTACCGTGAGTCGCGTCGTGACCTCACATCATGCTGACTTTCAGCCCGGCGACTGGGTGTTGGGCTACGGCGGCTGGCAGGATTATGAACTCTCCGATGGCAGCGGGCTGGTGAAGCTAGGCGCTAATCCTGAACATCCTTCCTGGGCGTTGGGGATTCTGGGGATGCCGGGTTTTACCGCTTATATGGGGCTGCTGGATATTGGTCAGCCGAAAGCGGGTGAAACGCTGGTGGTCGCCGCCGCAACCGGGCCCGTTGGCGCGACGGTTGGGCAGATAGCAAAGTTGAAAGGTTGCCGTACGGTTGGCATTGCGGGCGGTAGTGAGAAGTGCCGCTATGCGGTTGAAACCTTAGGGTTCGACGTGTGTATCGACCACCGCGCGCCTGATTTTGCCGTCAAGCTGCTCGAAGCCTGCCCGCAAGGGATAGACATCTATTATGAGAACGTCGGCGGCAAAGTGTTCGACGAAGTCCTGCCGCTGTTAAACACCTCTGCGCGCGTCCCGGTTTGCGGTCTGGTCAGCGGCTACAACGCCACCGCGCTGCCGGATGGCCCGGATCGCCTGCCGCTGCTGATGGCGACGATCCTCAAAAAACGCATTCGGATGCAGGGCTTTATCATCGGCCAGGATTACGGTCATCGTATTCAGGAGTTCCAGCAAGAGATGGGACGCTGGGTACAGGAAGGAAAAATTAAATACCGTGAGCAGGTCGTCGACGGTCTTGAGCAGGCGCCGCAGGCGCTCACCGGCCTGTTGAAGGGCGAGAACTTCGGTAAAGTGGTGGTTCGCGTCTCTCCAGACGAGTGACGTATTTCCCGGTGGGCAGTAGTGCCCACCGGGGTTTATGATGACGATTTACGCGTAAAATTCCAGCCGTTCGGCCAGCAGGTCAACAAACGCCTGGCGGTCGACGTCGAGCATCACCGTAGCGTTTGGCTCCTTACCGGTCAGGTTGTAGAAATCAACCACCGTCATTCCTTGGGTGTATTTCCCCTGAGTTTCCACGCCGACCCAGCGCTCAATGGTGGTGAAAATCTCCGGCTTAAGCAGCCAGGCAATGGTGCAAGGATCGTGCAGCGGCGCGCCGACGAAGCCCCATTTTTCATCCTTATGATATTCAATGAAGAAGTCGAGCAGCTCAGCGACAATCGTCGATATAGGATTGCCAATACGGCGGAAACGTTCGATATCTTCGGCGTGAATTTGCGCTTTATGGGTGACGTCAAGACCGGCCATTACCACCGGGATACCGGACTGGAAAACGATCTCCGCCGCTTCCGGATCGACGTAGATATTAAATTCGACTGCCGGTTGCCAGTTACCCAGCACCATCGCGCCACCCATAATCACAATACGGGCGATTTTGCTATACAGCTCAGGATGACTGTTGAGCAACAACGCGACGTTGGTTTGCGGCCCGGTTGCCACGATTGTCACCGGCTCGGCGCTTTCACGCAGCGTTTTTGCCATCAGCTCAACGGCAGTACAGCTTTGTGCGGCAAAACCTGGTTCCGGCAGCGCCGGGCCATCAAGTCCGCTTTCACCGTGCACGTTATCGGCGATGATCAGTTCCCGCATTAACGGCTTCAGCGCGCCACCGGCTACCGGAATATCCGGACGTTTAAGCAGGGTGAGCATCCGCAGCACGTTGCGCAGCGTTTTGTCCGGCGTCTGGTTTCCTGCGGACGAGGTGACGGCTTTCACATCAAGCTCGGGTGAAGCGAGGGCAAGAACGAGGGCAATCGCGTCATCATGACCCGGATCGCAATCGATAATCACTGGCAGTGCCATGGCAGCTCCTTATTGGCGTTGTTTTGTGACAAGGGTAACGCTGTAAAGCGGGATAAACGAGGCACAACGCAGGATAGTGTGATGGCGTGCACGATTGATCGCGGTGGCGCGAGATTTTACCAACGCAGTGTTTTATCAACCCGCAATCGCGAAATCGCTATGCGATGGCGTAAGGAGATGACTCACTCGACGGTATATAATTCCAGCTAACTAATCCATACATATTTTAATGGTTTGCTTTTCCGCTAACGGATTCTTATCCTGATAGAAACTCAAGAGGTTATCGTTATGAAAGATGTTGTAGATAAATGCAGTACCAAAGGTTGCGCCATTGACGTTGGATCTATCATTGATAATGAAGATTGCGTCTACCGGGCAGAGAAAACATTCCCCTCGCGCGAAGAAGCAGAGGCTACGGTGGCTGCCGTTCGCGAACGCGCTGTAGCCGCAACGCCCGCCAGCGAGCCGCCGCAGGTTGACTATACCATTGTGGCTGCAGGTGATGAGGTGAAGCTCGACGTTTCTATCGCTTTCTCCTGCCAGGCGGAAAAGATTATTTTTGAATTGTCCTTAAGAAACCTTATTTAAGGCAAAGCGCGCGTTTTGGAAATTGCCGGGCGACGTGAGCAGCCCGGCAGAAAAGCAGGATTCCAGGTGATGCGTTACTCAAACCGCCATGCCAGATTCAGCCCGACTCCATAATTGCGGCCCGGTGCCGGTTCGTAGTAGCGACCGTTGGATTCGTTAACGATAACCGAGCCCGCGTAGCTGCGATCGAACAGGTTATCGACGCGTCCAAACAGATCCATATCCATCTTGCCGTAGCTCCATTTATAGCCGGTCGTCAGGCCGACCACCGTCCATGACGGCGCTTTGGCGGTGTTTTCATCATTAGCCATAATATCGCTCATATAACGAATATCGCTGCCCGCGTACCAGCCTTTTTCGGGCTGATAACCGAAGGACGCATAGCCCATATTGCGGGCGATCCCTGGAATACGGTTGCCTTTACAGCTCGTGTCGTCGCAGACGTTGGTGCGATAAGTCGCATCCAGCCAGGTCCACGCTGCTTTCAAACGCCAGCTGTCGCCGAACTGCTGATCCAGCCCCAGTTCCATCCCCTGACGACGGGTCTTGCCGGCGTTTTTATAGCTGGTACGCCCGCCGCTGCTGGCGTCGACCACAATCTCATTATCGGTATCAGTCTGGAATAGCGCAGCAGTTAACAAGCCATTGCCAATACGCGCCTTGCTGCCAATTTCGACGGTTTCGTTGGTTGACGGCTGGAGACCAAAGTTCAGACCGCCCTGGTTGCCGGAACGATACGAAAGCTCGTTAATCGTCGGCGTTTCGAAGCCGCGACCGGCGGAAACGTACAGATTCCACGCGTCGGTTACTGCATATTTCAGTGAGCCCGCTGGCAGCCACTTGTGATAACTGGCATCGCCGCTATCATCGCCGTTGCCAGGAGTAATGTAGTAGTCATTAGAATCGAACCACACCGAGCTGTAACGTACCCCGGCGTCCAGCGAAAGTTTCTCGGTAAGCTGCCACTGAGTTTGTAGATACGGGTCGATATTCCACATCAGATTACGTTCATTGCGACGCAGGTCGCCCTTTTCGCCGTACTGCGGCGCACCGTTGCGCATAACAAAGTTTTCGAAGCCTTTGCGGCGCTCGCTCATGGTTTCGTAATCGAGACCGGTGGTAAAGGTGACCGGCACCAGCAGCTCGCCGCGGTGGGTCCAGCGGGTATCAATCCCCTGATAGTGTCGGGTCAGGTCGATAACGCCGCCCGCATGGGTTGGGTTAAGCTGTGGCGCGCGCGGAATCGACTGATATTGCGTGGTTTCGCGCTCACCGGCGTACATCATCACGCTCAGGTCGTCATGTTCGCTCAGCTGGCGCTCATAGCGCAAACCGGCCTGGGTCTGCTTAATGGTTTTGCGCGTATTGTACTGATCGCCGCGGGGAGACTGGCGCGGGTTACTCTGCCATTCGTCATAGCTCAGGCCGCCCGCATCGTTAGCTTTGATATCGACGCTGTTGAACAACAGGGTCAGCTTGCTGACGTCGTCGATACGCACGCCCAGTTTGGCGTTAGCGAGATTCTTGCGCGCGCCGCTATGGTCGCGGGAGCCGTGGGTGGTGAAGCGGTTGGTGGAAACCACATAGTCGACGTCGCCCGCGTGCGTACCGTCACCGACAGCGCCGGTTGCTTTCATGCCGTAATGCCAGGTACCGAAGCTACCGTAGTAGCTGCTGGCTTCGATAGTTGGCGGCTGGCTGCCGGTCTGGCTGGTGGCATTAATTACTCCGCCGGAAGAGTTGCCGTACAGAGCGGAAAAGGGGCCGCGCAGCACCTCAAGCGAGTCGAGGCTGCCAATGTCAATATTCGAGGTTTGCCCCTGGCCATCGGGCATGGTGGCCGGAATACCGTCGACGTATATGCGCAGCCCGCGTACGCCGTAGGTCGAGCGGGAGCCGAAGCCGCGAATAGAAAGCTGCAGATCCTGGGCGTAGTTTTGTCGGTTTTGTACCTGGAGGCCGGGAACCGCGCCCAGCGACTCGGAGAGGTTTACGCGCGGAGCGGCCTGACGCATTTCATCGCCGTTAACCACGCTCACGGCGGCTGGGGTATCGAGTTCAGAAACCGTAGATGGCGCAGCGGTGACGACCATGGTTTGTTCAGCGGCGGTAGCGGTTGGCGCAGTGGAAATAAGCGGCAGAAGCAGAGCGGGGAGTGCGGCGGCGCGCAAGGAAAGGATTTTCATCAAAGTTACTCGTAAAACGAACCAAACGGAACATATGTATATATGTTAACTCTTTTGTAAATTTTTTGAAAAGACTTAACGGGATTTGAGTTAACAAATAGCAAGAATTGCGTGATCGCAGGGCCACTAAACGCAATTAACTCTCCACATTGCGATAAATAATGATTACTATTCGCATTCCAAGAATAGCGCAAAGCAATGATTTTGCGCCACGGAAGCACTGTCGAGCAGGCATATACTGTTTTATCAAAGGGAGTCGTCATGTCATTACGTCATCTGTCCGCGCCACGTCTGCGCCGTTCACTGTTGTTAACTTCGTTGCTGCTGGCGGGGAGCTTCAGCGCTCACGCGGCGGAAGAAATGCTGCGCAAGGCCGTTGGCAAGGGCGCATACGAAATGGCTTATAGCCAGCAGGAAAATGCGCTGTGGGTGGCCACGTCTCAAAGCCGTTCGCTGGATAAAGGCGGTATCGTTTATCGTCTTGATCCGACGACTCTCGAGGTGACCCAGATTATTCATAACGATCTGAAACCGTTTGGCGCCACTATCAACAATGCAACTCAGACTCTGTGGTTTGGTAATACCACCGACAGCACCGTGACGGCTATCGATGCCAAAACCGGCAAAGTGAAAGGGCGCCTGGTGCTGGATCCTCGTGAGCGTAGTGAAACCGTGCGCCCGCTGGCTCCGCGCGAGCTGGCGGTCAACGAGAAAACCAATACCGTCTATATCACTGGTCTGGGTAAAGAGAGCGTGATCTGGGTGGTGGATGGCGACAAGCTGACCCTGAAAGACACCATTGCCAACACTGGTGCGATGGCGACGGGGCTGGCGGTAGACGCGGAAGCCAACCGTATCTACACCACCAACGCCGATGGTGAGTTGCTGACTATCGACAGCACCAGCAACAAGATCCTGTCGCGTAAGAAGCTGCAGGATGATGGCAAAGAGCACTTCTACCTGAACCTGAGCCTGGACACCGCGGGTCACCGCGCCTTTATCACCGATGGCAAACAGCCGGAAGTGCTGGTGGTTGACATTCGCGACGGCAAAGTACTGGAGAAAATCGCCGCGCCGGAATCTCTGGCCGTGCTGTTTAACCCGACCCGCAATGAAGCTTACGTGACCCACCGTAAAGCCGGTGAAGTGAGCGTGATTGATGGCAAGACCTATAAAGTGGTCAAAACCTTCAAGACTCCGACTCACCCGAACAGCCTGACGCTTTCCGCTGATGGTAAAACGCTGTACGTCAGCGTGAAGCAGGAATCGACTCGTCAGAAAGAAGCGACCCAGCCGGATGACGTTATCCGCATCGCGCTATAATCTTCTCAGGAGGGGGCAACCCCCTCCTGCTCGCCTGTATCACCCTCTGTTACAAACACTTATTAGCCGGATAAATGTAATGGCTATACACTTAAGACTTTCCTGCATTAGCGGGACGGTGGCATTAATCCTGGAGAAAAGATGAAAAAATCATTAATGGTTGTGTGCGCTGGCGCGATGCTGGCTCTTCTGGCGGGCTGTAGCTCGAACTATGTGATGACGACGAAAAGCGGGCAAACTATTGTGACGCAGGGCAAGCCGAAGCTGGATAAAGATACCGGCATGACCAGCTATACCGATGAGTCAGGTAACCAGCGCCAGATCAACAGCAGCGATGTCGCTCAACTGGTGGAAGACAACTAAGCGTTGTCATCGCGGTTTGCCCGCTGGGGCAAACCGCAAAAGTGATTTACAGCTGTTTTTCGATATTCGGCGCGGTGCTATGAATATCGTGTACGCGTTTACGCACGCCAAACCAGCCGGCTACCAGCAGCACGGCAATCAGCGGAATCGAACCGATGGTATAAGTGCCATTCGGATAGTCGAAAGCCATTAACACCAGCACGCTCAGCAGGAACAGCAGGGTCAGCCAGGAAGTGAAGGGCGCACCCGGCATCTTGAAGCTGACGTCCGCCGCTTTCCCTTCCTTGATGGCCTTACGTAGGCGCATTTGACACACCACGATAAAGCCCCACGAAGCGATAATCCCCAGCGAAGCAACGTTCAGGACAATCTCGAATACCTGCGAAGGCACCAGATAGTTGAGGAATACCCCGACCACGTAGACCGCCAGCGTCGCCAGAATCCCGGCGTAAGGCACATGATGACGGCTCATTTTCGACATAAATTGCGGTGCGGAACCGCCCATCGACATGGAGCGCAGAATACGCCCGGTGCAGTAGAGCCCGGAGTTCAGGCTGGAGAGCGCGGCGGTTAACACCACGATATTCATTACGCTGCCGATATACGGCACGCCCAGCTTTGAGAAAAAGGTGACGAACGGACTCTGCCCGGCCTGATAGGCGTTCCATGGCAGCAGCAAAACCAGCAGCAGTACCGAACCCACGTAGAACAGACCGATGCGCCAGATAACGCTATTAATCGCGCGCGGTACCATGGTCTGCGGGTCTTTGCACTCGCCTGCGGCGGTACCAACCAGCTCGATAGAAGCGAAGGCAAAGACTACGCCCTGCACCAGCACCAGTGCGGGCAGCAGGCCGTGTGGGAACAGGCCGCCGTTATCGGTAATCAGATGGAAGCCGGTGGCGTTGCCGTCCAGCGGCTTGCCGCTGCCGAGGAAAATCGTCCCGACCACCAGAAACGCCACGATCGCCAGCACTTTTATCAGCGCGAACCAGAACTCCATCTCGGCGAACCATTTCACCCCGATCATGTTCATGGTGCCGACAATCGCCAGCGCGCCAAGGGCAAAGACCCACTGCGGAACGTCGCCAAACGCGCCCCAGTAGTGCATGTACAGCGCGACGGCGGTGATATCGACAATCCCGGTCATCGCCCAGTTGATAAAGTACATCCAGCCCGCCACATAGGCCGCCTTTTCGCCGAGGAATTCACGAGCGTAGGAGACGAAGCTGCCGCTGGAAGGGCGGTGGAGCACCAGTTCGCCCAGCGCACGTAAAATAAAGAACGAGAACAGGCCGCAGACCAGATAAACCAGTGCCAGCGCGGGCCCGGCCATCTGTAAGCGCGCACCTGCACCGAGGAATAAACCGGTACCGATGGCACCGCCGATGGCGATCATCTGCACCTGTCGGTTGCCCATTGCCTTGTGATAACCGGACTCTTGCGAGTTCAGCCAGTGGCGTTTTGCAGCATGCTGCTCCGCCACAGTAGTGTGTTTCGTATTCATTGATATTGCTATTTTCCTGTCAATGTCCATGAGTGGTTCGTGATGCAGGCCCTCTCATCATTCTGGTGAATGAGATAAGCCAACATGGCGGAGAATCCTACACGCATCACAAAATGGACGCACGCAAAACATTCGCGGGCAGCACTTACTTAAATATCAAGGAGATCGGTTATTTTCTGACGGCAGGAGAATGGTCAGATAATTTTGCTCATTGCTTGCGACGTTATTGCGCTATTATTCTCAGCCCGCGTTTTGCCCGAGAGACAACGATGAAAATCAACGTAGTAGGGACCAGTGGCGTCGGCAAATCTACCCTCGCGCGTCGGCTGGCTCAGGAACTGTCACTGCCTTATATCGAAATGGATGTACTTTACTGGCGGCCGGAGTGGCAAGGGACGCCGGATGATGAGTTTTACGCCAAACTTGCTGCTGCTCTCGACGCGCCCGGCTGGGTGCTGGACGGTAACTACAACCGCAGCCGTCCGGTGAAATGGCGTGAGGTTGATTTGGTGGTGTGGGTGGATTACAGCTTCTGGCGCACCTTCCGCCAGGCGGTATGGCGCGCGGCCTCTCGTGCAAGCCGCCGACAGGAGCTGTGGCCCGGCACCGGCAATTGCGAAACCTTCCGCCGCTCCTTTTTTAGTCGGGAATCCATTATCCTCTGGACGCTAAAAACCTGGCGTAATAATCGCCAGCGCTATCTGGCGGATATGCAGGATCCACAATATCAACATATTCGCTTTGTGCGTTTGCGCAACCAGCAGCAGACCGAGGCGTTAGTCCGCGAGCTTCAACAGTAATGCCGGACGTGAACCAGGAGTAGCCCGGACAGGCGCGCCGCGCCGCCTCCGGGATTGTCTTATCACTCAATAAACTTCGCGGGCACCGCCGCTGTTAACCAAACGCCATTCTCCGCCTGATAAAACTCAATGTTCTGCTCATACATCGATAAGGCATTAATTTTCAGCACCACGGGCTTACCGTAACGTTTTCCCACCGCAGCCGCGGTTGTTTCGTTGTCGGACAGATGCACATATTGTCTGGCACCGGGAATCAACCCCTGCTCACGGATCGCATCAACAAATCGCGTTGCGGTCCCATGAAATAAAAACTCAGGCGGCGTTGTTGCAATAAACGTGATATCAACCTGTCGGGAAGAGTGCCCCTGAACCGCGCGGATGCGTTGACCATCGGCTGAAATGGCAAAACGCTTTTTATCGTTGTTTTCAACAACTGATTGAATGAGCTGCCTGTCGAGCTGCACGCGTTCTCTGGTCGCGCAGGCAATCAATGTGTCGATATCCGCCCAGCCTTCGTTATCCAGTATCAGTCCGATGGCTTCAGGCTGATGGCGTAAGACATAACTTAAAAATTTACTCACTTCTGTATGTGATTTGCTCATTAAATTTAACCCTTGCTTCCTTGTTGAGGGGGAATGATTAACGTGTTTTATATTACTTGTAACTTTGACCAATGGTTTTTTTATCCGCGATGAGCCATAACGTGCGGCCAGAAGAGGCTGAAAGAGGCTGTTTCTTCGCTCCTTGTGCGCCTATAATTGCAGCCCGAATTTTGATGTTGGCAAGGAGCCGCGTGTGGCGACAGTAATCAATAACGCAATGCTCGATGCCATTTTGGCTGAAGTCAGGCCGCTGATTGGGCGCGGCAAGGTGGCGGATTATATTCCGGCGCTGGCCAGCGTCAGCGGCGACAAGCTTGGCGTTGCTATCTGTACGGTGGATGGTCAACACTACAGCGCTGGTGATGCTCACGAGCGTTTCTCTATCCAATCTATCTCGAAAGTGCTGAGCCTGGTAGTAGCAATGAACCACTATCAGGAAGAGGAGATCTGGCAGCGAGTGGGCAAAGACCCTTCCGGGCAGCCATTTAACTCGCTGTTGCAGCTGGAAATCGAACAGGGTAAACCGCGCAATCCATTTATTAATGCCGGGGCGCTGGTGGTCTGCGATATGCTGCAAAGCCGTCTTAGCGCACCGCGTCAGAGAATGCTGGAAATCGTCCGTCGCCTGAGCGGCGTGAGCGATATTGCCTATGATCCGGTGGTGGCCCGTTCCGAATTTGACCACTCGGCGCGTAACGCCGCCATCGCGTGGCTGATGAAATCGTTTGGCAACTTTCATAACGATGTTGCGACGGTGCTGCAAAATTACTTTCATTACTGCTCGCTGGAGATGAGCTGTGTCGAACTGGCGCGCACGTTCTTGTTACTTGCCGATAGTGGCATTGCTCCGCACCTTACGTCGCCGGTTATTGCACCGATTCAATCACGCCAGGTCAATGCGCTGATGATGACCAGCGGCATGTACCAGAACGCGGGTGAATTCGCCTGGCGAGTTGGTTTACCGGCGAAATCCGGCGTTGGCGGAGGGATTGTGGCTATCGTCCCGCAGGAGATGGCGATTGCGGTGTGGAGCCCGGAGCTTGACGAAGCCGGGAACTCGCTGGCCGGTATCGCTTTACTGGAAAAACTCACCCAAAAACTGGGGAGGTCGGTGTTCTGATGGTGCCAATCGACACTCTATTTTCTCGCCTTCAGCGTTCCACTTTTCGCTCACGGTTTCGCCTTGGCGTCAGGGAGCGGCAGTATTGCTATGATAAAGGGGCGGACGTTATCGACCAGCACGCCGCTGATTTTATCGGCAAGCGGTTGGCTCCTGCTGAAATACCTAACGATGGTAAACAAACTCCAATGCGCGGGCATCCGGTGTTTATTGCGCAACACGCCACCGCTACCTGCTGTCGCGGGTGTCTGGAAAAGTGGCATGCCATCCCGCAAGGACGGAGACTTAGCGAGCAAGAGCAGCGCTATGTGGTGCAGGTCATTCACCACTGGCTGGTCATCCAGATGAATTCTCCCGACCAACGCTAACTTTAATTCATCAGGCGTCAGTGTATGCCTGATAATTATTCTCATGATATGATGCCGTGCTAACTAATTATTAACATAATAATTGCCTGAAACAATTAGACGGATAATCATGAATGTCTCCACTGTCGATTCGGTCATTCACGCTGTTTCGTGAGGAACAACCCGTGCGCGATGCGCTGGTCTTGTTCACGTTAACGCTACTGCTGCATTTCTTTGGCGCGATGCTGCGCCTGGTTCAGGAACTGTCCTTCTTTTGGCCGCTAAACGCGGTAATGGCGGGTATTTTTGCACGTTATATTTGGCTAAATCGCAGTTATTTTTACGCCGTCTGTTTTGCTGCCATGCTGGTTTATGACGGTTTAACTTCGCGCTGGGGAATGGGCTTTGCTTCCTTCCTGATTAATTTCTCCAATATTGTCTTTATTGTTACCCTTGCTCAGTTGATTCTGTGGGATAAACGGCGAACGGATTCAATGCCTGGCCCGATTAACGCGCTGAGTCTGTTTTGCTATTGTCTGCTGGCGGCGTTGTTGTGTGCCGCCGTGGGTGCGCTGGGTTCGGTGGATGTTGAACGCGCCACCTTTATTCCCCAACTGGCGGACTGGTTTAGCGAGCAGTTTTCTACTGCCGTGCTGATTCTACCGTTTGTTTTGACACTGACGCTGCCCTCGGCATTTGGCCGTTTTCGCTTGCGTCAACTGCTGCCGACTATTGCCCTGGTGTTGTCGATTATTCTCGGCGTCGCCGTTGGCGGGGCGGGAAGCATTACTTTTCCGCTACCGGCGCTGATTTGGTGTGCCATTCGGTACCCCTTGCCGCTAACCTGTCTGCTGACCTTTATTACCGGAATTAGCGAAATTTTGCTGGTGGCCAACTCGCTGATCCATCTCTCGCACGATGCCCGGATGCAGCCCTGGCAGCTCTTCTCGACCCGGCTTGGCATAGCGGCAATGCTGATTAGCCCGATTATTGTCGCCTCCAGCGTCGAGGCGATTAATAACTTGATGAAACAGCTGGCGCTGCGTGCTGATTTTGATTTCCAGACGCGCGTTTATTCCCGTTCCGGTTTAAGCGAGGCGCTGAAACGTCAGCCATTATCATCCGAAAATCTATTAACGGTCATGGTGCTGGATATCGACGGCTTTAAACAGGTCAATGATCGCTGGGGGCATGAGTGCGGTGATTGCGTGCTTGCCCAGTTTGCACAACAGGTGCGGCTGCTGGCGGGTGAACAGGGCATGGTGGCGCGTATTGGCGGCGAAGAGTTCGCGGTCGCGGCGATAACGGCCTCAGAGCAGGAAGGTCAAATACTGGCGGAGAAAATTCGCCAGGGCATCGAATCGCAAACCTTTACCTGGGGTCAAAGCCATATCAAGCTGACTATCAGTATGGGAATGGAGAGCCGCCAGCTCGGAACTGCGCGGGTGAACGATCTTTTTAATCAGTTATTAATGAATGCTGATGATTATATGATTCGGGCGAAAAAAGCTGGGCGTAACCGGATCTGTACGGAAAAGCTGGCTGAAAGCACGCTATAAGAAAACGCGATGATAAATATTGTTGTGTTAAATATACGTTAAAAACATAGTGGTGTGGTCGATTTCAAGGAGTTACTTATGACCACATCCTTTTCTCTACGCACGCTGTCGCGTGACGATATTCTCGAACACCTTTCTCAATTAACCGACATCCTCGTCAGTTGCGTCAATGGCGGGGCGTCGGTGAGCTTTATGCAGCCCTTTAATCCGCAAACCGCGACGGCATTCTGGCAGAAAATGGCGCAGAGCGTTGCCGCCGGGGAGCGTACCATCCTCGCGGCGGTAGATGCACAGCAGCGGTTGGTCGGTACAGTACAGCTAATCACCGACCAACCGGAAAACCAACCCCACCGTGCCGACGTCGCCAAACTTCTGGTTCACCAAAATGCACGTCGACAGGGGCTGGCTAACGCACTGATGAACCAGCTGGAAGAGATTGCACGTGAGCAGGGTAAGAGCGTTCTGGTGCTGGATACGGCGACGGGTAGTGGCGCAGAAAACTTTTATCTTCAATGCGGTTGGGAAAAAGCCGGGGAAATTCCGCGCTATGCGCTGATGCCGGACGGAGAGCTGACCGCGACATCTCTGTTCTATAAATTTCTGTAATAAATTTGATATTGCATACAGCTTTGATCAAAACAGGGTTTCACTCGTGTAAAAACCTGATAACTTATTGGACCAATTACTCAGGTTGTATGACTACTCTATGAGGGAACCCTTGTGAAAACATTAAATCGTCGCGATTTCCCGGGCGCGCAGTACCCTGAACGTATCATCCAGTTTGGCGAAGGCAACTTTCTGCGCGCGTTTATCGACTGGCAGATCGATCTGCTGAACGAGCAGACCGACCTGAATTCCGGGGTGGTGATCGTGCGTCCGATTGAGAGTTCATTCCCGCCGTCGCTCAGCACTCAGGATGGTCTCTATACCACGATCATTCGTGGCCTGAATGAGAAGGGCGAAGCGGTCAGCGATGCAAGGTTGATTCGTTCTGTAAACCGGGAAATCAGCGCCTATGCGGATTACGATGAGTTGCTGCGTCTGGCGCATAACCCTGATATGCGGTTTGTGTTTTCCAATACCACTGAAGCGGGCATCAGCTACCACGCAGGCGATCGTTTCGATGATGCGCCTGCGGTCAGCTATCCGGCGAAGTTGACCCGCCTGCTGTTTGAGCGCTACAGCCATTTCTCCGGTGCGGCGGATAAAGGTTGGGTCATCATCCCTTGTGAACTGATTGATTATAACGGCGAAGCGCTACGTGAACTGGTGCTGCGCTACGCGCAGGAGTGGGCGCTGCCGCAAGCGTTCCTGACCTGGCTGGATGAGGCTAACGCTTTCTGTTCTACCTTGGTGGACCGCATTGTTACCGGCTATCCGCGTGATGAAGCGGCGCAGATTGAAGAGCAACTGGGCTATAAAGATGGTTTCCTTGACACCGCAGAGCACTTCTATCTGTTTGTGATTCAGGGACCAAAATCCCTGGCCGCGGAGCTGCGCCTCGACAAGTTGGCGCTTAACGTACTGATCGTTGACGATATTAAACCGTATAAAGAGCGCAAAGTCGCCATTCTTAACGGTGCGCACACTGCGCTGGTGCCGGTCGCTTTCCAGGCTGGCCTGGATACCGTTGGTGAGGCGATGAATGACACTGAAATCTGTTCTTTCGTCGAGAAGGCGATTTATGAAGAGATTATTCCGGTTCTCGACCTGCCGCGTGATGAGCTGGAATCTTTCGCCAGCGCGGTAACCGGGCGCTTCCGTAACCCGTATATCAAGCACCAGCTTCTGTCTATCGCCCTTAACGGGATGACCAAATACCGCACCCGCATTTTGCCACAGCTGCTGGCGGGGCAGACGAAAGGTGGCAAGCTCCCGGCACGTCTGACTTTTGCACTGGCGGCGCTGATCGCGTTTTACCGCGGTGAGCGAAACGGCGAGAGCTATCCGGTGCAGGATGACGCTGAATGGATGGAAAGCTATCAGGCGCTGTGGGCCCAGCATCGTGATGCGCAAATCAGCACTGGTGAACTGGTGAACGCGGTACTGTCCGTTGAATCCCACTGGGAGCAGGATCTGACTAAAGTTTCTGGCCTGGTAGAGCAGGTTACGCAGGATCTGGATGCTATTCTGCGCGATGGCATGCGTGCGGCGGTTAAACCGCTGTGCTGATGTTCTGAAGCAGGCACGCTGGATTTTTCAGGCCGGGTAAGGCGACAGCCGCCACCCGGCGATTATCCAGGCACAATGCCTGAAGCTGACTTGTTATCGATCTCAACCCGGCTACCGCCGGGTTAGTTTTGCGCTTAAATTAGTTACAACATACTTTTATTTTTTTCTTTAAAGCAGGTTTGCAACATCGTGCAATCTTTGCCTGGCAGACAAACTAAAGGCAATTAAGAGAAAAGGATGAATTGTGCCCCAGGCGCTTGAAGAAATTATCTGTCCGGAAAATAATGGCTTATCCGTTTAAGGGGAAATGCGATGGTCATTGAGATTCGCGAAACAGGTCCGCAGGACAAAGCGCAGTGGTTACAGCTGTGGGAAGGTTACACCAAATTTTACGGCAGCCCGCAGCCGCAGGACGTCACTGAATACACCTGGCAGCGCCTGCTTGATACCGCTTCGTCGCTGTTGGGCCGCGTTGCCGTGGTGGACGGGAAAGTGGTTGGGTTTGCGATTTGCGTGCTCCACGAAGGAACATGGGTAAAAACCCCCATTTGTTATCTGGAAGATCTGTATGTTGACCCACAGGTACGCGGGCGCGGTATCGCCAGGACGCTAATGCAATCGCTGCAAGTGGAAGGCATAGAGAAAGGATGGTCGCGTCTTTACTGGCACACCCGCACTGATAATCCGGCCCGGCGTCTTTATGATGAATTTACGCCAGCTGATGACTATGTTCGCTACCGCATAACGCTCTAAAAGTCTGAGATTAAGAAGTTATTAAGATTTTACCTGTAAAACAGGTGAAAACGGCTCAGGAGAAGCAAAAATGGAAAAACGCATAGAGACAGTCGTCAATTTAATCATGTTTCTTTCGCTGTTGGCCACCGCATGGGACCTCTCCCTGGTGCATCACCTTTCCTGGTAAATCAGATGATACGGCGCTTGTTCCGGCGCCGTAGTCCCATTCTTATCGTTCAAGACGAGCGTCGCGCCACTATAAACAGACGAGGAAATAACAATAAAACCTTTCCGTTACACTGTAACGGATAATGCTCTCTGAGCCGTTCCAGATAACGCTCAAGAAACGCTTCGCGCTGCTGTTCATCCAGCGGTTGCAGAAACGGTCTAAGCCCTGTGGACTGCAACCAGTCAATAATGGCCTGATGTGAATCCAGAGGGTGGAAATAGGTCGTGCGCCAGATATCCACCTCGCAGCCGCTGGCGGTCAGAATATCGTAATACTCCTGCACGCTCGGCAGCGGATGACGTCCGCTGGCTGGATGCCCCAACTCGTTTGCTACCTGACGCATCAGGGTATGCGACGGTTCCTGCCAGTTATCAGGCATCTGCACCGCCAGCACGCCATTCGCCGCAAGATTACCCACCAGATGAGGAAATAGCCGTTGATGATCGGTTAGCCACTGCAGAGAAGCATTGGCGTAGATCACGTCCGCTGGGCGTTCGGGGCGAAACTCACCGATATCTGCGGCGACAAATCGGCAATTGGGCAGCGTCCGGGCGGCCTCTTCCAGCATCGCTGGTGAATTATCGATGCCAATAATCGTTGCCTCCGGCCAGGCGTCGCGTAACAGGGCGGTACTGTTGCCCGGTCCACAGCCTAAATCGATGGCCAGCGCTGCGGGGTGATGGGCGATACGGGCGAGAAGTTCAGCGGCGGGGCGCGTACGTTCCGCGCCAAATTTCAAATACAGTGAAGGGTTCCAGTCTGCCATAGTGCGCTCCGGTTGTGAGAAACTCGCCATCAGCATACACCCAAAATAATTCGAGTTGCTTGAAGGCGGCAATGATGCTCTGGCAACAAGCTTTTTAAATCGTTGACGTTTTTCAGTGACGCTGTCACCTTTTTATGCGCCGTGCTGAGCGATGCATCACGGTACTTTCAGTGGCTGCCAGGTAGACTACGCGCCGTGAAATAGTGGCTATCGGAAGGACAATGGCTCTAATAATTAAGGTGTTGCTTGAAAATCGACTCGGTGAGGGAAAGGACAAAACGCTGCGGGCGAAACCGGGTTTGAGCCTGCTTTTGCAAGATGAAACCAGCCGAGTCCTGTTTGATACCGGGCCTGACGGCAGTTTTTTACACAATGCCCAGCTTATGGGCGTTTCTTTAAAAGATTTAACTGCGACGGTGCTGTCGCATGGGCACTACGATCACTGCGGCGGCGTGCCGTGGCTACCGGATAACAGTCGTATTATCTGCCATCCGCAGATTGCGCAGCGGCGTTATTCTGCGCTATCGCTGGCCGGGCACCGCTGGAAAATTAAGAAACTATCGCGGGAAATCGACTATTCCCGCCACCGGATGGAGTATAACCGCGAGCCGTTGCGGATTAGTGAGCGGTTAACGTGGTCCGGTGAAATTGCCGTCGCCAGGCCAAAAGCTTACGGCGTACTTGATGGTCAGACACAGGATTATATTGCCGATGAAGGCGTGCTGATCTACCGCTCGACCCGAGGGCTGGTCATTATCTGCGGCTGCGGACATCGCGGATTGATCGATACCATCAGGCACTGCCAGAAGATAATGGGTGAACAGAAAATACACGCTGTAATCGGCGGTCTTCATCTGCGCAGCGCTTCCCCCTGGCTCATACGCCAGCTGAAACTGTTTTTGCAGGAGCAAAAGGTAGAAAAAATTATGGCGTGCCACTGCACCGGCTCATGGGGGCGATGGTGGCTTTCAGCGGACGCGGCCCCGGCAACTGGCGATACGTTAGTGCTGGAATAGCGGCTTAATTTATTACTGAATTACATACAAATAACATTTTTGTCATTTATTAAGTACATTATTTTCATCCCTATACACCTTCCCCCAGGGGGAAGGTCAAATCGTTATTTCACTATTTTGTGTAAATATATATAGAGAAACTTCATTCTGTTTAATGCCTGTTTTTCCTTCTGAAATATTATTTAATTCTGTCGGTGAGTATGATTTAATTCGTCAGTCGTCTTATTGTGAATATAACTATGATCCAGTCACTACAGGTATTATTTAAACAAGCAACCCGGCGCAGGCTACGTATCCGCGCTGGGCTTGTTATTGCCTGTTGGTGATGCTGCCAACTTACTGATTTAGTGTATGATGGTGTTTTTGAGGTGCTCCAGTGGCTTCTGTTTCTATCAGCTGTCCCTCCTGTTCAGCTACTGACGGGGTGGTGCGTAACGGCAGAAGCACCGCCGGACATCAGCGCTATCTCTGCTCTCACTGCCGTAAAACATGGCAACTGCAGTTCACTTACACCGCTTCTCAACCCGGTACGCACCAGAAAATCATTGATATGGCCATGAATGGCGTTGGATGCCGGGCAACTGCCCGCATTATGGGCGTTGGCCTCAACACGATTTTACGTCACTTAAAAAACTCAGGCCGCAGTCGGTAACCTCGCGCATACAGCCGGGCAGTGACGTCATCGTCTGCGCGGAAATGGACGAACAGTGGGGCTATGTCGGGGCTAAATCGCGCCAGCGCTGGCTGTTTTACGCGTATGACAGGCTCCGGAAGACGGTTGTTGCGCACGTATTCGGTGAACGCACTATGGCGACGCTGGGGCGTCTTATGAGCCTGCTGTCACCCTTTGACGTGGTGATATGGATGACGGATGGCTGGCCGCTGTATGAATCCCGCCTGAAGGGAAAGCTGCACGTAATCAGCAAGCGATATACGCAGCGAATTGAGCGGCATAACCTGAATCTGAGGCAGCACCTGGCACGGCTGGGACGGAAGTCGCTGTCGTTCTCAAAATCGGTGGAGCTGCATGACAAAGTCATCGGGCATTATCTGAACATAAAACACTATCAATAAGTTGGAGTCATTACCTTGCCTGTTGGTTACTGCTCAATCTTCAGCTCGCGGTCGCGGCGCATCATGGCGGCGGCCAACCATCGGTCGCGCCGGAAGTGCAGGTTCACCATATTGTTGATGGCATGATGAGTATGCCCGGTATGGAAAGCGCTGGTCAGAAAGTTATTTGCGAGAAACACTGTGACCCGGACACGGCTCAGCCTAATTCTTCAACTGCGCTACAGCTGAATGCTCTTCCCTCGGAGACCGCGCTGTTAGTGGTTTCCCCGCAACAGGAAAGTTGCGCTGAACGTATGGACTGGCATACGCCGCCGGTCACTGGCCCTCCGGCTGAAATACGCTTCTGCCGCTTCAGAGAATAAATCTCCGTTAAAAACATCCATCAGATCTGCCCGGTCTGCGGGCGACTTTATGTTTTTTTCGGAGATATTATGATGCGTTCTACTTCTATTTTTCTGCTTATTACCAGCGTTCTGACCTTTACCGCCGTCTCATTTCCCGCCAGCGCCGAAGACAGCGCCATGCATCACCACAATATGTCCACGATGACGGACATGTCGGATATGAATAAGCAGGATGATTCCGTTACGACTTATTCAGCAAATGGGCTGATTAAAGCCTGGCGCGATAATTCGGTATCCATTGCCCATTCGCCTGTTGCGCAACTGAACTGGCCCGCGATGACCATGAGCTTTGCGCTTGGCGAGTATCAGGGTGGAAAGTTAGCAGTGGGGCAGCGGGTTAATTTTTCCTTCCGTCAGACTGACTCCGGCTACGCGCTCGTTTCCATTACCGCGCAATAACTCCGGAGTCACTATGCACATCGTAAATAAGGCGGCCTTTGGGCTGCCGCTTCTGCTGTCGCTGATTTCAACTAACGGCTGGGCGACGACGCTGGCGGAGGCCCTGTCGGCTGCGCAGAGCTACTCCGCCGAGCTTTCCGCTAACGATCATCAGGTTAACGCATTAGAAAACATGGCGGACTCCGCCATGCAGCTCCCCGACCCAAAGCTGAAATTTGGCATTGAGAACGTCCCGTTGGGGGGTAACAACACCAGCCGCCTGACCCGTGAAGGTATGACCATGCAGCGGGTCGGTGTGATGCAGGACTACGTCAGCAGCACTAAGCGCGAGCGCAAAGCCGGCTCGATAACCGCCGAAGCGCGGCGAACCGCCGCCAACGCGGATGTGATTCGCGCGCGACTCCAACGGGAAACAGCTCAGGCATGGCTGGCGCTGGCGGTGGCGCAGAAATCGCTACGCTCAGTTCAGACATTGATCAGCGAAACTTCCCGGCAAATTGGCGTCCAGAAAGCGGGCGTCAGTAGCGATAGCGCCAGTCCCAGCAGCGTGCTGGACGTTCAACTGGCATTGAATGCGATGAAAAATGAGCAGGATAACGCGCGTCGCGATGTGCAGGTTGCTCAGGCGCGCTTGATGCAGCTCACCGGCAAGGATGTGCGCGATATCTCCGGCCCCCTGCCGCGCATCGAACGACTTCCGGCGGATGAAACCACCTTAATCGAGGGGGTTAAACTCCATCCGGAGCTGATCCAGGCCGCGCGAGAAGCCGATCTGGCAAAAGCTAAATCAGGGCAATCGGAGGTGGCGGCGATCCCCGACGTCGGCGTTGAAGTCTATTACGCCAGACGCGGGGATGATTACGACGACATGGTCGGAGTGATGTTCACCGTCGATATGCCTATTTTTCAGGGCAAACGTCAGGACAAAGACCACGCCGCCGATGTTTCGCGCGCCTTTGAGGCCAACGACCAGCTAACGCTATTGCTGCGAGAACACCAGGCGCAGCAGTATCAGCTGATCTCGCAATATAACGCGGCGAAAGCAATATACGACCGCCAGCAAAGCGAGGTGCTACCGCTGCTGCGCAAAAAAGTCAGCCTCGTGAATGCCCAGTATCGGGCTGGCAGCTCGGCGCTAAGCGAGCTGTTATCCGTGCGTCGCGATCTGCTGAGCGGCGAAATCGCCAGCAACAATGCCGAGAAAGCGCTCGCTGATGCGTGGGCTGCCATTCGCTACCTGATTCCGCAGGATGTTAAATAATGAAGCTTAAATCTGTTATTACCCTGGTGGCGCTGGCCGTCGCCCTTGCCGCTGCGGGCGGATACTGGCTGGGCGCACGAAAAGCCCCGACAATGGCCAACGGTGGAGAGGACGCTGCAGCAGGCCGCACAGTGCTGTACTGGTACGATCCGATGACCCCCGGCACGCGTTTTGATAAGCCGGGCAAATCGCCATTTATGGATATGGACCTGGTTCCGCGCTATGCCGATGAAGGTGAGGGCGATAATGCGGGCGGCGTGCAGATTAGCGCTCGCCAGCAGCAAAATCTCGGCGTGCGTACGGCAAAGGTTTCCCGTCAGGCGCTGGCGCTCAAACTCAACGCGTTTGGTACCGTTGCTATCGATGAACGCAGCGTTGAAACGGTTCCGGCGTTGGCTAATGGCCTGATTGAGAAGCTCTATGTCAACGCCGCGCAGCAGTTTGTGAAGAAGAACGAGGCGTTGGCCGAGCTGTGGATCCCGCAGTGGGCGGCAGCGCAGCAGGAGTATCTGGCGGTGAGGCAGCTTGGTGATAGCGGTCTCACCGCCGCCGCGCGCGGGCGCTTGCAGTTGCAGTTTATGCCGGAAGCGATTATTCGTAGCGTCGAGCGCAGCGGCAAACCGCAAACCCGCATGACCGTTCGCGCGCCAAACGCGGGTTACGTTAATAAACTTGATGTGCGAACTGGCGCGCAGGTGACGGCCACTCAGGCGCTGTTCGAACTGGCGAGCCTCGACCCGGTATGGATAGTGATTGATTACCCGGAAAACCAGGCCAGCCTGCTGCGTCTCGGTAGCCAGGTGACGGCGACCACCAGCAGTTGGCCCGGTCTGACCTTCCAGGGGAAAGTCAGCGAATTGCTGCCCGACCTCGAAGCCACCACCCGCACCCTGAAAGCGCGCGTGGTGCTGGAGAATCCGCAGCATCAACTGAAGCCGGGAATGTACTTAAACGTCCAGTTGGCTGAGGCGAATCAGAGTCGCGCCGTTCTGACCATCCCGGAAGAGGCGCTGATCGCCACCGGCACCAGCAACCGCGTGCTAGTCGCTGATGGCGAAGGGCATTTCCTTCCGGTTGAGGTCACCGCCGGACGCGCGCAGAACGGGCTGGTCGAGATCAAATCCGGCCTCGAAGAGGGTCAGCAGGTGGTCACCTCCGGCCAGTTCCTTATTGACTCCGAAGCCAGTCTGCGCAGCGCGCTGCCGCAAATCGCCGGGCAGGAGAACGCGGAAGCTAAAACGTACTCGACGCACGGCGTTATCAAAGTGCTAAGCGATGAATCGGCCACCATTGAGCATCAGCCGGTCCCGGAACTTAAGTGGCCAGCGATGACCATGGATTTCGCCATTACACCGCAGCAACGTCAGCAAATCCGCCTGGGCGAATCGGTGATGTTCAGCTTTTCCATGACCGACGACGGGGCGCGAGTCACCTCAATTATGCCGATGATCGGCGCTAAGGAGCAGCCATGATTGCCGCCGTTATCCGCTGGTCATTGCGCAACCGTCTGCTGGTACTGCTGGCGACGCTTATTATGGCTGCCTGGGGCGTCTGGTCGGTGCAGCAGGCACCGCTGGATGCGTTACCGGATCTCTCCGATACTCAGGTGATCATCCGCGTGAGCTATCCCGGCAAAGCGCCGCAAATTGTTGAAGACCAGGTCACTTATCCGCTGACCACCACCATGCTATCGGTACCAGGTGCAAAAACCGTACGCGGCTTTTCGATGTTCGGCGATTCCTACGTTTACGTGCTGTTTGATGACGGCACCGACCCGTACTGGGCTCGCTCCCGCGTGCTGGAGTATCTGAGCCAAATCCAGAGCAGCCTGCCGCCGGAAGCGAAAGCCTCGTTAGGGCCGGACGCCACCGGCGTCGGCTGGGTGTTTGAATACGTGCTCACCGATAAAAGCGGTAAGCACAGCCTCGGCGATCTGCGGGCGATTCAGGACTGGATCCTCAAATATGAGCTGAAAACCGTGCCGGATGTCTCAGAGGTCGCCAGCGTCGGCGGGATGGTGAAAGAGTACCAGGTGATCCTCAACCCTGACCGGCTGCGGGCGCTGAACGTGACACACGAGCAGGTGATTAGCGCCATTCAGAGCGCCAACCAGGAGGGAGGCGGCTCGGTGCTGGAGCTGGGCGAAGCTGAATATATGGTGCGCACTACCGGCTACCTGAAATCTATCGACGACTTTAATCAGGTGGTGATTGCCTCGCGCAACGGCGTGCCGGTGCTGCTTTCCGACGTTGCCAGCGTGCGCCGTGGCCCGGCGATTCGTCGCGGGGTTGCGGAACTCAACGGTGAAGGGGAAGTAGCGGGCGGGATTATCATCATGCGTTCGGGAAAAAATGCGCTGACCACCATTAACGCGGTGAAGGCTAAACTGGCGGAAGTCAAAAAAAGCCTGCCCGCTGGTGTGGAGATTGTCCCGGTGTACGACCGTTCGCAGCTGATTAAACATTCGGTTGAGACTCTGACCCATAAGCTTATCGAAGAGTTTATCGTCGTGGCGGTGGTCTGCTCGCTGTTCCTGTTCCACTTTCGCAGCGCCCTGGTGGCGATGATTACGCTGCCGCTAGGGATCCTCGGCGCGTTTATCGTCATGCACTATCAGGGCGTCAGCGCCAATATGATGTCGCTCGGCGGGATTGCGATTGCCATCGGGGCGATGGTGGATGCGGCAATCGTGATGATTGAAAATATGCATAAGGTGCTGGAGCAATGGCGGCACGATCATCCTGAGCGCCAGCCATCTTCAGATGATTACTGGAAAATTGCCCAGCAGGCGGCGTCAGAAGTGGGGCCAGCGCTGTTTTGCAGCCTACTGATCATCACCCTGTCCTTTATTCCGGTATTCACCCTTGAGGCGCAGGAAGGCAAGATGTTCTCGCCGCTGGCCTTCACTAAAACGTACTCGATGGCAGTGGCCGCCGGGCTGGGGATCACCCTGGTGCCGGTGCTGATGGGCTATTTTATTCGCGGCAAAATCCCCGATGAGACCTCTAATCCGCTCAACCGCTGGCTGATTCGCGCCTATGAACCGCTGCTGGATAAAGTGCTACAGTGGCCAAAAGCGACGCTGGGTGCCGCCGGTCTGCTGCTGGTTGCCACGCTGTGGCCGCTGGCGCAGCTTGGCAGCGAATTCTTGCCGCAAATTGATGAGGGCGATCTGCTGTATATGCCGTCCACGTTGCCGGGGATCTCCAGCCGCGAAGCCGGACGCCTGCTACAACAAACCGATCGCCTGATTAAAACCATTCCTGAGGTGCAAAGCGTGTTTGGCAAAGCTGGTCGTGCCGATAGCGCCACCGACCCGGCGCCGCTGACGATGCTGGAAACCACCATTCAGTTCAAGCCAAAAAGCGAATGGCGGCCAGGTATGACCATGGATAAGCTCATCAGCGAACTCGACAATACGGTGAAAGTGCCGGGGATTGCCAACGTCTGGGTACCGCCGATTCGCAACCGCCTGGATATGCTGGCAACTGGGATTAAAAGCCCGGTCGGTATTAAAGTGAACGGCAACAACCTGGCGGAAATTGAAAAAACCGCTGAGGAGATCGAGCGCATCGTGCGCAACGTGCCGGGGGTGACGTCGGCACTGGCTGAGCGTCTTGACGGTGGACGCTATATTGACATCAAGATCGACCGGGTAAAAGCGGCCCGCTATGGCGTGTCGGTGAAGGAACTACAATCGGTGGTCGCCAGCGTAGTGGGCGGCGATAACATTGGCGAGACCATCGAAGGGCGCGAACGTTATCCGATAAGCGTGCGCTATCCGCGTGAAATGCGCGACTCGCTGCAAAAGCTGCGCGATCTGCCGGTAGTGACCAGCAGCGGGGCGCAGGTGACTCTGTCCGAGTTGGCGGATATCGCCATCACCGACGGCCCGCCGATGCTAAAAAGCGAAAACGCCCGCCTGTCGGACTGGATCTACGTCGATATTCGCGACCGCGATCTGAAATCCGCCGTTGACGAAATGCAGAGTGAAGTCAGCAAGCAGGTTAAATTGCCGGAAGGGATCTCGCTGACCTGGTCCGGGCAGTATGAATACCTGGAGCGGGCCACTGAAAAGCTGAAAATCGTGCTGCCGTTTACCCTGATGATCATCTTCGTGCTGCTTTACGTTACCTTCAGCAAGGTTAAAGACGCGCTGTTGATAATGGGTACCCTGCCGTTTTCGCTGATTGGCGGCGTCTGGTTGCTGTGGCTGCTGGGCTATAACCTGTCGGTGGCCGCCGCCGTTGGCTTTATTGCGCTAGCGGGCGTCGCGGCGGAGTTTGGGGTGATTATGGTGCTCTATTTAAATCAGGCGATCGCCAAACGGCGTGAGCAACTGGATGATCGGACCCTCAACGAAGCGATTCATGAAGGGGCGGTGCTGCGCGTGCGCCCGAAAGTGATGACCGTAGCGACGATTATGGCCGGGTTGCTGCCGATTATGTGGGGGGGAGGGACCGGCTCAGAGGTGATGCAGCGTATTGCCGCACCGATGATCGGTGGGATGATCACCGCGCCGCTGCTGTCGATGCTGGTGATCCCGGCAGTCTACCTGCTGACACACCGTAAAAAGCGCTAATCGTTAAACACCCGGGCCAGACGGCCCGGGTGGGAATCAGTCAGCGTTTTTAAGGTCTTCCGCACGTTTGGCGGTAGCGTAGACAAAATCCAGCATCGGTTCGAGGTCGGTGTCATAGCCAGCCTGAATGATTTTGCCGCGAAGCCATTCGATCTCACTGGCAATATCCGAGTGGAATATATTGTTGTCCTGGGCTTTGCGTAGCCATTTCAGCAGGAAGTTATTCTTCCCGCGAACGCCGCCCGATTTCTTTGAATTTGCGTGTATTTTCAGCGCAACCAGAATGCAGTAATAGAAATGAACGCGCTGATTAAAACTTTGGTGCATGTCTTTTATTTCCCGCCAGAATCAGGTTGAGGACGGGCATGGACCTTAATCATGCGGTCTCTGATATCCACCCGTGCCACCATCGCGCCGCCAGCCGGACGCTGAGGCGATGGTGGCACGGAAGCCGAATAGCAGTCAAATATTGATTAGTTTTTTACCAGTCAACGCGAGAATCGCCGTCCGTAGAGTATTCCTCAAGTCCGCTGCAAATCAGCGCGTTGTCGTAGGTAAATTCGCAAAATCAATATAAACGCCAGCGCGACCACCACCGCAGCGAGCAAATAAATAGTGTCCAGATCGTAATAACCCGCCACCCATCCGGCAACCGGGCCGGTTAACCCCAGCGCCAGATCGAGAAATGCTGAATAGGTACCCAGGGCAGTTCCCTGGTTTTGCTCTTCGACCTGCTTCACCGCCTCAACCCCAAGCGCCGGGAAGACCAGAGAAAAACCTGAACCAGTGAGGAATGCGCCGATTCCGGCAATCCACGCAGAAGGGGCATACCAGATGATCAGCAGGCCCAGACACTCCACCACAAAACAGGCTAACGATACCGGCACGCCGCCATAGCGGGTAATCATGTTGCCCAACACCAGGCGGATGCAGATAAAGCCGACGCTGAACAGGGAAAGGGTAAACGCCGCGCCTTGCCAGCTATGGGCGGAAAAGTAGAGCGTAATAAAGGTCGCAATAACTCCGAAACCCACGGTGCTCAGCGCCAACCCCATCCCGTAGGGCCAGATTTTGCGCACCACCACATGAAACGGAGCCCGGATACCCGCCGTCACGCTGACGTCCTGCCGCGTGCGGGCGTAGAGCAGGCCAACCACTGCCACCAGAATCACCACGGCGGCAAATCCGCTGATGCCAAAATAGCCGTTAAGCATTACGCCCAGTGGGGCACCTACCGCCATCGCCACATAGGTCGCCACGCCGTTCCATGAAATAACTCGCGAAGTGTGGATCGCGCCAACGGTTTTAATCCCCCACAAGGTTGCGCCGGTGGCGGTGAAGCTCTCCCCGACGCCGAGGAAAATTCGGCCAATTAACAGCGCGGCAACGGCCAGCAGCGGAACGGATTGCAGGAGCACCGCGAGCAGCGTGAATAATCCGCTGAGCATGCAGCAAACAATCCCCAGGCTGACGACTTTTTTCGCTCCCCAGATATCGGTATAGCGACCAGCATGTGGGCGACTGACCAGAGTTGAAATGTACTGGAGGCTGATAACAACCCCGGCGATAAAGGTGCTATATCCCAACTGATAATGGATATAGCCGGGCAGCACGGCGAGCGGAAGGCCGATGGAGAGATAGCAGATACAGGTAAAGACAACGATTGAAATAATACGCAGATTAAGCTGAGTGGTGCTGACGGAAGTGGCCATAACGCTAAGTATTTAAAACCAAAGGGACGCTAAGCATAGCGCAGCGACGTCGGGAGTGACGGGCAGACTATGCGCTTTCTCAATGATTCAGGCAAACACACTAAAAATAGTAATGAGAGAAGAGGAATCTGGGAAAGCGGTGCGCAACAGAGTATAAAATTTGTTAATACATCACGGACAATGACAGGAGAGGGTATGGAATACGATTTAGTCGGTATGGATGTTCTGTTTGTCGCGGGCTTTGGGCCGATAACGCAACCAGCCGCCGCCAGCCACGAATTTTACCTCGGTGCGTTGGGGTTACCGTTAAAACCGATGCCCGGTAACGAAGAGTATCTGCTGACTGAGCATAACGCCCTCGGCGGAGTAAAGCATTTTGCCCTGTGGCCGCTGGCGCAGGCGGCGCGCTCCTGTTTTGACGCTGATGTCTGGCCAGACTACCTGCCGGTGCCGCAGGCCTGGATCGAGTTTGAAGTACGCGATATAGACTCCGCGACCGACGTGTTGAAAGCCAGAGGCTACCGTCTGCTGGTCGATAACCGCATGGAACCCTGGGGCCAGACCGTGACGCGACTGCTTAGCCCGGAAGGACTGCTGGCCGGGATTACCGTCACCCCGTGGCTGCGTGAGGGGAAAGAGTAGGGCCAATCATGCTGATTTATAACGTATTTGGTCGCCACATTGGCGTAAAACGCGAGGGTGAGCGCTGGTTAGTCTTTCGCGTCGATCTCAGCGAAGGCAAATATTCGCCGCTGCACGGGGTCATCATCCCGGATGACCTCACGGAAGCGGAAATTCCCGGCTGGCTAAGCGATATATTTCATGAGGCGGTGAGTCCGCGCTATCCTGACGTCCGTCTCGTGAAGTAGCGCCGTGTGGATTTGCTACCGCCAGCTTCTGTTATGCAGCACCACCCGATAGCCGTCGTGGTCGACAAAGGTTTTACCGTTCACATTCCAGTACGGATTAAACGCGCTGGCCTGCACAAAACCGGCGGCCAGCATGTTCTCACACTGCGCTTGCCATTCTGCAATTTTCGGGTAATAGAGCACCAGCAAATCTTCCTCGTTGGGCGTAGGCGTCACTGGATGGTGATGACAGAGGGTGAACTCAAGATGCCAGCCGAGACCATGGCGTCCGACCATCACCCCGCTAAAGCCATCATGATCGGAAAACTGGGCGATTTGCTTCAGTCCCAGTCCCTCGCAGTACATTTTGCTACTGGCGGCAAGATTGGTGACCGGTCTGGCAATACGCATTTGAACAAATGTCATGAGTACCTGTCTTGAAGATCGTTTGGTCGAATGACTCTATCTGCTTTTGCGTCCGGCATTTGTCGCGAAGAGCTTTTGTTCCATGTAATTTGTCAGTACTCAGTTTCGAGAATATGAAATTTATTTGATTGCTTCAGTAGGGGTGTTTGCCTAAAATTCTCGCTTTCGGAGAGACAAAATGTCCGTCGAAGATTCCCTTCTTGCTTACTCTTTCGCAGCACTCCTGCTAACTCTTACTCCTGGCCTTGATACGGCTCTGATCTTACGAACGTCCACTGTTGAAGGCGGTAAAAAAGCCTTACAGGCGGCATTGGGTATTGATACGGGGTGCTTTATCTGGGGCGCGGTGGTTGCTTTTGGTCTCGGGGCGTTGCTGACAGCATCGGCGCTGGCGTATGACCTGCTAAAGTGGTGTGGTGCCATTTATTTATGCTGGTTAGGTATTCAATTAATTCTCAGGCCACGCCGTCATTTTAATTGCCAGGAAATAGCGAGGACACCCGCCAGTAACTGGTTTTTAAAAGGAATGCTGGGCAATGTTCTTAACCCGAAGATGGGCATATTTTATGTATCTTTCCTGCCGCAATTTATTCCCGCAGGCCACTCTCCGGTGGGTTGGACATTTCTGCTGGTCGCCATTCATGTCCTGATCGGCACACTGTGGTCGTTAACCCTCATAATAGCCAGCCGTTATGCCGCTACTCTGTTGAAAACGCCACTGTTCGTTCAGTGGATGGATCGTGTTACCGGCGGCATTTTTATGTTGTTTGCCGCCAAACTGGCGCTAAGCCATCGCTAAATGATCCCGGACATGGATGTTCGGGGCTCACATCAGTTTTACGCCATATTTCGTCCCCCGACGAAGCATCTCCATACCTTTTACGTAAAGTCTCTCACCATGCAGGGCAACGAGCCTCTGCATGGAGTCACTTGCGCGTCGGGTTAACCGATATCATAATAAAAAGAGAATAATATTAAATTATAATTCTCTTAATGAGATTTAATTAAAGAGGTAACAGGTGAACGTTGGCGAAATCAGACCTGAGTTAAAGGCTTTTCTACTGGCGCTGGCCGGTTCAGTCGTACTGATCATTGGCATGGGCTACGGGCGTTTTGCCTATACCGGTATCCTGCCTTTGATGTTGAATGAGCAGATACTCTCACTGCGCGAAGGGAATCTTGCCGCTTCGGCAAACTACGCCGGTTATCTGGCGGGCGCGTTGCTGCTGGCGAAAGCCAGGCCTGCGGACGCGAGATGGTTAAGTCTGCTTTCCGCGTTGCTAACGCTGTTGTGCATGGCTTTGCTGGCGTTTTTGGTTTCTCCGCTGGCAATTATCGTGGTACGCGGTATTGCTGGATTGTTAAGCGCGGTCACGTTGATTGCCGCTTCGCTGTGGCTGCTACAGCATATGAAGCATCATAACGGCGCGCCGGTGCTTTTTTCCGGCGTCGGGATGGGGATATTTCTGTCGGCGGAATTTATCTCATTGGGCAAAGCACTTGCGCTTTCCAGCCAGCAAATCTGGTTGATATGTGCAATAAGCGCTGGCGTCCTGTTTGTGTTGGCTCTGCGCTTATTGCTGAGTCCGGCCGATTATCTTATCGCTTATAAACCTGCTGATAGCGCGCAACATGAGCAGGAAGAGGGGGGAGTCAGTGAAGCGTGGAAACTGCTGCTGATTTATGGCCTTGCCGGTTTTGGCTACATTATTACCGCCACCTATCTGCCGCTGTTTCTCAGCGGTTCGCTGAACGCCATCGATCCGGTGCAAATCTGGGCTATCTTCGGACTTGCGGCGGTTCCGTCATGTTTTGTCTGGCATCGGCTGGTGATTAAGTTTGGCTATCGCCGCGCGTTTACTGCAAATCTGCTGATTCAGGCGGTCGGCGTGATCCTTCCGGCGTGGAGTCATTCGTTACCGTTTTGCGTGTTGAGCGCGCTGCTCGTCGGTTTTACGTTTTTGGGGACGGTGACCATCGCGCTATCGCAGGGAAGGCGGCTGAACCATCTGGTGTCATTCAATATGGTTGCCGCGATGACCGCGACTTATGGCGTAGGGCAAATTATCGGCCCGCTGGTCGCCGAGGCGTTGTATAACCGCAGCGGATCGTTTAATCCT
This sequence comes from Klebsiella huaxiensis, assembly GCF_003261575.2. Taxonomy (GTDB): domain Bacteria; phylum Pseudomonadota; class Gammaproteobacteria; order Enterobacterales; family Enterobacteriaceae; genus Klebsiella; species Klebsiella huaxiensis. The sequence goes on along the minus strand of NZ_CP036175.1, from coordinate 3,109,066 downwards.
TCGCTGAGCGCGGCGGCATTTGCGCTCCTGGTCGCCGCTGCGCTGGTCGCGATGGGAGTCCGGCGGCAGTCAAATATCGGACGCTGATTCAAGGATCTGGCGCATATGTTCAAGGGCCGGTGAGGTATAGCCTTTGCGCCATATTAACTGAGTTAGCGCTTCGCCAACCGGGCGTATAATGCTGCCTTCTGGCAATTTCAGAGTATCAAGAACGCCCTGCGGCAGCAGGCAGGCATAGCCGCCGGAGGCGACGCAAGCAAGCATCGCGTGGTAGGAACCGACATCCTGGATTTCAACCTCTGCTTCCTCTGATTGCTTCAGAAAAGCTTCGCCTGCTGCCCGATAGGTACAGCCATCCGGGAAAGCCGCAAAGCGAAAACGTTGTCGGTCGGCGGGGAGCACCATGACCAGTTGTTCTTTAAAGACCGACTTGTACTCAAGGTCGTCCGGCGGGATAGCGCCTTGCGGCAGGCTCACCAGCGCACAATCGAGAGAAGCGTCAAGTACCTGCAGGATAAGCTGGCGGGTCGGCTGCGTTTTTAGCGTCAGCGTCACCTCCGGGCATTGGGTATGAAAGAGAGGGAGAAGCCGCGGCAGACGGCTGGCGGCGGTGGCATCCATCGCCCCCATGCGAAAATTCCCCCCCGGTGTGGCTGGATGCAGCGCCTGTTTGGCCTCTTCGGCGAGGCTGAGGATCTTCACGGCATAGCCCAAAAAATTCTCTCCGGCGGGCGACAGCAACATCTTCTTATTGCCGCGGGCAAAAAGTTCGACTCCCAGCTCTTCTTCCAGTTGGTGAATGCGGGTAGTGATATTGGACTGTGCCCGCCCCAGCAGCTTTGCTGCACGGGTGACGCTCTGTTCTTCCGCCACCGTTTTGAAAATCTGTAATGTGGTGTGGTTCATATTTTTGTTCTTAATTTGAAAATGATGTTGATATTATCATCTCTAAAAGAGATTTTGATTGCCTGAACGCACAAATTTTAACAGGGCACTCTATGAGCAACCGGCTTACGCAGCAGCTTGATATTGATTATCCCATTATTCAGGCCCCGATGGCGGGCGTGTCGACGCCGGAGCTGGCGGCGGCGGTCAGCGATGCCGGAGCACTCGGTTCGCTGGGCCTGGGATCGTCCTCGGTGGCGCAGGCGGAAGCGCTCATAAACCAGACCAGGCGCTTAACCACTCGCCCATTTAACGTCAATCTGTTTTGCCACGCCCCGGCGGTAAGAGACCCGCAGCGTGAAGCGCAGTGGATTGAGCGACTGGGTCCCGAATTTGCGCGCTTCGGCAGCGTTCCGCCGCAAACGCTGGCGGAAATTTATCTCAGTCTTCAACAGAATCCACAGATGACAGAGCTGCTGCTCGATCTTACCCCAGCGGTGGTGAGCTTCCATTTTGGTGTTCCGGATCGAGAAACACTTCGCCGGCTGCGTGAAAAGGGCATTGTTACCCTGGCGAGCGTCACCAGCGTTGAAGAAGCCCAACTGGTCTCAGCGCAGGGGATTGATATGGTTGTGGCTCAGGGCTACGAAGCCGGAGGTCATCGCGGTATTTTTGCCCCACAGGCTGCTGACGGACAGATGAGTACGTTTACCCTGGTTCAGGCGATTAAACAGCGGATTGACATTCCGCTTATCGCCGCAGGCGGCATTATGGACGGCGCTGGAATTAACAGCGTGATGAACCTTGGCGCTGAGGGCGCGCAGCTAGGAACGGCGTTCCTGCTGTGCCCGGAGTCAGCAGCAGATGCCGGTTACCGTGAGGCCATTAAAAGCAGCCCTGACGGGAAAACTGTTTTAACCTCGGCGATTTCCGGGCGTCCGGCGCGATGTGTGGTTAACGGCTGGCGCGAAATGAATGAGCCGCATGCTATCCCTGATTATCCGGTAGCTTATGATCTCGGGAAAGCGCTGGCCACGGCGGCCAAAGCTCATGGCGATCATCAGTACGGCGCGCATTGGGCAGGACAGGGCGTAAATCTTATTCGTGAGCTTCCGGCGGCTGAACTGATACGAACCCTGGTTAGGGAATGCGGTTTTCAATAGCGAAAACCGCATGTTCCGCTAACGTCGGTGCGCTAAACCGCGTACCAGACGGTCGCCGGCCATCTGTACGCCCTGCACGAGGGCGACCAGAATCAGTACGGTGCCGACCATCACCTCGTTATTGAAGCGTTGATAACCGTAACGAATCGCCAGGTCCCCCAGCCCGCCGCCGCCAATCACGCCCGCCATTGAGGAAAAACCGATCAGCATCACGATGGTCAGCGTGATGCCCGCCAGCAGCGTCGGCAACGCTTCCGGCAACAGCGATTTAAAGATGACGTGCCAGATATTGCCGCCCATAGACAAAATCGCCTCGATACGCCCGTAATCCACTTCATCCAGTGCATTTTCCGTCAGGCGAGCAAAAAACGGAAAAGCGCCGATAGTGACTGGAACCACCGCAGCGGTACTGCCGAGAGTGGTGCCGATAATCAGCCGGGTAAAAGGGATCAGCGCAATCAGCAGAACGATAAACGGCAGCGAACGCCCAAAGTTGATAATCGCGCCCAATATGGCGTTGACCTTCGGCATGGGCGCAAGGCCGTTGCGGCGTGAAACAAACAGCAGCACGCCGGTAGGTAGTCCGAGCACCACGGTAAACAGCGCCGCCAGACCGACCATATAAACGGTATCTACCGTGCCCTGGAGCAATAGCGGCCAAAGATCATCCCAACTCATGCTACTCCGCATAAAGGCCTCCCGTGAAATCCGTGGCGGGCGAGAAAATCCCGCTCCGCCTGAGGATCGTGAAGCAGTGATTGCCGCAGCCGCGACCAGGGGGCCACCAGTAGATCGGCAATTCTCCCGCTTTCAATAATTTCACCGTGCTCCAGCAACGCCGCGTGGTCACATAAGGTTTTCACCACTTCCAGCTCATGGGTAATCAGTACGATGGTGAGGTTCAGCTGTTGATTGATGTCCGCCAGCAGGCTAAGTACCGAGGTTGTGGTCTCGGGGTCAAGGGCGCTGGTCGCCTCATCGCACAGCAGCACATCCGGCCTTGCCGCCAGCGCGCGGGCAATGCCCACACGTTGTTTTTGCCCGCCGGAAAGCTGAGACGGGAAGGCGGCGGCTTTGTCCGCCAGCCCCACCAGCTCCAGCAGCTCGGCAACGCGCGCCTGGCGGGCGGCTTTCGGCACTTTGGCTATCTCCAGCGGTACCGCCACATTGTCGGCCACGCTGCGGGCGTGCAGTAAATTAAAGTGCTGGAAGATCATCCCGGTGCGCAGCCGATACTCGCGCAATGCGCTTTTATCCATCCGGGTAATATCGTTCCCGTTCACAATAATGCGGCCCGAAGTGGGCCGCTCCAGCAAATTCAGGCAGCGTATCAGCGTACTTTTGCCTGCACCGCTGCGGCCAAGGATGCCGTAAACGGCTCCTTTCGGCACCTGCAGAGAGACATCGTTTAACGCCGGTCGGCCTGTTCCGGCATAGGTTTTACTCAGCCCGACAATCTCAATCATGACTGAGGGGCAACCGGGATCACCGAGCCGTTATATTGTTTACGGATAAATTCGGCAACCTGCGGCGAAGTGAGGTCTTTTGCCAGCGCCTTGATGCGCGGATCGTTAGCCAGCTCCGGCGTGGTCACCAGGATATTGGCATACGGGTTGTGGGTGGCGCTTTCCAGACCCAGCGCGTCTTTTGCCGGAACCAGTCCGGCTTCCAGCGCATAGTTACCGTTGATCACCGCCAGGTCGACGTCATCCAGCGAACGCGGGATTTGCGGCGATTCAATCTCAAGAATTTTCAGATGCTTCGGGTTTTCGACAATATCTTTTGGCGTCGCCAGCGTGGTCGCCGGGTCGGTGAATTTTGCCGCCAGTTTGATAAGGCCCTGGCTTTGCAGCAGGAACAGCGCGCGGCTCAGGTTGGTGGTGTTATTTGGCACCGCTACGGTGGCATTCTCAGGCAGCGATTTAAAATCTTTATGTTTGCGCGAGTAGATGCCCAACGGTTCAATATGCACGGTCGCCGCGACGGCAAAGGTCTTGCCCAACGCTTTCTCCTGATCTTTCAGATAGGGCACATGCTGGAAATAGTTAGCATCGACGTCACCGTTAGCCAGCAGTTCGTTGGCGTTCACGCCGCTGGTTAATTCGACAATTTTCAAATCGAGGCTGGGATCGATTTTTTTAATGTAGTTAAGAATTTCGGCGTGCGGTACCGGGTCGGCGGCAACACGCAGCGCGGCGGCCTGAGCGGAAGTCCACGCCAGAGAAAGAGACAGTGCGACCCCTGCCAGTTTAAATGCGGCATATTTCATTATCTTATTCCTTTTGCTTGTTGTTATGTTTAAACGATTAATTGCTCGGCGCGTTCACGAAAAACATCCTGGTAGTAGCGTTCGGCAACATCAGGATGCGAGCGCAGACGACCTTTCAGGTAATTCCAGCCCACCTCGCGCAGCAGCGGGTTTTGCGGGTCGCTATCCGGACCGAGGGCTTCGCGGGCCAGTTCGGGAGGAAGCGTATAAACGGGGACCACGGCATCCAGCTGCGCGCCGAGGAAGAAAGCAATCGACAAACGCTGCTGCTCGGCAGGCGGCGACACCACTCTGTGCACCGTGGCACGCAGATAGCCGTTGGTCGCCAGCTCCAGCAGTTCGCCGATATTCACCACAAAACTTCCCGTCAGCGGAGTCGCGTCAATCCAGCGGTCGGGTGACACTTCGACCTGCAATCCTTTTTGCTCATCCTGCAACAGGAAGCTGAGAAAACCGGAATCCTTGTGTGCGCCGACGCCTTGGGCGCTTTGCGTCTCCTGCTGGCCCGGATAGCGGATCAGCTTGATATGCTCGTTGGGTTTATCGCCATACAGGCCATCAAAGGCATCGTGCGGCAGGCGCAACGCTTCGGCAAACGCGCGCAGCAACGTGATCCCAACCTGGGTCATCTCCCGCTGCCAGTTCAGTAATGTGGGTTTGAGTGAGGGCAAGGCTTCGGGCCATAAATTTGGTCCCTGCAGGCGCTGCCAGCGCGGGGCGCGTTCGTTAAGCGTGAGTGCCGGGCGCTCGGCACCGATATCGAACTGCTCGCGCCAGTCCGGCTGACCACGGGTTAATTCCGATGCGGCGCGGTTGTAGCCACGAAAGTGTGGGGAATGGATCATCGCCACCTGCTGCTTTTGCTCATCTGCGAGGGCAAAAAACGCGCGGGACTGCTGCTGGACGGCCTGTTGCAGCGAGGCATTAACGCCATGGTTAATCAAATAGAAGAAGCCAATATCGCGCGCCGCGTGGCGCAGGTCGGCAAGGAACGCCGCTTTCTCAGCGGGGTCCGCGTAGCGGGCAAGATCCAGTATCGGTAGGGTTGTCGCGTTCATTGTGTTCTCCGAAGGCGGTGTTCAGGTATTTTCGTTTAGTCAGATTCAGGGTTCGGGGACAACAACAGCGCATAATCGATTTCTCCGTCTGGTGGTTAAAGCCAGCTTGCCTTAAGCGAAAATATTCAACCAATAACGTTCTTTTCTAATTTATGACCGTGGAGGGTTCTGTGCTTTTGCGAATTTTGGCTAAGAGGAGGGTGAGTCGGGTTGCGCACGGCGTCGGGAGCCAGTATGGTGGGCGAAATTTTTCTATTTGGGTAAAAATACGGTCATGCAGCACGCAAAAGATCCTCTGCACGGTATCACGCTGGAAGTCCTGCTCAATGCGCTGGTCGCTAAATACGGTTGGGCTGAACTGGCGAAGCGTATCAATATTAATTGCTTTAAAAGCGATCCGAGTATTAAGTCGAGCCTGAAGTTTTTACGCCGCACGCCGTGGGCGCGCAAAGAGGTGGAGGAGCTGTATATCGATTCGCTTACGGGTGTGGAGTCAGACGTTACGGATGCCCCGGCAGAGAGTCCGTGGGCGAACTGGCAGAAAAAGTAAGGAGCGCAGCGGATATTTCCGTGCACTCCTTTTGCGATGTCTTACTTACTGAAGATTACCCGCCGTCAGGCTCTCTTTATCGAAAGCATGGCTGACATCAATATGATTCTGATGTACCGCGGTATCTATATTTGAACCTGCTTCTGGTCGCGCAAAGCTATTCTCTGCGGCCATCACGGTAGATGAAAGTGTAGCGGCCAAAAGCAGTGCGGTGACCACGCTGATTTTTTTCATATTCAATTCCTTATTTCATCGTGTTGTCGCTGTCGCCTGTTCTTTTGGCGGCCCGGCAATAGTCTTATATACCCTGAATAATTCGAGTTGCAGGAAAGCCAACGCACATGCAACTTGAAGTAAGACGGGTGAGTTTATTTGGTCAGTTCAGCAGTCATATGCACGCGGTTGTTAAACTGAGCGCTGGTAATTTTGTATGACGCGCCTTGTTCTGCTGCCTGAGCGGCGATTTTTGCTTCTGCGCGGTCCAGAGTTGAGGCGCTGGCGCTAACGCTTTGTGCAAAAGAACCAAAAGAGATCATAGAGAGAGCAGCAACTGCAACGAAAGTTTTGATGGATTTCATGGTCGTATTCCTTAAGTGTTTTATCAGTGTTGGAGCGTTGTTGCCCCGATGTGATAAATAATAGACTGAGCATGCGGTGATTAAAATCGAAACAATTTGCGCATCTCTTTCAGAAAATTTGAATGATTTTAGCGTTTCAGCATTAACCCCACTGAATGGTGATGTATTGGTTACAATCCGGACTTAATACCATAACAAATATATAAAAAGTTATTTTTCGACTTTAGATATGTTTTTTTCTTGTTTGCTATCCCCTGAACCGCAGCAATATAGTTTTTACACAGCAACAAACGTCGATAAGCGGCGGATTGGAAAATATATTCACGAATATCTCATTATGATAACTCTCGATAAAATCAGTAAAAGCTTTTCCGGTGAACGGGTACTCAAAGATGTTTCACTGAGCGTAAATCCCGGCGAAATTATTTGCATTATTGGCCCGAGTGGCTCAGGGAAAACAACACTATTGCGGACGCTTAATTTTTTAGAACCCGCAGATAGCGGACAAATTAAAATAGATGATGTGGCGCTGGACTGTGCAAAGGCGGGTAAAAAGGAAATTGAAAAGCTACGCGCCAAAACTGCAATGGTTTTTCAATCGTGGAATCTTTTTCATAATCTTACCGCACTGCAAAATATCACCGAAGGTTTGATTTATGCCAAAAAGCGCTCGCGCCAGGAGGCTGAAAATATTGCCGAACGGTTATTAAAGCAGGTAGGGCTACTGCATAAGAAAGACCACTATCCTCATAGCCTTTCCGGTGGGCAAAAGCAGCGCATCGGTATTGCCCGCGCGCTGGCAATCAACCCCGCTGTACTGCTGCTGGATGAGCCGACTTCCGCGCTGGATCCGGAGAAAGTCGGCGAAGTGCTGGAACTGATACAGACGATTGCCGTCGAGGGGCAGACGATGATTATCGTCACTCACGAAATGGAGTTTGCCCGCCAGGTGGCTTCTCGGGTGGTGTTTATGGAAAACGGCGAGATTGTAGAACAGGGGCCTGCGGAGCAGATATTTGGTGCCGCGCAGCAGGGGCGAACCCGGGCGTTTCTGGCTCGTTTGCACTATCATGGCTGAGGCTCAAGATGGACAATAACGCGTTGTTTAGCTGGCAGGATATCAGCCAGATTATCCCCAAACTGCTGGAGAATTTACCGATCACTCTCGGAATGACCTTCGCCTCATTGCTGTTTGGGCTGATGCTGGCGCTGATTATCGTGGTGCTACAATTTAGTCGATTTATGCCGCTCAGGATTGTTGCGAAAGGGTATACCGATATTCTGCGCGGGGCACCGCTGGCGCTGCTGATCCTGCTGTTTTTCTTCGGTGGCAAACTTATTCTGACGGCGCTGGCGCTTCCACCGCTGTTAATTGGCGATACCACCTTTGCCATTTTATCTATCTCGGTCAGCATCAGTCCTTATTTCGCCGAGATGATCCGCTCGGCATGGAATGCAGTAGATATTGGCCAAAAGGAGGCGATCAGAAGCCTGAATATTCCCTGGCACATTGGCATTCGGCGGATTATTTTCCCTCAGGGATTAATTATTTCCATTCCCAATTTTGGTAATCTTTTAATCAATCTGGTGAAGATGACCTCTCTGGTGAATATTATTGGTATTGTCGATATTTTTGGTCGGGCACAGAAGATCTCACAAAATAGCTATGGTGCTAAACAAGTTGCGGCCTTTATTAGCGTGATAATCGTCTACTGGTTGCTGAATAGTATTATTCTCTATTTTACCACCCGTATTGAAAAGAAATATCAGTTCCTGCTGGAGTGACAGATTAACATGTTTAGCTTTGCATTTATTCGGGATAATTTTACGTTTATTTTGAGCGCACTGCCAGTGACTCTGGCGATAACGCTATTATCACTACTTTTTTCTACCCTGCTGGGGGCAGTACTTGCATATGTAATCATTCGCCAGACACCCGGCATTAAATATGTGGCAAAGATATTTATCTCTTTTGGCCGCTCGGTACCGGTGCTGGTGATGTTGTATTTCTTTTTTTATGTCTGGCCGTGGATTGCCGCCGGACTGTTTGGCGGCCCGCAGGAGAATATGTTCAGCTATAAGCTCTCGCCGCTAGTGGCGGCGGTGACCGCGCTATCGCTGATCTTCAGCGCTTATTTTGCCGAGACATTTCGGGCCGGATGGAATGCGGTTGATAAAGGGCAGCGGGAGGCCGCCTGGTCGATTGGCGTCAGCGGGTTTACCCAGTTTCGGCGGATTATCTTTCCGCAGGCAGCCGTATCCGCGCTGCCCAACTTCACCAGCGTGCTGATCGATCTGATTAAGGATACCTCGCTGGTTTATACCATCACCGTTATCGACCTGATGGCGAAAGCCAACATCGCCGCCGCACGCGGCTTCCACTTTGTCGAAGCATATTGCGTAGTGCTGGTGATTTACATCGTGTTGTGTCTGGCGATCGCCCGGGCATTGCGCAGCGTAGAAATATCTCTGAGCGCACGCTGGCGAGGAGATGCACAAAAAAGAGTGGCAACTTTATCATTTTGGGGAAAGTATTTTGAAAAATAAAACGTTACTGGTGAGTTCTCTGTTCCTGACAATGGGAATTAGCGCTGCGCAGGCTGCTGAAAAAAGCCCGACGGCGAAAACGGTAGAAGTGGTGGTGAATGCCAACGGTTTTCCTTTTAGCTTTGTTGACGATAATAACAATATTACCGGCTACGACGGCGATCTGTTGAAGGTGCTGGATCAGCGGCTGGCCAATTATAAATTTCATTTTAATGCTGTCTCGCGCGATGCGATGATAGTTGGCTTATCTACCGGGGCCTATACCCTCGCGGCGGATCACTTTTATCTCACTAAAGAGCGGGCAGAAAAATACGACCACTCCGGTGAACCGACCGGGATCAGCGATTTACGCCTGATCGTGCGCAATAACGAAAACGATATTCATAATCTTGGCGATCTTGCCAGCGGTAAGAAAAAGCTGGTGCCGATTCATACCACCGATGCACGCTATACGGTGATTGAAAACTACAATAAAAAGCACCCGACCCAGCAAATTAATCTGCAACCTAATGGTGAACAGTCCGCCGCTGATATTTTTAAAGCTGTGGCTTCAGGCGAATACGATGCGGCGATTTATCCTATTGGCGCGCTGCTGGCGTTAAATAAGGCGCTAAATCTTAACCTTAAAGCTTCGGATTCTGTCGGCTTATTCCCTAACGTCTATTTATATAAAAAGGACACTGACCCGCAGTTGATCAAAGCGATTGATGCTCAGCTGGTTGCACTGAAAAAAGACGGCACGCTTGCCGAGCTTTCACGTAAATGGTACGCCGAAGATGTTTATGCCTTACCCGGCGCCAGCGACGTTAAAGTCAATACCGACTGGGAATAAACACATGACGGAAATAACTTCAGAACCAGCGCATAACACCGCAACCCTAACCGATGAGGTGACCCTGGCGCTGCGTGCGATTACCGAAAAAAGGGCCGCAACTATCGGTTATCTGCTTGATGAAAGCCGTCAGCGCAATATCGCCGATGATTTTGCCCGGGAGGCGATTCGTCATTATGGCCGGGATATTGGGTATAAGATACGCGCGCAGATGCACGATGGACGAGATCTGGAAGCGTTCGCCACGCTGTTTACCCGTGGTCTTGAATCTCAGGTTTATGAAATGGAGCCCGTCAGCGCCAGCCGCACAGAATTTATCGTCCAGTTTCACTACTGTCCTTACGTTAACTGCTGGCGGCAGCAGGGGCGCGAGGCCCGTGAAGTTGAGACGCTGTGCGATATCTGCATGGAAGGCGATCATGCGTTAACCGACGCATTCCCGGGACTGAGGTTAGACGTACAGACCGCGCTGGCTCGCGGTGACGCAGTCTGTCGGCTGCGTTTTTATCAGTCAGAAGAGCAGGAGGCATAATGGCAAATGTTCATTTTATCGGTGCCGGGCAGATGGCGGAGGCGATTATTCGCGCGTCTTTAAGCAACGGTACGCTGCGAGCGGAAGAGATCTCGCTGGAGGATATTGATGGTGCGCGAGTTGATTATCTGCAAAACCTCTATTCGCTGCCGAAGGGGGGCGGGTTAACGGACGCTTCTCTGGTGGTATTGGGGATCCGTCCGCAGGATGATCTGACGGCGGTGGCTGACCGTGCACGTTCACAATTGACGAGGGGAACAACGGTAGTTTCATTGATTGCCGGAGTGACACTGGAAAAACTGTCCTCCCTGTTTGGCGCTGAAACGCCGATTGTCAGGGTGATCCCCAATACCTTGACCGATACCGGATTCGGCTATAGCGGCGTAACCCTAAACGCCGGGGCCAGCACGGAAGCGGTTGAGCCGTTTCTGCGCGGTTTCGGCAAAGTACTGTATCTACCGGAACGATTGATCGATATCTTCACCGGCTTTGGCGTCGCAGGTCCCAACTATATCTACTACTTTATCGAGTCCTTTACCGATGCCGGGGTGTTGGCTGGGTTGTCGCGGGCTCAGGCTACGGAAGTGGTGCGGGAAAATCTGCTCGGCGCGGTAGAGATGCTGCGCCGCAGCCAGAAGCATCCGCGTCAGCTTCTGGATATCAACAATTCACCGGCGGGAGTGGGGATTCACGGTCTGTATGAACTGAACAATAGCGATTTTGCCGCCGGGCTTCAGCGTAGCGTGCTGGCGGCGGTCAGGCGCACTCGCGAATTAGGGCAGGGCTAAAACTCTTCTCCCCGCGACAGGTCACGCAGTGCGCCCGGCGCTTTGCCGGTGATGCGCTTAAAGGCGCGGCTAAAGGCGGCATGCGAACTGTAACCCAGTTTGAAGGCCACCTTTTCCAGCGCCTGTCCCTCATGGGAGATGTACTGTACCGCCAGCCGCATGCGCAGCTCGGTCAGGTAGCGGGCAGGCGTGGTGCCGGTAGCGGAGAGAAAGCGTTCGGCAAATACCGAGCGGGAGGTTCCCGCCTCGCGAGCCAAATCTTCGACCTTCCAGTTGATTCCGGGCTGCTGATGCATGACGTAAATGGCTTTGGCCAGCTTCGGGTCGCGCAGCACCTGCACCCAACCGGTGGCATTGCCGCAACCGCACTCGACCCAGCCGCGGACGATCAGCGCGGCAACCACATCAGCAAGACGTGCCAGAATACCGGCGTAGCCTGCCTGTCGGGTGAGGGTTTCGCGTTCCATCGCCGCCAGCATCGGCTGGATCTCCGGGCGAGCGGTCAGCAGGCTGCTGACCAGCATCACTTCTGGCATCGCTTTGACCAGCGGCTGCATGCCGCCCAGTTCGAAATCCATGCAGCCGCTAAAGATAATGGCGCTGCCATTTTTCGCGTCGTCGCCCTTATTTTTAACACAACACACGGTGCTGCAAACTGGTTCGCTGGGAAGCTTCAGGACGTTCATCACCGGGGCCTGTTCATCGGAAAGCAACGCGTGGCTATCGCCGTTGGGAATAAATAACGCATCGCCGCTTTCCAGTGTGAGGCGTTGACCGCTGGCCATGCGCAGCAGCACCGGGCCCCGGCTAATAAAGTGGAACTGCGCTTTGCCGGGTACATGACTGAACTCGACGCCGAAGGGGCGAGCGGCCTCAATGCGCCGGTAGTTGACGCCGGAAAGGCGCATGCCGCGCAGCAGTTCGCTGGTGAGATCGAGAGCTTGCTGAGTCATTACATTATTCCCGGACGAATTATCAATAATTGCAGAGTATGTATCATAGATCGTCCGGCAGGAACACCCTAATCTTAACGAAATGTTAATTGTTCTGGAGAGATGTATATGAGTTCCTGCATTGCCGCTGAAGAGAGTCTGGCAAACGCTAAGCCCGCATGGCGCGCCGTCTACGCGCTGGCGCTGGGGGTGTTTGGCCTGATTGTCGCCGAGTTTCTGCCCGCCAGTTTGTTAACGCCGATGGCGGCCAGCCTCGGTGTGAGTGAAGGTATGGCGGGGCAGGCGGTGACCGCGACGGCGCTGGTGGCGTTGCTTACTGGTTTGCTGATCACTACCGCGACCAGGAATATTGATCGCCGCTGGGTGCTGATGTTCTTTTCCGTTTTACAAATCATCTCCAGCATGATGGTGGCCTTTGCCGGATCGCTTGAGTTTTTACTGCTTGGACGATTGCTGTTAGGGATTGCGATTGGTGGCTTCTGGTCGATGTCGACCGCCACCGCTATGCGCCTGGTTCCGGCGGCGATGGTACCGAAAGCGCTGGCGATCATCTTTTCTGCCGTGTCGATAGCCACCGTGGTTGCCGCGCCGCTCGGTAGCTATTTTGGTGCGCTGATAGGTTGGCGTAACGTATTTATTATCTGTGCGGTGCCGAGCGTGGCTGCGCTGTTATGGCAGCTGTGGGTATTGCCTTCGATGCGCCCGGAGAGCGCGGGCAGCTTTGCGACGCTGTTTAAGGTGCTGCGCCGTCCGGGCATGATGGGCGGGATGCTGGCGACCATCCTGATTTTCAGCGGTCATTTCGCTTTTTTTACCTATCTGCGACCGTTTCTGGAAACCGTAGCTCAGGCCAGCGTCGAAGGGGTCTCCCTGATCTTGCTGGGTTTTGGGGTCGCGAACTTTATCGGTACCTCGATTGCCGGACATTTTCTCTCCAGAAGCCTGCGCCTGACGCTGGCGCTGGTGCCGCTGGCGATGAGCGCGCTGGCGTTGCTGATGGTGACATTTGGTCACTTCGCGCTGCTGGATGGTCTGCTGGTGGCGATGTGGGGCTTTGCCTTTGGCCTGGTGCCGGTGGGTTGGTCAACGTGGCTTGCTACGACGGTACCGGATGAGGCGGAAAGCGCGGGCGGGCTGTTGGTGGCATCTATTCAATTGGCGATAGGCGCGGGTGCGGCAGGCGGAGGGGCGGTGTTCGATCTTAACGGTGCCAGCGGTGTGTTCGCCGGCAGCGGCTTGTTGCTGGTTAGTGCGATGGTAATTGTGCTGTTTGCGGTAAGAGTTAAGCCAGTGGCGAGTGAGGAGTAGATGATTCCCCGGAGGCGGTGCTGGCGCACCTGTCCGGGCTACTTTATGGCAGGTGCATCGTGGACGTTTATTGTTTGGTAGCATGGGCAAGGCACAAGGCGCCGCCCCCGAGAGGAAGGCCGCAGGGTGTCGGAACATTCCCCGGAGGCGGTGCTGACGCACCTGTCCGGGCTACTTTATGGCAGGTGCATCGTGGAAGTTTATTGTTTGGTAGCCCGGGCAAGGCGCAACGCGCCGCCCCCGGGAAGGTTTTAAACATCGCTGATATCGTTGAGCAGATGCTGAATCAGCAGCGGTATCGGCCTGCCTGAAGCCACGCTTTTACCGCCTTCACGCCACAGCGCCGTACCGCTGACGTCGAGATGGGCCCACGGGATCTCCGGTGGACAAAAATGCTGCAATAGCCACGCGGCGGAGGCACTGATCGCCGCGTTGTTGCCCGGCGTATTGCACAGGTCGGCTATCGCACTTTCGGTCTGTTTTTTCAGCCGACTGTCCAGCGGCAGCGACCAGACTTCATCCCCGCTCTCTATTCCCGCCTGAGTCAACGCCGAACGCAGGGTTTCGTTTTGGGTCATTAAACCACTGAGGTCATAACCCAGCGCCTTCACCACCGCGCCGGTCAGCGTTGCCATATCGATAATATAGCGCGCCTGCGGATGCCGCTGGCTGGCCCAGGCAATGGCGTCGGAAAGCACCAGGCGGCCTTCGGCGTCGGTATTATTGATTTCTACCGTTAAGCCATTGCAGGCCCGAGCGACGCTACCCGGCTGCATAGCGTTCGGGCCAATGGCGTTTTCCGCCAGCGCCAGTACCCCCATGACCCGCACCGGCAGCGCCAGCCTGGCGATGCTTAGTATCAATCCCAGGACGTTGGCCGCGCCGCACATATCGTACTTCATGGTGTACATTCCGGCACCTTCCTTCAGCCACAGCCCGCCGGTATCAAAGGTCACGCCTTTACCGACATAGCAGCGTACCGGGCCATCGGTGATGCCATCATAATGAATCGCCAGCAGGCGCGGCGGGCGCTCGGCGCCTTTACCGACCGCATGCAGCAGGCCGAGCCCTTGTTCAACGATGGCCTTTTCATCAAGCACTTCGCAGCGCAGAGCGGGAATATCGGCGCATAAACGTGCAGCTTCGTCCACCACATACTGCGGCGTACACTGCTCGGAAGGCAGATCTGCCAGCCGCCGTGCGGCGATCATGCCGTACGCCGTGGCCTGCTGGCGATGAGCCAGGGTTTCAAGCACGGTCTGCTGTTCAGGCAAGGCGTAAAATGAGAGCTGGCGCAGCCGCCGTTTCCCGGTATTTACCCGATGCAGTCCCAGATCGTCGAGATGCCAGTCCAGGTTAAACAGATAACGCAGTGCTTTGGTTAATGCGCCGTACGCCTCTTCCAGCGAGCAATCCAGGACAAGCGATTCACTCACCGGCGTTTTGCACAACGGGCGCAGTACCTCTGTCAGGCTGTCGTTCATCGCATCCTGCCACTGTAACCGTGGGATAACGGTAATGCGGGCGAAAGGCGAACAGCCGAAGCGGGTATCCGCGACCTCGCCGCCAGCGGCTTGTTCGGCCATTTCCGCAAGCAGAGGGCTGGCGTTTAGGGGGCAGGCGTCTAACAACGGGCTGCCGGGCCACGTCACCAGATGCGCGCCATCGCAGGTGCTATCCAGCTGATTAATTAAGCGATAATTCAACATGACTTACTCCTCAATGGGCGCACGAATACCTGCGGCATAGGCCTGCATCCATTCGTCGTCCACCGGACGGTAATGAGTTTTCTCCTGCACGCGCTCGGCGCAAAACACGGTGAGTGGCTGCGTTGCGCTAGCGACGACAAAGGAGAAGGTTTTGATATTGGTGGCCGCGCCGAATTCACCGTGACGGTTCATGCAGACCACCGAAAGATCTCCCGCGCGGCCAAAGCGTGACATCAGTTTGTCCTCCAGCTCGCTGACCACCGAGTCCGCCGCCTGCTGCGGCGTCATGCCCTGGGCCATTCGTCGTACAATTTCGTAGCTGGTACAGCCTTTCATCAGATCTTCGCCTACGCCAGTTGCCGTGGCGGCCCCGGTCTCGCTATCGCAATAAAAACCGGACCCGATAATCGGTGAGTCGCCCAGTCGCCCGCGCTTTTTCATAAACAGGCCGCTGGTGGAGGTTGCGACGCTCATTGAACCCTGTCGATCGAGGCCGATAATGCCCACGGTATCGTGACCATCATAGGGACTGAGGCCTTGATCCAGCGTTTCACGGCAGCGTTTACGATAGTGCTGCATGGCGCGATCGGTGAGCATCTCTTTGGCGGCAAATCCCTGGCTCAGCGCCCACTCTCGGGCTCCCTGACCGACCAGCAGGCTGTTATAGCGTTGGCGGCTCAGGGCGTGGGCCACTTTCACCGGATTGGCGATATCCACCAGATTGCCAACCGCGCCGAACGCCAGGGTATCGCCATTCATATAGGCGGCGTCCAGTTCGACTTCGCCGTTCTCGGTCGGCAGGCCGCCGTAGCCTACCGATTTGTACAGCGGAAAATCTTCGACTGCGGCTACCGCATTGACGACGGCGATAGAGGTTTCAGCTCCGGCGGCCAGCGCCGCAGCGGATTCCGTTACGCCTTCCAGCGCCATTCGCCAGGTGGCAATAATTCCCCACATTGGTTTACTCCTGTTTAGCAAGCGTGTTGTCCGTTGCGGCACGGGCGGTGATTTCCGCCGCGCGATACTGCTTATCGACGATGCGCATGAAGGGCAGATACAGCATCGCGCCAATCAACAGATTAAGCAGTTGCATGATGCTACCGCTGAGATGCCCGGTGACGATAAAACCGCTGATCACCGGCGGCAGGGTCCATGGAATAAAGACCCCGGTAGTGACCGCCACCGCGCCGATTTTCATCGCCGCGTACTGCACCGTGACCAGCACCAGCGGCACCAGGTTAAAGGGGATCAGCATGATCGGGTTCATGATCACCGGCAGGCCGAAGAGAATCGGTTCGTTGATGTTAAAGATGGAGGCACCCGCGCCAAGACGAGCGACTTCGCGCATATTTTTGCTGCGGGCGAAAATCAGCATCGCAATCACCAGCGACAGCGTTGCGCCTGCGCCGCCCATCCAGATCATATCGAAGAACTGTTCGGTGATAATGTGCGGCGGGGTAACACCCGCCTGAATAGCGGCAATGTTGTCGGTCTGGTTTTCCATCCACAGTGGACGAATAATGCCGTTGATCATCGAGCCGGAGTTGATGCCGACCGACCACAAAATGGTGATGCTGAAAACGGTCATCAGCGCGCCGAAGTAGGAGGTGCCGTAGTGGCGAACCGGCGAAGCGACGACCTCATAAATAAACTGATGGATGGTCGCGTAATGAGTATGCTCAAACCCGATACGAATCGCCAGGATCAGAATCATCACCAGCAGCGCCGGGATCAGCGCGGCGAAAGATTCCTGTACCGCAGGCGGTACGCCTTCCGGCATCTTAATCACCAGTTTCTTACGTTTTAGCCAGCAGAAGAGCTCGGTCCACAGTAACGAACCGATCATGGCGACGAATAATCCTTTGGTACCTATCCATTCCACCGGGATCACCGTGATGCCGCCGTTTTCTGCCACCTTGATAAACGGCGTCAGAATAAGAAAACCTACCAGCGAGAGGATACCGCAGGAGATACGGTCATCGCCGTAATGTTCCGCCAGGCGGTAGGCGACCAGGAAGCTAATAAACAGCGACATCGTCGAAAATACCGCGTTAAACGGGATTTCGATAATCGCGCTCCAGCTGGTGCCGAAGGTGCTGGCCATAAATTGCTGGTAGCCCTGATTAGGGAAAGAAGAGATCACCAGCAAAATTGAACCGACAATAATAAAAGGCATGAATGAAACGTAGGCACCACGAATAGCGCCGAGGTGACGCTGCTGGGCGGTTTTGGCCGCCAGAGGCATCAGTTTAGCTTCAAGAAATCCCAGAACATTGTTCATTGTGAACTCCGTACAAGATCGACAGGGGTTGTGTGTGTTATCTATGACGGATTATGAGAGAAAGCGTTGGGCTGAAAGGTGAAGCGGTTCACATTGTATTCTCTGCAATAATGTATATCTCATATGATTAGTTATATTTTCTTGTAGAGGGCTGTATGGAAATTAAGCTGCATGCCAATGCCACTACCACGCCAAGAACGCGCAAATATCTCCAGGAATCGGATAAAAGTGACCGGGAATTGGCGCAGGAGCTGGGGATTTCTGTCACCACGGTTCGTCGCTGGCGTAACCGTAGCCAGATTTCGGATAATCACACTACGCCACATTTGGTACACAAAGTATTGAGACAAGAGCAAGAAGCGTTGGTTAACGCGCTACGCGATGTACTACGTGCGCCGCTGGACGAGCTGCTGTTTATGGTGAATGAGGGGCTGGGTATCGCCATTTCCCGCGCGACGCTAAACCGCTATCTCCGTCCGGCCCATGAAGGGCGAAAAAATGCCGCGCCGCAGGGAAAGAAAGCGTTAAAAGTGGGGATGCGCGCCGATACGCTGTCGTTGCATTACCGCCAGCTTGCGCTGTCGATGGATGACGGCGGTGAACACCATCTGCTGTGGGCGCAGGAGCCCATCAGCGGCTGGTGCTTTGGCCGCATCTATTCAGGGATCTCGCCCGCGCTGGTTGATAGCTGGCTGGAGCAGGTGCTGGAAACCTGTCCGGCTCAGATACAATGTCTTGAGACTTATGCTCATAAAGGCTTTCAGCCGGTGCGGGCGGAACTGTCGTGCAGGACTGTGGTTTTAGAGGAGCGTGGGGCGATACAGCTTAGCGAAAGATTAGCTGACGTTATTCCGGCGCTGGATGAACCGGACGCGACGCTGCAGCGGTTGTGTGCGCTGTGGAACCAGGGGCGGACACAAAAAAAGCTGGGCGATATGACGCCGCAGGTGTTTCTTGAGTCGCTAAATCAGGACTAAAGGCCGCGACGGATTTAGCTATTGTGTTCGCATTTTGTCGGGTGGCGGCAGGCGCCTTACCCGATCGACAAAACCCAATCCCGAATCCGTCCCGTAGGCCCGGTAAGGCGTTAGCCGCCACCGGGCGATTGTGCAAAAATGCATTTTGCCAGCAGCAGGAAAATCTGCTCTTTTTATTCAAAACAGCGGTGTCGAATTTCCTTATCGCTTTGTTGTGAGATAGCTCAAAAATCCATAACCTAACCACCCTGAATTACCCTATACCGTGTCACGATAGATATCCACAGGCTTGATGAATATTGATTATTTGGGGAGTGGCATATGACTTCACTCGTGCAGCGAACGCAGGTCATCGAAAACTGGTATCGCGAGTCCGATGATTTTTCGACGCTGGTGAATTATCGGGTTCTCAGGGCGGGCCATATCCGGACAAACGGCAATTTCCATATTCAACGTCAGTCGGTTGTCGGGCATGAACTTATATTTTGCCTTAAAGGGCGTGGGGTTATTCGACTGGAAAATAATCTGCATCATGTTGAGGAAGGAAATCTGGTCTGGCTACCGGTACGTTGGCCGCATGAACATTACCCTGATAGCGCTGAACCGTGGGAAATATTATGGCTGAGAATTGATAGCTCAAAATTAAATAATATCATGCAGATTCTCAATGTTCTTCAGGAACCCGTATTTGCCTTCCAGCAGCCGGAGAAAGTGACTGAAATTTATTATCAATTGTTCAGTTTAATGAAAAGCCATACTCTGGTTTCAGACGCGCACTGTGATGCGCTGTGCGCAAAACTTATTTTTACCTTGCTGGAGAACCGCAGCCAGGAAACGGAGAAATCGCCGGTAATTACCCATCGTGGCCTGGGGCGGCTTATATATCAGATCCACAGCCACTATCATGACGAGTGGGATATTGAAAAATTTATGCAGTACTGCCAGGTGAGTAAATCGCAGCTATTTCGCCTGTTTCAGGAGACCTTTAATCAAAGTCCGTTAAAATGGCTGAAAAATTATCGTCTGTCTCAGGCCCGAAGGTTATTGGTCGAAACCGATGACACAATTAGCAAAATTGCCGGGCAGGTGGGTTATAACGATCCGCTGCATTTCTCGCGCGACTTTCATCGCGCGGTAGGCGTTTCGCCAAGCGAATTTCGCCGTCAGGAAAAACAGCTCTCGGATGGCTCGTGAATACGAACGGCTTCGTCAGGGAAGCCGTTCGCTGCGATCAGAAGAAGGTTTCCATCTGAATACCAAACGACCACTCTCCACCAGAGGTAAAGCCTTTCTGGCCCAGCGTATCGTTGGGGCTGTAGTTATCCAGCGCTTTATCCCAGTTCATCCAGGTCGCAAAAACGCGCAGTTCCGGGCGGGTGAAGAACGGCGAGACATCGTCCGGGCGGAAAGTCGGGGCAAAGGTGAGCTTATAGAAGTTGCCGTGGACCTTCTGGTACTGCTGATAGCCGTTAGGATCAAGATCCATATACTGCCAGGTGGCTTCATAGCCTAATGCGAAATTCTGTGTGATATTTTGCATTACGCGACCGTTCAACGTTACCCAGCGGTAATCGTCTCCTTTCACGTAGCGATCGCTGCTGTACTGTGCAAGTACCGAGGGGGCGAAATCCCAGTTGCGGGCCAGGTTAACCATACCATAGCTGGCAAAACGCAGGGTGCTGGCGTCAGAAAGCAGCGCCGGGTCGGTGCCGATATTTTTCACCTCCGCCCCCAGTCCTTGCCCCCATGACAGCACGCTGCGTGATTCGCCTTGTGCCATCCCATAGAAACTATCGCCCTGATAACCAAGCAGTACGGTGTAGCCTTTATTAGCGGCGTTGAAGACTTTATAGCCGCTGAGCGTTTCGCGTTCCTCGTTGTCTTTGGCCTGCATGCCGCTGACGAAAAGCTGCACCGGGCCGAAATAGTTGTTGGCGGTGAGAATGTAGTTCTGCACATCGTTATTCACCACGTCGACATCGCCAAAGCTGCGCCCGATAAAGGAGAAGTTGCTGCGCGTGTTCTCTGACCAGCGAACGTCATAAATGCCGCCGCCGGTGCCGTTGAGCGCCACGAACTTGGAGTCCAGCCACGGAATTTCAAAGTTATCACGATCAACGCGCTTCCCGGCCCATAAGGTGGTGTCTTTGAGCGGCCCGGTAAAGCTGGGCAGGGAGGCGATTTCGGCAAACGCCTGGCTGACGTTTAGGGTGCTGGAGTCGGCGGTCCAGTCGTTGTAGCTCTTTTGCTGGTCGGCGATCATGGTCATAAAACGAGTTGTCGCGCCATTATCCAGACGTTGTTTTTTCTCCAGATAGACTTCGACGTAGGTGTCAGGTTCGTTACCCAAACGGCCAATCGCGCCGCCGGTTTGCCCGGCAGGGGTCATAAATGGGCCACCCTGGGAATGGCGGGCGTTGTGGTTGGTCATCATCCCGGCGCGCGCGTAGCCGTGAAGTTCAAAATAACCATTATCGTCCGGGGTGATTTTTTCAATTTTTTGCGTGCGGGTTTCAAGGTCTTCGACTTTTTTCTGCGCCTGGTGCGATCCCTGTTCTGTTTGTTTTAGCTGGGTCGCCAATTGCGCGTTTTTTTGTTCCGCGATAGCCGCGCGGTTTTCTGCCTGCTGAAGCCGTAATTCGAGTTGGTTCAGGCGTTGTTCGATACTGACATTCTGTGCGGAAAAAGCGTAAGGGATGGTCATAATATTTATCAGGCAGAAACCTGGTAGGGTCATAGAGGTTATTTTCATATTATTCTCATTAGGTCACTATCATAAATAAAAAGGGCAGAAACTCTGCGCTGGTTAATAAGCGCAGAGGTTGTTATTTATCTTTCTATTAATCTAAGTGGTAAACTTCTTCCATTTCAGCCCATAGCGTACCTTCCGGCTCGCCGTCGAGTGGCATCTGGCATGGCCCGGTTTCCTGCCACCACTGCTGAGTTTTTAAATGCGCGGCCATTTTCTTTTGATCAGCTTCATAATCGTCACCGTCATATTTGAGATAGCTAAATAACAATCCGTTTTTATAATAAATTGAGAAGTTGCGTAGGTTGCACTCTTTAATCATGGCGTTCACTTCCGGCCAGGGGTTAGCGTGCAGCTCTTTATAATAATCCAGTTTTTCCGGACGGACTTTAACCACACAGCCAAAGCGGCGAATTTTACTCATCGTCGTCATCCTTATTAATAACGTGGGCACGTTGCAGAATCTGTTTTATTTCGGCTTTCATCTCTTGTGTTAATGGTGATGCGGGAGGTAGGGAATAAATGGGAATATCCAGACCGGTCAGCTGTAGCGCATATTTCACGGCGTTATAAAACGGCACGTCAATACTATAGAGCGGTGGGACCCAGGAAAGAGACTGCTGCAGGGCGACGGCTTCGCTAAGATCGTGGCGTCGCCAGGCGTTAAGTATTCCGCAGGTGAGCTGCGGCGCAAAGTTGGCGCTAGCCGGGATACAGCCGTCGCCGCCGAGGATCAGGGTACCCAACAGATACTCGTCATAACCAGCAAATACCGCGAAATCCGGGCGCAGCGGTTTGACCGCATGCAGGGTTTCCCGGATATGCGAGAGCGTATCAACGGTATCTTTCAACCCCACGATATTCGGGCAGTTCTGCGCCAGCGTTTTGATAACCGATGGCGGAATTGACTGGCCGGTCAGCGCCGGGAAATTATAGAGAATAATCGGCAGCGGCAGAGCGTTAGCAATGGTGGTGAAGTGGTGCAGCAGGTTGCTTTCGCTCAGAGGGTTGTACCAGGGATTGACCACCACGACGCCGTCGGCTCCCGCCAGTCGCGCATGTTCGCCAGCCGCAATCGTCTGCTGAGTCCCACAGCTGGCAATACCGATCAGCACCTGTTTTCTCCCGGCGACCGTGGTAATGCAAAATTCCGTAACTTGCCGCCGCAGGGCATCGGACATATGAGCAAATTCTCCCGCGCTGCCGAGGAAAAACAAGCCGTCGACCGGGGAGGCCAGCAGGTGTTCAATTAAGAGCGCCTGGGCAGATTGATCAAATTCTCCCTGCGCATTAAATAACGTCGGGACCGGGGGGATCACCCCGCGAAAAATAGGCTGAGTCATTATGTTCTCCTGTCACGTATTCCTGAGTCAGTACCAGGCGCAGGCGAGGACCTTCACACTCATCGCTGAGTGTGTTCTCGCCTGCAAACTACGCGTTATTTATTTAACGGATTTAATCGGTAATACAAAAAATGATGATGCGAATACAAACACAATGGCGGCAATAAACAGCGACGAATAATCATTATTAAAGGTCGCCAGCAGCCAGGCGGATAATATTGGGCTGAAGGATTGCGGTAATACGGTCGCAATCGTCAGAATGCCCATGTCTTTACCCGCTTGCTTTCCGCCGCCGGGTAATACCTGTGTCATCAGCGCCATATCAATAGAGGTATAAGCGCCATAGCCCAGCCCCATGATGGCGGCATAAATATACATTCCGGTCAGCGTTGGCATAAACAGAGGCACACACAAACCGGCGGCCATTAACAGGGTTGAGAGGAAGACAAAGATTTTCCGCCGCTGCAGTTTGTCTGAGAGCACGCCGGAAACCAGGCCGGAGAACAGTAACGTCACCAGGGTGATCACCGAGATAGTGCCGATAGCGTAGTTAGACTCCTCAACGCTTAACCCAATGAAATCCTGCAAAATATACAGCTGATAGGTGACGACTCCCTGGTAGCCCAGATACATGGCGAAGCGACCAAAAAACGCCCAGCCAAAATCCGGGTACTTACGCGGACTAACCCAGAAGTTTTTGAAGAACGAGCCCCAGCGGAAGGGTTCAACTTCCATGTTTCGGGTAGAGGGTTCGCGGTTGATAAGGACAAAAGCCACGCAGCAGGCGGCAATCGCCAGCGCAAATACCAGATAGCCCAGTTGCAGGTTCCACGCCAGATAGCCTGCGAGGATAATCCCCACCGTACCGCCAGCAGTCGAGCCCGCGCCGACGAAACCGGAGGCGATACCGCGGTTTTCTGGTAAGAATCGGTCGGCGATCACGGTGGCTAATGGACCGTTCATGCAGTTCAGCGAGACGGCAGCCATCAGCCAGAACACCGCAATACCGGCAATCGTGGTGGTCATGGAAATGCCGAAGATAGCCAGCCCACCGATTAACGCGCCGCCAACGATAAACGGTGAACGACGCCCCCAGGTTGAGCGGCAGCGGTCGGATAACGCCCCGGCAATCGGCTGGGCGAAAATGGTAAACAGCAGCGCTGAGGTCATCACGATCGCCAGGTTATTAGCCTTATTGGCGGGATCGATTTGCGCCACGTGGTTGGGGAGAAGAACCGAGATAACCCCGCAATACAGCGCCAGCAGAACAAAGAAATTGGTAAACAGCGAGGCCAGCAGGATATTTTTCTTACGCCCCGTGACTCTGTTGTTATTTTCTGACGATACGCTATCAGGTTTATCGTCAACCTTGCCGGCAGGCAGTGAGTTGATATTATCGGACATGCTTATTTCCTCATTATTATTTAGAATCTATCCCATTAGGGCTATTTTACTTGTCATTTTGAACCTGGGCAGTGCTCGAAATCCTCACGTACTACGTGTACGTTCCGGTTTCTGTGCGCTGTCCGTGTTCAAACTGCCTGCGACAATAACGCCTACTGGGACAGGCTCTTAGTAGGGTGAATTGAAAATAAACGTTATAAACTCCGGTTTTATTTATTTCCCCCTTCTGATTGCGTCAGATATATACGGCGCGCGTTGTCGCCCATCACCGCGTTAATTTCCTCGCAAGATAAGTGGGCAATAGCATCCGTTACGCAGGTTTTCCAGCGCGCGTAGCCACCAGCCAGTTCGACAACCGGCCAGTCGCCGCCGAATAAACAGCGCTGCGGGCCAAATGCCGTTATCGCCTGTTGGATCCAGGGGAGTAGCTGCTCAGGCTGCCAGTTTTGCCAGTCCGCTTCCGTCGGCAAACCGGAAATTTTGCACGCCAGTTGAGGAAAAGCGGCGAGGGCGGTCAACGCGTTCTGCCAGGTCTGCCACTGGTTCTCGGCGATAGCAGGTTTCCCCATATGATCCAGCACCACGCGAGCATCAGGTGCGTGTTGATAAAGCCACGTCAGTAAGTCGTGAAGCGCGGTGAGTTGGGACGCTCTGACGCACATATCCAGCACAAAGCCCTCACGAGCGGCAGCCAGCAAACCGTCGCGATAATCGGTGTTGTAAAACAGCTCCAGGGGCTCGTTTTGCAAGGAGCGCCGGATCCCCACCACGCGCGGTAGTTCATGTAAATGACGCAGGTAAGGCACCACGGCATTGCCCGTTTCCAGCGGCGCCCAGGCGACAATACCGGCAAGCTTAATCGCGCTGGTTTTCGCCAGTTGGTTTATCCACTCTACCTCCTGGAGCGCCTGCTGCGCGGCGCAGTCAGCTTGAACCACGATGGCGGCATCCGGCGATTGAGCGATTTCTGCCAGCTGCGCAGGCAAAAAAGGTCGGTTAAGCGCCGGGAGATCGCGCAGCCAGTCGTAGCGCAGCACGCCCGGATCCCAGAGATGCAGATGGCTGTCGAGGATCTTCATTTTTGCGCCTTCCCACCGTTGCCCGGCAGCAGGTCCCAGCCAATATTCAGCACCGGAGCCATTAACTCATCGATTTTTGCGAACAACTCCGGATCCAGCGGCTGCGTACACCAGCGAATGTTATCCAGCATATTGTCGGCGCTGGCGGTGCCGATAACCGTCGAAGCGATGCCGTTATCCGCCGCGGTGGTGAGTGCAAATTGCAGGGCAACCTGGGCAATATTTACGCCGTGGCTGTCGCACAATGTAGAAACTTTACGGCAGATCGCCTGCACATCCTGATGCGCCGGATGCCAGTCGGGTGCGCCGCCTCGGGTCAGCAGCCCCATCGAAAGCGGTGAAGCGTTGAGGACGCCGATACCCGCCTGATTCAAACGTTGCGCTACCGCCCCAAGCCGCCTGTCCTGTAAGGTCCAGGTGCAGTAGGCCATCACGCTATCCACTTTTTGCTCGCAGGCGACGCGTTCCAGCAGCGCCAGGTCGTAGCCGGTAATGCCAACATGGCGCACGACGCCGCTCTCGCGCAGTTCGCGCAGCGTTGGCAGCCCTTCATCGAGCAATTGCTGCATGTCGCCATATTCAATGTCGTGGCACTGAATCACATCGATATAGTCGCAACCTAAGCGGGTAAGGCTTTCATCGATGCTGCGCAGGGTGGCCTCACGGGAGAAGTCCCACAGGCTGTCGCCGTAGCGGCCGACTTTAGTTGCCAGGGTATAGCTGTCGCGCGGTACGCCTTTTAACGCGATGCCCAGCGCGGTTTCCGCTTTGGTTAGCCCGTAATAGGGGGCAACGTCGAAATAGTTCACGCCGTGGGCAAGGGCCGTCGCCACGGTTTCGTTGGCCTGCTGTTGCGACACCGGGTGATAGATGCTGCCCAACGAGGCCGCGCCCATCGCCAGCACCGGGACCTGAATTCCCGTGCGTCCTAAAGATACTGTTTTCATTATTTGTTCCTTATGATTAATCGTTGGCAGATGTCCGCAAGCTCAGGCGCAGCCCGGCGCGTTCGGGCCTGACGTGTGGGCCTTGCGCTATCGTCCAGTTGCCGTCGTTGTACTGTTGTTGCAGCGCGTTTTCATCGATGGCGATCCCAAGCCCCGGTTCGTTGCCCAGCACGATACCGCCGTCTTCGATGCGCTGATCCACACGTAATCCGTTCGGGAAGCTTAGATCCTGTATCTCACAGCTCAAATGATTGCTCACCGCCGCCGCCGCGTGGGCCACCGGGTTGGCGTTGTAGCCGACCGGGCTAACCGGCAGGCTAAACGCCTGGGCCAGATTGGCGACGCGCAGAAAGTGGGTGATGCCCCAACACATACCCGCCTGCAGGACGTCCACTGCATTCTCTTTTAGCAGCGGCAGAAATTGTTCGAGGCCGGTGAGGTTCTCCCCGGTGGCAACCGCGCAGCGCACCTGTTGGCGGATCGCGGCATGTCCGGCGGCATCCCAGCGGCGCACGGGTTCTTCGATCCAGCTCAGATCGAGCGCATCCTGTAAACGACTGACGTAGCGCACCGCCTGCTTAGCGCTCATCGACTCGTTGACATCAATCATCATCGTCGGCGAGGGGCTGTTAGCGAGATACACTTCGCGTACCGCCAGCAGGCGCTGTAAATCGTCTTCAACATCGAGACCGCCTTTGAGCTTAAAGGCGTTGAATCCACGCTCGGCAAAACGCTGATGGAGCGCGGTTAGCGCCTCCAGCGACAGCGGAAAGTCCAGCCCCGACGCGTATCCGGGAACAAAAGGACTTCTCGCGCCGAGCAGACGCCAGAGCGGTTCTCCGGCGCATTTGGCTTTCAAATCCCACAGCGCCATATCAACCACGCCAATCGCGCCGAAAACGCTGCCCGTATGGCCGCTTTTAAAAACCCACGCCTGCATCCGGTCGTAGAGCGCAGTAACCGCACGTGGGTCCTCGCCTTCGATAGCCGGGAAAATACGCTCAATATCCGCGTGTCCGCCAACCCCGATACCGTTAATGTCTTCATCGGTTTCGAGGATCAACAGCGGAACTTCCGTCACGCCAGAGGTGAGGGTGCCGTTGACATCGCCAATCGGGCGTCCCCAGCGATGCCAGGTTTTAATCGTGCGCCAGCCGGTGATTTTCATGCGCCTGACTCCTCTGTTTGCCGCGAGGTGCGTAAATCAATCACCATGCGTCCCTGGATGGCGCCGTTATCCATCTCGTTGAAAATAGCGTTGATCTCTTCCAGCTTGCGGGTCTGTACTATCGGGCGAACGCGTCCCGCCAGCGCGTGCTGGAAAGCTTCCGCCAGATCCTGACGGGTACCCACCAGGCTGCCGACAATCTGAATACCATCGAGCACGGTTTTGACGATGTTCAGGTCAAGATCGCCTGGAGGGACGGCGACACACACCACTTTGCCCCCGGCCCTGACGCTATTGACGGCCTGGTGAAAGGCGGCGCGCGCGACGGCGACCACCACGGCGGTATGCGCACCGCCAGCGGTCATCTCCTGAATGCGTGCGGGAACGTCGTCCCGGCTCGGGTTGAGGGTGATTTCTGCGCCGCACTCGCGGGCGAGTTCCAGCTTGTCGTCCTGTAAATCAATAGCGATAACGCGGGCGTTAAAGACGTTGTGGGCAAACTGGATCGCCATATTGCCAAGCCCTCCTGCTCCCCATATCGCCAGCCACTGCCCGGGGCGAACGCCGGAAACGCGAATGGCTTTGTAGGTGGTGACACCGGCGCAGGTGATGCTACTGGCAACCAGCGGATCGAGGCCGTCCGGAACTTTAACCGCGTAGTCGGCTTTTACGATGCACTGTTCAGCCATCGCGCCATCGACGCTATATCCGGCGTTTTTCACGCTGCGGCAGAAGGTTTCCCGGCCGCTGACGCAGTATTCGCACACGCCGCAGCCTTCATAGAACCAGGCAATACTGACCCTGTCTCCAGGCTTCAGGCTGGTGACGTCGTTGGCGACCGCACGAACAATACCGATCCCTTCATGGCCGGGAATGCGTCCCGGCACCGGGCCAAAATCGCCTTGCACGACGTGGAGATCGGTATGGCAGACGCCACAGCACTCAACGTCGACCAGCGCTTCGCCGGAGACTAACGGCCGCACCGGCATCTGGCGAATCTCGACCTGACCGGGATGACTTTGACTCACTACAGCTGCTTTCATCATGACCTCTCGTCAGTTCAGTCGCGGCGTGACGTTATCGTTAATCCGCTGACGTCGGGCGACATAGGCGGGCAGGGGCTGTACGCCTGAAGCGTCGGTAAACCAGGCAAAAGGATCGGTGCTGGCGACGAGGGCGAAATTCGCCCACGGCTCGAACGATCCGGAACGGATAATCAGCTTGGCTTTGTGCGCGATGTCGTGGCATAGCGTTTCGTGGCTGGCGGCGAAAAACTCTGCGCCAGAGCCGGTATAGATAGTTTGCACTTCGCGATACAGCTGCGGATGGCAGTCGCGCACTTCGCTGGCAAAATGCACCTCTTCAACGAAAATCTCTTTGCGCAAAACGCGCAGGATGTCACGGACATCAACGGTGCCGGGCCACAGACCAAGATCGATGCGATTCGCGCTGGCAGGAAGCGGAAAACCGGCGTCGGTTACCAACACAATATCGGTATGGCCAAGGGTCGCCAGAGCGGCGGCAAGTTCAGGGTGTAAGATTCTATCGGGTCTCATTATTGTTATTCCTCAGTCACGGCGTGAGATTGCAGGAATGCATCGACATCGGTGCGGTATTTATAGGAGGGGACGGTTTCCCAGTCAGAGCAGCAGAGTGCCGCCGTGGCGTTGGCGAACAGGACTGCTTCGCTTATCGGCTGACCTTCGTCCAGCGCCACCGCAAGGGCGGCGTTGAAGCTGTCGCCCGCGCCGTTGCTGTCAACCACCTCAACCAGACAAGGGGGAATTTCCTGCGTGGTTTGCGGGCCGAATACTGCGGATCCCGCATCTCCAAGCGTCATTACGACATAGCGGCAGCCGGTTTCCAGCAACATACTGGCGATTTCCCGGTTGCTACGAGCGTCGTCCGGTGCCAGGCCCAGCGCAACGCGTGCTTCGGTTTCATTGGGGGTGAGGTAGTCGATCGCGCTCAGATCGAGACCGCGTAGATCTCTGGCCGGCGCGGGGTTAAGAATGGTAATTTTATTCAGCGACTTTGCGCGTCTCAGCCCGTAGAGTGCGGTTTCCAGCGGAATTTCCAGCTGAGCCAGCGCCACGCCGCAGCTTTTAATTTGATGCAGGGCGTTATCCACCAGCGCCGGGGTAAAGAGTTTGTTCGCTCCCATATCCACGACGATGACGTTACGAGCTTCTTTATCTTTAATAATCAAGCCAGCCCCGGTCGGCAATTCGGTGGTCAGGGTGAGACCATCGATATTGATCCCTTCCTCCAGCATCAATTCAACGAATTCGGTGCCGAAAGTATCTTTACCCACCACGCCGCTATAGACCACATCAGCTCCCAGGCGGGCAGCCTGAACCGCCATATCGGAGCCTTTTCCTCCCCAGGTCTGGCGGAAGTCGTGCCCGATTAGCGTCTCACCAGCCAGCGGAATGCGCTCAGCGGTCATCACAAGGGCTTTTGCATAACTGCCGAGAATAAATACACTCATCACATACTCCTTAAATTGTGCGGGTGTGGTACCGCCATTTCCGGCGGTACCCTTCGGTTAATAGGCGTTGATGTCGCCGACCAGACCTTTCACCAGCTCGGGTCCTGAGCTGGTGCCAACCAGCTCTGCGCCTGCAACGAACATCTCTTTCATCTTCTCCAGAGTGTTCACTTTACCGGATACTTTGACCCGGCAAGGGGCCTGGATATTGGCTTTGAGAAGTTGAACATCTTCTACCGTTGCCGCGCAGCCGCCTTTGCCCCAGCCGCTGGATTGTTTCACCCAATCAATACCTGCTTCATAGGCGTAGCGAGTGGCTTTGATTTTCATCGCCTCTTCGGTGATAAAACCAAACTCCAGCATTGCCTTCACTTTCATTCCCAGGTCGTGGGCGATGTGGGTGACTTCCTTCAGTTCATTGAAATAGAGGTCATCCATTCCGCCGAGTAAAAAGCCTGGGTTCGGTGGGAAATCAAATTCATCTGCGCCTTCTTTGGCCAGTTCTCTCACCACGGCGACTTTCATGGCCGTCGTATCGTTGGCCTGAGGGAAGTTCACGGTGGTGGCGACGCGAATACCGGTTCCTTTCAATACATCTTTGGCGACGGAGACCCAGCACGGTGCGATCATCGCAGCATCGAACTGATACTCCATGCAGACATTCAGATGCTGAATCAGTCCTTCACGGGTTAAGTCCGGGTTGACGTTGGTGAACTGAATGGCCTTCGCGACCTGACGGGGATCATTAAAATCGATCATGTACCACTACTCCTGTTGGCTGAAAAAACATACGTTACGATGTGAATGACATGGGCTTACTGTAAGGAGGTGGCAGAAAAGGCGTGATAGGCAAGAATCCCGACCATATGGACAGAATTTTCAGACGGATAATTTTGTGAGGGAGTTGGCAAAACGAGCGTGTTTATGGTGCTGAAAACGGCTGGCGAGGGCGGGTTTCAATAGGTCCAGGGCCTGAAAGCGAAGCCTCTTCGCTACTTTAGCGCGGAGCCCGCGCGCTCATTTGCCAGGGCTTTCTTCCATTTACAACTGTGATAGCAAAAATAGCCTATCGCGAGCGGTAGCGTCAGGGGGGCCAGTACAAACCAATAGAGGGCACCGAATCTACCTATGCCACCACCATTAATGACTTCAAACACGCGCTCAGACACGATTGAAAGCAAGAGATCGTCGGCCATCCTTTTAGCAAATGGCCAGAGAAACATGGAGAGCCACAACAGGGCATTAATCCACCAGTGCTGGATTATCTCGTTGAAATTATAAATAGTTATACCGAAAAGAATAATCCCCGTCGCAAGCTTGCCAATAAAATCTGTACTGTTTATAAACCGGATCGCAGGGTGCTGCTGCTGGGGGGGATTGTTGGCTAAACGCCGCATCCTGCTTTTACCTGGGTTCTTCTTTTTCCTGCTCACGTGACCTCTTGGCTTAACTACTCGTATTTATTCAATTTATCACTTTGCATTCTGTATTGTCGCCCCTGGGGAGGGCGGAGGCATCTAAGCGATGCATTGTACATATAACAGATTAAATGTTATGTTATAACATAATTAAAAAATCATTATAAAATATGTGACTATTCACCTTTCTTTTTAAATGATAATGATTATCATCTTTTCTGGGTAGTGAAAGATGAAAAAAGTTCGCCTGCTAATGGAGGAGAGTTTGACAAATTGTGGTACGGCCGTTGACCCGGTGCTCAGCGTCAATATCGAATCATTGCCGCGACCCGGCGGCGGGGAACTTCTCTCCGGGATTCATTTTAATGCCGCTAAAGGGGAGTGCCTGGCGGTCATTGGACCGAATGGCAGCGGTAAAACATCTTTATTACGTGCGATTGATCAGGAACTCGCATTGCGGGATGGCGACATTCGGATATTTGGTCGTTCCATTGCGACCTTGACCCGGCAGCAGCGGGCCCAGCAGATTGCGGTGCTCGCGCAGAATGACGCTCCCGATTTGCGGCTGGCGCTTGAAGATTATGTAGCGCTAGGACGCATTCCCCATGCCCGGGATATGTCGCGTCGTGAACACGAAGCCATCGTGACCAGCGCCATTAACGATACCGGGTTGCAGAGGTTCCGAAAGCGTTCGCTGTCTGCGCTTTCCGGCGGGGAAAGGCAGCGAGCGGCGCTGGCTCGGGTGTTGGCTCAGTCGCCAAAACTGGTGTTGCTGGATGAGCCAACTAACCATCTGGATCCTCCTGGCCGGGTGGAACTGCTTTCGTTGGTAAAAAGCAAAGAAATCACGGTGGTGGCGGTGCTGCATGATTTATCGCTGGTTGAGTCTTTTGCCGATCGCGTTTTGCTTTTGTCGCAAGGGCGTGCGGTGGCCTGGGATATACCGGAGCGGGTACTTGTCTCTGAACAGCTTTATCCCGTTTTCGGCTTGACCTGTTTTACCGTACCGCACCCTGATACGGGTAAGGCTCTGCGTATTTTTGAGGTTCCAGGCTATGCCTGATGAATATATGAGGATCGTAATGAACAAGTGGCTTGTTGGTATTATTACTATTATGTCGGTTACTGCGGTGTGCGCTGCTGATTATCCGGTCACTATTGAGAGTTGTGGGACGCCAGTGACCTTTACGCAAGCGCCAAAGAGGGCAGTGATCCATGATCTTAATATGTCTGAAATGGCTTTCGCACTCGGTTTACAGGACCGCATTGTTGGGCTAACCGGTATTAGCGGTTGGTATAAAATGACGCCGGAATTTAAAAAGGCGATGGGATCAATTCCCGAACTGGCCCCTAAATACCCTTCACTGGAAACGTTGCTGGCGGTGAATCCCGATTTCTTTTTCGCGGGCTGGAATTACGGTATGAAAGTGGGCGGCGAAGTGACGCCAGCCGTCCTCGATAAATATGGTATTAAGACTTTTGTATTAAGTGAAAGCTGTGTTTTTACTTCTGGCGATAAACGCAAAGCGAGCATGGATCTGCTGTATAACGATGAGCTGACGCTGGGTAAGATTTTCGGCAAGCAGAAAGAAGCGCAGGAGTTAGTCGACGGCTGGAAAAAAACGCTGAGTACGTTACCAAAATCGCCGCAGGGCGCTCAACCGTTGAAAGTGTTTGTTTATGATTCGGGCGAGGATAAACCTTTTACCAGCGGTCGCTACGCGATGCCAACGGCGATTATCGAAGCTGCCGGAGGTAAAAACGTGATGGACGGGCTGGATATTAGCTGGGGAACGACCTCGTGGGAGAGCGTTGCGACGGCGGAACCGGACTTTATTATTCTCCTGGATTATCAGACCGGCAGCGGGGCGGACGCGCTTCGTCATTTCCTTGAAAATCATCCGTTAATGAAGATGACACCTGCGGTGAAGCATCAGCGTTATCTGAAGTTGCAATACGCTGAGTTGACCCCAGGGCCAGCCAATATTAAAGCGGTAGAGAAGCTGGCGCAGGCGATGTACCCGACGGCAAACCAATGACCTTTTCTGCATACCGTTACCATTGGGCGATATGGGGTGCGCTGGTTGTTTTAGCTGGGTTAATGCTGCTCAGCGTTGCCAAAGGCAGCGTACCGTTATCGCTGATTCAGGTACTGGGCGCATTAGGGCTCATGGACGTTCCTGTCTCTGAGATGGTCAGGCGCATTGTGATTGATCTACGCGTCCCGAGAACGCTGCTCGCCGTACTCACGGGAGCTGTTCTGGCGATGGTGGGGGGACTGCTGCAAACCACCACACGCAACGATCTGGCCGATCCCTTTTTATTCGGTCTGTCCTCCGGTGCATCGGCGGGTGCGGTACTGGTGATCACCCGATTTGGCGAGCGGCTTGGCGCACTAACACTACCGGTATCGGCGTTTGTCGGCGGGATCTGTTCCGCCGTGGCGGTAATGCTGCTGTTTCATTTTAAAAAGCAGCGCGGTGCTGAACATCTGGTTATCTGCGGGCTGGCCATTTCCTTTTTATTTGGTGCGCTGACCAGCTATCTGATCTTCTCCGGCGATCAGCGTGCCGCCAGTTCGGTGCTGTTCTGGTCGCTGGGAGGGCTGGGGCTGGCGCGTTGGGATAATCTGCCTTATGCCATATTAAGTCTGCTGTTTCTCGGCGCTTTTATCCTGCTACGTTGGCGTTCGCTGGATGGTTTGCTGGCCGGTGAACAGACCGCGCAATCATTAGGCATTAACGTCAGTCGCCTGCGGATGGAGGTTTTCTTCTGCTGCGCGCTGGCGACTTCTTTGCTGGTGGCCTTAACCGGAGTGATTGGTTTTATTGGGTTAATGGTACCGCATATGTGCCGCTATTTTTCTGGTGTTAAGCATCTTCTTTTGCTCCCTCTATGCGGCCTGTGGGGCGCAGTACTTTTATGCGGTGGCGATATTGTCAGCAGGACGCTGCTGGCTCCGCAGGAGCTGCCGATTGGCATTATCACAGCAGGTATTGGCGGCCTGTTTATTATTATATTGTTGGCCAGAAACAGAACCTAGCGTCATCACAAAAATCAGCAGAGGCATTCGTTATGCCTGATGACTTCGCTAAAAAGTGGA
The DNA here is from genome assembly GCF_003261575.2 of Klebsiella huaxiensis. GTDB lineage: Bacteria > Pseudomonadota > Gammaproteobacteria > Enterobacterales > Enterobacteriaceae > Klebsiella > Klebsiella huaxiensis. Next base: position 3,074,934 of record NZ_CP036175.1, on the reverse strand, counting down.
CTTACACTTTCTAAACGAATGGCGAAAAAGCGTTTAGAAGGTGTACCAACGTTTCACACTCTCTGACGCAGAATATTCATAAACCCGGGTTTATATGTTGATAAATCGACTTTAAGTGATTTAATTTGTTAGTTATTGCTTATTTTCAGAATATCTATCTGCCTCATCGTACACGCCAGAGAGGTTGTGAGAAAAATCCTAAAACCACAAAAACAATAGCCACTACATACGGGCGTTAACAATTCAAATAACTTCAACCAGTGATGGATTTTTCTTAAAATTGACCGTCTGGACAATAAAGAATAAATAACTTTATAATTCACCTTCTTCACTCATGGGTATATGCCCATGGATGTGCTATGCGCACATCTATAAAGGATTATTGAACTTTCGTGAGGGAAAGGGATGTTAACTATTTTCAGCCCCAACTATTTTTTCAAAAAAGCCATACAACTGAAAATAAATGATATCAAGCCGTTCAGGGACGCAAATCTGGTTGATTTGTGTTTAACTAAGTACACTTCTCACACCAACGCGCAGTTCCATTTTCTTATCAATAGCTTTGACATGAAAAAGAATTTTGTTTGCTTCAGAGTCGAAGATAACATTGTCTGTTTGATAAATAAAAAACGCACAGCACATATCGCCAGCATAATTTCCAGAGTGACCGATGGTATTCCTGTCGGGGAAGACATTAACTTAACGGAGAGAGAATTTCAGTATATTTTCATTATGAAATTTAATTTGCTGGCAAAAGATTACCCCGATCTACTTGGCGTTTCGCCAAAAGTTTATAGCAACTATAAAAGAAAATTAATCGAAAAATTTGGCTTTAACTCATTTCATTCGCTATTAGCATTATCTCATTATTTACATGCATCCTCGATGATCGATAAATTTATGCCGGAATGACGGTTCCCGCACCAGGGCGTCTCATTTATTCTGCCATGCTGCTTGAATGGTGAACATCAAAGTGTTGCACAACTGACCCGGCTTCCGTAAATTCATGGATATGAACCTTGTCCGTATATGGAAAATATCATGGATGTGACCGCACTGAAGAAAACCACCCTAACCGAACAGATTATGGAGCAGATAGCCTCGCAGATCACCTCTGGAAAGCTGAAGCCCGGGCAGCGTTTGCCGAATGAACGGGCGATGGGGGAGATGTTCAATGTCACGCGCAGCCGGGTGCGCGAAGCGCTGCGCGCACTGTCGCTGATTGGGCTTATCGAGATAAAACCAGGCGATGGCAGCTATGTTTGTGAGAACAAACCCCAGCTTCCTGAAGAGACGATGACCTGGATTTTCCATAAGGAGATTCACAACCTCGATGAAATTTATGCGGCGAGGAAGCTTATAGAAGAAGAGGTTTACCTCACTGCGATTACCGTGGTGACTCACGACGACCATATCCGTTTTCAGGCGATAATTGACCAGATGGCGGAGCTGATTTCGCAGGATGGTCAGCCGGAGGCCTATCACCAGTTGCTTGATGAGTACGATCTGCTGATGGGACGCCTGTGCGGCAACCAGATTTATGACAAGTTAATGCAGACTATCGTGATGCTGCGTAAGGATTTTTCGCGCAAATTACTAAATGCCGACGGTGCCATGGCGCACAGCTTTAAGTTGCGACTGAATATTCATGAAGCCTTTGTTCTGCGGGATAAGGTTCAGTTGCGTAAAAATCTGAAGTCGTTCTATCAGTCTTCGCGTAAATTCTACGATCGCATCGCGGATAATAAAGATAACTAATATGGCCAAAGTTAAATCTGCTGAAAGATCGTTTCGTCTTCTGGAGTTGATTGCCAGCCACCGCGAGGGGCTGAGTTTCACCGATCTGCAAACCAGTCTCGACATCCCCAGAAGCTCCGCCCACAGCCTGATTCAGGAATTTCTCGATAACGACTACCTGCTGTATATGCCGGATACACGGCTATATCACGCGGGTCTGGCGCTGATAAAAATCGCCGCTAACTGCATTGAGAGCACCGACCTGGTTCGCGATCTGCGGCTGCTAACCGCCTTTTTGAGTAAGCGGCTGGGCAAAACCAGCCACGCGGCGATTCTTGATGGTAAGCAGGTGGTCTATCTGGCAAAAGCGCTGGCTCAGGACGACCTCTCGCTGATGCGGCATATTGGCAACCATCTCCCGGCGCACTGTACCGCCGTTGGCAAAGTGCTCCTTAGCCAATATAGCGATGAGGAGATTACGCAGCTTTATGGCTACACGCCGCTGGAGAAAATGACGATTGATTCAATTGGGACGTTGCCGGTTTTGCTTGCCGAATTAGGTGAAGTGCGTCAGCAGGGCTACGCCATTGAGCAACGCGAGGCTAACGAACGCGCGGCCTGTATTGCTCTTCCTGTTTATTCTGGCGCAGGGAAAATGGTCGCGGCGTTTAGCGTGACCACTTTGGCCTACGAATGGGAGTCGCTGGTGCTTGATGATGTACTGGCGGTGATGAAAGAGTGTCGGATACTGGCGCAATAGCGACAGTTTCAGAATATTGCCGAACCATCCCGGAGGCGATGCTGCGCATCTGTCCGGGCTACCAGTCTTCAGCCGTCTGCGAGCCCGTAGCCCGGGCAAGGCGCATTGCGCCGCCCCCGGGAGAAAGCCCGCAGGGGAGTGGAATTTCCCCCGGAGGCGATGCTGTTTGTGGCATGATCATCCCGGATTATGCGCGCCAAGCGGCGGCGCGCCAATGGCACTTGTGAAGATCTCGCCGTCGATTTTTATCGGACAGCGGGTGGTTTGCAGGGTTTTCCCGCTCTGCAAACGCACTTCCTGCAGCATCTTCAGCGACTGAAAGCCTTCGCTGGCAATTAACTGCTGCCAGTCCATCACCTGAGCACACCAGATATCCTCAGCCTCCAGAATGCTTAACCACTCCTCGCTTTTCTTATGCCGCAAGTGCTCCAGCAGGACTCGTTTGATCTCATCCCGACGGTTGAACCACTCTTTTGGTTCGTTAAACTCAAGCAGCGCGGTGCAGCCCAGCAAATTTCCCAGCCGGGGGATGGAGGCCATCGCCAGCGCAATAAAGCCGTCGGCGGTGGGATAGATGCCGTAAGGTGCGGAAATATAGGCATTGGCGTTATTGACCGCGCTTCTCTTTGGTGGCTGCCGGCCATCGTTCAGCCAGGTGGTGAGAACTTCAAACTGCAGATCGAGAATGGTATCCAACAGGCTCACCTGGACCAGACACCCGCTACCGCTGCTGGCCCGCTGTACCAGCCCGGCCATAAGTCCCTGAACAAGATACTCTCCGGCGAAAATATCGCAGACGGAAAGGCCGAAGGGAAGCGGGGGCTGATCCTGATTACCGTTGAGCCAGCAGAGCCCTGAAAGCGCCTGCACCAGCAAATCCTGGCCCGGACGTGAAACCCAGGGACCGCTGTCGCCGTAGCCGGAGATTTCACCGTAAATCAGACCGGGATTGATTTCCCGTAGCGATGCATAGTCCAGGCCGAGGCGCTGCGAGACGCCGGGACGGTAATTAAAGATAACCACATCTGCCTGCTCGAGAAGCGGGCGCAGCCTGCTTTTCTGCGCGACGTCTTTTAGATTCACGGTGACGCTTTTTTTATTGCGATTAATCGCGTGGAACAGCGAGCTATCGCCATCAATTTGTAGTTCGGAAATGTAGAGCTTGCGGCAGATGTCGCCGCCATCGGGGTTCTCGATTTTGATTACGCTGGCCCCAAGGTCGGCAAGCCGAAGCGCAGCCGACGGGCCGGAAAGGAACTGACTGAAATCCAGTACATTAATACCTGACAGTGGTTTCATTTCTCTACCTCCCGTAAATGAAAATCGGCCTGAATTTGTGCGCTACTTGCGCCTAACGCGGGAGCCGGGCGGGAAGAGGAGACACGTGCGCCATTAAAGCGCAGCGGGGATTTCAGCATCGCGATCGTGTTGCCGTCCTCAAGTCTGACATGCTGGATCATATCCAGCGCCTCGAATCCCTCGCTTGCCGTCAGCGTTTGCCAGTCGCAAACTTCAGCGCACCAGTAACCCGCCTCCTCAAGTCGGGTGACCCAAAATGCGGCGCTATCTGTCGCCAGAATCCCGGCAATCACCTGCTTGATCTCATCCCGACGGCTGAACCATTCGTCCGGTTTGCGATATTCGGCGAGCTCTGGAGAACCCAAGATTTCGCCCAACTCAACCACTGAGCCCATAGCGAGCGCGATATAGCCCTGTTGCGTAGGATAAATACCGTAAGGAGCGGCGAGATAAGCATGGGCGTTATTTTCCGCGCTACGACAAGGCGGTTGATGTCCGTCGTTGAGCCAGGTGGTCAGCACTTCAAACTGCATGCTGAGCAGCGACTCCATCAGGCTGACCTCAACACGTCCGCCAAGCTGAGTTTTCCCCCGACGAATCAGGCAGGCGAGGATCCCCTCGACCAGATGTGCACCGGCAAGTGAATCGGCGACCGAGAGCGCGAACGGCGTCGGCGGCTGGTCCTGATTGCCGTTGAGCCAGGTGAGCCCCGACATGGCCTGCACCAGCAGATCCTGACCGGGTTTTTTAACCCACGGCCCCTCGGTCCCGTATCCGGTCACAGATGCATAGACCAGACGAGGGTTGAGCGCCTTCGCCTGTTCATAGCCAAGACCGATTTTGTCCATCACGCCGGGGCGAAAATTTTCGATAAGAACATCGGCCTGCGCGATCAACTGCTTAACTGCAGCCAGCTCCTGGAGCTCTTTCAGATTTGCCGTGTAGCTCTCTTTGCCGCGATTAATAGTATGAAAAAGCAGACTGTCGTTATTAATCCACTGATTATTAAGGCTCAGGTTTCTGCTGGCATCCCCACCCTGAGGACGTTCCACTTTGATGACCCTGGCCCCCATATCCGCCAGGCGCAGCGCAGCGGAAGGCCCGGCCAGAAACTGGCTGAAATCCAGTACCACTAAACCTGTTAAAGGAAGCATAGTTACCCCATTAAGCCGCGTGATTTTTGATAAAGCGCGTTCAGGTGGGCAAAGACAGCAGCGCTGTTGCCACCGTGCATCACATACTCCTGAACCACATCACCAGCGTGATCCTGAAAGTTCAAAAAGCCGCTGTAGCGCGGACGCTTAGCCGAGCGATCAAGAGTGGGAAGGGTGTCGATGAAGAAATCCAGGCTACGGCGATTCACCTCTTTATCAAGCCAGGCCCCGCGATGGCCCGGCTGACCGCCGTTATCAAAGAACAGCGTCTTCTGTACCTCCGGCGAAGCGGTATAGCTGGCGTAGGCGAGGGCAGCCTCTTGATGCCGACATTTCGCGGAAATGGCCAGTCCCGTCCCACCAAGCACGGTTTTCAGCGGTTCGCCGTGCCAGGAGACAACGTCAGTGGCTTTCAGCAGGTAACGGGCATATCCGGCGCGGGAATAATTTGAATAGCCATAGGCAAAGGGGCAATAGCTCCACTCATCACGGATCGAAAGCTGTTCGTGAACGGCGATAGGGTCGTAGTCAAAAATCTCTTTTGAACAGTGGCTGGCCAGTTCGCGCAGCGCTTCAAGCGCTTCGATGCCGGTGTCGCGGTGGGTAATATTTTCCTCGTCAAACCAGGTGCCGCCGCGGGTAGCGCAGAGCATCAGGAAATCCATCAGCAAGTTAATTGGGATCCCGGCGTAAATCACTTTGCCGCTGCGGGCAAGGGTGAGTAAGTCTTGCCAGGTTTCTGGCAGGGCGAACTGACCTTGTTGCAGATGATCGGGCCGATAGACCGCGACAGGCGCGGCCGCATCAATGGCGAGGGCGCTTTGAAAACCGTTAAATAGATAGCTTTCGTGGGAGCCACCTACCGAATTGGCCGCCTGATCGTCAAGATACGCTTTTGGTAAATGATCTTGCAGAGGCAAAAGGATCGCTTTCTCCGCGACAAAGCCCGCCCACGGATGGTCAATAACCAGCAGGTCGTAATGCCGCGCCAGCTCATCCAGATCGCCATCAGCGAAGGCCTGCAATGAACGTTTCTCCCATAAAATTTCGATGTCGGGATGCAGTTCGCTAAACCGCTGTGCGGTTGCGACAACGGATGTGAATCCGCGGCTATGACCCCAGGTAATGCCCCTCAACGTCACCATAACAACTCCTTTTTGCAATGAACTTCACATAAAATTGGTACTACCGCACTACCATTGAGTCACAGCTACTGATACTTTTGTAGTCAGATTAGGTGAATTTGTGATCAGCATTGAAAAATAATAATTGAAGTTTTATTTCGATTGACCATTAAAAAAACGAGCGTTAATTTTCGATTGGTTTTTATTTGTGGCCATTGATTCACATATATGAACAAAACGATGAGGATAATCCTTGGGTAAATAATCTAATTAACAGGAGATGCTCTATGCTAGCGGGATTTTTTGTATTGATGATCGCTTGTATGTTCCAGGGAAGCTTTGGGCTGGGAATGAAGAATTACCGGCCATTTTCCTGGGAAGCCTTTTGGGTGATATTTTCTATTATCGGCATACTGATCATTCCTATTGTCTGGACGTGGATTGAAGTTCCAGGATTTTTAAAATACATCCTGATGACGCCCGGTTGGATTTTATCAATTGCCGCCGCCTGCGGTTTTCTTTGGGGTATTAGTGCCATCTGGTATGGTAAAGGCATTGATAATATTGGCATGTCGTTAACCGTCGGGATTAATACCGGGGTGGGGTGCTCGCTCGGCTCGCTAATTCCGTTATTTATCCTTAACAAAATACCACCTGCTAACTCAATGAGCTGGCTGCTGGCCGGAATGGCGGTGATGCTAATTGGCGTAGGGGTTATCACCAAAGCCGGTATTCTCAAAGATAAAGAGTCAAAGCAGGATGCTTCGCGGGTCAAAAACGATAAATTTGTCAGCGGGCTATTGATGGCACTGGCCTCGGGATTTGGTACCGCAGCGATGAACGTCGGCTATACCTACGCCAGTCGGGCCAGCGCGCTGGCAGTGGAAGATGGTATTAATCCGGTGAGCGCCAGCCTGATTGCTTACGTCATCGTTTTTGCCTCCGGCGGCTTCATATCCAATATCGGTTATGCGCTGTGGGTATTGAGAAAAAACAACACGTTCAGCGACTTTGCCCGCCCAGGTTCTTCCTTTGCATGGTTTAAAGCATTACTGACCGGGGGGATCTGGTTTGCCGCATTAGGGTTATATGCCAAGTCCACGGCGCTGCTGGGCGAGCTGGGGCCGGTCATTGGTTGGATAGCGTTCCTCTCCGGGGCGCTGATTATTTCCAACGCCTGGGGACTCAAAACAGGTGAGTGGCAAGGTTATGAAAAACCCAAAAAAGTTATGCTGCTGGGTAACGTTATTCTGGTTCTATCCGTCGTTATCGTTGGATATGCCAACGGATTAGCATAAAGAAGAGGATAAAGAGATGACAACGCAACTGAACATGCCGCAAAACAGTAAACCTATCGTCATTATTGGTGCTGGCGGTATTGTCACTGACTCACATTTACCCGCGTATCGCAAAGCCGGATTCCGGGTTCTTGGTCTGTATGATCGGGATTATCAGAAAGCACAAAGCGTGGCTTCGCAGTGGGATATTCCTCATACTTGCCAGTCGATTGAGGAGCTGGTATCGCTGGCGAGATCCGAAGACTGCGTATTTGATATCGCCGTACCGGCCTCAGAAATTTTGCCGATTTTACAGAAACTCCCTTCGCAGGTTGGGGTATTGATTCAAAAGCCGATGGGCGAATCCATTGAACAGGCGAAAGCCATTCTTGATTGTTGTCATGAGAAAAATATTACCGCTGGCATTAATTTCCAGCTACGTCGCGCCCCCTTTATGATCGCCGCGAAGAAAATGATTGATGAAGGTCTGCTTGGCGATATTCATGATGTTGAAATGCGAGTTATTTGCCAAACGCCGTGGAATCTTTGGAAGTTTCTTTTTGAGAAAGAACGGATGGAGGTTAATTACCACAGCATACATTATATCGACGCGATTCGTTTCTTCCTTGGCGACCCCCAGTCCGTTTATTGTAAAACCATGAAGCATCCTAAAATGATGGAGCTGGCGCAAACTCGTTCATCGATTATCATGGACTATGGCGATGTTATTCGTGCCAATATTCATACTAACCATGGTCATGATTACTCCCCGGATAAACAGGAATGTTTCTTCAAAATAGAAGGCACTAAAGGGGCGATTAAAATCCAGATTGGGGTTATTTTAAATTATCCGCAGGGCGCTGACGATAAATTTGAATTTATCCTTGATGATGGCAAAGGGTGGCGAACGTTAGCAATTGAAGGGACCTGGTTCCCGGATGCCTTTATTGGTCCGATGGCGGGGCTACAGTGCAAACTAGAAGATCCAAATTATATCTGGCTTAACGACATCAATGACGCCTGGAAAACCATGTGCGTGGTGGAAGCCTGCTACCAGTCAACCGCTAGCGGTGCGACAGCGGTGAAATACTGATAACTACGGGAGGTCAGGTATGTTGCACATTACCGATACGCATCTTCATCTATGGGATCTGTCGCGCTTTCGTCTGCCGTGGCTCAGTGCGGTTCCGGCGTTGAATCATGATGTTAGCTGGCAGGATTATCGCGCGCGGGTTGACCAGGAAAAGTGGTGCATCGACCGGGCGGTGTACGTCGAGGTTGACGTCGCGCCCGAGCAGCGAGATGAGGAAAGCCTATTTCTGCACGATCTCTGTGAAGATCCGGCGAATTTTGTCGAGGGGGGCATTATTTCCCTCGACCTGCAACAGCCAGATGCGGTCTCACGCTGTCTGGACGCCGGAAAATACCATTCGGCGATCAAAGGCGTACGTCATGTTTTACATGTTCCCAGCCAACTGCCTGGCGCCTGCCTGACCTCTGATTTTCTCAATAATGTTAATGCGCTGGGTAAAGCAGGGCTCTGCTTTGAGGTCTGCCTGCGCAATGAAGATCTGGCGGATGCGGTGGCGCTGGCTGAACGGACGTCAACGACCCTGGTGCTAAATCATATGGGTAATGTTGATAGCGTCCGGCTGATGGAGGAAGCGACCTACGCGGCGAACTGGCGGCAACGTTTGCAGGCACTGGCGCAGCAGCCACACGTCTGGTGCAAAGTTTCTGGGGTCAATATTCCCGCTGATGGCGATATCAGTCTGGTACGTCCGACGGTTGAGCAGTGTCTGGAGATCTTTTCCGCCGACAGGATCGTCTTCGCCAGCAATTTCCCGGTCTGCTTACTGAATACCGGACTGATCCCGTGGGTCGATACGCTACTGCGCATTACCGAGGGGCAGGGCCGCGCCTGGCAAGAGAACTTTTTTAGCCACAATGCACACGAACTCTATCGGTTGAGGGAAGCATGACGCGCAGGCGTCTTTGACCGATATCTTTTAGAACATCAGGAGTGACACATGAGTACGAAATTTAGCGGCATTATTCCCCCGGTCCCTACGTTGTTTGATGAGCACGAGCAGTTGGATCGCCCGGCGATGTCGCGACTGATTGACCATCTGCTTGCCAGCGATGTGGATGGACTCTTTTTTCTCGGCAGTGCGGGCGAATTCGCCCATATGTCAGATAGCCTGCGCCTGGAGGTGATGCGGTTCTGTATTGAATATGTTGCGGGACGTAAGCCCGTGCTGGTTGGCATCTCTTGTCCCGGCACCCAGGCGACCGTCGAGTTTGGTCGCCTGGCACTGGAGGCGGGTACGGACGGCGTAGTGGTGATCAACCCGTGGTACAACCCGTTGGCCGACGAATATCTGTTCGAGCATTTCCGCTATATCGCCGAACAGTTGCCGATACCAATCGTGTTGTATAACTTCCCGGCGCTGACCGGCCAGTCGATCCCTGTTTCCTGTATCCAGCGTCTGGCGCTGGAATGCCCGAATATCGTGGGTCTTAAGGATACCGTTGATACCTTAAATCATATTCGCGAAGTGATTCACGCGGTGAAACCGCTGCGACCGGATTTTGCTGTGTTCTCCGGATATGATGAGTATCTGTTTGGCACCCTGATTTTAGGTGGCGATGGCGCGATCCCCGCCAGTGCTAACTTTGCCCCGGAGCTGACCTGCGGCATTTATCAGCACTGGCGCAACGGTGAGCTGAGTGAAGCGGTCGCGTTGCAGCAGAGGTTGTCCTGGATCCCACCGCTCTACGGCCTGGATGTGCCTTTTTATAACGTCATTAAATACGCCTTGCAGCTTATCGGCCTTGATGTGCCGGTGAATTCGCTACGCCCGACTGGGCCATTAAGCGAGGAGCGGAAAATCAAAATTCGTGAGGTGCTGAAACAAAGCGCCATTATCTAATCAGTTTACGAGGGATAATATGAAAACCATTCAACGTTTCGGCGGTGTTATTCAGGTTAAACCTGAAAGATATGCTTATTATGCGCAACTGCATGCTAATCCCTGGCCTGAAGTGAACGCTATGATTAAAGCCTGCAATATCTCTAACTACTCAATTTACTTTAAAGATGGCTGGCTATTTAGTTATTACGAATATCACGGCGATGATTATCAAAAGGATATGGCGAAGATGGCCGCAGACCCCGTTACTCAGCGCTGGTGGGATGAGTGCATCCCTTGCCTGACGCCTCTTGAAAGCAGGAAGGAGGGGGAGCTGTGGGCATCAATGGAAGAGGTTTATCACCTGGAGTAACCGCCTGTCGAGGTAAGAATTATGTTTATCGATAAATATTTCGAAGATTTCTCTCTGTCTGAATGCCGGACAACTACGGGACGTACTATTACTGAAAGCGATATTGTTATTCATGCCGGACAAACCGGGGATTTTTATCCTCATCATATGGACGCCGAGTGGTGTAAAACTCAACCTTTTGGCCAGCGTATTGCTCATGGCACCTTAACGTTTGCCGTTGCCGTAGGAATGACGGCTGGTGTTATTAATTCTAAAGCCATGACCTATGGCTATGAAAAGTTACGTTTCCCGTACCCGGTTTTTATTGGCGACACCATTCGGGTCAATATTTCTATTAGTGAAATGAAAGATCACCCGCGTAATGAGAAATACGGCTTTGTGACGGAAAAGCTGGAGGCCGTGAATCAGCGCAACGAGTGCGTCATGGCGACGCAGCATGTGCTGCTGGTTGAAAAACGGAATATTGGCGAATAAAAGTGCGCGCCTGTCCGGACCTACGACTACCGCATAATATGTTGATATTGTGGTGTTGTAGGCCGGATAAGGCGTTAGCCGTTACCCGGCAGAAAGACCTACCCAATATGTGTTGGTTATTTATTTAATAACATGACCGATCATTTGAATAAAACGCAACTGCTTGCCCGTCTCTTCATCTCTCCATGCCAGCGGACGCGAAGCGACGGGCATTATCATCAGCGTTAACCCACAAATCCGCTGCCACAACTTCGACGCCAAATTCGGTTGCCAGATACATTGATGACATCCCCGTACCACAACCCTGAGCGAGAATACGCATGCCTGGCCAAAGTTCCAGGGAACGACTGAGTTCCTCTACCAGTCTCAGCACACTCGTCCCCATTATATTCTGATTAAGATAATCTCCCGGATAATTTTCTGGACTAAATTTATTCATTACTCAAGCCATCCCTTAAAAATACTGTCACTGACGTCTCTTTCACAGAAATACTAAACAAACATTAAACAGCGACGGTATATTTTTTTGATGTTTTGTAAAAAACCAAAAATAAAACAGGCAATAAAAATCAGACGAAATCAAATCAGGGTAGAAAAATCCTAATATACCGTTTGAAAACTAACATGGCGAATTGAATCGTTTATATGTAGGATTTTTCTAAGTCAAAGTTTAAATCATAACGTATTGATTTAATTCCAATTTAACAAAATTGAATGTTTAATTTATCTTATCGTTAGAATTTACTTATGTGAATATCTGTATTCTGGTTGAATATTCTGCTTTTGCAGGTTGAAATGATTCCGATTCAGAATAATTGCATTTTGGTAATACGATTAATTGACGTGCGTCAATTAACAACCACCGCCTCCGTCACAATTACAGTTTTTGGTATAAAAACAAGGAACTTTTCATTTCAAGTCATCTTGAGAATTATCGCATAATGGTTCCGCTCAGAAGGCATCTGAGATTTGATATTTTTTAATAAATAATAGTTAGGGACGAAATAATATGAAATTAAAATTACTAACAGTGGCCGTCTCTACACTTCTTGCTGCAGGAACTTTGCACGCAGCTGAAGTGTATAACAAGGACGGAAACAAACTCGACCTCTACGGGAAAGTGACCGGCCTGCATTATTTCTCTAGCGATAAAGGTGAAGATGGCGACCAGACCTACGCGCGTCTGGGCTTTAAAGGTGAAACGCAAATCACCGATCAACTGACCGGTTACGGCCAGTGGGAATATAACTTCAGCGCCAATAACGTTGAAGGTGACAATTCCGGAGACAAAACGCGTCTCGCGTTCGCGGGCCTGAAGTTTGGCGAGTATGGTTCTCTGGACTATGGTCGTAACTACGGCGTCGCGTATGACATCGGCGGCTGGACCGATATGCTGCCTGAGTTCGGTGGTGACACCTGGACGCAGACCGACGTCTTCGCAACCGCGCGTACTACCGGCGTGGCTACCTACCGTAACAACGGGTTCTTTGGCCTGGTGGATGGCCTGAACTTTGCCGTACAGTACCAGGGTAAGGAAGAAGGCGACCGCTCTCTGGCTAAACAACACGGTGATGGTTGGGGTATGTCCTCTTCCTATGAGTACGAAGGATTTAGCGTAGGTGCGGCCTATGCGGCTTCCGACCGTACCGATGCTCAGGTGAGCGCGGGTCGTAATAACCCGAGCCTCTATGCTCGTGGTGAAAAAGCAGAAGTTTGGGCTGCCGGCCTGAAGTATGACGCCAACAACATCTACCTGGCGACGACCTATGCTGAAACCCACAATATGACCAAGTTTGGTAGCAACTATATTGCTAATACCGCGCAAAACTTTGAAGTGGTTGCCCAGTATCAGTTCGATTTTGGTCTGCGTCCATCCATCGCCTACCTGAAATCAAAAGGTAAAGATCTGGGCCGCTACGGCGACCAGGATCTGGTTGAATACATTGATGTAGGCGCGACTTACTACTTCAATAAAAACATGTCTACCTACGTGGACTATAAAATCAACCTGCTGGATGACAGCACGTTCACCAAAGATGTTGCTGGTATCAGCACCGACAACATCGTTGCCGTGGGCGTGACCTACCAGTTCTAAGTCACGCGTTTTATCGTACAATGCCTGCCAGCTAACCCTCCTGGCAGGCATTTTTTTGGGGAAAGCAGGTCGATAAAAAACCCGACGCCGTTTCCAGCGCCGGGCAGGGAGAGAAGGGGAATTTAAGGCGCAGTACTGAAAAACTCACCGAACTTCACCGCCAGCCAGCCAACCGGGGTGGTTGCGCCTCCAACGATATTAGTGATTTCGGACATCCCTTCCGGCACCGGAATATTAGAGTTGACCGCTGCCTGGGTGTACTCTTTCGAAATATCCGTCCCGACGTACAAAATGCAGGTTATCACCAACGTACCGGTAATAAACATGCGGAACATATTGCGTTTACAGAACGGCGTAACCATTGCCAGCAGGAACATCAGCGAGGCCAGGTCGACAAACGGCAGCACGCGGTTGCCCGGCAGGATAATTGACAGCACTACCGCCATTGGGATCAACAGCAGCCCGGTCGCCAGCACCGAAGGCTCGCCTATGAGCAGCGCGGTATCCATCCCGATATAGAAATCGCGGTTAGGGAACTTAGCCTTCAGCTTAGCTTCAGCGGCATCGCGAACGATCAGTAAACCCTGAACTAAAATTTCGATCATTTTTGGTAGCAGCAGCATAGCGGCTGAAACTTTAATCGCCAGCGACACCGCAGCTGAAACATCGTATCCAGCAAGGAAGGCCAGCAGCAGTCCCAGCACGAAGCCCAGGGTCAGTGGTTCACCAAAGACGCCGAATTTCTTATTAATGCTCTCCGGGTCGAAATTAATTTTATTGATCAGCGGGATCTTATCAATAATATAGTTACAGGCAATACCAAACGGGACATAGGTTATACAGGTAAGATGGGGAAAAGAAATCCCTTTAAGATTATAGTTTTTTTGTAAATATGGCGCGGTTAAATCTGCAGCCAGCAGGGTTAAGACAAATATACCGAAAGTAATACCGACTGAGAGCCAGTAGTTACCGGTTCCGGCATACACTACCGATCCCATAATCAGGAAAATCCAGTAGTTGAATATATCGATATTGACCGTTTTGGTGAGTTTGAGCAGCAGCATGGCGATATTGATAACGATAAAACCGACTACCACCGGCAGCATCAGCGGCGAACCCCAACCGATGGTCGAAGCGGTCGGCCAGCCAGTATCCACCACCGTTAGCTGCAGGCCGACGCGCTCTACCATCGCCTGCGAGGCCGGGCCGATGTTGGTTAACAGCAGACCAATCACCAGACCAACCCCTTCAAAGCCGATCCCCACAAGCATCCCGGCTTTAAATGCGGTGCCGACTTTTACCCCAAAACAAAGTGCGATTATAAAGAATATTACTGGCATCATTACTGATGCCCCCAGACTAATAATGCTGTTGATAATATCCATAATGATTCCTTAAACAGGCGGCTGAATTGGGCACGAGCGAACCCGTGCCCAATGGGCCGTATAAAAATCTTAATCGGTTCTTTTAATACTTAGCCGAGTTTCTTTAATAAGATCTCAGAAAATAACTTTGGCGAATTGCTGAATGCGTCAATCGTGCTACCGGCAATATGCGGCGTTATCGTGACGTTATTCAACGTATAAAACGCGCTAGCGTCCGGCAAAGGTTCATCATCAAAAGTATCCAATGCCGCGCCCATAATTTTTCCTGCCTGAAGTGCGGCAATCAGATCCTGTTCGTTGATTAACCCAGAGCGTGCTGTGTTGACAATAATGGCGCTCGGTTTCATTAGCTCAAAATGATGGGCGTTGATCAGGTTTTCGGTTTCCGGCGTCATGCGGGCGTGTAGCGACACGACATCCGCCCGCTGAACCAGTTCGTCCAGCGAATCCACCTTTTCATAGCAATCGTGCCCGGAGACGTATTTGTCGTAAAAGATAATCTCGCTGCCGAAACCGCGCAGGAACCCGGCGACCAGTTGGGCGATGTGCCCCAGCCCAACCAGACCGACCACTTTACCGCCCAGTTCAGGAATGGCCTGGTGGTTAGGGCTGTCTTTGCGCCAGAATTTATCGCGCAGCGCGTCGTGTGAACGGGCGATATTGCGCATTTCCGCCAGGATCATGCCGACGGTAAACTCCGCCACGCTGCGGGCGTTGCGCCCCGGCGTGTTCATGACCTCAATTCCGCGCGTATTCGCCACTGCCTGGTTGACGTTTTCAATTCCGCCGCGCAGCACGCCCACATACTTGAGCTTTGGCAGTTTGTCGAAAACTGCTGCATTAACCGGGGCGAACTGAGTTATCAGGATCTCAACGTCCTCTGCCCCCTGGAGCAGGGCGGCGGGCAATGCCACCGCTTCAGCACCTTGTTGCTCAACTTGTAAATTGTCCTCCTGTAGCTTTTCGATTGATGCATGCGACCATTCGCGAACTTCCACCTCGATACCTTTATCTTTAAGCGCTTTCAGACCAGCGTCCATCATCGCTGTATTGATAAAAAGATCGGCAATTGCCAGACATTTCATAATGATTCTCCATAAATTAACGCATCAACATACCGCCGGTGACATCCAGAGTTGCTCCCGTCATATAGCTGGTTTTAGGAGAAACCATGAAGACCCCAATGTCGGCAATTTCCTGCGGTTGGGCCACCCGGCCCACCGGAATACGGCTGACGTAATAGTCAGGATTTTGTTCAATGTTTTTACGGATCATCGCGGTATCCATGATGCCGACGGCGATGTTGTTAACATTGATTTTTTGTTTTGCCACTTCACGCGCCAGCGAGATAGAAAAGGCCACCAGGCCCGCTTTACTGGCCGCATAATGGGCATGACCGGTGGTTGAGCCGTGGAAGGCCGCCTGCGAAGTAATGTTCAGAATGCTGCCCGCCTGATCTTTACTCAGACAGTGATTCACAAACAGCTGGCTTAAGTGGAAGACCGCCTTCAGATTGACATTCATCACCTTGTCCCAGTCCTGCGGAGTGATTTCGGTGACATAGCCACTCAGCCAGATCCCGGCGTTGTTCACCAGAATATCGGCATTACCCAACTCCTCAATGCAGGTGGCGAACAGATTCTCCCGGCTTTGCTCAGCGGAAAGATCGGTTTTAACCGCAATAATCTCGACGTTGGAGATGCTTTTCACCGTTTCGACCAACTGTTCCGGGCACTCTTCATCACGCATATACGTGAAGCAGATGTTGACTCCCTCTTTGGCCAGCGAGAGGACAAACTCTTTGCCCAGGCCCGTTGCGCCGCCGGTAACGATAGCCGTGCGATGGTGTAAATTCAGATCCATACTTTCCTCACTCAATGCGTGATGTAGTTGCTGCAGCTTTTCCACGGAGACTGCATTTCCGATAACAGGTTTTTGTAGAGCTGATACTTATCCTGATAGACCTTGTTGTTGTCCGGATTAGGGGTGACGGTTCGCGAAACGTGAACCATCTCGTTTGAGGCGGCAAAGACATCATCAAACCAGCCAACCATCACTGCTGCGGTCATTGCGGTGCCTAGCGTGCCGTGCTCTTTAACGTCAACAATCTCCAGAGTGGACTGGAAAATGTCGGCAAAGACCTGTAGCCAGACCGGGGAGTTGGTGACGCCGCCCGCAATGCGAATGGTGCGGCTTAAATTTGGGTTGATATTGCGTAAACGCTCGGTGTGATAAAGATGACTGAACGCGACGCCTTCGTAGATTGCGCGCAGGAAATGCGCCTTTTTATGGAAACTATTGAGTCCGATAAAACCCGCTGAAGCATCCGGGATGGTGTTGGATCCAAATACAAACGGGAAGAACAGCAAGTGGCTTTCATCGGCGGTGGTTGTAGAGACCAGTTCATTGCACAGCTCATAGACCGATGATCCCTGCGCCGCAGCGGTTGTGCGGTCACCTTCCATAAAGTTATTGATAAACCACTCAAGATTGCTGGCGGAAGTCGGGCTGGCCTCGGTGATTAACCATTTGCCCTCAATCGGGTAGATAGAGGTCATAAACAGATCTTTATCGATAACGGGATGGTCGGTCACGTATTCGTTGATGCTCCAGGTCCCGGTGATGATCGCCAGCTTATCCAGAGTATTGATACCGGAAGCGACGGATGAAGCTGAGATATCAAAGACGCCGCCGGAGACCGGCGTTCCCGCGCATAACCCAGTTAATCGGGCCACTTCGTCGGTAATATAGCCGCAGCAATCTGTGGAAAGCTTAATCGGCGGGAGTTTGTCGCGAAGCTCGGCGAGCCCCCACCAGGCCAGCAGCGATGAATCATAATCACGGTCGCGGACGTTGATCAGGTTGGTGCCTGAGATATCGGTGAGTTCGAGGAAGGCGTCACCAGTCAGATAAAAACGAATCAGATCCTTGACCATAAAAATGTAGTGCGCCTTACTCAGCGTTTCAGGCTCGTGCTCTTTTAGCCAGGCGAGAAGGGCAACGGGCTGCCCGGCCCAGATTGACTGCATGGTTTTTGGCAATATATCGGTCAAGAACGTTGGTTCATGGTACCACTTGTCAACGTACGCTTTCGCCCGGCTGTCGGTGGAAATAATCCCGTTACGTACCGGCGTACCGGTTTCGTCCACCATATACAGCCCGTTGCCGTGGCCGGTCACCGCCACGCCTGTAATCTGGCTGGCGTCGATACCGGACTGGGCAATAGCTTTTTTAATCACTTCAACGTTTGCCGCCCACAGTTCGTTGATATCGCGCTCGGTATGAAATTCCTTTGGCGTTAGCATTTGCGTTGATTTTGAGGCGATGGCCACCACGTTACCGCGGCGGTCATAAATAGCCGCTTTGGTCACGGTGCCGCCATTATCAATACCCATGACATATTGTTGGTTCATTTGCGTGAACTCCTTATTAGTTACCATAATCCGGGTTCGCTGGTGGTGATACCCTTAAATCCGGCATGGAATATTTTATCGACAAGGTATTTCCGCTTAACAAAGCCTCCGGCGATGAACATCACATCAAAGCCTTTTAAATTTCGGCTAATCAATTCCAGACACTGGCAGGCATATTCAGCAGGTAAGATCTCAATGGCATCCGGCGGGTTATGTTTAACAATATCGATGGACTGGTCCAGCGAACGCGAATCGATAAGCAACACCCGAAAGATTGTTAACAATCCCTCTTTTTTGGCAAATCGTAGGGCCGAGAGATTGGACGAAATAACACCATCAACCTTGTAGTAATTTTTTAACAAACTGATCCCCGACTGGTCTGGCTTAAAACCCCCCAGCAACTCCAGGTGAATAAGGACTTTCTTGCCACTTTGATGGCATTTGCCAATCAGAGATTGCAAATTTCCGATATTCGCTTCTGATAACAGTACATATTCTGAAGGGCAGGCTAACGCCTGTTCAAAATGTCTGTATTTTCTGACTGAAGGTATGATGGTGTTATTTAAAAACATATTAGTATCCGTGTGATTAAGCCATGTAGAGGCTGTATGCATCTTCCGCTGTGGCATTTTCATGGATAATGGCATTCAGACCTGCTACTACTTTTGCGGGCTGCGGGTCCTGAGTAATATTACGGCCCACAGCTACGCCTTTTGCGCCAACCTGCATGCAGTGCTCGACAAACTTGAAGTAACCATCAATACCGGTTTTTGGTCCACCGAGCGCCAGTACCGGCACGCCGCTTGCTTCAACAATCAGTCGGTCATCCGCAGTACCAGTGAAGCGCGTTTTGATAACATCAGCGCCAAGCTCAACAGCGATGCGCGCCGAGGCGGCGATAATGGCCGGGTTGTTGGAGTCATCGCTGGTGACGGGGTAGCCGTACGGTAGAGATTCAACGATCAGCGGTACGTTCCAGCGGTCAGCGGCCTGCGCCAGCTGCATCGCCATAATGTGCGTTTTCTCTTCATTGAATGCACCGGGGAAGGTCATGCAAACCACGCCTTCGGCACCGACTTTCAGTGCATCTTCGATGGAAAAAACCGGAGTCGTATCGGGAACGGTATTATCAAAAATACTCACCGTGCTATCGACGCGTAATACAACGGGAACGCAATTGAAAACCTCGCGGAAATTTTTGAGCATGCCATAAGTAACCAGCGCACAATCCAAACCACTCTCCACCAGGGTAGGGAGCTGGTTTATTGTATTATCAATACCATTTGTTTTGGTTGAAAAATAGTAGCCATCCAGTGCCAGAGTGACTGATTTACCATCTTTTGCGAAAATGCGAGAGAGACGACGTTCTTTAGACATTTTTTACTCCTGAGATAGAAAAACAAAAAAAGCCCTCAGAGACTTTCGTCTCTGAGGGCTTTCGATTCACTTACCCTTTTGATAACCGTTCAGTAATCCAAACCATTATCAATTAAATTTTTTTAGCTTATTGGGAAGGCTTTAAATTCTGTTTAATTTAAATCCGTTCTCCTGCTTGATTAAATTACTAACATGCTTACGATCTTACTGTCCAGCGTTTGTTTAGAAAATGAGAGATTCATCACAATATTTCATTAAGGTTAATCTGAGGTGAAATGTGTGGCTGAAAATATTGGTTTATTCAGATAACAGGAGTGTTTCGAGCGCAACCTGCGCCAGAAATAACAATGTAGCAATAAATGCAAGCCATTTCACCAGACGAAATTTGTGTTGCGGAATTGATGTGTCACGTAGGTATGCGAACCATTTTCTCTTTTTCATTAATGACATCCTGTCCCTAAAAATGATGTCGACTCAGACGACAAATGTACACGTACCTGATATTAATAAATCAGACGACAATATCCATAAATAAATTAGAGTGGTTTAGGTTTCATTCAATTACCTCGACGCAAATTATATGGCGAAAATGGCC
This sequence comes from Klebsiella huaxiensis, assembly GCF_003261575.2. Classification (GTDB taxonomy): domain Bacteria; phylum Pseudomonadota; class Gammaproteobacteria; order Enterobacterales; family Enterobacteriaceae; genus Klebsiella; species Klebsiella huaxiensis. Next base: position 3,054,959 of record NZ_CP036175.1, on the reverse strand, counting down.
AGATGACCTGCGTGTGAGCCATCTCGCAGGTCATCATCAGCATCCAAATGGATTCACAGCTCGTGATCCCACGGTGGATTCGCACCTGGCCTTGAGACCGTCACTGCCGCCGCCCGCATACCGAGGTCAACGGCATGACGCACCTGCTCACGTGACAGTGTCACTAATTTACTTTTCTCAAGACATTGCGCCTGAGACAGGCTGGCTAAAATCCCGGCATTGACCGTATCTCCGGCACCGACGGTGTCAGCAACGTGCACGCTGACGCCGGGAACATGCAGTTTGAAGTTAGCCGTCCACGCATCAGCACCATCCGCACCACGGGTGACAACGATAAGTTTTGGACCCAACGTCAGCCAGCGGGCAATAACCTCATCTTCGCTTGCGCGCTCGCCAAACCAGGCAAGGTCTTCATCTGACAGTTTGACAATATCCGCCAGCGCTATCATCCGCATCATACGGGCCAGATGCTTCTCCTGGTCCTGGATAAAAATTTCACGGATATTGGGGTCGAGAAACATCACCCGGCGCGGGGCTTCTCTCACCATCAATGATTCATAAACGCTGCCGCACGGTTCAGCTATCAGGCTGATGCAGCCGAATAAAACGGCGGTAACGTCGTCCCCCAAATTAGGCAGATCGCTTTCTGCCAGCATTCTGCCCGCGCTGTTTTCATCGTAAAAGGTATAGCGTGCCTGTCCATGTACCAGCCTGACGAAGGCCAGCGTCGTCGGCAGCGGCGCTCGAGTGGAAGGTGAGAAATCAACCCCGGAAGCTTCAAGAGACTGACGCAGCAAATCGCCCATAAAGTCATTTGAGAGACCGGAAAACAGGCTCACCGGCATTCCCTGGCGACCCAATGCGATCGCGGTATTAAACGCCGCACCGCCGACGCAAGGAATAAATGCAGAGGCATTCTCGCGGGTTCGACAGGGCAGCATATCGATTAAGGCTTCTCCACAGCACAGGATCATTGGTCGTCTCCTTTGCTCACTGATATGTACGGCGGCGTTTCCAGTTGATTGGCAATATGCATCCAGTTATCGGCAAATATTCCGCAGGCAGTTTTGATATCAACCCCGACAGGCAGTTCTGGGCACTCGTTTTCGCCGTTACTTCCCCAGTTGACCCATCCTGACTGACGGCGCTGGACTATCTGAAAAGCGCCGGAGGGTTGAGAAGTCCACCAGATCATTGCCCGGCCGCTTGCTGAATCATATTCAACGGTTTTACTGGCCGGACCGGGAAAAATGGTTTCATCGGGCACGGCAGAAACATCCACAGGCGAATCGGTGAGTATCCACTCCCGTTCATTCAGATCGGCCCTGAGGTGCGCTCTGGCGCGGACTAAGCCAAGCCTTTCACGGATCTCAGTTTCATCGAGCACGTTCTCCCAGCGACAGAACATTCGCCAGTAAAGATCCCAGTGGGCAGACGCCATATCGCTAAGTTGTTCGCGGAATTCGGCAAATTTCGGGCTTTGATTCTCTGAGGTAGTGACGGTATGGGCGACCATCGCGACCAGTTCTTCGGCGTAGGGGTCGCCTGCGCGATAGCGGGTGCCGCCGTGAGCGGCGAAGCGATCGAATACCAGCTTTCCGGGGCCGCTTTCAAACTCGTCGCCAACGGTAATTTTATTGGTCACCGAGCGTCCGTTAATCACGGTTGAAAAATCATCTACGCAGTAGCGGCGCTGAAACCACGGGGTATTCCAGCTGAACTTCCAGTCAATAGAAAAGCGCTTACCACGCAGTTCCGGCAATAAGCCATCGGGGATCGTTCCATGCATTCGATAGTGATGATAGACCGGACCTTCTTCGATCGTTTCAATATCAACGAGGGTATGTTCAGGCGGGTTAATCAGGCCGTTTTCGGGGGTAAAGAACGGGCCGTAAAATCCGCCGATGGCATTATTTCCGGAAGGAAGAAGTTCGATGTTGTCCTCCTGGCGGCGGAAGTGGCGCAGACCCCACTTGGATGAACCCACCCCCTGAGCGGTTCCCCGGCACATTTCCAGATCAAAGCAGCCGGTATTAAGACGGGCAAAGCAATCTGCCTCTTTACCGTCCAGTTTTTGAATGCCCGTGGCCTCACGGGTTTCGGCATCAGTGCAAGGACGCTCAAGTCGTAAACGAAGCGTGCCGGTAAAGCTGACCGTAGCGATGAACGTTGTACTATTTTCCCCCACTGAATGGTTAAGCCGTTGGCAAAGGATCCGCTCTCCCGTTTCGGCAGTGGCCCACCACAACGGTTCTGGCAAAATGTCCGGGATAGTGAACGTAATGGGTTCATGATCCCGAAGGCCGTTGAGCGGATCTTTTAGCGTAATTTGGTATGTCATGGCCATATACTCCATCAGAATTTAAGCAAGCGAAAACCCGCCGCCTGAGCGGCGGATAAACAAAGCGTCATGGAAAGTTAGCGTGGTCGGGCGATCTCTTTTTTCCGCCAGAAGGTGAACAGCTCCGGATGCTGCTTCAGCCCGTCTATCGCCACGGCGAGTATGATGACGATGCCTTTGATTAAAAGTTGGGTGAAGAAGGGGACGCTCAGCAGGATCAGCCCGGTGCTAAGTACGCCAAGGATCACTGAGCCTATCAGGGTGCCGATAATCCGCCCGCGTCCACCGGCAAGGCTGGTGCCCCCCAGGACGACCGCCGCAATCGCGTCCAGTTCATAGCCTGTCCCGGCGGTAGGTTGGGCGGAGATGACCCTCGCGGCAAAGATAATGCCAGCTAAACCTGCGCAAACACCGGCAATCATATAGACGGCGGCAAGAACACGTTTCACCCGTACACCGGCAAGACGAGCAGCCTGAGCGTTGCCGCCGACGGCATAGATATGACGCCCGAATCGGGTACGCTCAAGGATGAACCACGCCAGCAGATAAACCACCAGCATGATAATCACCGGAACAGGGATACCGGCGATATAACCATTCCCCAGTTCGCGGAAGCTGAGACTACTTGAAACAATCGGTTGTCCTTCGGTAATGGTGTAGGCCATACCGCGCAGAAACGTCATCGTGCCGAGGGTCACAATGAAGGGGGCGAGGGCGAGATAAGCGGACAGGACGCCATTGAGCAGCCCGCAGAGCGCGCCGACGCCGACGCCAGCCAGAATCGCCAACGGTGCCGGGATACCGGCCATCGCAGCAACGACCGAGACCACGCCGGAAACGGCAACGATGGAACCGACGGATAAATCAATGCCGCTGGTTAAAATCACGAAGGTCATGCCTGCTGCCAGGATGGCGTTAACGGAAATCGATCTGGCAATATTCAACAAGTTATCGACCCGATTGAAGTTAGGGGCAAAGGTCGACATCAGAATCAGCAGTACCAGCAGAACGATCAGGATCCCCACCCGATCCCACCATTTTGCAAAATCAAACGGCGCGTTGACCGGCAGTTCCGTCACTGGTTTATTGTGGTCCATGGCATTCTCCGGGTTGACTGGTGAAGGTTCCTGTTGCGTGCAGCATCACTTCTTCTTCCGTTGCTGAATGTGAAGGTAACTGGTGAACGATACGGCCAGCGCGCATGACCAGTACTCGGTCGCTGATCCCGATGGCTTCGGGCAGATCGGAAGAGATAACCAGAATGGCTTTCCCGGCGCGGGCGAGCTTGTCGATCAGTTCGTATATTTCTCTTTTCGCGCCAATATCGACGCCGCGCGTGGGTTCATCGAGGATCAGCAACCGTGAGTCGCGTAGCAGCCAACGTGCCAGCGCCGCTTTTTGTTGGTTGCCGCCGGACAGGGCGCTGACCGGCAGCTCGACTGCATTTTCTCGCAACCGTAGTCTGCGCATCTGTTTGAGAACCGCCGTACGGATGGATTGACGTTTGACGACGCCGCTGGCGACAAAGTTATCGAGAGAGCTGATATCAATGTTGTGCTCAACCGAGTGCCCCAGGAACAGTCCCTGCGTTTTTCGGTCTTCAGTCACCATCCCAATACCTTCTGCGATGGCGGCGGTAGGGTCTGAAGGATGGATCGCCTTGCCATCAATATGCACGCTACCGTGGGTTCGCGGATCGGCACCGAATAATAGCCGGGCGACTTCGGTGCGCCCGGAACCGACCAGCCCGGACATGCTGACCACTTCTCCCGCCCTGACATCAAAAGTTACCGGGCCGGTTGCGCTACCCGCCAGTTCTCTGACATCCAGCAGCACATCCCCAGGCGTGCGGGGTTCGTGTTGATACAAGTCGACAATTTGCCTTCCCACCATCATGCGCACGATATCAGTGGTGGAGACGCTGCCCATGGTTTCCGTGCCGATCCAGGTGCCATCGCGGAACACCGTTACCCGATTGGCCAACTGCCATACTTCCTCCATGCGGTGTGAGATATAGACCATCCCGACGCCATCCTGACGCATCTGTTCAATCAAGCGAAATAATTGCAGCGTTTCCGTTCGCGACAGGGCCGCTGTCGGCTCATCCAGCACGAGCACTTTGGCGTTTTCACTGACGGCGCGGGCGATTTCCACCATTTGCTGGCGCCCGATACTGAGCGACCCAAGCGGTGCATGCGGGTCAATATCCGCATTAATGCGATCCAGCTTATGCTTTGCTTCCCGGTACATCCGTTTTCGGTCGAGAATACCGGCAAAGGTCGTAGGCTCCTGACCGAGAAACAGATTTTCCGCCACCGTCATATCCGCAACCGTATTCAGCTCCTGGTGGATAATGGCGATACCTTGCTTGCGGGCATCACGAGGTGTACGTATATCAATCTCATGCCCATCCTTAAAAATAGCTCCGCTGTCGCGCTGCTCATTTCCGGAAAGAATTTTCATCAGCGTGGATTTACCCGCCCCGTTTTCACCCATCAGGGCGTGAACCTCTCCGGCAAATAAATCAAAACGTACGTGGTTCAGCGCCAACGTCGCGCCGTAGCGTTTTGAGATCCCCTCAAGCCGGAGCAGGGGTTGTGATGATCTGTCGGTCATTGTCTTTACCCTCCGGGATGAACCTGAGATTCATCCCGTTTATCGCATCTTAAAGTGATGTTTTTACCAACCCGGATAGCTATCCACGTTATCGCGCGTGACCAGTACGCTGGGGATTAAAATGGTATGGGAAGGTACGGGTTTATTCGCCACGATATCCTGAGCAAGGGATATGGCCTGGCGTACCATTTCTCCAGGGTTTTGCGTTGCGGTACCGATAAACGGTGAGCCACTGCGTTTTAGCTCATCAACTGCTTCCGGGCTGCCGTCTACGCCAGTGACTTTGATTGTGCTTGCCTTGCCCGCCTGTTCAACGGCCAGAACGGCGCCCAGAGCAGAGGGATCGTTCATGCCGAAAATACCGGAGACATCCGGGTTGGCGGTGAGCATATCTGTGGTGACCATCAGGCCGGAAGCACGGTCGTTGCGCGATGCCTGCTGACCGACAATTTTGATATCCGGGTATTTTTTAGCGACGTTTTTACACCCTTTAATACGGTCGATAATCGTCTGGATCGGCGTTCCATCAACCAGCAGCACTTTGCCTTTGCCGCCCATCTGGCTGAACAGATATTCACAAGAGGTTTCTCCGGCCTGGATGGCGTTGGTCATGATGGCGGCGTCAGCACCTTTAGCGGGCGTATCGACCGCAATAACGATGATGCCCGCGGCTTTTGCCCTTTGAATTGCAGGCTCAATCCCGGACTCGTCAACCGCAGAGATAATAATGAGATCCATTTTTTGCTGAATAAACGCATCAATCTGGGTGTTCTGATTTGCCAAATCGACCTGCGCGTCTTGTACGTTAATGGAGGCACCAATCTCACCAGCGGCTTGCTTAGCATTTCTCTCCATTGCCGAAAAGAACGGGTTAGACATGTCCTGCACCATTAGTCCAATACGGGCAATTTTTTTGCCCTCCTGCGACGCGGCGCTGGCGGTGGGAGAAAAACCGGTCATGGTGGCGATGACCGCTGTAACCGCGACAGCCAGCCATGCTTTGCGAAGTTTAGTCATGTTCTGCTCCTGTAATTATCTCGTTGTATGACGGTACGGCCAGGTATGGGGGAACCTCAGAAATAATCCCCTGATGTTGTTTTGTAATATTGGCTGAACGCTCAGCCATTATTTAAATAGATGAAAATGTGTCTTTTATTTCTTATTAGTTTTGCTACAGCCGCAGGACTGACGAACAACCAGCTCGGCGGGCACTCTGAGTTGCGTTGTGGTGTCTCCTTTTCCTTCTTCTTTTATTAATCGGATCAGCATTTCTGCAGCCTGTTTGCCAATTTCTTCACTATTTTCATTCAGTACAGTGAGCGGTGGATTTAACAGCGGCGCCCAGTCAAATTCGTCATAGCCAATAAGGGCTATATCGTCGGGAATGGCTATTTGCCGTTGCTGAAGCTGTTGAAGCGACCCCAGCAGAATAGGGTTGTTACCGGCAATAAGTACGTCGGGCAACTGCGCCTGGCTATCGAGGTATTGACTCAGTTTTTCAGAAGCTGAATGCGCGTCGTTTTCGGTTTCTAGCACCCGCAGCGTTGCGCCGCAGCGTTCTGCCGATTCGCGGATCCCGCGTTCGCGTTCAAAGCGTGTCGTCCAGCGTTCAGGGTAGATAAGCAGCAGCCAGTTTTTATATTCGTGCTGCGCCAGATGTTCCCCCACTAACAGGCTGGCATGATAATTATCGGTGGTCACGCTGGGAAAACTATGATCGCCCCGAGGAGGGGAATCGACAAAAACCACCGGAATATCCCATTTAGCCAGCAGACTCAGGCTCTCCGGATGGAGCGTCACCGTCGAAATGATGCCCGCCATTCGGGATTCGATCAGACGGTTAATCATGCGATCTTCCTGGGGCCGATCGTAGATACCGTTTACCGCAATATCCCCAAGGACCACGGTCCATTGCGAAGGTTGCAGCATATTCTGAATCCCGGACATCAGGTTAAGGTAGTAAGAGTTTGAGGCGTGTGCGGTGATAACCGCCACGGAATCCCTGCTGGAACGGCGTAGCGCCTGGGCTGCACGATTAGGGACATAGCCAAGTTCCCGTGCCACTTTGAGTATCAGTTCCCGACTGTCATCCGCAACGCCATCTCCGCCGTTTAGCGCACGTGAGACGGTAAACATTGAGAATCCTGTTGCCTCACTGACGTCCCGCATTGTCGCTTTTCGCATTTGCCACTCTCTATCTTTATGCGTATCAACTGGTGATATATACCCTAAATAATTCGAGTTGCAGGAAGGCGGCGACGGAGTGAATCCTCAGGAGCTTACTCCAGTAAGTGACTGGGGTGAGCGAGGAAAGCCAACGCACATGCAACTTGAAGGATGACGGGTATAAACGATTATTCTGTTGACCTAAACGTTTATGATGTAAAACATAAACGTTTAGGTTTGTTAGATCAGTGAGCAGTTTCTCGTTTTGTGAACAAGATGTAATCAAGGTGATTTGTGAATGAAATTTGATATTTATTGATTTCATGCATGATTGAATGCTCAATCATTTTGTTACTCTTGGCCTATTCATTCGCAGTCAGACAGGGTCGTCGCGTTGGAAATCTTTTTTTAACCCACTGAAAAATATCCTCTAAATATTTTTCACATCGCAAAAAATCACGGTCCGTTATAGACGGATCCGCTTTTGTATGGGTTAAAAAAAGGGTTACCATGAAAGTCACATGGAACGTCAGTCCTGTGGGCTACCAGCTGATTAGCAAACGCTGCCCCTCATGTCATGGGGCGCAGGATTTCACGCCTTCCGGAGCCTTCCGGATCAATTCGCAAAAAAAGGTACTGGATGTCTGGAGTATCTATAAGTGCGTGCGCTGTGCCTGCACCTGGAATATCAGCCTGTTCTCTCGTTTGCCGATCGGCAAAATCAATCCGCAACTCTATGGGCAACTTATCGCTAACGCTGAATCTGCCGTTCAGCACTATTCTCACGATCTGCAGGTTCTACGGCGCAACGGCGCAACGCTATCAGGTTCGCCTGAATTCGTTGTTGAAGAGCGGTGGCAAATCAGCCTTCTTCGCACTTCTCGCGTTTGGGTAAGAGTCAGACTGGAACGTACTTTTCAGGTCAGCTTGCTGGCGGTACTGCGCAGTCATCTGGGCCTGAGCGGCAACGAAATCCGCAAGCACCTTGATTCGGGAGATATTGCGGGTATTACGTTGAAGACGTTGAAAGCACGAAGATTAAGGCCAGAAGGATATACGCTTTATATCGCTGCGGAAGTTCTCCTGGCTCACAGGCGTATTCCATTGTCTGCAGGATCTGACCTGAGGAGAAAATAGCCAGTACCCCGGATAGTTATTCTATCCGGGGAGCTGCCTCGCAAAAATTGACTCTGGTTGCCGTGAGAGGAAAAATGACCTTGCCTTTTTTACTGGGTATTTATACAGTTTTAGCGTGTGTAACAACACGCTAATCGCGTCGATTGCAAGAGCGACGCCAGGCAATCCGAACGCCGTGACGGCGGAATCTGTGTTTACAAAGGAGAGAACGATGTCTATGGATACCCGCAAGGAAGTGTTGTTTGTGCTGATCCCAGAGTATGCCGACTGGGAGTTTGCATTATTAGCGCCGGGGTTACGTCGGGGGTTTGGCGTATGGGAAACGCAATATGACGTTAAAATCGTCGCACCGGATGAGGGGCCTGTCACCTCTATCGGTGGGGTTCGTTGCCTGCCGGACTATACCTTCCAGACGATTCCAGAAGATTACGCCGCCCTCGTGTTGGTTGGCGGGCTTAACTGGTGGGGCGAAGAGGCACTGCGAGTGATACCTCTGGTCGAACAGGCGCTTGCCCGGCAGTTAGTGGTTGGGGCTATTTGTGATGCATCGGCATTTTTAGGTGCCAACGGTTTTCTCAATGAGGCTGCTCATACATCAAACGGCCTGGCCTATCTCCAGGGCAGAGCGGGGTCAGCCTATCGTGGCGAAGCGCGATACCAGAATGTCCCTTCCGTGCGTGACGGCAACCTGGTGACTGCCAACGGCGTCGGTTTTGTCGATTTTACCTGCAATATGCTGGCCGCGTTAGACGCGGCGCAGGAAAAAGAGGTTGCAGCGATGAGAGCGGCGTTTACATCGGGAATGTTTCCTGAAGGTTGATGCGATACAAAGCGCGTCAGGAAGAGGGGCCTGGTTTTGCGTGCTTAATGCACATCAGCATAATAAACGAACGCCAGCTTATTGCCGTCGGGGTCTCTGACGTAGGTGCTATAGAAACCTTCACCGTACTGCGGGCGGTGTCCGGGTGCCCCTTCATCGGTTCCCCCCAGGCTTAGCGCCAACGTATAAAGCTGCTGAATGTGCTCAACGGAACGCGCATTCAGCGCAACCATCACGCCGTTGCCGGTTGTTGCCTGCTGTTGGTTAAACGGTTTGCCAACGCACAGGCCGGTGGCGCGGTTTTCGCTGAATGTCCCCCACGATGCGCCTTCATCGCTCCGACCGCTCTGTGGGTGTCCCAGCATTTCCATCAGCGGGTCGTAAAAACGGATAGCACGGGGCAGATCGTTGGTGCCAAGCATGACATAGGAAAACATGGAGCCTCCTGGATTTTTGTCTGAGTGACATGCCAATCTAGCAGTAATGGCGGTGACGCGGGGTCCGGCGGGTCAAAAATTCTACATCGATCGTGATTAATCAGCACGGGCTCTTATCTGTGAATTCCTCAGACACTATAAATGGACGATTGATTTTGATTCGATCGTTATGACATTTGAGTAGAAGTAGAGGCGGGAGGGATCCCTCCCTGCGTCTCAGCTCAGGTCGTGCAAATCTTTATCATTCGGCGGCAGCAGCGAAAGATCGTGGAAATCGACCTTGAGTCCGCTGCGTTGCGGCGTACAGCACATCACACCGACCTTTGCCGTCCCGGTTGGAAAAGGGCACAGGCGCAGCAGCGGCCAATGGTGACCGTCCGTGGAATATTGCAAGCGTAGCGCTTCCCCTCGGCGGGTCAGGCGCAACCAGAACTCTCGGGGATCTCCTGAATAGTTGCCAGTTGCCCAGTCTGATTTCCCCAGCGTCAGTACGCTGCCGATGGCGGGTGCACCGTCGTTATACTCAATACCCGCCTTAAGCCAATGTCGCTCATCCTGCATCACCATAATCCCCGCCTGGTCATACAGAGTGTCGAAATCAGCGCGTACCCGAACCTGGAAGGTGAAATCGCCGGAGACTTCCGTTGCGTATATATGCCCGGAAAAGCGCTCAAACCCGTACCAGGTTTCACGCCAGAAGTCAGTTTGCGCGTCGGTTACCACGCTGAGGACGCCATCCTTATCGGCCCATGTTGTCGGTTCGTTAATCCAGTGAAATGCCTGATGCATCATGCCTCCTGTTTCTGCTGAATAAGGGATATGAATAGTTCCGCGTCTTCGTCTGCCTGCTGCGCAAGGCATGCGTCCCACGCCTGGCTATCGGCATCACAAAAGCCGTGCTGTGCATTGAACATTCGACAGGGCACAGACGGCTTTACTCCAGCTCATTGCGCATTGATGCCATAGATTTCGTGCAACAGAACGGTGGCTTTATCGTAATCAGGTAACATAAACGCACCTCTGTTGGATAAAAATGAGTTTGTCAGAAATTGAGAACCATCCTGAACTGGGTCAGAGCGTCAGGTTTGAAGTCTGCCAGTCCGGATGGTTTCCCGCTGCTGGTTGTCGCCGTGTATATGTCTACCTTTCCGGCGCAACCGTGCGCGACATTGCAGCAACGATAAGCATCAACACAGTGATAAAAATAAACGCATAGGTCAATGAGCTAAGATGCGCGACATAACCAATCAAGGCAGGCCCCGCCAGTACGCCCAGATACCCCATGGTGGTAATCGCAGGAACGGCTACGGACTGTGGCATGACCTGCTGACGTCCCACGGCTGAGAACATCGCCGGGACAATATTGGCGCAGCCTGCGCCGACCAGCACGTAGCCAAGCAGCGACAGCGACCAGGCGGGGACAAACGTCACCAGGCAAAAACCGATGGCGGCCAGAATGGAACCGCCAAATACCACCGGTACAAAGCCGAGGCGAGTGATAAGGCGGTCGCCGCTCAGGCGGACTGCGGTCATCGCTATCGCAAAGAAGGCAAAACCTAACCCGCCCAGGTTTTCCGGCATGCCGCGAACTTCGGTGAGAAAGACGGCGCTCCAGTCGAGCACCGTGCCTTCGGCCAGAAAGACCGCAAAGCAGATTATGCCGATCAACAACACGATGCCTCGCGGGATAGCAAATGCAGGTCCGCTGGACGGGTTGGCCCACGGTAAAAGACCTTTGGTACAGATGAGTAACAGCCCGGTGACGATCAGTGCAACAGTGATGGTGGCGGAGAGGACGGCAAGTCCGGCGGTCAGCAGGAGAGTCATCACCCCGGCACCGGCAATTCCCCCGACGCTGTACATCCCATGAAAGCCGGACATTAACGGTTTGTTTGCCTGGCGTTCGACGATAATCGCCTGAATATTCATGGCACAGTCCGTCACGCCGATGCCTACACCAAATATCAGCAGCATAAAACCGAGCAGCCGGGCATCGCTAATGATGGCCAGCAAAGGCATGGACACGATAACGATAGCCACTGACGACACAATCACCCGACGACAACCGTAGCGACTGGTCAGTATGCCGGTCAACGGCATGGCAATAAGCGCGCCCATCCCCAGGCACAGCAGCAGGGTACCGAGCATGGCGTCGTTAACTGCCGTGTTACTTTTGGCGAATGGCACGATCACCGCCCAGGTTGCGGTGGCAAAGCCTGAAATGAAAAATGCGATACGTGTTGCCAGGGACTGGCTGGCATTTGGAGCAGAAGCGTGCATTGATGTTCCTTGTCGTAAGATCGTAAGGCTTCCCTGTACTCAGTTGGCATCACGCCGATACCTTCAGAGAGGACTAATCATTCATGTGCTCAATATTGCTCGAATGGTGTTTTCAGGGTGATTTTGTTGCTCGATTTTGCAATATTAGCGCAAGGGCAGCAAGCGTTGATTAGCTGAAGGCACTGGTCAGGATGTCCGTAGTATCACAGTCTGTTGCATGCTAAACGGGTATTATCATAATAACTGTGAATACTCTGAGCATGACTCTTGCGGGTAACTCACAGTAAAGGAACATCTTGCTTATTTTCAGGGAGAAATTCATGTTCGATCATACCGGCATCACCGTGACCCATTTTGAACGTAGTAAAGTTTTCTATACCTCGGCGCTCTCGGCCCTGGGCCTCGGGATCAGTAAAGCTCCACCGGGCGAGCGGGTGGGGTTTGGCAATTTACAAAAGACCGGACTGGAGTTGGCGGCGGAAACCTTCTGGATAACCGTCGGGATCCCCTATGTACCCCGAACCCATATTGCCTTTCGTGCGCATTCAGAAGAAGAAGTCGTGGCGTTTTATCACGCCGCTCTGAAAGCAGGTGGCCGTGACAACGGTTTGCCCGGTCTACGGCCCCAGTACGGCGGCGGCTACTACTCTGCATACGTTCTCGACCCCGATGGCTACAATATCGAAGCCGTTTATCGATACTAATGCGTCTGGATCTCTGGTCGCGCCAAATGGATATATAAGTTGTGAATCGGGATAAATTACTTCAGCTACTTAATAATCTGCATATCGATTATCGTTATATTGAACATCCGGCAATGAACAGCGTCAGCGATCGAGAGCACCATGCGGTTAAGCTCCCTGCGCAACTGCTTAAAAATATGCTCTTAAAAAACAGCAGTGGACGCCATTTCTATCTTTATATTCTCGATGGTGAAAAGAGGGCCGATCTCAAGGCATTAGCCAGAGAAATTGGTGACTCCCGTCTCTCTCTGGCAACGCCTGGTGAGCTAAAGCAACTTATCGGGCTGGAGCCAGGCGAGGTTACTCCCTTTGCACTGCTAAACGATCCGGCTCATAAAATTAAGGTGCTGATTGATGCCTCGGTTGATGAACAGGGACTACTAGGTTTTCACCCACTGGTAAATACCGCCACAGTGTGCATTTCACTCAGCGCGCTCCATCAATTTTTACACTACTGTACGCATGCATCTCAACAGGTCGGCGATGTTGTCGGTCACTGCGGCTAACCGCAAAAGAGTCGATCATTGTGATTTTTCTCGTCAGCACAAACGTAAAACAGCACATTGCTTCAATGCATCAAGTCGAGGTACCGTGGTTTTTTCAGCTGATTTTCTACCACGTTAGCGAGACCGTATGAATTTGAACCGTGCCGATATGGCCGATCTTATCTATTTTTGCGCCATCGCACGCCATCACAGTTTTAGCAAGGCAGCCATCGAGCTTGGCGTCAGCGCCTCGACGCTCAGCCACGCCCTGAAGGGGTTTGAGGCGCGACTGGGCGTACGTTTGCTGAACCGCACCACCAAAAGCGTCACTCTAACGGCGGCGGGTGAGAGCCTGGCCTGCGCGGTGAGCGAACCGGTAGCCTCGATCGATGCGGCGATCGAGCAGCTTAATCAGTTCCGCGACTCACCCGCAGGACGCATTCGGCTTAACGTCGCCGTTGAAGCCGCCACGCTGCTTCTGGCTCCCATTTTGCCGATTTTTGCTGAGCGCTATCCCGATATTGAACTAGATATTGCCGCCAGCAACCGCATTATTGATGTGACGGAAGAGCGTTTTGATGCCGGGATCCGCTACGGTGGAACAGTACCTGAGGATATGGTGGCCCAGCGCCTCTCCGCCGATGTTCGCTGGGTTGTCGCTGCGTCTCCGGCCTATCTCGCGCGGTTTGGAGAACCTCAGCATCCAGACGATCTGCATCACCATCGCTGCGTTAGCAACCGGCTGGGGAATAATCGTATTTATAAATGGGAGTTTGAGCGCGGTGATGAGCAGCTCACCATAAAGGTCCCCCCTTTGCTGACGGTCGATCAGGCGGAAACCGGGGTGGTGGCAATATTGCAGGGATTCGGTTTGATGTACCTCCCGGAACCGCTGATTTCTCAGTACGTCAGCGAAGGGCGTCTGCGCCTGGTCCTCACCGACTGGGCTTCTTCCGGGCCGGGGTTCTATATCTATTACTCCAGCCGTCATCAGCTTCCCGCAGGGCTGCGCTTATTAATTGATCTTGTCAGAGAGTTAAAACCGCTGGGCCTGTAGCCTGATTGATGAAAATTACTCACAACCCCATTCGATAAGCGGGGGCTGGCTCCTTCGTAATGCACGCCTTACCCTTGAGGCAAAAGAGAAGGAGACCTCAATGAAATTACAACACCGCAGTATCCCCGGACTATTTTGCTTTTTGGCCGCCACCATCTTTTTTATCGGCTCTGTCAGTACCCGCGCGGTTGCAGAGACGAAAACCCTGGTGATTGTTTCTCACCCTTATCCGGAGCAATCGGTCATGACCAAAGGTCTTGAGACCGCAGCTCAAAGCGTACCCGGCGTGACCGTGCGTAATCTGGAGACGCTTTACGGTTATGACACGCGAAAAATCAATGCCGATGAAGAGCGACGCCTTATGCGTGAACACTCGCGCATTGTTTTCATTTTCCCCACTCACTGGTTCAACATTACGCCGATGATGAAAGCCTGGATGAACGATACCTGGGGCAGCGTGGGACCAGGGTCGTGGCAGGGCAAGGAAATGCTGATTGTGACCACCGCAGCAGGAGGCGACACGACCTACGGCGAGTCCGGGCGAATTGGCGTCAGCCTTGCCGACGTATTTATGCCGATGAAGGCCAGCGCCCTGCATACTGGAATGACCTGGCTTCCACCGCTGGTGTTTCAGAGCGCCACTCGCAGCCAGTTGCCTGAGTATCAGCGTCAGCTAGTGGAAAGACTCTCAAATTAATTTGCCCACAAGGAGTTGACCATGAAAGGTTTTATTGCCGTTGCTGCGATGTCACTTATTTTTGGCGATCCTGCCTGTGCTGAAGAAAAAAGAGGTACCAATATGACTCCATTTACTCCATCCGTATTGTCGACTACGGATATTCAGTCGGTCTCCCCGGCGCTTGCACGTTTTGGCAATGAAGTCCTGGCTGAGGATCTCTGGAAGAGAAATGAACTCTCGCTGCGCGACCGAAGTATCGTCACCATCGCTATTCTTATTGCCCGCAATCAGCCCGCTGAGCTGAAGCATTACATTGAAATCGCCCTCGATAACGAGGTCACCCCGGCTGAAGTCTCCGAGGTGATTACTCACCTGGCCTTTTATTCCGGCTGGCCAAACGCCATGTCCGCCATCGCCGTGACGAAAGATATTTTTGCCGCTCGTGGTATTAGCCAAGAGCAGCTGGCGGCGGCCTCACCGACGCTGCTTCCCCTCAACCAGGAGGTTGAAAGCCAGCGTTCGGCCACGGTAGAAAAGAGCGTCGGCCCCATTTCCCCAGGGCTTGTAAAGTTCACCACCGATCCGCTTTTCCTTGACCTGTGGCAGAGACCGGGGCTGAAGCCGCGTGATCGCAGCCTGGTAACGGTGAGTGCGCTGATTGCTGCCGGGCAAAGTGCGCAGATTGGCTATCATCTTAATCGGGCGATGGACAACGGTCTTACGGCGCAAGAGGCCGGCGAGATAGTGACTAACGCGGCGTTCTATGCGGGATGGCCCAATGCTTTTTCCGCCGCGCCGGTGGTTGGCGAAGTTCTGCGCGCTCGGGGTCTGGTTAGATGAGCCTATGTTTAAAACTCTCAGCACCGGGCTGTTTATCTTTGCCGCGCTTTAACCTGTCAGGTGCTGAAGTGGTGACTATCACGCGTGATGAGGAGCCATAAACGGCTCCCTGCTTTATTAACCGTATTAAAAACATAGGTTTTTTGCTCAAGATGGGCATTGAGATAACCTTGAATGGCCACTTTTAACAATGCGGTTGAGCCTATTTTTATTGATGAAATGGATTCATTATCACGTAACACGACACTCATTCCGATCAAGCATCTGGTGCCTTCAAACGCACAGTGAAATGTGAACGTCCCGCATCGCCAAAAATCATCTACACTTTTTCAGCCAAACCATTTTCATGCCCACGAGACATGATAGCCACCAGACAGAACATTCAACCTTTATACCCGACTTACTGTAGGCGTCAGCCAGCAGCCTTGTTTTCTCAATAGAGGAGTTTGTAGCATGGCATTTGTGACAACCAAAGACGGCGTTAATATTTTCTATAAAGACTGGGGTTCCAGGGATGCGCAGCCCATAGTGTTTCACCATGGCTGGCCGTTAAGCGCGGATGATTGGGATAACCAGATGCTGTTTTTTCTGGCTGAAGGCTTCCGGGTGATTGCTATTGACCGACGCGGTCATGGTCGCTCAGATCAGGTGAGTGAAGGTCATGATATGGATCATTACGCCGCGGACGCTTCGGCTGTGGCGGAACATCTGGATCTGCATAACGCCGTGCATATCGGGCATTCTACCGGTGGCGGGCAGGTTGCGCGCTATGTTGCACAGTATGGCCAACCGCAGGGTCGGGTTGCCAAAGCGGTGCTTATCAGCGCCGTGCCGCCGTTGATGGTCAAAACGGACAGCAATCCAGGCGGTACGCCTGTTGAAGTTTTTGATGGTTTTCGCCAGGCGCTGGCTGCTAACCGCGCGCAGTTTTATCTCGACGTCGCGTCCGGGCCTTTTTATGGCTTTAACCGCGATGGCGCAGAAGTGTCGCAAGGCACCATTCAGAACTGGTGGCGGCAGGGCATGATTGGCAGTGCGCAGGCACACTATGAGGGGATTAAGGCGTTTTCTGAAACCGATCAGACCGAGGATTTAAAAGCCATTACGCTACCGGTACTGGTTATGCAGGGGGATGATGATCAGGTTGTTCCCTATCAGAACGCGGCGATATTGCAGGATAAACTACTGTCTGATAGCCAGCTGAAAATTTACCCCGGCTATCCGCACGGTATGCATACCACCCATGCGGATGTGATTAACGCCGATCTGCTGGCGTTTATCCGTTCGTAGCCCGAAGCTGAGAGAAGAAAGGCCGCTATCTGGCGGCCTTAATCGAAGCGTCAGGCCTGATTCAGGCTCTCATGTTGGAGGATTTTCAGTAACTCATCCTTCAACAGAAGTTTTTCTTTCTTCATATGAACAAGTTCAAGACTGTATCCTTTGCCGTCAGCTCCTTCTATCCGGGAAATATCGTGATCGAGTGCGTTATGTTTTTCGAATAGCGATTGAAAGCGTGAGTGCGAGGTTTTCAATCGAGAAATCAACTCTCTGTGTTCTGGAAACATGTACCTTCCTTGTTGATAGAAAAACGTGTGTACGGAGACACACACGTTTAGATTAACCACAGCAATAAAATGGTAATGAGAACGGTGTCGCGTTTATGTTACAGGTCAAAGGAATTTCAGGCGCTGAGGAGAGGGGGCGTAGCTAAGAGCCTATGTCATTAGGCTCTTAGCCGCTGGAGGGGTTTTTAGTAATTAAATGGAATCCGCCAGGCGGTCGACAACAACTCGTCCGCTATTATCAAACTGCGTTATGCGGTAATTCACACAATACGAACGACGGGTAGTAAACTGATTAAATAAGGCCACGCGGCCTTTTTTGTCGCCGTTGCTATTAATAATGATCCATTCAGTGACATCCGTTGCGTTTATCTTATCGTCGCTTGCGCATTGTTGTTCAACAAGGCGATCTTCTTTTTCTACCAATAAAAAATCTCGTAACATTTACTTATCTCCGCTCATCATTGTTTTTAACAATACTCCTTTTATCGATTCATTCAATTAAACATTTTAATCAATTAATGTAATTATTAGCCTGAAACTTATTGTTTTACTTGAGTGTCCATTTCTCTGTTTTTAAAGGTAAAATAATTAATTCATGACGCAAAGTGGCAGATTTTATTCCATCAGAATAACTTTCCCTTTGATAAAATTGTATGTGACAACGTCACTTCACCTGAAGTGCACAACGCGTAATCAAGTAATAATGGGGCACGCTTGACGGGTTAAAACTTGAACATCAGACCTGGCTCACAGATAAGAATTTTGTATTATTGATGCGAACTTGATCACTTGACTGGACAAGTGGCGCTATCCTATGTTGAAAGCACCTTCTTATCCGTTCCGGGGAGCAAGAAACATGGGCATCATTCGTACCTTAAACGGCGATATTGCCGCTAATCAACTGGGCGTGACCTACAGCCACGATCATATCTACTGTATTCCACCTTATTGGGCAGAACGTCAGGATGACGACCTTTTGCTGGATGACCCGCGGGCTTCCGAGCGTGAGTTAAGTGATTTCCGTCTGGCTGGTGGCAACGCTATCTACGACGCCACCGCCCCGGATTACGGTCGCCATGCGGCAACCGTCGCCGAAATGGCCCGGCGTCAGCAACTGCACATTATCGCCACCGCCGGTTTTAACAAAGGCTTTCTGTGGAGCAGCCTGCGTCCAGGTTTTTCACAAAGTTTTGCTGACTGGATTGCCAATTCAGAAATTGATGAACTGGTTGAGCACGTCTGCCACGAAGTCACCGAGGGGATCGAAGGAACCCCGCATCGGGCCGGGGTAGTGAAGTGTGGTACGGGATATAACACGATTTCTCCGTTAGAGAGAAAAACCATGGAAGTCATTGTCCGCGCCCAGCAGCGCACTGGCGCACCGATGCACAGCCATACGGAAATGGGGACCATGGGATTAGAACAGGCGCAGATTTTTACCCGTCTGGGGCTGGATCTTTCCCGTTTATGTTTTGCCCATATGGATCGCAATCCCGATCCCTGGCTGCACCGTCAGATCGCCAACACCGGGGCGTTTCTCTCTTTTGACGGTATCAGCCGCATCAAATATCACCCTGAACACATCCGCACCCAGGCCATTCTGGCGTTATGCCAGCGGGGTTACCAAAAACAAATCCTCATAGGTGGCGATTTTGCCCGCAAATCGATGAGCGCGCATTACGGCAAAGGGGGGCTGGGGCTGAAGTTCATCCTTAGCGACTGGCGACCAAGATTCATTGAAGAGGCGCGGGAGGCAGGGTTTGACGGCGAAGCGTTACTGCATGATTTCTTTGTCGAAAATCCTGCGCGTTACTTCGCTTTTGGTTAAGGAGAGGTGCAATGAAGCTGCACCATTTAAATGAACGTGAAGCCCGGCTCGCACTGCAGAAGGCGCAGATTGCCTTGCTGCCGCTGGGTGCGGTCGAGCCACACGGCGATCACCTGCCGCTGGATACCGACAACCTGCTGGCCGAGCGCTTTTGCGCGTTGCTCGATGAACAGTTGGGCGAGTGCGCGCTGAGCCTGCCCGTTATTTCCTACAGCCAGGTGTGGTCGCTGCGCGGTCACGCGGGGGCCATTGATATCGGCAATGAACAACTGACGTCGATGCTGGTGTCGCTGGCGGAGAATATGGCCGGCTACGGCATTACCACCACGGCGGTGATTAACGCGCATTACGGCAATTTTGACGCCATTAAAGCGGCTTCCCGCCAGCTTAAGGAGAAAGGCATCACGCTGCTCAGCTACAGCTGGGCAGGTATGGAGCAGGAGGTGCAAAAGCGGCAAACTTCGGCGGTGGCTTATCCCGGCTATATGCATGCCGATGAGGTCGAAACCTCGCTGATGCTGGCGCTGGCCCCGGAGTTTGTCACCATGGCGAACGCCCGTGCGTACTATCCGGTATTTCCACAGAATTTCCGCTATCAACCGATTCGCTGGACCGAATTTTCTGATTACGCCGTGCTGGGCGACCCCACCTGCGCCTGCGAAGAGAACGGACAAGCCTATGTTCAGCAGGCGCTGGAGACCACCTTAGCCTCTATTCGCCACCACTTAACGCAAGGAGCCGCCGATGATCGAAAGCCAGTCGATAAACGTTGATTGCCCGGCCAGCAGCCCGGAGGAGGCGATCCGCGAAGCGGGGAACGCGCTCTGTCGCGCGGGAGCCTGTAGCCCGCAATACGTTCAGGCCATGGTCGATAGCTACCGTGAGCTTGGCCCCTATTCTGTCATTGCGCCGGGGCTGGCGTTGCCGCATGCCCGTCCCGAGCAGGGGGCAATTAAGGCGCAAATCAGCCTAATCAGGCTGCGCGAGCCGCTGGCGTTTGGCCATGCGGAAAACGACCCGGTGCAGGTGGTGCTGGGGCTTTCAGCGACCAGCAGCGATGCACATATCCATCTTATCCAGCATATCGTGACCGTGCTGAGCGATGAACATAACCTGCATACCCTGATGCATTCTCACGATCCTGAACAACTTTATCAGCTGTTAGCCAGCGCGTCGTAGGCTGCTCGCAGCGTTTGTAGCTTAATTAACACGGAGTGAATAGCGATGAAAATTCTGACAGTCTGTGGTTTAGGTATGGGCTCGAGCCTGATTTTAAAAATGAACGTCGAAACGGTGTTAAAACAGCACGGTATTCAGGCCTCCGTTGAACATATGGATGTTTCCTCAGCCGCATCGGCTAATGCCGATGTGGTGATCACCAACGCCGAGCTGGTGGACAATCTAAAACATCTGTCCTGCCCGGTGGTGGTGGTGAACAACTATATCGACAACGCTGAAATAATCCGGGCATTGACGCAGGCCAATATTCTGCAACCGGGAGCGTCGTCATGAGTGAATTCCTTGGCGTTCTGCGCTGGATAACGATCAATATTTTTGGTGAGGCGTCGATTTTAATTGGCCTGATTGTATTACTGGGCCTGGTGCTACAAAAGAAACCGCTCGCTGATATTGTTTCCGGTACTCTGAAAGGCATTCTGGGCTTTCTGATTATCGGTGCGGGAGCGGGGATTATTGTTTCCGCGTTACTGATTTTTCAGCCTATCTGGACCGAGGTCTTCGGTCTCAGTTCGATGAACCTGACCAATATTATCGGCCAGGCGCGCTTTAGCGAACGCTACGGCAGCAGCGTGACAATTGCCATCGCCGGGGGATTCGCCATCAACCTGCTGCTGGCCCGGCTCACGCGCTTTAAATATATCTATCTCACCGGACACATGATGTTCTGGACCACAATGATTTTTGCCGGGGTAATGGTGAACACCGAACCCGGTATTTCAGCAGTGCAGTTAACACTAATGCTGACGGTGATTATGGGCCTGTACTGGACGTTACAACCTGCGCTGGTCCAGCCCTGGGTACGCAAAATTACCGGTAACGACAACGTGGCGCTAGGGCATACTTCGGCCTCGGTGGCTCTGCTTGGGGCGCTGTTTGGACAGCTATTTGCGCGTAATAAAATCAGTTCTGAGGATATCAAAGTCCCAAAAAAGCTCGGTTTTCTGCGCGATTCCAACGTGGTGACCGCATTAACAATGTCGCTGCTGTTTTTTATCGGCACCTTTATTCTGCAAATAAAAGGCACGCCAAAAGCCGCTGAAATTCTTGCCCAATCTGGCGATCTGAGCTTCTACATCTACGCCCTGAAACAGTCGCTGATGTTTACCGGCGGCATCGCCGTGGTGCTGCTTGGCGTGCGTATGTTTATTGGTGAAATGGTACCGGCGTTTAACGGCATTGGTTCGCGGCTGGTTCCCGGTGCAAAACCCGCGCTGGACTGCCCAATTCTGTTTAACTTTGCGCCAAATGCGGTGGTGCTGGGCTTTGTCGGCGCGTTTATTGGCTCGCTGCTGTGGCTCACCCTGATTGGCCGCTATACCGGCTATGTTTTTATTCCCAGCATGATCGTGATTTTCTTTCACGCCGGTACTGCAGGGGTGTTCGGCAATATTACCGGTGGCTACAAAGGGGCGTTGCTGGCGGGATTTATCACTTCAACGGTCGTCGCGTGGGGGCAATATTTCTGCGTGACTGGTTTTATCAACAACACCATTCCTGATACCGCATTATGGGCAGGCGACAGCGATATGTTTGTTCTTGCACCGCTTATTCACCTTTTGACCAGCATACTGACGTTCTGACGGGGAGAAAATAGATGAGCGATGCATTGAAGCAGTATTACAGCCAAATCCGCCAGAAGCTGGCTGTTCTCGAACAACGCCCAGATGAGCTACTGCAGGCGGCGGAAATGATGGCGCAGAGCATCCTGGCACAGCGCAATATCTTTGTTTTCGGGGCCAGCCACGCCGGAATTCTGGCGGAAGAGATGAGCTATCGGGCAGGCGGTCTGGCCATTATCAATCCGCTTTTCACTCCCGCTCTGATGCTTAACGTCAGGCCATTAACGCTGACCAGCGCGGTGGAGAATGTCGAAAATCTGGGGCGAGTGCTGGTTGAACAGTCACCGCTGCGCGCGGGTGATACGCTGTTGATTCATTCAGTCTCTGGGCGAAACGCGATTACAATTGATGTCGCCCTGGCGGCGAAAGCCTGTGGGGCAAAGGTTATTGCTATTACCAGCCTCGCAACGGCGGCACGGGTGACGTCGCGCCACTCCAGCGGCAAGCTGCTGGTCGATATTGCCGACATCACCATCGATAACCACTGCGAGTACGGCGATGCGTCCGTTAGCCTTCCGGGCCTGGCGCAAAAAGCCGCGCCGCTCTCCACCATTATGGGCGCGACGATTGCCAACAGTCTGGTTCTGCGCATTTGCGAAATCATGCTGGAAAATGAGTGCACGCCGCCCATTCTCGCCAGCGCAAACATAGACGGTAATCAGGCGATAAATCAGGATATACTGAGCACATACAGGAGCCAGATACACTACCTCTGAGTGGAGCACAAGTATGTTTGAGTCGGATGGACTCCCTCTCTATTTAAGGATAAAAGACGTTATCCTGCAGCGGATCCTCTCTTTTACCTATGACGATAAACTCCCGGGTGAGCTGTTGCTCGCCGGGGAGTTCAAGGTCGCGCGCGGCACCATTAAACAGGCGATAGATTCGCTGGCCAGCATTGGCATGGTGTATCGGGAGCAGGGTAAAGGGACCTTTATCAACCGCGATGCGCTGCAGAAATACTACACCGACCTCCCGGACGTACTGACCACCTTTGATGGGCCCGGCACGGTTGAGGTGGAAGTACTGTCGCTAATTTCGACGATGGCCGATCGCCAGGTGGCGGAGCAGATGGGGCTGGATTTAGGCAGCCAGCTGATGCGCCTGGAGCGGATGTTGGTGCAGGGGGAAAAACCGGTCGGCCACGTTCTGACCTGGCTAAATGGGCGAATTTATAACGATCTTAGCCACGTCGACGGCAGTCGGTCGCTATATAAGCAACTACGGGAAACCTTCGGTTACTCGCCAGCCAACGCCTCGGAGTGCTATACGCCGGTTTGCTGCGATACCCGCACGGCAGGATTGTTAAATATTGAGCCAGGCCGCCCGCTGTTTCGCATTGAGCGCGTCGCCCGCGATCTGGATGACGTGGTGCTTGAATACAGCGTCACGCATACCCTTGATGCCAGCCTGTCGCTACAGATCGCCACCAGCCAGAGCAGCGTGAGCCAACAGTGGAACTGTACGATTGATAAAGGGCGCTAATCCGCCTCCCAGGCGAGAATATCGCCTGGCTGACACTCCAGCGCCTGGCAAATTTTTGCCAGCGTATCAAAACGAATACCTTTCACCTTTCCCAATTTGAGCAGCGACAGGTTCTGCTCGGTGATCCCGACATAAGCCGCCAGCACCTGTTGTCCTCTTCACCGCGGTGACGTAATATACGAAACATATATAAATCGTTATGGTACGTATAAATGGGAATTGTAAAAATTTCGGACCTGCTGCACGACGACATCCGTGACGCCAGCAAGGCGATGTCGCGTTCGGTCAACGCGCAGGCGGAGTATTGGATCCGCCTTGGGATGATGAGCGAGCTCTATCCTGAGCTTAACCATCAGCAAATTAAACTGATGATGCTGAAGTCGGGTTCTGACCGTTTACTGGAGGTAATCAATGCTATCAATTCCCATTAAAACGGCAGACGAACTTGCCAGACAGCGCCATGCTGGCGAACTGCTGGCCTCGGTTTTCGACATGCTGGACGGCTTTATTGAACCCGGCGTCACCACCATGGCTATCAATAACCGGGTTGAGGATTTTATCGTCAACGATCTGCATTCGCGCCCGGCCAGCAAAGGCCAGTATGATTTCCCCTACGTGCTAAATACGTCGATCAACGACGTGGTTTGCCACGGCATGCCGAAGGAAACGGAACATCTAAAATCCGGAATGATTGTTAACGTTGACATCACGCTGGAAAAAGGCGGGCTGATTGCCGACTCCAGCAAGATGTACCTGATTGGTGATGTTTCGCCACTGGCTCGTCGGCTGGTGAAGAAAACCTATGAAGCGATGTGGAAGGGGATCAAGGTCGTTAAACCGGGCGCGACGTTAGGCGACATCGGCCATGCTATCCAGTCCTATGTTGAAAGTAATGGCTACAGTGTGGTCAGAGAGTACTGCGGCCACGGCGTCGGTATCGAAATGCACGAAGATCCTCAGGTGCTGCACTACGGCAAACCCGGCACCGGTGCGGTGCTCGAAGAGGGGATGGTGTTTACCATTGAACCGATGGTGAATCAGGGCGATAGCCGGATAAAAAACAAAAAAGACGGCTGGACGGTGGTCACCCGCGATAAAAAACTTTCGGCACAGTGGGAACACACCATTGCCGTCACCGCTCAGGGGTTTGAAGTATTGACGCTGCGTAAAGGCGAAGCGATCCCGGACTAAGCCAGACAACAGGTTTCAATCCCACCGACTGAAACCTGTTTAACTCCCGCCAGTGGCGACTACATCGCTGTTTCTTTACGCCCCATATAGCGCTCCTTCCACAATGCACCCGCCACGCCGATATCCAGGAACGGGGAGGGTGGCATAAAGTTTGCCTGCCCCAGCGACTGCATGGCCGCGATCAGCGGGTTATCCTGCCCCAGTGCCAGGTCGGCGAGCAGCGTCCCAGCGATGGTTTGTTTTGACACCCCAGCACCGTTGCAGCCTCCTGCGGTCCACACCTGCGGCGCAAGTCGCCCCCAGACTGGCGCACCGTTGCGGGTCACGCTAATAGTCCCGGACCAGGTCCTGTCCAGCGGCACATCTCTCAGTTCCGGGTAGGCATTGTGGAACAGCGCCAGATGCTGGCGCGCGGCGTTGGCGGTTTGTCCCGCAGTGATGACGCCCCGCAGCGCCGGATCGACATGCTGGCGGATCAGAAAGCGGTGATCCTGGGTATAGCGCAGCGTGGCCCCGGCGATGGCATTCACCGGCGTCAGCCCCCAGCTTTCCATTGCGGGCAGGCGTTGGCGCTGCTCAGGCGTGAGCGGGGCTGTAATGCTGGCATAAGTCGCCATTGACGCCTGCCGGCTTATTACCGGGGATAGCTCGCGGGAGAGCGCATTGGTCGCCAGCATAATCTGCCTGGCCTGAATCGTTCCCTGTAGGGTTGTCACCCTGATGCCGCCGTTTTCGTTGTGAATAGCCAGCGCAGGCGTCTGATGGTAAACCGTGACGTTTTCCGGGAGATGGCGCGCGAGGCCCGCAATCAGTTTTGCCGGGTTAACCAGAATACAGCTGGGGGTATAGATGCCTTTACTGTAGATCCGGGTCCCTAACTTCTGATACAGCTCTTCGCTATTCAACAGGCTGTAGGGTTCCTGCATAAGCTGAAGATTATCAACGTACTCCTGCATAATGGCTTCGCTGGAGGGGTCAATCTGGCAGTGATATTTGCCAACGTTTTCCCACTCGCACTCAATCTGCTGCGCGGTCACCGTTTCTTCTAACAGGCGGATCCCTTCCTGGAGCAGGGCACGATAGTCCTGCGCTTTTTTCAACTCGGCGGTAGAGCTACCGATATTATGCGGCAGGCCAATAACAAACCCTGAATTTCGGGCGGAGGAGCTGGTCGCCGCAGATTCGGCGTCGATAAGCACAATTTTCAGCTGTGGGTTGAGACTGGCTAACCTGCGGGCAAAACTCACGCCAGCATAGCCAGAGCCAATGACGACCCAATCAGCATTGATGTCTCCGCTCAGCTGCGGTCGTATTTGGCGGTCAATCTCATTAAGCGGCCATCCCACCTGATTTTGATTGAAAGGGATTGATGCAAATTTCACGGTTATTCTCCCTGTGGCAAAAACACCTGCATGGCAGATGTGAATAAGCTCGCCGGACTTCGCTTTGTTGGTCTGGATATCGAGTCGGCAAGTACAGCATGCTGCCAGGACATTCCCTGAATAATCAATATTCTGAATGATAATCACCTAAGCAACATTTTGCAGAATAACAAGGAACAGTCAAAATAACACCTCTCGCCATATGGATATAAATTCATCTTGCGCTGATATTTATTGCTAGCAATGATGCTATCTTGGTATGGATGTTGCTGCTGACAGGTCCCCCCCCTGAACAAGAGGCGTTACCATGCCAACACCCGATATCATCTGGGAACTTGACTATCATCAGCGTTTCCCCTGGCGTTCTGCCGCCAATACACCCGCGATGACCTGGCCAGAAGGCAAGCGGCTGGCGCTGTATGTGGCCATCAACCTTGAGCACTTTGCGTTCGGCTGCCAGGAGGGGGCAAAGCTCTCTCAGGCGGCAAACCAGCTCGATGTTCTTAACTACAGCTGGCGGGATTATGGCAACCGGGTCGGTGCCTGGCACCTGGCGGACCTGTTTGATGAATTGGCGATCCCGCCTGCGGTTATCAGCAATACGGCAATCCTCGATTACTGTCCGGACCTGCTGGAGCGCTGGCTGTCGCTATCTGATAGCGAGCTGATTGCCCATGGTCACACCAACTCCCAGCGCCAGGGCGACCTTGCCCCGGCGGATGAAGAGCGCCTGATTGGCTACTGTCAGCAGCGGCTAAGTAAATTCCAGGGAAAACCGGTCGCCGGTTGGCTCTCTCCCTGGATTTCTGAAAGCCCGCACACCCCTGATTTCCTGCATCGGCAGGGATTTCGCTATAACCTGAACTGGGCGCATGATGACCTGCCAACACCGATGCAAACTGCCAGCGGTACGTTGCTCTCGGTACCTTATCCGCAAGAAATCAACGATATCCCAACCATTATTCCCAATGGTGTCTCTATCGAGACATTCTGCCGGATGATTGAAGATCAGTTCAGCGAACTCCACCAGCGTAGTTGCCAGCAGCCGCAGGTGATGGGTATTGCGCTGCATCCTTATATCGTCGGCCAACCATTCCGTTTGTATCACCTTAAGCAGACCCTGGCGCGTCTGGTTGCGCAGTGCGATGACGTCTGGCTCACCACGCCGGGGGAAATAGCCGAGCACTATCTCACCCAGGCGTCATAACGAAGCAGGGCCTGCACCGTAAACAGACTTATTGAACCGAAGCAGTGCACTTAATTGAGGAGAAGTACGATGACAACCATACATGAACAGGCCGTCGCGATTGTAAAAGCGTTCCTTGAGGCCTCAATGGCGCCGGACCCCGATCGTGCCGCCGCGCTGATGGCGGAAAACGTCCAGATAACGTTTACCGGTAAGCGGCGTATGGCCCGCGTCCACGAGGTGACGGCGTTTAATGCCGCCCGTTATCGCTGGGTCAAAAAGCAGCCCGGCGACTTCGAATGGATGGCTAAAGGCGACGATCATACGGTGATTTATTGCACCGGCACGCTCTATGGCTGCTGGCCGGACGGCCGCGAGTTTGAAGGTAATCGCTACCTTGACCGTTATGAGGTAAAGGGCGGGAAAATAACCATGATGGACGTCTGGAACGACAGCGCCGAATGGATCCTTGAGCATGATTCGAAGCAAAAATAGACAACATGGCATTGTTATTGCAATTGCTAGCAATGTTATTAGCAAACAATTCGAGTGGTGAATGATGAAAAAATTAGTGTTATCGCTGCTGGTAGGAAGCATGGTCGGGCTAATGTGTCAGCAGGCAAGTGCTGAAAATGTGGTTCGTTGGGCGACCGATGCCGATATCCCGACGCTGGATCCAGATGCATATGCCTCGACCAAGGCGTTGACCTTCCAGAATCATATTTATGAAGCGCTGGTGCAGCGCGATGATAATCTGCAAATTCAGCCCTGGCTGGCGACCAGCTGGCAGCAGACCGGCGATACGACGATTCGTTTTAAGCTGCGTGAGGGCGTCAAATTTCACAACGGCAACGATTTTACCGCCGACGATGTCGTGGCCTCGGTGGCCAGGGTGACCGATCCTGCCTCGGGCATTCGTGCCAACGCCTCGACGATTAAAAACGCGGTGGCCATCGATAAATATACCGTTGATATTCATCTGGTGAAGAAAACCGGTATTGCGCTGAATGAGCTGACCGGCGTAATGATCATGGATAAAGAGTGGCTAACCGAGCACAACGCCCTCAAACCGACCGATATCAGCCAGGGAACGGAAGGTTATGCCACCAACAATACCAACGGCACCGGGCCGTTTATTCTGCAAAGCCGTCAGCGTGATACGCAAATGGTATTGGTACGCAACCCGAACTGGTGGAATGCGGCCCACGGCGGCAATATCGATAAGATTGTATTTAAGCCGGTGACCTCTGACGCTACACGCCTGTCAGGACTGCTGGCGGGAGAATACGATCTGGTAACGTCGGTACCGCTGCAAGATATTCCGCGTCTGCAGAGTAATCCAAAGATCAATATGCAGATCAGCCCGTCGCTGCGGGTGGATTATTTAAGCCTGAATATGCGCGACAAGCTTAACGCTAAAAATGAGAAGGCCGAAAACCCGCTGCAAGATTTGCGCGTGCGCCAGGCGTTGCTGATGGCTATCAACCGCGAAGCGATTACCCAGAAGGTGATGCGCGGCCTGACGAAGCCCACCAACAACTATCTGGCGCCGGATATTCCGGGTTACAACGCGGCAAGCAGCCCGGATATTGCCTACGATCCGCAAAAGGCAAAGGCGTTGCTGGCCGAAGCGGGCTACCCAAACGGCTTTAATCTGGCCTTTGATTGCCCGGAAGGCACCTATATTAATGCGGCGCAATGGTGCCAGGCGGTACAAAGCTTCTGGGCCAAAATTGGCGTCAAAACCAACCTAAACGTGCATCCGGCCAGCGTCTATGACCCGATCCTGGTCAATGGCCGCACCGATGTTGGCGTACTGGGCTGGGCCAACCTGCCGATCATGGACCCTTACAGCGTGGCGGTGCAGCTACTGCATACCAATGACGGTAAAAACTTGGGCACCTTTAATATTCCACGCTACAGCAATAGTGAAGCCGATAAGCTTATCGACCAGTCGGTGGGTGAACTCGATAATACGAAGCGTATTGCTTTACTCAGCCAGGCGGTGGCAATTGCCAATAAAGACCTGCCGTTCCTGCCGATGCATTTTGAACCGGTGGTGTGGGCCATGAATAAAAATCTACAATTAAAACAGACGCCAGATAACGTACAGCGACTTTGGTACGGTAACGTTACGCCATAATTAATTGTCTGCGGAATATTCATTGTTGGGGGGTAAATATCCTCGGGCTACCCGTACAGGTAATAGGGCGATGTTGCTCCCCATTTATTCGCGCAGACCATTATTTTAATTTGGAGGCAATAATGTTGTTTTTATTGCGTAAGCTATTTCAGGCTGCGATGTTGCTGGCCGGTGTCGCGCTGATCTCTTTTATTCTGTTTCAGTATCTTGGCGACCCGGTGGCGAATATGCTACCGGAAAGCGCCACGGAAGTGGAACGAATGCAGCTTCGGGCCAGTCTGGGGTTAAATGACCCGGTATTTGTGCAGTTTTTACATTATATTTCCCGTTTGCTGCACGGTAATTTCGGCATCTCATATTACAACCAGGTATCGGTATTTCAGCTCATTATGGAACGCCTGCCGGCAACCCTGGAACTGGTGTTTGTCGCGGTGGTCATTTCGCTGGCCGTCGGCTTTCCGCTGGGCGTCTGGGTTGCCATCACGCGCAACAAAATCCTTCGCGAGGGGGTGCAGATCCTCTCGCTGATTGGCGTCTCGCTGCCGTGGTTCCTGATAGGTATTATGCTAATTATCGTCTTTTCAGTCTGGCTGGGCTGGTTCCCCTCCAGCGGTCGCGGCGAAACCGTCAGAATGGGCTTCTGGTCGAGCGGCCTGCTGACCGCATCCGGTTGGCGCTCGATTGTGCTGCCGTCGCTGTCACTGGCGCTGTCAATGATTACCATCATTATGCGTCTGGTGCGCACGGAAATGCTGGAAGTGATGAAAGCCGATTACATTAAATTCGCCCGCGCGCGCGGCATTGAAAATTACCGCATCTGGTTTCGTCATGCCCTGCGTAATGCATTATTGCCGGTAGTCACGGTCATTGGTTTACAAATTGGTGGGCTGATCGCCTTTGCGATTGTTATTGAGACCGTTTTTCAATGGCCGGGAATGGGGTTGCTGTTAATTCAGTCCATTAATTACGTTGATGTCCCGGTGCTGTCTGGCTATCTGTTATTTATCGCCCTGATATTTATTGTGATCAATACCATCGTCGATCTGCTGTATTACCTGATCGACCCACGTATGCGCGCGCAATAAGGAGCTTCGATGCAACCTCATCATTATTCAGATACGGCGGCGGGGCGAAAATTTACCACCCGTCTGGTGGCGCGCTGGCGCTCTTTTCTTGATAGCGATTTTTTTTGGTTATTCTGGCAAAGCAAAAGCGCGGTAGTCGCCTTTACCTGCTGTGCACTGATATTACTGTGCTCTTTATTCAGCCATTGGATCGCGCCGCACAATGTTTTTGATACCGCCGGTTTCGACTTAATGGACTCAGAATTACCGCCTGCATGGATGAACGGCGGCGAACCACGCTTCTGGCTGGGTACCGATGTGCAGGGGCGGGATATTCTCTCGTTGATGCTGTACGGCCTGAATATCTCGCTGATTATCGGGGGCCTGAGCGTGCTGGCCTCCGTGGCTCTCGGCGTCGCGCTTGGAGTTCTCAGCGGCTACTTCGGCGGCGTGGTGGATACGCTGATTATGCGTTTTGCCGACGCCATGCTCAGTATTCCCACCATTATGTTTACCCTGCTGGTCAGCGGTGTCGCGCGCGTCGCCATCCCAAAAGAGTATATCGGCCATTTTGCCCCGGCTATCCTGATTGGCGCGATTGCCCTGACCGGCTGGATGCAATACGCCCGCACGGTGCGCAGCCTGACTTTACTGGAAAAGGGGCGGGAATACGTGATGGCGTCGCAAATAAGCGGCGGCAGCCACCTGCATATCATGTTGGCGCACATTGTGCCTAACGTAATGCGTCCGGTGCTGGTGATGGCGACGCTGCACCTTGGTGTCGCCATTCTTACCGAAGCCACGATGTCCTTTCTCGGCGTCGGTATGCCGCCGGACCAGCCTTCGCTCGGTACGCTTATCAACGAAGGCAACCAGTATCTCTTTTCCGGGCAATGGTGGATTGTGCTGTTTCCCGCCACCCTGTTGGTCATTCTTTCGCTGGCGTTTAACGTGCTGGGCGACTGGCTGCTCAACGCCCTCAACCCTAAGCTACGCTAAGAGGAACGACGATGACGGCTTCTCCACGGGCGTTACTGGAAGTGAAAAATCTGAGTATTGAATTCCTGCACCGCAAAGGCAACCTGCAGGCGATTCACGATCTGACGCTGGCGATGCAGCCGGGAGAGATCCTCGGCATGGTGGGCGAATCGGGCGCGGGGAAATCCCTGACCGGGGCGGCTATCGCCGGATTGCTGCAAACCCCAGGACGCATCCGCGCAGGTGAAATCTGGTTTGCCGAAAAGCGTATCGATAATCTGGACGATGAAGCCCGGCGTCAGCTACGGGGTAAAGCGATCAGTTGCATCTTTCAGGACCCGCTTACCAGCCTGAACCCGGTGCTGACCATCGGACAACAGATAATTGAAACCATCCGTACCCATCTTCCCTTGTCGACTGACGAGGCGCGGGAGCGGGCGGTCGCGCTGCTAACGGAAGTGGGGATCAACAGCCCACGTCAGCGCATCGATCAGTATCCGCACCAGCTTTCCGGCGGGATGCGCCAACGGGTGGTGATTGCGCTGGCGCTGTGCGTCGACCCGCAGCTGGTGATTGCCGATGAACCCACCACGGCGCTGGATGTGTCGGTACAGGCGCAGGTCCTGGGCGTGCTGCGCCGGTTATGCGAACAGCACGGAACGGCAGTAATGCTGATTACGCACGATATGGGGGTGGTGGCGGAGGTCTGCTCCAGAGTGGCGGTGATGTACGCTGGGCGCATTGTCGAAACCGGGCCGGTCGCCAATGTGATTCGCCATCCTCAGCACCCATATACGCGCGGGCTGATTCAGTCCATTCCGTCAATGAACGAAAGGCGCGAATACCTGATGCAAATCGATGGCGCAATGCCGCGCCTCAATGCTCTGCCGCAGGGCTGCGCGTTTAATCCCCGCTGCCCGCATGCCAGCGCACAATGCCGTGAGCAGCAGCCCTCGATGCATCACCGACAGGAGGCCCAGTTGGCCTGTTTCCATCCGCAAGGAGAATCGTTATGAACGAGCCATCGGGGCTGCCACCTGAAGTGGTGACCATTCGCGATCTGCATATTCGCTTTAGCCTTGGGCGCGAGAAAAAAACCTCGCTCTTTCGCCCGGCGGCGAAAAAGGAGCTGCACGCGGTGCGCGGCATTAGCCTCGCGATTCGTCAGGGGGAGACGTTCAGTATCGTGGGCGAATCAGGGTGCGGAAAATCGACCGTCGCCCGCGCGCTGGCCGGGCTTTATCAGCCTTCGTCCGGCGAGATAAATTACGCCTGGCGCAGCGGGCAAATGGACGATGCAACAGGGCAAAGCGGCACGCAAATGATCTTTCAGGACCCCTACGCTAGCCTCAACCCGCGTTGGCGCATCGCCCGCTCGCTGGCCGAACCGCTGGTGCTGGCGAAAAAGGTCGGCACCACTCGCCAGGCCAGAGCGTACTGTGGCGAGCTACTGGAGCAGGTCGGGCTTTCTGCGAGCGATCTGGATAAATTTCCGCATGAGTTTTCCGGCGGCCAGCGCCAGCGTATCTCTATTGCCCGCGCGCTGGCGACGCAGCCGGGTTTTCTGATTTGCGATGAACCCACCTCGGCGCTTGACGTCTCGGTACAGGCGCAGGTGCTCAACCTGATGCGCAAGTTGCAACGGGAGAATGGGCTGACCTACTTTTTTATCAGCCACAATATGGCGGTGATTTCGCATATCTCCGACCGGGTTGGAGTGATGTATCTTGGCAGGCTGGTTGAGCAGGGCAGCGTCGAAGAGATCTTCGCCCGTCCGGCGCACCCTTATACGCGCATGCTGATGGCGGCGATTCCGCAGTTTGACGCCCCGGCCAGCGCCCGCGAACCGATTCGCGGTGAAGCGCCCAGCCCGCTGTCTCCGCCGCCGGGCTGTGCCTTCGCGCCACGCTGTCCCTATGCCAAACCGCTGTGCCACCAGACAATGCCGCCCGCACATAGCCTCAGCGAAAATCATCAACTGGAGTGTCACTTCCCGATTGAAGTGATGGCCTGTTCCACCTCTATTCCGTTAGCGAAGGTATCGTAAATGACCGCCATTTTGCTGAAAAACGTCACGCCTTTTGATTCCTCGTCTCCCGTTGACCTGCTGCTTGAGGACGGGAAAATTGTCGCCAGCGCGGAGGCGCTCGCGCCGCCTGAATTCGCTACCGTGATTGACGGTCGCGGCTATCAGGCCTTTCCCGGCCTGGTGGATGGACATGCTCATCTCGACAAAACCCTGCTGGGGCGCGAATGGTATCGCAATGACGTCCCGCGCGATCTGGCGGCGATTATCGCCAACGAACGCGCCTATCGGCATGAACAGAGACCTGATGCGCAGGTGCAGTCCGAGCGGATCGCCCGGCGCGGCATTGCGGCAGGCACTTCGTTTATTCGTACCCATGTCGATATTGATAATGAGATTGGCCTGGCGAATCTGGAAGGCGTGCTGGAGACCCGCCGACGGTTAGCGCAGCAGGTCGATATTGAAATCGTCGCCTTCCCGCAGAGCGGAATTTTGCAAAACCCCGGCAGCGAAGCCTTGCTGGACCGCGCGCTGGAAATGGGGGCTGAACTGGTTGGCGGGCTGGATCCGTGCTCGTTTGACCGCGACCCGCAGCGCCACCTACAAATCATTTTTGAACTGGCCTGTCGGCACAATAAAAAAATTGATATTCACCTGCACGAACGCGGCGAACTGGGGGCATTCAGTCTTGAACTGATTCTGGAATTTACCCGCCGTTATCAGAAACAGCACGCGGTGACTCTCAGCCACGGCTTTTGCCTGGGGATGGTGGAGCCCGCCCGCCAGCAGCGTTTTGCTGAGGAGATGGCGGAACTGGGCGTCAGCGTGGCTACGACCGCTCCTGCCGATATTGCTGTCCCGCCGTGGGAGCTTCTTGACGCCGCCGGGGTGGCGGTTTGCGCCGGAAACGACGGCGTACGCGATACCTGGAGTCCCTATGGCAACGGCGACATGATCCAGCGGGCGGTCACGATGGGCCTACGCTACCGCTGGCGTAAAGATAGCGAGATTTTGCGTGCGGCGCAGAGCATTACCCACGGCGGCGCGCGGGTGATGGCGCTCAACCATTATGGACTTACGCCCGGCTGCCGCGCCGATCTGGTGCTGATCCCCGGTCGCAGTATGGTGGAAGCGCTGGTGGAGGTCCCGCGCGAGCGGAAGGTGTTTAAAGGCGGCGTGCTGGTGGCGGACAACGGGGAGTGCCTTTTCTAATGACTGAGACAACAACGCGTATTCGCGCCGCCTGGGTCGTGGGTTACCGAGAGGGCGATCATTGCCTGTATGCCGACGGCGAAGTGGTCTATCAGGGTGATAAAATTCTCTTTGTTGGCCACGATTATCCGGGCCTGATCGATGAAGAGATCAACGCGGGCAACAGCCTGGTTAGCCCAGGTTTTATCGACCTCGATGCGCTGGGTGATTTAGACACCACCGTGCTGGCTTTCGATAACCAGCCCGGCTGGCGGAAAGGGCGGATCGTCGCCGATGACTGGCAGCGGCGCGATCTTTATACCCGTGAACAACTCGATTTCGCCAAGCGTTACGCCTACAGCCAGTTGCTGCGCAACGGGATCACCAGCTTTGCGCCGATAACCTCGATCCTCTACCGCCAATGGGCGGAGGGTGTCGACGAGTACCTTTATGCGGCAGACGTTGCTGAGTCTCTCGGTGCGCGCGCCTGGCTCGGCCCGGCGTTTATGTCCGGCTATTATGTTACCGATGCCGCAGGGAATTTTAGCCGCCGCGAAGACAGAGGGCAGGCCCGTCGCGGCCTTGAAGACGCGCAGCGTTTTTTCCAGCGCCTGCGCCAGCGCGGCGTACCAACGTTAAGCGGCATGCTGGCACCGGACCGAATTGAAGGCGGTGACCCGCAGTGGCTTGACGAACTGTCGGCGCTGGTGGCGGAACTTGCCTGTCCCACCCGCCTGCATTGCTGTCAGAGTGAGATGGAAGTCCAGGAAATCGCCAGTCGCTACCGGGGCAAGAGCTCGTTGGAAGTGCTCGACGACGCCGGACTGCTCAACCGCCACATGCTGCTGCCGCATGGCCAGTTTTTGGGCGGCGCGCAGCCCACGCCGCAGCGGATTGCGCAGGATATTACGCGGCTGGCCCATTCCGGGGCGACGGTGGTCTCCTGTCCGCTGGTTTCCGGTCGCCATGCAAAATATCTCGAACAGTATCCGCAGCTTAAGGCGGCTGGCGTCAATATGGCGCTTGGCACCGATACCTTCCCGCCGGATATGTTCAGCAATATGCATCTCGGCGTGATCCTGAGCCGGGTGGTGACCGGCGATATCGCCGCCGCCAGCAGTGCGGATTATTATCGTATGGCGACAATTGGCGGGGCGCAGGCGCTGGGGCGCGATGATTTGGGGCGGCTCGCGCCGGGCTGCCAGGCGGATATGGTGGTAGTCAACCTCGATCAGCCCGCGCTGGGCCAGATATTCGACCCTATCGCCGCGCTGGTATTGAGTGGTAATGGGCGCGATGTTACCGGCACAATCGTGGCCGGCCGCAAGGTCTACTGGGAAGGACGTATGGTGCAGGCCGGTTACGATCTCGCAGAACTGCATGCTCAGTCGCAGCATGTATTCCGCCATATTCTGGACAGCTACCCAGAACGGACGGTTAACCATCCGCCGCTGGCGGAGATTGTGCCGCCGACTTTTCCGCTTTGCCGCCGGGGAAACGCCGATGAGTGAACGCTATTTATTGACGAACGTCCGTCTGGAGCAGGGGTTTATCCGCCGTCAGGGCGTGGTGCAGGGCACCGAATGCGCGGAGTTTACCCTTGATATCGTGGACGGTAGGATCCACGCTATCTATGCCGGAATCCAGCGTCTGCCGGGCGTCGCCTGGCAGGATGCCCAAGGGTATCTGATGCTTCCCGCCACCCGCGATGAACATATTCATCTGGATAAAACCTTTTATGGCGGCCCCTGGCGTGCGGCGCGGGAGAACGGAGCGCAGGATATTTTTGCGATGATCGCTCTTGAGCAAGAGATACTCCCGACGCTGCTGCCCACCTCGGTGCAGCGCACGCATGCGCTATTGCAGCTATTACAGCAGCAGGGCACGACGTACGTTCGCAGTCATTGCAATATCGAGCCGGTCAGCGGTTTGCAAAGCCTGCGACATTTGCTGGAGGCGCTGGCCCCCTGGCGAGAGCGGCTGCAGTGCGAGATCGTGGCCTTTCCGCAGCATGGCCTGCTGCGTTCGGGGTCACTGTCGCTGATGCGTGAAGCGCTGGCGCTGGGCTGTGAATGGGTCGGTGGTTTGGATCCGTCAAAAGTGGATGGTGATATGGTCCGTTCGCTGGAAGCGACGCTGACGCTAGCCGTTGAAGCGGGTAAGGGCATTGATTACCACCTGCATGAAGATAAATCGACCGGCATTGCCTGCATCCGCTATTTACTGAATGCGCTAGAACGGGAGCCGACGCTGCGCGGCAAACTGACGTTGAGCCACGCCTACTGCCTGGCGCAAGTCGAACGTGCGGAACTGAGCGAACTGGCCGGGCGGATGGTGGAGCTTGATGTTTCGCTGGCGAGCTGTCTGCCGTTGGGCACGGACGTGATGCCGCTGCCCTATTTACGCGAACGCGGTGTGCGCCTGTTAAGCGGCACCGATAGCGTTATCGATCATTGGTCGCCGTTTGGTTCTGCCAGTATGCTGGCGAAAGCGCATGATTGGGCGCGGCTGTATACGCGCGGTACGGAGTTTGAGCTGAGCCGGGCGCTGGCTATAGCCACCGGTCATTGCCTGCCGCTTAGCGACAGCGGCGATATGGCCTGGCCGGAAGTGAACGATGAAGCCAGTTTTATTTTGCTAAATGCTGCCTGTTCGGCACAAGTTGTTGCGCGTTTGCCTGCCGTTGAGGCAGTCTATTTTCGTGGAAAAAGAGTCTGGGCCAGAGAGTAAATCAAGGTAGAGAACGTAATGAGTGAAAAACTGACGCCAAAGCAGCGTGAAGTTAACCGGGTAGTGGAATCGCTCACCCAGGCTATCGGGCAGCATAAGTTACGTCCGGGAACGCGCTTAATTGAGGCGCAAATCGTCGAGGCGCTGCAGGCAAACCGTAATCATGTACAAACGGCGCTACAGCGCATGGCGGGTCAGGGGATTGTCACTATCGAACCTAACTATGGCGCGATGGTGGCCCGGCCAACGGCAAAGCAGGCTCGCGAGGTATTTATTGCTCGTAATGCCATCGAGTGCGCGATTATTTCCTGCATCACGCCGGAAAAAATGGCGCTTTTCGCCGAAGAGATTGCCAGCCAACAGCATAACGAACACCAGTCGCTGCACGCTCAGGACCGACGGCGCATTGTCTATGAGCTGGGCGCGTTTCATGAGCTGATGGCGCGGATCGCCGATAACGACGTGCTGCGCGATATCCTGAACAATTTAATGGTGCTGAGTTCGCTAATAGTGATGCTATATCAGCAGGACGTAACCACCCACTGTCAGTGCGACGAGCACAGCAATATCATTACCGCGCTGAAGGTCGGGGATTCAGCTCATGCCCAGGATCTGATGAGAGAGCACCTGAACGATCTGCTACAGCAGCTAAATCTGGACGAAACCCCGCAGAATTTTATGACCCTCGCGCAGGCACTGGAGGTGGGGCAGTTGGAAGCTGAATGAATCTCTGGTGTCAATGTGACAATCGGTTATCGTTGCGCGGGTTCATCCACTATTTTTTCGCATAGCCAGTTGAGACTTTCTTTAATCGATTTCCACCCCTCATCCTCCTGAATGGCGATGCCACCAAAGGTGGGGGGCTTCTCGACTTCAGCATAAAATACTGTATTCCCGCAAACAGGGTGGTAATGATGATATTCAGCTTCTCAACATCACCCGGATAGCCTTCCGCCAGCCGTACTTTAACATCCAGCCCCCAGCGCTCCAGCGAAACGTTGAGGATCTCTGTCAGTACATTAGGGCTGCTGACTTCCATCGCCAGGATTTCCTGCGTCAGCGGACGAGCACGCAAGGCATCAATGATCTTATCGATAAACAGCTGCAAGCGCGCGCTGAAAGGCATGGCGGCAATATCATACCCGGCAAGAAGTTCATCGACGGAAGGCCAGAAACCTCCGTGTTTAAACCCTCTACGTTTTCAGGACAAACAGCAAAGTACCGGTCTCACATGCGCCCCTCACGTTGCCGCAGGAAGAGCGCTACACCCGCTCAATCCTCGCCGGTAGCCCCTGGCGCACCGCAGCGCCGGAGACCCAGTCCAGCCAGGTGTTACTGACCTCGCGCGTCGGATCGGCAAATCCCAGATCGTTAAGGTTAATACCGGATTTTATCTGCGCTGCAAACGGCAGCGCTTCGCCGTCGAGCGTGTGCTGAGCCGCGCCCATTTCCCTATGCCCGTAGCCGTGCTCAATGGCAATAACGCCGGGCATCACGCCGCTTAACAGACTGATTTCGGCTTCGACCTGGCCGCCGGGTGTTGAAATACGTACTCTGTCGCCGTGACTCACCCCGTAACGGTTGCCGTCCTGCGGATTCAGCGCCACCAGGTTTGTCGGCTTAAGGTGATGCAAGCGCGGGATCACTGTCGAGGCGCTGGCCATGGTGTTGGATTTAAACGAGATCAGTTTTAGCGGCCACTGCTGCGCTGGAAAAAGTTCATCTACCGAACGTCCGTCAGACAATCTGGCCGGGTACCATGCCGGACAGCCACTGTAGCGCTCGCCGGTGATGGCGTGGCGATGTGCCGCCACCTGCGCATTCCAGATTTGCAGCGGTTTTTCCCACTGGTTGCCGACGCGACCATCAGTCCGCCCGCTTTTATCGGGGGCGAAGCGCCCGCCGCGCGAATAGATAAAGGCCACACGGCGGACTTCATCCGCTTTCAGGGTCTGGCTAATAACGGGCAAAATACGCTGCACACCGCTTAGCGTAAGATCCTCCGCGTTGGCTTCGGCAACCGACCCTTTACCCATAAACGCAATATTAGCGGCCATACGCAGATAATAGTCTTCGGCCCGGTTGAGCGGATGACGGTTACCCTTAACATCGGTGATGGCGTTGTCACCAAACCCCGGTAGATTCAGGCGCTTTGCCACCGCGATACAAAATGACTCCATCGACACAGGCTCACCGTCAGCGGTTCTGGCGGTGGCGGAAGGGACAATCGGCCAGCGGGCAGTAGTGGCTTTACTGGCGACACCGGCCCACGGGGCGCTGAACCCCCAGCTTTCGAAGTTGTGAGTATCCGGAACGATATAGTCAGCCAGCGCGGTGGTTTCGTTCATAAAGGCATCGATGGCGACAAACAGCGGCAGGCGTTGCGGATCTTTCAGTTTCTCTTCAGCCACCGCGCGGAGTCCCGGAACGCCGTACAGCGGGTTGGTCATATTGGAGATCCACGCCTTCAGCGGATAGGGGTAACCCTCCAGCGCGGAGGTAAGCAGTTCGGTCAACTGCCCGGCAACGAACGGATACCACGGCGCTTTGGCCGGGAAGGGCGAAACGCCCGCCGCCACTTTGTTGCGATACTCTTCCGAGGACTCATATGCGGTTTTACTGCGCGCGATGCTCAGCCCCTTTGGCTTCACTTTGCCGGGGAAGCTCTCCATGTTGTAACGAGGACCGTCGGTCGCGCCGTTAAACTTGCCGCCGCCGACGAACACACCGCCTTGCAGGCTGAGATTGCCGATCAGCGCGTTAAGCATCATCACCGCCCAGGCGTTATAAAAACCGTTCCCGGCCATCATCCCACCGTGGGTGATCACGGCGGCCTGGCGTCCGTGAGCGGTGAACGCCTGCGCCAGGGCGACTATTTTCTTCTCCGGAACGCCGCACTGCTGGCTGTACTGTGCGAGGGTAAGCTTTTCAGCCGACTCTTTCAGCAACTGAAAGCTGCTTTTGACCGTGACCGTTTGCCCACTGACAAGCGTAAGCTGGCGGGTAACAAAGAGCATTGCGCGGGGGCAATCGCTGGCGGCGACAAGTTCACCGCTATCACTGACCACCACCAGTTCGCTGGCAGCGTTCGCGTTCAGGTGGGCAAGGGTTAAATGCTGCCCGGTAAGCTCCGGCAGTTCATCGGTAATCACCAGATGGGTGGCGTTGCTCCAGCTTTTTTCACCAGCCTGCTGCATTGCCTGCGCGCCCGGTATTGCCAGATAGTCAGCGTTGTAACGCTGGTTTTCGATAATCCAGCGAATCATCGCCATTGCCAGCGCCGAATCGCTCCCGGGGATCACCGGCAGCCAGCGTCCGCGATCGTCAGCCATCACCGTGGTAAGCGGCAGTGCCGGTGCGACAACCACATACTGAAAATCATCGCGCAGGCGGGCGCTGGCGAGCTGTCTGGCCTGACGTTTAAACGGGTTACCGGATTGTGCGGGCGAGGTCCCCATAAACAGAGCAAACTTGACGTTATCCCAGTCGGGTTTCACGTGCGGGTTTTTATCCAGATCGCCCATTAACGCCCCGGAACCTGCACGATAGGCCAGTCCGCAGTACGAGCCGTGGGCGCCGAAGTTTTTGCTGCCGAAACTGTTCAGCGCAAAGCGGCGCAGAAAGGTATCGCGCCCGTCGTCGCTGGTATTGGTGACCAGCAGCTGGTTGGATTTCGGACCAAACCCCGGATGCTGCGGATCGATGGGCGTCGTCAGGGAATAAATCGCCTGCAGGCCGTCAACGTGCCCTTCACCAAACAGATCGCCGCCTTCCACTACCTCTTTTACCAGTTGTTCAAAACTGATGCGCTGCCATTTCCCTTCGCCGCGTTTGCCCATGCGTTTCATTGGTTCAAGAATACGCAGCGGGCTGTACAGCCCTTCCAGCAGCGTCGCCCCGCGGGCACAGGCGGTTGAGCGTCCATTAAGGCCATTTTCACCTGCCAGCTGTTCCATCGCGGCTGAAAAAGGCACCGCCGAGTCGATGTGATGTTCATGGGAAAGCGGATGATAGGGATTGCCCGCAATGCGCAGCACTTTGCCTTTCTCGCTATCCACTCTCACCCGTACACCGCACTGCGTCCAGCAGCCGAAACATTGGGTCATCGAGATGACCTGTTGTGAATTTTGCCGCCATCCGGTATTGGCATTAGCTTCCGGGATCAGGGCATTGCCGAAGAGCCGGTCGCGGGTGATTTTACCGGAAGTGCCGTTAAGCAGGCCGTCGATGGCGCGCTTTGCCACATCACGATAGCTCAGAGCGAAGGTTGCTATTCCGCCTGCGGCAAGGCCGACTTTAAGCCACTGACGACGGGTTAAATTAGCCATGTTGCATTCTCCTTGCGAGTCCGTTCACGGTTTCACTAACGATAATAAGCAGCGCTATCCACAGGCCAAACGTCCCGAGGATAGCCAGCCAGCCATCGGTCCCGGCGGGCAGAGTGTAAGGGTTGAACTGGGCGTTAAATTTCGGCAGGGTCTGCACCTGAATCAGCAGCGTCCATCGCATTAACCAGCACAGCGCCATGGCGCTGAGGACCAGCAAACTGCGCAGCGGCAACCGCAACGGGCAGCGCAGCGCCTGTGTGCAAAAGAGCAGCGAAATCAGCCAGAAGGTCAGCCAGCCGAGTGCGTAATGGCGGGCTGAGGACGAGATCGCCAACCATTGCCGTATCGCGGTGCCGGACAGGGTATCGCCGCTGACCCACATCACCACCACCACGGCCAGCAGAATCAGCGCCGAGAGCTGCCACCGTGCCAGGCGTCGCTGAAGGGGAAAATCATCGCGTGTTGCCATAATCAGCAGGGCGAAAAAGGTTTGCAGTGCACTAAAGAACATCGCCAGTGGGAAGGCATAGCTGAACCAGACCGGACGTGCCTGAACCACAGAAACTTCACGCCCTGTATAGACTAACAGGCCAACCGCCGTGAGGGCACTGGCAAGCGCAATCCACTTGGTGACACTGTAACTTTTATTGAAGAGCTGCTTGACCCACTGCGCCACAAACCACAAGCCTAAAAACAACGTGAACAGCGGCAGGAACAGCGCGCCCCAGGGCATCCAGGACCAGGGCGTGGGATAGGCGTAGAAATGCCAGAAACGAGCTGTCTGATGCAGATCCGCCGTCAGCGCCAGCGGGGCGGTAATGGCGCAGGTCAGGGCGATCAGCAGCGTCAGGTTTTCCAGCTTCGGGTTCTGATTTTTACGCCAGTGGAGCGCGCAGCCAAAGAGCGCGGCGCAGGCGGCAATGCCGATAAAAAAGAAGTACTGCACCGCCCACGGTAGCCAGCTCACTTCCTGCGGACGCGCCAGCACCTCTTCGATGATCAATGTGTGTGCCATTCAGATCTCCTGCCAGAGTGCGGGTTGAGCATGGCCCATCAGAGGCGTCACAAACGCCTCATCCAGCCCGAGATAGAAAACGTGAGGTAAGGTGCCGTTTTCCGGCTTCAGTACCTTGATGGCGTCATGGTTCAGGGCGAGCATCTGCGAAATGCGGCTCTGGCGATCGTTGATATCACCGATGACGCGCGCGCCGCCAACGCAGGACTCCACGCAGGCGGGGAGCAGCCCGGCTTCCAGACGGTGAACGCAGAAAGTGCATTTATCGGCGGTCTGTGTCTCATGATTGATAAAACGTGCATCGTAGGGACAAGCCTGCACGCAGTAGGCGCAGCCCACGCAGCGGGTGTTATCCACCACCACAATGCCGTCTTCACGCTGAAAAGTGGCCTGTACCGGGCAGACCGGCACGCAGGGCGGATTATCACAGTGGTTACACAGTCGCGGGAGCAGAACGTTGGTCACCTCATCATCAAGCTGCACCTGATACTGGTTGACGTGAGTGCGAAACTCCCCCTGCGGCGTCTGATTTTCTATCGCACAGCTGACGGTGCAGGCCTGACAACCGATACAGCGGCGCAGATCGACGAGCATCGCGTAGCGGTGGCGAGGGGAACCTTCACGGCGCTCCGGCGAAAAGGGGAATTTCGCCTGCGCCAGCGGAACCAGAGACGCGCCAGCGCTGAGAACGCCCAGCTGCGCCAGAAACTGTCGTTTACTGCTGTCCATTTTTTCTCCCTCACGCGGCAACAACTAAACATTTGTCACGTCGTTGGTTTGCGTGTGATGAATAAAGAATGTTGATGATTTACAGTGTAAAAATCGTGGCGGGGGTAGCTCTATTGTGGTTAACCACATACCCGGCGGGTTGTTGATCTAAAACAACATAATGAACAGGGATAATCGGGTGAGAGCAAAAAAACGGCGACGTCTGGCGCTGCTGGCATCGGCATTACTGCTCAATGCTCAGGCATGGGCGGACTCATGGAATATCGGCGTTCTGGCGATGCGGGGCGAGGTTTTTACCCGCAGCCACTGGCAGCCGCTGGAAGCCACACTCAACCAACAGTTACCGGATCAGCAGTTTCATATTCAGCCGCTGGATCTACAGCAGATGCAGGAAGCGGTGAATAAGGGTTCCGTGCAGTTTGTGGTGACTAATCCGGCGCAGTTTGTGCAGTTGAATAGCCACTCTCCGCTGCGCTGGCTGGCGTCTTTACGCTCATCGCCCGGAACGGGCAACGTGATAGGCAGCGTGATTTTAACGCGTCGCAATAGCGGTATTTCGTCAGCGAGCGACCTGATCGGCAAGACGGTAGGTGCCATCGATCCCCAGGCTTTCGGCGG
This sequence comes from Klebsiella huaxiensis, assembly GCF_003261575.2. Taxonomy (GTDB): domain Bacteria; phylum Pseudomonadota; class Gammaproteobacteria; order Enterobacterales; family Enterobacteriaceae; genus Klebsiella; species Klebsiella huaxiensis. Next base: position 3,011,041 of record NZ_CP036175.1, on the reverse strand, counting down.
TTATTTGCTGGGAGTGAAGGCGCTTAGCGATGCCGGGCTGAGGCCGAAGCGCGACCTCCATCTGCGTTTTACCGGCTTTCCCGCCGATGCGCTGATCTATCTGCTGCGCGAACAGGTGGTGCAGGCGGCGATTGTGCCGGTCTGCCTGCTGGAAAAAATGGCCGACGAAGGGCTGGTGAATAAAGCCGATTTTGTGGCGGTTATTCGCCGTCCTGCGGTCATTCCTTGCCTGACCAGTACGCCGCTATATCCCGACTGGTCGTTTGCGGCGCTTCCCGAAGTCAGCGATGCGCTGGCCGATCGGGTGACCCGTGCATTGTTTAATGCACCGGAGGATGCCGCTTTTCACTGGGGCGCGTCGGCCTCGACCAGCCAGGTAGAAGCGCTTCTGCGCGAGGTCCGGCAGCATCCCCAGCAGCGGCGGCTGTGGCTGGATGTTAAAAGCTGGCTGATCCAGCACCGGTTCATCGTGGGCGGAACCGTGCTGTCCCTGTTGCTGCTGACGCTAAACTATATCTGGGTGATGCTGCTGGTGCGACGGCGCGGCAGGCAGTTGGAACGTAACGCCGTGCAGTTGCGCGAGCAGGAGCAGGCCCTGGAAACGGCAAGGCAGATGAGCGTCCTGGGTGAAATGACCTCGGGCTTCGCCCACGAACTGAATCAACCGCTGTCAGCCATCCGCCATTATGCGCAAGGGTGTACGATCCGTTTGCAGAAACAGGATCTGCAGCATCCGTTGCTGCCCGCGCTGGAGCATATTGACCATCAGGCCCAGCGCGGGGCGGATACGTTACGTAATCTGCGCCACTGGGTCAGTCAGGCGCAAGGGGAGCCCATTCTGGCGAATGAGTGGGAACAGATTAGCGTTCGCCAGGCGATTGACCATGTCTGGCAGTGGCTGCGCGTGCCGCAGCAATTTCCCCAACTGCTGCTGAATAGCGATGTCGATCGTTCAGTGACGCTCGTATTGCCGCCGGTACTGCTTGAGCAGGTGCTGGCGAATCTGATCCTCAACGCAGCGCAGGCGGGGGCGAAAATGCTGTGGATCAGCGCCGTCCGGAAACCCGGTGTCGTCAGTATCACCTTGCAGGACAACGGCGGCGGTATTGATGATGCGCAACTGAGTCAGGTATTTCAGCCTTTTAAAACCCGTCGGAAAGAGGGGATGGGGCTGGGATTAGTGATTTGTCAGCGTCTGGTGCGCTTCGCCCGGGGGGAGATCAACATCATCAACCGAGCCGCACCTGACGGGCAAAACGGCATTGCCGTCATGCTGAGTTTTTCGCAACAAGAGGACAAGAGAGGCCATGGCGATAATTCATCTGCTGGATGATGATCTGGCGGTCACCAGCGCATGCGCATTTCTGCTGGAAAGCCTGGGTTATGAAGCGTTGTGCTGGGAAGAGGGGGAAACATTTCTGGCCCAGGCCGACCTCTATCAGACCGGCGTGGTGCTGTTGGATATGCGAATGCCGGTGCTTGACGGTCAGGGCGTTCATGAGGCGCTGCGTCAGCGTGACAGTACGCTGGCGGTGGTGTTTCTGACCGGGCATGGCGACGTACCAATGGCGGTAGAGCAGATGAAGCGCGGGGCGGTGGATTTTCTGCAAAAACCGGTTTCTGCCCAGCCGCTGCAAACCGCACTGGATCGTGCGCTGGTGGTCTCCGGCGAGGCATTCTTGCGGCAGAAAATTGTGGCCAGCTATCAGCAACTGACGCCCAAAGAGCGTGAACTGGCTCTGCTGGTGGTGAAAGGGCTGATGAATCGGGAGATTGCGGAGATGATGAACATTGCTGTGCGTACGGTAGAGGTGCATCGGGCAAGAGTGATGGAGAAGATGCAGGCGGGGAGTCTGGCGGAATTAGTCCGGATATTACAGCAAGTTATGTAGTTAATCCTCTGCGTGACCTGTAACCTTTCAGCGCACGTGTAAACCGCTGCCGCTTTGATTACAACACAAAATTTGGTAGGGAATATGGAGGATCTCTCAATTGCAAATGATATTCGTTTTCATTATTGTTTGCATTCCGTAAACTACTGTAAAGAAAAATTACATGTCTACTGCATCTGTAAAGAGAGCCACGCTCTGCGCGCTGGCCGTTTCGCTTTCTCTTCATGTTCTCTCTGCATCGGCAAAGGATTTCAGCGAGAAGGATTTCCGCTCACAGCCATTGGGTCATGGGGTTTATGAGCTGGCCTATGATAACGGTCAGAAGACGATCTTTGCCGCCTCGGCACCCTCCTTTGAGAAAGATAAAACGGCCGGCGTGGTATTTCGCCTGGCCGCCGACTCCTTGCAGATTAATGAGAAGATAGCCACCGAGCGGCGTACCTTTGCGCTCTCTCTGGATGAAGAAAATCATATCCTGTATTTGGGTAACGCCATGGACGGTTCAGTCACGCTTCTGGATACGCTGACCAACAAAGTGATTAAAACTATTCAGCTAAGCGATGATTCGGATCCTGATAAAAAGGCTCACGTTCGTGAAGTCGTGCTCGATAAGCAGAATCAGCGCCTGTATGTTTCCGGGATTGGACGTAAAGACAAAGGCCTGCTTTGGGTCGTCGATACGCGTAAACAACAGTTGCTGGAAACGATCGGCAAAATCGAGCCGGTGGGTTTTGCTGTGGATGCCGCGGGTGAGAAAGTTTATGTGGTCACCGGTAATGGGGAGCTGGTTACCCTTGATGGCAAAACATCGAAACTGCTTTCCCGCGTGAAGGTTGATCCAGCTGAAACTGAGCATTATTTCCTGAACATCGCCCTGAATAGCGCTGCGGGAGTCGGGTACATCGCTGATACCAATACCCGCGATGTGCTGGTGGTGCAACTGGACTCCGGCAAGCTGGTTCAGCGTATTGCCACACCTAACTCGATCGCGGTGCTGTATAACGCCGCACGCAATGAGATCTACGTTACCCATCGCAACGACCGCTCGATTAGCGTGATCGACGCGAAAACCAACGGTGTCAAACACACTATCAAAACGGCGGCCATGCCCAACAGCCTGGTGCTTTCTGCGGATGGCAGAACGCTTTATGCCAGCGTCAAGCAGGACGAAAAAACCGACCAGGCTGACTACGTTCTCAAGATTGATCTAACCAAATTCTAAGGACTTTTTTGTGACGATTAAGACACGCATGGACGTGGCGATTGCGCTCGCCTTCGCCAATCTGTCAGCGGCCGTTTACGCAGCAGACAGCACGCCCATCAACGAAGAGCAGATGGTGGTGACCGCCACCGGATTCAGCCAGGAGAGACGCGAGGCACCCGCGACGATCTCGGTGCTCGATGAGAAAGCGCTGAATACCCGTTCGAATCAGAACGTGACGGAAGCCATTCGCGAAATGCCGGGTGTGCTGGTGGGCAACGGTCACGGCAGCCTGGCAACCGGCGATGTGCAGATGCGCGGTATGGATTCGTCGTATACCTCGTTTATGGTCAACGGCATCAAGCAGTCTACCCGCGAATCCCGGCCTTACGGACACCATATCGGGACTGAGGCGGCCTTTATGCCGCCGCTGGCCGCTATCGAACGGGTTGAGGTGATTCGCGGGCCGATGTCTTCGCTGTATGGTTCGGACTCCATCGGCGGCGTGGTTAACGTCATCACCAAGAAGGCTTACAACCTCGATAAATGGACGGGAGTGCTGGAGGATAATTACTTCCTGCAGGAGAAAAGCGAATACGGTAATACCAACCAGACCAACGCTTTCTTTATGGGGCCGGTGATCCCGGGCAAGCTCGGGGTGAGCGTGGGGGCGGATTATCTTGACCGCCGCGATGATGATAGTCCGACCAAAGAACGTTTTGTTAAACATCAGGCAGGGAATCTGGATGCAACGATTTCTATGTCGCCCACCGATACTCAGCTTTGGGATCTGAACGCCTCCAAAGGCAATCAGGAGAAAACCCATAACGATAAGCAGTGGTACTGGGGCTTTGACCGCGATGCGGCCTCACTTTCACAGCACGCCTGGTACGGCGATGACCTCGTAGAAGTGAAGAACTTTATCAGCTACGAGAAAGCCCGCACGGAGTATCGCGTGCCCGGCATGGATTCGCAGTTTATTAAGCAGAATAACTTCGAAGCCAATAGTGCGAACACCTTTACGCTGGCCGATCACAAGTTAACGCTGGGCGTGAACTTTACGCGCAATGAACTGAATGACACCTTCGGCATAGAAGACAAACAGGCACCTGGCGTAACCCCGGTCAGCAAGATCACCCGCCACGGTTGGGCGGTATTTGCAGAAGACGCGTGGATGATTGTGCCGGACTTCACGCTGACGACCTCGGCGCGTCTGGATCATGATAGTTATTTTGGCTATCACGTGACGCCGAAGCTGTACGGTAACTGGGCTATCGATGAGGTCTGGGCGCTGAAAGGGGGTGTTTCCGCGGGTTATAAGAAGCCGGACCTGCGTCAGAATAATGCCGGTTTTACCAGCGTCTATGGTGCTTATCCCTATTCTGAAATCGGTATTGGTAATGATGACCTGAAGCCGGAACAGAGTATCAACACCGAACTGGGCGTGTACTGGCAGAAAGATGCGCTGGCGCTGGATGCCACCATCTTCCATACCAAATTCAAGGACAAAATCAGCGATCACACCATCTGTACTTCCTCTGCTACCCAGCAGTGTCAATACAATGGCTATACCGCTGACACCGTGTCGCAATACATTAACGTGGGTGATGCGGAGATTTATGGTCTGGAGCTGAACGGCGACTGGCAGGCTACCGCTGCGCTGAAAGCCAACGTGAACTACACCTATACGCACAGTGAGCAGAAAAGCGGTGACTATAAGGGTTATGCGCTGAGTGATTTCCCAAGCAGCATGGCCAACGTATCACTAACCTGGAATACGACGAACGATCTGGAACTATGGACCAAGGCGAGCTGGCGTAGTAATTCGCCGGATATCGGCAAATCCAGTTCAACAGAGGCCTATGCGCTGGTTGATTTAGGTGCGCGTTATCACCTGAATAAGCACGTTACGCTGATGAGCGGTATCTACAATCTATTTAATGTGAATCCGATTTACACCACGTCATATCGGCAAACGTCGATGCTCGAAGGGCGGCGTTATAATTTCGGCGGCCGCATTGAGTTCTAAAGAGAAGCCTCCATGCTGGCGCTGGAGGCTTACTTATACCTATATTTTCAATCAGCGCGTGATGGACTTATTCTAAATAATTTCCCTGCATTGTTTTAAAGTCAGCATCGCTAAAACCCAGCTCAGTTTTAATATAATCATTAACACTGCCAGACATGGCCTTCATGGCATTTAGTGCTTCAACAATAAACACTTCGCGGGTATCGATCAGCGTAAGTAAATAATCGAGAACATCCTGATTATCGGTAATCTGCCGATAGGCGGCCATTTTCACGTTGTTGCGCTCCAGGCGGTTAGCGCCAGTGAGCATATAGTCGGCAATAATGTCCTGCTCAGAAACGCCCAGCATGGAGAGAATCAGCAGGGCACCATAGCCGGTGCGATCCTTGCCACCGCGACAGTGCTGAATATTCGGCGTATTACCGGGGTCAAGCAGCACATTAACCATTGCCTTAAAAGCATTTTTTGACTTCTCACTGACCACGAAATTACGATACTGCTCAATAACCTGGCCTCCCTGACCATTAATTAATTCACCAGGGATATCGCTTATCACACTTTCTATCAGGGCACGATCCTCATTACTCGGTTCAGCGGCAAACTGGGCGGCTAACTCAGCGGTTTGCGCTGTAGCATCCAGGTGAAAAGTTTGATGTTCACCAATAGAGCAATTGGGGCTCTTAGCTATTTCATTGGCACTGCGGTAATCGATAATAGTTTTAACGTGCAAGCCTTCCAGATAGGTCCGGGCCTGAGGGTGCAGATTGTGCAAATGGTTGGAGCGGTAGAACATGCCCCATTTAACCCTTTTCCCCTCCGCGCCGATATAGCCGCCCATGTCCCTGAAATTATTGATGCCGGATACCGGTAGGGTTCTTTCGGCAAACAGCCAGGATTTTCCCGCATGCTCAAGAATAAAATAGATACGTTGCTCTGCCTGCAAAGGGTCATCCAAATACACCGCGTCGACAGCACAGTCGGTAATAAGCTGGCGTTCCGTTGTGTTGACACTATTTTCCCGCGTCCAGTAAAGCGCGGCGTTGTCCAGCGATGGTGAGAAGCGAATTTCAAGCTGCGTTAGATTTTTGCGAATAACTGAAAACTGCAATATTTCATTCATGCTTAATCCCTTTAATTTAAGATTCCCAATGTCGAGCAGATCACCCCAATAACCATCATGCCGACGATAAGAGCGACGGTATGTTTACCTTTAAACTTTTTGACCAGGAAAAAGATACCCAGAGCAAATAGTAGAGTGAGCAGATTGGGAATAACTTTATCGAACATCTCTTGCACTTTGATCGACTGTTCCCCAACAGCGATCACCAGCGGCGTTGATACTTTCACCGTGGTGGCAATTAGCGACCCCAGTACCATGACGCCGACCACGTTGGCAACGTTGGAAATACGCTGAATAATATTCGAGTTTTTCGACTGTTCGATTAAATCGACACCTTTATTGTAGCCGTAGTGGATAAAGAAATACTTTGAGCCGACGTTGACGATGTTAAACAGAAGAAACATCAGAATAGGGCCGATAATATTTCCCTGGAGCGCAAACGCCGCACCAATACTGCCGCAGATCGGCAACCAGGTAAATTTCAGCAAGCTGTCGCCCAAACCAGCAAGCGGCCCCATAAGCCCGGCTTTTACCGAAACAACGGCTTCTTTTTCTTCTTCAGTGGTTTTTTCTTCGAGCGCGGCGGTGACGCCCATGATCAGCGCGCCGGTATTCACCTGCGAGTTGTAAAACTCCAGATGGCGCTTCATGGCTTTAATGCGCGTGGCCTGATCGGCATCGGCATAAAGCCGCTCGAGAACCGGGATCATGCAGTGAGCAAAGCCGATGGTCTGTAACTTCTCATAGTTAAAGGAGAATGACATTGACTGGATATTCCAGAAAATGCGGTTAAGGTCCTGCTTCGTCAGCTTTTTGTCCTTGGTTGAGGTGTCAACCACGCGATAAGAGGCGATGTCGCTCATAGGGGTCGTCTCAGAAAACGGAAAATAAAGCACGCTAAGCCGGTTGCAGCGGCCGTAGCGGCCTGAACTTGCCCGCGCCGATCTTGGCGCTGCTGCGCCAGAGGTAATCGCCGGTCAGGTTGATGTGCTCCCAGCCGAGCGGCGACAGGTACTGCAACAGGCCGTCATCGACGGCTTGACCGTGGCCACGCAAGGCGTTCGCGGCCCGCTCCAGATAGACCGTGTTCCATAGCACGATGGCCGCCGTCACCAGGTTGAGGCCGCTGGCCCGGTAGCGCTGCTGCTCGAAGCTGCGGTCGCGGATTTCCCCCAGGCGGTTGAAGAACACGGCGCGGGCCAGCGCGTTGCGCGCCTCGCCTTTGTTCAGCCCGGCATGCACGCGGCGGCGCAGCTCGACGCTTTGCAGCCAGTCCAGGATGAACAGTGTGCGCTCGATGCGTCCCAGCTCACGCAGGGCGACGGCCAGGCCGTTCTGGCGCGGGTAGCTGCCAAGCTTCCTGAGCATCAGCGAGGCCGTCGCCGTGCCCTGCTTGATCGAGGTGGCCATCCGCAGGATTTCATCCCAATGGGCGCGGACGTGCTTGATGTTGAGCGTGCCGCCGATCATCGGTTTCAACGCCTCGTAGGTGGCATCGCCCTTCGGGATGTAGAGCTTGGTGTCGCCCAGGTCACGAATGCGCGGGGCGAAGCGGAAGCCCAGCAGGTGCATCAACGCGAAGACGTGGTCCGTGAACCCTGCCGTGTCGGTGTAGTGCTCCTCGATCCGCAGGTCGGATTCGTGATACAGCAGGCCGTCGAGCACGTAGGTCGAGTCGCGCACGCCGACGTTCACGACCTTGGTGTGGAACGGCGCGTACTGGTCGGAGATATGGGTGTAGAACGTCCGCCCTGGGCTGCTGCCGTATTTCGGATTGATGTGGCCGGTGCTCTCGGCCTTGCTGCCGGTGCGGAAGTTCTGGCCGTCCGACGATGACGTGGTGCCGTCGCCCCAATGCTCGGCGAAGGGATGTCGGAACTGCGCGTTGACCAGCTCGGCCAGTGCCGCCCCGTAGGTTTCGTCGCGGATGTGCCAGGCTTGCAGCCAGGCCAGCTTGGCGTAGGTCGTGCCGGGGCACGATTCCGCCATCTTGGTCAGGCCCAGGTTGATCGCGTCGGCGAGGATCGTGGTCAGCAACAGGTTTTTGTCCTTGGCCAGGTCGCCTGACTTCAGGTGGGCGAAGTGCCGGGTGAAGCCCGTCCATTCGTCTACCTCCAGCAGCAATTCGGTGATCTTGACGTGCGGTAGGATCATCGCCGTCTGGTCGATCAGGGCCTGTGCGGTATCGGGCACCGCCGCATCGAGCGGCGTGATCTTCAGGCCCGACTCCGTGATGATGGCGTCCGGCAGCTCGTTGGCCAGCGCCATGCGGTTGACGGTGGCGAGCTGCGTTTCCAGCAGCGTCAGCCGGTCATGCAGGTACTGGTCGCAATCGGTGGCCACGGCCAGCGGCAATTCGCTGGCCTGCTTGAGGCTGGCGAATTTCGCGGGCGGCACCAGGTAGTCCTCGAAGTCCTTGAACTGGCGCGAGCCTTGCACCCAGATGTCGCCGGAGCGCAGCGCGTTCTTCAGCTCCGACAGCGCGCACAGTTCGTAGTAGCGCCGGTCGATGCCGGTGTCGGTCATCACCAGCTTCTGCCAGCGCGGCTTGATGAACTCGGTCGGCGCGTCGGTGGGCACCTTGCGGGCGTTGTCGCTGTTCATGCTGCGCAGCACCTCGATGGCGTCGAGTACGTCCTTGGCGGCGGGCGCGGCCCGCAACTTGAGCACGTCGAGAAATTCCGGCGCGTAGCGGCGCAGCGTGGCGTAGCTCTCGCCGATGCGGTGCAGGAAATCGAAGTCCTCGGGTTGCGCGAGCCGCTGCGCTTCGGTGACGCTCTCGGCGAAAGCATCCCAGGACATGACGGCCTCGATGGCGGCGAACGGATCGCGGCCCGCTTGCTTGGCCTCGATCAGCGCCTGGCCGATGCGCCCGAACAGCCGCACCTTGGCATTGATCGCCTTGCCGGATGCCTGGAACTGCTGCTGATGCTTGTTCTTGGCGGCATTGAACAGCTTGCCCAGGATGCGGTCATGCAGGTCGATGATTTCGTCGGTGACGGTGGCCATGCCCTCGATGGCGAGCGCCACCAGGGTCGCGTAACGCCGCTGCGGCTCGAACTTCGCCAGGTCGGCGGGCGTCATCTGGCCGCCCTCGCGGGCGATCTTGAGCAGCCGGTTCTGGTGAACCAGCCGCTCGATGCCGGAGGGCAGGTCGAGCGCCTGCCACGCCTTGAGGCGTTCGATGTGTTCCAGCATGTGCCGCGAGTTCGGTTTGACCGGGGATTGCCGCAGCCAGGCCAGCCACGTCGTCTTGCCGTTGTCGCGGCGCTTGAGCAGATCGTCGAGGCGACGGCGATGCACGTCCGTCAGCGGCTCAGCCAAGGCGTCGTAGAGACGCCGGTTGGCGCGGGTAATCGCTTCGGCGCTCGCCCGCTCGACGGCGTTGAGGGCGGGCACAATGACCGACTGCCGCCGCAGGTGCTCGATCAAGGCTCTGGCCAGCACGATGCCCTTGTCGGTTTGCATGGCCAGCTCGGTCAGCAACTGGACAGCCTGCCGGTAGTGGCCAATCGTGAACGGCTGGAAGCCGAACACCGTTTGCAGCTCGACCAGGTGCTCGCGTCGGGTCTGCTCACGCTGCCCGTACTCGTCCCAGCTTTCGATGCCGACCTTGAGCTGGTTGGCGACCAGTCTCAGCAATGGCGGGAACGGTGGCTCATCAGCGCCAAGGATGACGCCGGGAAAGCGCAGGTAGCAGAGCTGCACCGCGAAGCCCAGCCGATTGGCCGGGCCGCGCCGCTGCCGGATGATGGAGAGGTCGCTTTCGCTGAACGTGTAGTGACGGATCAACTCATCCTTGGTGTCCGGCAACGCCAGCAGGCTTTCGCGCTCGGCGGCGGAGAGGATCGAACGGCGGGGCATGCGGTTTCCTTCTTCTTGAAAACGTAGGTTTGTGACAAGCCCGCCAAGGCAACCGGCGCGGCACGGGAATCAAGGCATTGCGATTCTCGAAAATAGTTCTTGAAATTCTATTCTTGATTGCATATCATCTCAACGAGTTTCGATAAGAAAGGATGCGCATGCGACCGTCTGGTTCGCTGGTGGGCAAGGAGGCAGCAGCCGACACGCTCATCGGCAACTGCACGACCGCACGACCAGCCTCCCGTTCAAATTCGAGTTAGAACTCATATCCAGCCTGTCTGGGGGCACTGTGAAAGAGGGATCACCGATGACTGTTGAATCGAGAATATTTTCTGTAGCCGAGTATGTTCAGCCGTCCGAAGGCGAGCCTATTCGTTCCGTTGTGCTTGAAACCCGAGACTCAATTATCGTGGTTTGGCATGTCCATCCCGGGCAGGAAATTGCGGCTCACATTCATCCTCACGGCCAAGACACGTGGACTGTTTTGTCGGGAATGGCTGATTACTTTCAGGGCAATGGGATTGTTCGTGCCCTCAGGGAAGGTGAGATAGCCGTGGCAAGACCGGGCCAAGTGCACGGGGCGCGAAATACAGGTACCGAGCCATTTGTGTTCGTCTCGGTTGTGGCATCAGCCAATGCCGGTTTCGTATTGGCTGAGCGATAGAGCCCAATCTCTGGAGTTGGTCCAATGAGCGGTCGGGGAGATAGGTAACAGACATGCAGCGGACACGGCTGCTAAACCAGGTCGCAAACCTCCTTGCGTCGCAGCGTGCCGCAAGCGACGCGATCAATCGAATGGGGTCGGCATGAGACTGAACACCATCCAGTTCCCGACCGCGTAGCCGCCTGTCCTGCCGATCAGGTCTTGACCATCGACGCCTGGGATCAGTCCTGAATGTTCTTGGAGACCACTACGTTATGAGCCGCAGCCGCCGCAAAACACCCATCGTCGGGCACACGACCTGCGGCAGCGAGCGCGAGGACAAGAAGCTCTGGCATCAGCGCTGGCGCACCCGTGAGCGCACGGCGCTGACCAGCGCGTCGCCCGAAGCCCTGAGCGCCCATCTGCCCCTGCTGGAAAACCAGGCCAGCAGCGTCTGGTCGATGGGCAAGGATGGCCGCTCCTACTGGCCCGTCAAGCGCCAGGCCGCCACGGCGGATCGCATCGCCAATCACAAGGGACGCAACCCGCAAGAACGCGCCTCCCTGAAAAAGCGCCTGCTGCGCAAGTGGATGAGCAAATGAAGCTCTCCTTCCATCAGCACATTGCGCTGTTCTGGATGATCGGTGCTCCGGGCGTCTTCGCGCCCGTGATCGAGAACGCCAAGCGGCCCGATGCCGGCGCCGTCATGGCGTGGGGTGTCGCGATCGTGGCGGTGATGATCCTCTTCACCCCTTTGCTGCTGCGCTGTCCACCATTCCGGCGCTGGTATGGCCGGACGGATGCGCTGTCGGAGCGGCAGCGCCAGGCGCTTGCCGAGCGCGGCCTGCGCCGCTACTACCAGACCGCTTTCGATGACGGCTACGTGCCCCGCGTGATGCCCTACGTGTGGCGCATCATCTGGACGGTCGGCGGGTTGATGGCTGTGACCGCCGTACTGCCTACCAACACCGGACGGCCAGCCTTCGATGCCTTGGTGGTCTTCTCGACCTGGTATCCGATAGGCGTGATGCTGCTGGTTTTCGCGTCGAGGCCCCTTGGCCGGTTGATTCGCCAAAGAGCACAGGAGCGGCGGAAATGAGCACGTCAACCATCGAGGCGCTGGCCAGCGCCTGGGCAAGGATTGCCGAGGAAGCGGAATTCCCCGCTGACTACGAGGGGACTGCCACACCACAAGCGCATCGGGCTAGCGAAGCTATTCAGGAGCAGATTCGGGAGCGCATCGTCGCCACCAACGACATGCGGCTGTTCAGCCTGCTGCACCTGCTGGGTCAGGCGTCGCTGCGCATGGAGCAAGCGCTGTGGCCGGAGGATTACGAGCGGATGACGCGCGAGGTTGAGGAAGCCCTGCGGCAAGCCACCGACGCCAACGCCAGATCGTACACCCACGAAGAAGTGATGCAGGCGATGCAGGAACGCATCGACCGGGCGCGAGACAAGCCATGTTGATTGGCTATGCGCGCGTCTCGACGCAGGATCAGAACCTGGAGCTGCAACGCGAAGCCTTGAGCAAGGCCGGATGTAAAAAGGTCTTCGAGGACAAGGTGAGTGGCACGCGGGCAGACCGGCCTGGCTTGGCCAAGACGCTCGAAATGCTGCGCGAAGGCGATACTTTGGTCGTCTGGAAGCTCGACCGGCTGGGCCGGTCGGTCAAGCAACTGGTCGATCTGGTCGGCGATCTGCACAAGCACGGTGTCCAGTTCAGGAGCCTCACCGACTCCATCGACACCGGCACACCATCCGGGCGGTTCTTCTTCCACGTCATGGCGAGCCTTGCCGAAATGGAGCGCGAGCTGACCGTCGAGCGCACCCGCGCCGGGCTGGAAGTCGCCAAGCAGCTCGGCCGCAAAGGCGGCCGCAAGCCGAAGATGACCGACAGCAAGATCGAGTCGGCCAAGAAGCTGCTGGCCAGCGGGGTGCCGCCCAAGGACGTGGCCAAGAACCTCGGCGTGTCCATTCCGACGCTGTACCGCTGGGTGCCAGCCTCCACGCACGCTTAGCGTGCTTTATTTTCCGTTTTCTGAGACGACCCCTCATAGGTCATATCCTTCTTCAGTCTCGGTATCGGGCTGTTTTTCTTTTTCCGCTAGTGGATTTTCGGCTTTATTACCATTGCTGTAGGCCATGTCATAAAGCACGGCAAAGGCCAGAGCGATAAAGGTGATAGGAATAATTGGCAACTTAAGGTAAGTCGTCAGCATGAAGCCGAGCAGGAAGAAGAACCACATCCGGCCTTTTAACAGCATTAAAAGCAGGATACATACGCCGATCGCGGGGATCATTTTGGCGGCGACACCCATTCCAGTCAGAATGCTTTCCGGGATAGCGGCCAGAATCCGCCCAACCAGGTCTCCGCCAAAATAGACGGCCAGGAAGCAGGGGACGGCGCGGATCAAAAACCACATCGGGGTGGAGAAATAGTGGATTTTGATAAGTTTGCTATAGTCACCATTCTGGATGGATTTCTCCGCCCAGACGTTCAGGAAGCTGGCGAAAGAACGCCAGACAATGAGAAGCTGCTGGCAGAGTATGGAAACCGGAACGGCGAGGGCGATGCCTGCTGCGATACCACCCTTGGAAGAAATACCCAATGCGACACCGATGATGGACCCGGCGATAACGTCAGGTGCTGAATACGCGCCGACGTTGCCAATTCCCATCCACATCAGTTCCAGCGTGGCACCGATTGCTAATCCCTGAACCATGTCGCCCATAATAATGCCGGCGACGGTTCCCGTCAGTAGCGGGCGTCGCAGCATCTGCGGCCCGACGTCGTCCAGCGAGCAGATACCTGCCCAGATGGCGACGAGAATAGCTTCAATTAACATAGCGTTATCCCTGGTTATTTAAAGTCGTCGTTCACGCTGGTGCTAAATTAACGTCCGTAGATCCACCACGGGATCTTTTGGTACCATCTGTATTTCCACGGGAATATTTCGGGCGATAATGGATTTAAATGCCTGTTCTTCTTCTGGCGTCACGGAGACGGCGCGGGAGAGCGTTCTTCGGCCTTCTTGCATTCGCATTCCCCCGACGTTAAGTTTTTCGATTTTTATTCCGTTTTCCACCAATGTATTGACGTCAATACTGTTGGTAAACAGCAGCATTGTGCGTCTTTTTATTTCCGTCTTTTGCAAGATTTCAATAAATTTCTGTACGCCGAATACTTGTACTTTTAATTCTGGCGGAGCTGACATCGTTAAAACAGACTGTTGAATTTTATCGGCGGCAACTTTGTCGTTGATGATCAGCACTTGTTCGATATCATGGCTCTTTACCCAAGTGGTAATAACCTGTCCATGAATAAGGCGGTCGTCAATTCTTGCAAGATTAATAGGCATAATAATTTCTCCTACAGATCGGTTGATTGTGTGCATTCTGCCTGTAACGTCTTCCCGACGTTAAAACAGCTACCCGGAAAAACTTCTTCGATAATTTCGCCAATCTCCTTGAGCGGCAAATCGCGGTTGCTGAGGACCTCCAGCAGCGTCGGGATATTGAACCCACAAAACAGTAAGATATCGTCGTAGGTGAGAAATAGCTCACTGGCTAAGTTGCAGGGTGAGCCCCCCATCATGTCAACGAGAATAACGACACCGTTTCCCTTATTGACCGCCTGGTAGGTTTCAAGCAGGGTGGCGCGAACGTCGTTGATGTTGCTCTCAGGTTGCAGTGATACAACAGCAATATTGTGCTGTTCGCCAATGAGCATCTCCGCGCATGAGAGTGCACCCTGAGCAAAGGGGCCGTGACTGACCAGAATGACAGGAACCTCAGTTTGCATGTTTTCTCCCGATCTGATTTTTGAGTTACATTATTACTAAGTTTTACTTTAATGTTAGTAATACTATTACTTTCAGATGCGCGAATACACAGGGCAAAAGCCCATTTATTCATTCTGCGAGGGTGATCACTCTTCAGGTATTCATCGCCGTATTGCGTTTACGACATCGCAACATGGCGAGGGAAAGGAGCTATAGCGCGGTATCTATCAGGATTTGTGATTCTGGTTGTAGAAACGCTGGGCGCGGTTTTGGGCTTGTTTCAGCAGCCGATCATCGTATTGCTGAACAAAGAGGTTCGTTACCAGCATATTAATGACCGAGAGCTGCGACATTTTCGAACGGATGGGGATCAGTCGCGACACGCTCTCACTGGTGATGGTATGCAGAAGAATCGTGGCGAGACCCGAGATGCGACTTTGACCCATTTTGGTGATGGCTATTGATGGGACGCCCAGCTGTTGCGCCATGGTTAGCAACTTAACCCCTTCCAGATTTTCACCAGAGTGGGAGATGATAATCACCAGGTCATGTTCATCGAGCGTGTTTACGATGCTGTACTGGATGCTGTAATCAGGATGACAACTGACGTCCTTTTTTATTTTGATCAGCTGATACTCCAGTTCTCTTCCTACCAGTCCGCTGCTGCCGGCACCATAAATAACGATCTTATTGCTTTTCCGGATGAGCTTAATTGCCTGGTCGAGTTGCTCGACGTTAACGATAGCGTGGGTCTCGTCAATAGATGACTTTTCAATCAGCTGAATTTTATGGTTTACGCTCTCGATAGAATCATCAAGATTGATGTCTTCCTGCAAAATCTTTTCGTGATTGTGGCTACCTGAAGAGGTAATGAGGTCAATTTTGAGATCGCTGAAGCCCTGATAACCGAGTTTATGACAAAGGCGCAGTATGGTTGTCGTGCTCACATCGTTAGCCTTTGCCAGGGACTGAATGCTCATGCTCTTCAGCAACGGTTTATTCGCCAGAATATAATCAGCGACCAGGCGCTCTTTGGTGGACAGGCTATCGTTAATTTCTCTTAGCTTTAAATCAAGCATCTGGCCACCTTTACTGGAGTAGAATTTTCGTTGCCGAACATCATACAAGTTGATGTTGAGCCAATCAATTACCGCCTGAATTAACGTAAGGTGAGGGTGTTGTCCAGGCAACCACGGTGCAGGTAATATTTTTATCATCAGGTAGATTTGAATATTCGTGACCATTTTTCTATCAAGGAAATAGGGAAATTATGAAGTATCAGGACGCATTGCAAAGACTCTTGTTAAATGATCCGTTAAGGATGGACGCGCTTTATACCATTCAGGCATTAAAACTCAATGATGGCTGGATCGGAGCCGGGTTCGTGCGCGATGCCGTTTGGGATTGCTTGCACGGATACGGGCAAAGGCCCGTTGCAGGTGATGTGGACGTTGTTTGGTTCAACTCAGAACATAGCGATCCCGCTCATGATAGCAGCCTTGAGGAGACACTTAGTCTGCAATCATCAGGTTTTAACTGGTCGGTGAAGAATCAAGCCAGAATGCATCAACGCAACGGCAACGATCCTTATCTCTCTACAGAAAATGCGTTGTTGTATTGGCCCGAGACCGCTACGGCTGTCGCCGTCAGATTGGGGGAGACAAATCTGATTGAGATTATTGCGCCTTATGGGCTGGATGACCTGTTTGAATTGCGTCTATGGCCGACACCCATATTTGAGCGTGAAAAGCTAAATATTTTCAGGCAACGTGTGGCGGCAAAACGGTGGCTGGAGCGTTATCCCTGGTTGCAGTTTATCGCTCCTTAGAAAGCAGCAATCGCTGTGGCGAGACTGTAGCGCGGACATGTATTTGGTCAGAGACGGACATCGTAATTTGCTTACTACAATCATAGTGCGCATAATGTATATTATGTTAAATAACCTTCATGGTTCACTGTAGCAGCCACAGAAATCAGCATGTTGTGAATTTTGAGATACCTCCCTTTTACTTCACTTACCCTGATTGTAAGTTCAAGCGGTCGAAGGCACTGGATTCTTAACTCTTACTGCCAAAAGAAGCGGCCGATTTTATGGGGAGCGCCCCGCTCCCCGCACCAGATGTAGCCTACAACGAGATACCGGAAAACGACATAAAACCTAGCGACATTAACCCGGCGGTAATAAATACGCTGCCTAACCCGCGCAATGCTTTAGGCATATTCGCGTACTTAAGTTTTTCGCGGATCCCGGCCAGCGCTACAATCGCCAGCATCCAGCCAATACCGCATCCGGTGCCGTAGGTCAGCGACTCAAGGAAAGTGTACTCACGCTGGACCATAAAAATCGTCGCGCCAAAAATAGCGCAGTGAATGGTTAATAACGGCAAAAATGGCCCTAAAGCATGGTTTAACGCGTGGAAGTATTTATCGATAACCATCTCGAGGATCTGCACCAGCGCCGCAAGAACGCCGATAAAAGTGATGAAATCGAGAAAGCTCAGGTCAACCCCTTCGATCAGGGCATTCTCTTTTAAAAGGTAATTGTAAATGAGGTTGTTAATGGGCGTTGCTATCGCCAGCAAGGCTGTCACCGTCAATCCGAGACGAAAAGCGACATCAATTTTTTTCGAAATAGCCAGAAAGGTACACATACCAAGGAAAAAGTTGAGCGCCATATTTTCGACGAACACCGCGCGGATAAAAATATTCAGGTGAGTTTCGAACAAGACAACCTCCATGTTGTTGAGTTGTTTCTCAATAGTGCCAAATTTTCAGCCCAAACAGGAAATTAAAGCTCGGTTTTGCCGAGTTGATCACCTTTTAATTTCCTGTGTTTTGGTAGGACAGAAGTCACTCATTCTCTTTTTTGCTTAGCGAAACGAGCGTGCAAGCATCTGAATGTACTCATTAACCGGTACCGGTTTCGAGAAGTAGTATCCCTGATAGATAGCGATCCCCATATCCTTAAGCACCCCAAGCTGGCCCTTATCCTCAACACCTTCCGCAATGACCTGGCAATTAAATTTCTTCGCCAGATTGACCATATTCTTGACCACCAGCGCAGAGGCATTATTGGTCACAATGTTAAAAGTAAACACCTTATCAATTTTGATAATTTCAGGGTTAAACTGCTGAATGTAATTGTAGTTAGCGTGCCCGGTACCGAAATCATCCAGCGAAAACTGTACGCCCATTTTTCTGAGCCGATCCGTCACTGCCGACGTTTGCAAGGTATTTTCAATCGATTCCCGCTCAGTAATTTCCAGCACAAGGCGTGCCTGTAAGTCTTTCAGTTGGAGAATAAACATCTGACATAGCGCAACAATCTCGTCGTCCTGGAAGTTTACCGAGCTGGTGTTAAAACAGATAAACAGCCCTTTTGGGATCACTGACTGCTGGCGGCGAAACTGGCGAATGACCTCAGCGAAACAAATCGCCGTGATCTCTTTGATCAATCCGGTCTGCTCTGCGACAGAAATAAACTTATCCGGCGTAATAAACCCTAATTTTGGGTGCTCCCAACGCACCAGCACTTCCCCGCCAACCACCCTTCCCGTCTCATCGCTGACGATGGGCTGAATATACGGTTTGAGCTGTTTAAGTTCGATCGCTTGTCTGAGCTGATACTCAATCGTATTGCGATAGCGCAGATAATTCCTGAATAAAAATGTGAGCAACAAGGAGGCCAGGATAATCGCGATCAACGTATGTTGCTCATAGCGAATAAACGCCCTCACTCCGGATGCCCAGGCACGGTCGGCAATGACCGAGAAGTTAAACTGTTCTGACTTTAAGCTAACAGGGACTTTGATATCTGGCGTGGCGATGACTTCCCCTTTACGCGTCATCACCCGATCGCCGACCTTTAGATACAAATGCGCTTCGCCATCAAGAACGGTCAGAATATTGTATAAATAATAACCATCAACACCAACAAGAACAGTATTCCCTTTATCATCCTGTTCGCTATACACCATCAATGGATGCATCGGCGTGATTTCATTGCCGCTGAATAATTGCAGAGCACCTTGCGTATATTGAGTCCGATCGAATTGAAACTTCCGCCCCCCAAATACCGAGGTGCAGTATATTTCATTATTCTTACCTAAATTCACTGTCCGCACATCAGGAATGGTGGCAACCAGGGTGCGCAACTCTGTCAGGACATTCTCATCACAGTTTTTCCCCATGAAAGGTTCGGCCATATTAGCGGCCTGTTCCGCATGTGAAACCGTGACATCGAGACTGGCTATCGCCTGCTGAAGCCGCGAATGGATATCCTTATCGACTTTTTTTTGCATTTGCCAGTAGCAAAGTCCCGTACCCAGACTCAGTACCGTAATCAGAAATAAGAATATCCACAGATGGCGGCGTAAAGATGAATATTTCATTGTGTTAACCCAGTTCGACTCACCATGAAAGACCGATGGTCAATTGTTTGGTCAAATTTTAACAAACCTTGTTTAAACTTGCCCTGAACCAATCAAGTTTTAATGCATATCAATGATATATCATGGCAAACAGTTGCGTGATGCGAGGCAAAATATATCGTTCTACGGCCCACGCGTCTACGCGGCGACACGTGCAGCTAAACTATTGACTTAATGTCGAATAATACGAAAATGATTCTTTTGCACGACGACCAGAAAGCTGGCAAATATGATGATCCGCTCTCGTAGCTCTCTTTTGACTAAATTGAAAATATCCGGCGTAGTGATAGCCGCCGCTCTGTTACTGGCTCACTGTACCAGTAAGCCACCTGTTTCTCTGGTCACCCCGATACCGCCCGTAGCGAAGCAGCCAACGTTGCCCAAAAGCCATGAGCCAGTGCGCGGCGTCTGGTTAACGACCGTATCACGCCTCGATTGGCCGCCGCTGGAATCCGTTAACAGTGGCATCGACGCCAGTCGCCGCATTCGCTTGCAGCAGGAAGCGCTGATCGCCAAGCTGGATAATCTGAAAAATCTCGGGATCAATACCGTGTTCTTCCAGGTGAAACCGGACGGTACCGCGCTCTGGCCATCAAAGATTTTGCCGTGGTCCGACATGCTGACCGGGAAAATTGGCCAGGATCCTGGTTACGATCCGCTGAAGTTTATGCTTGATGAAGCGCATAAGCGCGGAATGCGCGTTCATGCGTGGTTTAACCCTTATCGTGTCTCCGTCAATACCCGTCCTAAAACCGTGACCGAGCTTAACAGCACGCTTTCGCAGGTTCCCGCCAGCGTATATGTCCTGCACCCGGAATGGATCCGCACCTCCGGAGACCGCTTTGTCCTTGACCCGGGCATTCCGCAAGTGCGTGACTGGATAACCAGTATTGTGGCTGAAGTCGTTGAACGCTATCCGGTTGACGGCGTACAGTTCGATGATTATTTCTACACTGAATCGCCGGGATCGGCGCTTAACGACAACCGGACATTCCAGCAGTATGGCCAGGGTTTTGCCTCGAAGGCAGACTGGCGGCGGCACAATACCCAACTGCTGATTGAACAGGTCTCCCGCACCATCAAACAGCTTAATCCCGACGTGGAATTCGGCGTCAGTCCGGCGGGCGTCTGGCGCAATCTGTCGCATGACCCAGCGGGTTCCAACACCCGAGGCGCTGCGGCCTACGATGAGTCTTATGCCGATACCCGTCTGTGGGTTCAGAAGGGTTGGCTGGATTATATCGCCCCGCAAATTTACTGGCCCTTCGCTCGCGACGCGGCTCGCTATGATGTACTGGCAAAGTGGTGGGCTGACGTGGTGAAGCCCACCAATACCCGTCTCTACATCGGCGTAGCGCTCTACAAAGTAGGCGAACCATCAAAAAACGAGCCCGACTGGATGGTCAGCGGCGGCGTGCCTGAACTGAAAAAGCAGCTTGATCTGAATGAATCAATGCCGCAAATTCAGGGCACGATTTTGTTCAGAGAGAACTATCTGAATCAACCACAAACCCAGCAGGCCGTTAACTACCTGAAAAGCCGTTGGGGCGGCTGATTGCTTCACCTGACAGGCTATATGCCTGATACCACAACCATCGCTGGAGGTTTTATGCTTAAGAAATCGCTCATTGCTCTGTCTCTGTTTTGCGCGCTATTGCCCGCGGCTTTTGCGGGCAATAGCGAAAGTGAACAGTTAAACAAAAAGAACGTTATTGAGTTTTATAATAAAGCGTTAAACGACAAGGATTTTGCTGCCGCGAAGCCCTACCTCGGCGATCGTTACATTCAACACAACCCGATGGCAAAAGATGGCGAAGAGGGTTTTCAGCAGTTTATCGCTTTCCTGAAGAACAAATATCCCGACTCGCACAGCGAAATTAAGCAGGCGTTTGTCGACGGGGATCACGTGATCCTGCATGTCGAGGTCACCGGGCGCGAGCCGGGCGTCACGCGTGCAATCATCGATATTTTCCGCGTCGACGAGCAGCATAAAATCATCGAACACTGGGATGTCACCCAAACCGTTCCTGAAAAGACCGCCAGCGGCAATAGCATGTTTTGACCCACCAGCCAGCGGAGCACCTCTCGTTGGCCTTCTCTCTTCCCCTGGCCTTTTGATCGTATTGAGGACTTGTTTAAACAATTTATTTACTTTACTGTAAAGTAAATAAATTAATGGGGAGAAAATGATGTTCAGCGGCAAAAAATGGGCAAAGCTGTTTTTTTTCATTGGATTATCACTTTTTCCATGTTTGTTAAGCGCCTCGTTGCTGAAACCCGTTCTCAGCGAGGCGCATCTACTTGAGGCGTGCTCACCCGTACAGGATCCGGCACAGGCTAAACTTTGCCGCACTCTCTTCATCTATGAATATGCGCAGAAACGGCAACACGATCTGCGCGTTCTGTTACAACAGAATATTTTCAGCATCCAGACCTACGACTATCTCTGGAGTGAATATCAGCGCACGAAGTCATGCATTGAAATCCATCGATATCTCGTTGCCAAAGCCTGCGATGTGCTGAACTGCCCGGCGGTCCCCTCTTCGCCTATTCAAGGGCAACGCCCCGACTCCAGTCTTATTGAACCGCCGCCTATTTTCGCCCTGCAAGAACCCATTAACTGATCCGAGGTGATCGCGATGCTGGCCCGCTTTTTTATCTTCCGACCCGTTTTCGCCGCCGTCATCGCCATTTGTATTATGGCCGCCGGAACCCTTGCGTTATTAACGCTTCCCGTCGAACAATACCCGGATATCGCTCCACCGGGCGTCAATGTCACGGCAAACTATCCTGGAGCCTCCGCTGAAACCGTCGAGGACAGCGTCACGCAAGTTCTTGAACAACAGATTAAAGGCATTGATGGCCTGCTTTACTTCTCCTCCAGCAGCAGCTCAGCCGGACAGTCGCGGATCAGTCTCAGTTTTGATCAATACGTCAATCCCGATATGGCGCAGGTCCAGGTGCAGAATGCCGTCAATCAGGCGATGACTCGTTTACCGCAGGAGGCTCAACAGCAAGGGATCACGGTGACAAAATCGCAGGGTGACAGCCTGATGGTGGTCGCGCTGTATGATGAAAGTCATCAGTTAACCAGTATTGATATCAGCGACTTTCTTATCAGCACTCTTCAGGAGCCACTTAGCCGGGTTGATGGCGTCGGAGAGACGACCGTTTTTGGCGCGCAGTATGCCATGCGCATCTGGTTAAATCCGCTGCAACTCACCAGTTATAATCTGATGCCTTCCGATATACAGGCCGCCGTTGAAGCGCAGAATACCCAGGTTACCAGCGGGGAAATCGGTTCACTTCCGACGCTAAATGGGCAGTATCTGAATGCGACGGTAACGACCCAATCACGCCTTGAGCGTCCACAACAATTTGAAAACATCATTCTGCGCACCAACAGCGACGGCTCCGTGGTCTATTTGCGCAACGTTGCGCGCGTTGAGATTGGCGCTGAAAACTATCAGAACCAAACGACGCTCAACGGTTTTCCTGCCGCCGGGATCTCGATTCAACTAGCCTCCGGGGCCAACGCGCTGGAAACAGCGGAGAAAGTCCGGGCAGAGGTAGAGCGTTTAACGCCGCGCTTCCCGCAAGGCGTTATCGCCGCTTACCCGCGAGACAGCACGCCGTTTGTGACAGTCTCGATCGAAAGCGTGGTGCATACGCTGATTGAAGCGATTCTTTTTGTGGTGGCCGTGATGTATCTCTTTCTCCAGAGTTGGCGGGCGACGCTGATCCCAACGCTCACGGTTCCGGTTGTCCTGCTGGGGACCTTCGGCATTCTTAGCCTGTTGGGCTACAACATCAACACCCTGACGCTGTTTGCAATGGTTCTGGCGATCGGCTTGCTGGTTGATGATGCGATCGTAGTAGTGGAAAACGTGGAGCGCTTGATGGCGGAGGAAGAACTCACGCCACTGGAGGCGACTCTGCGCTCCATGCAGGAAATAACTGGCGCGATCATCGGTATCGCCTTAGTTCTCTCCGCCGTTTTTATTCCGATGGCATTCTTTGGCGGATCGGTGGGGATTATTTATCGCCAGTTCACCGTGACCATAGTCTCCGCAATGGCACTCTCTGCGCTGGTCGCCCTGACCCTGACGCCAACGTTGTGTGCCCATCTGCTAAAGCCCGGCCACGTTAAAAAAGGGATTTTTTTCACCTGTTTCAATCGTGGCGTTGAAATAAGCCAGAACCGCTACCTTGCGGTGCTTCGGCGAATAGCCGGTCGCCCTTTTCGTTTTGCGCTGCTGGCTTTGATGCTGTCGCTATTGATGCTCTGGCAATATCAGAAGCTCGCGACAGGGTTTCTCCCCGAGGAAGATCAGGGCGCGGTGATGGTTCAGTTTACCCTCCCTTCCGGCTCGCCGATGTCGATGACCGAAGAGGTGGGTGCTGAGATTACACGCTATTTTATGACCGAGGAGGCAAACAACCTGAATGTTATCTTTATGGTGACCGGGAGAAATAACGCCGGCAGCGGGCAAAATGTGGGGATGGCTTTTGCCGAATTAAAACACTGGGATGACCGTTCCGGCGCGTTCAATAGCGCGCAGGCCATTATCTCGCGGGCAAACCAGCACTTTAATCAAACGTCCCGGATTGCTACCATCAGCATTACATCTCCGCCTACGGTTCGCGGCCTTGGGCAATCCAGCGGTTTTGAACTGTGGTTGCAGGATAGCGCGGGAAATGGCTATCGCGCCCTTACCGAAGCGCAAACTGCTCTGCTTAACGCGGCCAGAGAAAATCCTAATCTGAACGCCGTGCGAATCAACAGTCTCGAAGAAAAAGCCCAGCTACAGGTGGATGTCGATCGACAAAAAGCGCTGGCGCAAAGTCTGGATCAGGTCGATATCAACAGTACGCTCTCCACGGCCTGGGGCGGGGTTTACATCAATGACTTTATCGATCGCGGGCGCGTTAAACGTGTCTATATGCAGGGTGATGCGCAGTGGCGTTCAGCGCCAGAACATTTATCCGCCTGGTTTGTGCGCGGTAGCAGCGGCAATATGGCCTCTTTCGACAGTTTCGCCTCATCGCGTTGGACCACCGGGCCGCAGATGTTGCAGCGTTTTAATGGTTTATCCGCCGTTCAGTTTCAGGGCGGCGCGGCCCCGGGCTTCAGTTCTGGCAAGGCAATGACGGAGATAAGCGGACTGGCGAATGCTCTCGACGGCTTCGACATACAATGGAGCGGCCTCTCCTTTCAGGAACAGGCATCATCCACGCAAACGCTATGGGTGTATCTGGCGTCGCTGGCATTCGTGTTTTTATGCCTGGCTGCGCTGTATGAAAGCTGGTCTATCCCGATCGCTGTGATGCTGATCATCCCTCTTGGTATTTTGGGTGCCGTTGGCGCATCAAGGCTGGTCGGGTTCGAAAACGACATCTACTTTCAGGTCGGCATGCTGACCACCATGGGTCTTTCGGCCAAAAATGCGATCCTTATCGTAGAGTTCGCCCTGACGCAGTTCCGAAAAGGAAAAACACTGGCTGAAGCGGCCCTGGAAGGCGCGCGATTGCGATTGCGCCCTATCGTCATGACTTCACTCGCATTTGTTGTCGGCGTTATCCCTCTGGTACTCTCTACCGGTGCAGGCGCTTCCAGCCAAAAAGAGATAGGGACTGCGGTGATCGGCGGTATGCTCACCGGGACCCTGCTGACGTTGCTTTTCGTCCCACTATTTTTCTTGCTGGTTCAGCAAGGGAGCGTGCAACTGAAAAGACGCAAACCGTAAGGATTGAATCGATGGCGAATCAACGCGGGCGGCCAATGAAAGCCCGCCCCCGCATTTTACAAACTGCCCGCGAACTGTTTCTTCAGCATGGGCTTGATGTATCTCTGGACACTATCGCCGCCGAAGCGGGAACTTCGCGACCGACGCTGTACAGCCATTTCCCCGGCGGAAAAGACGCGCTGCTGCTGGAAACTTTTGAGTTTCTCAATGATAAAATGCAGCCGCCTTTGCGCCAGCTCTTACAGGAAAGCCAGCAGGATCTCCCGGCGCTGCTGCGCGGTTTCGCGAAAGTCGTACAGCAACACTTTTATACGCCGGAAAATATCCATTTTCAGCGGTTACTGATCCAGGTGCTGGTGCAGAAACCTGAGCTGTACCTCACTCTCGAACAAAGACCTTCAGGTCGCGTATTACAGGCGTTAAGCGAAATACTGACGCAAAAACGCGACCAGGGACTGCTGAATATGAGCGACCCGAACCTCCAGGCTACCGCGTTTCTCGGCGCAATTATGGGCTATCTGCTCCCGGGAGCGTTAATTGCGCAAAAAGCGGTGGAGTCAGAGAAGCTGGACCAGCTCGCGGAGTGTGCGATTAGCGTCTTTCTCTCGGCCTGGAAATACAAACCGTAAATTTTTTTTATCTAAGCGCAACTTTTCTGCCTGCTCCTGCGAATTGAATAACTGAGTTGACCTAAACCCAGATTGTCCATCCATCGCAGGAGCTGATAATGAAATCAATAAAAACCCTCGTGTCTACCCTGACCCTCGCCGCTGTCATCACGTTACCTGCATTCAGCGCCAGCGCGGCGCTGCCAGTAGGAGCTAAAGCCCCTGACTTCGAGCTGCAGGGTGCGCTGGCCGGTAAATCGCTGACATTCTCACTTAAAGACGCGTTGCAAAAAGGACCCGTGGTGCTCTACTTTTTCCCGGCGGCCTTTAGCGCAGGCTGTACCATCGAAGCGCATGATTTTGCTGAAGCCACCGATGATTTCAACAAAATGGGCGCGACGGTCGTTGGTGTTACCGCAGGCAACACCGATCAGGTGAGCGATTTCTCCAAACTAGAGTGTCGGGATAAATTCACCGTGGCAGCCGACCCAGGTGCCAAGGTCGCGGCGCAGTATCAAACGCTGATGGAGATGAAAGGCAAAACGCTTTCCGACCGTACCTCTTACGTGATTGCGCCAGATGGCAACATCTTACTGAGTTACACTGATAGAAATCCGGAAACGCATATTGAGAAAACCCTGGCTGCCGTTAAGCAGTACGACGCATCTCACCCGCAAACCCACTAAGCACAGAGGCCAGCGATGTTAACTGCCATGCTGGCCGCCTTTATTGGCGGCATCATCCTCAACTTTATGCCCTGCGTATTTCCGGTCGTCTCGCTGAAAGCGCTGGGTTTGCTGCGTCACTCAGATAATGCCGCCAGCGCACAGCGCGAAGGACTCGCATTTTTGCTCGGAGTGGTGATAACCATGATGGCGCTGGCAGGCATTCTGCTGGCGGTGCGAGCCGGTGGTACTGCGGTTGGCTGGGGTTTTCAGCTGCAATCACCGCTGGTTATCGCCCTACTGTCGTTGATTATTCTGGCCGCTGCGCTCAATTTACTTGGCGTATTTGAAGTGGGCCTGGCCGCACAGCGCGTCGGGGCGCTGAATATTAACCGAGGCGAATTTATGCGTTCCGCGCTGACTGGCGCATTGGCTATAGTCGTCGCAACGCCCTGCGCCGCCCCTTTTATGGCCAGCGCCATTGGCTATGCTTTAGTGCAGCCACCTGTGGTGGCGCTGATGGTCTTTCTAGCCCTGGCGCTGGGTTTCGCGGCACCGTTTACTCTCATCTCGCTGTTCCCGGCGCTGGCAAAAGTGTTACCGCGTCCCGGCGTCTGGATGGATATTCTTAAGCGCGTGCTGGCGTTTCCGATGTTCGGCGCTTACGCCTGGCTGGTCTGGGTGCTAGCACAGCAGGCCGGAAGCAGCGCGCTGGCGGCATTACTTGCGGCCTCCGTCGTGCTAAGTTTTGCCGCGTGGCTGTACGGCATCGCCCAGCAGCGTCGTTTTCACGGCAAAGGTCACAAGGTACTGTTTACGGTCACCGCGATTCTGGTGGCGGCGGTTATTGTCCCGCTTCCGGGGGTCATGAAAGCCGAAGGCACGCCGCCCGCCGAGGCTCAAACTGCCGACGCAATCGCGCAGAAGTGGACGCCGCAAACCGTCGCGCAACAGCGAGGACAGGGAAAACCCATTTTCGTTAACTTTACCGCCTCCTGGTGTATCACCTGTCAGGTCAATGAAAAAACGTCGCTCTCCACCCAGGCAGTTAAAGAGGCGCTGGCAAAAACCGGGACCCTGTATATGGTGGCTGACTCCACAAAATTTAACCCCGATGTCGATGACGCGCTCAACCAGTTCGGCCAGGGCGGCCTGCCGTTATACGTGGTTTATCCGGCCGACGGTAGCCCGCCGAAGGTGCTGCCGCAGGTTCTTACCCCCGGCATTGTGGTCAACGCGCTTAATCAGGCTGCCGGTAAAAAAGCGTCATAGCACAAGGCGGATTATGCAAACAAACGATAGCGCGCGTGAAAGCTGGCCCGCGCTAATGGAACGGGCGCAGGCGGGCGACAGGCTCGCCTACACCCGGCTGTTAAAAGCGCTGGTGCCGGTGATCCGTTCGCAGATACGTAAACAAATCAGCGACGATACGCTAGTCGAGGATGTGATTCAGGATGTCCTGCTGACGGTACATCGGGTTCGCCATACCTATGATCCGGCATTTCCTTTTCTGCCCTGGCTGAAGGCGATTATCTCAGCGCGCGTGATTGATGCGCTACGGCGGCGCGGTCGTCATCAGCACTGGGAAATTAACGAAGAGACTCTGCCGGACGTTCCCTCCACGCCGCCAAGGCAAAATCAGGATACCCAAGAGGAGTTGGCGGATTATTTACGCCAGCTACCCGATCGCCAGCGTGAAATCGTCGAACACGTGCATCTGCGAGAAATGAGCCTGACGGAAGCCGCTGAGCATAACAATCTAAGTGTTGCGGCGGTGAAGTCGCTACTGCATCGGGCGCTGAAAAATCTGCGCCGTTTTGGAGCCCATCATGACCGACCATAATGTGTTGATTGAAAAACTCAGCCGCGAGATGCAACCGATAAAGCGTCCGTGGCCAACAGACCTACGGGTCTTCGGCTGGCTGGCGGTGGCGCTGCCCTGCGCTATCGCTGTAAGTTACTTGCTACCGCGAGGGTTAACCGATTGGTCACAGCCGGGGGCCATATGGGCTGTCGCGCAGCTACTGTTGGCCTTTTTGCTCGGGACGCTGGCCATCCGCAGCGCTTTCACTATGAGTATTGCCGGGCGGCAGGCGCTAAGTTGGAAAGCATTGCTGCCCATCGGGTTGATGTGGCTCGGGTTAAGCCTGCGCAGTATTCCCGGTGACACGCCAGTGATGCACGATAACGACAGCATTAGCTGCTTTACCTTTCTGCTGGCAGTAAGTTCGCCGATGATAGTACTGATGATTGCCAGCCTGCGGCGCACCCGCGCGCTCAACCCGGTGCGCAGCCTGGCGATGGCGGGATTGGGGATCGCCAGCCTGGCGGTGAGCTTGCTGGCCTTTTGTCACCCGGTACATCTGCACGCCCTGGATTTCGTGATGCACCTGGCCGCCATAGTCGCAATTATGGCGCTGACGATTCTGGTCGGTAGACGTTGGGTGAGCGTTGGCGAGTGATTATTGATTTGTGCGACAAATTTCACTATGTGATCTTCATCACTCTTCAGCATTGGCCAGGGGGGTAACCTGGAAAAGTTATTTCATTGAAGAGAGAAGCTTATGAACGCAGTAAAATCACTAAAAGCAGACTGGGCGATTATTACGGTGATGATTGTTGTCGCGGTCGTGATGTATGGCTACTTAATTCCTAAGTACTGGTAATCTACGTTATACCTGTGTTGAACCGCCCATCTGTTCGGGCGGCTCACAGAATGATGCCTACTGCTGCTGGTTATTTAACGTCTTAATCAAAAACGGCACCGAATCGCGCAATGACGGGTTTACCGTACCGCTATGATCCAGTCCTTCGTAGATATGCACGTCCGCTTGCGTTCCCGCGCTTATCACCGCATCAGCAAAACGTTTTTGCATTGCCGTTGGCACATTCACATCAACGCTACCCATGCCAATAAATACCGGATGATCGATTTTCAATGTTGGATAGAGCATCGAGCCTACGCTGGCGCTGAGCAGCGAATCGATACCCGGCTTGAGAGAATTGCCGGCATTAAGCCCCGCCTTCATCACTTCATCGTTTAATGGCGTAATACACAGGTTGGTCGCCTCTTTAAGCAGCGGCAGCGCTTTCGCCTGAAAATAGTCGGCGGGATTTAGCTGCGGATTAGCATCGGCGGCTGAAAGATAGATATAGAAGATATAGGGAATTTTCGGATCGCCACCGGTCTGGACTTTGCCACCCGCAGGCGGAAGGATGTCAGCAGCGGTGGTCCCTTTTTCAAAATAAGGCGTACCGGTCAACACCGTTGCGCGAATATTCAGCTCTGGCGCATATTCAGGCTGATATCCTGCACTGGCGAACGCGGCATGTGCGCCCTGGGACTGCCCTACCAGAATAAGCTCATTCTTAAGCGGAAATTGTTTCAGCGCTGCGCGAACTCCATCCAGAACACTCCACGCTTCACCACGAGCATTAAGATAATGGTGTAAACCCGAAGAACCCAGTCCGGCATAATCCGGGGCAACCACCGCATAGCCTAACGACAGCCACGTATTCAAATACTGCTTATCGCGATCGCTACGCGGGTTTAACGAAGGCGCACAGTGATTAGCAACGCCAACGGTGCCGTGGGCCCAGACAACCACTGGCCATCCGCCTTCCGGGGTTGTGCCGAAAGGAATAAATACGGCGGCAGTATCTTCACGCACGGTTTTGCCATCAACGCCGCTGTGGGAAGGATAATGCAGGAGATACTGTTTCGCGGCTTCACTTAATCCGTGCTCTTCACTGAGTGGAGAAATCACATCCGCAATAACCGGTAGAGAGCTCATCGAAAGAAGCAGTAGCGCTGAGGTCGCAGTAAGAAGTTTCTTTGAGATTGAATAAGTCATGACATCCTGTTCCTGTCTTTGTGATGCACTTATTGTAGACCCTTACGCTTGAATATCAGGTCAATGAAGCTAGCACTTCTCAATCAGGTGTAGCTGAACTTTATTACGCCCCGCTTTTTTAGCCGCATATAACGCTTTATCAACGCGATTAAACAACTGATCTATCTCTTCGCCATGCTGATGTTCCGCAACGCCAATACTGACCGTAACAGGTACCAGCAGGTCCGGCGTCTGATGTTCGCTGACGGCATAGCGAATTTTCTCCGCCATCTCCAGCGCCGTTTCCAGCGATGCATTTGGCAGGAACAGTAAAAACTCCTCACCGCCCCAACGATAAATTTTATCGTCGATGCCTCCGGCAGCGGCCAGGAGATCGGAAATCGCCAGCAGAACTTCATCACCCTTCTGGTGTCCGTGGTCATCATTGATCAGCTTGAAATGGTCAATATCCACCAGTAACAGGCAAAATCCTTCTGGTTTAAACGAAGGCGACTCCACAACGCGGTAAAATTCGCGGCGATTAAGGAGTCCAGTGAGCGAGTCGTGTGAGGCGGAGAACTCCAGTTCTTTCTTTAAATGAACTTCTTCGGTGATATCGTGAATGATGCACAGCATCAGGCGCACGTTGTATAAAATCACCGGTCCGGCATAGACCTGAACATGCCGTATCGCGCCATCGGAAAGTATGTGGGTAAAATTAAGCGGTTTATGTCCCCCGGGTAAACTCACCACGTTATGCATGATCGGCAGGACGTCGCGACCGAGGGTATTTATCTGCCAGGTATGCCGGGTCCGAATTTCTTCAGAGGAGTAGTTATAAAAACGCAGCGCCGCAATATTAGCATCAACAATTCGTCCATCTTTATTGGGGTCGATTAATAGCATCGGTGCCGAGTTAGTCATAAAAAAGCGGGCAAAGAAACCATTATTACGCCGTTGATAAGAACGAGAGGCTGTATTAACCGATCTATTCTGCGGCAGCAGTTTTACCGCCTCAAAGAGAATTAAGGCTCCCTGCTCCTCTAATGTAATCAGGGTCGTTTTACAGCTGATAGAGGCCAGTCCCTCAGCGGTTTCAATGGTCCATATTTCATAGACTTCGGTAATATTCTGCAAGTAGCGCAAATAGTGCTGTAGCGCGGTTTCCGGGCTGGTCGAGAAGGTCCCTTTGCGCATTTGAGCGAGAGTCATATTGCCGCACAGCGCCTTAGATGCCTGGTTGGCAAAGATCACATTTTCATTGAAAGGATGGACGACCCAAACGGGGGTACTTAATAAGTCGAAAATAATAAGTTCTTTTAATAACATACAAACCTCCGCCCTTCCAAACCTTCCACTTCAACAACCACATCATATGAGCAGGTAATGCATTGAGCGTAAAATTAACAATAATTAATTTATTTTTGAACGTATTGCCGGAAGATTGCCAAGTATAGTCCGTTTTGCCAAACAAAAGACCGTTTGCGATAGCAGGATGGCATTTCATTTGAAACAAAATTGAGATTTTTCTTAATTTCAAGAAGATAAGCAAGAAACACGGATTTGGTAGTATCTTTTTAAGATTAAATATGCATTAAGGCAACGTCGTGTCAGCTCTCTTTTCCTGAAACCAGAGTCCCTTCTCTTTTTATCGTTCCAAATAATGATAGATTTTTATCATTAACGGATAAGGAGTGATATTTATGTCTGCGAAGAAAGTGACTATGACGGACATTGCCAGAGATGCCCGAGTCGGCATTGCGACGGTGGACAGAGTGCTTAACAAGCGTACCCCGGTCAAGGAAAGTACGGAACGCAAAGTGCTTGAATCCGCGCGCCGCTTAGGGTTTGCGCTGGAGCAATCGCACTATCGGCTGGCCGCCGGTCAGTCGGCAGTTCCTCTCAGAATGGGATTTATCCTGCTTCAGCAATCGCACTCTTTTTATTCTCAGCTGGCGCAGGCACTCGAGCTGGCGGCGATGCCCTGGCATGCCCCAAATCAGGCTCCCGTTTTTCTGCATTATGATATTAATGCTATCGACGAGATGGTCGCTGGCATCGCTCGCCTGAGCGATGAAGTTGATGTCATTGGCGTTGTGGCACTGGATAACCCGCTTATCCGCCACGCCGTCGCCCAGGCCGCCGATAAAGGCGTGCGCGTCTTTACTCTGCTCTCCGACATGGCCATCGCACAACGCAGCGGTTACATCGGCCTCGATAATCAGAAAGCAGGCCGCACTGCAGGCTGGGCGGTTGACCGACTGTGCCACAGCGAAGGGGAAATCGGCATTATCGTCGGCGATAACCGGTTTATCTGTCAGGAAAGCTGCGAAATTAGCTTCCGCTCTTACCTGCGCGAGCACGGTAAAGGCGATCGGGTGCTGGAGCCGGTACGCAGCCATGAAAGGACTGATATTGCCCATCAGGTAACGGACAAAATGTTGCAGCAATACCCTTCACTGACGGCGATTTACGCGCCCTGCGGAGGCGTTGAGGGCATCATCGCCGCGCTGCATGCTCATCAGCGCCAGCATCAGGTCACGCTGATTTGCCATGGTCCCGTAGAGAACGGCGAGTTGGCGTTAATCGACGGCACCATTGATTTGATGATTGCGCATCGGCTGAGCGAGTTTGCCGCCGCGACAATCTCCGCGTTTGTCCAGGCTGCCAGCCATCCGCAGGCGTCATTTATCAACGCGCTACAACCGTTTGATTTAATCACTAAAGAAAACCTCTAATCGGCAGGGGCATGGGAAATTCTCCGCGCCCCGCTTCGCCACTGCATTTGATAAAAAACAATCATTTTAACCATCAAAATAAAGCTTGAATCACATCAAAGAATTTAAATTTCATCATTGTTGATTTTGAAATTTTCATTCAATACTGGTCATGTTTTCTCCTCATTCTAAAAAGGAATCCATCATGACCATACATATTGCCAATGCGCCATGTAGCTGGGGCGTCGATGATCCCAAAAACCCTTATTTACCGCCGTGGTCACAGGTACTACAGGAAGCGGCGACCGCAGGCTACAAAAGTATTGAACTGGGGCCCTGGAGCTATCTGCCAACCCAGGCGGATGAGCTTCGCGCAGCGCTGAATAAACAGGGGCTGTCGCTGGTTGCCGGAACGATCTTTGACGATCTGGTCAGCGAAGAGAACTTCCCGAACATTGTCGAACTGACGCACAACCTCTGCCGCAATCTGTCGCAGGTTCCAACGGCGGAAAAAACGCCCGGAAACTCGTTCCAACCGCCCTACCTGGTGATCATTGATTTCGGTAATCCGCAACGGGCCAAATTCGCCGGACGCAGCGACCTGGCACCACGGCTTTCCCCCGCCGACTGGAAGCGGATGATTAGTCACATTATCACCATCAGCAAACTGGCGTGGCAGGAGTATGGCGTTCGCCCGGTTATCCACCCTCACGCTGGCGGTTGTATCGAATTTGCCGATGAAATAGACCTGTTGGCAACGCAAATCCCGCACGACGTTGCCGGGCTCTGCCTTGATACCGGTCACCTCTACTATTCCGGAATGGACCCCATCAGCTGGCTGGATCGTCATTTCGAACGTCTTGACTACCTGCACTTTAAAGATGTCGATCCTGGCGTATTTGAGAGCGTGATTTCACGCGGTATCGACTTCTTCTCCGCCTGCGCGGAAGGCGTAATGTGCCCGCTCGGCAGCGGCGCCATTGATTATCCGGCGGTACGCACGTTTCTTGATAAGCGCGGCTATCAGGGCTGGATCACCATTGAGCAGGAACGTGACCCGCGCAACGTCGAGGGCAGTTTGCAGGCAGTGACGGAAAGTCTGCGCTACCTGCGCTCTGTTGGCTTTTAATCAGGAGAGAAAACAATGATTAACGGAACAAAACCCATTGGCAGATCGTTACGCTGGGGCATGGTTGGCGGCGGCGGAAGCAGTCAGATTGGCTATATTCACCGCTCGGCGGCGCTGCGCGACGGTTCTTTTACCCTGCTGGCAGGCGCATTTGATATTGACGCCCAACGCGGACGAGAATTTGGCCAGCAGCTGGGCGTGGAGGCAGAACGCTGCTATCCCGACTATGAAACCCTGTTTCGCGAAGAGGCGGCGCGAGAAGACGGCATTGAAGCGGTGTCTATTGCTACGCCGAACAACACCCACTACGCCATTTGCCGCGCTGCGCTGGAAGCCGGACTGCATGTGGTCTGTGAAAAACCGCTGTGTTTTACCGGTGAAGAGGCCGATGCGCTGGTGGCTCTGAGCGAAAAGCAGCACAAAATCATTGGCGTCACCTATGGCTACGCCGGGCATCAGCTGATTTTGCAGGCCCGACAGATGATTGAACAAGGACTGCTGGGCGAGATCCGTATCGTCAATATGCAGTTCGCACACGGTTTCCACAATCAGCCGGTAGAGCAGGAAAACCCCAGCACCCGCTGGCGCGTTGACCCGAAATTTGTCGGTCCCAGTTATGTCCTGGGCGACCTGGCCACTCATCCGCTGTTTCTGGCAGAAACCATGGCCCCGAAGCTCAACATCACCCGTCTGATGTGCTCTCGCCAGAGCTTTGTCAAAAGCCGCGCCCCGCTGGAGGATAACGCCCATGTGCTGATGGAATACGACAACGGCGCGATCGGCTTGATGTGGTGCTCGGCGGTCAACAGCGGTTCAATGCACGGGCAGAAAGTACGTATCGTCGGTGAAAAAGCCAGCCTGGAGTGGTGGGATGAACAGCCAAACCAGCTTCGCTATGAAATCCAGGGCGAGCCGGTGCGAATTCTGGAACGCGGGATGGCCTATCTCGATCCGCTAGCCTTGCAGGACGACAGGATCGGCGGCGGTCATCCCGAGGGGCTGTTTGAGGCATGGTCAAACCTGTATCGGCGCTTTGCTATCGCCATGGATGCGACCGATCGCCGCGATGCTGCGCTGCTGGAAAACTTCTGGTATCCGGATGCCAAAGCCGGCGCGCTCGGCGTGCATTGGGTGGAGAACTGCGTGCGTTCGGCGGATAACGGCGCCAGCTGGGTTGAGTTTCGTTAACCTTCCGTGGGGACATTTGCCCGGTGGCGCTCACCGGGCTTGCAACGGCCTCGATCACCGTAGGCCGGGTAAGGCGTCAGCCGCCACCCGGCAAAATGTCGCACAAAACCATTTTCTCATGCCACACTATCGTGACAACGTCACATAAAACCAACAAAATCACAGCATTGTAATCAAAAAGCGAATGTCGTATAACATTGGCCAAACCGAGGGGTGTCCCGTGAGGGCTGAGATGGCGTAAGCCGAACCCTTTGAACCTGATCTGGGTCATGCCAGCGAAGGGACGGGTTGGCATTTCCGCCAGTTTTGCGCCATTGCCTGTTCACACTTCAGCACGCCCGGATCTCCCTTTAATCAGGAGGTCCTGTGATTCTTCCCGCGTTTACTCAAGGTCTTTACGGTCGTTTGCGCCAGCAGGCCGGTGATGACTGGCAACATTACGTCGCCCACCCCTTTTTGCGCCAACTTGCCGACGGCACCCTGCCCGAACCCGCTTTCCGTCGCTATCTGACCCAGGACTACCTGTTCCTGATCCACTTTGCCCGCAGCTATGCGTTGCTGGTCAGCAAACTGCGTACGCTACCGGAAATGCGTACCGCTGCCGCGTCGATGAACGCCATCCTCGACGAACTCCCGCTGCATGTTGGCTACTGCAACAGCTGGGGGCTGAATGAGGTGACAATGGCCAGCGAACCTGAAGCCGCGGAAACCGTCAACTACACCCGCTACGTGCTGGATATTGGTTATTCCGGCGACGCGCTGGATCTGCTGGCGGCGCTGATGCCCTGCGTTGCCGGATACGCGGAAATCGGCCTCGGTCTGCTCCACGATCCCGCGACTAACCTCACCACTAATCCTTACGCCTCCTGGATCCGTAACTACGGTGATGAGGGCTACCTGAACGGCGTCAATGCCGCCATTAGCCTGCTGGAAACGCTCTGGCAACAGCGCGGCGGCGAGGCACGTTTTGCTGAACTCAGCACTATTTTTACCACCGCCACGCGGCTGGAAGCTAACTTCTGGCAAATGGGGCTGAATGTCGTCACGGAGCGCCCGGCGTGACTGCGCCCGGCATTACGGTGCGTGGTCTGAGCCTGCGCTTCGGTTCGCGGCTGGTTTTCGACAATCTGACGTTTGATATCCCCGGCGGTCAGTGGGTTTCGCTGCTGGGGGCCAGCGGTGCCGGGAAAACCAGCCTGCTGCGCATTCTCGCCGGGCTGGCAAAAGCCACTGCGGGCGAGGTTCGCGCCAGCGATGGTCAACCGATAACTAAACGGCTGGCGTGGATGGGGCAAAAAGATCTGCTCTATCCTTGGCTAAACGTGCGTGACAACGTCTCCCTCGGCGCGCGTCTGCGCGGGGAACGGGTTGATACCCAGCGGGTTGCGACTTTATTACAGCAGGTTGGCCTTGAGCATTGCGCTAACGACCGCCCGGCCTCGCTCTCCGGCGGTATGCGCCAGCGGGCGGCGCTGGCTCGCACCCTGTATGAAGACCGACCCATTGTGCTGATGGACGAGCCTTTTTCCGCGCTCGATACCATCACCCGCACGAAAATTCAGACGCTGGCCGCCGAGCTGCTGGTGAACCGCACCGTGGTACTTATCACCCACGATCCGATGGAGGCCTGTCGGCTAAGCCATCGCCTGTTGGTGCTCTCTCCCGCCCCCGGTAATATCGACGATTCACACCGCTTATCCGGCGTACCGCCGCGCGCGCCGGACGATCCGCAGCTATTAACCAGTCAGGCTGAACTGTTACAACAGCTAATAAGGGCTAACGGATGAGCGCAAAACTGTTTCGTGGCTGCGTGGTGTTCTGCGGTCTGCTATTGCTCTGGTGGCTGGCAAGTCGTAGCGGCATTCCCGCCTTTTTACTTCCATCACCGTCGGCAGTCGGCAATGCGCTATGGGTCAATCGGGCTTATCTCGGCTGGCACTTGCTCATCACATTGAGTGAAATTCTCAGCGGACTGCTGCTTGGCGTTCTGCTCGGCGTGGTTCTGGCGCTGTGCATGATTGTCTCGCCGCGTCTTCAGCGCTGGCTGATGCCGCTGGTATTGACCAGCCAGGCAATCCCGGTCTTTGCCCTCGCCCCGCTGCTGGTGCTGTGGTTTGGCTTCGGCATGAGCGCCAAGGTCATTATGGCGGTGCTGGTGATTTTCTTCCCCGTCACTTCGGCGTTTTTTGACGGTCTGCGGCGGGTCAATAACGACTATCTCGATCTGGCGCACACCATGGGAGCATCTTTTGGCGCTCAGCTGCGCCACGTGCGGATGATGGCGGCGCTCCCGGCGCTCGGCTCGGGCCTGCGGATGGCCGCCGCCGTGGCCCCCATCGGCGCAATTATCGGCGAATGGGTCGGCTCAGCTGAAGGACTGGGCTACGTCATGCTTAACGCCAACGCCCGCCTGCAAACCGATATCTGCTTTGCCGCCCTGTTTATTTTAGTACTGCTGACCGTCCTGCTGTGGCTGGCGGTGGATGCTTTTTTACATCGGCTGATCAACTGGACGCCGGAATAACCCTTTCGAAATATAAGGAGTAATGATGCATAAACATATATTCACCGGGATGGCCTTCACCGCGCTGCTCAGCGCTCAGGCGCAGGCTAACGAGAAGCTCACACTGGTGCTGGACTGGTATATCAACCCCGATCATGCGCCGATCATGGTCGCCGAGCAGATTGGCGCGTTTAAAGAAGCGGGCCTGGACGTTAAAATTGTACCACCGTCCGACCCGGCGCTGCCGCCACGACTGGTGGCTGCCCGTCAGGCCGACCTGGCGATCACCTACCAGCCGCAGGTACATTTTTTTGCTGATGAAGGGCTGCCATTGGTGCGCGTTGGTACACTGATTAACTCGCCGCTAAACACGGTCATTGCGCTGGATAAAAACATCAAAACTCCAGCTGACCTGAAAGGTAAAAAAGTCGGTTATTCGGTCAGCGGTATCGAACAGGCAACGCTGGCAACCATGGCGCAACACGCACAAATCGATCCCAAAAGCATTAAGCTTATCAATGTGAACTTCCAGTTAACCAGCGCCCTGCTGGCCGGTCAGGTTGATGCGGTCATTGGCGGTTACCGTAATATAGAAGCGCTGGAAATTAAGCTTCAGGGGAAAGACCCTGTGGTGATGAACGTCGAGGACTATGGCGTACCGGCATACGATGAGCTGGTTATTGTCGCCAACCGCGATGAAGTTAACGCCCCGAAAATCAAAGCATTCCTCACCGCGTTGCAAAAAAGCGTCACTTACCTGCGCGCCCATCCGCAGGAGACCTGGCAGACGTTTGCCGCCGCGCATCCGGAACTCAACACCGAGCTCAACAAGCAGGCATGGCTGAAAACCATTCCTCTGTTTGCTACCGATCCGGCCGCGCTGGATAAACCACGTTATGAAGCTTACGAACAGTTTTTATATAACAACAAGTTGGTGAAAAAAGTCACACCTTTGGCAAATTATGCGCTTGAACTGCATTGATTCATCCTGGCGCTGGCGGAAATTTTTTCGCCAGCAACGTCAGCGAAGCGGTAATAAAAAATGAGAAATTCCTTCACTAATAATTACAATTTTAAAGGTCTTTTATCCTTTAAAACACTTCATTTCTATCAATGAGTTACGCCCATTTTTAACAATGTAAAAATAACGTAAAAATACCGCAATCAATAAAACGTTGAATGCGGATTTAAAAAGCCATATATTGTGCCCGCTTTATGCATAGCGATTCAATTTCTTACACCAATTTATTCAACCAGCATTCAACCGTAACGCTGGTTGTGGGAGTGATATGATGACGGATAAAGTCCGTATTGATACTTTAGGCGCAGATTTATTAGATGCAAACAACGATACCTTTTTGGCCCGTCAGGCTGAATTCGAATCGAATGTCAGGAGCTACCCGCGCAAGCTGCCCCTTGCGATAACCAAAGCGGAAGGCGTATGGCTGACCGATGCGGATAACAAACAGTACCTGGACTGCCTTGCCGGCGCCGGTACTCTGGCACTCGGCCACAACCACCCTGATGTGCTGCAGAGCATCCAAAGTGTCATTACCAGCGGCTTGCCGTTACATACTCTCGATCTGACCACTCCGTTAAAAGATCGCTTCTGTGAATACCTGCTTTCCCTGTTGCCGGGCGAAGGTAAAGAATACTGCCTGCAGTTCACCGGCCCGACCGGTGCTGATGCCGTAGAAGCGGCGCTGAAGCTGGCGAAAAAATACACTGGCCGTTCTTCCATCATCAGCTTCTCCGGCGGCTACCACGGGATGACCCACGGCGCGCTGTCCGTGACCGGCAACCTGTCGCCAAAAGCAGCGGTTAACGGCATGATGCCGGAAGTGCAGTTTATGCCTTACCCGCACCTGTACCGCTGCCCGCTGGGTATCGGCGGTGACGCAGGCGTGAAAGCGCTGACCTACTACTTCGAAAACCTGATCAACGACGTTGAAAGCGGCGTGCGTAAACCGGCGGCGGTGATCCTCGAAGCCGTTCAGGGTGAAGGCGGCGTGAACCCGGCTCCGGTCGAGTGGCTGCAGCGCATCCGTAAAGTGACGCAGGAACACGGCATTCTGCTGATCATCGACGAAGTCCAGGCCGGCTTTGCCCGTACCGGTAAATTCTTCGCCTTCGAACACGCGGGCATTGAGCCGGACATCATCGTGATGTCTAAAGCGGTAGGCGGCGGTCTGCCGATGGCCGTCCTGGGTATCAAAAAGCAGTTCGATGCCTGGGAACCGGGTCACCATACCGGCACCTTCCGCGGCAACCAGTTGGCGATGGCTACCGGCCTGACCACCCTGCGTCACCTGAAAGACAACAACATTGCCGATAAAGTCGCCGCTCAGGGCGAGTGGCTGAAAGGCAAACTGGCCGAGATGCAGAAACGTTACCCGGTTATCGGCCACGTGCGCGGTCTGGGCCTGATGATCGGTATCGAGATCGTGAAACCGAACGAAGCGCCGGATCACATGGGTAGCTACCCGGCGGATGGCGAACTTTCTGCACTGCTGCAGAAAAAATGCTTCGAAGCGGGCCTGATCCTCGAGCGCGGTGGCCGTCACGGCTGCGTACTGCGCCTGCTGCCGTCCCTGCTGATCAGCAACGCGGAACTGGAAATTTTCTTCGATAAATTTGAACAGGCCCTGCTGGCCGCCGGCGTAAAACCGGTCTGAGTGGAGTAAGTGACCGCAATGTCCAAATTGAATCCAATTCTTGCTGGTTCCGCGCAGAGTATTGACGCCTACCAGCAAGCGATTGCTCAGACCAGCCAGGCGGTAGCGCAGTGGCTGCAGCAACCTGAGATGTATCAGGGGAAAAGCGTTGACGAGCTGCGTGAGCGCATCACCCTTGATTTCAACGAACAGGGTCTGGGCAACCAGGCGGCGATTGAACGTGCGATCGAGTACTTCCTGAAAGACAGCCTGTCGGTACACCACCCGCAGTGTGTGGCGCACCTGCACTGCCCGAGCCTGGTCATTAGCCAGGCGGCGGAAGTGCTGATTAACGCCACTAACCAGAGCATGGACTCCTGGGACCAAAGCCCGTCAGCGACCATCATTGAGATCAAGCTGATTGAATGGCTGCGCGCTCAGGTAGGCTACGGCGCTGGCGATGCAGGCGTATTCACCAGTGGCGGCACCCAGAGCAATATGATGGGTCTGATGCTGGCGCGCGATGCCTTTTTCGCACGTATGGGTCATTCCATCCAGCAGGATGGTCTGCCGGGCGATATTCGCCAATACAAAGTGCTATGTTCTGAAAACGCCCACTTCTCGGTGCAGAAGAATATGGCGCTGATGGGCCTTGGCTACCGTTCCGTGACGCTGGTGAAAACCGACGAATTCGCGAGAATGGACGTTGCTGACCTGAAAGCGAAAATCGCGCAAGCCCAGGCTAACGGCGAGCAGATTATGGCGATCGTCGCCACCGCAGGTACCACCGATGCGGGGGCAATTGACCCGCTGCGGGAAATCGCGACAGTAGCGGCAGAGCATCAGATCTGGCTGCACGTTGACGCAGCCTGGGGCGGCACACTGCTGATGTCCGAGAAATATCGCGATCGTCTGGACGGCCTTGAATTAGTGGATTCCATCACCCTGGATTTCCACAAACAGTTCTTCCAGACCATCAGCTGCGGTGCGTTTCTGCTAAAAGAAGCCCGCCATTATGAGCTGATGCGCTATCAGGCGGCCTATCTGAACTCTGAGTTCGATGAAGAGCACGGCGTGCCAAATCTGGTGTCAAAATCGCTGCAAACCACCCGCCGCTTCGATGCGCTGAAGCTGTGGATGGGTCTTGAGGCGCTGGGCCAGAAGCAGTACGCGGAGATCATCGATCACGGCGTGACGATGGCGCTGAACGTGGCGGATTACATCGAGACGCAGCCAACGCTGGAACTGGTAATGCAGCCGCAGCTGGCGAGCGTGCTGTTTCGTTCGCGCCCGCAGCAGATGGCGGGCAGCGACGATGCCGCCATCGCCCTGCTCAACCAGCGCGTTGGCGATGCGCTATTGGCCTCCGGTCGTGCGAACGTCGGCGTGACCGAGCACAATGGCGTGACCTGCCTGAAGCTGACGCTGCTGAACCCGATCGTCACCTTAGATGACGTTAAGGTGCTGCTGAATCTGGTAGAACGCACCGCTCAGGAACTGCTGGCGCAGTAAGACAGTTTCGCAATAAACGCTGAAAGCCGATAATTCACCTTATCGGCTTTTTTTTACATTTTTCCCGGAGGCGGTGCTGCGCACCTGTCCGGGCTACAGCTACACAGCTGCCTCCGGGAAAACAGCCGCAATGCAACTGCAATCGCTAGCTCAGGCTCTCGCCTCTTGTAACAACTGCTGGATCATCTTCTCCTGCTGGACGTAATCTCCTTCGCCAAAAGCCGTATAGCGCAGCTTGCCTTTGGCATCGAACAGATAATGCGCGGGCCAATACTGATTACCAAACGCGTTCCAGATGGCGTAACCGTTATCCGCCACAATAGGGTAAGTCAGCTGCCATTTTGTGATCGCTTCACGCAGCGCAGGCAGCGAACGCTCCCATGGATACTCCGGAGTATGTACGCCCACCACCACCAGCCCGGCAGCGCGATATTTATTCGCCCACTCGCGCACGTAGGGCAGCGTGTGCTGGCAGTTAATACAATCCCGGGTCCAGAAGTCGATTAATACCACTTTCCCCTTTAGTGCGGAGTTGCTCAGCGGTGGGCTATTAATCCACGCGCTGCCGCCTTCCAGTGCAGGCATTTCGCTGGTTGGCTGCGGCGCAACAACCGGCTGGAGAAACGCTTTTTGCTCCGGCTGCGGCAAATCAGCACTGAGACTCTGCTCCAGCCGTTGCGTCAATCCGGTAGCCCCTTGTAGAAAACTATCCGCCCCGCTGGCTATCAGCCCCACCGATGCCAGCATCGCCACGCCCGCCAGCTGACGCAGGCGTTCGCTAAAAGCCAGACCTTTACGCAAACGCGCAGTCAACCGGGAGCCGAACAGCCACAACAGAGCCAGCATCAGCGCGCTGCCGCTGCCGTAAGACAGCAGCAGTAATCCGCTGGTGACCGAGCTGCCCTGAATAAATCCAAGGCTGAGGATCGCGCCCAGTACCGGCCCGGCGCACGGTGCCCACAGCAGGCCAATTGCCAGACCCGCCAGCAGTGCGCCCGCCCCTCCGGCGTGCTGGTAGCTACGCGCGTTAATACGATTACCTAACGCCACCACCGGAGCCGTCAGGCGCTGCGCGGCCTTTGTGGATATCAGGCTCACTCCGACCAGCGCCAAAAACAGCAGCGCCAGCCAGCGTCCGGCAAGTGTCAGGCTCA
Source organism: Klebsiella huaxiensis (assembly GCF_003261575.2). Taxonomy (GTDB): domain Bacteria; phylum Pseudomonadota; class Gammaproteobacteria; order Enterobacterales; family Enterobacteriaceae; genus Klebsiella; species Klebsiella huaxiensis. The sequence continues at coordinate 2,968,370 of NZ_CP036175.1, read as the reverse complement.
CCACCCAACTGCTGGCAACCGTTACCAGCAGCGAAACGGTGGTAAACATCAGCACCATGCCGCTGAGCATCAGCAGCAGATGTGCCCTTTTATCACGCACGCTGGCAAAAATTAACGGGATAACCGGCAAGGTGCAGGGGCTCAGCAGCGTCAGCATACCGCCGAAAAAAGCAATAAGAATGGACATACACGCTCTCCTCAGATGAGTTAGCTGCCTGTAGCGGCAGCCAACCCATTACAGCAGGCGTATGTATGGCTAAAGTGTCTGAAATAGCGGGAATTTGTCAGCTTAGTTATCTGTAGCGCCCGGGGATACAGAAGGATACAAAGCGGTGGCAAACAGCAGCACCGAGGCCTCCAGACCGCCGCTTGAGCAGTTGCGCAGCGTCAGTTTGCCCGCCATCTGGCTGGCTAGCTGTGCGGCAATTGCCAGACCCAGACCGGTGCCACCGGTATCGCGATTGCGCGAATTCTCCAGCCGATAAAAAGGTTGCAGCACCGCCTCCAGTTGATCATCGGGGATCCCTGGCCCTTCATCGGCAACCTTGATTGTAATATCACCGTTTTGCGCATCTTCGAGGCTAACGGTGACGCTATCGCCAAATTTCAGCCCATTATCAATCAGATTGCTCATAATGCGCCGCAGCGCCTGCGCTTGAATCAGCACCGGTTGCTGGATACTGCCGGGAATAAAGCGCACCGCTTTGCCGACATCAGCGTAATCACAGACAATAGTGTCGAGAAAATCATTCAGGTTGAGACGCTGGCGCGTCTCCTCCAGCGGCTGGGCGGAGCGGGCAAAAGCGATCCCTTCTCTGACCAGTCTGGTCATATTGTCCAGGTCCTCAAAAAGCTTGTCGCGTAGTTCTGGCCGATCCGCCATCTCGACCCGCAGCTTCATACGGGTAATTGGCGTTTGCAGATCGTGAGATATCGCCGCGAGGATCCGCGCCCGCTCCTGCAAATGGTCGTGAATACGCGTCTGCATGGCGTTAAATGCCCGCGCCGCGTGGCGAACTTCAACCGGCCCCTGTTCCGCCATCACTTCAGGCACATTCATTGCCGGTTCGAGGTGGTCAATGGCGCGGGTGAAACGGGTCATCGGGCGCACCACCTGACGCACGGCGTACCAGGCACAAAACAACAACAGTAAGAATTGTGCGACCAGTACCACGGGTAGCCAACGGGCGATCGCCGGCAGGCGCGGCCACAAGTCAATGGTTAGCGGCGCGCCGTCGTGCAGGGTGACGTGGGCCTGGATATGCTCGCGCGGACCGGGGATCGCCACAATGCTTAGCGGATAAGTGCCGCTGAGCGTTTCTTGCAAAGTCCGCACCGCATCACGTACCCGCCAGCTGGTGGGATAGTCGCCACCTTGCCCCGCCGTAAGCTGATAGCGATAGTTACCGCGCGCCAGCCGCGCCAGCCACTGTGGGCGTTCGGCGGCAGGAAGACGATTAAGGATCGCCACGCTGGTGGCGACATCGTATTCGAGGTTGCCCAGCATCACGCTGCGGGCGCTGCTCATCCGCTCATAAAGTAACAATGATAGCGTTAAGGCGTTGGCCAGCAGCAGCGCGAGGAAAATCATCACGACCAGTCGGGACTGCAACGATGCGGGCCAGAGCTTCATTCGCGGACCTCGCGAATCGACACCGGAACCGAAAGCACATAGCCTTCGCTACGGACGGTTTTGATATAGGCCGGTTCGCGGGCATCTTCGCGCAAGCGCTGACGTAAACGGCTCACCAGCAGGTCAATGGAGCGCTCGAACAGTTCGGCATCCCTTCCCTGCGTCAAATTCAGCAGCTGATCGCGATTCAGTACCCGCTGCGGGTGGTCGAGGAAAACCCGCAATAACCGATATTCCGCACCGCTTAGCGCGACGATAGTGCCGCTGTCATCAAGCAGATGCCTTGCCGAGGTATCCAGCAGCCAGTCGCCAAAGGCGATGAGTCGTCCGGCCTCGGTAATCTGCAAATTGGGCGGCAGCGCCCGGGTGCGGCGCAGAATAGCCTTGATGCGCGCCAGCAGTTCGCGGGCGACAAAGGGCTTCACCAGATAGTCATCGGCACCCATTTCAAGCCCCAGAATTCGGTCGCTGTCGTCGTTGCGCGCGGTCAACATCAGAACCGGAATATCCTGCTGGCCGTTGCTGCGTAACTGGCGACAGAGAAGTAAACCGTCGTCGCCGGGCAGCATCAGATCCAGAACGATCAGGTCCACCTGATGCGCGTTGAGCACCGCCCACATCGCCTTGCCGTTGGCGGCCCCCGTCGCGCGATATCCCGACTTTTCCAGATAACCAGTGACCAGCTCACGAATATCGCGGTCATCATCAACAACCAGAATATGATCAATACGTTCCAAAGCAGGCTCCGGTAAAAAAATGCCACTCAAAGAGAATATGCGCTATCGCCGGAAGCGCAACTTCACACCCCGGCGCAGCAGTTACAGATGATCGGCATCGACAACTGCCTGCACGAACGCCTGCGGGGCTTCCTGCGGCGGGTTATGGCCGATACTGCCTTTGAATTCGCGATGCTCGTATTTGCCAGTAAATTTAGCGCGATAGCTTTCAGGTGCCGGGTGCGGTGCGCCGTTGTTATCACCTTCGATGGTGATAGTTGGAACGCCAATAGTCGGCAAAGCCGCCAGTTTCTGCTCGTAGTTTGCGTATTTCGCTTCGCCTTTCTCCAGCCCTAAGCGCCAGCAGTAGTTGCTGATGGTCACCGCCACGTGATCGGGGTTATCCAGCGCCTGCGCACTCTGTGCAAACTGCGTATCGCTAAACTGCCAGCCCGGCGAGGCCTGATGCCAGATAAACTTCGCAAAATCGTAAGTGTTCTGCCGATAGCCCGTCTCACCGCGTGGGGTGGCAAAATAGAACTGATACCACCACGACAGCTCGGCCTGCGGCGGCAGCGGTTTTTCGCCAATTTGCTGGCTGCTAATCAGATACCCGCTCACCGAAACCAGCGATTTCACCCGCTCAGGCCACAGCGCGGCTACGATATCCGCCGTGCGCGCGCCCCAGTCAAAACCGGCAAAATCAGCCTGTTTGATATGCAAGGCATCCATCAGATTGACGATATCTTTCGCCATCGCCGCAGGCTGACCGTTGCGCGGCGTTTTCGCGGAAACAAAGCGCGTGGTGCCGTAACCGCGCAGATAAGGCACGATAACCCGGTAGCCCTTCTGCGCCAGCGCCGGGGCGACGGCGGCGTAGCTATGGATATCATAAGGCCAGCCGTGCAGCAGGATCACCGCTTGCCCGTCGCGGGGGCCGATATCCACATAGCCAATATTAAGATCGCCCGCCTGTATCTGATGCAGAGCGTTAAAGGCGGCGCTGTCCTCCGCCGCGCAGACGCTGGCGGAAACCAGTGAGGAGCAGATCAGCGCCAGGGCGGCATATTTACGGGATAAAAAAGTGGTGCTCATGATGGTTGCCTCTTCATGGTTTGGATGACAGGCCTATCACAACACCGCGATGTATCTGCACTGTGCGCGCAGAGGGGGGATATTGTCGCACCGTGTATCGTCATTGCGCTCAGATACACGGTGATACAAAACGGAAAAATCAGACGTTATCCGGCGGCAAATAGCTAGCCACAAAACGAGTCAAAATCGCCGAGGCCACCGGGCTCTCTGCGACTTCACGACTTAGCTTGTCCGGATCAATCCCCTCATTGCGCAGTGCCGCCTGACGGTAAGCAATCAGCGAGCGGGCAATTTCCGGGGTGATTTCCGGGTGGAACTGCGTGGAGACGGCATGCTCGCCATAGCGAACAATCTGGTGCGCATCGTGACTGGACGAGGCCAGCACCGTTGCCCTTGGCGGCAGTCGGGTCACGGTTTGCATATGCGTAAGATGTGCACTGAAGGCGGCCGGATGGTCAGCCAGCAGCCCGTCAGTTAACCCATTCGCAGAGAGAGTAACGGTTTTGCTTCCGGCTTCGCGCCCTGCAGGATGGTAATCCACCTCACCACCGAGGGCATGCGCCATAAGCTGATGCCCATAGCAAACACCAAACAGCGGCATCTCGATAGCCATCGCGTCGCGGATCCACCCGGCGGTCATTTCGCTCCACGCCAGGCGTTCGGTCACCATATCCCATGAACCGGTAATCACGGCGATGGTATCGCTATCTGGCGCGGGAAGCGGTTCCCCAGAAAATACCCGCGCCACGCGGATTTTATTGCGCCAGGGGGCGAGCAAATTGCCAAACCAGGCGGGAAGATCGCCATGGTCAGAGGCGATTTCAACCGGCGGAGTGCCGGTCTGGATAAGAAGTAGCGTATTTCGGCTTAACGACATCAGAACGCCTTTTTCACAACAACACAGTGCTTCTACTATGAGCAAAAGCGCTAACGGCGGCAAATAACCAATCCGTTAACGCTTATGCTCTGAGTGAATAATGCCCTATTGCGCGTCGGCGCTGTCTATCTGCGGTACGGTCGATTGTGCATCTTGCGCCGCCGGCGTATTCGCCGGGTCAAAAATGTGGTCAAGAATTGCCCGCGCCGTTGGCCCCGCAACCACCCCATCGCCGCCACCGTTTTCCAGAATCAGCGCCATCGCCACTTTCGGATGCTGATACGGCGCAAACAGGGTATAGAAAATATGATCGCGCAGGCGTACCGGGATCATTTTGGCGTTATAGGTCTGGTTCTCTTTCAGGCTAAAGACCTGGGAAGTCCCGGACTTGGCCGCAATCTGATACGGTGCGGTATGAAACAGCTTATAGCCGGTGCCATTTGGCAAGTTCGCCATGCCGTACATGCCGTTACGCACCACGCCCCAGTACGGTGAGTGCGGATCGCCAACCTGCGGCAGATTCTGCGGCGGCTGATAGCGTTCGACCTTATTACCCTGCTTCATTGAGTAGAGTAAATGCGGGTTTTGTACCTTACCGTTGTTAATCAGCGTAGTCAGCGCTTTCACCATCTGGATCGGCGTGGCAATCCAGTAGCCCTGGCCGATGCCGACGGAGATAGTATCCCCCTGATACCACGGTTTTTTATGCACTCGCTGCTTCCACTCCCGGCTCGGCAACACTCCGGCGTACTCTTCGTTAAGATCGATGCCCGTTGACTGACCGTAGCCGAACTTGCTTAACCACTCATGGATACGATCAATACCCATTTCAAAGGCTACCTGGTAGAAGAACGTATCCGCCGACTCTTCAATCGCTTTTGTCACATTCAGCATACCGTGACCGCTCTTCAGCCAGTCACGATAACGGCGCTGGGTGCCCGGTAGCGTCCAGGTCGGCGCGCCGAAGAAAGAGGTGGTTGGCGTGATAACGCCCGCCGACAGCGCCGACAGCGCCATATAGGGCTTCACCGTTGAGGCAGGCGGATACAGTCCCTGGGTTACCCGGTTAATCAGCGGCCGATCCGGGTTATCGAGCAGTGAGCGGTAGGCCTGATAGCCAATCCCCCTGACAAATGGGTTTGGGTTATAGCTCGGGCTGGAGACCATCGCCAGTACCCCGCCATCGCGTGGATCGACCGCAACGACTGCCGCACGCTGCCCCTTCAGCACTGACTCAATATACTGCTGCAGGTGCAGGTCCAGCGTCAGGTAGATATTCTTCCCGGCAACCGGCGGCACCTCTTTTAGCAAGCGCACCACCCGGCCATGGTTATCCACCTCAACTTCCTGATAACCCGTGGTGCCGTGCAGCGCTTTCTCGTAATAGCCTTCAATACCCTGCTTGCCGATATTATGGTCGGCGGCGTAGTTCTCTTCTTCACCCGCTTTCGCCAGCTTTTGCAGATCGCTGTCGTTGATTTTCGACACATAGCCGACCACATGCGCCAGCTCTGCGCCGTAGGGGTAATCGCGCTGCTGATAGCTCTCAACGGTAACGCCGGGGAAATGAAACTCATTGACCGCAAAGCGCGCCACTTCCACGTCGCTGAGATCCGATTTTAAGGTCACCTCTTTATAGCGGCTGTTGTGATGCATATCGTCGCGGAAATCAGCAATATCTTCGGGCGTTAAATCAACAATCGGCGTGAGCTGTTGCAGCAGCGCCGTCATATCAGCGATTTTGCTCGGGATGACCTGTAAGCGGTACAGCGTGATGTTTTGCACCAGCGGAATGCCGTTGCGGTCGAAAATCAGCCCCCGGCTCGGCGCGATGGGCAGCATTTTGATGTCGTTCTGATTTGAGCGGGTTTGATAGAAGTCGTGCTGTTCTACCTGCAGGCGGTAGAGGTTAATAATCAGGATGGCAAAGCAGACCACCACCAGTAGAAAAGCAATGACGGCACGGCGAATAAATAGCATCTCTTCCGCTGAGTGGTCGCGAATTTCATCTCTCATTAGGGACATTAGCGGTCATTTACCTGGATTACAAAGGGCCTGAAAAGGGAAAAGCGGGGAAGAATAGCGTTATCGACGCGGGAGCCCTACCGAAAGGTTGCTAATGATCTGGCAGAAATGTATCAGTATGTGAGAAAATAAGTGACAACGTCACGAAAAAGACCTCTATTGACAACGCAATAGAGGTCAATACCCATTATCCAATAGACAGAGAGGCCGTCTGCTACCTGCGTGCCTCAAAGGCGATTTTAACCGCCATCCCCGCCAGTACCGTCGCCATCAACCAGCGCTGAAACTGCTGCCATAAAGGGCGTCCGGCAAGAAACAACGAAACCTGTCCGGCCATCACCACAATCAGCGCATTGACCGCCACGCTAATTATCGCCTGGGTAAACCCCAGTATCAGCGACTGAGAGAGGATGCTGCCGTGTCCCGGAGTAATAAACTGCGGCAATAAAGAGAGATACATAATGGCGATTTTTGGATTCGCCAGATTGGTCACAAAGCCCATCAAGAACAGTTTGCGGCCGCTGTCTGCGGGCAGATCGCGCACCGCAAAGACCGAGCGTCCTCCGGGCTTCACCGCCTGCCAGGCCAGATAGAGCAAATATGCAACGCCGCTGATGCGTAAAATATCATACGCATAGGGAACGGCGAAGATCAGCGCGGTAATACCGAAGGCGGCACACAGCATATAAAACACAAAACCCAGCGCCACGCCGCCCAGGGAAACCAGCCCGGCCCTTCTCCCCTGGCAAATCGAGCGTGAAATCAGATAGATCATATTCGGCCCCGGCGTCAGCACCAGACCAAGGGCGACAAGAGCAAAGGTTAGCAGCGACGAAAATTCAGGCATAGCGTATCTCCAGTGAATGAAGTGATGCCCAGGCGCGCGGCGGCTAACACCATGCTCCCCGACAGTAACCTGTCTTAAGCGCCAGTAACATGGTGCTGAACAGTATGGTCGCGTTCGAGGGTGAGCGGCAAGTCACCTGAACAGGTGGGCGCCATCTTTCAGCTGATTTTGTCTTTTTCCGCCGTACTGGAGCGATAGATAAAGAAAAGCGCCAGCCCAAGGCAGATAATCGCCCCCAGCCGTCCAGGCGAAAAAGCGATGGCATCATTTCCCAGCCAGCCAAAGTTATCGATCAACAGACTCATGGCCAGTTGACCAAAAATCACCGCCACCGTAGCCGTTGCGGTACCAATACGCTGTACCGCCAGCACCATAATCACAATATAGGGCACGCCGCAAAACGCGCCTAATAGCTGCCATTTCGGTACATCCAGTAGCGTAACCACCTGGCGGGGTTCAAAGTAAAAAATCAGCAGCGCCGTAATCACTCCCCCTACCGCGAAAGTGAGAAACGCGCTACGAAATACGCCAACCTGGCTGCCTAAACGGCCGTTAATCGCTGCCTGCATGCTCAACATTGCGCCGCCAACCAGCGCCAGCAAAATCATTATGCTACTCATGACATATCCTCAGCTTGTGGCGATTAAAATCAGGGCGACAACGATAAACAGCAGAGCGATAAGCCGCCGACCATCAATTTTACGTTTTGGCGAACCGAATAATCCGTAATGGTCGATCAGCAGGCTTTTGCATACCTGACCGGCAAGAATGCCGATCATGGTCATGGCGATACCGATAACCGGCGCGGCAACGGTTAGGATGACGACGTAAATCGGCCCCAGAATACCCCCGGTGAGCTGCCAACCCGGCAAAGAGAAAAATGAAGGACTTTGCCGTGGGCCAAACAGCAGCATCAACAGAAACGTCAGCGCGGTTCCAACGCTAAAAATACTGAATGTGGCCCATAAATCCCCTACCTGGCCGGCCAGCGGCCCTAAAAGACCGGCTTCAACGGACAATCCCATACCGCCGACAATCACCAAAAAAATCAGTAATAACTGCATCGTTGCTACTCGCTTATTGATCAGGCGGCAGAGCATAAAGCAGCAGAGTGATGTAAAAAACGATACAATCAAGGAAACACTTTTGCGGATATTGCATTAATGAGCGATGCAGACAATGTGAGTTTTCGGGCGCTACAGCTATTTATCGCTGTTTACGACAGCCAGAGTTTTTCAGTCGTCGCACGGCGGGAAGGCGTTTCTCCCTCTATGGTGTCGCGGGTCATCCATCAGCTTGAGGATTCCCTCGGCCAACAGCTGTTTTATCGCAACACCCGCGCAGTGGTGCCAACCGAAGCCGGACGCCTGTTTGCCGTTCATGCCAGAAGCATCAGCGAACAGTTCAGCGCCGCCAGGCGCGATCTTCAGGACCGGAGCCTCCAGCCTGGTGGCCTGGTGCGCATCAACGCCCCGGTCTATTTCGGCCAGCGCCATATCGCGCCGTGGCTCCCCGGCCTGACGGAACGTTATCCGCAGATGCAAATTGAACTGGCGCTGACCGATGATTTTATCGACCCGCACCGTGAAGCGACCGACGTGATTTTTCGTATCGGTAGCCTGCCGGACTCCAGCATTCATGCCAGAGTGCTTGGTATGCAGCACCACTACCTGGTTGCAGCCCCGGAATATCTACAACGGTGCGGCATTCCGGAGACACCGGAGGATCTTCGGCAACACAACACGCTGGTCTACAGCGGTTCAAACGGACCTAATCGCTGGCTGTTCCGCCTTGCGGATGGAGAATGGGTGCACTATCCGCAAACACCGCAGTTGGCCTCAAACAATGCCGACGCGCTGCTGACCTCTGCCCTGGGCGGTATGGGAGTGGTGCTATTTCCTGATTGGATGGTGAACGAAGCGATTCGAGAGGGAAGGCTTATTAAGTTGATGACCGACTATAGCGCCTCGATCAGCAGCGTACCTTCGCCGATTTCAGCCATTTACCCTCATGCCAGGCACCCCTCACTGAACGTGCGCACGGTGATCGACTATTTTATCGACGTTTTTGGTACACCTTTATACTGGCAGCACTAAGCGGTTATACGCACTAAAATTGTCATAACTCAAACAATTAGCATTCAGTGGCGCCGAAAGCACTTTAACGTTTCCTTTACCCCTTTGTTACGACTATGGTTATTACGATGGTTTTGATAACCAACCGTTTAACAATAATAACTGCACGGTTTTTATAGTAGTGATTGAACGGAAATAGCTATTAAATCCGTAGACTCATTCAAATATCGCTTATTGGTAGCAGTGTATATCGTTATGGCATTCACAAAAGCAAACGGAGCCTGATATGAGCACGTCAAACGACCCTTCGAATAACGCACCCGCAGGGAAATGCCCCTTCCACGCCGAAGCGCCAACCCAGAGCGCAGGCGGTGGTACCGGCAACCGCGATTGGTGGCCAAACCAACTACGTGTTGATTTGCTGAATCAGCACTCCAATCGTTCGAACCCGCTGGGTGAACATTTTAACTATCGGGAAGAATTCAAAAAGCTCGATTATTCGGCGCTGAAGGCCGATATCCGCGCCGTACTAACAGACTCACAGGAGTGGTGGCCTGCTGACTGGGGTAGCTATATCGGGCTGTTTATTCGTATGGCCTGGCACGGCGCAGGTACCTATCGTACCGTTGACGGTCGCGGCGGCGCGGGCCGCGGACAGCAGCGTTTCGCACCGCTAAACTCCTGGCCAGATAACGTCAGTCTGGACAAAGCTCGCCGCCTGTTGTGGCCGGTAAAACAGAAATATGGCCAGAAAATCTCCTGGGCCGACCTTTATATGCTGGCGGGTAACGTGGCGCTGGAAAATTCAGGTTTCCGCACTTTTGGTTTCGGTGCCGGTCGTGAAGACGTTTGGGAACCGGATCTGGACGTTGACTGGGGTAATGAAACCGAATGGCTGGCGCATCGTCATCCGGAAAGCCTGAATAAGCAAGCTATTGGCGCAACCGAAATGGGGCTGATTTACGTTAACCCTGAAGGCCCTAACGCCAGCGGTGATCCGCTCTCCGCCGCTTCCGCGATTCGCGCCACCTTCGGCAATATGGCAATGGACGATGAAGAGATTGTCGCCCTAATCGCCGGCGGTCATACGCTGGGTAAAACGCACGGTTCCGCATCAGCCAGCCATGTTGGCGCAGAACCGGAAGCCGCACCTATTGAAGCTCAGGGGCTGGGCTGGGCGAACAGCTACGGCAGCGGCGTTGGCGCGGACGCTATCACTTCAGGGCTGGAAGTGGTCTGGACGCAAACCCCAACCCAGTGGAGCAACTACTTCTTCGAAAACCTGTATAAATATGAGTGGGTGCAGACCCGTAGCCCGGCCGGCGCGATTCAGTTCGAAGCGAAAGACGCGCCGGAGATTATTCCTGACCCATTCAATCCGGAGAAAAAACGCAAGCCAACGATGCTGGTCACCGACCTGACTCTGCGCTTTGACCCTGAGTTTGACAAGATTTCACGTCGCTTCCTCAACGATCCGCAGGCCTTTAACGAAGCCTTTGCCCGCGCGTGGTTCAAGCTGATCCACCGCGATATGGGGCCGAAATCCCGTTACATGGGCCCGGAAGTGCCGAAAGAAGATCTGATTTGGCAAGATCCATTACCGGCAGCCACCCACAACCCGACCTCCGATGATATCGCTACCCTGAAAGCGTCGATTGCCGATGCCGGTCTGTCGGTTAGCGAACTGGTTTCAGTGGCCTGGGCATCTGCTTCTACCTTCCGCGGCGGTGATAAACGCGGTGGCGCTAACGGCGCGCGCCTGGCGCTGGAGCCGCAGAAATCCTGGCCGGTCAACGCTATTGCGACCCGCGTGCTGCCGACCCTTCAGGCAATTCAGCAAGCATCCGGTAAAGCATCGCTGGCCGATATTATCGTGCTGGCTGGTGTGGTTGGTATCGAACAGGCCGCGGCGGCGGCGGGCGTACAGGTTAGCGTGCCTTTTGCCCCTGGCCGCGTCGATGCGCGTCAGGATCAGACTGATGTTGAAGCTATGGATCTGCTGCAACCGCTGGCCGATGGTTTCCGCAACTATCGTCGCGTTGAAGGGGGGATTTCCACTGAAACGCTGCTGATTGACAAGGCACAGCAGTTAACGTTGACCGCGCCGGAAATGACGGTGCTGGTTGGTGGCCTCCGCGTACTGGGCGCTAACTTCGACGGCAGCAAGCACGGTGTGTTTACTGACCGCGTAGGCGTACTCACCAACGATTTCTTCGCCAATCTGCTCGATATGGGCACCGTCTGGAAAGCCGCTGACGAGCAGTCTGAGCTGTTTATTGGCCGCGACCGTAAGAGCGGCGAAGAGAAATACACCGCCACCCGCGTTGACCTGGTGTTTGGTTCCAACTCTGTGCTTCGCGCGCTGGCTGAGGTTTACGCTTGCAGCGATGCGCGGCAGAAGTTCGTCACCGATTTTGTGGCGGCATGGACCAAAGTGATGAATCTGGATCGCTTCGATCTGTAATTCCTTCCCCCGATGGGCTTCTCGCCTGTCGGGGCTTTTTCTCGCCCTATTTCCATCAGTCGGTTCACGGCAACTTTTGCAAAATACTCGCCATTATGACTGTAAAATTCCGCACATCTGTTTTAACGTTAAACGCAGGGTTTATCGCTTTGCGGCCAATAAAGCCATCAATAAGCGCGAAAATGGTCATTGTGGCCTCTTGCGTGTCAACATGTGGACTAAACTCTCCAGCTGCTACGCCTTTGCGGATAATGTCCGCCACGCCTTCACGCATAACCTTGTCGCTGGCAGAAAAAGCCGCGCGCAGATGCTCCTTTCTGGCCGACTCCGCAATGATCTCCACCCACAGTTGATGGGATGACGGATAGCCCACTTCCTGTATGCACGAGGTCGCGAGACTGCAAATCTGCTCGAAACAGGAGCCGTGAAACTGCTCCTGATGCTTTGCCAATGCGGACTTCTGCTCCTCAAAGATGATCGCTTCAATCAGCTCATCTTTGCCTTTGAAATAGGTATACATTGCCCCGAGGCTAATCCCTGCCCGCAAAGCAATCTCCCGGACGCTGGTGCCGTTAAAGCCCTTTTCAGCAAAGCAGGCCGCCGCCGCGACGATCAGTTTATGGTACGTTTCTGAATCTTTTGACATTTTTACAACCTCCAGCGATGGGCAATTTTAGCCTCTTTTGCGCGGGGCTGGCTAGACGTTGTACCGTGATACTTGCGCGAACTTCAGCTGAGAGATAGAGTGAATGAACGTTCGTTCATTTTTATGTTCATATCTGAACCGAGGACTTCATGACTCACTCAACTCACAACAATCTCCGTCTGATATTTCCGCAGTGGCAGGGCGGCAACAATGCGCCCTACTATTTTGGTTCCCAGCTTCTTGCCTGGCTGGCTCCCGCATCGAAGGGGTCGGTTGCTGAAGTCGCCGTCACGCCACCATCCGATAAACCGCTGGTTAATGAAAACGGGATTGTGGGACGTCGCCAGGTTGTCGCCCAACTGCATGATGCGCAGGAGAAAATCGCCGCGCACCGTCCGCAAACCATTGTGACGCTGGGTGGCGATTGCCTGGTCTCGCTGGCGCCGTTCGCTTATCTCACTGAGAAATATGGCGATAAGCTCGGCATCCTGTGGATTGACTCGCACCCGGACGTAATGACCCCGGCACAATATCCGCACTCTCATGCTCACGTTCTTGGCGCGCTGATGGGCGTGGGCGACAGCGAGCTGACTCGCGACGTTAAAACGCCTCTATCGCCGCGTAAAGCGATGATTGCCGGTATTCACAGCCCGCTGGAATATGAAGCTCAGTTTATTACCGACCACGCTATTGCGACCTGCGATCCGCAAGCGGTGAGAGACGGCGCTCAAGCGGTAAGTGACTGGATAACCCGCGAAGGTATTGAATATCTGGCGATCCACCTCGATCTTGATGTGTTGAATCCCGATCTGTTTCGCTCGGTACTCTTTGCCAGACCCGGACGCGGTGAACACGATTTTGGTGATGTAGCCGAAGGGAAACTGACGATGAGTGAAGTGGTCACGCTGGTAAATCAGGCTACTGCGCTGGCATTACCGGTAGGACTCACCGTCGCTGAACATCTGCCCTGGGACGCAATAAACCTTAAGCAGATGCTTGCCGAATTACCGCTTCTCAAGTAATTGCCGTTCCCCTGAGCCCTTCAGGGGAACAGAGCCTACTCCCTGATGGGGAGAACGTCATTAAATTTATATAATAATCAATTAAATAAAAGCGCCGAATAACGGAACCAGGCAAAGTTTAACGACTGGCAACAATCGTTATATATTGACATACATATCGATCATCCCTACCCTTAATCATCATACAATTATAATTCGTACCCTTCAGACGGAGACGTGAGTCGCTCTCGCCTCATTCCACTTTCACCAGTCTGAAATTAAAACTCATGCGCTTAACGAAACTCGCTCTATTGACCGGGGTTATTCCCTGCTCCTCATTGTTTATGGCGATTACCGCTCATGCGGAAGAAACCATGGTGGTCAGCGCCGCGCCGCAGGCCAACGCAGAATCTCTTGATGACAATACCCCTGCCGCACAAAAGCAGGCGACGCTGGGCAACCTCGGCAAACGCAAGCTTCTCGATGTACCGTGGGCGGTACAAACCATGTCGGATTCTCTGATTCGCCAGCAGCAGCTCGGCAGCGTTAAAGATGTTTACCGCTATATGCCTTCCGTACAGGGCGAAGGCGTGCGCCCGCAAACCCGCGGCATGCAGGGTAGCGTAGTACAAAACAGTATGATTGATGGCCTTAACGCAGTCTCAACCACCGAATACCCGGCGGAGCAGTTCCAGCGTATCGAGGTGTTGAACGGTATGGCGGGTGCGCTGTACGGGCCGGCTAACCCAGCGGGGATGTTTAACCTGGTATCAAAGCGGCCAACCGATGTCCCGCTGCGTCGGGTAACCGTCGGCGGCGGCACGGGTTCAGGTGCCAACGCGGCGCTGGATCTGAGCGGACCACTGGAGGCGGGCGACCGGGTTAAATATCGTCTCAACCTGATGGATCAGGACGGCAGCGGCTATACTCACGGCAGCCGCCAGCGCAATCAGTATGCCGGGCTGGCGCTGGATTTTCAGCTGACCGATAAAACCGTGCTGGAGAGCAACTTCAGCTACTACCACTTCTATCAAAAAGGAATGCCTGGCAGCTTTGCTCTCGCCAAAGGCACCCATTTCCCGTCGGCATTGGATCCAACGAAAGATAAATATGGCCAGTATTACGCCGGGAATGATGACACCACCACTACCGGTAGCCTGCATATCAAACATGACTTTGACGGCAACTGGCTGCTGGATGTTGGCGTGCTGCGTCAGATTGCCGATCGCGAATCCACCGCCGTCACCAATACACTTACCGATAATAAAGGCAACTACACCACCACGACTGCCAACTCAGCCGCCAGCCGTTTTACGATCAACAGCTATCTGGCGAACCTCACCGGCAGCGTGGAGACTGGCTGGCTACAGCACGATCTGACGCTCGGCATGCGCGGTTTTGTCTGGAAAAACTATAATCCGCGCAGCGGCGGCACCCAGACATTAGGCAGTTCATCACTCAGCGATAACCCAACTTTTGAGCGGCCAGATTACCCTGACTTCACTGACCGCTACCATTCGGCTACCACCACGCAGCACGTCTTTTTACTCAGCGATACGCTGACCTTTAACCCGCAGTGGAGCCTGCTGCTTTCCGGCAGTGAAAACCTGTTTACCGTCAGTAACTACAACAAAAGCAGCCAGCGCAGCAGCAAAAGCGATGATAACGGCGTCAGCGGTTCCGCCAGCCTGATGTATAAACCGATTGATAATGTGACCCTCTATACCACCTGGGCCAACAGCATGCAGCAAGGCGACACCGCACCGACCGGGGCCAATAACGCCGGAGAAGTGCTCGATCCTTACCGCAGCCATCAGATTGAAGTCGGCGCTAAATATGCGCCGGGCGAAGACTTGCTGTTAAGCGCTGCGCTGTTTCAGGCCGAGCGCCCTTTTGCCTACACCAACGGCAACGGCGATTTTGCCCAGGACGGTACGCAGAAAAACCGCGGGATCGAGCTGATGGCCGATGGCCACGTTACTCGCAACCTGCGCCTGTTTGGTGGAACAACCTGGCTTGATCCGCGCCTGCATGACACCTCAAGCGCCAACGCGGATGATAAACAGGTGGTCGGTCTTCCGCGCTTTACCGCCAATATGCTGGCGGTTTACAGCATCCAGCAGCTGCCGGGCCTCGACGTGAATGGCAACATTCATTACGTTGGTCGGCGCGCGACCGATAACGCTAACGATAGCTGGGTCGGCAGCTATACCACCGTCGATCTCGGCAGCAACTATCGCACCCGGTTGTTCAATACCGACACCACCTTTAGGTTAGCAGTGACTAACATTACCAATCGTCACTACTGGACCAATATCGTTCCCGGCGCATTAACCGGTTATACCGGTGCGGGATACGCCAGCGCGCAATTAGGCGCGCCGCGTGAAGCGACGGTCTCAGTGCAGTTCGACTTCTAAGGAGCCCAATGAAAAAATTAGCTGCTGGTTTACTCTGCGCTGTTCTGGCCTTCCCGGCGCTGGCTTCCCGTCAGGTGACCGACGATGCCGGACACAACGTTACCCTTCCCGACAGCGTGGACAGGATTGCCGAAGGCTGGTACGCCCACCATTCATTGCTGATGACGCTGGGGGTTGGCGATAACATCGTCGCTACCGTCAACCGCCCCGACGCTCGGCCGTGGATGTTCCATATTGCGCCGAAATTGCATCAAGCGCTTATCGCTCGCGGGCCGCACTTCACCAGCGAGGCGCTGCTCGCTCATGGAGCCCAGGTCGTATTTGTCGCGAAAGATAACGGTGATGCCGCGGCGTTTCGCCAGGCGGGCCTGTCGGTTATGGAGATGCGTTTTACCGACTATCCTTCGCTACAGCACTCGTTAACCACTACCGCGCAGGTGATTGGTAGTCAACAGGCTCTGGCGCGGGCTAGCGAATATAATCAATATCTTCAATCAGTTATTGATAGCGTCGGGCAAAAAACAGCGTCACTCAGTGACAATGAGCGCCCACGGGTACTGCATATTCAATCGCTGAAGCCGCTCAAAGTTGACGGCAGCCATACGCTGATTGACACCTGGATCCATCTGGCGGGCGGCAGGAACGTCGCGCAGGAAATTAACGGCAATATGCAGGAGGTTTCGCCGGAGAAAGTGCTGGCCTGGCAGCCGGACATTATCATTCTCGGCCCCGGCAGCGGCGACTGGAAGACATCCCCTTGGACTGGGCTTTTCGCCAGCCTGAACGCGGTGAAAAACGGTCAGGTGGTGCAGAATCCGTCAGGCGTTTTCCCGTGGGATCGTTATGGCACCGAAAGCGCATTGCAAATTCAGTGGGCGGCTAAGCTGCTTCATCCTCAGCGCTTTGCCAATGTTGATATGGTGAGCGTCACCCGTGATTTCTATCAGCGCTTCTTTGATTATCCGCTTAATGAGAAAGAGGCTGAGCGGATATTACAGGCGCTACCACCGCAACGGTAAGTTAAAACCCCGGGCCACAGGCCCGGGGTTCCTTTTATCTTATCCAGATGGTCAACAGAATGATGATGGCCGCAATAATCGCCACCTGAATAAAGACTTTATCCAGCGATCCTTTGCGCATTGTTCCCCCTTTTCAGAACAGGATTTGCCAGAGAGCCAACAGCAGCACCAGCAGACCCATCAGGAAAAATATCAGCGCGATGAGGGTGTCCGGAGAACGATTCATCTCTGCGCCTCCTTATCATCAGAACCACTGACCAAAACGTTTGATATAGAAACGCTTCATGCCCTGCGCCACCAGGCAATAGCTCAGCAGCGTCGCAACCAGCCACGGGAAGTAGCTCAGCGGCAGCGGCTCCAACCCGACCATCGCCCCCAACGGCGAGAAGGGTATATAGATCCCCATCGCCATAATCAGCACGGTGGTAAGCAGCACCGGCAGCGTGGCGCGGCTCTGGATAAACGGAATCTTCTGCGTCCTCAGCATATGCACCACCAGCGTCTGCGACAGCAGCCCTTCAATAAACCAGCCTGACTGGAACAGGGACTGCGCTTCAACATTATTCGCCGCGAACACGTACCACATCAGCGCGAAAGTGGAGATATCAAAAATCGACGACGTTGGGCCAATCCACAGCATAAAGCGGCCGATATTTTTGGCATCCCACTTACGCGGTTTGCGCAGAAACTCTTTGTCCATCTTGTCCCATGGCAGCGAAAGCTGGGACAGATCGTACATCAGGTTCTGGATCAGCAGGTGAATCGCCAGCATCGGCAAAAATGGAATAAACGCGCTGGCCACCAGTACCGAAAAGACGTTACCGAAGTTAGAACTGGCGGTCATGTTCAGGTACTTAATGATATTGCCGAAGGTTTCACGGCCTTTGATAACGCCTTCTTCCAGCACCATCAGATCCTTTTCCAGCAGGATAATATCGGATGCTTCTTTGGCGATATCCGCCGCGCTGTCAACCGAAATCCCCACATCAGCATCGCGCAGCGCTGGCGCGTCGTTAATGCCATCGCCAAGGAAGCCGACGGTATGGCCGTTTTTCTGTAACGTTTTCAAAATGCGCGACTTCTGCAACGGCGTCAGCTTAGCGAACACCGAGCGTGTTTCCACTTCGCGCTCCAGTTCGTTATCCGTCATCGCCTCAATTTGCGCACCGGTCAGGATACCGTGGGCATCAATCCCGACTTCGAGGCAAATACGCGCCGTGACCACCGGGTTATCGCCGGTCAGGACCTTCACCGCCACGCCGTTATCACGCAGTGCCGTAATTGCTTTTCCGGCGCTCTCTTTCGGCGGATCGAGGAAAGTCAGCATACCTTCGACCGTCAATCCCTGCTCATCGGCAGTGCTGAGAGGCGTGGTCAAGGCGGAGTCATCCAGTTTGCGGGTTGCCACCAGCAGCACGCGGAACCCCTGAGCATTGTAGTCCTCGGTTTTGGCTAACAGCAGATCGCGGCGGGTTTGATCCAGCTCAACCACCTTATCGCCTTCGCGCAGGTGGGTCGCCACCATCAGCATCTCTTCGACCGCGCCTTTGCAGATCAGGCTCTTGTCACCGTGGCGTACATCTTCCACCGAGACTGACACCCGACGACGTACAAAGTCGAACGGCAGTTCATCGAGCTTCACAAAACGTTCTTTTGTCGAGGGTGTAATCCGTCCTTCGCCAAAACGCAGCACCGCTCTGTCCATCAGGTTACGCGCCCCGCTCTGGCTGCTGCTGTTAAGCCACGCCAGCGTCAGTACCCGATCGCTCTCGGTACCGCTCACGTCAAGATGATGCTCGAGAATGATATTGTCCTGAGTCAGGGTGCCGGTTTTATCGGTACACAGAACATCCATCGCGCCAAAGTTCTGAATGGCGTTCAGGCGTTTCACGATCACTTTGCGCCGTGACATCGCGATGGCGCCTTTCGCGAGGTTAGAACTGACGATCATCGGCAGCATCTCTGGCGTCAGGCCAACCGCCACTGCCAGAGCAAACAGCGAGGCTTCTACCCAGTCGCCTTTGCTGAATCCGTTGATCAGCAGGACGATCGGCACCATCACCAGCATAAAGCGGATCAGCAGCCAGCTGACGCTGTTCACCCCGCGATCGAACGAGGTCTGGGTGCGAGTTCCAACGATGGATTTCGCCAGCGAACCAAACCAGGTGCGGTTGCCTGTGGCCACAACCACCGCCTGCGCCCTGCCGCTGGTCACGTTGGTTCCCATCAGGCAAATGTTGCCCATCTCAAGCAGACTCTTGTCCTTGTTCGGCTCCGGGAGCCTGTCGCTGCCTTTGCCGGACACGCTGGCCATGACGTCATACTTTTCAACCGGCAGCGACTCGCCGCTGAGTATCGACTGGCTGACAAACAGATCCCGGGACTCCAGCAGGCGAACGTCCGCCGGAACCAGGTCCCCCGCCGCCAGGAAGATAATGTCCCCAGGCACCAGCTCCTCTATCGCTATTTCCTCTTGTACCGGGCCAATATTGCCGGGCCCGCGGCGCAGCACCGTCGCCGTAGTACGAACCATCGATTTCAGCGCCTGTGCCGCTTTGTTGGTACGAAACTCCTGCCAGAAACGCAATAACCCGCTCAGACTGACCATCGTCACAATAATGATAATTCCGGTCAGGTCGGTCTCTTCGCCGTTACGCAGCGGTAGCCAGTAGTCAGTCACGAAACTCACGGCAGCCAGCGCCATCAGAACGTAAATAAACGGGTTATTGAATGCCTGCAAAAGCTGGATCAGCGCCGGAGGTGCCTGTTCATGCGCAACCTCATTGCGGCCATAATCCTCCAGTCGCTCGAAGGCATCTTCCGTTGTCAGCCCCTGATGGCTGCTGTTGAGCCGCGCCAGCGTATGGTCAGGGCTGTTAAAGGCCTCAGTTTCAATAGCAAAACTTTTTTTATGCTGCTTATCATTTTCTGACGCAGACCGGTTTACTTTCCGGTTTTCTATTTTCATGTCAGTCATGATTGTTCCCCAAATTTAAAACGTGTTTGTCCCTGCATAAAATGTCTATGCATAATGTATTTCTTTCGCTTTGAAGCGCGTATTACTTTAGGCCTATGGGAATATCCATCATTCCCTCCTTATGCAAACCATTGCAATAGTAAAATATCAGGGAGATTAGCTCCCCTCGACGCACCAGCGGACTGACGTAATATTTTCGTGACCGCCAATTCTTGACATAATAAGGTCTCGTGACTTTCGATAATCAGCATTGCCGACCAGCTCAATACGAATTTCTTTATGCCCTTGTTCTTTTGCTGCTATTGAAACTAGCCCCTGTAAACTGAGCGTCATCTCTTTACTGATATTCAGTAATAGCTGACGAATAGCGCTTTCATGTTCGCTATTACAGATAATATTCAGGACGTAGCATTTCTCTTCTTCAGTCGCGCCGGGGATCTGATTAATCCGCTGCGCCGCTTCGCGAAGCAAAATATTCGCGCACAGAATGATCAGCGTTGCCGCCGCTGCTTGCCAGAACTGGCCCAGTCCGCACAGCACGCCAATCGCCGCGGAGCACCACAGCGTGGCTGCGGTATTCAGGCCACGCACGTTCATACCTTCGCGCATGATAACGCCCGCGCCAAGGAAGCCTATGCCGGAGACCACCTGCGCCGCAATACGCCCAGGACTATCCGGCGATGTTGAAATTGAGCTGAGAATAAAAACCGCCGCGCCGGTTGCCACCAGTGCATTAGTGCGTAGACCCGCCATACGCTGACGCCATTGTCTTTCGGCGCCAATCAGCGCACCCAACAGCATCGCTGCGAGTAAATTTGCGATATAAGGAAACATCAACATACGTTCCTCCATTTTTGCTGGAAGAATTAAATACGTGCTTTATTCAGCACACGACAAATTGTCGCCGGGGAGGCGATTAACGTCGTGTTGACGGCGGAGGGAATAATGTATTTTTAAACATGAACATGACGATTATCCTCGCAGCTATGCTGCGTTTTTCTTTATGGGATGCAATCGTCTGAGTGAGGAGATTGCTGCCCGCCGGTTTGGCAAGCAGCGCAGGAAAAATAGCGTCAGCTTGCCTTGATGTTTAAGTAAGGGTGACTGTCCAACATATTTCTCCTGTTTGAATTTGTGCTCATTATAGTCATTCAATTATTTGAGTAAAGTTAAAATCTCGCTTCGGTGAGGATTTGTTTAGAATTGTCTAATAAAACAAATTATTCGCGTTTTAACATCATTCAGCGCTGACAACGCTAACCTTCATCCTCTCTTCCCGGTGGTTTACTTCAAAACCTGCAGGCGGCTTTAGCAAAAACCAGTTCATTCATCAATATTTTCACATTTTATCAACATTTTCGGCTGTGCGTTGCTTGTATGACGAGCGATTAAAAATTTAAAACTATTAACAATCAATTAACATTAGCAGGCAAACATTTTATCTGAGGAAAATAATAATATGTCTACCACCCAGGTTCTGGGCGATACACCGTTCGTCTCCCCAGGACACCCCCACGCCAGCTTAACCGCTCGCATTGATGCGCTTCCCGCCTCCGTTGGCCTGTGGACCTTTATCACGCTGCTGGCGCTGGGCGGTTTCTTCGAGCTGTACGATCTTTTCCAGACAGGATATATCAGCACAGGCCTGCTGGCGGAGGATATTTTCCATACCGGCGAGAACGGAATCTTCGGTATATCCGACCAGGCGGCGTTTGCCTCGTCAACCTTTATGGGACTGTTTATCGGCGCCAGCCTGCTTGCCCCTCTGGCGGATAAACTGGGGCGCCGCCTGACGTTTATGTTCGCCCTCGCCTGGTACGGCGTTTTTTCCCTGATCATGGCACTACAGAGCAGCGCCGAAGGCGTGATTTTCTGCCGTTTTCTGGTCGGCGTCGGTCTTGGCATTGAGCTGGTCACCATTGACACCTACTTAAGCGAATGGGTACCGACCCATCTGCGTAATAAAGCCTTCGCTTTCGCCTTCTTTATTCAGTTCTTATCGGTTCCCGCCGTAGCGCTGATGTCGTGGATGCTGGTGCCCACCACGCTTTTTGGTCTCACCGGCTGGCGCTGGGTGATTATCTTCGGCGCGCTCTGCTCGCTGGTGATATGGGTTATCCGTAAGAAGCTCCCGGAGTCGGCGCGCTGGCTGGAGGAAAAAGGCCGCCACGAGGACGCCCACAAGGTGATGTGCGAAATGGAGCAGCGCTGCGGCGTTTCTCCGTCACCACGGCATTCCGTTGAGCAGCACAACAGCCCGCGTAAGCTGGGAAACTTTAAAGAGATCTGGGCTCCGCAGTACCGCAAACGCACCATCATGCTAATGGTGATGAACTTCTTCCAGGCCATCGGCTTCTTTGGCTTTGGCAACTGGCTGCCCGCGCTGCTTTCGGGCCAGGGGGCGAGCATTACCCATAGCCTGCTGTATGCGTTTTTTATTACCCTCGCCTACCCGATTGGCTGTCTGTTC
Organism: Klebsiella huaxiensis; assembly: GCF_003261575.2. Taxonomy (GTDB): domain Bacteria; phylum Pseudomonadota; class Gammaproteobacteria; order Enterobacterales; family Enterobacteriaceae; genus Klebsiella; species Klebsiella huaxiensis. Next base: position 2,946,108 of record NZ_CP036175.1, on the reverse strand, counting down.
TGCACCCGCTTCGTACACCGCTTTGAAAACAAATGGCAAATTGTTCTTTCCGCGTTGATGACGGTGATCTTCGGTACCCTCTTTGCCCTGCAAAACAGTCCGGTGCTGCTGGTGATTTGCGGGTTTATGATAACCTGGTCGAACGCCTGGTTGACCATCAGCTATCACGCTTATCAGGCGGAGGTTTTCCCGACCCATATTCGCGCGCGGGCGGTAGGCTTCTGCTACTCCTTTAGCCGCCTGTCGACAGCGATCACCAGCATTCTGATCGGCATTATTTTGCAATATGCCGGTACGCCTGGCGTCATCAGCTTTATTGTCGCCAGCATGCTGATGGTGATGCTGTCAGTGGGTATTTTCGGTCCAAAAACCCGGGGAATAAGCCTGGAGAATATCTGATTGCAAGCGCCGCCGGGATTAACCGGCGGCGTGTGTTGATTCGCCAAAAATCACCTGCGCATCAGCAAAACATTTTTCCGCCAACGACGACACCGGTTCTTTGTTACGCATAATCAGCGCCAGCATCGAGTCGACTTCCGTCTCCGCGATGGGCCTGATATCCAGATTATCGCTCAACGCTTCAAGACCGTTATTGAGCGGCATAATCGCGCAGCAGATCCCGGCCTGCACCGCCTGAATAATTTGAAAAGTGGAGTCGCTTTCAAAAACGTACTTTGGCGCCAGCCCTTTGGCTTTAAAACTCATTTCAATTGATTCACGGTAATACATGCCCTTGGTCAGAAACCCCAGCGGCAGTGCGGCCAGCGTCTCCCATTCAGGAGTCGTATCCTCAAACTGATAGTGACGTTTATCATGCAGCAAACCCATGCGGGTATTGGGCAACCAGACCACATTAAACAATTGGCTATCGACGTGATGCAGATAGCAGATCCCCAGGTCCAGCTGGTTGCGGCTGACGCCGTCGATAATCTGCTCCGAAGTCATCGACAGCAGGCTGAACTGCAGCTCCGGGTATTTATCAGCCAGTGGTTTAATCAGCTGCATCGGATTCAGGCTGGCTAACGGCACCATTCCTACTCTTAGCTGGCCGACCATCTGCCCGCGACAGATAGCCGCCTCCGCTTCCAGCCCGTCGTGCGCTGCCAGCAGCGCTCGTGCCCAGGCGAGAATACGCTCGCCTTCTGGGGTAAATTCCTCAAATCGCTGCCCGCGCTGGATCAGCGTCAAATTAAGCTCTTCTTCAAGATTGCGGATACGCATCGAAAGCGTGGGCTGGGTGATATGGCAAGCCGCCGCGGCCTGGCCAAAATGACGCGTCCTGTCGAGCGCAATCAGATATTTAAGCTGTTTGATATCCATCCGTTATCCATGGTGAGCGCAGCAGGAAAAATGTTAGTTAAATGTTATGTTCAGCAACCATGAAATTCAAGCGCCATCAGGCTGTTGCTCGTCCTGCGTTCACAAGGCTACACTCGTATCATGCGCTGGCAGGAGAAACCGTTGAAAACTCGCCTTCATCACGTTCAGCAGCACCGGCTAACTCTGCCGGGGCTGGAAGCCATGTCGTTAGTCACGGAACAGAGCTTTCCGCGCCATTCGCACGATCAATTTGGTATCGGCATTTTCACTCAGGGCGCGCAGCGCTCGTGGAGCCATCTTGGCAAAATCGAGGCCGCCGCCGGAAATATCATTATGGTCAACCCAGGGGAGATGCACGATGGCATCCCGCTGGATGGCCCCCGCAGCTGGCAGATGGTTTATTTCGATCCTGAACTCGTTGCTGGCGAATTTCAGGGAGAGAGGAAGGCCGAAGATATTCTCCTGCGCCCGGTTGTTGACGATCCACTGCTGCGGGAGCTTATGCAACGGCTTTTCGGCGAAATTACCGCCCTTGTGGCCGACGATATTGCAGTGGAAGAGGCGCTGCTGCAATGCCTGATGCGGGTCACCCGTTTTCATCTCTGCACCAGGTCGCCTGATAAATGTGACTCTCCGGCTGTTGCGCTAGCCAAACAATATATTGATGATGTCCCCGAAGAGAAAATCTCTCTCGACGTTCTCGCCGCCCTGAGCGGTATCAGCCGCTTTCAATTGATCCGCGGCTTCGCTCGCGAAACCGGCATCACGCCACACGCCTACCTGATACAGTCCCGCGTGCGGCTGGCACGCCGTCTGTTAGCTGCTGGCCATTCACCTGCTGATACCGCCCTGATGGCCGGTTTTGCCGATCAAAGCCATCTCACCCGCGCCTTTCAAAAACAGTTCGCCATGACGCCAGGACGCTATCAGGCGCTCCGTTAGCTGGCGGAGTGCAATTTTGTTCAATACCGACGCGACGCTTTCATAAATACTCAGGCCTTCGATTCTTTACGCCAGGAACTACGTTATGTCGTTAATCAGCCCTGAGTTTCTTCTGACTTCACTTATTGTGGTTATCGCCCCCGGCACCGGGGCGCTTTACACCATCGCCACCGGTTTATCAGCGGGAAGGCGTATGAGTTTTGCCGCAGCCTTCGGCTGCACGCTGGGCATTATTCCGCATATGCTTGCGGCGACAACCGGGCTGGCGGCGATCCTCCACAGCACGCCCGCCGCATTCGACGTGGTGAAATATGCGGGCGTCGCCTGGTTGCTGTATCTGGCGTGGGCCACCCTCACCCAGCGCGGTAGCCTGAGTGTGAAAAACAGTGAGAGACGCAATCTACTCCAGGTGATTACCCACGCAATTCTGATCAATCTGCTTAACCCCAAGCTGCCGCTCTTTTTTCTCGCCTTTTTGCCGCAGTTTATCCACAGCAGCTCGGCTTCTCCGGTCAGGGAGATGCTGATACTGAGCGGGGTGTTTATGCTGATGACGCTGCTGATTTTTATGCTCTATGGCGCGTTTTCGGCGGCGATGCGCGGATACGTGCTGACTCGCCCCAGGGTTTTACAGGGGCTCAGAGTGGGCTTTGCCGCCGGTTTTGTCGGGTTGGGTATTAGGCTGATTCTGGCGCAGAAGTAGCGGAACGCCCACGGCGGTAGATGCGTCGTGGGCGAAATTTCGGCTAGCGAATTCCTTCGAGGGCGCGGATCTCTTTCGAACGCAGTGTCAAACGGATAGGCGCTGATTTATAGGAAGGCGTACCGCTCTCTTTATCAAGATAGTCCAGAGGAACCAGGACGTTAGCTTCCGGATAGTAGGCAGCAACGGTGCCCGGCGCGATGCTGTAGGCGACCAGCGTGATATCTTCCAGCCGCTGGTGATTACCCGGCAGCGCGGAGCGAATATCCACCCGGTCACCGTGCTCGAACCCCTGCGCAGCCATATCCTGTTCGTTCATAAACAGCACATCGCGGCGGCCAAAAACCCCACGATAGCGGTCGTCCATGGCGTAAATCGTGGTGTTGTACTGATCGTGGCTGCGCAGCGTGACCAGACGCATCACATCGTCACCATCGACTTGCTGGTTTTCGTGCACGCCGTGGAAAACCGAGAACATCGCTTTGCCGGTCGGCGTCGGCCAGATACGTTCTGTTGGCGGCAGCGGCATACGAAAACCGCCGGGGTGGCGAATACGCTGGTTGTAATCATCGAAACCCGGAATCGTCTGCTCGATCAGATCGCGGATCCTGTCGTAGTCAGCGACCAGCGCCAGCCAGTCAATTTTACTCTCCGGTAAGGTCGCCATTGCCATCGCGGCGACAATCGCCGGTTCCGAACGCAACTGCGGCGAGCCGGGTTTCAGCTTACCGGATGACGCGTGAACCATCGACATCGAATCTTCCACGGTAATCGACTGGCGCCCCGTTTCCTGAATATCCAGTTCAGTTCGGCCAAGGCACGGCAGAATAAAGGTCTCTTTCGCCACCAGAAGATGCGAGCGGTTAAGTTTGGTACCAATATGCACGCTTAGATCCAGACTTCGCACCGCCGGGAAAGCGCGCTCGTGATCCGGCATCGCCACCGCAAAGTTACCGCCAAGGCACAGCAGCGCTTTCGATTCGCCGTCGATCATTGCCTGTAACGCTTTTACCGCATCGTGACCGTGCTCCTGCGGCGGCGTGAAGCCAAACACCCGCTGCAGATTGGCAAGGAACTGGGCGCTCGGTTTTTCGGTAATGCCAACGGTGCGGTTACCCTGAACGTTGGAATGGCCGCGCAGCGGACAAATTCCCGCCCCCGGCTTGCCGATATTACCGCGCATCAGCAGCAGATCGGCAATCAGGCGCACGTTAGAGGTGCCCTTGTTATGCTGGGTGATGCCCATACCGTAGGTAATAATGGTGGCGTTCGATTTAGCGTAAGCCGCCGCCACGCGTTCAAGGCTGTCGCGCGTCAAACCCGACTCGCGTTCAATGTCCTGCCAGTTCGTGGCATGCAGATCCTCTGCAAAGTCAGCAAAACCCAACGTATGCTCGGCGATAAACGCCTGATCCAGTACCTCACCCTGCTCTTCTTCCAGACGTAACAACGCCTTCGCAATGCCCTTAAGCGCCGCCGCATCTCCCCCCGCTTTCACCTGGAAATAGGTAGAGGCAATGTTGGTCGAACGGTATGTGGCCATTTCGATGACGTTCTGTGGGTCGGCGAAACGCTCCAGCGCGCGCTCTTTTAGCGGGTTGAAAACAATAATCGGCACGCCGCGACGCGCGAGTTCATGCAGCGTCCCCATCATGCGCGGATGGTTGGTGCCGGGGTTATGACCGATGGAGATAACCAGCTCGGTTTTGTCAAAATCATCGAGTGAGACCGTTCCCTTGCCGATGCCAATAGACTGCGGCAGGCCGACGCTGGTCGACTCATGGCACATATTTGAACAGTCAGGGAAGTTATTGGTGCCAAATTCGCGGGCAAAAAGCTGGAATAAATAAGCAACTTCATTGGAGGCACGCCCGGAGGTGTAGAATTCCACTTCGTTGGGCTGCATGGTGCGAAGGATTTCGCCAATACGACTGAAGGCATCCTCCCATGAAACCGGACGTAGGGTATCGCTCTGCTTGTCGTAAGCCAAAGGCTGGGTTAAGCGCCCGTAGCCTTCCAGCTCAAAATCGCTCTTCGCCAGCAGCGAAGTGACGGTGTTAGCTGCCAAAAACTCCGCAGTGACGCGTTTGCTGGTGGCTTCCCAGGTGACCGCTTTCGCACCGTTTTCGCAGAATTGAAACGTCGATTTATGCTCTTTGTCCGGCCAGGCGCAGCCGGGGCAATCAAAACCATCCGGCTGGTTGGTACGCAGTAGCGTGGCGGGGGCATCAAGCGCATCCATTTGCGTGCGAACGGCGATGGCGGTGGCTTTTAATGCTCCCCAACCGCCCGCCGGGCCATCATAGGGATGGACGCCTGGGACGACGCGTCTTTTATTACTCATATTGACTCCTGATACGCTTTCGGCGGCGGATTGCAGGTGAAGCGCCGCATTATTTCTTATCGCCCGCGACCAGTAAGTATAACGGGCGTTTTATTAACGAAAGCATAACAATCAGGGCGGTAGCTGTATAATCAATGTTATCTATCACGCGTTAGATTTAACTTATTTAACGAATAATAAACATACAGAAAGCCAACGACATCAGGTCAAATTGTAGTAGCGATCCGGCTCAAGTTTATCCGGCAAAGGATGCTGGCCGGTCATATCCAGCAGATTACGTTCGATAGTGTTGCACATCGCATTCAACGGTAAATCATTGGCCGCAGTACCGAACGGATCTTCCAGCTCCTCCGCCAGAGAATCCCACGACAGAAAGGTGTAGGAGATAAAAACCGACACGAACGGCGTCATATAATGCAGGTCGCCAACCAACGCAAAAGGCAGCAGCGTACAGAAAAGATAAACCGTACGCTGCAAAATGAGCGTATAGGCAAAAGGCACCGGTGTGCTGGCCAAACGCTCGCAGCCGCCGAGGGCATGACCCAGCTCATCGAGCTTATTATCCATCAGACCGAAGGTGATATCGCTCATCTTCCCTTCTGCGCGAAGCCGCCCCAGCTCATCGCCCGCCAGCAGCAGGATGCGATTGGTCGGCATCGAGCTGGCAAGAATCTCGGTAACCGTCTGTGGCGGCAGTAGCCGCGCTAAATCCGCGCCCGGGTCCGTTTTGCGCAGCTGATGCTTAAGGCTCCAGCTAAAAGCGACCAGGTAGCTAACCAGACGTTGATGAGATTCGCTTTCCGCCGGAAGGATATTTTTCAACTGACGAACCAGCGTTCTCTCAGCAATCAGCACCGTTCCCCACAGATTTCGCGCTTCGACAAAACGGCTATATCCGGCGCTATTACGAAAGCCGAGGAAAATAGCGATAGCGATCCCCAGCAGGCTAAATGGCGCAACGGTCAGATGGATACCCAGCTGTTCATACCACTGGTAGCTGATGATGGCGATAACCGACATCACCACGTTAAGCAGCAGGCGAAAGACGATTTTTGACAGCACCGAGCCGTGCCAGTCAAACAGACGAAGAAACCAGTGTTGTTCTGGCCGAATAATCATTTATCTATTAACCGATTGTATTTTTATATTGTTTAAAAACACGACAATGCGTCAGACCTGCTATTAATCCGCGATATAAAATAGCGGCTGAATTATGGACCCTTTTTATTTCGCTGGCAATCTCATGCTAAAAATATATAACCATGAGTGCAGCATGGAAATAAAACCATACCCTCAGCTAAGTTAGAACAGACTTAGGGAAGGTGCGAATAAGCAGGTCATTTCTTCCCAAGCTGACTCGCTGATTAAAATTTCGCGGATCTGGGCCGATTTTTTTCCCGCAAACACATCGAATCAGCCTATTTAGGCTATTTTTTCCACCATTTCTGGCGTTATTTCCGGTTTTTACTGAGATCTCTCCCACTGACGTATCATTTGGTCCACCCGAAACAGGTTGGCCAGGGTGAATAACATCGCCAGTTGGTTATCGTTTTTCAGCAGCCCCTTGTATCTGGCTTTCACGAAGCCGAACTGCCGCTTGATGATGCGAAACGGGTGCTCCACCCTGGCACGGATGCTGGCTTTCATGTATTCGATGTTGATGGCCGTTTTGTTCTTGCGCGGATGCTGCTTCAAGGTTTTTACCCTGCCGGGACGCTCGGCGATCAGCCAGTCCACATCCACCTCGGCCAGCTCCTCGCGCTGTGGCGCTCCTTGGTAGCCGGCATCGGCTGAGACAAATTGCTCCTCTCCATGAAGCAGATTACCCAGCTGATTGAGGTCATGCTCGTTGGCCGCGGTGGTGACCAGGCTGTGGGTCAGGCCACTCTTGGCATCGACACCAATGTGGGCCTTCATGCCAAAGTGCCACTGATTGCCTTTCTTGGTCTGATGCATCTCCGGATCGCGTTGCTGCTCATTGTTCTTGGTAGAGCTGGGTGCCTCAATGATGGTGGCATCCACCAAAGTGCCTTGGGTCATCATGACGCCTGCTTCGGCCAGCCAGCGATTGATGGTCTTGAACAATTGACGGGCCAGTTGATGCTGCTCGAGCAGGTGGCGGAAATTCATGATGGTGGTGCGATCCGGCAGGGCGCTATCCAGGGATAATCGGGCAAACAGGCGCATGGAGGCGATTTCGTACAGGGCATCTTCCATGGCACCGTCGCTCAGGTTGTACCAATGCTGCATGCAGTGAATACGCAGCATGGTCTCCAGCGGATAGGGCCGTCGGCCATTGCCCGCCTTGGGATAAAACGGCTCGATGACAGCGGTCATATTCTGCCATGGCAGAATCTGCTCCATGCGGGAGAGGAAAATCTCTTTTCGGGTCTGACGGCGCTTAGTGCTGAATTCACTATCGGCGAAGGTGAGTTGATGGCTCATGATGTCCCTCTGGGATGCGCTCCGGATGAATATGATGATCTCATATCAGGAACTTGTTCGCACCTTCCCTATTGAAAGAGAGACAACGTACACGATTTTGTTTAATTTTTCCTGAACAACATGCTGCCGTTAAGCCAATATTTAAATTTTTATAATACCGTCAATATTTAAATGCGAATAATTTCTTTTTATAAAACATAGCCTCAACAATAATAGCCTTAGCTATATTTATGCAACGCTTCGCACTCCCGAATAATTAATATTCATTCATCCGTCGCATCGCGCAATGATAAGCGCCATTGCGTACCGAAGCGCGCAATACGCGAGCCACACCGTGCACCGCCATTCGCGCGCTATGTCGCTGCATAGCGCTCATTGGCAAATTAAGCATCTCCTGCGCCCAGGATGGCAGCAGGTCGATACCGGCGCACATCATCATCCGCCCAACCGGCTGACTCAGGCGGCCCGGCAGCCGCGTTGATAACAGCACGTTAGCCACTTCCTGCGTGCGTTCGTCGCAGCGCAGCACAGGTCGCATATCCTGCAAATAGTCGGCAACCTGCCGCGGCGTGACCGGGATGTCGCGTGCCCCCAGACGGCGGGCAATTTCGGCAGCTTCCTGATAGTACTGTTCCTGGCGGGCAGCGCTGATCACGGTCCGTTTGTAACGCAAATGGGAAGCCATAAAGCTGCTGCATTCGGCAACGTGTACCCAGGTGAGTAGCGCCGGATCGCTGGCCTGATACGGCGTACCGTCTTTATCCTGACCGCCCACGCGCAGATGAATTTCCTGCACTTTGGCAATCAGCCGTTCAGCGTCGACGGTGGTACCAAAGGTAGTGGCGGAAATAAACTGGCTGGTGCGGCGCAGGCGACCAAAAATATCTTCACGAAAGTTCGAGTGATCCCAGACGCCAGCCAACGCTAACGGATGCAGCATCTGCAATAGCAACGCGCTGACACCGCCGCACAGCATAGAAGTAAAATCTCCATGAACCTGCCAGATGGCCGACTGCGGGCCAAACAGCCCCGGCTCACCCTTAGGGTGTTCAAAATCGATCTCTTTGAGTGCCATGCCGGTTAAGCCCAAAACCTGAGCTTCAATCATTCCGCGTATGCTGCTCATTGCGTTACCTGCTCCTTTGCGTAAGCGGCAAAGATAGCATTAATCTACGCGGGTGACATTTGCCAGCCGTGGCGTTAAAGGAGGGAGTGCCCGCCTGATGCGGGCAGCGGGGAATTATGGATTAAGCTGATAGTCGAGGGTGATCTCAGCATTAAGCACCTGCGAGACCGGGCAACCGGCTTTCGCTTTTTGAATGATGCCGTCAAACACATCGGCCTCGATGCCAGGCAGCACAATTTTGCTCTGCAGCGCGATTTTGGTAATCGCAAAACCGCCGCCGGATTTGTCCAGCGTCACCACCGCCACGGTATCTATTGAGGTTGCGGTATAGCTCTCTTCGCTGAGCATCAACGACAGCGCCATCGAAAAACAGGCCGCATGGGCCGCGCCGATCAGCTCTTCCGGGTTGGTTCCCTTCACGCCTTCGAAGCGGGTGTTAAAGCCATAAGGTTGCTGGTTCAGCGCGCCGCTCTCGGTGGAGACGGTTCCTTTACCGCTTTTCAGATCCCCTTCCCAATGCGCCTGACCTTTCTTATGGATTGCCATGATATCGCTCCTTTTTGACATTAAAGAAATAAAGTATAGAAGCCATTTCCCTTTCAGGCAGCGCACTATCCTTTAATCAGACGAATCCAACGGGATATTTTTGCTCATATTAACGCCGGTAACGCGAAATCCGGTGGCTTCGTAGACATGGCGAGCGCGTTGATTATCCCCGGCGACGCGCAGTTTAATTTGCACAAACCCTTTGCTTGCAAGTTCACGTTCAAAAGCGGTCATCGCCTGCTTGCCCAATCCCTGCCCTTGAAAAATGGGGGAAATATAGAAATCGCAGATAAACGCAGAGCGCGTTTTCACATCCGGCTTATACCAGAGATAGCCAATTCGGGTTTCCACGCCCTCAACATGATTGAGTAAACAGAGCAGAACCTGGCCGCCAGTGTTAACGCCATCGGGTAAATCATCGGCTATTTCCTGCTGTGCCTGAGATAAAGCCGCCGACGGCGAAAGCCCGTAGTTTGCCGCAATTTCCGCCGCGTAATCGGGGATAAAATAATCGAGGTAAGCCAGGTACTCATCCTCGCACATGGGTCGAAACAAAATCATCCATTCACTCCTTTAAGATCCGTGGGTTGCGCCAGTCGTTGCTGAACCTCTTCCAGAAACAGCGGCAGCGCGCTGGGCTGATAATCGCGTGAGAGATAAATCCCATACACGCTTAGCGCTTTTGGCTGATAAGCTGGTAAAACCTGCTTTAGCGCCCCGCCGTTAAGCGCCCGCTGCGCCTCCAGCTCCGGGAGCATCGCGATGCCACAACCGGCCACCGCCGCCTCCAGCAAGAGAGAGGAGATCCCGGCGCTGAGATTACCGGAAACCGCCACCGCCACGCTATCGCCTTGTGGATCAGTAAACTGCCAGGTCTGGCTGGCGAAATGGCTGTAATGCAGGCAATTGTGGCGAGATAAATCATCCAGCGTGTGCAGTGGTCCATTCTGCTGTAGCCAGCGTGGCGAGGCGCACAGCACTGAACGACAAACACCAAGACGACGAGCGATAGCTCCCGGCTCCGGGTTATCGGTGATGCGGATCGCCACGTCTATCCGTTCGCCAATCAGGCTCACCGGGTGATTATTAATATCCAGCTCAAGGCGCAGCTGCGGATAGCGGGCGAGAAAATCAGGCAACATAGGCGAAATAAGCTGCATCGCAGTGAAATGAGCGCAGGCAACGCGCAGCGTCCCGCTGGGGACCGCACGCTCGGTTTGTCCGGCGATTTCATCCGACAGCTGCGTGAGCGTGCGCGTTTTTTGCAGTACCTTTTCCCCGGCGGAGGTTAGCGTCAGCTTACGGGTTGAACGGTGTACCAGCCGGGTTCCGGCCCACTGCTCCATCTGCTCGAGATAGCGGCTAACCATCGGGCGCGACATCCCCAACGCTCGCGCGGCAGCGCTCAAACTCCCCAGTTCACAAATGCGTATATACACCTGAGCGGCGATCACCCGATCCATCATTCGATTCCATCTGCACGATTTATGAAACTCAGCATCTCTTTTTTCAGGAATATTCGCAAATCATGAAATGCGTAAAATAGCATTCATTCAACTGATAAAGAGAAAACGCGCATGAAATCATCTGTCCTTGCCATCGCTACCACCCTGTTCAGCACCACCGTACTGGCTGCGCCTTTGACGCTGCAAACCTACAACCCACAGGAGAATGGCATTTTTGCCGTCAACTCCACCCTCGCCACCGGCCCGCATGAAGCGGTACTGTTCGATGCCCAGTTCAGCGTGAAGGATGGTGAGAAGCTGGTCGAGATGGTCCAAAAAAGCGGTAAGAAACTGACTCGTATCGTGATCACCTCCGGCGATCCGGATTTCTATTTTGGCCTGGAACCGCTGGTCAAAGCGTTCCCGCAAGCCAAAATTGTCGCTACCGCTGAAGTGGTCAAACATATTAATGCTACCAAAGAAGCCAAACTGGCGTACTGGGGCCCGCAAATGAAAGACGGTGTGCCGAAAGAGCTTTACGTCCCGCAGGTGATGGCAGCGAATACCTTCACTATCGACGGCGAAAAAGTCGAAATCCGCCAGCCGCAGAACTACGCCGCTTTCGTGTGGATCCCGGCGAATAAGGCGATTCTCGGCGGAACCGGCGTGGCATGGGGAATGCACGTCTGGACGGCGGATACCCAGAGCGTCGAAAGCCGCCAGCAGTGGGTTAATACGCTCAACGAAATGGCTTCACTGCATCCGCAGCAGGTGATCCCCGGCCACTATCTTGGCACGCCGCCAGCAGGCGACCGCGCGATTGTCTTCACCCGCGATTACCTGACGCAGTTTGAGCAGTCGTTAAAGGATCATAAAGATTCCGCAGGCGTGATTAAGGCGATGAAGCAGCGCTGGCCGGGGCTCGCAGAAGAGAGCTCGCTGGAGCTGAGCGCCAAAGTGAATACCGGCGAGATGAAGTGGTAATTCTGGCTATTACGGGTATTTGCGCCGGACGACGGCTCGCGTCTTACCGGTCGTTATCAGAGATTGTTCTTAATCAGCCGTTGTAACCTTGCTATTGGTGGGAATGTGAACCACGCTGATTATCGCCGCACCAAAAATGGGCGGCGAACTTAGGGTTAAATTTCGTCCGATATATATCGGGCTTGTCCTTGAAACCAGAACAGGATAAAGGAGTAAGAATGAAATCGAACCATCAGGCACGTCATCTTCTTGGTCTGAACTACAAACTTTCCCAGCAGAAAAAAGTGCTGCTGGAAGGCGATGCGGAAACCACGCTAAACCACATCCATGCTACCGGTCGCAAACGCCGCGGTGGCTAATTTTTCAGCTGAGTGATGATAGAAACACCGTCCTGCATGCAGGATGGTGTTTTTTTAAGGCTATCGACTGCATGTTTACCCTTCTTTGATGCCATCTGCTCTATACTCTGCCCGCTGCAATTCCCTGCCAGCCCCTCGCCTGTCGCCGCGCCTGGGCTGAAGCGTTCACCAAGGAGTTAGTGCGATGCAATTCACTCATAAGAAAAACCGTTCTCTTTACATCCCTTACGCAGGCCCCGTTCTTCTTGAGTTTCCGTTACTCAACAAAGGTAGCGCCTTCAGTATGGAAGAGCGTAGCAGTTTTAACCTGCTGGGACTGCTGCCAGAAGTGGTCGAAACCATCGAAGAACAAGCCGAACGCGCGTGGATCCAGTATCAGGGATTTAAGACCGAGATCGACAAGCATATTTATCTGCGCAACATCCAGGATACCAACGAAACGCTGTTCTACCGCCTGGTTGGCAACCATCTCGACGAGATGATGCCGGTTATTTACACTCCGACAGTAGGTGCTGCCTGCGAACGTTTCTCTGAGATCTATCGTCGCGCCCGTGGCGTTTTTATCTCTTATCAGAATCGTAATAACCTCGACGACATCCTGCAAAACGTGCCGAACCATAACGTCAAAGTGATCGTCGTGACTGATGGCGAGCGTATTCTCGGTCTCGGCGACCAGGGTATTGGCGGGATGGGTATTCCTATCGGTAAGCTCTCGCTCTACACCACCTGCGGCGGCATCAGCCCGGCTTACACCCTGCCGATAGTGCTGGATGTCGGTACCAACAATCAGCAATTACTCGATGACCCACTGTATATGGGCTGGCGTCACCCGCGTATCACCGACGACGAGTATTACCAGTTCGTCGATGACGTTATTCAGGCGATTAAAGCCCGCTGGCCGGATGTGCTGCTGCAGTTCGAAGACTTCGCGCAGAAAAACGCCATGCCGCTGCTTAACCGTTACCGCAATGAAGTCTGCTCGTTTAACGACGATATTCAGGGTACCGCTTCAGTGACCGTCGGCACGCTAATTGCCGCCAGCCGAGGCGCGGGCAGCCAGTTGAGCGAGCAGAAAATTGTTTTCCTTGGTGCCGGTTCCGCGGGCTGCGGTATCGCCGAGCAGATCGTGGCGCAGATTCAACGTGAAGGTTTAAGCGAAGAAGAGGCCCGCAAACGCGTATTTATGGTTGACCGTTTTGGTCTGCTGACCGACGCCATGCCGAACTTGCTGTCGTTCCAGAGCAAACTGGTACAAAAGCGCGAGTCTCTGCAAGGGTGGGATACCACTAACGATGTGCTGTCGTTGCTTGACGTGGTACGCAACGTCAAACCGGATATTTTAATCGGCGTTTCCGGCCAGCCGGGGCTGTTCACCGAAGAGATAATCCGCGAGATGCATAAGCACTGCCCGCGGCCGATTGTGATGCCGCTGTCGAACCCAACTTCCCGCGTGGAAGCAACGCCGCAGAATATCCTTAGCTGGACCGACGGCGAAGCGCTGGTCGCCACAGGCAGTCCGTTCGCGCCGGTGACGCTCAAAGGCAAGCAGTACGTTATCGCCCAGTGCAATAACTCCTATATCTTCCCAGGAATCGGGCTTGGCGTTATTGCTTCTGGCGCATCCCGCGTTACCGACGAGATGCTGATGGCCGCCAGTGAAACCCTCGCGAAACACTCACCGTTGGTGAATAACGGTGAGGGCCCGGTTCTGCCGGAACTGAAGGATATTCAAACCGTTTCGCGTGCGATTGCTTTTGCTGTGGGGAAAATTGCCCAGGAACAGGGCGTGGCGGTGAAAACGTCGGCAGAAGCGCTGTTGCAAGCGATTGCCGATAACTTCTGGCATCCGGAATACCGCAACTATCGCCGGACTTCGATTTAAGCGAAAACGCTGCTGATAAAACGAAGGAACGACCCAAGGCCTGAAAATCAGGTCCAGGGTCGTTCATCGCTAGCCAAAAACCCTTTATCCCTCTACACTGCCGTCACCCATCAACTAACTGAATAGAAAAGGAGGATCCCATGTCGTACTGTGAAATGTTTTTTTCACGTGCATTTGGCGATCGCACCAGCTCAAGCGTTATCGGTATCGTGCTGCGATAACTTCAGCTTGAGCGAAGAAACCAAAGACTAAATCCCTTCCCTCGGGCTTACCGGGTTATCGTCAGCGATGTTTGACGAGGCATTTACATGCCTGTAACTCTTGAGTAAGTTCACAATGAGCACATTACTAACTGCACAATCTCTTCATGTTGATACGGCGTTTGGCCCGCTGTTCACCAACCTCTCCTTTACCCTGAAAAAAGGCGACCGTATTGGCCTGATTGGCTATAACGGCTGCGGCAAAAGTACTTTGCTACAGGTGCTGGACGGCACTGTTGACCCCACTTCGGGTAACGTGTCGCTGGCTAATCATTGCCTGATGGCGCGCGTAGAACAACATCTCCCGGATACGCTGTTAGCGCAGCCTCTACTTCAGGTGGTGCTGGCAAAACTTCCCGCTCTTGACCGTGAGAACCAGTGCTGGCAAGCGGAGCGACTGCTGGCGGAGATGGGCTTTACGCCAGCGGAAGCACAGCAGCAGGCGTCAACCCTGAGCGGTGGTCAGCATACCCGACTACTGCTCGCCAGGGCGTTGATTCAGCAACCGGATCTGCTATTGCTGGATGAACCGGGAAACCATCTCGATCTGCCGACCCTCCTGTGGCTGGAAAGCTTCTTGCAAACCTGGCAGGGGAGTTTCGTTCTGGTGTCGCATGACAATCCGTTATTGGATGCTGTAACTAATACCAGTTGGATCTTGCGTGACAACACTTTGCACGCCTTCTCCCTGCCCTGTAGCGCCGCCCGTCAGGCGCTGGAAGAGCAGGACGCCAGCGACGCGCTGCGTCATAAAGCGGAGCAAAAAGAGATCGACCGCGTCGCCGCCAGTGCCAAACGATTAGCTATCTGGGGCCGGACGTACGATAACGAAGATCTCTCACGCAAAGCCAAGCAGATGGAGAAACAGGTACAGCGCCTGAAGGAGAACCAAACCGATCTGACCGCCGGAACGCCATGGCGGCTGGCGCTGCACGGCGACGCGCTGCGGGCAGACCGACTGCTGGAGATAGAACAGCTCCCTGTTCCGCCAGCGCCGGGGCTGCCCGCGCTGTTCACTGCGGGCCTGGCTCGCCTGAAAAGCGGCGACCGGGTGGCGATTATGGGGCGCAACGGCTGCGGTAAATCCTCACTGCTGCGTCTGCTGTGGCGGCATATGCAACAGAACACAACGGAGAACGGTTTACGTCTGCATCCGCGACTGAAGCCGGGTTATTACGACCAGACCCTGCATCAGCTTGCCGATGACGTCACTCTTCTTGAGGCACTGGAGGCTTTTGAACCGGCACCGGAAGTGCGCAAGCGAGCGCTGATTTCCGCCGGATTCAACTGGGTGCGTCACGGGCAAAGCGTTAGCACCCTAAGCGGTGGCGAACGTTCACGACTGCTGTTTGTTGGCCTGTCGCTGGCCTGCTATAGCCTGTTGTTGCTGGATGAACCAACGAACCATTTAGATATCGATGGCAAAGCGGCGCTGGCAGAAACGCTGTGCGATTATCCCGGCGGTTTGCTGTTAGTCAGTCATGACCGGCAGTTAATCGACAACAGTTGCAACCGCTTCTGGCTTATTGATGAAAATGGGCTTAGCGAATGGAACAGCGCCGATGAAGTCTATGAAAATCTGCGCGCCGCCGTTCATCGCCCGATGGAACAGGCAGCGACAGCACCCACCATCGAACCTGAAGAGGGTAACGATGCGCTGCTGGAACGGTTAGTGATGCTGGAACAACTGTTGGCTGACGATCTGGCCCGCAGGCCAAAACATCAAAAACCGCAGTTGCAAGCGCAATGGCGTGATGAGATTACCATGTTGAATGCGTTGTTGGCCTAAACCCAAACTATCCCGGCTTACGGCATATAAACCTAAGCCGGGATCTAAAGTCACAGGCATTCACTGAGGTCTGTGGCTTTATTTTATTGCGGGTTTTTCTCTTTCCAGGCGTCCCATGCCGATTTAATCTCCTGCTTCGCGGCAGCGGCATCGTTAAACCCGTTTAGCTCAACTTTTTTACGGCCATCCGGCAGCTGTTTGTAAACGCGAAAGAACGCCTCCAGGCGCTCCTGCTCAATTTTTGGCAGGTCGCTCACGTTTTTGATGTCATCGTAGGTCGGGTCGATTTTACTCGCCGGAACGGCAATAATTTTGTCGTCCTTCTCGCCGCCATCAATCATCTTCAGTACGCCAATCGCACGCAGCTTAATCAGCGTTCCCGGTGCCATTGGCGCACGGGTATAAAACACCACGTCCAGCGGATCGCCATCTCCCGCCAGAGATTGGGTCAACGAACCGTAGTTAGCCGGATAGGCTACCGGCATTGACTGGAAACGGTCAGCAATCAAAAAGCCCGTTTTGGCGTCCGTCTCATATTTAATAATGCCGCCCGCCGGAATTTCGGTTACTGCATAAAACTCTTCGGGATTGTTTTTCGGCTGCGGAAAATCCAGAACGTTTTGCGCCTGAGCGGCAGCAGTAAACAGAAGACCTGCGGCAAGGATAGTTTTTACCAGATGCATTGTAATATCGCTCTATCGTTATATACCCGTCATACTTCAAGTTGCATGTGCGTTGGCTTTCCTCGCTCACCCCAGTCACTTACTTCAGTAAGCTCCTGGGGATTCTCTGCGTCGCCGCCTTCCTGCAACTCGAATTATTTAGGGTATAAGAAATTGAAAAACAAAACGATAAAGTGATTTGATGAATTAAATATGACGTTAATTTTTCATTACGATGAACGCTAACCTCTAAAAATCCCCGCTGCGAATATACGAATTGCTTTTTATGCAAATGCTTAGCGTAAATCCTTATTTCCTTTGTCAAAACGCGCGCCCGATGATGGCAACACAATAGATAACAAAGGAATTCACCATGCAAACCCGTTTTCGCCTGCCCGCGCTGGCGGCACTTATTTTAGCCGGCACCTTTTCCGTGTGGGCCGCCGACACGCCGGTTAAAGGCGGCACGCTAATTTATCTGGAGCAACAACCGCATACCAACCTTTATCCGCCAGCCGGAGGGTTCTATCCCAACGGCGGTATTCTTAACCAAATAACCGATAAGCTCACCTGGCAAAACCCGAAAACATTACAAGTCGAACCGTGGATTGCCGAAAGCTGGAGTGCTAACGCCGATAAAACCGAATATACCTTTAAGATTCGCCCTGGCGTCACGTTCTCTGACGGCTCGCCACTGGATGCCAATGCGGTAGCAAAAAACTTCGACACCTACGGTCTGGGAAATAAAACGCATCGCCTGCCGGTGTCTGAAGTGATTAATAACTACGACCACAGCGAAGTTATCGACCCATTGACGGTCAAGTTTTACTTTAAAAAACCTTCACCGGGCTTTTTGCAGGGCACCGCCACTATCGGTTCCGGTCTGGTCTCTCTCAGCACCCTCGCACGTAATTTTGAAGAGCTGGGCGACGCACGCCATATTATTGGCTCCGGACCGTTTACCGTTAAAGATGAAAAGCCGGGGCGCGAACTCACCCTGGTGGCGCGTAAAGATTATCAATGGGGGCCGAAAAACCTCGCCCAGCAGGGGCCAGCCAATCTCGATGGCATCACCTATATCGTGACGCCGGAAGATAGCGTGCGCATTGGCGCGCTATTAGCAGGCCAGGCCGATTTTATCCGCCAGGTCCAGGCCTATGATGAAAAACAAGCGACCAATCAGGGCTTTAAAATCTATGCAGCGCCAACGCGCGGTGTTAACGACAGCCTGAGCTTCCGCCCGGATAACCCGCTGGTCGCCGATCTGCGCGTCCGTCAGGCGCTGCTGCATGCCACCAACGCCAAACAGGTAGTTGAAACCCTGTTCTCCGCCAACTATCCGCAGGCCACCTCCGTCATCGCCACCACGGCGGCGGGCTACGTTAATCTCAGCGATAAACTGGCGTTCGATCAGAGCAAAGCAAAACAACTGCTTGATGACGCTGGCTGGAAACCCGGTGCCGACGGCATTCGGGTGAAGGATGGGCAGCGCCTGGCATTAACCGTCTATGAATCGCTGCCGCAACCGCAAAACAAGGAAGTGTTGCAACTGGTCGCCCAGCAGTGGCGTCAGGTTGGCGTCGCACTGGCGGTAAAAGCCGGTGATGCCGGCAGCCATACGCTGGATAACCTTGACCCGCAGAAAACCCCGCTCACCGTATCAGAAGTAGGCCGCGCCGACCCGGACGTGGTCAAAAGCATGTTCTTCCCCAATAATCGCGACGCGCTGCTGCAAAAAGGCGGCTCCAGCGACAAGGTACAAAGCTTCCGCGACGATAAACTCAACGCGCTTTTGACCGCCATTTCCGCCGAAGTCGAACCGCAAAAACGCCTCCAGCTTACCGGCGATGCCCAGCGCTATCTGCTCGATAACGCCTACGTGATCCCCATTTTTGAAGAGCCGCAGGTCTTTGCCGGCGCGCCGTGGGTAAAAGGCGTCAGCTTTGAAGCGGTAGGCCGCCCGTCGTTCTACGGCGCGTGGCTGGAAAAACACTAAGGAGCATGCGATGAGCCATTATCTTCTGCGGCGTTCAGGCCAGGGATTACTGGTGCTGTGGGCGGCGTTTACCCTTTCTTTCGTGCTGCTGCAGGTGCTGCCAGGGGACGCTGTGCTGATCAAGTTTCAGAATCCGGACCTCGGACTCAGCCCTGAACAAATCGCCGAAATGCGCATCGCTTATGGTGCCGACAGCCCTATCTGGAAACAGTATTTCCATACTCTGTTCGCCATGTTGCAGGGAGATTTTGGCTATTCGCTACAGGCGGGCATGTCGGTCAGCGCGCTTATCGCCAGCAATCTGCCGGAGACGTTAAGCCTGGCGTTGCCCGCCTTTGTTCTGGCGGTATTGCTGGCTTTCGCCCTCGCCTTTGCTTCACGGCTGCCGGGCCTGCGCTGGTTAAGCAACACTCTGCAATCACTGCCGGTACTGTTTATTTCACTGCCAACGTTCTGGCTGGGGATTGCTCTGATTCAGCTTTTCTCGTTCCAGTTGCGTTGGATCCCGGTTATCAATCCGGGTCCGATTGAAGGCCTGATTCTGCCAATCATTGCCGTAGCCATCCCCATTTCCGCCCCGCTGGCGCAAATCCTGATGCGCAGTCTGGATCAGGTTGCCGCGCTGCCGTTTGTCGCCGTCGCTCGCGCCAAAGGAATGAGTGAGACCGGCGTCCTGTGGCGGCACGTCATCGGCAACGCCCTGCTGCCGGTGCTCAATATTGCGGGTCTGCTGTTGGGGGAACTTATTGCCGGAGCGCTGATCACCGAAACCGTATTTGGGCGCGGCGGGCTCGGGCTGCTGACTCAACAGGCAGTTAATAATCAGGATATCGCCGTGCTTCAGGCGGTGGTGATGATTTCCGCCCTAGGTTTCGTTCTGATTAATCTGCTGGTCGATCTACTTATGCCGCTGTTCGATCCGCGCCTGAAAACCGTTATTGGAGGTGCAGTATGAGCCTGGTTGATTACGCTACCGCCGCTCGTCGCAGAACAACAAACTGGCGCTCGCTGCGCTTGCAGCCCGGTTTACTGCTAGCCTGGACGGTGATGAGCGTTGCCGTATTGATGGCGCTCGTTCCGCAGCTATTTACCGCTTATAACCCGCTGGAAGGTTTTCCCGGCGCACAGCGTTTAGCTCCGCAGGCCGGTCACTGGCTGGGAACCGACCAGTTGGGCCGCGATCTCTGGAGCCGCATTGTCTATGGCGCAGTGCATTCGCTTTGCGCAGCGCTGGCGGCGGTAGCCATTGGTCTGGTTGTCGGCACCGCGCTAGGCACCCTCGCCGGGGCGCTGGCGGGACGTGTTGAATCGGTGGTTATGCGCCTGGTCGATGTTCTGCTGGCGATCCCCTCTTTATTACTGTCGCTCACGGTCATTATCCTGCTCGGCTTCGGCACGCTCAATGCTGCCGTGGCGGTTGGCGTCGCGGCGATAGCCAGCTTTGCCCGTCTGGCGCGAGCGGAAGTGGTGCGCGTACGCCACAGCGATTTCGTTGAAGCCGCATACGGCAGCGGCGGCACCTTTTTCGCCGTCTTCTGGCGGCATATTCTGCCCAACTCACTCACCGCCGTTCTGGCCTTCGCCACCCTTCAGTTCGGTCAGGCGATTCTCGCGCTCTCGACCCTCAGCTTTCTCGGCTACGGCACACCGCCGCCGGTACCAGAGTGGGGATTACTGATTGCCGAAGGCCGCAACTATCTCTCCACTGCCTGGTGGTTAACTACCCTTCCCGGCATCGCGGTGATCGCCGTCGTGCTTGCCGCCAACCGCATTAGCCAGCAATTTAGCGGAGAACGCCGATGAATGTTTTAACCGTAGAAAATCTGCGCATTAGCTATCGTTCACAGCGTGAATGGCGCGAAGTGGTGCACAACGTCAGTTTTAACGTTAAACGCGGCGAAATGCTGGCGTTCGTCGGGGAATCCGGCTCCGGAAAAACCACTACCGCTCAGGCGATTATTGGCCTGCTGGCAGATAACGCGCGCCGGGATAGCGGGCGTATCAGCATTAACGGCGAGGATATCAGCAACTGGTCCGCGAAACGCCTCGATGGCCTGCGCGGTGCACGGATTAGCCTGGTACCTCAGGATCCGGGAAACTCTCTTAACCCGGTCAAAACTATCGGCGCGCAGGTGGGTGAGATCCTGCGGCTGCATCAAAAAAGCAGCACTGCTGAGCGCAAAGAGCAGGTGCTGGCGCTGTTGACTAAAGTCGGTTTGAGCCACCCGGAACAACGCTTTGATCAGTACCCCCATCAGCTTTCAGGTGGCATGAAACAGCGGGTATTGATTGCCATCGCGATTGCGCTAAAACCTGATTTAATCATCGCCGATGAGCCGACCAGCGCCCTCGACGTCACGGTACAAAAACGCATTCTTGACCTGCTCGATACGCTACGCAGGGAGTCCGGCACGGCAGTACTTTTTGTCACTCACGATCTGGCGTTGGCGGCAGAACGCGCCGACCGCCTGCTGGTCTTCCGCCACGGAGAGATTCAGGAGCAAGGCGTAACCGGCGATGTGGTACGCACGCCGCAGCACGCCTATACCCGCCAGTTGCTCAGTGATCTCCAGGGATCGACGCTGGCCATAGCCGCAACTTCCGGGCGCATCCTGGCGACACCGGCAATTCGCGTTGAGGGCATCAGCAAACGTTTCTCATTGGGTCATTCATATTTACAAGCGCTGGACGCCGTGAGTTTCGAGGTTAAACGCGGTAGCACTCATGCGCTGGTTGGTGAGTCTGGTTCCGGCAAAACCACCCTCGCGCGGATCCTGCTGGGGTTTGAAAAGGCCGATATTGGTCATGTCTCTATCGATGGTATTGATGCCGGGCATCTCAGCCGCGAGGCGCTGCGCCAGCTGCGACGCAAAATCCAGTTCGTCTACCAGAACCCCTTTGCCTCGCTGGATCCGCGACAAACGCTATTTGAGATTATTGAGGAGCCGTTAAAAAACTTTGACCGTCTGAATGTCGAAGCAAGACGTCAACGTGTGGAAACAGTCGCTGCCCGGGTAGCGTTAGCACCTGAGCTGTTAGCCCGTACTGCTCGCGAGCTTTCAGGCGGCCAGCGCCAGCGGGTCGCCATCGCCCGCGCCTTAATCCTTGAGCCGACGATCCTCGTGCTGGATGAGGCAACGTCCGCACTGGACGTCACCGTACAGGCGCAAATTCTGGCCCTGTTGCAACAGCTTCAACAACAGCTCGGGCTGACCTATCTGTTTATTACTCATGATTTAGCGACGGTACGCCGTATCGCCCACAGCGTCACGGTACTGCGGGCTGGTCAGGTTGTTGAACACGGCGAGGTCAGCCGACTATTTGCCGCCCCACAGCATGACTATACCCGCGAGCTTATCGCCGCTATTCCCTGGTTTTCATCGCCGAGCAAGGAGGTCGCATGACCCGCAAACGACTGGGATTTTTCACCCGCCTGTTAGATAACGCCACGCCGAAAGAGCGTTACCGGCTGGCCACCGAGCAAATTCGCCACGCCGAGCGCCTGGGGTTCGATAGCGCCTGGATTGCCCAGCACCATTTTCATGAACATGAAGGCGGCCTGCCGTCACCGCTGGTGTTTCTCGCCCACGCGGCGGCGCATACCCAGCACATTCGTCTGGGAACCGCCATTATCACTCTGCCGATGGAAAACCCGCTGCGGGTAGCCGAAGATGCCGCAGTGCTGGATCTGTTAGCTGATGGTCGGCTGGAGGTGGGCTTCGGCTCAGGCGGAACCCCCACCTCGTTCCTGCCCTTCGGACTGACAATCGATCAGCGCAGCACGGTGTTTAGCGAGCATTTGCATTTGATCCAAAGCGCCTGGCGCGGCGATTCGCTATCGCATCCGGATAACCATCTTTACCCTCAGGCGCCGCAGCTTGCCGAACGCATCTGGATTGCGACATTTTCCATTGAAGGCGCCGTTCGCGCGGCTCAGTCCGGGCACGGATTAATGCTCTCGCGAACGCAACCGCGCCCATCAGGACAATCCTCGCTGCCGCTGGATGCCATTCAAAATCCGATTATCGATGCTTACCTTGCGGCGCTGCCTGCAGGTGTTGAGCCACGAATACTCGCTTCACGCACCGCGTTCGTTGCCGATAGCCAGGCGTATGCGCTGGAAGTAGCGGAACCCGGTTTACGCCAGCAGGCCACGCAGCATCGGGCCGCAGGTCATGAGATCATTGGTGACACTGTCACTGATTATTTGTCCCAGCTTGACGCCCACGTTGGCGATGCAGAGCATGTTGCCGCTTCGCTGGCGCGTGATAGCGTGCTGCAACGGGTTACCGATATTTCATTCCAGGTGCATTCCGTTGACCCCTCGCACCGCGACACGCTTCGTTCCATTGAGCTGATCGCTCAGCATATTGCCCCGCAGATACGATAAGGAGTCACCATGACGTTAAGTCAGGATATTTTGGCTGAACTGGCAGAGATTGCCCCAAATTCCGCTTTAGCGGCGGCGCGCGCTGTGCGCGAGGCAGCAACCCGCCACGCGCAGGGAAGTTACGAAGCGCTGTTTAGTCAGCAGGATAACGATTTTCCATTGGACGAGCGTTTTGCCATTGCTGCGAAAGTGGCGAAACTGCACCAGGCCGATGCGCTGGCCGCCCACTATGCCGGTTTTGGCATTGCCGACCCCACGTCACCTCGACTGACCCCGGCGCTGGCCTTCGCCCGACTGTTAACATTTACTCCGGTGGAAGCCACACCGTCGGCACTGGAGGCCTTGATCCGCGCCAGATGGAGCCTGCGCGGTATTGTGACGCTTGCCCAGCTTATCGCCTTCGTCAGCTTCCAGAGTCGGCTGGTCAATGGGCTACGTCTGCTTAACGGAAAAGCCACCACCGTCGCGGAAACCCCGGTAGTAGCGGGCTTCTGGCACACCGCACCGCAGACCATTAGCGGTAAGAGTGCACCGGTACATTTCACCCGCGATGAGTTGCACTGGGAACCATGGCTGGCTGCCAAACCGCTGGCGGAATTTACGCCGGATGAACAAGCGCTGCTGGCGAAATTTGGCCATAGCGATTCGCCCTATTTTCGCCTGTTGGCGCGCAACCAGCCGGTACTGGAACAGCGTACATTAACCGATAAAGGGATTTTTTATACCCCCGGCGGCCTGCCTCGTGCTGAACGAGAACTGGCGGCGACGGTAGCGAGCAAAATCAACGGCTGCATCTACTGCGCCTCGGTGCACGCTCGCAAGGCTGCACAGCTGGCGAAAGATGAAACGGCAGTTGAAACGCTGCTGGCAGTGACGCCGGGAGAAAAGCTGAGCGACGGGCAGACGCCGCGCTGGAAGGCGCAAATCGATTTCGCCGCCGCGATTTCCGTTACCCCTCCTGCGCTCGCCATCAGCCACCTAACGGCAATTGAACAACAGGGGTTGGATACGCTGGCGCAGCTGGATTTGCTGCAATCGGCAGCCTTCTTCGCCTGGGCCAACCGTTTAATGTTAACCCTCGGCGAACCGTGGCAGGCGTAATCGCGACGGAATCAATCAGACCAAACGCTGCTGATAGCGGGCATAAATCAGCAGCGAACTGAGTGCCAAAAACGAGAGTAGCGCGGCCGGTAAAGCAACGGAGCTCCAGCCAAAACCGACCGTCACCACCATCCCGCCGAACAGCGCCCCTATGGCGCTGCCGAGGTTAAAAGCGATTTGTCCGCCCGCCACCCCCAACATCTCGCCGCCTTTGGCATTTTGCAGCAGCAGGATTTGCAGCGGCGCTGCCAGGGCAAAAAGCGCTGCGCAGCAAATAAATGCCAGCGTTAATGATGCGGCTTTATTTTCACCGAACAGAAATATCAATAATAAAGTGGCGACAATAATCCCATCCGTGACGGCGGCAATACGTAGCGGGCTATAGCGGACGGAAACTTTACCGCTGAACAAATTGCCTAATACCATTCCCAGGCCCACCAGCATCATAATAAATATGACGGCACTCTCGCCAAAACCGGAGACGTTAATCATAAACGGCTTAATATAGCTAAACCACGCAAATACTCCGGCATTACCGAACATGGTGGCGGCAAAAATAAGCCACGGCGCAGGAGATTTCAAAAAATGGAATTGCTCGCTCAAGCGCGTCGTTGATTTATCAAACAGCGTGGGAACCCACCAGGCAATAGACACCAGAACCGCAATATCAAAGACTGCAATCGCCAGGAAGGTGTAGCGCCAGCTGAACTGATGACCAAGCCACGTCCCGGCGGGAACGCCAAGCAAATTGGCGACCGTCATCCCGGCGATCATCCCCGCTACCGCCGCAGTGACTTTTCCTGGCGGGGCAATTTTCGACAGGATGATAGCCCCCACGCCGAAAAATGCACCGTGCGGGAAGCCGGAAATCAGGCGACCCAGCGCCAGCATCGAATAGCTGGCGGACAAGGTAAATATGGCATTGCCGATAACGCAAAGGGCAACCAAAAACAGCATGACCGACTTTAACGAAAAGCGGTTGGAGAATAACGCCATAATCGGCGCACCGATGACCACGCCAAAAGCATAATAAGAGATCATATTGCCTGCGGCGGGAATGGATATGCCGACATCATGAGCGATTTCAGGTAATACGCCCATAATGCCAAATTCCGCCATGCCGAGTCCGAAAGTGCCCAGCGCCAATGAAAAAATTGTTTTTTTCATACATCTGTTACAGGAGTGAAAAGACGGCCGGCATTATTGACTATTCGACACCAGCAAACCAGATAAAAACGCGCGACGGGGGTTTTATCCATATAACAGCTCGATTCGTTCATGCGAAGCCCGGACGGGCCGCGTGAAAATGGTTTAAATGCCAGCGTCCAGCTCTAAAAATCAGTGGGCTCAAACGGTTAAACGCCCCCTTGATCTCAACTTAACTTAAGGTTGTAGAGTGTCTTCCCTCAGCAATCCACAGAGTGAGAAAAGCATGCAACCTGTTGATGTCGGCTTCACCCATGTCGCCTTTACCGTTCGCTGTCTGGCAAGCAGCATTGATTTTTATACTCGTTATACCGCAATGACGGTTATCCACCAGCGCGAGCCTGACTTGCCCTCAGCACGTAAGGTGGCATGGCTCAGCGATCGTACCCGACCCTTCGCGCTGGTGTTGGTGCAGAGCGACGAACCGGCCGATACACCGCTGGGTCCCTTCGGCCACCTCGGCGTCGCCTGCGCCACTCGGCAGGAGATTGACAACAAAGTCGCCGAGGCGCGACGTGAAGGCGTCTTACGCCGGGAACCTGAACAGGCGGGCGATCCGGTCGGGTATTTCGCCTTCTTTGCAGACCCTGACGGCAACACCCTCGAGCTTTCATGGGGGCAACAGGTCGGCCTTCAGGTCATCAATGGCGGGGTTCCTGCCTGAACGACGATACGGTCGCCCGGCCGTATCATAACGGGCAATATTTCCCGCCGCCTTGCCGCTGAACGATTACACTTCAAAGAGATATCACGGCAGCACGGAGAATCGAGATGGGTAATAAAAACAGCGGCAAAGCGTCCGATACGGTCATGAAGGTCGCTCCGCTCGATAATAAAGAGTATGAAAAGGCATTGCGTCGGCTACATGTTGAGCTGGTGAAGTTACAGCGCTGGGTGGTGCATAAAGGGCTGAAGGTGTGCATCGTCTTTGAAGGCCGCGACGGCGCCGGTAAAGGCGGTACGATCAAAGCGATAACCGAGCGCGTCAGTCCGCGAATTTTCCGGGTCGTCGCCTTACCTTCGCCAACCGAACGCGAAAAGAGCCAGCTCTATTTCCAGCGCTACATCAAGCATCTACCTGCCGCTGGCGAGATTGTGATTTTCGACCGCAGTTGGTACAACCGTGCAGGCGTTGAACGCGTGATGGGGTTTTGCACCCCCGAAGAGGTACAGAAGTTTCTCGAAGGCGCGCCAATGGTGGAGCGTGGCATGGTGGAGTCTGGGATCATCTTGCTTAAATACTGGCTGGAGGTGACCCCGCAAGAGCAAGAGCGCCGTCTGCGCGACCGGATCGACGACGGACGCAAAATCTGGAAGCTCTCGCCGATGGATATTAAGTCTTTCAACCGCTGGGACGACTATACCGAAGCCCGCGATGCGATGTTTGCCGCCACGGATACTGCCTGGGCGCCGTGGTTTGTCGCCCGCTCGGAGGACAAGAAACGCGTGCGCCTGAATATTATTACCCATTTGCTTTCACAAATACCCTACGAGTCTCTGCCCGTGGAACACGTTACTTTACCAAAACGCAAAATAGGCAAAGTTAAACCAACCAATTTTCCTTTCCGTTTTATTCCTGAAGAATATTAATTTCCCCCTCACCTCTGCGCAGAGTTCTCCCTGTGCAGAGGGTTATTACGATAACCGTTAATATTTCATTCTGTTGCTTTACGCTGGAAGCCGTCTCGCAAAAATTTACGTAAAGAAAGAACCACCGTCATTTCCGCAATTGATGCGCTCATCACTAACACGTAGACCCGCTCCGTCATCACCGGAGCGGGGAACCACGGCTAAGTCTTACTTCAGCCCTTCACGACTTTCTTTTTTCGCTTCCAGACGCTCTACGTCGCGATACCAGCGCGGATGATGCTTCTTCGCCCAGCGGCGACTCACCTTCCCTTCGATCATTCCCTTAATCGATCCTTTAACCCAGAATGCCATATACATGTGGATTAGAATCGCATGAATGAGAATAATCGCCGAGGCCGCGTGGATCAGCAGGCTATAGCGAATCACCTGAATCGGGAAATAGTGGGCAAAATAAGGCCGCCAGATAATTACACCGGTCACCAGCAGCACAAAGATCATGCTCATAATGGTCCAGAACATCATTTTCTGCCCGGCGTTATATTTCCCCACCCGCGCCACTTTATGCTCGTTGCCTTTCAGTACCTCAACAATTCCCTTCAGCCACGGAATATCCTGTTTATCAGGAATATTGTGATGGACGAAACGCACGAACATAAACATCAGGGCGACGAAAATCAGCACGCCAAAGAACGGATGCAGAATACGGCCCATTTGCGGCGTACCGAAGGTTTCGGTCAGCCACTGCAGCGTCGGGAAGAAAAACGAAATCCCCGATAGCGAGACCAGAAAGAAGCAAATCACCACCGTCCAGTGACAGGCGCGGTCGATAAACTTCGTGCGCACAATCATTTTCGATTTACTCATCATGCTCCTCCTCATCGTCATCCACTTCCTTGTTCGGCCCAATCCCGATGTAGTGATAGATCAGCCCGGCAAAGGTGGCGATAAAGCCGACGGCAGAAAGCGGCTTCAGCGCTCCTTTCCACAGATTGATCGAGGTATCGATCTGCGGCGCTTTCGGCAGGTTATGGTACAGCTCCGGCTGGTCCGCATGATGAAGCACGTACATCACGTGAGTACCGCCAACGCCCGGCGGGTTGTAAACCCCGGCGTGGGGATAACCGCGCTTCTTCAGCTTTTCCACACGCTCGTGCGCCACTTCCAGCATCTCCTTCTTGGTGCCGAAATGAATCGCGCCGGTTGGGCAGGTTTTCACACAGGCCGGTTCCTGGCCGACGCTGACCCGGTCAACGCACAGCGTGCATTTATAAACCCGGTTATCCTCTTTGTTGAGTCGCGGGACGTTAAAGGGACACCCTGCGATGCAGTAGCCGCAGCCGATACAGTTCTCCTGCTGGAAGTCGACGATGCCGTTAGCGTACTGAATAATCGCCCCTGCGGACGGGCAGGCCTTCAGGCAGCCCGGATCCTCACAGTGCATACAGCCATCTTTACGAATCAGCCACTCCAGCTTGCCGTTCTGCTCGGTTTCGCTAAAACGCATCACCGTCCAGGACTTAGCGCTGAGATCAGCGGGGTTATCGTAAACCCCGACGCAATGCCCAACGTCATCGCGGATATCGTTCCACTCGGAACAGGCCACCTGGCAGGCTTTGCAGCCGACGCAGGAGGAGACATCGATCAGCTTTGCCACTTCCGCCTTAAAATCCCGCGCCCGAGGCGCAGGCGTGATCGGGTTGGTGGCGGAGCGTTTAATGATGTCCTGAGTTTCCATCGCCATTCATTCGCTCCTTACGCTTTCTCAATGTTGACCAGAAACGCCTTGTACTCCGGCGTTTGCGAGTTGGAATCACCCACGTTCGGCGTCAGGGTATTGGCGATGTAACCTTTGCGGGCCACGCCTTCAAAACCCCAGTGCAGCGGGATCCCGACGGTTTCCACCTGCTGACCGTTAACGTTGAGCGTTTGCAGACGGCGGGTTACCACGGCCACCGCGCGAATAAAGCCGCGCTTACTGCTGACCGTCACCCGATCGCCATTGGCAATCCCCTTCGCGCTCGCCAGGCCTTCGCTGATTTCGACAAACTGTTCCGGCTGCGCAATGGAGTTGAGCAGCGCATGCTTGGTCCAGGTGTGGAAATGCTCGGTCAGGCGATAAGTGGTACCGACGTACGGGAACTTGTCCTTCTGACCTAAACGCAGGGCATCTTCTTCATACAAGCGCACCACCGGACTGGAGATGACGTTCGGATGCAGCGGGTTGGTACCCAGCGGCGTTTCCATCGGCTCGTAGTGCTCCGGGAACGGTCCTTCAGCCAGCTTATCCAGCGCAAACAGGCGGCCAAGACCTTCCTGCTGCATGATAAACGGCCCGGTTTTACTGCCCGGCGGCGCGGTATTGAAGTCCGGAATATCATTCCCGACCCATTTGCTGCCGTTCCACTGGATCAGCATCCGTTTCGCATCCCATGGTTTACCGTTGATATCCGCCGAGGCGCGGTTATACAGCACGCGGCGGTTGAGCGGCCACGCCCATGCCCAGCCCAGCGTATTGCCAAGCCCCGACGGATCAGCGTTATCGCGGTTGGCCATCTGGTTGCCCTGCTCGGTCCAACTCCCGGTGTAGATCCAGCAAGACGAGGCGGTGCTACCGTCATCACGCAGCTGCGCAAAGCTGTTCAGCAATTGACCCTTCCTCGCCAGCAGCACACCGTTGGCGTCGTATAGATCTTCCAGTGCATAGCCGTTGTTCTCTTTGGCGATTTCCTCAGATTCAGGATGATCCGGCTGTTTATAGTTCCAGCCCATCTTCAGCAGCGGCTCGACGCCTTTGCCGCCTTCAGTGCGATACATCTCACGCAGACGATGATAAATACCGGCCAGAATTTCGCCGTCGTTACGCGCTTCGCCCGGCGCATCCTGACCTTTCCAGTGCCACTGCAACCAGCGCCCGGAGTTGGCGATCGAGCCATCTTCTTCGGCAAAGCAGGTGGACGGCAGACGGAATACTTCGGTCTGAATCGCCGCCGGGTCGACATCGTTAGACTCGCCGTGGTTTTGCCAGAAGGTCGATGTCTCGGTCACTAATGGGTCAATAACCACCATATACTTCAGTTTGCTCAGGCTACGGACAACTTTGTTTTTGTCCGGGAATGAGGCCACCGGGTTGAAGCCCTGGCAGATATAGCCGGTGACTTTACCGTTATCCATCATATTGAAATACTTGATAACGTCGTAGGCCTGGTCCCACTTCGGTAGCCAGTTAAAACCCCAGTCGTTCTCCCTCTGCGCCGCATCGCCATAGAAGGATTTCATCAGGCTGACAAAGAACTTCGGATAGTTGCTCCAGTAGTTCACCTGATCGGCAAGCGTCGCTTTTGGCGTATTCGCCGCCAGATAGCTTTGCAGGCTCGTCTGTTTTTCAGATGGCAGCGTCAGATAACCGGTCAGACTGGTCGAGAGCAGACCTAAATCGGTTAATCCCTGGATATTGGAGTGACCACGCAGCGCGTTCACGCCGCCGCCCGCCATGCCCATATTGCCAAGCAGCAGCTGGATCATCGCCATGGTGCGAATGTTCTGCGCGCCCACGGTGTGCTGCGTCCAGCCCAGCGCATACAGGAATGTAGTGGTTCTGTCGGCGGCGCTGGTTGAGGCCAGCACTTCGCACACTTTGAGGAAATCGGCTTTCGGCGTGCCGCAGATGTTCTCCACCACCTCCGGCGTATAACGAGAAACGTGCTGTTTCAGCAAGTTCCACACGCAGCGCGGATGTTGCAGGGTTTCATCGCGCATGGCGTAGCCGTTTTCGTCGAACTGATAGTTCCACGACGATTTATCGTACTGACGTTTTTCAGCATCGTAGCCGCTGAACAGGCCATCCTCGAAACCGAAATCTTCACGAATCAGCAGGTTAGCGTTGGTGTAGTGTTTAACGTACTCCGCATTGATTTTGTTATTTTGAATCAGGTACAGCAGAACGCCCGACAGGAACGTAATGTCGGTACCAGAGCGAATCGGCGCATAGATATCAGCCACCGACGCCGTGCGCGTAAAGCGCGGGTCAACGACGATAAGCGTCGCATCGTTGTTGTTTTTCGCTTCCATCGCCCAGCGGAATCCCACCGGATGGGCTTCAGCGGCGTTACCGCCCATTACCACCACGACGTTAGCGTTTTTGATATCAACCCAGTGGTTGGTCATCGCACCGCGACCAAATGTTGGAGCAAGACTTGCTACCGTTGGTCCGTGTCAGACGCGCGCCTGGTTGTCTACCGCCAGCATGCCGAGAGATCGCACAAACTTCTGCGTCAACATGCCGGTCTCATTGCTCGCTGCGGATGCGCACAGCATGCCGGTGGAAAGCCAACGGTTAACCGTAACGCCCTGATCGTTTTTCTCAATAAAGTTGGCGTCACGGTCGGCTTTCATCAGCTTGGCGATGCGGGTAAATGCCTCATCCCAGGAGATGCGCTGCCATTTATCTGAACCCGGCGCGCGGTATTGCGGATAGCGCAGACGGTTTTCACTATGGACGTAGTCCAGCAGACCCGCGCCTTTCGGGCATAGCGCACCGCGGCTCACCGGGTGATCGGAGTCCCCTTCAATATGGTAAATCGCTTCTTTCGCGTTTTTCGCGCCGTCGCCCAGGCTATACATTAATAGCCCGCAGCCGACGGAGCAGTATGTGCAGGTGTTGCGGATCTCTTTCGCACGCAGCAATTTATAGTTGCGCGCCTGAGCCAGAGCCATCTTGGGCGCAAAACCCAAAGCAGCGACTGTTGTTCCAGCCATACCGCCTGCGCAGATTTTAAAAAACTTTCTGCGGCTGACGTCCATTATTCCCCTCCATGCGGGATGTTTATTCATCGCGGAAGGGAAAACTAACAGCAAAGCCCCTGTTTTATTTGCGTCAAATCAATGTCCAAAACGCACGCCCCCTTAATAGTCAGCGACGTCGAATTTCATTACTCCATTAGTATTAAGCGTTACGGAAAATATCCACAAAGAAGCAATAAAAAGTGTTATAAAAGCCGACTGCGTTTGAATCAATATCAGGTTAAATATGGAGAAGAAGAGAGCTACGCTGATTGGATTCGCCGCCATCATTCTCTGGAGTACGATGGTCGGGTTGATACGCGGCGTTAGTGAAGGGCTTGGGCCGGTGGGCGGTGCGGCGATGATCTACAGCCTGAGCGGCATTTTGCTGATCTTTACCGTCGGCTTCCCGCAAATACGCCAAATCCCCCGCCCCTACTTACTGGCGGGTAGCCTACTGTTCGTCAGCTATGAAATTTGCCTGGCGCTGTCGGTAGGATTAGCCGGAACCCGCCAGCAGGCGATTGAAGTGGGAATGGTTAATTACCTGTGGCCCAGCCTGACCATCCTATTTGCCATTCTGTTCAACGGACAAAAAAGCAGCTGGCTGGTGATCCCGGGGTTATTGCTGGCTTTATTTGGCGTTAGCTGGGTATTAGGCGGTGAGCACGGTCTGAATATCGATGAAATAATCAGCAACGTAGTCTCCAGTCCGCTGAGCTATATTCTGGCCTTTGTCGGTGCGTTTATCTGGGCGGCCTACTGCACGGTCACCGCCAAATACGCAAAAGGCAAAAACGGCATTACCCTGTTTGTCCTGCTCACCGCCCTGACCCTGTGGCTGAAATTCCTGTTCAGCGAGCAGCCGCCGATGATCTTTAGCTGGCCGGTCATCATCAAGTTAGTCACCCTGTCAGTCGCGCTAGGATTAGGATACGCGGCGTGGAACGTTGGGATCCTGCATGGCAACGTTAGTCTGTTGGCCGCCGCCTCCTACTTTACCCCGGTACTCTCTTCGGCGCTGGCAGCGATGTTGCTCAGCGCCGCGCTGTCGTGGTCATTCTGGCAGGGAGCCGGGATGGTGTGCATCGGCTCCCTGCTCTGCTGGCAGGCGACCCGGCGCTAACCTCTTATTGACTCGTGGCAAACACTGTTTGCCGCGAGTCATTACATACTATTTTTTAGCCATGTAAATTTCGTAGTATCGTTTTTCTTCTTTTTTTTGATAATAGCTATATGACGCGATGACAATATCTTCATCATTGTATTTCAGATAATAAGGCTTGCTCATTTCTTCGATCGGCAATATACGTTGGGTAGTCTTGTTTTTTATATCTGTTTTCCAGATGCAGGCATATGCCCCCTCGTTATCAAAATAAAATGATGAGTCACCCCCCCAAACATAATTACGCATATAGCCATAATCATTATTTACTGAGGTATCACCCTGGGCTAAAAATACGTTAATTCCCTGGTCAGGTTTATCGGCTGGAAAATAGAACATACCTTCATCTTTTTCACCTTTGTAGCCGTCTCGCGAAGCCAAACGCCATTTCCCATCTGGAGAGACCACTGTGCTGGTACATTCTTGTGTTTCACAGTAGCCAATCCAGGCTTCTTTTTGAACGCTGGAAGCGCTCTGCGTGGCGCGTTTTACCTGTTCAACGCTATTTATTTTTTATTGAACAATCAAACCCTGCGGCACATACCGGTAACGATGCTATAAATATCCCGAATCCGCAGAGTATTTCCCTTGAATTATTGGTAATACCCATCAATTTCATTATAGAGTTCCTTTCGCATATCTATGTTGTTTTTGTGTATCCTGCGACCCCCAATATTAGCTAACACATTACGATAGCAAACGACTGTGTAAAACCCATTCACAAAGAAAAATCAGAAAAACGCGGTATAAATAAAAGCCGGAGAATAGCTCCGGCAAAAGGAATTAATTCAATTCCGGCGCTTTCGCCAGGCTGCGCCAGATACCTGCCGTCAGCAGTAAAAGCAGGACGCCGGCCGTCGCCAGCACGATGCTGTGCGAGCTGATAAACGCCGTCTTCGCCGCCTCAATCAGACTCTGCGCCGGAATGGCGGGCATCGACTGCGCCAGCTTAATCGCCTCGCTAATCGATGATGACGCCTGCTCTGCCGCCGCGCCGTCCACGCCCGTCGGCAGAATAATTGACGACGTGTAGCTACGAGTCAGGATCAGGCCAAATAGCGCAATCCCCAGTCCTGCGCCCAGCTCGTAGGCCATAGTTTCAATGGCTCCTGCCGCTGCGGCTTTCTCTTTCGGCGCGGCGGCCATAATTGCTGAACTGGACGCGAGCAGCGCGCTGGCGACGCTGAAGCCCAGCAGCGTCATCAGCCCCCAGGCCTGCCATTGCTGAGTGCTGAAATCGGTCATCGACAGGCCGAGGAAGCTCAGGGCGCTCAGCAACATGCCGCCGGTCGCCACCTCGCGCAGCCCTAATCGTGACACCAGCATCCCGGCAATCGGCCCGCTAAACCCGCTCGCCACCATCACTGGCAGCATAAATAACCCGGCCTCAAAAGGCGTTTTGTTATGCACAAACTGTAACTCCTGCGCCATCAGCAGCTCGAAGCCGACCAGGGTAATCAGCGCCGTCATCGCCATCATCACACCACTTAAAATAATGCGGTGGGTAAACAGACGCATATCGACCATCGGGCGTGCCGCTGAGAGCTGTTTACGCACAAACCAGGTCAGCATCGCCGCGCCAGCAATCGCCACCAGTCCGGTTATCCACAGCGCCATTTGCCCTTTCAGCGCCGTTTTGGCGCTAAATACCAGCATCAGTATGGCGGCAATAAGGATCAACGCCTGGAATAAATTGAGCGGTTGTTCACGACGCGCAGGCTGGCGTGGGACCACTTTGGCATTAATTGCCATCACCACCAGCACGATCGGTACGTTGATCAGGAATACCGAGCCCCAATAGAAATTCTCCAGCAGTATGCCGCCGACCAGCGGGCCGAATGCCGCACCACCGGAGCCGACCGCCGCCCACAGGCCAAGCGCCATGTTACGATGACGGGCTTCCGAGAAAGTGCTACGGATCCCGGCAAGCGTTGCCGGGACGATCATCGCGGCTCCTACCGCTAACAGCGCGCGGGAAGCAATTAGCGTCGCTGCCGTAGGTGAAAACGCCGCCGCCAGCGATGCCACACCAAAAATACCGCTACCGAGCAGCAGCAGCCGTTTGAAGCCGATTTTGTCGCCCAGAGCGCCCATCGGCAACACCATACCGGCCATCACCAGCGAATAGATATCAATAATCCACAGCAGCTCATTGCCGCTGGTTCCCAGCGCCACGCTTAGCGTCGGCGCAGCCACATGCAGTACCGTGGCGTCAATCGCCACCGGAATATAAACCAACAAAATCGCCATCAGCGTCAACCATTGCCGAGACATACTACTTTTCCTCAATGTTGAAAATTGGACATTTGTCCAGGATGGCGATCCTGCCGCAATGTTGAACGAGTGTCCAACTTTTTGTTACTATCGCCAAAAAATCAGGGGGCACGGAACGTTATGAGCTATTTAAATCGCGATGCGCGTCGGGAAGTCATTGTGCTGGCAGCCATGCGCGTGGCGCTAAGAGGCGGATTGGGCGCGATGACCGTTCGCCAGATAGCGGCTGAGGCTGGCGTAGCTGCCGGGCAGTTGCATCACCACTTCACTTCCACTGGCGAGTTAAAAGCCCATACCTTTGTGCGCCTGATCCGAGAAATGCTCGATATGCCGCTGGTCAGCAATAATGCCAGCTGGCGCGAGCGCCTTTTTTCAATGATCGGGAGCGATGACGGCAGGCTTGAGCCCTATATTCGCTTATGGCGCGAAGCACAACTGCTAGCCGACAGCGACAGCGATATCAAAGGCGCATACCTTTTAACCATGAGCATGTGGCATGAAGAGACGCTGAAGATTATCCACGGCGGAATCGAGGCGGGTGAGTTTCAGCCCAAGGACAACGCGGAAAGTATCGCCTGGCGGCTGATCGCCCTGGTCTGCGGCCTCGATGGTATTTACGCATTGGGGATGCAGGAAATTGATGATGCCACCTTTAATCGTTATATAAACTATTATATATCGATGGAGTTATTTTAATTCAACGTTACATTCTGTAACAAATAATCCCCCCCTATTATTCGCGCGTCTTCTTATGACGCGCTTTTCTTATCTATTCTTCAATCATTACAACGGATAAAAAAACCACCTCTGCATACAGTATTTTCTTAATTTACTGTTTTTACTTATTTATTCTTTTCACTGAATACTGTTCATTCGAGGGCAATATGTCGACAGAAAATGAGAAGAAGAATCATTACCTTTTAAAAGAGTGGAAGCCAGAAAACGGGGCATTCTGGGAAAATAAGGGAAAGAAAATAGCGCGGAGGAATCTTTGCATTTCTGTGGCCTGTCTGCTACTCGCCTTTTGCGTCTGGATGTTATTTAGTGCCGTCGCGGTCAATCTCAATAAAGTCGGATTTAATTTCACCACCGACCAACTCTTTTTATTAACCGCCCTGCCTTCACTATCTGGCGCAATATTACGCGTCCCCTACTCCTTTATGGTACCTATATTTGGCGGGCGCTACTGGACGGTATTAAGCACGATTATTCTGGTGGTGCCTTGCATCTGGCTGGGAATTGCTATTCAAAATACCGCTACTCCATTTTGGGTATTTATCACAATTGCCCTGCTGTGCGGTTTTGCTGGCGCTAACTTTGCTTCCAGCATGGGAAATATCAGCTTTTTCTTTCCTAAAGCCAAGCAGGGCAGCGCGCTGGGGGTGAACGGCGGGCTCGGCAACCTCGGCGTCAGCGTGATGCAAATGATTGCTCCGGCGGTGATCTTCCTGCCGATATTCGCGTTCCTCGGCGTTCACGGGGTTCCTCAGGAGGATGGTTCCACGCTGGCGCTGAGCAACGCCGCCATCATCTGGGTACCGCTGCTGGTCATCGCCACCATTGCCGCCTGGGTAGGCATGAACGATATCGCCAGCTCAAAGGCATCCATTCGCGATCAGTTGCCCGTTCTGAAGCGACCGCATATGTGGCTGCTGAGCCTGCTCTACCTCGCGACTTTTGGCTCCTTTATCGGCTTTTCCGCTGGTTTTGCCATGCTGGCAAAAACGCAGTTTCCGGAGGTTAACATCCTCAAACTGGCCTTCTTCGGACCGTTTATCGGCGCGCTGGCCCGTTCCTTTGGCGGCATTATCTCCGACCGTCTCGGTGGCGTCCGGGTTACCCTGATCAACTTTATCCTGATGGGGCTATTTACCGGCCTGCTGTTCCTCACCCTACCTGGCTCCGGTTCCGGCAGCTTCCTCGCCTTTTACGTGGTGTTTATGGGGTTGTTTCTGACCGCCGGTCTCGGCAGCGGCTCCACCTTCCAGATGATCGCCGTGATCTTCCGTCAAATCACCATCGAGAGCGTGAAAAAGCGCGGCGGTAGTGACGAACAGGCCCAGCACGAAGCGGTGACCGATACCGCAGCGGCGCTCGGATTTATCTCCGCCATCGGTGCGATTGGCGGCTTCTTTATCCCAAAAGCCTTCGGTACGTCGCTGGCAATGACCGGATCTCCGGTCGGGGCCATGAAAGTGTTCTTTGTCTTCTACGTCGTGTGTGTGCTGGTGACGTGGTTGGTCTATGGCCGACGCACACCAGCAAAAAAATAACGAGAAATTTGCCGGATGGCGGCTAACGCCTTATCCGGCCTACGGGATCGAACGGTCTTGTAGGCCGGATAAGATGCGCAAGCATCGCCATCCGGCAATGGCACGATGCCGTACATTATCGAAGCAGGAGAAATGTCATGAGTAAACTACTGGATCGCTTTCGCTACTTTAAGCAGAAAGGCGAGACCTTTGCCAACGGTCACGGTCAGGTGTACAACACCAACCGCGACTGGGAAGATAGCTACCGTCAGCGCTGGCAGTTCGACAAGATTGTCCGCTCAACGCACGGTGTGAACTGTACGGGCTCATGCAGTTGGAAGATTTACGTTAAGAACGGGCTGGTCACCTGGGAAACCCAACAAACCGACTACCCGCGCACCCGCCCTGACCTGCCCAATCACGAACCCCGAGGCTGTCCGCGCGGCGCAAGCTACTCCTGGTATCTTTACAGCGCTAACCGCCTGAAGTATCCGCTGGCGCGCAAGCGGCTGATCGAGCTATGGCGCGAGGCGCTGGCTCAGCATCCGGATCCGGTGCTGGCCTGGGACAGCATCATGCAGGACCCGGTCAAAACCCTCAGCTACAAACAGGTGCGCGGTAAAGGGGGTTTTATCCGCTCCAGCTGGAAAGAACTGAACCAGCTGATTGCCGCCGCCAACGTCTGGACGATTAAAAACTACGGCCCGGACCGCGTCGCTGGCTTCTCGCCGATCCCGGCGATGTCGATGGTCTCTTACGCCGCCGGTACCCGTTACTTGTCGCTGCTTGGCGGCACCTGCCTGAGCTTCTACGACTGGTACTGCGACCTTCCCCCCGCATCGCCGATGACCTGGGGCGAGCAGACCGACGTCCCCGAATCCGCCGACTGGTACAACTCCAGCTACATTATCGCCTGGGGCTCCAACGTCCCGCAGACCCGCACCCCTGATGCCCATTTCTTTACCGAGGTGCGCTACAAAGGCACGAAAACCATCGCCATTACCCCGGACTATTCGGAAGTCGCCAAGCTTTGCGATCAGTGGCTGGCCCCGAAACAGGGAACCGATAGCGCGCTGGCAATGGCGATGGGTCACGTGATCCTTAAAGCGTTTCATCTTGATAACCCCAGCGATTACTTCCTCAACTATTGTCGCACCTATACCGATATGCCGATGCTGGTGATGCTCGACCCGCGCGAAGATGGTAGCTACGTGCCGGGGCGTATGGTACGGGCTTCCGATCTGGTTGACGGGCTGGGCGAAAGCAACAATCCGGAATGGAAAACCGTGGCGTATAACAGCGCAGGCGAGCTGGTCGCGCCTAACGGTTCAATTGGCTTCCGCTGGGGTGAAAAAGGCAAATGGAACCTTGAGCAGCGGGCTGCCGGGCAAGAGACCGAATTAACGTTGTCGCTACTGGACAGCCGCGATAGCGTCGTTTCGGTTGGTTTCCCCTACTTCGGCGGCAACGAAAATCCGCACTTTCGTAGCGTCAAACAAGATCCCGTGACGATTCATCAGCTCCCGGTCAAACAGCTGCCGCTGGCCAATGGCGACACCGGTCTGGTAGTGAGCGTGTATGACCTGATCCTCGCCAACTACGGGCTCGATCGCGGTTTAGAGGACGCCAACGCGGCGCAAGATTTCGGCGAGGTGAAAGCCTATACCCCGGCGTGGGCCGAGCAGATCACCGGCGTACCGCGTCAGCATATCGAGCAGATCGCCCGCGAGTTTGCCGATACCGCGCATAAAACCCACGGTCGCTCGATGATTATCCTCGGAGCTGGTGTCAACCACTGGTATCACATGGATATGAACTACCGCGGGATGATCAATATGCTGGTGTTCTGCGGCTGCGTCGGTCAGAGCGGCGGCGGCTGGTCGCACTACGTCGGTCAGGAGAAGCTGCGCCCGCAAACCGGCTGGTTGCCGCTGGCGTTCGCCCTCGACTGGAACCGCCCGCCGCGCCAGATGAACAGCACCTCCTATTTCTACAATCACGCCTGCCAGTGGCGCTATGAAAAGCTGACCGCCCAGGAATTGTTATCGCCGCTGGCGGATGCCAGCAAATTTAGCGGTCATTTAATCGACTTCAACGTCCGCGCCGAGCGCATGGGCTGGCTACCCTCTGCGCCGCAGCTGGGCATCAACCCGCTCACCATCAAACAGCAGGCCGCCGCTGCAGGTCTTTCCCCAGCCGACTTTACCGCTCAGGCGCTAAAGTCCGGCGATATTCGCTTTGCCTGCGAGCAGCCGGATAACGGCAAGAACCACCCGCGCAACCTGTTTATCTGGCGCTCTAACCTGCTGGGTTCTTCCGGCAAGGGCCACGAATATATGCTCAAATATCTGCTGGGTACCGACAGCGGGATTCAGGGCGATGAGCTGGGCGCGACCGATGACGTGAAGCCCGAAGAGGTGGAGTGGCAAACCGCCGCTATCGAGGGCAAGCTCGACCTGCTGGTGACCCTTGATTTCCGCATGTCCAGCACCTGCCTGTTCTCCGATATCGTCCTGCCGACCGCCACCTGGTACGAAAAAGACGATATGAACACCTCGGATATGCATCCGTTTATCCACCCGCTCTCCGCCGCCGTCGACCCGGCGTGGGAGGCGAAAAGCGACTGGGAAATCTATAAGGATATCGCCAAAACCTTCTCGGAAGTCTGCGTTGGTCATCTCGACAAAGAGACCGATGTGGTGCTGGTACCGCTACAGCATGATTCCCCGGCGGAGCTGTCGCAACCCTTTGACGTACTCGACTGGCGCAAGGGCGAATGCGATTTAATCCCCGGTAAAACCGCCCCGTCGATTGCCGTCGTGGAACGTGACTATCCAGCCACTTACGAGCGTTTCACCTCTCTCGGCCCGCTGCTCGACAAGCTAGGCAACGGCGGCAAAGGTATTTCGTGGAATACCCAGAGCGAGGTCGATTTCCTCGGCAAGCTTAACTACGTCAAGCTTGATGGCCCGGCGAAAGGCCGTCCGCGCATTGATAGCGCCATTGACGCCTCGGAAGTGATCCTCGCCCTCGCCCCGGAAACCAACGGTCAGGTGGCGGTAAAAGCCTGGCAGGCGCTCGGCGAATTTACCGGACGTGAACATGCGCATCTGGCGCTGAATAAAGAGGATGAGAAAATCCGCTTTCGCGATATTCAGGCCCAGCCGCGCAAGATTATCTCCAGCCCGACCTGGTCAGGCCTGGAAAGCGAACATGTTTCATATAACGCCAGCTACACCAACGTTCATGAACTGATCCCCTGGCGTACGCTGTCCGGTCGCCAGCAGCTGTATCAGGATCACCCCTGGATGCGCGCCTTTGGTGAAAGCCTGGTGGCATATCGTCCACCGATTGACACCCGCAGCGTCAGCCACATGAAGGAGATCCCTCCTAACGGATTCCCGGAAAAAGCGCTTAACTTCCTGACGCCGCACCAGAAATGGGGCATCCACTCCACCTACAGTGAAAACCTGCTGATGCTGACCCTGTCGCGCGGCGGGCCGATTGTATGGCTTAGCGAAACCGACGCCAAAGAGCTGGGCATTGAGGATAACGACTGGATTGAAGCCTTTAACGCGAACGGCGCGCTCACCGCCCGCGCGGTGGTCAGCCAGCGCGTACCGCCGGGCATGACCATGATGTACCACGCACAGGAACGCCTGATGAATATTCCAGGTTCGGAAGTCACCGGTCGGCGCGGCGGGATCCATAACTCAGTCACCCGCGTGTGCCCGAAACCGACGCACATGATCGGCGGCTATGCCCAACTGGCCTACGGTTTTAACTACTACGGCACCGTCGGCTCCAACCGCGATGAGTTCATCATGATCCGCAAAATGAAAAATATTGACTGGCTGGATGACGAAGGTCGCGATCAGGTTCAGGAGGCGAAAAAATGAAAATACGCTCACAGGTCGGCATGGTGCTTAATCTCGACAAATGCATTGGCTGCCACACCTGCTCGGTCACCTGTAAAAACGTCTGGAGCAGCCGTGAAGGGATGGAATACGCATGGTTTAACAACGTGGAAACCAAGCCAGGCATCGGCTATCCGAAAAACTGGGAAGATCAGGAGGCGTGGCAAGGCGGCTGGGTTCGCAGCATTACCGGCAAGCTCACTCCACGCC
Organism: Klebsiella huaxiensis; assembly: GCF_003261575.2. Taxonomy (GTDB): domain Bacteria; phylum Pseudomonadota; class Gammaproteobacteria; order Enterobacterales; family Enterobacteriaceae; genus Klebsiella; species Klebsiella huaxiensis. Next base: position 2,904,421 of record NZ_CP036175.1, on the reverse strand, counting down.
TCGGTAACCGTGTCGGCGTACTGTCTAAAATCTTTGCCAACCCGCTGATTCCGGGCATTGACGACTATTACGAACCGTTCACCTACGACTATCAACATCTGCACAATGCGGCTGAAGGTAAACATCTGCCCACCGCCCGCCCGCGTTCGCTGATCAGTGGCCAGCGTATGAACAAGATTGAATGGGGCCCGAACTGGGAAGAGCTGCTCGGCGGCGAGTTTGAAAAGCGTGCCCACGACCAGAACTTTGCCGCAATGCAAAAGGAGATGTACGGTCAGTTCGAAAACACCTTCATGATGTATCTGCCGCGCCTGTGCGAACACTGTCTCAACCCAAGCTGTGTCGCCACCTGCCCGAGCGGCGCCATCTACAAGCGTGAAGAAGACGGTATCGTACTGATCGACCAGGACAAATGCCGCGGCTGGCGACTGTGCATCAGCGGCTGTCCGTACAAAAAAATCTACTTTAACTGGAAGAGCGGCAAGTCAGAGAAATGCATCTTCTGCTACCCGCGTATCGAATCCGGACAACCGACGGTCTGCTCCGAAACCTGCGTCGGGCGCATCCGCTACCTCGGGGTGCTGCTGTATGACGCGGACCGCATCGAAGAAGCAGCCAGCACCGAACATGAAACCGATCTCTACGAACGCCAGTGCGACGTGTTTCTCGATCCGCACGACCCGGCGGTGATCGAAGAGGCGTTGAAACAAGGTATTCCGCATAACGTGATTGACGCAGCGCAGAAATCCCCGGTCTACAAGCTGGCGATGGACTGGAAGCTGGCCCTGCCGCTGCATCCGGAATACCGCACCCTGCCGATGGTCTGGTACGTCCCGCCGCTGTCACCGATTCAGTCGGTGGCCGACGCCGGTGGTCTGCCAAGCAACGGCAATATTCTCCCAGCGGTGGAAAGCCTGCGCATTCCGGTGCAATACCTTGCCAACCTGCTCAGTGCGGGCGATACCGGCCCGGTGCTGCGTGCCCTGAAACGCATGATGGCGATGCGCCACTACAAACGCTCCCAGACAGTGGAAGGCGTCACCGATACCCGCGCCATCGAAGAAGTCGGCCTAAGCGTGGAACAGGTGGAGGACATGTACCGCTATCTGGCGATTGCCAACTACGAAGACCGCTTTGTGATCCCAACCAGCCACCGCGAAATGGCGGAAGACGCTTTCCCGGAGAAAAACGGCTGCGGCTTCACTTTCGGCGATGGCTGCCACGGGTCGGATACTAAGTTCAACCTCTTCAACAGTCGACGCATTGATGCCATTGACATCGGTGGCGTGCGCAAACACGGGGAGGGAGAATAATGCAGATCCTCAAAGTCATCGGCCTGCTGCTGGAGTATCCGGACGAGGTGCTGTGGGAGAACCGTGAGGAGGCGCTGGCGCTGGTTAGCGCCGATGCTCCGGCGCTGCTGCCTTTCGTCGGACCGCTGCTGGCGGCGAAGCTCCTCGACCGGCAGGCCGAATGGTGCGAAGTGTTTGAACGCGGGCGTGCTACTTCGCTGCTGGTGTTCGAACACGTCCACGCCGAATCCCGCGATCGCGGCCAGGCGATGGTCGATTTAATGGGCCAGTATGAACAGGCCGGTTTGCAGCTAAACAGCCGCGAACTGCCGGACCACCTGCCGCTCTATCTGGAGTATCTGAGCATCTTACCGGAGAACGAAGCCCGCGAAGGGTTACAGAACGTCGCGCCGATTCTGGCCCTGCTCGGTGGGCGGCTAAAGCAAAGGGAGTGCGAATACTATCGGCTGTTTGATGCGTTGCTGTCGATCGCCAATAGCAAACTAAATAGTGACAGTGTCACTAAACAGGTGTCGGGGGAAAAACGCGACGACACCCGCCAGGCGCTGGATGCGGTGTGGGAGGAGGAGCAGGTGAAGTTTATCGAGGATAACGCCACCGCCTGCGATAGCTCCCCAATGCAGTCTTATCAACGACGCTTTAGCCAGGACGTGGCACCGCAGTATGTCGACGTCCGTGCCGGAGGCCCAAAATGATACAGTACCTTAACGTCTTCTTTTACGATATCTACCCCTACCTCTGCGGCACGGTTTTCCTGATCGGCAGCTGGCTGCGCTACGACTACGGCCAGTACACCTGGCGCGCCTCATCGAGCCAGATGCTGGATAAGCGCGGGATGGTGCTTTGGTCGAACCTGTTCCATATCGGTATTCTCGGGATCTTCTTCGGCCATTTCTTCGGCATGTTGACGCCGCACTGGGTCTATTCCTGGTTCCTGCCAATGTCGCAAAAGCAGCTAATGGCGATGATTCTGGGCGGGGTTTGCGGTGTGCTGACATTGGTCGGCGGCATCGGCCTGCTGGTGCGTCGTCTGACCAACCCGCGCATTCGCGCGACCTCCACCACGGCGGATATTCTGATTCTGAGCATTCTGCTGATTCAGTGCGCACTCGGCCTGACGACGATTCCGTTCTCCGCGCAGCACCCGGACGGCAGCGAGATGCTAAAACTGGTGGACTGGGCGCAGGCGGTGGTGACTTTCCACGGCGGCGCATCGGCGCATCTTGACGGCGTGGCGTGGATTTATCGCGTTCATCTGGTGCTGGGGATGACCATCTTCCTGCTGTTCCCGTTCACTCGTCTGGTACACGTCTGGAGCGCGCCGGTGGAGTATTTCACCCGCCGCTATCAGGTGGTACGTTCACGGCGTTGAGCAAATAAAACCAACCATCCCAGGCGTGCATTACTACGCAGGGATACCTCTCCCGGAGGCGGTGCTACGCACCTGTCCGGGCTACCGAACCGCTGACGGCGGTGAACCTGTAGCCCGGCCAAGCGCAGCGCCGCCGGGGGCTTTTTCCTGAGATCGCTGCGAATGCCTTATCCAGCTTACTGCTGCTGTATGCTGATTATTTCCCCGCCTCTGGATGCGTATCAAACGCCGCCATTACCGCCGCCAGCTCCGCTTCGCTAAAGCCATATTTCGCATCGTCAACGCCGAGGCCGAAACGCGTTTGCAGCGCTTCGTACAGCGCCGGAACGTCCGGTAAATCCAGCTTTTCGACCACATGGTTTTTATCCCAATGGGTAAAGTGGAAATTGGTTAACGTCATTTTGCCGCCGTCCGGTAAATGGCGACACATCAGCAGATGATGACGAAAGTGCGACTGCGGCCAGTGCGCCGACCAGAAATTGCCCATCACATAGTCAGAAGCGTACTGGCGACCCAAATCAAAATGGTACATCGACTGCCAGTGACCGTGATGACTGAACTGCAGCACCCATTCATCCCCTTCATAAATCAAGCGATACTCACCGTGCGGGGTGGTTTGTTCAACATCAGCCAGCAGCTTAATCGGCGCGGTCAGGGTCTGACCGCCGAAGCCGACATCGGCAATCCAGCGTTCGCCTTCCACCTCCACCAGCAGCAACCGATGAGTGCGCGGCGGCATATGCAGCGGATTGGCAAGCACCACGCGCCCGAGAAGGCTGCGCACGTTAAAGCCCATCTCGCGCAGCGCTCTCTCCAACAGACCATTTTGTTCAAAGCAGTAACCGCCTCGGCGACCATGAATCAGCTTATCTTCCAGCGTCCGATCGTCGAGGTGCATCTCCCGGGGCAACAGCACATCGAGGTTCTCAAACGGGATCGCGCCGTTATGGTGGATATGCAGTTCGCGCAAGGTGTTAATCGATACTTCAGGGGTTCCCGTCCAGCCCAGACGAGAAAAATAGGCGCTTAAAAATGGACTCATCAATGCCTCCAGCAATCGGTGTCCGACATTTATAGCCTGTTTTTTCTGCCTGACCAGCTATTTTGTGCGATCGCCTTTATTCGCGCGTGCCCCGCTGCATCAACGCCAATGCGCTGAGCATTAAAGCCAGGCCAGTAAATAGCGTCAGGGAAGCCATTGCCATCCCCTGTCCTACCGAGCCCTGCTCAAACTGACGCCAGATAAACACCGCTACGGTTTGCGTCCCGGCGGGGGCCAGCAGCAGCGAGGTCACCAGTTCACGGGAGGCAACGGCAAACACCATCAGCATCGCCGCCAGCAGCGCCGGAAACACCAGCGGCAGAACAATCAAACGCAGCGCCTGCAATGGCGTAGCACCATGCACCCGCGCCGCCGGTTCAAGGTTATTTCCGAGTTGGCGTAGCGCGCTGCCGACATAGCGCACCGGCCACGGCAGCAGCAAACAACAATAAGAAAGCAGTAGCATAAACCAGGTGTTATAGGGAGAAACCGGCCAGAACGGTTGATTCCACAGCAGAATCAGCCCAACGCCGACCACCACGCCCGGCAGCGCTGCTGGCATCAGCGATAACGCATCAACAATCGCACTCCCCTTGATTTTCTGCACCAATACCAGCCAGGCGGCCAGCATGCCGACGAGGCCGACGATCAATGCCGAAGCCAGCGCCAGCGAAAGGCTGGTCCCCAGCGCCGACAGCGCATCGCCCTGCTGGGCAAACAGCGCATCGAAATGCCTGAAGGTAAAATTGTCAGCATGAATACCGCCTGACAGCGTCCCCATCAGGCTGGTTAGCACCATCGACGCCCCCGGTAATAACACCGCCAGTCCGCCGATACCCGCCATAAACAGCACCGCCGGAAGCGTCATCCAGCCCAAATCCGCCCCGCTGTTCTCTCCCGGCTTGCCGGTGACGCTGGTCACTTCCTTATCGCCAATCAGCCGCTTTTGCAGCCACCAGGCCAGCAGCGCTACCGCAATCAGCAGCAATGACAGCAGCGACGCACCCGGCAGGTCGATAGGCCAGTCGGCGAGCTTTTTCTCTATCCCGACGGTGAGCATCACCAGCCCTGCCCGTGAACCGAGGGCCGCCGGAACGCCGTACTCTTCAATGGCGAGGGTAAACGCCAGCAGCATCCCCGCCGCCAGCGCCGGAGAAAGCATCGGCAACGTGATATGCCAGAACGCCCGCCAGGCGCTGGCCCCGTGCACCCGCGCCACTATCGCCAGCCGCTGACCGCTCGCCAGCAGGCTGCGCGAGACCGCAAAATAGACCACCGGGAAGATGTTGAGGGTCATCACCAGCACGATCCCGCTGCGGCTGAACAGCAGATCGTTCAGATCCCAGCCGGTCAGTTGTTGCAGATAGCCGTTGCTTTGCAGCACCAGCATCCATGACAGCGCAGCGATATAGGGCGGCGTAAGAAAGGGGATCAGAAATAGCAGATCCCACAGGCGGGGTAGCGGCAAGTTAAACAATCCGCGCAGCACGCCCAGCGGCAAACCGATAATCACGCTCATCAGCGCCACGCCGCAGGCTACCCACAGGGTGCCGCCAAGCATCGTCGTCAGCTGCGGGTCGTCAATCAGCGTCGATACGCCGCTAAACGCGCCGTCCAGCGAACCGGCGCTAAACTGGGGAAAAATAGCTTGAAGCACAATAAAGAAGAGCGGCAACGCCACCAGCACCAGCAGCGCCGTTAGCGTTCCCGTCGAAATAAGTTTCTGTTTCACGGTATTTTCCTGGAAACAATCCACAACTTCACAGCCGTCTGCGATCCGGTAGCCCGGACAGGCGCACCAGCGCCGCCTCCGGGAGATGCACCGGGCCTGATGCCTCAGCGTTGCATCTTCCCGGTGGCGCTACGCTGACCAGGCTACTTTTTGCCCGAGCACGCTTTCGCCACCCGGGGAAATCGGTTTATTGCGCGAAAAGCGAATTAAAACGTGAGAGGACCGCGCTACGTTCACTGTTGCCATCGCTGGTGGTCGGCAGAATTTTCAGCTCATTGAGCAACGGACGTTTCGCCTGAACATCGCTACGGGCGGGCATCAGCCAGGCATCGGCGACCAGCGTCTGACCTTCCGGCGACAGGACATAGTCAACAAAGGCTTTGGCATCGTCAGCATGCTGGCTGGTTTTGAGGATCATCATTGGGCGCGGCGCGATAACCGTACCGCTGGCCGGGAAAATCACCTTCAGCGATTCGCCCTGATGAATATTGCCGTAAGAGACATAATCCACCGCGCCGAACACCGCGGCTTTCGCCCCCTGCATAACAGGCGTTACCGCCTGGGCATTTGGCCCGCTGACCACCATGCCGTTCTTCTTCAGGTCGTCAAACAGCGCCCAGGCTTTATCGCCCATGCCATTCTGTAACCCGATCAGCAAATCCAGTGATGCGCCGGAGAGCGCCGGGTCCGGCGTGGTGACTTTATCTTTGAACGCGGCTTCGGTCAGATCGCGCCACTCTTTCGGCTCCGGGGTGCCGCTTTTGGTGTTCCAGACGATCCCCAACGCCGAAATACCCTGAGCGACGTAATCAGCGGATTTCAGATTCGCCGGAATCTTATCGGCATTAGCGCTCTGATACGGTAGTAGCCAGCCACGGTTATGCAAATCCTCCGCCGTGTCCCAGGATGCGGAGATCAGCACGTCAGCCTGTGGATTCGCCTGTTCGGCTTCCAGACGCGCCATCACCTTGCCGGTGGTGGCCTGGAAAATATTCACCTTAACCCCGGTTTTCTTCTCATAGCCGCTGGCGAGACTTTTCGCCAGAGAGCCCGGACCAGCGGTGTATACGGTCAGCGCGTGGGCGCTGGATATCATGGTAGCAGACAACATAATCGCGAGCGCAACTCCTTTCTTAACGGTCATAACGGTTTTCATGCAGATTCCCCTGAGGATGAAGTAACGGCGCGGACGGCGGCAATGCTGCCCGCAGATAAATGAACAATCTTGTCAGCCAGCAGTTCTGCTTCGCGACGGTCATGGGTGACGTAGACGGCGGTGATGCCTAACTGGCGCAGCAGGCGGCTCATTTCGACGCACAACGACTCGCGCAGTTCGCTATCGAGATTGGAGAGCGGTTCGTCGAACAGCAGCACGCGGGGTTCAGCGACGATAGCGCGGGCCAGGGCGACGCGCTGCTGCTGGCCGCCGGAAAGCCCCGACGGTTTACGCTCGGCGAAGCCGTTGAGACCAACCAGCGCCAGTGCTTCCATAACCCGCTTTTGCCGTTCGCGGCGCGCTACACCGCGCATACGCAGCGGAAAAGCTACGTTCTGCGCAGCCGTCATATGCGGCCACAGAGCGTAATCCTGGAAGACCATGCCGAGATCGCGCTGCTCCGGGGGCATTCCCCAGCCGGTTTTCGCCACCAGGCGATCGCCGAAGTGAATGTTGCCGCTGGCGGGAACTGTTAATCCTGCCAGCAGGCGCAGCAGCGTACTTTTGCCGCAGCCAGAAGGCCCCAGCAGCGCAACGATGCTGCCCGCATCGATATGCAGACTGATCTGATTAAGAACGGTGTTGGCACCGAAGGCGAACGAAACGCCGTCGAGTTTAATGCTGGTAAGCGCGCGCATTATCGCCCTCCCCATTGGGAAAGCGATGCTCTACCCGCGGTCAACATCCGCCGGGCCGCGCTCACCTGAGATAAATTCAGGGGAGCTACCATATTGTTATCCTCTTTGGGACTTTTACCCGTCATTCTTCAAGTTGCATGTGCGTTGGCCGCATTCGTTCACCCCAGTCACTTACCAAAGTAAGCTCCAGGGGATTCGCTCACTTGCCGCCTGCCTGCAACTCGAATTATTTAGGGTATCGTGCCGCCGACTATAGGGAGCCTGTATGACGTATTGATTACATTTTCATTGCGGATTAACGTGTGGTCTGGCATCAGACCCATTTACCAAGGAACGCATATGAGCCGTTTTCGCCACGTGGAACTCCAGTACGCCAGTCGCCTGCTTAATCATGGCCCGACCATTCTGATAACCAGCTATGACACCCAGTCTCAACGCCGTAACGTCATGGCCGCCGCGTGGTCGATGCCGGTGGAGTTTGCACCACCGAGGCTGGCTATCGTGGTGGATAAAAGCGCCTGGACGCGGGAAATTATTGAGCGCAACGGTACCTTCGGCATCGTCGTCCCTGGCGTGGAGGCCGCAAGCTGGACCTACGCGGTCGGTAGCATCAGCGGGCGCGATGAGGATAAATTTAACGCTTACGGCATTCCGGTAGTGCAAGGCCCGGAGCTGGGATTGCCGCTGATCGAAGAGAAATGTCTGGCGTGGATGGAGTGCCGCCTGCTGCCGCCAACGGCGGCTCAGGAGCAGTACGACACTCTGTTTGGCGAGGTGGTTTCCGCCGCTGCCGATGAGCGCGCGTTCGTCACCGGTCGCTGGCAGTTCGACGACGATAAGATCAATACCCTGCATCATCTCGGCACTGGCAATTTTGTCGCCAGCGGTCGCCGCGTACAGGCTAATACCCCGGAAGAGTAAACCTTGCCGACCCGCAGATTGTTGAGATCGGTAGCCCGGACAGATGCGCAGCATCGCCTCCGGGATAATTCGGCAACACCCTGCGGTCTTCTTCCCGGGGGCGGCGCAAGCGCCTTGCCCGGGCTACGGGATCGCAGACGTCTGAAGACGGGTAGCCCGGACAGATGCGCAGCATCGCCTCCGGGATAATTCGGCAACACCCTGCGGTCTTCTTCCCGGGGGCGGCGCAAAGCGCCTTGCCCGGGCTACGGGATCGCAGACGTCTGAAGACGGGTAGCCCGGACAGATGCGCAGCATCGCCTCCGGGAAATGTTCAAGGCCGGGTATGGCGTCAGCCGCCATCCGGCAAAATCAGGCTCGGCGTTCAGACCAGGTTTGTCATCAACCTCCACATTTTCGCTTGATCGTCTATCGCTTCAGCCATATAGTTAGGCACCATACTATATAGCTGAGGCTGATATGGAACTTGAACAAAAATACCTTTCGCTGCTGCAGGAGGCCGAGCGTCATCAGCTTGCTGACGTCGACAATATCCGCCTCTGTTTTCAAACTCTGTCGTTAGCGGCTGCCATCGACCGCGATTGCGCAACGCTGCTGGCTCCGTGGGGATTATCCGAGGGACGTTTCGTGCTGCTGTTTTTGCTCGATGCCGCAACCGACGGCCTCGCTCCCAACGTGTTGGCGGAAAAAGCAGGCGTCACCCGGGCAACCATTACCGGGCTGCTTAACGGCCTTGAGCGTGACCAGTTAATTGAGCGCCACGCCGACCCTCTTGATGGCCGGGCCATGCGTATCGCATTAACCCCTGAGGGCAAGCAGCTTATCGGCAGCGTCTTCGCCCAGCACGGCCGGTGGATTGCTGGCTTATTCAGCCATCTCTCAGCGCAGGAACGCATCCAGCTATCCGAACTGTTGGCGAAAGTCGCCGCCGGTACGCTGGCAGGAAAAAGTCTCTCATGATCTGGATATCAACCCAAAGGAGTCACCCGTTATGTCTCACTATTTAGTCGAACTTTATACCCCTAACTCCGCCTGGCACGCGCTGTCTGTGGAGCAGCGTCAGCAGTTTATCAATGGCATTCAGTCTGGGATGAGCGGTCTCGCGCAATGGGGCGTCGAACTCCTGACGCTGGCGCAGACCGATACCGCTATCGATAAAGCCTCCCCACACCGTTTTTTAGGCATCTGGCGTTTTCCCGACGCTCAGGCCCGCGATGCGCTGTTGGCTGGTATCGCCGCCAGCGGCTGGTATGATTATTTTGAACATATCAATGCCGCCGCGAACACCGGTAGTCTGGAAGAGCATCTGAACGCGCTGGGTTGATTCTCTGCGCGCTTCCCCCCAGGGCGGCGCCAAGCACCTACCCGGGCTACCGGTTCGCAGATGGCTGAAGACGGGTAGCCCGGACAGATGCGCAGCTTCGCCTCCGGGAATCAAATCACTTAGAAAGGAACTCGCTATGAGCGTACCGCAAACCCAGGATCAGCTACTGGCAGCCATCGAGAAAAACTTCGCAAAACTGGCTGGTTACCTGTCACATATTCCTGAAAATAAAACGAACGAAAAGACCCTGGCTGGTCACGCGCAGGGGACAATGATGAGCGTTCGCGATCTGGTCTGCTATCTGCTGGGATGGAATGAACTGGTGCTCAAATGGATAACTTTTGACGAAACCCGGCAGCCTATCGACTTCCCGGAAACCGGCTTTAAATGGAACCAGCTCGGACTGCTGGCACAGAAGTTCTATGCCGATTATCCACCGCTGGATTACCCTGCTCTGCTTACTGCCCTGCATCAGGCGAAACAGCAGATTGTCACCTGCATCGAAGCGCGGGATGACAACACGCTTTACGGCCAACCGTGGTATGGCAAATGGACGCTGGGGCGGATGATCTCCTTCAACACCTCGTCACCTTATGCCAACGCCTGTGGTCGTTTGCGCAAATGGGCAAAGGAACAAAATGTGCCGCTAAAATGACCGCTGCCCCTCAGCGCAGCAGACGACGTCGATCCTCGCTGGGGGTCAGGCCAAAAACCTTTTTATATAAGGTGGTAAAGTGATTGCTGTTTGCGAAGCCGCATAAATAAGACACTTCTGTAATCGTCATATCGGTTTCGCGTAATTTTACGCGTGCCGAAACTAAACGCAGGCGTTTTAAATAATTGTCCGGTGTCAGCCCGGTGGCCTCTTTAATATGGCGAAAAGCCGTTCGCGTGGTCAGATGAAATTTCTCCGCCAGCTGCTGCCAGTTATGTTCCTCGAAACAGTGCTCCTGTAGCCAGGTGAGTAGCTTATGCAGTTTATACTTTGTATTACTATATTCTGCTTCAGATTCCGCATGCAGAATCGTAGTCACCAGCTGGAAAAAAGCAGCTTCGCGCAGTGCGCTATTTTCAGCCAGCAGGCATTCAGCTGAGAATATCTTCTCAACCAGCTCCCGGCAGATATGGCGGGTATCCGGGGCCAGCCAACCGTAGCAAGAGGCCTGTTGTGCTGAGAATGTCTGCAATAAGCCATCGAGATGTTGTAAATACTGAAATTCCGCTAAAGGGTTAATCAACACGTTAATTAACTTCAGCGTCCCCAGCTCATCATAATAATGTACGTCACCCGGTTGAACGTAAAAAACATCGCCCTGTTGAATATATAATGGTCGGCCATTAATAACGTGTAAACCGTGTCCCTCTTCAACGATCACCAGTTCAGCAAACTCGTGACTATGCTCATGGCTATTATCTTCCGGGTCGCTGGCGTACATACCCAGCTTATCCTGCGGATGGGCGAAATAATACTCAACGGTCAACATCATCATTTATCAAGTCCAAAATGGCATACGGCGCAGGGGCAAGATAATGCATTTTAGTAGCCGCCACGAGCAAGATTTATGGAATTGTGATCGCCAACCTCCCCATCCCATCATCATTGCCATTTTCTCAAACGCTTTGGCATTGCCAGAGTGGTTGCCGCAGGCAGCGGCATCTTATGCTGCGCTCAAATAAACACAGAGGACGCAGTATGTCACAGGCTATCCAACATAACGCTCAGGTCAAGATGACCCGTCACCAGGATTTTTTACGCACCGCCGAGGCGTTGCGGCCCGCGCTGCGCAGCGAACTACACCCGCCTGTCGCCGTGATAGAAGCCCGGGCCGACTCCCGCGCGCTATTTGGCTGGCGCGCCGAACCGGTGAGTAGCTTAGCCGCGTTCTACCAACGCGAACTGACCAGCGGCGATAGCGTTATTATTGATTTTGGCAGCCACTACGTCGGCTACCTTCACTTTCTCTGCCAGAGCGCCGGTAGCCCGCCGGACGCTCCGGCTCATCTGCAGTTCACTTTCGGCGAAACCCTTAGCGAAGTGTGCGAACCGTTCAGTGATTACCAGGGCTGGATCAGCAGCAGTTGGTTGCAACAACAGGATCTGTGGCTGGATGTCCTGCCCGCAGAAATCGACCTTCCGCGCCGTTACTGCTTCCGCTACCTGAAGGTTGAGGTGAAGGCTGTTTCAAGCAAATTCCGCCTGCAGTTCGACCAGATTCGGGTTAATGCCGTGACCTCGGCAACCCAAACCTGCCCAGCGAGCATCACCGCCGATCCGCAACTGCAAGAGATCGACCGGATTGCCGTTTTAACCCTGCAAAACTGCATGCAGGAAGTCTTCGAGGACGGTCCCAAACGTGACCGCCGCCTGTGGCTCGGCGATCTACGGCTTCAGGCGCTGGTCAACGATGTGACTTTCTGCCGACATGACCTGGTGCGCCGCTGCCTGTACCTCTTCGCCGGACATACCCGAGAAGATGGCATGGTGTCGGCCAACGTTTTCGTCCAACCGGATGTCATTGCTGATGACACCTTCCTGTTTGATTACTCATTGTTTTTTGTCGATGTTCTCTACAACTATCTGCAAAGCGCCGAAGATCTTCAAACGGCACGCGAGCTGTGGCCCACGGCTAAGCGTCAGATCGATCTGGCGCTAACCCGCTGCGACGACTCAGGCCTTGTGCGCGATAGCGACGACTGGTGGGTGTTTATCGACTGGCAGGCATCGTTGAATAAACAGGCTTCCGCGCAAGGGGTGCTGATTTACTGCCTGCAACGTGCCATCTGGCTGGCGGAACGTTTTGAACCTGAACGGGCGGCGAGCTATCGCACCTGCCTGCAACAGCTCAAAGCCGCAGCGCTCGATACGTTATGGGACGAACAGCAAGGCTTTTACGTTAGCGGCCAGCAGCGGCAGGTTTCCTGGGCATCGCAAATCTGGCTGGTGCTGGCGGAAGTCGGAACTCCTCAGCAGCGCCAGGAGATTATACGCAACCTGGAGAAAAATCCCCCCGCGATCGCTATGAACACGCCCTATCTGCGCCACCACTATATCGCCGCTCTCTTGCAGTGCGGTATGCGCGACGAGGCAATTGCGCAGATCAAGGCCTACTGGGGCGCAATGGTCGATTACGGCGCTGACACCTTTTGGGAAATTTTTGACCCGGCGCGCCCTGAGTTTTCCCCTTATGGCAGCAAACTGATAAACAGTTATTGCCATGCGTGGAGCTGTACCCCGGCCTGGTTTATTCGCCAGTACGGACTTTAACAACAACGATAAGCGAGTTCATTTTATGGCAGAAACAACTTTTACCCTGTGGCGGCAGCGCGTTGGCTACGGCATCGCTGACCTCTCCTGCAACCTCGTGTGGCAGATGATTTCTCTTTATCTGATGTTCTTTTACACCGACGTGATGGGCCTGCCCGCCTATTACGTCGGCCTGATGTTCCTCGTCACGCGTCTGGTGGATGGCGTTGCCGACGTACTGATGGGGCTGGTTATCGACAACACCACCACCCGCTGGGGTCGCTGTCGTCCGTACTTGTTGATTGGCGCGGTACCTTTTGGGCTGCTGTGTATTCTGGCCTTCTACGTGCCCGATTTCGGCACCACCGGTAAGCTGATTTACGCGTTTATCACCTATCTGTGTCTGTCGTTTCTCTATACCATCGTTAACATTCCGTTTTGCGCCATGCTGCCGTTTCTGACGAACGACTCGCGGGAGCGCACGACGCTTTCAGCAGTGCGTATACTGCTCGGCTCGCTCGGGGCAACCATTGTTGCGGTCGCCACCCTACCGTTGGTCGGCGCGCTGGGTAAAGGTAATCAGGAACAGGGTTTCCTCTATACCGCAGTCATTTTCGGTATCATTGCCACGTTTTTCCTGCTGGTGAGCTTTCGCAACGTCAAAGAAAATATCAGCATTACTCAAGAGCGGATGACCTTAAAACGCGCCTGGGTCAGCCTGCGCGCCAACCGTCCGTGGTTTGTGTTCGCCATTAATATTTTCCTGATGTGGGGCGCGTTCTTCTTCCAGACCGGGGCGCTGGTTTACTTCTTCCACTACTACGTAGGCAATAACGATCTCACGGCGATCGTTGCCGGGATCTCCACTTTCGTTCCTCTACTCGGAACACTCACCGTGCCGCTGCTCGCCAGACGCATGAAAAAGCGCCACGTCTATCTGATCGCCAGCGCGATCAATCTTGTCGGGATGGGCATGATGATGGTGGCAGGCGTTAATAGCTGGGGACTGATTGCCGGTGCGGTGGTGCTGTCGCTCGGCGCAGGACAACGGACAGCGATCTACTTCTCCATGCAGGCCGATCCGGTGGATTACGGCGTGTGGAAGACCGGTATCAATACTGCCGGAATTCTGACCTCCATCAATGGTTTCCTCGGCAAAGTCGCCATGGCAAGCGCGGGGGCGATAACCGGCGTGCTGCTCTCTTCCGGCGGTTATATCGCTAACCAGGCGCAAAGCGATAGCGCGATGCTGGCGATTAAAGCCTGTTATCTCTACATTCCAGCACTGCTGATTGTCGCCTCGATGCTGTGGATTGGTCGCTTCTATCGCCTGGACGACCAGTACGAGCAGATCCGCGCCGACCTCGACGCCGGACGCCGCGCACCGTCGGACACTTCGTCGGTATCCGGAGAAAACCACGCCCTGTAAGGCACATCACACCGTTCTACCCTAAATAATTCGAGTTGCAGGAAGGCGGCAAGCAAGAGAGTTCCGATGAGCTTACTCAAGTAAGTGATTCGGATGAACGCGCGTAGCCAACGCACAAGCAACTTGAAGTATGACGGGTATCTACTTCTGGAAAAATAAGGATTCGTATGCGTATCTCTTTGATTAGCGCAGCGGTTTGCTGCGCCCTTTTTTCGGCCTGGGGCGCGAGTGCAGCGCCTCTCACCATCGAACAACGGCTGGCGCAGTTGGAAGCCCGGCTCAATCATGCGGAGCAAGAGGCGGGAGAAGCCAACCGCCGTGCGCAGCAGGCGGAACAACGCACCAGCGCCGCAGAACAGCGCGCGGCGGCAGCCGAAAAACAGGTACAGACCCTCAGCCAGCGCACCGCTGCGACCGAGCAAAAGCAGCAGGCCACTGATAAACAGCTGGCGAAAACCAGCCTCGCCGACGGCTTTGAGTTCAACGCCTACGCCCGCTCCGGGATGCTGGTCGATAGCCACGGTAAAGGCGCGCGCGGCGGTCCTGGGATCTCTCCGGCCAGTTCGCTCAACGGCGATGCCCACGTTGGCCGTCTCGGCAACGAGAAGGACAACTACGTTGAGCTGAGTTTCGGTAAGAAAATGACCTTTAACGACGGCTCCTGGGCGCACTTTAAAACCATGCTCGCCGACGGTGCGACCAACCCGGATCCGTGGGTGCAGGATAACGACAGCCACCATCTGAACGTACGCCAGTTGTACGTCGAGATGGGCAACTTCGCCGATTTCTCCGGGCCATTTAAAAACGCCTCCATCTGGGCGGGCAAGCGTTTCGACCGCGATAACTTCGATATCCACTTCACCGATAGCGACATTATGTTCCTCGGTGGTACCGGCGGCGGCATCAACGACGTGGCCTGGGGCAGCAATCTGCGCGGTGATTACTCGGTATACGCGCGTAACTTCGGCGACCTTGGCAGCGATAACTACGAAGACAACGATATTCAGAATCTAATGTTCACGGCGAACCACTTCTGGAGTAACTGGCAGCTGATGACCACGGTGATGACGGCTCAGGGCAACGATGACCTGAAAGATAACACCTCGACCACCGGCAGCTATGCCTTGCGCAGCGATAATACGGCGAAGAGCGGTTATTACGCGATGCTGGCTTACCACGATAAGCAGCAGTTCTACGGCCTGGCGCCGGGGATATCCGAAAGCGCCTTACAGTACGGCGGCGGTCTCGGTGCCGAAGCACGTCAGCCCGGCAGCGATGGCGATCTCACCGAGAATGCAAAATCCTTGCGCTTTGCGTCATACGGAATTTTGCCGCTGGGGAAAAACTGGGAGCTGGCTCCATCGGTTATCGCCCAGCACAGCGAAGACCGCTACCGCGATGGCGACCGTTACGATTGGGCAACCTTCAACCTGCGGGTGTCTCAGGGGATCACCCGCAACTTCGCCCTGCTGTATGAGGCTTCCTGGCAATATATGGACCTCAATCCAAACGGACGAAGCTATCGCTACGACAACGGCGTGCATCAATACCAGGCGGTGAGCGGTGATTTTTATAAGCTGACTTTCGCCCCAACGTTCAAAGTGGGCGATGTGTTTGATATCAAAGCGCGGCCGGAGATTCGTTTTTTTGTGACGTGGATGAACTGGGATAAAGATCTGGATCGCTACGCGATTAACGACGATTTCGGCAGCAAAGGCTTTACCGCCGGCGGCAACTGGAACTTCGGCGTGCAGACGGAGATTTGGTTCTGATACAGTAACACGGTGCCGTCTCCCTCCCGGGGGCGGCGCAAAGCGCCTGCCCGGGCTACGGGATTGCAGATGACTTAGGCTGGTAGCCCGGACAGATGCACAGCATCGCCTCCGGGAAGGCAGCGAAATTACATGCTGTAACCCGGTTTTTTAATCAACTGATCCATCTGCGGAGCGATTTCGCTGTCCCAGACCCGCTGCCAGTCGCTCGGGTCAACCTGCTTGAGGGCCACGCTCACCGAGCTGTCTTTGCTGCCCAAATGGCGAACCAATACTTTGGTAATATCGGCAGCCAACGCCGTTTTTTGTTCATCGTTCAGGTCGCGGGGGAAACATTTAATATCTACGTGTGGCATTGCAGGCTCCTTATTGTCAGAACGATAAAGCTATCACAAACCCGGCATTTCGATTTTCTTTTTGTGCCTGAAATAGTGCCGCAATAACCCGCTCCTTTAACAACTCTACGCCGACTCCCGCACCACCAGATGAAAGCCGATATCAATAATCACTTCCCCTTCCCCATTACCTTCAATGCGGTCGGCAAGGAGGGTGGCCGCCTGCTCGCCGATGGCGTGACGGTCAACGCTGACCGTGGTGATGGATGGGCGATTGCTGGCGGCGAAATCCAGATCGCCAAAACCGATCACCGCAAGATCCTCCGGCACGCGCAGGCCGCGGCTTTCGGCTTCCATAATCGCTCCCTGCGCCAGGGTGTCAGAGCTGCAGACAATAACGTCAAACACGTCAGAATCCAGCAACTCAGCCAGGCCGCGGCGCCCGAGCGCCAGCGACGCCGGAAGCGGCACTTCGACCTGCGGCGCATCGTCAATCCCATTTTTAGCCAGCCGGGCGCACAGCCCCTGCTTACGCAACGTTGCGCGAGAATCTCCGGCCCATAACAGCCCCGGACGGCGATAGCCTTTTTCCAGCAGATACTCACCAATGGTTTCGCCAACTTTTTCATGAGAAAAGCCCACCAGCATATCCAGCGGCGTCGGGGTCAGATCCCATATTTCCACCACCGGCGTGGCGGCATTAAGAATAGTTTTCTTTAGCGCCGGTGCGTGCTGAATGCCGGTTAACACCACGCCATCCGGGCGCCGCGAAAGTAAAGTTGATACCAGCTCGGTTTCGGTCTCCCGGCTATAGCCAGCCACGCACAGCAGCATATGGTAGCCGCGCGCCGCCAGGGTATCGCTCAGCGACTGGATGGTATCAACAAACATATTGTTGTTGATTTGCGGTACCACCACGGCGACCAGTTTGCTGCGTCTGGACGCCAGCCCGCCGGCCAACGCGTTGGGAATGTAGCCCGTGGCCTGCACCGCCTGCATCACTTTTTCTACCGTTTTCGGTCGTACCAGCTGCGGCGTATTCAGCGCCCGACTCACCGTCATCGACGACAACCCGGCGCTGCGGGCCACATCATCCAGCGTTGGCGCACGCGTCGGTTTTATGCTTTTCACGGCTAAGCCCCTGTATTGAGTCGTTTCATGTGGGCATTATTGATGATGGCCCACGCAATTGCCAGCATTCCCCCGTACATCCCCAATAGAATCAACGACCTGAAAAATAAAATGTTATCGCTATCATTATGCATTGTGAATTTTCACAAACCTCTTTGGATTGTGATGCTCACAGCATAATTTTACCCTTTATAACCGCTAATTGTGATCGTTTGTACAAATTAAAATCACTAATGTAGCGTAAAAACAAAACCAGGATTAAAAATGTTAGCGCAAACATTTTATAACCCACAAGGAAATGAATATGACCTCTAGCGCGAATTCCGAGTCCGTGACCTACGCCAAAGCTTCCGGCGTAAAAACCGCCGCAGAAACCGGCGATCGCATTGAGCACGTCAAACTGTCGCTGGCCTTTCTGCCGCTGGCGACCCCGGTCAGCGATGCAAAAGTCCTCACTGGTCGACAAAAACCACTCACCGAAGTAGCGATTATCATCGCGGAAATCCGCTCTCGCGACGGTTTTGAAGGGGTTGGCTTTAGTTATTCCAAGCGTGCAGGCGGCCAGGGCATTTACGCCCACGCCAAAGAGATTGCCGATAACCTGCTCGGCGAAGACCCGAATGATATCGACAAGATCTACACCAAACTGCTGTGGGCCGGTGCTTCGGTTGGTCGTAGTGGCATGGCGGTACAGGCTATCTCCCCTATCGATATTGCGCTGTGGGATATGAAAGCCAAACGCGCCGGGCTGCCGCTGGCAAAACTGCTTGGCTCGCATCGCGATTCCGTGCAGTGCTACAACACCTCCGGCGGCTTCCTGCATACCCCGCTGGATCAGGTGCTGAAAAATGTGGCTATCTCACGTGAAAACGGGATCGGCGGCATCAAACTGAAAGTCGGTCAGCCGAACACGGCTGAAGATATCCGTCGCCTGACGGCAGTGCGCGAAGTGCTGGGCGATGATTTCCCGCTGATGGTGGACGCCAACCAACAGTGGGATCGCGAAACCGCCATTCGTATGGGACGCAAAATGGAGCAGTTTAATCTTATCTGGATTGAAGAGCCGCTGGATGCTTACGATGTCGAAGGTCACGCGCAGCTTGCCGCCGCGCTGGACACGCCGATTGCGACCGGAGAGATGCTGACCAGCTTCCGCGAGCATGAACAGCTGATCCTCGGCAACGCCAGCGACTTTGTGCAGCCGGATGCCCCGCGCGTCGGCGGGATCTCTCCGTTCCTGAAAATTATGGATCTGGCGGCGAAGCACGGTCGCAAGCTGGCCCCGCACTTTGCGATGGAAGTCCATCTGCATCTTGCCGCCGCCTATCCGCTGGAGCCGTGGCTGGAGCACTTCGAGTGGCTGAACCCGCTGTTTAACGAACAGTTGGAGCTGCGCGACGGGCGGATGTGGGTTTCTGAGCGTCACGGTCTGGGCTTTACCCTGAGCGAACAGGCCCGCCGCTGGACCCAGCAAAGCTGCGAGTTTGGTAAACGCCCATAATCGATTTCCCCGAATGGCGGCGTAAACGCCTTGTGCGGGCTACAAGCCCGTAGCCCGGGCAAGGCGCGTCAAGCGCCGCCCCCCGGAGAAAACAACATTTTCCCGGAGGCGATGCTGCGCATCTGTCCGGGCTACCGGGCCACAGACGACTGAAAACCCGTCACACTGCCGGGGAAAAACTTTTTTTGGCTGTACCCACAATACACAACCCTGCAAAGGAGTTGATTAAAATGCAACAGCAAATAAAACGCAGCAACGTGCGTTACGGTATATTATTATTTTTATTTCTGGCCACCGTATTTAATTATGCCGACCGGGCAACGCTGTCCGTCGTCGCGCCAATTATGAGCAAAGAGTTAGGTTTTGACCCGGAGGCGATGGGTCTGGCTTTTTCGGTATTTGGTATTTCCTACGTCATCATGCAAATACCCGGCGGCTGGCTGCTGGATAAATATGGCTCGCGGCTGGTTTACGGCTGCGCGCTAATAGGCTGGTCGGTCGTAACCATGTTCCAGGGCACTATCTATATGTTCGCCAGCCCGCTGGTGGTACTGGTTATTCTGCGCCTGATGATGGGTGCCATCGAAGCCCCGGCCTTTCCCGCCAACAGTCGCTTAAGCGTACAGTGGTTCCCCAATAAAGAACGTGGATTCGTGACCTCGGTATATCAGGCCGCGCAGTATATATCACTGGGCATTATTACGCCGCTGATGACTATTATCTTGCATAATTTAAGCTGGCACTATGTCTTTTATTATATTGGCGCTATCGGCGTCGTGCTGGGGATATTCTGGCTGGCAAAAGTAAGAGATCCATCTCACCATCCTAAAATCAACCAGCAGGAGCTCGACTATATTCGTGAAGGCGGCGGCGAGCCGGAATTAGGCAGCAAAAAAACGCAACAAAAACTCACCCTCGCGCAGATTAAAAGCGTTTGCGTTAACCGCATGATGATCGGGGTTTATATCGGTCAGTTCTGCGTCACGTCGATTACCTGGTTTTTCCTCACCTGGTTCCCGACTTATCTCTACCAGGCGAAAGGTATGTCAATCCTGAAAGTCGGGTTCGTCGCCAGTATCCCGGCGATTGCCGGATTTATCGGCGGCCTGCTGGGCGGCGTGTTCTCGGACTGGCTACTGAAGCGCGGCTACAGCCTGACTACCGCGCGCAAGCTGCCGGTGATCTGCGGGATGCTGCTCTCCTGCGTGATTGTCGTCGCCAATTACACCTCTTCAGAAGTGGTGGTGATCGCCGCCATGAGCCTGGCGTTCTTTGCCAAAGGCTTTGGCAACCTTGGCTGGTGCGTACTGAGCGACACCTCGCCGAAAGAGATGCTGGGGATCGCAGGCGGCGTATTCAACATGTGCGGTAACCTGGCGAGCATTATCACTCCGCTGGTGATTGGAGTGATCCTCGCCAACACCCACTCGTTTGATTACGCCATCCTGTACGTCGGCTCCATGGGCGTGCTGGGCCTGTTCTCCTATCTGTTTATCGTCGGGCCACTGGATCGCCTGACCCTGACACCACGCACCGCTTGATTTAAAACTCTGGCGAGGATTCGCCTCCGCTGTTTCGCATCACACTCCTGCGAAACAGCGGTTTTTTAATAGGTTATCCCCGGTGGATTGACCTCTGATTGCGATACCTCTTCGCCCTGCTCGCCCCAGCGCGCCAGCACCTTTTGATACTCCCCGCGAGCAATTGCGCCATCCAGCGCGGCCTGAAGCGCAAAGACCAGTCCATTGCCTTTTTTGGTGGTAGTGGCGACGTACGCTTTTTTCGGCCCGAGCCCCACAACCTTGGTTTTGCCGCTTAACGCCGCTTTATAAGCCGCCACCGACTGAGGACCAAAGAACACATCGGCCCGCCCGGACTGAATATAAAGGTTGCCGGAAGCGTCATCGGTCAGATAAATGGGCAGAGCCGGTTTGCGCCCGGCGGCTTCGTTTTCGATATTCCAGCCAAGCAGAATCCGCTCTTGATTGGTCCCGGAACCGACAATCACCTTTTTGCCGGAAAGATCCGCCGGACCGTATACACGGGCGATATCGCTGGTGGATTTCACGGAAAACGCCAGCGAGTCGACGCGGTAGGTGGCGAAATCAAACTTCTCTTTACGCAGCTCGGTCACCGCAATATTGACCAGCGCCACATCATAGCGCCCGGAGGTAATCCCCAGCGGCCAGTCCTCCCAGGCCGTGGGAACCAGCTTCAGCTTTAGCCCAAGACTTCCGGCCAGTAGCCTGGCGATGTCCGGATCGCTACCGATACGCGTGCGATTATCGCTGGCCAGCAGCGCCAGAGGCGGCGAATTGAGCGCTGAAATAGCGACCGTCAACGTTCCAGGTTCAACGAACCGATAGTTTACCGGGATCTTCGCGATTGCCTGTTCATCGCGCGTCACCGACAGCGGCTGCTCATTGGCGCGCAGGTCGATTGCCGCCTGCGTACCAGCAGACAGGGTGAATAGTGTCAGGGCAAAAAATCCATTTCTCATGCCGGTAGTACCCTCGATAAAAATTGCCGCGTGCGCTGATGCTGCGGATGGTTGAGCACCTCATCGCTGCTGCCCTGCTCGACAATCTTACCGTCGACCATAAACACCACCTGATCCGCCACTTCTTTGGCAAAGCCGATTTCATGGGTCACCACAACAAGAGTGGTACCGGAGCGCGCCAGTTTTTTAATCACATCCAGCACTTCGCCCACCAGCTCCGGGTCAAGCGCGGAGGTCGGTTCATCAAACAAAATGACTCGTGGGTTAAGCGCCAGCGCCCTGGCAATAGCAATGCGCTGCTGCTGACCGCCGGAAAGGTGCCGCGACCAGGCGTCGGCTTTATTACGCAGCCCAACGACATCAAGCAGTTCATAGGCGCGTTCAATGGCCTCTTTGCGGGTTACCTGTTTATGGGCGATGGGCGCTTCAATCAGGTTTTCCAGCACCGTCAGGTGCGGGAACAGATTGAAGTTCTGAAACACATAGCCGACGTTAACCCGCTGACGAAGGATATCTTTCTCTTTCAATTCATACAGCTTATCGCCTTTACGTCGGTAGCCAATATAGTCGCCATCAATCTGGATAAAGCCTTCATCAACGCGCTCGAGATGGTTAATTGCCCGCAGCAGCGTCGATTTTCCCGAACCGGATGGCCCAAGGATCACCGTGACCGTGCCGGGTTCAATTTCCAGCGACACGTCATCAAGCGCTTTATGGCGACCGAAATATTTGCTGACGCCGGTAATGGAAATATGACCATTATGAGAGTTGGGCATGAACGGGCTCCTGTGGTTGTGGGCGACGAACGAGTTCAACGCGACGACTGCTGCGTGCACTATTGACCGCCGAACGGCGTTCGCTGCGCGCCAGGCCGCGTTCGACCAGATACTGAATAAGCGACAGCACGCTGGTGATCACCAGATACCAGGCGGCCCCAACCATCAGCAGCGGGATCACTTCCTGAGTGCGGTTGTAGATCATCTGGATGGTGTAGAACAGCTCCGGCATCGCCAGCACGTAGACCATCGCCGTTCCTTTCGCAAGGCTGATAATTTCGTTAAAACCGGCCGGTAAAATAGTGCGCAGCGCCTGCGGCAGAATAATGCGCAGGGTGCGACGGCTGGCCGGAAGCCCCAGCGCCGCCGCAGCTTCATACTGACCGTGATCGACGCCAAGGAAGCCACCGCGGATAATTTCGGCGGTGTAAGCGCTTTGTACCAGCGTGAGCCCAACCACGGCGGTAGAAAACTGCCCCAGTACGTTGATGGTTTCAAAGTTGGCCCAGCTAATGCCGGTGAATGGAATGCCAATCGACAGCGTGTCGTAGAGATAAGAGAAGTTGTAGAGAATAATCAGCACCACGATCAGCGGCAGCGAGCGGAACAGCCAGATATAACCCCAGGCGAGGCTGCTCAGCAGCCATGAACTGGAGAGTCGGGCCAGCGCCAGCAGTCCGCCTAAAATCACGCTCAGCACCGTACCGAGTAAAGTCAGCAACAGCGTCTGCCCCAACCCTTCAAGGATCACCGGGTCAAAGAACCAGCGGGCAAAGACGCCCCACTCCCAGCGCGGGTTAAAAGCAACGGACTGAATGACCACTGCCAGCGCCAGCAACGCCAGCACCGCGCCAACCGCCCGCAGCGGATAGCGTGCGGGGACAACCTTAATCGTTTCCGGGGTATGCATATTGGCTCCTTAAGCGCTCTGGCTTAGCGCGCTGACCGCCAGCGCTTTCGTGAATCGCAGTCGACCATCGAACGGCGGCAGGCTGTACTCTTCCGGGTCGCGATTGAGGTCGAACTGCGCCTCATAGCCCTGGCTCAGGTACAGCCGTACCGCTTCCGGCTGACGAAAACCGGTGGTCAGGTAGATGTGGCTATAGCCTGCAAGCAGCGCCCGGCGCTCCAGCTCTTGCACAACTTTCCCCGCCAGTCCCTGCTGGCGCAGACCACGATGGGTCCAGATCCGTTTGATCTCTGCGGTACTGGCATCTTTTGGCTTATACGCGCCGGTAGCGATAATTTCTCCGTCGCGTTCCAGCACAATAAATAGTCCCTGCGGCGCCAGATACCATTCTGTCAGCTCGATTTCGGCATCACGGGAGAAATAGTCGCCGTATCGCGCAGCATACTCGCCAAACAGCCCCTCAATTATCGGCTGTAGCTCCGGCGTTTCCGGAGACACATCGCGGAAGATATCGCTCATTACGCCTCCTGTTAGTCGCCAAGTCCGGCCGGGTTAATTTCAGATTGTGGAATGCTCTCCACCCCTTCGCCCCAGCGGTTCAGCACTTTGGCATAGTCACCGCGCTGGATAGCGCCGTTCAGCGCCGTCTGTACCGGCTCAACCAGGCCACTGCCTTTTTTAACCGTCACCGCAATATGCGCCGCCTTCGGCCAGCCGCCGTCAACGCTGCCCACCAGTTTGGTTTTGCCGGTCAGCGCCGCTTTCCACGCGCCAATGACATTGGGGCCAAAGAAGGCATCAGCGCGCCCGGATTGCAGCGCCAAAGTCTGGGCGGCGTCATCTTTGGTATACACCGGAGTAAACGGCTTCAATCCCTTCTTGACGTTTTCCGCATTCCACGCCAGCAGGATCGCCTCCTGATTGGTGCCAGATCCGACGATGATCCGTAGTCCGGCAATATCCTCTGCTTTTTCAATTTTGTTCAGCGGGCTGGTGCTCTTGACGTAGAAACCCAGCGAATCTTTGCGATAGGTGGCAAAGTCGAACTTCTCTTTACGCTCTTTAGTCACGGTTATATTGCTGACCGCAGCGTCATACTTTCCGGAGGCGACGCCAAGCGGCCAGTCTTCCCATGAAGTCGGTATAACGTTCAGCTCCAGTCCGAGGCTATCGGCCACCAGGCGGGCGATGTCCACCTCACTGCCGAGCAGGGTTTTATTATCGTCGGAGAACACGGTCAACGGCGGCGAGTTCAGCGCCGCCACCGCGACGGTCAGTTTGCCCGGCACGGCAAGGTGAAGATCCTTGGGTAACCCGGCGATAGCCTGCGGATTTTTCGCCGTATGAATCGGCGTTTTATTGGCTTCAAGGCTCACGCCGGTGCCGTTGATATTCACATCTTGCGCCCAGGATGAGGCGCTGACGGCCAGGGCAAGCGCCAGTAGTAGCGATTTTCTCTGCGTTTTCTGCATAGCGACTGTTCTCTATTATTGTTTTTGGAATTGATTAGCGGGCTCTGCCAGCCCTAAGCTTTCGCGCAACGTGGTGCCGGGATAGTCGTGGCGAAATAATCCGCGCTGCTGAAGAATCGGTATCACCTGATCCACAAAGCGCGGGAAGGTATCCGGCGTGCCGCCCTGAATAATGAAGCCGTCCGCCGCACGTTGTTCAAACCACTGCTGCAAACCATCGGCCACCTCTTCGGCGGTCCCGGCGAAACGCGGGCGCGGGCTGGCTGCCTCCAGCGCGACCTGACGCAGCGTCAGGCTTCTTTCGCGGGCGTTGCGTTTAATCTCATCGGTCGTGCTGCGAAAGCTGTTCTGTCCGAGATCGCCAATATCCGGGAAGGGTTCATCCAGCGGATACTGAGCAAAATCGTGGTGCTCGAAATAGCGACCGAGATAATTCAGCGCATCGTCAATCGATACCAGCGCGGCGGTAGTTTGATATTGCTGCTCTACATCGTCGGCGCTATCGCCAACGATCACGCTGACGCCCTGGAAAATATGTAGCGTATTATCATGACGACCATGAGCTGCGAGTTGGCTTTTCACATCACGATAAAAAGCCTGCGCTTCCGCCAGCGATTCCTGATGAGTAAATATTGCATCAGCATGGGTCGCTGCCAGCTTTTTACCGTCATCGGACGCACCCGCCTGAAATATAATCGGACGCCCCTGTGGAGTTCGAGAAATATTCAGCGGCCCGGCGACTTTAAAGAAATCGCCGTGATGGTTAAGCGTGTGCAGTTTACTTTTATCAAAGAACTGTCCGCTCTGTTTATTGCGCACGAAAGCGTCCTGCTCCCAGGAGTCCCACAACCCTTTCACCACCTGTAAATATTCGTCGGCGATGCGATAACGTAGCGCGTGGTCCGGGTGCTGCGCTCGGGAGAAGTTTTTCGCCGAGCCTTCCAGCGGCGAGGTCACCACGTTCCAGCCCGCGCGACCGCCGCTCAGGTGGTCGAGACTGGCAAACTGGCGCGCGGTGGTAAAGGGTTCGCTGTAGGAAGTCGACAGAGTACCAACCAGGCCTAAATGCGAAGTCACCGCCGCCAGGGTGGATAATACCGTCAGCGGTTCGAAGCGATTTAAAAAATGTGGGATCGATTTTTCATTAATATATAAACCATCGGCAACAAAAATAAAGTCGAGCTTGCCCTCTTCCGCTTTTAGCGCCGTCTGTTTAACAAAATCGAAATTAATACTGGCGTCCGCTAGCGCAGCCGGATGACGCCAGGCCGACATATTTCCCGATGCGCCATGTAATATGGTGCCAATACGCAGTTGCCGTTGTTCAGACATCGTTAACCCTTCCCTTGTCAAAATCTACAGTTGTTGAAGTGCCTGTTCCGCCAGGCTGGCAAAATAGTGCGCCGCCGGGGCAATTAAACGCTCATCCGGATTAAACGCTGGATGGTGGAGACCAAATTCGCTGGCGCTGCCGATGCTGACGAACGCGCCGGGAATATGCTGGAGATAAACGGCAAAATCTTCACCGCCGAGGTGTAAATCCGCATGGTGCGTGCGGTAGCCGGATTTATAGGCCACGTCGCTGGCAAAGGCAGCCCAGCGTTCGTCGTTCACCAGGGCGGTTGGCCCGGCATACCAGAACACATCGATCTGCGCGCCGAAGGCGCTGGCGAACCCGGCGGCAATTTCGCTAACCCGGGCTTTTACCCGCTGTTGAACTTCGCTGCTGTGGGTGCGCAGCGTTCCTTCCAGCTCGACGCTTTCCGGCAGAACGTTCCAGGTATTGCCACCCTGAATGCGCGTCACGCTAAGCACCACGGAATCAAGGGTATTCACTTCGCGGCTGGCGACGCTTTGCAACAGGGTTACCAGCTGACTGGCCAGCAGAATAGCGTCTTTACCCTCATGAGGCCGCGCGGCGTGCGCACCTTTACCGGTCACCTTAAAGACAAAACGATCGACGTTGGCGTAAAACGCGCCACCGCGAGTGGCGAACTCACCGACCGGCAGGCCCGGCTCATTATGCATACCGAAAATGGCGGAAACCCCCTCCAGCACGCCGGCGCGAATCAGGGTTTTGGCCCCGCCGAAACTCTCCTCCGCAGGCTGGAACAGAATACGTACCCGCCCCGCAAGCTGCGCTTCGCGTTGTTTAAGCAAAAGGGCTGCGCCAAGAATGACGCTGGTGTGAATATCATGTCCGCAGGCGTGCATCACCCCGGCATTTTGCGAGCGAAACGGTACGCTGGTTGCCTCTTCGATGGGCAGCGCGTCGATATCGGCTCGCAGGGCTATCACTTTATCACCGGAGCCGACTTCCGCCACCGCGCCGGTTTTCAGGTCATAAGGCAGTAAGCTAATGCCGCCGCTCTGCAACCAGTCACGAATACGTGCGGTGGTATCAACCTCCTGCAACGACAGTTCCGGGTACTGGTGCAGCTCGCGCCGCCAGCGAATTAACTGCTCGTCGAAACTCATGGCTGCACCTCCGCGCTCAAATGCGCCTGGGCCAGCAGGCGTAAGGAGTTAAGACGCGCCGCGCCGTCGCTAATGGGCGTATCGATAATAAATTCATCAATGCCCCAGGCTGACCGCAACGCATCCAGCTGCGCTTTGACCTGCTCTGGAGTGCCAAACAGCACCGCCGATTCCCGACGGGCAATATGCGTTGGCCTGCTGCCCGCCTGACGAGCAAACGCCGCCGCCTGCGACTCGCTACCGACGGTCACCCGCTGGCCGTTTTCCAGTTCAACGCCCCACACTTCCACTGTTTTTGCCAGCTCCACCGCCGTCGCGGCATCTTCAGCCACGATGACCTGAACGGCGACAATCGCTTCACGGCGGCTGAGTTCACGCCAGCGGGTTAGCACGTCGCGCAGCAAATTTTTATCGCCGTTAAGATGCGCAGCGAAGACAAAGTTCCAGTCCAGATGGGCCGCCAACTGCGCGCTTTCAAGGCTCGCCCCGAGAAGAAAACCGTCGGCGCGACGCGGCGGGATCGGCGTGGCGCGCACGCTCTCCTCGCCGTCGGCTTCGGTCAGCGACAGCCAGTTATCAAGCTGCGCCAACTGGTCGGCAAAAGTCCCTTTCTCCTGCGGATTAAGCCCCTGTTGTAAAGCACGCGTAGAAAGCGGCAGGCCGCCGGGTGCTTTGCCGACGCCCAGGTCGACGCGGCCCGGCGCAATGGCGGCGAGCATATTGAAATTTTCCGCTACTTTGTACGGGCTGTAGTGTTGCAGCATGACGCCGCCGGAGCCGACGCGAATCTTGCGGGTCTGGCCGAGGATCCAGGCGATCGCCAGCTCCGGCGACGGGCTCGCGAGCTGGTCGGTATTGTGGTGTTCGGCAATCCAGAAACGGTGATAGCCCCAGGCTTCCGCCTGTTGCGCAAGCGTTAATGTACGCGCCAGCGCCTGTGCTGCCGTTTCCCCGGCTGCCAGCGGGCTTTTATCCAGGATACTGATTCGATAAGACATTTCGCAGGCTCATGTGAATTAACATGTCTGCATTATTAGAAGCGGTCGCGGCCACTGAGAAACAATTTATTTACATGTGCTCTGCCGAAAATTAGATATGCGGGGGGTACGGAGTACCATTGGGAAAGGTCAAAAGCTCCCGGAGGCGGTGCTGGCGCACCTGTCCGGGCTACCGGTCCACAGACGGTTGTGAACCCGTAGCCCGACTGAACGCAGTGCGAGCCGAGGGTTTCTGGAGTTTAACGACGATCTTTCCAGACGGTTTGCACGTTGCAGAATTCGTGCAGGCCGAAGTGGGATAGCTCACGACCAAATCCGCTTTTCTTCACCCCGCCGAACGCTACGCGAGCATCGCTGGCGCAGTAGCCGTTGATAAACACTCCGCCGCACTCCAGCTCGCTGGCGAAACGCTGAGCCTGCTCCTCACTGGTGGTATAAACCGTCGCAGAGAGACCAAACTCGCTATCATTTGCCAGCGCCAGCGCATGGTCGGCGTCTCGTGCTTCGGTGATGGTCGCCACCGGGCCAAACAGCTCCTGGCGAAAACCGGTCATCCCGGAGGTGACGTTTCCCATCACCGTCGGCGCATAGTAGTTGCCCGCGCCTTCGATTTTTTCCGCGCCCAGCAGCAGGGTTGCACCTTCTTTTAAGGTTGCAAGCACCTGCTCATGTAGCTCATCGCGCAGGTCGAAGCGCGCCATTGGCCCGACATAGTTCTGCTCATCGCGCGGATCGCCCATTTTCAGCGCGGCGACGGCGGCGACAAATTTCTGCGTAAAAGCGTCAACAATCCCCGCTTCAACGATAAAGCGTTTTGCGGCAGCGCAGACCTGCCCGGTATTCTGATAACGACCAATCACCGCGGCCTTTACCGCCTCGTCGAGGTCGGCGTCGTTCAGCACGATAAACGGATCGGAGCCACCCAGCTCCAGCACGCATTTTTTCAACGCCGCGCCGGCCTGCGCGCCTATAGCCTTCCCGGCCCGCACGCTGCCGGTGACAGTCACGGCGGCAATACGCGGATCGTTGATAATCTGCGAAACGCCGTCGTTGGTAGCATTAACCCAACCAAACACACCTGCCGGGACGCCCGCTTGTGCGAAGATCTCACCGATTATCGCCGCGCTGCCCATCACGTTCGGCGCGTGCTTGAGCAGATAGCTGTTACCCGCCAGCAGAATCGGTACCGCACCGCGCAGCACCTGCCACACCGGGAAGTTCCACGGCATAATTGCGAGGATCGCGCCCATCGGGCGGTACTCAATCACCGCTTTATTGTCTTCAACGAGAGTCGCTTCGGTATTCAGCATCGCCGGACCATGCTCGGCATACCAGTCGCAAAGATTGGCTGATTTAGCGACTTCGCCGCGCGCCTGAGCAATCGGCTTGCCCATCTCAAGGCTAATCATTTGCGCCAGCTCTTCAGCGCGGACACGCATTGCGCTGCCGACGTTACGCAGCACCGCCGCGCGGTTCGCCACGCTGACGTTGCGCCACTGGCAATAACCCTGGTCCGCAAGGGCAATCGCTGAATCAACTTGCTGTTCGGTAGCCCAGGGCAGAGAGGACACCATTTCACCTGTCGTCGGATTCACGGAAACCGCATGAGTTGCAGATAAATTCATCGTTTTTCTCTCTGTATTGATTGCGAAGTGACCTTATTCTGACTTACCCTACCATTCATTAAAAATGAATAATATTAAGCAACTCATTCACAAAAGAAGAACACCATGGATCTGACCCAGCTTGAGATGTTTAACGCTGTTGCCAGCACTGGCAGCATTACCCAGGCCGCGCAGAAGGTGCATCGCGTGCCGTCTAACCTGACGACCCGTATTCGCCAACTGGAGGCAGATCTCGGCGTCGAGTTGTTTATCCGCGAAAACCAGCGCCTTCGCCTGTCGCCCGCCGGGCACAGTTTTTTACGCTATAGTCAGCAAATTCTGGCCCTGGTTGATGAGGCTCGCATGGTGGTTGCCGGGGATGAACCCCAGGGGCTGTTTTCGCTCGGATCGCTGGAAAGTACCGCCGCCGTGCGTATCCCTACTACGCTGGCGCACTTTAATCAGCGCTACCCAAAGATTCATCTTGCCCTCTCCACCGGTCCCTCCGGCACCATGATCGACGGCGTACTTGAAGGCAACCTTAGCGCGGCCTTTGTTGACGGTCCGGTGGTGCATCCGGGGCTTGAAGGGTTACCGGTGTTCCCGGAAGAGATGATGATCGTAGCACCAATGGGCCACCCGCCCATTGCTCGTGCCAGCGAAGTGAACGGAGCCAGCGTCTACGCGTTTCGCGCCAACTGTTCCTATCGACGTCATTTTGAAAGCTGGTTCCATGCCGATCGCGCCACGCCGGGTCGAATTCACGAAATGGAGTCCTATCACGGGATGCTGGCTTGCGTGATTACCGGGGCCGGGCTGGCGCTGATCCCGCGCAGCATGCTGGAGAGCATGCCGGGCCATCAACAGGTCTCCGCCTGGCCGCTGGCCGAAGAGCGGCGCTGGCTAACGACCTGTCTGGTATGGCGTCGCGGGGCGAAAACCCGTCAACTTGAAGCGTTTATAGAGCTGCTGAACGAAGATCGACAAGCAACAGTTTCTCCATAAAGATGCTTAACGGGTCCGGCTGATACGGCGCGAAGGCGCTGCGGGTCTGATAGCCATTACGGGTATATAACGCCACGGCCGCATGCTGATGGATGCCGGTCTCCAGACGCACGGTGTGGCACTCGCGCCGTAAAGCCTCTTCTTCCAGCGCCGCCAGCAGTTTCTCGCCAAGCTGCTGACCGCGATGGGTCGGGTCGATAAATACCCGCTTCATCTCACCAAAGCCCTCCTCCCCCAGCACAATTGCCCCACAGCCAATAGCCTGCTGTTGCGGGTCGCGGATCAGCAGCGCAATCACCGATTCAGGCGGCAGTGCACTAAGATCTATCAGATGGTTGCTTTCGGCCGGATAAAGCGCCTGCTGGTAGACGTCCAGTTGG
The DNA here is from genome assembly GCF_003261575.2 of Klebsiella huaxiensis. GTDB lineage: Bacteria > Pseudomonadota > Gammaproteobacteria > Enterobacterales > Enterobacteriaceae > Klebsiella > Klebsiella huaxiensis. Next base: position 2,873,328 of record NZ_CP036175.1, on the reverse strand, counting down.
GCTATCAAGGCGTTCAATTCCGGGTGGTTCAGCGGAGTCGCGGCGATGGTATACATAAATAAGCTCCTTTTTTAAGCGCACTGTAACGCGAGGCGTACGCTGAACCGCCATAGCATTAACTTATAGCTCCGCTCCCCTATTGCGCTAACCCCTTGAGGCGCAGTAATTTTGCGGCACGATGTCTGTTATCAGGAAAAAATGATGAATACCAAAGCGCGTAAGGTGATGATTATCGGAGCTGGGAACGTCGGTGCCTCTGCGGCCTATGCCCTGTTGAACCAGAATATCTGCGAGGAGCTGATCCTCGTTGATCTGAACAAAGCCCGCGCCGAAGCCCACGCCCAGGATCTCAGTGATGCGGCTGCCTATATGCCGGGGATGATGACGATTTCCACGCGGGAAGCCGGCGACTGCGCCGATGTCGATATCGCGGTGATCACCGTTTCTGGTGGCGCGCTCAAACCGGGCCAGACGCGCCTGGACGAACTGACCAACACGGCGAAAATCGTCAAAAGTATCGTCCCGCAGATGATGAACGGCGGCTTCAACGGCATCTTTCTGATTGCCACTAACCCTTGCGACATTATCACCTGGCAGGTGTGGCAACTTTCAGGCCTGCCGCGCAGTCAGGTACTGGGCACCGGCGTCTGGCTGGATACCACCCGCCTGCGGCGGGTGCTGGCCCAGGAGCTGGACATCGGTGCGCAAAGTATCGATGCCTTTATCCTCGGCGAACATGGCGATACCCAGTTTCCGGTATGGTCGCACTCGGCGGTCTACGGTTCAGCCATTGGTGACGTTTATCAAAAACATACCGGCAAAGCGCTGGACCGGGAGCTGATTGCCGAAAAGGTGCGCAAGCTGGGGTTTGAAATTTATTCGGGTAAAGGCTGCACCGAATATGGCGTTGCCGGGACCATCGCTGAGATCTGCCGCAATATTTTCACCGGCAGTCATCGTGCGCTGGCGGTATCGTGCATTCTTGACGGGGAATATGGCGTGAGCGGCGCGGCGGCAGGCGTTCCTGCCGTACTGACGCAAAGCGGCGTGCAGCAGATTATTGAGTTGCAATTAGCCGATGATGAAGCGGAAAAGTTCCGCCACTCTATTGAGGTGATTAAAGCCAATATCGCCCGATTACCGTAACCCGCGCTCCCGGCTAGTCGGCGATGATCAGCCGGGGATGAATATGCACTAACATCTCGCGCGTCTCTTCTGGCAGATGATTATCGGTAATGATATCGGTGAGCGAGTCGAGATGGGTGATGTTAAACAGCGACCAGGCGCCGTATTTCGAGCTGTCCGCCAGCAGAATGCGCCGCCGGGCGTTGGCGATTAAATCCCGCTTCAGCGCCGCTTTTTCTTCCGTTGGTGAAGTGACGCCCTTCTCCAGATCCCAGCCATTGCAGCTGACAAAAGCCAGATCGGGCCAGATATTTTGCAGCAGTCGGCGACCGTGTTCACCAATGCAGGACTGGCTGCTATCGTCAATACGCCCGCCGATAATGGTCACTTCGATTTGCTTGAATTCGGATAAAAACAGAGCGATATGCAGATCGCTGGTGATCACTCGTAGCGGCAGATGAGTTATTTGCCGGGCAAGTTCAATCATCGTCGTCCCGGCATCGAGGACAATGGCGTCCCCGGCCTTGACTAACGCCGCCGCCGCGCTGGCGATGGCGTATTTTTCCTGCTGGCTACGCTGGGATTTTTCCTGTGTCGTCGGCTGGGAAGGAATAAACCGGTTCAGGGTCACGCCGCCATGAGTACGGCTAATCACCCCTTCCTGATCGAGTTTAATCAGATCGCGGCGAATCGTGGCTGGCGACGCGGTGGTCACCGCCACCAGTTGATCCACTGTCACCAGATTATGGCTCTTCAGATAATCCATAATCTGCTCTAACCGGTTATATCCCTTCATATTATTCCTGTGCGATTTGCATGGCGAGCTCAATAGAGGTAGCCATGCTGTCAGACTTAGCTTTACCTGTCCAGGCAATATCAAACGCCGTGCCATGGTCTGCGGATGTGCGAATAAACGGCAGTCCGGCAGTGATATTTACCCCATCATAAAACCCGAGCAGTTTTAGCGGAATGTGTCCCTGATCGTGATACATCGCCACCACCATATCAAACAGTCCGTCGTGGCACTGCATAAATACCGTATCCGGCGGGCACGGGCCGGTCACGTTCAACCCTTTGGCCTTCATCGCTTCAACGGCCGGGCCGACGATACGAATCTCTTCATCACCAAACAAACCATTTTCCCCAGCGTGCGGGTTAACGCCTGCGACGGCAATGCGCGGATTGCTAAAGCCAACCCGACGCAGGAAGCTATCGGCGATACCAATCACCGTTTCGACCCGCGGCTGGTTTAGGGTATCGAGAAACTTGCGCAGCGCGACGTGGGTGGAAATATGGATAACTTTGAGCTTATCGGTATACAGCACCATCGCGTAATCTTTGGTCTTAGTCAGATGGGCCAGCATCTCGGTATGCCCCGGGAAATTGTGTCCTGCCAGGTGCAGCGCTTCTTTGTTCAACGGTGCGGTAGCAATTGCAAAAACCTCACCGGCCATCGCCAGTTCGGTCGCGCGCTTGATACAACGGTAGGCCAAATCGCCCGCCTGCGCCTGCACTTCCCCGACACGTAGCCCTTCCGGGTCGGCCAGCGGTTCGTCGATAACGTTAATGGTGCCAGGGCTAAACTGTGCCTGTCCGGGATTATCAATGATTCGCAGCTCGGCGCGCGGAGTGATCTCCAGCGCCAGAACACGCCGTAGCGTCTGCGCGCAGCCCACCACCACAACGGGTGCGCCGTTCAGTTTTCCCTCCACCAGGGACTTAATAATAATTTCCGGGCCAATGCCTGCCGGGTCTCCCATCGTTACCGCAATGATGTTAGTCACTCATTTTCTCCTCAATAAAGTTCACAACCTCCAGCAGCGTAGTTTCCGTTCCGAATCCGCCTGCCTTGGTCATTACCGGCCGTTGCCAGCTACTACCCAGAAAATTGCCGTACGGCACGCACTGCGCCACGCGACCTGTAATATGAAATCCGCTGGCTCCCAGAGCCTGCGCGACGGCGATAGCCACATCACCGCCGGATAAATAGAGCGCTCCCGGCTGACTTTGCGCGATGGCCAGTTCGCTGACTCGCGCCAGATAAGCGCAAATACGCTCGCCGAGGGTGGTGCGATCGACCCCATGCCGTTGGCACAGGGCTTCAATCCCCTTTCGCGCCTCGCTATCGGGGCGAGTGGTAACCACACAATGATTGCTTTCGCTCAACACCGCGGCAATGCGCCGGGCATCTGCCGTTGCGTCGCCGCCAAAGGCCATGGCGACATCAATTTCTACCCGTGTGATGCGAGGATGCTTCTCAAGGCATGCGATTTGCTGTTGAGCGATTTCACTCATCGAGCCAACGACCGCCAGCAACGGCCCGTGCGGCGCGGTGGCCAGGCTTCGCGCCAGGGCGTCACACAGCCCGGCAGACCCCACCAGCAGCACCCGCTGCGTAGATTCAGCCACTGCCGCGATAATGACGTCCAGTTGGGCGTTCTCTTCTGCATCCACGATCAGCACGCTTGCTACGTTTACGGTTTGCGCCAGCGCAGCCCCCAGCGTATCGACCGTCACCCGTGAACAGCGCGCATTGCTTTGCTGCGCCACCACGGTGGCGATATCAGCACTGCTAACCGGCGTTTTCGGGTCAGTTGCAAACTCAGTCTCATCAACCGGCAAGCCGTGCACATAGCACTTACCCTGCCGCGTCACCCGACCTGCCGTCGGGAAGGCAGGAGCCAGTACCGCGATCGGGCAGTTGAGCGCCGTCATTGCCGCGTCCAGTTCAGCGCCAAGATTCCCGCGCAGCGTGGAGTCGATTTTTTTGACTGTCCAGCGCGGCTGGAAACGCGGCAAAACCGCCTGTAGTAAATGTGTAACCCGCCGCGCCGCCTCTGCAGCGGACTGCGCACGGCTATCGCTATTAAGGATCAGCGCCTGCGCTTCTCCCTGGTAGCTGCCGCTGAACGCCACTTCCGCCCGCATTCCCGTCTCCGCCAGGCTAACTCCTGCGTCATTGGCACCGGTAAAGTCATCTGCCAGCACCAGCACCTTGTTATCACCGCAGCCCATCGTTTTCCCTTTTCTCGCTGTCCGAAACTGTTTATGATTATATTCAATCACAATTGATTAAATGTGAGCAAGCTCAAGTTATTAAACCGCCGTATAAATTATAACTTCACCCACAATGTGAGTGACCCGAATAACGGATGATTAAATTTAATCATTAGACAGGAGAAAGGAAGTGGCAACCATTAACAGCACTCTGATTAGCGGCGCGGGCGCGTTTACTGCCCTGGTTCCGTTGCTGACAGGTAAACAGCGCATTTTGCTGATCACCGACGCCAACGTCGGCAAACTTGACGCTGCACAGCAGATCCGCGCGATTGTGGAAGGCGAAGGACGTCAGGTACAGGTGATTGATGCGGTCCCTGCCGAGCCGAGCCAGCATGATATGGCGCAGATCCAGAACCTCGTTGGCGCAAGTCAGCCAGAATTAGTGGTCGGTATTGGCGGAGGTAGCGTCCTCGACGTGACCAAACTGCTCTCCGTTTTGCTGCATCCTTGCTCGCCGGGGCTGGACGCGCTGCTGGCAGGTGAAAAGCCGCAGCAAAAAGTGATGTCGCTGTTAATTCCTGCCACGGCGGGCACCGGCTCCGAAGCCACGCCGAACGCGATCCTGGCGATCCCGGAACAGAACACCAAGGTGGGGATTATCTCGCCGGTTTTGCTGCCGGACTATGTTGCCCTGCTGCCGGAGCTCACCACCAGCATGCCCGCGCATATCGCCTCTTCGACAGGCATTGACGCACTGTGCCACCTGATTGAGTGCTTTACGTCAACCGTCGCTAACCCGGTCAGCGATAACGCGGCGCTAATTGGCCTGCGCAAACTGGTACGCAATATCGAGCTTTCGGTGACCGAGCCGCAGAATCTGACCGCGAAGCTGGAAATGCTGTGGGCCTCATATTATGGCGGCGTGGCCATTAACCATGCAGGCACCCATCTGGTCCACGCCCTCTCCTATCCGCTTGGCGGCAAATACCATCTGCCACACGGCGTGGCTAACGCTATCCTGCTGGCCCCTTGTATGAAAGTGGTGCGTCCGCATACGGTCGCGAAGTTTGCGCAAGTCTGGGATCTGATCCCCGATGCCGACCAGACCCTCAGCGAGGAAGAGAAATCTTATGCGCTGGTTGAGTGGCTTGCCGCACTAGTAAAACGCCTGCAGCTACCGGATAACCTTGCCGCGTTGGGCGTACCGCAGGAGAGCATCGGAGAGCTGAGCGAAGCGGCGCTTAACGTCAAACGTTTAATGAATAATGCGCCGTGCAGCGTTAGCCAGGATCAGGTCCAGGCGGTTTATCGCACCCTATTTCCAGAACAATAACACCAGGGAAGAAATGAGAATGAGCAATGCAATTACCGGCGTACTGACCGCCATTGTGACCCCTTTTACCGTCGATGGCGCAGTGAATATTCCGGCGCTGAAGCAGCAGGTCCAACGTCAGCTCGCCGCGGGAAACGGTATTTTCTGTGGCGGTACCAACGGCGAGTTCTTTGTGCTCAATGAAGCGGAAAAAGTCGCCGTTGCCAAAGCCTGCGTTGAAGAAGTGGCCGGGCGCGCCCACGTGGTGGCGCATATTGGCGAAGTGTCGACTCGCGAGACTATTCGTTTAGGTAAACAGATTGAAAATCTCGGCGTCGATGCGGTCTCGGTGATCACGCCGTGGTTTGTGCCGCTGAAGCAGGATGAGCTTATCAGTCACTACACCGCCATCGCTGACGCCCTGAGCGTTCCGGTATTTCTCTACAACATTCCGGCGCGTACTGGCAACACCATTGAACCGCAGACCGCGCGCACGCTGGCAAAACACCCGAACATTATCGGCGTCAAAGATAGCGCTGGCAGCTACGAAAGCCTGAAGGGTTTCCTTGATACGGTGCAGGATATTGCCGATTTCGACGTGCTGAACGGTCCTGACTCGCTGATCCACCAGGGCTTCGTTGACGGCTGTTCCGCCTGTATTTCCGGGCTGGCCAACGTCGCGCCGAAAGAGATCAACGCCATTTGGGCAAACTTTAAAGCGGGTGATGTTGACGGCTCCCGTCTGGCTCAGGAGAGCGTGACCGGACTACGTACCGATCTTTATAAAGTGGCGTTCTCCCCGGCAGCAGTGAAAAAAGCCTTGCAGCTGATGGGCCATGAGGTTGGCGACAGCCGCTATGCGGTCAGCTTTACGCCAGCGCAGTGTGAGCAAATTAAACAGGTTATTGCTAAATATATTTCCTGACGATAACAAAAATAATTCCGGTGCTGTTTTAAACGAAAAGCAGCACCGACAAGATTCAAGACTATATACCCTAAATAATTCGAGTTGCAGGACAAGGCACATGCAGCTTGAAGTATGACGGGTATCGTAGCGTAAGGGATATTTTAAATGTTTATATGGATGCTTGACCCTGAAATATGGTTGACGCTGGTTACGCTCACCTTTCTGGAAATTATTCTCGGGGTCGATAATATTATTTTCCTCTCGCTGGTGGTGGCAAAACTTCCGCCGCATCAGCAAAATATTGCCCGTAAGTTGGGATTAAGTGGCGCGATGGTAATGCGCGTGTTATTGCTGGTGTCGATTGCCTGGCTTGCACATATTACGGTTCCGTTGTTTACCATTGCAAATTTTGTGGTGTCGGTGCGCACGATCATTTTATTTGTTGGCGGTTGTTTCCTTATTTACAAATCGCTGCAGGAGATCCGCGGCGAACTGATGCAGGAAGAGGAGTCACACGGCGGCAGCCATCGTCAGCTCTCACTGGCAGGCGCTATCGTGCAGATCATGCTGCTGGATATTGTCTTCAGTCTGGACTCTGTGATTACCGCTGTCGGTTTGTCACAACATATTTTCATCATGATTACCGCCGTGATTATTGCCGTGGGCATAATGATGTTCGCCGCTAAAACTATTGGTGATTTTGTCAATAATACGCCAACAATGAAAATGCTGGCATTAACCTTTTTGTTGCTGGTTGGCGCATTACTGGTTGCCGATAGCCTGGAAGTCCATATTGCGAAGGGATATCTCTATTTTGCTATTTTCTTCTCCCTGACCGTAGAAACATTAAATATCGTTCGCACTAAAAAAATCATTAAGGCTTCGCAGCAGGATGAAGCTTACGACTCATTACAGCTCAATAAATAAAACCCTACTGAATAATAATGGAGTATGAATATGTCTGTAGTAACCGCAATTCGCGACGGGATGATTTGTCAGCATGAACAAGATGCGCGTGTGGAAACCGCGATGCTGCCGTCATCTTGCCCGCAAAACCATGCAGCTAATCTGCTGCCGCTGCCGGACGGCTCGCTGATGTGCGTGTGGTTTGGCGGTACCCAGGAAGGCGTTGCCGATATCTCCGTTTGGGGCTCGCGCCTGCTCCCGGCAAGCCGTCAATGGAGCGATGCAGTGAAACTGTCCACTGATGCCAGCCGCTCCGAGCAGAACCCAGTGCTGTTTCTGGCCCCGGATAACGTGCTGTGGCTGCTGTGGACCGCGCAGATCTCTGGCAACCAGGACACCGCCATCGTGCGCTACCGCCAGTCGACCGACCTGGGCCAGACCTGGGGCGAGATTGCCACCCTGCTCGACAAACCCGGCACCTTTATTCGCCAGCCGATCACGGTGCTGGAGAACGGTAACTGGCTGCTGCCGGTGTTTTATTGCCGCACTCAGCCGGGGGAAAAATGGGTTGGCAACGATGATATCAGCGCCGTCAAAATTTCCTCCGACCAGGGCAAAACCTGGCGCGACGTCGACGTACCGCAAAGCCTCGGCTGCGTGCATATGAATATCACCGCCCTGCCAGGCGGCACGCTTGTCGCACTATTCCGCAGCCGCTGGGCCGACAATATCTACTACAGCCAGTCGGTAGATAATGGCGAAAGCTGGTCAGTACCGGAACCCACTGAACTGCCGAATAACAACTCCTCGATCCAGGTGACTACCCTTGCCAGCGGCGAACTGGCACTGGTGTTTAACCACAAGAGCGCAGCCGGTGCCCTGGAACGTCGTGTGTCGCTTTACGATGAAATCGACGATGGCGATAACAGCCGCAAAGAGCCAGAAGTCATCAATGGTCGCACCGCTTTCTGGGGCGCACCGCGTGCGCCAATGACCGTCGCTATTTCCGCCGATGGCGGTAAAACCTGGCCGTGGCAGCGTAATCTCGACGAAGGCGACGGTTACTGCATGACCAACAACTCGCTGGATAAACGTAACCGCGAGTTCTCCTACCCGAGCATTAAACAAGGCGCGGACGGTTCTCTGCACATTGCCTACACCTGGTTCCGCCAGGCGATTAAATACGTGCACGTTTCCCCGCAATGGGTGAAGGAGTCAGCCCGATGATCGTCGGAAATCTTGACGCCCTGCCGCTGGCAGGGCTTCCCCCCGCGCTGTGGCAAATATTGTCGCACCCGGACGCTTCGCTACAGGCGCTAAGCGCCATGGAAGACGGACGCTGGCAACCGGAGGGTTGCGGCTGGTTTTGCAATATCGGCGAGGCGCATACCCAACCTGCCGCACAGCGCCACAGCGAATATCACCATCAATGGGCAGATATTCAGGTGATGCTGTCAGGCTGCGAGGTGATTAACGCGGGAATGCAGGCTGTCGCATGCGATGGCGATGAAGAGCGCAAACCGGATCTGTTTATCGCTCATGATTGCCAACATCCGGTAACCATCACCCTGCACGCCGGTGATTTTGCGGTCTTCCTGCCCGGAGAACCCCATCAGGCGTTGTGCGCACCAGGCGCTCCGGCAACGGTGCGAAAAGCGGTCTTTAAGGTGCCGCGCGAGATGCTGGAAGGGTAAATAAGGAGATAAATAAAATGACAATGGAAATGATTCTGGCGCTGGGCATCCTGGTGCTGATGATAGTGCTTATCATGTCGGACAAGATGGCCTTTGGCGCACCACCGCTGCTCGCCTGTCTTTTACTGGTGGTGACCGGGCTCTCCAACGTTCAGCAAGCCTTTGCCGGTTTTGTGAACTCAAGTGTGATTATGATCGCCGGGTTTATGGTGGTAATGGCGGCGCTCCAGAAAACGCGCCTCATCGGCAACGTGAAATCCTCAATGGTGAGCCTGGTCAATAAAGGCAGCTACAAGAGCTATGCGCTGCTGCTGGTAATTGTGATGATTGGTGCAAGCCTGGCGGGTACCGGTTCAACCGGTTACTACGTGCTGATTCTGTCGCTGGTTTCGACAATCCCCTACAGTAAAAAGCTGCCGACCTCAAAGCTGATGATGCCGTTGGGTTTTGCGACCAACCATCCATTAATTCCGATTAACGTCGCACTGCTGTTTGGCGTCACCGCCACGGTGCTGCAAACCGCGGGAATCACCGAAGAAGTTTCGATGGTGAAATTCGCGCTGGTGAATCTGGTGATGTCGCTGGCGTTTCTGGCCTGGTGCCTGATCTCGTATCGTTTTTTGCCCGATCACCCGATTGCCGATGCGTCTGAGGAAGCGATGTCGGTACGGGAAGAGGAAGCCATCACCCTACCCGCGTGGAAAGAGTACTGCACCGTGGGGGCATTTGCCATCAGCGTTGTCGGTATGATGCTGATGAATCAGTTGGGTAATATCGCCTATGTGGTTCCGGGTCTTGCCGCCGCTTTTGTGATGATGATTAACGTCGTCGACTTCAAAGAGGTGCGCGATCATATGGGCGCGCCGGTTATTCTGATGATGGCGGGGGTTATCGGCGTCGCCGATGCGCTGGCCGGCACCGGCTTTACGGCGATGGTGGGTGATGCGGTAGCTGGCGTTCTCGGCGCTAACGTTTCGCCGTTCCTGTTTATTTTTATCTTTGCGCTGCTGACCAGTACATGTTCCACATTTACCGGCTCCAACATGGGTTCAGTGTATATCTTCGCGCCCATTGCTATCGCCGCCTGTACCAGCCTCGGCCTCAACCCGACCGCTGCCGCCATCGCGGTAGTCATTTCGGGCTGGAACGGCGGCTATATGCCAATTGACGGTATGCCGGCGATGATACTGGGAATGGGAAAATATAAGCTGCCGGAGTTCTGGATATTCTCCGTGCCGATGTACTTAATTCGTATTCTGGCATTGTGCATCGGCGCTATCGTGATATTTCCGATGTAATTATCAAATAAGAGCAGTTGTCGTATGACCCGCTAGTGGCTCTGGTTTTTCGTTGAGTACGCAGCACTCTTTTGCCCGTACCCCCTACGGACACGGGATCGGCATAATTTTTTGCCGATCCCACATTATTTCCATTATCCGTATTCGCTTATACCCTAAATAATTCGAGGTGCAGGACAAGGCACTCGTGCCTTGAACAGCGCTTGCGACGGCCCGTCAGGGCCAGGCACATGGATGTGCCGAGTAATCCGCAGCCAACACATCTGCAGCTTGAAGTATGACGGATATATTTAGCGCAGCGCTATCGTACCGATTAAATAGGTTGTCGCCTGGCCGCCAATCAGCACCCGGTCGCCCTGCCACTGGCAGCGTAGATCGCCACCGCGAGCGGATACTTGCCGCGCCTGCATCTCCGTTTTACCGAGCTTCTCGCCCCAATACGGGATCAACATGCTATGGGTCGAGCCGGTCACCGGGTCTTCCCACAGCGACTCTCCCGGGCAAAAGAAACGGCTGACAAAATCATACTCATCATCTGCTGCGCTAATACAAATCATTTTCCCCAGGCGCTGAAGCTGGTGCATATCCGGCTGTACCGCTTCTACCTGCTGACGATCGCGTAAGATCACCAGGTAATCGCGAGCCACGCGTACTTCCTGCACTTCGCTTAGCCCCAGACCGGCAAGCAGGTCCGCTGGTGGCTGTTCGACGACCGTCGTCGCCCATGCCGGAAAATCCAGCGTCAGCCAGTCGCCGCTGCGCGTCACGCTGAGCTCGCCAACAAAACGGGTACTAAAGACAATCGTTGATGACGGATGGTCGAGATACTCAAAGATGACGTGCGAAGCCGCCAGCGTCGCGTGACCGCAAAGGTTGATTTCATACTGGGTGGTAAACCAACGCAGCTCATATCCTTCATCAGTACGGACAAAAAACGCGGTTTCCGACTGATTGTGCTGCTGCGCCATTTTCAACAACGTTTCGTCCGGCAGCCATTCGGTGAGCGGGCAAACTGCCGCCGCGTTGCCGCCAAAGTTATGGTCACTGAACGCATCGACCAGATAAAAGTTAATTTCCTGCATTATTCTGCCCTTTCATTTTTTTTACTTATCGATAACATGACATAAATGCAGTAAATGCACACGTTCTATAGAGAAATTAATCTGTTAGCGCCTTTTACCCGACCAAAAAAAAATGAGACGCACGTCACAAAATGATTGTATTTTCAGCAGCAATCGTTTTAAGATCGTGCCACTTCTTTCCTCTTAGTAACCAGCCCTGAACTTATGATTACAGACACGGTTTCACGCAAGGTCGCGTGGCTTCGCGTAGTCACGCTTGCGATTGCGGCATTTATCTTTAATACCACCGAATTTGCGCCCGTGGGCCTGCTGTCGGATATCGCCGACAGTTTTGGCATGGAAACGGCACAGGTTGGGATCATGCTGACCATCTACGCCTGGGTCGTCGGCCTGATGTCGCTGCCCTTTATGCTGTTGACCAGCAAGATGGAGCGCCGTCGTCTGCTGGTTGGACTGTTTATTCTGTTTATTGCCAGCCACGTGCTGTCGTTTCTGGCATGGAACTTTAACGTTCTGGTCATCAGCCGTATCGGCATCGCATTCGCCCATGCAGTGTTCTGGTCAATCACCTCGGCGCTGGCTATCCGTATGGCTCCCGCAGGTAAACGCGCTCAGGCTTTGAGCCTGATTGCCACCGGTACCGCGCTGGCGATGGTCTTTGGTATCCCGATTGGGCGCATCGTCGGGCAATACTTTGGCTGGCGTACTACCTTCCTTGTCATTGGTGTGGGCGCGCTGATAACCATGGCTTGCCTGATTAAACTGCTGCCAAAACTGCCGAGCGAGCATTCTGGTTCGTTAAAAAGCCTGCCGGTACTGTTCCGTCGTCCGGCGCTGCTCAGCATTTATTTACTGACGGTGATTGTGGTGACTGCGCACTACACCGCCTACAGCTATATTGAACCGTTTATTCAGACGGTCGCCGGTTTAAGCGGTAACTTTGCCACCGTGCTGCTGCTGACCCTGGGCGGCGCGGGCATTGTCGGCAGTATCTTGTTTGGTAAGCTCGGTAACCGCCATGCATCCGGCTTGATTAACGCCGCAATTGGCCTGCTGCTGGCGTGTCTGCTCCTGCTGTTGCCCGCATCGCATAACGCCAATCACCTGATGCTGCTCAGCGTCTTCTGGGGCGTGGCAATCATGATTATCGGCCTTGGAATGCAGGTGAAAGTGCTGGCGCTGGCACCAGATGCCACCGACGTGGCAATGTCGCTGTTCTCGGGGATCTTTAATATCGGGATCGGCGCGGGCGCGCTGGTCGGCAGCCAGGTCAGTACCCATCTGTCGATGGCGTCGATTGGTTACGTCGGCGCTATCCCAGCCCTCGTGGCGCTGGTGTGGGCGGTGATGATTTTCCGCCGTTGGCCGGTCTCACTGGAAGATCAGCAGCCACATCACTCCTGATAGCGCAGATTAAAAAAAGCCTGCCGATTGGAAGATCGGCAGGCTTTTTTATGTTTCCATTCTGTCCATGCAAAAAACAATCAGGCGTGATAAGTGGAGACAATCTCCAGCACACCATTGATAATAAACTGCACGCCCATACAGACCAACAGGAAGCCCATCAGGCGGGAGATAGCCTCGATGCCGCCCTTACCCACCAGACGCATAATCGCCCCGGAGCTGCGCAGGCAGCCCCACAGGATGAGTCCGACCAGCGCAAACGTCACCGGCGGAGCCACCATCACCACCCAATCAGGAAAGTTAGCGCCGTGCTTTACCGTCGACGCAGAGCTGATGATCATCGCAATGGTCCCTGGACCTGCGGTACTTGGCATCGCCAGCGGGACAAAAGCAATATTGGCCGTCGGTTCGTCTTCCAGCTCTTCTGATTTCAGTTTGGCTTCCATCGAATGATGCGCTTTCTGCTGCGGGAACAGCATGCGGAAACCGATAAAGGCGACGATCAGCCCCCCGGCAATACGCAGCCCAGGAATCGATATACCGAAGGTGTTCATCACCACCTGTCCGGCATACCATGCAACCATCAGAATAGCGAACACGTAGACTGAAGCCATCAGCGATTGACGGTTACGCTCGGCATTGTTCATATTCCCGGCAAGGCCAAGGAAAAGCGCCACGGTGGTCAGCGGGTTTGCCAGCGGAAGGATCACGACCAGCCCCAGGCCTATCGCTTTAAAGAGATCCATCATAGAAAATTAAGGTCCTGTAAGTGTTGGATTATCAAAAAATGACGCGCTCTGAGTATATCGTTTGCCGTCAGGTTGTTGCCAGTTTCCAGCAGAACGCATTCGTCATTCAGTAAAATCATAAGACAGCAATGTGAAATAGAGTGACCTGAGTCACAACGATTCGTTTTAGCAAATCGTGGCATCGGCCAATCAATCAGTTTGACTTATATTTGCCTAGGCAATAATATCCCCAGCAACTAAATCATTGCCTGGGCAACCATTGTGAAAAGTACGAGCGACCTGTTTAACGAAATGATCCCTCTTGGCCGCTTGATCCAAATGGTTAACCAGCAGAAAGATCGCCTGCTCAACGACTACCTCTCACCGATGGATATTACGTCCACCCAGTTTCGGGTGCTCTGTTCCATTCGTTGCGAAGTGTGTATTACCCCCGTAGAGCTGAAAACCGTGCTCTCGGTCGACCCAGGCGCAATGACGCGCATGCTCGACCGTCTGGTCTGTAAAGGCTGGATTGAACGGTTACCCAACCCCACTGACAAACGCGGCGTACTGGTGCAGCTAACAGCAGACGGCGCAGCCCTTTGTGAGCATTGTCATCAGGTTGTGGGTCAGAAATTGCACCAGGAACTAACAAAAAATCTGTCGGCAGATGAAGTGGTCACTCTTGAGTATTTGCTCAAAAAAGTTCTGCCGTAATAAGAAGAGGTAAGATGATGTCCAGACGCAATAACGACGCCATCACTATCCATAGTATTTTGTCGTGGATTGAGGATAACCTGGAATCGCCCCTGTCGCTGGAGAAGGTTTCAGAGCGCTCAGGTTACTCCAAGTGGCACCTGCAAAGAATGTTTAAGAAAGAGACTGGTCACTCGCTGGGCCAGTATATTCGCAGCCGTAAGCTGACTGAAATTGCGCAGAAGCTCAAGCAAAGCAACGAGCCGATTCTATATCTGGCCGAGCGTTATGGCTTTGAATCGCAGCAAACGCTGACGCGGACTTTCAAAAACTATTTCGATGTGCCGCCGCACCAGTATCGCATTACCAACGTACCGGGCGAGTCACGCTACCTGCTCCCACTAAATAACTGTTGTTAACCGCCTGCAAAAAGACGTATTGAGGAAATCATGAAATTATTCGCTTCCGCCGCCATCGTGCTATTGGCACTGGTCTCCAGCCAGAGTTTCGCGGAGCAAACCACCACTCCGGTTCGTCACAACAATCGGGATGCGATGATTATTCCTTCCGAACATAATGATTCGCCGTTTGATTTCAATCACATGGCTTCTGGCAGTGATAAATCAGATGAATTAGGCGTGCCGTATTACAACCAGCAAGGCCTGTAAAATCCCTTTTAGCCCCGGCAACGGGGCTTTTTTTTTATCCTCGCGCCATGCCCGGACGCACGATCCGCAGGCCAAATACGTTGATATACAGCCCGGCCATAATTAGCACCGCACCCAGCAGTTGCAGGTGGTTTAGCGTTTCGCCAAGCAGCAGCGCGGCGCTGGCCATCCCGACCACTGGCACCAGCAGCGACAGCGGCGCCACGCGCCAGGTTTCATAGCGTCCGAGTAGCGAACCCCAGACCCCATAGCCAACAATGGTGGCGATAAACGCCAGATACAGCAGCGATAGGATCGTCAGCAGATCGATGTGCAGCAGACTTGCCGCCATCACCTGAGGGCCGTCGAGGAGCCACGATGCCAGCATAAACGGCAGCACCGGGATCAGCGCGCTCCACACCACCAGCGACATAATCGGCGGTCTGCTCTCGTGCGACATGATTTTCTTGTTGAAAATATTGCCGCAGGCCCAGCTCAGCGCCGCCGCCAGCGTCAGCATAAAACCCACCAACGGCACATGCTGGCCGCCAAGACTGGCTTCCACCAGCACCAGCACACCAAAAATCGCCAGTGCGATCCCCGCTACCTGTTTGCCCTGCAACCGTTCACCGAAGACAAATGCCCCGAGAATAATGGTGAAGAAAGCCTGAGCTTGCAGCACCAGCGATGCCAGCCCGGCAGGCATGCCGAGATTAATAGCGCAAAACAGGAAGGCAAACTGACCGAAGCTTATCGTCAGGCCATAGCCCAGCAGCAGGCGCAGCGGAATTTTCGGCCGGGCGACAAACAGCAAGGCAGGGAACGCCACCAATAAAAAACGCAGTCCGGCCAGCATCAGCGGCGGCATGTTATGCAGCCCCATCTTAATCACCACGAAATTCAGCCCCCATACCACGACCACCAGCAATGCCAGCAGCCCGTCTTTACGCGTCATACCCTGCCTCGGTTGTTATTGGAATTTTGTGAACAAAATCAACATACCGAATAATTCACCCGACGCATAGATCATTATTTTCGGTAGGGCATTTGTCTTCTTTTCATCACCGATGGGAACTATACAAGCCTCAGTTAGCGTGCTATTTGTGATCGGGACAACAAAAATAACATCACATCAGGCAAGGAAAAAATGATACTGACACTCAGGCGCTCAACTGCGGCGCTGCTGGCTTCGTCGTTGCTGTTAACTATTGGTCGTGGCGCAACGTTACCTTTTATGACTATCTACCTCACCCGCCAGTACCAACTGGAGGTAGATAAAATCGGCTATGCGCTGTCAACTGCATTGATCGTCGGCGTGTTGTTCAGTATGGGGTTTGGTATCCTGGCCGATAAGTTCGACAAAAAACGTTATATGACCATCGCCGTACTGGCGTTTATTGGCGGCTTTGTGGCGATCCCATTGGTTAATAGCGTGGCGCTGGTGGTGTTCTTCTTCGCGCTGATTAACTGCGCTTATTCCGTGTTCTCGACCGTGTTAAAAGCCTGGTTCGCCGACGTGCTGTCGCCGGAAAAGAAGGCGCAGATTTTTTCGCTCAACTATACCTTTCTCAATATTGGCTGGACCGTCGGGCCACCCATCGGCACCCTGTTAGTGATGCACAGCATCAATCTGCCGTTCTGGCTGGCGGCGGGCTGCGCGGCGCTGCCGCTGGTATTTATTCAGCTGTTCGTCCAGCGCACCAGCGCCGCGATTGCTGAGGATAATGCGGTCCAGTGGTCGCCTTCGGTGCTGCTGCGCGATCGCGCGCTACTGTGGTTTACGCTCTCCGGCCTGCTGGCGTCATTTGTCGGCGGCTCTTTCGCTTCCTGTATTTCCCAGTATGTGCTGGTGGTAGCGGACAGCGATTTTGCTGAAAAAGTGGTTGCCGTGGTACTGCCGGTCAACGCCGCCGTCGTGGTGGCGCTGCAGTACGCGGTCGGCCGTCGCCTCACCGCGCGTAATATTCGCCCGCTGATGACCTTTGGTACGGTCTGTTTTGTGCTCGGACTGGGCGGTTTTGTTATTTCCGATAATAGCCTGCTGCTGTGGGGCCTCTCTGCCGCCGTCTTTACGCTCGGTGAAGTGATCTACGCGCCGGGTGAATATATGCTGATCGATAACATTGCTCCGCCGGGCATGAAGGCCAGCTACTTTTCCGCCCAGTCGCTGGGCTGGCTGGGAGCGGCTTTTAACCCGATGCTGACCGGGACAATTCTGACCCATCTGCCGCACTGGTCGCTGTTTGCAATATTGATGCTCGCTATTATTGCCGCCTGGCTGATGATTTTCCGCGGCATGAACGTGCGCCCGTGGAACGGAAATGCGGTCGCCAGCGCGTAAACCCAGGCACTGCGCGGCTGTCAGGTTGCTGTCGTGTCTCTGTCGGGTTCCGATCGTGGTGCCCGACAACCTTATAGATAACACTCCGTCTCAGGTTTTCACCCGGAGATAGAAATGATGAACAGCAATAATCAGGTTAAACAATTGCGTTTGCAGCGCGCCTGGTCACAAGAGCAGCTTGCCGAACTTACCGGGCTCAGCGTGCGGACCATTCAGCGTATTGAGAACGGCGATCGTCCAGGTCTGGAAACGCTGAGCGCTCTCGCGGCGGTATTTGAAGTGAACGTCGCCGAGATTAGCGGCGATTCATCTGCAGGGCATGAAGAGTCGCTGGATTTACGTATTGAAGAAGCTAAAGAGCGCGTTGAGCGCGAGAGTCGGTTTTATCGATCGCTGACGGTGGCGGTGGTGGTCTGCGCTCTGCTGGCGGTGTTGAACTGGCTCACCGGTTCCGAGAGTTACTGGTCCGCATGGGTGGCGATTATCTGGGGGTCGCTGCTGGTGGTCAAAGGGTTGCGCTTGTTTGTGTTTGGCGAATGGATTAGGAACTGGCGGCAGGCGCGCTTGCAGCGGCTGTTGCGCAAGTAGCCTTTTGAACGACTCTGCGCATTTTCCCGGGGGCGGCGCTTAACGCGCCTTGCCCGGGCTACGGGTCCGTGCGATGTGAAGCTATGTCGCCCGGACAGATGCGCGGCATGGCCTCCGGGAAATTCGCCCATCCTCTGCGTGCTTGCCCGGGGGCTGTGCTTAACGCGCCTTGCCCGGGCTACAGGTTCGTGCGATGTGAAAGTTTGTAGCCCGGACAGATGCGCGGCATCGCCTCCGGGGAATTCGCCCATCCTCTGCGTGCTTTCCCGGGGGCGGCGCTTAACGCGCCTTGCCCGGGCTACGGGTCCGTGCGATGTGAAAGTTTGTAGCCCGGACAGATGCGCAGCATCGCCTCCGGGGAATTCGCCCATCCTCTGCGTGCTTTCCCGGGGGGCGGCGCTTAGCGCGCCTTGCCCGGGCTACAGGCTCGTGCGATGTGAAAGTTTGTTGCCCGGACAGATGCGCGGCATCGCCTCCGGGGAATTCGCCCATCCTCTGCGTGCTTTCCCGGGGGCGGCGCTTAGCGCGCCTTGCCCGGGCTACAGGCTCGTGCGATGTGAAAGTTTGTAGCCCGGACAGATGCGCAGCATCGCCTCCGGGGAATTCGCCCATCCTCTGCGCATTTTCCCGGGGGCGGCGCTTAACGCGCCTTGCCCGGGCTACGGGTCCGTGCGGTTTGGTATTCGGGAATGGCTAGATGGTGACCATTCCGCGCACGCCTTCGGCTTCCATATCGCTGCCGTTACCCTGCTGAATAATGGCCCCACGCGACATCACCAGGTAGCGGTCCGCCAGCCCGGCGGCGAAATCATAGAACTGCTCAACCAACAAGATCGCCATATCGCCGCGATTCGCTAGCTGGCGGATAACCTCGCCGATCTCCTTAATCACCGATGGCTGAATACCTTCCGTCGGCTCATCAAGGATCAACAGCTGCGGGCGGCTGGCCAGCGCGCGACCAATCGCTAACTGCTGCTGTTGACCGCCAGAAAGATCCCCTCCGCGCCGCTGCTTCATGGTTTTCAGTACCGGAAACAGCTGATAAATCTCTTCCGGTACCGTCCGCGCGTCGCGAGCGGGAAAGCGCGATAGCCCCATCAGCAGGTTCTCTTCTACCGTCAGGCGCGGAAAAATCTCGCGCCCTTGCGGAACGTAAGCGATCCCGGACTGCACCCGCTGATGTGGTTTGCGCTGGGTGATATTTTTCTCCTGCCACAGCACTTCGCCGCTACGCGCCGGAATAAGCCCCATCAGGCACTTTAGCAAGGTGGTTTTTCCCACTCCGTTGCGCCCGAGAAGGCAGGTTATCTCTCCCTGACGAGCGGCAAAATCCACACCGCGCAGAATATGGCTGCCGCCATAGTATTGATGTAGCTGATTAACCTGTAACATCTGCGCTCCTTAGCGTCCGAGATAAACTTCTATCACCTGTTCGTTGGCCTGCACTTCGCGCAGCGACCCTTCCGCCAGTACCTGCCCCTGATGGAGCACCGTCACCCGGTCGGCGATGGTCTCGACAAACCCCATATCATGCTCGACAACCATCAGCGAATGCTGCCCGGCCAGGGTGCGGAACAGCTCGGCGGTATACTCCGTTTCAGCGTCGGTCATCCCGGCTGCGGGTTCGTCCAGCAGCAGCAGGTGCGGCTCCTGGACCAGCAGCATACCGATCTCAAGAAACTGCTTTTGCCCGTGCGACAACAGTCCGGCCGGTCGAGAACGTTCGCCCTCCAGCCGCAGCAGGCGTAAGGTTTCGCTGATTCGATCGGTCTGCTCGCTGTTCAGGCGCGCCCGCAAGCTGGCCCACACCGACTTATCGCCCTTCATCGCCAGTTCGAGGTTTTCCGCGACCGTCAGTGCCTCAAACACCGTCGGTTTCTGAAATTTGCGCCCAATACCCTGACGGGCGATGGCGATGGGATCGAGGGTCATTAAATCTACCGACTGATCGTAAAGCGCCCTGCCGCTCTGCGGGCGGGTTTTACCGGTGATCACGTCCATTAACGTGGTTTTTCCGGCGCCGTTAGGGCCAATTACGCAGCGCAGTTCACCCACGCCAATTTGCAGCGACAGATTAGTCAGCGCCTGAAAACCATCAAAGTTGACGTTAATCTCTTCCAGTTGCAAAACCGGGTCGGTTTGCTCACGGAATCTGTCCGTCGGCAATTGACGGGTAAAAAGTCCTTCGTCCGGTTGCATCAGCGGTCTCCTTTACGCAGCAGGCCAATCACTCCGCGCGGTAAAAATAGGGTCACGATAATAAAAATCAGCCCAAGAAAGAGCTGCCAGTATTCCGGCATCGCCACGGTAAAGTAGCTTTTCGCGCCGTTGACCAGCCCTGCACCGAGTACCGGACCAATTAAGGTCCCGCGGCCCCCCAGCGCCACCCAAATCGCCGCTTCAATAGAGTTGGTTGGCGACATTTCGCTGGGGTTGATGATCCCAACCTGCGGCACGTATAACGCGCCCGCCAGGCCACACAGCACCGCGGAAAGCGTCCAGACCAATAGCTTAAATCCGCGCGGGTCGTAGCCGCAGAACATCAGGCGGTTTTCGGCGTCGCGCACCGCCGTCAGCACGCGGCCAAATTTGCTTTGCGCCAGCAAATAGCCAATCCACAGGGTGAGCAACAGTAGCAGTACCGTCGCCATAAACAGCGCCGCCCGGGTGCTGATAGCGGTGACGGGGAAACCGAGTAGCGTGGTAAAGCCGGTAAAACCGTTATTACCGCCAAAACCGGTTTCGTTACGGAAAAACAGCAGCATTCCGGCGTAGGTCAGCGCCTGAGTCATTATTGAAAAATAGACCCCTTTGATTTTCGAGCGGAAGGCAAACCAGCCAAAAACCAGCGCTAATAAACCGGGTACCAGCACC
The DNA here is from genome assembly GCF_003261575.2 of Klebsiella huaxiensis. Taxonomy (GTDB): domain Bacteria; phylum Pseudomonadota; class Gammaproteobacteria; order Enterobacterales; family Enterobacteriaceae; genus Klebsiella; species Klebsiella huaxiensis. The sequence goes on along the minus strand of NZ_CP036175.1, from coordinate 2,852,726 downwards.
ACCAGCAGCATCGCCCAGGCAAAATGCTGGGTGCCCCACCAGAACCACGGCAGTTCGCTCCACGATAAAAACGACATAAAGGCTGGCAGCCCGTCGCCCGCCGCCTGACGCATCAGGTACATGCCCATGGCATAACCCCCGAGGGCAAAAAAGATCCCGTGGCCGAGGGAGAGCATTCCGGCGTAGCCCCAGACTAAATCCAGCGCCACGGCGACAATCGCGTAGCAGAGGATTTTACCGGTGAGCGTCAGCAGCCAGGTGGAAACCGCCAGCGGATGTGTGGCGGGCAATAACGCCAGAAACGGCATACTCAGCAGGCCCAGCAATAACAGAACACCGAGCCACTGCAGCGGGCGCGGCGCTTTGCGCGCCAGCGTTAAGGTAATGGGTTGGCTCATCAGTCAATAACCCTCCCTTTGAGAGCGAACAGTCCCTGCGGACGTTTCTGAATAAACAGGATAATCATCACCAGGATCAGGATTTTGCCCAGCACCGCGCCCATCTGCGGTTCGAGGATTTTGTTAAAGATCCCAAGGCCAAACGCCGCCGCCACGCTCCCGGCCAGCTGTCCGACGCCGCCGAGCACCACCACAAGGAACGAATCGATAATATAGCCCTGACCGAGTTCCGGCCCGACGTTGCCGAGCTGCGACAGCGCCACGCCGCCCAATCCGGCAATGCCGGAGCCGAGGCCAAACGCCAGCATATCCACACGCCCGGTAGGCACTCCGCAGCAGGCCGCCATCGCGCGGTTTTGCGTCACCGCACGCACGTTCATCCCCAATCGCGTTTTATTCAACGTCAGCCAGGTGAACAGCAGCACCAGCAGCACGAAAGCCAGTACCGCCAGCCGGTTCCACGGCAGGATAAGGTTTGGTAAAACCTGCACGCCGCCGGAGAGCCACGCCGGGTTAGCCACTTCGACGTTCTGCGCGCCAAATAGCATCCGCACCAGTTGGATCAGCATCAGGCTGATACCCCAGGTGGCAAGCAGCGTCTCCAGCGGGCGTCCGTAAAGATGGCGGATAACGGTACGCTCGAGCACCATGCCAATGCCGCCAGTCACCATAAACGCGACCGGCAGCGCAATCAGCGGATAAAAAGCCAGCCACTGCGGAGCCAGCTGCGCCAGCGCCTGTTGAACCAGCCAGCAGCTGTAAGCGCCAATCATCAGCATCTCCCCGTGAGCCATATTGATGACCCCCAGCAGACCATAGGTGATCGCCAGACCAAGTGCGGCAAGCAGTAAAACAGAGCCCAACGACAGCCCCATAAACGCCTGACCAAGAAGATCGCCCAGCAGCAGGCGATGCTGGATTTTGCTCAGGCTCTCCTGCGCCGCCGCGCGAATCGCCGGGTTGGGTTCATGTTGTGGGTCGGTCAGAGGCGTCAGCAGTGCCTGGGTTTCCGGATCGCCAGAATGACCGAGCAGTTCAATAGCCGCCAGCCGCTGCGCGGACTGCGGGCTGGCAAGCTGCAGGCGAGCAAGCGCAATTTCCAGCTGCGATTTTAGCGTGCTGTCGCTTTCCACCGTCAGACGCTGCTGTAAAAGACCCGCCATCTCTGGCGTCGCTTCGCGCTGAAGCGTTTTTACCGCCGCGCCCCTTTCCGTGACGTTGTCACTTACCAGCAAATGGGTAGCCAGCGCCCCTGCCACCAGATTACGCAGGCGGTTGGTCAGGCGTACGGGTTTTGTTGTACCGTCAGGAGTTGAGGCCGCGCCTAACGCAAGCAGGTTTTCGCCCTGCTTGATGAAAGCGTGACCGCTATTATCTGATTGTAATGTTTCACTTTTCAGCGCCCGTAGCAGCGGTAAACGTGGTGCTTGCGGTGCGGCGGCCCACTGTTCAAGCAGTTGGGCCTGCTGGCTACGGTTGGCGGCTACGAAATCGTCGGCGTCCGCTGCCTGCGCTCGCCACGGCATCAATACCATCAGCAGCGCGAAGTAACTCATGAGGCGCAATGCGTTCATGGTCGTTCTCCTTTCTCGGGAAATCCGGGCTCCGGGCCCGGACGACAGAATCCATCACCCCGGCGCTGTGCCGGGGTTTAACGCTTAGTTGCTGGCGCTTTTTATCGGGTGATCGGGCTTCTTATCGTTACCGGCGATCCACGGGCTCCACGGCTGAGCGCGTACCGGCTCTTCGGTCTGCCAGACCACGTTAAACTGACCGTTGCTTTCAATTTCGCCAATCATCACCGGTTTGTGCAGATGGTGGTTGGTGGCGTCCATGGTCAACGTAAATCCCGACGGCGCTTTGAAGGTCTGACCGGCCATCGCCTCGCGTACCTTGTCCACGTCGGTGGTGCCCGCTTTGGTCACCGCCTGCGCCCACATATGCAGGCCAACCCAGGTCGCTTCCATCGGGTCGTTGGTCACCACGGTGTCGGCATTCGGCAGCTTGTGCGCTTTGGCGTAAGCACGATAATCGGCAACGAACTGTTGGTTGGTTGGGTTATCCACGGATTCGAAGTAGTTCCACGCCGCGAGGTTGCCCACCAGCGGTTTTGTGTCAATGCCGCGCAGCTCTTCCTCGCCGACGGAGAACGCCACTACCGGCACATCGGTCGCTTTCAGCCCCTGGTTAGCCAGCTCTTTATAGAACGGGACGTTGGAATCGCCATTGATGGTGGAGACCACTGCCGTTTTGCCGCCAGCGGAGAATTTCTTAATGTTGGCGACGATAGTCTGGTAATCGCTATAGCCGAATGGGGTGTAGACCTCTTCGATATCTTTATCCTGAATACCTTTGGCGTGCAGGAAGGCGCGGAGGATTTTGTTGGTGGTGCGCGGATAGACATAGTCGGTGCCCAGCAGGAAGAAGCGTTTCGCCCCACCGCCGTCTTCGCTCAGCAGATATTCCACCGCCGGGATCGCTTGTTGGTTTGGCGCCGCGCCGGTGTAGAAGACGTTTGGCGACATCTCTTCGCCTTCATACTGCACCGGGTAGAACAGCAGGCCGTTCAGCTCTTCGAATACCGGCAGAACCGATTTACGCGATACTGAGGTCCAGCAACCGAACACCGCAGCGACCTTATCCTGCGTCAGCAGCTGACGCGCTTTTTCAGCAAATAACGGCCAGTTTGACGCAGGATCCACCACCACCGGCTCCAGCTTTTTCCCCAGCACGCCGCCTTTGGCATTGATGTCATCGATAGCCATCAGGGCGACATCTTTTAGCGGAGTTTCGGAAATCGCCATCGTCCCGGAGAGCGAATGCATAATCCCGACTTTAATGGTGTCGGCGGCATAAACCTGGAAAGAGATGCCCATGCTGATCACAGAGGCGGAGAGTGCAAAAGCTTTTAATAATGTTCGACGCTGCATGTGTTTCACTCCTGAATAGCGCAAAAACAAAAAATGAATTAACGACTAACAGGAAGTGATAAGGCAAAAACGGTGCCAGGTTGTTCAGTGGCCTTAAAGCGCGGCGGGAGGCGTGGGGAGAGGAAAATAATGGGCAGCGCTGCCTCAAAATAGTGCAGCGCTGCGCTAAGAAGAGAAATTACCAGACCTGTTCGGCGATATTAGTAACCAGACGGACTTTGTCCCACTGCTGAGCCTCAGTCAGGGAATTCCCCTCTTCGGTGGAAGCAAAACCGCACTGTGGACTGAGGCAAATCTGTGCCAGCGGGACGAATTGCGCCGCTTCCTGTAAGCGTGCTTTCACGCCCTCCGGGTTTTCAAGTTCACCGTTTTTGGTGGTGATCAGCCCCAGTACGACCTGCTGATGACCGGGACGAATAAAGCGCAGCGGCGCGAAATCACCGGATCGGTCGTTATCGTATTCAAGGAAAAAGGCATCGATATTGACGCCGCCAAATAGCACTTCCGCCACCGGCTCGTAGCCGCCTTCGGAGATCCACGTCGAGCGGAAATTACCGCGACACACGTGCAGCCCGATAGTCAGATCCTCCGGCTTTCCTTCCAGGGCCTTATTCAGGACACGAGCGTAGGTGCGCGCCAGTTCGTCCGGGTCTTCACCGCGATCGCGAACCTGTTGACGCTGTTCATCAGAGCACAGATAGGCCCAGACGGTATCATCCAACTGCAAATAGCGGCAGCCCGCATCGTAGAAGGCGCGGATCGCATCGCGCCAGGTGGTCGCCAGGTCATCAAAATAGTCGGCAAGGTCCGGGTAGACGGTGGCGTCGATATCTTTGCGCCCACCGCGGAAATGCAGCACGCTCGGGCTGGGAATGGTCATCTTCGGCTGCGCGTTGCCGCTGATGCTTTTCAGGTAACGGAAATCTTCCAGCATCGGATGATCGCCAAAGGCCAGTTTGCCTGTGACGCGAACCCCGTGCGCTTTAGTCTGTACCCCGTTGAACTGGATGCCTTTTTCAGAATCGTAGCGCTCAACGCCCTGTAAGCCATCGAAGAAATCAAAGTGCCACCACGCGCGACGGAACTCACCGTCGGTCACCACATGCAGCCCGCACTCGCACTGCTGTTGCACCAGATGGCGAATGGCCTCATTTTCAACCTGACGCAGTTGCTGCGCATCAATGGTGCCAGCGCTGAGCTGCTGACGGGCCTGTTTAATGGCGTCCGGGCGTAAAAAGCTGCCGACGATATCTGCGCGGAACGGGGCCTGATGACGTTGCATGGTGTCTCCTTAGCAGCGGGCAAGGTTAGTTGCCCACCGTGATAGTTCACTATTTGAATTTATAGACTTCTGGATGGCTATATGTCCAGATACTGTCATGCAGACCGTTCAGCCGCAAACGAGAATAATTCATGGCACATGAAATATATTCATTTTGCGAACGGCAATCCTTCATCTTCCCAGCCGGTCAGGCCGCCGAGCATCATTTTGACTGGACGCCCCAGCAATGCCAGCTTCATCGCGGCAACGTCTGCCCCGTTGCAGTGCGGCCCGGCGCAGTACACAACAAACAACGTCTCCTCAGGCCACTGTGCCATTCTCTCTTCATCTATCTGCCGGTGCGGTAAATGCAGCGCGCCGGGAAGATGACGGCGAGCAAATGTTTCCTCGCTGCCGACAACGTGCAAGAGAACAAAGTCGGGACCGCCGTCACGTATCGCGCTATACACATCGGCACAGTCGGTTTCAAGACTGAGCTTATGACGAAACCAGGCAGCGGCATCTGTAGAACTGGCAGGGGCAATCGCGGTTACAACACTCATGGCATCTTCTCCTTGTCTGTGATACCACTACTTTAATTAACCTCCAGCACGACATCTGCCGCTCACCATGACTGAAAACGTTGAAATCATGACAACCTCATCCGTGACGTTGTCACGCCACCAGGTAGTTGCCCTCGCCTACGACGGGCTATGTACTTTTGAATTTGGCGTTGCGGTAGAGATTTTCGGCCTGTCTCGCCCGGAGATGGGCGAACGTTGGTATCGCTTTGCCGTGGCCGCCGTCGATGAAGGCGAACTGCGGGCTACCGGCGGGATTCGTCTGATGACCGACGGCGGCATGACATTGTTAAACGAGGCGGATACCATCGTGGTGCCCGGCTGGCGCGGTATCGACGCCCTCGTTCCGCCTGCACTGTGCGAAGCACTGGTCACGGCACATAGACGAGGCTGTCGGATCATTTCTATTTGCTCCGGAGTCTTTGTTCTGGCCGCCGCCGGGTTGCTTAACGGACGCCAGGCAACAACCCACTGGCGCTATACCGAACAGCTCCGCGCACGATTTCCTCTGATTGAGGTGATCGACGATGTGCTGTACGTCGGCGCAGAGGGAGTGATGACATCCGCAGGAAGCGCTGCGGGCATCGATCTGTGTTTACATCTGGTACGGGAAGATTTTGGTGTCGAGGCGGCGAATACCGTCGCGCGGCGTTTAGTGGTTTCCCCTCATCGCGACGGCGGCCAGGCGCAACAGATTGTGCGCCCGGTGGCCAAAGCGCGCGAGAGTCAGCGGCTCGGACAACTATTCGATTTTCTGCATCAGAATCTCGCCGCCAGCCATACCGTTGCCTCGCTGGCGGAAAAAGCCGGTATGGGGCCGCGCACGTTTTTGCGCCGTTTTGAAGACGCCACTGGCAAAACCCCTGCCCGCTGGCTGCTTGATGAGCGCCTGCTGCGCGCTACACAGCACTTAATCCATAGCCGGCTGAGCGTTGAGCAGATTGCCGAGCTTTGCGGTTTTTCCAATGCCAGTACCCTGCGCCACCATTTCCGTCAGCAGTTTGGTCTTAGTCCGCTGCAGTACAGGAAGACGTCACTCGCTGACAGGAAAGTGGTGTAACCTTTCATCAGAAATAGTCACTCCCGGCAATTTGTTAAGCGTTTGTTTAGATTAACCGGGTTATGATGTATCCAACAACCGTAAACCTGTTCAATGAGGACGACTTAGCGCAAAGCAAAACTAATGGAGGTTAATCATGCTGGGAAATATGCATGTATTTGTGGCAGTTCTGGGAACCATTGTGTTCTTTGGATTTCTTGCCGCATATCTAAGCCACAAATGGGACGACTGATGAACACCGATAATCCCCACCCGTAAACGCCCCCTGCTGCTGATGCACCAGGGGGCGTTTTTGTTAGCGTCGTTATTTCTTTGTAAAGCTCTTAACTGTCGTTTTTCTGTAACCCTTGGTTAAATAACAATTTAGCCATTAGTTATGGGTACTAGCTTAATTGATATCCTTAACTGGATATCTTTATTCTACTTGATCTCTGGTCCGTGCCATTCAAGTTTATCTCTCATTTTTTCCGGAACCAAAGAGAACAGAGAAGAAATTCTCTTTAATTGATGCTCGTATAAGAAACTTTTCTTTTCACTACAGTCCTCATAGTACCAGCGAGCATTTTTATTTAAAAAACAAATATCTAAATCATTAAAATCATTAAAATCATTAAAATCATTAAAATCATTAAAATCATTAAAATCATTAAAATCATTAAAATCATTAAAATCATCATACTTCAACAGTAAGTAAAACTCATGTATAAGCTGGGATTCATAATATACAGACCTATCCCTTGCTTTAAAAAAAACACCATGAGTGGACACGCCTCTTATTTGCAATAAGCTCCCTTGAAGGATGTCTAAGTATATATCTTTTTTTCCCATAACATAATCCCTTGTGTAGTTTCCCTTGAGGGATACCTCAAGGGAATTGTTTATTTTCTCACTGGGAATGATTTAGAAATGCCCACATAATTTGCATTATATGTCCACGACTCATTTTTGATCAATAGATTTATATAGTGAGGGTTCCCTGTTTTTGCGATCCTGCATGGTTTGGCCTGCCTTTGAGCCCTATTTTACCGCTCTGAATAAGCAACTGCTGGAGCTGTACCGCACCAGAGATCTATCGGAATATAAAACAGCCCGCAGCACAGATTGACCGGAACCTTATCATCCGCGAGAAAAGTAATCTCGGTAGCATCGTCGCCACTCTGGGGCTGAAAGAAATAACGCAGGGGATGCTGGTCCGCAAACTGTGCTCGTACACCACGACCAATGCAACCCTGCTGGCACTATTCGAATATGGCCGGCTGATCCGCCGAATCTATACGCTAAAGTATCTGCGCGATCCGCAGTTGGAACGCAACATCCGGCGCACCCAGAACCGGATTAAATATTATCACCAGTGGCCTGGCAACACATTTTGCTGAACGGGCATTATAACTTCCAAATCAATAATGAGGTTATTGATCTAGATGCGCTGGTAGCTGGGCTTAAACTGGGATAATAGAAAAATCTGGGGTTCCGACATAGAACCCCAATATCATTATCTAAGTCCAATCCTCATAGCCGTTTTCATGAATCCAGACAATTCCGGCCGGACAATTTTCACTTAGAAACCAAAATCCCTCAAATGCATCACAATTCATATCATCCTCAGTTTTAGGAAAAGCCATTTCAAAAACTTCGATCTGCTTGTCGATGCTTCCTGAGAGAAACTTCCCGTGGCGAGCAAGTTTGATCTCACCATCCTCCAATAAACGCCAAATGAACCAGATATAAAGCGCTTTTTCTTCTTGATAAGTTAGCTTATAGGCGCCATCGACACTCTCTGGGTCGATATTTTTCCATAACATAGTCGTAGAAGCCCCTCGCAGCAACTCTTTCCGGTCCTGATATTGTTTTTCGGTTAAATAATGCATCTAACTCCCCCCAGACATGTGTCATTCATTTTTAATATATTCTCTCAACCATGGCCAAGGGAAACATTAGTTATTAAAAAGGTCATGCCAATTAGAACCTTTGCCACTCCTCGACTCATAATATTTATCCACATCTATTGATATCCATTGCCCGTTATCTTCTATACTCATTTCTCTTACCAGAATACCTTGTTTACCAGTCACATGGTCCTTTTCCAATAGACCTATCAACTTTACATGATGAAATAAGCGAGAGTTCCCCCCTCCATACAAACTGACATTAGCCTCCAGATTATCAGATAGACTTTTATTTTTCACCGCCAATGATGGGGCTTTAGTATAATCCTCACCATAATCTAATCCAATAACATAAAGACCACCATCATCCAGATAAACAATGTAACCCTCAAATATTATTTCTTGCTCATCAAACGGAGAGCAAATTAACTCATCTATATTTTTCATTTCAATGTCACTCCATTAAAATTCATCGCTTTTTCAAGAATAATCTGCACGTATGCCAGTCGCACCATTAAAAGTTCTGCGCTGATACCCGCGACCACCGCATGGCTTAGGACTCTGTCCAGCAGGTCGAGAATCTCACCGTTATCGCCAATCAGCCCGGCCCCTTCGGCATTAATCTGGTTTCCAATATTCGCCAGCAGGGCGTTAGTCAGGTTATCCTTAAAACCGCCGCCATTAATAGTGGTATTCAGAGTGGAGCTGATAACCGACTACCCGTCCACGCGCTGGACAACTTTCCCCCGTTCTGAACGCTGCCACTGCGTAGCGGATTGCCATTGCTTCAAAACATCTCAAAGATTGTTATCGTGAGTTCGTATATACCCCTGCTCACGCAGGCGAATCAGGCTCTCCTCGCTGGCGCAAACCATTCCCGTCGTGAGCAGCTCAAAACCAAAGCGGCGATAGAAGTCTATTTTATCCACAACCGAGTAGATAAAGGTTTTACCAAACGGCTGCAGTTCATTGCTGACCGCCTGCATCAGCTGCTGCCCGTATCCCTTTCCCTGGCAGCGTGGGACAACCGCAACATCCGCCAGATAGCTGCACCAGGTCAGGTCGCTAATGGCTCTCGCCACCGCAATCAGCTGCCCATTTTCATAACCAAACCAGCAAAAAGTACTATGGCGAAAGGCCCGCTCAACTAATGCGACGTCTCTTTGATTAAGACCTGCGGCGGCGATAATAGCCGCGACTGCATGCCAGTCCACCTGCTCCAGATGCTCTTTACCGACCAGTTTCATCATCACTTTGTCTCCCAGTTTATCCGCACTCAGAGTAGAGCATCTATGCCTAACCTCACAAAGATTTCACTCACTTCCTCATCGTTGGTATACTGCAAATTATTTGACCTATGACAAAACATAATTTGGCCCATGACAACGAAAACTAGCTACTCAACGGAGACATCTCAACCATGAACCCACTTACAGAAGCGCCTGGCCCAACCACTCAACCGCAACATGACATGCACAACCGCTGGCCACGTGCGCAGAGCGTTGAGGATTTCCGCAAGAATCTTCAGGCAGTGCAACGGCGCATACACGGGGCATGCCAGCGTAGCCATCGTGACCCGTCAACGGTCAGGCTCCTGCCGGTCAGCAAAACGATGGATGAAGCGCATATTCGCCTTGCGCACCAGGCGGGTTGTTTAATGCTGGGAGAAAACAAAGTTCAGGAAGCCTGGAGTAAATCGCAGGCGATGGCAGATCTCACGGAACTAAAATGGTCGGTTATCGGCCATCTGCAATCGAATAAAGCGAAGCTGGTCGCCAAATTCGCCAGTGAATTTCAGGCACTTGATAATCTGCGTACTGCTGAGGTCCTCGACCGTCGACTGCAAGCTGAGGGGCGTACGCTTGACGTTTTTGTGCAGGTCAATACTTCTAACGAAGCCAGCAAATATGGGCTCGCGCCAGACGAGGTTGAGTCCTTTTTATGTCAGCTGAAAAACTATGAAAACCTCAAGGTACTCGGGTTGATGACGCTGGCTGAATTTAGCACCGATGCCGAACGCGTCAGAGCCTGTTTTATTCGCCTGCGATCTCTGCGGGATCGTCTGTGCGAAGTTGCCCCCTGCGGTTATCAGCCACGAGAGCTTTCTATGGGGATGTCCGGTGATTTCGAAATCGCCATTGAGGAAGGTGCAACGGTGGTGCGGGTCGGACAGGCAATATTCGGTGCGCGAGCGCTGCCTGATGAGTATTACTGGCCGCAGGAAAGCTAGCCATCTCGACAGCATTTTATGCTACTCACAAAACTATAACCCTCGAGAATTTGTTAACCACCGACATGAAAAACAGCGTATTTATGCTTATGAAAGGTCAAATTATCACCTAATCACAGCATTAAATAAAATATACTCTTGCCCGTTGGCCAGAAAACGGGCAAAAAAAACCGCCAGGTTGTTGGCGGTAAATAAATGCTTGCATGGATAGATTGTTTTTACGTTCAGAGCATTAATCACTCTGCTTACGTCTTTTCATTACGCTATCACACGTTTCTTCAATGAAAGCTAAACGAAGCCGTTGCTCAAAGTTTTTCCACCAGCGTTTTTATTTGCGCGATTAACTGCGCCTTCCCATCTTCCGCCTCAGCCGCGCAAGGCCAGGTTGAGTGGCGGATGATCAACCGCGTGGGCAGCAGTTCGCGTATCCTTAACTGCGGGGAGGCCATCAGTTGGATCAACAGCTCGACCGCCCTTCTTCCCAGTACATTAAAATCCTGAGCGACGGTGGTGAGCGGCGGCTGGAAGTAGAGGCTATCCGCCGTATCATCGTAGCCGGTAACGGAAATTGCCTGGCTACCGGTGCGATTAAGCTGCGCTAGAGCGCTCAGCACCCCGAGCGCCATCTGATCGTTTGCCACCACGATCGCGCTGATACTGGGATGCTGATGCAGCAGTTCAAAGGTTTTATTCCAGCCGCTAGCTGCGCTCCAGTCGCCAAACACCGTCACCGCATTGCTGACCCCCAGACGGTGTAGCGCCTCGCGCCAGCTGCTCAAGCGCATCCGTGCCGAGACCGAACTCTCCGGCCCGGCGAGTAATCCGAACTCGCGATGCCCTGAATCCCACAGATGGCGCACGCAGGCTCCGCAGCCGTCGCGGTGATCGAAGCGCACGCAACACACTTCGGTCTCCGGCGAAACGTCAAGGAACAGGCAGGAAATATCCGGGTTCTCCTCTACCAGCCGCTCCGCCAGGCTGCTTTCCAGCGGCAAGCTGATAATCGCTCCGCGAATGTGCTGGGCGCGAAACTCATTCAACCGCGCCTGCAGTGACGAATAATCGATCTGTGCCGGCATCGCAATCGACACCTCCAGCTGATGTGAAGCGGCATAACTTTTTACCGCCGCGGCGATTTGCGAAGGCGCGTGCAGAGTCAACGAAGCAGTAATGAGCCCAATCGACGGCGCGGATTTTCCCGCCAGCAACTGCGCAGAGCGGTTCGGCACATAGTGCAATGCCTGCATCGCGCGGATCACTTTGTCGCGGGTTCGTTCAGAAACAACCTTCGGATTATTAAGTACTCGAGAGACCGTCTGCTGAGAAACCCCGGCCTCGCAGGCCACATCTTCTAACGTTGCCAAACGGCGCTGCATCGCCCGCTCCTTCTGCCTGAAACCAAAATGTCGTCCGCTAACATTCTATGTTTAAAAGACGACAAGAATCAGCCATTTTTCTGGCATTTCGTGATCGCCAGTGGGTTTCAATTTCGCCAATATTGCGGCCTAAGTGAAAATATCTGATAACGAAACCATTCTTGTCTAGCGAATGACATTTTCTCACTTATCCGTCAGGTATGTGTATGCAACAACATGACTCTATCTCTACCGCAGGAGCGACGTTTAATGAAGTAATTGCCGGGGAAGACTGGCAAAACCAGACCATTACTCACCTCAACCGCTTAGCGGCCCACCCGACTTTTGCCAGCTGGATCAATGACGATCTGCCGGGTTGTCGCAGTACCGCGCAGTTAACAGAAACGGACCATTGGCACTGGATGAAGCCGGAAGACGGCGTCTGGATCACCCTCGATGGCCAGCATATGGGCATCGGCGGCGATGACTCCTGGACGCCAGGCGTACAACAGCAATGGCTGCTGCTTGAGACACAATGGCAATATCGATTAACTCTTCATTTCCAATAATAATCGGGGGCGAAAGCCCCCAACCTTACAGGCATAATAAGATGGAATATTCACAATGAAACTCTCTGAACTCGCGCCCCGAGAACGGCATAACTTCTTTTACTTTATGCTGTTCTTTTTCTTCTACTATTTCATTATGTCGGCTTACTTTCCCTTTTTCCCGGTGTGGCTGGCGGAAGTTAACCATTTAACCAAAACCGAAACGGGGATCGTTTTCTCCTCAATTTCGCTCTTCGCCATTATCTTCCAGCCAATATTTGGCTTGATTTCAGATAAGCTTGGGCTACGCAAGCATCTGCTGTGGACCATCACAGTTTTATTAATCCTGTTCGCGCCATTTTTTATTTTCATCCTCTCACCGCTATTGCAGATGAATATCATCGCGGGCGCGCTGGCGGGCGGGATTTACCTGGGGATCGTATTCTCCAGCGGCTCCGGGGCAGTAGAAGCCTATATTGAACGCGTCAGCCGCGCTAACCGTTTTGAATACGGTAAGGTTCGCGTCTCCGGCTGTATCGGCTGGGCGCTATGTGCATCAATCACCGGCATTTTATTTGGTATTGATCCCAACATTACTTTCTGGATCGCCTCCGGCTTTGCGCTGATCCTTGGCGTGCTGCTGTGGGTATCAAAACCGGAAAGCAGCAATAGTGAGCAAGTTATCGACGCGCTGGGTGCTAATCGCCAGGCCTTCTCCATGCGCACCGCCGCGGAACTGCTGCGGATGCCACGTTTCTGGGGCTTCATCATTTATGTCGTTGGCGTCGCCAGCGTCTATGACGTCTTCGACCAGCAGTTCGCCAACTTCTTTAAAGGCTTCTTCTCCAGCCCGCAGCGTGGGACCGAAATCTTTGGCTTCGTCACCACTGGCGGGGAACTGCTTAATGCACTAATCATGTTCTGCGCACCGGCTATTGTTAACCGAATTGGTGCCAAGAATGCCCTGTTGACCGCCGGACTGATTATGTCAGTGCGTATTTTAGGATCGTCTTTTGCTACCTCGGCGGTGGAAGTGGTTATCTTAAAAATGCTGCATATGTTTGAAGTTCCGTTCCTGCTGGTGGGCACCTTTAAATATATCTCGTCGGCCTTTAACCCAAAACTCTCTGCCACGCTGTTCCTGATTGGTTTTAATTTATCGAAACAGCTTTCGGGCGTTGTGCTGTCAGCGTGGGTTGGGCGGATGTACGATACCGTTGGCTTCCATCAGGCTTATCTGATCCTCGGTTGTATTACCCTGAGCTTTACGGTTATCTCACTATTTACCCTGAAAGGTAGTAAAACGCTCCTCCCGGCAGCGGCATAAAATAGATGCCGCCGGAAATAACCCGGCGGCACATCTGCACCAATTTATAATTTCTCTGTTTTGTAGGCCGGATAAGGCGTTAGCCGCAATCCGGCAACTCGAATTACTTAGGGTATATATCTTCGTCAGAGAGGCATCTCTCCTGTAATCCGCGTCTCTCCATCGCTATTTTCCAGCGCATAAATTCGCGCTTCGGCCATTGAGGAAATTAATTCGGAAAGCTCGGCAGAATGGCTGGTCAACCAGATTTGGCTATAGCGAGACGCTTCAACAATTAATCTGGCAAGAGCCGGAAACATCTGGTGGTGCAGGCTGTTTTCCGGCTCATTGATCGCCAGAAACGCCGGTGGACGAGGGCTCAATAACGCCACCGCCAGGCACAGGAAACGCAGCGTGCCGTCGGACATCTCGGAGGCCAGTAAAGGCCGGTAAACACCGTTACGCCGCATCTTCATTGAGAAACGTGAATTCTCATTCTCACAATAGAATGTGCATTGCGGAAAGGCCTCGCCGAGGATCTCATGCAGCAGTTCCTCCGCGCCGATTTCCACAATAGTCTGAAAGGCGGCAGCAAGATTATGCCCATTGCTATCAAGCACCGGCGAGCGGTAGCCGACCGCCGGTTGGCGCAGCGGCGAGTGCCTGCCAATATTGAACTCGTGATAAAAACGCCAGCGACGCATGGTCTCCCTGACCCGAGAGACCTCCGGAAAGCGATGCGGTTCACCCAATTGACCAAAGATGGATTCGTTTTCATAAATAGTATCGGTGAAGGTGCTTTTTTCACCGTTAACATCTACCAGAAACGCGGCCTGATTTTTGCGCTGTAGCACGCGCGATGAAGGTCGTCTGGAAAAGCCCGCCAGCCAGATAGACTCCTCTTTGACGATTGGGTCCAGCACGAACTGGGTCGGATAAGGCAGTTTTTCCGGAAAACCGACTTGTAACTCATAGTCGAACTCATCGGTCAGACAGGCAATCTGCAGCCGTCGCGGAAAGCGGTCCGTTGGCGCACTCGGCCCTGACCACATAATATTTTCCAGTCCGCCCTCATCACTGATATAGCCGGAAAATTGTCCGTCGGCAGAGGCGGTTAACAGATGAATAGCTTTGTAGATATTGGACTTGCCGCAGCCGTTGGGGCCGAAAACAATGTTCAGCGCGCCCAGCTCCAGCTCGATATCCCTGACCGATCTGAAGTTTTTAATGCGGATGTGGTTAATCATAGCGTTTCCGAAGCGTGCAAAGGCGTATCGCTATACTGTATCGGAGGCGGGAGGAAAACGAAACATGACCCAACCGGACGACAGATAGCCGTCCGGCATCGGATCAACTGAAGAACTTTTTCATGCCGCGAGTCAACGCCACTCTCTTGAGTTTATCCGTATCCTCATGGCTCTCACTGAAAACGCCGAAAAAGTAGCGCTCATCATCGATAGTTTGCGACACAATCCGATAGCTCAGCGGCTGACCAGATTTTGCGCCGTACTGCGCAGGCGTGACGGAAACTTCTGTCGCGGTATCGGCGACGCTGACTAGCAAGCCATCCCCTTTGCCACCTACCAGCATGACCTTAATTAACGGGTGCACCATATCCCTCCCGGGTTGAGGTCAATGATTAGTTTTCGATAGCCACTGGCTGACAGTTTGCAGCGGGGCCGTCATGACCTGGTTTGCCATTTGCCGGAGCAGGCCGAGTCCCCTCTTTTCCGACAACGGGCGGTAGCGGCACGCCCTCTTTGTCCACCGCAGGCGGCGCTTTCTGACAGGTTGTTGTTTTCGTCGCATCCGCGCCCCAGGCAGGCGTGGACAGATTCAGCAACGCCACGGGAGCAAGCAGTAACGTAACCTTCAGTACATTCTTATAGTTCATACCGACCTTGAGTAAAAAAATAAATTTCTTATGCTGAGCTAAACGCTGATTATTAGTAGCAAAAGCTGACAAATGATGAAGGAAAAAAGAGGAATTGTGAATCTCAATAGCTCTGATTTATCAGTCATCGCTTTGGCAGAAAGCAAGTTATGTGGATTTTATTACTCAGAATAATCTCAATCAATTGAAATATCTGAAAAACCACTAATTCTGGCGAAGGCTTTATGGCGAGGTTGTTTCCTATACTGAAGCGGAAAACAACAACCAAGGTTATATAATGAAGAAACACTATCTGATGCTTTTTCTGGCAGGGACTGCGCTATTGCAGGGCTGCTCGGCTTTTGACAAACACCATGGCGTTAACTGGGGTGAAGGTACCTGCCCAGGGCCTGCGGCAAATGAGCTCAGCGAATCTAAACAACTGATTATTGAAGATGGCAAAACGCTAAAATGCCAGATTCGTCCTTACGTCAGCAATATGGAGTGCCAGGGTATCACTGATAAAACCAACGCCGATGGCGTTGTCTGCCAGAACGGACTTGGGCAGTCGATTATGTTTATTTTTGACGACAAAGGCGTGTTGAAAAAGCACGGCAGCGTATAACTCATCCGGTCTTTAGAAAAATCCTGGAATACAGCCGCAGCGGCCTTTGCATTTGAACTTCTTCCGTCAGCCACTAGACTTGAATGAGTCAAACGAAAGGAGAATCACATGCCATCACAAGATTATGAAAACGACGCGCAAAATCTGGCGGATAAGGTCGGTAACAAAGTCAACGAAATTGCCGGGGAAGCCCAACAGCAATTTGGTGATGCGGTAGATTCGCCTAAGCATCAGTTGAAAGGCGCGGCGCGTAAATACGCGGCCCAGGCGTCAGATGCGGTCTCCGAAGTTTCGGAGCGCGTCAAAGAAAACCCGCTTACCGGATTGCTAGCCGCCGGTGCCATCGGGCTGGTCATTGGTTTACTGGCCGGACGTAAGTGAAATTAGGGCCTTCGGGCCTTAATTTTTTGTGATTACCCCCCCCCCCCCTCAAATCGCCACGACGTTCGCCACATCAAACTGAAAGACATAGGGATCGGACAGGAGCTGGAATTGCTCATCATCAGGGTAGGTTACCGCCACATGGTAATTCTCACCTGCGAATGCTTTGACCGCATCCAGATCCTCCCAGTAAGTCGCCAGAAAGAAATGTTCCCATTCTCCCTGAGTTTCTCGCCTGACAAACGCTCCCGCGTTTCCAGGGATACCCGCAGAATGTTGCACGCCGGTTAACTGCAAATGGTCTGCAAACGCTTCACCAAAATCAACAGGAACACAGCCGTGCCAGGTTCTGACAATCATCTTCAACTTCCTTAAAAAACCGTCAAAGATGCATTTATAACAAAAATAAACCACTTTATGTGATTTTTTATGCACTCCGTGTCTGTACTGAATGGTTCACCAGGTCCACCTCGATCTAACCGTATCGCAACGTCATCCCCGCCACTGACACATCAGCTAAAATTACAGGTATAATCGCAAAAATTTTTCAACGGGTTTAGAAGCGAAAATGACAAAACTCACCTTACAAGAGCAGATGCTAAAAGCAGGACTAGTCACCAGCAAAAAGATGGCTAAAGTCCAGAGAACAGCGAAGAAATCACGAGTTCAGGCTCGCGAAGCAAGAGAGGCTGTGGAAGAAAATAAAAAAGCGCAGCTTGAACGTGACAAACAGCTAAGCGAACAACAAAAACAAGCTGTTTTATCTAAAGAGTATAAAGCTCAGGTGAAGCAGCTCATTGAAATGAACAAAATCGTCATTGCAAAAGGCAATATTGATTTTAACTTCACGGATAACAACTTAATTAAAAAAGTTGTTGTGGATAAGACAACGCAAACTCAGCTGATTAACGGCCGTCTCGCCATTGCGCGGTTGGTTAGTGATGGCAGTGGCGAGAGTGAATACGCAATTATCCCCGCGATCGTGGCCGATAAAATCGCTCAGCGAGATGCGAACAGTATTGTTTTAAACAGCGCGCTGAATCAGGAAGAGCAGGATGAAGATGATCCGTATGCTGATTTTAAAGTGCCCGACGATTTGATGTGGTAATCAGCCGTGCAGACCAGAACTCATCGTCCAGAATGAAATCAACCACCTCCCCAGGAGGTGGTTTAGGGCGGGCTCTGCGCCCGGCTACTATTTCAATCTCCTTCCTGCATCAATGTCTGGGATCGGCAATGATACGTGAGGGGCTACCGTATAAGACGAGAACCTTTTTACCTTCTACAAATAAAGGTGCATTGCCTTGAACGACTGTCATTAGATTACCGTTTTCAGTTTCGATAACATATTCCATCCCCGTCTGTTTAGTCGCAGAGGCTTCAAGTGCTGCGCCAGTGAGACCGCCTACAACAGCTCCACCAATAGCACCCACGATATTGGCGCGAGTGCCGCCACCAATTGCTGAACCAGCTGCTGCTCCTGCGGCTGTACCAGCGGCACCTCCTAATGCGGAGGTGCCACGAATATCAACAGGGCGAGCGCTAATGATCGTTCCAGCAATAGAACGATTAACCATACCCACCGAACCAACGGAATAGCTATTAGGAGAAATCTCCTGTGTGCACCCTGACAACAAAGTGAGCACTGCGATTAAAGCGGCCGTTTTCATTTATCTACCCGGGAAGGGAACATTGGACGGGTAAGGTCAATGCTCTCTAACGCTTGCAAGAATTGTGTAATATTGTTTTGCACTGCGCGGTTAATTGACTCACGGGCACGAACAACTCCCACGAAGGCATATGACGCAGGTACAGTTCCGGTAGATTCAATATCTTGCGTGTAGATAATATCGCCATTAGAGCGGTTAATAATTTCATAGCGCGCAACAGCTTTCGTTGTCATCGACATCCCAAAGCTCGGGACATCCAGCGCTAATACTTTCACATTAAGACTAACCGTATTTGAGGAGTTATCTTTAAAAATTGCCATGCGGTCAAGCGCTTCTTGTAACGAATCGCGCCAAATAGGCGTAATAACCTCCATTCCCGCCGTGACATCACCTTTCTGCTCATCTGGACGAGCAAGCGATACCGTGAGTGATTTTAGTTGTGCATCAATTTTCTTTTGGCTAACACCTACGCTTGGTGTAGAAAAATTCAGAGGTGGAGCGCTGGTACATCCAGTTAAAGATCCAATGACAACGGCAATTAATAGTAGTTTTTTCATCATTTATCCCCATTAGTATCATGGGTATGATAGCGGAATAAACAATCAAAAAGTATTGATTTTAATCAGTTACTTAAATGATGATATAAACCACTTCCTGCACATAACTTTTTAATTGTTTTGCTCCACCATGTCTTAGGGTCTCTGATGCGGATGACAGGCTCATTATGCCTGACAACATTAGTAGCTGGCTAGATTGGACCCAAGTTAGGGATAGCTACGTGAATTACCTCTGGCATTTTCTCAGAATACAAAACCCATTTTAGGGAAGAATTTTAGAGGGATTTGGGCACGAAACTATTACTCAAAAACCGGGTTTATCGCCCGGTTCTCTTTTCCCTGGCTAAACGCCCTGCTCGCTCAGCCCGCGATTTTCCAGCATCGGTTCGATTTTAGGATCGTGCCCGCGCCACTGCCGATACAGTTCAGCTAAATCAGTGCTATTGCCGCGCGACAAAATCGCCTCGCGGAAGCGCTGGCCGTTTTCGCGGGTTAAACCGCCCTTCTCAACGAACCACTGGTAGCCGTCGTCCGCCAGCATCTGCGTCCATAGGTAGGCGTAATAGCCTGCCGCGTAGCCGCCGCCGAAAATATGTGAGAAGTAACTGCTGCGATAACGCGGTGGCACGGCGGAAAGATCCATATTCTCCGCTTGCAGCGCCGTCGCTTCGAAGGTATCAACATCCTGCGGCAGCTTTTCCGTCGATACGCTGTGCCAGTGCATATCCAGCAGCGCCGCCGCGAGCAGCTCGCTCATGTCGTAACCTTTATTAAACTTCGCCGCCCGGAACATGCTATCACGTAACGCTTCCGGCATGGCTTCACCGGTTTGATGATGCCGCGCATAGTGGGCGAATACCTGTGGTTCGCTGGCCCAGTGTTCAAAAATCTGTGACGGGAACTCAACAAAATCACGCGGCGTATTCGTGCCTGAGAGGCTGGCATACCGCTGGCTGGCAAACAGACCATGCAGCGTATGACCAAACTCGTGGAATAACGTAATCACCTCATCCCACGACAGCAATGCGCTGTGGCCAGCCTTGGGTTTCTGATAGTTACAGACGTTGTAGATGACCGGATGCTGCGCGCGCAAAGTTGATTGCTCAACAAAAACGCCCATCCACGCCCCGCCGCTTTTGCTATCTCGGGCGAAAAAATCACCATAAAACAGCGCAATCCCCTCACCGTTCGCGTCAAAAATTTCCCATACCTGCACATCTGGGTGATAAACCGGGATATCAAAACGCTCAACAAAGCGGATGCCAAACAACTGAGAAGCGGCCCAGAATACGCCGTCGCGCAGGACGCGGTCGAGGGCGAAATACGGCTTTAGTTGCGCTTCGTCGATAGAATACTTCGCCCGGCGCACCTGTTCGCCATAGTAGAGCCAGTCCCAGGCCGCAGCCTGAAAATCGCCGCCTTCATTATCGACAACCTGCTGAATATCCGCCAGCTCCTGCTCGGCTCTGGCTCGCGCAGCAGGGGCTATCCGCCGCATAAAGGCAAAGGCCTGCTCAGGGGTTCTTGCCATCTGGTCAGCCATCGACCAGCTGGCATAATCAGCAGTCCCAAGCAGTTGCGCTTTACGGGCCCGGATCTCCGCGAGCCGCAATACCAGCTCGCGGGTATCATTGGCATCGCCTTTTTGGTTACGCGTCCAACCCGCCGCGAACAGGTTTTCTCGCGTCTGCCTGTCCTGCAGGGAAAGCAGCGCGGGTTGCTGAGTCGTATTAAGCAGCGCAAGCAACCAGCGGTCCTTTAAGCCTTTCTCCTGCGCCGCTTCTGCCGCTGCGTTTATTTCATCCTCACTAAGACCTTCCAACTGGTGGGCGTAATCTACAACCAGACCACCGGACTTCACCGCCCCCAACAAACGCTGCTGAAACTGACTTTGCAGGGTCGCAGCTTCCGTATTCAGCGCCCGCAGCACCGTTTTTTGCTCTTCTGCCAACATTGCGCCTGCAAGGGTGAAACGTTGCCAGGTCACCTCCAGCAAACGCATGGATTCAGCGTCCAGAGAGAGAGAATCACGCTGCTGCCAAACCTGTTTTACACGCTCAAATAGCGCCTCATTGAGCCAGATATTGTTGCCCAGTTCAGCCAGTTCAGCAGAAAACTGCTCATCCAGCTCCTGAATTATCGGGTTGGTATCCGCTCCAGCCATAGCGAAGAAGACGCTTGTCACCCGCGCCAGCAGCTGCCCGCTCTGCTCCAGAGCCACCAGCGTATTGGTAAAATCCGCCGGAGCCGGGTTATTAACGATCGCGCTAATCTCTTCACGTTGACGCCGTACGCCTTCATCAAAGGCCGGGCGGTAATGGCTATCTGAAATCAAATCAAAACGCGGTGCCTGGTAAGGCAGCAGGCTGACGCTTAAAAAAGGGTTGTTGTCCAACATCATCATCTCCTGAACACGATTATCCTGTAAGATTAGGCAACTCATTGATTGACCGCAATGATTTCCCCGCTCGTCAAATGTTGTCCGACGATTTCCATTACCCGTCGCCGATATCGCGTGCTATGGTATAAATACACAAAAAGCGTTGAGGAACAGTAAGATGATTATCCTGGTTACCGGAGCAACAGCAGGTTTTGGTGAAAGTATTACTCGCCGTTTTGTCGCTAACGGTCACAAAGTTATTGCCACCGGGCGTCGCGAAGAGCGCCTGAAGACGCTGAAGGATGAGCTGGGCGAGAGCATTTATACCGCGCAGTTGGACGTGCGTAATCGTGCGGCTATCGAAGAGATGATCGCCGGGCTGCCCGCGGAGTGGCAAGCCATTGACGTTCTGGTTAATAACGCCGGACTGGCGCTGGGGCTCGAACCCGCACACAAAGCCAGCGTTGAAGACTGGGAAGATATGATTGACACCAACAATAAAGGGCTGGTGTACATGACCCGTGCGGTTCTGCCTGGCATGGTTGAACGTAACCGCGGTCATATCGTCAACATCGGTTCAGTCGCTGGTAGCTGGCCTTATGCTGGCGGTAACGTCTACGGCGCGACGAAGGCTTTTGTCCGCCAGTTTAGTCTGAATCTGCGCGCCGACCTTCACGGCACCGCCGTTCGCGTGACCGATATTGAACCCGGTCTGGTAGGCGGAACAGAATTCTCTAACGTGCGCTTTAAAGGTGATGACGCCAAAGCAGACAAAGCTTACGAGAATACGCAAGCCCTGACGCCAGAAGATGTAACCGAAGCGGTCTGGTGGGTCGCAACCCTACCGAAACACGTCAATATCAACACCCTTGAAATGATGCCAGTCAGCCAGAGTTTTGCTGGTCTGAACGTTCACCGTCAGGGCTAAGCTCAACGACCCGGTCAGCAGACCGGGTCTGGGCTGGAAAGCAAAAAACGCGTAAAATAGCGCAAAATTCCATTTATAAGTAAGCACAATGGCCGCAGAATCCCAACTGAATCCGACACAGCCTGTAAACCAGCAAATTTATCGTATCCTTCGTCGGGATATCGTCCATTGCCTGATCCCGCCCGGCACCCCACTGTCTGAAAAGGAAGTTTCCGTGCGCTTTGACGTTTCTCGTCAGCCAGTGCGTGAAGCCTTTATTAAACTGGCGGAAAACGGCCTGATTCAGATTCGCCCACAGCGCGGCAGCTATGTGAACAAGATTTCCCTCTCGCAGGTGCGTAATGGGTGTTTTGTCCGCCAGGCCATTGAATGCGCTGTGGTGCGCCGCGCCGCCGGGATGGTGAATGATGAACAGCTCTATCAGCTTGAGCAAAATCTCAATCAGCAGCGTGCTGCGGTCGAACGCCAACAGTTAAATGATTTCTTTCAGCTGGATGATGAATTTCACCAGAAGCTCTCGCAAATTGCCGACTGCCAGTTAGCCTGGGATACCGTCGAAAATATTAAAGCCACCATTGACCGGGTGCGTTACATGAGTCTCGATCACGTCACTCCTCCCGATATGATGCTGCGCCAGCATTATGATATTTTCCAGCCGCTGGTCGCCCGTAACCCGGATGCCGTAGAAAAGGCGATGAGCCTGCACCTGCAGGAAATTAGTGAGTCCGTTCTGCTTGTACGTCAGGAAAATAGCGACTGGTTCAGCGAAGAGTAGAAATATAGATAGCGGCAGAGTCCCTCACCTGCCGCTAAATGCTCAGGCTATCGATGTTATCTAATCACCAGAACTGGTATTTTAGCGTAGCGAATAATCGACTCGGCGTTGGATCCCAACAGATGAGTAGAAATGCCCGGCTTACGCGAGCCAATCACAATCACGTCATAGTCATCATTACTGCCGATCGCTAAGATTTCATCACGCACGTTACCAAACACGACCCGGGAGTGAATGCGTTCAGCAGGAATTGAGAACAGACGGGACAGCGACTTCATCTTTTTCTCTGACTCCTCCCGCATATATGCTTCAAATTTACGAATATCGGCTGCGAAACCGCGCAGAACTGAGCTACTGCTGTTTGGCAATACGTTCAGCAGCGTGATTTCACCTTCATCCGCTGAGGCCAAAAACTCCGCATGGCGAACGGCTTTGTCACTTAAATCCATTTCAAAAACGTCTACGGGCAACAATATTTTCTTGTACATAGTCCGTTCTCCTTTTCTCAAGAAACTAAATAATTTAAGCCATCATGCCATATTTATCACAACGGGAGAACAACACATTCGCCAAATAAATATTTAATTCATTAAAATAAATATAAACTATATATAGTTAGCTGTGGATAGCTAAAGTTATGTGTATTCAACGATCTGGATCAATTTTTACGCTGATGGTTTGATTTGCATTAACCGATAATCGAGGTCGTTCCCCTCACCTGCAGATGCTAAAAAATCAGAATCTGAAGTAACGCTCAGCATTATCATGACAAATATTTCTGACCATCCGGGATAAAATCTCCTGATCGTCAGGCACTTCTCCGCAGGCAACCCAATCACCAATAAGGTTACAAACAATTCGTCGGAAATAGTCGTGGCGGGTATAAGAGACAAAACTACGCGAATCCGTAAGCATACCGACAAAATGCATCAGCAACCCCTGATCGGCCAACGTATTTAACTGGTTCTCCATACCGCGACGGGTGTCGTTAAACCACCAGCCGGAACCCAACTGCAAAGGCGATTTCACACCATTATCCGCCGTCTGAAAGTTGGCCATTGTCGAGGCGACAATATCGTTATCATTGGCGTTAAGATTGTAGAAAATGATTTTTGGTAATGCACTATTGCGTGCCAGAGCATCGAGAAACTGGTTCAGATGTACCGCAAGCAGAGACTGATCCAGTATCGAGTCGAACCCTTTATTTTGCCCTAAACGTGAGAACATCGTACTATTGTTATCACGAATCGCCCCGAAATGAATTTGCATCGCCCAATCACGCTGCCTGTAATGGCGGGCTAAAAGAAGATAGATCGCACTGTTTAAGCTCGTCTGCTCATCTGTGGTTAGTTTTTTTCCTTGCCGTTTTCTGCAAAAAATTGACTCTACCTCTGACTGCGTTGCGCAATTCCAGCAAATAAACTGCGGCCCATGATCGGAAATACGGCAACCGACCTGATGGAAATGGTCAATACGCTGACCTATAGCTTTATCAAAATCATTAAACGTCTTGATGGCAAAACCGCTGACCTGCGAGAATCTGTCGATAAACAAGCTAAACGCATGGGTATCAGCGACGAAAAGCTCATCGGGACGAAAAGTCGGTAATACTTTCACTTCAAAGTTGGACTCATTCTTTAACTGCTGATGGAAGTGCAAAGAGTCGAGTAGCGAATCCGTGGTGCAGATAACTTCAACATTCGACCGCTTAATGAGTTCTCGAGGTGAAAACTCTTTTTGGCCAATGAGCGCATTGCAGTGCGCCATGATTCTCTGCCAGTTTTGGCTGTTTAGCGTTTCTTCACAACCGAAATAGGCATGCAGTTCAAGATGCGTCCAGTGATATAACGGATTGCCAAAGCAGGATTCGACCGTCAACGCCCATGCGCGGAATTTTTCATCTGCACTGGCATCGCCAGTAATATATCGCTCATCAATACCGTTGGCGCGCATCGCGCGCCATTTATAGTGATCGCCCGCCAGCCATAGATCTGCTATATGGTTGAAAGATTTATTTTCATAAATATCTCTGGCATCAAGGTGACAATGATAATCAATAATCGGTAACGATTTTGCCACCTCATTGTAAAGTTTCACACCGGGTGCATTGTTGATCATAAACGAAGCGTTAACTAGCGGCATACATAACCTCAAATAATATGAAAAAGTAAGACCGTAAATACTCAATTTACGGTCTTACCCTATGTTATATAATATTGATGCAATCAAGATTTACATCAGCGTCTGTGGCAGGAACAAAGTAATAGACGGAAAGATCACCAGCATCGCAATGAATACAAAGAATGCGATCAGATAAGGAATTGAAGCTCTGACAAATGCGACCGTACTGCAGTTTAAGATCCCGCAAACAGTATACATACAGATCCCCACAGGGGGTGTATTGGCTCCCAATAGGGTCAGTACCACAAAAACCAAACCGAAATGTATCGGATCAAATCCAGCCTCAACCGCAATGGGTAATAGAATGGGGGTCAGGAGCAATATAATAACACTACCATCAAACAACATCCCCGCAACCGCAATTAAAGCCAATAGCAGGACCAGAATACCATAACGATTTTCCGTAATCTGGATAATGGCCTCGGCGAGCTGCTGCGGAATTTGATCGAGAATAGTGATATGTCCGAGAATCGCCGCAGACATAATCAATAGCATAACGACGCCGATATCGCTAATGGTTTCCTTCAGAACTTCCCATAATGTGGCGTTATCAAGGGCTTTATAGACATAGCGGCCAATAACAAAGGCGTATAAAACAATAAACGCGCCTGCTTCCGTGGTAGTAAAAATACCCAACCGGATAACAACAATTAAAACAACCGGGAACATAAGCGCCCAGAAGCTATTTTTAAAACTCAGCCAAACCTCTTTCCTGTTTGGTAACGAAGCCATTTCCGGTTTAATATTGATGCGCCGGGCAAGAATATAGTTTGTCACCATAATAATGATAGTTAGCAGCAATCCCGGAAAAATCCCGGCAATAAACAGTTTTCCAATGGAAACGTTGCCGACAAAACCATACAAGATCAGCAGGATACTCGGTGGAATGGTCGCTGTAATCAACGAACTAAACGCAATAACCGCGGCGCTAAACGCTTTCGGATATCCGCGAGCGACCATCGGTAAACCCAGGACGCGCGCCTGCATTGCCGCATCTGCGGTAGCTGAACCAGAAACGCCCCCCAGCAAACACGCCAAAAGCACGTTGATCTGCGCCAGACCACCGACCATCCATCCCGAGATGATACGGGCAAAATCGAGTAGACGATGGGTAACACCTGATTTATTCAGTAAATTCCCAACAAGGAGAAATAATGGTGTTGCCAGAATAGGAAAAGATTGAGTCGGCGCGGAAAATTTTTGAAAAGCAATACCGACTGGCAAAAAATCAGCGGTAAAAAAATAGCTCAGGCTGGATATCGCAATAACCATCCCTACCGGCATGCCAACAATCAATAACACCACAAACAGGGCGACGGTTAAGAGCATATCTCGACCTTATTTTTTTGCTGTTTTTCCTGACAACCGCCGAATAAAAACTCCAGCGAGGTAAAAAGCATGAGAAGACATCCAGTAGGTACTGCGCTATTCAACCAGGCCAGTGATAACTCAGTAACCGGCAGAACCTGAAGATGAGTGGTGATAACGAAGTTAAAACCGTACCAGACGCCACATAATAAAAAACCAAGAATAATAATTTCATTCCCCCACAGACATACTCTTTTTAATTTTTGCGGAAAAAAATTGGCTACGGCATCAATACCAATATGGCGGCGAACCTGGAAAGCGTAATCAATAGCAAACATACTAATCCACGCGAAAATTACCATGGCAATTTCTAACGACCAAATAAGAGGATGACCGATAGCTCGTCCCACGCCTCCGGCAAGAATAATGATAACGATCGCAACCAAGCCAATACGCGCAAATGCGAGTTCAAACTGGCGAAAAACTTTCATTTTTAACCTCAATGCTGCGAACGGGGGCTATTCACCCCCGAGGTAATTTTAGTTAGTAACGCTTTTTACCTGTTCAAGTGCAGATTCCAGACCCAGTTTTTTCGTGACATAGGCGCAGGCATCAACAAAAGGCTTAACATCAACTTCAGAAACCGTCATTCCTTTGCTCGCCATATCCGCCAACATGTTATCTCCGGCGGCAATAGTATTATCGGAAGCGATATCGCCGTTCTTCTGTGCCTCTTCTTTCAGGATTGTCTGCTGTTCAGGCGTTAACGTGGATAACCATTTTTCTGAAACAATAATGCCGGTCATTAAATGTATATGGTTTGTTTTAGTGATGAACTTTGTGATTTCATACAATTTAGAACCATATACCGCAGTGGGTTGCGCCTCAGCGGCATCAACGACGCCAGTTTGAATAGATGAGTAAATTTCAGACCAGGATAGAGGCGTTGGCGCGCCCCCCATGCACTTAATCGTTTCGATGGTTACCGGCGCTTCCAGTGCACGAACCCTCACGCCGGATAAATCTTCAGGTTTCTGTACCGGTTTCTGCGTCACCAGCATACGAGCCCCCTGATACCAGTTAAATGATAGAGGTATGAGTCCTGAATTCTTCGCCATTTGTTCACTCCATTGAGCAAAAACAGGGCTATTAATAAAGGTTTTAATCGTCTGGTAATCTTTAAAAACAAAAGGAGCGGGAATAATAGCCATTTCTGGCACAAATTGCGCCAGACGGGCACCATCAACGATAACACCAACGTTGCTTCCCGCCTGGGCATGCTGCAACAGTTCGTTATCAGCCCCAAGCTGTCCGCTCGAAAACAGTTTTATTTTAATATCACCATTAGTGCGCGACTCAACGTTTTTCTTAAAGGACTGCAATCCCTTGTAGATAGGGTCATCAGGAGATAAAGAGGTACTTACGTTTAGTGATTCAGCCCCATTACATACGCCAACGATCAATAACGGCAGTACACAGACTGTTTTGGCCAACCATTTGCATTTATTATTTAAATCACGCATTCCTGCACCTTTTCTGATTGATTAGATATCGTTCCATGCCAATTTACCAGCAATCATCATGCGGGATTTAATCACCAGACCTACTACCATACAAGTTGGCGCTATTAAAAAACCATCAATGATCACACTAATATAGATATATATTTGGCACACTAATCGAGAAGGGTGTTGAAATAAGAATGATGAATTAATTAATCATACAGTGTGAGCACAAATATTATTTAATACTCTCTGCAGAGTCTTTGTTCCGCATCTGATGAAAGCAGAGCCGGATCTAAAATCAATAATGGGAAATCCAGGCAGGATACATCGTAGGATTGCGAGCGATAATGCCGCCAGTAAGGCGGCATCAGAATGGAGAAATTTAGTTGGCCTGGGCCCACGCAGCAACGGTGGCTTTTGCGCCGCGCTTTTGCAGTGCTAAATAGGCGTTAGTGACCGCATCTACGAAGCGACCTTCCTGTACCAGAGTCTGACCGAAAATGGCTTCAATACCCAGCAATGCCTTCACTCGCCCTTCACCTTCTTCGCTGTTGCGCACAGTCTCGGCAATCACCGGCAGCAACGGGTCAGAAATTTCAATTGCCTGTCCCTGGTCATCAACGCCGCTGACATAGCGCATCCAGCCCGCAACGCCCATCGCCAGCAGAGTAAAGTCGCTGCCATGTGCCAGATGCCAACGAATCGAATCCAGCATGCGCTGTGGCAGCTTCTGACTACCGTCCATCGCTATCTGCCAGGTGCGGTGCTGCAATGCCGGATTGCTGTAGCGGTCGATAAGTAAACCAGCATAACGTGCAAGATCAACGCCCTGTACTTTCAGCGTCGGAGCCTGTTCATTCAGCATCAGTACATGCGCGGCACGGCGATAGTTGTCGTCCAGCATACAATCATTAATATGCTGATAACCAGCCAGATAACCCAGGTAAGCCAGGAAGGAGTGGCTACCGTTGAGCATACGCAGCTTCATTTCCTCAAACGGCAGCACGTCAGATACCAGTTCAGCGCCCGCCTTTTGCCATTCAGGACGACCGGCAACAAAATTATCTTCAATAACCCACTGGCGGAACGGTTCACAGGCGACACCAGCAGGATCGCGCACGCCGGTGAGTTGTTCAATTTTGTCCAGCGTATCCGCTGTAACGGCCGGGACGATGCGGTCAACCATCGTGGATGGAAAGGTAACATTGTGCACAATCCATTCAGCGAGTTCGGCATCAACTGCACGTGCATAGGCACAAACGACATTACGCATCACGCGGCCGTTTTCCGGCATATTATCGCAGGACATGACGCTAAATGCGGCCAGCCCAGCCGCTTTGCGTCGTGCCAAAGCTTCCACAACCACGCCCGGCGCTGATTTTGGCTGATGCGGGTTTTGCAAGTCGGCGACAATCAGCGGGTGATCCAGCTGTAGTTCACCGCTCGCTGGGGAGTGGCAGTAACCTTTTTCAGTAATGGTCAATGAGACAATGGCGACCTGCGGTTCACACATTTTCGCCAGCACGCTTTCCAGACTATCCACCTGGGCGTGCATTGCCTGCTTCACCACGCCGACAACGCGAGCAGTCCAGGCATCTGCCGACATCTCGGCGACGGTATACAGCAAA
The DNA here is from genome assembly GCF_003261575.2 of Klebsiella huaxiensis. Classification (GTDB taxonomy): domain Bacteria; phylum Pseudomonadota; class Gammaproteobacteria; order Enterobacterales; family Enterobacteriaceae; genus Klebsiella; species Klebsiella huaxiensis. Next base: position 2,823,360 of record NZ_CP036175.1, on the reverse strand, counting down.
TCCTGCTGTTGCAGGTCGGCAATCTGTTGCTCGCCGCCGATTAAATTCACTTCGGTATAACCCCAGTCGCTGCCGTGTTCTGTTGCCAGAATATCGGCATATACCGCCTGGTGGGCGCGATGGAATGCGCCAAATCCCAGGTGGACGATACGCGGAACGAGCCGGTTGCGATCGTAAGAAGGCAGCGTGGCATTAGCTGTTAAAAGCGTGTTTTCCATGGTGACTCTCATTTTATGATGTTCAAAAATCCATTCTCGATAAGAATGGCTCAGTGATATAAACCATCTCATATGATTGGTATAACACCTTTGATTTTCATCAACTACCATACAAGAAGATAACGTCGTTATATATTCAGCATATTTTGCATGAAGGGATAGAAAATGCCGGGCTAAAAGCCCGGCAGATTTTTATTTACAACTATCATCAAGGTGCGGACTCTATGGAACTCAAATATATTGTCCGTTGCCGACCGTTTTTTTCTCTGGCGTACAATCTGCAGCATCATTGAGCAAACTCAAATCACGGTCGCGGACTTCTGGCATCAGAATGGCAGAAATTAAACCAATGATTGAATAACAAACCAGCATAATAACGATGGGCATCCATGAGCCGGTCATATTACAGAAAATACCAGCCAGTACGGGACCAAACCCTACTGCAACTAAGCCGCCCGCCTCTTTCGAAATCGCCATACGGGTAAAGCGATTACGGGAACCAAACAGCTCGGCCATGGTAATATTTTCCAGAGCAAAAAGACCTAACACCGCCACATTATGAATCACAATCAATGACGCCATAATAGTGCTTGCGCTATAGCTCTTATCTACAATTATCGACAGCATCGGGTAAGCCAGAATAATCGCCGAAATATTGATGATAATGTAAGGTACGCGACGACCTATTTTATCTGATAGCCACCCCAGGAAAGGAATAGTGATAAAGCCAATAACTGAGCTAATCATTAATGCGTCAGTTGGTATACCTTTATCAAACAATAATGTTTGTACCAGATAACCTGCGAGGAATGTTTGCAGTAAGCCGGAGTTACCTGCTTGCCCAAAGCGCAGACCCGTCGCCAGCCAGAAGGACTTGCTTTTCAGCATCGCACCGAGGGTGTTCTCACTAGCCGCAGTCTCTTCCTGTAAAACATTTTCTTCACTAACCTGTTCAAATACTGGACTTTCTTTCAGGTTCAGACGTAACCAGATAGCAAAAATCATCACCACAACGCTTGCCAGGAACGGAACACGCCATCCCCAAGCGACGAGCTGTTCGCGGTCCAGTACGAAGAACATGAACGCCCAGATGGCCGTGGCGCTTAACGTTCCGCAGTTGGTTCCCATCGCAACCAGCGAAGAGATAATGCCGCGCTTACCTTTTGGCGCATATTCTGCCAGCATGGTACCCGCTCCGGAAATTTCAGCCCCAGCGCCTAATCCCTGAACGATACGTAAAGTGACCAGCAATACCGGCGCTAAAATACCGACCTGTGCATAGGTTGGCAGAACGCCAATCAGGGTGGTACAAATCCCCATCATGGTGATAGTAATAAACAGGACTCTTTTACGCCCTATACTGTCACCCATCTTACCAAAAAAGAATGCCCCGACGATTCGCGCAATATACCCTGCGCCATAAGTCCCCATTGCCAGAATAAGCGCCATGGCAGCAGATTGTTCAGGGAAAAATATTTCATGAAAAACCAGCGCCGCGCCAAGAGAATAGAGCTGGAAGTCCATAAACTCCAGCGCGGTACCTAACCAACCAGATACGGCTGCACGAATGAGATCTGATGTTGTTCTCTCATTTTTAACTGTAGTCATAATGATTATCTCTAATTGTAGGATATAGAGTCCGCACTCGTAATTATTGCCCGAAGGTTAATAAAACCTTACAGCAACGTTTTCTGTCATTCTCAAAAAGTTCCAGTGCATCAACAACATGTTGATACTCAAATTCGTGAGTGATCAGCTCCTCTGGATTAATTAGCCCTTGCTCTAACCAATCAATTACCACCGGGAATTTATTGGCATTCAGGCGTGACGAGAAAATAGATAACTCTTTCCCGGTAATGCCTTGTTGCACAACCTGAGATGGTTCTGTTGAGAATCCCATCAACACAATTCTTGCCGCCGGCGAGGCTAACGTGACGGCTTCTTGCAAAATAGTCGGATGACAGGCGGCGTCAATAATCAGCGTCGGCTGTATTCCCTTCTCTTTCAGCGTTTCGGATAACGGCTTCTCGCCATTATTGATAACCCAATCCGCTCCGTTGCGCTGCGCCATCTGCAGACGCTCATCAATCCGGTCAACCACGATCACTTGCTTAACGCGGTACACCCGTTTCAGTACCTGGATAGTCGTCAGACCCATCGGCCCAGCCCCGTAAACCAGCGCAACATCCTGGTCAGTTGGCGAGACATGTCCAGTAACGTTAGCCGCAATAGTGAAAGGTTCAATCATCACCGCATGTCGGTCAGAAACCGGATCCGGTACCAACCAGGCATTTTTAGCCGGCACGACAGCGTACTCGCTAAAACCGCCATCCCGATGAACGCCCAGCACCACTAAAGAGGTACACACGTTCGGTTTTCCCACTGAGCAAGGATAGCAATGACCGCAGCTAATCACCGGGTCAACGCTGACGCGCTGGCCAACGGCTTTATCAGTGACACCTTCACCAACCGCATCAATCTCGCCGAAAAATTCATGCCCTATCACGCGCGGATATTTAGCAAATGGGTTGTGCCCGCGATAAATATGGCTATCAGAACCGCATATTCCCGCCAGTTTTACTTTGACCCGCACTTCCCCTGCCGCAGGTTGCGGAATTGGACGCTCTTCAACCACTAACTCGTTAGGTTGACGAATCACAATACTTTTCATTTCTTTCTCCTCACCAGTTCCACAACGTACCGTCTTCCAGACGGGCTACCGGCAAATAAGCAGGTTCATAGGGATATTTCGCTGCCAGCTTTTCATCAAATTCGATGCCCAGGCCCGGCTTTTCACCCGGATGCATATAGCCATTATCAAACGTCCAGCTATGCGGGAAGACTTCCAGCATTTGCTCGGAATAGCCCATATATTCCTGCACGCCAAAGTTCGGCACCCACAGATCGAAATGCAGCGCTGCGGCCATACAAACTGGCGACAGATCCGACGGCCCGTGCGAACCGGTGCGCACTTGATAGAGCGAAGCAAAATCGGCAATACGGCGCATACCTGTAATCCCACCTGCGTGAGTAATGGTGGTGCGGATATAGTCGATCAATTGTTCTTCAATCAGCTGCTTACAATCCCAAATACTGTTAAAGACTTCCCCAACCGCAATCGGTGTGACGGTATGCTGACGAATTAAGCGGAAGCACTCCTGGTTCTCTGCCGGAGTCGGATCTTCCATCCAGAACAGGCGATAATCTTCGATACTTTTACCAAAGCGCGCCGCTTCAATTGGCGTCAGGCGGTGATGCATGTCATGGAGCAAATGTTCGTTAAAACCAAACTTTTCGCGCACGGCAGCAAACAACTGCGGCGTAAAATCGAGGTATTTTTCTGTCGACCACAGCTGCTCTTCCGGCCACTGCCCTTTGGTAGCCGGTTCATAGGCCTGACCTTTGCCTTTCGCCATGCCGTAGGTGGTTTTCATACCCGGTACACCGCACTGCACGCGAATGGCCTTGAATCCCATCTCCTGGTGGCGAGCATAATCATCGAGTACTTCATCAATGGAGTGGCCCGTGGTGTGGCAGTAAACCATGACCCCTTCCCGCGATGCCCCGCCCAGCAGTTGATACAAAGGCATGCCTGCTGCTTTTGCTTTAATGTCCCATAGGGCCATATCGACGGCGGAAATGGCCGACATCGTCACCGGGCCGCGACGCCAGTACGCGCCTTTATAGAAAAACTGCCAGATGTCTTCAATTCGGTGCGCATCACGCCCAACCAGCTGCGGACATAGGTGATCGCGCAGATACGATGCGACTGGCAGCTCACGACCGTTTAGCGTGGCGTCACCGTAGCCAATAATTCCGTCATCGGTGGTGATTTTAAGGGTGACAAAGTTACGTCCAGGGCAAGTGACGAAAACTTCAGCGGCAACGATCTTCATCTCATCTTCCTTACATCTATGCGGTTAGTGAATAAAATTAAAACATCAGACCTACTACCATACAAGTATGATGATCAAAAAGAATGCGTTCGATCACATTATCTCGGTAGCCAAAATGGGATCTCAAAAGACGGGAATGAATTAAGACGGGAAAAAACAATCCGGACCAATGCGGGTTTGGTCCGAATGATTAACTCAAGGCGATCGCTATGCTCGTCCCCATCCAGCCACAATGATTAGCATCCCGCACAGCGCAATCAGCGCCCCAGCCCAGTCGTAATGACTCAGTTTTACGCCATCAACGAAACGCAGCCAGAGCAGCGCCGTACAGACATAAACACCGCCGTAAGCCGCATAGACGCGTCCGCTGGCTTCCGGATGCAGCGTCAACAGCCAGACAAACAACGTTAGTGCCAAAGCAGTCGGAATCAACAGTAACGGGCTTGCCCCACGTTTCAGCCATAGCCAGGGTAAATAGCAGCCGATGATTTCACACAGGGCGGTAGCAAAGAAAAGTAATGTTGTTTTTAGCATTTAAAGATTCGTAAAGGGGACAATGAATTAATCTATTCTACGCAATAATGTCCCATAACCAGGTCTGTTTTGTCGGGTATGCCGTCGAAAAGAGATGTAGTAAACTCAGACTAAGGGGATCACTTAAAGGAAATCGTGATGAATATGATATTGAACAAACGCTGGTGCCTGACCGCTATGCTGGCGCTGAGCGCGGTAATCTTTACCGCGTCGTCGTTTGCCAAAACTGACAAGCTGGTGATTGAATCCGGCGATAGCGCGCAAAGCCGCCAGCAGGCCGCGATGGAAAAAGAACAGTGGAACGACACCCGTTCTTTACGCCAGAAGGTCAACACGCGTACCGAGAAAGAGTGGGACAAAGCCGACGTGGCTTTTGATGCTCAGGACAACTGCCAGAAGAGCGCGAACGTTAACGCGTACTGGGAACCCAACACTCTACGCTGCCTTGATCGCCGCACTGGCCGTACCGTAGCACCGTAATTTATGGCGCCTGCGGGCGCCACAATTCATACAACTGCGCAATAACTCACAGGTATCAGGTATTCCCATGACTGACGCTCATCACGTCAAACTTCGCCCGCTCGAGCGCGAAGACTTACGCTTTGTCCACCAGCTCGATAATAACGCCAGCGTTATGCGCTACTGGTTTGAAGAGCCTTATGAAGCCTTTGTCGAACTTTCTGATCTGTACGATAAACATATTCACGACCAGAGCGAACGCCGCTTTGTCATTGAATGCGACGGTGAAAAAGCCGGCCTGGTGGAACTGGTGGAAATCAATCACGTTCACCGCCGTGCGGAGTTCCAGATAATTATTTCACCGGATTATCAGGGGAAAGGTCTGGCAACCCGCGCTGCGAAGCTCGCAATGGACTACGGCTTTATGGTGCTCAACCTCTATAAGCTGTATCTCATTGTTGATAAAGAGAATGAAAAGGCAATTCACATTTACCGCAAGCTCGGTTTCATAGTGGAAGGTGAACTCATTCATGAATTCTTCATCAACGGCGAATATCGCAATACTATCCGCATGTGTCTGTTCCAGCACCAGTACCTGATCGAGCACAAAGCACCGGGTCAGACGTTGCTCAAGCCGACGGCTCAGTAATACTCGATGGTGTTTTTGATAGTGTAGTGGTAAGTCAGCGGGGGCTGGACACTGTTATCGACCATCTGCTGCTCGCAGCGAGTCGGGTTGTAATAATCATCATATTCGCAGGTCTGCTGTACGCTGCCGACCGGATTATCATCTGAAACCAATACGGCGCTATAGTTCAACTTCTGACGTGAGTCGGCTGAAGGTGTCAGCGTTACCGCATAACGCGCATCTTTAGCCGTCGTGATTTTCCCCAGCGGAAAACCCTCGCTATCATAGCGATAAGAGGTCGTTGTTTTTTTACCCATTGACGTTACGATAAAACCATTATCATCCATCTCCCACTTCATCCCTTCAGACACCATTTCAGCCAGCTGGCATTTCCCCTGCAAGCGCAGGCGTTTTTCATGAGTTTCAGAATCAAGGTAGTAATTCGCATCCAGCAACCACGCCCCATAGGTGTTCTCTTCACGATTATCCAGAGCGATAAGATCAAAGCACCCTTCGTTTGACAAACGCGCTCTCACCTCTTTAATCGCTTTATCATGTTCATCAAATAGCGTCTGAGTAAACTCCTTCACCGGCCCGCGCAGTGGATCGAACTCAAATTCGTTAGAAAAACTCGCCATTTCCGGCGTAAACGCTTGTGGCGCAGCCTTTTCATCGCAGGCGCTAAGCGCCCATACCGCCGATACCAGCAAAAACAGTCTTTTCACGCGCGATTCCCTTTGTGCATAGTGCAATCATATTAGCAAATACAATTGTTTACACCACGTCTGCTATGCTTAAATCTGGATAAGGTCAATAAGGAGTTTATGATGAAATTATCACCCTGGCTATGCGCGGCCCTGCTGCTGGGTTCAGCATCCGCTTTGGCAGCACCCGACTCATGCGAGCGGGTTAAAAACGATATTCAGCAAAAAATCATCAATAACGGCGTCCCTGAATCAGGGTTTAGCCTCGCGATTGTCCCGAACGATCAAACCGATCAACCCGGAGCGCAGGTTGTCGGCCACTGCGCCAATGATACGTTTAAAATTATCTACACCCGCGACAGCGACTCACAGTAACCTCCTGCCGTTTTGTTGTATACCCAAAATAATTTGAGTTGCGTGAAGGCGGCAAGTGAGAGAATCCCCAGGAGCTTACAGGAGTAAGTGACTGGGGTGTACGAACGTAGCCAACGCACAAGCAACTCGAAGTATGACGGGTATAAAGGTCTTATCCCTCGGTTGACCGGGGATAAGATCTTCCTAACCCCTTTTAAGTATTATTTCTCACTCCACACCACCATTTTACGGCGGCGTCGGCGCTATACCATTATAACAAGATCATGGAGTGAGCTATGTCTAATCAGGAACATCCCCGCGGCCTCAGCCGTCGAACGCTAATTAAATCATCCGCCCTTGGCTCGCTGGCTCTTGCGGCTGGCAGTCTATCGTTACCTTTTAGCCTGCGTACCGCTGCTGTTGAGGTTTCGCAAGCGACCCAGAGCGAAGAACGTATTGTCTGGGGCGCCTGCTCGGTCAACTGCGGCAGTCGCTGCGCCCTGCGTTCGCACGTGCGCGATGACGAAGTTGTCTGGGTAGAAACCGATAATACCGGGCCGGATGTTTATGGTGATCATCAGGTTCGCGCCTGCCTGCGCGGCCCCTCTATTCGTCGCCGCATTAATCATCCTGACCGCCTCAATTACCCGATGAAACGCGTCGGTAAACGCGGCGAAGGTAAATTTGTCCGTATCAGTTGGGAAGAGGCGCTGGATACGATCGCCGAGAATCTCAAGAGAGTGGTCAAAGACTATGGCAACGAAGCAGTTTATCTCAATTACGCCACCGGCATCGTCGGCGGCAATATGACCCGTTCCTCTCCTGCGGCCTCTCCCGTAAAACGCCTGATGAACTGCTACGGCGGTTCACTGAATCTGTACGGCTCATATAGCACCGCTCAGATTTCCTGCGCGATGCCCTACACTTACGGCAGTAATGACGGCAACAGCACCTCCGATATTGAAAACAGCAAACTGGTGGTCATGTTCGGCAATAACCCTGCGGAAACCCGCATGAGCGGCGGCGGCATTACGTATTATTTAGAGCAGGCACGCGAGCGTTCAAACGCGCGAATGATCGTTATTGACCCGCGCTACACCGACACCGCCGCCGGTCGTGAGGATGAGTGGATCCCCATTCGCCCCGGTACCGATGCCGCGCTGGTGGCAGGCATCGCCTGGGTGCTGATTAACGAAGGCCTGGTCGACCAGGCGTTTCTCGATGAATATTGTGTCGGTTACGATGAAAAAACGCTTCCAGCAGATGCCCCGGTAAACGGGCATTACAAAGCGTATATTCTTGGCACAGGCGATGACGGCATTGCCAAAACCCCACAGTGGGCCTCACGTATCACCGGCATTCCCGTTGACCGTATTGTGAAACTGGCCCGGGAAATAGGCAGCACCAAACCGGCTTATATTTGCCAGGGCTGGGGGCCGCAGCGCCAGGCCAACGGTGAGTTGGCATCCCGCGCCATAGCCATGCTAGCGATACTCACCGGTAACGTCGGTATTAACGGCGGCAACAGCGGGGGAAGAGAATCTACCTATACTATCACCATTGAACGCCTGCCGGTGTTGGAGAATCCGGTTAAAACCGCCATCTCCTGTTTTAGCTGGACCGATGCCATCGATCGTGGCGCAGAGATGACCGCCACCCGCGACGGCGTGCGCGGTAAAGAGAAGCTGGATGTACCGATTAAATTCTTCTGGAACTACGCCGGTAACACCATCATCAACCAGCACTCTGACATCAACAAAACCCATGAGATCCTGCAGGACGAAAGTAAGTGCGAGATGATCGTGGTTATCGAAAACTTTATGACCTCGTCGGCTAAATACGCCGATATCCTGCTGCCGGACCTGATGACCGTCGAACAGGAAGATATTATTCCCAACGACTATGCCGGTAATATGGGCTACCTCATCTTCAGTCAACCAGTCACTTCAGCCAAGTTTGAACGCAAGCCCATCTACTGGGTGCTCTGTGAAATCGCGAAACGCTTAGGCGATGATGTTTATCAGAAATTTACCGAAGGCCGTACCCAGGAGCAGTGGTTACAGCATCTGTACGGCAAAATGCTGGCAAAAGACCCGGCGCTACCGAGCTATGACGAGTTGAAACAGATGGGCATCTACAAGCGCAAAGACCCTAACGGACACTTCGTCGCTTATCGTGATTTCCGCAAAGACCCGCTTGCGAATCCGTTGAAAACCCCATCAGGTAAAATCGAAATATACTCCAGCCGACTGGCAGATATCGCCGCCAAATGGCAACTGGAAAAGGATGAAACCATCAGCCCGCTGCCGGTCTATGCCTCCACCTTCGAAGGCTGGGATGACCCACTGCGTGATAAATTTCCGCTGCAAATGTTCGGTTTTCACTACAAAGCGCGTACCCACTCCAGCTACGGCAATATCGATGTGCTACAGGCCGCCTGCCGTCAGGAGGTATGGCTCAACCCGCTGGATGCCGAAAAGCGCGGGATTAAGAACGGCGATATGGTGCGAGTATTCAACGCTCGCGGTGAGCTGCGGATCCCGGCCAAAGTAACCCCGCGCATCATGCCCGGCGTGTCGGCAATGGGTCAGGGCGCATGGCATGATGCCAACATGAGTGGCGATCGCGTCGATCACGGTGCTTGCATCAATACGATCACTACCCATCGCCCATCGCCGCTGGCTAAAGGCAATCCGCAGCATACCAATCTGGTCGAAATCGAGAAGGTTTAAGGAGTAAACCATGAGTACACAGTATGGATTTTTTATCGATTCCGCCCGCTGCACCGGCTGCAAAACCTGCGAGCTGGCCTGTAAGGATTATAAAAACTTAACCCCGGACGTCAGCTTTCGCCGCATTTATGAATACGCAGGTGGCGACTGGCAGGAGGATAACGGCGTCTGGAATCAAAACGTCTTCGCCTATTATCTCTCGATCGCTTGTAACCACTGTGAAGATCCGGCCTGTACTAAGGTCTGTCCCAGCGGCGCAATGCACAAACGCGATGACGGGTTTGTGGTGGTGGATGAAGAGGTTTGCATCGGTTGCCGTTATTGCCATATGGCCTGTCCTTACGGTGCACCGCAGTACAACGCGGCGAAAGGTCATATGACCAAATGCGACGGTTGCCACACTCGGGTTGCCGAAGGCAAAAAACCTATTTGCGTCGAGTCTTGTCCATTACGGGCGCTCGATTTTGGACCTATTGAAGAACTGCGCCAAAAACATGGCCAACTTGCCGCCGTCGCACCGCTGCCGTCGGCACACTTCACCAGGCCGAGTATCGTTATCAAACCGAATGCCAATGCGCGTCCGTGTGGCAATACCACCGGCTATCTGGCTAATCCAAAGGAGGTGTAAAATGGGAAATGGATGGCATGAATGGCCGCTAGTACTGTTTACCGTGCTGGGGCAAAGCGTCGCTGGGGCGATTATCGTCGCCGGACTCGGCTGGCTATCATTGAACAACAATTCTGAAGCTCAGCAGCGCCTGGTGCGCAGTATGTTTTTTCTCTGGCTGCTGATGGGAATTGGCTTTCTCGCTTCAGTCATTCACCTCGGTTCACCACTGCGGGCATTTAACTCGCTTAACCGCGTTGGTTCATCGGCATTGAGTAACGAAATCGCCAGCGGCGCGCTGTTCTTCGCCGTGGGTGGAATCTGGTGGCTGCTCAACATTCTCGGAAAAATGCCGCGAATATTGACTAAGGCATGGCTGCTGCTGACCATGCTGCTCGGCTGCCTTTTCGTGCTTGAGATGACTCTGGTATACCAGATTGATACCGTACCAACATGGTATAACGGCTACACTACTGCCTCATTCTTTCTGACGATGGTGCTGTGTGGCCCGCTGTTTGCCGCCCTGCTGCTGCGCATCGCCAACGTACCTTTTAATGGCAGAGTGTTCGCCTCAATGAGCGCCCTGGCGCTGTTGGCCAGCCTGGCGGTGGTGATTTTACAAAACACCGAACTGGCGGAGATCCACAGTTCAGTCCAGCAGGCCAGCGCCCTGTTACCGGATTATGGCTGGCTGCAAATCCTGCGCTTAGTACTGCTGACGCTGGGCCTCGGCTGCTGGATTTGCCCGCTGGCAAGACGCAAAAACCCGCATGTCGCCAGTCTGGTGCTCGGTTTGATTCTGGTTTTGCTCGGTGAGTTCATCGGGCGCGGCCTGTTTTATGGTCTGCATATGACCGTCGGTACGGCGATTGCCGGTTAAAAATGGGTGCAGCCGCACCCACAGTGTAAGGAAAAAGTATGATGCAACCGCAAGACCGTGACGCCGTCGCCCTTAGCGCCCGTACGCTGGGCGCATTGTTTTCCTTTGCTCCGGATAGCCCGCAGGCCGCCCCGCTGATCGCCGCTTTTCGCGACGGTAGCTGGCATGCTGAGTGGCCTTATGCGGTCGCCGATACGCTAACGACGCAGTTCTCGACGGCTGACGATGAACCGTTGCCGCAAGCCTGGCAACGCTTATTTATCGGTCCGTGGGCGCTGCCTGCACCGCCCTGGGGCTCCGTGTGGCTGGACAAAGAAAGCGTGCTGTTCGGCGATTCAACGTTGGCGCTACGCGAGTGGATGCGCGCGAATGGCATCAGTCTGGCAGAGCAGCGTTCTGAACCGGAAGATGGCTTCGGTACGTTGCTGCTGCTGGCCGCCTGGCTTTGCGAATCAGGTCAGGATGAGGCTTTTACGCAGTTGCTTGCCTGGCATCTGCTACCGTGGTCAGGCCGTTTTCTGAGCGTGTTTATCGCTGATGGCGGAAATCCGTTTTATCAGGCGCTGGGCCAATTGGCGCTAGCAACGCTCGCTCAATGGCAAGAACACATACCCTGCGCGATCGCTGAAAAACCGCTCTATCGGTAATCCTCCGCGCCATGTCTGCCCCACAGCCATGGCGCACTAAGTGACACCGTCACTTAAAAACCAATGTAAGCACTTATAGCTTTTGCGTATATCCTTATTTCCAATCACAATAAACCATAATTTCCACTACCCGTACCCTCTGATGCATCGTCTGCATAGTTATCCTGATGTCCAGGTCATGTTTCGTCGCCTGTTAATTGCCACGTTAGTCGGCATCTTTGCCGCACTGGCTGTCGCCCTGTTTCGCCATGCCATGGCGGGCCTGGAAAGCCTGTTTCTCAGCAATGATAGTGGCAGCCTGGTGAATGCTGCACAATCACTCCCCTGGTGGCGGCGGCTGTTGACGCCTGCGCTTGGCGGGATGGCCGCGGGATGCCTGCTTTGGCTCTGGCAACGCCGCACGGTTGAGCGCCCTCATGCGCCAACCGACTACATGGAAGCTCTGGAAACCGGGGACGGTGTGTTTGATACACCTGCCAGTCTGGTGAAATCGCTGGCTTCACTGCTGGTGGTCGCCACCGGCAGCGCCATTGGTCGCGAGGGGGCGATGATCCTGCTGGCGGCGCTGGCGGCTTCGCTGTATGCCCGCCGTTTTACGCCAAAAGACGAGTGGAAGTTATGGGTCGCCTGCGGTGCCGCCGCCGGGATGGCAAGCGCCTATCACGCGCCGCTGGCCGGCAGCCTGTTTATCGCCGAGATATTATTCGGCACCCTGATGCTGGCCTCGCTTGGCCCGGTAGTGATTGCCGCCGTCGTTGCCCTGTTGCTGACCAATCTGATGAACGGTGGGTCAGCACCGCTTTATCACGTTGAATTCCACGACACCCTGCGCGCAACGCATTATGCTCTGATGCTGGCAACCGGCCTGTTAGCTGGGCTATGCGGGCCACTCTTTATCTGGCTGATGAGCTTCAGCCATCAATGTTTTGTTCGCCTTCGCCTGACTCCTCCGTGGCAGTTGGCGCTGGGAGGCATCATCGTCGGTCTGCTGTCGCTGATCACCCCGGCGGTCTGGGGGAACGGCTATAGCGTGGTGCAAAGCTATCTTCTGTCGCCGCCACTGTTTAGTGCCGTGATTATCGTCTTTGTGTGCAAACTGCTGGCGGTGCTGGCGAGCAGCGGTTCCGGCGCTCCGGGTGGGGTCTTTACGCCTACGTTGTTCGTGGGGCTGGGGATAGGCATGCTGTTCGCCAGCTTTACGGGGCTGTGGCTGCACGATTATCAGGAAATAGCGATTATGATTGGTTTAACCGGCATGGCGACATTTCTGGCAGCCACAACCCACGCACCGATTATGTCAACGCTGATGATATGTGAAATGACCGGACAGTACGTTTTACTGCCCGGTTTATTGATTGCCAGCGTACTGGCGTCGGTGCTATCGCGGACGTTACGCCGGGATTCTATCTACCGCCATCACCTCGCCGAGCATCGATAAGTCAATATACTGGCTCAGTTCGCGCTGTTCGGCGCGCGGTAAATAAGGCAGCTCGCCGATAAGCGGCGCGGGCAGTTTTTTGCTCAGTACGTCGATGATTTCAGCATAGTGCGCCAGACCGGGGTTGATACGGTTGGCCACCCAGCCAATCAGCGGCAAACCATCGTTGGCAATGGCCTGCGCGGTCAGCAGGGCGTGGTTGATGCAGCCTTCCTGAATACCCACCACCATCAGTACCGGAAGCTGTTCCTGCACCACCCACTCTGAGAGCGGACGCAGGTCGTTCATCAGGCTGCGCCAGCCGCCGGTGCCTTCGACCACCACGTGATCGACCTGACCGCTCAGGCGCTGGAGGCCATCCGACAGCAGACTGTAGTTAATTGGGCAGCTATGTGCCACGCTGCTTTCATCTTCGCTTAACGCGATGGGATTGACAGCGTCATACGGCAGCACCAGCGAAGAAACGCTCTGTAAAACCAGCGCGTCTTTATTCCGCAGTCCATCCGGCGTCTCTTTGCTGCCCTTCGCCACAGGCTTGTACCCGGCCACGCTTTTGCCGCTGGCAGCAAGTGCCTGCAACAGCGCACGGGAGACCACCGTCTTCCCGACAGCAGTGTCAGTACCTGTTATGAAGAAACGCTTAAACATCACTAGCCCCACAGTTATGTTGATGAAAAATACAGGAGAGAAATAGTCAACTGTGAAAAAGTCTACGCGAAGCTGCCAAAGTCCAGCTTGAGATAGCGCAATTTTTGGTGTGAATATGAAAAAATGTTAACCCTGTAACAGTCGTATCAGCAACGATCCGTTATAGAGCGCATCTTTGACCAGAGCCGCGCCAGCCATCGTTCCCCGGTTAGAAAACTGAGTGCTTTCTACCGCAATATGGCGGCTGTAGGCCGGTAAGGACTGTTGTCGAATACAATCAGAAATTGCCGGAAACAGAATGTCTGCCGCCAGGTTGAAGGGGGAGCCAATAAGGATTTTCTGCGGGTTAAAGAGGTTAACCATGATTGCCAGAATTCGCCCGACGTGGTTCCCGACGCCGCTGATAATATCCCGCGCCAGCAGGTCACCCTGCAGCGCGGCCTGACACAACCACTCTACGCTTAACGGCTGCTGGTGCAGCATGGAGCTCATCGATTTAGCCATCCGAACCTGTGCCAGTTCGAGTACGCTTTCGACGCTGGCGATGGTTTCCAGGCAGCCATGGTTACCGCAATAACAGCGTTTTCCGTAAGGGTCAACCTGAGTATGACCGATTTCCACCAGGCTGCTGCTGCCCGCATGCAGCAGGCGGCCATCGGTGATGACTCCAGCACCAACGTTATGGTCGATAACCACCTGAATGACGTCCCGAGCCCCTCTCGACGCGCCAAACAGCGACTCAGCCATGGTCCAGGCGCTGATATCATGCTGAATATAGACCGAGACCCCGGTATGGTTAGATAAGATCTCACCAAGCGGCATATCTTTAACATCATCATAAAATGGCATCCGGTGGATGATGCCGTTTTCAGTGTCGATAATTCCCGGCATGGTGATGGCAATAGCGGTTAATCGTTCCAGTTTTTTTTGATGACGAATAAAAAACTGATCAACATGATCGAGTACGCGCGTCGCAAAAGGCTGAACATGCTGTAACGCCAGTTCAAGCTGCTCTTCCACCACCAGCTTGCTGCTTAAATCACGCAGGGCGAGATGGATTTCGCCGCGGTTAATGCGGATGGAAAGATAGTGCCAGGCTTCCGTTTCCACCATTAACCCAACGGCGGGACGCCCACGGCTGCCGGGGTCCTGGATTTCGGTTTCCTGCACCAGGTGCGCTTCCAGCATTTCACGCACGATTTTGGTGATACTGGCAGGCGCCAGCTGCGCGAAGCGCGAGAGGTCGATACGCGACACCGGGCCAAGCTGATCAATCAGGCGATATACCGCGCCTGCGTTGGTCTGCTTTATTTGATCGATATGGCCTGGCTGACTATCCGCTACCACCGTTGACTCCCTTTATTTTCGCGCTTCGAAATAAACTGAGGGCTATGGTGAAGCACTTCAATGCTTCACGTCAAATTTTTACTTAGCCTTGTGATTTACCGCACATTTCTAGATGGTTTTTGTCCTAAAAATCTAATGTAGCGCTGGCGAGGAGCGACTCACGAAAGCGCTGCGCCGCCTGTCCCTGCTCGTGATGCTTCGACCACACCAGCCACATTTCAGATACCGCGTCCTGCTCCTCAATGGGTAACCAGCGCATTTCCGACAGTTGAACCCGCCTGAACGATGCGGGCAGAATTGACACGCCAAGCCCGGCGGCGACCAGTCCAATAATGGTCATCGCCTCACCCACCTCCTGAGTGATAACCGGCGTTAAGCCATAGCGACGCATCAGCCCCAGAATATCGTCGTACAACCCGGTTCCTACGTGAGGATCAAAAAACACAAACGGTTCCCGAGCCAGCTCCCGCAGGCTGACGCTCGGTTGGTTTGCCAGGGGATGATCACGCGGGACCATGGCCAGCAGCGGCTCACGCAGCACCCTTTCCCAGGCCAACGTATCCGGCAACTGGGTATTGCGCATCAGCCCCAGATCGAGCGTTCCCTCGTTAAGCGGCACGATTTGTTCCCGGGTGTTGGTTTCCCGGGTCTGGATATGCACATCCGGATAGCGGCGGCGAAAAGTCGACAGCGTGTCGGATACCGCCTTAATAAAGGGAGCCGATGAGGTAAAACCGATTCGCAGCTCACCGGTTTCACCATGGTGTAAACGGGCGGCACGGGCGGCGGCTTCATCAACCTGGGTAAGAATCTGTCGGCTATCAGCCAAAAACTGCTTCCCTGCTTCCGTCAGGCTGACGCTGCGGTTAGTACGGGCAAACAGACGTGCGCCAATCTGCTGTTCAAGGATTTGAATCTGCTGGCTAAGCGGCGGCTGGGAAATATTCAAACGCGCCGCCGCATGACCGAAATGTAGCTCTTCGGCAACGGCAATAAAGTAGCGCAGATGACGCAGTTCAATATTCATATTTAAAACGTCTTATTTGAGATTATTAATATATTAGACAGAATATTTACATTTTCATACCCTTTACTGGTGACCTGCGAGGCCACTTAACTCTCTGTTTATCAGCAAGGATTTTTCCGTGAGCCGTACAACTACCGCTGACATCGTGCCGGCAAGCGACATCAGCGACGCTATCGTTCCCCAGCCAAATCAGTTTATTAAACGCGGTACCCCGCAATTTATTCGCGTTACCCTCGCGCTCTTTTCTGCCGGACTGGCGACCTTTGCGTTGCTCTATTGCGTGCAGCCAATTCTGCCTGTGCTCTCCAGCGAGTTCGGCGTTTCACCGGCCAGCAGTAGTATTTCGCTGTCGATTTCAACAGCCATGCTGGCGGTCGGCCTGCTGTTTACCGGCCCGCTTTCCGACGCTATTGGTCGCAAACAGGTGATGGTTACCGCGCTGGTGCTGGCCTCGTGCTGCTCTCTGCTGTCGACGATGATGTCCAGCTGGCACGGAATTCTGATTATGCGCGCATTGATCGGCCTATCGCTAAGCGGCGTGGCGGCGGTCGGTATGACTTATCTGAGTGAAGAGATTCATCCCAGCGTTGTGGCGTTCTCAATGGGGTTGTATATCAGCGGTAACTCCATTGGCGGCATGAGCGGCCGCTTGTTGACCGGGGTGTTCACCGATTTCTTCGGCTGGCGCATCGCGCTGGCGGTGATTAGCTGTTTTGCCCTCGCCGCGGCGATCATGTTCTGGCGCATCCTGCCGGAGTCGCGCCACTTTCGTCCGACCTCGCTGCGGCCGAAATCGCTGCTGATCAATTTCCGTCTGCACTGGCGCGATCGCGGCCTGCCGCTGCTGTTTCTCGAAGGTTTTCTGCTGATGGGGTCGTTTGTCACCCTGTTTAACTACATCGGCTATCGCCTGATGCTCTCGCCATGGTCGCTGAGCCAGGCGGTCGTTGGCCTGCTGTCGGTGGCCTATCTGACCGGTACCTGGAGCTCGCCGAAAGCCGGGGCCATGACGGTGCGTTACGGTCGCGGCCCGGTAATGTTGTTCTCCACGGTGGTGATGCTCGGCGGCCTGCTGCTGACCCTGTTCTCATCGCTATGGCTGATTTTTATTGGCATGCTGCTGTTCTCCGCCGGGTTCTTCGCCGCGCATTCGGTCGCCAGCAGTTGGATAGGCCCGCGGGCCCGACGCGCGCGCGGTCAGGCATCATCGCTCTATTTATTTAGCTACTATCTGGGTTCCAGTATGGCGGGTACATTGGGTGGGGTTTTCTGGCATAACTACGGCTGGAACGGCGTCGGCGGGTTTATCGCGTTGATGTTAATAGCAGCACTTCTGACCGGCGCGTGTTTACACAACCGTCTGAAATAAAACGTCTTAGCGTGGCCTGAACGGGCCACGTTGCTCACCACATTCCCAGAACCGATGACATACCCATTAACTCTCTGAAGGCATCAATGGAAAGCAGTGCGATAAACAGCCAGGTAAACGGATTCATAATCAACCCCGCATCAGCAGCCAGCGCCTGTGATGAGTTTAGCCGCTGGCCAGAGAAAGAGTCTGCTATTTTGCGCACATTTGGATTATTTCGACCTAAACATAAAATACGCAACCGATTAATCAATACATAATGCTGATTTTGGTGGCTAACGGCGTTTAAGGTTGCGCAAGAATGGTTATTTCAGCATTCCCATCCAGGCGGAGAGCAGCAAAAGCAGCGCCATGGTGCGCTGGAAACCCACCAACCCACGTTCGGTACGAAACATCCGATTGACCACCTGCCCAAGCCACGCCCACGCCACCAGACAAACTAGCGATATCAATAAAAACCACAGCGCCATCAGCGCAATCACCGGCAGCGGATGCTGGCCCGTTGGCGCAAACAGGCTCACCACCGCCAGTGCCATCATCCAGGTTTTCGGATTCGCCACTTGTAACAACGCCGCCGCGCGAGCGGTAAAACGCTTTTGCGTCCCGCCAGCTAAATCCGGCGGCGGCGCGCTAAAGAGATGCCAACTGAGCCAGCTCAGCCATAAAGCCCCGATCCAGCTCATTATCTGCCGCACCAGCGGATACTGGTGCAAAAGCTCCCCGGCACCAGCTCCCGATATCATCACAATCAGACTGGCCGAGACGCATGCGCCAACCACCGCAGAAAGCGTAGCTTTTACACCATATCGCTGGCTATTCGCCAGAATCAGAATATTCGTCGGCCCCGGCGTAATTGAGGCGACAAAAGCAAATAACAGATACGGCAGTAAATCCACTGGTAGCTCCTTTTATTATGGAGCCACCACTTTGCGGATATTTTCAGGAAACGTCTGGAAGGTTTGTGCACAGGCGACGATAGTGAGCAGGCGTGAGCCGATATGAGCGTAAAAACCAGCGCCCAAGATGGCTCTGATCGGCAAAACCCAGCGCCGCAGCAACGTTCACCGGCAGCTCTCCGCAGGCCAACAGCTGTCGAGCTTTTGCCAGACGCAACTGAATAAGCCAGGCGTGGGGCGCAAGGTTAAATTCGCGCTTAAAGCAGCGGGTCAACGTGAAGCGATCGGTCCCCGTCTCTCGAGCCAGATCGGAAAGCCCAATATTATCGCCCATATGGGCATACAGATAATCGCGTGCCCGATGAGCCACCGCCACGCTTTGGACATGTGAAGGCAGTTTCTTGCGCCAACGGCAATGCGCAGTCAGCTGGGTCAACAAATGGTCCATGCAGCTCTGTTGGACAATACGCAGCTCGTTGCTGTGCAGGGTGTTGAAAGTTTCGCCGATAGCGCGCACGAGCTGCGGCTCGCGGGTCAACGTACGGGCAAAATGCAGCGAATAGCTGCCGGGAACCGACTCATGTAGCCCCTGTAAGGTATCGGCGAGCCATTTTTCATCAAGGTAAAACGTCAGATAGGTGAATCCTCCTGCCATCGGCGCGTCGCCGTCGTGGATCTCACCCGGCTCCAGCAAAAATGCGCCCCCAGGATGGCTACGATGGCGTTCACGGCGGCAAGAAAACTGCTGGGTGCCAGACAGCGTGATCCCCACCAGATAGCTGTCGTGCCAGTGTGGGTCGTAGGCATGGCCTTCAAAATGCGCCTTAATCGTTTCAATTCCCGAATCCGCGTGCTGTCGCAGCTCCAGCCAGTCATTGGTCATACACTCCTCCACTTTACCGCAGCATTGACGATCCTTTCGGCGTTGTCTGGAAGATTTGTGCACCACGCCCTGCACCGCCTCATTTTGCGCTATTGCACAATCTTCAGTAACTCGGTGGTGAACTGACTAATATCAATCTGATAGGCCGGATAGGCCTCTTGTAATTTGCTGAAGTCACCCACATTGACCATGATGGTGGTGAGCCCTTTCGCCTCATTTTGTTGATACAGGGCCATCGCATCCAGTTTCTCAAATTCGGTGAATAAAACGGTATCGACCTGCATCACTTTGCCTGCAGGCGTTACAGAGATCACCGCGCTATCAATACCGGTGTAATCATCAAGGATATGCGGCGATGAGATAGTAAAAGACATCAGCTTGGTATAGACGGAAAGCTCGGACTCCAGCGCCCTGAGAGCGTTGATGTTACCCGGCAATTCCGCTGTAACAATCCCGGCATCCTTGCAGTAAAGGATTTCGCTAAATAGCCTGAAAAACTCCAGCCAGCGAGGGTCAGCCTGCTGCGGGCTGGTCTTAAGTTTTGTGCCTTCAAACAAGTCGACAATTTCAATGGCAGTTGACCAGACGTGCTGTAATTTTGTGCGAAACTGCACTTCAACATCAAACCCTCCGCAGGAATAAATCCGATGAATTCCGCGATATCCGGTGGTTTTAGGTGCAATTAAATAGTCTCTTGTTCGCTTAACGATCGCCCCGTCGATATCCGTTCGATATATTTCAGCCTCAACCAAATCATCATAGTTGTCCATAATCACGCGGCAGCCTGCAATGTCACTCATCTGGCTCACGTTGATGGTCGTGGAGGTCATGCCATCCAATGAGGGACGGGATAATTTATCAAGAATGGTGGGGAAACGTTTTAACCTTGACGTGACTTGCCCCACGCCAAACTGCTCCAGGGCGCTACGAATATGCCTCATCGGTCGATCGTGTGCCGCCCTGTATTCCTGGATGATAACGATGTCCTTTTCAGAGGCTGTGCCTTTGCGAATACGTCTGCCAGCTTTTTCAATTTGACTACGGGAATGCTTAAGGATGAATTCACCATCCTGAAATGCGCTATCGGGCATGATTTTATCGTTAATTGGCAACATGAAGTGGATCACTTTCCCACATCTAAAACCATCGTCAAAACAAAGATTTCACTTGTACATGAGATTTCGCACGTCCTGCACTACGATGGTGTAAAGTCGATATACTCTTCATACTTCATCCCTTTCAGCTAACTGACAACAGGCGAGAATCCCGATATGAATAACGCATCAAACTATCATCAGCTGACTCGCACCTTTCAGCGTCTTTCACGCTTCTCGCATCTCTCCGCCATCGCTGGCTGGGATATGTTCGCCATGATGCCGCCCGGCGGCAGCGCAGCGCGTGGTGAAGCGCTGGCGGAACTCGGCGTTTTGCAGCATCAAATTTTGACCGATAAAAAAGTAGGCGAATGGCTACGCAATGCCCGCCAGGAAGAACTGAATGATGTAGAACAGGCAAATCTGCGCGAAATGACGCGTCAATATGAACAGGCCGCGCTGCTACCCGAAAGCCTGGTTGAAGCCAAATCGCTGGCGGGTAGCCACTGCGAACACGCCTGGCGTAGCCAGCGCCCGGCAAACGACTGGCAGGGATTTGCCGAAAATCTGCGCGAAGTCGTCAAGCTCAGCCGTGAAGAGGCGCAAATCCGCGCCGAAGCCAAAGGCTGCTCTCGCTATGACGCGCTGCTGGATATTTTCGAGCCGGATATGACCAGCGCGCGGCTGGACGTCCTGTTCGCCGACCTCAAATCCTGGCTTCCTTCTTTACTTGCTAACGTTGTTGAGAAGCAGGCGCAGATGCCGCTCATCGAACCGCAGGGGCCGTTCCCCGTCGCCGAACAACGCGAGCTGGGGCTGGAAGCGATGCGCGTGCTAGGGTTTGATTTTGACGGCGGACGCCTGGACATCAGCGCTCACCCGTTCTGCGGCGGCGTCCCTCAGGATGTGCGCATCACCACGCGTTACAACGAAAACGACCTGCTCAGCGCGCTGTTTGGCGTAATTCACGAAACCGGCCACGCGCGCTATGAACAAAATCTGCCGCGTAACTGGCTCGATCAGCCCATCGCCCTCGCCCGTTCAACGGCAATCCATGAATCACAAAGCCTGTTTTTCGAAATGCAGTTGGGCCGTAGCGAGGCATTCCTGCAACGGCTGCTGCCAACGGTACGCCAGTACTTTGGTGAGCAACCAGCCTTCAATCGCGACAACTTCATTGCGTGGAACCAGCGCGTCAAGCCGGGTTTTATCCGCGTTGATGCCGATGAAGTGAGCTATCCGGCACACGTTATTCTGCGTTACGAAATCGAACGCGCATTGATTGATGGCGATATTGAAGTGGAGGATATTCCGGCGCTGTGGGATGAAAAAATGCAGCACTGGTTGGGTCTTTCCACCACCGGTAACTACCGTGATGGCTGTATGCAGGATATCCACTGGACCGACGGCGGCTTTGGCTACTTCCCGTCTTACACTCTGGGCGCAATGTACGCCGCACAGCTGATGGCTTCCGCCAAACGGGCGCTACCGCAGTTGGAAAGCGACATCGCCAACGGCAACTTTAGCGCCCTGTTCGACTGGCTGCGGCAGAATATCTGGCAGCACGGCAGCCGCTTCAGTACCTCTCAGCTGATTCAACATGCCACTGGGGAAGATCTCAATAGTGCCTTTTTCCGCCAGCATTTGACCTCACGTTACCTGTAAAACAGCGGCGTCGGATCTCCCCGACGCCTTGTTTCGCCTTTGTTCAGAGGCGTTGTACATACCGTTACACGCCGAAACCAAACACTCACGGAAACCTCGATAAGACAAGCATATAGTTCTTTCAACGGCCCCGCAGTGGGGTTGAAACAAGAAACCTTTTCGAGGATATCAGAATGAAAAAAGTATTAGCTCTGGTCGTTGCCGCTGCAATGGGTCTGTCTTCTGTTGCGTTCGCTGCCGATGCTGCCACCACCACTCCGGCTCCGGCTGCTGCAACCCACAGCACCACCGCGAAAACCACGCATCACAAAAAACACCACAAAGCCGCTGCCAAACCGGCCGCAGAGCAGAAAGCTCAGGCTGCTAAAAAACACAAAAAAGCAGAAGCCAAACCCGCTGCTGCCCAGAAAGCCCAGGCCGCTAAAAAACACAAAAAAGCCGCCACTAAACCTGTAGCTCAGAAAGCACAGGCAGCTAAAAAGCACCACAAAACGACCAAACACAATACCGCTAAACCTGCTGCACAACCGGCTGCTTAATCTCCCCGGTTAGGCTGTTTGATATGATATCGGCGCTGCTTCAGCGCCGTTTTTTTCTGGAGAGCACCATGCTGCGGCGCTATCGTTTTGAGCTCATCCTGATACTACTGATTATCTGCGCGCTGATCGCCAGCCGCTTTTTCCTCTATTGAACCGTTAGCTGCCAGAGGTTATAGCCCAGGCCATACAGGGCCAAAAACAACAAGAAAAGCGCCGATATCGTGGTCAACCTCCTCGCATAGTGCGCCGTTAACCAGCGACGAATCGCCAGAATATAGAGCGACAGTACGCTCAGGTCGATAATCACCCACACCATTGTCAACAACCCCAGACTCAAACCGATACTGGCGGTGATATGAATAAACTGCGGAAAAAAAGCGGCAAAAAAGAGAATATCTTTCGGGTTGCTTAGTGCCGTCACAAACCCTGCCATCACCCCGCTCCGCTTCACCGATACGCTCCCTGGTGCCGCTCTCTCGCGCAACATACTCAACGCAAGCTTGATGATATACAGCGACCCGGCAATCGCCAGCAACGTCAACGCTCGTGGATCTAGCGCCACCAGCCCCGTCAACATCGCGGCTGCCGCAGCAATCAATACTAAAGAAGCCAGGTTTCCCCCGACCATTGTGCGTACCGCGCTGGCATACCCTTCGCGCGCCGCGGCTCCGGTGACCAATAACACCACCGGCCCCGGCGTAGCAATCAGCGCCAGTACCGTCAGGCAGTAGGCTGTAAGCAATGAAAAATCCATGAACTGAACTCACTATTCGATGATAAAGACGCTATATTCCACCTTGATTTCAGAGTTGAAAAACGACAAATAGTGAGCTTAAATGTGAGTTTTACTCAATATAGAGAGTAATAGTCGATGTCGTTGCCGCCGCTCTACGCTCTGCGCGCATTTGAAACCGCCGCGCGTCTTGGCTCGTTTAGCAAGGCCGCCGTCGCGCTACACGTCACGCCCGGAGCCGTTAGCCGCCATGTCAGCACCCTGGAAGCGTGGTTTGAGTGCCAGCTTTTTTTTCGTCATGGGCCAAAAGTCACGGTTACCGACGCAGGACGGCAGCTGGCGAAAGCATTAGAAGAGAGTTTCTCGGCGATTGACCGGGCCTGTCAGACCCTGCGCCGTCAGGCGGGAAAGTTACGGCTGAAAGCGCCGTCCACCCTCACCATGCGCTGGTTACTGGACGTTCTGCAACAGTTTCGCCAGCAGCATCAGCGCCCGGAAGTTGAAATGAGTAGCCTGTGGATGGACCGGGACTGCGTCGATTTCGCTCAGGAGCCGTTTGACTGCGCGATCCTGCTCGGCGACGGTAATTTTGGCGACGATAATGTCTGTAGTCTGCTGTTTGCCGAATGGCTCATCCCGCTTTGCGCACCGGTGATGCAACAAAAGGCCCGGCAGGATTTAGCCACCTGCACGCTGATTCACCCTTCGACCGATCGTCGGGACTGGCGGCGGTGGCTGCAATACTGCGGGCAACAACAACAGCCGAATATTAGTCAGGGCTTCGTTTTTGATACCCTGGAACAAGGCACTATGGCAGCCATGAGCGGCCATGGCGTCAGTATTGGCGATCTACTGCTCAACCTACCCGCGATCCGCGCCGGACTGCTGGCGCTACCCTTCTCGACAGCCGTTGCCACCGGCGAGGGATACTATCTGGTGTGGCCCAAAAACACGCTTAACTCGCAGCCCATCGCGTTGCTGCACGACTTTTTGCATCAGCATATTCCCGAGTCTCTCCCTGACAATATCACTCGCCAGGGGCAAGCGCCTTTTTACAAGACATGAACCGCCGTGACCAGCAGATAACCCGTGGTGCCCCAAATCATGGCGGATACCAGAGATACGTAAACTAATGCGCGAATACCTTGTTTAGACATAGACCCTCCCGTACATCGGGTAATGAGAGATTGCAGATATCATCGCCGGGACAACATCTCTATTTGCTCAACAAGGTGATAGCAATAACAACGTTTTGGGTGAGAAAATGTTTCGCTTTGAAAGGAATTGAGAAACAGGTAAAGAAGTATTTTTTCTTTTATAGATAACTCTTGTTTAACCAGTAACATCGCCTTCTGGATCACTCACCTTAAGAAAAATCTGCAGTAAGAAAGCTTTTTACCCCACACAGGATGCTGTACGTTCGGATACACGATTTATGTTGCTTCCGGCCCCTGTTTCTGCGGAAATAACGCAGCAGAAAATCGATGTTAACCGTTTGAAATTACGCTATTCGCCTACTAAAAAAAGGCTGTTTTTTCTTCTTTTGCGGGCGTTAGAACTTCATTAAAATTATTCTTAACTTTCATAAACTTAAATCTGCTGCTACTTTCAATATACATAATTAACTCCCCAGAGAGTGATATGCGTAGAGACGTACTGTTATTACTGTGTTCATTTTGTCTATTTCCCGCGCTAGCTCAGGCTGACGATGATGGCATGAGTGCAAAAGATATTAAGACGCTGTTTTTCGGTCATGATGATCGTAAACCGGTGAATAACCCCACAGATACACCGTGGGATGCTATCGGGCAACTGGAAACCGCCAGCGGTAACCTCTGCACCGCCACGCTGATTGCGCCAAATATGGCGCTAACCGCCGGGCACTGCCTGCTTACACCGCCCAAAGGCAAACCGGATAAACCCGTTGCGCTGCGCTTCATCTCGCGTAAAGGGGGATGGGTGTATGAAATTCACGGTATTGAAGGCCGGGTTGACCCATCGCTTGGTAAACGGCTGAAGGCCGACGGCGATGGCTGGATAGTGCCCTCAGCGGCTGCACCGTGGGATTTTGGCCTTATCATGCTGCGCTACGCCCCCTCCGGAATTACGCCGGTACCCATTTTTAGCGGCAGCAAGGCCGATTTGACCACCGCACTGAAGACCGCTGAACGCAAAGTCACGCAGTCCGGCTATCCGGAAGATCATCTGGATAATCTCTACACTCATGAAGATTGTGTGGTGACCGGCTGGGCGCAGACGTCGGTGCTGTCGCATCAGTGCGACACCTTACCGGGCGATAGCGGTTCCCCGCTGCTGCTGAAAACCGACGCGGGTTGGCAGGTTATTGCGGTACAGAGTTCGGCTCCGGGACCTAAAGATCGCTGGCGGGCGGATAACCGAGCCATATCGGTGACTGGTTTTCGCGACAAACTGGAAACGCTGGCCGCCCAATAAGCGGTCAGCCCTGCTGCTGACGCAGCTGTAGTAAAGAAGCGACGGGCATCGGCTCGCTGAAATAGAATCCCTGCAATCTGTCGCATCCCGCACGACGCAGCAGCGCCAGCTGTTGCTGGTTTTCAACGCCTTCCGCCACCACCGTAATGCCTAGCGCCCCGGCAATACGCACGGTACCACGCACCAGCTCCGCCGCCTGGGTATCGACATCCACCAGCCCGGCCAGCGATTTATCGATTTTGAGACTGTCAAAGCTGAAGCTACGTAAATAACCGATGCTGGAATATCCGGTACCGAAATCATCCAGCGCCACCGCAATGCCCAGCGATTTTAAATTCTCAATCGCCGCCCTCGCGCGATCGGGATTTTCCAGAACATAGCTCTCGGTGACCTCAAGCTGCAATCGGCGGGCCGGGAAATGGCAGCGTCCAAGCACCTGTACCACGCGCGACTCAAACTCCGGATCGCGAAACTGCGCCGGAGAGATATTCACCGATAGCAGCAGATCGCCCATTGGCTGCAGGTCACAGCAGGCGCGATAGAGGACAAACTGGCCGAGGGCGTAGATCAGGCCGCTGCTCTCGGCAATGCCGATAAACGCATCCGGCGGCAGCGCCCCCTGAGGGCGTCGCGGCCAGCGCAACAGCGCTTCCACCCCTTCCATCACCAGCGTGTCGGCGTTGACGATCGGCTGATACCAGACGTCAAACTCTTCATTTTCCAGTCCCTGACGAATGCCGTTTTCGATATTGAGCTGATACTGCCGCGCGTCGCTGAGCGCTTCGTCATACCAGGTTGTGCGCCCTTTGCCAGTTTTCTTCGAGTGATACATGGCAATATCGGCACGGCGAAACAGCTCGGTGCTGGAGCAGGTCGCCGGAACACCGCTGGCAATACCAATACTGGCGCTGATATAGATTTTGCGATCGTTTAAGGTGACGGGGGCTTTCAGCATTTCCAACACCGCCCAGGCAAAAGCTGACGCCTGATTGGCTGCCAGCTCCCCGCTGATTGTCATCGCGAACTCATCGCCGCCCATCCGCGCCAACATCCCGCCGGAAGGAATGCGCTCCCGCAGCTCTTTGGCAATATGGGTGATCAGCGCATCGCCAACATCATGGCCGTAGTTATCATTGACATCTTTGAAGCCGTCGAGGTCGATAAACACCACGCTTTGCGTTTGATATTGCGAATTTTCACAAACCTGATTCAGCCGCTCGATTAGCGCCCGGCGGTTAGGCAAGCGGCTTAGCCAGTCGGTCATGGCGATATTGCGCGCCAGCTTTTCGCCGCGCGCTAGCTTGTAAAGACCCAGACTGCTAAACAGAATAAACAGCAAGATAAGCCCAGCTGCTACCGCAGCAATCAGCCGAATACTGTTCGATGCCGCCCGCGATGCCTCCGCACCGGGAAGTCCCGGCTGCCAGCTGAGGTAACCCACGATCTCTCCGGCATGAGTACGCAGCGGAATACTGTACTCACCGCCGGTGGGAGTGACATGCAGATTGCGAATCTGAAAGGTATCACCAAGGCGTTCGAGCATTTGCGGGTTAATGTGCCGGGTAATCACCAGATAACGGCGGGTATCATCATGCACCTGCAGGCGTCCAACCGTTGGGCGAATCAGACCAATACCGATAAACGCAATACCGGCGCGGGTGCGGGTGATGCCCGCATAAGCGCTTTTACCGCTGCGTAGCGCTGCGGCATGCTGCGAGATGAGCGCATGAAAACCATTGCCTAAAAATTGCGTATCCTGCTCGGTAAAACTCTGGCTACGAAACGATCCCCACAAAACCTGATAGTGCTGGTCCAGCACGAAAGTGCCATCATAAAGATTGTTGATTTTAAAACCCGATCCCCATGAATTATAAAGCCATTGCGAATCGAGCTTCTCCGCATAGGTCTGATGAACCGCATCATCCCAGATGGCGTTATCCATCACCAGCGACAGCACGCGGTTGACCGAGGTCTGCACTGCGCCATCCACCGATAGCACAGAGCGATGCTTGTCGATTTCGTTGGCTTTGAGGCCTATCAGATGTTGAGAGAGATAGAGTAGAGAAATAACAGACACGATTAACCCGATCCCGGCGAGGAAGATCATGATGGAAAGCGTTCTGGCGGAGGGGATATTGCGCCAACCTAACGAGTGAATCATGTTCTGCCCTCATCATGGCCGGTCAGGAGATACGCCGAACTGGCTCTTTTTTAAGAGTAATACAGAGGGCAGAATTTGCCGCCTGCATTCACAGGCGGCATCACATCAGGCAAGTTTAATTAGCACCATGCCAACGACCAAAAGCAACAAACCGGCCCAGCCTTTATAATTCAGACGTTGACCAAACAGCATCCAACCGGCGGCAATGGTCGCCGCGATACCGAAACCGCCCCACAGTGCATAAGCTACCGACAGGTCAATCCCCTTAACCGCCTGCGAAAGCGCGCTAAATGCGCCAAGGACCGCCGCTAAGGACATCACGCCGTAGAATTTACGCCGGAAGCCGTCGGAAAACTTAAGAAAAACGTTGGCGATAATTTCCAGCACAATCGCCAGCGCCAGCCAGGCGCCGTGAACCCACTCAAACTGTTGCATGAGTTCTCTCCTTGCGCTGTTTCACCGTTTTTTGCGTCCCGGACTTGATTAATACGATCCCGACGACCAGGGTGACCAGGCCAGCAATTTTTATCGCCGATAGCGTCTCATCAAACAACAGCACGCTGAAAATAGTGATCAGTAAAATACCGATCCCTTCCCACAGGGCGTAGGCCACGCCAAGGGCGATTTTTTTCACCGCGAAGGCGAGAAAAATATAGGAAAGCGCAATCATTACCAGCATTAAAATAAAACCAGTGTGTCCACCGCTTACGCTAGCCCATTTCATAGACAACGTGCCGGTAATTT
Source organism: Klebsiella huaxiensis (assembly GCF_003261575.2). Taxonomy (GTDB): domain Bacteria; phylum Pseudomonadota; class Gammaproteobacteria; order Enterobacterales; family Enterobacteriaceae; genus Klebsiella; species Klebsiella huaxiensis. The sequence goes on along the minus strand of NZ_CP036175.1, from coordinate 2,794,703 downwards.
CAGCAACGATAGCTAAAGCTAATAAAATCCAATAAAACATGATCCCTTCTCCTGCTTGAGAATATAATCCATTGCGGCTTACCGCGAAGTAAACCGGAAAAATTCTGACGTTATTTTAGCCGTGCGCAGCGCGCCAGCTCAGGCAGAGAGAAGAAGACTATAGCGCCGAGCGCCAGTGCTGCTCGCCAAGGAAGCGGGAGTTGAAGAGGGATACTGCAGGGTGATAAGAAATATACATCCTGAACTTATTGTCCATAAAATCACAATTATCCGCGCTATTGCTTCTCATCATTTGCGGATGAAAATTGTCCTCGGTAGTTATACACAGGCTAATTTGTACCATAGTGCTACATTTAACTCAAAGTCTTTGCAGTTCTTTACTTCTGAAATTTGATTTTGATTAGCTTTTTCTGATCCCGTTCGCCATTATGATCCCATTCCGTCAATTATAAATAAGCGGGCCGTTTTTTCTTTTTAGCAGACACGCAGCGTTGAGACGCCGACTTTACCAGCGTCTACAATGAATTCACATTAGACTCAATTTTTTTCGCAGGGAGCGGTATGGCCAAACCCATCATCACACTTAACGGCTTAAAAATGGTCATCATGCTCGGCATGATGGTTATCATCCTGACCGGCATTCGCTTCGCGGCGGATATCATCGTTCCTTTCGTGCTGGCACTGTTTCTGGCGGTAGTCATTAACCCACTGGTTCAGCTTATGGTGCGCTGCCGGGTACCGCGGGTGCTGGCTATTTCACTGCTGGTGGGCCTGATTGTCCTGCTTGCCGTCGTGCTGTTGGCTTCGCTGGGGACTTCTCTCAATGAACTGGCGCGTACCCTGCCGCAGTATCGCAACTATCTCTATGAACCGATGCAGGCCATTGCACCGTGGCTACAGCGCTTCGGCTTTACCGTTTCGGTGGTTGAGCTTAATAAATATATTGACCCTAACGCAGTAATGACTCTGGTCACCAGTCTGCTCACTCAGCTTTCAAACGCCATGTCCTCTATCTTCCTGCTGCTACTGACGGTGGTGTTTATGCTGCTGGAAGTCCCGCAGCTACCCGCCAAGCTGCAACAGCTGATGTCGCGGCCGGTGGAAGGCATGGGGGCGATTCAGCGCGCACTCGATAGCGTCTCCCACTACCTGGTGTTAAAAACCGCCATCAGTCTGGTAACCGGCCTGGTGGTCTGGGGAATGCTGGTGCTGCTCGATGTGCGTTTTGCCTTTATGTGGGGACTGTTAGCTTTCGCGCTGAATTACATTCCTAATATTGGTTCGGTTCTCGCCGCAATCCCGCCAATTTTGCAGGTGCTGGTGTTTGGTGGTTTGTACGACGCGCTGGTGGTTCTGGCGGGCTATCTGATTATCAACCTGGTGTTCGGTAACATCCTCGAACCGCGCATTATGGGCCGTGGGCTGGGGTTATCAACGCTGGTGGTGTTCCTGTCGTTAATTTTCTGGGGCTGGCTACTGGGGCCGGTTGGTATGCTGCTCTCAGTGCCGCTGACCATTATCGTCAAAATCGCTCTCGAGCAGACGGTCGCCGGGCAAAGTATCGCCTTTCTGCTGAGTGATTTGAGTAAAAACTAACGACATTGCACGCGCTTTCCCCGGAGGCGATGCTGGCGCATCTGTCCGGGCTACCTGCCCGCAGACGGCGGTGAACCCGTAGCCCGGTCAGCGCAGCGCCACCGGGAAGCAGCAGCGCCAGTGCATCAGTCCCTGAACCATGCCGACTCGGTTCTTTTTATACACACCCCCCATGTCTGTAGACCAATCATTCATCTTCATTATTGATCGCCATCACATCTCTCACCTGCCAATTATTACTCTTACGCTAACAATTCGCCGCCAGCCTTAATTGATGCCAGACACGCGGGGCCGCACACTAACTTCCACACCAGGACAATCAAAACGATTTGTCGAATCAGGAGGTTAACAATGAGTGCCGAACAAACGACCGGACGGGTCTGGAACCGTCGACGGACGGAAAAACAGCGGCGACTGGCCGAGGCTAAGATCTCAGGTAAAGTCATTCCCACCGACCAGCTGGTTGCGGTTCTGGAACATTTACTGGCTCCCGGCGACCGGGTGGTGCTGGAAGGCAACAACCAGAAACAGGCCGATTTCCTCTCGCGGATGCTGGCTGAAGTCAACCCGCAAAAAATCCACGACCTGCATATGATTATGCCGAGCGTCGGACGCAGCGAGCATCTGGATCTCTTTGAAAAGGGCATCGCCCGTAAACTTGATTTCTCCTTCTCCGGCACCCAAAGCCTGCGTATTTCGCAGCTGCTGGAAGATGGTCTGCTGGAAATTGGCGCGATCCACACCTATATCGAACTTTATTCCCGCCTGTACGTCGACCTGTCGCCGAACGTCGCGCTGATCGCCGGTTTCAAAGCCGACCGCAAAGGTAATCTCTACACCGGAGCAAGTACCGAAGATACTCCGGCGCTGGTTGAAGCCGCCGCCTTCCATGACGGTATCGTCATTGCGCAGGTCAACGAACTGGTGGATGACGAATGCGACCTGCCGCGCGTTGATATCCCCGGTTCGTGGATTGACTACGTCGTTGTTGCCGATAAACCGTTCTTTATCGAACCGCTGTTTACCCGCGATCCGCGCCTGATCAAACAGGAACATATTCTGATGGCGATGATGGCGATTAAAGGCATCTACGCCGAGCATCAGGTGCAATCGCTAAACCACGGTATCGGCTTTAACACCGCCGCCATCGAACTGCTGCTGCCGACCTACGGCGAACAGCTCGGTCTGAAGGGCAAAATCTGTAAACACTGGACCCTGAACCCGCATCCGACGCTGATCCCGGCGATTGAAAGCGGCTGGGTGGAGAGCGTGCACTGCTTCGGCGGCGAACTGGGGATGGAAGAGTACATCCGCGCCCGCCCTGACGTATTCTTTACCGGCGCAGATGGCTCCATGCGTTCCAACCGCGCCTTCTGCCAGCTGGCAGGTCAGTACGCGGTGGATATGTTTATCGGCTCAACACTCCAGGTGGATGGCTACGCCAACTCATCGACCGTCACCCGTGGGCGTCTTTCCGGCTTCGGCGGCGCGCCTAACATGGGTCATGACCCGCACGGTCGTCGTCACGCCACCCCGGCCTGGCTGAATATGATTACCGAACCCGACCCGATGCAACGCGGTAAAAAGTTGGTGGTGCAGATGGTGGAAACCTTCCAGGCGGGCGTTAAACCAACCTTCGTAGAAAAACTGGATGCCATTGAAGTGGCGAAAACCTCCGGAATGCCGCTGGCGCCAGTGATGATCTACGGCGATGACGTAACCCACGTACTAACCGAAGAAGGAATTGCCTATCTCTATCGCGCGGAAAGCCTTGAAGAGCGCCGGGCGATGGTCGCTGCGGTGGCCGGGATCACCGATATCGGCCTCGGAGTTGACGCCAAACGCGTGGCCGAACTGCGCCGCAGCGGAAAAGTCGTTTACCCGGAAGATATCGGCATTCGTCGTAGCGACGCCACCCGCTCCTTGCTTGCTGCTGGCAGCGTCTCAGACCTGGTGGAATGGTCCGACGGCCTGTACAACCCACCGGCAAAATTCCGGAGCTGGTAATGAAAAACCTCTCTCCCCAACTCGCAGAAACCCGGGCCCGGCGTCTGGCGCAAATCGCCAGCGACTGCCTGATCGACGAAGCGCGCCTTAGCCCGAAACCTGGCCTGGTTGATAGCCGTGGCAACGGCGCGCATCTGGACCTGAATCTGGCGCTGATGGAACGCTCGGCCCATAGCCTGACACCGACTTTTCACGCGCTGGCACAGCAAAGCTGGCTGCGCCCGGTTGATATCGCCCTGCGCGAGACCGTTGGTCGTCTGGGCCGTGAAGGCGAAGCGCAGATGATGCAGGCGACGGCCGGGGTCAACACCCATCGCGGCGCTATCTGGGCCCTTGGCCTGCTGGTCAGCGCAACGGCCATGATGGGGGGAAAAGGTCATTCACAGAGAATCGCGGAAACTGCCGCCGCCCTCGCCCGTTTGCCGGACGCTTGCGCGCCGAAGACCTTCAGTAAAGGTCTGCGCGCCAGCCGCCGCTGGCAGGTGCCGGGTGCGCGTGAAGAGGCGCAGTGCGCTTTTCCGCACATCACCACCCTGGCGCTGCCGCAGCTGCTGCGCAGCCGGGCGCAGGGGGCCAGCGAAGAGCAAGCCCGCCTCGACGCGCTGATAGCGATTATGACTTCGCTCAGCGATACCTGCGTGCTCTCTCGCGCCGGAATGGCGGGACTTGACGCCATGCAGCAAGGTGCTGCCGAGGTGCTAACCGCCGGAGGATGTGCGACAGCTACGGGCCGCGCCGCTCTGGCGCAACTTGATGCCCAGATGCTGGCGCAGAACGCCTCGCCGGGTGGCGCTGCGGACCTGCTTGCCGCCACCCTGTTTCTCGACCGGGTTTCCGCCTAACGCATTCAGAGGATGTTATGGAACAGATTAAATTGTCATTTCCTGCCAACCGCGCCCTCAGCGGCAAAGCGCTGGCAGGCGTTGTTGGCTCCGGCGATATGGAAGTGCTCTATACCGCCGGACAGAGCAACACGCTCAACGTAGAAATAACCACTTCGGTGGACAACAGCCAGGCGCGCTGGAACGCGCTGTTCGACCGCCTGAACCTGGTTAACGGCCTGCCCGGCGGGCTGCTGATTATCCACGATTTCGGTGCAACGCCGGGCGTGGCGCGTATCCGCATTGAACAGGTTTTTGAGGAGGTGGCTCATGCGTAACGATCGCAGCTTTATCGAATTACGTGCCCGCGAACGCGCCCGCATCCTGCTGGACGACGGTAGCTATCGCGAGCTGCTCGACCCGTTCGAAGGCATCATGTCGCCGTGGCTGGGCGCACAGGGTATCGTCCCGCAGTCCGATGACGGCATGGTGGTCGCGAAAGGTACCATTAACGGTCAACCCGCGGTGGTGATCGCCATCGAAGGCACCTTCCAGGGCGGCAGCATGGGCGAAGTCTCCGGCGCGAAAATGGCCGCCGCGCTTGAACTGGCGGCGGAAGATAACCGCAACGGTATCCCCACCCAGGCGGTGCTGTGCCTGGAAACCGGCGGCGTGCGTCTGCAGGAGGCCAATCTGGGCCTTGCCGCTATCGCCGATATTCATGCCGCGATTGTCGACCTGCGTCGCTACACCCCGGTGGTCGGTATTATCACCGGCACCGTCGGCTGCTTCGGTGGGATGTCCATCGCCGCGGCACTGTGCAGCTACCTGATTGTCACCCGCGAAGCACGCCTGGGGCTCAACGGGCCACAAGTTATCGAACAGGAAGCGGGGATTGAAGAGTATGACTCCCGTGACCGTCCGTTTATCTGGAGCATGACCGGCGGCCAAATTCGCTACGCCAGCGGCCTGGTGGATGCGCTGGTGGGTGACGGCGTCAACGCGGTGAAAACGGCAATGAACGAGGCGATTGCCCAGGGCGTACCGGCCCAGCATCGCAGCGACAAATATGATGATTTCCTGACCCGTTTGACCCACTTCGATACCCGCCAGCAGGCGGATACCGCGCAGATCAAACAGCTATTCGCCCGGGAGGAGAAATAATGAGTCAGTTCACTAATCGCGCCGCGCTGTGGCTAAACCAGCTGGCACCAAATGCCCCGCTGATGAGCGGTCTGTGCCCGTCAGTACAGGTTGCCGATGCCGATTTTAACGGTGAAACCGTGCGTTTTATCGCCGTGGTGCCGGATGCTAAAAACCACTACCCGCGCGCCGCTCAGGGCGAAGTCGGCCTGCTTGAAGGCTGGACTCTGGCGAAAGTGGTCAACGAAACTATCGATGCCGATGCGGATAACCCGGTGAAGCGCCCAATCATTGCGGTTATCGATGTGCCAAGCCAGGCCTATGGTCGCCGCGAAGAGGCCTTCGGTATTCACCAGGCGCTGGCCGGTGCGGCAGGCGCTTATGCCAAAGCGCGTCTTGCTGGTCACCCGGTGATTGGCCTGATTGTCGGCAAAGCGATGTCCGGGGCGTTTCTGGCCCACGGCTACCAGGCCAACCGCCTGATCGCCTTTAACGACAGCGGCGTGCTGGTCCACGCGATGGGCAAAGAGTCCGCCGCGCGCATCACCCTGCGTACCGTTGAGGCGCTGGAGAAACTGGCGGCAACTATCCCGCCGATGGCCTATGACGTCAGCAACTACGCAACGCTCGGCCTGCTCTCCGCCCTGCTCGATATCAGCAATCCGGATGCCCCAGACGCCCGCGACCTGACGCTGGTCACCACCACCCTGCGCGACGCCATCGCTGACGCCCGCCAGGATACCACGCTGAAGTGCCGCCTGGGTGCGGAGAACCGTCGTAGTTCCCAGCTAGTACGCGATCGTATGCGCGCCAGCTGGTAGTCAGTCCCTAAGTAGAAGAAAACCTGCCGGAAGCGGCCACCTAAAGGCACTCATCGAGTGTCTTTGGGGAGAGACTGCTTTTAGAAATTATAACAATCGCGTCAGTACTCTTTTTCATTTACAGGTGATTTATGACTTATGTGATTATTCATGCCCTCGCGCCGATTTTTGTCATCATGCTGCTGGGCTTCTGGGCCGGCAAGGCCAAAATGGTCGATAACAAAAACGTCTCGCTACTCAACATTTTCGTGATGGACTTCGCTCTGCCCGCGACGCTGTTTAGCGCCACGGTACAGACTCCATGGAGCGGGATTGTCGCTCAATCGCCGCTGGTGCTGGTGCTCACCGGCGCGATGTGGATCACCTACGCGGCCATCTACTTCCTCGCTACCCGCGTCTTTAAGCGCTCACCGCAGGATGCCGCCGTGCTGACCCTGACCGTGGCGCTGCCTAACTACGCCGCGCTCGGCCTGCCGATTCTTGGCAGCGTGCTTGGCGAAGGTGCGTCAACCTCGCTCTCGGTCGCCGTGTCTATTGCCTGTGGTTCGGTATTGATGACGCCGTTCTGTCTGCTGATTCTGGAACGTGAAAAGGCGCTGGCAGCCGGAGAAAATAGCGGTTCGACGCTGGCGATGCTGCCGATACTGATGTGGCGTTCGGTGAAAAAACCGATTGTCTGGGGCCCGCTGCTGGGGGTGGTACTTTCCGCCATCGGTATCAAAATGCCGGACCTGCTGCTGGCCTCAATCAAACCGCTGGGCCTGGCGGCAACCGCCGCAGCACTGTTCCTGACCGGGGTGATTCTGTCGGCGCGTAAGCTGCAACTCAACGCGCTCATCGCCACATCGACCATCGTTAAACTGCTGGTGCAACCGTTTATCGCCTGGGGTCTGGTGATGCTACTCGGTCTGCATGGCTCCATCGCCATTACCGCCATTCTGATGATTGCCCTGGCGGCCGGTTTCTTCGGCGTGGTGTTCGGTAACCGCTTTGGCGTGCAGTCGCCGGATGCGGAAGCGGTGCTGCTGTTAAGCTCGGTTCTGTGTATCCTGTCGCTGCCGCTGTTTATCACTTTAACTTCAGGGATCTAACGATGTCATCAACGCCGCGTCCTCACGATTTAGTCTGGTTGAATCATGCCTGTGCGCTGGAGGCTACCGAGGAACTCTGGGTCGCCCAGCACTGGCGAGTCAGCCTGCCGGTGGTGGTCCGACGTGACGTTGATGCCGACGCCCGCATTCCGGTGGGCGTGCGGGGCATGAAGCGCGAACAGCGGGCGGCGGGCTGGGTACGGATGGAGAATATCGTTCGTACCATCAGCCCGGAAACGCTCGCCGACCGCCAGCTGCTTCTGCGCTCACCGTTTGTCTCTCAGCCGCCGGTACAGGCGGCTATTTCACTGACGCTGCACGACTGGCCATGGCGCTGGGGCATTACCGGCAGCACCGGCTACGCGCTGGCCACCGAAATTCCCGTTCTGCACGCCACCAGCGATCTGGATCTACTCATTCGCGCCCCGCAGCCTGTGGATCGTGAGGCATTGCTCGAATGGCAAGCGTGCATCGCGCAGCTACCCTGTCGGGCGGATACTCAGGTCGAAACGCCAGCCGGGGCTTTCGCGCTTAACGAGTGGCTGCGCGATGGCCGCGCTCTGCTGAAGATGTCCCACGGCGCGCGTCTGACCGAGACGCCGTGGAACAGGGAGGAAGTATGAAAATTCTCTTTACCTTTCCCGGTCAGGGAAACCAGCGGCAAGGTATGCTCGCCGCTATCCCCGATCGCCAGAATATTATGGCCGAAGCGCGCACCGTGCTTGGCGATGAAGTGGACCATTTAGATAGCGCCGCCGCGTTACAACATACCCGTGCGGTGCAGCTTTGCCTGTTGATTACCGGTGTTGCCTGGGCGCGGGAGCTTCAGCGTCAGGGCGTAAACCCGGACATGGTCAGCGGCCTGTCGATCGGCGCTTTCCCGGCAGCGGTGATTGCCGATGCGCTGGACTTCACCGATGCCCTACGTCTTGTGGCGCTACGCGGCGATTTAATGGAGCAGGCTTATCCTCACGGCTACGGACTCACCGCCATTATGGGCCTGACGCTCGACAGCGTGGAAAAGCTGATTGCCGACAGCGAGCTGTATATCGCCAACCTTAACGCTGAAACGCAGATTGTCATTGCCGGGCGCAATGAGGAGATGGCACGAGTGGCACAGCTGGCGCTGAAAGCGGGTGCCAGCAAAGCGCAGCGGCTGGCGGTCAGCGTACCGTCGCATTGCGCGCTACTGGATAAACCGGCGGCTGAGCTGGCGGAGGCCTTTTCTACCATCACGCTCCGGCGACCGCGCTGCGCGTATTTGAGCGGCTCCACGGCGCGCGTGCTCTGGGACCCGCTGAAAATCGCCGACGATCTGGCGCTGAATATGTCGCGCACCGTGCGCTGGCAGGAGGCGATGATCGCCGCCGATGAGCGCGAGGCGCGGCTGGCAATTGAGATGCCACCGGGCGGCGTACTGACCTGTCTCACCCGCCAGGCGGGCTGGCACGGTGAGAGCATTTCGCTGGAACGCAGCGGCGTAGACGTCGCTCGTCACCTGGCAACCCGGCTTAATGGTTAAGGCTACGGGCGTACATCCTCCCTTCTGCCGCCAGCGCCAGCAGGTCGGCGTCGCGTTCGCGATGATGTGAATAGACAATCGAGATAAGCTGGCGCATCTGATACGGCTCCGCCAGCTTCAACAGCTGTACGTCGTTTTCATAGACTTTTTTCATGCGTCCCGGCAGCAGTGCAAACCCCACCCCCGCCTGCACCAGACTAATCATTGAAAAGATATCGTTAACCCGGGTAACGATTTCCGGCTCAAATCCGGCTACCTGAAACGCATCCTGAAAGCCCGCATAGGTGGCAAATCCTTCCGCCAGCGAGACAAACTTACGCTCAGCGTAATCGCGCAGCTCGGCAGGTTGGCTGGTATCCAGTTGCTCCGTTGCCGGGGCAGCGAGGAAGATGTCATCCTCAAATAGCGGGACCACATCAAAAGCGGAATTGCTGAACTCACCTTCGTTAGTGGCGATCAGAATGGCATCCAGCGCATCATCTTCCAGCATATCCAGCAGCATCTGATTGGAGCCCATGGTGAGATCCAGCTCCAGCTCAGGACGGCGCAGCTTCATGCCCATAATAATGCGCGGCACGGTTTCCAGCGTCAGGGAGTAAAGCGTGCCGATGCGCAGCCGCCCCTGTCCGACGCCCGCCACTTTGCGCGTTGCTTCCAGTCCCCGAGTCATCAGGCTCATCACGTCCTGACAGTATTCCAGCAGCGTCCACGCCGCTGGCAGCGGCAGAAGATTGCGCCCTTTATGGATAAACAGCGGGCAGCCGACGCCCTCTTCCAGGGTGTGCAGCGCCCGATGAACGCTGACGCCGCTCAGCTGCATCGCCTCTGCGGTTCTGGCGATATTGCCCTTCACCATAAACATCATAAAAACCGACAGCTTGCGGAAGGTGATCTCCTGATTAATGTCGTCTTTCATTGCATTGCGCCCCGCACTTCGGTCTTTATTAGCATTTTCTTGTGTTATTTCAATATAGTATAAACGCAATTACCGATTGAGGTATTAGCCGGAAGAGGGGTATACCCGCATTGCAATTTATCGGTTTCGCCAGGCCAGCAGCAGGCTGGCGAGGGTAAAGGCTGTCATGATCCACGCCATCGTCCATGGCGTACCGTCACGCAGCCACGCCAGCAGTAACGAAGAAATAATCCCGCTACCGTACTGCAATGAGCCAATCAGCGCTGAGGCCGAACCAGCAAACGCCCCTGCCTCATCCAGCACCGCGGCGGTCGAGGTGGCGGCAATCACGCCGTTCATCGAGAAAAAGAGGAACACGCTGGCCACTATCAGACCAATACCGCCAATTTGCAGCCTGACGCCCGTCGCCAGTATCACGACGGCTAGCGCGGCAACCGCCAGCGATATTTTCAGCAGCGAGCTCAGGGCGTGGCGCTGAACCAGACGCCGGTTCACCACGCTCATCGCCATGACCCCAATAATATTCACTGCGAACAGCCAGCCGTAATGCTGCGGCGCAACGCCGTAGTAGCGAATATAGACATCCGGTGATCCGGTTATAAAGGCATAAGCGGCGACGTAGAAAAAGGTCAGGCTCAGGGTGTAGCGCATAAAAGTCGCGTTTTTCAACAGCTGACTATAATTGCGAAATGCCCCCAGCATTGAGCCCTGCTGACGACGTTCCGGCGGCAGAGTTTCCGGCAGCCAGCGCAGCGCGATAAACATCAGCCCACCAATCACCACCAGCAGCCAGAAGATAGCGTGCCAACTGGTGACTTTAATCATCTGCCCGCCGATTAGCGGCCCGGCAATCGGCGCAATAGCCATCACGATAGTTAAGGTTGAAAGCATCTGCGCCGCTCGGCTGCGGGCAAAAAGATCGCGCACCATCGCCCGCGCCAGCATAGGCCCGGTGCAGGCTCCCAGCGCCTGGAAGACGCGCCAGAAGACAATTTGATCGATAGTGGTCGACAGCGCACAACCTGCGGAGCCGATGATGAACAGTAACATGCCGATAAACAGCGGCTTTCTCCGACCTAGCCGGTCGCTAATTGGCCCCCAGACCAGCTGCGCCAGGGCAAAACCAATCAGAAAACCGGTGATAGTCAGCTCAGCGTCGCCCTGTAATTCGGCAGCCATCACCGGCATCGCCGGCAGGTAGATATCCGTCGAGAGCGAGGTGAACGCCATCAGCCCGCTGAGAATCAGAATAAACAGCGGCCCGCTGGCTGCACGCGTTTCGGTGAAGTCATTATTATTTCCGTTAAGGAGAGGGATTGCGATGAGGAGAGCAAGGAGTTTAGCGGGAAAGACGTGCGGAATAATCCTGCATAAAAGGATTGAGGTTATGAGTGAGATTCATTAATCGTGGGAGTCGGGTCGCCAACTTGTTTGGATTACCGTGCTCGCCTTTCTGTCGGGCGGCGGCTAGCTCCTTGCCCGACCTACAAAACCCAAACTCGTCCCGTAGGCCCGGTAAGGCGCTAGCCGCCACCGGGCAATTTCACAGGCGTGGGCTTAGAGTGCCATATCGTGCTGCGGCGATGCTTCCGCTTTCTGCTCTGCCGGTTTTGCGGTCATGACCGGCGCGGCGGCGTTCATCTCGATCACCGGCGGTTTGGTCAACTGCAATGCGGCAGCGGTGTCATTCCAAACCTGCTGAGTCAGCGCAACGTTGCCGTTCAGCTTCTGCCCATAGCTCGGAACGATATCGCGAATGCGGCTCTGCCATTCCGGGGAGTTGAACTGTTCCGGGAACATCTGCTTAATCACGTTCAGAGTGATCGGCGCGGCGGTGGAAGCCCCCGGCGAAGCGCCCAACAGCGCGGAGATAGTTTTCTGCTGGTCGACCACCACTTCCGTACCCAGCTTCAGCACGCCGCCCTTCTCAGCATCTTTCTTGATGATCTGCACGCGTTGTCCGGCCTGAATCAGCTTCCAGTCCTCTTTCCGCGCGCCAGGGTAATACTCTTTCAGCGCCGCAAAGCGGTCATCGTCACTCAACATGACCTGGCTAATCAGGTATTTCACCAGATCAAAATTATCCAGCCCAACGTGCGTCATTGGCAGCATGTTATCGGTCGTGGTGGTGCTCAGCAGGTCAAGGAATGAACCATTTTTGAGGAACTTCGTTGAGAAGGTGGCAAATGGCCCAAACAGCACTACGCGCTTGCCGTCGAGGAAACGAGCATCAAGATGCGGTACCGACATCGGCGGTGCGCCCACCGAGGCCTGACCATAGACTTTTTGCTGATGCTCTTTGGTCACCGCCGGGTTTTCGGTCATCAGGAAGGAGCCGCCCACCGGGAAACCGGCGTAGTTATCCGCTTCCGGAATACCGGTTTTTTGCAGTAATTTCAGCGCGCCGCCGCCAGCGCCGATAAAGACGTATTTGGCATCAATCGCCTGCTCTTCACCGCTATTCACGTTTTTAATGGTTACGTGCCATGAATTATCGGCATTACGTTTAAAATCGGTGACTTCAGACGAAGTTTGCAGCGTGAAGTTGTTATTTTTCTTCAGGCTTCCGATCAGCTGGCGGGTTATTTCCCCATAGTTAACATCGGTACCCACCGGCGTCCAGGTCGCAGCAACTCTTTGTTGCGGATCGCGACCTTCCATCACCAGCGGTGCCCATTGCTTTATTTGCGCGTGATCGGTGGAGAATTTCATCCCCTGGAATAAAGTGGTTTGCTGCAAGGCGGTATAACGTTTTTGCAGATAATCCACGTTATCACCCCAGACGAAACTCATATGCGGGGTAGAGTTAATAAAAGAGTGCGGATCGTGCAAAATGCCGCGTTTGACCTGCGCCGTCCAGAACTGGCGGGAGATCATAAACTGTTCGTTAATATCCAACGCTTTGCTGACGTCGATAGAGCCATCCGGGCGTTCCGGCGTATAGTTCAGCTCCATGTTGGCAGAGTGTCCGGTCCCGGCGTTGTTCCAGCCGTTCGACGACTCCAGCGCGACGCCATCCAGCTTCTCAACCATCACCTGTTTCCACTCCGGCTGTAATTCGTGCAGCCAGGTCCCCAGCGACGCGCTCATAATGCCGCCGCCAATCAACAGGAAATCGGTTTTTTTCGAGGTATCGTCATTTGCATATGTCGCCGAACTGACGAACATCGCTAATGCGGTCATAGATATAATCGTATTTTTAATTGCAGGCATAATAGAAATATCACATAGCACAAGTGTAATAAGAGGGTGCATATTAACGCACTTTTACTTTATTTTAAAATATCATTTACACTTTCGCACACATAGCTAATTATTATTAACCTGGTTTTTTAACTTAAAAAAGTAAAGTAACGACGGGGAATATATATATGCAATACGTTAGATACTTCTCACCCGGGAATAACCCCATCAAAAAGCATACAAACAATGTGGAATAAAAAAGGAGAGGTGGTTTGTGGATTATTTTAAATAATCCGGCGCGTATTGCAGAAATACGCGCCAGATGGTTCAGGTCAAACGACCGGCTGCGCCGAGCGTAGCGCAATTCGCAGATGATCGTTATGCTCCGCCAGCAGCTCCCGCGCCTGCCAGGCATCAAGCCCGCTGAGAATCATTAATATTGCCGTCCGGCAGTGCTGATTGCAGCTGGCCAATGCCGCTTTGGCTTCGCTACGCGAGCATTCCGTCGCCGCCATCACGATGGCTATCTGGCGCTCGGCCCAGCGCGGCGTGCTGGCCTGGAGATCGACGCGCAGATTTTCATACACTCGCCCAGCGCGAATCGCCAGCCCGGTGGTCAGCATATTGAGAATATGCCGCTGCGCAATTTGCGCTTTGGGATTACCAAAGCCCGCCACCGCTTCCGGCCCGGTTTGCGGGGCAATGATGATATCCGCCAGCTGCGCGGCTTCGCTGTTAGCCTGCTGCGTCAGAACGGCAATAGGCGCGCCTAACGACCACGCATGACGCATGGCCCCCCAGACCCACGGCGTTTTTCCGCTGACCGTTAGCGCCAGCAGCATATCCTGATTGCTGAACTGCAAGGCCTGTAGCTCAAGGGCACCAAGATCGTAATCGTTCGCAGCGGTTTCCATCTCCTGGAGCGCGGCAGCCGGCCCCCCGGCGATAAGCCCAACCAGCGAGTGTTTCCCCTCTGGCGTAAATTCACTCACCGCCTGTACGGCAGCTCGCCCCGAGGCGCCAGCGCCGACAATCACCAGTCGCCCTCCCCGGCTCAGCGTCGCGGTCGCATTATCAATCAGACGCGCAATTTCGGGTAAACATGCTCCAACAGCGTCGGTAATCTGCTTATCATCCTTGTGCAGCAACGTCAGCATATCGAGCGTGGCAAGGCTGTCGATATGGGTGGTTTCAGGGTGGCGTCGTTCCATCATTGAAGCGGTTGGCTTACTGCTCATAAAAACCTCCATTTAAAACTGAAAGAACTCTCTAAGGTGAAAAGCGCAAGCCGGTGGTAAACCCTCTCATTGACCATGGCTATTAATGCCAGTGTAAAGCCTTCCTGACGCACTTTACCGCCACGGGAGTCACAGTTTTATCGCCCCTGAAGCGCGGTGACTGCTGGTTGGTTGTTATCCGACCAGTTAGGCTTATCCGGTCTGGTAGGTATAGATGAGATATAATGAAGACTCAGTACATCGCCAGTCCACCATCGACAAAATATTGACTTCCGGTGACAAACGATGCCGCATCAGAGAGAAGAAATAGCGCCACTTCTGCCGCTTCTTCGGCCGTTCCCTGGCGGTTAAGCGCCAGTCGGCTCACCACTGAGGTTTCAAATTCACGGCGAAAGTCCTGGCTCATAAAATGGCGAAAGTCGGTATCTATTGGCCCAGGGACCAAAGTATTGACGCGGATATTTTGTGGCCCCAGAGCCGATGCCCAGCAACGGGTCAGCGAAATTAGCGCCCCTTTCGTCGCTGAATAAAGACTTGCCGCTGCCGCTCCCTCATAAGCCGACGTCGATGCCGTCACGATAACCGAGGCCCCCGCGTTAAGCGCTCCGGCAAGCGCTGCAAATTGCAGTACCGGCCCGCGCACGTTGGCCGCCATCATGCTGTCAAAGCTGTGCGCATTAACCTGCGCGGGTTCACCGACGCCAGCATATCCGGCATTCAACCACAGGCCATCTAGTCTGCCAAAATCCTCAACCTCACGAGCCAGCGCCTCGCCTGTCGTTGGGTCGCTGGCGTCGTTATAGACCACCCGCGCCCGGTCGGAAAGCTGCCTGCACAGAGCCTCCAGCCGTTGCGAATCGCGCCCTGTCGCCAGAACATATCCCCCTTCACTGTCAATCATCTTTGCCCCGGCAAGCCCGATACCGCTTGTCGCTCCGGTGACTAGAATTCGTTTCGCAGTAAATCTTGCCATTGCTGATCGCTCCTGATGGGTGATGGTACTCAACGGGATGGTAACCAGCCGAGGTCTGTTTGATAATAGAACAATTATCAACAGGACTATTTGGGAAAACCAGCATAATGCGAGGAAGTGATTTTGCTGAATTAAGGGCCTTCGCGATGGTCGTAGAGCAAGGCAGCTTCACCCGAGCCGCCGCTCATCTTGGCGTCACGACCTCCACCTTAAGCGCGACAATACGGCGACTCGAAGAGCGTATCGGCGTGCGCTTGCTGCACCGAACCACGCGCAGCGTCGCGCCAAGCGAAGCGGGTAAACGCATGATGCAGCGGCTCGCTCCGGCGCTAGCGGGCCTACAGGAAGCGGTTATCGATGCGCAAACTATCGATAATCCCGCAGGTCGTTTGCGGCTCAATGTTTCACGGGTCGCCGCCATTTATTATCTGTCCCCGCTGCTCGGCGGCTTTATTCAGCGCTATCCCAATATTGAGCTGGATATTGTCACCGACGATTGCCTGATTGATATCGTCTCAGCCGGGTTCGATGCTGGAATTCGTCTGGGTGAGAAGCTCCATCAGGATATGATTGCCGTCAGGCTAAGCGGCGACCTTGAGATGAAAGTGGTCGCCTCACCGCACTATCTGGCTCAGGCTCCACGGCCCCGCAAACCGCAGGATTTATTGCAACATCCGTGTTTGACCTATCGGCGGCCCAGCGATGGCAGCGTTTATCGCTGGGAGTTTCAGCGTGACAATGAAAGCTGTGAAATCGCGGTCAAAGGGCCGATTGTGGTCGATGAGCCGGAGATGCTCACCCCCATCGCGCTGGCGGGAGTGGGTATCGCTTACCAGTTTGCTCATCAGGTTGACGGTTGGTTAGCGTCAGGGCAGCTGGTTCAGCTCCTGCCTGAATGGACGCCCGCCTTCCCCGGCTTTTACGTTTACTACCCGAGCCGTAAGCAAATGGCGTCGCCGCTGCGGGCGTTTGTCGATTATCTGCGGATTGAATGCGGCGAATAAGCCCATAGTGGATTTGCCCGATACGTACCAACTGCGCGCTCGCTATATATTTTGCTTTTATTACACAGCTTTATGAAAGCCTTTCGTTCAGCGATAATACAACTCTATGAGTTTTACCCTGGGGTCGGAATGAATAAACTAGCGCAGCAGGCTGCGCCCGCGCGTAAACGTCCAATGAGTATGAAGCTGAGCACCGCCGTCACCTTAATGATTGGCAGCGTGATCGGTTCAGTACTGATTCTGGTCTATGCCCTGTGGTTTATGCAGATAAGCGGCGCAACCCGCGACGGCGTGAAGGACACGGCGCTGGCGGTGGCAAGGACGTTGGCGGACACCCCGGAGGTCAAACGCGGTCTGGCGCTGCCGCCGGATAGCGGTATCATCCAGCCGCTGGCGCTGGCCGCCACCAAACGGAATGGCCTGCTGTTCGCCGTGGTCACCAATATGGACGGCATCCGCTATTCGCATCCCAACAGCCAAATTATCGGCAAACCTTTCATCGGCGATGACATCCTGCCAACGCTGAAGGGTAAAGAGAACGTCGCCGTCAACCACGGCGTACTGGCCCCGGCGCTACGGGTATTTACCCCAGTATTTGACGATAGCCACCAGCAAATTGGCGTGGTGGCTATCGGGATTTCGTTGAGCAAAGTCGATACGCAAATCGCCGCCAGCCGCTGGGATGTGATTTTAACCGTGCTGTTCAGTGCGCTGGTTTGCGCCATTGGTACCTGGAGCCTGGTCCGCGGTCTGAAGCGCGTACTGCTGGGCCTTGAACCTCAGGAGATCTCAACTCAGTTCCAGCAGCGTCAGGCCATGTTGCATTCATTAAAAGAAGGCGTCGTAGCGGTGGATGCTGACGGCCAGGTCACGCTGATTAACCCCGCCGCGCGCAATATGCTGTTTAGCAGCCCCAACCACGATATTGCGCAAACGCCGCTGTTGGCGGATTTGCAGGAGGTGCTGCAAACCGGGGAGCCGATTTACGATCGGGAGCTGGGCTGTAACGGCCTACTGCTGATCAGCAATACCGTTCCCGTCCGTAGCCAGAATGATGTGGTCGGCGCAATCAGCACCTTTCGCGATAAAACCGAAGTCAGCCAGCTTCTACAGAGACTGGACGGGATGGTGAACTATGTTGACGCCCTGCGCACCACTTCACATGAATTCATGAACAAGCTGCATGTGATTCTCGGCCTGCTGAATATGAAAAGCTACGGCAAGCTGGAAGAGTACGTGCTGCAAACAGCCCATACCTACCAGGCGGATATCGGTGAAATCCAGAACCGCATTAAATCACCGGTCGTGGCGGGCTTTTTAATCGGTAAAATTCAGCGTGCGAAAGAGCGTGGCTTTACCCTCACGCTTGCGGAAGAGAGCCTGGTGCCGGACTGTCCGAATGAAAAACAGGTTACCGTACTGGTCACGGTGCTGGGCAATTTAATCGAGAACGCGCTGGATGCTATGAGCGGCCAGGCCGAAGGCGAAGTGGGTCTGTTGCTGCACTATCAGAACGGCTGGTTGAGCGGCGAAGTCAGCGATGATGGCCCCGGGATCCCGGAAGCGTTTATTGATGATATTTTTAATAAAGGATTCTCCACTAAAGGCGAGAATCGCGGGGTCGGGCTGTTTCTCGCCAGCCAGCAGCTTCGTGAACTGGGCGGGTCGCTGGCCGTCGAATCCGAACCCGGCGTGTTTACCCAATTTTTTGTTCATCTTCCCTGGGATAGTAAAAGGAAAAGTGCGTGATAAATGTATTAATTGTTGACGATGATGCCATGGTTGCCGAACTGAACCGCTTGTACGTGGCGCGGGTCAGCGGCTTCCGCTGCAGCGGCACGGCGTCGACGTTGAGTAAAGCCAGGGAGATGATTAACGATAAGGATCTGGAGATAGATCTGGTGCTGTTGGATGTGTATATGCAACAGGATAGCGGCCTGGATCTGCTGCCGACCATTCGCGCTTCCGGGCGAGCCATCGACGTGATTATGATCACCTCCGCCGCTGACGCTGCGACGGTGCAGACCTCGATGCACTATGGCGTGGTTGACTATCTCATCAAGCCTTTCCAGTTCCCGCGCTTTGAAGAGGCGCTGACCGCCTGGCGCGAAAAGCGCAAGCTGATGACCGGTCAACCCTATTATGAACAAGCAGATGTCGACCGCCTGCTGCACGGTGGTGTGCCTGAAGCCACCGATGCGCGTAAGCTGCCGAAAGGTCTGACCGCTCAGACGCTACGTACCCTTTGCCAGTGGATTGATGCCCACCCGGACATCGAGTTTTCTACTGACGAACTGGCGGCGGCGGTGAATATTTCTCGGGTATCTTGCCGTAAATATCTGATCTGGCTGGCGCAGATTAATATTCTCTATACCAGCATTCATTATGGCGCCACCGGTCGTCCAGTGTATCGCTATCACCTGATAGCCGAGCAGTACGGTTTGCTTAAGCAGTACAGTCAATAAGGTTATAGCTGTCGTCCAGCAGCCGGAAGCGAAAATGGCGCTGTGAAGAGAGGATAACGTCGCGGTTTTTGGTCACAAAAATCGCTTCGATATCTTCGCGCTGGCGTAGCGCCACGCAGCCTTTCTCAACGCCAAGACCGTAAATCAGGGTGGTCCAGATATCGCCGTCCAGAGAGTCGGCGGAAATTATGGTCACGCTTTCCAGCTCGTTATTCAACGGGTAGCCGCTACGCGGATCAAGAATATGGTGCCAGCGTTTACCGTCCTGTTCGAAGTAACGCTCGTAAATTCCCGATGTCACCACCGACTGCCCCGCTACTTCAATGCTGCCAACCAGCGCCTCCGCTTCTGAGAACGGTTTTTTTAAGCCGATCGCCCAGTCACCGAGGGTGTGCACGTTGCCGCCCAGGTTAATCAGCGCGGCGCTCACGCCCTGCTGCTGTAAATAGTCGCGAACCCGGTCAGCGATATAGCCTTTAGCAATGGCGCCGAGGTCAATCTCCATTCCCGCCTGGACGAGATAGACGCTGCCGGCAGTCTCATCGAGGATCACATCCTGTGGACGCGTTAACGCCAGTCGGGCGGCGATATCCTGCGCCTCGGGGACGCGGTGTCCCTGAAAACCAATACGCCACAGCTTAACCAGTGGGCCAATCGCCAGATTAAACGCGCTATCGCGCACCATACTGGCGGCTTTGGCGCATTTAATCAGCGCATAGACCGGGCGGCTCACCGTGACCGGATGACGTCCGGCGGCATGGTTAATGTCCATCACCTGCGACTGCGCGCGGTTAACGGTAAGCAGGTCTTCGTGGCGTTTAATCAGTTGAAAGACGCGCGAGGCGAGAGATTCATCATGAACATAGAGCTTAAGCAGAATGGGCGAACCCATCAGAACGGCAGAGTAGCTGTAGACGCGATTATCTGACATAACGTACCCCTAAGAAGACGTTTACGCCGGGCCGCGTTATCGCTTGCCCGGCAGGTGTCGCCTGTGCGTTAACCTCTGGCGCGTTTCGCCGCCTGATGGCCCGCGAGGGTGCCGAAGATAATGATATCGGCCACCGCGTTACCGCCGATACGGTTGCCGCCGTGGATGCCGCCAACCACTTCACCCGCAGCAAAAGCGCCTGGAATCACCTGATGCCCGGCGTTCAGCACCGCGGTTTCGGTGTTGATGGTCACGCCGCCCATGGTGTGGTGAACCCCCGGCGCGATACGAATCGCATGATAGGGGCCTTCATTAATTGGCGCACGGAGCGCGGTGGTACGGCCAAAATCATCGTCATGCTGTTTTTCGACAAAGCCGTTGTAGCGCTCCAGGGTTGCGAGGAAAGCATGGTAATCCATCCCCAGTTTCTCCGCCAGCTCACGCGGCGAGCTGGCGCTGGTGACGAAGCCTTTGGCGATATATTCATCGGCGGCTTTGTTTTTCGCCCTGACGTGCTCATCGAACACGATGTAAGCATAGTGCTCCGGCAGCGCGATAATCGATGCCGAGACTTTATCGCGGGTTTCCATCTCGTTGAAGAAACGGTTGCCCTGCTGGCTTACCAGGATGGCCCCGCCGCCGCGAATTGATTCGGAAATCAGATACGAGGTTTGCTGTTCCACCGTCGGGTGGATCTGGATTTCGCCCATATCCACCGTACCCGCGCCGATACGTTCCAGCAGCGCAATACCTCCGCCGGTTGCCCCTTTATGGTTAGTGGTCACGAAGCCCGCCAGGTCCGGGCGATATTTCACGACCATCGCGCTATTGGCGCTGAAGCCGCCGGTCGCCACCACAATACTCTTCGTCTGTACTACAACGGTTTCTTGTTCATCATTAAGCAAGCGTACGCCGCTCACCTCATCGCCGGTCATCAGGACCTCTTCCACCGAAGTATCGAGCAGAACATCGATGCCGCGTTTGGTGATATTACGCACCAGGCCGCTGATTAAGTAGCCGCCGACCGCCGATCCGTCGCGCGGACGGTGAGTACGGTCAATGCTCATCCCACCGGTAGTGGTAATATCGTTGAGCATAATGCCGCGACGCGCCAGCCATTCAATGGCTTCCGGCGCATTTTCGACAAAGCGACGTAGTAGCGCAGGGTTGTTTTTGTTTTGCCCGCCTTTCAACGTTTCCTGATAGAACAGCTCTTTGCTGTCTTCAATACCTTTCACGCGCTGGAAGCGAGTTTCTGCCGCATTCATTCCGGCAGAGGCTTTAATCGTGTTGCCGCCGATGGTTGGCATTTTCTCGACGATCAGCACGCTTGCGCCTTCATCGTGTGCCTGAATCGCTGCCGCCAGACCGGCGCCGCCGCTGCCGACCACCACCACATCATAACTTTTCGGTGTGACATCACCTTCACCCTCTTCGGCGGCCAGCGCTTTGCTGGACTTCAGCATCGCTTTGGAGACCGCTTTTTTCACCGCTTCGCTCTGGCTGGTTGCGCCGGAAATCGCATCCACGTGCGGGGTATTCGCGGTCAGAATGCGTTCGCGGATCTCTTCAAAACTGGTGGTGAATTCGACGGTTTGTACCGGGCTGGCGGCCAGTTCGATATCGGCAATACGATCGTTTTCCAGACTGACGTTAATCACCAGTTCGTTGGCGTCATCCTGAACGGTTTCGACGAACATCCCCGGTTTGAATTTCGCATCACCCATGCTCATATCGCGGATCATCGCTTCTACCAGCGAGAAGCGCCACAGCGGTTCCGGGATGTTCAGCGCTTCACGCTGGGTGCTGTCGATAAACAGCTCCAGCTCTTCACCGGCGGCAATTCGCCTCGTCCAGTCAGGATAAGCGATACAGGCGCGACCTACCGCCATCAGATCGTAGCCGTGATCCAGCCCCTGCTCGGCATCGGCGGCGTTTACCACGCCCCCTACGCCCATGACCGGCACCTGAGCCAACGTTTCAGAACGCATAGCACAGTATTTTTCAATCAGCGGAGTCGGGTCAGTGGTATCGACAATGGACGGACGCAAGGTTGCGCCAACCGAGAAATGCAGATAATCCACGCCGCGAGCGGCCAGCTTTTCCAGCAGGTACATGGTGTCGTCAAAACGGATGCCGGGGACTTCCATCTCTTCAGGGGAGAAGCGATAGCCGATGATAAAGGCATCGTCAGCGTACTGGCGGGCCATTTTGTGAGTAATATCCAGCACCGCCAGCGGGAATCTAGCGCGGTTGTCTCGGCTACCACCCCACTCATCATCGCGCTGGTTAGAGTTTAGCGAGTAGAACTGCTGAATCAGATAGGTGTTCGCACCGTGAATTTCAACGCCGTCAAAACCCGCCTGAATAGCGCGGCGTACACCTTCGCCAAACTTGGCAATCATGCCTTCAACTTCTTCACCGTTCAGCGCACGGGGAGTTGCTGCGCCATCACGCGGCGCGGCAATCGCGCTGGGCGCTACCGGCTGACGTCCGCCGATAAGCTGCGGGTCAACCATCCGACCGCCGTGATAAATTTGCAGAATCGCTTTTGAACCTTCCGCTTTAATCGCCTCGGCAATTTTGGCCAGACCGGCGACTTTTTCATCATTATCAATGCCGATTGCGCCCGGGAACGCCAGGCCGTAATCATCAATAAAGCAGCATTCAACAATAATGGTGCCGATACTGCCGGCACGAGCGCGGTAGTACTCCACCAGCTCACTGGTCACGGTACCGTCGAAATAACCGGTACAGGTGGTCATTGGTGCCATCAACAGGCGGTTTTTTAATTCAGTACCGTTCGGCAAAGTAAAAGGACGCAGAATTCGTTGGTTACTGGTCATAATGACGCTCCAGATTTTAAATATTGAAAACTCAGAATTGGGTGACGGAATTGTTTTTAGTTGTATTTTGTATATTCCTTAAGTCATACCCATAATATAGCGCTATTTTTAGTTACCAAAGTAATTACGTTAGTTAAAAAACTATTTAATACCAGCAATAACACCAATACCTCTATTGTATTATTAAATTTAAATACACCATTCACACAACGCAAACACACCATAACAAAAAAGAAACTTTTGTTAATGATTTAAAATTTTAGGAAATAATAATTTTATTATATAAAACAATAGCATGAAAAAATAAAGATAAGCATGGTTTTATTTAATTTAACATTTATCGTTATTTTAAACAAATAAACACCTCATCATATAGGGTTATCGATAAATTAAAAAAAATCGCTAACAACCTGCTTTTTTTGATCTCAATCAATTGCAACAGCGTATGAAAGCGCAATATATAAATATCCAAATATTTTAATTTAACGCCCAATAAACAGCGTTAAATAATCGTCATCGCACTAACCAGAGCCGACAATTAATAATTAAAGAAAGTTTTGTAACTAAAGAAATCGCACGGTTACCCGGTGACAGAACCTTATTTTTAACTACTTGCAGATACTCATTATGAAAGAGAAAAAGACAACCATACCGCCTGCCGGTGCAGCAACCAATGCTGCTTACAAGCGTCTGCTGATGATGGCAATGCCCATTATCGTCGCCGTTCTCCTGCTGTTCGTCCCGGTGCCCGATGGCCTGCCTCCTTATGCATGGCACTACTTTGCTATTTTCGTCGGCGTGATCGTCGGTCTGATCTTCGAACCGCTGCCTGGCGCGGTGATTGGCATCACGGGCGTGGTGGTGATTGCCCTGTGCAGCCAATGGTTACTGTTCAGCCCTGAACAGCTGGCCGCGCCAAACTTCAAGCTCGCAGGCGCTTCCTTTAAATGGGCGGTGAGCGGTTTTGGTAACTCCACCGTGTGGCTTATCTTCGGCGCCTTTATGTTTGCCGCAGGCTACGATAAAACCCAGTTTGGCCGCCGTCTGGCGCTTATTCTGGTGAAATATCTGGGCCGCCGCAGCCTGACGCTTGGCTACGCCATTACCTTCGCTGACCTGCTGCTGGCACCGTTTACCCCCTCTAACACCGCACGTAGCGGCGGGACTATCTATCCGATTATCGCTAACCTGCCGCCGCTGTATGGTTCTAAACCTAACGACCCGAGCGCCCGCCGCATTGGCTCTTATCTGATGTGGGTAGCCATCACCGCCGCCTGTATCACCAGCTCCATGTTCCTCTCTGCGCTGGCGCCGAACCTGCTGGCGCTGGCGCTGGTAAAAAGCATCGTTGGCATTAACATCTCCTGGGGCACCTGGTTTATCGCCTTCCTGCCGCTGGGTATCCTGCTGATTCTGGCAATGCCGCTGCTGGCCTACTGGTTCTACCCGCCGGAAGTGAAGGTTAACGATGAAGTGCCGCTGTGGGCTGCCCGCGAGCTTGAGAAACTCGGTCGTCTGTCACGTAATGAAATCCTGCTGCTGGTTTTTGTCTGCTTCGCGCTGATGATGTGGATCTTCGCCGCCGAATGGATTGAACCCGCGCTGGCCGCCCTGCTGGTTATCGTGTTGATGTTGTGGACCGGCGTACTCTCCTGGAACGATATCACCAGTAACAAAGCGGCATGGAACACCTTTGCCTGGTTCGCCACCCTGGTTGCGCTGGCCGACGGCCTCTCCTCTACCGGCTTTATCGCCTGGCTGGGCAAAGAAGGCGGCGCGCTGATGAGCGGCATCTCCCCGGGCGTGGCCACCGTCGTGCTGCTGCTGGCGTTCTATCTGCTGCACTATCTGTTTGCCAGTACCACTGCGCACACCACCGCGCTGCTGCCGGCAATGCTGACCATCGCCTCTACCATTCCGGGTATGAATATGCAGGTGTTCGTTCTGCTGATGGTGACCTCACTCGGCGTGATGGGAATCATCACCCCGTACGGCACTGGCCCAAGCCCAATTTACTACGGCAGCGGCTATCTGCCGACCAAAGACTACTGGCGTCTCGGCACCATCTTCGGCGCCATCTTCCTGGCCGCCCTGCTGCTGATTGGCTATCCGTGGATGTCCATGATGTTCTGATTCATAACCGTCGGGCGTGAAACCCCGGCGGTTTTTACTCTTAGGGAGCAAAGCAATGTCGACTAAACCCTTTGTCTATCAGGAAGCGTTTCCGTTAGCAAAAGATGAAACTGAATATTATCTGCTGAGCAATGAGCACGTTTCCGTGGCCGAATTTGAAGGCCAGGAAATCCTCAAAGTAGAACCTGAAGCCCTCACTCTTCTGGCGCAGCAGGCCTTCCACGATGCGGCGTTTATGCTGCGCGTTTCCCACCAGAAACAGGTCGCGCAGATCCTTCTCGACCCGGAAGCCAGCGACAACGATAAATACGTGGCGCTACAGTTTCTGCGTAACTCAGAAATCGCCGCCAAGGGCGTGCTACCAACCTGCCAGGATACCGGTACGGCGATTATTATGGGTAAAAAAGGCCAACATGTGTGGACCGGAGGCGGCGATGAAGCGGCCCTTGCCCGCGGCGTCTATAACACCTATACCGAAGACAACCTGCGCTATTCGCAGAACGCCGCGCTGGATATGTATAAAGAGGTCAACACCGGCACTAACCTGCCCGCGCAAATCGATCTCTATAGCGTCGACGGCGATGAATACAAGTTTCTGTGCATGGCTAAAGGCGGCGGCTCAGCCAACAAAACCTACCTGTATCAGGAAACTAAAGCGCTGATCACCCCGGCAAAACTGAAAAACTACCTTGTAGAGAAGATGCGCACTCTCGGCACCGCCGCCTGCCCGCCGTACCATATCGCTTTTGTGATTGGCGGGACGTCGGCGGAAGCCACGCTAAAAACGGTCAAGCTGGCCTCCACCCACTACTACGACGGGCTGCCAACCGAAGGCAACGAGCACGGTCAGGCTTTCCGCGATATTCAGCTGGAACAGGAGCTACAGCTTGAGGCACAAAACCTCGGCCTCGGCGCACAGTTTGGCGGCAAATACTTCGCGCACGATATCCGCGTCATTCGCCTGCCGCGCCACGGCGCATCCTGCCCGGTGGGCATGGGCGTCTCCTGCTCGGCAGACCGTAATATCAAAGCTAAAATCAACCGCCACGGTATCTGGATTGAGAAACTGGAGAGTAATCCGGGCCAGTATATTCCTGAACACCTGCGCCAGCAGGGCGAAGGCAACGTGGTTAGCATCAACCTGAATCAGCCGATGAGCGACATTCTGGCTCAGCTTTCCGCCCACCCGGTATCAACTCGCCTGACCCTCAACGGCACGATTATTGTGGCTCGCGATATCGCCCACGCGAAGCTGAAAGAGCTGATTGATAACGGTGAAGAGCTGCCGCAGTACGTGAAAGATCACCCGATTTACTACGCAGGTCCGGCGAAGACGCCGGAAGGTTATGCCTCCGGCTCTCTCGGCCCAACTACCGCGGGTCGAATGGACTCCTACGTCGATCTGCTGCAATCTCACGGCGCCAGCATGGTAATGCTGGCCAAAGGCAACCGCAGCCAGCAGGTGACCGATGCCTGCCATCAACACGGCGGTTTCTACCTTGGCAGCATCGGCGGCCCGGCGGCGGTGCTGGCGCAGCAGAGTATTAAGAGCCTGGAGTGCGTGGCGTATCCGGAGCTGGGGATGGAAGCCATCTGGAAAATCGAAGTTGAAAACTTCCCGGCGTTTATCCTGGTGGATGACAAAGGCAACGACTTCTTCCAACAGATCCAGAATAAGCAGTGCGCGGGTTGTTCACAGCGTTAAAAAGGGGTTAACCTGACTTTTACGGCCGCCGAATAGCGGCCTTTTTGCAATCAGCGCTGGCTCGATTTCCGTGTTTTCAGCCGCCCGGCAAGCGTCACGTGAGTGGCGGCATCTTCCTCGCTGCACAAATACTCAACGGCCAGACGTCCCAGTTCACTGTAGGGCAACTGAATACTGGTCAGGGGTGGGGTGAGCTGTTCAGAAATTTTCTGGTCGTCATAACCCGCCACCAGAATATCTTCAGGGATCGTGATGCTCTGCATTGCCAGCGCCTGATAGCAACCAATCGTCAGCCAGTCACTGGCGCAAAAAATAGCATCGGGACGCGTTTCCAGCGCCAGCAGCTTTAGCGTGGCCTGGTGCGACTCGCTGAACTGCCAGTTGGTTTCACAAATCCACTCATTCTGCACGGCGATCCCCGCCTGCTCCAGCGCCGCACGCCATCCAGCCAGACGCTGTTTTGTCGCTTCCATCCATCCTTCGCCAGTAATATGCGCCACCCGCTGCGCCCCCTGGCTAATCAGATGGCGCGTCACCTGAAACGCGTTGGCATAGTCGTCCGGAACAAAGGACGGCAGCAGCGGGGAATCCGGATCGCGCTGGTTAAGCAGCACCAGCGGCAATTCAGTACAATCGCGAAACTGCGACATGTCGCTAACGGTGGTCACCGGAGAGGCGAGAATAATACCCACGCAGTTGCGCTTTTCCAGTTGGCGAATAATGTTAATTGCCAGTTCAGCATCATCACCATATTCATACACCGTCAGCAGGATTTCATTGCGCCACGCCGCCTCGCGAGCCTGACTTATGGCATCAATAAACGGATCGTAGCTCTGCAGCGAGCTAATGAGCAGGGCTATCTCTTGCTGATTACGCGGAGAGTGAATCGCCGGTAGGCGGTCGTAACCCAGTGATGTCGCTATCTCAATCACCCGCTGACGGGTCTCTTCGCTAAGTTTAATATTGCGCGACTGATTGAGCACCAGCGACACCGTTGCCTGGGAAACCCCGGCGGCTCTGGCGATGTCGTTCATCGTCACTTTGGTTTTGCGTTTCATCATCCCTTCCCTTCGCATACAGAACCAACATCATAACCGCAGTTTGCGCCAGCTGCGCTCTCGCTCACGTTTCTTTGCCTTGATCCCACCAGGATTGTGACTCGGTTCGCTTTTTTTTACTTCGCTATTTGCTCATTTATACGTCAACTAATATTTATTAGCTAATTATTATCAGTAAGCGAGGCGATGATGAAACAACAATGGACACGTGAACAGGCACAGACGTGGTACCAGCAACAGGGTTGGTTATGTGGCTTTAACTACCTGCCATCAACGGCGGTGAACTGGACGGATATCTGGCAGGCGGAAACCTTTGACGCACCAACGATTGACCGCGAGCTTGGCTGGGCGGCGCAGGCGGGTTACAACTCCCTGCGCATCAACCTGCCGTTTATCGTCTGGCAGCACGATCGCGACGGGCTCATAGCGCGTATCGACCAGTTTCTGACGCTGGCCGATGAGCGCGGGTTTAGCACCATGCTGACATTGATGGATGACTGCGGTTTCTCCGGCGATGAGCCTTACCTTGGGCCGCAAAAAGCACCGGAGCCGGGGAAACACAACAGCCAGGCGGCCGCCAGTCCGGGGCGGGAAATCGTCTGTAACCGTGATGCCTGGCCTGAAGTTGAATGCTACGTACGTGATATCGTGCGCCAGTTCCGCGACGACCGCCGCGTGCTGCTTTGGGATCTGTATAACGAGCCGGGCAACCGGGGGATTTTTTCCACTGGCACCGTCGAAGTGTTGTATGACGAAAAACTGGAACATTACGCCCTCGAACTCATGCAGGCGACGTTTCACTGGGTGCGGGAAGAAGATCCGACGCAGCCACTCACCGTCTGCGCATGGAAACTGCCGGATGAAGTCGAAGGCGAGGTGTTCTATCAACATCCTTTAGACCAGACTGCGCTGGCATTATCTGATGTGATCAGCTTTCACGCCTATACCAATACCGCACGCATGGTGGCCATCATCCACCAGCTCGAACAGCACGGACGGCCGCTGTTCTGCACCGAGTGGCTGGCGCGCCATGTCGGCAGCCTGATCGAAGAGCAGCTACCGCTAATGCATGCCGCTAATATTGCCCCCTATCAGTGGGGACTGGTGCGCGGAAAAACCCAGACCTGGCTGCCGTGGCCGGTGGTGATGAAAAACTCACCGGACTACTGTCGCCTGTGGTTCCATGACGTTTTTGACGAAAACGGCATCCCGTTTGCCAAAGCCGAAATGGCGCTGGTGCGTAAACTTAGCCGGATTGGCCTGCATCCGCATAAAGCATAAAAAATATTATCTCTACAGACGCCCTGACCCAATGCGGCCAGGGCGTGAGGGAACACACGATGGCAAGCACCATGAAAATACCTTCTCGCGAGTTATGGTCCTATTTTGGCTATGGTTTAGGTCAGTGTTTTAGCTTTGGTTTAGTGGGTTCGTTTATTAACTATTTTTATACTGACGTGCTGGGGATCTCTGCCCTCGCGGCGAGCACCATCTTTTTGATCGCTCGCGCCTGGGATGCAGTTCACGACCCGCTGTTCGCCAGTATCATGGATACGTTAAACAGTCGATTCGGTAAGTTTCGCCACTTCCTGCTGATCGCGCCGCTGTTAATAACCGGCGTCACCCTGCTGGCGTTTTACAAAATAGAAGCCGATCTCACCACTAAGATCCTTTATGCCGGGGTGACCTACATACTGTGGGGCACGCTGTACGCCATTTCCGATATTCCGTTCTGGTCGATGTCATCGGTGATGACTAACGATTCCGGTCAGCGTACCCGCGCGGTGACCGCCGCCATGCTCGGAGTTAACGCCGGTATCGCCTGTGCTAATATTTTCTTCCCCAAACTGGCGGCCTTCTTCGCCCAGTACAGCAATGACAAAGGCTATTTTATGGCTGCGCTGGTGATGATGCTGGTGGGTCTGCCGCTAATGTTAAACGGATTCTTTCAGATCAAAGAGCGCGTGCCGCCAAGCCCGGAAAAGGTCACCATTCGCGATACCTTCCGCAACCTGCGCCACAATAAGCCGCTGTTTATTATTCTGCTGTCGTTTTTCTTTTGCGTCTTTCATAACGTCGCGAACGGTATTTATATCTACTTCTTTATCTACAATCTGGGCGATGGCAGCCTGCAAATGGCGATAGGCGTGATGGGGATTGCCGCCGCCGTCATCTGCCTGATTGCCCCGCTTCTCACCCGTCATATGCAAAAACGCCAGCTGTTTATGATCCTTTGCGCGCTGGATATTGTGGTTCGCGTGGTGATGTGGTTTATCGGCTATCAGCACGTAGCGATGCTGTTCTTATTGCTTGGCCTTAGCACGCTGTTTGTCATGATGAGCAACATTCTGACTTCATCGATGATTGCCGATACCATCGAATACGCTGAATATCATACCCATCGGCGCTGTGCGGCGATCACCTTCTCCGGCCA
Source organism: Klebsiella huaxiensis (assembly GCF_003261575.2). Taxonomy (GTDB): domain Bacteria; phylum Pseudomonadota; class Gammaproteobacteria; order Enterobacterales; family Enterobacteriaceae; genus Klebsiella; species Klebsiella huaxiensis. Next base: position 2,764,816 of record NZ_CP036175.1, on the reverse strand, counting down.
GACGTTCACCGGAAAAATGTCCGTCGCGGTGGGTGGCGGCCTGATTGGCATCTGGCTAACGATGATAGGTTATATTCCGCAAGCGCAAAGCCAGAGCGAGAGCGTGCTGAATGGCCTGTTCTTCGGGATTTGCCTGCTCCCGGCTATCGGATCCTTGATTCGCCTGCTGTGCATGTCCCGCTTTACCTTCACGGAAGAAAAGCACGCGGAGATTTGTCGCCTGCTGGCGCTGCGCCGCCAGAGTGCGGGAGTGGCAACAGAGGAATCGAGCGCTGATGCGCGCCCGGCATAGTTAATATGGCCCAAGCGCGGGCGGATACATTCCGCCCTGCGCATTTTATTCGTCAGTAACAAGAACCACTGTTGCGTAATAAGCACCATCCCTCTTAGGCATGGGGTTTGCTGGAGAAAAATAAGTAATCTATCCCAACCTGGATAAAACACTTTGTTTTTTTCCCGTTAATCTCTCCACATTCTCTTCACAATCCAATATATTACTGCGGCGAATATTTAAGACGATAAAATGATATGTAAATCGTTACTGAATCCGCATAGCTTCGGCGCGAGAAATTCAAGAAAGACAAATTAATCATATTGTTGATTGAGATCGGCTAACGTTTTGAAAGCGCTAACCAGAATTTGATTAAAAATCACTCACCGGAGTGATATCAGAGTGGCGAATATGCAGTACGAAAGAACTCAAAAAGGTCAGTCGCAGTATTTTCCCTTCATTGACGGATTGCGCGCCCTGGCAGTGATCGCGGTGATTATCTATCACCTCAACGCCGCATGGTTACCAGGAGGGTTCGTAGGTGTCGATGTATTCTTTGTGATATCCGGATTTGTCGTCAGCGCCTCGATTACTCACTTCAAAGGGCAAGGTTTCTGGCGTTTTCTGGCATTCTTCTATGCGCGCAGGATAAAGCGTATTTTCCCTGCCCTCATCGTTTGCTTACTGATCACTGGCTATGTTTCCGCACTATTTATTCCTGGTTCCTGGCTAAGTGATGTCAACCAACAAACCGGCTTATTCGCCTTTGTTGGCCTGAGTAACTTTATTCTGGCTGCTAACGGGCGCGATTACTTCGCTCCCACCACTGAATTTAACCCCTTTACCCATACCTGGTCTTTAGGCGTTGAAGAGCAGTTCTACCTGATATTCCCGATACTATTTGTTGCGTGGCTGCACGGCCAGCGCGGTAGAAAAGCATCGGCAATACTGTTCGCCGTCGGGCTGCTGATATCTTTGATTTTCTCAGCGTGGGAATCACAGGCCAACCCTACCAATGCTTATTTCCTAAGCCCTGGACGTTTTTGGGAACTGGCTTCAGGCGTGCTGCTCTATCAGTTGATTACGCTGAACAGCGGGGATGATAAACGCCGGGAAAACCGACTTTCCGGCCCTATAGCGCTGATTGCGCTTGTCGGACTTTTTGTCGCTTTTGTTATCTCAACGCCTGACAACTTCCCTATGCCGGGAGCAGTACTCGCCGTTATCTCAACGCTGCTATTACTATTTTCGTTGTATAAACAGAACAGTTTCCCCTGGCTGCACCGCTTGCTGGGAAATCGCTATATTCTGTTTTTTGGCAAAACATCCTACTCATTATATTTATGGCATTGGCCTGTTTTCGTTCTCTTTCGCTGGACGTATGGCCTTGAGACGCCGTTGACCAAAGCGCTTGCTGTCGCGTTAACTCTCGTGATGGCTACGCTCTCTTTCTATATTGTCGAAACCCCTATGCGGCGCAGCAAAATGGCAAGACAGATGCCTAATCCTGCAATCATCGCCGTGGGATTTTGCGTTATTGCCATCAGTTGGTGGGGGGCTTCGGCAATGAATGCGCGTGCCGGAAAAATTTCCTTGAGCCAGGTTAGCGCCGATGCCGATTTATGGTATCCGGATCGCGGCCCCGCGACGCCAGATTACCCTGGTTGTCGTGCCGATCCGCAAACCATCATTCAAGATGGCGTCGAGGTGATAGTTTTCAAACCGGAAGGCTGCGTGCAGGAAAAAGCGTCAAGATACCGGGTTCTGCACGTTATCGGCGATTCACATACTCTGGCCTATGCTGCGTTGTATAAGCAGTTTGCTATCCGCAACAATCTTGAAGTCGATGTATATCGCAACGGCGGTTGTCCATTTATTAGTTTCCAGACCGAACGCGATATCGATAATCCGCAGTGTCGCGAACAGGCTGAAAACTCGCTACACGCAATACATCAACGAATCCAGCCTGGCGACGTGCTTTTCCTCGCCTCATTGCGCCTGCCTCGCTTTAGCGACCAGTGGGTCTACTTTGGTTCTCAGGGACATCAACAATCGTTCTTTAGCGCCCAGGCCGAGGAAAACCGGCAGCGCTCCGTTGATTACGCCATTGATAAGCTCCGTAGCTTTGTAGACCAGGGAGTTCATGTCGTTTTTGAAGCGCCGAAACCCATCTTCTCCTTACCGCCTTTCCGCTGTTCGGACTGGTTCAACCGTAGCAACCCTATCTGCGCGAAAGGCATGACCATGCCGCAAGACCTGCTGCAAAAGTATCGTGCGCCTGTTCTGGCAAGCTATAACAAAGTTATCCGCGCGCTGCCTGCGGTTGCTATCTGGGATCCCTTCCCGATCCTCTGCGATGGCCCGGAGTGTCACGTCTGGAAAAACGGTCACTCGATGTTCTTCGATGGCGATCATCTCAGCGCATTTGGCAGCATGACGCTGCTACCCTCTTTTAGTGAGTTTATGCTGCCTAAGCTCGAAAAGTCAGCGCAGTCAGCCGCAAGCCAAATCCCGGCACAGGGTTATCAGTTTAATCAACCTGGCATTCCTGACTTTCTCGAAAGTTTATCTGGGTTATCACATGCCGAAGAGTGGGGGCGCTGGAGCGATGGCAATTCAGCACCGACGGTAGTGCTCTCCTTTGTTCAGCCCTTGCCCAAAGGCTTTACGCTCCAGATAACCAGCAAAGGCTATGGGCCCAATATTGGTCATCAGGCTCGGGTAATTGTGGGTAACGAAGAGCAACGGCTCAATCTCGGCGAACAGGCTAAGGAAGAGGCGTTGCATTTTGCTAACCATGCAGGTACAAAGCGCATTGAAATTATTCCGCCTCATGCTCAAAGCCCTAGAGAAGCAGGCGAATCCGCAGATGAAAGAAAACTCGGTATTGGTTTGATAAGTATTAAAATTATTGCCGATTGACGCGATTCAATAAGCAACGCCAGAGATTATCTGGCGTTGCAGTTGTTGTCCTCAGCTACCATCCATCTCATCAAACACCTGCTGTGCCAGGTGCATCGTGGCGTTAGCTGCGGGCAGGCCGCAGTAGAGCGCGGAGTGCATAATCAGCTCTTTTAACTCGTCGCGAGTGACGCCGTTATTAAACGCCGCGCGCAAATGCATTGTCAGCTCAGCTTCGCGGTTCAGGGCAATCAGCATCGCGATGGTAATCATGCTGCGGGTGTGGTGATCGAGGCCCGGACGGGTCCAGGTCTCACCCCAGGCGTAGCGGGTGATAAAATCCTGAAACTCCTCATTGAGCGGCGTCAGTTTTTGCAGAGTTTTATCAACATGGGTATCGCCAAGCACCTTGCGGCGCACTGCCATTCCCTGCTGATAACGCTGTTTATCTTCCATGCTATTCTCCCTGGAAAAAACCCAGCAACGCGGCGCTGAACGCCTTCGGTGCTTCGATATTCGATAAATGAGACGCTGCCAGTACCACCACCTGTGAGGTGGGGATCTGCTGATGCAGGAAGTTGGCGTCCGCCACCGTAGTGACAGGGTCACTTTCTCCGGCAATAATCAAAACGGGTAGCGGAATTTGCGCCACTTCAGCGCGAAGGTCGGCCGCCGCCAGCGCCTCGCAACAGTCCGCATAACCTTCTGCATTGCTATGGGTCAGTTGATGGCACAGGGCTTCCACCACTTCCGGCGTCTTCTGGCGAAATTCGTGGGTAAACCAGCGATCCGCGGATCCGGCAGCCACAACATCCATCCCCTCCTGACGAACCGCGCGGGCGCGCGATAGCCAGCTCGCCTGATCGCCGATACACGCTGCGGTGTTGGCGACCGCCAGGGCGTAAAAACGCTCAGGTGCAAAACGCCCCAGCCACAGTCCGGTCAGCCCCCCCATAGAAATACCGCAAAACCAGGCTTTATCAATATTAAGATGATCGAGCAGCGCAATCACATCTTCGCCAAGCTGCGCCAGCGTTACCTTTCCGCTTTTGCCGGTTTTACCATGACCGTGGGTATCATAGCGCAGGACGCGAAAATGCTGCGTTAGCGCCGCGAGCTGCGGCTGCCACATCGACCGGGTGGTTCCCAGCGAATTGGAAAGTACGATGACCGGCGCACCGTCCGGCCCGTCAATCTGATAATCAACCTTCATTACGTTGCTCCTTATAGCGCGCCATCACCTGACGCACGAAGAGTTCAGCGCTGCCGGTCGCCGTTGCCGGGTCCAGCAGTTGGGTTAAACGGCTGGTGGAAAGATGCTCACTGACCAACGGATCGTTTTCCAGCACGCTCAGCAGCGAACGCGATTCATCCATCGCCTGACGACACAAGGCCTCAACCCGATGATGGGCTTCAGCTTTACCGATAAACTCCGCCAGCGTCAGGGTGACCGCTTCCGCCATAATCAGGCCATGGGTGATATCAAGGTTGGCGCGCATCTTATGCGCAAACACCTGCATTTCACGCACCAGTACTTCACTTTGCACCATCGCGCCGCCGACGAGAGTGATCAGGTCCGGCAGCGTTTCCCACTCCGCTTGCCATCCGCCCAGCGCGCGCTCATGCTGCTGAATCTGGCCGGCATACAACGTTGCCACCAGTCCGGGCGTGCGTTGAGCTGCGGTCAAGATAGCCGCACAGGAGATGGGATTACGTTTGTGCGGCATGGTCGATGAACCGCCGCGACCTTCGGCGACCGGTTCAGCGACTTCGGCAACTTCGGTTTGCATCTGCAGGGAAAAATCATTGGCGAACTTACCAAGAGTGCCGCAAACACCCGCGTACCACGCCCCCACTTCTAACAGCCGATCGCGCTGGCTGTGCCACGGGGTATCGGGAAGGTTCAGGTCGAGCTTTTTTGCCAGCGCTGCGGCAACCTGCGGCGCTTGCGCTTTGAGCGAGTCAAGCGTGCCAGCGGCACCGCCAAATTGCAGCACCAGCACCCTTGATCGCATTTCACGCAGACGTATCTGCCAGCGCAGCAGCGCGTCGAGCGTTCCCGCCAGCTTCAGGCCAAAGGTCACAGGCAGTGCATGCTGCATCCAGGTACGCCCGGGCATCACCGTATGCTGATGTCGCTCGGCCTGGTTGGCCAGCGCATCGAGCAGGCGTTGTAAGACCGCGTCTGTTTCATTCAGCGCACCGCGTAGTTGCAGGACAAAACCAGTGTCGATAGCATCCTGGCTGGTCGCCCCCCAGTGAACATAACGCGCTGCGGCTTCATCGCGTTCTTTGACCCGCGAGGTCAGCTGTTTTACCAGCGGGATCGCCAGATTTCCCGCGCTGGCGGCAACCTGCCCCAAAGCCGCAAAGTCAATTTGCTGATGCTGGCATGATTCGATAATCGGATTCAGCGCCGCCTGCGGCACCAGCCCACATTCGGCCTGAGCGTGGGCCAGCGCGGCTTCAAAATCCAGCATACCCTGCACCCGCTGCGCATCGCTGAACCAGGCGGTCAGCGGGCTGGTGCGCATCATCGGGGTCAACAAACTCATTCTGGCTCCTTAAACGCGTTCAATAATCAGCGCGATCCCCTGACCGACGCCGATACACATAGTGCACAACGCATAGCGCCCGCCAGTCCGCCGCAGCTGATACGCCGCAGTCATCGCCAGACGCCCACCTGAGGCCCCCAGCGGATGGCCCAGCGCAATCGCGCCGCCGTTCGGGTTTACGTGCGCGGCATCGTCAGGCAACCCCAGATCGCGCGTCACCGCCAGCGCCTGGGCGGCGAAAGCTTCATTCAGCTCAATGACGTCCATTTGTCCAAGGGTCAGGCCGGTTTGCGCCAGAACCTTGCGCACCGCCGGTGCCGGGCCAAATCCCATAATGCGCGGCGCAACCCCCGCCGTCGCCACGCCGACCACCCGGGCTAGCGGTTGCAAATCATTCGCCGTAAGCGCCTGCTCGCTGGCGAGCAATAGCGCGCAGGCACCGTCGTTAACCCCGGAGGCGTTACCCGCCGTGACCGTGCCGTCAGCACGGACCACGCCGCGTAGTTTCGCCAGCACCTCTGCGCTAGTGCTGCGCGGGTGTTCATCCTGGGTAAATAGCAGCGCTTCACCCTTTCGCTGCGGGACCGAAACGGCGATCAGCTCGTCGGCAAAGCGCCCAGCCTCTTGCGCCGCCGCGGTGCGCAGTTGGCTACGCAGCGCAAATGCATCCTGATCTGCACGCGAAACGGCAAAATCACCCGCCACGTTTTCGGCAGTTTCCGGCATTGAATCAACGCCATACAGCGCTTTCATCTGCGAGTTGATAAAGCGCCAGCCAATAGTGGTATCTTCCATCTTCATTGTGCGGCTAAAGGCGATTTCCGCCTTACCCATCACAAACGGCGCGCGCGACATGCTTTCCACACCACCGGCAATCATCAGTTGAGTTTCGCCGCTTTTAATCGCACGCGCTGCGATGCCGATCGCATCAAGGCTGGAACCACACAGGCGGTTGACGGTGCTGCCCGGCACGCTTTCCGGCAGTCCGGCCAGCAGCAGCGCCATACGGGCGACGTTGCGGTTATCTTCGCCAGCCTGGTTAGCGCAGCCATAAATCACATCATCAATACGCGCTGGATCAAGGCCTGGGTTACGTTCCAGCAGCGCTTTTAGCGGCAGCGCCGCCAGATCGTCAGCGCGCATTGTCGCCAGCGTACCACCAAAACGACCGAACGGCGTACGCACCGCATCGCAGATAAATGCCTGATTCATCATAGGTTCCTTACGCGCTTTCCGCCAGTTGCTCGAAAGTCAGCGTCACCGGAGTGATGCGCTGCAGTTCTTCAAAAGAGAGGCCGTTAAAGATTTCCCGCACCACCGGGCCGTTCTCACTGATATCGATCACCGCCAGATCGGTATAGATGCGGCTGACGCAGCCAACGCCGGTCAGCGGATAGGTGCAGTGTTCGACCAGTTTGCATTCGCCATCGCGAGTCAGGTGATCCATCATCACGAAGACCTGACGCGCGCCGATAGCCAGATCCATCGCGCCACCGACGGCGGGAATGGCATCGGGCGCCCCGGTGCTCCAGTTCGCCAGATCGCCGCGGGCAGAGACCTGATAGGCTCCAAGGACGCAGATATCCAGGTGGCCTCCGCGCATCATGGCGAAGGAGTCACCATGGTGGAAATAACAACCGCCCTGAAGCAGGGTCACATACTCTTTCCCGGCGTTAATCAACTCTGAGTCCTCTTCCCCCGGCTGCGGTTTCGGCCCCATCCCAAGCAGGCCGTTTTCGCTGTGCAGGAACACTTCTTTATCCGCCGGAAGATAGTTAGCAATACGGGTCGGTAAACCGATCCCCAGGTTGACGTAAGCACCTTCGGGTATATCGCGGGCCACGCGCTGGGCCATCTCATCGCGAGTCAGTTTTTGCATAATGGGTTCCTCAGGCGCTTTTGGCAGCAATCAGGTTTTCCAGGGAATAGACGCGCTGGACAAAAATGCCCGGCGTAATAACGCTTTCCGGATCGAGCTCACCCAGGGCGACCAGTTGCGAGACTTCCACAATGGTGGTTTGAGCGGCGGTCGCCATGATCGGGCCGAAGTTGCGCGCCGCTTTGCGATAAACCAGGTTGCCCCAGCGATCGCCCTGATGGGCTTTAATCAACGCGAAATCTGCTTTGATGGGATATTCAAGAACGTAATGACGGCCGTCGATCTCGCGGGTCTCTTTACCCTCCGCCAACGGCGTACCGTAACCCGTAGGAGTAAATACCGCACCGAGACCCGCGCCTGCCGCCTGAATGCGTGCCGCAAGATTTCCCTGCGGCACCAGCTCCAGCTCCACTTTGCCGCGGCGATAGAGATCATCAAAAATCTGTGAATCCACCTGGCGCGGGAACGAGCAAATCATCTTGCGCACCCGCCCGGCTTTCAGTAACGCCGCGAGGCCCACTTCACCGTTACCCGCGTTATTGTTAATGATGGTTAAATCACGAGCCCCCTGTTCTATCAGAGCATCTATCAGATACGTCGGCTGACCGGCGGGGCCAAAACCGCCAATCATAATGGTCGCCCCGTCGTGGATCCCAGCGATGGCATCACTTAGCGTCGACACGCTTTTATCAATCATCAGGTCGCTCCTGTATGTGCGGTAATCGCACTTTTATTCGTTGTTCGCACAAAATGTGACCCGCTTAACGATGCTGGTCAAGGGCGATAATCGAAATATGGTGCGATAATCGAACATCGTATATCTTTAGCGAAAGAATGTGATCGATGGCAAATACGGAGACGAAAATGGAGAAACATCCAGACGATTTACTGACGGGCGATAGCGATCCGTTTAAGGGCGATCCGAACTTTATGGCTTCGTTGGCGCGCGGGCTGGAAGTGATTCAGGCCTTCACCCCACAGCGCCCACTGCTGTCCATCTCGCAAATCAGCCAGAAGACCGGTATTCCGCGTGCGGCGGTGCGTCGCTGCCTGTATACCCTGAGCAAATTAGGCTTTGTTTACGCCGAGGATGGCAAAAATTTCCAGCTGCGCCCGAGGATTCTGGCTCTGGGGCACGCCTGGCTGGCCTCCACGCCGCTGGCGCGATCCGCGCAGCCGGTACTGAAGCATTTAAGCGAAATGCTTAATGAGTCCTGCTCTATCGCGACACTTGATGGCGACGACATTCTCTATATTGCCCGCGCTTCCAGTTCACGAATTATGACCATCGATTTGGATATTGGCAGCCGCTTGCCCGCCTGGGCGACCTCGATGGGACGGGTGCTGTTGAGTCATCAACCGGAAGAGAAGCTCAACGATATGCTAGGCCGGGTAACGATGATTCGCTATACCCCGCAAACCGTCGATTCGGTAGCGAAACTGCGTGCTGAACTTAAACGCGTTCATCAACAAGGCTACGCGCTTAACGATCAGGAGCTGGAAATGGGGCTACGCTCGCTGGCGGTGCCACTGTTTAACCCGCAGGGGCAAATTCAGGCGGCGCTTAACGTCGGCGTTCATGCCGGGCAGGTTTCAACGCGTGAGATGCTGGAAAGAGTTTTGCCCGAGCTGCAAAAAGCGGCCCGGGAGCTGACGTTACTGATGCGCTAGCGGCTGCGTTTAGCGTGGCGCTCCCAGTTTTCCTGTTTTGCCTCGGCAGATTTGCGCAGAGCGACGTAGCACGCGCCGCTGCCGCCGTGGTGCCCTAACGCGGTACAAAAGGCCTGAACCTCCGGCAGTTCCACCAGCCAGCGCGCCAGGTAACTACGAATGATATTGGCGTGAGCATTATCATCGCGCCCTTTGCCATGAACGATCAGCAAATTGCGCAGCCCCTCCTTCTGCGCCTGAATCACAAAGGCGAACAGCAGTTGTCGGCACTGTTCAACCGGCTGACGCAGTAGATTCAGGCTCGCCTGCTGGCTGTATTTGCCGCGTCGCAGTTTATCCAGCACCCCGGATTGCAGCCCTTCGCGCTTAAACTCCAGCGCGGTGGCTAGCGGCACAATATCGAGATAGCCGGTGGTGAGACAGTTATCAAGCTGCAGGGTGTCTACCCGTTGTACGGGGCGAGCGTTACGCTCGGGATGCCAGTGAACGTCGTTATTGCGCTTCAGAGGCTGTACGTCCTCCATAGCGCCAAGAAATAGGGATTTGTCGTCAAGATTCATGCGCGTTCCTCCAGCTACTACCGGGGATTACTATAGCGGCGACGCACTGCGCCCTCAATCCGTTTACGTTGTTTTACCGCCAGAGATGTTTATCTTTTGGAGGTATAGTTGCCCGCGCGGGCCACGTGGTATCTTGTTGGCCTCATACAAGGGAAGAGGAATAACGATGCTGACGCTGCTGCAGGACAAAATCGATACCCCAATGGGGCCGCTGTGGATTATTTGCGACGAGCAATATCAACTACGCGCCGTGGAGTGGGAAGAGCATAGCGATCGCATGGAGCAACTGCTGGATCTGCACTATCGCCGCGAAGGTTACCAGTGCGTTGCCGCCGCAAATCCGGGTGATTTAAGCCGTAAGCTCGCCGACTATTTTGCAGGCGATTTGAGCATTATCGACACCCTTCCTACCGCTACCGCAGGCACGCCGTTTCAACGCGAAGTCTGGAAAGCGCTGCGCACCATACCCTGCGGTCAGGTCATGCACTACGGCCAGCTCGCGGAAACGCTGGGCCGGCCTGGCGCTGCGCGCGCGGTCGGTGCCGCGAACGGATCTAACCCAGTCAGTATTGTGGTGCCCTGCCATCGCGTTATCGGGCGCAACGGCACCATGACCGGATACGCTGGCGGCGTACAACGAAAAGAGTGGTTATTGCGCCACGAGGGGTATTTGCTTCTTTGACCGTATGTGCCTTTTCTGGAATCTTCCGGGAATTTTACAATCCCATACGTTCCGACAACTCATTCGTAATCAAGCAGATAAGAGGGATAATTGATTTACCCTCTTAATATTACGTGTTTCAGAGGTTCGAGGCTTACCTGCTCACCAAAAAGATGTTAAAATTGACCAATATCAATTAAACGCCTGAGCAGACTTATGATCCCGGAAAAGCGAATTATACGACGCATTCAGTCTGGCGGTTGTGCAATCCATTGCCAGGATTGCAGCATCAGCCAGCTTTGCATCCCTTTTACTCTGAACGAGCATGAGCTTGATCAGCTTGATAACATCATCGAGCGGAAAAAGCCTATCCAGAAAGGACAGACCTTGTTCAAAGCCGGTGATGAGCTGAAATCGCTGTATGCAATTCGTTCTGGCACAATCAAGAGTTACACCATCACTGAACAGGGTGATGAGCAAATTACCGGTTTTCACCTGGCGGGCGATCTGGTGGGTTTTGACGCCATCGGCACCGGCCACCACCCGAGCTTTGCTCAGGCGCTGGAAACCTCAATGGTCTGCGAAATTCCTTTCGAAACCCTGGACGATCTTTCCGGCAAAATGCCGAATCTGCGCCAGCAGATGATGCGTCTGATGAGCGGCGAAATCAAAGGCGATCAGGACATGATCCTGTTGCTTTCCAAAAAGAACGCAGAAGAGCGCCTGGCGGCCTTTATCTATAATCTCTCCCGTCGCTTCGCTCAACGTGGTTTCTCCCCGCGTGAGTTCCGTCTGACCATGACCCGTGGCGATATCGGTAACTATCTGGGTCTGACGGTGGAAACCATTAGCCGCCTGCTGGGGCGTTTCCAGAAAAGCGGTATGCTGGCGGTCAAAGGCAAATATATCACCATCGAAAATAGCGACCTGCTGGCACAACTTGCCGGTCAGGCCCGCAACGTCGCCTGATAACTCTTCTGTTACTGGGCCAGATTGCGAATTTTTTTCTAATTTGTTGATCTGGCCAGGCACATCCCCTGTTTCATTTCATCCATATAGGTTATCTTTTTAATTACGAACTGTGGTTACAGTTGTAAGGAGACCCTGTATGGCAAAGTATCAGAACATGCTGGTAGTAATTGACCCCAATCAGGACGACCAGCCTGCATTGCGGCGTGCGGTGTATCTGCACCAAAGGATTGGTGGACGCATCAAAGCCTTTTTGCCGATCTATGATTTTTCCTATGAGATGACCACCCTGCTGTCCCCTGATGAACGCACGGCCATGCGCCAGGGCGTTATCAGCCAGCGTAGCGCCTGGATCCGCGAGCAGGCCAAATTTTATATTGATTCCGGTGTTCCCATCGACATCAAAGTGGTGTGGCACAACCGTCCCTTTGAGGCCATTATTCAGGAAATCATCAGCGATAAGCATGATTTAGTCCTGAAGATGGCGCACCAGCACGACCGGCTGGAAGCGGTCATTTTCACCCCGACAGACTGGCATCTGCTGCGCAAATGTCCATGTCCGGTGTGGATGGTCAAAGATCAGCCATGGCCGGAAGGCGGTAAAGCGCTGGTGGCGGTCAACCTCGCCAGCGAAGAGAATTACCACAACGCGCTCAATGAGAAGCTGGTAAGAGAAACGATTGAACTGGCGGAACAGGTTAACCATACCGAGGTCCATCTGGTGGGTGCTTATCCGGTAACGCCAATCAATATCGCGATTGAACTGCCTGATTTTGACCCCAGTATCTATAACGACGCCATTCGCGGTCAGCATCTGCTGGCGATGAAAGCGTTACGCCAGAAATTCAGCATTGATGAAAGCCGTACCCACGTTGAGAAAGGTCTACCTGAAGAGGTGATTCCCGACCTGTCTGAACATCTGCAGGCGGGGATTGTGGTGCTGGGTACCATCGGGCGTACCGGGTTATCGGCGGCCTTCCTCGGCAATACAGCCGAACAGGTTATCGATCACCTGCGCTGCGACCTGTTGGCATTGAAACCGGATCAGTACCAGACGCCGGTTGAACTGGATGACGACGAAGACGATTAGCCAGCGCTTAAATAGACTGTAATAAAAACTATCCCCTGCCTGCGCGGGGGATTTTTTATGTTCAAGACAAAAATAAAGGGCCCTTTATGGCCCCTGTCATCAACAGCAAATGTCGGTAACGAAACGTTAGTGGATACCTAAACGCCAGGCGTGATCGATCTCTTCTTTAAGCTCCATGGATGAGAGCGCCATTAAGTCGGCAAACTCCAGCTCCAGCAGTTTTAGCTTTTTCAGGTACTGCGCAGGGGTTAAAACGGCGGGGTCACGACGCAGAAATTCGATGGCCAATTGCGTGGGGGTTAACTCGGTATCCATAATATCCTCAGTTTGGTGGGAAAACGAGCTGAGTATAACACTGCAGACTGACTATTTTATGAGCAATTAATGGCTTCGTCATGCATATGAAAAAGCCGTCTCAGAAGAGACGGCTTAAGAAGTAAACGTTTTAAATTAAACGCTTTACATTACAAAGATTTGAGAATTGCATCGACGCTGGCTTTGGCATCACCAAACAGCATGTGGGTGTTTTCTTTAAAGAATAGCGGGTTCTGTACGCCAGCGTAGCCGGTGTTCATCGAACGTTTAAAGACAATCACATTCTGCGCTTTCCACACTTCCAGCACCGGCATACCGGCGATCGGGCTGTTTGGATCGTCCAGCGCGGCCGGGTTAACGGTGTCGTTCGCGCCGATAACCAGCACGGTGTCGGTATCGGAGAAGTCATCATTGATTTCATCCATCTCCAGCACCACGTCGTAAGGCACTTTCGCTTCAGCCAGCAGCACGTTCATGTGACCTGGCAAACGCCCGGCAACCGGGTGAATACCAAAGCGCACTTTGATACCGCGCGCGCGCAGTCTCTCAGTGATTTCCGCTACCGGATACTGTGCCTGCGCTACCGCCATGCCGTAGCCTGGGGTGATGATCACCGAGTGCGACTCTTTCAGCATTTCTGCCGTTTCTTCAGCACTGATTTCGCGATGTTCGCCCACTTCTTCATCACCACTGGCAGCCGTACCATCGGTACCGAAACCACCTGCGATCACGCTGAAGAACGAACGGTTCATCGCCTTACACATGATGTAAGACAGAATCGCACCGGAAGAACCGACCAGCGCACCGGTTACAATCAGCAGGTCGTTGCTGAGCATAAAGCCCGCCGCCGCTGCCGCCCAACCGGAGTAGGAGTTCAGCATTGAAACCACGACCGGCATATCCGCACCGCCGATAGAGGCCACCAGGTGCCAGCCAAATGCCAGCGCGATAACGGTCATCACCAGCAGGCACAGAACCTGCATGCCTACGCTGTCGGTACGAACAAACACCACCAGAAGCAGGAAAGAAACCACCAGCGCCGCCAGGTTCAGCTTGTGGCGATTCGGCAGCATCAGCGGTTTGGAGGACATCTTGCCGCACAGTTTGCCGAACGCGACAACGGAACCGGTAAAGGTCACCGCACCGATGAAGATGCCGAGGAACACTTCGGTCAGATGAATATTGACCAGAATTTGTTCCATGCCGGTTTCATGCTGCAGGTAGCTGTTAAAGCCTACCAGCACCGCCGCCAGACCTACGAAGCTGTGCAGAATCGCTACCAGCTCCGGCATTTCGGTCATTTCAACTTTCTTCGCCAGACGAATACCAATGGCGCCACCGATAACCATCGCCAGCAGGATCCACGCGACGTTGCTGCTGTCCGGCCCCAAAATGGTCGCCACCAGCGCAATCGCCATCCCGGCAACACCGTAGTAGTTGCCCTGCTGAGAGGTTTCGTGTTTAGACAGGCCTGCCAGGCTAAAAATAAACAGGATCGCGGCAACAATGTATGCAGCTGTAACTAATCCACCAGACATTTGTTACCCCTTATCCTTTGCGGAACATTTTCAGCATGCGCTGAGTGACGGTGAAACCACCAAAAATATTAATGCTGGCGATCAGCACCGCGATAAAGCTCAGGAAGCTAACCCAGCCGCCGTGGCCTATCTGTAGTAATGCTCCGACGACGATGATGCCTGAAATAGCATTTGTCACCGACATCAGCGGCGTGTGCAGCGCATGAGAAACGTTCCACACGACGTAGTAACCCACCACGCAGGAGAGCGCAAAAACGGTAAAGTGGCCCAGGAACTCTTTCGGCGCCACGCTTGCCAGCCAGCCAAAAAGGATAATCGCCAGCGCCATCAGCGCGTACTTGCGCAACGGTGAGCTCGGTTTCGCCTCAGCTTTTGGTGCTTCAACCTTCTTCGCTGCCGCCTGCGGTTGAGCAGAAACCTGAATGGGCGGTGCGGGCCAGGTGACTTCACCCTCGCGAACCACGGTAACGCCGCGGATAACGACATCATCAAAATCGATAACGACATTGCCGTCTTTCTCTTTACAGAGCAGTTTGAGCAGGTTGACGAGGTTGGTGCCGTACAGCTGTGAGGACTGAGTCGGTAAACGGCCCGGCAGGTCGGTATAGCCGATGATCTTCACGCCGTTAGCGGTCGTTACCACTTGACCCGATACGGTGTATTCACAGTTTCCGCCGTTTTGCGACGCCAAATCGACCACCACGCTGCCAGGTTTCATGGAGTCAACCATTTCGCGGGTAATCAGCTTCGGTGCGGGTTTGCCCGGAATCAGCGCCGTGGTCACGATGATATCAACGTCTTTCGCCTGGGCGGCAAACAACGCCATCTCGGCTTTGATAAAGGCTTCAGACATGACTTTGGCATAGCCATCGCCGCTGCCCGCTTCCTCTTTAAAATCCAGTTCCAGGAACTCGGCGCCCATACTCTGCACCTGTTCTTTAACTTCCGGACGGGTATCGAACGCGCGGACGATCGCGCCGAGACTGTTTGCAGCACCAATGGCCGCCAGGCCCGCAACCCCTGCCCCGATAACCATCACCTTGGCGGGAGGAACTTTACCGGCGGCGGTGATCTGCCCGGTAAAGAAGCGACCAAACTGGTGAGCGGCTTCGACAATCGCACGATAACCGGCGATGTTAGCCATTGAACTTAACGCATCCAGCGACTGGGCGCGGGAAATACGCGGCACCGAGTCCATTGCCATCACGTTAATGTTACGCGCCGCCAGTTTTTCCATCAGCTGCGGGTTTTGCGCAGGCCAGATGAAACTGATCAGCGTCGTGCCGGGGTTAAGCAACGGGATCTCATCGTCATCCGGCGCGTTAACTTTCAGAATGACGTCTGACTGCCACACGTCATTACCACTAACAATCTCTGCCCCGGCCTCAACAAAAGCCTCGTCGTCGAAACTGGCCAGTTTACCGGCGCCGCTTTCTACCGCGACGTTAAACCCGAGTTTCAGCAGTTGCTCCACCGTTTTCGGCGTGGCGGCTGCCCGGGTTTCCTGGGCTAGTCTCTCTTTTGGTACACCAATACGCATAGTTTTCCCTTCCATCGGTTTTTGATGATGGTTTACTTTTCTCACAAACGACCGTCCGGTGGCGAAAGAAAGCGCGACCTGACATATGTCTGAAAAAATGAAACAGTAACAAACTTTTTATAACCTACTGAAAATACCGATTGTGATCTACAGCGATAAAACAGAAATTTTGATTTTATTGGTAAAACTCACGGCTAACCGTGTCAGGCAGCAATATTTACCTCATTTTCACGCCAACACCTGATAATTCGCCTGGATGATGGGTTAATTCGCCATTTATTACCATCCTGAACATCACATTAACATTACGTTAACTTATGAAAGTGATATGGATTATCGATTTTGCTGGTCAAGCGGCTGTTTTTTCCACATATCGAAAAATGTTATATTTCTGCACTATACGTTTCGGGCGACAACTGAAAATTGACGCAGACAGTCACTTACGATAAATGCAATAATCAAACGTTTTCAGTCAACAACAATACCAGTACATGGTTTGCGCAAGGCAAAGGATTATTTTTATGAAGCTTAAGAACTCACTCCTGGCGTCTGCTCTTCTGGCTACGACCGCGTTGTCTGCGCATGCAGCGACCGAGCTGACTCCAGAGCAGGCGGCAGCGCTGAAGCCCTACGACCGCGTAGTGGTCACAGGCCGTTTTAACGCCATCGGCGACGCGGTGCAGGCCGTTTCCCGTAAAGCGGACAAAGAAGGCGCAGCTTCCTTTTATGTTGTCGACACGTCTGATTTCGGCAGCGGCGGCAATTTGCGCGTAACGGCAGATTTCTATAAAGAAAACGCCCCGCAGGCCGACGCGCCAAAAAATCGCATTATCAACGGCGTTATGGAATTGCCTAAAGACCAGGCCGTTGAGCTGGAACCGTTTGATACCGTCACCGTCCAGGGCTTCTACCGCAGCCAGCCGGAAGTCAACGACGCTATCACCAAAGCGGCGAAAGCCAAAGGCGCAGCCTCATTCTTTATCGTGCGCCAGGTTGATGCTAACCAGGGCGGCAACCAGCGCATTACCGCTTACGTCTATAAAGCGGATGCGAAAAAACGCGTCCTGCAAAGCCCGGACGCGATCCCGGCTGATTCAGAAGCCGGTCGCGCAGCGCTGGCCGAAGGCGGCGACGCGGCCAAAAAAGTTGAAATTCCAGGCGTTGCTACCACCGCAGCCGTGGGTTCAGGTACTGGCGTAGGTCGCTTCTTTGAAACGCAATCCTCTAAAGGCGGGCGTTACACTGTCACGCTGCCGGATGGCACTAAAGTTGAAGAAGTGAACAAAATCACCGCCGCACAGATGGTTCCTTATGACAGCATCAAGTTCACCGGCAACTACGGTAACATGACTGAAATCTCTTACCAGACGGCAAAACGCGCAGCGAAGAAAGGCGCGAAGTACTATCACATAACCCGTCAGTGGCAGGAACGTGGTGGCAACATCACCATCAGCGCCGACCTGTACAAATAACAGTTCCCCAACTGAATAAAAAGGCGACACTTTGTCGCCTTTTTGCTTTTTTTCATTTCTCTCCATTGCATGCATACAAAACACTCCGTAAAATCCCGCGCCTTAGCGCAATCCTCCATTTTTATGCGATTTCGCAAAATAAATATTCTTAGCTTTATGGTTATCACCTCGGGAATGCAATGGATAAGAAACTGGGCCTTAGCGCCCTGACCGCGTTGGTACTCAGCTCGATGCTGGGTGCAGGTGTATTCAGTTTGCCGCAGAACATGGCGGCCGTCGCCAGCCCTTCCGCTCTGCTTATCGGCTGGGCGATTACCGGTGTGGGAATTCTATTTCTTGCCTTCGCCATGTTGCTGCTGACCCGAATTCGCCCCGAACTCGACGGCGGCATTTTTACCTACGCTCGCGAAGGTTTTGGTGAGCTAATTGGCTTCTGTTCTGCATGGGGCTACTGGCTGTGCGCGGTTATCGCTAATGTCTCCTATCTGGTTATCGTTTTCTCAGCGCTGAGTTTCTTTACCGATACTCCGGAACTGCGCCTGTTTGGCGATGGCAACACCTGGCAGTCTATCGTGGGGGCTTCCGTACTGCTGTGGGTGGTACATTTCCTCGTCCTGCGCGGGGTGCAGACGGCAGCGGGTATCAACCTGGCCGCAACACTCGCTAAGCTATTGCCGTTGGGCGCGTTTGTCGCGTTGGCCGCCATCGCGTTTCGCCTGGAGACTTTCCGGCTCGATTTTAGCGGTCTGGCGCTAGGTGTACCGGTGTGGGAGCAGGTGAAAAACACCATGCTGATCACCTTGTGGGTGTTTATCGGCGTTGAAGGCGCGGTAGTGGTTTCCGCCCGCGCTCGCAATAAACAGGACGTAGGACGCGCCACGCTGCTGGCGGTGCTGTCAGCACTGGCAGTGTATTTGCTGGTGACGCTGCTCTCTTTGGGCGTGGTTCCGCGCGCTGAACTGGCGGAAATTCGTAATCCCTCAATGGCCGGGCTGATGGTCAGAATGATGGGGTCATGGGGCGAGATTGTTATCGCCGCGGGACTGATTATCTCGGTTTGCGGGGCGTATCTGAGCTGGACAATAATGGCCGCGGAAGTCCCTTTTCTGGCGGCAACACATAAAGCGTTTCCGCGCCTCTTCGCCCGGCAGAATAAAAATAACGCACCGTCGGCTTCGTTGTGGCTCACCAATATTAGCGTGCAGGTTTCACTGGTGTTGATCTGGCTCACCGGATCGGATTACAACACGCTACTGACTATCGCTTCCGAGATGATTCTGGTCCCCTATTTTCTCGTTGGCGCGTTTCTGCTGAAGATTGCGGTCCGCCCGCTGCATAAGGCTGTGGGTGTCGGAGCCTGCATTTATGGCTTATGGTTATTATATGCGTCCGGCCCTGTGCATTTGCTGATGTCGGTGATACTTTACGCCCCGGGTCTTCTGGTTTTCCTGTATGCCCGTCGTACACACCAGCACGATCGCTCGCTCAAACGCCGTGAATTGGCATTAATTGGTTTTTTGCTGGTTGCCGCCGTACCGGCAACGTGGATGCTGGTGGGGTAAGCGGTTGCCCTGCCGCTGAACTCAAAGGAGATACCCATGGCTGAAATCCAGCCTCGCCCGATTCTGATTACAGGCGGAGGTCGTCGTATTGGCCTCGCCCTGGCCCACCATTTTTTGACACAACAACAGCCCGTTATCATCAGCTACCGCACGTACTATCCGGCTATCGATGCTCTGCGTGAAGCCGGGGTCATCTGTTTGCATGCGGATTTCAGTACCGACGAAAACATTCTAGCTTTCGCTGAAGAGGTGAAAGCGCACGCCAGCAGCGGTCTGCGAGCCATCATTCATAACGCCAGCGGCTGGATGGCGGAAAAGCCGGGAATTGCGTTAACCACGGTGCTTGCCAGCATGATGCAAATTCACGTCAACGCGCCCTACCTGCTTAACCATGCGCTGGAAAGCCTGCTGAGCGGTCACGGCCATGCTGCCAGCGATATTATTCACATCACCGATTACGTCGTGGAACGCGGCAGCGATAAACATATTGCCTACGCCGCCAGTAAGGCCGCGCTGGATAATATGAGCCGCTCGTTTGCCCGCAAGCTGGCACCGGAAATTAAAGTCAACGCCATTGCCCCATCGCTTATCCTGTTTAATGAAGGCGACGATGCAGAGTACCGTCGACAGGCGCTGGACAAATCGCTGATGAAAATTGCCCCGGGCGAAAAAGAGATTATCGACCTTATCGAATATCTATTCAGTAGTAGCTATGTGACTGGCCGCTCATTCGCCGTCGACGGCGGCCGTCATCTGCGTTAGTGAAAGCGGCTCCAGCCGATAATTAACAGCCACGCGCAAAGACTCCAGCACACGACAGCGCCTGCCAGAGCAAACGGCAGGCGCATCACCCCGGTGAAATACCACAGCGAAAGCAGATAGATAAAGTACGGAATGATTGACCACATGCCGAACACAATGGTAGTCCGCAGCGCTTCAATGCCCCGTTCGCTGGCGACGATATAGTGTGCAATCAGCGCGAAGGTAGGAAAGAGTGGAATTAACCCGGCGATATAGTAATTTTTCGTTTTGGACAGTACGCCGATCAGGACAACCACCAGCGCCCCGAGCAGCGCTTTAATCAACAACCCCATTCCTTTTGCCTTAACATTTAAACAACAAGTACCCGCAGCATAACGGAAGAACATTTGTTTATAAAAGAGTAATGGCAGGTAAATTAATCGCAGTGTATGTTAGCCCTTTTACATATACGCATAAAATATGAATAAAATCGTTTATGTTGAGGATGAGCCGGAAGTTGGTGCGCTCATCGCCGCTTATCTGGGAAAACACGATATGGATGTCATCGTGGAGCCGCGTGGAGACCGGGCGGAAGAAGTCATCGCTCGAGAAAAGCCGGATCTGGTGCTGCTGGATATCATGTTACCCGGTAAAGACGGCATGACGCTGTGCCGGGATTTACGCGGCCAGTGGCAGGGCCCAATCGTGCTGCTAACCTCTCTTGACAGCGATATGAACCATATTTTATCGCTCGAAATGGGTGCCAGCGATTATATTCTGAAAACCACTCCACCCGCCGTACTGTTGGCTCGTTTGCGCCTGCATCTGCGTCAGCACATCACTACGCCAGCAAGCGGAGTGCCTCCTTCGCTCACACCGCATAAAGCCATCACGTTTGGGTCCCTGAGCATCGACCCGGTCAATCGCCAGGTGATGCTCAGCGGCGAAAGCATCGCACTGTCCACAGCAGACTTCGATCTACTGTGGGAGCTGGCAACCCATGCCGGACAAATTATGGACCGCGACGCTCTGCTGAAAAACCTGCGCGGCGTGACCTACGACGGAATGGACCGCAGCGTTGATGTCGCTATCTCGCGGTTGCGCAAAAAACTACTCGATAACGCGACAGAACCGTATCGCATCAAGACGGTGCGCAATAAAGGCTATCTGTTCGCCCCGCACGCCTGGGATAATTAATTTACGGGTCTGGCTATGAAGAAGCTGTTTGTGCAGTTTTACCTGCTGCTGTTCGTCTGTTTCCTGGTGATGACCATGATGGTCGGTCTGGTGTATAAATTCACCGCCGAGCGCGCAGGCCGTCAGTCGCTGGACGACCTGATGAAAAGCTCGCTGTATCTGATGCGTAGCGAACTGCGGGAGATCCCGCCCCGCGACTGGAGTAAAACCCTCAAAGAACTGGACCTGAATCTTTCCTTCGACCTGCATATCGAACCGATCAGCAAATTTAAGCTCTCGGAAAATTCGATGCAGCATCTGCGCGCCGGGGATATTGTTGCCCTTGACGATCAGTACACCTTTATTCAGCGAATTCCGCGCAGCCACTATGTCCTTTCTGTTGGCCCGGTGCCCTATCTCTATTTTCTTCACGAGATGCGGCTACTGGATATCGCGCTGATGGCTTTTATCGCTATCTCATTGGCCTTCCCGGTCTTTATTTGGATGCGCCCCCACTGGCAGGACATGCTGCGTATCGAGACCGCTGCCCAGCGCTTTGGTGAAGGACATCTGACCGAGCGGATTCATTTTGACAGCATGTCCAGCTTTGAGCGTCTGGGCGTGGCGTTTAACCAGATGGCCGATAACATTAATGCGCTCATTGCCAGCAAGAAACAGCTGATCGACGGTATCGCTCATGAACTGCGCACACCGCTGGTTCGTCTGCGCTATCGCCTGGAGATGAGCGAGAATCTGACTGAAGCGGAATCGCTGGCGCTAAATCGCGATATTGGCCAACTGGAAGCCTTGATTGAGGAGCTGTTGACCTACGCCCGTCTTGACCGCCCGCAAAACGAACTGAAGCTCACCACCCCCAACTTCCCGGCGTGGATCAGCGCTCACATTGAAGACATTCAGATGGTTAACCCACAGCGCGAGGTGACGCTGAGCAAGGTCATCCCCGGAAATTATGGCGCGCTGGATATGCGCCTGATGGAACGCGTGCTGGATAATCTGGTCAACAATGCCCTGCGCTACAGTCACCAGCGGATTCAAGTGAGCCTAACGCTAGAAGGCTCGCGTGCGACGTTGTGGGTAGAAGACGATGGGCCGGGAATTGCGCCAGATGAAAGGGAGCGGGTTTTTGAGCCATTTGTCCGCCTCGACCCCAGCCGTGACCGCGCCACCGGCGGCTGCGGTCTCGGCCTGGCTATCGTGCACAGTATCGCCCAGGCGATGGCCGGAGAGGTTCATTGCGGCGCCAGTCCATTGGGCGGGGCAAGTTTCTGTTTTAGCTGGCCTATCTACCACCAGTTGCCTGATTTTACCTCTACCTGATTAGCCCTTGCGCAGATGCCGAGGCCTGCGTATAGTTAAAAAAACATATAGTATGTTGTAACTAAGGTGGAAAATATGGCTAGCTATGACCTTGTTGACCGTTTGAATGACACCTTTCGTCAGTTGGAGCGAGAACTCCTGGCACTGCGGCAGTCCTTGAGTGCTTGCCGCCTGCTGGCTGCCCGGGTATTTGAGTTACCGCCGGTGAGCAAAAATGCCGAACACCAGCCGCTGGACGCGATCAATGTGGTTCAACATACCGGCAAAACTGCGCTGGAGATGGCGCTCAGCCACTATAGCCACCTGTTTATCCAGCAGCAGTCGGAAAGTCGCAGCAGTAAGGCTGCCGTGCGTTTGCCAGGGGCGATTTGTCTGCAGACTGATATCGGCGAGCAGGCCGAATTATTGCGCCAAATCGCCCATATCAATGCCCTCAAAGCAACCTTCGAGAAGATAGTCACCATTGATTCAGGACTCCCCAGCGCCGCGCGCTTCGAGTGGGTCCACCGCCATCTTCCAGGCCTGATTACCCTCAGCGCCTACCGCACGCTGACACCATTGCGTGATCCGAGCACCATCCGTTTCGGCTGGGCTAATAAGCATGTGATTAAAAACCTGACCCGCGATCAGGTGCTGGTGCAACTGGAGAAAAGCCTGCAATCGCCGCGCGCGGTTCCACCATGGACTCGCGAACAGTGGCAAAGCAAGCTGGAACGGGAGTATCAGGATATTGCCGCCCTGCCGCAGCGGGCAAAACTTAAGATCAAACGGCCGGTGAAGGTGCAGCCCATCGCCCGGGTCTGGTATACCGGGGAGCAAAAGCAGGTGCAATACGCCTGCCCCGGTCCGCTGATTACGCTGATATCCGG
This sequence comes from Klebsiella huaxiensis, assembly GCF_003261575.2. Lineage (GTDB taxonomy): Bacteria > Pseudomonadota > Gammaproteobacteria > Enterobacterales > Enterobacteriaceae > Klebsiella > Klebsiella huaxiensis. The sequence continues at coordinate 2,741,708 of NZ_CP036175.1, read as the reverse complement.
CACCAAAGGCGTGAGCGTGCCGGACCTGGGGGAATTGCTGAACTATGATGCCGATAACGTGCAGTACCGCTATAAACCGCAGGCACAGTCGCTCAGGTTATTGATCCCGAGGCTGCACCTGTGGCTGGCTAGCGAGTAGCCATGCTGCCGACCATTTCTTCAGGGCGCACCCAGCTATCGAACTCAGCTTCCGTCAGGTAGCCGAGCGCCAGCGCGGAAGCTTTCAGGGTGAGCCCCTCTTTATGCGCTTTTTTAGCGATTTCCGCCGCCTTGTCATAGCCGATATGGGTGTTGAGCGCTGTCACCAGCATCAGCGACTCATTGAGTAACTGACTGATGCGCTCGCGCTCAGGCTCGATCCCTACCGCACAGTGTTCATTAAAACTCTCTATGCCGTCGGCCAGCAGGCGCACGGATTGCAGGAAGTTGTGGACAACCATCGGGCGATAAACGTTAAGCTCGAAGTTACCCGACGCGCCGCCGATATTCACCGCCACATCGTTACCCATCACCTGACAGCACAGCATGGTCAGGGCTTCGCACTGAGTCGGGTTGACCTTACCTGGCATAATCGACGATCCCGGTTCATTTTCCGGAATGGAGATTTCCCCAATTCCGCAGCGAGGACCGGATGCCAGCCAACGCACATCGTTGGCGATTTTCATCAGCGAGGCGGCCAAACCTTTTAGCGCCCCATGAGCATGCACCAGCGCATCAACGGTCGCCAGCGCTTCAAATTTATTCGGCGCGGTAACAAACGGTTGACCGCTGATGCTCGCCAACTCCGCCGCGACCCGCACCGCATATTCCGGATGCGTGTTCAGACCTGTCCCGACCGCAGTCCCGCCCAGCGCCAGTTCCGCAAGATGCGGCAGGCCGTAGTCGATGTGTTTGAGGCTGTGTTCAAGCATCGCGACCCAGCCTGAAATCTCCTGGCCAAGGGTCAGCGGCGTGGCGTCCTGTAGATGAGTACGGCCAATTTTGACGATATCGTTGAAGGCAACGGATTTATCGTGGAGGGTCTTTTTCAGCACATTAAGCTGGGGGATCAGCTTTACGCGTAGGGCAATAACCGCCGCCACGTGCATCGCCGTCGGGAAAACGTCGTTGGAACTTTGGCTTTTATTGACGTCATCGTTAGGGTGAACTTTACGCTCCATCCCTCGCACGCCGCCAAGCAGTTCACTGGCACGGTTAGCCAGCACCTCGTTCATATTCATATTACTCTGGGTACCGGAACCGGTTTGCCAGATGGCTAGCGGAAACTCGTCGGGATGCTTACCCGCCAGCACTTCATCAGCGGCCCGAATAATGGCATCAGCTTTCTCTGCCGCCAGCAGGCCGAGGTCGTGGTTCACTTTCGCCGCCGCGCGCTTGGTCAGCGCCAGCGCATAGATAAGCTCGCCTGGCATTTTTTCCGTCGAGATGCGGAAATGTTCCAGCGAGCGCTGGGTTTGCGCGCCCCATAGTTTTTCTGCGGGCACGTCAATCGCGCCCATTGAGTCTTTTTCATTGCGATGCGTTGTCATTACTTTCTCCTTGAATTCAAAGTGTGTAATAGCGACAAAGCTCTCTTGCTTAAAGCGTTAAGTATTGGTCAGATTTATAAGTTGTTTTAGTGGAATGTGCCGCTAAACGGCATAAAAAAACCGCCCCGAGGGGCGGCTGAGATCATTTCACACAGCGAGTGCATTGCGAACTCTGGATCTGCTGGAAGAAGTCATTGCCTTTGTCATCTACCAGAATAAACGCCGGGAAGTCTTCAACTTCAATTTTCCAGATAGCTTCCATCCCCAGTTCCGGGTAGGCCACGCACTCCAGGCTACGGATGCTCTGCTGCGCGAGCACCGCCGCCGGGCCGCCGATGCTGCCGAGATAGAAACCGCCGTGCTTATGGCAGGCGTCGGTGACCTGCTGGCTACGGTTACCTTTCGCCAGCATGATCTTGCTTGCACCGTGCGCTTGCAGCAAGTCAACGTAAGAGTCCATGCGGCCAGCGGTGGTTGGTCCAAGGGAACCGGAAGCGTAGCCGTCCGGGGTTTTCGCCGGGCCCGCGTAGTAAATCGGATGATCTTTCACGTACTGCGGCAGCTCATCGCCGTTATCGATAATCTCTTTCAGCTTCGCGTGGGCGATATCGCGCGCCACGATAATGGTACCGCTCAGCGACAGGCGGGTCGACACCGGATACTGCGACAGTAGCGCCAGTATGTCGCTCATCGGCTGGTTAAGGTTGACCTTAACCGCTTCGCCCTCACCGGCCTGACGCAGATGCTCCGGAATATATTTACCCGGATTGCTCTCCAGTTTCTCCAGCCAGATCCCTTCGCGGTTGATCTTCGCTTTGATATTGCGATCTGCCGAGCAGGAAACCCCCATACCCACCGGGCAGGATGCACCGTGGCGCGGCAGACGTACGACGCGAATATCGTGAGCGAAGTATTTACCGCCGAACTGCGCGCCGAGGCCGAGGTTCTGCGCTTCCAGCAGCAGTTCTTGCTCCAGTTGAATATCACGGAAGGCCTGACCATGCTCGTTACCTTCGGTTGGCAGACCATCATAGTACTTGGTTGAGGCCAGCTTAACGGTTTTCAGCGTGGATTCCGCTGACGTCCCGCCAATGACAAAGGCAATATGGTACGGTGGACAGGCAGCGGTTCCCAGGGTACGCATCTTCTCGACGAGATAGTTTTTCAACTTCGCCGGGGTGATCAGCGCCTTGGTTTCCTGATACAGATAGGTTTTGTTCGCCGAGCCGCCACCCTTTGCTATGCAGAGGAATTTATACTCCTCACCATCAGTGGCGTAGAGGTCAATTTGCGCAGGCAGGTTGGTGCCGGTGTTCACTTCTTTATACATATCCAGCGCGGCGTTCTGCGAATAACGCAGGTTATCCTGGATATAGGTGTTATAGACCCCCTGCGCCAGCGCCGCTTCATCGCCGCCGCCGGTCCACACGCGCTGGCCTTTTTTGCCGGTGATGATCGCGGTGCCGGTATCCTGGCAGGTCGGCAGCACGCCTTTAGCGGCGATATCAGAGTTACGCAGGAACTGTAGCGCCACGTACTTATCGTTTTCGCTGGCTTCAGGATCGTTGAGGATATCGGCAACCTGCTGCTGGTGCGCCGGGCGAAGCATAAAGGAGGCGTCGTGGAAAGCGTGTTGTGCCAGTAAAGTTAGCGCCTGAGGTTCAACTTTCAGAACTTCCTGGCCGGCGAATTCGGCGACGGAGACGTAATCACTGCTGAGGAGGTAATACTCGGTATCGTCCTTTTTCAGTGGAAAAGGATCCTGATATACAAACGGTTTATTCGACATTGTGCTCTCACTTACTGCTTGGCTGATTATATTTCAGGCAGACACTCCATTTGCCCGTAGAAAAGCGAGTCGATCGATTTTACACAATTTTTTAACAAAAACTGAGACCAGGACGACTTTTTCTTCGCGCCGGTTGCTTATCGGGCGTTTGCTGGTTTAATAGAGCCATTACTATTCAGTGGAAACAGGGATTGAGAATGCAAAAGCTCATCAACTCAGTGCAAAACTACGCCTGGGGAAGTCATACCGCCTTAACCGAACTTTATGGGATCGCCAACCCGAACAACCTGCCGATGGCAGAACTGTGGATGGGTGCGCATCCGAAGAGCAGCTCGCAGATTCTGGATAACGCTGGTACTCCGCGCTCGCTGCGTGAAGTGATTGAAGGCGATAAAACCGCCCTGCTCGGCGCGAAAGTGGCAGAGCGTTTCGGCGAGCTACCGTTCCTGTTTAAAGTCTTGTGTGCCGCACAACCGCTATCTATTCAGGTTCATCCGAACAAACAAGCCTCCGAAATTGGTTTCGCCAAAGAGAACGCTGCCGGGATCCCGCTTGATGCCGCCGAGCGTAACTATAAAGATCCAAACCACAAGCCGGAGCTGGTTTTTGCCCTGACGCCGTTCCTCGCCATGAACGCCTTCCGCGAATTTGCCGATATCGTCAACCTGTTGCAGCCGGTAGCCGATGCCCATCCAGCCATTGCCCAATTTCTTGCGCAGCCGGACGGCGAACATCTGAGCCAGCTGTTTGCCAGCCTGCTGAATATGAAGGGCGAAGAAAAAGCCCATGCGTTGAAAGTGCTGCAGAAGGCGCTGGATAGTGAGCAGGGTGAACCATGGCAGACTATCCGCCTGATCGCCGAATTTTATCCTGACGATAGCGGTCTCTTCTCTCCGCTGCTGCTCAACGTAGTGAAGCTGAACCCAGGCGAGGCGATGTTCCTGTTTGCGGAAACTCCGCACGCTTACCTGCAGGGCGTGGCGCTGGAGGTGATGGCTAACTCGGACAACGTTCTGCGCGCGGGCCTGACGCCAAAGTACATTGATATTCCAGAGCTGGTCGCTAACGTTAAATTTACAGCCAAACCTGCGGGTGAGCTGCTGACTCAGCCAGTGACCCACGGCGCGGAGCTGGATTTCCCGATCCCGGTCGACGATTTCGCCTTCTCTCTGCACGACCTGTCTGCGCAGGCCTCAACCATCGCCCAGGATAGCGCGGCGATTCTGTTCTGCGTTGAGGGTGAAGCAGTTATCACTAAAGGCGAGCAGCGCCTGACGCTGACCGCGGGTGAATCGGCGTTTGTCGCCTGTAACGAATCGCCAGTACAGGTTAGCGGCACCGGTCGCGTAGCGCGCGTGTTCAATAAGCTCTAGTAAGTTACTGAACTTTTTAGCCACAGTTGCTAGACTTTCACCCATCATGACAACACAACCAGGCGGCCCGATCCGCCTGGTTTCATTTATGGACAAATGCTATGAAAAAATCGCTGATCGCAGCAGGAGTTATCATCGCGTTGGGCGTCGTCTGGACCGGCGGCTCCTGGTACACCGGAAAGCAATTGGAGAGCCGTATTGCCGATATGGTGCAACAGGCCAATGCTCGGTTACAAAGCAGCGCACCGCAGGCGGGCGTTGAGCTAACGTATCAGGACTACCAGCGCGGTCTGTTCAGCAGCCATTTACAGCTGGTGGTTAAACCGATTGCCGGTAAAGAGACCCGCTGGCTTGCTGCCGGACAATCGTTGGTCTTTGACGAAGTCGTCGATCACGGCCCCTTCCCGCTGGCCTCACTGAAAACCTTTAACCTTGCGCCATCAATGGCCTCCGTCAAAACTACATTAGTCAATAACGACGCCAGCAAGGCGCTGTTCGATATCGCGAAAGGCGAAACACCGTTCACCATTGATACCCGCATCGCCTATAGCGGCGACAATCAATCCGCCATCGTGCTCAAACCACTTGATTACGCCAAAGGTGATGAAAAAGTGACCTTCAGCGGCGGCCAGTTCCAGCTGGATGCTGACCGTGAGGGGAAAACCCTGAACCTTACCGGCGAAGCTGGCAGCGGGCAGATTAATGCAGTAAACGAGTATAATCAGAAGGTCCAGCTTACCTTCAATAATCTGAAAACCGATGGCTCCACCGAAATGGCCAGCTTCAACGAGCGTATTGGCAAGCAGGCCATCTCGCTGGAAAAACTGTCGATTGGCGTTGAAGGCAAAGAGCTGGCGCGGTTCGAAGGGATGAAAATCGACGGTAACTCTACGCTCACCGCCGACGGTAAAGGCATTAATAGCCAGCTGGATTACACCGTCAACAGTCTGAAGCTGCAAAATCAGGATATTGGTAGCGGCAGGCTGACCCTGAAGCTGGATAATATTGATGGCCAGGCTTTCCACGAGTTTAGCCAAAAATATAACTCGCAAGCGCAGGCGCTGATGGCGGATCCGCAGCTGGCGCAGAATCCCGAGCTGTATCAGCAGGCGATAATGCAAACCTTCTTTAGCTCGCTGCCAATTATGCTCAAAGGCAACCCATCCCTGACCATTTCGCCACTGAGCTGGCGTAATGCGAAAGGCGAAACCACCTTTAATCTTTCCGTTCTGCTGAAAGATCCGTCGCTGGTTACCACACCGCCGCAAACCCTGGCGGATGAAGTTGATCGTAGCGTCAAATCTCTCGACGGCAAGCTGGTGATCCCGGTCGATATGGCAACCGCCTTTATGACCCAAATTGCCGGGCTTGAAGGCTATCAGCCCGCAGACGCCGCCAAACTGGCTGACCAACAGGTGAAAGGCCTGGCGGCGATGGGCCAGATGTTCCGCATCACCACCATGGAAGATAACGCCATCACCTCCAGCCTGCAGTACGCTGACGGTCAGGTCACGCTCAACGGGCAGAAAATGCCGCTGGATGAGTTTGCCAGCATGTTTGGTTTAGAGCTTCCTTCTGTGTCGGAACCGGCACCGCAAGAAACCCTGCCGCAAGAAACCACTCCGCAAGAGGTGGTTCCACCCGAAGCCCCGCAGCAGTAAACAACAAATAGCCCCTTACGAGGGGCTATTTCACATTACTGGCACTGTCACATTTGAGAAATCCGTCACCTGCATCACCGGTAAATCAGCGTAAAATGCTGCAGCGATTCCGTCAGCTCTGAAAGCGAATCCAGAGGACTATTTGATGAATGCCGTTGAGGCTTAAGTTCTGCTCCCCCTTCGTTACCGAAGGGAGACTCTGATTAAGGAAGTTCAGATGTTTGATTTTTCAACGCCGGTTGACCGTCACGGCACCTGGTGTACGCAATGGGATTACGTTGCCGACCGCTTCGGTACCGCGGACTTGCTACCATTTACTATCTCGGATATGGATTTTGCCACCGCCCCCTGCATTCTGGATGCCGTCAGCAAGCGTCTGGCGCACGGCGTTTTTGGCTATAGCCGCTGGAAAAATGATGAATTCCTTAACGCGGTGAGCCACTGGTTCGCCAGCCGTTTTCATAGTCCAATCAACCGCGGAGCCATTGTTTACGGGCCATCGGTTATCTATATGGTCGCGGAGATGATTCGCCAATGGTCCGAGCCTGGCGATGGTATCGTGGTGCATACGCCAGCTTATGACGCGTTTTATAAGACTATTGAAGGCAACCAGCGGCGCATTGCCCCAGCTCCGCTAAAACTCGACAACGGCCAATGGCGTTGTGATATGGTCGAATTTGAGCAGATACTGGCTCAACCACGTAATACAGTCCTGCTGCTGTGCAGTCCCCAAAACCCAACCGGCAAAGTCTGGACCCGCGAAGAGCTGGAAACCATGGCGCAACTGTGCGAAAAGCATGGCGTGAAGGTGATCAGCGACGAGATCCATATGGATATGGTGTGGGCTGAACATCAACATACCCCATGGTGCGATGTCGCTCGCGGCCCGTGGGCGCTGTTCACTTCCGGATCAAAAAGCTTCAATATTCCGGCTTTTACCGGTGCATACGGGTTAATTGACGATAGCACCACACGTGATAGCTATTTACAGGCGCTCAAGAACCGCGACGGTCTCTCTTCACCTTCCGTTCCGGCGCTAATCGCCCATGTTGCCGCCTATCGTGAAGGGGCAGCCTGGCTTGACGCTCTGCGCAAGTATCTACAAGAAAACCTACGCTACATCGCCCATGAACTCAATCTCGCTTTCCCCGAGCTAAGCTGGCAGCCACCGCAGGCAACCTATCTGGCGTGGATTGACCTGCGTCCGCTGGGCGTTGATGATCAGGCTTTGCAAAAAGCGTTAATTGAAGAGCAGAAAGTGGCCATTATGCCTGGCTACACTTACGGTGATGAAGGAAAGGGTTTTGTCCGCCTGAACGCGGGTTGCCCGCACGAGAAGCTAGAAAAAGGCGTTCAGGGGCTGATTGCCGCCCTGCGCTCGCTGCGCTGACCGCTCCTCAAACTGCGAAAACGGTAGCGGTCAACCCGCTACCGCTGTCGTTAAAGTTCGTCCCACCGCCGAAAAGCCAAATATCCGGCTCCAATTGTAAATACGCCGACAATCACCACCAGCCAAATAAAACCGTGATGGTTGGTCGATAGCGGTATTCCACCGACGTTCATACCAAAAAAGCCAGCGACGATATTAATTGGCAACGCGAGCACGGTAATCACCGTCAGGGTGTAGAGCGTACGGTTGCTTTGTTCGAGCTGTCTGGCACTGATTTCCTCCTGAAGCAAGCTGATGCGCTCAATCAATCCAGAAAGATCGTTCAGCACCACGGTAAACTCTTCGGTGAACTGGCGAAATTCCTGCACCACCGAGCGGTCGATCCACGCCGGAGGACGGTTAAGTAAACGGAACATCGCCGCCGGTTCTGGCGCTAACAGACGCTGAAAGCGCAGCAGCATTCGCCGCAGACGCGCCAGATCGGCGCGATTACGCTGGACATGATTACTTAGCAAGCGCTCTTCAATCACATCCACGTGCTGGCTGGCCTGGCGAACCACCTGCTCGAGAACTTCTTCTTGCTCTTCCAGCAAAAAAGCCAGCAGCTCGGTCGATGAATTCACTTTGAGGGTTTGCAGGCGCGGGAGCATCCATTCAATAAAGCGGAGCGGCTTATAGCGGGCGGTCACCACCAGCTTCTGGCTGCAATATAACCACAGCGTCGAGGTTTCCGAACCAGTATCCTTGGGGTGAAAAATGACATCGTTCAAAACGGCATACAAATTTTCGCCCTGCCGTTCAATCCGCGTGGTGTGGGAACCGCCACGGATCTCTTCAAAGAAAAAGTCCGCCACGGCAAACTGGCTTTTGAGCCACTTCTCAGCGGTTGCATGATTGAGATTCAGATGCAGCCAGACAAAATCATTTTCCTTATCCAGTTGTTGATATTGAGTGCAAACCTCATTTGAGGTGATCCGCAGGGGTAAACTCCCTTCACGAAAGACATATCCGTGCACTAAACCGGACACTTCCATATCAAAATCAGGCTTTAACATCTTACTGGTGACGTCTTGACTCATATATCCCTCAGGATCCTCAGTGAGCGCTAATTAAGAGCCTATCCCAGTAGGCGCCATTGTTGTAGCCAGTTTGGACACCGACTGCACGGAACAACCGGAGCGTACACGTAGTACGTGAGGATGATTCGCTACACTCACCCTTCGGGCCGCCCTGAAGGGCTCTCAAAACGCTGTGAGTTTTGGGTGAGCACTGCCCAGGGCCAAAATGGCAAATAAAATAGCCTAATGGGACAGGCTCTAAGCCCGAAGGAGCTCATATTTCGCTATTATCGCGCATCTGACAAGCGTAATAATTCATCCATATAACGGTAACCTGAATGAAATACTTCTTTATTGTTCAGCGCCATACCTTCTATGAATAATCAGGCTCTAAATTTAACCATTCCGCCCTATTATATTCTTAGCGAAAACCGTTCATTATTTTGACAAAACTCAAAAAAAAATCTTCCCCGGAGGTGTATTAAAATGCCGTTTTAACCATCCCGTCAAAATAGACTTAAACAGGAGGAAACCATGAAAACTTACGATCGTAACCGTAACGCTATCTCGACAGGCAGCATGGTTATGGTAGCCGACAATGGCGCGACGGGCGTTATTAAGGCCATTCACGGGAGCGGCAAAACGGCAGAGCAGCTCCGCCGCTCAGATTGCGTGGAAATTGAAGGCCGTGAGGGATTATATTGTCCGCTGGGTCTCGTTCGCCTCGGATTCAATTAATATAAGAATAAGCTGACAATCCATCATCACCTCGATATAGCAGTGGATAGCCGCTTGTAAAAGGCCACAGCACGTGGCCTTTTACCTTCATATCATCGCTTCACTTTGATCCCGTCGAGAGTTTTAACTGCTCAAACGGCGTATTATCGCGCCTCTCCAACCCGCTACGGGTAATATACCTTCTGAGTTCAGAGGCATTTTCATGACATGGCAACAATTCAAACAAGCGTGGCTGATTAAGTTCTGGTCACCCGTTCCCGCAGTTATCGCCGCCGGTATTCTCTCTACCTACTACTTCGGTATTACTGGTACCTTCTGGGCGGTCACCGGCGAATTTACTCGCTGGGGCGGACAGTTACTGCAACTGGTCGGTGTACACAGCGAACAATGGGGCTACTACAAACTGATTCATCTTGAAGGAACACCGCTAACCCGCATCGACGGCATGATGATTATCGGCATGTTCGGCGGCTGCTTCGCCGCGGCGCTGTGGGCCAACAACGTTAAGCTACGCTTTCCGCGCAGCCGGGTTCGTATTCTCCAGGCCATCGCCGGAGGGATCATCGCCGGTTTCGGCGCGCGTCTGGCGATGGGTTGTAATCTGGCGGCATTCTTCACCGGCATTCCGCAGTTTTCTCTGCATGCCTGGTTCTTTGCCATCGCTACCGCTATCGGCACCTGGTTCGGTGCGCGCTTTACCTTGCTGCCTATTTTTCGCATTCCGGTGAAGATGCAAAAGGTCTCCAGCGCGTCGCCTTTAACGCAAAAGCCTGATCAGGCGCGGCGTCGTTTCCGCCTTGGGATGATGGTATTTTTCGCCATGATTGCCTGGGGACTGCTGACGGCTGCGAATCAACCCAAGCTCGGTCTGGCAATGCTGTTCGGCGTTGGATTTGGCCTACTGATTGAACGCGCACAAATCTGCTTCACTTCTGCCTTCCGCGATATGTGGATCACCGGGCGTACCAATATGGCGAAGGCGATTATTTTCGGTATGGCCGCCAGCGCTATTGGGATTTTTAGCTACGTGCAGCTTGGCATGGAGCCGAAAATTATGTGGGCAGGCCCTAATGCGGTCATCGGGGGCCTACTGTTTGGCTTCGGTATCGTGCTGGCGGGCGGCTGTGAAACCGGCTGGATGTACCGTGCTGTTGAGGGACAGGTGCATTTCTGGTGGGTCGGATTGGGCAACGTTATTGGCTCAACTATCCTTGCTTATTACTGGGATGGGCTCTCACCGGTGCTGGCAACCAACTGGGATAAAATCAATCTGTTAGCGACATTTGGCCCCTTCGGCGGCCTGCTGGTGACCTATCTTCTGCTGCTTATCGCGCTAATTTTGGTCATCGCCTGGGAGAAACACTTTTTCCGCCGCAAGTCCCTCACCGCCGCATCCATTAAGGAGACAGCATGAAAACTATCGTTCCGGATTATCGCCTCGATATGGTTGGCGAACCCTGCCCCTATCCGGCAATCGCCACTCTGGAAGCTCTACCTTCGTTAAAGAAAGGCGAAATTCTGGAAGTGGTCAGCGACTGTCCGCAGTCGATTAACAATATCCCGCTGGATGCGAAAAATCATGGCTACACCGTGCTTGATATCCAGCAGGATGGGCCAACCATTCGTTATTTAATTCAAAAATAGGCGCGAGCCAACAGAGTGCACGCTGCCGGAACTGGCCCGGCGGCGTCTAACGCCTTACCGGACCGGGTATTTCGCAAGATTACCAGCCTTTCACCGCATCACCTTTATAAAGCTCCTCCGCCGCAGCGGCGACTTCATCGCTTTGATAGGCTTTGACCAGGTTTTTCACCTTTTCACTGTCTTTGTTTTCGATGCGACTGGCGAAGATGTTGACGTAAGGCGAGTCTTTGCTTTCGACAAACAGGCCATTGCGCGACGGTGACAGCCCCACCTGGCTTGAGAAAGTGGTATTGATGATCGCCATCGTTATTTGCTGGTCGTCCAGCGCGCGGGTTAGCTGCGGGGCCTCAATTTCAACAATCTTCAGATTTTTCGGGTTGCTGATAATATCCAGCGAGGTCGGCAACAGCCCGACGCCATCTTTCAGCGTAATCAGCCCCTGTTTTTGCAGCAGAAGCAGCGCACGTCCAAGGTTGGTCGGGTCATTCGGCACCGCGACCTGCGCGCCATCTTGCAGTTGCGCGACCGAATTGATTTTCTTCGAGTATGCCGCTATGGGATAAACAAATGTCGTCCCCACTTCAACCAGCTTGTAACCGCGCTCCTGAATCTGCTTATCCAGATAGGGCTTGTGCTGGAAAGCATTAGCATCCAGATCGCCGTTGTTGAGCGCCTCGTTGGGTAGCACGAAATCATTAAACGTCACTACTTCAACATCGAGATTGTATTTCTCTTTTGCGACTTTTTGCGCCACCGCCCACACTTCCTGGTCAACGCCCGCGCTAATCCCCACTTTGACGTGATTGGGATCCTGCTCAGAAGGTTTGCAGCCGCTCAGCAACAGTGCGCTTGCCACAGCCAGTGATACCGTGATTTTTTTTAACGTGAAAACCATATTCCCAGGGTCCTTTTTTAAAATAGCCTGCCACTCATTGCAGGAAAACTAGTGCCGGAGACTATAAAAAATCTCGCTGGCAAAATTAAAGACTGTTTCACTATGATTAATAGCGTTTTGCTATGAACGCTACCGTCACCCATGCACTTAAAAGGGTAATCCTCCCTGCTTTTTCTCTTTTCCATTGATTTATTCGGTATTTTTCAGAGCTTTTAACCGTTTATCGCTCTGATGTACAATGGTGCGCACTTTAACTAAAAAAAGAGTGCGACCATGATTGATTCAACTTTGCCACTAACCGACATTCACCGCCACCTTGATGGCAATATCCGGGCCCAAACCATCCTCGATCTTGGCCGACAGTTCAATCTTTATCTTCCAGCAAACACTCTTGATACCTTGCGCCCGCACGTACAGGTCACCAGCAATGAACCTGACCTGGTGAGTTTTCTCTCTAAGCTGGATTGGGGCGTAAAAATGCTGGCCTCGCTGGAAGCCTGCCGCCGCGTTGCTTACGAAAACCTTGAGGATGCGGCGCGAAATGGCCTGCACTATGTTGAACTGCGATTCTCCCCGCGCTATATGGCAATGACGCACCAGTTGCCGGTTGCAGGCGTGGTAGAAGCGGTCATCGCCGGCGTGAAAGAAGGCAGCCGCGATTTTAACGTTGAAGCGCGTCTGATCGGTATTCTGAGCCGCACCTTCGGTGAAGCTGCGTGTCAGGAAGAGCTGGAAGCCCTGCTTGCCCACCGCGACGGCATTACTGCTCTCGACCTCGCCGGAGATGAACTCGGTTTTCCTGGCAATCTGTTTATGGACCACTTCAGCCGCGCCCGCGATGTGGGTTGGCGCATTACCGTGCACGCGGGAGAAGCCGCAGGCCCGGAAAGCATCTGGCAGGCGATTCGTGAGCTGGGCGCGGAACGTATCGGTCACGGCGTAAAAGCGGTACAAGATCTGGCGCTGATGGATTATCTTGCCGCGCAGCGTATCGGCATTGAGTCCTGCCTGACGTCAAATATCCAGACCAGCACCGTGCCCTCGCTGGCCCAACATCCGCTGAAAACGTTCCTGGAACACGGCGTGCTGGCCTGTATTAACACTGACGATCCGGCCGTCCAGGGCGTTGATATTATCCACGAATATACCATCGCAGCCCCTGCTGCTGGCCTGAGTCGCGAGCAAATTCGTCAGGCGCAAGTGAATGGTCTGGAACTCGCTTTTTTAAGTCCACAGGAAAAAGCATCGTTGATTGCGCGCGTAGAGCAGGCTTGATGATACCCTCCCGTTTTAAAGCGGGGGGTTTTAAGTTTTAAATAGCTTCTTCCGCATGCCAAATAAATCACTTTGAAATAACCATCTCCTGTAAAAAACGGAATATGAATTCATTAAGAATTCGTTTAATAACTTCACTTAACAACCTCATTTAATAAATAAAAAACTTGAATTGTTATTTTCCACCTTCTATTATTCTGCAAGCAAAAGCGCACCAGTAATTACTAGCCTCTTTTAAATAAACACCTAATAAAGAGCAAATAGAATCACATTAAATTAATATAATTTTTATAAATGCGGCGACTATATACAAAGTCCCTAAATAACTCACCTAACCGCATAACGGATTAATCCATGCCGTTGCATTCGGTTATTTCGAGCCTATCGTGGGAATCGATGCAATTACCTCAGAAGGACGTGAATTTTATGAATATCAAGACGACATTAATTACCGGTACAACCGCACTATTGCTGGCTTCCCCGCTTGCGCTGGCAGCGGATGGCACCATTACTTTTAACGGAACCATCACCGCCTCAACCTGCGTTGTCGCCGGTGCGGCACAAACCGGCCAGACCCACTCCACCGCTGCGACGATTAACCTGCCAACGCTGCCAACATCGGCTTTCGACAGCGGCACCAGCATCGCGGGCACCACCAACTTTGAGATCCTGCTGACCGGTTGTCTGGCAACCACCAGCCTACAAAACGTGCGCGCGCTGTTCACCACCGCTGATACCGTCAGCAATGGCGTGATCGTCGCAGGTGCGAATGGTAACAGCGCCGCTGCAGGCAATATTGGGGTCATTCTTCAGACAGAAACAGGCGCTGCCATTGACGTCAACGGCGGCACCAATCTGGATCCGGGCGCTGCACTGCCAACAACTTCTGGCGATGTGACAATGAAGTATCAAGCCTCTTATTCCGTTGTCAATAGCGGAGCAGCGGTCACCGCTGGCGCGGTTTATAACACCATTAACTACGAAATTTCTTATTTTTGATTTTATCTCCCGGCCACTGGTCGGGAGGTTATCCACCGCCAGGTTATCGCCGATATGAAAATAAAATTACTGGCTCTAACTTTAATTCTGTCGTCTCCTTTATTGCAGGCTTCCGAGGGTTCATTGACCCTATCCGGCGCGATTACCGACAGCACCTGCAACATATTAGGCGTAATTTCCGATAGCAAAATTGGCACAGCTCAGCCGGTACTTAATCCAGTCATCACTCTGACTAATCTTTCTGAAGACTCAAATTCCGCCACCAGCTTTCGCTGGTTCCAAATCCATATCAAAAACTGCTACGCAGCGGCTCAACGGCAAAATATCCGCATCCGTTTAGCCAGTCCCTATGCCGACAGCAGCGGTTATCTGCGTAATGCCATTCGCGGCGGTGCTCAGGGGAAGGTCATCATGCTGTATGAGCGCAGCGTGACCAACAACAGCAACCAGAGTCTGGCGGTAGGCCAGGGGCGATCGGCAACAGCATGGTTCAACCTGCCAGCGCAGAGCGGCGGCGAGGACGGCATCATTCGGCTCGGTTTTATCGCATCCGCCCATACCGCATATGGCGAAACAGCCACGCCAGGCGCGTTTTCTACCAGCGTCGATTATGAGATGGAATATCAGTGATTAATCACAGGGATCATGAAATCGATGAACACTAAAACCCTGGTATCCGCCGCAGCTGTGTTGATGCTGCTGGTGTCGCAATCTGGAATAGCCGCCGACGGCGCGATTAACGTTACTGGCGCGATTACCGATACCACCTGCACCGTGCTGGGGGTGATATCCGACAGTGATGTCGGTACCCGACAGCCGGAAATTAATCCTGTTATCACGCTCACCAATCTTTCTGAGAACAGTAATGCCGTCACTGCTATTAACGGGTTCCAGATTCACCTTTCCGGCTGCTATGTCCGCGCCAGTCAGAAAAACATCCGCATAAAAATGAGCAGTCCTTATGCCGGAAGCGACGGCAAATTGCACAATGCCATTCGCGACGGCGCGCAGGGAAAAGTCGTCGTGCTGTATGAGCGCAGCCTTGGTTCTGGAGGTGGTCAATTTATGCCGGTAGGTAACGGGCGTTCGGCAACAGCCTGGAGTGCGTTATCCACTTCCGGAGACGGTCTCATTCGCTTTGGCTTCACAGCGGTCGCCCAGGAAGCCTGGCAGGAAACAGCCACGCCCGGCGCGTTTTCTACCAGCGTCGATTATGAGATGGAATATCAGTAATCAGGCGGCGTAAATCACGATAACAACACAAAATAGTTAAGGAAATGGCGTGACAGGTTACGGAAAACAGCTTTCGGCTGGCTTTGTTCTCAGCGCATTCGTTGCGCCTGTTCACCACGCGCTGGCCGTCGACAGTGAATATGAGACCCAGTTTTTGCGTAAAGATAAGCACGGAGCAACGGCTGAAGTTTTTCTCTATCGCAATGCGGTAACGCCAGGCCTGAAAACGGTCGATTTCACCCTGAACGATCGCTTTATCGATCGTTATTCAATTTTGTTTGTTGAAGACAGACAAAACAAAACGACTGTCCCCTGCCTTTCCACCGCGTTTCTGCAACAACTGGGGATACGCACCGAACAGTACAACGGCTGGCGACTCTCCGCAGATGCTGACGGGGATATCGACCCAGCGACGCTGACCTCCAGCCAGTGCGAAGACGTGACTGCCCGCATTCCAGCATCGACAGTCAGCTACGATAATAGCCTGCAAACGTTATCTCTTCAGGTACCTCAGGAAGCGGTAAAGCGCATCGATTCCGCGATGCTTTCGCCTAAAGAGTGGGACGATGGCGTGGCGAATCTACGCACCAGCTACAGTGGCTACTTCTACCAATCACAGCTTAAAGATGTTAGCGAGAACGATGAAAAAATCAGCCGCAACGCATGGATTAGCCTGAACAGCACGGGCGGGGCCGGTCCCTGGCGACTGTTTAGTACCGACTCCTTCAGTAAAAATGAAGGTAACGGCTGGGAAACCAATCACGATAGCCTCTATCTCAATCGGGGCATTGCCGCCGCCCGCGGCCATATCTCCATCGGCGATATTTTTACTCAGTCACGCAGTGCAATCCTCAATAATATTCCCCTGCGCGGCGTGACGCTGGCGACCACCGAACGCATGATGCTCGATAATCAGTTTGATTTCTCCCCGGTTATCCGTGGGATCGCCCGTACCAATGCAAAAGTGACCATCCGCCAGCAAAACTCAACAATTTACAGCACCACGGTAACACCGGGAGCCTTTGCCATTGACGACCTTTCCAGCGCGCGTTCGGGTGCTGACCTGGAAGTGACGATTGAAGAGGCTGATGGTAGCCGACAAGTGTTCCGGGTGCCCTATTCCACGCTCCCAACCATGATTCGTCCCGGTGCGCTGCGCTATAGCGCGGCGGTCGGCCAATATCGACAAAATAGTCATGCCGAAGGTGAACCCTGGCTGGGTTTCGGCAGCCTGGAGTACGGTTTTGAGCATCTGACGCTACTCTCCACCACGCTGGTCGCGGAAGACTACCAGTCGCTGTCGGCGGGTGCGGCATGGAATATCGGTGCTATCGGCGCTTTTTCGCTGGAACTGGCGGGAGCCCGCTATCGCGAAACCTGGCAAAACGAGGCCCAAAAAAACGGTTCCGCACTACGAGTGCTTTACGCCCGCTATTTCGAATCCACTGACACTAATCTTCAGGTCGCTGGCCACCAATATCATTCCCAGGGTTTTATGGACTTCAGCGATTACATGGAGAGATATCACCATGAGGAGGTGAATGGCTACGCCTACGGTGATGAAGGCTGGAATCGTCGCCGACGTAGCCGAACGGAAATTAATCTCAATCAGGGGCTTAATACATGGGGCAATCTCTATTTTTCCCTAAGCCAGGACCGCTACTACCACACCTCGGAGAAAAACAGCACCCTCACTGCTGGTGGCGGCACGCAAATAGGCCCGGCCAGCGTCTCCCTGACCTGGAGCTGGACGAAAAGTGATCAGAGCAAAGACAACCAGCTCAACCTGAACGTCAGCATCCCCTTTGATTGGGGCAAACGCCAACACAATGCGGGTTCGCTCAATTACGGCCTGACACGCAACCGGGAGAACCAGTATAGCCAAACGCTGGGCTATTCCGGCAACGCGCTGGACAACGCCCTGACTTATTCCGCCAATCTTCAGCGCGATCCGGGCGGTGGTACCAGCGAATCGCTGTCGTTGGGCTATGGGAGCAGCATCGGTTCGGTGAACGGTTCTATCGGGCACAGCGACGACGTCATGCAATTCTCCGCGGGCATGAGCGGCGGCCTGGTGATCTATTCCGGCGGCATCCTGCTCACCCCGATGCTGGGCGATACCATCGGCATTATCGAAACGCCTGATGCAAAAGGCATTCAGGTGAGCGGAAACAGCAGCACCAATACCGACCGCTGGGGGCGCACGGTACTTTCATATATGACGCCATATCGCTACAACACGCTGACCCTGGATACCAGCAAAACCGAAGGCGTGGAGCTGAAAGAGTCTTCACGCAAGGTTATCCCGACCCAGGGAGCCGCCGTTCTGCTGCATTTCGCTACCCGCGTCGGTCGCCGGGCAATGGTCGAGATCCGCAGTCGTAAGCCGATTCCGCTCGGCGCGCTAATTTACGTCGAAGGTGAAAAAGATGAAGCAGGGATCGTCGGGAATAAAGGCCAAGCCTATCTCAGCGGCATCGCCGCCGACCGCGAGCAAAAAATGCGCGTGCAATGGGGAGATATGCCCGCCCAGCGCTGCTATTTCCTGCTACCAGTGGCGAGCGGAGCGCAACTGGAGCCCAATAACTGGTATCAGAAAATCGCAGTCCAGTGTCAGTAATGTCGTACTTATCACAAGGAAAAGACCATGAAAGGGAGTCACATCCTCAAAGCACTTATTCCGCTGGCTCTTGCCGCCAGCATGATGCCATCGGCACAGGCCGCCGTGCGTCCCATGTTGACCCGTATCGTCGCGTACGCAACGGATAAAGAGACTCCGGTAGATATTATTAACGACGCGCCTCAGGCCTATATGGTGCAGTCCTGGCTGGAGGATACCCAGGGAAACGATGATAACATCCCGCTAGTCCTGACCCCGCCGGTGATGCAACTTGATGGCAAAAAGCAGGGCAAGCTACGCCTGGTGGTGATCCCCGGCGGCATTCCCCAGGACCGGGAGTCCGTTTACTGGCTGGCGGTACAAGAGATCCCGCCAAAAGCCTCCGGCGACGGCGGGAATAAGCTAGTCATGGCGATCCGTAGTCGAATTAAAGTTTTCGTTCGTCCGACTGGACTCAACGGCGACGAAGCGCGCAGTGCCGTCAAACAGCTGAAATGGCAGGTGGAAAAGAGCGGTGGTAAAACCTGGCTTATCGCCAGCAATCCCACCCCCTACTACATCAGCTTCGGCAAGCTGGCGCTTAAGCGGGCCGGAAAAGCAGAAGTGATGCTCAATGACAAATTCCATATGCCGCCGCCGAAAGGGAGTCAGCGTTATGAGGTCCCGCCAGCCTTTGCCGGAGGCCAGGCCGCGCTGACGTGGAGCGCGGTGCACGATTATGGCGGCACAGGTGAAGAATTAACCCAGCAGGTGGCGCTGTGAAGCGATCGGTCGCCGGAATACTGAGCGGCCTCATCTGCGCGCATCCAGCGCTGGCCGCCAACATCAGCGAGGAGGTTCACTGGTTTGATGGCGACCGTGCGGGCCAGAAGGCGGCGACCTGCCTCTACCACACGCCTGACCGACTGCCGTTTGCCGAGATCATCCCATTGGTTGTCGATAATGCTCAGCCGTACGGCACACGACTCTGGTCATGGGATTACGCTACCTTTTTACCGGATTACACCCTCTCTTGTGTCGGCTCGGGGATCAGTAACTCAACGCCCCGACTACGCGACGCCGCGCATGATAATCCCGCTAACCGGCAACTGTGCCTTACGGTGAAAGGCGGTGATGAACTGATGCCGACCACTAATCCCGGCGTCGGGATCCGCTGGCACTTTCGTACCGCGCAGGGGGAAAGCGTGAAAAACCAGCCCCAGCTTAGCGCCTGTGCCAGCCTGGAGGTCAGCACCGATAGCGCGGGTCGCTATATTTTTAACCCCAGGAAAGTCGCCACCTTGTCAGCCAAAGCGGAACTGGTGAAAACCGCAGAGGTTGTATACGGCACGGCGATATCGCCACTGACCGCGCAGTCGCAACTCTGGCTTGATACCGGCGCGGCGCAGAGCAGTAGCGTGAATCTTGGGTTGGGTGGCATAACGCCAATCGCGCCCGCCTGTCGGCTCTCAACAAAAGCGTATCAGGTGGAGATGGGGCGTTGGGTGATCCGCAGTCAACAAGAACTTCCTGCTCGCGGCGCACAAACGCCCTTTGAGCTACAGCTGGAGTGTACCGGTCAGGTGGCGCACCTGCGCCTGCGCCTTGAAGACAGCGGCACGCAGACCTCGGCGCAGCAGAATATCGTGCTGTATCGACATGACGATAGCAAAAGCATTGAGGGGCTGGAGATTGAGATGCTGCTTAACGGCAAGCGTATTCATGTCGGTGACGGTACTCCTGTGGACGCGGGAGCATATGGGAGCAACGGGCAGAATAATAGCCTCCCTGTCTATCGTACCGCCGCCCCCCTCGCCCTGACGGCTCGTTACGTTCAATACGCAGCCATTACCAGCGATGGGAAACCCTACACCGGCAGCATAAAGGGCAAGGTCAATATCTGGGTGACCTACGACTAAAAGTTCACTCGTCAATAAACGGTCCGTTGTTTGGCGGACAATAACATCGAAATACACCAGGGGATGGCAATGAGAATAAAACTGAAGACGATATTACCAGGGGCGCTATTTTTGATAAGCGTGCCGCTTACGTGGGCAAACGATGGCACCCTCACCGTTTCGGGGAAAATTAGCGATGGTACCTGTTCAGTAACAGGTGCGGCAGCGGAAGGGGGAACGCCCTCGACCAATGCCACTATTCTGCTGCCTAAAGTTTCTACCCGCTTAACCAACGGGACCAGCGGAGATGTGAGCCGTTTTTATATTTATCTCAAAGGATGCAAAGCGACCGCAGCCCT
This sequence comes from Klebsiella huaxiensis, assembly GCF_003261575.2. Classification (GTDB taxonomy): domain Bacteria; phylum Pseudomonadota; class Gammaproteobacteria; order Enterobacterales; family Enterobacteriaceae; genus Klebsiella; species Klebsiella huaxiensis. The sequence continues at coordinate 2,721,268 of NZ_CP036175.1, read as the reverse complement.
GAAAAATATCGTTGTCGGATTTCACGCAAATAATATCTACGACGATTATCGGCTGACAAACACCACGGCTAATGGCGCAGGCAACCTGGGCATTGAGATTTTACACTGGTATGAACAAACATCATGGGGATCCCCGAGCTCAGGGGTCACCATGAGCTTTAGTGGTTACACCGATAGCCGATCGATAATTGCGTTACCGCAAGGCCAGGAGGATATCACTATTATGTACGGCGCTGGTTATCGAAAACTGGATCCAGCCAAACCCATCACCGCAGGTCGCATAACCAGCACCGCCTGGTACGAAGTGACTTATTTCTGAACCCCGGATATAAAAAGGAATTTTAACGATGATGACCATTAAAATCGCGGGCGGATTATCTGGCGCCCTTCTGTACCTTATCTCTTCATCAGCGATAGCCTATGATGGAACCCTCAACTTCGAGGGCGAAGCAATACAATCGACCTGTGTCTTCGAAGGTATTTCCGTAGCCGGAGGGACGCCGTCTCTCAATCCGGTAATTGATCTCCCTGCCATCTCCGCCGAATCGCTAGCCAGCGGCGATATTATGGGGGAAACAACCCTATCGCTACATTTCCGCGATTGCGTTTATATGGAGGGTGAAATGACAGGCCATCCTTCATTTCATACCGATAATGTCTCCAGCGATGGCACGCTCTATATGCCGAATCAAACAGCGGACAGCGCAAAAAATGTCGGATTCCAGATCACAAACTATTCTGAGGACGGGACCCGTTCAGGTATTCAAAGACCTAACTACAAAGGGAATTCCCGGCGTGCAGCTAATTAATGGCGCATGAAAGGTTTTGCTCGCATAACCGTAACCGATTAATCCAACCCGGATAGCGTCACTCATCTTGCAACTCCTTTAATGAGAAATAACGTCGTTATACCCGTCATACTTCAAGTTGCATGTGCGTTAGCAATAACTCGGCCTTCGGCCTCGCCCCTTCGGGGCCAGCGCAAGCGCTGTTCAAGGCACGAGTGCCTTGTCCTGCAACTCGAATTATTTAGGGTATATATTCACTATAGGTCTCAGGCCATTATTTATGCTAACGCAGGGGGAATGATTGATCGTTTTTACGCCAGTTGCGCAACTGAAGCCAGGTAACGCTTGCGTTGCTTCAGTCATTTAGTAACATTTCAGCCTGGTTTGATTATTTGCTTTAGAGTTATGGAAAACGTTTTTAATCGTATTGTTGAACTTATTGGCTGGATTGTTTTGGGCGTTTCGGCCCTGCTTTTAGTTATCGCTCATCATATTGATAACTACCAGTCTCCACCGTCTATTGATGTAGTTCAGACGAAGCCCCTGTCTAAATAAACAGTGACCCGCTTCGCAACTGTGCAACCGGTTTCAGAAACCGGTTGCACAGTTGCACATGCTTTCATTACACTCACCTTATCATTCGATAAGGAGTTTCTTCATGGCCGGATTTCCGCAACACTTTTTATGGGGTGCCGCTACCGCAGCTTATCAGGTTGAAGGCGGACACGATGCCGATGGCAAAGGCCCTTCTATTTGGGATATTTATTCCCACCTCCCAGGCACCACTTTTCAGGGCACAACCGGTGATATCGCCGTCGATCATTACCATCGCTTTCGCGAAGACGTCGCTCTCATGGCGGAAATGGGTTTGCAGAGCTATCGCTTCTCTATTTCATGGCCTCGCCTGCTGCCCAACGGCCGCGGTGAAGTTAACGAAGCAGGTATTCAATTTTATAGCGATCTGATTGATGAACTACTGGCGCATAATATTGAACCGATGATAACCCTCTATCACTGGGATTTGCCGCAGGCGTTGCAGGATGAAGGCGGCTGGGAAACGCGCAGCACGGCAGAGGCTTTCGCTGAGTATGCACGCCTCTGTTACGAACGTTTTGGCTCCCGCGTGAAACTGTGGGCCACCTTTAACGAAACCATCGTCTTTATCGGCCACGGTTACATTAACGGCCTCCACCCACCAGCCGTCCGTGACCCGGCGCGCGCCATTCAGGCCTGTCACCACGTATTTATTGCCCATGCGCTGGCTATCAAAGCTTTTCGTGAAATGGGCGTTGAAGGCGAGATTGGCTTCGTTAACGTCCTGCAACCTCACACCTCGCTAACCGACAGCGAAGAAGATAAGCGTGCGACCGAGATGGCGGACGCTATCCACACCCACTGGCTTTACGATCCGGTCTTAAAAGGCTGCTACCCTGAAGCGCTGCTGCAACAAACCCAGGCGCTCTGGGGCGTCCCGGCGTTTGCGGCTGGCGACGATGCCCTGCTGCGAGAGAACCGTTGTGACTTTATCGGCCTTAACTACTATCGCCGTGAAACTGTATCGGCGCAGCCTCCCGAAGAGCCGACCGGCGGCGAGCCTGGGGTTGATGGGCTCTTTTACTTTGTGCGCAACCCGCAAAGCAACTATACCGAATGGGGCTGGGAGATTTGGCCGCAGGGGTTAACCGACGGCATCATGATGGTTAAAGAGCGCTATGGTGATATTCCGATTTATATTACTGAGAACGGACTGGGCGCAATAGACCCGATCATTGATGGTGAGGTCGTTGACGACCCGCGCATTGACTATCTCAGCAGCCATATTAATGCGCTGGAAAATGCGCTGGCGCTCGGTGCTGACGTGCGCGGCTACTACCCCTGGTCCTTTATCGACCTTTTAAGCTGGCTTAACGGCTACAAAAAGCAGTACGGGTTCGTCTATGTCGATCACCAGCAAAACCTGGCGCGTAAACGAAAAAAGAGTTTTTTCTGGTACCAAAACGTTATTGCCAGCCGAGGCGAACAGCGTTAATCTTCTCTCCCAGGCGCCTTCCGGCGCCTGATTCAGTTCTGGAATATTCTTAAATTTTCTTTGTATTACACCGGGAACGCCGTCTGTTCTTGTCATCAGTAATTACAACCGAAATAATTCCTTACAGCCTGAGAAAGTAAAGGCTTGTTGGTTGAGAACAAGTTTACTGAAAGCTGGTAATATTCGACTTATTTATTCCGATTATAAAATGGATACGCAAATGACCGTTCAGGACTACTTATTAAAATTCCGTAAAATCAGTTCGCTGGAAAGTCTGGAAAAACTTTTTGATCACCTTAACTATTCCCTGACCGATAACGAAGAGATCGTCAACATGTATCGCGCTGCCGACCATCGCCGGGCGGAGCTGGTTTCCGGCGGCAAATTGTTCAACATCGGTGAAGTTCCTAAGTCCGTCTGGCGCTACGTGCAATAAAGACTGTAATCATTCACGCCAGTTGCTTATACTTCCCGCCCTGCTTTTATTTATATACCTTAAATAATTCGAGTTGCTTAAAGGCGGCAAGGGAGTAAGTCCCCAGGAGCATAGATAACTATGTGACTGGGGTGAGCGAGCGTAGCCAACACATAAGCAACTTGAAGTATGACAGGTATGACTGGCTTTGAATTCGGGAGTAATAATGTCCTCTGACTCTGTGGAACGTATTGGCGGATGGCTTCTGGCGCCGTTGGCATGGCTACTGGTTGCTCTACTTAGCGCCTCACTGTCGCTACTTCTTTTTACTCATGCCCTGATGTCTTCCCAGACTTATACATTGCTGAGTAATATGAGTCCCGAGCACCTTGCCCTGTGGATTGCGTCCTTAGCGTTCTCAATTGCTATGTGGTACTACACGCTATGGCTGACCATCGCCTTTTTCAAGCGCCGCAAAGGTGTACCAAAACATTACATTATCTGGCTATTGATAACGCTCCTGTTGGCGATAAAAGCCTTTGCCTTTTCTCCGATTTCGGACGTCCTGGCACTGCGCCAGCTTCTGTTCCCTCTTCTTGCGGCTGCGCTGCTGGCGCCTTACTTCAGGCGTTCAGAGCGGGTTAAACGGACCTTTGTGAATCCGTAATAACCACACAGTTAACCTGTTGTCGCGGGTATCGATTTATTCGATAATAGACGGCTTTTTCTATTTCAGGTCGAATAATGGCTGATTATTTACTGCTCTTTGTGGGTACTGTCCTCGTTAACAACTTCGTGCTGGTGAAGTTCCTTGGATTGTGCCCGTTTATGGGGGTTTCCAAAAAACTGGAAGCCGCTATGGGGATGGGGCTCGCCACCACCTTTGTGATGACGCTGGCCTCCATTTGCGCCTGGCTAATTGATACCTGGATCCTCATCCCGCTGAACCTGGTCTACCTGCGCACGCTGGCCTTTATCCTGGTCATCGCCGTTGTCGTGCAATTTACCGAAATGGTGGTACGTAAGACCAGTCCAGCGCTGTATCGCCTGTTAGGTATTTTCTTGCCGCTAATCACCACCAACTGTGCGGTACTCGGCGTGGCGCTGCTGAACATTAACCTTGGGCATAACTTCCTGCAGTCGGCACTATACGGCTTTGCCGCCGCAGTTGGCTTTTCGTTGGTTATGGTCCTTTTCGCCTCCATTCGCGAGCGTCTGGTGGTTGCGGATGTCCCCGCGCCGTTTCGCGGTAACGCCATTGCGTTAGTCACCGCAGGTTTAATGTCGCTGGCATTTATGGGCTTTAGTGGTTTGGTGAAGTTGTAATGAACGCTGTCTGGATAGCCGTTGTCGCCATCAGCCTGCTTGGGCTGATTTTCGGCTTAATTCTGGGCTACGCCTCCCGCCGCTTTGAGGTGGAAGATGACCCGGTAGTTGAAAAAATTGACGCCCTGCTCCCGCAGAGCCAGTGTGGTCAGTGTGGCTACCCCGGCTGTCGTCCCTATGCGGAAGCAGTGGGCACGCAAGGTGAGAAAATCAACTGCTGCGCCCCCGGCGGCGAAGCCGTGATGCTCAAAATTGCCGAGCTGTTGAACGTCGACCCGCAGCCCACTGACGGCGATGTGCAAGAGCTGGAGCCGGTACGGATGCTGGCGGTGATCGATGAAGCAAATTGCATCGGCTGCACGAAATGCATCCAGGCCTGCCCTGTCGATGCCATCGTCGGTGCCACCCGTGCCATGCATACGGTGATGAGCGACCTCTGTACCGGCTGTAATCTTTGCGTCGCGCCATGTCCGACCCAATGTATTGAACTGCGCCCGGTCGCCGCGACGACAGAAACCTGGAAATGGGATCTTCAAACCATTCCGGTACGCATTATTCCTGTGGAACAACATGTTTAAGTTATTTTCCGCTTTTCGAAAAGACAAAGTCTGGGATTTCAACGGCGGTATTCATCCGCCGGAAATGAAAACCCAGTCCAACGGCACCCCGCTGCGTCAGGTCCCACTGCCGCAGCGGTTGGTTATTCCGCTGAAACAGCATATTGGCGCCGAAGGGGAGCTGTGCGTTCAGCCGGGCGATCGCGTCCTGCGCGGCCAGCCGTTGACGCGAGGCTGGGGCAGAATGCTGCCGGTTCACGCGCCAACTTCCGGCACCGTAACGGCCATCGCTCCGCACTCCACCGCTCATCCGTCCGCACTGGCGGAAATGAGCGTTATTATTGATGCCGACGGCGAAGACCGTTGGATTGAGCGCGACGGCTGGAACGACTACCAGAATAAATCACGTGAAGATCTCATTGAGCGCATTCACCAGTTTGGCGTGGCCGGACTGGGCGGTGCCGGTTTCCCGACCGGGACGAAATTGCGCGGCGGCGGCGACAAAATCGACACCTTAATAATTAACGCTGCCGAGTGTGAACCCTATATCACCGCCGACGATCGCCTGATGCAGGATTGCGCAGCACAGATCGTTGACGGCATTCGTATCCTTGCCCATATCCTGCAACCGAGCCAGGTGCTGATCGGCATCGAAGATAATAAACCGCAGGCAATTTCAATGCTGCGCGCAGTACTAGCCGATACCCACGGTATTGCGCTGCGTGTGATCCCAACGAAATATCCGTCTGGCGGCGCTAAGCAACTGACGCAAATCCTGACCGGGAAACAGGTTCCCCACGGCGGGCGTTCGTCCGATATCGGCGTTTTGATGCAAAACGTGGGTACTGCCTATGCGGTGAAACGCGCGGTGATGGATGGCGAGCCGTTGACAGAGCGTGTGGTCACGCTAACCGGTGAAGCAGTTTCGCGTCCGGGTAACGTCTGGGCGCGACTGGGCACCCCGGTCAGCCATCTGCTTAAAGACGCCGGTTTCTGCCCGAGCGCTGAGCCAATGGTGATTATGGGCGGTCCGCTGATGGGCTTCACCCTGCCGTGGCTTGATGTTCCAGTGGTAAAAATCACCAACTGTCTGCTGGCCCCATCGGCAACGGAAATGGGCGAGCCGGAAGAGGAAAAAGGCTGCATTCGCTGTAGCGCCTGCGCCGACGCCTGTCCTGCCGATCTTCTGCCACAGCAGTTGTACTGGTTTAGTAAAGGTCAGCAGCACGACAAAGCAACCGGTCATAACCTCGCAGATTGTATCGAATGCGGTGCCTGCGCCTGGGTTTGCCCAAGCAATATCCCACTGGTGCAGTATTTCCGTCAGGAAAAAGCCGAGATCTACGCGATTGCTCAGGAAGAGAAGCGTGCCGCAGAAGCAAAAGCGCGCTTCGAAGCGCGTCAGACTCGTCTGGAGCGAGATAAGGTCGCGCGTCAGGAACGTCATAAACAAGCTGCGGTACAGCCTGCGGCCAAAGATCAGGACGCCATTAACGCCGCCCTGGCGCGCGTTCGTGAAAAACAACGTGATGCCGCGCAGCCGATTATCGTGCTGGCTGGTGCCAAACCGGATAATAGCGAGGCTATCGCCGCTCGCGAAGCGCGCAAGGCCGAGGCGCGCGCCCGAAAAGCTGAACAGAATAGCGCAGCGGTTGAATCTGCCGTTGAGCAACCAGCCGCCGCCGATCCACGTAAAGCCGCCGTCGAAGCCGCTATCGCCCGAGCTAAAGCTCGCAAAGCTGAACAACAGGCGGTTCCGGCTGAGCCTGTCGTCGCAGAGCAGCCAACAACCACAGCGATTGATCCGCGCAAAGCCGCCGTCGAAGCCGCTATCGCCCGAGCTAAAGCTCGCAAAGCAGAACAGCAAGCAGTTCCGGCTGAGCCTGTCGTCGCAGAGCAGCCAACAGCCGCAGCGGTTGACCCACGCAAAGCCGCGGTTGAAGCCGCTATCGCCCGTGCTAAGGCCCGCAAAGCCGAACAACAAGCAGTTCCCCCGTCGGCAGCCAATGACGATGCCCGTAAAGCGGCCGTCGCTGAAGCAATCGCCCGCGTTCAGGCCCGGAAAGCATCCCGGCAGGCAGTTAACGAGGATTAAATGGTTTTCAGAATCGCAAGTTCCCCTTATACCCACAACCAACGCCAGACCTCGCGGATTATGCTGCTGGTGCTGCTCGCCGCCGTTCCCGGCATTGTGGTTCAGACCTGGTTTTTCGGCTGGGGCACCGTGCTGCAAATTATTCTCGCATCCTTAACGGCGTGGGGAGCGGAAGCCGCCATCCTTAAGCTGCGTAAACAAAATATTCCCGCGATCCTCGCTGATAACTCGGCGTTGCTGACCGGTCTGCTGCTGGCCGTCAGCATTCCGCCATTTGCCCCGTGGTGGATGGTCGTCCTCGGTACCGCTTTCGCGGTGATTATCGCCAAACAACTGTACGGCGGTTTGGGCCATAACCCTTTTAACCCGGCGATGATTGGCTACGTGGTGCTGCTGATCTCCTTCCCGGTGCAGATGACCTCCTGGCTTCCACCGCATGAGATTGCGGCTAACGTCCCTGGATTTAGCGATGCGCTGCGGGTGATTTTTACCGGTCAAACCGCGACTGGCGGCGATATGAACAGCCTGCGCATAGGGATCGACGGTATCAGTCAGGCGACGCCGCTGGACACGTTCAAAACGTCACTGCATGCCGGCCATGGGGTGAACGAGATCCTGCAATACCCTATCTACGGTGGCGCGCTGGCTGGTCTCGGCTGGCAGTGGGTTAACATGGCTTATCTGGCGGGCGGTCTGTTCTTGTTGTGGCAAAAAACCATTCGCTGGCATATCCCGGTCAGTTTCCTGCTAAGCCTGGCCGTTTGCGCCACTTTGGGATGGATATTCTCACCAGAGAGCCTCGCCTCGCCGCAGATCCATCTGCTGTCCGGCGCGACGATGCTCGGCGCATTCTTTATTCTGACCGACCCGGTGACCGCCTCCACCACCAACCGCGGACGCCTGATCTTCGGCGCGCTGGCGGGCCTGCTGGTCTGGCTGATTCGCAGCTTCGGCGGCTATCCGGATGGCGTCGCCTTTGCCGTCCTGCTGGCAAATATTACCGTTCCACTGATCGACTATTACACGCGTCCGCGCGCGTATGGCCACCGCTGAGGACCCGAACATGTTACAAAGCATGCGCAAACACGGCATTACGCTGGCACTCTTTGCTGCGGGCTCCACCGGACTGACGGCGGCAATCAATGAGTTAACCAAAAGTACCATTGAGGACCAGGCTTCCTTGCAGCAAAAAGCCCTATTCGACCAGGTTATGCCAGCCAATCGTTATAACAATGATTTGCTGAAAAACTGTTATCTGGTTACCGCGCCAGAGTTGGGCAAAGGTCAGCATAAAGTGTGGATTGCTGAAAACAACGAGCAGCCGATTGCCGCAGTGATGGAAGCTACCGCGCCGGACGGCTATTCCGGGGCCATTCAGCTACTGGTCGCCGCCGATTTTAAAGGTACCGTGTTGGGTACCCGCGTCACAGAGCACCACGAGACGCCAGGCCTGGGCGATAAAATTGAGCTCAGAATTTCTGACTGGATCACCTTCTTTGCCGGTAAAGTTATTCACGGGCAAAGCGATAGTCACTGGGCCGTGAAAAAAGACGGCGGTGATTTCGATCAGTTTACCGGGGCCACGATTACCCCACGAGCGGTGGTTAACGCCGTTAAGCGTGCGGGTTTATATGCACAAACGCTGCCTGCGCAGATTCCCACATTCACCGCCTGTGGAGACTAGACCATGAGCGAAGTAAAAGACGTTATTGTTCAGGGGTTGTGGAAAAACAACTCCGCACTGGTTCAACTGCTGGGGATGTGTCCCCTGCTGGCCGTGACCTCTACCGCCACCAACGCCCTGGGGCTTGGGCTGGCGACGACCCTGGTGCTCACGCTGACCAACCTGACGATTTCCAGCCTGCGCCGCTGGACGCCTGCGGAGATCCGTATTCCGATTTACGTGATGATCATTGCCTCGGTAGTGAGCGTCGTGCAGATGCTGATCAACGCCTACGCCTTTGGTCTGTATCAGTCACTAGGGATCTTTATCCCGCTTATCGTGACCAACTGTATCGTCGTTGGACGTGCCGAAGCCTTTGCCGCCCGAAAAGGCCCGGCGCTATCGGCGTTGGATGGGTTTTCCATCGGCATGGGGGCAACATGCGCCATGTTTGTCCTCGGCTCGATGCGCGAAATTATCGGTAACGGTACCTTATTTGACGGTGCAGATAGCCTGCTGGGTAGCTGGGCTAAAGTACTGCGCATCGAAGTATTTCATACTGATACACCGTTTCTGCTGGCAATGCTGCCGCCGGGCGCATTTATTGGCCTTGGGATGATGCTGGCGCTAAAATACCTCATCGATGAACGTAGCAAACAGCGCAAAGCAAAAGCGGCAGAAGCCGAAATTATTGCGCCGTCTGATGTGACGGGAAAAGCATAGGATGAATAAAAGTAAACGCCTGGAGATCCTCACCAGGCTCAGGGATAACGACCCGCACCCTACCACGGAGCTGAACTTCAATTCTCCGTTCGAATTATTAATCGCCGTGTTGCTCTCAGCACAGGCCACCGACGTCAGCGTCAACAAAGCGACGGCAAAGCTTTACCCGGTAGCCAACACGCCAGCCGCTATGCTGGAGCTGGGCGTTGACGGCGTTAAGTCGTATATCAAAACAATCGGTTTGTTTAACAGCAAAGCGGAAAACGTCATTAAAACCTGTCGTCTGCTGCTTGAACTGCATAATGGCGAAGTACCGGAAGACCGAGCCGCGCTGGAAGCCCTGCCCGGCGTTGGGCGCAAAACTGCCAACGTAGTGCTTAACACCGCCTTCGGCTGGCCGACAATCGCCGTTGATACGCATATCTTCCGCGTTTGCAATCGGACACAATTTGCCCCCGGTAAAAACGTTGAACAAGTCGAAGAAAAGTTGTTGAAGGTGGTTCCTGCCGAATTCAAAGTAGACTGTCACCACTGGTTTATTCTGCACGGTCGCTATACCTGCATCGCTCGCAAACCGCGCTGCGGTTCTTGCCTGATCGAAGATCTTTGCGAGTTCAAAGAGAAGGTCTATCCTTAACAAAATTCAGGGCCATAACCCAACCTGTGGTTATGACCCTGTTTAATCACTCATCCCCTCGCCATTAACGCCATAGTTTCGCCTATGTACTGGCTGATTATTCGGCGATATAACCACCAGACAGGTTATTCATTTTTTTCAGAGTCAAAATTTCTATATATTTGTGATCCAGATCACCCATCAACACTTTTGTTAATTTACTGTTAATGTATTAATACGTAAATCTGCTGATTCAAATACCCTTACCTTAAATGCCAACACAATACCCCATCATTTTTTAGGATTATGGGCTATATGACTGGATGCAAGCGCAAACAGCAGAACATATTGCCATTATGCGATAAATTTCGGATCTCAACAGATAAAAACTCTTCCATTCGCCAAACGATGAAATTTAACTCTGCATAACATTTGAATAGGCGGTGTATTATAACGCACAGGATATATGTAACAGATTATTGCAAAGCTATTGCCTGAAGGGTCAGGATAGTGAACATTACTTGCCGTTTTCCCTCCAGAATAACTATAAAGGCGGCGGTCTTCTAAGATTGCGCCCCGAACACCCCCCGTTAATATGGGATGTAAAAAAAGAGGTATTTGTGTCTACTGCAAACAATAAACCAACAGAAAGTGTCAGTTTGAACGCTTTCAAACAGCCACGCGCGTTCTATCTCATCTTCTCCATTGAGTTATGGGAGCGTTTTGGTTTCTACGGCCTGCAAGGGATCATGGCCGTTTACCTGGTAAAACAGCTGGGTATGTCAGAAGCGGACTCTATCACTCTGTTCTCCTCCTTTAGCGCCCTGGTATACGGTCTGGTGGCTATCGGCGGCTGGTTGGGCGACAAAGTACTGGGCACTAAACGCGTCATTATGCTCGGTGCCATCGTTCTGGCTATCGGTTACGCTCTCGTCGCCTGGTCCGGGCACGATGCTTCTATCGTTTATATAGGTATGGCGACTATCGCCGTCGGTAACGGCCTGTTTAAAGCCAACCCGTCTTCCCTGCTCTCTACCTGCTATGACAAGAACGACCCGCGTCTGGACGGTGCATTTACCATGTACTATATGTCCGTCAATATCGGTTCCTTCTTCTCTATGCTGGCCACGCCATGGCTGGCGGCAAAATTTGGCTGGAGCGTCGCGTTCGCGCTGAGCTTCGTAGGCCTGGTGATCACTATTATCAACTTTGCCTTCTGTCAGCGTTGGGTGAAACAGTACGGCTCTAAACCTGACTTTGAACCCGTTAACGTGGGTAAACTGCTGGCGACTATCGTCGGTGTGGTGATTCTGGTAGCGATCGCCACCTGGCTGCTGCACAACCAGGGTATCGCTCGTATGGCGCTGGGTGTGGTGGCACTGGTTATCATCTTTATCTTCGCTAAAGAAGCCTTATCGATGCAGGGCGCCGCACGGCGTAAAATGGTCGTGGCATTCATTCTGATGCTGCAGGCGATTATCTTCTTCGTCCTGTATAGCCAGATGCCAACTTCTCTGAACTTCTTTGCGATTCGTAACGTTGAACACTCGCTGCTGGGCATCGCGTTCGAACCTGAACAGTATCAGGCGCTGAACCCATTCTGGATCATTATCGGTAGCCCGATTCTGGCCGCTATTTATAACAAAATGGGCGATACCTTACCGATGCCGATGAAGTTCGCTATTGGTATGGTTCTGTGCTCTGGCGCGTTCCTCGTGCTGCCGCTGGGCGCTAAGTTCGCCAGCGCTGCTGGTATCGTTAACGTCAGCTGGCTGGTTATCAGCTACGGCCTGCAGAGTATTGGTGAACTGATGATTTCCGGTCTCGGTCTGGCCATGGTTGCACAGCTGGTTCCACAGCGTCTGATGGGCTTCATCATGGGCAGTTGGTTCCTGACAACCGCTGGCGCTAACCTCATCGGCGGCTATGTCGCGAATATGATGGCAGTACCAGAAAACGTGACTGACCCGCTGATGTCTCTGGAAGTGTACGGTCGCGTGTTCCTGCATATCGGTGTAGCAACCGGCGTGATCGCCATCCTGATGCTGCTGACAGCACCGAAGCTGAACCGCATGACCCTGGATGACGACAAAACAGCGAAAGCCAGCGATACCGCTACTGCTTAAGCTATCCGGGAAAACCCCAAAATTTAAACCGCTAACGCTCTGTTAGCGGTTTTTTTTTGCCCCTGAGCGGACTAACATACAGAAAACCGTAGCCACGAGGAGTTATCGATGAAACTGTTCTACAAATCCGGCGCTTGTTCTCTTGCTTCGCATATCGCGCTGCGCGAAAGCGGGCTGGATTTCACCTTGCAGGGCGTTGACGTCATGAAAAAACGCCTCGAAAACGGGGATGATTATCTGCAGATCAACCCCAAGGGGCAGGTTCCAGCGCTGCTGCTGGATGATGATGTGCTGCTGACTGAAGGCGTGGCTATCATGCAATATATCGCCGATCGCGTGCCTGACCGCCAGCTACTGGCCCCGGTGGGTTCCATTGCCCGTTATCAGACGCTGGAATGGTTAAACTACGTGGCGACAGAGCTGCATAAAGGCTTCACCCCGCTATTCCGCCCGGATACTCCGGAGGATTTCAAACCCATCGCTCGTGCGCAGCTTGATAAAAAAATGCAGTATGTTGATGAGTGCCTGCAGGATAAAGAGTGGCTTAACGGGCACCGTTTCAGCATCGCCGACGGCTATCTGTTCACCGTGCTTCGCTGGGCGTATGCCGTGAAGCTGGATATGGAAGGTTATAGCAACATTTCGGCCTGGATGAAGCATGTTGCCGCGCGCCCTGCCGTCGCCGCGGCGCTGGAAGCCGAAGGCCTGAAGTAAGGCAAATACTTGCCCGACGCTCGTCGGGCAAGCTCTTCACGCTTAAAGCTGCGTGGCGCTAAAGTAATGCTCCGGCTGAGCGATACGATCCTGCGCCGCCACCACCTGAAGCTCATATTCCTGCATATTTTTTGTCGCCAGCATGATTTCATAGACTGCCGCGGTAACATGCTCCAGCGCATCGCGCAGATTAGCCCCTTGCAGCAGTTTAACCAGCAGCAAACCGCTGGTGACATCGCCTACGCCCACCGGCTGGCGCATGCCAAAATCCACCAACGGACGGCTGATGTGCCAGGCTTCATCTGCAGTGACCAGCAGCATTTCAAAACGGTCCATGCTCAAACCAGCACGCGAGAGATGCTTGACCAGCACCACTTCCGGCCCCTGAACAATCAGCTCGCGCGCCGCAGCAACCGCTTCGCTGACGTTAGCCACTGGATGCCCGCAAAGGATCTCCAGTTCAACCAGGTTTGGCGCGATAATATCGCTCGCCGGTAGTGCATAACGCACGTGAAACTCCGCTACGCCAGGGGCTACGATACACCCCTTTTCAGGATGTCCCATGACCGGGTCGCAAAAATACTTTGCTGCCGGATTGGCGGCTTTAACCTGGCGCACAATACCGAGAATGTGCTCGCCCTGTTCGGCAGACCCCAGATAACCGCTCAGCACAGCATCACAGCGCTGTAGTTGGTTAATATCAGCGATACCCTGAACAATTTCCGTTAGGTGCGCTGGCGGCATCACGCATCCGGTCCATTTTCCGTACTGAGTATGGTTGGAGAATTGGACGGTATTAAGCGGCCAGACGTTAACGCCAAGACGACGCATCGGAAATTCAGCGGCGCTATTGCCCGCATGGCCAAACACAACGTGAGACTGGATGGCGAGGATATTCTTCATCTTGATTACCTGACAGCAAAAAATAAGGGGCGTGGTTTCCCACGCCCCTGCCTTTACGCAATTACTTCCAGCAGACCAGACAGTAATTTTTCTTACCGCGGCGCAGTAATGTGTAGCGACCAAACAAAATATCACTGTCCTGGAAGAAATATTCCGGGTCAGACTGTTTTTCACCGTTGATGGTCACTGCATTAGAGGCGATGGTTTTACGTGCCTGACCACGAGACGGCTGCAGGTCAGAATCCACCAGCGCCTGCATCAGGTCGGCACCTTTTTCCATTTCGATCATCGGCACGCCATCCTGCGCCAGCTGTTCGAAATCAGCTTCGCTCAGGTCACTCAAATTACCGTTGAACAGGCTTTCGGTGATGCGTTTTGCCGCCACCAGACCTTCTTCACCGTGAACCAAACGCGTGACAAGCTCTGCCAGCACATACTGGGCACGAGGCGCTTTACCGCTATTTTTGTCTTCTTCTTCAAGGGCATTGATCTCGGCAATGTCCATAAAGGTAAAGAACTTCAGGAAGCGATAAACGTCTGCATCCGCAGTGTTGATCCAGAACTGGTAGAACTTGTACGGACTGGTTTTCTTCGGATCCAGCCATACTGCGCCGCCTTCGGTTTTACCGAATTTAGTGCCGTCAGCTTTGGTGATCAGCGGAACGGTCAGACCGAATACCTGGTTCTGGTGCAGACGGCGGGTCAGGTCGATACCAGAGGTAATGTTACCCCACTGGTCGGAACCGCCGATCTGCAGCGCCACGCCGTGCAGTTCGTTCAGGCAGGCAAAATCATAACCCTGCAGCAGGTTGTAAGAGAACTCGGTAAAAGAGATACCCTGATCGTCACGGTTCAAACGCTGCTTGACCGCTTCTTTGTTGATCATCTGATTAACAGAGAAGTGCTTGCCGATATCACGCAGGAAAGTCAGCACGTTCATGCCGCCAAACCAGTCGTAGTTATTCGCGGCAATGGCGGAGTTATCGCCACAATCAAAATCGAGGAAAGGCGCGACCTGTTTGCGGATTTTATCGACCCACTCCTGCACGGTGTCTGCGGTGTTCAGTTTACGCTCGGCGGCTTTAAAGCTCGGGTCGCCAATCAGGCCCGTTGCGCCACCAACCAGCGCAACAGGCTTGTGGCCTGCCTGCTGAAAGCGTTTCAGGCATAACAATGGAACAAGATGCCCCAAGTGCAAGCTGTCGGCGGTAGGGTCGAAGCCGCAATAGAGCGCGATCGGGCCTTGCGCCAGTCGCTCTGCTAACGCTTCCTCGTCCGTCACCTGGGCTACCAGCCCCCGCTCTTGCAATTGTTTAATCAAGTTACTGCTTGCCATCAAATTCTCCATCTATAAACGACTGCACCTCTGCCGGTACACGACTTTTCGCCAGACGCGAAAAAAACATCTATGCAAAATTGTTCTAGCTGCATTGCGGCGGCAGCCATATGAAGCCCCGAAGGCTACTGAGATCAGTGGCTGGGGTGGGCTGGCGCAGCTAAATAAGGATGCAGCTTGAAAAATGAAGCGTATAGAATAAAGCGCCATGCCACGTAGCACCAGCGCTTAACACAACATTTTGCGTCCTTTATGGTGCCAGTCGGTCGATTTGCCAGCTACTGTTTTGTCGTTGGTAGAGAAAACGGTCGTGCAGGCGATGTTCTCCGCCCTGCCAGAACTCCATCTGCTCAATGCTGACGCGGAATCCGCCCCAGAAGCTCGGCAACGGCACTTCGCCCTGCTGGAACTTTTGCTTCAGTTCAAGGAATTTGCTCTCGAGGATACCGCGAGCTGAAATGCGGCTAGATTGCTGTGACACCCAGGCACCAATCTGGCTATCGCGTGGCCGGCTGTGGAAATACTTCACCACTTCCAGCGTCGAGAGACGCTCCGCTTTGCCAATAACCATCACCTGGCGCTCCAGCATGTGCCATGGAAAAAGCAGGCTGATACGGGGATTTTTTTCAATCTGGTGCGCTTTGCGGCTGCCAAGGTTGGTGTAGAACACCAGACCTCGTTCATCATAATGCTTTAGCAAAACGATGCGCTGGTAAGGCTGCGAGTTTTCATCAACAGTCGCGACAACCATTGCCGTAGGATCGGCAAGTTTCGCGTCACAAGCCTGACGCAACCAACGTTCAAATAGCGCCAAAGGTTCGGCGGGAAGGTCGTGGCGACGCAGGCCACCACGGGTATACTCACGGCGCAGATGCGCGATTTGCTGCAATTCGTCGTTATCAGACATGGCAATTGAGAAAGTAGTCAAAGGGTGGCGTCATTGTGCGCCCCCAGGACTGAAATCTCAACGTTTGGCGGCCTGTAGCTGGCAGTTTTCCAGCACAACGCTGTCGCGTTTATAGACGGTTGCGCTATCGCCTTTAGACCAGAAAACGTAAACGCCATCGGTATAGCGAGCGCCGGATGCAGATAACCCCTGCGGCAAATTCAGCTGCTGGTTATCGTAAATAAAGCTGACCTGCTGGCGGGTGTTATTCAAATGGACGGTCAACGGCTTCTGGTCACACTGATACTCCAGCGTGTCCGTATTCATCCGCTCGACAAACTGGTTGTAGTAGCTACAGCCCGCGAGCATAAAAGGTACAGCAAGGATAAGAATTTTTTTCATCAGTTCGCCTTCGACTTTCCCGGTCCAGGAGAGCATTACGCCCTCCTTCAACGATATCCAGTTTACAAATAAATACCGGCGGGTGATT
This sequence comes from Klebsiella huaxiensis, assembly GCF_003261575.2. Taxonomy (GTDB): domain Bacteria; phylum Pseudomonadota; class Gammaproteobacteria; order Enterobacterales; family Enterobacteriaceae; genus Klebsiella; species Klebsiella huaxiensis. The sequence goes on along the minus strand of NZ_CP036175.1, from coordinate 2,704,601 downwards.
TCAGTTAACTCCGATTCTGCGGTGGATTTGCCGGAAAAATAGCGCCCAGCACAGAGGCTTGCGAAGCACCGGTGACAGAAGGCAGGTTTCCCGGTAATCCGGCGAGGGTGCGCCATGCCAGCCACGCGAAAGCTAATGCCTCCATATCATCACCGCTGATCCCCGCCTCATCGGTGGTCGACACTTCAGTTCCCGGCAGCAGCGCCGCCAGACGCGCCATCAACAGCGGGTTACGCGCACCGCCACCGCATACCAACAGACGCTCACAACCGCCGCTGAGCAGCACCTGCTCACTGATGCTCACGGCAGTCAGTTCCGTCAGCGTAGTCTGCACATCCTGAGCACGCAGTCCCGGATACCGCGCTAAATGCTGCGCCAGCCAGCCGTAGTTAAAGTATTCACGTCCGGTACTCTTCGGCGCGGGCAGCGCAAACCACGGATCGCTTAACATGTCCTGCAGCAGCGGCAGCAAAGTTCTACCCTCACTGGCCCATTGCGCGTCTTTATCATAGGGCTTGCCACACTGACGCCAAATCCAGGCATCCATGAGCATATTGCCAGGGCCGGTATCGTAGCCGCGTACCGGCTGCCCAGGCACCAGCAAAGAGAGGTTGGCAATGCCGCCAATGTTGAGAATCATACGCCGCTCTACCGGGTGTGCCAGCAGCGCATGGTGGAATGCCGGAACCAAAGGTGCGCCCTGCCCGCCAAGCGCCATATCGCGGCGGCGAAAATCCCCTACCACCGTCACCCCGGTGTGTGCGGCAATCTGGTTGTTGTCGCCAATTTGCATGGTATGCGGCGCATCACCTGTAGGCTCATGCCACACCGTCTGACCGTGACAGCCAATGGCGATGATTTCCGATGCCTGCAAATTCTCCTGACGCATCAGCGCCAGAACCGCATCGGCAAACAGCCGCCCGAGGCGCGTATCAAGCCGACCCAATTGCGACAGCGTCAACTGCTGTCCCTGACAGATAGCCAGAATCTCTTCTTTAATAGCAATGGGGATGGGATACGTCAGGCAGGCCTGCTGAGCGACCAGGTTTTCATTAATTGCTGCGAGAACAACATCAACACCATCAAGACTGGTCCCGGACATTACGCCGATAAAGCGACCTGATTTCATACGCTTTCCTTCATTCCATGACTCTCGTATATCCACACTCCACCATAAACGGGTGGTCAATGCTATGCTGCTATAATATTTTTTAACAATACAAGCAGTGCGATTGTTCTTAGCGTAAAGAACTTATGTTTAGTTTAGGTTGAGACGACTCTGATTATTATTTTTTGTATAGTCCACGCATCTGCTATGCCAGCAGACGCTTAAATGCCATATAATTGGCTACAAGGAAGTTCAATAGAACGCTTCTTGGTGAACAGGAGATTCATAAATGATTTTACGTGTTTTGGCTGTCTCGATGATTGGTTTTACACTCGCAGGTTGTGTCAGCAGCAGCGGCCTGTCTGGTGACGTTTACTCCGCATCTGAAGCCAAACAGGTCCAAAGCGTGACCTACGGCACCATTGTGCATACCCGTGCAGTCCAGATTCAGGGCGGTGACGAGAACAATGCGATTGGTGCTATTGGTGGTGCAGTTCTCGGCGGCTTCCTTGGTAACACCATCGGTGGCGGTACCGGTCGTTCACTGGCAACGGCAGCAGGCGCAGTCGCCGGTGGCGTAGCGGGTCAGGGTGTACAGGGTGCGATGAACAAAACCCAGGGCGTTGAGCTGGAAATCCGCAAAGATGATGGCAATACCATCATGGTAGTGCAGAAACAAGGCAGCACGCCATTCTCCGTCGGCCAGCGCGTAGCGATTGCCGGCAGCGGTAGCCAGGTTACCGTTTCCCCACGCTAAAACATGCTTATGCGGTCCTCACGGGCCGCATATTTATACAAATAAAGTATTATTTACCTAAATATATAAATAAAGAGAATATATTTAAATTTTTATTCCTGTTCCCCTTCGACTGTTTGCGCCTGCTCAATAATTCAAACATCATTATCAAGTACGCTCAGCCTGTATTTACTACACAATTTACGACAATTGCGTCGTTTTACTTTCGCCCTTTTACTTAGGGATGCTGACTATGCTTGTTGACTTGAAAAAATTATCTCACCGGATATGTCTTTACGTAGCTGTTTGCGGCCTTTCTATTATTACGATTAATTTCCTTGCCGGTTCATTAATTCATCATATATCTACAACATCGTCGATGCTTTTCCCGGTATTGACTATTTCATTGATGAGTTTTCATATTACCGTCGCCTGTTTTATGGCGATGAAATATCTCTGTGACAAAAAAAGGCTGTACCTGGCCCCGATCGCTTTCGCTTTTGCCTGTTCGGCCTTGCTGATGCTGGGTACGATCAGTAGCTATCCTGACTGGCTGATGTGCGGTCAGGGTCGCGTCGTCAATCAAAATGATGCGCTGATTTTTTATTTTTTTCGCAACATCATGATGGCAGTGCTATTTATGACGTCGATTATTTTATATCGTATCCGTCACAGAACGATTAATTCATGGAAAACGCACGCTGCAGTACTCAGCAGCTGTGTCATATTTATCAGTATTATATTAGCATTATCATGGATTCACTCTAGCCACTCGCCGTGGTTAAACATAGAGTTCATTGATAACTTGACCTTCACCTTTACACCGCTTTGGCATAGCCGAATTGGCTGGGTATTAATTATTATATGGTCATTAACGCTGACTTTACTTGTTGGGCAGACTCGACTTCGTAATATATTCTGGTACAGCGGCGCTTTTTTTTGCACTACCTATATATTTACACTGTTCGTTCTGCTCTCCACAGTTCACGATATCAATCACACCTGGAATCAGGCTCGCTTCTTTGAAACGCTAAGCACCCTGTTTCTGATTTTAGTGCTGCTCGGCGATGTTTTTATGCTCTATCGCGAATCAAATAACAAGTATATCCGCTCCTACCAAAACTCCATTCGCGACCCTCTGACTCGGCTGTATAACCGCAGCTATTTTTACGACACTCTTAACGGGTTACTACCGAAGGTCTCTGCTTCGCAGCCGCTATCGGTCATTGTTAGCGATCTCGACCATTTCAAGCGCATCAACGATAACTACGGGCACTTACAGGGGGATAAGGTGATTCAGTTTGCAGCCAGCGTTCTGCAAAACAGCGTACGGCAGCACGACGCAGCCGCACGTATCGGCGGCGAGGAGTTTGCTTTACTCCTGGTGAATACAGGTGTCAAAGAGGCGCTGGCCATTGCTGAACGCATCCGCCTGACCATCAGTGAAGAACGAGCTGAGCTACCGGAAAGAATGACCATCAGTATGGGGGTTTTCACCACGCAGAACACTGACATTTCAGCAGAGGAGTGCGTTCGACGCGCAGATGAAGCGATGTATGAAGCCAAAAATAACGGCCGCAATCGCGTTATCGTTTGGCATGAATAATATGAATAAAAAGGAGGCCTTGAAACTACTCAAGGCCTCACAAGGTCAATCTTTTGCCTGGAGATCGAGGATATTGTGTTCAAGTTTACGAATCAAATTGAGCAACGTTTCCACTTCTTGTGCGGAAACACCTGCCAGAATTTCATCACGCGTTTTGCCGATCACCTCTTCCATTTCGTTGATCAGCGGCTCGGCTTTTTCCGTAAGCTTGATACGTTTTGCCCGCCGATCGTTTGCGCAAGTCTGGCGAGAAATAAGGCCTTTCTCCTCCAGTTGGTCAAGCGTGCGGACCAGCGATGGCTGTTCGATACCAATGGCTTTCGCCAGCTGAATCTGCGACTGTTCAGGCGGCAGCTGATGAATGTTATGCAGAGTGACCCAGTGTGTCTGCGTTAACTCCAGAGGTTTCAGGCGATGGTCGATTAGCGCGCGCCAAACGCGTACCAAACGTGCCAGATCAGAACCAAGTGGCGATTCCAATTTCATCTCCTTATAATTAGCTTGCTAAGTTATTATACTGATTTTAGAATAGTGTGCAGCATTTAAATTATCAAAACAAATGAATTACCTGATTCACTAAAATCAAGACAATGATTTACAATGTGAATAATCGCATAACCTGAACATTTCTCCTGCAACGGCAAGGATTTTTGCTTGTGAAACTGAGTCTCAACACTGCCGGATTGTCGCTCCAGGACCTGGTATTTGGCGCTTCTGTCTACTTTCCCCCTATCTTTAAAGCTGTCCTGTTGGGCTTCTTTATCTGGTTGATGATTCACCGTCAGCTTCGCGACTGGATGTACGCAGGTGAGATTTGGCATCCCCTGCTAATGGACCTGTCCCTGTTTGCGCTCTCTGTCTGTCTGGCGCTGGTTTTACTGACTGCCTGGTAATATTCATTCCATGAAGAAATTAAAATACCTATCCACTTTACTGGTCGTCGCGCTGGCCATCATTGCCGCCTGGCTAGTCTGGAATTACTACACCCAATCCCCCTGGACCCGCGACGGAAAGGTTCGCGCCGAACAGGTGGGAGTCACCCCACAGGTTTCCGGTAGCATCCTGCAGCTAAACGTTCGCGACAACCAATTGGTTAAAGCCGGGGATGTCCTGTTCAAAATTGACGATACGCCCTATAAAATTGCCGTTCTCAACGCCCAGGCACAGTTAGCCAAAGCAAAAGCAGAAGTGGCGAAAGCCAAAGCTGAGCAGAAGAAAGCGGCGAGCGATGCCAACCGTCGGCGTAATTTGTCGCAGAATTTTATCTCGGCGGAAGATCTGGAAAATGCCAATACCGCCCTTAATACCGCAAATACTAACCTTGAGGCCGCAAAAGCGCTGATTGACGTCGTGCAGGCCAGCCTTGATCACGCTCAGTGGCAACTTGCACAAACTGAAATTAAAGCCCCGGTAGATGGCTGGGTGACCAACCTGTCGACTCGCGTTGGCGACTACGCTTCCGTGGGTCATCCGGTTTTTGCTCTCGTTGATAGTCACTCTTTTTACGTGGTCGGCTATTTTGAAGAAACCAAGCTGCGCAATATCCGTCCGGGCGATAGAGCACAAATCATTCTCTACAGCAGCAAACAAAAGTTACAGGGTCACGTAGGTAGTATCGGTCGTGCGATTGTCGATCAAAGCGTTGCAAGCGGAGGCGGTCTGGTTGCGGACATTAAGCCAAATATTCCGTGGGTCCGCCTGGCCCAGCGCGTCCCGGTGCGCATTGAGTTTGACAGCTTACCATCGGATACCACGCTGGTTTCCGGTACCACCTGTACCGTCGCCATTGGCCCACAGTAATGAAGGTGCAGGCCCTGACGTGGCGCTCGCTCCCGTGGATTAAGGCCAGCCGTCCGCAGTGGCGCTATGCTCTGCGTAACGGAATCGCGATGTGCCTGGCGCTCAGCATCGCCTATTGGCTGAATCTCGATGAGCCCTACTGGGCGATGACTTCTGCCGCCGTCGTGAGCTTTCCAACCGTCGGCGGCGTAATCAGTAAAAGCTTCGGGCGCATTGCGGGCAGCCTACTCGGTGCCTGCGCGGCGTTGCTGCTGGCCGGACATACCCTAAACGATCCCTGGCTGTTTCTGTTTAGCATTTCGGCGTGGATAGCGCTCTGTACCTGGGCCTGCGCAATGTATACCAACAACGTTGCCTACGCCTTCCAGCTCGCCGGTTATACCTGCGCCATCATCGCCTTTCCGGTTATCAATATCACTGATGCTAACGAACTGTGGACCATCGCCCAGTCGCGGGTCTGCGAAGTGATCGTGGGTATTCTTTGCGGCGGTCTGATGATGATGATTTTACCGAGTACCTCGGATGGTACGACGCTACTGACCGCCCTGAAGAACATGCATGCCCGGCTGTTAGAGCACGCCAGCATGTTGTGGGTTCCGGAAACCACTGATGCGATCCGCACCGCGCATGAAAGTGTGATTGGGCAAATTCTGACCATGAATCTGCTGCGCATTCAGGCGTTCTGGAGTCACTATCGCTTTCGTCGGCAGAATCCACTGCTCAACTACCTACTACATCAGCAGTTGCGAATGACTAGCGTGATTTCAAGCCTGCGGCGAATGCTACTCAACTGGCCTGCGGCACCCGCCAACACCCGTGAGGTTCTGGAAGCGTTGCTGAATGAGTTGACCCATTCAGGGACCGACAGCTATAGCATCGCGAAGCTCATTGCCCCCCTGGCCCCTCCCGCCGAAGCGGACTATCGACATATCGCCTTCTGGAAGCGTCTGCGCTATTTCTGCCGTCTCTATCTGGAGAGCAGCAGATGGATTAAGCGCATCGAAAACGCCACCGTGGTGACCGAATTTAACGTTCCTTCAGCACCTGCACTGACTCGCCATACCGATCAAGCTGAAGCGCTTTGGAACGGTGTACGTACGTTTTTCGCGCTGGTGATGGTGGGTGCCTGGGGAATTAGCACCCAATGGCAGGCCTGCGCCGCCGCTCTGACCCTGGCAGCCATCTGCTGCGTGCTCTACTCGGTGTCACCTTCGCCGTTTAAGTCATTAACGCTTTTAATGCGCACGCTGGTCCTGCTCTCGCTGTTCAGCTTCGTGGTTAAATTCGGTCTGATGGTGCAGATAACCGATTTATGGCAATTTTTGCTGTTTCTGTTCCCGCTACTGACGACCATGCAACTGCTTAAATTGCAGATGCCCAAATTCGCCGGACTCTGGGGACAACTGATTGTCTTTATGGGTTCATTTATCGCGGTAACCAATCCTCCGGTCTATGATTACGCTTCATTTCTCAACGATAATTTAGGCAAAATCATCGGAGTAGGTCTTGCCTGGCTGGCCTTCGCAATTATCAGTCCGGGTTCAGACGCGCGTAAAAGCCGCCGGCACATTCGGGCGTTACGGCGTCACTTTGTCGACCAATTAAGCCGCCGCCCGCAGCATAGCGAACACGAATTTGAATCGCTGGTTTATCATCACATCAGCCAACTCAGTAACAGTCAGGATGCGCTGGCACGCCGCTGGCTGCTGCGTTGGGGCGTAGTGTTGCTCAACTGCTCCCACGTGGTCTGGCAGCTTCGCGAATGGGAAACACGGTCCGACCCGCTCTCGCAGGTACGCGATTTGTGTATTAGCCTGCTGCGCGATGTAATGAGCGAACGCGGCGTGCAGCAGCGACCGCTCGCCTCAACACTTCAGGAATTGCAGCGCATTTGCGACGCGCTCAATCACCACCACCAGCCCGCGGCAAGAGAGCTGGCGGCGGTTATCTGGCGACTGTGGTGCGCGCTATCGCAGCTTGAACAGGCCCCGATTGCCGGAACGATTACCGAAAGAACGAGCTGATTTGCTTTGACTCATAAACGGTATCTCTGCGAATCAATTCAGAGATACCAGGCTTTTGAATGATTACGGAACGTCGTAGCCTAACGCCGCTTTGCGGATGCGGAACCACTGCTGGCGAGTCATATTGAGCTTCTCAGCCACCAACGCAGAGCGCACGCGCTCAATCTTTCCAGAGCCGATAATCGGCAGCGGCTGCGAAGGTAAGCGCAGGATCCAGGCATATACCACCTGCTCAATGCTTTCGGCATTCAGTTCCTGAGCCACACGGGCCAGTTCATCACGCAGTGGTTGGAAACTTTCTTCGTTAAACAAGCGACCGCCGCCGAGGCAGGACCAGGCCATGGGCCGGATGCGCAGTTGCTGCAGCTGATCTAACGTACCATCAAGCAACAGCGGCTGATGAACCGGAGAAATTTCCACCTGATTGGTCGCCAGGGTAAACGGCAGGCGAGACTGTAGCAGAGTAAACTGAGCTGGCGTGAAGTTAGAGACGCCAAAGTGGCGTACTTTACCGCTGTGATGCAGCGCCAGGAAGGCTTCCGCAACCTCGTCGGCATTCATCAACGGGTCCGGGCGATGAATCAGCAGCAGGTCGAGATGATCGGTAGCCAGATTACGCAGCGATTGTTCCGCGCTCTGCACAATATGGTCGCGGTCGGTAATATAGTGGCCGATGGTGTTTTCTGCCCGCGCCCGGGTGGCGATCCCGCATTTAGTGACGATTTCCATCCGGCTACGCAGATGCGGGGCCAGCTTCAACGCCTCGCCAAACGCCGCCTCACACCGATAATCACCATAAATATCGGCGTGATCAATGGTCGTGATACCCAGATCCAGGTGTTGCTCAACAAAGCCAACCAGCTCTTTAGCGGACATATTCCAGTCCATCAGACGCCAGTAGCCCATCACAAAACGAGAGAATTCCGGCCCCTGCGGAGCCATAGCAATACGCTGAACCATAACAGCTTCCTCAACAAAAAAAGTGTTCTGAGTATACGCAGTTTCGTGCTTAAAACAGTGAGGGTTGCTGCGGTTCTTCCGCACTATCCTGTTTGGTTGCGCGTAAATTGCGCTGCCAGCGTTGCCGGCATAGACGCAATACTTCCTGCTTTTGCACATCGCTCATTTTTTGCCAGTTAAAACGCTCATCACGGCTGCGCAGGCAACCCCGACAGTAGCCGCGTTCATCTGACTGACAAATCCCCCGGCACGGACTTTGTACCGGAAAGAACTCCAGTTGTTCAGCCACTTCGCCTCTCCTGCCATCTTTCTCTTTCTTTATTGAAGACGTTTCACTCATCATTCGCAAATTTTGTTCACCAGCCTCTGCGCCAGGCGGCATTTTTAATAATTGCTTGCATTAGACCAATCGGTCTATTACAGTGAGCCCCATGAACAAGCACAGTGAATGTACTACCCGCGAACATATCCTGGTCACCGGCGAGCAGCTCTGCATGCAGCGGGGCTTCACCGGTATGGGCCTGAGCGAATTATTGAAAACAGCAGAAGTGCCGAAAGGCTCTTTCTACCACTACTTCCGCTCAAAAGAAGCGTATGGCGTGGCCCTGCTTGAATACCATTACGCCGGATATCTTCAGCGCCTGGTCGAGCATTTCGACCACGGCGAGGGGAACTATCGCGATCGTCTGTTGGCCTACTACCAGCATACGCTGACCCAGTTTTGCCAACAGGGTATTATCAGCGGTTGTCTGACGGTGAAGCTGTCGGCAGAGGTGTGCGATCTGTCGGAAGACATGCGTACCGCGATGGATAAAGGTGCCAGCCAGATTATCGTTCTACTGGGTGATGCCCTGGAGAAAGGCCGTCAGGAAGGCAGTCTGATGTTCGCTGGCGATGCGTTGACTCTGTCCCAGGTGCTTTACTCTCTGTGGCTGGGGGCCAATTTGCAGGCCAAGATTACCCGTAGCGCGACGCCGCTGGAAAGCGCACTTGCCCACGCTAAAAATATTATTGCTGCGCCTGCCGTGTAACAGGCGTTTTTATTTAACCAGTTTCAAGACGACCGGTCTACTCAGGAGTCATTATGTCAGAATCTAAATTGTTTACCCCATTGAAAGTCGGTGCGGTCACCGTACCTAACCGCATATTCATGGCTCCGCTCACGCGTCTGCGTAGCATTGAACCGGGCGATATTCCGACCCCTCTGATGGGCGAATACTACCGCCAGCGCGCCAGCTCCGGCTTGATTATTTCCGAAGCTACGCAGATCTCCGCTCAGGCGAAAGGCTATGCTGGCGCCCCTGGCCTGCACAGCCCGGAACAGATTGCGGCGTGGACGAAAATCACCGCTGGTGTGCATGCCGAAAACGGTCGTATTGCCGTTCAGCTGTGGCACACCGGACGCATTTCGCATAACAGCATCCAGCCTGGCGGCCAGGCACCAGTTGCGCCATCAGCGATTAGCGCCGGTACCCGCACTTCGCTGCGCGATGAGCATGGCCACGCGATTCGTGTTGATACCTCTATGCCACGCGCGCTTGAAATCGAAGAGATCCCCGGGATCGTTGATGATTTCCGTCAGGCGGTCGGGAACGCTCGCGATGCCGGTTTTGACCTTGTTGAATTGCACTCGGCCCACGGATATCTGCTGCATCAGTTCCTGTCCCCGTCCTCTAACCATCGTACCGATCAGTACGGCGGCAACGTTGAAAATCGTGCTCGCCTGGTGCTGGAAGTGGTTGATGCAGTGAGCAAAGAGTGGAGCGCCGACCGTATCGGTATTCGCGTCTCGCCAATCGGTAGCTTCCAGAATGTCGACAACGGGCCGGACGAAGAAGCCGATGCGCTGTATCTGATTGAAGAGCTGGCTAAACGCGGTATTGCCTACCTGCATATGTCCGAACCGGACTGGGCAGGCGGCCAACCGTATAGCGATGAATTCCGCCAGAAAGTGCGCGACCGTTTCCCAGGCGCAATTATCGGCGCAGGCGCGTATACGGTAGAAAAAGCCAACGACCTGATCGGCAAAGGCCTGATTGATGCCGTTGCTTTTGGTCGGGACTATATCGCCAACCCAGATCTGGTTGCGCGTTTACAGAAAAAAGTCGCACTGAATGAACAGCGCCCGGAAAGCTTCTACGGCGGTGGCGCGGAAGGCTATACCGATTATCCTACTCTGTAATCCCTCCATTGCATTGATAGCGGCGGGTTATCGCCGCTATACTTAACGCTCTGATGTATCAAAATAAACTGCATAGGGGACATTATGCGCTTACTTCACACCATGCTGCGCGTTGGCGACTTGCAACGTTCGATTGAGTTTTACACCAACGTGCTGGGCATGAAACTGCTGCGTACCAGCGAAAACACTGAGTACAAATACTCACTGGCATTCGTGGGTTACGGCGAAGAAAGCGATACCGCCGTTATCGAGTTGACCTACAACTGGGGCGTTGATAAATACGATCTCGGCAGCGCATACGGCCATATCGCGCTAAGCGTTGATAACGCGGCGCAAGCCTGTGAGCGTATTCGCCAGAACGGCGGCAACGTGACGCGTGAAGCGGGTCCGGTCAAAGGCGGCACCACGGTTATCGCTTTTGTCGAAGATCCGGATGGTTACAAAATTGAACTGATTGAAGAGAAAGATGCCGGCAAAGGCCTCGGCAACTAATCTTCTTCGGGCGTCCATCTGCGGCGCCCGCTGTTTTATCCCCCTTCCTGCTGCAAGCGGTGGCAAAATTTGCCATAATGCGCGCTACTTTTTTCCAGCTAAGAGAATCTGATGTCCGAGAACGCTCAACTTAATGGTCTGTGCGACCGTTTTCGCGGTTTCTATCCTGTGGTAATTGATGTTGAAACCGCGGGATTTAATGCCAAAACCGACGCCCTGCTGGAGATCGCCGCTATTACGTTGAAAATGGATGAGCAAGGCTGGCTAATGCCGGACGAAACGCTGCATTTTCATGTTGAACCTTTCGAGGGTGCCAACCTGCAGCCTGAAGCTCTGGCCTTTAACGGGATTAACCCGAACGATCCTGAGCGCGGTGCGGTGAGCGAATATGACGCTCTGCACGCGATTTTCAAAATGATCCGCAAAGGGATGAAAGAGAGCGATTGTAGCCGTGCCATTATGGTCGCCCATAACGCCACATTCGATCATAGTTTTACCATGGCGGCTGCCGAGCGCGCGAGCCTGAAGCGCAACCCTTTCCACCCGTTCGTAACATTCGATACGGCAGCACTAAGCGGGCTTGCGCTCGGCCAGACGGTGTTGTCGAAGGCCTGCATTGCTGCGGGCATGGCATTTGATGGCACTCAGGCGCACTCGGCGCTTTACGATACCGAACAAACCGCGCAGCTGTTTTGCGAAATCGTCAATCGTTGGAAACGACTTGGCGGCTGGCCGTTACCGGTAGCCGAAGAATAGCAGAGACAAAAAAAGCGACTCCACCAGAAGTCGCTTTTTTATTGGTAGCAAAAATTAATCTGCTTTCGGCTCGTCAGTCTTGTACTTAGCGGCCGTTTCTTTGATCAACGTTTGCAGTTCGCCGCGCTGATACATCTCAATAATGATGTCGCAACCGCCAACCAGTTCGCCATCAACCCACAGTTGCGGGAAAGTCGGCCAGTTTGCGTATTTCGGCAGCTCTGCGCGGATGTCCGGGTTCTGCAGGATGTCGACGTAAGCAAAACGTTCGCCACAGGCAGACAGCGCCTGTACGGCCTGGGCGGAGAAGCCGCAGCTTGGCAGTTTCGGGGACCCTTTCATGTACAGCAGGATTGGGTTTTCAGCGATTTGATGTTGGATTTTTTCTAAAGTCGTGCTCATTGTCTTGCTTCCTTAAACTTCTCTACGGCAGTAATTTGTCATTGTAGCGTCCTGAACGCAGGACCGATAATAACATTTTTGTCACTCTCCACATTTTATCTTCTGTGCCCAGAAGTTGCCTCAAAAATATCATTTTATCGTCTGAAGCAAGAGCGCTTTGCTCATTTTTCATGCGACATGGTTATTGTCTGACGTATTTTTTTGCAATCGTTAACCAAACGACACTTTAGATACAAAAGAATATTAACTCTCAGGGTTTTTATGCTTTAGAATCGATGCGGTTTGTCATTCATCGTCAGGCATCTGTATATGTCTGTAATTTAATCAGGGGATTGCTCAGTGGCGCGTCTTAACAAAATCGCGATTTCGCTCTGTGCATTACTTATTACGTCGATCTCATTTACGCCGCTGGCGCATGCTTCCGGGCATACGCACGCTTCGGCTACGCCAAAAGCGCATCCGGCCAAAGGCACTACCGCAGAGCGTAAGAAAAAAGCAGCCAGTTCCAAAAGTAAGACCACCGCTAAAACCTCCAGCAAGAAAACATCGACCGCCAGCCGCGCAAAAGCCCCTACCCGCACAACCGCCTCAAGCCAAACCGCGCTTAACCGTCAGGTTGCCGGTGCAAGCAAAAAATGCGTATTGCGCAAAGGCTACAAAAAGCAGTGCGCTAGCTCGACAAAATCGGTGGCAGAAAGCAAAGTCGCCAGAGCAAGCGTGCAGAAAAAGTGCGTCGTGCGCAAAGGCTATAAAACTCGCTGTAAACCTGTCACTGATGAGCCTCAGTTGACCATCGCCGATGCGCATAAAGCTCGGGTTCAAAAGGCGCAAAGCACCGCCATGTCGAAGTTAATGGATCAGATTGGCAAACCTTATCGCTGGGGCGGCACTTCGCCGCGAACCGGGTTTGATTGCAGCGGTCTGGTCTATTACGCCTATAAAGATCTGGTGAAGATTCACATCCCGCGTACCGCTAATGAAATGTATCATCTGCGCGATGCCCGCCCGGTCGATCGCGGTGAGCTGCAAAACGGTGATTTAGTCTTCTTCCGCACCCGTGGGCGCGGTACCGCCGATCACGTTGGTGTCTATGTCGGCAACGGTAAATTTATCCAGTCCCCGCGCACCGGTCGCGATATTCAGATAACCTCGCTGAGTGAAGATTACTGGGAACGCCATTACGTTGGCGCGCGCCGCGTCATGACGCCAAAAACCATTCGCTAATTCTGCCTCGTCGCTTCTGCGGCGGGGTAACACTCTCTTTTGCCACATCTTTTAATTTGCTACTATTACCTTGCGTAATACATGGTTATTGCGCGAACTATACCCAAAATAATTCCAGTTGTATCACAAAACGCTCTGCCGTTTTGAACAGCGCTTGCGCTGGCCCCGAAGGGGCGAGGCTTAAGCCGAGTAACGCGGCAACTAAGCGCATCCCCGGGAGCGTACAAATAGTACGTGACCGGGGTAAGTGCAGGCAGCCAACAAAGATGCGGCTGGAAGTATGAAGGGTATAACTATAAAAAGGAGAGTAGCAATGTCGTTCGAATTACCTGCATTACCATATGCAAAAGACGCCCTCGCGCCGCACATTTCCGCAGAAACCCTGGAATATCATTACGGTAAACACCACCAGGCCTACGTCACCAATCTCAACAACCTGATCAAAGGCACCGCGTTTGAAGGCAAGACCTTAGAAGAGATCGTTCGCTCTTCCGATGGCGGAGTTTTTAACAACGCTGCTCAGGTCTGGAACCACACCTTCTACTGGAACTGCCTGGCACCAAACGCTGGCGGCGAACCTGAAGGTGAACTGGCGGCAGCTATCGCTAAATCCTTCGGCAGCTTTGCTGATTTCAAAGCAAAATTCACCGACGCGGCAGCGAAAAACTTTGGTGCTGGCTGGACCTGGCTGGTGAAAAACGCTGATGGTAGCCTGGCGATTGTTTCCACTAGCAACGCCGGTACGCCGCTGACCAGCGATGCAACCCCGCTGCTGACCGTGGATGTCTGGGAACACGCTTACTACATCGACTACCGTAATGCGCGTCCGAACTATCTGGAACACTTCTGGGCGCTGGTGAACTGGAAATTTGTGGCGGCCAATCTGGCGGCATAAAAGCAAACCGCAGAAGGATTGCGCCTTCTGCGGTTATTTTTCACTTCACACACAATTCACATACTATTCATGAACGATTAGTGGTTAGCAAAAGCCTCTTCTGGCTGCGATCGACCGCTAAAAAACACCAGCAGTAGCGCAACGCCCGCAATGATCGCCCCCATCACGGGTACGAATGCATAGCCCAGCCCACCCGTTATCACCGCACCACCGGCGGCTGCGCCTAACGCATTACCGAGGTTGAAAGCGCCGATATTAACCGACGATGACAACCCAGGAGCTTCGTGAGCCACGCGCATCACGCGCATCTGCAGCGGCGGAACCACGGCAAAAGTCGCGGCACCCCAGACAACCATGCTGATAGCCGCACCAATTTGTGACTGGGCCAGCAGCGGGATCGCCAGCATGATCACCATTAACAGCAGCAGAAAGCCCTTCAACGTCCCGGAAACCGAGCGGTCGGCAAACTTACCGCCAAGGTAGTTACCCAGCGAGAAGCCTACACCAATCAATACCAGCATCGCGGTCACAAACAGTGGCGATGCGTTAGTGATGCTGTGCAGGACCGGTGATATATAGGTGTAAAGCGTAAACATCGCCCCTGCCCCCAGAACGGTGGTCAGCAGCGCTGATAGCACCTGTGGGCGCATCAGTACTGAAAGTTCCTGCTTAACATCAGGCCGCTCACCCGCGCTTCCTTTTGGCAGGGAAAACCACAGGCTGATCATCGCCACCACGCCGAGACCCGCCGTTGCAAGGAACGACATTCGCCAGCCGATAGTTTCCCCCAACCAGGTCGCCGCCGGAACGCCGCCAATGTTGGCAATTGTCAGCCCCATAAACATGGTCGCCACGGCGCTGGCCTGCTTATGCTTCGGCACTACGCTCGCCGCTACTACTGAGCCGAGTCCAAAAAAAGCGCCGTGATTGAGGCTGGTAATAATGCGCGACAGCAGTAGCGTGGTGTAATCTGGTGCAATTGAAGAGAGTACGTTACCGAGAGTAAAAATCGCCATCAGGAAAATCAGCGCATTTCTGCGCGCACGGTGCGAAAGCAACAGAGTCATCAGCGGCGCGCCAACCATAACCCCAATGGCATAGGCACTAATAAGCATTCCCGCAGCCGGAATAGAGACATCCACGCCTTTGGCGATAACCGGTAATAGCCCCATTGGGGAGAACTCGGTAGTACCGATACCGAAGGCACCGATCGCCAGAGCGAGCAGGGGAAAGTTGATTTTCATTCAATGACTCCATCGGGCCGTCTTCAGCGACAGCATCTCATCAGAAGCCAAAAGCATGACATCAATCACAGAAAAACAAAAGTAAACGAAATGGCAAAAGATTTTTGCGAAATTGATAATAATGGCGGAAAAAGAAAAGGGAGAACGATGCCTCCCTCATATTGGAATTAGTGCAGTATGGCGGTCAGCCCTGCGGCGACAATCAAACCCAGAACAATAATCGTCGTTGTCAGCGAAAACTTTAAATCTGTATCCATCAATTTTTCCCCTTGATTATCCCCACATGAAAAGTGAGCTTGCTCATTTTTACATAGATTAGCGCAAATATCTTCCGAGATTTAGAGGGATGCACATTTTTGCTCTTCCCCTTTGCCCCAAGATCGGACAAAATCCCACGCTAATTTGAAAGCGTATCGGCCATTGACCCCTTCCTGTCGTTCTGTGTCGTTTTCCCGACGTGATGTAATGATTAATTTTGGCATCAGGGTGTGTACAGGCAAACGTTTACGTACCGATAAACGGACGATCAGGTCAAGGTCTGGAGTGAGAAGTAATGGCAACTATTAAAGATGTAGCGAAGCGCGCAAACGTTTCCACTACAACAGTATCACATGTAATTAACAAAACGCGTTTCGTTGCGGAAGAGACGCGCAACGCTGTGTGGGCTGCGATTAAAGAACTGCACTACTCCCCCAGCGCCGTTGCTCGCAGCCTGAAGGTTAATCACACTAAGTCTATCGGATTGCTGGCGACCAGCAGTGAAGCGGCCTATTTTGCCGAAATTATCGAATCCGTTGAGAAAAGTTGCTTCCAGAAGGGCTATACCCTGATTCTCGGCAACGCATGGAACGATCCGGAGAAACAGCGCGCCTACCTGTCAATGATGGCGCAGAAGCGCGTGGACGGCCTGCTGGTGATGTGTTCTGAGTATCCTGAGTCGGTATTGAGCATGCTGGAAGAGTATCGCCATATTCCGATGGTCGTGATGGACTGGGGTGAAGCAAAAGCCGACTTTACCGACTCGGTTATCGATAACGCCTTCGAAGGGGGTTATATTGCCGGGCGCTATCTGGTGGAACGCGGTCATCGCGAAATTGGTGTGATCCCCGGCCCGCTTGAGCGTAACACCGGTGCCGGCCGCCTGGCCGGCTTTATGAAAGCGATGGAAGAAGCGCAGATCAACGTTCCTGAAAACTGGGTAGTGCAAGGTGATTTCGAGCCGGAATCCGGCTACCGCGCGATGCAGCAAATCCTCAGCCAGCACCATCGCCCGACGGCGATTTTCTGCGGCGGGGATATCATGGCGATGGGCGCTATCTGTGCGGCTGATGAAATGGGTCTGCGCGTGCCGCAGGATATTTCGCTGATCGGTTATGACAATGTGCGCAACGCCCGCTACTTCAGCCCGGCGCTGACCACCATCCATCAGCCAAAAGATTCTCTGGGCGAAGCGGCCTTCAATATGCTGCTGGACCGCATCGTCAACAAGCGCGAAATTTCCCAGTCTATTGAAGTACATCCGCGCCTGGTCGAACGTCGATCCGTGGCCGACGGCCCGTTTGTCGATTATCGCCGTTAATTCTCCTCGCGGCGCCGGCTATTCCGGCGCCCGCAGCCACTCCCTGTTCAGCGTTTCACTGTCGCCAAGGTAATCCAGCAGCCACATCAGCGCCGGTGAAGCGTCGCTTTGTTGCCACGTCAGGCAGCAGGCCGCATCAGGGAATGGGTTTTCCAGCGCCAGAGCCGTCCATTCTCCGCTATCAATTCGCGGCTGTGCAAAATGCTTTGGCACCATGCCAACACACAACCCTGCGCTGAGGCAGGTCGCGGAAGCGTCCCAGTCTGGCACCACCACCCTCTTCTGATTATCCAGCAGCCATGTCGTGCGTTTCGGTAGCGAGCGCGAAGTATCTTCCCGTACTAGCGACGGCCAGTTGCGTAACACATCGTCGCTTAGCGGGCCGTCCATTTTCGCCAACGGATGATCGCTGGCCACCACGCAATCCCAACTCAGCATCCCCATATCGCGAAACGCATAGCGCCCACCGACGGGAATTGAGCGCGTCGCACCGATAGCTAATTCCACGCGGCCATCGGCTAACGCATCCCAGACGCCGTTGAATACCTCCTGAAAGACAATCAGTTCAACATCATCAAAATGACGATAGAAATCAACGATCATTTGCCGCATGCGCGCCGGTTTGACGATGTCATCGACGGCAATGGATAGCTGCCCGCGCCAACCGTTGGCTATCTGCTGGCATTGCTGACGAGTGATCTGCATTTTTTTGATAACAGAGCGCCCTTCCTGCAAAAACCAGACCCCGGCCGGGGTTAACTCGACATCGCGGTGACGGCGTTCAAAGAGCGGAACCGCCAGCCACTCTTCCAACTGACGCACGGTATAACTCACCGCTGAAGGTACGCGGTGTAGCTCCTGCGCCGCTGCGCTAAAACTGCCGTTACGCGCGACAGCATCAACCACCTCAAGTGAGTATTCTGACCACATATTCTGCCTACAAAATTTTTGAATCCACCTGACAAATATTAGCGTTTCACAAGCCCGAATGCACTCCCTACACTCTGCCGCACCGTACCTGCATCAATAACAAGAGAATTTTATGCAACAATTGCAACAACCTGGGAAAGGATTTTTAGTTTGGCTGGCCGGGCTCAGCGTGCTCGGCTTTCTGGCCACCGATATGTATCTGCCGGCTTTCGCCGCGATCCAACAAGATCTCAATACTTCAGCGGCTTCAGTCAGCGCCAGCCTGAGCTTGTTCCTGGCAGGCTTTGCCATTGGACAGCTTTTTTGGGGGCCGCTCTCCGACCGTTACGGACGCAAGCCGGTACTGCTAAGCGGCCTGGTCATTTTCGCTATCGGCTGTCTGGGGATGCTTTGGGTGCAAGATGCCACACTGATGCTGGCGCTGCGCTTCATTCAGGCGATTGGCGTTTGCGCCGCCGCCGTGACCTGGCAAGCGATGGTGACCGATTACTACCCAGCCCATCGCACAAACCGTATTTTTGCCGCCATTATGCCGCTGGTGGGCTTGTCTCCAGCACTGGCGCCGCTGCTCGGCAGCTGGCTGCTGGTTCATTTCGAATGGCAGGCTATTTTCACCGTTCTGTTCGCGATAACCCTGTTACTCATGCTGCCTGCCCTGCGCCTGAAAGCGGCGAAAAAGACGGTTGTCAGCACCCAGCAGAAGCTGACTTTCCTTGCCCTACTACGCTCGCGCGAATACAGCGGCAACGTGCTGATTTATGCCGCCTGCTCCGCCAGCTTTTTCGCATGGTTGACCGGCTCGCCATTTATTCTTCACGAGATGGGCTACAGCCCGACCGTTATCGGCCTGAGCTACGTTCCGCAAACTATTGCGTTTCTGGTTGGCGGTTACGGCTGCCGTGCGGCTTTACAAAAATGGTCAGGGCAGCAGATCCTGCCGTGGCTGCTGGTGATTTTCTCCATCAGCGTTGCCGCTACCTGGCTGGTAGGTTTACAGGCTAATGCCACGCTTGTCGGATTAATGATTCCGTTCTGCGCAATGGCGGTGGTAAATGGCGGTATTTATCCTATCGTCGTTGCTCAGGCGCTGAAGCCGTTCCCGCAGGCGACCGGTCGCGCCGCAGCTTTGCAAAATACCTTACAGTTGGGTCTTTGCTTTATCGCCAGTCTGCTGGTTTCTACGCTGATAGCAACACCGCTGCAAACCACCACCAGCGTGATGCTTATCTCCATTGTACTGGCCGGTATCGGTTACCGTATGCAGTACAAGGCCACTGCGCTGGCAACAGAATCGTCACATGCTTAAGGTAATCTTCAGATAGTGTTAAGGTCCAGTAATTAGCTTGCTAACATATTTTTATTGAAAGCCTGTTTTTAGCGGCCTATACTGGATCCGGCATCACATAAATAGAAAGATTAATTGATTTAACGGGAGCAGGATGCGTCCCGTTTCTCCATGGAAGGCCTTTCGGCAAGGGTTATCTCCCTTCCTCTGTTCTACGTCGGATAGCAGCCTCACGGATTGTCCGTGAGATTTCTCACAAAGCCAGAAAAGCGTCTACGCTGTTTTAAGGTTCTGATCACTTGGGCGTGATGGAGAAGCTATGAGTTCATCGTGTATAGAAGAAGTAAGCGTACCAAATGATGATTGGTACCGGATTGTCGCTGAATTATTAGGCCGTGCGGGCATCGAAATTAACGGTCCTGCCCCCTCCGATCTGCGGATTAAAAACCCCCTCTTTTTTAAGCGCGTTTTACAAGAAGGGTCGCTGGGATTGGGAGAGAGCTATATGGACGGCTGGTGGGATTGTGAGCGGCTGGATTTATTTTTCCATAAAGTCTTACGTGCCGGGCTGGAAAGTCAACTTCCCCACCATTTTAAAGATACCCTCCGCATCGCGAGCGCTCGCTTATTCAATCTGCAAAGTAAAAAAAGGTCCTGGATAGTCGGCAAAGAACATTACGACTTAGGTAACGATCTTTTCAGCCGCATGCTCGACCCTTTTATGCAATATTCCTGCGGGTACTGGAAAGATGCGCAGAATCTGGAAGATGCACAGCAGGCAAAATTAGATCTGATCTGCCAAAAGCTGCAGCTTGAACCCGGAATGCGGGTGCTGGATATTGGCTGCGGCTGGGGTGGTCTGGCTTACTATATGGCTAAAAACTACCAGGTCAGCGTTGTTGGTGTCACTATTTCAGCCGAACAGCAAAAGATGGCCCAGCAGCGTTGTGAAGGGCTGGACGTAACAATTCTGCTCCAGGACTATCGCGATTTGCATGATAGTTTTGACCGCATTGTTTCCGTAGGTATGTTTGAACATGTCGGGCCTAAAAATTACGACACCTATTTTGACGTGGTGGATCGTAATTTAAAAGCTGACGGTCGTTTCCTGCTGCACACAATCGGCTCGAAAAAAACCGACCATAGCGTCGACCCGTGGATTAATAAATATATCTTCCCCAACGGTTGTCTGCCGTCGGTACGCCACATCGCACAGGCCAGTGAAACGCATTTCGTGATGGAAGATTGGCATAATTTCGGTGCCGATTATGACACCACGCTAATGGCATGGTATGAGCGTTTCCTCAATAGCTGGCCGGAAATCGCTGACAACTATTCGGAAAGATTCAAACGTATGTTTAGCTATTACCTGAATGCCTGTGCTGGTGCTTTTCGCGCCCGCGATATTCAGCTCTGGCAGGTGGTTTTTTCTCGCGGTGTCGAACACGGCCTACGCGTGGCTCGCTAATCGCTGTCCCTCCTGCGCCGCTGGCGCAGGGATTTCTTTTTTACTCACCGCGACGGCAGTAAAGATTTGATCTTTATGGCCTAAAACGACAGCCCGGCCACGTCAACCGGGCTGTCGAATAAATTACTCTGCCGCCGCTTTCAGCGCGGCGTCTTTTGCTGCCAACACGCGCTCAACGGTATCAATGACCGCCTGAGTCTGCGGATCAATTTCAATATTGACCCGGTCGCCCAGTTTTTTCGCGCCAAGCGTTGTACGTTGCAGCGTCTCGGGAATCAAATGCACGCAAAAACGTGTTGGCGTCACTTCACCCACGGTGAGGCTAATCCCATCAACACCGATATATCCTTTATAGAGGATATATTTCATCAGCGTAGGGTCCTGAACCTTAAACCAAATCTGACGATTATTTTCCGAGGTTAGAATTTTCACCACTTCCGCAGTAGTCATAATATGACCGGACATCAGGTGGCCGCCAATTTCATCGCTGAATTTTGCCGCCCGCTCAACGTTCACACAATCGCCTTCACGGATCGCGCCCAGGTTGGTTATACGCAGCGTCTCTTTCATCAGGTCAAAACTCACCCGAGGGCCGTTAATCCCGGTGACGGTCAAACAACAGCCATTGTGCGCCACTGACGCCCCGGTTTCGAGCCCCGCAAGCATATGCTCAGGCAACTCCACTACATGGGTACGAAAATTGGGTTTTTCGTCTATGGACACCACCTTCGCGGTCCCCTGCACAATACCGGTAAACATATTTTGCTCCTGTATAAATTCGTGACGGTATCATTACCGTTTTAGGCTATGCGGAACAATAACAGGTGGCAAAACAGGTTGCCAGCGCACAACGTGCACTGGGATTTTTTCACTGGCTAAATGGCTAATCCTCGCTACAATAGTCTGGCAAATCCCTCTGCTTTTTTCTTCTTGCTGCCATACTGGGCGGCTTTTTTAGTCTCAAAATAACAACAAGATAAAGGTGTTCACGTGCAGAAGTACTTTATTGAAGCGCGTCAGTTATTAGCACTGGCTATACCCGTTATTCTGGCTCAGGTTGCCCAGACCGCTATGGGCTTCGTCGATACCGTTATGGCAGGCGGCTATAGCGCCACCGACATGGCGGCGGTCGCCATTGGTACCTCGATTTGGTTACCGGCGATCCTCTTCGGCCACGGTCTGCTGCTGGCCCTGACTCCGGTCATTGCCCAATTGAATGGTTCTGGTCGTCGTGACCGTATTGCCCACCAGGTACGCCAGGGATTCTGGCTGGCGGGCTTCGTCTCTGTTCTGGTGATGGTTGTGCTGTGGAATGCCGGTTACATCATCAGTTCGATGCATAACATCGACCCAGCGCTGGCAGATAAAGCCGTTGGCTATCTGCGCGCGCTGCTGTGGGGTACGCCGGGCTATCTTTTCTTCCAGGTCGCACGTAACCAGTGCGAAGGCCTGGCAAAAACTAAACCTGGAATGGTCATGGGGTTTATCGGCCTGCTGGTCAACATTCCGGTTAACTACATCTTTATCTACGGTCACTTCGGGATGCCGGAACTTGGCGGCGTTGGCTGTGGCGTCGCAACAGCTTCGGTTTACTGGGTGATGTTTTTCAGCATGATCTCCTGGGTTCGCCGGGCACGCTCAATGCGTGATATTCGCAGCCCAGAGCCGTTCAGCAAACCAGATTTCGAAGTCATCAAGCGACTGGTACAACTGGGTCTGCCGATTGCGCTGGCGCTGTTTTTTGAAGTGACCCTGTTCGCCGTCGTCGCGCTGCTGGTCTCCCCTCTGGGCATTGTCGACGTGGCCGGACACCAGATAGCCCTTAACTTCAGCTCGTTGATGTTCGTTCTGCCTCTGTCTCTTGCGGCGGCAGTGACCATTCGCGTAGGTTTCCGCCTTGGTCAGGGCTCAACCCTGGAAGCGCAAACGTCAGCAAGAACCGGCGTTGGTGTCGGGGTGTGCATGGCGGTTATCACGGCAGTTTTTACTGTCCTGATGCGTAAGCAAATCGCGCTGTTGTATAACGACAATCCTGAGGTCATCACGCTGGCTTCCCAGTTAATGCTGTTAGCCGCGATCTACCAGATTTCCGACTCGATTCAGGTCATCGGCAGCGGGATCCTGCGTGGCTATAAAGACACGCGTTCCATCTTTTTTATCACTTTTACCGCCTACTGGGTGCTGGGACTGCCAAGCGGCTATTTGCTGGCATTAACCGATGTCGTGGTTCCGCGCATGGGCCCTGCAGGCTTCTGGTGCGGATTTATTATCGGTTTAACCTCTGCGGCCATCATGATGATGCTGCGTATGCGCTTTTTGCAACGTCAGCCTTCCAGCGTGATTTTGCAGCGCGCGGCGCGCTAATCCGATCTATACCCTAAATAATTCGAGTTGCTTAAAGGCGGCAAGGGAGTGAGTCCCCAGGAGCATAGATAACTATGCGACTGGGGCGAGCGAGCGTAGCCAACACATAAGCAGCTTGAAGTATGACGGGTATATGACAACGGCGCTAATTGAGCGCCGTTGTCCGTAATCGACGAAGAAATCTTCTTTTGCATCAGTAAAATATAAGCAACATGGATAAAACTTCTGCGATCGCGTGAAATCTGGAAGAAAAGTGACGTTTGCCTCTTGCCACAACCCCTCCCTGCCGCTAATATGCGTCCCCGTTGCCACTGCAACATTGCGTTCATAGCTCAGTTGGTTAGAGCACCACCTTGACATGGTGGGGGTCGTTGGTTCGAGTCCAATTGAACGCACCATAATGCGTTTATAGCTCAGTTGGTTAGAGCACCACCTTGACATGGTGGGGGTCGTTGGTTCGAGTCCAATTAAACGCACCATAATGCGTCTGTAGCTCAGTTGGTTAGAGCACCACCTTGACATGGTGGGGGTCGATGGTTCGAGTCCATTCAGACGCACCATTTTATTTTCTGGTTATTCCCTCTCTTCTTCATCCCGATTTTACTTCACCATCCTCATCATCGTGCCTGACAAAATCTATTGATTCATCAGTTTGTCTCTACATTCGGCAAAAACCTATCAGGCCGTCCGGCGATAAACTATCAGTCAGAGGCCAAATACAGTCTCAATTTCTATCTTGAGATCGGGTGAAAAAAGGCGGCTAACTTCAACCAGAGAACTGGCAGGCAAGCTGGCGCCGTAGTGTCGGTAGAGCACTTCACGCAGCTCGTCGATCTCTTCAAAAGAAGTAATGAATATGGTCACCTTAATCAGGGCTGAAAAATCCGTGCCTTCTGCGCTGGCGATTTTTCCGATCTGGCTGAAGATCTCTTCAGCCTGTCCGGCAATGCCTGAACGCTGCGCAGCCGTGCCAAACGCGGTCAGTCCTGAAATATAGAGCGTGTTACCATGCCTTACCGAGTGGACGTAGGGGGCCTTAACCTCACCCAATTGCGGATAATTCTTTCGTTCTATCATACCCATACTGACTTCCTTATTGAGGGGAACCAGCCCCCCTGTTGCGGCTTAACGTCTGTGTAGTTTCTTTTACAGCTCCATTATCATCTCATGCCAGGCCATGCCGCCATGATCGGACTCAGAAGGTCTGATATAGCGGTAGCCAAAATGCGCGTAAAGATCGACATGCCGGTCTTTGCACATTAAATGGATAGTTTGCTTGTTCATGGCTTTCATGCGAGAGACAAATTCGCGCATCATGAGCGATGAATAGCCTTGCCCCTGAAAATCAGGATCTAACACCACCGACATAATGACCGCATTCGGTGCCGCGGGGTCGTGTCCAATAAGCTCTTTGAACTCTTCATCCGACATCACCACGTCCCAGGCGCAGCCCGCATTGATAAATCCAATCACTTCGCCGTCCAGTTCCATGCACATAAAACCTTCCGGGTAACGATTAATACGGGTGGCGATTTTTTCCCGGGTCGCGGCCTCATCGCCTTCATAGGCGGTGATTTCTATCGTATAGCAGCGATCAACATCGGCGAGCGTCGCCTGGCGAAAGATGGGTGTAGACATCGTTTTTCCTTTTCAGCATCCATTTTGTGACCCACATAATACACCTTTTAAGTCGCCCTCACGCACGCGGGTAAGCTTCTTGCACCCTGCAATCTTATTGTGAATCAGATCATATTTTCTAAAAATACAGTTGACTTAGATGACGTCAAAAAATATTTTACGCCCATGTGATATCGATTTCATAAAAACCATGGCAACCATAAAAGACGTAGCGGAAAAAGCAGGCTTATCGGTAACGACGGTTTCTCGTTTCCTGAATAATCATCCTTATATCTCTGAAGATAAAAAGGAAAAAATCCTCGCTGCGATGAAGGCGTTGGATTATGAGCCGAGCACCGTCGCACAGCAGATGCGTGGCGTGAAAACCCACCGGATTGGCATACTGATCTCACGGATAACCAACCCCTATTTTGCCAGCCTGGTCGATGCCCTTGAGGTGACCGCACGCAAGCATGGCTATTCAGTACTGATCGTGCAAAACCATGACAGCGCAGGGGAAGAGGAAAGCTGCCTCGATCTACTGAAGAAAAAGATTATTGATGGTCTTATTTTATGTGCCGTTGAGAACGATAAAAACGTCATCGAGCAATATCAGAAATATGGCCCTATTCTGCTGTGCAACACCAGCATTGATGACACCAGTCTGCCGGTTGTTAAGGTGGATGACGAACTGGCAACCTACAATGCGGTCAGTTGGCTGCTCAACAAAGGTTATCAAAAAATCGCCTACTCTACGGGCGGGAGCTTTGAGCAAAAAGGGCACGGTAGCAGACGAAACCGTGGCTTTATTACCGCTATGCAAAGCGCACATCAGCCAATTCACGATCATCTTATTTTCCGCCATCTTCATACTTACCGCGACGGGCGGCATCTGGCTGAGCAAATCCTGAAAATGGATAAAAGCGAGCGCCCTGATGCTATTTTTACCGGTAGCGATGAAGTCGCCTGCGGATTAATTTCCGCGCTTTCAGCCAAAGGGGTCAGCATTCCCGGTGAACTGGCGGTTATGGGCTTTGATAATTTACCCATTGCCGAGATGATCCCTATTCCACTGACCACCATCAGCCAGCCCATTGAACAGCTAGGCCGAATTTCCGTAGAGCGCCTGCTGGCGATGATTAACCACGCTCAATATCGCTATGATGAAGAAGATTTGCAGTCTGAATTAATCGTCAGGACATCCGCTTAATTTTTTTTATCGCAATATGGTATCGATTTCATACCAAGGAGAAGCTATGAACCAGCCGCAACAGACCGCATGGTGGAAAGAATCCGTTATTTATCAGGTTTACCCAAAAAGCTTTTATGACAGTAATAACGACGGTATCGGTGATATCAAAGGTATTATTGCCAAACTGCCTTATCTCAAGAAGTTAGGTATTACCATGATTTGGGTCTCGCCCTTTTATCAGTCACCGATGGCGGACAATGGTTATGATATTGCCGACTACTATGCGGTGAACCCTGATTTAGGCCAAATGCAGGATGTTGACGACCTTATCAAGCAGGCGTCAGAAATGGGAATACAGGTAATGATCGACCTGGTGGTCAACCACACCAGTGACGAACATCCCTGGTTCCAGGCGGCCCTTGCTGACCCTCACTCAAAATATCGTGATTACTACATTTTCAAACCCGCAGTTGCGGGGGGCGCGCCGAATAACTGGCGCTCCATCTTCGGCGGCAGCGCATGGGAAAAAGTCGCGGGCGAAGAGACCTGGTATCTTCACGTTTTCCATAAAAAACAGCCGGACCTGAACTGGGAAAATCCTCAACTGCGTGAGGAAATCTACTCCATGGTCAACTGGTGGCTGGATAAAGGCATTGCCGGTTTTCGTATTGACGCAATTACGTTTATTAAAAAAGATCAGGACTACGGTTCTTTGCCTGCCGATGGCGTTGATGGCCTGGCGTCCATTAAAAGTAAATCACGTAATCGACCGGGGATTGAGTTATTTCTCAATGAGCTGAAAGAAAAAACGTTCAACCGCCACCGCTGCGTAACCGTGGGCGAAGCGCCGGGCGTCCCTCTGGATGAGTATGATAGCTATATTGGCCCCAATGGCTACTTCGATATGATCTTTGATTTCCACGCTGCGGATATCGATGTCGAAAACGGTTCAGAGTGGTTTAAACAGCGCGACTGGCGTATTTGCGAATTCAGAGAAGCGCTATTTGCCAGTCAGCGGGCATTTTGCCAGACCGGCTGGGGAACGACGTTTATTGAAAATCATGACCAGCCGCGCGCGCTGTCAAAACTCATCCGCGACGTTGAGTATCAAAATGCGATTGGTGCCAAGGCGCTAGCCGGTATGTATTTTTTCATGCAGGGAACGCCGTTTATTTACCAGGGCCAGGAACTGGGGATGAAAAACTTCCAGCGCACGAGCATTGATGAATTTGATGATATTTCAAGCCTGGATAACTACCATCGCTCTCTGGCGGAAGGATTTACCGGCGAACAGGCTTTAGGCTTTATTAACCAGCGCTCAAGGGATAACTCACGAACCCCCTTCCCGTGGTCCGATGGCGTTAATGCTGGCTTTAACCTGGGCGCGAAGCCCTGGCTGCCTTTCTCCGCACCTGACTTTAGCGTCAATGCGCAAAGCCAGGCTGCTGATGAACATTCCGTTTTCTCTTTTTATCAAACGATGATCGACTTAAGAAATAAGCGCTACCCGCAAGCGCTTATCTACGGTTCATTCGCGCCGATAGAGAACGTAGACGACCGCATCGTGGCCTATGAACGGAAAACGGACACCCAACGCTTTGTCTCTATCACTAATTTAAGTGCCCAACACCTGCCTTTTACGTTTCCGGCGGGCGAAGTGCTCCTCAATAATTACGCCGATATTGGCGCAACCCTGCAACCCTATCAGACCATTCTCGTGAAGGAATGAGTTAAAGATGAACAAATATAAAAATATTGCCATCGAAATTGTTAATACCATTGGCAAGGAAAACATTGCCTCCGCGACGCACTGCGCCACTCGCTTACGTTTGCAGGTGAAAGATCGGCAAAAAATTGATGATGAAAAAATCCGCAACATTAGCGAAGTGAAAGGCGTTTTTTATAATTCGGGTCAGTATCAGATAATCCTTGGTACCGGCATTGTGAATAAAGTCTACCAGGAGTTCGTTAACGAATATCAAGTCGCCGAAGTCAGCAAAGATGAGATGACGAAGCAAAGCACAGGACGCTTACAGCGAGGGATACGCAATTTATCCGACGTCTTTGTGCCGATAGTACCGGTGCTCGGGGCAACCGGTCTGTTCCTCGGCCTGAAGGGCGTTATCTTTAATGACACGGTGCAGGCCTGGTTTGGCGGCAGCGTCGCGGATATTCCCGTGGCCCTGCAAACGCTGACCACGGTACTTTGCGATACCGCCTTTGCCTTTCTTGCGGCATTTATCTGCTGGTCGGCGTTTAAGAAGTTTGGCGGAACCCCGATTATCGGCTTTTTGATCGGCCTGATGCTGGTCTCTCCCGCACTACCGAACGCCTACGACGTAGCGTATGGCAACAGCAGTCCTATTTATGTTTTTGGCTTTATTCCGCTGGTGGGTTATCAGGGGTCGATTCTGACCGCGCTCATCACCGGTATTATCGGCGCGAAACTGGAAATATTTTTCCGCCGGGTGATGCCTAATTCTATGGATCTTATTTTTACACCATTTATTGTCATTCTGATCGCGGTCGCCATCGCCTTATTAATTCTAGGGCCGCTGGTACATGGTTTTGAACATTATGCTGTAATGGCCATCCAGCAATTTTTGACATTACCGGCAGGTATTGGCGGATTGTTAATTGGTTTTATCTATCCGATTGCGGTGATGACCGGGATGCATCATATGTTCATTATGAAGTTAGATAACTAAAAATCGACAAATATCGTCCAGGAGCGCCGTTTTTAGTGGTTGGACAGAACAATCGATAGCTGTTGTTAACGAACTTTGGCGAACTTTGCTAATTCAAAATGCCCCATCCATGCCCCATTTGCCCCAAGGGTACCTGAGGCAATAACCATTCGCGTTACTTACAAAGAACCCGCCAAGGAGTTGCAAGTTGCTACTTCGCCAACAGGTGCTGGATGGACGATTAATGAGATACGTTTCTGGCGCTACTACTACTCACGGCGATTCCTGATAATGATTTTGCAGCCCGTCTTAAAGCGGTGTTGAAAGCAATTAAAGTGACTGGCCGGCATTCGTACTTTACTCGGTTCGAATGACTCTGAAACACAAAAACATCCCCTGGATAGCTTTCCCTTCTACGAACAATTATAGCTATCGCTGGAGGCGTCAATTCAACACGCAGTGCCTTCAGGCGTCCCTGTTCTCGTAGAAGTATCGAATCAACATCAGTATCATCGTGGCGAAGCGCCAACAACCTCCCAACGCTTAGCCCCGTGTGAAAAATCAATGCCCACAAATCAGCCCAGGTATCTGAGACTTTGGCAAGGTGACTATTAATTATCAAAAATTGCGCGGACGTTAACGTTTTCTTACTGCTCACATTCAATCACTCTTTCCCCTATCCTTCGTTAGGTTATTATCTCAGATGTTAATTTCTGGCAACAGTGGTTAAAGTACGGTTGATCACACACCCCATCAAACAGGGCTATCATCCTGCCTCATATCGTTGAATGAGGTGCGGCTATCAATTTTCATGACAGCCGCAAAAAACTTCTAACTTACAATTTCAAAGTAATGTTGAAAGAAGCACTTCAAAACTTGTGAACTGCTGCGCAGGCGTATAATTCTCTGGAACGAAATAGCGATATACCCTGGCATCGTAGGGTGCCGATACGTAAAGCACATCCCCGCCATTACCTGGAGCTGTACCCAGGCGAAGCAGTGTCGGGGCGCTGTTACCCAGTATTGAGTAAACCCATCCTGAACCTGCATTTTCCGCCAGGACAATGATAGCTACAGCATTTCCGGAAGAAGTATATTCCACTGAAAAATAGACCCTCCGCTTTCCTCCCTGAACCGTGGCCGCCAGCGCTGCTGACGTGTTTCCCTTCTCTGGCGGGACATACGCGATCTGCTGCTCGCTCCATGCAGACCCCGTCCATGTCGCAACGTAGACCCCGAACTTACTGAACCAGGTCCCCGAAGGATCATCCACGGTTCTGAAACGGTAAGTTATATGCGACAACCCCTCTCCATCAAACGCAAATTTTGCAGACTGAATCCCCATCGCCAAACCCGTTCCTGATACGGGGTTTTCTCCGGGTTGCATAGGCTTGTATGCCAGTTGTCCCTGAGTTACCGGCATAGACAGAAGCGAATTATTGATTGAGCGCATCAGTCCATCAGCCCCAATAACGCCGTACTCTCCGACATGACGCACAGCCGCCGAGGGGTAAGGAGCCCACTCGAAAATGAGGTGAACCCCATCGCCCAGCACTGACATATCGTCCGGATAAACCGACCTGTTATCAGTTTCAGCAACATGCGCATAGCGTGACCAGCGCCCCTGAATAACATCATAACGATAAAGAATGCCTGAACGCTTAGTTTCACCAACAGTACTTCTGTTAGCTACACGCATCATACAGTACACGGCCCCATCTGGTCCGCGACCAACAATCGGGTACGTCCACACCCAATCCACATCAGGAAAATCAAGAGTCGCATCGACCATCTCCGATACATCACCCGGCGCAGCACTTCTGAAATATCGCAACAGATTTACATGCATAGAAGTGAATACGTGAATGTATCCGGCACCATCAACAATAACTGAAGGGTTATTGTGTCCGACATCATTATTGTATACCGCCACAGAACCATCGATATTCTTGCACAAACCGCTCGTTAGCGTTCCGTCAGCATCACGCTTAACGATTTCTACCTGGTGTTCTCCTGATGTACCAAATTCTTTGCAAAGGCCGTAATATTCTAACCCTTGAAAGGAATCAAGAGGGTGCCACCATCCTGCCTGATTGCTCTCAGATGCCGAGTCTGAGATCAAGGATATTGTCAAATTAGCCATTAACCGTCACTCCAAGATATCGCGCACGTTTAATCAGTCGATCAGCTACACTCTCCATCTCACTATCACTCAGTTTACGATCGTAGACAGCTGCGCCATAGCCTGCCCAGGCCGCTGCTGCACCTGCAAGGTTTGACCCGCCGATCCACGTTGAAGTGGTGCCGCTATTGGCTGCTGAGGATGTCGATTTCTGAATGCCGGACGCCGTCAGGATGCCGAATGCATGCCCGGTACTGTCTCCGTTAAGAAAAACAACAAAAGCTCCAGAAGATGGAGCAGTTATATCTGACACGCTCGTTCCTGAATCCATAACTCGCTGCAATTTTTTGCTGGAATTAGTACTGATACGGATGTTTCTGTGTCGCAGTATTGACGCGTCAGTACCAACATCGACAAGTGCGATGACGGTATATTTATCCTGATTGATGAATGACCCTAATGTCAGGCGGCTATCTGTGCCTGCAGCAGCGGTAACACCTATTGAGGCCAGTTGGGCAATTCCTGACAACACAAATGATCCACCCAGACTGCCGAAGTTTTTAAGTCGACGAGCTGACGGCAGCGCATCGCTTTCCAGATTGGCCCACGCTAAAGGACCTGACACTGGGGGAATATAGTTGTTGGCATATGCTGATGCGT
This sequence comes from Klebsiella huaxiensis, assembly GCF_003261575.2. Lineage (GTDB taxonomy): Bacteria > Pseudomonadota > Gammaproteobacteria > Enterobacterales > Enterobacteriaceae > Klebsiella > Klebsiella huaxiensis. Next base: position 2,673,268 of record NZ_CP036175.1, on the reverse strand, counting down.
CAGTACCAGCGGCCATGATTGCTACGCCCATAACATGAACTCCTATTGCCTATTGTAAGTTAAGTGAACGCTCAGACATACGCTGGCGGGAATTGAGATAAACGTTTTTAACTTCTTGCGAAGAAAGTGCGTGGTCGAAATAGATAAACTCTGCAATATCCAGATTTTTTGTTTTGAACATGGAGTTATCACACCACCCATTACCAATAGCGATGTTGCGCCCGGAAAGTATTAATCGGTCAGAATCAGCCTCACGCAGCATCTGGTAATTTTCACCACCCACGCTAATTGCCTGGTAACGCAGTCCGCTGCCCTCAAGTTTCACCACATGTGAAATGAACAGCCATTGCCCGACTGGCGGCTGCAGTGTTGGATAATGCCGTGAGGTGCCGCGATAACCTGAAATTTTTGAACGTATCCAGCGTCGGTCAGCTCGATCAGAGAAAAGAGATAACTGATTGCCAGTGTAGGTATCGTCGTCATCCCTGAGCACATAGCCATTCTGTGTTCCGTAAATCACCACACAATCCGTCTGCGCCGCCTGCTCAGGAATTTTTACAACTGCACAAATAGTATATTCCCCAGTATCAGCGATATCGGTCATCAGCGCCCCACCCCAGGCGGAGATCGAAATGTAATTGTTATTGAATTCCGGCGCGGCCTGCGGTGTCAGCGTTTTATACCCCACGCGGCTTGTATACGACGTGGACTCATAGCCAAACAGCCAGTGCGCTGCTGCGCTGCTCTCCAGTACAGAGGGCACAGGTTCGACGCTCCCGCCGCCTCCATTCTTGCTGACCACATCACCATTTAATTTCACGCCTTCGATAACATACCCGAAGGGGTCAACGGTACAGCGTGCCCAGTCCGGCGCGTCAAATATGATGTTATCCCCGGCATACAGCCGCCCCTGCTTATCAACCAGAATCAGCTCGTTCCCGAATTCATCAGGTAAGGAAATAAGCGACTCTGAATCTGACAACTCATTATTTCCGGCAACCAGTGCGCCTCTTTCGGAAAACAGATTCACCGCATAACCGAAATCATCAACCAGCGTCAGTAGTGGCCCTGTCTCTGACTGGATCAGTCTGAGTTTTCTCGTTTCGAAACTATTCTCAGTGATCCGCCCGGCTTCATATCCCCATTCATCGCATAAAGAGAGCATGGTCTGGTCATCGCTGCCGAATATCAGACCTGTTCGGGCCATGACCTCCGCAGTTACTGCCTGGCTGATGGCCGCAACCAGGTCATACGAAGGCATCCTGCGCCCCGTCGCCGTCAGCGTCCCGGCGACGTTCATAACCTCAATGGCCAGCGCGCTGTCGTCCGGGCTGCGGTAATACGTGGTCGACCCTACCGGAATGTTCGCAATATCAGCCTGAGCATCGGCAAGAGTCATGTACTGGCGGCTCAGAGGGATGATGTTCTGCCGCACCTCATCATTTTTCGCCATCATGCCACGCCAGGTATCCAGAGGCTTCCCGCCGCGATCGTTTACCGTTTCCTCTGGCCCGTTCACCAGCCGATCAGCCCGCTTGACGTTATCCATGAATATTTCAGGCGTCGTCGTTCCCAGCGGCGGATTCAGTTCATCAGCCATGTTATTTGCTCCAAAAAGAGGCTTCGCGCAAACGAGGGTTTGTGCGAAAGAAAAGTTGAATGGTTTTTTTTGGTATTAAGCGACGTTGCCGGGGTATGTGGCATCGTCGTAATCGTAAAATTCAGAGCGGTATTGTCGGGCGGTTACCTCGCATGTCCCGTCATCCTGCGGGACGACTTCGGACACAATGGCGTGATACAGGTCGCTCTCAGAACTGCAGAAAATTAGCTCCGGCGGTTCGATGATCGGATCACCCATCAGAATATCGGCAAACTCAGATTGATACGGAACGGATACTTGATAGCTGTCTCCCGTCGGTGACGCCTCAAATAACCGTGACGCCGTACCATCCTGATACCGTAGAAAGATTCGCGGATTTGCAAACGTCCAGTCCAGCGGCTCCGATACGTCGAATATTGTCACCCCACCAGCAGTAGCCATTGACTCAATCAGGCACGAGATTGTATTACTACCTGGGATATCATCCGTCAGCACAATGCGATCCCCGACGTTGTAGCAGAGCGCGTCCAGCTCGGTCGTCGTTTTATGCGTCATGCGCTGCAGCTGGTATTTCCTCAGTCTGCGCATACCAATCTGGTATGCGTGATCCGGATTACCTACGCCGTCAGCGCTATATGCCTCTATTTTCAGCGGCGTCGGGTTGCCTGGCAGACGGCATTGCACCGTTTCTTCTGCCCACGTCGTACTGTTGATGTAAGTAACGTCAACGCCATCATAATCGTCGTCAGTCACAGTGCTGAAATCGGTCTGCATCTCGGAGACCATCTCATGAGGGGTTATAGCCCCGGTCCAGGGTTTAACCCCTTCCCGGCCGACTGACGCAACGGATTGGGTATTTAGCAAAAAATAACCTTTACCGGCCGCGGCGATTTTCTGCAGCATTTCCAGTGCAGAGATACTGTCTCCCGTAAAATAATCGAAGGTTTCTCCGTTCGGGGTCCAGTACGCCTGCTCCAGAGCGTCAATCGCTACCGTGTCCATCTCCATACCCAGAGATCGCCCGACGTGATACAGCGCGCCAGAAATACTACGGGCAACGCCGGAATCATAAATCCGCGTGGCTACAACGTTTATACGTTTATCTGACTGCGCAGCCAGTTTTCCCCCCGTCTCGACCGTTGCCCCCATCAGGGTGACGCCAGCATAGGATGATGGTCGAGCCAGTAGCCGACCACGTAGCGCCTGCCAGTACATCGAGTCGCGGGCGTTATTGGACCCCTGCTCGTTCCGGCGCCTGCAGCGGACCTCGACGAGCCCCGGTGAATCCAGGTCAAAACGCTCAGTGAAACCGAGACCGTTAACGTTCTGGAGCGCATAAACGCCTTGTTTGCTCGCCCAGCCGGTGCCCGATCCATAAACACGGTACTGAATTTCCCACTCGCAGTGGCGAATGCGTTTTTTCCCCTTGCTGTCGAATCCACAAATGCCAGACGGGAACGAGAAATTCACCTCGAACGCATCGACCACTTCGTTTTCAGGGCAGACCAGGAAAGGCCCCATCCACGTATCATTGTCGTTTATGCCGGTAGCCTGGTAGTCGATCATCGTACGCGGCGAAAAACCAAGCCAGGTGGGATCAATAACACCGTCAACCAGCCGCTGAACCGTTGCGGTCGTGCCGTCTGCGTCGGCAATGCGGTATTCGTTTCCGCGATGAGCCAGCGCCAGCCGTTGTATTCCCTCCGGTATCCCGGAAAATGCCACTCCGGTTGCGCTACCATACGCAAGCGTGACGTTAGCAGTAATCGCCGGGCTGCCACCGCTGGACGCGGTACCGGAGGTGAAAACAGGACCGTCGCCAAAAACGGTTACCGGCAGCGATGATGAGGTAATGTTTCCGCCGAGCCAGGGGCTCGCAGCCTCAGCAATCAGCACAACACCGCCGCCATCCTGTGCCAGCAATCCTGACCCGGTCAGGCCCTCGTTTATCACCGCCAGCAGGCCGGACATATTCGTATAGTCTGCAACGAGGGAAACTGTGTATACATTCCCCTGCCAGGTGATCGTAAACGTCTGTCCAGTGCCTGAATAATCGTAAGTCGATGGAGAGGCATTTGCTCTCAGGCTGGCAGCATTTCCGCCCGTTCCCGGTATTGCATCCTCCTTTGCCGTATACGTTGCAATAACCAGCTCGTATTCAGTGCCGTTAATTTCCAGGGTAACCGGCATACCCGGATAGGGAATAATTTCACTCAGCCCGTTACTGGCCAGAACGCTGTAACCCGACGAGGTTGAAACGAGAACGTTCATCGGGGCGGCGATCGTTACTATGGCACCCTCAACCCAGGACTCCGGCAACGCGTTGCCATCGTCGTCGTCATCGTTGTCGTCGTCCAGCCCGTTGAATGTCACCGACGCGCCGGAAACCGTCATGCTATCAGCCGTGATATCGGTAGAGTCTGGTGACGTCTGGGCCATATCAAGGCCGCTACCGCTGGTCGTTCCGCCAACTTCCGTCGAGTTCCACCAGTTTTCACTACGCCGATCTCCAGTCACGTCGGCGCCAGGTGAATAGACGTTGTAGTTGAACAAGTCCCCTAATGCTGAAATCGGCGTTGAACCCACCCGAATATCGCCATTCGTAAATGCAAAATTGCCTTTCCCCAGGCAAACCATCATTTCGACCGTCATTAGCGTCGGATCATCAGGGTTAAACCGGGTCACGGGTTGCACAACATAATCGGGATAGATACGGCAGCGGCCAAACACTTCGCGAATGGGATCGCCCAACTTTGCCTGGTTCGCTTTGGCCGGGTTTAAATCAAGCCCCAAACCATTTGAGGATGAGTAGCCGCCTTTGTCCATGTTCGACATGGTGATCAGCACATACACAGCGGACGCAGCAGCAATAGCCGCCGCAGCCCATGCCGCGATAGTCGTCGCCGTCACCCCCTCACCCGGGATCGGGTAAACTTTTACGTCGCTTTCAGCGCTGATAAAACATAATGGCCACTCTGCCGGCGGGACCGACTTACCGTTAACCTCGAATGCAACGCGCTGCACCATATCGTTACGATAATTCTCAACATGTTGGGACATCCAGTCATGAATGGTCGTATCCCGGTGCTCATGCGTTTCCAGCGGCTCACCAGGCAGACGCGACGGGTAAAGACGAATTGTCACTGGTAATACTCCACTTTCAGAAACTGACGCTCAAAACGCGCCAGGGGGAGAATGGTTACGTTGCGTCGGGGGTTGCATTCGATCACGTAAAGCAATCCCTCCATTTCGACGACGACGCCCAAATGGCCGATCATTTTTCCCATATAGCAGGCGGCGACCGCGCCGTTACATGGACTGCAGGGAGTCAGGTCACGCGAAAAATTCTCGCAGAACTCCCCCATTTCAGGACTACCACGCTCTTTAATCACAGCCTCAAATGCAGGCCATTCAGGAAGCCCGAGGTCACGGCGAACCTCATGTACAATGCCGTAGCAGTCGAGAACAGGAAAAGCACGACCGCCCATCTGCCAGCGGACAGTCAGGTATTTATCAATGTTGAGCATGGGATACCTATCGGGAGTAACGAAGACCCTGGAAATAGTTCAATATGTAGCGGTCTCGAGGCCAGGCATAATCGAGCATGTTTTTAAATCCGGCGGTAACGTTTACCGTAAGCGGTGTCCAGGAGCCCCCTTTAACTGGCATGGGCAAGGGCGGCTCAGCTGGCGCGCTAAGGTCGGTGGAAATGTATTTCCTGAATGTGATGCTGGCACTGGAGATGGCATCAATGGTCCTGCGTATAGCAGTGGACACAACGCCATCAATGTTGCATAGCATAAATTTCAGGTCCTGCGTGCCGTCCTCGTTTCTGGCGGGAAGTGACAGAACGATGGCGCAGGCTATAAACGTTACGGTAGCGCCCTCTTCGGTAACGGCCGTAATGTCCTCGTACCCCTCACACAAATAATGAGACTGGCCGCCAATATCGATCTGTAACGTACCGATGATGGCCTCAGGCCCGGAGGACGCATAGAGACGGTTAATCGCTGTCATGTTTTGGCCACTCCTTGTTCAGGGCGATGTCGAGTAACGAACTCCCGACAATCCACTCCGGATATTGACCCCAGCCAACCGCCGGAAGCGGCCGTTCCCATAACTCAATGGATGCGGAATACCGCCAGTACAGGCCGCCTTCAGGTGTGGGGCCTTCATAAATATCGTTAAACCTGCAGACATAATTCTTTTGGCCGACAGGCGTCAGCAGCGGCATGTTGAACCAGGCGCTGCCGTCCGTAAGAACGTCCCTGAACCAGGCTTCAAAAGTCTGTGCCTGAGCATCGTTAAATATCCATGCAATATCCGTATTGGTCGGCACAGAGGTGTAGGCTCGCCGCTGTCGGCGGCGACCCGTTACCATATCGGTACTCTTTAGAGGAGATACGGGCTTCAACCCAAAACTTTCTTTCAGAGGGCCCGGCAAATAATCAGAGGGATAAAATATCGATGTTGTAATTGCCATCAGCGAATTTTCCTCCCTGAGTTAGTTTTCACCATTAATGCCCTGTGCAGGTCACCCTGTCCGGCAGTCACCGAGTTGACGGCTTTTCGGTATCCGCGTTCGGCACCCTCAGCCGCGGCTTTACGCACCAGCGCTACCGTTGCATCGGAAGGGTTACCATTGATAGGGATGTTGATATTAGGGGCGTAGACAGCACCACCGCCGGTTGACTGCGTGGCTACTCTGTCCAGGGTCGCATCAAGTTTCGCGCTGGTTTTCGCAGTCGTGACGCGTTCGCCTTTCTGCAAGAGCCAAGTTCCTGTTTCAGGTACGGAGTCGATGCCGTCATGGGCTTGACCCTGAAGAGCAGAACCTATAGCTGTCATGAAGACACCCGCAGCAGCTGCTGCTGCAATAGCTTGCGCAGGAGCGACCGCAGGACCAACATAGGGAACACCAATCCAGGCAGTGAAGGCGCTTAAAGCCGCCATTGCAACCTGAGCAGCTGCATATTGCAAAAGTGCAGTACCTATCGACTGTATAAAGGTCCCGGCAAAATCCTTAACATTTAGTTTACCTGTTTCTGCCCAATCAATGATCATATCAGTTAAGCTGCTGAATGCCTGCGCACCAACCTGCTGCATATTGGTGTATAAATCCATAGACGCTTCTATTTGCGTTGCAAGCCCAGAAACAAAACCAGCAGTACCATCATTTTGTAATTCATCCTGTTGCTTATAATATTCAGTCTGAAGTTCAAGCCTTTTATTCAGAGCGTCCTGTAATGCTTCTGTTTCCGCATCATAAAGGCTTTTGGTGATATCACCTGACTGATACTGACTTAACAGGTCTTCCTGTTTAGACTGGAAATCTTGCTGAATGCCGTTACGTTCCTGCATTCGGTTACGCTCACGGTCTCCAGAGTAACGACCTATAAACTCATTATCATGACCTTGCTTGACTAAATTATTTTGTTTCTCTAAACCGGACACATACTCTGCAACCTTTGCATTTTCCTGATTAAGGCGCAGCTCTTCTTTTTTAGAGTCAAGAGATTTTGCGGCAGTACGGAGTTGTTCTTTTTGGTCATCTGATAATTTTTTCAGATTTCCGCTGGTAATATCAAAGTTTAATTTTTCAAGCTCGGTAACTTCGGCTGTTTTCTTTCCAGTAGTTTCAATAAGTGCAGCTTGTTTTTGTAGTTCTAGTAGTCTACCTTTGAATGCATTGTCTGCTGGGTTGCTCTTAGCCTTATTTTCTTGATTACTTTCGCCACTACCAAGGCTGTAATCATTATCATTTAAAATTCTTTGAATTCCTTTTTCAGCAGATGCGTTGTCCTGTAATAATCTCTTACGCTGCTGTAATGCTTCTATTTCCTTTTGAATTCCATCAATGTTACCTTGTGAACCATATTTTCTAGCAACTTCATTGCCTGGAGCATTATATCTTGCGACTTGTCCTGCCAGTTCAAGAAGCCTGGCATCAATTGCAGATGAATTATCATACGAGCTTACATCAACTCCATTTATTACCTGAGTACCAACTCTCGATGAAAACCTTGTTGCAATCGCAGCTAACTTTCCTGCCTCAGCTGCGGTACGAATCATAAATCCAGCCAATTGAGCCACACCAGATACAAGATCTGATAACCCCTGCAAGACTGATGGATCAGTGAGTGTGTTTCTTATGTCGCCAAACGCATCTTTGAGTGGATCAAGATTGACCTTTGCTAACCCGCTGGCAATTTCAATTTTCAATCCCTTAGCGCTGGTTTCAATATCCTGAAAAAACCGATTAACCTTAACAAGGTTGTCTATATCCTCCTGAGGAGGGGCGACGCCAAAATCTTTTGACAACTGAATAAATTGCTTTAACTTTTCATTGTTGTTGTCAAACAACGGTAGCATTTTTGACAGGTCATTCCCGAGACTTTCGAGAATATTCGTTTTCCCGGCCTGAGTGGGTATTTTCTGTAATGCTTCACTGATTGCCATCAGTTGCTTATCTGGGGATTGTTTAGATAACTTTTCCGCCGATAGTCCCAGAGTATCTAAAGCTTGTGCCGCTTCACCAGATTTGTTTAGTACGGCATCACCGACTTTATCGTTAATATCTTTAAAAATGTCAGCAATATTATCGCCTGTTAGTCCTGCTTGCTCGGCTGCATATTGCCAGGATAACAAGTCTTGAGTGGACATTTTTAACGACTTAGCCCAACGATCTGCTTCGGTCACCTGCTGGGCGGTGCTTTTCACAATAGAAAGTCCGGCAACACCAATACCTACAGCAGCAGTAGCGGCGGCAACTCCAATAGCAGCAATGGATGATCCCACAGCTTTAGCATCTTTCTTTACTTGTTCGCGCCATTTTTGGGATGACCTTTCGGCTTTATCCATACCCTGGACAAATCCGCCAACCTTTGCTATCAGGTCAATTGTTAATGTGCCGAGGGACTTGCCAGCCATTGAATTTTCTCCAGGCAATAAAAAACCCCGCCGAGGCGAGGTTTGAAATTAATTACGAAAATTTGGTAGTGAGCTATATGTCTTAACTAGCGTTCTCGCAACCCGGCAGGCTACGGTCAATGATCAAGTTCCCCTCGACCCTCAGACCAATTTTGCCAAACAGGAAGGCGTGATTTAACTGAGTAACAACGACATCAGAAAGGCCAACAGCGCAGCGATCTTTCTCAATCGCACGGTCAGCTGCTGTTTTCACGTTAGGAATCCCGGTAGGGAAGATGATAACTGGATAGCTATCTTCTGCGGTTACACGCTTGCCTTTATAGAACTTGCCACCATTCAGATTGTAGTTTTTGGTACTAGCTACAGTCAGGTCCGCAACGCGTACCGTACACCCTGTCAACAAAAGCGCACCCAATGCCACTGCCAATATTTTTTTCATTCCATGTTTCCTTTGATTGCAATCGGAAACATCCTATCACATGAAATTAACAAGGCAAATGTGGGCATCCCTGTCATTTTAAGCGGGTTTCAATTACTGGGAGGTGCAAATTTAGCTCATAGAATGCCAAGCGCTATACTGAATTATTGATATCAGTCCCAGGTTTTCATGGCTTCTTCAAGCGATACAGAAACCTCATTGATATGCGGAGCGAAGTCACTTACCTTGTACGGCGGCGTATTCTTAGCCTTATTGATGTTGGCGAGAACAGATGCAACCAACGCTGCCCCCCACTCTGTGCGCATCATAATGTTAAGCGGACCATACTTATTGCGGTACTTTACCCACATCTGAAACTCACGAAGGCTCATTCGCTCCTGAGCCTCCGCAATAGTTCGCCCGCCGATGCCGTTCATAACTAACTCACACCAGAATTCGTCTTCTCCTGTGAGTTCGTAGTCTTTCCCAGCTCGTTGACCTCCTGGATCACAGCCAGCAAGGCAATAACAATTGGCCCATCGAGCGCGCCACGGTCTTCGGATGCAGTTCCGAGAATGTCCTCCTCGGTGAAGATTTGCTTGCCTTCCTCATCACAGATATGGGCGGCAATGCGGCCAGCCACCGGGTCAGATTTTCCGTTATAAGCCAGCAGATCGGCTTTTGTGGTGTGGTAACCCATCGGGCGCACAAAGACGGTGGCGGTATGTTCTTTCCCGTCACGACCTTTCCATTTGATTTCTTTCTCTACCGGACGGCCAGTGAATGCCCCGAACTCTTTTAATGTGTCGAGAGTAAGTTTCATGTTGTCTCCTGTTAATGAAAAACCCGCAGTTAAGCGGGCTGAATACTGTATTCGCGCGATTATTCTGGGAGAGCGTTACAGAATCCCGGTAAACAGATCTGACCCTGCTTATCCAATTTCTCAATGAGAGAAAGCAACTGTGGCTTTTTCTCTTTTCCCCAACGCCGCAGCAGACGACCAGACATACTGGCAACGTCCTTCTCTTTCATGAACTCAAGCATCACGGCGTTGCGCTCTTCTTCAAATTGACGGCGGCCAACCTGAAGCATTGCGTACATCCAGTTGAAGGCGTTGATGTAGGCGATCTTGATTCGCATCGCCTCTTTTTTGGTATAGGACATAACCAGAAGCATCAAGCCATCTTTACGGAGTCGATAAAATTTCTGCGGCTTTCCGTTCTGCAACTCATTGTTTTTATAGCAAAGCTCAAAATTGAGTTTTGTATCGAACTCAGGAGGGCAAGCCTCTATAGTCCGCTCAATGTCGCGAATTACGTTTTTAGGTAGTTTCCCAAATGCTTTTGCTACCATAAATGAGTCGGTGACTGGATTGTTATCAGCCACAAAAATCAGATCACGAAAATCTAAGCCGTTAATTAAAGTTGGATATTGCATGGCGATTACCTTTCAAAAAAGAGACCTCTGCTCACCAGAACGGCCATGCCCGAGCGCACCATGCTGCGATGGCGTTCTCAGAGGTCGCTTTTGTGAATGGTCTCAGGACTGGATTGCGCGGTGAGTGCGCGGTGAAATGCTGGTAAAAAGCCCGGCAGACCGGGCAAATCATTACGCTGCTGCTTTAGGTACCCAGACCGCCGATCCGGATCGCTGGATAGTTGCGGAGGTGGTAACCACGGCATTTGCCTGAAAATCGAACGGGAAATCGGAAACGTAGCCCTGAAAGATGAACCAGGTGCGATCAGACGGAAGCACCAGACCATCAACAGCATCTTCATCGCCGGAAGCCGCAACGGTCGGGATGCTGGTACCATCTGACCAGCCGAGCGCAAAGGTTAACTCTGCCTGATCGCTACTCTCAGAAAGGCCATGCAGCATAATATGACTGGCGTTCTTCGGGTCAGCATTCAAACCGACTGTCGCCGATGCCGGTGTTTTAAGCCCTTTCAGATAAGTACGGGAATCTCGCTCACTCAGGCAGGTACTCTCAATCTGGTCGGCGGGGTTGCCGCCAGGGTTGAAGCTGGTGATACATTCAACCTCGCTGACCACGCCAGATTTCAGCACAAAGAGTTGCGTGCCTTGCGTTAATACAGACATTTTTTAGTCTCCATAAATAGAAAAACCCGCTCAGAGCGGGCCAGTTTGGGGTTGTTAGTTACCTTAATGCGATCATGTCAACATCAAAGGAATAGTGGTATTTCAACGTGGAATCATTACGGCTTTGTTCTCCCCAGCGGGTGATATAGGCTTTTCCCTCGATAGCATCACGCAGTGCTCTGGCCACAGCCATCACGTCAACTTCAGTATTGCCATATATATCAATCTGAAGAGAGTAACGGTCAGCATCAGGCCGCTGGTTCAAGTAATTTTCAGGGTAGCCATCAATGTTTTGCCACACGGCATAGGGGTAAACGATATTGTCATCCTGAATCCCGAAGGGGTAGAACCTGACGGGGTTGATACCCAATAAATCCTTTACAGCCTGGCTTGCCGAGCATACAGAGAATATTGGCGCAATCATACGGACGTTCCTTTTTTGGCTGCGCTACGGACGGCACGATCGATAGCCTTTTCCAGTTCCAAAGCGAAAATATTAATTACGTCAGTATCAACACCATTCATTGCCGGGCGTAGTATTGGTCTCGCGGCCATATGCTCGGTCCCGAATTCCAGAAATCGCCAGTACCAGGTATCACCACCGGGATTACCTTTATCTCCGGCTGTATTATAACTTTTACCCGCCCTGCCTTTGCGGACGTTGGCCTTTGTATTGGCATATTGCCTCGCACCGCCCATTACCCCGACACGAAAGGTAGGATCGCCCGTTCTGCGAAAGGCTTTGCTGCTGAAGCTCACGACAATATTTTTATAGATGGCTTCTTTAGTAAGAAAGTTATCGACACGAGCGGCGTTATTTCGAGCCCTGTCCCGGATGACGTTTGCTGCTTTACGTAGCGCTGCACGCCCGGTTTTATTGCGGGTCACCTGTGAGACGGCATCCATCTTGCCCAACACCGACTCAAGCCCGGTAAGGTTAACCTCTACACCATCAGCCATCGTTCACCCCTTCTGAGCAGGGCAGCGTCAGATATTCCCTGCCGCTGCGCGGGTCTGGTAAAACGCCTTCAATGTTGTAAATACCATCGCGATACACAATCCTGTGCTTTCTGGTGACGCCCGCCCGGTAACGAATCGTTATTCGTGTGGTGACTTCACCCTGTGACGCCTGAGCCGCTATAAACTCCCGCGCTGACAAGGGGGATACTTCGGCCCAGATGTTTGCGACATCTCGCCAGGTATTAATTACGGCTCCCGTTGTCGGGTTCTGCTCTTTTACCGGCTCCTGCAGGGTAACCCTGTGACGCAATTTCCCGGCCTGCATGTTACCCCCTGGGTTTACCGCTCAAATACGTTTGATGCTCTGGAGCTTCATCCAGTTCACCAGCCAGTGACTGGATAATCACATCACAAAGGGCTGAGTTAGATTCAGCCAGGCGGTTTATCGCTTCCGTCTGATCTCTCTGTGCTGCGGTTTGTTCGCTCAGCGCTGCTATCAGCGCGTTTACCTGTTGCTCGTTCATAGGCTATTTTCGTCCACTTTTTTAACCATTCACGCCGACGGCGGCACCCTTCACAGGCCATTTCTTCTCCCTACAGTCCATAGATTCGGTATGGTTGTAAAAGCGCCTCAACAGCAAATGGGGCCTCTATCGCCGTTTGGCCTACAACAACGGTTTCCCGATGTTCGTACCAGTGACCGATAAGCAGAAGCATCGCTGCTTTCACATCATCGCCAGGGAGAATTGAATCTGGATCGTCGGTATATCCCTCGCTGGTTTCGGACTCATACATTTTGCGACGAGTCCATGTTTCGACGTAACGAGAAGCAGCTCCGATGTAGAGGGTCAATATTGAGTCATCATCGGTAAAATCAGGCTCAATGCGACAGTGCTCTTTAACCACTTCAAGTTCTAACATTATTTTTTAGCCTTCTTCTCTGGCACGGTTTCCGGCTGTTCCGGCTGTTCCGGCTGTTCCGGCTGTTCCGGCTGTTCCGGCTGTTCCGGCTGTTCCGGCTGTTCCGGCTGTTCCGGCTGTTCCGGCTGTTCCGGCTGTTCCGGCTGTTCCGGCTGCGCAGGATTATCAACATCCACCAGCCGTGCATAACCTTTTAGAACCAGCTCACGGCCATGCTGTTCCAACGTCTCCAGTGACTCGCCTTCCGTCACCACTACCCCACCAAAATAAATCGGTTTCACCGCGATAAGTTTCATCGTATTACCCCGAAAATTGCGGCCCGGAGGCCGCCAGAGAAATTACTGACCGCCGGAAGCCGGTACAGTAAAGGAGCCGTAAATAAATGCTTCAGGGCGTTTTACTGCTAACGCCAGACGCTCTTCACAGCGAATAGAGATCATGTTTTTCTCGAAGTCGTCGCCGTTCTCCGTCGAGATCACAACGTTTGCGTCTTCGCGGTCGAAAAGCTGTGCCGCAGCATTAAATGCACCTGTCAGGAATTTCCCCTGGAAAGCAGCTGCTTCGGTGGCAACAACCGGAAGCCCCCACAGCGTCGGGCCCGTCAATGCCGCCGGGTTCGCCAGGATATAGCGCCCCAGGGTGTCTTTCGTCAGTTCGATTTTCGCCCAGTCCATGAAGTGCAGAACATGTCCGGATGCAGGGAAGCGGGCAAGTTGAGCCTGAAGCATTGCCAGGCGCAGATCGTCAATACCGTTCTGCTGTTCAACGGCAAATGCTGCGCTATAAGCCGTTGCCTGCGGCACGATGCCATGAAGGTGTGCGCCAGTGCCATCACCGAACAAAATATCCTGCTCTTCGACATACTTGAGGCCGTAACGCATTTCAGCATCAATCATGGACTGCAACTGAGCGAAGTCGTCCAGAATCTGCTTGGATGCCTTGAACATGTGCGCGATGGTTGTCACAGGAGTAATTTTCGGCGTGAACTCAATATTGCTGTACGGCTTGGCCGTATTCTCCGGAACCACTTTTGCAGCATTGGTAAAGCCGGTCTGCTGCACCCAGAAAATAGCCGGTGATCCAGTTCGCCCAGGCGCGATTAACTCTCGAATAAATAACCGCTGCTTTGGCGCTACATCAATACCTGGCAGTCTTTGTGGCTCAACAATACCTTCAGGAACGTCACTGGAGATCAACGCAGCTTTTACAGGAACAGAAATACGCTTGTTCCCTTCGATGCTGGACGAAAGAACTTTAATGGCTTCTGCAGAAATAACCTGCTGGCCGACAGTCTCAACAACCATTTTTGCGTTTGCCAGTGGCATCTGCGCAACATGCTGCTCCAGTTCGCCCAGCGCAGCCTTCAGGGTTTTTTCGGCTTCTTTGAGTGCATTAAACTCGGTCGCCATTTTGTCTACGGTTTCTTTAGTTTCCGCTGACAATTTACCGTTCTTCTTCGCCTCAGTCAGAGCCTCTTCCGCTTTGGCGTTGAATTTGCCTGTTGCTTCTTCAATGGAGGCGGTGACTTTTTTCAGAATCTCGTTTACTTCAGACATAAAGGGTCCTTATTTGACTAACGCCGCAAGGGCGCTTTCAAGTGAATTGAGGGTTTCAGGTTTGATTTCTTCGGCAGCGCCAGGCTTACCATGGGAATCGGTAACAGCGCCCGGCGTGTTACCTGTTAACGCTTTGATTAATTTCCGGCGCTCAGACCGAGGGGTATTTGTTTTCGCCAGTAGTGCATCAAGTTTTCGCAGCGCTGCAGACGGGGAGTCATCACCGTCGCTTACGGCATCAGCAGAAAGCAGACTGTCGGCCAGCCCTTTTTCTACGGCATCACTGCCTCCGATATAACTTTCAGCATCCATAAGCTGCTGTACGGTCGCGATATCAAGCCCTGAACGCGCTGAATAGATATCGGCCATAGCGGTATCAAATGGCTCAAGAGAATTCGAAAGCTCAGCAAAATCATGGCGGTTGCCCATCGCTACTACCCAGCAGTTATGGATCATCAGAAAGGCACCGCGTCCGATTTGTATATCGTCCCCGGCCATAGCGATAATTGAAGCGGCGCTGGCAGCGATACCCAGCACTTTTACAGTGACTTTCCCCTGGTACTCGCGGAGAAGGTTGTAAATTGCCAGTCCTTCAAACATATCGCCGCCAGGAGAGTTGATGTTTACCGTCACATCTGCACCGTTCATCGAACGTAGAGCACCTGATATGCGTTTTGCCGTGGCACCCTCATCCCAGTAATCACGTCCAACAACATCAAAAATAGAAATCGAGTTGTCATTATCGGATGCAGCCCTGATCCCACCATTCCAGCGCTCAAGCGCTGATGGCTGGGGCTCACTGGTAACACCCGCGCACGGGCGCCCCGCCGGAGCAACCGGAAGTTGTCTAATTGTCATGGGGATTGGCTCCTAAGCAGCCTGTTTAAGTGGCGATTGCTCGAAAGGAATATCAGGGAATACGTGGTTATGAAGTTCTCTTACAGCCAGCGCCTGAACCGCCGGGTTGCTGTTTTCGAGATTCTTCAACTGAGTCAGGTTCAGCTGAACTGTATAAATATCACCGCCTTCAATTGGTGGCATATTTTCCAGCCTTCGCACATCGTTGCGCGACATCCAGCCATTCTGCAGGGCGCTGGTATAGTACGCGGCACGTCCTGCACTATCGGCTCGCAGAAGCCCCTCAACAGAGAACTCAGCAAACAAATCCTCATCACTGTTCAGAAGGCAACGCGAGATTTCCTGCTCAATATTCACCAGCAGGGGGCGCAGAGTGTGGGTCAGAAACAGCATGTTCATCCCCTCAAGACTCGACGCCCAGCTTGATTGCTTTGTCGTATGGCCGACCATAAATGGCGGCACACGAAACCAGCGACAAATTTCCTCAATGCTGAATGAACGGCTTTCAAGAAGCTGTGCGGCTTCCGGGTTCATGGTGACATTCTGGTATGTCAGCTCATTTTCCAGAACCATCAGTTTCCCGGCGTTTTTAGAACCAATAAAAGACTGAAGGTTTTGACGCAATCTTTCTCGCTGTTCCTTATTAAGCGCCGTTTTTGAAGACAGAAACCCGGTACTTTGCAAACCATTTTCGAATATTTTCGCCGCTGCTTCATCCACCGCCATAGCCGCGCCGAAAACGTCAACCCCGGCCATCGTCGGCATCATCCCGCACACACCATCAAGACCAAACCCACGAATGTGCATCATCCTGTCTACAGGAATGATCCGCTGAACGCCGTTATCCGTATAGGTGTACTGCAATTTTCCGCTATCGAGTCGCTTTACAACCATATTCTGAGGAAGTAACGGGACCAACGATACCAGCTTGCTACCGATATACAGCTTTTCGACAAACGCATTTCCTCGCAGACAAACACTGGCCACAATCATTAGCATGAAGCGGGAAGGTGTCATTTCCGGGTTAGGACGCCTGCATAATATCTGGTAGGCGGGATTGTTCTGGGCCAGCTTTCGCGATCCATCTGCCTGCCTCTCGTATATTTTTAGCGGTAGTGTGGAGACCGACTCACTTAGGAGCCTCACACACGCCCAGACGGCAGAAAGCCGGATAACTTTGTCAGCGGTGACCACTTTTCCGCTACTGCTGGTTCCGAACCACTCCCGCCAGAATTCACCGTTCGTCAGGCTTATGGGAACACCAAGCCAGTTTAAAAGAGCGCTCTTAACACGCCCTGGTTGCTGTTTATTCTTAGCCATCAGATACCCACTATGATCGGATCGTCAAAAAAGCCCTCAATATCTCCATCATCAGGCTCATAACCTTCTGCAGCACCAATTGCCATCGCTGACGCAACCACACCATCTATTCGACCAGTACTCTTTTTCTTGGCGAATATGCGGTTTTCTTTTTGGTCGGCTTCGGTTACGGCGGAAGCAGCGTTCCATCGGAGGCAGGGGTTTGTTTTAATAATGATTACGCCATCATCCAGCATCTGTTCAAAGAGTTCGATGGAATGAGGCATCCACAGTCCAGAATCCTGCGCCTTATAATATCCCTGTCCGTGAGGAATCAGCGGTACCGACACAGAAGCGCTCTCCAGTTCCGGTTCAAGATATTTGATGCGGTACTGGTCGAAGGCGATCGCCTTTATATCGAACAACATGGAAAGATCAGCAATGCGTTCAGCAACAAAGCCATATTTCACCGCCTTTCCGGGCGTAGTATGAATATGGCCTCCCCGTTCCCAAGCGTCATAAGGTACGCGGTCTGTTTTCGCTCTATCCAGCAAAGTATCTTTTGGTGTCCAGAACTCCACCAGCAGCTTTCTTTTTTTTGGGAAAAAGAGCGCCAGAGACGTAAGGTCACGAGTTCCTGAAAGGTCCAGGCCGCCATAGCATTCTTCTCCCTGTATCTCCTGCAGGTCAAAGTCCTCTTCACACCCCATCCACACATCGCTGCTCATCCAGGGGTTATCGGCATCCACCCACTGACAGAAGTTTAACCGCCGAACAATACTTTCCTTCGACGGCATCCCCCGAGCCTGCGTAACCTGCTCACGCAGGTAACGATCGGTAAAAGTGTGACCAAGTGAGGGGTTTGCTTTTTTCCAGCAGGACTCATCCTTGAAAGGGTCTTCTCCTTCGTCAAGGGAGCAAATGAAAGAAAAGAAACTGTCATCTTCAATCGAGCCTTCGGCAACTTTCCGCCCATACTCGTGATAGTCATAGCAGACGCTGGTTTTGTCGTGGCCGCTGTTAGTGATCATGAAAATCAACGCCTGGCGACGACCTTTCGTCCCGGCGCGCATCATTTCCACAACCTGGTTGCTTTTGTGCTCGTGAATTTCGTCAATCAGCGCACAGTGTGGGCGTGGCCCTGACTGCCCATCATCCGAACTGATAGGCCGGAAAAATGAGCCGGTCTGAAGAAACGCAAGGTTCCACTCTTTCCCCGCGCCGCCTGATTTATTTATTCGCTGTGCTAACGCAGGGGACTGATCCACCATCGCGACAGCATCACGAAAAAGGATCATGGCCTGGTCTTTTTTCGTCGCCGCTGCGTAGACTTCTGCGCGAGGTTCTTTGTCGGCGACCAGACAGTAAAGAGCAATACCCGCTGCAAGTGGAGATTTGCCAGAGCCTTTACCTGACTCGACGTAAGCCATCCGGTACCGGCGATAGTCGTCTGAGTTTTTCCAGCCGAATATCGAGCCCACAATAAAGCACTGCCACGGCAGCAGGTCGAAGGGTTTACCTTCATGCTCACCGCCGTTGAGCTTCAGTACTTTGGCAAAAAAGTCGATAGCACGCTGCGCCGCTGCAACATCCCATACCAACCCGCGAGCATGGAAGGATTCCAAATCTTTGAGATGTCGTTTACAGGAGTTTCTGATATCAGGTCCGGCGATTTCTTTGCCGGAGTCTACATCCCGCGCATATTGCGTGGCGGGATCAACCGAAGAACTGGTTGAGCGGGTCTTCTTCTTTTTCTCCACCATCTACTTTCACCTTCGTCCTGGCTGCAGGCGTAAGACCGAATTCAACCAGATAACTTTTGAAACGGCGATCAGCGTCGGCCAGCATGGCCACAGCCGGATTTGCCTTAATCAAAAAGCCGCCATCGGTCTGCACCGTATATGTTCGGCCCTCATCGGCGATAGTGAGGCGCAGCTGCAAAATGTCGGCATAAATATCGCAAAGACGCTCCAGCGCCAGCGTATCTGCAACGGTCAGAATCCCCATTCCGTCGAGTAGCATGGTGAGTTTTCCCCAGGCTACTTTTCCCCAGTCGGTGAGATGCGCCGGAGGGCTGGGTATTTCTCGCGCTGGCGTGGGTTCTTTATCGTTGAGTTTTCGTTTTCCCGGATTACCGGTTACCACTTTGAGATGGGTCGGTTTCGGGCGTCTTCCTGCCATCGGAACCTCCCAGAAAAAAACTTTTCATTTCGCGGTTGTGCACAAAAAGGATGGGCGGCGGTCATTTCGGGTCAGACTTCTGAACTTTTGACCCGCCCCTCCCCTATGGAATTGACGTTATCTGAACCAGTGAGAATTTGGATCAAGCGGAATACCGCTTTCATCGCAGCCGATAACGGTGCCGCGCTTCTCCATTCGCTGCTTCGTTGAGTCATGGTGCTGCTTACACAGCCCTTGCCAGTTCTTCCGGCTCCAGAAAAGCTTTTGCGCTTTCGCTATTGCCTGGCTGTCACCAGAGCGCAGAGCCTCTTTCAGTTTGTGCGGGGTGATGTGGTCAACCACCGTTGCCGCTGCCACCCTGCCTTGCTCCTGGCACATGACGCATAAGGGATGCGCACGAAGGAAGATAAGACGTTCACGGTTCCACTTGCTGCCATAGATGCGGGGCTCTTTGTTCATGCTCCCGCCTATAAGATGCGTCTCAGATGTGCGTAGGTCTGAACCATAGCTTTTTCAACAGACTTTCTTATTGTTTCAATCTGCTCAAGGCTCGGCGCTGCATTGAGGTTAGCTATGATGATAATGGGATTTTCAGGGTTGTTGCGCTGGATGCCATAATCAGAATTCACCAGATAACGGATTGCGCATTCCTGCCCTTCTTTTGTCAGAAAGGTAAAGTGGTTCTCCGTTCGATGCTGGGCACGTAATGTCCTGGTTTCTGCCAGACCAGCAGCCCTTAATTCAGCAGCGCCTGATTTAGAAGGTAGGTCGCCAGACTCCAGCGCACCACGGAAGAAAAGCGCATGCAGAACATCTTCAGCTGCGCCTGATAGTTCATTTGCTGTGTCGCTCATGGTGCCTCGCTTTGCGTTGATGCCAATACAGAACAATCCGCTGGGTGTCGCTGATACATCCCCGAGAATTCGGAGAGCGTCACGCATCTAAACTTATATAAAATTCTGTGATATGAATTTATTCATCGCCCAATCAGCATTAAATAAACATTATCGAAGCCACTTTATTGTGGCTCCTGTAATGCCTACTGTCGTTCCAAGTGTTCGTAACGTGAAATGGTCTTACCGTTTGCGTTCATCACATAGGCCACCTCTCCCTGCTTCAGGAACACGTTCTGGTCCATTCCCGATACGGCAATGCTCTGCTGATTAGGATTGAAACCAACACTCAGTCCGCAATGGATTTCTTCGCCGCCACCAGGCGACATCACTTTTACTGTTAACATGCTTCTTCTCCTGCTTCTGGTAATAAAAAAGGCCGCCAGTGGCGACCTTGGTGATTACGTTTGATCAACTACGAAGTATGGCAAGCCCTACAGCAGTAATAGCAACCATTTGATTGTGAATAATATTTCTTCGCCTCCAATACCGCAGGACGACAACTATCAAAAACACCAAGGTACACACGGTTTTCTGATGCAGGCATAAAGGTGCATCCGGTGACATGTACTTCATGATCGCCGTTTGCCTGAACATTTTTATTAACGTAATAATACTGTCCCATTGTTATGTCCCAGAGTGATACTGCTGATTGCAGCATCTTCAATCTACGCCCAGGCACTAAAGCAATTAAGACGAATCTCATTTAACTTTGACTAATGTCACTTACCTTTCTGGCAGTTGACTTGGTGCATATTGTCTGCAGTCTGAATTAAGCATAAATCGAACCTGCAGTTCCTATTATCGCTGCAAGTAGAATGAAGGTGACCGCAGTTCTACGCATTAAAACGCCATAAAATGAGATGGCCAACCCTGCGAAAGCAACAATCAAAACTGGCCACATATCGAGTAAGAGAAAAAAATAGCCTTCGAGGGCACTGTCAATTAGCACGTCCATATCACGAATTCCTTTAAGAAAACATCACCCCAGGAATTTTATCACGAACAACTAGCGTGTTAACCGCCAATCAGCAAGCATGAATTTACCTATTATTAGTAGGTTTCGTCAGACAGTTCGCCTGCACTGATTTGTTATGCGCCAGAATGTCGCGCTTGGTCTGCATATCCAGCACGTCGATGTCGTGGTCGGTCAGGTAGATGATCCGCACCCAGCTGCAGGCGGTATCGATGACCTCAGGTTTTGCGGGTAAAGTTTTCGCGCAGCTCCCGATCAACATCGTCATCAGGCATATGGCTAACAGTCTGCTGTACATCGCTGGCCCCTTTCGTTGCTTGCGCCTTCCGTTCTGCCACGGCGACGTTAGCGACAGCATTCTCTTCGGTTCGCTGCTGCTCGGCTTTGGCTTCTGCCTTACTTGTTCCGCGTACATGGCCAATGCCAAATGCGCCAGCGATTAAGCCAAAGAGAACGACCGCCAGTCCGGTGATAATTTCAAGGCTCATTACGACTCCTGCTGCTCATCAGCTGTTTCTTTCAGTTTTGGCTGTCTGACGTATTGAGAAAGGATGGCGAGCACCACCAGCGCCGGGCTAATCATCGCCACAACGTTAGGCGGCAGAATACCTTTGATATCCTGCGGCAGAATTGCCCAAGCATGAAGAGCAGCATCCGGGAATGATTGAGCCCATACACCGACCAACGCGCCGGCAGCGCCCAGGCGGACAGACCATGTTTTAAGCAGCAATCGGGCATGCCCAACGAACTCCAGCCGGGTATATTTGCGCAGTAACAACAGAACGAGCACGGCCACCAGCGCCAGCAGAGCGAAAATAATCATCTTCATAGGCTCACCCGCTCTTTAACCCAGCCATATAGAAACGCCTCGTTAGCTGGCCTCGCTTCGGCTAACTCCAGATAGCGAGCGCCCTGGCTGCAATTAAGCGCTTTAAGCAATGTTGTTTCACCGTCTTTGCCGCGAACCGCCAGGTAACTCTTAAGGGCGGCGATGGTTATATTGCCTATCGCTCCATCGGGTTTAAGGTCTGGATAGAGATTGCCCTGCATATTCAGCGCCGTTAACCAGCGCTGCAGGAATGTACTGGCAACGCGCGGCCCCATGTTTACGCCTGTGTCACACAATTCTTGTGCAATGGCTGGCGACAACTCGGCGATGCGGTCGAACTTTGGTTCCGTCCAGTATTGCGACAGGTAAATGGCTTTGGCTTTATCCCGTGGTAACGCCTTCATATCGCCGCTATAGCCGTAAGCGCGGGCGGTATTCTGAGTAATACCCCAGCGGGTCGGGCCACCTTTGTCTGAAGGGTGATCAACGTAACCACCTTCTTTTCCGAGGATACCCTCGATAATCTGATCTGCTGTCATTGTGCTTTCACTCCGGTAATACGTTCCCAGAAATACGTGAGGGCAACAGAACCCATAGCACCACTAACCCCAGCAGATGCCAGAATCATGTAAATGCTTGCCCCGCTTTCAATACTTATTAACCCTGCAATAACCCCGGCAAATGCCGAAACGACGATCTGCGCAAGAGCATTTATCCAGCTCCATTTCGCTTTACCCTGCTTCACATCCATCAGGAATCGGACCAGACCGCCCCAACCAGCAATGATCAGCAGAGCCAGCCAGGTTATTCCGGCCATGCTCTCTTTGTCTTGCATACGATTTGCCATAGTTTCACCTCCGGTTTAACGGGGTGCTGTGCGAGAAAGGAATAGGCGGCCCTGTTAGCGATTGCGGGGTTAGGAATCCCGCGCTCTTTAACCTGCCCGGATTGGGTTATGAGCCAGTCAGACAGTGGGCCTGTATGAATGGCCGCCAGATGGATTAACGACAAAGCACAGAGTGAATGATGCTCTGGTGGCACAAATAAAAAAGCCATGCAAATGCATGGCCTTGTGATTTGAATCCGTTATTTACAAAATGTATTCGAGACAGTATCTTTCGACTTCCGGACAAAAAACATATACCGGGACAAAATCTAAATGTAACTGCCTTGCCTGCATGAAACCATGCGGGCTTTTTTTTGCCCAAAGAAAAAGCCCACCGAAGTGGGCCTTACAGCTATCATCATTTTTTATTAGGTGTGGTGCCGGGTGCCTCCCGGTAAGTCGCCGCCAGTCCACAGACGACTCGCAATGCGCAAAAAAACATATCAGACTGGCAATGCCCCTCCGCATAGGGGGATTCACCACAACTCAAATTTAACATTCAGCCTTTCATGTTTCAACACACACGGCCTGTGCGATGTGTTGACTCACCATAACTGCCCAGCCCAATGTTACCAGCATGTAGCGACCTGTTTTCATCTTTGATAACATTAATTCGCAAAAGATTAAAACATCACTGGTGCAAAAAATGAGTAAATACTCAGACCTTTTACAAATAATCAAGACCAGGGTTTGTCAAAATAATGACTTCCCTCAAACGTCACTGGCAGACTCAAACAGCTACCGGGCCAGGCAGGTTTGGTATCGGATCGGGCAAATATTCACTCTTGAATGTGTTCTCGATGAATACAGAAAACATTTTTCATCCGATTATTATTATCTTGATAACGAAAAGGCTCTACATCATCTGGTCTTCGAAATGACCAAGTGGAAGCTTGAAGAGATCAGAGATCTCTCGCTAAATGACAGCCTTTTTATCATTGCCAGTCAACTTAAGCCAGGTTATATGTCGAAGGATGCTGCGGCCTTCCTGGCATCACTCAATCTGCCGACCGGCCACTACCCTGTTGAGGATTTTCCACAAGAGGACTGGGCTCCCAGGGAAAACTCAGCATTCCTTCAAGCCCGCCAGTAGCTATTCGCTCAATCTCCGCAGAGACCTGACTCAGTCGCTCCTCAAGAGCGGCTTTTTCTGCCACCAGACGATTGAAGCATGCAAGATGGGCTTTTTGTTGCCCAAGCCAGTGTTCAAGCTGTTGTGTGGTCATGCCCGGGTTAAAAAAATATGGCTGTTGGTTTTCGCCATGCATCAGAGGCCTCCAGAAAAGCAAAAACCCCGCCGGGTGGCAGGGTTTCATTGATTGATTTCGTACGGACGCTATATCCCACGATTGAAAGCATACAGGACAACTTTATGCAAAGTCAACTCTATCGTGCAAAGATTTGCCGCCATTTGCTCCGATCACTTTAGTAAGTTGTTACCTTCTCGAATTCTACCACCGCTTGTCGCTCACCCTGACGCAGCATATCCACCAGCACCTCATAAAACGGCTTCCAGTTGCGTGACCATGAGGACTGATGTAAGTCAGGTATGTACATCTGGATCGCCCGGTGTGCGTTCGCTGACTTGACGCTGGTGAAACCATTCCCCGAACAGCGCTCACAGGTTTTATATACCGGTGCTCCCTGCTCTTTTGTTTCTTTGCGGTCCAGCACCTGACCGGAGCCACCGCAGCGACAGCGGGCGTTTACTTTCCCCTTGCCGTCACAGGCTTCACACTTGCCGTTGACGATGGTTGTTACTTCGGTCCACTTCTCCCAGTCGGACGGACGAACAGCGCGTGACCTTTTCGCCCAATATGGCGCTTTGCCCCACGGGTATGTGACTTTGCGCTCCGTGGTGGTGGTTTCAATCTTCCCTGTGCCATGGCATACCCTGCAGGCTCCCGTGGTTTCCGCTGAACGGGAATACTCTGCAAAGGCAAACTGCGCCAGCACCAGGCAGCAGCGCCCCAGCCCTTTACCTGCGGCCTTTCGCACGTTCTTTGGTGCTGAATCTATGGCATACCGTGCCAGCGCCTGAACTGCCAGCTGCTCATCGGTCTTACTAATGCCCGCCTTACCGAAGAACGCCGCCAGCCCGAACCGTGCCCGGCTGCTGGTCACCCCGATCCCGGTCATAACGTCTGTACCGTTCAGGCGATTCGGCGATGTGCTTTTCACGTCGTCGCTGATGTGCATGCCCTGAGGGCTGAAGTGCTTTAACGATGCTTCCAGTTTCATTTTTTCTCCTCAGGATTTTGCATAGCGGCGTTGCTGCGGTTTCGGCTTAGGCATTGAACGCTGCCGCGCTTCTTCCTGGTCGATCGGCAGGAAGTGACCGTTATAGAATCGGCGGTAGATGGTTCCCAGTTCACCATTGCGTTGTTTTGTCACGTTGATCTCGGCAATGCCCTTTGCCGGGGATTCCGGGTTGTAAACCTCATCGCGGTACAGCATCAGGATCAGGTCAGCATCCGCCTCAATCTCACCGGAGTTCTTCATGTCGGAGTTCATGGGGCGTTTATTGGGTCGTGACTCCACGCCTCGGGAAAGCTGGCTCAGTGCGATAACGGGGGTTTTGTTAGCCTTGGCCAGTCGCTTGAGCCCCTTGGAGACTTCACCCACGGCAAGGTCATAACGCGCGTTACTCTGGATTTTGATAAGTGCCAGGTAATCGATGACCACCAGCGCAATCTCCGGATGCTCCAGTTGATAACGCGTAGCAGTCTGGTGGATCTGTTCGACGGTCAGATCGGTGGCATCGGTGATCCAGATATTGCGAGTGGCCAGCCGCTCCATGCCGTTAAAGAATCTCGCCCAGTCTTCGTCTTCAAACTGGCCTGCGGCCTTCAGGCGGGATACTGGCATGCCACCCGATGCCGAAACCATGCGTTTTGCGATCTGGGTATCGGACATTTCCATGCTGAAAAACAGCACACCGTGCCCCTGGGCGGATACTTTGTCGATGATGTCCAGCGCCAGCTCGGTTTTCCCCATTGAAGGGCGTGCGGCGATAAACACCAAATCTGTTAACTCGATACCGCCCGTTTTCTCATCAAGATCCTCAATCCCGGTAAGCAGACAGCGAGTCTCTTCCCTTCCCTCGCTGCGGGATTCAACCTCATCAGTCACCGCGACGAGCAGGTCTGAAATATGCACGGGCTGCACGATGTCGGCTGAAATGTCGATGGCGGACATGGCCTGTTTTGCCGACTCCAGAGCGGCGAGAGCTGCGTCGCCGTTGCTGGCAGTCCTGATTTGTTCCAGTGCCGTTTCAAGCACAGCCTGAGCATCACGAACGCCGGCATTACGAAGGAGCACATCAACATAAGAGACCAGTGCGGATTTCGCCCAGCTTACGCGGGTGGCTTCCAGGATGGTTGTCTGAAGTGCCGGCAGTGTTTCGCACAGCAGCAGCGGATCAATCACCCCGCCGCCGCGGGCCTGACGGCAAATACCTGTGTAAATTTCACGGTACTGACGCACTGAGAAGGTACTCGCTGGCAGCCGGGAAAGAATATCCAGTACCTCAGGGTCGGCACGGCGTAAAAATATAGCGCCGATGACCGCCCCTTCCAGATCTTCGTTTTTCCACACTGGCGTCATGCGGTCACCCCGTCAGTTCCACGGAAGCTTTCCCAGTTAAACGCCAGGCGATTGCGTCCGCCATTGGTCACGCGATCCACGATACGCTCACCGATGGAATCCTTAAGCTGCTCGAAGGTCAGGTTACTGATCAGGATGGTGGGCAGTACACTTTCGTAACGTGCATTGACAATCTCCTGCAGGATGGCCAGCTCTGAGGCGCTACCGAACTGCACTCCCACCTCATCGATAATCAGCAGGTCCAGCGATGCAAAGTGATCCAGCACACTGTCTTCCGTTGCCTCGGCGTTATGCCGCCAGGTGCTTTTCACTGCACGCATCACGCGCATCACATCGGTGATTTCAATGTGGGCCAGGTGGGTGCGGATGATATTTTTCGCCATGGCAACGGCAAGGTGGTTTTTTCCGGTGCCGCACTTCCCGACCATCAGCAAGCCCAACCCGGCATCAAAGCAGTGCTCCCAATTATCGGCATAGCGTTGGCATGCAGAGAGGTTTTTCGCTGCATCCTGATTCACCGCCTGGTAGTTTTCGAACTCACAGCCTTCGAAGCGACGCGCAATACCAGCCCGATCCATCAGTTCGGTAACGCGCAACGCACGCAGCTTTGTGTCAATCTCTGCAATCTGCTCACGCAGGCATCCCGGGCATTGGGTGTGTTTGAAATTCTCACCGCCGCGAAAAGCCTTGCCCACCAGGGTGAAGCGTTCAAAATCACCGTGTTTATCACAGGTGACACTCTCAATTTCTCCGGCGTCCCACCCGGCGTATCCCCACGGGTTCTTACGCTCCAGCGCGAAGGTTAACTCTTCGCCCAGGCTCTCCTGCGCTGCCTTCAGGTCTGCTCGCTCTTTGTGCTGATTCAATAAATTTAACATTTCGAATATCTCCGTTTACCACTGACAGCCTGATTCGCCATAGTCCTGCTCGCTGAAGCCGGATACTGGCATGACGCCATTGCGCCCACCTCCCGGAGCGGATGGAGCCTCCCATGGTTCTTCGAAGTGGTGGTCGGGCCCGAAGAACGTTGCCGCCTGTTTGACGTACTGAGTACCGGCATTGCCCGTCGTGCGAACGTAGGCCGCATAGCGCTTAACGCCTGCCAGCATGTCTTCAGGTTTAACCCCGTCTTTCAGGCGAGTTCCCCAGGCTTTCCAGGCTGCTGACTTGGAATTACCACCTGCGCGTTTGGGGTATGCCTGCCAGGCTGTTTCGAAATCAGGTGAATAGCCCTGTTTTGCAGAACGAGCAGGTGCAGAGGCGTCAGCCGATGCGCCAGTATGTTTTAAAGGTTCTTTGACTGGTTCATTGACTGGTTCAAAAGAGTGACTGATTCTGGGTGCAGCTCCTGCACTACCCCCTGGTGAATCTCCTGCACTACCTGGTGAATCTGCTGCACCAAGTAGTGCACGATTTGCACTACCCCCTGGTGAATCTCCTGCACTACGCAGGTTGAGCTGATAAACGTTGCTGGAATTACCTTTAGGACCAGTACGAAGCTCTTTTTTAATCAGCCCGCACTCGCAAAGCGCCTCAATGTGATTCATTACAGAACGCTTACTGATTTCGCACTGATCGGCAATATGCTGGTAACTCGGCCAGCATTCCCCCAGATCGCTTGCGTTGTCAGCCAGCTTCAGTAGAACCAGCTTTCTAAGGGGATTTCCGACTCTAATTTTCATGGCCTGAACCATGAGATCCATACTCATTTATCCCCCTCCCGCTTCGCTATGAGGTAATACACCCCGCTTATAGGGTCGTACCGGATGTTGCGTGGTAGCAGCATCTGGAAGTAGCGCGAGTCTGGAATTACAGTTGATCGCTGCGGCATGTCACACCTCGGATGGTGGGTGCGGGAATAATTTTGGTTTGTCAGGTCTCAATTCATGGGCAGGGATCCCAGTTAGAGCTGCTACATCCGGCACATGCTCCACCCCAACAGCGCCAACCTTCCTCCAGCGAGAAACGGACGGTTGCCTTACCCCAATAGCGCGAGCTAAAGCATTTACTCCGCCAGCGGCATCAATAGCTCTTTCAATTGCTGATTTCATTTTTTTACACACCCAGTTGGTTTGCTATAGATAAATAATAGCAATTGCTATTGGAATGAGCAATAGACTTGTTTATCATGCCGAACTAGAATGTGATAGCGGAGGCTATAATTATGCAAGAGACTACACTTAAGACGTTAGCTGACAGACTTAACTACGCAATGCATGAAATGGGTATGAGCCAAGCGCAATTGGCTAAAGCTGCTGATATGGCACAACCAACCATATGGCGCATAACATCTGGCAATGCTAGAGGAACAACAAAAATCGTTGAAATTGCCAATGCCTTAGGGGTTCGTTCGGAGTGGTTGTCAAACGGTACGGGACCAATGAGGGGCGATGACCAACAACCAACTCCCCCTGTTGCTAGCAAAAAAGATCCTGCCATCTTCAGGATAGACGTGCTCGACCTCACGGTTAGCGCTGGTCCTGGAGTAGTTAACAGCGAATTCATTGAGGTGTTGCACTCTGTGGAGTACTCAGTTGAAGATGCGCTCCATATGTTTAATGGCCGGAAGCAGGAACAGATACGCATCATCAACGTCCGCGGTGACAGCATGTCAGGCACGATTGAGCCTGGCGATTTACTATTCGTCGACATCAGCGTTCAACACTTTGACGGCGATGGCATATACGCGTTCATCTACGACGACACCTCGCATGTTAAGCGCCTACAAAAGATGAAGGACAGGTTATTGGTTATCTCAGACAACAAGAACTATGCAGCCTGGGACCCGATAGATAAAGATGAGATGAACCGAATTTTCGTGTTCGGGAAGATAATCGGCAGCATGCCGCAGACCTACAGAAAGCATGGGTAAATTTTAAAATTATAATAAAATTACTGTAAAACTGCATGGATCCTTAACCCGGTCCCACGCCGGGTTATCACCACTCAATACTCCCCAATGTGTAACACCACTGCATCCCAGCCCATCAAAGCCCATTTTTTTATCAAGCCCCACATACTTTAAGCATTCACGGGCCTGCCGCTTAAAGTTCGATGACTTCCACTCAAACGTCATCAGCACAACGCGCAATAGCATTTTTTTTATTTTTACATCAATTACATAAAATCCAATAGCAATTTAAATAGCAATACCTATTGCAATGATTGATAGCATGTTCTATTATTTTTCTATCGAATCAATTAGAGGTGATAGGCAATGACTCAGATGATAAAAACATTTAAGGGATTATCGATACATCCTTGTGACGCTTTCAAAAATATGGCCTTGATCGTTGAGGCCGCCAGCTTGCTATCGGCGGTTGATGACGACGAATATCGTGAAATTAGCGATATTCTTCTAGGGTTTGCCTGCAGTTACGCAAGCGAGGCTCACAAAAACGAATGGAATAAACCTCAATGAAAACTCCATTACAAATGCTTATTGACATCGCAAGTGAAATGACAGACGCGGCAATTACTTTAGAGTTGATTTACAGAAGCACGGACAACACGTGCGAAACAGATAGCGGTATTGCTTGTGTTGTCCGCTCCCTGTTAAGAACCAACGATAAAGCACAGGAGTATATTGAACAATTAAGCCCCCCCCCAGCAGGAAAGGGGTGAGAGTGATATTGCTGATGATGTTTTTCACGCGACTATTACGGCCAGAAAACTCGAAGAACTTGCGCATATTTATAATGAGGTTTACTTCACCGATGAAGATAATGGTAAACCCGCAATGTATATGGCATCAGCAATTTTCGACTATGCGATTAAAGTTTGTAGCGAACTGAAAAGCATCGAAGCAAAATTAAGTTAATAAAACCCTGATTTAAATAACGGCTTAATTGCCGGGACCGCACTCACCTTGAGGAAAGCGCAATGAATATTGCATCCCGTAAAAAAGATAATTGTGGAATAACAATGCATGTTGATTTCCCTGTGGTCACTGAAGCAAGCGGAGCACTCAGAACAGCACAGCACGCAGATGCTTACGGCAACCAACTCAGGGATGAGTTTAATACATTGCTCTTTGCTGCGATAGCCAGAACGGATAAGCGTGTCGCTGGTCGCTTTACCAGTCTGCTCAATGAGCTTTGTGTTATGACTGGCTCCACAGTGAATAACATTAGAAAAGGTCGCTAAATATGACATTCATCATCGACCGCAGCGCATATAAAACCGCCCTACTGTATGCATCATGCGGACAGGAATTAATTGCAGTTCTTTATCTTCGTAAAGCGTATGGGAGGTAATTATGTGGAACCCTTCAACCAGAACAAGTATTGAAGAGGTTGTAACTGAGGCTAATAACCTGAATGAACTCTTAGATTTGATGCATCTTTGCTTTAAAAGGATGAACCCTCCTCAGACCGAAGCTTTGCTGGGGTTGGCGCTAAATATCGCATCAAATATTTCTATCTGGATAGAGGCTGAGGAGAAGCGCCGTGAAAACAAATCTGATTGAAACTCGTCGCCGTCACCTCGTTCGCGCAAAGCTTGATTCAATGATGAGAAGAACAGGAAGCTATTTCCAGATAGTCAAACTGGATGATGGTTCGAATTTACCTGTGGAGCTTGACGAAGATATTTTGACGAAGGCACTGATTAAACTTTTTGAAGCGATGATTTATGACACCCACAAACGCGAGCAGGCAGAAAATTTAATTTCTGAACATTATTCGAATTGCATGGGTGTGAATAAGTTAACACCTGATGGTGTGGACTTTATGAATGCGCTGATCGCAACACTGGCTGAGCAGTCATTAAAAGCGGAGAAATTAACTGATGACTAATTTACCCCCCCCTATTACACACGAAAAAGTGCAGGTTGTTATGACGATTGAAAACGGCCAGGTAATTGATACCCGCAAAGTTCGCGATAACGAGCTAATTGCCAGCATGGATACGTTCTTCTGGATGGCAAAGAAAGCCGGGTATCAGGTTATAGCCCCTAATACGGAGAAGCAGTGATGATCGACAACCGCACCGCCAGCGCCATTGACCTGGCATTACAGAAGCACCACACGCCAGTCGGTCTACTTTTCGCAGCCGTTCGCCACGGGCGAGTAAAGCGCTGTTTTAGCCGGGACACTGCGATCCGTTATCTGGCGTTCTTTATGACTAGCGAAGCTTTTGAACGCTCTGGATTCAAACAGCGTTACCCGGATGTACAGATAGTACACCCCATAACCCCCCAACTTAATTGTTGGGAGCGTGGAGAGGCAACACGCGAATATCACCGCGCCCACCAGCGTTGTATTCGCCGTCTTCGTCGAATCCTCGCCCGCAAACGTGAAATGAAGAAGTGGTGCGAAAAGTGGGATTCCATGCATGACCGCTATTTGAAAGAGCGCGAAGAACTTCAAACTACTAAGCCAACCGAGGTACGTAATGGATCACACAGTATTTAACCCCGAACCAACGTCAACCGGCATCCGGCTATCTGGAAACCGTGTGATCGGTTACTCGGCTGCAATTCGCGAACTGGATAACGGCCGTTATGACAAGAATATCGCCGATGGTATGGAAATACTGGCGTGTGTCATGGAGGCAGTAGAAAGCAACTGGGTCACACTCAACATCGAGAAGCAAATCATCGTCTGGCGCTGGTTACTCGTTGCTGTCTTCATTTCAGAAGAGCAGGAGAAGAACGGAGGTATCGACGTTCCGAACGAGGATGGCGGCGTCGATAAAGCGGTTATCTATTCAGGCAAGCATGGTGCTATCAGTGTCTATCCTGGCCCAGAACGTTTTGCCCTAGCTAACCACGTGGAAATCTGCGCCATTGAGAAATACGGGCCTGACGTTGGCCAGCAGCTGGCGCTGCGGATGTATCAGGACATGGTCGTTGCTGACGATGATTCCGGATTCAGGCTGTCCGCTATGGGCCGGGAGGGCTTCAACCTTCTCCATGACAGTTTTATCGAACAAATCCAGACCGAAGGCATGCCAGGCATGCCGGTTATGCACTGAGGGGAAATGGGAATGGCTAAGAAAGCACGCAGAAACAGCACATCGCAAGGATGCGCAGGAATGACGATGGCGCAGTTTTTCCACAGCCACATGCGGTCAGAGAATAGCAATGCCAGTGATTATGCGAGTCTTCGGCATAGCCTCCACGATGCTGTAAAGCCAGCCCCCGAAGGAATGGTCCGCATGCAGCTGACTCGCAACCAACGCCGCCTTGCGAAAAAACTCGGCATCGCACTGAAGGAGGAATAATTATGAACACTGTGACTATCAACAATAAACAACTCCCGGCAGTCAATTACCGCGGCCAGCGCGTAGTAACGCTGGCGATGATTGATGAAGTTCACCAGCGCCCAGAAGGCACCGCACGGGCGACATTTAACCGCAACCGTGAGCACTTTATCGCGGGCGTAGATTACGAAGAACTAGGTTCGGACGTAATACGTACGGACCTCCCGGAAGGAACTTTCTCCAAATTTGCCCCATCAGGGATTGTACTTTTTGAATCAGGTTATCTGATGCTGACAAAGCCATTTAACGATGATCTTGCATGGAAGGTACAGCGCGAACTGGTTAACTGTTATTTCCGCAGTCAGCGCCCAAAATCCCAGGCAGAGCTGATCGCCGAAATGGCCCTGTTGAATGTCGAACAGGAGCGCCGCCTCTACCAGGTCGAGGAGCAGGTGGAAACCGTAGTCGAAGCTGTCGAAAACATTAAGCGCGGTACCATGCGGGCCGGATACGTTGGTTATCGCCAGGTGGTCGCCAAGAGTGGCATGACCGATGCCAAGTGCCGAAACCTGGTTAGCGCTTACCGTATCTCTACCGACACGCACGAGTTCATGACGCCTGACGGACTTCTCTCCCGGCGGGCTATCGTGGAGCTTGAACCGTTCATGAGAGCGTTCCACCATATGATGGCAGAAGCTGAGCCCCGCGGTACCCGCTGGTATCACCCGAAGATGGGGCTTTTTCAGGCTATCGGATGGGAGGGTAAAGCATGATTATCCCGTCCAAGCAGCTCCGCGCCGCTCTGGTGTGCGTGGCTAAAAACGACCCCCGCTACTACCTGTGTGGGGTGCATATCACCCCGAAACATATTGAGAGCACCAACGGCCATGTTGCGTTACGTATGGAGCACGGCATCTGTACAAAGAAAAACATCATCGTTCAGTTTGAAGGTAACGTGCCAGCCAAAGCCGAAACAACAGAGCTGATTTTCAATAAAGAGCCAATCGCCATTCATCGCGACCACAACCAGAACCGCCTGGCCATCACCGGCATTAAGCTGCTTGATGGTCGATTCCCTGATTTAGGTCGCGTCATTCCAGAGAAACTGGACCTCAGCGTTAACCCGGTGATCCAGGCGGAATACCTGAGTTATCCGACAAAGATTTTTGGCCGCGATGAGAAGTTTATCCCTGTGCAGCTTCGCCCGTCAGGGGAGTTTGCCGCAGTGCGCATCCAGTTCAATGAGCATATCAACAGCACCTACGGAAATCCGGAATTTGTAGTGATGCCCTGCCGCGATGATGCTTTCAAAGTAGTAGAGGATCATCTGGGATGAAAAAGGTATCTGAACTGGTGATGTTCACTCTATTTTTCTCCAGCCTTTCGGGGCTGGGATTTGCGGCGGGAGTCTGCTGTTTCTTTGGTATTGCGCGATTACTGGCGAGGACTCTGGCATGAAAATCGAATATCAGGACTACGGATCCGTTGCAAACATTGTAGTCACCAGCACCGTTTTTGAGTTTCGTAAGCACAACCGTGCAATTGATGTTGCCCTCTTTCTGGTTCCTGGCATGACCAGCAATAGCAGCGGATTTTTCTTCATGAAAACTGTTTTTAGCGGCCAGGCTAAACACGCCCTCCGGGCCTACAAACATCTGATCCGGGAGGCCAAACGATGAAAAACGGCCGGCACTATGCCTACCCCAATCCGAGCAATGCGACGCCTGGGGGAATGACTTACCGGCAATACCTTGCTGCCTGTCTGGCTCCGGTGATGCTCACGAATTTTTTCAGCAACGATGCATGGCAGGATTACGACGACCTCGCCAGCACGCTGATGATGGCGGTCGATTCCATCATCGAAGCCGAACAAGAGACCGCATGCAGGAGCAGCGAAAATGTGCAGGTAGCGCAGGACCAGCAAGCCGAGTCGCTGCACGCCATCAAAGCCGCGCCAACTCTGGATCCATTGCCAAAAAACGCCAAGTCGCGCAGCGGCAACTCTCCGGTTAACGATGTCACCAATGGTAAGCCGTTAACCATCACCCTACCAGACATTAGCTCAAAGGCATTCTGGAGCGGTAGCGGCAAAAATGAAGTTTTCCATCCAGAGACTTATAGACGCTGGACTAAAGAGGCTATCGAGCGTTACTGCGCCATAGCTCAGATCGAAGTGGACGTTCGGTAATGGACTGGCCAACAGCGTTTTGCACCGTTGGTTGTGCGTTCGCCATTGCCTGGTGCTTAAGGAGCTAATCGCATGAATCGTGAATTTGAAATCTGGGCCCGGCTGCGCTATGGCGGCCGCTATGACCTGACGCGAGACGCTCACGGCTACTACTGCCGGGAAGTGGTTAAGCGGATGTTTGAGGTCTGGTGCCACTGTCGTGGCCTGGGTGTGGTGTGAGGTAGGTATGCAGACAATCATTCAACTTGAGCCGAATGAGTGGGTATCAGAGGACCTGCTGATCGCAGTGACTGGCATGAAGCGCGGCACCATTACCCGCGCTCGCAAAAAGTCCTGGCTGCTGGGAAGGGAGTATAAGCACGTTTCCCCTGAGGGTGATCCAAAGCCCACCAGCGAATGCATGTATAACCGCAAAGCGGTTGATGCGTGGATTGCCGCACAAAAACAACCAATTTGGTGATCGGGCAGCATGAAACAGGTAAGCTTATACCGCTCCTGGACGTCGGGAGGGAATAATGAGTAAAGCATCATACCCAACGGGCGTTGAGAACCACGGCGGATCACTCCGCATATGGTTCATTTATAACGGCAAGCGTGTCAGGGAGAACCTCGGTGTTTCTGACACCGCTAAAAACCGCAAGGTTGCCGGGGAACTGCGTACTTCTGTCTGTTTCGCTATCCGTATGGGTAGCTTTGACTATGCTGCGCAGTTCCCGAATTCACCAAACCTTAAAAACTTTGGTATCGAGAGGAAGGATATCGCGGTGAAAACCCTCGCTGATAAATGGCTGGAGCTAAAAAGCATGGAAATCAGTGCAAACGCATTAAGCCGTTATCAGTCTGTGGTGAGAGTAATGCTTCCCCATATTGGTGGTAAAAGACTGATCTCGACGATCACAAAGGAAGATTTGTTGGGTGTCAGGAAAGAACTGTTGACGGGATACTGTGTGCCTCGACCGAACCGCAAGACCGTGAAAAAGGGACGCTCGGCCCCAACGGTAAACTATTACATGGGAATCATATCTTCTTTTTTCCAGTTTGCTCATGAGAACGGCTATGCAGAGCAAAACCCCTGCGCCAGCATTGGAACACTGAAGAAAGCAAGAGCTAAGCCCGATCCGCTTGGCAGGGATGAGTTTTCCCGGTTAATAGATGCCTGCCACCAGCAGCAAACCAAAAATCTCTGGTCGCTGGCGGTGTATACAGGCATCAGACACGGCGAGTTAGTTTCTCTGGCATGGGAAGATGTTGATTTGAAGGCGGGAACCATGATCGTGAGGCGCAATCTCACGACCATGGGAGACTTTACTTTACCCAAAACAGAAGCCGGCACTGACAGGGTTATATATCTCACCCAGCCGGCGATTGAAGTACTGAAAAACCAGGCAGAACTGACGCGGCTAGGAAAGCAGCACCGGATAGAAGTTAAACTACGGGAATATGGTAGAAGCATCCATCATTCCTGCACGTTTATCTTTGTTCCTCAACCTACAAGGCATCATAACAAACCTGATGGGTATTATGCAGTAGGTTCTCTCGGGCCAAGTTGGACCTCAGCAATGAAAAGAGCCGGGTTGCGTTCTCGGAAAGCATACCAGTCACGCCACACCTACGCATGCTGGTCTTTATCCGCTGGCGCAAACCCCACTTTTATTGCGTCGCAAATGGGGCACGCAAATGCGCTGATGGTGCACAGGGTTTATGGTGCATGGATGCCGGAGTCCAGCTCTTCACAGGTAGCCATACTAAATCAGTCCCTGCGAGAAAATGCCCCAACGGTGCCCCAAAGAGAAAAATCAACAGCATAAGGCGATTAAAATCAGGTAGTTAAACCTTGGTTTCAATCACATGTTCATTATGATTGAAACCTCGCTAATTGCGGGTACTGGCTTCAATCCATTAATTACCGTTTGCGCGATGTACGGTTTTGCCAACGCCGCCGTGTGTCTGGCTATTTCGTTAAAATCCAAAAATGTCGCGTTTAAAACCGCGGGTATTTCCGCCACTATTACCCAGCTACTCGGCGTTTCTGAACCCGCTTTGTTCGGGATTGTGATGCAGTCCGGACTCCGCGCTATTATCGTAATGTTAACCAGCTCCGCGCTGGGTGGAATGGTCCTCTCTTTGCTGTCGATAAAAGCCAACTCCTACGGCCTGGCGGTTCTGCTGTCGCCATTAATGTATTTGTATGATCGTTATCAGTTTATTTCCTATATTACCGTCGGAGTCTCCGTATTTATCTTCGCCTTCATAATGACGTTCGTTTTTGTCAATGCGAATAAAACCACGAAAAAGTCTTAGGGGATAACAAAGCCCAATTATTAATTTAACAAGCAGTTAAACAATCCATTTTCAATGGCACAGTAATATGTGCTCTGCACCCCTGTGTTCAGAGCACCGCTTCCTCCTGTACAGGTATTAATAATGAAAGCCTACATGCTTACGCTCTGCGCGCTGGCTTTGCCAGCGCCTGCCCTTGCGACGGATACAACCTTAAGTGAAATTAACGCCCGACTGGAAAAGCTTGAGGCCGAATTGAAACAGTCGCGAATACAATTACAAGATGCCAGCAGCAAAATTAATAATGCGGAAAAAAGAGCCGCCAGAGCCGAGCAAAATGCCGCTCGCGCAGAAGAACGATTGCAAGCCGTTGAACAAAAAACCGATGCAGATCTTGCGTTAATCAAAAGTCAGTCAGCCACTAGCGCAGAAAAAAAAGACGATCGCTCGGAAATAACATTTGGCGGCTATGCGAGAACGGGGATATTGACCAGCAAAGGCACCACTAGCACCGTCGGCCCTTCTCTGACGCCAGCGGGAAGCACCGGGGGAAGCGTTGGTCGCCTTGGCAACGAATCCGATACCTACGTCACTGCTGACATCAACTATCGGCGTAAATATGACAATAATAGTCAGCTGCGTTATTACATGAAAATTGCCGAATGGGATAAAACCTATAATACCGACAGCTCATTCAATGGTCAGATGAACGTGCGTCAGGCGTTTGTGGAAATGAGCGACATGCCCTCGTTCAGCGGCGCATTCAAAAATGCCACGCTATGGGCCGGGAAACGTGAAGACCGGGATAATTTCGATATTCACTGGCTCGACTCCGACATGATGAATTTAATCGGTACCGGGGCCGGCATTTATGATGTGAACGTCTGGGGCGATATTAAGACCAACCTTGCGGTTTACGGACGTAACTTTAATGATATTGATACGATGGAGAACGTTGAATATAACAACATGATCGGGGCTGATAACACCTATATTCAGAACTATACCTTCTCGCTCAATAACCGCCTGGATAACTGGCAGTGGATGTTCAATGGTCTTTACTCGCAGGATAACGATAAGCGGATTAACGACGGGCTGGCCACAGATAAAGCCGCCTCGCGTGGCTTTAACACCATGCTGGCTTATCATGGCGACAGTTTCTATGGCCTGCGCCCCGGCCTGACTAAAACGGTGCTGCTTTATGGCCGCGCGCTGGGTGCGGAAGTGCGCGGGCCGGGTTCCGACGGCTACCTGATTGATCCGGCCTGGACGGTGAAGTTTGCCTCTTACGGCATTACTTCGCTCACCGATAGCCTGAGCCTCGCGCCCCTGGTCGTCGCTCAGAGCAGCAATAATCGCTATATCGATTCCGACCATTACGACTGGGTGACGCTTAATGCCAGAGTGATCCAGCAAATTAACCAAAATTTCGCGCTGCAATATGAGACCAGCTATCAATATATGGATATCGACCCGAAAGGCTTTAACGGCAATAAAGCCGCCAGCGGCAGTTACTACAAGCTCACCTTTGCCCCGACCTTTAAAATGCAGAACGTGACGGACTTTTTTGAACGCCCGGAAATTCGCTTCTTTGCTACATGGATGACCTGGGATAAATCACTGGATAATTACTCTTCCACCGATACCTTCGGCAGCGCCGGTTACCATGGCGCCGGGACGCTCTTCTTCGGCGCTCAGCTAGAAACGTGGTTCTAAAATCGGCTCCTCTTCTGACTCAACTTCGGAAGAGGAGTCTCTGAATTGGCCTCTCTCACCATTTTCAACCACACTAAATCTGCGTAAGGACAGCGAATCTATGTAACATCAACACAACAGCGGGCCATTCTATATGAAAAAAATTGCCATCATCGGCGCAGGGCCTACCGGAATTTATACCCTGTTTGCACTCCTTAAACACCACGAAGCGCTGGACGTGTCGATTTATGAGCAAGCCAATGAAGCGGGCGTGGGCATGCCCTACAGTGATGAAGAAAATTCACGCATGATGCTGGCGAATATCGCCAGTATTGAGATCCCGCCTATTCTGTGCACCTACATCGAGTGGCTAAAAGCCCAGGACAAGGCGCACCTTGCGCGCTATGGCGTAGATTATGACGCTTTGCATGATCGTCAATTTTTGCCGCGTATCCTGCTAGGCGAATACTTTCGCGACCAGTTTATTGGGTTGGTTGCGCAAGCTAAAGAACGAGGCTTCCGGGTGCAGGTTCATGAATCCTGCGCTGTCACCGACCTGCAGGCCACCGCGCAAGGCGTCAGGCTGTGGGCCGAAGGTGAGCAAACAGCAGACGTTTTCAGTCTCGCAGCAATCGCCACCGGCCACGTGTGGCCTGCGCAAGAGGAGTCGACCCGAACTTATTTTCCCAGCCCGTGGTCTGGCCTGATGGAAGCCAACATTCCGCCCTGTCGGGTGGGGATTATGGGCACCTCGCTCAGCGGGATTGATGCAGCAATGGCCGTCGTCGTTCAGCATGGCAGATTTACTGATTCGGACGATGGAGCGTTGACCTTCAGGCTGGATAATGACAGCAAAGCGCTCAGTATTGTGTTGATGTCCCGCTCCGGCATTCTGCCCGAAGCCGATTTTTACTGCCCTATTCCCTGGGAGCCGCTGCATATCGTCAGCGAAAGTGCGGTCAAAAAAGAGATCGCAGCGGGTGCCGACGGCTTACTCGACCGGGTATTTCAGCTGATGGCGCAGGAAATCAAACTGGCCGACCCATGCTGGAGCGAGAACATCGCCCTTAACGCGCTGGACGCTGACAGCTTCAGCGAGGCGTGGTTTCAAAAACGCCAGCAGCGCAATCCATTTCACTGGGCGCGGGCGAATCTCGACGAAGTTGAACGTCATAAGCGAGAGCGTTACACCGTGCCCTGGCGCTACGTTATTTTGCGGCTACACGAAGCCGTTCAGGAGATGGTTCCGCATCTCAACGCTCAGGACCGCGAGCGCTTCAACCGTGGCCTCGCGCGGGTGTTTATCGACTGTTACGCCGCCATTCCCTCCGAGTCCATTCGCCGACTACTGGCGCTGCGCGAAGCCGGCGTCATCAGCATTCTCGCTCTGGGCGCGGATTATGAGTTATCAGTTGAGCAAGATAAAACACAGATTATTAACCGCGATAACCGCTATTTATACGATGTGTTTATCGATGCGCGAGGGCAGAAACCGCTCAAAACCACCGATCTCCCCTTCCCACATTTAAGAAAGCAATTACTGGCGACCGGCGACGATATTCCAGACGTCGGGGACGACTACACATTGCAGGAACCAGCTGAGGTGCGCGGGCGCATTGCATTTGGCGCAATCCCCTGGTTGATGCATGACCAGCCGTTTGTCCAGGGCATCACCGCCTGCGCGGAAATCGGCGCGGCGATAGCGAAAGCAATATCGCAACCGGCGAGCCGCTCACGCAGGCGTTTGCCGTTAATTGACCTTTAAGTTCACATGGATTTAGCTGCCGACACTTCGTCGCATGTACGCGCATTGGTTCTTGAGTACATTCGATGGGGTGTCAGAAGGTTTTAGACTGGAAGGCGCGACTCTCAGGGCCTCCGTGCCCTGAAAAGAGAGATTTACTCGAAGAAAACGTCAGGATTTTCCGACAGCGAAACGAAGTTTTTGCTGTTTTTATCCAGCGCACGAATATCACCGCTTTCAATATCGTAGAACCAGCCGTGCAGACGCAGGGTATTGTCGCGCAGGCCAACGGCAACCGACGGGTGGGTTTTGATATTATTCAACTGGGCGATGACGTTTTCCTGCACCATGCCATTCACCTTATCGGTCTCATTCGCCCAGGTCTTTTTATCCACCACCGCTTTTGCCGCATCGGAATAATGCAACCAATGGGAAACTGCGGGCATCGTATCCAGACACTGACAGGTCGCGATCGCTTTCATCGCTCCGCAGTTGGAGTGGCCGCAAATCACAATATCGGTCACGCCCAGGGCGACGACAGCGTACTCGATAGTGGCGGAAACCCCACCCGGCTCCGGTCCGAAAGAGGGAACGATATTACCGGCATTACGAATAACAAACAGCTGACCCGGATCCTGCTGAGTCACCAGCTCCGGCACCAGGCGGCTATCCGAACAGGAGATGAACAGCGCTTTGGGATTCTGGCTGGACGCCAGGCTGCGGAAGAGCTCTTTACGTTGCGGGAAGATCTCTTTTTGGAAGTTGAGGAAACCCTCAATGATATGTTGCATAGCAGTGTCTCTTTTCTCTGTTTTAATGACGATATGACAAAGATCACATTTAGTCAGTGTATCACTGAAGAGCAGAATGGGAATCGTTATTCGAATAAGAGATTAAAGATCAGACTGATGGCAAATCGATTTTGAAGACCGGCCCCGTATTTTACCAAGTAGCGGCGAGTGCTTGAACTGACCTATAGGATCAACGACGTCTGCGGGCCCGTAGCCCGGACAGGTGTACAGCACCGCCTCCGGGAAAACAACCACCATTTTTGTCGGCCCATGCAAGCGTGGTGACATTGCGGTAAAGATTGTTTATTTTTTCACTAGAAAACAATGATGAGCGAAGGTCATTGATGACTTCAGCACTAAACATTAATCGGGAGCGTTTATGTTTTTATCCAGCCTGATGGCCATTGCCGCAGTCCTTATCGTGGGCGTGATAAGCCCAGGACCGAGCTTTATTTATGTCGCCCGCAACGCGGTGGCCCGTTCACGCCTTCATGGCCTGGTCACCGCACTGGGGACCGGTACCGGCGCAGCTATCTTTTCGATTATGGCAATGATGGGTCTACAGAAGTTTTTGACGGCGGTACCAGAGATGTTTATCGGCCTGAAGGTTGCCGGTGGCCTGTATCTATTGTGGTTAGGCTATAAAATCTTTCGCAGCGCGGCACAGCCAATGGACTTCACCGCCGGGGGCATAGCGGCAGAACATTCGCTGTTGAAAACCTTCCGTGACGGTCTCTATACCCAGCTCAGCAACCCGAAAACGGCGCTGGTCTTCGCCTCTATTTTTACCGCCCTGCTGCCAGAGCGCATCCCTGTAGCCTTTTACTATATCGTACCGCTGATGAGCTTTCTGATTGATGTCAGTTGGTATTCACTGGTGGCCCTGGTGCTCTCTTCCTCCCGACCGCGCAGCGTCTATCTGCGTCTGAAGCACAAAATCGATATCGTCACCGCCACGGTATTGGGTGCGCTGGGATTGCGCCTGATAGCGACTTCGCTGTCGAAATAACCTCATGGCCCGAGCGCACTCGCTGCTCGGGCTAGCGCTTCCCACTTAAACGGTGTAAATACGAATATCGTGCTCGCGGAACGCATCGCTATATTCACGACTAACATTCTCTTCCACCACCAGCACATCAATGTCGCCGCTTTCGACCACCACAAAGCGCGCCACCGCGGGGATCTTATCAGAAGTCAGGCCCACGATGATTTCGCTGCACTGCTTAATAACCGCTTTTTTAAACTCGCAGTCGGGAAAATCAAATCCCGTGAGACCAGACTCCGGAGCCATCGCGCAGCCGCCGATAAAGCCCTGGTCAAACAACATCCCCTGGATCTGCGCCACGGCGGATGCCCCCACGCAGCCGCCGGTAGCCCGTTGGATCTGGCCGCCCAGCATCACCACGTCATACAGTGGTTTCTTGAGCAGCACCGCGGCGATCTCCGGAGAATTGGTCACTACCGTTAGCGCCAGCTCAACAGGCAGCGCCTCCGCCATCGCCAGATTAGTGGTGCCGGTATCGATAAAAATGCAGCCGCCGGGCTTAACCAGCCTTGCGCACTTCTGCGCGATTCTGCTTTTTATCGCCGTATTCTTATCCTTGCGCTCGCTGTAGTCTCCCGACTCAGGCAGAGTCATAACCGCCCCACCGTAAACCTTCTTGCAAAAACCCTCTTTGCTAAGTTCATGTAAATCACGGCGAATTGTGTGTTCTGATACGCTCAGACGGCTGGCCAGCTCAGCGCAAACCACCCTACCGTTTTCTTGCAGGATCTGGCAAATCAACGCTTGTCGTTGTTTAGGGAAAGCAGCATAATCGAGCACAATAACTCCTGGTAAATCTTTATCGAGCAACAAAGTGCATGATCGTGCATTCTGTCCCTGACTGTCAACACACCGTGTGAAGAGGTTTGAAATGAAAATTGCCCATATCGCCCTATGGACCCGCCAGCTTGAGCAACAGGCCCGTTTTTGGGTGTCGTTCTTTGAAGGCGAAATAAATGAAAAGTATTGCAGCCAGACTAACCTCGGGTTTGAATCTTACTTTGTCAAAATCGGTGATGATATTGCCATTGAACTGATGACCAAACCGGGTCTTAGCGAGCTGAAACCGGATAATAACCACACCGGCTGGGTTCATCTGGCGATAAGCGTTGACGGCGCGCAAAGAGTCGATGCGCTGGCTAAACGCGCCGAGGCGCAAGGTATCCTGGTCTCTGCTCCGCGTACTACCGGCGACGGTTATTACGAAGCGGTTATCAAAGACCCTGATGGCAACCTGGTTGAAATCGTCGCATAGTGTGGGACAAATGCTAAAAAGGAGATGCCCGTGGCCCACTATCGCGTGATAGATAAACAAAGCTGGCCGCGAAAAGATCATTTTGATTTTTATCGCGGTTTTGCCAATCCCAGTTTTAACCTCTGCGTACCCTTAGAAGCACAGCGGTTATACGAGTGCGCAAAAGACCGCGACGTCTCTTTCTTCCAACTGGCACTCTATGCGCTGATTCGCGCGGCAAACGGGGTACCACAGCTTAAACAGCGCCTGCTGGGCGACGATATTATCGAATATGATGAACTGGCGGTGATGACGCCGGTGATGACCGCTCAGGAAGGGTTCCGCCAGGTATGGTGCGACAACGCCGCCGATTTTAGCACC
The DNA here is from genome assembly GCF_003261575.2 of Klebsiella huaxiensis. Lineage (GTDB taxonomy): Bacteria > Pseudomonadota > Gammaproteobacteria > Enterobacterales > Enterobacteriaceae > Klebsiella > Klebsiella huaxiensis. Next base: position 2,629,693 of record NZ_CP036175.1, on the reverse strand, counting down.
TTCAGCCGGGCAGCGACGCCGAGCATTAATGCCGCCAAACACACCGCGCCGGCTCCGCTAATTGTCAAAGGCGAGAACTTTTTCTGCGCCAGCTGCCTGCCGTGGCTGCATTTCAGCGCGATTACCCACGCTGAATACTATGTCGGCGCGGCGGTTCCCGCCCTCACCTGGGGTAAGCTAAAAAACGGCATTATCCCGGTAGCAGGCAAGTTTAATCATGCTTTTATCGACGGCCTGCACGCCAGCCGCTTCTTCGCACGAGTGGAAGAAGGCTTTGCTGAACCCGACACGCTGTGGCAGCCACAATAGAGGGACATGATGAGCAAAACGCTAACCGGCGGCTGCCTGTGCGGCTATATTCGCTTCAGCGCCGTTAACCCAGTCAGCCCGCACAGCTGTTCTTGCGATATGTGTCAGAAACATACCGGTGCTCAGACGGCAGTGTGGCTGGAGTTCACAGCCAAAGACGTCAACTGGACCGGCGATGGCGGCACGCCAGCAGCATGGCGATCGTCACAGAACACCTGCCGCGCCTTTTGCCCGCGTTGCGGCAGTTCACTGGGGGCCATTGATGACGGCCCGGTTATCGCCCTGCTGACCGGCGTGTTCGACCAGCCTAATGATAAAATCTTTGCCCCTGAGTTCCACTCATTTGAGGACATGAAGCCGTCATGGTGGCGGCAGATATGCCCTGATGCCGAATAATGATTAACCGGCTACCAGGCCAATCGGCTGGTAGCCCTGCCATTCTGGTTTCGGAGCCACACCTTTGGCGTTGGGCGTGAGATGGAGATACCAGTCGCCAACCTTTTCCAACAGTAGGCAATCATCCACTTCTTTAAGATTGTCTTTATGCTGCTGCTCGACGCCACAAAGCAGCTTTTGCAACGCTTTGTGCTTCGCGTCTTTCACATCATGTGCGACGAAAAGATCGAATTCATGTAACTCCGCCAGCGTGTCCGGGCGATAGCCACCAGCATTCACAAAAAATAACTTCACATCACTGGATGACGGTTCTTTTGCCAGCGTCACGTCATAACCATCAGCCCAGCTAATACGGCTGTAGCCATCAACATGAATTTTATCCGCATCACCAAACCACGCCTGACGTAACGCGGGCCAGGCCGCCTCTGGCGTCTCTGCCACCACAAACTGAATATCATGTACTTCAATATTCGATTTCCCTGCATTGCCACCAACATAAAACATAAACAAACTCACATTACGCTCCCTGAAAAACGATTCGATATATATAAGACTACATAACGAAATATTCAGCAACCTGTCAGTAACATGAAGCAGAGCAAAGGAGGGTTTGTAGGCTGGGTAAGGCGTCAGCCGCCACCCGGCAGAAATGTTAGTGCAACAGCCAGAGGAGCCGCCAAAGAGTGTGAAACCGCCCACTAAGGAGCGGTTTTGCTCATGCAATCATGAAATCATGCAATAAAGGAGAAACGTAGCCTACTCTTCCAGCGCGTAAGCGATAATATCATCGCCAACGTCCGGCGAGTGGCTGGCGCCGCCTGCGGAGATCACCACATACTCTTTCCCGGTCTTCGGTGACTTATAGATAAGCGGAGCCGCCACGGCACCTACCGGCAGGCGGGTGCGCCACAGCTCTTTACCGGTCGATGAATCCAGCGCGCGCAGGTAGTTATCCTGAGTCCCGGCAAAAAATACCAGCCCGGAAGCGGTAGAAGTCGGGCCGCCCAGCGTTGGCATACCCAGTGGAATATGCAGATGCGTTTTCAGGCCCAGCGGACCGGTATCCTCAACCGACCCCATCGGCACCTGCCACATCAACTGACGGGTATTGAGGTCAATCGCGCTCATGGTGCCAAACGGCGGCGTATTGCACGGCACGCCCAGCGCCGATTGCAGAATGTCGATCCGCACGCCGCCGTAAGGCCCGGCAACCTGCGGACGCACGGTGCCCATAAAGCCCGGAACTTCATCGGTGGAGACTTTGTATTTCGCCATATCTTCCTGGCGCACCAGAGACATTCTCAACGGCATCCGCATGTCATTGACGAACAGCGTACCGGTACGCTCATCGATGGTGATGCCACCCCAGTTCATACCGCCCAGCAGGCTAGGCCATTCAATATAGGGCTTCTCTGACGGCGGAGTGTACATCCCCAGATACGTCGATTCTTTGAAGTCAATACGGCACATCAACTGATCAAACGGTGTGACGCCCCACATCGATTTCTCAGTCAGCGGTTCAACGCCCAACTGCGGCATTCCGGTGGAGAACGGTTGAGTCGCCGAGAGATGTTCACCTTCTGCGCCATCGTGAGCAACAGGAAGCTCTTCCACGCGGGTCACCGGCTTGCCCGTCCGACGGTCAAGGACGTAAATCTGCCCGGTTTTGGTGGTCTGGATCAGAACCGGAATCTCTTCGCCCTTGTCGTTTTTCATATGAAACAGCACCGGCTGCGATGGCAGGTCATAGTCCCAGATATCGTGATGCACGGTCTGAAAGACCCACTTTGTCTCCCCGGTGCTGGCATCTACCGCCACGACGGATGAGCCGTATTTCTCTTTAGCCTCGTTGCGATCGCCGCCCCAGTAATCCGGTGGACCGTTACCGGTTGGTAGATAAATCAGGTTCAGCTCTTTATCAAAACCCGGCACCGTCCAGACGTTCGGCGTTTCGAGGGTGTAGACACGACCTTTTTCCGGGTCGGTAATGTTTTCCGGCTGGCCCACGTCCCAGGCCCAGACTACTTTACCGGTACGCACGTCAAACGCGCGCACCACGCCAGACGGCTCGCCGTGCACAATATCACGCACCCAACCGCCAAGCACCGCAATGTGCCCCATGATCACCGGCGTTGAGGTAGGGTGGTAGCGTTTGCTGTTTTCGGTATTGTCCATGCCCTGTTTCAGATCAACGCTGCCGTGGTCGCCAAAGTCATCGCACAATTCGCCGGTTTTGGCGTTCAGCGCGATCAGGCGTGCATCAACGGTAGAGATCAGAATACGCTGCGGGCACTGCTGTAACGCCGGGCTGGCCTTCTCTTCCGCGCTCAGCGAATCGTCGCTCTGCACATCGTAATAACCCACACCGCGGCAGGTCACGTGTTCGGCGGTCTGCGCCTGTGGGTCAAAACGCCAGCGCGGTTTGCCAGTATCCGCATCCAGTGCGGTGACAACGTTTAGCGGCGTGCAAGAGTACAGCGTGTCGCCAATTTGCAGCGGAGTATTTTCATCGACGCCAATCCCGGCACCGGTAAGACGTCGTCCGGTGTGGTATGTCCAGGCCACCTTCAGGTTTTTGACGTTCTCTGGGGTGATGTCATCGTACGGCGCGAAGCGGGTACCGGACGCATCGCGACCAAAGAATTCCCAGTTATCGCTTTTCGACGCCAGCGCTGGCGTTTTGTCATTACTCGCTTTTACCACGCCGTTATGAATGCCACCATGCGGGTAAAACGCCGATACCAGCGTCGCCAGCAGTATGAGGAAAATCGCCGACGCGCTCCAGTTGGCGTAGCGCACCCGAGCGCGTTTCACCGGCAGCGTGGTCGCTAGCCACAGCGCCAGCATCAGCATTAGCGCCGGAACCACCAGCCGCGGGATCAGACCCCAGTAGCTGAACTGCACTTCATACAGTGCCCAGCACAGGGTTAACAGGAAAGTCAGAATAGCGAAAGGGAGAACATATTTACTGCGGGTGATAAAGCCGATGGCGATAAGCAGATAAGCCACACCGGCTAGCAGATACCAGGCGCTACCGCCAAGAGAGAGGAGTTTGCCGCCCCAGATAGTGAAAAAGAGCCCTATGCCAAAGCTTAGGAGTACAAAGAGTAACCGGTAGATGGTGAAGAAAATCCCTCTCCCGCTACCTTGTCGTTCGTCCATATTTCATCCCATACGACGTCAGTCGAAAAAACCAAAACATTTATTTTAAACAGTGCGTTATCAAGATGATAAAAGCACGGACCACATATCATGTTGGTTGGACGCTCAAGACCAGAGCGAAGAACGTAATAAATCATATGCATTTGTAAATGTTATGTAAAATTATACAGCATGAAATGTTTAAAATTTTTTAATTTATAAAAGTAAGTTGATAGTCAAAACAGTTTTAAGCGCTATGAGGGAGTATCGAAATGAAGAGGAGACGGCGATGATGAAAGACTTGCCGACCAGCAGCCCCCTGCTGGCCGGCAATTGAACCTCAACGTTTAACTCGCGTGCTGACTCACGCCAATCTCGCGTAGTGAAGTGGCAAGATCCAGCTGCGCCAGCTCTTTCAAGCCTTCTCGCTTGATAAACTGACTACGATGCTTGCTCTTAACCTCTTCCAGGCTTTTCTTTATCTCAGTCGGCGGTAATTTATACCAGCCGCGATGATGCTTCACGCCGCCTATTTCCAGCCACAGCTCAGAATAGCTGGTTTTTACTCTGTCACACTTAACATGGTAATGGCTGTCGATAGCATAAATGTCGTTGATATTATAATGTGCTAAAAAACCATACAGCAGAGTGATAATTAAATTTTTCGGTCGAGTACCATAAAGTTCTTTGGTCAGTACTTTGACCTCTTCATTATCAATATCTTTCCCTCCCTGAATACCGCCGATATAGGCACGGCCATCTTCGGTACAGGAAAAACAGATGCTGTAAACGCGTTTATCGTCCAGGAACATTAATAGCATCAGTTCCCCTTCTTCCTGAAAAGGCGACGCCAGCAGCTTCACTTCAATACTGGAGCCGTTTTTCAGGGGAATGGCGATCATCGAACGACCAAACGCCGCCACATCATACAGCTGCGGCAATACCTCAGGGTGGAAGGTTTTCTCTATAAAATTCAAAGCGCCATAAGCGATGTCGAGCTTCGCCCTTTTTGACATTTTCTTGTTTAGATAAGCTTTAAAGGGTTTATCCTCAAAGCTAACCAGCCCCTTCGTTGCACCGGTTAATTTAGAACAAGCGTATTTTTCACATAGAGCCTGATATTCCTTGTATTTACCTCCGGTTAAAGGTATCTCTCTGCATTTACGTAATACCTTTTTATATTTGAGTTTAAAATGACAAATGACTTTATTATTTTTCCGCCATTCTTTGATGGCGGCTACTGCTGTTGTCGATACCATTGACTAAGATCCATAGATACATCCATAACCGCAGCAATATTAACATAATCCCCGCAAGTCAATGTTTAAACCAACATTCGTTGTCGTTTCGTTTAATAAATATCCCCGTCATACTTCAAGCTGCATGTGCTGTTCAAGGCACGAGTGCCTTGTCCTGCAACTCGAATTATTTAGGGTATTGTGTTCTAGTAATTGATATCTGGTTATCAATTATCATTGGCGATCGTCCAGCTATTTTTATCCGTTTAAACTGCATCAAATAGCGCCAGCGCTTACCGGTATGTGCTGTCCACGCTCACGCCGGGTGCATCCGCTGACCGATTTACCTATACTTGCTTACGGTCAAAACTGAACTTAAATGGGTAACTCATGGAAATTGATCTCGACAACCTGGTTTTTAGCGGCCTGGAAGAAGCGCAAGAGCGTAACGCTGAACGTCTTGAAGATGCTGACAAAAAAGCCCAGGCAATCGTTGCCGATGACGACTGCGGCGACGCCTGCAAAATCTAATTGCAAAACCGGCAGCCCTGCCGGTTTTATTTATCTCCCCCTATCGCCGGATCGGACACAGTAAAAAAACTTCTATTGTTCGCCAATAAGAAGAAAAATTTCCTCCGAATCCTCTGTTTTACAGACTTAACTAGCAACTTTTTTCTCTGCCGAGTGCGCTAATATTCCCACTATCGTTCCTGCCGGTCGCATTGACAAACGCGCCCCACAGGCGCACATCAACGTCGAGAAATCACGCCATTGCTCGACGGAACTTTTCTGTACCGACCCAGAGGCTCAGTCATGTCACACCGGGAAAGCCGCGTTAAATGGAATATCTTCATTAATGCTCTGAAACAGGAAGTTAAACCCGCTTTAGGATGCACCGAACCGGTCTCGGTCGCCCTCGCCTGTGCCGTCGCGGCGCAGCAGCTGTCCGGCGCGATTGTGCGTATTGAAGTTGCGGTATCACCGAATTTAATGAAAAACGGTATGGGCGTGACTATCCCGGGTACCGGAATGACCGGCCTGCCCATCGCGGCCGCCCTGGGCGCTATCGCCGGCGATCCTCAGGCAAAGCTCGAAGTGCTGAAAAAAACCACCCAACGGGAAATTGATGCCGCCAGAGCGTTGTTAGAAGTCGGAGCTGTGCGCGTGGTATTACAGGATCCCTGTGATGAAATACTCTACGTTCGCGCCAGAGTCTACGCCGGGGATCAGCACACCACGGTCACCATTGTTGGCGACCACACCAACGTAATTTCGATTGAAAAAATGGGTCAGCCTTTGTTTATCAAAGATGAAAGCCGGGTCAGTGACGACATCATCAATCCGCTGGAACGGCTCGCCCACAGTTCACTGCGCGACATTTATGACTTCGTGAGCGTCGTTCCTTGTGAAGAGCTCGACTTTATTCTCGACGCCGGCTCAATGAACAACGCCCTGTCGAAGAAAGGCCTGTCTAAAGACTGGGGCCTGCACATCGGCCCAACGCTCAAACGCCAGGTCGATAAGGGGCTCGTTTCCGACGACATTTTTACCGAGATCCTCTACCGAACTAGCGCCGCGTCAGATGCCAGAATGGGCGGCGCGACGCTACCTGCAATGACAAATTCCGGCTCCGGCAACCAGGGGATCACCGCCACCATGCCGGTAGTGGTGGCTGCCGAACGTCTCAATGCCAGCCAGCAGCAGTTGGCCCGCGCGCTGGCGCTTTCACATCTGGTGGCTATCTATATCCATTGCAAACTCCCGAGGCTATCGGCGCTGTGCGCGACCACCACCGCCGGGATGGGCGCTGCGGCGGGGATTATCTGGTTAATGGACGGCAGCTTTGACAATATCGCCATGGCAGTGAATAACATGATTGGCGACGTCAGCGGCATGATTTGCGATGGCGCTTCCAGCAGTTGTTCAATGAAAGTATCGACCAGTATCTCTTCTGCCTGGAAAGCCATTTTGCTGGCGCTGGATAACTCGGTGGTCTCGGGGAATGACGGAATTGTTGAGCGCGACGTGGAAAATTCCATCCGCAACCTTTGTGATATAGCCGGACGCGCCATGCAGCATACCGACCGGCAAATCATCGAAATCATGGCGCATAAACGTTATTAAGCTGTCTACTCGAGACTAACCTATCGTCCGGGCAAGGTGTCAACCGCAGCCCGGCAAAAGTGCCTACTCTCGCTTTATCTCCCTGCGATTACGCATAAAAAAACCACCCCTGCCCGCTGGCATCAGGGTGGTTCGAACTCATGTTTAAAGCTGTAAACTAAACGTGAGGATAATAGGCAAACAGCGCCGGAGCACCACCGGTATGAATAAACATCACCGGACCGTTACCGACGAACCGCGACCTTTTCACGCCATCAATCAAACCAGCCATTGCCTTGCCGGTATAAACCGGATCTAACATGATCCCTTCCAGCCGCGCCAGCAACTCCACCGCGTGCATCCCTTCAGTGTTCGGCATCCCGTAACGCGGCGCGAAGTAGTCATCCCATAGCGCCAACGGCGACAGTGATTCGACCTTCAACATAGCGGATAATTCGCGCTGCAGCTTCTCAACCTTAGGCTGTTGATCGCCGACCTGGCGAGAAACAGTTACCCCTATGACCTTCATATCAGGTTGGCAGTAAGCAAACCCCACCGCCAATCCGGCATGCGTCCCCGCGCTCCCTGATGGCACCACGACGGACTGAACATTGAGGCTCATCTGGTCGCACTGTTCAGCGATTTCTAAAGCGCAATCAACGTAGCCCAATGAACCCAGCGCATTCGAGCCGCCAACGGGGACAATATAGGGTTTCGCACCTTTTGCCGAAAGCTGGTCGCTAAGCGCCTGCAACTGCGCATCCGGGTCATTAAGCTCATCAACCATTTCAATCTGGCAGCCCATCAGACTAAACAACAGATGGTTACCGTTGTAGAGATAGTTGGATTCTGTAGTTTGAATTGGATTTTCCAGCAACGCTGCGCATTTCAGTCCTAAATGTGCGGCCACGGCGGCGGTCTGACGCACATGGTTGGACTGAATCGCCCCGGCAGTCACCAGTGTATCGCAGCCTTTACTGAGGGCATCGGCCGCCAGAAACTCCAGCTTTCTGAGCTTATTGCCGCCCATACCAAGATGTGAAACATCATCGCGTTTAATATAGATATCGCGCTGTAAATATTCCGACAGCCGCTTCAGATGCTGAACAGGCGTAACGCCACCGACCAACTCTACGCGCGGTAACGTATTCAAAAACTCTTTTATGGACATAGACACTATCCTTTCTCAAAAAAAACGGCGGCCATCAGCCGCCGTAGAGTCTTATTGATGCTCGATTAGCTCTGCGAGGCCACGGCTTCAATTTCCACTTTGACGTCTTTTGGCAACCGGGCGACTTCCACGCAAGAGCGCGCCGGGAAAGAGGCATTGCGCTGAGTAAAAAATTCAGCATAGGCATTATTAATCGCGGCAAACTCGTTCAGGTCTTTGACAAAAATAGTGACCTTGCAAATATTACCAACCGTAAGCCCACCGGCTTCGATAATCGCCTGAACATTCTCCAGGCTCTGGCGGGTTTGACCTTCAGCGCACTCCGGAATATTTCCGGTTTGCGGATTAATCGGCAACTGGCCCGAAGTAAAAATGAAATTACCGGTTCGCGCCCCCTGAATATAAGGGCCAATCGCTTCCGGAGCCTGTTCAGTCGTAATAATCTTAGTCATCGTCAATCCTTAAATCATGTTTAGCGTTAGAGGGTGAACCCAACAATTAAATAGACAATTAGCGCCAGACTTCCCGTCACCAGTGCATAAGGCATCTGGGTGCGGATATGTTCAATATGGTCGCAGTTGGTCGCCATCGATGCGACGATAGCGTCACTGGAGATAGGTGAAGTCATGTCGCCGAAAATTGAACCGGAAATAGCCGCACCGATCATAAAATGCGGGTCAATACCTAATGACACGCCCAGTTGGACGCCAATCGGGATCATAATAGCGAAGGTTCCCCAGGAGGTGCCCGTCGCCAGCGACATCACCGCTGCAATCAGGAAGATAAAGCCAATCGAGAAACCGGATGGAATAACGCCGGAGGTAATCGAGGCAATATACTGCCCGGTATTCAGTTCCGCCGAAATATGCCCCATCAGGAAGGCCAGAATCATAATTGAGCTAATTTTGACCATGCTGGCATAGCCGATATACAGCTCTTTGAAAAAGTTCTCAACGTTGAGAATACCGCGCACTCTGAACCAGATAAAAGAAACCACGGTACCGAACATCACGCCGGAATAGACCGACATGGAACCACTGCCTTTGGAAAACTGTCCATCGCCGGTGATATACAGCACCACTGGCACCATTAATACTGTGGATAGAATCGGAATAAAGAAGTTAAGCATTGAATTACATGCTGGGTGATCAATAACCGGGTCCACATCTTCTTCGCCATGCTCTTGCTCTATTTCCGTTAATGCGGTTTCAAATTTTATCTCAGCCTTTTTCATCGGTCCCCAGCTACAGCCAGAGAGGATGTAAAAAAGCACTGAGGCTAATGAAAACCAGGCCATGGTGTTCCAGACCATCGAGCTGGCCAATACTTCAAAAGGTTCACCGGTCAAATAACCCTGTGCAATCTGTACGCCGATAACCCCCATCATTGCCGCCCCCCAGCCATTGATCATCACCGATGAACAGACCGAGACGCAGGACGTCTGGATAATATAGGACATCTTTTCCGGCGAGACTTTATAGCGCCGGGCAAGGTTTTTAGTCGAGGCACCAGCAATGAGCTGGTTAATCGAACTTTCGATAAAAATTAACGATGTGACCACCATCGCCAGCAGCTGAACCGACTTCTTATTGGTGACAAAATCGTTTTTCTCCGAGAGAAATTGCACCAGTTTGCGCACGCCGCCAGTGACAACGATCAGCCGCATAATGCCGCCGATCATCACCATAAAAATAATCGTTCGCGCATTACCGGCGGAGGCGAATGTTTCGATAATTCCGTTCAGGGTGCCGCCAACCCCCTGGATAATACTGTGGTTAATCACCGCGTAGCCGACAAAAATACCGGTCAGCAGGGAGAGGATGACCTGGCGGGTCAGGATCGCCAGAATAATAGTGACCAGCGGGGTAATAATCGTCCAGATGCCATAATCATGCATGATGGTTATCCTGTGTGAGGTCCATAGCGGCGAAGGCAATGTCCAGGTCCTGTAGCAGATCATCGATATGTTCAATGCCGACGGAAAAACGCAGCGTGGTGTCATAAACCCCGATGGCTTCTCGCTCTTCTTTTGACATCGAACCGTGGGACATGGATGCCGAATGGTTAATCATGCTTTCCACCCCTCCCAGCGATTCCGCCAACACAAAATAGTGCAACCCGCCGATAAAGCGTTTCAGGCTCTGGAGATCCCCCTTCAATGTTGCGGTCACCACAGCGCCGCCTGAACGCATTTGTGCCTTGCACAGCTCATGCTGAGGGTGCGACGGCAAACCAGGATAATAGACGCTGGCAATCGCTGGATGGTTCTCCAGATATTCCGCCACGCGCAGCGCGTTACCGCACTGACGTTCCATGCGCAGATCCAGCGTTTTCATGCCACGCAGGGCAAGATAGGCATCAAAGGGTGAAGCAATAGAACCAATGGTGGTTTTGATAAAGTCGAGGCGTGAAGCTAATGCTTCACTATTGGTGATGACTGCGCCGCCAATTAAATCAGAATGTCCGCCGATATATTTACTGGTCGAGAGCATCACCATATCCGCGCCCATTTCAAGCGGTTTATGATTCCAGGCGCTGGCGAAAGTATTATCCACGCAGGTAATAATGGCGTGTTCTTTAGCAATACGACAAACCTTTGCAATATCGACCAACTCCAGTAATGGGTTGGTTGGCGTTTCAATCCAGATTAAGGCCGTATTCTCCTGGATACTATTAACAAGGCTCTCCTCATCATTAAGATCGACATAGGAAATAGTCGCCCCGGTAGTTAACGTTTTCAGTTTTTCAAACAGTCGCCAGGTGCCGCCATATACGCCCTTCATCGCGATAATATGCGCATCCTTCGGCAGTAACTCCATAACAATGTTCGTTGCCGCCATTCCAGACGCGGTGGCGGTAGCATAAATACCTGCTTCCAGTTCCGCGAGCGCTGACTCATAAGCTGTGCGTGTTGGGTTAGAAACGCGGGAGTAGCAAAAATCGCCGCCTTCATAAAGATTAGGTTGAATAAAAGAGCTGGCGGTCACAATCGGGGTAAATATAGCGTTATTTACCGGATCGGATTGATTTCCAGCATGAACAGCCAAGGTAGCAATATCTATAGTTCTATTTTTCATAGGGTACACTCAAACTATTATTAGTCATAAAACATCGTGAGCTTATATTTTTTGGTTAGCAAAACCGGCGTATAAAACAGCAGCCAAAACTTCGTGTAATGGCCAGATAATAGATGGCCATTTCATCATCAACATAGTGATTTGCATCCTTCAACCACAGTTAAAATGTATATTAGGCGGGGAAGAAAATCTTACCTATTTTCCCTCTAATCAGACGAATATGGAGAAAATTGTTCTCTGATCGCAAAAACATGATACCACTAACACACTGATAAATAACATATCAATTTAAAATGGTGATTTAAATCACAAAAAAATAGGGAATAAATGCACTCTTTTACACCTTGTAACCATCCTTATACGAGATCGCTACAGATGAAACAGATACGCTCCGCTGAGTGTAGCGAACGATAATCGACGGAGACTCTATTGCCATCGAGATCGTTGACGCCATGTAGGAGAAAAGCAGTTCTGGAGAATGTATTTCTGAGGATAACGCCAGAATTGAGTCTGCTGGAGAACCTATTTAAATGTGGGTAATCGGTCGTGGTACGATTACCCTTTCCGCGCAAAAACAGAATATGACCGTCGTAATTCTTCAGCGGGCTTAACGCACAAGTCCGGCCAGATTGGTGCAATATGTGAGCCGCTGCCACGCCTCTTCCACCACATCAGGTACGGTAACATGGCCAATAAAACCAGCCCCCTTCGGCCCGTATCCGCCAGCATCGTCTCGCAGTCTTTTGACTTCGCCTAGCGTCATAGAGATATAGCGGTTCAGATCCCAAACACCAGGAAGCTGACCTCCGGTAATCATATAGCGCCCGTTCACCTGCTTAAGTCTCGGTTTAAAGACAGGCCAGTTAATAAAGTTCGCCGCCAGATTTTGCTGCTGCCAGCAAAAGCGAAACGATTCCCACGTACGCCGCTGCATCAGCGGATCCTGGACCAGGATGATATTCCGTGCCGTTAGCTTCTCTTGCTGGATCAGGTTGCGGGTGAATAGCGCATTCAGGCCGCAGTTCGTCGACTTATCCTCAAGGTAAATTTTATCCGCGCCGATACCAAAAACCATCTTCGCGATATCGGCCAGAATCCTGGCCTCGCTATCGTTTAATGAATACTTTAACGAGGCGGCGATATAAGCATTGCACTTCACCGCCTCTCTCAGTAAATCGGTTGAATGACCGATGCCGCCGCTGAAGATCACCGGGATATCGGCATTGGCGGCAAAATTCACCGCCCCGACGATGTTGGGCATGATCGCGTGGCCCGCAAGAATCAGCATATCGGGCTGAAGGTTATCGGCTGCTGAAAAATCATCAACAGAAAGCCAGTCAGCGATGGTGTTCAGGTCTTTTACCGCAGGGTCGGTTAGCTTCATCATCTCTTTTCGCTCGAAAGACAAATGCAGCCATGGCGTATGGCTGCATTAAAATTAAATGACCAGATCGTTAATTCAGCAGCGCTTTCGCCTGAGAATAGACGTTCTCAACGGTGATATTGAAATGCTGATAAAGCCGTTCCGCCGGGGCAGACTCACCGAAGGTGGTCATACCAACGATCGCGCCGTTCAGGCCCACGTATTTGAACCAGTAGTCAGCGATGCCCGCTTCAACGGCTACGCGAGCAGAGACGGCTTTCGGCAGCACGGCTTCACGGTAAGCCGCATCCTGCTTGTCGAATGCATCAGTGGACGGCATGGAAACCACGCGCGCCTTCACGCCTTCGGCAGTCAGTTTTTCGTAAGCGGCTACAGCCAGCTCCACTTCTGAACCGGTGGCGATGAAAATCAGCTCTGGCTGGCCAGCGCAATCTTTCAGCACGTAACCACCGCGGGCGACGTTCGCCAGCTGCTCTTCGGTACGCTCCTGCTGCGCCAGGTTCTGACGAGAGAGGATCAGCGCGGTCGGGCCATCTGCACGCTCAACGCCGTATTTCCACGCGATAGCTGATTCAACCTGGTCACACGGACGCCATGTGGACATGTTTGGCGTGACGCGCAGGGAAGCCACCTGCTCAACCGGCTGGTGAGTCGGGCCGTCTTCGCCCAGACCGATGGAGTCGTGGGTATACACCATCACCTGACGCTGCTTCATGAGAGCCGCCATACGCACCGCGTTACGGGCGTATTCCACGAACATCAGGAAGGTGGAGGTGTACGGCAGGAAACCGCCGTGCAGCGAGATACCGTTGGCAATCGCGGTCATACCGAACTCGCGCACACCGTAGTGGATGTAGTTGCCTGCGGCGTCTTCGTTAATCGCTTTAGAACCAGACCAGATGGTCAGGTTAGACGGTGCCAGGTCAGCGGAGCCGCCGAGGAATTCCGGCAGCAGAGGGCCAAAGGCTTCGATGGCATTCTGGGACGCTTTACGGCTGGCGATTTTCGCCGGATTCGCCTGCAGCTTAGCGATGAACTCATTCGCTTTCGCATCGAAGTCAGACGGCATATCGCCTTTCATACGACGGGTGAATTCTGCCGCTTCCTGCGGGAAGGCTTTCGCATAAGCCGCGAACTTCTCGTTCCAGGAGGCTTCTTTCGCCTGACCGGCTTCTTTCGCATCCCACTGCGCATAGATATCAGACGGGATTTCAAAGGCCGGGTGTTTCCAGCCGAGTGCTTCGCGGGTCAGCGCGATTTCCGCGTCGCCCAGCGGTGCGCCGTGGGAGTCGTGGGTGCCCTGTTTGTTCGGAGAACCGAAACCGATGATGGTTTTGCACATCAGCAGAGACGGTTTGTCGGTAACAGCACGTGCTTCTTCCACCGCGCGTTTAATCGAGTCAGCATCGTGACCGTCTACACCACGAACAACGTGCCAGCCGTAAGCTTCGAAACGCTTCGCGGTATCGTCAGTAAACCAGCCTTCAACGTGACCGTCGATGGAGATGCCGTTGTCGTCATAGAACGCCACCAGCTTGCCCAGTTTCAGGGTACCGGCCAGGGAGCATACCTCGTGGGAGATACCTTCCATCATGCAGCCGTCGCCCATGAAGGCGTAGGTGAAGTGGTCAACAATGTCGTGACCCGGACGGTTGAACTGCGCCGCCAGCGTTTTCTCCGCAATCGCCATACCCACCGCATTGGCAATACCCTGCCCCAGTGGCCCGGTGGTGGTTTCGACACCCGGGGTGTAACCCACTTCCGGATGGCCCGGCGTTTTGGAATGCAGCTGGCGGAAGCTCTGCAAATCGTTCAGTGATACATCGTAGCCCGTCAGATGCAGCAGGCTGTAAATCAGCATCGAGCCGTGACCGTTAGAGAGAATAAAGCGGTCACGATCGGCCCATGCCGGGTTGTTCGGGTTGTGCCGCAGGAAGTCCCGCCACAGGACCTCCGCAATATCCGCCATCCCCATCGGCGCGCCGGGGTGGCCGGAGTTGGCTTTCTGTACCGCATCCATACTCAGGGCACGCAGCGCGTTGGCGCACAGGCGGCGGGTATTATTCGTTGTGTTCATCAGGATATTCCCCACGCCTTACAGCATCTGCTGAATCTGGTTTTCCAGTTTGACCTGATCGACGGCGAACAGCCGGATCCCCTCAGCCAGTTTTTCCACCGCCATCGGATCCTGGTGGTGCTGCCAGAGGAACTCCGCCTGGGTCATCGGGCTGGGACGGGTTTCCGTCACGTTACCAGGCACCAGTTGACGGGTCAGCGCACCTTCGCTGGCGGCCAGCTCATCAAGCAGCGCCGGGGAGATGGTCAGACGGTCACAGCCCGCCAGCGCCTGGATCTGCTCAATGCGGCGGAAGCTGGCCCCCATCACCACGGTGTCGTAGCCGTGGGATTTGTAGTACTGGTAAATCTGGCGCACGGAAACCACGCCCGGATCGCGGTCCACCTGATACTCCGCCTGCGGCTGATTTTTCTGATACCAGTCGTAAATACGCCCGACAAACGGCGAGATTAAAAAGACGCCCGCTTCGGCGCAGGCCCTCGCTTGAGCAAAAGAGAACAGCAGGGTCAGGTTGCAGTTGATGCCGCTCTGCTCCAGCTCTTCGGCGGCGCGAATGCCCTCCCAGGTGGCGGCAAGTTTGATAAGGATACGCTCCGGCCCAATGCCGTTCTTTTCGTACATCTGGATAAGCTTGCGCGCTTTCGACACGCACATACCGCGATCCCAGGCAAATCGGGCATCGACTTCTGTCGAGATACGCCCAGGTACGTGGCGCAGCACTTCGCTACCGATATCCACCGCCACCTGATCGCAGGCGTTAATCAGCTGCGTTTGTGCGCTGCCGCCCTGCTGACGGGCTTTGCCGATAGCGTCAGCAATCAGCGCCTGATACTGCGGCAGCTGGGCGGCCTTGAGCACCAGAGAAGGGTTGGTGGTCGCATCCTGCGGGGCAAACTTTTTAATCGATTCAATATCGCCGGTATCGGCAACAACCGTGGTGTATTTTTTCAGCTCGTCTAACTGGCTCATGATTATCGTCCTGGGTAAGAGGTAAAACAGGCCTGGGAAAGCCAGCAGCATCCCAGGCGTTAAATCAGTAGGAACTTTTTGAATCGGCGCTGCTGCTCTGAGTGCTCAGACCCAGCACTTCCGGAGTGGAACGGTAGCCAATCCCCATCCGGTCGATGCCCATATCAATCAGTTGCAGGAAGTGTTCGCGGGTGCGAATGCAACCAGAGCCTTTGACCTTGCAGCGACCTTCTGCTGCCTTCATCATGACGGCAATAATTTCAGGCGTTGCCCCTTTGCTTTCCCCGCCGGTATAGAAGCCGGTTGAGGTTTTCACGAAATCAACCCCGGCACGGCAGGAGTATTCTGTCGCTTTTGCAACCTGCTCGACGGTCAGCGCATCAGTTTCGAAAATGACTTTCACCAGCGAGCCGTGGCGATGAGCAACGTCTACAACCGCTCGAATATCCTTTTCAAACTCTTCCCACATGCCGCTACGGATAAAGCCGTAGTTAGCGACAATATCCAGGTCTTCTACATCGCCCTGATTGCAGATAACCTCGGCCTGAGCCGCTTTGGATGCAGTTGAAGATGCACCAAATGGGAAGTCGCAGACGACGCAAATACCCGTTCCCGTGCCTTTACACATTTCTCGGGCAACGTCCAGGTACGCAGGGTTAATGCAGACCGTTTTGCATTTGTAATCAATCCCTTCCTGAATGTATTTGCGGACTTCTTGCAGGGTAAACTCAGGTTTCAGCACCGACTGGTCAATGTACTGGCCCAATTCAGCAGGGGTCATATCAGCAGCTTTTTTATTCGGTTTCATAGCATGGTTCCTTTTAAGTGGTACATTTGTCTCATTTGTATGATACATACTATGCAATATATGATACTGCCTATGGGTTGATCCAGATCAGATTTTTGCAACGAGCGAGAGAGAAAAGGTGAAAAATGGAAGCACACCGCGCGTTAGCGCAGAATATATGACGAAGATAATTGGCAGAGAAAAAGAAAGGGCCGGAGCGGCCCTAGCGTTTTAGCTGACGGGAAAAATCGATTCGCGACTTGCCCGCATTCTGATTAGCATTGAAAAGATCGATCCTGAAACTGCATTTATCGGCCCGGGTTACCGATGTGGTGTATTCAAAGACAAACCCTGTTTCGAGGAAGGAAACACGTTCTATCTGATATCCCGCCATCACTTTATCGTGGCACTGTAGATGGTGCGCCGCCGGTTTATTAATGATGATAGCATCAATATTTTCCGTCGCATGGGCGATATTCAGGCCATACTGGTTTTTCAGCACGTCATAGAGTGAGCTCACTTCAAAATCATGCTGCTCTATGCCCTGACAAAGATTATAAGGAATCGCCGTTGTTTCAAGCAGTAGAGGTGTATCATCGCCGTAGCGAACACGCTTGAGCAGAAAGATTTTCCGCTGTCCTTCCGGAAGATTTAATTTGTTGGCGACAACCTCATCGGCTTCAACAACGGCGGATTGCAGCACCACCGAGTGGGGTTTAATTCCCTGCTCGCGCATGCTGTCGGTAAAATTATACAGCGAGTTTAATTTGCGGTTAATTTTCTTGTCGGCAATAAATGAACCTTTCCCGCGCTGACGAACGATAAGCCCCTCTTCCAGCAGCTCGCTCATTGCCAGCCTGACGGTAGTTCGGCTAATTTTCAGGATGTCGCACAGTTCGTTTTCAGTCACCATTTTATCATTCACCCGGAACACGCCAAGTCGAACCTGATGCCGGATAAAAGAGGCGAGTTGAGAGTACATTGACGTTCCGGCATCATCATTGAAGCGAAAGTTCTCTTTGATATAGAGTCCCGTGTCCATAGATTTCCTGTCATGTTAAAAATATGCCATATACGTATCATACAATACATGGCGCGGGCAGGAAACCGGAACCTATTTTAGACAAAGTGCGCGTATTTCCGCTGGGCGGCGGCTGACAAATACCATGATAACAACTATGGTGCATTTCTCGCAGACTCGGTAGCACCCCCCGCTGCTGGGATATGTTGGCGAGGTGCACTTTTTCAGCAGTCTGAAACCGGGAATTTCACCCGGTTTAATTGATCTTCAAACCTGGCACTAATCCCTTAACGCCACTGGTTTGTCGTTCGCGCAATAATGGCGTCCTGAGCTTCCGGCATTAAAGAGATGTACTGGGCGCAATAACCTGCCACCCGGACAATCAGATCGGCATAGTTTTCCGGGTGCACTTTAGCGTCTAATAACGTCTTGCTATCAATAACGTTAAACTGGCAGTGGTAAATGCCTTTCATCACCAGCGCCCTGAGGAACGAGACGAATTTATCCAGATTTTCCTCACCCGCCAGCGAACCCGGCGAAAAGCGCATATTTAATAACTGCCCAGCGGCAACTTTAACGTTCGGCAGTTTCGCCACAGAATTGATAACCGCTGTCGGCCCCTGAGTGTCCGTTCCCTGAGTTGGTGAACAGCCCTCATTTAACGGCGTCTTCGCCCGTCGACCATCCGGCGTTGCACCGACGTCAAACCCGTTGGGGATATAGGAAGTGATATTACTTGTCGACATCGTATAGCAGCTCACTTCCGGCCCTTTCCCCGTTCGTTCCGTCGTGTACTGAGGCAGAAGTTTGATATAGGAATCAAAAACATCCTTAACGATCATATCGACATAATCATCATCATTACCAAACTTAGGTACTTTCTTCACGAGTCGCAAAATACGTTCGGCATCCTGCCCCTGCCAGTCCGCATTCATGGCTGCCATTATTTCGTCCAGGGAAACGGTTTTCTCTTCAAATACCAGTTTTTTGATAACCGCCAGGGAATTGCCGACTACACTTGGACCAATGTTAGATTGAGAAATAATATCATATTTGCAGCCGCCATCCTTAAGCGCTTTACCCAGCTTCAGGCAGTTGTCAATAAAGCAGGAGGCAAACGGCGATGTATCATAAACGGCCAGCGAACGGTCGCAGATAGCGTCGCACTCCACCGCCAAATCCGAATAGTATTTCAACAACGTTTCCCATGCGGACCACAGCTGTTCGTAATACTGGTAATTTGTTTTATTGCCTTCTTTGCCGTTTACGCTAATCAGCTGTATCCCAGAAGCCGGATCCATACCATTATTAAGTACCAGCTCCAGCATTTTGCCCCAGTTAACATAGGTCATGCCGGTGGCCCGATGGCCATATTTCCCCGGTACACCGGTTTCAACGCATCCAATAGCGCAATAATCCAGGGCATCTTCGGTTGGTATCCCCAGGTCTTCGAGCCCTTTCACCGCCACTTCATCATTGAACATCGACGGCATACCACAACCGGTTCTGATCAGTCGGGCCGCGAGTTTTAATAGCCCCTTCGGCGTATCCTGGTTAAAGCGCATCGAGAAGTTTGGCTCGGCCATCGCCGTCAGGTTCATGGCTTCAATACATAAATAAGAAAGCGCATTGGTCCCATCCTGTCCATCGCGTTTTCTGCCGCCGACCATCAGGTTTGAATAAAGAGGATAACCTTGCGAAAACTTCGTGTGTCCATAAGGACGAACCTTGTTATTACCACTGTTCATCAGGAATAGATGGGTCAGGATTTCGAGTGCCTTCTCCTGAGTTAAGGTACGGTCAGCAATATCTTTTAAATAGAGCGGGATCATATATTGATCAAAGCGACCATAGCAGAACGAGTGACCGTTGCTCTCAATCATTTGCAGAATATGTACCAGATAGCAGGCCTGACAACCCTCATAGAAGTGCTCAACCGGCTTTTCAAGTAAGGTTTCGCACATTTCGGCGATCGCGATAAGTTCCTTCTCACGCCGAGAATCAGGCTCAATTTCGGCCTCTTGGGAAGCAAGTCTTCCGTATCTTTTAATAAATTCAAGACTTGCTTCAAGCGTAATTATGGCCGCCTCATAGAATTGCCTTTGCTGCACATCTTCCGGGGCCAGTTGACGTAATTTTTCTGCTGCCTGGTCGATTAAACCGCGAAAGCCATATTTAAAAATCATTTCATGGTCGGGAACAATATGCCCATCGCCGGACATCGAGATTCCCCCTCGATGTAAAACCCCCTGTTTTTCTGCCAGGACGATGTTCTGCGGCGAAGTCCTTTTGACCTCATCGGCATGCGTTTTCCCTAACCAATAATCCTGAATGCTACGTAATTTCTCTTTAACATCTTCTGTGATATAGAAGATATCACCGGTGCGTTTATCAAATTGATCCAGCTCATCAATTACCCACTGGTATGAGTATTCAGGGAAAATCGGCGCAGCAAAATTGGCGCTCGCCTGATTACCGAAAATCAGACTATCCTTTTCAAAATAAATCGACATATTTTTTAAGGTATGCGCAAACGCTTTTGCTTTACGCAAAATATATGCTTCACCTTCTGTCTGCTTAAATGACTCAGTATAGAGTATGGCCCTTTCGCTACAGATGTTGGCGCGCCTTGTTTGCATCTTATGTCTTAACCGATCAATTCTCGCCAGATCTATATCATCATGATTGATTACTTTAAATTCCAGGAAGTCTTTCATAATTTCTCCCATGACTTTGTTATTCAACGTGTACATTTAAATTTTTGCTACAGGCATAGTCATAAATATCCTTTATCAGCATTTCATCGCAGACGGCATCATCTGATATTGGATTGACAAGACCTAACCTAGTGTATTTACCAGCGCCAAGATTATGATATCTAAGAATATCAAGGCGTTTAATCGAGCTTCCCAGTTCTGCAATAAAATCAATCCTCTTGATTACATCAGAGTAATCGTCGTTATGCCCTGGAATTATTACCAAACGAATAATAACATCAGTCCCCGCATCAGCAATTAACCGCAAGTTTTCAATGACATGGTGATTACCGATACCGGTACACTTCTCATGAATACGGTTATCAAATGCTTTTATATCATACAGAAACAAATCAAATTCTTTGGCTAACCCCAACGCATGTTCTCTTGAGTAATGGCCCGCAGTGTCTAAAGCAACATGTACCCCGGCGGCACGTAGCTTTCTGGCTAACTCTATAACAAAAGGATAAAACAGCGCAGGCTCGCCACCGGACAAGGTTACACCGCCACCAGAGGCATCAAAGAAAACCTTATCTCTCAGTAATTTTTCCAAAAGAGTATCAACAGTAATCTCATACCCCACCGTTTCAAACGCGTCGGGGTATATCAGTTCACATTCCTCTTTTGTTTGAAAAGTCCCATGGCAGCGTTCTTTAAAGAACATGGTCTTAATATTTGGGTACATCAACTCGGGGTTAGAACACCAAAGGCAACGTAAATTACAACCAACAAAGAAAACCGTTGATCTTAATCCAGGTCCATCTTTCGTCGCATATCCCTGTATTGTCGATATTAATGCTTTAGTTTCCATGTTTACCAACCGAGTTGATTTATGTGTCATTTAATAAGATATTTTCGGGTCAAAAATGCCCAGTAGCACGCCAGCGAAGGCAATCAACACCAGCAATCCCATAACTTTTGTCGGCCCCATTTTGCGCTTGGTCATTAACCACCAGCAGAGTAGAACTGTCAGCGCGGTTAATATTTTGGGGAAAATCGAGTCCAGCGTGTGCTGAAGATTAACAATAGTGCCGCCGCTATCATTTAGCATCACAAAAGAGGTCTGGATATTGACCCATAGCGCCGCCACCGCACCAATAACAATTGTACCTAGCATCGCTATCGATTCGCGAATGGCGCTGGCTTTATTACCGACGATAAAGTCAACAGCTTTCCAGCCCAGCTTGTAACCTTTATAATACAAATAGCGCATACCGAAAATTGCAATCAGATTCCACATCACGATATAGAATATTGCTCCCAGCGGCGAGCCACCGGTAGATAATCCCAGACCGATCCCAAGTAAAATGGGAATGAGCGTCCCGATAATCAGCGAGTCACCGATCCCGGCAATAGGCCCCATCAGCCCGGCACGAATACCTGCAATCATATCGTTATCAATTTTTTCGCCGTTAGCCCTGGCTTCTTCCAGACCCACGGTCACCCCAACGATTACCGTCCCTAACTGCGGTTCGGTATTAAAGAACGTAGAGTAAGTGTTAAGTGCGTTCTTTTTATCCTCATCATTATCATAAAGTTCATTTATAATAGGATTCATCGCCGTCATATAGCCCAGTGTTTGCATCAACTCCAGCGAGTAGCAAACCTGGTGACCGTAAAACCATAACCAGAATGATTTATTTAGCGTTTTAGCAGATAATTTTCTTTGTGATTGAGATATCTCATCAACTTCTTTCATTGAATATGAGACACCCTTTGTTTGTTCAACCGTCAGGCTCATGATTAGATATCCTCTTCATCCATAGCAGCCGCACCCGCTGTCGGTTCACTATTCATTCGCGACATACGTATTTTGTAATTCATTACGCCGAGGAATCCGCCAATAATCGTTGCGCCAATCAGATTAACGCCCATCATTGCTGCCAAAGTAAATCCCATCAGAAACGTAAGAATATCAACGTAGCTTTCAACAATTTGTTTTAGCAACAGACCGATCCCCACTGCAGGTAAAAGGCTGCCAACGGTAAACAGTGTTTTCATCGTAATACCGTCCATGGGTAGGCTGACCTTGATAAAATCCACCATACTTGATCCCATCAGGGTCATAAAAACTGTCGGGATAAAACTAGTTATAATATGACTTATCCAGGGTAACCCCATATCAATAAAACTTAACCGATGAAATTGATGATTATTGACCGCCCGCAACCCCATATGCTGCCATATAAGGTTAATCATCACTGTACCGTAATAAAGCACAGTACCAACTGTACCCACAGCCGCACCAAAAGCCACTGCCATCTGGATGGCGTTAGGTGAACCAGGATCAATACCTAAATTATGTATGGCAATAATTGAAAGAGGAATGCCGATATAGCTAATGGCGCGTGAGTCAGCAGCGACTGCCCCGCCGGGTGTGATCAAGGCGATATAGACAACCTGAATAGCAGCACCGACAATGATACCGGTTTTAAGGTCGCCCAGAATTAAACCACATAATAAGCCACCGACCAGTGGTCGACCCAGCGTATAGTTACCAATGGTTGTCCCTGCCATCCCCGGCATGCTCGAAAGACATGCCAGAAAACCAAGAATACAGGCTTGGGTAAGATTAATGTCCATGATTAGCAAGTCCTATTTTATTTATTAATAACCAAACTTACTACGATACTTATCCCAGAAACCGATGGATTCCTCTTTGATTAATGCAAATTCAACTTTGAATCCAGCGTTGTGCATTTTTTCAATAGCGGCAGCTTCATCGGCGGTCAGGGATTGATTTTTCCCGACATTAATCGTGCCGGGGCGCTCGTTGCATGGGCCAACAACGATATTTTTCATTCCATCAGGATCAAAGCCATCGTCAACCAGCATTTGCGCCATAAGGATAGGCTCTTTAGTAATCAAGAAGTAATTATCCTTACTCGCGACAACTTTTTCTTTTTTTGCTTTCCACTCCTCATATGTCCAGACAAAAGTTTTTCGGTTGCTGGCGCCGATGAGGGCGTTCTTTAGTACCGGCGTACTAGCAGCGGCATCATTGACCAGAACAATTCCCGTACAGGGGTATTGTACAGTCCATGCAATACATGTTTGACCATGTATCATCCGGTCATCAATTCTTATAAACGTGATAGCCATTGAGAAGTCCTCGTTAAATTGTTTCAGCAACTTTACAGCATTTTGTTAAATCTTCGGCAGTGACATCGATTAATGACACCGTGTCTTTTAAATTAGCCAACAATTCCTGCACCAATTCATGAATCGTCACTTCATCTTTCAGAAAAGCCGCCCCCAATACCATGGGCATATTGGCACCGCCAAAAATGGTGGCGTTGCTCAGTAAATTTCTTTCATCAAGATGGCAGATAGTATTAACCAGCGGTGAACCGCCGATAATATCGCCAAATAGCAAAATTTCATCACCAGCCGTTATATGTGCAGTTTTCTCCGCGAGTTCACTTTTGAATTGATCTGAGGCCATGCCATCTTTCAGACTCACACTAATAATATCCTCACGCTCTGAACCAACCATCATATCCAGAACGCTGTGTATACCCTGCGCATAATGGCCATGGCTGACTATCAAAATGTACTTCATCTACTTTTCTCCTCAATCGTAAAAATTGATCACAAGAAGCACTTGTGCAGATGTGCTATACCTTCTGGATTCATCGCAAGCATCATTCATCACATAAGTACTATTTGTATGATACATTTTAAGCGGATAAAAGAATCCTATTCAGTGATGTAAGTCGCAGAAATTTGCACAGGGTTAAAATGGCTTTCTAAAACTATGGATTAGAAAGAATCCCAGGCCAGGGCCGAACGGAAGCAATAACAGAGCAAACCCCTCCTCTATTACAGCTGACTACATGGCCGGGTTCTCCCTGGAATAGCGTGGTTTCCAATCGTATTCTCCGGAATGACGATTGTGAGGTACCTCACAGATGCATCAACTGACAAGAAAACGATCTTCATGTATTAATGTTATATGTGTATAACATCGATACACTTAAGGAGACTACTATGTCAAAAATAAAGATTTGCACGGCCGATGAGGCTGTATCGAAGATCCCTTGTGGAGCCACCATTCTGGTGGATGGTTCCGGAGGTGGAGTCAATGAGCCGGGACATATTCTTGCAGCACTGAAACAGCACTTTGCCACTAATAACACTCCGCGCGAGCTTACCGTCGTTCACCCAAGCGGTATGGGTGACGGCCACGGCGGTGGTATCGATTATCTTGCCAATTCGCAGATGGTGCGCAAAGTCATCGGCGGCCACTGGAGCTGGTGTCGTCAGATGCAGGATCTTGCCGTCAACAATGAGATCGAAGCCTGGTGCCTTCCACAAGGCGTCATGTCGCACCTGCTGCGTGTTATCGCTGGTAATGGGCCAGGACTGATTAGTCGCGTCGGTCTTGGTACATTTGTCGATCCGCGAATTGATGGCGGTAAGATCAACCAGCGAGCCATCGGTGAACATGTTCGCCTGATGTCACTCGAAGACGAGGATTTCCTGTTTTTTAAAGCCTTCCCTATTGATGTCGCCATTATCCGTGGCAGCGTTGCCGACGAAGATGGCAATCTAACCATGGAAGATGAGGGACTGTATGCGGAAACGCTTTCTGCCGCACAAGCGGCGAAAAACTCCGGCGGCATAGTTATTGCTCAGGTGAAATACCTGGCCGGACGCGGAAGTCTGGACCCACGGACAGTCAAAGTGCCAGGTGTGCTGATCGACGCGGTTGTCGTCCATGATGCCCAACGTCTCTCTTTCGCCACCGTAGCCGACCCAAGTCTGACGGGCACGTTGAAAATCCCCGGCGGTAGTCTGCCGGTGTTGCCGATGAATGCCAGAAAAGTCATTGCTCGCAGAGCGGCTCAGGAACTTCGTCCTGGCGACGTCGTTAACCTTGGCTATGGGATGCCGGATGGCGTCGCGTCGGTTCTTGCGGAGCAAGGGCTTGGTGACTCTGTCACCTTTACCCTGGAACAGGGTCACATTGGTGGCATACCGGCAACTGGATCCGACTTCGGCATGGTTCGTAACCAACAAGCGATGCTGGATGCAGGTTATCAGTTCGACTGGTACGACGGCGGCGGTCTGGATATCGCGATCCTCTCATTTGCAGAAGTAGATCAGAACGGCAACGTAAACGTCAGTAAGTTTGGTGGTCGCGTCGCCGGTATTGGCGGGTTTGTAAATATTTCCCAAGGTGCAAAACGAGTGGTATTCGTCGGTACCTTTAAAGCCGGTAAACAGCAGCAGCAATTCGGAGCCCATGGCGTCACTATCGAAACGGAAGGTCACGCACGCAAGTTCGTGGATACCCTTGAGCAAATTTCCTTTAGCGCGGTTTACGCACGTAAACGTAACCAACCGGTGAGCTATGTCACAGAGCGTTGCGTTTTTGAGCTAAGCGATAAAGGTATTGTGCTCACTGAAATCGCGCCAGGTGTTGACCTGGAAAAAGACATCCTGGCGCAGATGGATTTCCGTCCACTTATCTCAGCAGAGCTGCGCAAAATGTCTCCACATTTATTTGAGTCGCTAACTCGCGAAAAATCAGCAGTGGAGGCCTGAAATGAGCGTATTAAACATAGACCGTGCTGGTCACTGTTTCACACTGACCCTCAATCGCCCGGAAAAACGCAACGCGTTAAGTAAAGCCTTACTTCAGGAATTGCGCGATGCGTTACATACTCTGCGCGATGAACCCGAGCTTAAAATATTGCTTATTCGCGGTGCAGGTGACAAGGCATTTAGCGCGGGGGCCGATATTAAAGAACAGACCGGATTTACGCCTGCACAAGCCTACGACCATATGCGCTGGGGACAACAGATCTTCGATGAAATCGAATATTTCCCGATGCCAACCATCGCAGTAGTTGATGGCTTTGCCCTCGGCGGCGGGCTTGAACTGGCATTAGCCTGCGATATGCGCTTCGCCTCAACGCGCGCCAGCTTCGGTAACCCGGAAATTAATCTTGGCAACCATCCTGGCTGGGGTGGCACACAGCGCCTCCCCCGTCTCGTAGGTCAATCTCTGGCGAGAGAAATTATGTTTAGCGGGCTGCCAGTCACTGCCGAGCGGGCCTTACAGATAGGCCTCATCAACCAGCTATTTTCTCCCGAACATCTGGATGATGGCGTAAATCAATATGTCGCTGCGGTGTGTCAGCACTATTCACCCGCACTGCGTACCCTGAAGGAAGTTGTTCAGGCGGCGGATAGCAGCGACCTCGAACAAGGCCAGCAGATCGAAGCCAGCGGCGTTAGCCGCCTCTGGGGAGCTGCGGCGCAAAAAGAGGCACAGAACGCTTTCTTTAATAAATCCTGATTGCTTCAAACCTTCACCCATTGCCGGGTGAAGGCTAAAAAACTAAAATCCCCCCATCTATTTCAGAGGTACTGATATGGAAAGCTCCGTGCTATCCCCTCGCCGCTGGTGGTTTATTATGCCGGTGGTATTTATTACATACAGTTTAGCCTTCCTTGATAAAGCAAATTATAGTTTCGCCGCTGCGGCGGGAATCAATGATGACCTGGGTATTAGTAAGGGTCTGTCATCTTTAATTGGCGCTTTATTTTTCTTAGGTTATTTTTTATTTCAGATTCCAGGAGGAATTCTGGCCGAACGCACAAGCGTGCGAAAACTATTAGCCTTTAGTCTTATTATTTGGGGTATTTGCGCAACGGCAACCGGGATGGTGCATAGTATTCCGACGCTGATTGCCATTCGTTTTGCGCTTGGCGTGGTGGAGGCTGTTGTGATGCCTTCTTTGCTGGTACTGACCGCCCGCTGGTTTAGCAAAAAAGAGCGATCGAAAGCGAATACTATCTTCCTGCTTGGCAACCCGATAACTATTCTGTGGATGTCTATTCTTTCAGGCTACCTGATTGATAACTGGGGTTGGCGACATATGTTTATCGTACAGGGTGCGCCCGCTATCGCCTGGGCGGTAGCCTGGTACCTGTTGATTCGCGATCGCCCGGCGGATGTTTCATGGTTAAATAAAGGTGAGAAACAGGCTATTGAACAAACATTACAGGCTGAGCAACAGCAAAAACCAGCGATGACCAGCTACGGGATGGTTTTCCGTTCGGCAAACGTCATCAAGCTGGCAGGTTGGTTATTCCTGCAAAGTATTGGCTATTACGGCTTCCTGATGTGGTTACCGTCGATTATCCGTGCCTCATCGACGTCAATGTCTCATACCGGTTGGCTGGCTTCGTTGCCTTACGGTCTGGCTGTAGTCTTTATGCTACTTGCTGCCTGGCTAAGCGATAAATACCAGCAGCGCGTACCGTTTATCGTCTGGCCGATTGCTGTGGCCGCAGTTTGCTTTGCCATTTTGTCCGCGACCGGTACCGACCATTTTTGGCTCTCTTATTCGCTGCTGACCATCGCCGGAATCTGCATGTATATTCCGTTTGGTTCATTTTTCGCCTCGATTGCCGATGTTCTGCCAAGCTCAATGGTTGGTGGCGCGACAGGTTTGATTAACTGCTGCGGTTCACTCGGAGCATTCCTCGGCGCTTATCTTGTGGGATACCTGAATGCATTAACTGATTCAACAACCACTTCTTACATTCTGATGGCAGTGTGTCTGCTTGGTTGTGCAATCTTAGGTAAGTCTATTTGCATGCCTGCGGCGCATGATACAACGTCAAAAAAACAGCTGTCGGTATAATAGTAAATACAGGCCTGTGTAAACGGGCCTACAGTTAATACGCAACACAAAAAGGCCTGTAGCAACAGGCCTTTTTATATTTAATCGCGGTGAATCACTACAGGTTCTTTAATTCCATCAGCGCTTTCAGAAAATAATAATCGCCGTATCCGGTGGCCTGATCGATACCTAAACCATGCGGCAAATCGGCGGTTGAATGGGCCAGTATTCCCTCATGTTCTTCCAGCAGACAATCACGGCTGAGGGCCTGCAGCATCAGAACCGCCGCCGACTTATACCGATCCTTGCCTGTCAACTTATACAGTCTGAGCAGCCCATACGCGCTAATCGCCCCTGCGGATGCATCTTTGGGAGAATCAGCGTCGGCATCATAATCCCACTGCGGGATATGGTCTGAAGGCAGGTTGTCGATGATAAAGTTTGCCACCTTTTCTGCGGCGGCTAGATAGACGGCATCATCCAGTTCCGCCGCCAGCATAGCCAGGCCCGCAACCGCCCAGCCCTGTCCTCTGGCCCAGCAGCTGTCCGCCCGTAGCCCCTGATAAGTATCGCCGCGCACCCCGTTTCCGTTCTCATCAAAATGGAAAACATGATATACGGAGCCGTTTGCACGCAGATGGTGGGAAAGCGCTTTTTGCGTATGAATGCGTACCACGTTAAGCAATTCAGGAGCAGCTCCCTGCTTAACCGCCCAGACCAACAGCGGCAGGTTCATCAGGGTATCGATCAGCACACTGTTCGACCACTCTTTACCGCCGAAGAATCCCCAGCCGGGAATAAATCCCCCCAGCGGATTAAACTGAGCCGCCAGGCTGTGCGCAGCCTGAATCGCCGCCTGCTTCCATTCTTCATTTCCTGTCAGCCGCCAGCCGGTAATGGCGCCAGGATAAAACATAAAGCCCAAATCATGATTACAGGCATCCTGCGCGCGCGGCAGTAAGCGCTGGGTGAAGTACGTTGCGCGTTCCAGCAGTTGCGGATCCTGAGTGTGCTGCCAGCTCAACCACAAGACTCCAGCCCAGAAGCCACCTGTCCACACGCCGTCAGGAGTGAAGCCGTATTTCCCCTGCTCTGTAACATGGGGAAAATCGGTAAATTTTGCCGCATTGCGCTGTGCTTTACGTGTACAAACGGTGATAGCTGTATCTAGCCAGTCCATTTTTTCCTCTCTTTTCAATAAGAATTTAGTAACTCACCATCAATGTATTTATGTTATGACATTGAGTCAAATAAAGAGAAAAAAAATGTGATCCTGATTACCCTGCAGCTAAAGTCATTTTTTCTGAGTCCGAATGTGCTATACATATAACATTAGTGTATTACAGAGAAATCGAGGTCGTGCTTTGTCGTTACCAAATGAATCTGAAGGAAATTATTCCCTGCTGGACGTCTCAAGCCCGGTTCCGCTCTTCCATCAACTACGTGATTTGCTGGAAAACTGGTTCCATCAATCCTTCAACGTAGAGGACGATCTCCCTACGGAAAAAGAAATCACTGAGAAATTTGGCGTCAGCCGTATTACCGTCAGGCGCGCGCTCGATGCGCTGATTAGTGAAAATATCGTGGTTCGGCCAAAATCACGCGGCAGACTACGCTTGCGGAAATTACCGCCGGTCCAGCGTTTAAATCGTCTGCGCGGATTCTTTACCGATGATCTTCTGGCTGCGGGTATGAAACCTTCAACCAGGACAATTAACTTTAGTCGGATAGTCAATGAACGGGTAAACGCAGAACTGAAGCTGCCCGCAGACTCGGAGTGCTTTTGCATTGAACGGCTGCACTACGCTGCCGAGCAGCCAATTGCTCACCAGGTATCTTGGGTTCCGGTCGCGTTATTGCCTGAACTTGAAACCTATGATTTATCTCACTCCCTGATGACGCTATTTGATAAATCGCTCCCGCATCCGATTTATAAAGGTGAGCAGCAGCTGCAGGTGAGAAATTCAACAATTGAAGAGTCTCTCCACCTTGGATTGCCGGTTGGCTCCGCCATTATTTCGGTCTCACGAGTAGCCTTTATGGATAACGATCAAGCGGCTGAATATTTCGTCGCCACTATGAATCCCAAATTCTATCAGTTTTCAATGACGGTATATGCCGATGACTAAAATAAAGAAAACCCTTTATATCAGCGATCTTGACGGAACTCTGCTCAACAAAGAAGGAAAACTTTCCGCCTATACCCGTGAAGCCATTAGCAACTTCGCTAAAAATGGCATTCTGTTTACTTGCGCCACCGGCAGAACGTTAAGCTCAGTCAAAATGCTGTTGGGTGATGCTAAGTTTTCCTGCCCGGGCGTATTCAGCGACGGTCTGTTAACCTTTGATATGCAGACCGACACCATTATTCAGGCCTCCGTCCTGCCGCAACGACTTATTGAGCAGATAGCGGAAAAGCTGAATGAGTTCAATAATGACGGCTTCCTGTACTGCATCAACGGTAGCGAATATGCGCTTTTTTATACCGCGAAAAGCCATGCCCTAAGCCAGCATTTTATTAAGAGCAAAGCACCCTTTTTAAAAGACAATATTTTTAAAATTGAGCACTTCTCAGCGCTACCACCAGAATACCTACCGTTGTATTTTGTCGCCTACGATGAGTACGACAGACTGACGCCGCTGCAAAAGTCGGTCAATACCATTCATGATATTCACTGCCTGTTAAATCGTGACCTGTATCACGCGCAGGGCGATGTTTATTTTATGAATATTCTTACCGATTCAACATCTAAGCACTCGGCAATTCACCATCTCAAACAGCATCTGGGCGTTGATGAAGTGGTGGCTTTTGGCGATAACTATAACGATCTGCCGATGCTTGCCAGCGCCGATCGATGCTACGTTCCGCAAAATGCGATTCCGGAAGCCAAAAAGCTAGCAACGCAGGTAATCCCCTCCTGTGACCAGGATTCGGTGGTGAAATTCATCGAAGCGGAAACGCAGAGATAATGAATTCAAACAAATTCAGATGCTGGCTCTATACGAGCCAGTATGGTGAATACTTCAATATGCCTGCTTTTAACACCAGGCTAATAGCAACTATTTCCACCACAGGGTAATCAGAAAGAGCTATTTACAGCAAAGTACTGTATGGTCGTAAGCCCTTCAATCAGGAAATATCATATGTCAGAACGCAAAGATGCTAAAACTCGCCGTAATTATCTCGTAAAATGCTCCTGTCCTAATTGCTCCCAGGATTCAGAGCACAGTTTTAGCCGAGTACAAAAAGGTGCTCAGCTCATTTGCCCCTATTGCCATAAGCTCTTCCAGTCTTCATCCAGAACCGCCGCATAACCTATCCCTTACCAGATGCCGATTGCTTCGCATGATTGAACAATAATCAGCCAGCGCTGATAACGCGTTTAAATTTTTTGGGCTGCGGTAAAGCCCGCAAGCATGCGGGTTTTATTTCGATTTAAATAGACATCCCGTTTACTTACTGTATAGCCGTCCCGGCTTGCATATTTAAAAGGTATTTCTTTGTTCCAAAAAATGACAGGTATTGTCAAAACATTTGATAGTAAAACAGGCAAAGGTCTGATAATCCCCTCCGATGGTCGTAAAGACGTTCAGGTTCATATTTCCGCATTATCCCCCGGTGAGTCAACCACAATCCGTCCCGGTATTCGCGTAGAGTTTCGTCGAGTAAACGGACTGTGTGGTCCGACCGCCGCGAATGTTTATCTTTCCTGAAATTACCCAAAATGCTGGCCCTCCCGCCCAGCATAATTAATGCTGCCAGAAGTCTTAGGATATCCACCCCGAATATTTGGCTTTCCCCAATGAAAAAAAATACCTGCCACGAGCAACGCCGTGAAGTCGTTTTCTATAAGTAGAATTCGCACTAATTAATCCATCCTTCCGCTTAAAATTTGTGACCCACATCTCAAAC
Organism: Klebsiella huaxiensis; assembly: GCF_003261575.2. Classification (GTDB taxonomy): domain Bacteria; phylum Pseudomonadota; class Gammaproteobacteria; order Enterobacterales; family Enterobacteriaceae; genus Klebsiella; species Klebsiella huaxiensis. Next base: position 2,597,711 of record NZ_CP036175.1, on the reverse strand, counting down.
TCATCGTAAAACTCAGAAACAAAAAAGCAACGTAAATCAAAGAAATAAGCCGAGGATTCATCCGCTATAAATATGACAAAAGTCACAAAATCACAATCAGGTTACTATTTTTAAGTAAAGGTGACTTTTTTACTATGTCATCACCAGCACGAACAGGGAAAGATAGCGGGATCCAGCAGTTCATTGTCGTGCACGAAAGCGCTCAGGAGTCGAAATGGCGGTGGTCCTAACTTATATATGCGAGCTAAGTGAAGGTATACACGCCAGGCCTGCTGGATACATCGCGCGATTATGTCATTTATTCCAGGCCACTATCGACTGGGAGAACACCCGCACCGGCCTGCAGGCCAACGCGAAAAGCGCCCTTTCGCTGATAGCTACCGACACGCTGTTAAATGACGAATGTCGTATCTCACTGAGCGGCAATGATGAACAGAACGCCGCCGCACAGCTTCACGCTCTGCTTTGCGACCTGCCGACATTTAGCCTTGCACCTGAACCAGTGACCAGCCTGGGCTATCTGCCCCGCTGCCTGCGGGAGCTGAACCCGCAGGTTATTCAGGGAACCCGCATAAATAAAGGCGCGGCGATCGCCAAACCACGGGTAGTGCAAAGCCTCACTTTCGCCGACATCATCGCGCGAAATCCGGGCCACATTGATCGCCTTGAAGATGAAATGGCCCGACTTATCGCTGGTTTAGACACTTTGCGCGCAGAAAAAGAGACGGCCCTTGGACAAACCCACAGCGTTGAACGCGAGCTTATCGAAGCCCATCTCTCGCTAATTACCGACATGACCTTTCGGGATAAGGCGATCGGTTATCTTAATAACAATATCAATGCCTGGTCCGCCATCGCCCAGGCCGCTCTCGATTTTTGCCACATGCTTGAGCGCTCATCCAGCCATTATATTCAGGAGCGAACGCTGGATATCCTCGACATCGCCACGCAGCTTATTTGCACGCTGTATGGCGAACAGGCGCTGGCACACTCGCCGCTTACGCTCAAAGAACCGGCGATTGTGTTCGCCAACCACCTGACACCCAGCCAGTTTCTGGCTCTCGACAGAAACCGGATCGTCGGTCTGGTGCTATCGTCCACGGGAAAAACATCGCACACGGCGATCCTGGCGCGAGCATTGAGTATTCCAACCCTGACTGATATCGATATGTCGTCGCTCACGCTTGAGCCTGAGCGGCAGATAATTATTGATGGCGAGCCCGGAATTCTGATTACCCATCCGGATGAGAAGATGCTGCGCTATTACCGTCAGGAAATTGCCGTACAGCAGGCCATGCAGCAGTTGTTACGAGCAAACGCTTCAACGCCGGCACAGACCGGCGACGGGCAGCGCATTGAGATCGCTGCGAACATTGCCAGCCTCGCCGAAGCACAGGCCGCCTTTGATAATGGCGCACAAAGCATCGGGCTGTTTCGCACTGAGATAACCTTTATGGGCCGCGATACGCCCCCCACCAGCAAGGAGTTGGCCGACCTTTACACACAGGTGGTGATTCTGGCTGCGGGTAAAACGGTTATCTTTCGCACCTTTGACATCGGCGGTGATAAGCCCGTCGAATACCTTAGCAGCGACAAAGAAAAGAACCCGTTTCTCGGCTTCCGGGCAGTGCGTACCTATCCGCACTATCGCGACCTTTTCGTTGCCCAGTTGAAGGCGATTCTTATCGCATCGGCGGCAGGTCAGGCCAAAATCATGTTGCCGATGATTACGCGAGTTGAAGAACTTATCTGGTGCCGGGAGGTACTGGAGTCGGTCAAACAGGAGATGCGCGGTGAAGGGCTGGCATTCGATGAAGCGATCGCGCTCGGTATCATGCTGGAAGTTCCCTCGGTGCTGTTCGCAATGGCGGAAATGGCTGAACACGCCGATTTTTTCAGCGTTGGCAGTAACGACCTGACGCAGTACTTTTTCGCCGCCGACCGAGGAAATACTCAGGTAAAGAGCCTCTACGACAGCTACGCGCCGCCGTTTTTACGCGCCCTGCAGTTTGCGGTCAGCGAGGCACACCGCGCCGGAAAGCCTATCGGGCTATGCGGCGAACTAGCCGCCGACGCCCCCATTCTCCCCCTGCTCATCGGCATCGGTTTTGATGAATTGAGTATGAACTGCGCCGCAATCCCAGGGATTAAAAATGCGCTCAGAAAGCTTAACGTTGCCGATTGCCAGACGCTCACGCAAACCCTGCTCGCGAGCCAACGCGCAGACCAGGTCAAAGCCATACTGCAAAGCTCGGGCGGCGGAGTGGCGAAAAAACCGCTTCTGTCACCGGAGATGATCCTGTGGAATATTGACGCCGCCGATAAAAACGAAGCGATCAAAATGATGGTCGATAACCTGTGGCTGCGTGAGCGTACCGATGAACGGGACAGACTATGTGACGACATCTGGGCCCGGGAAGTGCCTTTTCCTACCGTTGTCGGCTCGGGGTTTGCCATCCCCCACGCCCAAACGGACTACATCCACGACTCTGCTATTAGCATCGCAACGCTTAAGCAACCGATAGCCTGGGGCGACGTGATGGTAGATACCCTGTTTATGCTGACGATCAGCAATTCCGCGCAGGATAATGAGCATATGAAATATTTCTCCACCCTGGCGCGTATGCTGATGAATGATGAATTTGTCAGTCTGGTCAAAGAAATGAAAAACCCAAAAGCACTCTACAACCTGATATCCAGAACTCTGGCCTTCTGATCACCAAACGTTATGAGGCTGACATGTTAAAACTATTAAAAAATACCAAGCGGCATTTCATGACCGGCGTGTCGTACATGATCCCATTCGTGGTGGCCGGAGGCGTGTTGCTGGCGCTGGCGGTAATGTTCAACGGAGAAGCGGCAGTACCGGACCACGGCTTTCTGAAGGCCATGTCGCAAATCGGTATGGCGGGTTTAACCCTGTTTATTCCCATCCTGTCAGGGTTTATCGCTTATTCGATGGTCGATAAACCGGGCATCGCGCCGGGTGCCATCGGCGGGTTAATGGCGTATCAAATGGGCGCTGGATTTTTAGGCGGCATGCTCTCAGGGATTATTGCCGGGCTGGTAGTCTATGTCCTGCTGAACCTGATCGCCCGACTCAAGATCCCCCATTTTCTGCGCATGGTATTACCGATATTTATTATTCCGCTGATCGGGACATTCCTCACCGGTATGGCGGTGTATTACATTATTGGCGATCCGATTGCCGGAGTGATGAAGTGGCTTAGCGTCTGGCTTGGCAATATGCAGGGCGCGTCGTTTATTATCCTCGGTACTATTCTTGGCTGCATGATTGCCGTCGACATGGGCGGGCCAATGAACAAAACCGCCTTTTTCTTTGCCGTTGCGCTGATCTCAACGAATCCGCAGCTGATGGCGGCGGTTGCCGTCGCCGACTGCACGCCGCCGTTGGGGCTGGCGCTGGCGACCTTTCTGTTTAAAGACATCTTTAATGATGTTGAGCGGGAAGCCGGAAAACCTGCCGTGATTATGGGCTTTATGGGGATTACGGAGGGGGCTATTCCGTTTGCGGCGGCGGATCCGGTACGAGTGATCCCGGCGATTATGTTCGGTAGCGCGGTCGCGGCGATCCTTTCTTTATGGTTTGGCGCAACTAACGCCGCGCCCTGGGGCGGGCTAATTGTATTACCGGTGGTCAGTAACCATTTTGGTTATATCGTCTCGGTGATAGCCGGAACCATCGCCACCGCCGTTGCGGTGAAGGTCCTGAAAACCGTTATCAAACTACGGGCATAATATGGCGACTTTTATTCAATCGATCCTCAGTGAATTCAGCGCCCAGGGCTCGATAAACGAAGGCTTACTGGTGGCCAACGGCAACGCACAGGCCCCGGCGATGGCCTATCATCTGCACGTACCGCGCATCGAGCTGACGGTAAAGGGTGCGCTCAGCATGCTGCTGCCGAAAGGCGTGGACCGAATCGTTAAATATGAACGTCCGGTCGGCACCATCACCTATATTCCCGCCAACAGCTGGAATTCGCCGCAGTGGGAAAGCCCGGTTATCTGCATGTCGGTGGTTTTCTGGAAGCAGGACGTTGGTTTTAGCATCAGCAACTGGGACGGTACGCAGTTTAAAGAAGTGGAGAAGTATAATCTGCAAAACTCCAGCAGTACGGTTCGCGACCGGCTGCTTGAACTTGCCGAATCCCTGGCGTGGGCGCAGGACAATACCGGCGAGACCTTTGCCCACATTGTCTATGCGCTGATTAACGACCTGCTGTATCAAATTACCGATGGCCTGAATAACCAGCGCGGCCCCTTCTCTCTGCTGGACGAAATTAAGAGTCATATCGATAGTCACTACCACACGGACATTAGCCGGGAGAGCGTCGCCGAGACCTTTAATATCTCTCCCGGCTATCTGTCGCGTCTGTTTTCGAAGGAGTCAGACGTGAAATTTAATGAATATCTCAAGTTAGCCCGCATCTCGCGCTCGAAAGCGCTGCTAACCAATACCAATCTGAAAATAAACGAGGTTTCAGAGAAGTGCGGTTTCACTGATACCAACTATTTCTGCAAGGTATTTCGCGATATCAACGACTGTACGCCGCTCGAGTACCGGCGCAAAAATAAGGGAGCAAGCTTATGACCACTCGTGCAGGAAGAGATGAGATCCAGCCCTTCTCCAGCGAACGTAATCTGCATATTGTGGCGGTGACCGCATGCGCGACCGGCGTGGCTCACACCTATATGGCCGCCGAGCAGCTGGAAAAACTGGCGAAGCAGTATCACTTTGCGATCAAAATAGAAACCCAGGGCGTGCTGGGGCTTAAGAACCCAATTACCGATAAAGATATTTTCGAGTCAGAGCTCGCTATTATTGCCTCCGACATTACGATCGATAACCCCTCACGTTTCGACGGCTGTCGTATTCTGAACGTCTGCATTAATTCACTGCTGCTTAAACCAGCGGAGGTTATCGCCGCCATGCGCAAGTCGCTGAATCTGCCGAGAGGCAACGTTATTGACCTGTAGACGGTGTTCCCGGAGGCGGTGCTGCACACCTGTTCCGGGCTATAATCGTCCAGACTCAAAGCCGCACGGGCACAGCGTACACCCTCTCCCTTTTTAAAGGAGAGGGTTGGGGTGGGGGTTTAATTCACAAACCATTTCAATCCAGCAAAGTATAAAGCGCCTGAATTCTCTCCCCTCCGCGCTGTTCAAGAAACGCTAATACCTGACGCACTGAGGTATTCAGGATCCTTGATGGTGGAAAATCAGCCCCCACCAGCAGATGCTGACAGGCGCTAAAGTCCCCCAGAGAAAACGCGCTGTGTGAATCACTACCCAACGAGAGAAGCCCACCGCTATCGCGCACAGCGGCGACAATTTTGCGACAGTTCCCCTCGCTGCCCTGGCGCGACTGGACAAAAGAGGCGTTATTGACCTCCAGTGCCACATGACACTCCTTCGCCGCGGCCACCACCGCCGGGATATCAATCGGATACTCCGGGTTACCGGGGTGGCTGATGATATGCACCTTCCCGCTCGCTATCACTGCAATCAGCGCGTCGGTATTGGTGGTAATGTCCGCAGGCGCAAACACCTGCTTGTGGAATCCAGCAATCACTAAATCCAGCGACGCGCGCATTTTGTCGCTGCAATCGGTCTCACCGCCGGGTTTGATATTGGCCTCAATGCCGCGCAGGATCCCCACCCCATCGGCAATGCGCGGCAGTACGCGCAAATTATTGAAGTGGAACGGATGCGGCGCATCAACCATTTCCGGGCCATGGTCGGTGATGGCGATCAGGCGAATATGATTCCGCACCGCGGCGGCGATATAGTCATGCACCGTGCTGTAGGCGTGGGTGCTGGCCAGGGTATGCATATGAAGATCGACGGGATACATTTTATCTCTCCCTTAATGAAAAGCGGCCCCTTAGCGTATATTCCCGTCATACTTCAAGTTGCTTGTGCGTTGGCTTTCCTCGCTCACCCCAGTCACTTACTAGAGTAAGCTCCTGGGGATTCACTGCGTCGCCGCCTTCCTGCAACTCGAATTATTTAGGGTATAAGGGGCCGTCAAAGATTAAGCCAGCAGCGCTTTTGCCTGCTGCAACACCGCCTCAACGGTAATACCGAACTCCTGATAAAGCTGTTCCGCCGGAGCGGATTCACCGTAGCTCTGCATACCGATAATCGCGCCGTTCAGCCCGACATATTTAAACCAGTAATCCGCGATCCCCGCTTCCACTGCGATACGCGCAGACACCGCCTGCGGCAGTACCGCTTCACGATACGCCGCATCCTGCTTGTCGAAGACATCGGTGGACGGCATCGAGACCACCCGAGCCTTCACACCTTCAGCTATCAGTTGCTGCCATGCGGCTACCGCCAGCTCAACTTCGGAACCGGTCGCGATAAGAATCAACTGCGGTTGCCCGTCACAATCCTTCAAGACATAGCCGCCACGCGCAATATCCTGCACCTGCTGCCAGGTCCGTTCCTGTTGGGTCAGGTTTTGCCGGGAGAAAATCAGCGCCGTCGGGCCATCCTGCCGCTCAACGCCATACTTCCACGCTACCGCCGATTCTACCTGATCGCAGGGACGCCAGGTGCTGAGGTTCGGCGTCAGGCGCAACGAAGCAATCTGTTCGACCGGTTGATGGGTCGGGCCATCTTCCCCCAGACCAATAGAATCGTGGGTATAAACCATCACCTGGCGCTGCTTCATCAGCGCCGCCATGCGCACCGCGTTGCGCGCGTATTCGACAAACATCAGGAAAGTCGAGGTATACGGCAGGAAGCCGCCGTGCAGCGCAATCCCGTTGGCGATAGCAGTCATACCGAACTCACGCACGCCGTAGTGAATGTAGTTCCCGACGGGCTCTTCGTTAATCGCTTTAGACCCAGACCACAAGGTCAGATTCGACGGAGCCAAATCCGCAGAGCCGCCGAGGAATTCCGGCAACAGCGGACCAAAGGCTTCAATCGTATTCTGCGACGCTTTACGGCTGGCAATTTTCGCCGGTTTGGCCTGCAATTTTTCAATAAACACCTGCGCATTGCTGGCAAATTCTGCGGGCAGTTGCCCCTTTATTCTGCGGGTAAATTCACCAGCCAGTTCAGGGAAAGCTTGAACGTAGGCGGCAAACTTCTCGTTCCACGCAGCCTCCTTCGCCTGCCCTGATTTGCGAGCATCCCACTGCGCGGCTATCTCAGAGGGGATGACAAACGGCGGATACGGCCAGCCCAGCGCGTCACGCGTCGCCGCCACCTCGGCCTCGCCCAGCGGCGCGCCGTGGACATCATGAGAACCCGCTTTCTGCGGCGAGCCAAAACCGATCACCGTTTTGCAGATAATTAACGTCGGCATGGAGGTAATCGACTTTGCAACATCAATCGCGGCACGAATGGATTCAGGGTCGTGACCATCGACTCCGCGCACCACGTGCCAGCCGTAGGCCTCGAAGCGTTTAGCGGTATCATCGGTGAACCATCCCTCAACGTGGCCATCGATAGAGATGCCGTTATCGTCGTAGAACGCCACCAGCTTACCGAGCTTCAACGTCCCCGCAAGAGAGCACACTTCATGTGAAATGCCCTCCATCATGCAGCCGTCACCCATAAAGGCATATGTGAAGTGATCAATGATTTCATGGCCCGGACGGTTAAATTGTGCCGCGAGAGTTTTCTCGGCAATCGCCATGCCGACCGCGTTGGCGATCCCCTGGCCCAGCGGCCCGGTGGTAGTTTCCACGCCTGGGGTGTAGCCGACTTCCGGGTGGCCCGGCGTTTTCGAATGCAGCTGACGGAAGTTTTTCAGCTCATCCATTGGCAGATCGTAACCGGTAAGGTGCAACAGGCTGTAGATCAGCATCGAGCCGTGACCGTTGGAGAGCACGAAGCGGTCGCGGTTGGCCCATGCGGGGTTATTCGGGTTGTGGTTGAGAAAATCTCGCCACAGCACTTCGGCAATATCCGCCATTCCCATAGGGGCGCCCGGATGGCCTGAGTTCGCCCGCTGCACGGCATCAACGCTCAGCATACGGATGGCATTGGCCAGGGTTTTTCGTGATGACATTTAAAACTCCCTCTGAATCTTAAGGAAAAAATCCGCCTCATCCTTTCGCGTTGCGCTCAGGTCAAGGTAGTTATCAATGGTTTGCCAGATATCGATATCGTGAACCACCGACTGACGGGTCAACACTTCAATCACCACGCATCCAGCCTGAGTGGCGGAATGCAGACCGGCAGTGGAATCTTCAAAAGCGAGGCAATTAGCGGGTGAAAGACCGAGTCGGGCTGCACCCGTAAGGAACGGTTCCGGATGCGGCTTGCCGTGGTGAATATCTTCGCTGGTCACCAGCACCGGCGGGAACGGAAAACCGGCTTGTCGGATCCGTGCCGAAGCCACCTTCAGCGATCCGGAAGTCACAATAGCCCAGGGGGCCTGTAACTGCTCCAGTTGGCGGAGAAAATCAACCGCGCCGTTCACTGCGGTAATACCGTCAGTATTGCGCGCTTCAAACTCTTCCAGCGCGAGAAATTCGTCGTAAATGATCTGTTCGCTGGCATTGGGCATAAAATGGCGCAGCGTGCTCAGGGCGGGCTTACCGTGGAGAAAATGGCATACTGCCTGCGGATCCAGCCCTTTTTTAGTCGCCCATAAACGCCAGGAGGTCTCAACAAAATCCAGCGAGTTTACCAGCGTCCCGTCTAAATCCAGTAATATTCCACGAAAATGCATCGTACTTACCACGGCAAAATAAATAGAGTGTGTTTTATTTTGTACTCCATTAACCGGTAGCCAATAAATAGAAAGAAAGACACTTTAATAGCAATTGGGTGACCACTATCCGACGGTTAATAAGAGTGTGATAGCAATCACAAGGGTTAATATTATCTGATTTCATGACTGCGATCACAAAATAACAATCGGGATTTTTTATTCAAGCAAAGGTCACTTTTTTTCTATTCAAAGCTAACTGAGAACGATGAAGGATATAAAACATGAAATGCAGACACCCACATCTGCAGAGAAAATTAATTAGCCCTGGCTAAACGATTATCGGGAGCAATGATGTCAGAGATAATAACGTATCAATGTGATCTAAAGGATGGTATTCACGCCAGACCGGCGGGGCATATCGAACGGCTGTGCAATACATTTCAATCTGCGGTGTGCTGGAATAATATTCGCAGCGGCATTCAGGGTAATGGTAAAAGTGCCCTCTCGATTGTCGCTACCGATACCTTATTCGACGACGCCTGTGAAATTACAATCAGCGGAAAAGATGCTGCAAGCGCTGCTCAACAGTTGAGTGCGCTGCTCAAAAAACTGCCCTCCTTCGAGGTTAGCCAGGCGGACGAAACCGCAGCGCCTGCGGGCTATCTCCCGCGTTCACTGCGGGAAACTCAGCTCAGTTTTATTCAGGGTTCACGCATCAGCGGCGGTGTTGCCATTGCCAGACCCGTTCGTATTCAGAGCCTGTCACTGGATGAAATGCTGGCGCGTAACCCGGGCGGTGAATATTCCACTGAGCACCAGCAGCGTATTTTTCTGGCGGGTTTAGAAACGCTCAAACATGATAAACAGACCGCCCTGGAAACCCAAAAAGGCGTTGAGCATGATATCCTGCAAGCGCATTTATCAATAATTACCGACGCAACCTTCCAGAGCCATATCTCCACCGCGATTGTTGGCGGAGAAAACACCTGGGATGCGGTCATTAAGGCTGCCATAGATTTCTGTGAAATTCTTAATCGCTCATCGAGTAAATATATTAAAGAGCGGACCCTTGACGTTCTTGACATTACAGGTCAATTGCTCACGTCGATTTATGGCGCCGGCGTATTACCACAAAACAACCTTAAATTAACACAGCCATCGATTATTCTGGCCAATAGCCTGACGCCAAGTCAGTTCCTCGGCATCAATAAAGAGTATCTTGCCGGGATGGTATTATCCGCCACCGGTAAAACATCACACACCGCAATCCTCGCGCGTTCGCTTGGTATCCCAACCCTGACGGATATTGATTTTTCATCCCTGCCGCTGAATGCGGAAAATGACATTATTATTGACGGTAATCCGGGAATTCTGATTACCGCGCCAGATGAAAAAGTCTTGCGCTATTACCAAAATGAAATTGCCGTCCAGCAGAGCATGCAGCAGCAAATGCTGGCTAACGTCCACCAACCGACAGTGACCCACGATAATCATAGCATTGAGATAGCCGCCAATATCGCTAGCCTGGCGGAAGCCGAAGCCGCGTTCAACAACGGCGCTGAAGGTATTGGGCTGTTCCGTACCGAAATGTCATTTATGGACCGCGAAACTGCACCGAACTACCGTGAACTGGCGGAGCTATACGGTCAGGTGATGCAGGTTGCGCATGGGAAGCCAGTTATCTTCCGCACCTTTGACATTGGCGGCGATAAACCCGTCGACTATATGAACCTCGGTGAAGAGGAAAATCCGTTTCTCGGCTTCCGGGCAGTACGCACCTATCCGCGCTATCGCGACCTTTTCGCCATGCAGCTCAAGGCTATCCTCAGCGCCTCGGCATTTGGCGATGCCAAAATCATGATTCCGATGATCGCTAACGTTGATGAAGTTATCTGGTGCCGTGAAGTGCTGGAGGAGGTGAAAAGCGCGATGCGCAGCGAGGGATTGGCGTTCAACGATGAGATTTCGCTCGGCGTGATGCTGGAAGTGCCCTCCGTCATCTTCGCAATTCGTGAAATAGCCGAATACGCGGATTTCTTTAGCGTAGGCAGCAACGATCTGACGCAGTACTTTTTTGCCGCCGACCGCGGAAACACCCAGGTTGAGGCGGTGTACGACAACTATGCCCCGGCATTCCTTCGCGCCATGCAGTATGCCGCCGATGAAGTCCATCGCGCAGGCAAGTGGATAGGTATCTGCGGGGAGCTGGGCGCCAGCAAAGATTTTCTGCCGCTGTTCGTCGGCATGGGTTTTGACGAACTCAGCATGAGCGGCACCTCGATTCCAGGCGTTAAACATACGCTGCGGGAGCTGAGTTTCGCTAAATGCCAGAGAGTGGCGCAGGATATCGTGGCGTTAAAACGCTCCACTGATGTCAAAGTTGCGCTGCGTTCTCCGGACGTAAAAGCGGTCGGCAAAATGCCAATCCTCGCCCCGGAGTTCATTCTCTGCGAACTACAGGCCCGCGACAAAAACGAAGTTATCAAAAAGATGACCGACAATCTGTGGCTGCACCATCGCACCGAGAATCGGGAGCAATTAACCGACGATATCTGGGCGCGCGAGGACTCATTCTCCACCGCCGTGGGCTATGGCTTCGCCATTCCGCACACCAAGTCGGACCATATTCACTACTCCACCATCAGTATGGCAACTCTTGCGTCGCCCATCATGTGGGGCGATCAGGAAGTCGAAACCGTATTCATGCTCACGGTCAGTAAATCCGCCGACCCTAATGAGCATATGAAATATTTCTCCACGCTTGCCAGAAAGCTAATGAAAGAGGATTTCCGCAATGAAATAAAACAGGCCGAAAACGTCAACGTACTCTACAACCTGATGGCCAATATTCTGGCCATATGAAATCAGGAAATTATTAATCCATATTTAAAATTACAGCCAAATAAAAATCAGGAGTCACTCATGAAAATTGTCGGAGTCGCAGCATGCATTACCGGAGTCGCCCACACCTATATGGCCCAGGAAGCGATTGAGCAGGAGTGTAAAAAAAGAGGTTATGACGTCAAAGTCGAAACTCAGGGCGGCATGGGGATTGAAAATGAATTAAGTGAAGATGAGATTGCCGAAGCTGATGTCGTTATTCTGGCGATTGCCATCGGTATTGAGGGCGTCGAACGCTTTGAAGAAAAAGAAGACGCCGGACTGGTTATTTCACTCAACCCAGCGGAAGTGGTTCGCGATCCGGCGGCTATTATTGACCGGGCTGAGAAACTGGCGCAATAAACCAACCCGTCGGTCCTGATTTACTTTCGGCATTCGGTACCGGCGAATAATAACGTTAATTAAATTTTTGCGAACGCTGTATTTCAATTATGACGCAAAAGCGCCCGGGGATGACTACGCCCGTAAACCGTATGTCGTCCCATAAAAATACAGGGTATCGGGAGGATAAAAAATGTCGGAAAAAGCAAAAGCCATTAAGGATGATTTAGTTAAAGCATTTAGCACCGGTGTGTCATATATGATGCCGGTGGTGGTGGTCGGCGGTATCTGTCTGGCGCTTTCCCTGATTGGCGGCGAGCCGGTTGCGGGCAAAGGCATGGTCGTCACCAACCCATTCTTATTAAACCTTGGCGCTATCGGCAGCGCCGGGCTGGGAATGATGATCCCGGTGCTGGCGGCCTATATCTCCTACTCTATCGCCGGTAAACCGGGGCTGACGCCGGGTTTAATCACCGGCTTTATGGCCAGCACGCCGTTGGGCGCAGACCACGTGGTAACCGGTTTTCTGGGGGCAATGCTGCTCGGTATTCTCAGTGGCTACGTCGCCAAGTGGATAAAAACCTGGAAGGTCGGCAAAGTGCTGATGCCGGTCATGCCGATCATGATTATTCCCATCGTCTCAAGCGTCATTGTCGGCATGCTCTATCTGTACGTACTGATTGAGCCCATCGGTTTTGCCATGAAATGGCTGGTTTCCATGCTCTCTAATATGCAGGGAAGCAGCGGCGTCGTATTAGGTTTAATTCTCGGTGCCATGGCGGCCTTTGATATGGGTGGGCCAGTCAATAAAACCGCAACGGCATTTACCCTCGCCTTAATGGCAGAAGGTATTTATGGCCCGAACGGCGCTTACCGTATTGCCTGCGCTATTCCACCACTCGGCATTGCTCTCTCGACTTTTATTTCTCAGCGTAAATGGGCTGAAGATGAAAGACGAATGGGCACCTCCGCTGCCTTTATGGGATTAATTGGCATTACCGAAGGGGCGATTCCTTTCGCCGTTAAAAACCTGAAGACCGTACTGCCGTCAATTATTATCGGTAGCGCCGTCGGTGCCGGTCTGGCTATGGTTCACGGCGTCGAATCTATGGTTCCCCATGGTGGATTAATTGCCATAGCTGGCGTCAATAAAGCACCAATGTGGTACGTCATCGATATGATTATCGGCGTTATTGTCACCGCCATCTGCCTGCATATTCTGCGCCCCAACATTAGCGAGCCGGTAAAAAAAGAGTCGGCTAAAAAAACAATCACTTCTGATATGAATAAAGTCTGAGGAGTTATCATGAAAAACACAATGAAACAGTACGTCGATTATATTGTTAACGGTGGCAAGTCTACAATGTTGGGAATTGGCCCAATGTCCCCGGCGTTAATTCAGGCCTGCTTTGAGCTGGGTAAAGAAAAAGATCTGCCGCTGATGTTTATTGCCAGCCGCAACCAGGTTGATGCCGATGAATTTGGCGCGGGTTACGTTAATAACTGGGATCAATTCCGCTTTGCTGCCGACCTGAAAGCGATGGCGGAGAAAGTCGGCTTCGACGGTGATTACTTCCTCTGCCGCGACCACGGTGGCCCATGGCAGCGCGATAAAGAGCGTAAAGATCATATTCCGGAAGCCGAAGCGATGGAACTGGCACGCCGCTCTTATCAGATTGATATGGACGCTGGTTTCGACCTGCTGCATATCGACCCGACGAAAGACCCGTACGTTGTTGGTAAAGTCATTGATATCGAACTGGTTCTGAGCCGCACCGTTGAGCTGATTCGCTTCTGCGAAGAGTACCGCAAGGCCAATAACCTGAAAGAGTTCTTTTATGAAGTCGGTACCGAAGAGACCAACGGCGGCCTGACCGACGTCAGCGCCTATGAAGGGTTTATTATCGAGCTGAATAAGCGTCTTGCTGCCGAATCGCTGCCGCAGCCGCTGTTTATCGTCGGCCAAACCGGCACCCTGACCCGTCTGACCAAAAACGTTGGCCACTTCAACGATAAGCAGTCCGCAGAGCTTTCGGCTATCAGCACCCGTCACGGCGTCGGCCTGAAAGAGCATAACGGCGACTACCTGCCGGATGAAATCCTGCTTAAGCATCCGGGTCTGGGCATCACCGCGATGAACGTCGCTCCAGCCTACGGCACCATTGAAACCCGCGCTTATCTGAAGCTGGCAGAAGTCGAGAAAGATCTGGCGGCGAAAGGCTTTATCAAGTCAGCGTCTGATTTAAAAACCGTCCTGACCCGCGAGTGCGTACTAAGCCACAAATGGGAAAAGTGGATGACCGATGAGCACAAAAACAAGTCCGAAGAGCAGATCTTTAACGAGCCAGAATTGTTGAAAGAAATTCTCGAACTCAGCGGCCACTACAACTACGAAAAACCGGAAGTCGTCAAAGAGATGCAAACCATGTTTGCCAATCTGAAGTCGTTTGGCGTCGAGCCTGAGCGTTACGTGGTCAATAAAATTAAAGATATGATCCAGAACGAAGCCGAATGCTTCAATATGCCAGGCCTGACCTCCCGCGTCGCGCAGGCAAAATAATCACCCACCCAGCCAACAACAAGGAGCGGGCCTTGCCCCCTCCTTGTTGTTTCCAGCCCTATTATTGAAAAACAGGTCATAGCGATGAATCAGCTTGAACAACTAAAGCAGCGGACAACCATTGTTGCCGACAGCGGGGACATTGACAGCATTATGGCTTATCAGCCTGAAGATGCGACCACCAACCCTTCGCTTATCTATAAGGCAGCGCAGCTTCCGCAGTACCAAAAACTGGTGAAAGATGCCGTCGCGACGGTAAAGTCCCGCCAGAGTGGAAAAACGGTACAGCCTGCGGATATTGCCGATTATCTGGCGGTAAGTATCGGAGCGTTGATCCTGAAAAGCGTTCCTGGGCGTATTTCAACTGAAGTGGATGCTCGCCTCTCATTTGATACTCAGGCCAGCATAGCTAAAGCGCGGGAAATCATTGCGCTGTATGAAGAGAAAGGGATCGGTAAAGAGCGGGTTTTGATTAAGCTTGCCGCTACATGGCAAGGGATCCGCGCAGCAGAAACGCTGGAAAAAGAGGGTATCCAGTGCAACCTGACGCTGCTTTTCTCCTTTGCCCAGGCCAGAGCCTGCGCCGATGCCGGGGTTTTCCTGATTTCCCCATTCGTCGGTCGCATCTACGACTGGTACAAGAAAAACAACCCTGATACCACCTTCACCGTCGAGAACGATCCGGGCGTCGAGTCGGTACAGAAGATCTATCGCTTTTATAAAATGCACGGTTATCGGACGGTGGTGATGGGAGCCAGCTTCCGTACGCCGGAACAGGTGCTGGCGCTTAACGGCTGCGATCGTCTGACCGTTTCCCCGGCGCTGCTGGCGCAATTGCAGCAAACCCAGGGGCCGGTACCTGCACCGTTGACGTATGAAGGTGAGGTTCAGCCAAAGCCCGCTGCCATGAGTGAAGCGGAGTTCAACTGGGCGCATCATCAGGATGCGATGGCGGTGGAGAAGCTCGCCGAAGGTATTCGCCTGTTTGCCGTGGACCAGAACAGCCTTGAGGCGCTGCTGAGCCAGTATTTGTAAGTGAAACATCCCGGGTGGCAGACGATGGCGAACCTGTAGCCCGGTCAGCGCCACCGGGAAATCAACGAAAGCTCACAGCAAGCTATTTCCCCGGAGGCGGCGCTCACGCGCCTGTCCGGGCTACAAAACCATCAGAATGCTCGCGCGTGGGGAAACTATTTCTGCGCCAGCTGGCTAAATACCGTCTGGAGCTCCTCGGGCTTACGCAGGCCCTGATGCAAATCCAGCACCGTGCCATGGCTATCAATCAATATCGAAGTCGGAGTGCCGATAACCTGATAGCGCTCCTGGGTCATTTTGAGCTGATCGCGCAGCACTGGGTAGCTGATGCCATGCTTAGCCAACAACGGCGCGATATCGACTGATTCCGGGTCGGTATTGACGCCGACCACCACCAGCTTATCCGGCCAACGCTGGCTGAGCGCCTGTAAAGTATCCATCTCCGCCAGACAGCCGCCGCAGCTTGATGACCAGAAATTAAGGTACACCGCCTTCCCCCGCCAGCGCTCAAGGCTGGCCGACTCCCCCTGCAAATCAAACGCCGCCAGCGCGGGTGCTGCCTCGCCGCGCGCCAGCTTCTCCTCTTTGCAGCCTCCGAGCAGCACCAGCAGCAGGACAAGCATCACTTTAGGCATGCGCATGATGATTCACCTCCTCTCCCAGATACTTTCCGTGCTGCAAACGCACGATGCGATCGGCGAACTGCCCCAGCGCCGGGTTGTGGGTCACCATCACAATGGTGCGCCCCTGGCGGTGCAAATCGGTCAGCAGATCCAGCACCCGCTGTTCGTTCTCTTCATCGAGGTTACCGGTTGGCTCATCGGCAAAAATAACCGGTGGCTCGTTAACCAGCGCCCGGGCAATGCAGACGCGCTGCTGTTCCCCGCCCGACAGCTGGCTCGGTAGATGGGTCACGCGATGCTCAAGGCCGACCTGAGCCAGCACCGCTCTGGCGGCAGCTTCATCCACCACGCTGTGGTAATGCTGTGCCAGCATGATATTTTCCAGTGCCGTCAGAAACGGGATCAGGTGGAACTGCTGGAACACAAGGCCAATTTTCTGCGCGCGAAAGCGGCGGCGCCCCTCTTCGTCCAGCGCCGCCGCGTCGGTTCCGTCGAGGATCACCTGCCCTTCGCTGGCGGTATCCAGACAAGTGAGAATATTCATCAGCGTCGTTTTCCCGGAACCGGAGGCCCCCATAATGGCGACAAACTCACCGCGGGCGATGCGCAGGTTGATATCTTCCAGCGCGGTCACTTCTCCGAACCGCTTATATAAATGACGCGTTTCAATCGCCATCTGACGCAAAGATGTGACGGTCATGGCGTTACTCTCCTTTCAACACTTTCGCAGGTTCGACGCTCACCGCGCGCCGCACCGGAACAATGGCCGCCAGCAGGGCGACCAGTAAAGACAGAACCAGGGTAATCGGCAGCACCGGCAGGCGCAGCGAGATACTGGCGTTAAACACCGTTAATCCCAGCAGCTGTGCCAGCAGATAGCCCAGCACCCAACCGCAAACCACCGCCGCAAAAGTGATAATGCTGGTCTCCAGTAACATCTGGCGGGTAATATCGCCGTTGCTGGCCCCCAGCGCTTTTTGCAGGGCAAACTCTCGGGAGCGTTCACCGACAATCGCCATTAGGGTGGTGTTCACGCACAGGGATGAGAGCGCGAGGATAACTATCGATACCAGTCCCATCAGCCCCTTAATTTTATCCAGCACCTGCCCTTCGGATGCCGACACTTTACGCACCGGACGAATCTCAAGGTCAGGGTATTGCCGCTGTAACTGGCTGGCGTAGCTCTCCACCTGACCAAGGTCATTGCTGACGCTCAGCAGCCCGTGGCTGATAACGCCGGGCTTTTGCAGCCACGACTGCGCCACGTCAAGACTGACGATCAGCATATTGTCGGTCGCGTCCCCGGCTTCTACGATGCCCTTAATCAGCAGTTTCTTGCGCCGACTATGGTCCACCAGCGTCACGCTATCGCCAATATTCAGCGCCAGACGCTGCGCCAGCTTCACGCCAATCATCGCGTTGCGATCGTCAAAACTAACGCCGATCCAGCTACCGTTGACCTGCCAGTAGGGCACCAGTTTTTGCAGCGACTCAAACCACACGCCGACCATCACCACTTTTTCCAGCTCGGTGCGCGCGGTACCGTACAGCCAAGGGCTGGCACCGTGGATCAGTCCCCCTGGCGCGCCATCAAGAATCGCCTGCAGTTCCGGCTGCGGCATGCTGGTGCCATGGCCCGGACCAATATAGAAATTGGCGCCAAAAGTGCGCAGCTCCTCGCTCATTTTGCTATTAATGTCGAACCACACGGCGGAGAGCGCCGTGACGATGGTCGCGCCGACCGCCAGCGCGGCAAAAACCACGCTGACCCGCTGCATACGCAGCCGCAGCGCCCGCCACACTAATAACCACAGCATGTCGCGCTTAACGGCCATACAGCACCTCCACTGGATAAAGACGGGCAATACGCCGCGCCGGGAACCAGGTGCCGATTAACGCAATCAGCACCGCAATCACCAGCACGCAGGGCACCACCACCCAGGCAAAATTAAGCGGCGTATCAAACAGCATCAGGCCAATAGCCTTCGCTAGCCCCCATCCGGCGATGCAACCAAATACTCCACCGACCAGGCCGCCCAGCGCCGCCTCAAGATAGAAGAGCAGCAGAATCTGCCACTGCCGCGCGCCCAGCGCTTTCATCAGGCCAATCTCCTTGGCACGTTCCATAATGGTGCTGGTCATCAATGAAGCGATGCCCATCGCGGCGGCGGCCAGCGCGGCTAAAGTTACCACGCCCATTAACAGCTGAATTTTATCGATAACCACGCCTTCCGAAGCGGCAACCTGCCAGACAGGACGCACCTCCGCACCGGAAATCGCCTCCTCAAGCTGGTGGGCGATAGACGACACATAGGCGGTGCAGTACCACAGATCGTACTCTTCGGCATTCAGCGCTTCGAGATCCTCGCGCGCCCGTCGTGACAGTTCGTTTTCCGGTACCGTCAGCGCCGATACGCGGATCGCCTGTACTTTCCCCGGTAGTCCCAGCAGTTGCTGCACCACGCTAAGCGGCATGACCAGTTGGTTATCTTCATCGCCGCCGCTGGATAAAATACCGCTCACCTGCACATTCACCACGTTATCCGCGACCTTTAACGCCAGACGATCGCCGGGCTTCCAGCCGTAATTTCGCGCCAGCGCGTGGCCGACCAGGGTTTGCGGTGTCTCACCGACCGGCTCCTGCGGCCATTCGCCGCTCACCTGCCAGAACGGGCTGACCGTCCGCTGCCCGGTTTCGTATCCCTCTTCATCTGGTATGGTGACTGGCTGGCTAAAGAAGGTCCCCAGCACGCGGATATCATGGCCATCCACGCTCACTTCGCCGCCGAGCATCGGGGCGAAGCCAACAATGTTGTTGCGCCAGAAGATATCTTTGATATTCGGTAGCTCGGATTCATCCAGAAAATCGTCGCTGGCCAGCGGGTTACTTTGTTCGCTAAACAGGGCTGGCAGCGCCGCCTGCCCTGCGGGCTCAATCAGAATATTGGCACCGTAGGATTTCAGCTCGCGGGACATCTTGTCGCCGATGTCGATAGAGACCGCCAGCAGCGCCGAGATCAGGCTGGTCGCCAAAAACACGGTCAATACCGCCAGCGCTTTGCGCCGCAGATTGCGCCCCCATGACTGGTAGATCATTCGCCACAGCATCGCTACTCCTCCTTCACTGCGTCAGGAACAAACTGCTCTGGCGCATTGCGGAAACGGTCGTAGTTCGCTTCTGATGAGAAGAACCAGGTTTTACCGCCATAGCTGTATTTGAAGTCGGCGCTGGTGTTGGTCAGCGTTGAACCATCCACCGGGTCGGTCACTTTAATCGTCAGAACGGTAGAGAAATAGTTTCCCCCCACGGCCAGCGCCGCACCGGGTATCGTCAGCTCTTTTTCATCGTTGCGCCAGTCGTCGATCGGCACCGGGTTGCATCCACCGGGTTTGCCAATGGAAGGAATAAAGATGTGCACACCGCAGGCAACGCAAATCACCTGATTGCCTTCCATCACATAGCCCTGATCGCCGCACAGCAGGCAGGCGTCGAACACCACGCCGAAACGCAGCTTGTCGGGATAGCGGTTGATAATAAAAAAGCGGATCGCTTTGCCATCATCCGCCACCCAGACGAAGCGATGCAGTTTGCCATCGCGCACCTGTTCGATCGGAATATGCACCTGACCGTCAGCAGCCAACGTAACCGGCTGCGCCTCGGACAAACGCGGAGGCTGCGAAGCCACCAGATCCCACCATAGCTGACCGCCGATAATCGCCAGCGCGCAGCAAATAGTCGTGAGCCACAGCCGGGTCGCCCCACGGCGTTCGGCCAGCGCCAGGCGGCGGGAAATGGGCTCTTCCGTCGCTTTTACATTGCGGTAATAGCGGCGCAGCGCCGGGATCCAGAACAGGCACATTAACAGCAGTACCGCGGCGGCGGCCCAGTTGTACATCGCCGCATTGTTGGTCACTTTGGCGACAAAGCTCAGCAGCGGCTTGAGCAGCGGCACCACCTGTAGCTTCATCAACAGCAGCAGCAAATTCCCGCTCAGCGGTAACCACAGCAGAACCATCGTCAGCAGGGTCAGCGGCCAGTAGAACCCGCGCATTCTGCGCAGCAGCATGGCGCAGAGCGCGGCCGCGAGGCACAAAAGCGCGAACGCCAGCACCAGCGCGGTCAGATTCAGCAGCAGATCGGTATTCAACACATGCGTGGAGGTCAGGCCGCCGAGATTCGGGTCCAACGCCCAGTGGCGGGCCGCGCCGAAGGTCAGGATCCATTGCCACAGATAGCGAACCCGCGGCGTTGACCACCAGAAGCTCAGCAAAAATAGTAGAGAAACGAGGATCTCCGTGCCAACCAGCAGAAGCTCCAGCGACTGGCTCGGGCGAATAAACAGCCCGGCGAGCAGTCCGCCAGCCAGCGCGGTGAGCAACGTCCAGACCAGCGGGCGCAGTGTGGGAGGGTTGCCGCGGCCCCAGAGTACGGCGGAGAGCAGCGCAATGCAGAAAAAGACCTGTAGCGTCGTGACGAAAAAATAGCTCATGACTTCAACTCAGTACGGCGGATGAAAAATACGCCGCAGGATGACCCGTCGGCCATCCTGCGTAATAGCGCTCGCGTCTGATGATGCTGAGACAGATGACAAACCTGCTTTAACTATGGTGTTCGCATTTCTGCCGGGTGGCGGCTGACGCCTTACCCGGCCTACAAAACCCATAACATCATCAGGTTATGAGCTTTCCGTAGGCCCGCGCAAGCAAAGCGCCGCCGGGCAATTCCTGAAGAGCGCACGTTGTCAACTATCTGAGCGTCTGGAGACAATTAGTTCAGACCGACATACTTAAACTCATAGCTCACATCAAACGGTTTCCACCAGCGACCAACGCCGGTTTCGCTATCGGTATGACGGTGCATCCCGGCTTTTGACGGCGGATCAATGTGGTAGGTCACTTTGTAGTTACCGACGCCCATCATCTTGATATTCGCACCGTAGTGCGGGCCATCGCTCGCCACCATCGGCATAAAGGTACCTTCTTGTTTTTCGCCGGTGTCGCTATTGACCAGGGTATAGGCGATGGTCAGATAAGGGATCCATTCACCTGCGCCAAAACCATTTTTACCGCCTTCCACCGCATGAATATCGGCTTCCAGATGGATATCCGATTTCGCTGCCGGCAAACCCATACCGCGCGGTTCCATATCGATCGGCTGCAGGTAAACCGCGGCGATCTCCATCTCATTCATGGTGACTGGCTCACCAGCCGGATACTCTTTAAAGGCCAGCGCCGCAGGTGCGGTGAAAATGCTGGCAACGGTCGCGCTGATAATCAGGGTCTTCTTAATGGTCATCTGACTCATCCTCTCGTCTTAAAATGATTAGGAACTTGTTTTTATGGTCTCACCTGGTGCCTGGCGGCGGCGCATGATCCATAGCGCCACCAGCGCCGCGATCAGCAATACAATCTGCGGCAATAGCGTTTCCACGTAGGGGTAAATCCCCAGCCAGCTGATTTCGGGCATCCCGTTAATCAGCGTTGGCTGGAATAGTTTGCCCTCCACCAGTTCCAGTACCCCTTTACCGGCGAAAACAAACGCCATCAGGTACATAAAACCGCCAGTGAACATGAAGAAGGGTTTAAGCGGCAGTCGGACCACCGAGTAGCGCATGACGAGCCAGGCAATGAGCAGAACCACGCAGCCGATAACAAACCCGGCACCGATGGCCAGATGACCCGGCAGCCCCTGGGCATCGCCAATCAGGGCGTAGTAGAACAGCACCGTTTCGGCACCCTCGCGGTAGACCGCGAGGAAGCTGGTCAGCCACAGCCCTACCAGCGATCCGCGCGACAGCGAATGGGAGAGTTTGCCCTCAAGCCAGGCTTTCCAGTGGCGGGCTTCAACCTTCGACAGCAGCCAGTAGCTCATAAAGAACAGCATCACCACGGCAATCAGCATGGTGATCCCCTCCAGCAGCTCCCGGCTGGCGCCAGAGTTGGTAAACAGCAGCTGGAAGATAAACGCCGTCACTACGCTTGCCACCAGCGCCACAATCACCGACTGGCGAATCAGCGGCAGCTTATCGTGATGGTTGTTTTTAACCAGATAGGCCACGATAGCCGCCACAATCAACAGCGCTTCCAGCCCTTCGCGCACGATAATCATCAGGCTGTAGAGCAGCAGGCTCCACTGGGTCTCTTCGCCCTCACCCAGCATGGTTACCGCTTTTTGCAGGTCCTGCTCAAGAGCGGCGGCTTCGGCAACCAGTTTTTCCTGCGGCTGGTTAGCCTTCATCAGGCTGACCATGCGGGTAAAGTGCGCCTCAAGAGAGGTTTTAAACGCCGAGTCGCGGGAGCCGATTTTGTTCTCCATTCCGGTGGCTTCAAAACGGTCAAAGTAGGTGTCCTGGACATCAAGAATCGCGTCCTGCCCTTCCCCGTTCTGATAACGCGCCAGAGCGGCATTGATGCTTTGGTTAATCCCGGCAGCGACGCTCGCCCAATCCGCCCGGGCTCCCGTGTCCTCGATCTGTGTGGCGTTGTCTGCGCTAGCCGGAGCGCTTACCGGCTGATCGTCACGGGTGGTTGGCAGACCTGGCAGAATATCTTCCAGATCCTGCAATAACGTGGTGACCTGATACGAAACATCGTTCAGGCGGTCCGGCTGGGAGGTTAGGGTAATCAGCGCGGTAAACTGCTGGTTGATGGCGGCGGCCTCTTTCGCCGAGCGATTCTGACGTACCGAGGTTTCCATTTCGGAGTTTTTGAAGCCTTGATAGTGCGCCTGCTGCACCTGCTGGCTGGCCTGAGCATAGTTACCGGCCTGATACTCCGTCACCGCCTGGGCCAGCATATCGTCAATGGTGCGAAAACTATCTTGCCAGTGCAGCGCAATGTCATCGCGCGACAGCGCGGTATGCTGCTCTTCCGCCACCAGCCGATGCCCGCCGTCCAGTATCGGCTCAACTTCGCGCAGCGCCTGCTTCAGCCCGTCGATCCGCGCCTGAACTTCGCTCTGTGGCTTGCCCTCGCCGATCATGCGACGGATCTCACCGAAGGTACTCTCCATCTCGTAGCTTTTACGCGCCGAAATGTTAATGCGGATTGGCCCTTCGAGGTTTTCAAACACTTCAAAGTAGGCCATTTGCACCTCACGGCGCGCTTCGGTATTTTTTTGCTGCTGATAGAATTCGGCTGTTTTATCAAGGCGTTGCTCAATATCCTCGATATATGGCGCATAGTGAGTCTGCGCCATCGCGCACGCGCTGCCAAACAAAAGCCCAAACAGCATTAGCAGCAGAAAAGAACGAGGACCAGCCATGACGCATCCCATCAGAGTTAATGATAATGATTATCGTTGTCATTTTTACTCGTAATGTACATGACCTGGATCATGAAAATGTCAAACTGTGACAATTTGTGTAAAATGTTGCAAAGAAACGAAGATTAATAACTTTAAGTTATTAGCTTTATTCCCTGACTTTTCCTCGCCAAATATCTTCATCGAAAGCATAAAAAAACCGGCGCTGTAATAGCACCGGTTATTTGCCGAGTATTTTGTCGCCCGTGCTTTTAACGATTTAATATTTCAGGGTTTTGCTGTAGCCGCTGAAGAAACTTACCGTATCCCTGCTCACCCACCCAGTAATTAATACTCTTCTCGACGCCGGTTGAAGTCAGGGTCGCGCCGCTAATCCCATCCACCGTATAGTCATCATGCTGGCCGGGATTATTCTGAATAACCTTTAGCGCTGGCTGGCCGTTATTATCGCGTATTTTCTTACCTGGCCATTGGCTACGCCATTCCGGGTCCTCCACTCGAGCGCCCAGCAGCGGCGTTTCATTCTGCTGGTAATACATCAGGTCTTTTACCGTGCGACCATCGGTCTCAAGGGCGATTAATGCATACATCATCGATTTGGCCCCTTTGCCATAAACCGGAATTATAACTTGCTGAATTTCATTATTATTGTCTCGAATAACGTAAACTTCACCCAGTGAACAGCGCTGGCGGATTTGCGCCGGATCGCGCGCAGCGGCCAGTTCGACACAGCGTTTTTGCGCGCCGCTATTGGCCCCCTGCGCTAAAAGTTGGCCGTTATCAAGATTAACCTGACGCACCGTCACGCGCTTTTGATAGAGTGATTTCAGCGCCTGCGGATCGCGTTGTCCATTGCGCGTTAAGCCTGCAACCTGGAGAACCGCATTTTCTGTTTCCGCGTTTTCTGGTACGGCAAAATTGTCTTTGGACAGCAAAAACCAGGCAGCAACAATTGCAAAAATCAGAATACAAAAAACCATCAAAACTAAAACAATAATTTTACTTTTACGCATGCGCTCATTTTTCCCATCGGTTGGCATCTGCAATATAGAGTGCAACCATTCCCATTCTTTTGTCTAGCCCTCCAGACAATACGCATTTGCTTGAGTTGATATTTCGTGACAATCAAAATTATGCTCAAAAATATTAACCCTATTTTTTACACATATAAAAATAATCTTTCTTGCAGGCAATTTATGAGAAAAACTAATAGTCATAAGACTCGTTGCATGCCGGACACCTGAGAAATGTAAAAAAACGCCCACACGCTGGTTTTTACTAAGATTAATCTTATAATCGGAGGATAAAACGACCCACTTGCAACCGTCACCTTGGGATAAGAGACAACCATGTCCAGACCTACGGCGCTGTACGTTCCACATGTTTTAAGCGCGGCGGATATCGCGCCCGAAGAGCGCTATCAAAAGCTCTCGCAGAATATTAATTGCTACGGTATCGAGGTTGTTAACAATCGACGACCGGAAGAGATTATTGCCAGGCATAAAACCATCTCTGGCGTTAACGGAGATTATTGTAGTGCAATGGGCTCAAGAAACGAAACAATATTCGACCCACATCAGGCGGCAGAATCCTCGATCTATATTTCGCTGATCGTTCAGGGTAACCAAATCATTCGTGGTCGAAAAGAGTCTGTTACGTCGCAGGTGAACGAGGGAATGTTAATTGTTCATCAACGTAACGACTATTACCACTATCAATGTAATGACGTAAAGCAACTATATGTCATTCCTCGTAGCGATAAGATTAACGAGGTTTTTAGCGGAAAACTAAACAGCCCGATGGTCTCTTTAGAAAATCATCACCTCGCGAGTTTTCTAAAATCACATATGCTATTGCTGGACGCGCAATCCGCAACGCTTTCGACTAAAGAGACGGCGACCATTGTTGATGGGCTGCATAATATGGCATTCATTATGCTAGCCGACGTCGCCAAAGAAAAAGGCTTATTTATCCCAGGCAAACTGAGCCATCTTTATAATGGCGCGAAGTCCTTTATTTTGCAGAACTATCATCAACATAGCCTTTCGCCGGAAGCACTGACGCAAAGCCTTCGTTGTTCGCGAGCCAGTCTTGACAGAGCCTTTAATGAGCAGAAGACTTCGGTGATGGCGCTAATCAGGGATATACGTCTGGAGGCGGCGCGGGAAATGCTGGAAAATAATCTTCAGCTGCGCATTGAGCAGATTTCATGGATTTGTGGTTTTGTCAGTCATCCATTATTCAGTAAGCAGTTCCGTGAGAAATATCATGCCTCACCGAAAACATGGCGCGACAATTATAATAAGGCGGGCTAGCCCGCCTTTCGATAGCACCCTTATCGCTGGCGAAAAGGGCGAAAACGTTTAGCACGGCGTTCTTTAATATAGCTTAGCAAGCTATAGACTGATATTCCCAGCAGTAAAATAGCGATGGTCATCAGAAAAAATGCACTGATATTCATTGTTGCGCTCTCTTTTATATCCCCATCATGCTCGATAGGTAATATTTATTATGTGATTTTTATAATAATGATTCTTAACATCACAACCAGACTTCCGGGCCTCAACTCTGTTCCCTCCCCCTCAGTTCATTTCTTCCCTGCAACGTACAAACCTTGATCTTCTCCGGTCCGGAGAGCAGCATGGAAACGCAAACACAATAAAACAATAACCCACGACACCGTAACAGGAGAGAATCAGTGCAAACAGGACATCGCTTCCAGGCCACGGATCTGCATCAGTTTGTTAAAACACTTTTCAGCCATATGGGAAGCTCTCCCACCGAAGCATCGCTTATTGCCGACCATCTGATTGCCGCCAACCTTGCCGGACATGACTCTCACGGTGTCGGCATGATCCCGAGCTACGTACGTTCCCACGCGCTGGGCTATTTACAGCTCAACCGTCACGCCAGCGTGATGAAAGATGCAGGAGCCGTCGTCACGCTGGATGGCAACGGTGGGTTCGGCCAGGTGGTGGCCCATGAAGCCATGCAGATGGGCATCGAAAAAGCGAAACAGCACGGCATGGCCGCCGTCGCACTGCGTAACGCGCACCACATAGGCCGCATCGGCTACTGGGCAGAACAGTGCGCCGCCGCCGGAATGATCTCTATTCACTTCGTGAACGTTGTCGGCAACATTATGGTCGCGCCGTTCCGCGGCAAAGACAGCCGCTTCGGTACCAACCCGCTGTGCGTGGTGTTCCCGCGCGAAGGTCATCCTCCGCTGCTGCTGGATTATGCCACCAGCGCCATCGCCTTTGGTAAGACCCGCGTCGCGTGGCACAAAGGCGTTCCGGTACCGCCAGGTTCATTGATTGACGCTCAGGGCGTTCCCACCACCGACCCCGCAGTGATGCAGACTTCACCGCTCGGCGCGCTGCTGACTTTTGCCGAGCATAAAGGCTATGCGCTGGCGACGCTGTGTGAAGTTATCGGCGGCGCGGTATCCGGTGGGAAAACCTCGCATAAAGAGAATCTGCAGGGCAGCGTTGACGCGATTTTTAACTGTATGACAACCATTATTCTCAGCCCTGACGCTTTCGATGCGCCGGATATGCAGCGTGAGACCGAAGCATTTATTGACTGGTGCAAACAGTCGCCGCACGACCCGGAGACGCCGATTCTCGCGCCTGGCGAGTGGGAAGAAGCCAACCGTCAGGAGCGTCTGGCGCAGGGTATTCCGCTGGATGCCGGGAGCTGGCAGGCCATTTGCACCGCTGCTGAGGAGGTGGGATTACCCGCAGAGACTCTCGCGCAGCTACGGTTGAAGCTGGCCTGACCAACCCCTTAATGACGCCCAACCGGGCGTCATGTCATCGTCATTAGTGTCGACATCATTACCACCCTCGCCTGTCCAGCCACCTATTCCCTATTAAATCATAACGTTAAGTTTTGGCACAGCGTATGCATAACGCTTCCGTCATCTGCTGGTGCGCTGGCTTATGACGCCCTGACAAAGGCGGGCCGGGCCCGGTCTGTCCAATGTTGTTTATTCTCTGTTAACAGGTCTGTTACTGATGAAAAAAATCACGAGCGTTTGCCCTTACTGCGGGGCCGGTTGCAAACTAAAGCTGGTCGTCGATAACAATAAAATTATCCGCGCCGAAGCGGCCGATGGTGTGACTAACCAAAATCAGCTATGCCTCAAAGGCTACTACGGCTGGGATTTCCTCAACGATACGCAACTGCTGACGCCACGCCTGCAGCAACCGATGATTCGCTACCAGAAAGGCGGTAAATTCACCCCGGTCAGCTGGGATGAAGCTATCCGCTACACGGCAAAAAAACTGCGTGAAATAAAAGAAAAACATGGTCCGCGTGCCATTATGACCACCGGCTCATCCGGTGGTACCGGCAATGAAACTAACTATGTGATGCAAAAATTCGCCCGTGGGGTGCTCAACACCAATAACGTCGACTGCTGCGCCCGCGTTTGCCACGGCCCGTCGGTCGCCGGTCTTCAGCTGGCGCTTGGCAACGGTGCGATGAGCAACTCGATTAGCGATATCGAAAACTCGAAATGCCTGCTGGTATTCGGCTACAACTGCGCCGACTCCCACCCTATTGTCGCCCGTCGGGTGATTAAAGCCCGCGAAAACGGCGCGAAAATCATCGTCTGCGACCCGCGCCGTATCGAAACCGCCCGCATTGCCGATCGCCATCTGCAACTTAATAACGGCAGCAATATGGCGCTGGTCAACGCCTTCGCTCACGTCCTGCTGGAAGAGGATCTGTATAACCACGATTATGTCGACCGCTTTACCGAAGGGCTGGACGCCTATCGTGAAATGGTTAAAGACTATTCTCCCGAAGCCGTAGAAGCGATAGTCGGCGTTCCGGCAAATGAGATTCGCCAGGCGATGCGCATATTTGCTGCCGCACCTTCCGCCACCATTATGTGGGGCATGGGCGTGACCCAGTTTGGTCAGGCAGTGGATGTGGTCAGAGGGCTGGCGAGCCTCGCGCTGCTAACCGGCAACCTGGGGCGCACTAACGTCGGCGTGGGACCTGTGCGCGGGCAAAACAACGTCCAGGGCGCCTGTGATATGGGCGTGTTACCCAATATGTTCCCCGGCTATCAGGATGTCACCGACGCCAGCGTTCGCGCTAAATTCGCCAAAGCCTGGGGTATTAACCCGTCGATGATGGACGATAAGGTCGGAACGCGTATCACCGAAGTACCACACAAGGCGCTCACCGGCGAGATCAAAGCCTACTACATCATGGGCGAAGACCCGCTACAGACCGAGGCCGATCTGGGCCTGGTGCGCAAAGGTATCGAAGCGCTCGATTTTGTGGTGGTGCAGGATATCTTTATGACCAAAACCGCCGAAATCGCCGATGTGCTGTTGCCCGCTACCTCCTGGGGCGAACACGGTGGCGTCTTTACCTGCGCCGACCGCGGTTTCCAGCGTTTCGAGCAGGCGATTATTGCCACCGGCAACGTGAAACGCGACTGGGAAATCATTAGCCTGCTGGCCAGCGAAATGGGCTATCCGATGCATTACGACAATAACCAGCAGATCTGGGACGAAATGCGCGAGCTCTGCCCGCTGTTCTATGGCGTCACTTATGAAAAAATGGGTGATATGAACCACGTGCAGTGGCCGTGTCCGACGCTGGATCACCCCGGCACGCCATGGCTGTATAAAGATAATCACTTTGATACGCCAACCGGTAAAGGCCAGCTGTTTGCCGCACCGTGGCGCGCTCCTGCCGAGACGCCGGATGAAGAATATCCGCTGGTGCTGTGCACCGTTCGCGAAGTCGGGCATTACTCCTGCCGTTCGATGACCGGTAACTGTGCGGCCTTGCAGTCGCTCGCCGACGAACCGGGTCGGGTGCAAATCAACCGCGCCGACGCACAGAAACTCGGTATCGCCGACCAACAGCTGGTGTGGGTTAGTTCGCGACGTGGCAAGGTGATCACCCGCGCTGACATTAGCGATCGTATTAACGCAGGCGCCGTGTATATGACCTATCAGTGGTGGATAGGTGCCTGTAACGAGCTGACTCAGGATAACCTCGACCCGATCTCAAAAACGCCGGAAACCAAATATTGCGCGGTGAAGGTGGAAGCGATTGAGGATCAGCGCTGGGCCGAGCAGTACGCCTGGACAAGCTATAGCGAGATGAAAGCCCGCCTGAAAGCGGCGGTTAACGTATAAAACGACGTAGGGAGAAGGATATTTCTCCCTGCGTATCCACTTTTGCCCCCGGGGGCGGCGCAATGCGCCTGCCGGGCTACCGATTGTGCAGGCATCTGGTGGTCCGGACAGGTGCGCAGCACCGCCTCCGGGAAAGGCATCTTAAGCCAGCAGCTTTTCCACCAGCGCCGTCCACAGCGTTACGCCGTGTGGGATCAGTTCATCATTGAAATCATATCCGGCATTGTGCAGAGGCTTCGAGGCCGTCTCGCCGTCGGTGCCAATCCAGAAATAGGCTCCAGGACAGGCTTCCAGCATGCAGGCAAAATCCTCCGATGCCATTGATGGATTTCCGTTCCAGCTCACCGCAGATTCCCCCAGCAGAGCGGTCGCCACATCGCAAACCTTTTGCGCTTCAACAGGATCGTTAGTCGTCACCGGATAACCCGGATACCAGGAGATGTTTCCTTCGACGTCAGATACCTGCGGCTGGGCGGCGACATAGCTCTCAATTAGCCCCCTCACCCGCTCGCGCACCTGATTATTCAGGCAGCGGAAGGTTCCGCGCAGCACCACTTTGTCCGGCAGAACGTTAATCGCCTCCCCGCCAACAATCTGGGTAATGCTGACCACCGTCGACTCCTGCGGCGACAGACGACGCGAAGGAATCGTTTGGAGCGCCATAATTAACTGTGCCGCGGCGACAATCGGGTCCGCCCCGCGTTCCGGCATCGCCGCATGACAGCTTTTCCCGGTCAGGGTAATTTCAAACGCATCAAGGGAGGCCATCATCGCCCCGCTGTTAATCGCTACCTGGCCCAGCGGCATACCCGGCCAGTTATGTAACGCGTAGATAGCGTCCATCGGGAAGCGCTCAAACAGCCCCTCCTCTACCATTTTACGTGCGCCGCCAAGATTCTCCTCTGCGGGCTGAAACACAAAATGAACGGTGCCGCGAAAGCGGCGAGTTTGCGCCAGATGCGCCGCCGTCGCCAGCAGCATCGCACTATGCCCATCGTGACCGCAGGCGTGCATCACGCCAGGATTACGCGATTTATAGCTGACGTCGCCCTGCTCGGTTATCGGCAGCGCGTCCATATCAGCCCGCAGGCCAATCACCGGCCCGGGACCATTCTCCAGCGTCGCGACGACCCCAGTCCCCGCCAGCCCGCTATGGACCTGAAGTCCAAATGAAGTGAGTAATTCAGCAATACGCCGCGAGGTTTCCTGTTCCTGGTATCCCAGTTCAGGGCAAGCATGAAAATCACGTCGCCAGCGGATGGCCTCGGCGATCAGTGAAGGGGATACTGCCATGTCTTACTCCTTTCCTGTACAGCATCAGCGCTGAACCAGTGTTTTATTCAATAATTCGCGGTTATAGGTTATCGACCATCTTATTGGTTATATCCTTTCGCCTGCCCGCTGACAACTTCCGAAAAATCCGGTGCCAACGCCCATTCCCACTGCATTCCGCCAGCACTGCATTTTTTTGTAGTCATATCAACGGTGACATAAGGCGTGCGATTAATTATTATGCAGCTATACTGGCCTTTTGCCGAATAATTCACTCTTCAGACTTCCGTTATCGGGAATAAAATGTTCAACCCAGACCAGAGTCGCCTTGCCCCCACGCTGGCGATGATCATGGCCGCTTCATTAGTGGGATTTATCACCGGCTATACGGTGCCTTTAATCAGTCTTGAGCTGGCGCAACAGCAGATTGATACCGTCTACGTCGGCCTGCTGGCCGCACTACCGCCAGCGGGGATGATGATCTCCTCCTTCCTCTCACCTGCGCTGTGCCGACGCTTTGAGATGGGCCTTCTGCTCTCGGTCAGCCTGGTGGCGCTGGCGGTGGCGACGATCGCCTCCTGCCTCTCTTTTGATATCGTTCATCTCCTGCTACCGAGGCTGGTTACCGGTCTCGCTTCAGGGGTCATTATCGTTATTGGCGAAAGCTGGATCACCGGCGGCGCGGCGGGCAAAAATCGGGCGACCTTAACCGGAATTTATGCCTCCGCCTTTACCGGCTGTCAGTTGGCTGGACCATTATTGATTTCCGCCGGGCCAGACTATCAGCCGTGGGCCCTGTTGGTCATTGGCGGCATCACCGTGGCCTGCCTGCTGATGCTACGTCATTTGCCGACAGGTAGCCGCGAACGACTCGCCGAACACGCCAGCTGGCGCAGCCTTGGCGCTTTTTTACCGGTACTGGCTTCCGGCGTGTTCTGCTTTGCGTTCTTTGATGCCAGCATTCTGGCGCTGCTGCCGCTCTACGGTATGGATAAAGGGCTAAATGAAGTGATGGCGGTGCTGCTGGTCACGGTGGTACTCACCGGCGATGCCGTTTTCCAGGCTCCGTTGGGCTGGATTGCCGACCGCTTCGGCATCCGCCGCGTGCATTTAATCTGCGCGGTCGTTTTCTGCCTCGCCCTACTGGCCTTACCGTTCCTGCTGGCGTCAAATATTCAGCTTATTGTTGGCTGTATGATTCTGGGAGCCGCGGCGGGCGCACTCTACACGCTATCGCTGGTTCGCGCCGGGAAAACCTTCTCCGGACAGAAGCTGATAATGATCAACGCTCTGCTGGGTTTTTTCTGGTCTGCGGGCAGCGTCGCAGGTCCGGTGGTCAGCAGCCTGCTGATTAGCGTCGCGGGCTATGATGGTCTGGTGATAACGCTGTTTGCCAGCGGCGCGCTGTTCCTGCTGATTCAGTGCTTCGGCAAAAGCGAAAAAGCGCTGCTGGCGGATGCACGTGAACGCGAAGAAGAGATAGACGATATTAGCGAAGTCGCACGGTAGTTTGTATCTCCCGGCTTCGAAAATCAGCGACTTTCGGAGCTGGTAATCCTACAACCAGCGCCGCACTTTACGCGCATACTCCGGCCACTGGCGAGGAAAGAGGCGGGCCATTTCCGCTTCTTCCGGGCGGATATGCAGCACGGTCAGCAAATAGATAAACAACGGCAGCGTCAGCAACAGTAGCGGTTTGCCGCTGAGAATAATCAGGGCCAGCTGTACGCCAGTCATCGCCAGATAGATTGGATTGCGCGAATAGCGAAACCAGCCGTCGGTCATCAGGGTCGTGGTCTCTTGCGCTCTAAGCGGATTCAGGGTGGTATGGTGGGTGCGAAACTGGCACAGCGTCCCGAGGACGATAACCGCGCTAATGATAAGAGGGATCAGCGCAAGGCCGAAATAGAGTGGCCGCCACGCCCAGAACTCGCGCCCGGCAATCAACAGATCGAAAAGCACAAACAGCAGCAGTAAAACCGGCGGGACGAAAACTTTCCTTAACATCAGTGTCCTCCATGGAATAAGCAACAAACTCATTCAGATAGTACCCCGGCGGCATAGCGCCCGCCGGGGCTGAAGGCCATTACAGCACTTTACTCAGAAACTCAGCGGTGCGCGGATTAGTCGGCGCGCTAAAGATCTGCGCCGGTTTGCCCTCTTCCTGAATAATCCCCTGATCGATAAAGATAACCCGGTCGGCCACTTCGCGGGCAAAGCCCATTTCATGAGTCACAATGACCATGGTCATCCCTTCGCTGGCGAGGTTTTTCATCACCTCCAGCACATCGCCCACCAGCTCCGGATCCAGCGCCGAGGTCGGCTCATCGAACAACATGATCGACGGCTTCATCGCCAGCGCACGGGCAATGGCTACGCGCTGCTGCTGCCCGCCGGAGAGGCTGGAGGGCCAGGCGTCGCGTTTGTCGCTCAGCCCTACCTTCGCCAGCAGCTCTTCCGCCAGATGAACCGCTTCCGCCCGCGCCATACCGCGCAGGCTCATCGGCGCCATAATCAGGTTTTCCAGCACCGTTTTATGCGGGAACAGATTGAAACGCTGAAAGACCATACCGACGCTTTCGCGCATCTTATTAATGTCAGTGGCGCGATCGTGGGCGGCAAAACCGTTCACCTCAACTTCGCCTTCGCTGACGGTTTCCAGCGCGTTCATGCAGCGCAGAAAGGTACTTTTTCCCGAACCCGACGGCCCGATAATGCAGACCACTTCCTGCGGTTTGATATCGCAGCTGATGCCGCGCAGAACATGGCTGTCGCCGAAGCGCTTGTGTAAATTATGAATGCGAATCACTTTTGCCAAACCTCTTTTCCAGACGATTAACCAGCTGCGCCAGCAGGAAAGTAATAACCCAGTAGACCAGTGAGATGGTCAGGTAGGGTTCCCAGTAGGTGGCGTAAGCGCCGGAAACGGTACGCGCAGCGTAGGCCAGATCCGCCAGACCGATGGCTGAAGCCAGCGAGGAGTCTTTAACAATGGCGATGGCGTTGTTACCGAGCGGCGGCAGAATGCGGCGAAACGCCTGCGGCAGAATGACCTGGCGCATGGTTTTCCACCACGGCATCCCCAGCGCGCGGGAGGCTTCCATCTGTCCTTTATCGATAGACTGGATACCGGCGCGGAAGATTTCGGAAACATAGGCCCCGGCGTTGAGCGTTATCGCCACGATACAGGAGAGAAACGCGCCATAGTTGGAGCGCAGCTCGCGGGCGAAATCAGCGCTCATCATGCCGCTGGTGACCAGCAACCCATCGCGCGGGTTGATAAACAGCGGCACCAGCGCAAAGTGCACCACCATAATTTGCACGAACAGCGGCGTACCGCGAAACGCGCTGACGTAAAAGCGCACCGGAAACTGTACCAGGTAACGCAGAACGTATTTCCACACCCCGTGCTCGGCTTTCGCCATTCGCCCCAGACCGAGGGTCAGACCCCACAGGGTGCCGAGGATCACGCAGATAATGGTACATTTAATGGTCATCAGGGCACCGTCCATAAACAGCGGACCGTACTCCTCGATGATCTCCCAACGGAATCCCGTCATAACCCTTCCCTAAAAAATACGGCTATCGTTAATGTCGATAGCCGTGATGAAAACAAAAATACAGATTATTGTGCTGGCAGCGTCGGAACGTTCTCGTCGAACCAGGTTTTATAGATTTTGGCGTAGGTGCCATCAGCAACGATTTTCTGTAAACCGGCGTTGATTTTCGCCTGCAGTTCACTGTTGCCTTTCGCTACCGCAATGCCGAAATACTGACGTTCAAATTTGGCGTCCGGCACCAGTTTGAACTGCTTCTCCGGGTGCTGCTTGATGTAGTATTTCACCACGCCAACATCGCCTACCGCCGCGCTCACGCCGTCTTCAAACAGCTCCTGCAGCATCAGCGGGGTGTTATCAAAGCGCTTGATTGAGGTACTGTTTTTACCCAACACGTCGGAAACCACGATATCGCCGGTGCTGGAGTTCACCACCCCGACTTTCTCGCTTTTCAGCGCTTCCAGTGAAGTGACTTTAGAGTCTGCAGGAACCACGATGGACTGTTCAGCCGGGAAGTACGGGGCGGAGAAATCAACCATCTGCTTGCGCTTATCGGTGATGGTGATCCCGGAGATAATAATGTCGCGGTCGCCGGTGCCCAGGGTGGCGAAGATCCCTTCCCACGGGGTGTTAATCAGTTTGATATCAAAATCTTCCGCTTTCGCAATCGCTTTGATGATGTCGATATCAAAACCTTCCAGCTGTTTCTGGCTGTTTTCAAACTCAAACGGACGATAGGTTCCGCCGGAGCCGACTACGTAAGTTTGCTGGGCCGCCTGAGCGGTGCCAATCAGCGCTGCCATCAGGCAGCACGCTTTCATCCAATTCTTAACCATAACAACCCCGTTTTATGCATTTATTTTGCATAAAAATACACAGAGTCAGCAGAGCATGCAACCGGAAACCTTCCCGGCGGTGAATTATCTTCTATTTAGCTTCGTTTACCGCCAGACTTACCAATAGCCCGATGCAATTCATTGATCCGCTTCATCGATTTCACCGTCTTTTGCGGCGCGGTGGAAGCCACCGACAGCACGATCATCTCCAGGCACACCAGCACCGTACCGTGCAGCGGTACCCGTCCATTGTCGCCGCCGCGCGGCACGTCGATAACCACCTGCGCTTCCTGGCTAAAGCGGGAATCCACCGCCTGGGTGAGCAGAATGGTCGGGATCCCCAGTCGGCGAGCTTCACGCAGGGTGGTCATTCCCTCCCGATGCGGTGATTTTTGTCCCATCATAATCAGCACGTCGCCCCGCTGCAGGCTGATTAGCTGCTCGGCAAGGCTAAATCCGGTGCGATTCATCACGTACGAAGGCAGACCAATGCGGCTCAGCAGCCGGGCGGTATACTCCGCCAGAATGCCCGACGCGCCGATACCAAAAATCCCCACCTGGCGCGCATCGGTGAGCAACGCCACCGCCTGAGCCACCGCCGCGCGGTTATCAGGACGAGAGAGTACCTCGCAGGCCCGCTGATGCCCCTCCAGCACGAAATCAATACTTGAATTGATATCGCTGGAGAGCTCACTCACCGTCGAGAGCATTTTTTCCGAAGAGGTCACCGACGGGCCAAACCAGCGTTCCATGGTCTGCTTTAATTCACGCAGCCCGGCAAAACCCAGCGCCTGAATCGCCCGCACCACCGTGGCATCTGAGGTGTTCGTCGCGGTGGCTATCTCCATGGCCGTGCGCTCCAGCACTACTTCGCGGTTATCATTGATGTAGCTGACCACCGCCCGCAGACGCGGCGACAACTGATGCGCGCGGGCGCGAAAACGCTCGCCGAACAGGTCAACCCGTCCCCTCTCTCTCTTTATTGCCGTTTTCATTTCAATCCCTCAGGCAGCGGTCGCCCGGCAATATGCGACTGCACCTGGGCGACCATCAGCGTTAACGCGGCAAACGAGTTAGAAATAACATCCTCACGCGGTAGCAGAATGTAGCGCCCGGTGCGGCAAGCGCGCATAAAGTCGCACCAGCCCGGCATCACGCCCTCCATCGCCTGCAGTTCGTCCTGTGGCTTACCACCGGTGTCGGAGCGCCAGGTGGCAAACACGAAATCGGCATCCAGCTCCGGCAGCTGTTCGGCGCTGACGTCAATGCGCTGACCATCAGAAATCTTGTCTATAAACGGCGGGAAGCGGAACCCGGCATCGCGCAGCACGCGTCCCAGCGCATGATAAGAGTGATGCACAGTAACCTTGCCGTTATTGGCCTGAATCACCGACACGACAATCTTTTGCGTATCCACCGTCGCCTTCAACTGCTTAATCTGCTCCTGATAGCGACGTTCGAGGATCGCCAGCCGCGGCTGGGTGCCGGTCAACTGTGCGAGCTTGCTATAAATGCGCGGCGCGCTGCCCTGCAGGTGGTCAATGCTCACCGTCGGGGCAATCTTCTCCAGTTGTTCAACCGAAACGTGGCGGCTGTTCTCGGTGATGATTAAATCCGGCTTTGCGGCGGCGACGGCTTCAAGGTCGATATCCGCCGTGCCGATAAACTGAATCGCGCTGTTATCGAAATCGATCCCGGTTAACTGCGCGCTGGAGCGGAGAAAATGGCTGCCGTCAGGACGGGTCCGTCCGTGGCTGGCGACCGGCGGCACCCCAAGCTCGATCAGCGGAATGGTGATATCCAGATCGTGCATCGACACAATGCGCTGCGGATGCAGCGGAACGGTCACCGTGCGACCTAAATCGTCGGTGAACGTTTGCGTATCGGCCGCCGTGGCGACCGCCGCCATTAAGACCAGCAGAGAAATGAACCAGCGCATAGCAATCCTTCTGATTTACAAGGCGTTACGACGACGCCAAAGCAGCACAATAAAAAACGGGCAGCCGACAAGGGCAATCACAATTCCCGCCGGAATTTGTAGCGGAGCAAAAGCCAGGCGACCAATAGTATCGGTGAGTAATACCAGCAGCGCGCCAATCAACGCGCTGCCGCTGAGCAGCGCTACCTGGCCGCCGCGCAGTAAAAAACGCGCCATATGTGGTGCCATCAGGCCCACAAAACCCAGGCTGCCGACGCAGGAAACGCTGGCGGAAGTCAGCAGTACCGGCGCGAAAAAGCGCAGCAGAGTCAATTGTTGCAAACGCACGCCGAGGCCGATGGCGGTACGGTCGCCCAGCAGCGCCGCATCAGCGGCCCGGGCGGTAAGAAACAGAATCAGCGCCCCCGGCAGCGCCCAGCAAAAAGCCACAATCAGCAGCGGCCATGTCGCCGCATGTAGACTGCCCGCCAGCCAGATCATCGCGGTCTGCACGTCACGCACGTCTGCGGTGGTCATGAAAATGCCAACCGCTGCCGCCAGCGTCCACGACACGCCAATACCGATCAGAATAAAGCGCGGCCGCGAGCAGTCGCGGGCCAGCAGCAGAACCAGCAGCGCCACCAGCACACCGCCGAGCATCCCAGCCAGCGGCCGCCAGACGAGTCCCACAGCCGGGAAGAACAGCACCAGCGCCAGCACCACAATGCTGGCCCCCTCTTTCACACCGATAAGCCCGGGATCCGCCAGGCCGTTGCGGGTAATGCTCTGCATCGCCGCTCCGGCCAGCCCGAGCATCGCTCCGCACAAAAGCGCCATAAATAGCCTCGGCAGGCGGATATCAAACAAAATAAAGCGTTGCTGCTCGGCCACGTTTTCCGGGGCCAGCAGCGCACGAAATAAAGTTCCGGAAGGCATGGGGAAGCTACCGCGGGTCAAGCCGAATAGCGCCAGCAGCAGGATCACCAGCAACAATACGCCAGCGATTCTCAGCGCCACCGGGCGCAGCAGCAACCGATAAGAACCGGCAGTAAATAGACGAAACCCGGCACGATGGGCGGCGCTCTTCATTTAAAGAACCTCGCGGCGATAAAAATAAATACCGGCGCGCCGACCAGCGCGGTCATCGCCCCGGTGGCCAGCTCCTGAGGAGCCACCAGCGTGCGGGCGGCGATATCTGCTAACAGCAGCACCAGCGCGCCAACCGGCGCGGCCAGCGGCAGCGCCAGGCGAATATCTTCAGTCACCAAACGACGCACCACATGCGGCACCACCAGGCCAACAAAGCCAATCGGCCCGGCTACCGCCACCGCGGAACCGCACAGTAAAGCAATGGCGGCCAGCCCCAGCAGCCGGGTCTGCACAATCTTCACACCCAGCCCAAGCGCAACCTTATCGCCCAGCGCCAGCACGTTCAGGCGCGGTGCCAGCACCAGCGCAATCGTCAGCCCCGCCAGTGCGGGGAGCAGCGCGGAGCGCAGCGTTTGCCAGCTAAGGCCAGCCAGATCGCCCGCCAGCCAGGTGCGCATCGCCAGCAGCGTTTGTTCATCGAGGATCAGAATTGCCGCTGTCACCGCCGAGGCAAACGCCGACAGCGCTACCCCGCACAGGGTAATGCGCAGCGGCGTCACCCCGCCGCGCCCGGAGGACGACAGCAGCATCACCCCGCCAAACAGCAGCGCTGCGCCGCAAGCCGCGGTCAGGGGCCTGGCTAACGCCACACCGCCGAGGCTAATTCCCAGCGCCGAAGTTGCCACCACCGCCAACGAGGCTCCGGCGTTCAGGCCAAGAATATGCGGCTCGCCCAGCGGGTTGCGGATCACGGTTTGCAGCAGCAGGCCCGCCACACCAAGCGCCGCACCGGTCAGCAGCGCTGCCGCCAGGCGTACCAGGCGTAAATCAACAATAATGCGGTGATCGAAGTTGCGCGGATCGTAATGAAAAAGCGCCTGAATCACCGTTTGCGGCGCAATCCAGCGCGCGCCGAGCCCGAGATGCACCAGCGAACCGCCAAGCAGCAACAGACTCAGCAGTACCAGCGCCAGCCGGGGCCTGGATTGTCGGCGATGCAGGAGCAGCGCAGAGGCGCTCATAAAGCGCTCTCCTCGCGAACGCGAAACGGCATGAAGAAGGGTTTATCCGTCTGCGGGTTAAACGACATCTGCACATCAACGTCAAAGACGGTTTTAATCAGCTCTGGGGTACAAACATCTTCTTCACTAATCACCCCGGCGATCTGCCCTTTTTTGAGAAATACCAGCGTGTCGGCATAGTTCACCGCAAAATTCAGGTCGTGCAGAACGGTTACTACGGTGCGACCATGTTCGCGGGTTAAGGTTTGCAGTAATTCGAGGATATCGACCTGATAGCGCAGGTCGAGCCAGGTAGTAGGTTCATCCAGCAGAATAGTCGCCGTTTGCTGCGCGAGGGCCATCGCAATCCAGCAGCGCTGGCGCTGACCGCCGGAGAGGCTATCAACCGGTAAATGGGCGAATTCGGCGGTACCGGTAAGCCGGAGCGCCTCTTCTACGGCCCTTTCATCGGCGTCGGACCATTGACGCATCAGCCCCTGCCAGGGGTAGCGACCGCGAGAGACCAGTTCAAAAACCGTCAGCCCTTCGGGGGTCAGCGGCGACTGCGGCAGAATACCCAAGCGGCGGGAAACCTCCCGGGTCGGCATCTGGTGAATCACCTCACCGTCCAGACGTACACAGCCGCCCAGCGGCTTAAGCATCCGGGCGATGGTCGACAGCAGCGTCGACTTACCCGAGCCGTTGGCTCCGGCCAGTACCGTCATTTTCCCGTGGGGGATGGTCAGATGAATATTATCGACAATTAGCGTCTGGCCATATCCGGCCGACAGGGAATCAAGGACGATCCCCTGCTCTGCAGGCAACACCCGCTGTGGCATAACTCGCTCCCGCGCCCAACGGCGTGGCGCCTGGCCCGCACGTTCCGCACTCAAACAAAAATAAATCTCATTCTCTTTTGATCATGCGGTGGATGAATGTAGTAGTCAATACCCTATTATCACGTAGGCTACGATGAGTAACCACCAAAAACCACACAACAAGAATTAGATTTAATAGTTAGTAAAAACAATGAAATAAAAGAAAATCATCGCTCCCTGACACGGCTAATTCATTGATTATTATTTTTGCTGATTTTTTATCTTACATAACGTTTACTACTACATTTCTTCGTGATTGAATGATTCTCAATTACATATCTGGACGCAGGATAGCGTGAAAAACAGATAGATCTATTTTCCAGGGCAATGATTTTATTGGCTTTACCTCCCGCAAAGGCGAGGTTCGTTCACGAGAAACAAGAAAATGACTCAATTGAATGTCCCTTTTTCGGCATTAAAAGGGCGTGCGCTTTTTTCACTGATTTTTTTAACCTCACCGGGATTATTGGCGGCAGAAAATAGCGCCGATAAAACAAAAAAAACCGCTGACGAGACGATTACAGTGGTAGCTGACGGCGCGCAGCAGAACGCCACTAGCGGCTATCAGCCGGTCAGTACCTCAACCGCCACGCTGACCTCGATGCCGATGCTGGATATTCCGCAGGTGGTCAATACCGTGAGCGATAAAGTGCTGGAAGATCAGCACGTCACCAATCTTGATGAGGCGCTGTATAACGTTGCTAACGTCGTACAAACCAATACGTTAGGCGGCACCCAGGACGCCTTTAGCCGCCGCGGTTTCGGTTCTAACCGCGATGGCTCAATCATGACTAACGGACTGCGCACCGTGCTGCCGCGCAGCTTTACCGCCGCCACCGAGCGGGTCGAAGTGCTGAAAGGCCCGGCCTCAACGCTATACGGTATTCTCGACCCCGGCGGCTTGATAAACGTCGTCACCAAGCGCCCGGAGCGCACCTTCGGCGGCTCTGTTTCCGCTACGTCCACCAGCTTTGGCGGCGGCACCGGTCAGTTTGACGTTACCGGCCCCATTGAAGGGACGCAGCTGGCATACCGGGTGATTGGCGAATATCAGAATGAAGACTACTGGCGCAATTTTGGCAAAGAGAAGAGCAGCTTTATCAACCCTTCCCTGACCTGGTTCGGCGAACAGGCGACGGTTAACGTTTCGTATTCACACCGTAACTACAGCACCCCGTTCGATCGCGGCACTATCTTCGATCTGAACACCGGCCATGCGGTTAACGTCGATCGCAAAACGCGTTTTGATGAACCGTTTAACATCACCGACGGTTATTCCGACCTCGCACAGCTAAATGCGGAATACCGCCTGAGCGATGCCTGGACCGCGCGCTTTGACTACAGCTACAGCCAGGATCACTACAACGATAACCAGGCCCGCGTGATGGCCTATGATTCAGCGACCGGAGACCTGACCCGCCGCGTCGACGCCACCCACGGTTCAACGCAGAAAATGCACTCCACGCGGGCGGATTTGCAGGGTAACGTGGTGATAGGCGGTTTCTACAACGAGATCCTCACCGGCCTGGCGTACGAGAATTACGATCTGCTGCGTACCGATATGATCCGCTGTAAGAACGTGAAAGGGTTCAATATCTATAATCCGGTCTACGGCACGGTCGACAAGTGCTCCAGCGTTTCGGCATCCGATAGCGACCAGCGTATTCAGCAGGAGAGCTATGCGGGCTACGTTCAGGACGCGCTCTATCTGACAGATAAGTGGATTGCCGTTGCCGGGGTACGCTATCAGTATTACACCCAATATGCCGGTAAGGGCCGCCCATTTAACGTCAACACCGACAGCAGCGATCAGAAATGGACGCCGAAAGTTGGCCTGGTCTACAAGCTGACGCCGTCCGTCTCGCTGTTTGGTAACGTGGCGCAGTCGTTTATGCCGCAGTCCTCTATCGCCAGCTATATTGGCAACCTGCCGCCGGAAGAGTCCACTTCCTACGAATTAGGCGCGAAGTTTGAGCTGTTCAACGGTGTTACCGCCAATATCGCGCTGTTCGATATTGATAAGCGCAACGTCCTCTATACCGAAGCGGTGGGCGATGAAACCATTGCGAAAACCGCCGGTAAAGTCCGCTCGCGCGGCGTTGAAGTGGATGTGGCTGGGTCGTTGACCGATAATCTGAGCGTGATCGCCAGCTACGGCTATACCGACGCGAAAGTTACCGATGATCCGGATTACCAGGGCAAACCGCTGCCGAACGTGCCGAAGCACACCGGTTCGCTGTTCCTGAGCTATGACATTCATAACGTCTACGACAGCAATACCCTGACGGTTGGCGGCGGCGGTCGGGCAGTCAGCAAGCGTTCCGGCACCAACGGCGCGGATTATTATCTGCAGGGCTATGCGGTAGCGGATGTGTTCGCGGCCTATAAGATGAAGCTGCAATATCCGGTCACTCTGCAGGTTAACGTGAAGAACCTGTTCGATAAAACCTATTACACGTCATCTATCGGCACCAATAACCTCGGTAACCAGATTGGTGACCCGCGTGAAGTGCAGTTTACGGTGAAAATGGATTTTTAAGCCTTATCCAGACTACCACACCCTCAGTCCCTGCAGCACCGCTCCCGGGACTTCCCACCGAACGGTCTGAATCAGCACACTCCCTGTAGCCCGGGGGCAGCGCGGTCCCACCGCGCCGCCCCCGGGACTCCCCACCGAACGGTCAGAATGAGCGCGCCCCTGGTTAGCGCGTTACCTTACCAATCCTCTTCCTGGCCAAGAATACGCAAAATATCCTGACGGTGCTGTAACAGCAGCGGATTGTCACGATGGCGGGGAAATTCAAGCGGGAGCGTAAACTCGGCGATAATTCTGCCCGGGCGCGGCGACATCACCAGTACCCGCTCACAAAGTAGCAGCGCCTCTTCGATATCGTGGGTCACCAGCAGGCTGGTATAGCCCTGCTGCTGCCATAGAGCGATCAGCTCCCGCTGCATGCTGATGCGAGTGAGCGAATCGAGTTTGCCCAGCGGCTCATCAAGCAACAGCAGGCGCGGTTCATTTAGCAACGCGCGCGCCAGCGCCGCACGCTGCGCCATCCCGCCGGAAAGCTGGCGCGGCCAGGCCTCGCTGAACGCCTCAAGCCCCATCCGTGAAATCAGCGCGTCGGCCTTCGGCTCAAGCCCCTTCTTGCCCTGCGCCTGCGGCCCCAGCAGCACGTTTTGCCGTACCGTCAACCACGGGTAGAGCGTCGGGTCCTGAAACACCAGAATTCGATCGGGCCCTGGTCCGTCCATTGCCGTCTCATCAATCTGAATTTGCCCACTCTGCTGCGCCTCCAGCCCCGCCAGCAGCCGCAGCAGGGTCGATTTACCGCAGCCTGACGGCCCAAGCAGCGCGACGCTCTCTCCAGGCCGCAGCTGCAGGCTGATATTTTCCAGCACCGGAACCGCCTGTTTGCCAAGCGTAAAAGCATGATGAAGATGGCTAATCGATACCGTTGCGCCGGTAGATATCGCCTGAGAATTTAGCATCGCGGCTACCATTTCATCCCTCCCCGCTGCCAGCTCAGCAGCCTGTCGCGTACCATAAACAGCCCGCTAATCAGGCCGGAGCATAACAACGCCATCACCAGCAGCGCCGCGTACATATTAGGATATGCCG
Organism: Klebsiella huaxiensis; assembly: GCF_003261575.2. Taxonomy (GTDB): domain Bacteria; phylum Pseudomonadota; class Gammaproteobacteria; order Enterobacterales; family Enterobacteriaceae; genus Klebsiella; species Klebsiella huaxiensis. The sequence continues at coordinate 2,553,963 of NZ_CP036175.1, read as the reverse complement.
CCCAGCCCTGCGCCCATTGCAGATAAAAGCCAATGCCCGATTTTACCCCCACCATTTCAGCGACGATCAACACCGAAAATGACGCGCCGAGGCCCATAAACAGGCCGACAAACACGTTCGGCAACGCGGCGGGAATCGCCACCCGCAGGATCAGAAAACGCTGGCTGGCCCCCAGGGTCCGCGCCACGTCATACCATGCCCTATCGATGCCGATCACCCCGGACCAGGTCAGCACGGTCACCGGGAACCAGGTGCTGAGCGCAATCAGAAAAACGCTGGCGCCGAAGCTTGAAGGGAAGATAAACAGGCACAGAGGCAGCAGCGCGGTGGACGGCACCGGCCCCAGCAGGCGCAAAACCGGATGTACCCAGTAGCCGATACGCTGAGACCAGCCGATCGCCAGACCGCTGATAAAACCGCAACTGGTGCCAAGCAGTACGCCAAGCCCAAGCAGCCCCAGCGAATGCAGAAGGCTGTCAAGCAGGCGCGGCCAGTCATCATGCAGCACTTCAATCAGCGCCTGCGGCGGCGCAAAAAACGGTACCGGCAGAAACGCCGTCTTCGCCGTCAGTCCTTCCCATATAGCAAACAGCACCGGCAGCAGCGCCAGCCATTTCCCGGCATGTTGCAACCGCGCGCCCCGCTGTCGCCAGTAGCGATAGCTCAGCGCCAGCAGCAGTAATCCCCCGCCGACAGTGAACTGAGCCAGCGCCCAGCCTTCGCTAAACGGCCAGCGCCGCCCGACATCCGGCCAGGCGAGAGTAAAAAAACCACCCAGCAGCCACAATACGCCAGCCAGCAGGCCTTCATTCCACAACGGCCTGCCGCTGCTCGGGCGCGACAGAACCCGTTCAGGCGAAAACGTTGACATAAATACTCTCCGCAAACTGATGAGGATCGGTCCCGGGCTTGATCACCTGCACGCGCTGAAGATCCACCGCATACTGTGTCAACTCTTTGACAAACGCCTCGCCCACCGCATGATGACCGTGCCCCTGACCGTGAAGGATCCCGCTGACCTCCGCTTCATTGGTATTGAGCGCATGGGCCAGGAAGGATTGCGCCACGCTTTCCGGATGTTCAGCGGCGTAGCTGTGCGCTTCAAGAATCGCCTGAGTGAGCGCTGCGGCGGCGGGTTTGTGATCTCGCGCCAGGGTACCGCTGACGCCCAACACGCAGCAGCTCAGGTTGGCATAATCGCCGGTCATATTGCTGGCGATAAGCTGATATTTACCGGTTTCCAGCAGGCGATAGCTAAACGGTTCGCTGCCGCTAATGGCGGCGATTTCGCGTTTATCCAGCGCGACGCTGAGCAAATCGGCGGGATAGACTTTCCACTGCACGTCGCTTATTGGGTCGATGCCGTGGCGCTTGAGTAAGATAGCGAAGAAGTTTTTGTCCGGCCCGGCCATATCGGTAACGCCGATAGTTTGCCCTTTCAGGCTCTCCAGGCCGCCAAACGGCGAGTTTTTCGCCGTCAGCAAGTTCAGACAGCCGCCGTGGGTTCCGGCGGTCAACTTGACGTCGAAGCCCTGCTCCAGCGCCTTCAACCAGCGCAGCGCCATGCCAACCCCGGCATCGGCCTTGCCGGTGGCAATCGCCTCCAGCAGTACGTCCGTTGAGTTGCCGAAGTTAACGAACTCAACGTCGAGATTATATTTACTGAAAATCTTCTGCTGCTCCGCGACGGCGACCGGCGCAAGGCACACTGCGCTTTTGTTTATCGCCAGTTTGATTTTGTACGGCTGAGCCAGACGCAGCACCGGAGGCTCGTCGCTGCTCGCCATCGCCGCCATATCGTGAGCCCATAACGGCAGGGAAGCCCCCGCCAGCGCCACGCCACCGCTTAATTGTAAGAAGCGACGGCGGGAAAAACCGGAATGCATCATGGCGCGACCTCCGCATGAGCCTGCGCGGCAGGCACGCTAAAACCGTTATCAAATGTCGGCGTGACGTCGAGCTTTGCGCGAATCAAGCCGTTGGCGAGGTAAAAATCTGCCGTTGCCTGCTGCTGGGCGACCGTTTGCGAATCCAGGCGCAGCCACTGCGACTGACGATTGGCAAACTGCGCGCGGGCGATATCCGCCGGGAAGCGGATAATTTCTCCCAGCGTTTTACCGTAGCTATCAAGGTTGGCATAGGCCCAGCGCTCGGCACCGGCCAGGCGATTGAGATAATCTTGCAGCGCCGCGCGTTTTTGCGGATCGTTCAGCGCATCATCGGTGGCGGCAAGGAAAGTGTTGCCCGGCAGCAGCCCTTTGCCGCTCACCAGAATCTGCCCCTCAGCGGTCTTGACCAGTTGAGTGGTGTACGGCTCCCAGGTGGCCCAGGCATCCACCGAGCCGTTAAGCAGCGCCACTTTGGCGTCCACCGGGCCGAGAAATACCCACTGCACCTCTTTGGGTGAAATGCCCGCCTGCTCCAGCGCTTTCAGCGCCACGAAATGACCAATCGACCCTTTACCGGTGGCGATACGCTTGCCTTTTAAATCCGCCGCGCTTTTCAGCGGGCTGCCGGGAGAGACCAGCACAGCGGTCCCCGCCGGATTGCTTTTATCGACAGCGATGGCTTTGACCGGCGCACCGTTTGCCAGCGCAAACAGCAGCGGCGCATCGCCGATAATCCCCACGTCCACCGCACCGGCGTTCAACGCTTCCGCCAGCGGCGCGGCAGCCGGAAACTCGGCCCACTTAATGTCGTACGAGAGATTTTGCAGCGCGTTGGCGGCTTCCAGCTGCGAACGCATGCCGCCTTTTTGATCGGCGATGCGTAGAGTGACTCGCTCCTGAGCCGCCGCATAGCCGCTCAGGGCCAACAGCATCACCGCCCCGGCTAAACAGGTGAATTTGGGTATGCGCATATGAATTATCCTTATTTTTGAAAAGCGTATTTGCCTGCCGCCAGCCACGCGCTGTCGTTCTGCGGGGTATGTACCCGCCCGCACAGCACGTTGCGATAGTGGCGCTCCAGAGGGTTTTGCCGACTCAGACCATGATTGCCGGTCAGCTCCAGCGCCAGGTTCACCGCCTGAATGGCGTTGTCGGTAATGGTGACTTTTGCCAGATTCGCCTCGATGGCGGAAAAGCCCAGCTCCGCGGCCTTCTCCAGCAGGCTGCGATTCACCAGCAGTAAGCCGTCAATCTGCCCGACCTTTTCCTGCACTCGCGGCAGGCTGGAAAGCGGGTGCCCAAGGTTTCCCGGAATACGCGCACTCAGCCATGCCACCAGCCAGTCGCGGGCGGCGCGGGCGACGCTGTCGTAAATCGCCGTCAGTAGCGCCGTATGGCGATTAGCAAACAGGCGAAACTGTTCGGCATCCGGTGCGGGGGGCGCATCGACAGGCCATACGTCCACCGCATTCTCTGCGGACACCTGCACATTTTTCAGAATGACTTCATGACTGCCGGTTGCCCGCATTCCGGCGTGATCCCAGCTTTTCACCATGCTGATGCCGTCACTATCGCGGGGTACCAGCCAGGTACCGACCAGCGGCGTACTGTCGTCACTGCGACCCCAGAGTGCCAGCCAGCTCAGGCCTTCGATGCCGGTGGTATAGATTTTGTGGCCGCTAATTCGCCAGCCCTCCGCGCTGCGACTCGCCATGGTTTTCGGCAGGCCGCCGCGTGCCGGAGATCCCAGCTCCGGCTCCACGCGCAGGCTATTAATCAACCCGCCCCGCTCAACGGCATCCTGAAAAACCTGCTGGCGCAGCGGCTCGGCCCAGTTTTCATTTTCCGCCAGCCGTAGATGATGCAGGTACTGCATGCAAACGATCAGCGCCGTCGCCGGTTCCCCCCAGGCAATGGCGGCGATAGCCTGCTGAAGACGTGCTAAATCGGCTCCCGCCCCGCCATATTGTCGCGGCACGGCAAGGCTTAAAAAGCCGCGCTGGCGTAAACGTTCGATATTGTGGTGAGGAAATTCACCGCTGGCGTCGAGGCTGGCCGCCTGCTCTGCCATCAGCTGGCGGATCTCCGTCAGCCGCCGCGCCCAATCATCGAATGCGGAATCGGTCACGATGCGCGCTCCGCAACGGAACGCAAAGCGGCTTTTTCACGGGTTATCGGCAGCAGCGCTTTCCCGTACTCCTGGGCATCATTCAGCGGATCGAATCCGCGGATCAGGAAGTTGCGCACGCCAAGGTCGTAGTAGTCGAGCAGCGCATCGGCGACCTGTTCTGGCGTGCCCACCAGCGCGGTGGAGTTGTGACCGCCGCCGACCAGTTGGGCGATCCCGGTCCACAGGCGCTTATCCACCACCTTGCCCTGCGCCGCCGTCGCCCGCAGGCGCTGCGCGCCGACGCTATCGGGCTTGGCTTTGAAACCGCCTTCAGTCTGCGCGGCTCGTTCGGTGGCGACGTGCAGAATATGCTCGGCCTTTTCCCAGGCTTCGGCTTCGGTGTCGGCGATAATCGGGCGGAACGAGACGCTGAAGCCAATCTCACGCTGATGTTTTGCCGCCTCGGCCCGCACGCGCCGGATGGTTTCATCGGTTTGCGCCAGCGACTCCCCCCACAGGGCGAAAACGTTGGCGTGCTTTCCGGCCACGGCAATGGCCGCTTCCGACGAGCCGCCGAAATACAGGGGGATATGCGGCTTTTGCAGCGGGCGGATCGCCGACCAGGCCTGTTCCGCCTGATAAAAATCATTGGCGATATCCACCGGTTGTTCGGCAGTCCAGACCTTGCGGAGGGTGTCGAGGAAGGCATCGGTACGGGCATAGCGCTGGTCATGATCGAGATAGTCACCGTCGCGGCGCTGCTCGGCATCATTACCACCGCTGATGATATGCACCGCCAGGCGTCCACCCAGCAGGTGTTCAAGGGTAGCGAATTTACGCGCCGCAAGAGTTGGCGAGACAAAACCGGGGCGATGAGCCAGCAGGAAGCTGATATTTTGCGTCGACAGCCCGGCCAGCGCGGTCACCAGAAATCCGTCTGGTTGATCGGACCAGTGGCCGACCAGCAGGCGGTCAAACCCGGCAGCCTCGTGGGTTTGCGCAAAGCGCACAATGTAATCGCGGTCAAAAATCGGGCCAACCGGGGCGATGGTTTCCGACGACAGGCGATGACCGATCATGCCGAGAAACTGAATGCTCATACAGAACTCCTTGTATCAGGATAACGAATGGGCCGCAGCGGCGGCGCGTTTTCATTACCCTATACACAGGCTCTTAATGAACAAAATGCATTTTTCTCATATCTTAATATGCAATGTAGGCATTTAAATAAATTATATCTGCTTTTCAGTCAGATGCATTAAGCTGCTGCACGACCTTAGCGGCAAAAAAAGTCAGCGGCTGACTCAGGTTAGCCAGATTCTGCGCGTTAACCAACCACAGATGCACCTCGGGTTGAAAATCCGCAAGCGCCAACACCGTCACTTCATCACGCCACGGGCTGGCGGCCAGCGCAGCGCGCGGTACCAGGCCCAGTCCCAGCCCCTGAGCCACCAGGCTAATTTGCAGCTGGGCGCCTGCGGTTTCCACATTCAGCGCTAAACGCAGCCCTTGCGAGTGCAGCTCGCGGATCAGCCCCGCCCGCAGGCCGCAGCCGTCCGGGTTCAGCACCCAGCCTTTCTCCGCGCAGCCCCGCAGCGCTACGGCGTGCAGACGCCAGCTTTTCGCCGCAATCACCACGATATCCAGCGGGCAAAGCAGCCGCCCACTGTAGCCCTCAGCAAAGCTCAGTTGCTCAGGCCCCATCGCCAGCACCCCATCCAGTTCGACGCTCTCCAGCCGCCTTTGCAACAGCCCGCTCCAGCCGCAGGTGACCTGCGGTTGCAGAGCGGGAAACTGCTGGCGCAGCGCGGCCAGCGCCGGTTGCAGCGCAATTTCCGCCACGCTTTGCGGCACCCCGAGACGCAGGATGCCGTGCGGCTCCGCCTCAGGGTCAAGCAGGCCATACAGCTTTTTGGTTTCTCGCTTGATGCTCAGACACTGCTCGTAAACCCGATGTCCGGCGGCGGTCAGGGTAAGCGGTCGGGTCTGGCGCTCCAGCAGCGTCACGTTCAGGGTTTGCTCCAGACGCTGGAGACGGCGGGTAATCGCCGATTGGGTAATACCGAGATATTCTGCAGCCTGATTCAGGGAGGAAAACTGCACGGTGGCCAGCAGAGCGTCGATGTCGTCGATGCGCATAGAATCCTTAATGTGATTTTTGCATATTAACATATGCGGAAATTGCATTTTAATTATATTAACGCCTTTGCTAGCGTAAAGACCAGTCCCGACAACAGGAAGCGACGATGACCACACCGCGAGTGGAGAAATTACGCCAGTTTATTCAAGACGTTGATGCCCTGCATCGCGACTTTACCGATGAGCCCGCCCTGCTTGATGCCGTAGCGCACCGCCTGGCGACGCTGGTGAAAAAAGATGACTGGCTGCCGGAGGAGTACACCCTGCCGCATCCCCACCACTATCAACAGTATCTGCTGCATGCCGACTCCGGGCAGCGTTTTTCCATTGTGAGTTTCGTCTGGGGGCCGGGGCAATCAACGCCAATTCACGACCATCGGGTGTGGGGTGCCATCGGTATGCTGCGCGGCGCGGAGGAGAATCAGCGTTACCGTCTGGACGGGCGCGGTCAGCCGGTGGCCAGCGGCCTTGCCGAGCGCCTTTCCCCCGGCGAGGTGGAAAAGGTCTCTTCACGCGACGGCGACATTCACCGGGTAAGCAACGCCCTGGCGGATAGCGTCTCTATCAGTATTCACGTCTACGGCGGCAATATCGGCGGCGTCAAACGCGCGGTGTATACCCCGGAAGGCCTGGTTAAACCTTTTGTCTCTGGCTACTCCAATCGCCACTTACCCAATATCTGGGATCTCTCTAAGGACAATTAATATGCCCACTTATTCTTATCGCCCGACCGCACAGTTGCGCCAGGCGCTGCTTGACGGCACGGAGTTGGCGCTGCTCGACGTTCGCGAAGAAGCGGAATTCGCCCGTAATCATCCGTTGTTTGCCGCCAATCTGCCGCTTAGTAAACTGGAGCTGGACATTTTCCGTCGTGTACCGCTCCTGACAACGCCGATTACCGTTTATGACAACGGCGAAGGCCTGGCGGAACAGGCTGTGGAGCGCCTGAAAAACTGGGGTTATCAGGACGTTGCGCTGCTGGAGGGCGGTCTACAGGGCTGGCAGCGCAGCGGCGGAGAACTGTTTCAGGACGTCAACTCACCGAGCAAGGCATTTGGTGAGCTGGTGGAGAGTAAACGGCATACTCCCTCACTGAGCGCCGAAGAAGTGAAAGCATTGATCGATAGCCCCCAGGAAGTGGTTATCGTCGACGCGCGCCGCTTCGATGAGTATCAAACCATGAATATTCCCGGCAGCATCAGCGTGCCTGGCGCAGAGCTGGCGCTGCGTATTGAGGGGCTGCTCCCTTCGCCGCAGACCACGGTTATCGTCAACTGCGCAGGCCGCACCCGCAGCATTATCGGTACGCAGTCGTTACTTAACGCCGGTTTGCCCAATCCGGTCTACGCGCTGCGTAACGGCACCATTGGCTGGACCTTAGCCGGGCTTGAACTCGAACACGGTCAGCAGCGACGCTATGATGCAGATTTTCACACCTCAGCCGAACGCGTGGCGCAGGTGAAACAGCTGGCCGAACGCGCGGGTGTGATTTTTATCGATACTGACACCGTTAAACGCTGGCAGCGGCAGCCCGAACGTACCACGTATCTATTCGATGTACGCAGCCCGGAAGAGTACGCGGCGGGCCATCTGCCGCAGAGCGTGAGCGCTCCCGGCGGGCAACTGGTGCAGGAAACCGATCATTTCGCCAGCGTGCGCGGGGCGCGGATTGTGCTGGTTGCCGATGATGAGATTCGTGCACCGATAACCGCGTCCTGGCTGGCGCAGATGGGCTGGGAGGTGGCGGTATTAAACGATGTACGGCGGGATGATTTTAGCGAGCGCGGGACCCCGGCCATCAGCGTCCCTCCGGGACCGCAGGCGGAGGAGATTTCGCCACTGCAACTGGCGGAACAGCTACGGGAGCCAGGTACCGTGGTGCTGGATTTCACCACCAGCGCCAACTATGTCGCCCGACATATTCCCGGCGCGTACTGGCTGGTACGTTCACAGCTACATCAGGCGCTGGAGACAATCCCATCAGCGAAACGTTACGTTGTCACCTGCGGCAGCAGCCTGCTGGCAAGATACGCGGTACCGGAAGTGGCGGCATTAACCGGGAAACCTGTGCAGCTGTTGAGCGGCGGAACGCTGGCATGGATTAGCGCCGGGCTGGCGCTGGAGCATGGCGAGACGCATCTGGCGACGCCGCGTAGCGATCGCTATCGCCGTCCATATGAAGGAACCGATAACTCCCCTGCGGCAATGCAGGCCTACCTCGACTGGGAGTTCGGCCTGGTGGAGCAGCTGGCACGCGATGGCACGCACGGGTTTAAGGTATTGTGAATCCCCCTGCTCGCACTGCGCTAAGCTGGGCTACCAATTCACTGCCACCTGCGGGCCAGATGCGTAGCATCGCCTCCGGGAAATTGGCTCCCGGGGGCGGCGCAAAGCGCCTGCCCGGGCTACAGGTCAACCGTCGTTTGTGAACCTGAATAATCCATGACTTTATCGCACCGCCCCGGGAGTTTCTCGGCACCTACCGAAATCAGGTCTCCGGCTGGTCGCGTAAAGTCTGGTAAGTGGATACCGCATCGGAATGAGTGTTGCCGAAAAAGTCATGCCACATGGCTTGGTTCGGCTTACCGAACATCATAATGGCGTCATCACCAGGCGTATGACGATAAGCGCAGACCACATGCGCTTGCGGGCCGGCATGAGCAGAAAAAGTACTGGCGGCCAGCAGCGGGGCGAGACTTAGAGCGAACGAGTTCAATTTCATTTTGCACTCCTCCTTGTTTGAAGGAGTGCAGAGATAGCAAACGCCCGCCGATGTTACACATCAGCAATCATCATTTCGTCTCATCGACACATCACTGTCCGGCTCGCGCATGATCCAGGAGTACTGGAACGACTTCTCTGCCGGCGTATGGGTACGGCGGCGAAACGACCCCAGCGACTGCGGCGTACAGTAGGTACAGCTCCCCAGCCACTCCATATTTTCATCCGGCACGCCCGCATTGCGCAGCAAAAGATAGGCAAAGGCTTGCAGGTCGAACCATACATTATCGCTGCTGGTCGCTTTCGCCCGAGCCCCCTCAGACGAGGCCTGATGAGGCTGAAAAATACGTTCACGATGGCGTTTTGCCAGTTCGCCCGCGGGCATTGCCCGCAGCATCTGATAAAAATCGCTGGAGACTTCGTAGCAACACGGATGAATATGCGGCCCGCTCACCACCACCAGCTCTTCGGGAGAAACCTGATAACGCCGAAACAGCGCGAGGCTATTTTCGATAATCCCGCTGGCCGCGCCGCGCCAGCCTGCGTGGACGCTACAGATATAATGCCCATCTCGCGAAGCCATCAGCAGCGGCAGGCAATCGGCGGTCACCACGCCCACCTTCTGCCCCCTGACGGCGGTAAACATCGCGTCGGCGTGGGGACGTTCGGCCTGCGGGGCCTGATAGTGATGTACGACGTTGCCGTGAACCAGCTTGACCGGTGCCATTTCGCCGTAGGGAAAGGCGGCAGTTTCATGAACATCGAGAAAGGCGTAGCGGATGCCGGGGATATCGCTCAATAAGCGGGATGTAAAAGACATGATGCTCGGAAGAATCAATGGATGATGATTTAACGTATGCCAAAGTGGGTGGATGCGCAAGGTAAGGTATCCTGCGGGCGACTTCCCCTTACCCTAACCCTCTCCCCAAAGGGGCGAGGGAACGGTTTTGAGCGCCTTTTTATTATGGCGCTCCCCCGGCTACAAGCGACAAGCGACAGGCGTCCGCAGTCCGGTAGCCCGGGCAAGGCGCAGCTTTTCCGCGCCGCCCCCGGGAATATCTCCGCACTGACCAAAATGTTCAGGCCAACGCCGCGCGCTTTTGTCGGCTCATCAGCCAGAACACCGCCGCACCTGCCAGCAAAATACCGGGAGCAGAAGCCGCCATCACGCCAAGGGTGCCGGTGCCCAGTGCGAGCATTTTTCCCGCCAGCAGCGGGCCGCTCATTGCCCCTAAACGCCCTATCGCCACCGCAGTCCCCACGCCGGTCGCGCGGATTTCGGTGCGATAAAACAGCGGCGCCAGGGCATACAGTACGCTCTGCCCGCCTGTGGCGAACAGCCCTGCGACGAATCCTGAAAACAGCATCGCGCCAAGAGACGATGCGGTGCCCAGCGCCAGCAGCGACGCCAGCATGCCGGTGTAGATCAGCAGCGACATCCACAGCGGGCTGAGCTTATCCATCAGCGCCCCCAGCAGCAGCGTGCCGCAGGCAGCACCAAACTGCAGAACAAACATCACGCCCGCCGCCTCGCTGGAGCTAAATCCCTGACCGACTAACAGCATCGGCAGCCAGTTAATCAGCATATACACCACCAGTAGCGTGAAGAAATAACACATCCACAGCAGCAACGTGGCGGTAGCGTTACCCGGCGCGAGCAGCGTGCGCAACGGTGCGCCTTCCACGCTGCGCCGAAAGACCGGCGATTCCGGCAGCCAGCGCATCAGTAATGGCACCAGCAGCAGCGGAACGACACCGCCAACCCAGAATACCGTTTGCCAGGCCGAAGCGAGACCGAAAAAACCCAGCGCCGCCGCCAGCGCAGCGCCAATCGGCACACCGCAATACATCAAGCTCACCGCCCTGCCGCGAAAGCGTGGTCCGGCGGCTTCCGAGGTTAAGGCAATCAGATTGGGTAACGCTGCGCCCAACCCAACGCCGGTCAACAGCCGTGCCAGCAGCAGCGTCGCGAAATCCCACGCCAGCGCGGTAGCGATGGAGAACAGGCCAAAGAGCAGAACCGAGCCCAGCAGAATACGCTTGCGGCCATAACGATCCGCCAGAATGCCGCCCACCAGCGCGCCGGGCAGCAGGCCGAGGATCCCGGCGCTGAAAATCCAGCCCATCTGCATTTTATCCAGCGCGAAGGCCTGCGCCATGCCGACGGCGGCAATGCCCGCCGCCTGCAGATCCAGCCCTTCCATCAGGGCCACCATAAAACAGAGCCCGACGGTTAACATCAGGCGTGAATTGCTTGCAGTCGTGGTTTTGGTCATAGGGTACCTTTGCGATATCCGGATAATCGGAGCAGGTGAATGGCGGCTGATACGTTGCCAGCCGCGCGTTTCTTCTATTTGTTACGATTAAGCAGGTCCAGCGCGACGTCGACGATCATATCTTCCTGACCGCCCACCATCCGCCGCTTGCCGAGTTCGACGAGAATATCCACCGCACTCAGGCCATAGCGCGCCGCCGCCACTTCGCTATGGCGCAGGAAGCTCGAGTACACCCCGGCATAGCCCAGCGCCAGCGTTTCGCGGTCAACGCGCACCGGACGGTCCTGTAGCGGGCGCACCAGCTCATCGGCGGCGTTCATTAAGGCGTAGAGATCGGTACCGTGGTTCCAGCCGAGTTTGTCGGCAGCGGCGATAAAGACCTCCAGCGGCGCGTTGCCTGCTCCGGCCCCCATCCCCGCGAGGCTGGCGTCGATACGGTCGCAACCCTCTTCCACCGCAGCGATGGAGTTGGCAACGCCGAGGCTCAGGTTATGATGCGCGTGCATACCGGTGGTGGTTTCCGGCTTCAGCACCGCCTTCAGGGCGCGGAAACGATCACGAATATCGTTCATATTCATCGCGCCGCCGGAATCGACCACGTAGATACAGGTCGCGCCGTAGGATTCCATTTTCAGCGCCTGCTGCGCCAGCTGTTCCGGGGTGGTCATATGGCTCATCATCAGGAAGCCAACGGTGTCCATCCCCAGCTCGCGGGCGAAGGCGATATGCTGCGCCGAGACGTCCGCTTCGGTACAGTGAGTGGCGACGCGCACCACCCGCGCCCCGGCCTGATAGGCGTTTTTCAGGTCGTGCAGGGTGCCAATACCGGGCAGCAGTAAAGTGGCGATTTTCGCCTGGCTGACCGATTCCGCTGCCGCTTCAATCCACTCCAGGTCGCTGTGCGCGCCAAAGCCGTAGTTAAAACTGGAGCCTTGCAGGCCGTCGCCGTGCGCCACTTCGATCGAATCCACCCCCGCACTGTCCAGCGCCCGGGCAATCTGGCGCACATTATCGAGTGAATACTGATGGCGAATGGCATGCATCCCGTCGCGCAGGGTTACGTCTGAGATATAGAGTTTTTTACCGTTCATACTACTTCTCCCGCTGCGCCGTTCATTGCCTGGGCCATTTTCTCCGCCGTTGCCAGCGCCGCCGAGGTCATAATATCGAGGTTGCCCGCGTAGGCTGGCAGGTAGTGCGCTGCCCCTTCGACTTCGAGATAAACCGCCGTTTTCAGGCCGGAGAAGCGGCCAATGCCCGGCAGGTTCACCGGCTTATCTTTCGGGATCACTTCAAACTGTACCTGCTGTTTCAGGCGGTAGCCCGGCACATAGGCCTGCACCGCCGCCGCCATTTTCTCAATCGAGGCGGCAATGTCCTGCTGCGACGCGTCTTCGCTTAACACATAAACGGTGTCGCGCATCATCAGCGGCGGCTCCGCCGGGTTCAGCACGATAATCGCTTTGCCCTTCGCCGCGCCGCCAACTTTTTCAATGGCCTGCGAGGTGGTTTCGGTAAATTCATCAATATTGGCCCGCGTCCCCGGACCGGCGGATTTGCTGGCAATCGAGGCGATGATTTCCGCGTAGTGCACTTTCGCTACCCGAGACACCGCGGCCACCATCGGGATGGTCGCCTGGCCGCCGCAGGTCACCATATTGACGTTGCCCTGTTGCAGATTGGCATCAAGATTGACCACCGGTACGCAGTACGGACCGATAGCCGCCGGAGTCAGATCGATAACGCGAATTCCCGGTTTGGCTTCGCGCAGCGCGGCGTCGTTTTTCACGTGCGCCCCGGCGCTGGTGGCATCGAAAACAAAATCAATGTCGGCAAATTCCGCCATCTGCATCAGACCGCCAACCCCTTCGTGGGTGGTGGCGACGCCCATGCGCCGGGCGCGGGCCAGACCGTCGGATTCCGGGTCGATACCGACCATCACCGCCATCTCCAGATGCTGCCCGTGGCGCAGAATTTTAATCATCAAATCGGTACCGATATTGCCGGAGCCGATAATCGCGACTTTACGTTTACGCATGACTGCCTTCCTCTCCGGCGACAAAACTGGCCGCCACTGAACCTAACCCCTCAATATGGGCTTCAAAACGATCGCCGGCGTTAATCGTCACCATCGGCCCCAGCGCACCCGTCAGCACGATATCGCCCGCCCGCAGCGGCTCGCCAAGGCTGGCCATTTTACGCGCCAGCCACACCGCCGCGTTCAACGGATGGCCCAGGCACTCGCTACCGCGTCCGCTGGAAACTTCCTCCTGATTGCGGGTCATGCGCATGGTGCAGTTTTTCAGATCCAGCCCCTCCGGTCGGCGCGCCGGGCTGCCGACAACGTAGACGCCGCAGGAAGCGTTGTCGGCTACCGTATCGACGAAACCAATCGACCAGTCGCGAATGCGGCTACCGACCACTTCCAGGGCGGGCACCACCCAGTCGATGGCGGCGTACAGCTCATCAAAGGTGGTGTCGGCATGCGGCAGATCGTGTTTAAGTACGAGAGCGATTTCGGCCTCCACTTTCGGCTGCAGGATGCGGGAAAACGGCACATTGGCGTTATCGCCGAAGCACATGTCGGCAAACAGAGTGCCAAAGTCCGGTTGGTCAACGCCCAGCTGCTGCTGCACTTTAGGATGGGTCAGCCCCACCTTACGCCCTACCACCCGGCGACCCATGGCGACGTGGTGCTGGACGTTGATGCGCTGAATGGCGTAGGCGGCTTCGGCGTTGTCGACGCCGAGAATATCGCGCAGCGGTTCAATGGCCTGCCCGTGGGTTTCCGCCTCACGCAGACGCTGCGCCAGTTGTTCAAGAGATAACGTGGTCATGATGATTCCTTAGGTCCGCGCCAGAAAATCGAGCACCAGCTGGTTGAAGCTCTCCGCGTGTTCCCACTGTGCCCAGTGGCCGCAGTCGCGATAGATGTGCAGTTCGGAACCGTTAATGCCCGCCAGCAAACGCAGCCCGGCGTCCATCGGCACGAAGCGGTCGTTGCGCCCCCAGACGATCAGAGTTTGGGCGCTAATTTCGCCGAGGCGCGGGCTAAAATCCGGGAACTGCTTCGGATTGGCTTCCAGACTTTTAACGAAATTTTCCAGGTGATCCCGCCGCGACAGCATATTGTTAAGACGCGCTTCAAACAGCGCTTCGGTCAGATCGCGGGTATCAAAGACAAAGATGTTCATCATCTTTTTCAGGTTTTCGATGGTCGGTTCGCGGTACAGGCCGTTCAGCAACTTGATCCCTTCCGTCGGCATCGGCGTAAACAGGCTCATGCCGCCGGTTCCGCCGCCCATCAGCACCAGTTTGCCAACGCGTTCTGGCCAGCTCAGGGTAAAGGCCACTGCGCTGTGGCCGCCCATGGAGTTGCCCAGCAGATGCACTTTGCTGATATCCAGTTGGTCAATAACGCTTTTCAGCACCTGGGCGTTGAGGTCGGAACGGGAACCACCGTTGATGATAGAGTCGCTTTTTCCCCAGCCGGGGCAGTCCAGCAGAATCACCCGATAGCCCGCCTCGACCAGCGGATCGATATTGCGGCTGAAGTTAGCCCAGCCGGTAGCGCCGGGGCCGGAGCCGTGCAGCAGGACCACGGTTTCATCGCCCTGACCGCAGTCGTTAAAGTGAATGCGTAAGGTTTTTCCGTCCTCTTCAACGTTGAGAAAACGGCTGGTAGCGGCTTCGGTTTGTGGTTGGTAACTCATGATATTCTCCCGTTAATTCAGTTCTGCGTGGAGGCGCTCAGCGAGCCAAATCCGGCAATCCACTCGGGGATTGGCCGGTAGTAGCGGCCTTCGCTGCGCCAGTTGCCAAAGGCGGATAGCGCAGCAAAGGCGGCCACCCAGGTTTTAATCTCGTGCGTCGATTTACCCGCCATCGCCGACAGCTCTTCGTTACTCACGGCGTCCAGCTCAGCCAGTCGTCCCTGCTCCAGCAGGCTCATAAAGCGGTTATCCCAGATGGGGTTGAGCGGATAGAGCGAGTTTTGATCCTTAATAAACTGCTTCGCCGCGCCGATTACCCGTTGCTGACGCAGCTCGCGCTCATCAGGCGGCAGTTGTTTGCCGCTGCCCAGCAGCCGGTCGCGCATATGGGCATCGGCTTTCGCCAGCTCCGGGACCGGCGGCTGGTGCGAAAGCCCGCCGGAGCCGAGGATCAGCACGCGTTTATTGAGGGTGGTAAGAAAGCGGCCGATGGCTTCGCCCAGCATCCGGGTGCGCTGAAACCCCGGCAGCGGCGTCGCCACGCCGTTGATAAACACCGGCAGAACCGGCAGCTTATCCAGCCCACCGAGCAGGAACTCCAGCGGCTGGGCAAAGCCGTGATCCACCTGCATACAGTAAGAAACCGTGAGGTCGATGCCGTCCTTCATCACCGCATGCGCGCAGGCTTCCGCCAGCGCTGTCGGTACCGGCAGTTCGCCGCTGGCGCTGGTGAAATCGCCGATAGAGGTCGCGCCAATGCCTAGACAGAACGGCGGCATGACGTCGTAGAAAAAGCCGTTGTAGTGGTCCGGGGCAAACAGCACCACCAGCTCGGGGTCGAAGGCGGCAATTCGCGCTCGCGCGTCGGCTATCACACCGTTGACCTCGTCCAGTACCGCCTGTTCCGGATCAACGTAGCCCACCAGCGGGGTATGCGAGAGACAATGAAGATAAGCATTCATATCAGGCCACCTTTTCCATCGTTGTTGTGGATGGCGCGGGTGCCAGCTGCATTTTGCTCGCCAGCGCATCAAGCTTATTGCCCAGGGTTTGCGGTATTGCCACGGTGGCGACGAAGCGGTCCGGACGCACGACGGCGATGGCGGTATCGTGCTGCGCAAACCAGCTTTTCAGACGGTTTTGCGTGTCGCCGAGGCGGATAACGCCGGGCACGTTGTCCTGGTCGCAATGAATCTGTACCTCCGGTACCACCTGGATAAAACGCACCCCGACAGCGTGCCAGCGGGAAATCTGTTCTTCATTTAGTCCCCAGAGCGGGTTGCAACCCCAGCAGAGGATGGCGAAGTTCGCGCCAATCACCTCATCCAGCAGCGTGACCTGACCGTTCTCAAGCGTCACCTTTGGCTGGATAAACATTTTGCCAACCGGGGAGCTTTTACCTTCATCTTCCGCCAGCAGCGCGCCGTCACGATACTGCGGCATCGGCTTGAAGCGCATTTCGAGGAAGTAGCGTTTGACCGGCGGCAGATAGTTGAGTAACCACGAGATACCGTCGCGTACTGCGCCGTGCCAGCGTTTCGGCGGTGCCAGGACGTTACCGGCAGTGACCGACAGGTCGATCATCGCTTTCGCGTGGTCCCGTCGCTCCTGTTGGTAGCTATCGAGCAGCGACTCTCCGGCTTTGCCGTTCACCACCAGCGCCAGCTTCCACGCCAGATTGAAGGCATCGCGCATGCCGCTGTTGTAACCTTGCCCCTGCCAGACCGGCATGATGTGCGCGGCGTCGCCCGCCAGCAGTATGCGATCCACGCGAAAGCGTTCGGCAATGCGCGCGTTATGGGTATAGACGCGCTGGCGGATCAGTTCGACGTGGTCCGGATCCGGTAGTACCTTGCTCAACAGTTGGCGCATATTGCCCGGCTCGCTAAGCTGGGCTTCGGTTTCACCGGGCATCACCATAAATTCAAATCGCCGAACGCCATGTGGCAGCGCGGCGGAGACGTACGGGCGCACCGGATCGCAGCACAGATAGACGTGCGGAGTGGCCAGAGGATCATTAGCGATATCGATAACAATCCACTGATTCGGCGCGGTTTTCCCTTCAAAGGGAATATTCAGCGTGCGGCGAATAATGCTGGCACCGCCGTCGCAGGCCACCAGCCAGTCGGCGCGTACGGTTTCGTGCTCGCCATCGCTGCCTTGCAGATTTAACGTGACACCGTCACTATCCTGACTGAAGGCTTCAACTTCGCGGGAAAACAGGCAACGGACGTGGGGAAAACGACTGAGGCCTTCGTACAGCACCCCGTCAACCTGCGGCTGAATAAAGGCGTTACGCCGCGACCAGCCAAACTCGTCGGTCATCGGTTGAATATCGGCGAAGCAGCGCCCTTTCGGAGTCAGAAAGCGCATGGCGTGCCACGGCGTGGTGTGCGGCAGCACGTTGTCCACCAGTCCGACGGCCTGCATCGCCCGCAGCGCCTCATCGTCGATACCGATGGCGCGGGGGTAATCGATCAGTGAATCCAGCTTCTCAATCAGCAGCACGCTGACGCCCATTTGCCCCAGGTAGTTGGCGATCATCAGACCAACAGGGCCAGCACCGGCAATCGCCACCTGGGCGGTATGCTGCACGGCCGGTTGGATATCAGGATTAGATGTTGTCATTTTCAAAACCTCACGCTTCGGACAAATTGCCGCTATCTGGAAAACATCAATGCGGCCATTTGTTAATTAAATGTGAATATATTTTTATAGTGAGGTCAGTATAGGTTTGGTAATTTGCGCTACAATCAAAACATCATCAGATGTGCACCAGGTGCACATGATTGTTTAAAATGATTTTTATCGAGGCAACATGAGCGAAAATTCGTCAGCAGATTACAAGACGGTACGCGGATTAAGCCGCGGATTATTGTTATTAAATTTGTTAAATAAATTCGACGGAGGCGCGACGGTTGGCACCCTGGCCGAGTTTAGCGGCCTGCATCGCACCACCGTCAGACGACTGCTGGAAACGCTACAGGATGAGGGATATGTTCGCCGCAGCCGCTCCGATGATAGCTTTCGATTGACGATTAAAGTTCGTCAGTTAAGTGAGGGATTTCGTGACGAACATTGGATTTCTGCCCTCGCCACGCCGCTGCTTGGTGAGCTTTTGCGGGAGGTTCTATGGCCTACCGACATCACCACGCTTGACGTCGATGCGATGGTGGTGCGCGAAACCACCCACCGCTTCAGCCGCCTCTCCTTCCACCGTGCGATGGTCGGCCGCCGTCTGCCGCTGCTGCTGACGGCGTCCGGGCTGACCTGGCTGGCCTTCGCCCCGGAACATGAACGAAACCCAATCATCGAGATGCTGGCCGCGCGCCCGGAAGCGGAGTACCAACTGGCGCGTGAGCCGGAAAAACTGACCACCATTCTCGAACGCACCCGGCAAAACGGCTACGGTGAGAACTTTCGCAGCTGGCAGCAGGAGGAAAAAATCGCCTCAATTGCCGTCCCTATCCGTAGCCAACAGCGGGTTATTGGCTGCCTGAACCTCGTATATATGGCCAAAGCCATGACCATCGACCAGGCGGCACAAAAGTATCTCGCCTCATTGCAAAAAGTGGCCAGCCAGCTCGAAGAACGCATGGCCGATGAAGAGGTTTTTTACGAATAGCCTTGTCCTGAAGGGGTAAATGGCCCGGTAATAATTGCGCTCGGCGTCGCTATATATTTTAATGCATAGCGATAATCCTTATATAACCGAGCCATTCCATGTCAAAACAGCCGCGTTTTCTCCTCGCACTGACGCTTTTCAGCGCCAGCCTGTTCACCAGCCAGGCTTTTGCCGACCGTACCGTCACCGACCAGTTGGGCCGAGAGGTCACCCTCCCCGACCACGTCACCCGCGCCGTGGTGCTTCAGCACCAGACCTTAAACCTGCTGGTGCAGCTTAACGCCGCTGACGATATTGTCGGCGTGATGAGCAGTTGGAAAAAGCAGCTCGGCCCGCAGTTTGCCCGCTTTATGCCGGGTATTGAGAAACTGCCGATGCCGGGCGATCTGACTCAGGTCAATATCGAGAGCCTGCTGGCGCTGCATCCGCAGGTGGTCTTCGTCGCCAACTATGCGCCGCAGGCGATGATCCAGCAGATCCAGAACGCCGGGATCCCGGTGGTGGCCGTCTCGCTGCGCCAGGATGCCGCTGGCGAGAAAAACAAAATGAACCCGACGATGGCCGATGAAGAGCAGGCCTACAACGAGGGCCTGAAACAGGGTATTCGCCTGATTGGCGAAGTGGTCGATCGCAAAACGCAGGCCGAAGATCTGATTAACTACACCTTTAGCGCCCGTAAGCAGGCCAATGCGTCGGTCGCCGATATCCCGGAAAACCAGCGGGTGCGCGTATATATGGCCAATCCGGATCTCAACACCTATGGTTCAGGTAAATATACCGGCCTGATGATGACGCACGCCGGGGCGCTGAACGTCGCTGCCGCCAGCGTGAAAGGTGCACGCCAGGTTTCGCTGGAGCAGGTGTTGCAGTGGAACCCTGAGGTGATTTTTGTCCAGGACCGCTATCCGGACGTCGTCAAACAGATCCAGAACGACCCGCAGTGGCAAAACATTGACGCGGTGAAAAACCACCGCGTGTGGCTGATGCCGGAATACGCCAAGGCGTGGGGCTACCCGATGCCGGAAGCGCTGGCTATTGGCGAACTGTGGATGGCGAAAAAGCTCTACCCGTCCCGCTATAACAACGTCGATGTTGATGCGAAAGCGCAGGATTACTATCAGCGTTTCTATCGCGTGAAGTGGACCCCAGATGCTCAGTAATCGCCACCCGGCCCTGCTGCAATGTACCCTCGCGCTGGTTACGCTGTTAATTGCCGTCGCTTCAATCTGTTTTGGCCAATATCCATTAAGTCTGGCGGAAGTTTTCCGCCAGTTGGCGCATCTTTCGCCCATTGACGGCGTGGCCGGACAGGTTGTCTGGTCAGTGAGGCTGCCAAGGATTGTGATGGCGCTGCTGGCCGGCGGCGCGCTGGGGCTGTGCGGAGCCACCTTACAGGGAGTGTTCCAGAACCCGCTGGTGGATCCGCATATCATCGGCGTCACCTCCGGATCCGCTTTCGGCGGTACGCTGGCGATTTTGCTGGGGCTTAATACCGTTCTGATGATGACCTCAACCTTTTTCTTCGGTCTTGCCGCGCTGATTCTGGTGTACCTGATTGCCGCGCTTCAGGGTCGGGAAAGCACGCTGGTGCTGATCCTCTCAGGGATTATCCTCAGCGGATTTTTTGCTGCCCTGGTGAGCCTGATGCAGTACCTGGCCGATACTGAAGAAACGCTGCCGAATATTGTGTTCTGGCTGCTCGGTAGCTTCGCCACCGCCAACTGGCACAAAGTGCTGATCATGGCAATTCCAGTGGGTTGCGCGGCGGCGGTGCTCTTTAAGCTGCGCTGGCGGATCAACCTGCTGGCGCTGGAGGACAAAGATGCGCGCGGGCTGGGGGTTTCCGTTACCGCTTTACGTCGCGGCGTGCTGGTATGCTGCGCAGTGCTGGTTGCCGCCCAGGTGGCGGTAAGCGGCAGCATTGCATGGGTCGGACTGGTTATTCCGCATCTGGCGCGGCTGCTGGTGGGGGCCGATCATCGGCGTCTTCTGCCCACCGCCTTCTGGCTTGGCGGCGGTTTTATGATTGTCGTCGATGACCTTGCCCGTACGCTAACCCAGGCCGAAATCCCCATTGGCATTATTACTGCCCTGCTTGGCGCGCCGCTGTTCACTTATCTGCTGGTACATTCACGGCGCAGAGGGGCATTCTGATGACGCTTTCCTTGCGTTTAACCGACCTGTTATATGGTCATAGCCAGCCGCTGTTTACGCCGTTGAGTTTACAGTGCTGTTCCGGCGATATCTGGGCGGTACTCGGCGCAAACGGGCGCGGCAAAAGCACCCTGCTTGATACGCTGACCGGGGTGCTGACGCCGCTCGGCGGTCAGTTTACCTGCGAGGGCGGTATTGCTATTGTGCCGCAATCTTTTCGCCCGGCTTTTAGCTGGCAGGTGCGCGACGTGGTGCTGATGGGCCGTGCCCGCCACGTCAATCTGTTCGCTCAGCCGTCAGCGGAAGATGAGCGCCAGGTGCAGGAAGCGCTGATGCAGCTCGGCATCGCGTCGCTGGCCGGTAAGGTGTTTCGTTCGCTATCCGGCGGCCAGCAGCAGCTGGTGCTGATCGCCAGAGCGCTGGTGGGAGCCAGCCAGAATATCCTGCTGGATGAACCCTGCTCGGCGCTGGATCTGGCCAACCAGCAGGTGGTACTGCAATTAATCAGCGACCTCGCCCACCGCCAGCGGCGCACTGTGGTGTTTACCACTCACGACCCGACCCATGCTCTGCAGGTAGCAAGCCATACCTTGCTTCTGTTACCGGATGGGCAATGGCTGGCAGGCGAATCCACCAACGTGCTGACGGAAGAGAACCTTCAGCGCGCTTATGGTTTACCGGTGCGCAAAATCAATCATCCCGGATCGGCGGTTCCGCTGCTGGCCCCGCAGTTTACCATTCATCGTTGATAGCTAAAAAACCGGCGTTTTTCAGGAAGCGCTGGCCCTCTGCGCCGAGGATAAAGCGGCACAGCTGCTGCGCACCGGCGCTCTGTTCAATCTGCGCCAGCTGATAGTCACAGCAAATATTCCACGACGGCGGTATGACGAGGGTACGTAGGCCATCGCACGCCGTCATCTGCGTAGCGTAATGCGCATAGCCAATAAACAAATCGGCTAAGTTTTCGCGAATCAGCCACGCTCCGGCGGTTTCACCGGCAGGTATGATAAGAGAGTCTCTTCCCCCCACCAGTTGCTGAGCGCGGGCCATAATGGCGCCCCCCACGCCGGGGCAACGTTGTTCAATCAGGGAAAAAAGCTGCCAGGTATAGTCACCCGACGGGTCGCAGCCCGGAGTGGAGGTTGCCAGGCGTAAGCTCGGATCGCTGAGAAGCGCCAGCCAGTCCCGCCGGTCTGTTTCCGCGCCGCGCCGGGCAGTCAGCATAAGCTGATTACGGGCGAACGAATGGCACTCCCCGGCCAGCCCGGCCTGGCGCAGCGCCTGCGGATGCTGAACGTTGGCTGAAGCAAACACCGAACAGGGTTCTCCGGCCTCAATGCGCTCGCGCAGCAGGCCTGCTGGACCAAAATGAACATCGACCGGGATGCCGGTTTGCTGCTGAAAGCGTACCAGCAGCGGGATAAAAGCACTTTTCAGGCTTCCCGCCGCCAGCAGCGTTAAAGAGATGGTCATAAGAACAATCGCTCTACCCTAAATAATTCGAGTTGCGTGAAGGCGGCAAGTGAGAAAATCCCCAGGAGCTTACTGAAGTAAGTGACTGGGGTGAACGAACGAAGCCAACGTACAAGCAACTTGAAGTATGACGGGTATATAAAACGGAAAATATAGCGCTATATTAACCGGGTTCAGCCGTTTCAGTAACGAATTTCCGCCAGCTCGCGCAGCTGTTCCGGAGTTGCCACCGGCAGGTTAAAGAAGCGCAAATAAGCCGGGATCATCTCGAACAGCATATCGGTACCGCGCTGGATTGGGCATCCCGCCGCCTGTGCCGCCAGCAATAATGGCGTGAACTCCTGGGCCATCACCACTTCGCCAACAAACGTTCCCGGCGTCAGACGCTGCGGATCCAGCGGCAGCGGATCGCCCTCTTTCATTCCCAGCGGCGTCGCGTTAACCACCAGATCGTGCCCCTGCGGGTCGCGCTGCATCAGGGTAATATCCAGCTGAGGATAGTGCGCAAGCAGACGCTCAGCCAGCGCTTCAGCGGTCTGCGGACGGGCATCGTATAGCGTCAGGGCGCTAACGCCTGCTGCCGCCAGCGAAGCGGCAATGGCCGAGCCTACGCCGCCGCTACCAACCACCAGCGCTCGCGCCCCTTGTGTCACGAAACCTTTACGCTGAATGCCGAGGACAAACCCTTCTCCATCAAACATATCGCCGCTCAGGCTGCCGTCAGCTTCAAGGCGAATCGCGTTACAGGCTCCGGCAATCGCCGCCGTCGGGCTGATATGCTGGACCAGGTCACAGGTGGCGATTTTGTGCGGCATAGTGACCAGCGCGCCGATAATATTAGTCATCTTAAACAGCGTCGGCACAAAGGCGGCATAATCCTCTGGCTTCACGCCCATTGGCACCACCTTGACGTCAACCTGCTGATGGGCAAACCACGGGTTATAAATCATCGGCGCTTTAAACTTAGCGGTTGGGTAGCCAAGATGCGCTATCAGCCGCGTATTACCACTAATCACCATGCCCTGCTCCTTTAGTTACTGCAAAAATGTTACTGCGAAAGTTCAATACGCTTCACGTCGCCCAAAATAAACACATATGCCGCTACGCCAAGCAGCGCAGCGCCACCGATATAAATCAGCGCGTAGAAGAAATTACCTGAGGCAGCCACAATGAAACCAATTACCAGCGGCGTCAGGATACCGGCAAGGTTGGCGCAGAAGTTAAACAAGCCGCCGGTCAGACCGCCGAGGCCTTTTGGCGCGATATCAGAAATTAACGTCCAGCCCAGACCGACCATTCCCTGACCAAAGAAGGCAAACGACATCACCAGAATGACCGCCAGATCGCTGGTCAGCCAATTAGCAGAGATAATGGTACTCGCCATCAGCAGACCGGCAATAATCGGCAACTTACGTCCAAGGTTTGCCGAGCCGGTGGCTTTCAGCAGCTTATCGGAAACCCAGCCGCCGAACATCACGCCACCCGCCGCCGCGAGAAACGGCATAATGGCGAAGAAGCCGACTTTGATCCACGGCATATGGCGTTCGGTCGCCAGATAGGTCGGGAACCAGGTAAGGAAGAAGACCAGTACCGTATTACCGGCGAACTGACCGATGCTGGCACCGAGAATCTGCCGTTTGGCCAGCAGTTGGCGAATCAGCGGCCAGCTAAATGCCGTGTGTTGTTCCGCTCCGGTCGTCATCCCGCCGCCGTTGACGATATGCTCGCGCTCCTGCTGATTAAGATGCTTATCCTCATGCGGCTCGCGATAGCAGCGCCACCACACCAGCGCAAACATTACGCCGACCGCACCCACGCTGATAAACAGCGCCCGCCAACCGAAGCTGCCCATAATCCAGAACAGCAGCGGTGAAAAGCAGGCCAGCCCGAGATATTCGCCGACGGTATAAACCGCCGTCGCTTTCGCACGCTCCTGCTGCGGGAACCAGGCGCTCACCACCCGACTGTTCACCGGGAAACAGGGGGCTTCACTGACGCCAAGACCAAAGCGGCAAAGCAGCAGCGTTTTCAGGCCCACCGCCATACCGTGGAACATGGTAAATAGCGACCACAGGGTCAACGCCAGAAAATAGGTAATTTTGTTGCCAAAGCGATCGAGAAAGATGCCGCCAGGGATCTGCGCCAGCGCGTAGGTCCAGGCAAAAGCGGAGAAGACGATCCCCATCACCGCGGCATCTATACCCAGTTCAGCGGTCAGTTGCGGTGCGGCAATCCCCAACACCGTACGGTCGAGGTAGTTAATCATCGTGCCGACGGCCAGCAACGCAAGGATCCCGATACGCCGCCGGGATGGACGCCCCCTGGCCGCAGCACCCGCCGTCGCCTGATTTTGGCTATAAGAGTTCATAGTCGTTTCCTGTCATAGGGTACAGATATGTGTTGTTATTGTGTTGGTGGCGTTCTCAAACGAACCATCTGCTACATTACTCGGTGTACTGCATTGCTGACAAGCGTACAGCTGCATTTACAGCACCATAAAGTGCGTAACCGTTGCGTCTCTCGGTCAATTCAAAGAAAAAACGCCCCGTAGAGAACGGGCGGGTATAGAGATGCAGGAACTCACCGCCGCTGTTATCGCGGTCATAGAGAATACTATGATTTTTCAGCAGATTGACTGAACAGCCGTCGCCAAAACGGGCCAGCAAATCCTCATAGTAGTTCGCCGGGATCGGCAGTGCATTGACCGAGAGCTGTGGCAGGTTTTCCAGCGTCGCGGATAAATCGTGGCAGGCAAAAGCGGCATGCTGTAAACCTGCCCCCTGATAGCAGGCGACCGAGCGGGCAATTTGTGTGGCGCGGCTTTGCGAGATATTTAATGCAAGGCGAATGTCCCCCTGCGGACTGCGCACCGCCAGACTGCGCACCAACCCGTACGGATCCGGTAGCGTCTGCTCATGCTCAAGCGTGAAGCCAAATACGCTACGGAAAAAGATAATCCAGTTATCGCGGCTATCCGCTTCCATTCCAAGGGCAAGATGGTCAATGCCGCAATAATCGTCACGTAGCGTAAGATTCGCGCGCAGATGAAAATCACGGGTATAGATGTCATCACCCACTTCAATCAAATAGATAAGGCTACCGTCCGGAGCGCAAATCGCCGGGATAGGGCTTTCGTTTGGCCCGACATCTCCTTGCCAGGTTGCGTAGCCGTAGGCGCGCGCGCGTTCGACAATCGCCTCACTCTGGCTAACGCGCAGCGCCATGGCGCACAATGAAACCCCGTGGCGCTGGTGAAAATGATCGGCCCAGCTGTGCGGTTGCGCGTTGACGACCACCCGGGCCCCGCCGTTGCGCCAAAGGGAGACGCGTTTTGAACGATGCGTTCCTTCTTCAGCAAAGCCAAGCTGCGCCAGCCGTTGTCCCAGCCCTTTAGCCTCCGCCGGATTCGCGGCGAACTCAATAAACTCCAGCCCGGCGTATTCAGGAAGTTCAGGAAGTGCGAACAACGGCGCGCTGCTCTGCGGCAGCCGCTGACGGGTCTGCTCTTCCAGCCACAGCAAAGAACGATAGCCATCTTTCGCCGTCGCATTGTTGGGCGAGGCGCGGAAGCTATCATTGAAAATCTCCAGCGACCACGGGCCGCGATAGCCGCAACGGGTTAGCGCACAGGCAAAGTCCACCAGCGGTAGCTGCCCCTGTCCGGGAAAGCAGCGGAAATGCCGACTCCATTCCAGAATATCCATCTTCATCAGCGACGCGTCGGCCATCTGCACAAAGATGATTTTCTCCGGCGGTACTTCCGCCAGTCTTTGCAACGTGTCGCCGCGCGCCAGTACGTGGAAGCTGTCGAGCACAATGCCCAGCGCCGGACTGTTGACGCTTTTGACTCGCTCCCAGGCCTGATGCCAGCGGTTAACGTGCGTGCCCCAGGCCAGCGCCTCGTAACCAATGGCGATCCCTTCTTGTTCTGCCAGTTCGGCCAGCGCGCGTAAATCTGCGACCTGTCGTTCGACATCAGCAGAACAGTCCGGCTGAACGTTGCTGCATAGCAGCATGGTACCGCAGCCCAGCTCGTGCATTAGCGCGAATTTGCGCTTTGCACGTTCCAGATTCGCTTCGAACTGACTGCGGCTGGCGCCTTCAAAATCACGAAAGGGTTGAAAAAGCGTGATTTTTAGCCCTAAATCGGCTGCCAGATGACGGATATCGGCTGGCGAACCCGTATAATAGAGCAGATCGTTTTCGAAGATTTCGACGCCCTGATAACCCGCCGCGGCAATCGCGTGCAGCTTTTCGGGTAAGGTGCCGGAGATGGAGACGGTGGCGATTGAGCGCAGCATAAAGTCCTCGTGTCATTAGCTGACCTAAGACCTGAATATGTATCATTTGGTTCAATCGCGCCATGGCGGGTTGCCAAATTGTGATCAATATGTATATTTTTTGCATCTTATTAAAAAGGAGCCATTATGTCCGCCGTTGCTCACGATGAGGCACAATCCCTGAAAGAGCGGATCTTTGCCGCTGCCATTACCGTTTT
This sequence comes from Klebsiella huaxiensis, assembly GCF_003261575.2. Classification (GTDB taxonomy): domain Bacteria; phylum Pseudomonadota; class Gammaproteobacteria; order Enterobacterales; family Enterobacteriaceae; genus Klebsiella; species Klebsiella huaxiensis. Next base: position 2,527,365 of record NZ_CP036175.1, on the reverse strand, counting down.
CGCCGAGCATGGATTGTCAGGTGCGCGAATGGAGCAGATCGCCACCGAAGCGCAGACCACGAAAAGGATGGTGGTTTATTACTTCAAGACCAAAGAGCAGCTCTATCAGGCGGTGCTCCAGCACATCTATGCACGTATTCGCGAAACCGAGCAGCAGCTTGGGCTGGAAAACGTGCCACCGGTTGAGGCGCTGGTGCAACTGGTGAAGTGGAGCGTACGCTATCACGCTACGCACGCCGACTATATGCGAGTGATCTGTATGGAAAACATGCAGCGCGGAAAATGGCTAAAAAATTCCGGTCAGTTAAAACCGCTAAACCGCACCGCCCTATCGATTCTGGAAGACATTCTTCAGCGCGGCCAGCAGCAAGGGGTGTTTCAGGCAGGACTGGAAGCGCGCGATGTGCATCGGCTGATCAGTAGCTTTAGCTTTTATCAGGTATCAAACTTTTATACCTTCAGCAGCCTGTATCTCGACGATCCGTTGCCGGAAATTGATGATGAAGCGATGGTCACACATCACTGCGATATTGCCGTCAAAGCGGTGGTTCGCTTCGTCATTTCCTGAAGCGTAAAGGCAACGCGCAGGAACGGCTAGTTTCCTGAAAGAGCATGGACAACTTTCGCCATCGCTTCCTGCGTCAGTTCGGAACGCTGAACATGAGAGTTAGCCAGAGCGGTGCGCAGGACGCCGGCGATAACGATATGTTTCGGCTCCTGGCCCAAATCGCGCATTTCAAGCACGACTTTGCCGACTACACGACACATTTCCTGGTACAGTTCGTCGTCTTTTGCTTTATTTCCCATTGTATTTGGCTCACAAATTTTCATTATCAATCAAATCATTATTGATATATTTTCTGGATAAATCAAACCAGTGCCGCTTTTGCTGACCAGCAGATGATTTTCTCTGCAAAACTTGTGAATAAATCCGCGTTTTCGCGCTATTTATCTTGTCACCAGATGAAAAAATGTGTTGCGCAAAATCATAGGATTAGTTTGCTTTTTGTTAAGTATATAACTATAGAAATGAAACATGGTTTTCATTTTCTTTTTTGGATTTGGCAACGTATAATGCCCAACAAATTCGTATTGAATGGTTTCAGCGCATTGGATTGCATGACTAAACGCATAACACATTGCCTCTTTTCATGGGCTGAACCGCCAGCACACTTTCTTCTGCACGCTCTATTGTTGTCACCTATCCTTAGAGCGTGGCATAGCAACTTTCGTAATACAGGTTTAACTCCGCGGCAGTGCGCCCACGGAGTGAGATTCCCCCATCCTTATCCTTCACAACTTAAAGATTAAACTGTCATGAAAAAGACCAAAATTGTTTGCACCATCGGTCCGAAAACCGAATCCGAAGAGATGTTGACCAAAATGCTGGACGCGGGCATGAACGTTATGCGTCTGAACTTCTCTCACGGTGACTATGCGGAACACGGTCAGCGCATTCAGAACCTGCGCAATGTGATGAGTAAAACCGGTAAGAAAGCGGCTATCCTGCTGGATACCAAAGGTCCGGAAATTCGTACCATTAAGCTGGAAGGCGGTAATGACGTTTCCCTGAAAGCCGGTCAGACTTTCACCTTCACCACTGATAAATCCGTTGTCGGTAATAACGATATCGTTGCGGTGACCTATGAAGGTTTCACCAGCGACCTGAGCGTTGGCAACACCGTGCTGGTAGACGATGGTCTGATCGGTATGGAAGTCACCGCAATCGAAGGTAATAAAGTTGTCTGTAAAGTACTGAACAACGGCGACCTCGGCGAGAACAAAGGCGTTAACCTGCCGGGCGTTTCCATCGCCCTGCCGGCCCTGGCTGAAAAAGACAAACAGGACCTGATCTTCGGTTGCGAGCAAGGCGTTGACTTTGTTGCTGCTTCCTTTATCCGTAAACGTTCTGACGTCGTTGAAATCCGTGAGCACCTGAAAGCCCACGGTGGCGAGAAGATCCAGATCATCTCCAAGATCGAAAACCAGGAAGGCCTGAACAACTTCGACGAGATCCTCGAAGCGTCTGACGGCATCATGGTTGCACGTGGCGACCTGGGCGTAGAGATCCCGGTTGAAGAAGTTATCTTCGCTCAGAAGATGATGATCGAGAAATGTATCCGCGCGCGTAAAGTGGTTATCACCGCGACTCAGATGCTGGATTCCATGATCAAAAACCCGCGTCCGACCCGTGCTGAAGCAGGCGACGTGGCTAACGCCATCCTCGACGGTACCGATGCAGTGATGCTGTCCGGCGAATCCGCAAAAGGTAAATATCCGCTGGAAGCAGTCACCATCATGGCGACCATCTGTGAACGTACCGACCGCGTGATGACCAGCCGCCTGGAGTTCAACAACGACAACCGTAAGCTGCGCATCACCGAAGCGGTATGCCGCGGTGCGGTTGAAACGGCTGAAAAACTGGAAGCGCCGCTGATTGTTGTCGCGACCCAGGGCGGAAAATCTGCACGTGCCGTACGTAAATACTTCCCGGATGCGACCATCCTGGCGCTGACCACCAACGAAACTACTGCGCGTCAGCTGGTGCTGACCAAAGGTGTTGTGGCGCAGCTGGTAGAAGATATTTCTTCTACTGATGCTTTCTATATCCAGGGTAAAGAGCTGGCGCTGCAAAGCGGCCTGGCACGCAAAGGTGACGTAGTTGTTATGGTTTCCGGCGCGTTAGTCCCAAGCGGAACCACCAATACCGCTTCTGTGCACGTGCTGTAATAATTTACAGGTTAATTAGTATTTCCTTTAAAAGCGCCTCTTCGGGGCGCTTTTTTTTATTTTAGTACTAGCTACTATTAATAAAAATGCAAATCGGAATTTACTATTTAACCAGAGATTATCTAAGATGAATCCGATGGAAGCGTGCTGTTTTCACACGCGTTTTTAAACTAAAGCGACGATTTCGATGCTTCTTTGAGCGAACGATCAAAAATAAGTGCATTCAAGTAAAAAAATATTCTCATCACAAAAAAGTTTGTGTAATACTTGTAACGCTACATGGAGATTAACTCAATCTAGAGGGTATTAATAATGAATCGTACTAAACTGGTACTGGGCGCGGTAATCCTGGGTTCTACTCTGCTGGCTGGTTGCTCCAGCAATGCTAAAATCGATCAGCTGTCTTCTGACGTTCAGACTCTGAACGCTAAAGTTGACCAGCTGAGCAACGACGTGAACGCAATGCGTTCCGACGTTCAGGCTGCTAAAGATGACGCAGCACGCGCTAACCAGCGTCTGGACAACGCAGCTACTAAATACCGTAAGTAATAGTATCTGTGTAATAAAAATGGCGCACCTTGTGCGCCATTTTTTTGCTTTGCTTTTCACCTCGCCTACTGCGTTCTTTTCGCTTCATCCACTGGCGCATTTTGTACCGACAACGTCGAGGTCGCGTTCTCACTACCTGATACCGCCACCGGATACCCCGCTCGTCTGGTCAGCGCGCGCTTAAGTAACGCCTCATCTATCGCTTTATTGCCAGCAAACTGATGAAATTCCGCAGGATGCGTATAGGCCATCGTCTGCGTATTACTACCTTCATCAGATGTTAACGGACGATGAACTTCAACATAACGTTTGCCGTCAGGCTCTACGGCGAACTTCACCGGCTGATTGATAATACGCACCGGCGTGCCGCTTCTAACCTGACTGAATAAAGACTGAATATCCGCGGCATTCATCCGCATACAGCCTGAGCTGACGCGTAGCCCCACGCTGTCCGGCGCATTAGTGCCATGAATAAGATACTCGCCGTTACCGTACGCCAGACGCAGCGCATAGCGTCCTAACGGGTTATACGGCCCTGCTGGCACTACCGGCGGCAATTTAATTCCTTTCTCCAGCGAGCGTGCTCGTATGCCCGCCGTCGGCGTCCAGGTCGGATTAGGGATTTTCTGTCCGATACGGGTAGTCATCTCCGGCGTTTCCAGCCCCTGTTGGCCAATTCCCAGCGGATAAACCTGCACCTGATTCACACCCGGCGGGAAGTAGTAAAGGCGCAGTTCAGCCAGGTTGACGACAATCCCCTCTCGCGGTACGTCAGGCAGCAACATTTGCGAGGGAATAAGCACTTGAGTGCCCGGCTTAGGCTGCACCGGCGCGATAGTATCGTTCGCTTCAAGGATCAGCATCGCCGCCGTGTCAAAACGACGGGCAATCGCCTGTAGATTGCGGTCGTCCTCCTGCACTGTCCAGGACTGGTTTTCACCAATCAGGCGGCTATTGGCTGGGGGAAGTGGATAATCAACGGCCCAGGCAGCGTGTGACGCACTGAGGGCGCTCAGAAGGGTTATGGTAATGAGGGACGCGCGTTTCATACTGAGATTCCTTCTTTCGCTGATAAAACGCCAGGCCTGTATGCCGACGGGAAGCAAACTCCCGTCGCGCATAACAGAATGAAATCTACCTGTTTTATTCTAGCTAAGAATTGCCGCTTTCGCGCGAATTGCACGGATCATGGCTTCCAGTCCTTGCGACCGGGATGGGGTGAGGTGCTGTGTCAGGGCCATTTTTTCGAACCACGGACGCACGTCAAAAGCGGTGATATCTTTGGCGGTCATCTGATCATAAAGAATAAACACCACCGCGATAAGCCCTTTTACGATGGCTGCATCGCTGTCGCCGCGAAGCACGATGGCGCCAGTCTCATCCTGCGTCATCACAATCCACACCTGACTCTGGCAGCCCTGAATGATGTTCTGCGCGATGTGTTCCTCGGGGCTCAACGATGCCAGACGCTGACCGAGTTCAATAATGTAGAGATACTTCTCTTCCCAGTTTGCGCAACGGCTAAAGTTGCGCAGCAGTTTGTCTTTGTCGGGTAAAGCCGCCATCGTTGCTTCCTTTAGCTCAATAATTTATGGACTCGCTGCAGCCCAGCCACCAGCCTGTCCACTTCTTCCGTAGTATTGTACATCGCCAGCGATGCCCGACACATGGCCGGAACACCGTAGAACGCCATTAACGGCATCGCGCAGTGATGACCGGTCCGCACCGCAATCCCATAGTTATCGAGGAAACTGCCGACGTCGTAGGCGTGATGCTTACCGAGATTAAAGGCAATCACCCCCAGACGGTTTTCCGGGCCGTAAAGGGTTAAATCCGGCACGCTCTTCAGCGCCTGTAGCGCATAGCGCATCAGGGTTTGTTCATATTCAGCGATATGCTCCAACCCGAGCGCGCTAACATAATCCAGCACCGCGCCAAGGCCGATAATACCGCCAGTATTCGGCGTTCCCGCCTCGAAGCGCCATGGCGCTTTTGCCCAGGTAGTGCCTTCTGTCAGGCTCACGGTGGCGATCATCGACCCGCCACCTTCCCACGGCGGCATCTCCTGCAATATGTCCTGCTTAACATAGAGCACGCCTATCCCGGTTGGACCGTACAGCTTGTGCGCGGAAAAGGCGTAAAAATCACAATCCAAGGCCTGCATATCTACCGGATGATGCATCACCGCCTGTGCGCCATCGACCAGCACTTTAGCCCCATGCTGATGAGCCAAAGCAATCAGAGCCGAAATGGGGTTTTCGGTGCCCAGCACATTCGAAACCTGGGTGATAGCCAGTAAGCGGGTCCGTTCGTCAAACAGACCTGGGATCGCATCCAGTTGCAGAGTGCCGTCCTGATTGAGCGGGATCACCCGCAGCTGCGCCCCGACTCTGGCGCACAGCATCTGCCACGGGACAATGTTGGCGTGATGCTCCATTGCGCTGACGATAATATTGTCGCCCGAGCCAACACAGGCACTCCCCCAGCTGTTCGCCACCAGATTAATCGCCTCGGTGGTACCGCGAACAAACACCAGTTCTTCCGCTGAGCGGGCGTTCAGGAAGGTTGCCGCCTGCTGGCGCACCTGTTCCATTCGCGCCGTCGCTTCCGCGCTGAGCGTATGAATACCGCGATGCACCGCCGCATAGCCGTGACGGTAAAACTCTGCTTCGGCATTAATCACCGCTTCCGGTTTCTGCGCGCTGGCGGCGCTATCGAGATAAGCCAGCGGTTGGCCATTAACCTCACGATTGAGCAGCGGGAAATCCGCACGCACCCGTTCCACTGAAAATGTCATGCCATACCTCCCGGCAAACGCTGGCCAATACGCGCCAGGATCTGTTGCCTGAGCGCCTCATCGTCGATAGCTTCCGTTAGCTCTGCAGCAAAGGCGTAAAGAATCATCTGCTGCGCCGCCTGTTGGGTGATACCGCGCGAGCGCAGGTAAAACAGCTGCTCATCGTCTATGCGGCCGATGGTCGCGCCGTGGCTACATTTAACGTCATCGGCGTAAATCTCCAGCTGCGGTTTGGTATCCACTTCAGACAAACGCCCCAACAGTAGGTTGTTGTTGGTCATCTGGCCATCGGTTTTAATGGCATGCTGCGCCACATTGATCAGGCCATTAAACACCGCCCGACCTTTGTCGTTGACGATGGTTTTATGAAGCTGGCGGCTGTTGCAATATCCCACCTTGTGGTCAAGCCAGGTGCGGCTGTCACACACTTCGTTGTTGACCGGCATCACCAGCGAGTTAATGCGCAGGTTGCTGTTTTCACCATTGAGCTGCGAACTGGTGTGGTGGCGCAGCACCGAAGCACCTAGCAGAAAACTGCTGCTGAAAGCCGAGGCATCACGCCCGAGCGCCATGTCGTTATGAGCAAAGTGGTAGCTCTGCGCGTTCTCAAAGGCCAGCTTGATGTGCTGGAGATGAGCGTTATCAGCCACCGACATAGTCAGCCTCGCACCGGTAAAGTGGCGTTCGCCGTTCAGGCTCAGGTAGTGTTCGATGATCGTCGCTTGCGCGCCGCTCTCCAGCTCCAGATGATGCCGATAGTGAGCGGTGTTCATCTCATCGTTCGCCAGTCCGTGAGTCAGATGCATGATTACCAGCGGCTTCTGCGGGCGCTGATTACGCTTGACGCGGATGTGAGTGACGGTTGACGCCAGGCTTTCGGTGAGATGGAGAAACACCTCTGGCTGCACGGCATCGGGTAGCGCCTGGCTCTGGTTATCCACGCTGACATCGTAGCCGCTGGCGGTCAGATCATCACTTAAGCTTGCGCTAAACTGGCCATCGACAAACACCAGACGCCAGGCATCGATGGGCAGTGCCAGAGTATCCCGCTGCGCAGGAGTCAGCGCCTCCGGCTGAGCCGTCACAAAGGTCTGGTTGAGCAATGCATCCAGTGGCGTATATTTCCAGTTTTCATGCTTACGCGTTGGCAAGCCCAGACGCAGTAATTGTTGCAGATGCTGGTGCGCCTGTGGGCTACGCTGTTCGCTCTGGGCTTCAAACAGATGATGCCACTGTTGCAGCGCGTTACTGCTGTTCGGTAAGCCAGCCATAGCCCTGCTCCTCCAGTTGTTTGACCAGAGTAAAATCGCCGGATTTCACAATCCGCCCCTGATACAGCACGTGGACGTAATCAGGCTTGATGTAGTCGAGAATACGCTGATAGTGGGTGACGATAATAAACGAGCGCTTGCCGTCGCGCAGGGAGTTGACGCCATCGGAAACAATCTTCAGAGCGTCAATGTCCAGCCCCGAGTCAGACTCATCCAGGATGCACAACTCCGGCTCCAGCACCGCCATCTGCAGGATATCGTTGCGCTTTTTCTCGCCGCCGGAGAAGCCAACGTTAACCGAACGGGTCAGCAGATCCTCCGGCATTTTCAGCAGCTTAATTTTCTCTTCCATCAGATCCTGGAAGTCAAAACGGTCGAGCTGCTCCTGGCCGCGGTAGCTGCGCACAGCGTTAAGTGCGGTTTGCAGGAAAAACTGATTGCTGACGCCGGGGATCTCTACCGGATACTGGAAGGCCATAAAAATGCCCTCGCCCGCGCGATCTTCAGGGGCCAGATCCAGCAGATCTTTGCCTTTAAACTCCACGCTGCCGCCGGTAACTTCATAGTCTTCGCGCCCGGCGAGCGTTGCCGAAAGCGTACTTTTTCCGGAACCATTTGGCCCCATAATCGCATGCACTTCGCCAGGGCGAACGTCCAGATTCAGTCCGCGCAGGATCTCTTTATCTTCAACGGCGACCTGCAAATTTTTAATACTTAACATCTTATTTCCTTTGTTATCAGCCGACGCTGTGTTCAAGACTAATCGCCAGCAATTTTTGCGCTTCAACGGCAAATTCCAGCGGCAGCTCTGAGAAGACGTCCTTACAGAAACCATTGACGATCATTGAAATCGCATCGTCTTCGCTGATCCCGCGCTGTAGACAGTAGAACAGTTGGTCTTCACCAATACGCGACGTAGTGGCTTCATGCTCCAGCTGAGCGCTGTTGTTGCGACATTCCACATACGGGAAGGTATGCGCCCCGCTATCCGGGCCAATCAGCATGGAGTCGCATTGGGTAAAGTTGCGCGCGTTGGTCGCCGTCGGCATGATTTTCACCAGCCCGCGATAACTATTCTGACTATGACCGGCGGAAATCCCCTTCGAGATAATCGTCGAGCGGGTATTTTTACCGATATGAATCATTTTGGTCCCGGTATCCGCCTGTTGATGACCGCTGGTGAGCGCCACCGAGAAGAATTCACCGATAGAGTTGTCGCCGCGCAGAATACAGCTCGGGTATTTCCAGGTGATTGCCGAGCCGGTCTCCGACTGGGTCCACGACATTTTGCTGTTTTCACCTTCGCACAGGGCGCGTTTGGTGACGAAGTTAAGGATCCCGCCAGTGTTGTTGTCGCCGGGGAACCAGTTTTGCACCGTGGAGTACTTCACCTCGGCGTCTTTATGAATAATGACTTCGACCACCGCCGCGTGCAGCTGGTAGCTATCGCGTACCGGTGCCGAGCAGCCTTCAATATAGCTGACGTAGCTACCTTCATCGGCCACCAGAATCGTGCGTTCAAACTGGCCGGTTTTCTCGGCGTTAATACGGAAGTAGGTCGACAGTTCCATCGGGCAGCGTACGCCTTTCGGCACGTAGATAAAGGTGCCATCGGATGCGACCGCCGCGTTAAGGGCGGCAAAGAAGTTGTCATTGCCGGGCACCACGGTGCCGAGATACTTTTTCACCAGCTCAGGGTGATCGTGGATCGCTTCGCCGAAGGAACAGAAAATAATCCCCTGCTCCGCCAGCTTTTCGCGGTAGGTGGTCGCCACGGAAACCGAGTCAAAAATGGCGTCGACGGCCACTTCTCGCCCTTCACGTACCGGCACGCCGAGCAGGTTAAACGCCTCTTCCACTTCATTGGTCAGAAATGCACTGGGACCGGTTTGTTGCTGAGCCCCGGGTTCAGATGCGCAGGTGTCATCGCAGTTGCCGCAGGAGGGCGCTGAGTAATAGCTGTAATCCTGATAATTTAGTTTATCGTAATGCGCTTTTAGCCAGTGCGGTTCTTCCATCGCCTGCCAGGCTTTAAACGCATTAAGACGAAACTCCAGCATCCATTCTGGCTCATTGCGGCGTGCAGATATCGCCCGAACCACCTCTTCATTTATGCCTTTCGCCAGCTCATCGGTCTGTAGCTGGGTAAAAAAGCCTTCTTTATAGTTGAGTGGCCCGCCGCTCCAGGTTTTGACATCGTCAGTTGCTTCAGTATTACGAGACATAGTTACTCCGCCTGAACGCCAAAACTTTCACCGCAGCCGCATTCGTGCTGGGCTTTTGGATTATGGAATTTAAAGATCTGATTTAAGCCTTCGCGAACGTAATCAAGCTCGGTGCCATCGATAAACGGCATAGCCTGCAGCGGTGCCCACAGCTTCGCGCCGTCACGCTCGAACAACAGGTCGTCTTTCGCCGGTTCGGCGATTAATTCGAGGACGTATCCAAAACCGGCGCAGCCGCTGGTTTTGACGCCAAGACGCAGTCCCTGCATTTCGGGTTGCTTACGGACCAGATCGCAAATATGGGCGGCGGCGGCCGGGGTCATCTCCAGACCGCGCCAGCTAAAATCGTCGGGATTAAAAGTTCCTGCTTGTAAGTCCATCGCTCTACCTCATAGGTTGACGCCATCAGGGCATACCCGCTATGTTAGTGATAATGATTATCACTTCAACCCATCCAGAGAAGGGGTATTCCCCTATCAGGCTCTTTTTTTGTACTTTTTATAAGCATAGACCCTGTTCCCCGCGTTTTCAGCCCATCATTTTTTGTTTTAATATACTGAAAAATAATAAGTTATTTATTATCAGGCGGTGTTCTGAGGTGCAATGGAAAAGATGTATCGAAAATACCGATTTTTGAAATAGAAAAAGAGTCATTCTGCTGATTACCCCGATGTGTCAAATCAGCCGCTTAGCCCCAGTGCTCGACTCGCAGTGAGTGAGCGAAAAACGAACAATTCTCATACTACTTCAAAGCAAATACATTCATGCAATAGATTCTATTCATTTTCATTATAAGTACTCCTGTTTCACAGAAATAAAGATTTATTTGCCAAAAGCTAGTTCGTGTAAAATGAGCTGCTAAATTTTCTTCATCTTTAAACGCAATGTCACAATGCTGACTTATCAGGAACGTATGTAGTACTGGATTATGGATATAGAAACAGATGTAATGTCGATGTGTATGGCCGTATTGTTAATTATAAGCGTTTTGCTCGATTAACCTCTTCCCACTATAAATCCGTGAGCCTCGCCGTCTTCGGTAAGGCCTTCACATTCGTTAAGAAATAAGGAGATTCATAGGATTCGCCCGCCGTGGGATTGTTTGCCAAAAGCGTAGCCTCTATGCTTTTATCCACAAACTCACGAGGTGATAAAAATGAAAAAAGCAATCATTGCACTTTTCGCAATTGTTTCGATTACAGCCGCCAGCGCTTTTGCCGCAGATAAAGCAGAGGCTCCCGTACCGACAGCCAATAATGCAGGCCATCCGCCGTTTGAACTCACTCAGGGCCACGGTCCGATGCCGTTTCCCCCTTTACCACCGCAAAAGCCGGTATTATTCTCCGCAACAGTGGCAACCGATAACCCGGTTGAAACCATTAATAAACTCACACCGCTTATTCCTGCCAGCAAAGCTAAACATTATGAAGTTCGCGTGGAAGTCGTGCCAATGCCTGATATGCCGGGCCTGTAAGCCTATAACTTCGCCATGGATTTATCAGCCAATCAGGTGATTTATAACGATTAAAAAAGGCTGCCGACAATGGCGGCAGCCTCTTCATTTTATGACTCAATTCGTGCGCAGGAAGAATTAGCTCTTAATCTTCCTGTAGATAAACAGTACCACCAGCGCACCGATTACCGCCACGATAAAGCTACCAAAATTAAACCCGTCCACCTTGCCAAAACCGAAGAAGGTGCTGATCCAGCCACCAACTACAGCACCGATGACACCGAGAATTACGGTAACGATAAAACCACCGCCGTCTTTCCCCGGCATAATCCACTTGGCTAAAATACCGGCAATAAGCCCAAAAATAATCCAGGAAATGATACCCATAGCTAACTCCGTCCTCTTTGTTACCTTGTAAATCTTCGTATCTAAAATATTAGCATATATATTACGAAGTTTTTATTATTTTATATTTATCATGTGAATACTTGTCATATGAGAGATGATGGTCTACAGATTATGGCGTGGGTAACTCATATAAGGAGTGAAGAATGGGCTATTACGTCATAAAAAAATCGGAAAAGAACGTCTCTCAACCCTGGTATTTTGTGCTAAAAGCGGATAATCACGAAACGATTGCCTCCAGTGAAATGTATTCATCTAAGGAGGCTGCGAAAAAGGGGATTGCTTCAGTGCAGAAGAATGGCGCAAGTGAAACCATTAAAGACGAGACGCAGTAAAGTTCAGGGGGGAAATGCTCCCCCCTGATTATCTTATATCACTGCCGTGGTGAGCCGTGAAGAGCAGCAAAGACGCCCCTGCTCATCAGAGATTTCGATTTGCCAGACCTGGTGGCGAGAGCCAACGTGCAGCGCCCGGCACACGCCGCGAACCCTGCCGCTACGCACCGAGCGAATGTGATTGGCATTGACCTCCAGCCCCACCACCTTCTGCTCTCCTTCGCTACACAAATAGCCGGCCACCGAGCCTAACGTTTCGGCTAACACCACCGACGCGCCGCCGTGCAGTAGCCCAAAGGGCTGATGGGTGCGACCGTCTACCGGCATCGTCGCCTCGAGCGAGTCATCGGTAATCGCTTCAAACTGAATATCCAGCAGACCGACCATATTGCCGTCACCCATCGCGTTCAGCTGTTCCAGCGTACTTTGACGTTTCCAAATCATCCAATAATCTCCAGTAACGCCTGCAGCGGGTGACGGACACCACTACCTTCAATACGCTTCACCTGGCTACGGCACGAATAGCCGGTAACCAGACAGCGGTTACGCGGTAGACGCTGCATTGCCTGCTGCCATGAAAGCGCGTAGATGGCCAGCGAGTTGGCGTGATTCTTCACTTCATGGCCGTAAGTCCCGGCCATGCCGCAGCAGCCTACATTAACGTTTTCCAGCTTCGCACCGAAGCGCGCGAAAATATCCGCCCACTGTTTGGTCGACGCGGGAAGCGCCGTCACCTCGGTACAGTGGCCAAACAGATACCACGACTCGCCGCCCTGATCCTGCACGGCTGTCGCCGACAGCGCCTGCGGCAGCCACTCATGCACCAGCATCACACGAAAATCACCGCGTTTATCGCCCAGCACCTGGTTGTATTCATCGCGATAGCAGAGCACCAGCGCCGGATCGACACCGACCATTGGCATGCCTAGCTGAGCCACGCGGTTGAGGAAATCGGCAGTTTTCTGCGCGGTGCGCGCGAAGCGCGTCAGGAAACCCTTAATATGCTGCGCCTTGCCGTTTGGCGAGAACGGCAGAAGTACCGGCTGATAACCGACCTTTTCGACCAGACGGACAAAATCGGCCACCACCTGCGCATCGTAATAACTGGTAAACGGATCCTGGACCACCAGCACCATTTTTGCTTTCTGCTCAGCGCTCAGTCCTTCCAGCTGTTCCAGAGTGGTATTTACCGAGCGATGTCCGACCATCTGCTGTTTCAGCGAGGGCGTCGAGAGCAGCGGTAAATCCACCATGCCGATATGCTTTTCCGACAGCTTGCGTATCCACGGCTGGTTAATAAAGAAGTTGAAGATCTTCGGCGCATGCGCCATCAGCGGCGCATAGGATTCAACGGTTGCCACCAGATGATCGCGAACCGGGCGCAGGTAGCGGCTGTGATAGAGCTGCAGGAAGCGCGAACGGAACTCCGGGACGTCGATTTTTATCGGACACTGGGTCGAGCAGGCTTTACAGGCCAGACAGCCGGACATTGCCTCTTTAACCTCATGCGAGAAATCGTACTCTCCTTTGCGCGCATGCCAGCTATTACGGGTGCGTTCGACCAGGGTTCGCAGGCTGGCACGTTTTTCCGGCAGATCGTTTTCCAACTGGTTAGGATCGATACCACGATCCGCCAGCAGACGTAGCCATTCGCGCACCAGCGTCGCCCGACCTTTTGGCGAATGGATACGGTGGTTGCTGACCTTCATCGAAGGACACATCGGACTTTTGGCATCGAAGTTGAAGCACAGGCCGTTGCCGTTGCACTCCATCGCACCGCGCCATGAGCTGCGCACCGCAATAGGGATCTGCCTGTCGAAAGTCCCGCGTTTAACCGCGTCCACTTTCATCATTGGCGCATCAACGCCCTCGGGTGGACAGATTTTCCCGGGGTTCAGGCGGTTGTCCGGGTCAAACGCGGCTTTAATCTTGCGCAATTCGCTAAACAGCTCTTCCCCAAAGAATGCCGGGCTGTACTCGGCGCGGAATCCCTTGCCGTGTTCCCCCCACAGCAGGCCGCCGTACTTGGCGGTTAACGCCACCACCTCGTCAGAGATGCGCTTCATCAGCATCTCTTGCTGCGGGTCGCACATATCCAGCGCCGGGCGCACGTGCAGCACGCCAGCATCGACGTGGCCAAACATGCCGTAGCTCAGGCCATGGCCGTCAAGCAGCGCGCGGAATTCAACAATATAGTCTGCCAGATGTTCCGGCGGCACGCAGGTATCTTCGGCAAAAGGTATCGGTTTGGCCGCCCCTTTGGCGTTCCCCAGCAGCCCAACCGCTTTTTTACGCATCGCATAGATGCGCTCCACGCCGTCGAGTTCATTACAAACCTGCCAGCCGATGACGCCCGCTTCGTTGCGCGAGATCAGCTCATCCAGACGCTGACATAACGTCGTCACCTGGCGGTCAATCATCTCGGCGTCATCACCGGCAAATTCGACGATATTCAATCCCAGCATCTCTTTATCCGGGACATCAGTGATCAGTTCGCTAACCGAGTGCCAGACAATATCTTCCCGCGCCAGATTGAGCACTTTCGAGTCGACGGTTTCCACCGACAGCGCCTTCGCCTCAACCATAAACGGCGCGTTGCGCAGCGCTGAGTTAAACGAATCGTATTTAATATTAACCAGACGACGCACTTTCGGCAGACGGGTGATATCCAGCCGCGCCTCGGTGATAAACGCCAGCGTCCCTTCTGAACCCGTCAGAATGCGGGTCAGATCGAATTCGCTCATCTCGTCATTAAAGACGTGGCGCAAATCGTAGCCCGTCAGGAATCGGTTAAGTTTGGGAAATTTATCGATAACCAGCTGCCGCTGCGCTTTACAGCGCTGATAAACCGTACGGTAAATACGCCCGATTGCCGACTGTTCAGCGCTCAGGGTTTCCGCCAGCGTCACGGGAATCTGCTGGGTATCAAGAATATCACCGCCGATCAGCACCGAACGCACGCCGAGAACGTGATCAGAGGTTTTGCCATAGACCAGCGAGCCCTGCCCGGAGGCATCGGTATTGATCATCCCGCCAAGCGTCGCGCGATTGCTGGTCGACAGTTCCGGCGCAAAAAAGTAGCCGTAGGGTTTAAGATATTGATTAAGTTGGTCTTTAATGACCCCGGCTTCCACACGCACCCAACCCTCTTCAGGATTGATTTCAATAATGCGGTTCATGTAGCGGGACATATCGACGATGATGCCCGCGTTTAGCGCCTGCCCGTTAGTGCCGGTGCCGCCGCCGCGTGGCGTAAAGATCAGCGTTTTAAAACGCTCTTCCGCCGCCACTCTTGCCAGCAGCGCAACGTCTGCCGTGGAACGGGGGAATAAAATCGCATCCGGCAACAGTTGATATACACTGTTATCAGTCGCCATTGTTAGCCTGTCGGCATAACTTGTGGCGGTATCACCGGTAAAACCTTGTTGCTCCAGTACCTGCAAAAAATTCAGCACCAGTTGAACGACACCTGGCGCTTGAGAAATTTGTGGGATCATGACGCTCGACCCTGCCTGACTATGTTGTGTTGTAAGTGATTAAACGTTTGCGTTGTGCACTCAACTTTTTATCACATTTTTTTCATATGCGCCCGCCAGAATTAAGTGCAAAATCAGGCGCGCGAACTTATTGATATTATTATCAGTATATGGAATTACGCTGCGTCAGCCTTTTGACGCGACTGCAAAGGTAAAATTTCACTATGATTAGCCCCAATCAGCCCCGGGACATACCGCAAGTTCTGCTGTCGGTGCTGTTTTTGTCCCTGATTATTATTTCCTGCCTGTGGGTTGTGCAGCCATTTATCCTGTCATTTGCCTGGGCCGGCACTGTGGTTATCGCCACCTGGCCAGTACTTTTGCGCCTGCAGCGCCTGCTTTTTGGCAAACGCTCTCTGGCCGTGCTGGTCATGACTCTGCTGCTCTTTTTACTGTTCGTTATCCCTATCGCACTGCTGGTCAACAGCCTGGTGGATAACAGCGCGCCGCTTATTAAAGTGGTCACCAGCGGCAACTTTACCCCGCCCGATCTGGCGTGGCTGAACAGTATTCCGCTGATTGGCGATAAGCTGTATACCGGCTGGCATAATTTGCTGGAGATGGGGGGAACGGCAATTATGACCAAAATTCGCCCCTACCTTGGCACCACCACTACCTGGTTTGTCGGCCAGGCGGCGCATATCGGCAAGCTGTTGGTTTATTGCGGCCTGATGCTGCTGTTTAGCGCCCTGCTGTACTGGCGCGGCGAACAGGTGGCCTATGGATTCCGCCACTTTGCAACTCGTCTGGCGGCAAAACGCGGCGATGCGGCAGTGATTCTCGCCGGTCAGGCGATTCGCGCCGTCGCGCTGGGAGTGGTGGTGACTGCGCTGGTACAGGCGGTACTGGGCGGTATCGGTCTTGCCATCAGCGGCGTGCCCTACGCCGCGCTGCTCACCGTGGTGATGATTTTTACTTGTCTGGTACAACTGGGGCCGTTGCTGGTTCTGGTGCCGTCAATTATCTGGCTGTACTGGACCGGGGATACCACCTGGGGCACCGTACTATTGGTGTGGAGCTGTGTGGTGGGCACGATGGATAACTTTATTCGCCCAATGCTGATTCGGATGGGCGCAGACCTGCCGATGATTCTGATCCTTTCCGGCGTAATCGGCGGCCTGGTGGCTTTCGGCATGATTGGTCTGTTTATCGGCCCGGTGCTGCTGGCCGTCTCCTGGCGTCTGTACGATGCGTGGGTCAACGAAGCGCCACTGCCGCCGAAAGATCCTGACCTGGTGCTGGAAGAGCTCAGCGAGCTGAATACGCGAGCCCCTCTGGATAAATAGAGTGAAAAGGCGGGGAAACTCACCTTTAAATACTGTGCTCGTATTTTTGCCGGGCGGCAGCTAACGCCTTGCCCGGCAATGCCACTTAAACTTAAATAAAACTGATGCATCGCACACAACAATCCCCTTTCCTCAAACTATTTCCCACATTTACTTCGCAGATTCTTTACCTCAATTTAACTATTGAGAGGAATCCGATCGACGCAAAAAATCTCTATGCCTACTATTAGCTCACGGTTATGAATCAACACATTGATTTATAAGCATGGAAATCCCCTGAGTGAAACAACGAATTGCTGTGTGTAGTCTTTGCCCATCTCCCACGATGGGCATTTTTTTGTCAGCTCACTTCGCAACGGCTCATCATGCGCCAGTCCCGTGGTAGCTCGTGAACCTCACCATTCACCGTTACGGTTGCCGTCCCGCGAATGTCTGTGGAGGATGCACCAATCTGCAGTTCAAACTCTCCCGGTTCGACAATTCGCTGACCGTCACGACGGGTGAAGTTGAGCATATCTACCGGCAAATAGAATCTCAGCGTTGCCGTTTCGCCAGGATCGAGCGTCACTCGCTGGAAGGCTTTTAGCTCCTGGAGCGGGCGCACCATCGAGGCGACTTTATCGCGAACGTAGAGCTGAACCACCTCGCTACCGCGGCGTTCTCCGCAGTTGCGCACGGCAACCTGCACGGCGATTTCACCCTCCACGTTAACCTCCTGCGCCAGCAAATGTGGTTCGGCGTAATCGAACGTCGTCCAGCTTTGCCCGTAGCCGAACGGGTAACGTGAGCCAAAGTGAAACGCAAACGGCGTACCGCCGCTTTTCAGCTTATGGTTGTAGTAATAGGGCATCGCACCGGCGCTTTTCGGTACGCTGACCACTAAGCGTCCCTGCGGTTCGGCGCGACCGGTTAATACATCGGCAATCGCCCAGCCACCTTCCTGACCAGGTGCCCATGCCATAAGCAAACCAGCGATGCTGTCTTCCAGGCCCTGTAGGTTATAAGGTCGCCCGCCGGTCATCACCACAATAACGGGTTTACCGGTGCCGACCAGCGCTTCAAGGAGTTGCTGCTGAACGCCCGGCAGATTCAGGCTGTCGGTATCGGAACCTTCACCCACTGTGCCACTCTGGAACAGACCCGCCAGGTCACCCACGCAGGCCACGACGACATCACTTTCCCGGGCGGCGCTTACCGCATCTGGGATCAGGCTGACGTCCAGCGAGACCGGTGATTGCTGCATCGGTTTGCCGCCGCTATCGCCAGGGAATACCGGCGCACCGGCCATCCGATGTTCAATAATATGACAGCCCTTAGCGTAGCTGACCTGATCCTCGCCAAGATACTGCCGCAGGGCGTTTAGCGGCGTAGTCACCTGCGAGACCTCATCCACTATATCGCTGATGATCAGGTGTACCGGGAAGCTGTAACCGCTCAGCAGCGCCAGAGGATCGTCGGCGGTAGGCCCCACGACCGCCACCTTCGGCTTACCCGACAATGGTATCGCGCCCCGGTTTTCCAGTAGCGTCAGCGAGCGTGTAGCAACATCGCGCGCCGCCTGACGGGCGCTTGTCGATTGCAGTACAATACCCGTCACGTCAGTATAGGGGTGTTCAAATAGCCCAAGGCGGAATTTCTCGGTCAGAGTGCGGGCGACAATCTCATCAATTTTCGCCATAGTGATTAATCCACGATCCAGCGCCTCGCACAGGTGGCGTGCGCAATCATCTTTCGGCAATTCCACATCAAGACCGGCATTGAATGCCAGCGCTGCGGACTCCGCTGCATCGTGTGAGATACCGTGATGCTGATGCAGCAGACTGACGCCGCCGTAGTCGGCAACGATAATACCGTCAAAGCCCCACTGCTCGCGCAGAACGGTGGTCAGCAGGAAGCTATCGCTGTGGCCCGGCTGGTTATCGATATCGTGATAGGCTGGCATCACCGAACCGGCATTGGCCAGCTTCACCGCCATCTCGAACGGTAGAAGGAAGATATCGTTAAGTTCGCAAAAACCAAGGTGTACCGGAGCATGGTTGCGCGCGCCCTCGCTAAACGAGTGCCCGACGTAATGTTTGAGCGTCGCCAGCAGATCTCGTTTTTCACTTTGTAAGCCATTGACGTAGGCGCAGGCCATGACCCCAACCAGCCACGGATCTTCGCCAAAGGTCTCTTCGGTTCGCCCCCAGCGCACATCGCGAGAGACGTCCAGCACCGGAGCCAGCCCCTGTTTACAGCCGATCGAACGGGCTTCAGCGCCAATTTCCCGCGCCACACGCTCGACTAACTCAGGGTCCCAGGTTGAACCGTAGTTTAGCGATGAAGGAAACAGCGTCGCATCTTTGCACAGCAGCCCAACCAGACACTCTTCATGAAACAGTGCCGGAATGCCCAGCCGGGTCTCTTCGATCAGCATTTTTTGCAGGCGATTCGCCGCCCGTACGCCACTCTGCGCATCCACAATATGTGTCCCCAAGGGACGAGTGATTTGCCCGATGCCAAGTTTCAGCCTTTCCGCCAATGAAGTCTGCTCACTGACGCCTGCGAATTCATCGCTCATATCGCTGCGCTCACGGTGCTCACCATTTTCCGCCAACACCAGCCAGTATGCGTGCATCTGAGCAAATTTTTCTTCGGTCGTCATTCGCGACAATAAATCCGCAACGCGTTCCGCGATAGAGCGATGAGCATCCTTATAAATCACAGTCATGTTATTACTCCTGTAGGGCTGAATTCAGCGTCGGCTGCGCTGTTTCTTGCGCGCGCGCTTCACGTTTATGGGCCAGTTCACGGGCGATGCTGTCTGCCGTACGGCTGTTGAGTTTGTAGAGCATCAGCAGAAGCGCCATGGCGATAAACAGTACCGATGGCACCAGAGTGAAAAGCGCATTGATGGTGTTTAACACCGTGGTGGATTGATTGAGCGCATTGGGGGCATAGTTCACCATTCCCAGCACCCAGCCGACGACGGCGCCGCCAAGCGCGAGACCGAATTTAATGGCGAATAGCGCGGTAGAAAACACCAGACCATCGAGACGTCGTCCACTGCGATGTTCTTCGTAATCCACCACATCAGAGAACATAGTCCATTGCAGCGGCGTGGTGAGATTTTGTATAAAGCCAAAGATGACGTTGAGGCTCAATATTAACCACAATTGATTGGCGGGAATAAAGAAAATAGCCGCTGCAAAAACAACGTAAGTAATAATTGTCCACTGATAGGAACGTACGCGGTCAAATTTCCCGAGCAGGCGCGCAGATAATAATGCGCCGAGCAGCGCCGCAATCATCCCGGTAACGATAAATGTGAAGACCATATCCGGGCGCTGCATCACATATTTGACGTAATACATGGTTGCCGAGCCGCGCGTCACCACCGCGGTAAGTAATAAAATATTGAAGATAAAAACGATGCGCCACTGGCTATTTCCCGCTAACAGCTTAAGGTCTTTTAATAACGAACCTGAGCTGTCGCCCTGCGGGGTATATCGCTCCCGGGTCAGGAAAAAACAGCTAAAGAAAAGCACGATGCCGAGGATACCCATCAGGCTCATGGCATAAAAATAGCCTTTTTGCGCATCACCCTGTCCCAGATGGGCAACCAACGGCAGCGCAATCACGGTGACAATCAACCCGCCAATAAACGACAGCGCAAAGCGCCACGACTGGAGCGAGTGACGCTCGTGCGGGTCCATCGTTAACGCGCCGGGCATGGCGCAATAAGGCACGTTAATCGCCGAATAGATAAAGCTTAAAATAGCGTAAGTAACACAGGCGTAAACGATTTTTGCCGTTGGTCCAACATCAGGGACGTAGAAAGTAATAATACAACTCACGCCAAACGGAATGGCGAACCACAATAGCCAGGGGCGAAAACGTCCGTGCCGGGTACGAGTTCTGTCGACCAGGGCGCCAATACAGGGATCGACCACTGCATCAATAACCCTGACGACCAAAAACATTGTCCCCATGATTGCGGCAGGTAAACCAAAAACATCAGTGTAGAAATAGGCCAAAAAAAGCGTGGCCGTTTGCCACACCAGCGCGCTGGCCATATCGCCAAGTCCATAACCTATTTTATCTTTTGTAGTGAGTACCGAGGAAAGTGTCATTATTATTATCCTGTACACAATAGAAGAGGTATTTCAGGAAGTGGTTATCATGATTTTTGATAACGTTGTGTCAGTATTAGTAATAAACAGAGAAGGGACAATTGTAGAAATTAACTGTCGGATTACGGTATTTTGTTTTTTCCGTTTTATGTGACTGAGCGCAAATAAGCGGTGCGGGTGTACGAAAACAAAAAAATCCCCGCCATTACTGACGGGGATGACATATTTTAACGAAAATTTACTTATTCAGTTCAGCCAGGCCAAGCCAGGTTTGCACCACGGTGTCCGGGTTCAGGGACAGGCTATCAATCCCCTCTTCCATCAGCCATGCGGCAAAGTCTTCATGGTCAGACGGGCCCTGCCCGCAGATACCCACGTATTTGCCCTGCTTCTTCGCCGCGCGAATCGCCATCGACAGCAGCGCTTTCACCGCTTCGTTACGCTCATCGAACAACTCAGAGACCACGCCGGAGTCACGGTCCAGACCCAGCGCCAGCTGCGTCATATCGTTGGAACCGATAGAGAAACCGTCGAAGTATTCGAGGAACTGGTCGGCCAGCAGCGCATTCGATGGGATTTCACACATCATAATCAGCTTCAGGCCATTTTCGCCACGCTTGAGGCCCTGGCGTTCCAGCTCTTCAACCACCGCTTTCGCCTGCGCCACGGTGCGAACAAACGGCACCATGATTTCGACGTTAGTCAGGCCCATATCATTACGAACGCGTTTTACCGCGTCACACTCCAGCGCAAAGCAGTCGCGGAAGCTTTCGGAAACGTAACGACCGGCTCCACGGAAGCCCAGCATCGGGTTCTCTTCTTCCGGCTCATAACGCTCGCCGCCGACCAGGTTGGCGTATTCGTTAGATTTAAAGTCGGAGAGACGCACAATCACTCGTTTCGGGAAGAATGCCGCGCCAAGCGTCGAGATCCCCTCAGTCAGACGACCAACGTAGAACTCTTTCGGCGAGTCGTAGCCTTTCATTAGCTCGCGGATTTCGTTCTGCAAAGCCGGTTCCTGATCGTCAAACTCCAGCAGCGCGCGCGGGTGAACGCCAATCATTCGGTTGATGATAAACTCCAGACGCGCCAGGCCCACGCCTTCATTCGGCAAGCAGGCGAAGTCGAAGGCCCTGTCCGGGTTGCCGACGTTCATCATGATCTTCAGCGGCAGATCCGGCATTTCGCCAACGCTGGAGCTCTTAATGCTGAAGTCGAGGATTTCGGCATAGACGTAGCCAGTATCGCCTTCCGCACAGGAAACAGTGACGTTCTGGTTTTCCTCAATGCGTTCGGTCGCATCACCGCAGCCCACTACCGCCGGGATCCCCAGCTCACGCGCGATAATCGCTGCGTGACAAGTGCGCCCGCCTCGGTTGGTGACGATCGCCGCCGCTTTCTTCATGATCGGCTCCCAATCCGGGTCGGTCATGTCGGTGACCAGCACGTCACCGGGCTCAATGCGGTTCATTTCACTGATATCGTGAATAACTTTTACCGGACCCGCACCAATACGGTGGCCGATGGCACGCCCTTCGGAAACAATCTGCCCCTGTGCATGGAGGGTATAACGCTCCATCACCTGGCCGCGCGAACGCACGGTTTCCGGTCGCGCCTGTACGATAAACAGCTTACCAGTGTGGCCATCTTTCGCCCATTCGATATCCATCGGACGGTTGTAGTGTTTCTCGATCTGCACCGCTTGTTTCGCCAGCTCCTGCACTTCCTCGTCGGTTAACGAGAAAACGTCGCGCTGCGCCTGCGGAACATCTTCGATACGCACCTGTTTCCCGTGTTCCTGGGTCGGGGCGTAAATCATGCGGATCTTTTTCGACCCCATGGTGCGACGCACAATGGCCGGGCGACCCGCTTCCAGCGTCGGCTTATGGACATAGAATTCATCCGGGTTCACCGCGCCCTGTACGACCATTTCGCCGAGTCCCCAGGCGGAGGTGATAAACACCACCTGATCAAAGCCGGACTCGGTATCAATGGAGAACATCACGCCGGATGAGGCGAGATCGGAGCGCACCATTCTCTGCACCCCGGCGGAGAGCGCCACGCCGCGGTGATCGTAACCCTGATGCACGCGGTAGGAGATTGCGCGATCGTTAAACAGCGAAGCAAAGACGTGCTTCACCGCGACAAGCACGGCGTCAAAGCCCTGCACGTTGAGGAATGTCTCTTGCTGCCCGGCGAAGGAAGCATCCGGCATATCTTCGGCGGTCGCGGAGGAGCGAACGGCAAAAGAAGCCTCAGCGTCATCAGCGGACAGCTGGGTATAGGCATCGCGAATCGCATTTTCCAGTTCACTCTGGAACGGCGTATCAATGATCCATTGACGGATCTGCGCGCCCGCTTTCGCTAATGCGGAAACGTCGTCAATGTCGGTTTCATCCAGCAGTGCATAAATGCGCTGGTTAACACCGCTTTGGTCCAGGAACTGATCAAAAGCATCAGCGGTGGTGGCAAACCCGTTCGGTACGGAAACACCCATACCAGAAAGATTCGTAATCATTTCACCCAGGGAGGCATTTTTGCCTCCAACCCTGTCTACATCATTCATGCCGAGTTGGTTATACCAAAGCACCAGCGGTGACGAGCCATTGTTGGACATCGAGACAATCCTTTTGTGATTTAATACCAGTGATAAATAATTCACGATCGACTACGGGATTTATCCTGACATATTTACGCGGCTTAAAAAAACGGTGAATCGTTCAAGCAAATTATTTTTTCGTTTTTAGGATTCTTTTCCAGATATAGCTAACTTAATGATTCTTCAAGAATCTGGTGGATTTTGATACAAAAGATACGCAGTTACAAAAAATGAATAGGGCTTTTCATTAAAAATAAAAATAGCGTTTCACTTTTTAAATATGAGACAAAGCCTGGAGCGATATGCTTAAATTTAATATCAGCTTTCAGGTAATTAAACTCTTTATACCGGATGGTCAAAATGGAAAGTGCTGTAGATCGCCACGTGTTTTATATTTCCGACGGTACCGCCATTACGGCAGAAGTGCTGGGTCATGCGGTCATGTCGCAATTCCCGGTCGCCATTAGCAGCGTGACCCTGCCGTTTGTCGAAAATATCAGCCGCGCGCGCGCCGTGAAGGAACAAATTGACGCGATTTTTCAACAAACCGGTATCCGTCCGCTGGTCTTCTACTCCATCGTTATTCCGGAAATTCGCGACATCATCATGCAAAGCGAAGGATTTTGTCAGGACATCGTTCAGGCGTTGGTGGCCCCGCTGCAACAGGAATTACGTCTTGACCCGTCGCCGATCGCTCATCGTACTCACGGACTGACGCCGGGTAATCTGAATAAGTACGACGCACGTATCGCTGCTATCGACTACACACTCGCTCACGATGACGGGATTTCACTGCGCAACCTCGACCAGGCCCAGGTGATCCTTCTTGGCGTTTCGCGCTGTGGGAAAACGCCCACCAGCCTGTATCTGGCAATGCAATACGGTATTCGCGCCGCCAACTACCCGTTTATCGCCGATGATATGGACAATCTGATTCTTCCCGCATCGTTAAAACCGCTACAGCACAAACTATTCGGGCTAACTATCAATCCGGAACGTCTGGCGGCTATCCGTGAAGAGCGACGGGAAAATAGCCGCTATGCTTCCATGCGTCAGTGTCGGATGGAAGTGACCGAAGTGGAAGCTCTCTATCGCAAAAATAAGATACCTTGCCTGAACAGTACCAATTACTCAGTGGAAGAAATCGCCACTAAAATCATGGACATTATGGGGCTAAGTCGCAGAATGTACTAACGAGCTAGTACATTATCAAAAATTTGTTTATGCTATCACCCATGGCTCATACAGGATCATGCCCTGCTCTTGCAATAAGCAGGGATTGGTTTATCGTGATGCGCATCACTTCCCGGCATTTTCGCCGCGGAAGAAACAGATTTTTGAGACCCCCAATGAATAAAACAGACGAATTGCGTACCGCGCGCATTGAAAGCCTGGTAACGCCCGCGGAACTGGCGCAACGGCACCCTGTGTCTGCCGATGTTGCAGCACACGTCTCCGCTTCTCGCCGCCGAATCGAGAGGATCCTCAACGGTGAAGATCGCCGCCTGCTGGTGGTGATTGGCCCATGTTCCATTCACGATACTGATGCGGCGATGGAGTATGCGCACCGCCTGCAAGGAATGCGCGAACGTTACCAGCCGCAGCTGGAAATCGTGATGCGCACCTACTTTGAAAAACCGCGCACGGTGGTTGGCTGGAAGGGATTGATTTCCGATCCTGACCTGAACGGCAGCTATCGGGTCAATCATGGCCTTGAGCTGGCCCGCAGCCTGCTGTTGCAGGTGAACGAGCTGGGCGTGCCGACCGCCACCGAATTTCTCGATATGGTGACCGGGCAGTTTATTGCCGACCTGATTAGCTGGGGCGCTATCGGCGCGCGCACCACCGAGAGCCAAATTCACCGCGAAATGGCCTCGGCGCTCTCCTGCCCGGTGGGATTTAAGAACGGTACCGATGGCAATACGCGTATTGCCGTTGACGCTATTCGCGCTTCCCGCGCCAGTCATATGTTCCTGTCGCCAGATAAACAGGGGCAGATGACCATCTACCAGACCAGCGGCAATCCTTATGGCCATATCATTATGCGTGGCGGGAAACAGCCTAACTACCACGCCGCCGATATCGCCGCTGCCGGGGATGTGCTGGCGGAATTCAACCTGCCGCAGCAGTTGGTGGTTGATTTTAGCCACGGGAATTGCCAGAAACAGCATCGCCGTCAGCTGGACGTCTGCGCCGACATCTGCCAGCAGATCCGCGCGGGATCAACCGCTATCGCCGGGATCATGGCTGAAAGCTTCCTTCAGGAAGGCACGCAGAAGGTTATCTCCGGCCAGCCGCTGGCCAGGGGACAATCGATTACCGACCCTTGCCTGAGCTGGGAAGATAGCGAACGCCTGCTTGCGGAATTAGCCGCAGCAACCGCAACCCGCCTTTAGCCCTTCTCCCTACCACATTCGTGGTGGGGATATTTTCTCAGCCCCCGACAACAAACCTGCCAAATATGGCATTCCTGTAAAAAATACTTGCCGTGAAAATCAACATTATTGATAATGATAATCATTGTTGCTTTGATTTTTATTTTTGAGTGCTATGACGCGTATGGATAACACTGCCACAGCAGAAAAAACAAAAGACAATGCCCCTTATCCCGTTTCCACGGACAGGCAGATAAACAGCCGCACGTTATTAGGTAGCGAAGGACGGGTGGTTATCGAACACGACGGTCAGCGTTATTTACTGCGCCAGACCAATGCGGGCAAGCTGATACTGACCAAATAATTATCCCCACCGATAACGGCAGGGATAACGGTTTACTAGCTGGAACAGCTCACTTCAAGACGCCTCCCCCAGTCTGGCGGACGGTTAATATAATCATCCGTTCGATCAGCAAAGGGCTGAGATAAAGCGTTATGCAAACGCTCCAACTCGCTCATATCACCCTGCTCCGCTTGTTCTATCGCGCGCTGCGCCAGCCAGTTACGCAGTACAATTGCCGGATTTACGCTCCTCATATGGGCCTGCCGCCGCGCATCGTCAATCTGCTCATCGCGCAGGCGTGCGCGATAATCAGCAAACCAGCGATCGAACGTCTCGCGGTCGATAAACTCATCGCGCAGCGGCGAAGCTGCGCTCGTCTGTTCGCTCGCGCAAAGAATACGGAAAGTTCTCGTGTAGTCACTGCCTTCGCGCTCCATCAGCGCAAACAGCCCATCAAGCAGCTCGTTATCGCCTTTTTGCTGGGTAAACAGCCCCAGCTTGTCACGCATACGGCGACCGTACGCCGTCAGCAGTGCATGCTGGTAACCATCCAGCGCGGTATTTAATGCCTCAGCGCTGATAAAGGGTGATAGCGTTTGCGCCAGTCGTTGCAGGTTCCATAGCCCTACCGCTGGCTGATTATTAAAGCTATAGCGCCCCTGATGATCGGAATGGTTGCAGATAAAGCCCGGCAGGAAGTCATCAAGGAAACCGTACGGACCGTAGTCCATCGTTAACCCCAGAATTGACATATTATCGGTGTTCATCACCCCGTGGGCGAAGCCGACAGTTTGCCAACTGGCGATCATTTCCGCCGTTCGCGTGACAACGTCACTAAACCATAAAACATACTTATCGGCTTCGTCTTGCAGGTGCGGCCAGTGATGGCGAATCGCAAAGTCCGCCAGCTGCTGAA
The DNA here is from genome assembly GCF_003261575.2 of Klebsiella huaxiensis. Lineage (GTDB taxonomy): Bacteria > Pseudomonadota > Gammaproteobacteria > Enterobacterales > Enterobacteriaceae > Klebsiella > Klebsiella huaxiensis. Next base: position 2,500,433 of record NZ_CP036175.1, on the reverse strand, counting down.
CCTTTTGCGGCTGGCGGCGATAGTAAAAGTGCTCAAAATGGCCAAAACGCAGATGGCTTTCCGCGATACGCATCAGCATCGCACCCTGTTCAACGGTTTCCCGATACACCGGCGTGTCGCTAGTCACTATCGCCAGCCCACGGGTGGTGGGAATGCCCAGCGCATGCATCGCTTCCGAGGCCAGACCTTCGCGTATCGTCGAGCGTAATACCGCCCGCCCGTCGCCCATTCGCGAATAGGGAGTGAGTCCGGCACCTTTCAAATGCCAGTCAAAGCGTCGACCATCGGAGAGTTGCTGTTCGCCAAGCAAAATCCCGCGCCCATCACCAAGCTGTCCGGCCCAGGAACCGAACTGGTGACCGCTGTAAACCTGCGCCAGCGGCGACATCCCCGGCAGCAGGGTTTCGCCACCCCATACGCCAGCGCCCCGATCTGGTTTGAATAACGAATCAGGGATGCCCAGCGTTCGCGCCAGTGACGCGTTGTGCCAGACAAGCCGCGCATTCTCCAGCGGAGTCGGTGTTAATGCAGTATAAAAATCCGGCAGTTCATCACGCCAGTGGGTAGTAAAAGACAGGGCCATGGTACCTCCTGTCTCCAGTGTAGTGCTTTCAACAAATTATTAACACGGAGGGATTGAATGGGTATTGCGATGAAAAAGGGAAACTGGCGCTTCCCTTCGGCTAATTGACCAACGCTAAATCCTTCGCGCCTGCCAGAATTTCTTATGCCAGTACACGTTATCCAGTGATGAACGCGTCACGCCCTGGCTGGTGGAGGCGTGGATAAACTGATTATCCGTGTCATAAATACCGACGTGCAAGCCGCTCTCTCCGGAGCCCGTCTTGAAAAAGACCAGATCGCCGGGCAGCAATTCGCTCTTATCAATCTTAGTGCCTATTTCCGCCTGTTCACGGGTTTCGCGCGGCAACTGCAACGCGAACTTATCGCGAAAAGTCATCAGCACAAAACCGGAGCAATCAACACCGCGCGGCGACATTCCGCCATAACGATACGGCGCTCCCCGCCAGTTTCTTAACTGCTCATTGAGGTTGGCGACAACGGTAATAGAATCTGCAAGCCGCGGATTTGGCGGCGGCGCCCGATGGCTACTACAACCCGCCAGAAATAGCGCTACAAACAACACGAACCAGAAACGCATCTCAGACGATTCCTCTGTTCCCTATCTTATTGTCAGAATAATTTAGCTTGTTTATCAATTCGCTGGCAAGGCTACTGCGTGCTACTGTGACGCAACGAGCATAAGATGACCCGCCACCTCCACTCGTTGAAAGGCCATCGCATAGGCGGCGGTTAAATTTTCTTCGCTCAGCACCTCGGATGTACTGCCGCAGGCGATAGTCTCCCCCTGACGGATAAGCCAGGAACTCTGGGCATGGCGGAGGGTGTGATTGAGATCGTGACTGCTCATGACGATCGCAATACCTGAGGCACAAAGTTCACTTAATACCCGATCGAGCGCGGCCTGCTGCGCCACGTCGAGGCTATTCATCGGTTCATCCAACAGTAACAGCTGTCCTGCCGGATTGGCCTGACGATGGATTTGCAATATTACCGCTGCCAGACGCACACGCTGCCACTCTCCACCCGAAATATGATTCACCTGGCGTCCGAGCTTATCGCTCAGACCCAGTTTTTCTGCGATGGTCTTCAGGAGCGCGTTCTGTGTCTCGTTTTGCAGATGCAGCGACAGATAGTGCCAGACCGGCATCGCGAAGGGCGGCATCTGGTGCTGGCTGAGATAGGCACGATGACGGGCCAGGTCCTGCGCTAGCCAGTCGTTCAGCGGGCGCTCATTGAGCGTCACCTGTCCGGGGCCAGTGGTGAGACCCGCCATTCGCGCCAGCAGCGTGCTTTTCCCCGCGCCGTTTGGCCCCACCAGGTGAATAATCTCTCCGGGTCGGACATCCGCGGTAAATGGGGCCAGCCGCCCCGCCTCTTCTACATCCTGTAGCTGCATCAAAAATGGCATTATTTGGCTAAAGCTCCTTTAATCGCGGCCACCAGCTGCGGGGAGTCCGGCGTCATATCAGGTGAGAAACGGCCGATAACCTGACCGTCGCGACCAATCAGGAATTTTTCAAAGTTCCACAGGATGTCGTCAACATACAGCGGCGCCCGGCCTTTACTGGCCATTCGCTCATAGAAACCGCTGCCTTCCGGCGCGATGGCCTGCGGGGCGGCATCGACCAGCTTCTGATACAAAGGCGCACGATGTTCGCCGTTGACGTCAACCTTGCTGAACATCGGGAAAGTGACGCCGTAAGTAGTGCTGCAGAACGTTTTAATCTCTTCTTCGCTGCCCGGCTCTTGCCCCAGGAATTGGTTACATGGAAAGCCCAGCACGCTAAAACCTTCGCTTTCGAGATCTTTTTGCAGGGTTTCCAGTTGCTCATATTGCGGCGTCAGGCCACATTTTGACGCAACGTTGACGATCAGCAGCACTTTGCCTGCATAAGGCGCAAGCGTTGTTTTCTCACCATCAATAGTGGTGACTTCAGTATTGAGAATATCGTGTTGCATAGCCTTCCCTCAGTGAATTAAACCAGTTTCTGCGTGGTGATCCCTATCTACTGTAGCGGATTCAGACCGCGTCATTCTACTTTGAATCGCCCTGGAGTGTCTCTTGATGTAACAGCCCTGACAACATGAATTCATCTCAACAAGGAGACAGAGCAATTCAGTGTACAGTGATAAATGGATGTAATAGTATTTCGTTAATTGTTAATTTGAGAGAGTTTTATTGATGAAAAAGATGTTTAGCACGGCGTTAATTGCCGTCTCTGTGGCGCTACTCTCGGCCTGTTCGCCAGATGAAGATAATAAAGTTAAAGTGGCGATTAACACCGGCCCGGATGAAGCTATCTGGAAAGTCGTGGAACAAGTTGCCAAAGACAAATACAACCTCGATGTTGAAGTTATCTCGTTCAATGATTACGTCCTGCCTAATGAAGCCCTCAACAATAAAGACGTCGATGCTAACGCGTTTCAGACGCTACCTTACCTTGAGGCACAATCAAAAGAGCGTGGCTATAAGTTTGCGATTGTCGGTAAAACTTTTGTCTTCCCGATTGCCGCCTACTCTAAGAAAATTAAAAACATCAGCGAGCTACCTGACGGCGCGACGGTTTCTATTTCTAACGAAACCACCACTCTGGGCCGCAGCCTGCTGTTGCTCCAGGCGCAAGGCTTAATCAAGCTGAAAGACGGTGTCGGTTACCTGCCAACGACTCTGGATATTATCGACAATCCAAAACAGCTGAAAATTGTCGAGGTTGATACGCCGCAACTAACACGTACGTTGGATGACCCGAACGTCGCGCTGTCGATTATTAATACTAACTTCTCTGCGCAGGCCGGTTTGTCTGCTGCCCGCGATGGTTTATTTATGGAAGGTCCGGACTCTCCGTACGTTAACGCTATTGTTTCGCGCGAAGATAATAAAGACAGTAAAAAGGTTCAGGAGCTGAAAGAAGCCTTCCAGACCAAAGAAGTCGCAGATAAGGCAGCGGAAGTCTACAAGGGCGATGCCATTAAAGGCTGGTAATATTCTCGACTTATTGCAGGCGCTGTGGCAATACAGCGCCTGTATTGCCCTACTGCGGGCGGCCTGATTTTAACAATAACCAGATAAACACCGGCGCCCCCAGCGTCGCGGTAACCACGCCGATGGGCAGTTCCGCCGCCGACAGCGCCAGACGCGCGACAATATCCGCCCCCAGTAAAGCACTGGCTCCGGCTAACATACAGGCCGGAAGCAAAACACGATGATCGCTTAAACCGCATAAACGCAGAATGTGCGGAATGACCAGGCCAATAAAACCAATCGCCCCAGCCAGCGCCACGCTAACTCCCACCAACCAGCCGGTAGCCACCACCAACACTTTGCGCCATAGCCACAACGGTAAGCCCAACTGTCGCGCGGACACTTCGCCCAGCGCCAGCAGATTGAGCGGCTGCGATTGCAAACACACCCAGCCCAACACCGGCAACAGCGCCAGCATTAGCCACAGCTGCTGCCAGTCAACGCCGCCAAAACCGCCCATCATCCAGTACATCAACTGACGAAGATCGAAAGAGGTAGAAAAATAGACAGCCCAGGTCATCAGTGCACTACAGATGATACCTAACGCGACACCCGCCAACAGCAACCGGCTGGTGGACAAGTGTCGCCTGGCGAAGCGCAGCAAAATAAAGGTGATGACTAGCGCGCCAAGAATCGCGCATAGCCCTAACGCCCAACCAGGAAGCAACCCTTTCCCCAGCAGCACAGCAGCAATCAGGCCAACCCCAGCCCCATTGGATACGCCCAGCAGCCCCGGCTCCGCTAGCGGGTTTTCAAATAGCGCCTGCATTATCGCCCCCGAAAGCGCCAGCGCTGCTCCCACAAGCAGGACGGCCAGAGTACGAGGCAGACGGATCTGCCAGATAAAAAGCTCACCTTTAGCGCTCAACCACTCGCCGGGGCCAATCCACTGGTCTCCAGCGCACAGGCTGATGGTCGATGTGATCAGAAGCAGCAAGGTTAATACCGCAAGCCAGCGCCGACTGCGGCGCTGCTGAATTTGAGCAAAGGTCAGCATAGATTCCTAAATCCAGGAGTGGGATGTGATTGATTTTACGGTATTCAGTAAAGAAAAGAAAAAGGCCGCATCGCGGCCTTTTTAGTTAGTTCAGATTATTTGTCTCTGGGTGACGCATTTTCAACACGGCTTTTTAGCTTCTGGCCTGGTCTGAAGGTCACCACTCGCCGGGCTGTAATAGGGATATCCTCTCCCGTTTTCGGGTTACGGCCCGGGCGTTGGTTCTTATCACGCAAATCGAAGTTGCCAAACCCGGAGAGTTTTACCTGCTCTCCGTTTTCCAGAGCACGGCGAACCTCTTCGAAAAACAACTCCACCAGCTCTTTGGCATCCCGCTTGCTAAGCCCAAGCTTATCAAACAGATATTCTGACATTTCAGCTTTTGTAAGCGCCATAGGTTCAATCCCTCAATGATGCCTGGAATCGCTCTTTCAATGCCTCTACACATTTGGCGACGGTAGCGGCAATCTCCTCTTCTTCGAGTGTACGGCTGGTATCCTGAAGGATTAGACTAATCGCAAGGCTCTTAAAGCCTTCCGACACGCCTTTACCGCGGTACACGTCAAATAAGTTTACGCCAACTACCTGATTTACGCCAACTTTCTTACACTCGGCTAAAACATCGGCAGCGGGAACGTTTTCTGCCACAACAACAGCGATGTCACGACGGTTCGCCGGGAAGCGCGAAACTTCACGCGCCTGAGGCACCACGCGGTCTGCAAGCTTGTCCCACTCCAGTTCGAAGACCAAAGTGCGACCGTTCAGATCCAGTTTACGTTCCAGCTCCGGGTGAACAACCCCAATAAAACCAATACGTTCACCTTTCAGATAAATCGCTGCGGACTGCCCCGGATGAAGCGCAGTATTAGCTTCGATACGGAATTCGATATCGGAAAGCTTACCGGTCAGGTCAAGAACGGACTCAAGGTCACCTTTTAAATCATAAAAATCAACGGTTTCTTTTGCCAGATTCCAGTGCTCTTCGTAGCGGTTACCGCAAATCACGCCAGCCAGCATCACATCCTGGCGAATACCCAGCGGAGCCTGAGTATCTGGAACAAAGCGTAAGCCGCTCTCAAAGATACGTACACGGCTCTGCTGACGGTTTTGGTTATACACCACAGTTCCCAGTAAGCCAGTCCACAATGACAGGCGCATTGCCGACATTTCGCTGGAGATTGGGCTCGGCAGAATCAGCGCTTCTTCACCAGCGTGGATCAATTGCTGTACTTTCGGATCTACAAAACTATAGGTAATAACTTCCTGGTAGCCTTTGTCATTGAGCAGGGTTTTCACGCGCTTAAGCGACAGATCCGCCTCGCGGTGGGTGCCCATGATCAGGCCAGCCTGGACCGGCTCATCAGGAATATTGTTATAGCCATAAACGCGAGCGACTTCTTCGACCAGGTCCTCTTCGATCTCCATGTCGAAACGCCAGCTCGGCGCAACGGCTTTCCACTCGTCCTGACCTTCAGTCACTTCGCAGCCCAGACGACGCAAAATATCGCTCACCTGCGCATCATCAACGTGATGACCAATCAGGCGATCGAGCTTGCTACGGCGCAGTGTGATAGTTGCAGGCTTAGGCAGAGTCGCTTCATTAGTAACATCGATGATCGGACCAGCTTCACCGCCACAGATATCCATCAGCAGGCGAGTTGCACGTTCCATTGCCTTATATTGCAGCGCTGAGTCCACACCACGCTCATAGCGGTGAGAGGCATCGGTATGCAGGCCATGGCGACGCGCGCGGCCAGTAATAGACAGCGGGCTGAAGAACGCACATTCCAACAGAACGTTTTGCGTTTCGTCATTCACACCAGAGTGTTCACCACCGAAAATGCCGCCCATTGCCAGCGCTTTCTGGTGGTCAGCAATAACCAGAGTATCGGTGTCCAGCTTAGCTTCAGAGCCATCCAGCAGAACTAAGGTCTCCCCTTCGTGCGCCATACGCACGACAATCCCGCCGTCAATGCGATCTTTGTCGAAGGCGTGCATTGGCTGACCCAGTTCAAGCAGCACATAGTTGGTCACATCAACCACGGCATCGATGGAACGAATACCGCAACGACGCAGCTTCTCTTTCATCCACAACGGAGTCGGCGCTTTAACATTAATGCCTTTCACCACGCGCCCCAGATAGCGCGGGCAAGCATCCGGCGCTTCAACCTGGATTGGCAGCACATCATCAACAGTCGCCGCAACCGGGGTAATTTCCGGAGCATTCAGCGGAGCTTTGTTGAGTACGGCCACATCGCGAGCAACACCAATAATACCCAGGCAGTCGGCACGGTTCGGCGTGACGCTGATTTCAATGGTGTTATCGTCCAGCTTCAGGTATTCACGGATGTCGGTACCCAGCGGCGCATCAGCAGGCAATTCGATAATGCCGCTATGATCGTCGGAAATACCCAGCTCGGAGAAAGAACACAGCATACCTTCAGAAGGCTCGCCGCGCAGTTTCGCCGCTTTAATTTTAAAATCACCCGGCAGTACGGCACCGATGGTTGCAACCGCAACCTTCAGACCCTGACGACAGTTCGGCGCGCCGCAGACGATATCCAGCAGACGTTCGCCGCCAACGTTGATTTTCGTTACGCGTAGTTTGTCAGCATTAGGGTGCTGAGCGCATTCAACCACTTCACCTACGACAACGCCGTTGAAGCTTCCCGCGACCGGCTCAACACCGTCAACTTCGAGGCCTGCCATGGTTATCTGGTCCGACAGCGCTTCGCTGTCGATGGCCGGGTTAACCCACTCGCGTAACCACAGTTCACTGAATTTCATTGTTCTGTCCTACCCTTATTTAAACTGTTTGAGGAAACGCAGATCGTTTTCGAAGAATGCGCGTAAGTCGGTTACGCCGTAGCGCAGCATAGTCAGTCGCTCCATACCCATACCGAAGGCAAAGCCGGAATAGATTTCCGGATCAATGCCAACGTTGCGCAGTACGTTCGGGTGCACCATGCCGCAGCCGAGCACTTCCAGCCATTTACCGTTTTTCCCCATGACGTCAACTTCAGCAGAAGGCTCTGTGAACGGGAAGTAGGACGGACGAAAACGAATCTGCAAATCTTCTTCAAAAAAGTTACGCAGGAAATCGTGGAGGGTTCCCTTCAGGTTGGTGAAGCTGATGTTAGTGTCAACAATCAGGCCTTCCATCTGGTGGAACATTGGAGTGTGAGTCTGATCGTAGTCGTTACGATAAACGCGGCCTGGTGCAATAATGCGGATTGGCGGCTGCTGGTTGGCCATGGTGCGGATCTGCACGCCAGAAGTTTGAGTGCGCAGGAGGCGCGTGGCATCAAACCAGAAAGTGTCGTGGTCAGCGCGCGCCGGATGGTGGCCAGGAATATTCAGCGCATCGAAGTTATGGTAGTCATCTTCGATTTCCGGACCGGTCGCGACGGTAAAGCCGAGCTCACCGAAGAAACTTTCAATACGGTCGATGGTACGGGTAACCGGGTGCAGACCACCGTTCTCGATACGACGCCCCGGCAGAGAGACATCAATGGTCTCCGCGGCCAGACGCGCGTTAAGCGCTGCGCCTTCGAGGTCAGCTTTACGCGCGTTAAGCGCCTGCTGGACCTGCTCTTTGGCTTCGTTGATAACCGCACCGGCTGCCGGGCGATCTTCAGCAGGCAGCTCACGCAGGGTCGTCATCTGAAGGGTCAATTGCCCTTTCTTACCCAAATATTCCACGCGGACGTTGTCCAGCGCAGCAACATCTGATGCCTCGTTAATGGCTGCCTTCGCACTGGCAACCAGCTCTGCGAGATGTGACATGGTTTTCCTCATTATGTCGGTGCAGACACCGGTTATGGTTATTATTTTGCTCTCACTATTTCGAGTGACAGGTAGTGGGTAAATCCGTATCTACCGCAGATTGCTCCAGCGGGATCGCACGAGTTAATTCACCTACCTGCAGCTTGAAATAGAATGAGCCAGTTCATATACGAAAAAAGCCTCCACCAGGGAGGCTTTTAGGCGCTGTTTTCCGTTTCTTCTTTCACGCGCTAGCCTCCTGAGTTCAGGTGCTAAAGTAAAAAAAGAAGCGGAAAATAGCAGCATTCATGCTTGCATTACCTTGTCTGGTACGAAACGGAAGACCTGTATTGAAAAGCTTACGACAATAAAAGTCAATGTATTGATAGTGTTGAAACGAAAAGAGGGAGACAAGCTCCCTCTTTCAACTGGCTTATGCCAGAGCTGCTTTCGCTTTTTCGACCAGCGCGGTGAACGCTAATTTGTCGAATACTGCGATGTCAGCCAGGATCTTACGGTCGATTTCAACAGAGGCTTTTTTCAGGCCGTTGATGAATTTGCTGTAAGAAATACCGTTCTGACGTGCTGCTGCGTTGATACGCGCAATCCACAGTTGACGGAACTGACGCTTTTTCTGACGACGGTCACGATAAGCGTACTGACCAGCTTTGATAACAGCCTGGAAGGCAACGCGGTATACGCGAGAACGCGCACCGTAGTAGCCTTTAGCTTGTTTCAAAATTTTCTTGTGACGTGCACGGGCAACTACACCACGTTTTACGCGAGCCATATGTGCTCTCCTGTATCTATTCTAATTAAAAAGTTAAAAGGGTTAACGACTTATGCGTACGGCAGGCACGCGATTACCAGGCCCAGATCGCCTTTGGAAACCATGGCTTTCGGACGCAGATGACGTTTACGCTTGGTAGCTTTTTTGGTCAGAATGTGACGCAGGTTAGCGTGCTTGTGCTTAAAACCACCTTTACCGGTTTTTTTGAAGCGCTTAGCAGCACCGCGTACGGTCTTAATTTTTGGCATTTTAATAACTTCCACTTCGCATTGTTAATAAACGAAACATAGGCGAACAACGACTATAGAGCCCGCAGGCTCCATAGGCATTGCTACTTGAAGGCCTTACTGTTTCTTCTTAGGAGCGAGCACCATGATCATCTGGCGGCCTTCGATCTTCGTTGGGAAGGATTCGACAACTGCCAGTTCACTCAGATCGTCACGAACGCGCGTAAGCACTTCCATACCGATCTGTTGGTGGGCCATCTCACGACCGCGGAAACGCAGCGTGATCTTGGCCTTATCGCCATCTTCCAGAAAGCGAATCAGGCTGCGGAGTTTTACCTGATAATCGCCATCGTCGGTACCAGGGCGGAATTTAATTTCCTTAACCTGGATAACTTTTTGCTTTTTCTTCTGTTCCTTAGAAGACTTACTCTTTTCATAAAGGAACTTGCCGTAGTCCATGATACGACAAACTGGCGGTTCGGCGTTAGGGCTGATTTCAACTAAATCTACTCCGGCTTCTTCAGCCTTTTCGATTGCTTCTCTCAGACTCACAATACCCAAAGCTTCGCCTTCCAGACCTGTTAAGCGAACTTCCAGGGCGCGAATCTCGCCATTGATACGATTCGGACGTGCCGTTTGAACTCGTTTTCCGCCTTTAATACCTTATTCCTCCAGTTGTTTTAGACTGCGGCTGCGAATCTCTTGTTGCAGCTTCTCGATAACTTCATTTACGTCCAGGCTGCCCAAGTCTTTGCCACGACGGGTACGCACGGCAACTTTGCCTGCTTCTACCTCTTTGTCGCCACAGACCAACATGTAAGGGACACGACGTAAAGTGTGCTCGCGGATTTTAAAGCCTATCTTCTCATTTCTCAAGTCTGCTTTTACGCGAATGCCCGCATTTTGTAGTTTACGAGTCAATTCGTTAACGTATTCAGCCTGAGAATCAGTAATATTCATCACCACAACCTGCACAGGTGCAATCCAGGTTGGGAAGAAACCAGCGAACTCTTCGGTCAGGATGCCAATAAAGCGCTCCAGTGAACCAAGAATCGCACGGTGAATCATTACCGGAACCTGTCGTTCGTTATTTTCGCCTACATAAGAGGCGCTCAGACGAGCCGGCAGGGAGAAGTCTAACTGTATAGTACCGCACTGCCATGCACGATCGAGGCAGTCATAAAGGGTAAATTCAATTTTCGGGCCATAGAATGCCCCTTCACCCAGTTGATACTCAAACGGGATGTTATTCTCTTCCAGAGCTACGGCCAGATCCGCTTCCGCACGATCCCACGTTTCATCACTGCCGATACGTTTTTCCGGACGCGTTGAAAGTTTGACGACAATTTTGTCGAAGCCGAAAGTGCTATACATATCATAGACTAAACGAATGCAAGCATTGACTTCATCACGCACCTGATCTTCGGTACAGAAGATATGGGCATCATCCTGAGTAAAGCCGCGTACACGCATTAAACCATGCAACGCGCCTGATGGCTCGTTACGATGGCAGCTACCGAACTCAGCCATACGTAATGGCAGATCGCGATAGGATTTCAGACCCTGATTGAAGATCTGAACGTGACCTGGACAGTTCATCGGCTTGATGCAGTATTCACGATTCTCGGAAGACGTGGTAAACATCGCATCTTTATAGTTGTCCCAGTGGCCCGTTTTTTCCCACAGCACACGGTCCATCATAAACGGACCTTTAACTTCCTGATACTGGTACTCCTTCAGCTTGGAGCGCACGAAAGTTTCCAGTTCACGGAAGATAGTCCAGCCGTCGTTGTGCCAGAACACCATACCCGGTGCTTCTTCCTGCATATGATACAGGTCGAGCTGCTTGCCAATTTTACGATGGTCGCGCTTGGCGGCTTCTTCCAGACGCTGCAGATAAGCATTCAGCGCCTTTTTATCTGCCCATGCGGTTCCGTAGATACGTTGCAACATCTTATTGTTGCTATCACCACGCCAGTAGGCACCGGCGGTCTTCATCAGCTTAAAGTGATGGCAGAAACGCATGTTCGGCACGTGTGGGCCACGACACATGTCGACATATTCTTCGTGATGGTATAAGCCGGGCTTATCATCATGAGCAATGTTTTCATCAAGAATCGAAACTTTGTAGTTTTCGCCACGCTTCACGAAGGTTTCACGCGCTTCATGCCAGCTGACTTTCTTCTTGATGACGTCGTAGTTTTTCTCAGCGAGCTCGTGCATACGTTTTTCGAGCGCGTCGATATCTTCCTGGGTCAGGGTATGGTCCAGATCGACATCATAGTAGAAACCATTGTCGACAACCGGGCCGATCGCCATCTTGGTATTTGGCCACAGCTGTTTAATTGCGTGCCCCAAAAGGTGGGCGCAGGAGTGACGAATAATTTCCAGACCATCTTCATCTTTAGCGGTGATGATGGAGAGGCTTGCATCGTTTTCAATAGGATCGCAGGCATCAACCAGCTCGCCGTTGACACGACCAGCAATTGTGGCTTTCGCCAGACCTGGACCGATATCCAGAGCAATATCCATCGGGCTCACAGCGTGATCAAAATGGCGTTGGCTGCCATCAGGAAGCGTAATTACAGGCATTTCATGTCCTTATTTGCAGTGGTGCCCCACACGAAAGAGCACATACAAAACAATATAATCATAATTATCAACAAGTTCAGGCCCAGTTCCCGCTTCACTCTGCGAAATATGAGCACGACCGTTTACCGAATCGAACCCACCTGCAGCCGCCTGTAGATAACACCGACAGTCAGTTTACACATCATTACTGCGTGATTAAAGTCACATGAGACTAAATGGTTCTGGTTGATGGAAAAACAAGAGGTGGCAGCCCAAAAAAAACGCACGCTATTTGATTTGATGATATGCGAAAAAAGAAACGGTATCGGTATGATAAAAACCAAGTGTGATAATAAGAATTTAACACAACAAATGGATGTTTAACAAAAAATGCGGAAAGCAAAACCGGTACATCATTACCCGGCTTGCTGCTTTACGAAATAATGGAATATAAATGATGTGTTAGATGAAATATCAGGACCACTCTCCGGCAACAAGCTTGTGCACATCAAAGGCATCATTCATTGACTGACCCGTTGATTGGGAACCTGGAGCAATATTGGAGCCCGCTTCAACGTCAGTCGCTTTAGCAATGCCAACTTGAGTATGGTCGTTGTTGGCTGGCTGTGGAGCCGTGTTAGCAGCAAATGCGCCAAAAGATAGCGTGCACAGCATCACAGCCGCGATTGCGATTTTGTTATTTTTCATGATAGTGATTCTCTTATTTGTTTCAGCTAATTGAACGGAGGCATTATCTCCGTCAGTGCTAAACAGTATAGATCCAGATCACATTCTTGTCCGACTAAATATTTATCTTTTCGTGTCAAATTAACTGCATATTTGTCAACAAAAAGACAATTATGAGGAAATTATGAAGGCAATTTCTTTTTATAAAAAATAAAACGAAAGGCCAAAAATAATAATGTCACTTATTGCTAAATTTAAAACAATCAGGCCGGAATATCCGGCCTGATATATTACATTTTATAACCGAGCGACAGAGTAGTACGTCTATCGGTGTGCGCTGGCGCTGAGGACGGCGGTTCAGAGTTCCAGGTCAGGTTATAGGCTACTTTAAGCGCAAAATGTGCATTGATAGCAACATTTAACGCGCTTTCCGTGTTGAGCGTCGTATCTTCAGAGCCGAAAACTGAAACACCCTGTGTAAATTTGGTGGTATCGGTCATCTGCCACGCATAGGTACCAGAAGCATAGCCCAGCGGCTGAGTGTCGTTGTCACCATCGGTATATTCGTCATAACGTACGCCAGGACCAAATTCAAAACGCAGGCTGTGTACCGGGCCATTGAGGATTTGCCGACCATAACCCGCGGTGAGTACATCACGCTGCTGATAACCGTTATAACGATCCGTCAACCAGCTCGCCTGGCCAAAAATATAATTCTGATCGGTCAGGTTATAACGACTACGCCCGCCTACCGCGTACTTTTCCGAAGAACGTTGATCGTTTGACGATGTATTGCTGGCATTCCCCCAAAGTGACCACGCTGTAGTATTACCATACCAGGTCAAAGTAGAGTCCGCAGTCATCGAGGAACTTTTCGTATTGCCAGACTGCGCCAGATAACCAGCGTTAACAGTACCTTCGAAAGGTTTTTTGGCTGTGGAAGGGTCATCCATGACAGTAAAAACGGAATCATCGGCCATTGCGCATGTAGATGCAAAGAGCCCCCCCGCCAGCATTGCCGCTGCGGGTACTGTCTTCAAAAGCTTCATTTAATTTAAAGTCCGTACAACATAAAAGGAGACCAGGATGGTCCCGGGAGCTTTCGCAAGGATCGCTGATTGCCGCTCCAGGAAAGGGATTAAATTATAAAAAAGCACGATTAACTTAGCAATCAATTACTATTTCATTTTTTGTATAAGAGGCTTCTCAAAACAATTTTTATTTCATAAAGATAAAAAGAGATGCTGGTGCAAATGTCACTCGTTACTTTCCCTGCCCTCCTTTAAGTGCCATGCTTAAAAACAGAGCAGCTAAATTCGTGTTATGGAGGAAATTGGATGACCAAAATCTATACGCTCACATTAGCCCCTTCGCTCGACAGCGCAACGCAGACCCCGCAAATCTACCCGGAAGGCAAACTACGCTGTAGCGCTCCCGTTTTCGAACCTGGCGGTGGAGGGATAAATGTTGCGCGAGCCATTACTTTTCTTGGCGGCAGCGCTACCGCAATATTCCCCGTCGGCGGCGCGACGGGAGAACATCTCACAGCCCTGCTGATCGATGAACATGTTCCGGTAGAGACAGTAGAAACGCATGACTGGACGCGACAAAATCTTCATGTGCATGTGAATACCAGCGGTGAACAGTATCGTTTCGTCATGCCTGGAGCCGCGTTAACCCAGGAAGAGTTTCATCGCCTGGAAGAAAAAGTTCTCTCCATTTCCCCCGGTTCCCTATTGGTTATCAGCGGCAGTCTGCCACCAGGCATCAGCGTCGAGAGCCTGACAAAATTAGTCAAAAACGCTCAACAGCATGGACTGCGTTGTATTATCGATAGCTCTGGCGAAGCCCTCGCCGCCGCACTCAACGTTGGCAATATTGAACTGGTTAAACCGAACCAGAAAGAACTCAGCGCCCTCGTTCAGCGCGATCTCAACCAACCGGATGATGTACGTAAGGCAGCCCTGGAGCTAATTCGTACTGGCAAGGCCCGGCGCGTCGTGGTTTCACTGGGACCCCAAGGGGCTTTAGGTGTCGATGCCAACGGCAGCGTACAGGTCGTACCGCCACCGATGAAGAGTCAGAGCACCGTCGGCGCTGGTGACAGTATGGTCGGTGCGATGACTCTTCGGCTGGCGGAGAATGCTTCCCTTGAAGATATGGTGCGCTTTGGCGTTGCGGCGGGGAGCGCTGCAACAATAAACCAGGGAACTCGTCTTTGCTCTCTGGAAAATACGCAAAAAATCTACGATTACCTGCGCGGTTGTTAATCCCCTACTCCCTCTGCCTCTCCAGAGGGAGTCGCCAAATCACCGTGATGGTCTATGCTGAAAATGCCATGGATAACAATGAGGTGAAAAAATGAGTAGCGAAATTACTGCCTGGGTCGTCACGGCTCGCTTTCATGAAGAAACGTTAACAGAAATTAACGAGCTCAGTAACCATCTCATTCGAGCCGGTTTTACCCTTGTTTTAAATGATGATGAAGGAAATGCCCACGAGCTCGGAACCAATACATTTGGCCTGCTTTCCGCTCAGGATGCCGCCGATGTGAAAGCCCTGAGCGCAGGTTTAGCCGAAACTGCCCTGGGAAGACCTATCGAAATAACCGTCACCACATTTGTTCAGTGGTTGAAAGCTCAATAAGTGCGATTAGCGCAGTAGAAACCGTCAGTTGTGCGTCAGTTCGAATTTTACACCGAGGTTATGCGCTAACCTTATGAAATGGTGGAAAACATAGGGGAGAGACAGCATGTGGCAAGCTATCAGCAATTTGTTAAGCGATTGGCACACTGAAGCAGCTGAAATCGAACTGCGAAACGAACTACCTGGTGGAGAAATCCATGCAGCCTGGCATTTACGCTTTGGTGGGCGAGATTACTTCGTAAAATGTGATGAACGGGAGCTTTTGCCCATCTTCACCGCTGAAGCAGATCAGCTTGAGCTGCTGTCACGAAGTAAAACCGTTAGCGTACCGCAGGTTTTTGCTGTCGGCAGCGACCGGGATTACAGTTTCCTGGTGATGGAATATCTCCCTCCCCGGCCACTGGATGCGCATAATGCTTTCCTGTTAGGTCAACAAATCGCGCATTTACATCAATGGAGCGATCAGCCGCAGTTTGGTCTCGATTTTGATAACGATCTCTCCACCACTCCGCAGCCAAACGCGTGGCAGCGCCGCTGGTCCACTTTCTTTGCCGAGCAGCGCATTGGCTGGCAGTTGGAGTTAGCCGCCGAAAAAGGTCTGCATTTTGGCGATATTGATACTCTCGTCGACACTGTACAACAGCGGCTGAGCAATCATCAGCCACAGCCATCATTACTTCACGGAGATTTATGGTCTGGCAACTGTGCGCTAGGGCCGAATGGACCTTATATTTTCGACCCGGCCTGCTATTGGGGTGACAGAGAGTGCGATCTGGCTATGCTGCCGTTACATCTTGAACAACCACCGCAAATTTACGACGGTTATCAATCCGTTTCACCGCTGCCGTCCGGCTTTCTCGAACGTCAACCCATCTACCAGCTATATACATTGCTGAACCGGGCGATTCTGTTTGGTGGACAACATTTGGTCACGGCGCAGAAAGCACTTGATGACGTATTAATGGAAAAGGCCCCTTAAGGGGCCTCACTCTTAGCTAATCTTCACGCCTTTCAGACGGAACTGAATGGTCATGGTGATGCCAGTACCCGGTTTACCTGCTTCATAGCGCCATTTACGTAAAGCGCTCTTCACTTCACGCTCAAACATATTCGCTGGCTGAGCGGAGAGGATCTGCACGTTATCCACGCGACCGTCCGGCGTAACATCAAATTTAACGCGAACATCACCCTCAATGCGCAGCGCCTGGGCACGAGCTGGATAGGTCGGTTCTCCGCGGCTTAACGCTCGTGGACCGGTCGGGGCCGTAACGGTTGGTTTAGCGGTCGCGGTCGATGTACTTGGTGCCGTGCGCGCTGGTGCCGTATTTGAGTTTTCAAACGGCGATGCAGGGCGCGTTTCCGCTGGTTTCACATCACGCTTTGGCTGCTCAACCTTTTTTTCCGGCTTCGGTTTTGGTTTTGGCTTCGGCTTGGGTTTATGGATCACAACCGGTGCCTCTTTTGGCGGTTCAGGCACCACTTCCGGTTCAGGCTCTGGCTCAACTACGGGTTCAACCACCGGCTGCGCCGCCTGAGGCGGTTCCAGATCGGCCGGGGCCACCATTGTAATTTCGATAGGCTGCGAAGGCGAAGGTCGTTCAATAACCTGATGTACCGAAGTATACAGCAACGCCGCTACAACACCTCCGTGGATAACCACGGACAGTAGCGTAGGCCACGGAAAGCGGCGAGGTAAATCAAGGGTCATTGCGCTCATAGTCGTTTCTGTTGAAAAATGATGCCCCGATTTTAAATGCAAATAGCAATCATATTCAACTAGGGTTGTTATGTTGCATCAAAATTTGCCCCCTTTTCTGACAAAAAGGCGCCAGAGCATGGCAATCTAAGGGTCGTGCGCATCTTTGCATTGCAGTCAACGACGGTTTCACTTAACGTGATTCGCCAATTTATTAATAAGGAGCCATGCCGTGCTTTACGTTATCTACGCTGAAGATATCGCCGACTCTCTGGAAAAACGATCGTCGGTACGTCCCGCCCACCTGGCGCGTTTACAACTATTACATGATGAAGGTCGTTTGCTGACCGCTGGCCCAATGCCTGCTGTAGACAGTAATGAACCTGGCGTGGCTGGCTTTACCGGTTCAACGGTTATTGCAGAATTTGAATCACTGGAAGCGGCGCAATCATGGGCCAATGATGACCCGTATATCGCTGCTGGGGTTTATCAGAAAGTGTCCGTTAAGCCTTTCAAAAAGGTATTCTGAAAACAAGACCCTGACCAAAAACAGAGGCACCGCGAGCGGTGCCTTTTGTTTCGACTCTCAAAACTCAGAGAAAGTGAACAGCAGGGAATGACGTTGCCGTTTCACCAGCTCTTTTCTGATGGAGAGGATGCGCATATTGCGACGCGATTGGCCTTCCAGCCAGCGTGTTTTACGGCGACTCACCTGTCTTAGCATGCGCCAGCGCCCTACTTCCGTTCTACTACGCTTCATTGCTACTACTCTACAAGTGAAAACAGCCAGCATTATAGACCGATGAATCTGGGTGACCAACGCTTTCGCTGCGTTTTTATTTGCCAGATTGATGTTGATGCGTAAACTCATGACATAAAGTCATTCAAAAGGATTTTTCATCTATGACAACCTTTTACACAGTGGTTAACTGGCTGGTCATACTCGGTTACTGGCTGCTGATCGCTGGTGTAACATTACGCATACTAATGAAAAGACGTGCAGTTCCGTCAGCAATGGCGTGGTTGCTGATCATCTACATCCTTCCGCTTGTGGGAATCATTGCCTATCTCTCGTTTGGCGAGCTGCATCTGGGTAAACGCCGCGCTGAACGCGCTCGCGCAATGTGGCCTTCGACGGCCAAATGGTTAAAAGATCTCAAAGCCTGCAAACATATCTTTGCCGATGAAAATAGCCCGGTCGCCGAATCGTTATTCCAACTCTGCGAGCGCCGCCAGGGCATCGCTGGCGTTAAAGGCAACCAGCTTCAGCTACTCACCGAATCAGATGACGTTATGCAGGCGCTTATCCGAGATATTCAGCTCGCTCGTCACAATATTGAGATGGTGTTCTATATCTGGCAGCCTGGCGGTATGGCCGATAAGGTCGCGGAATCGTTAATGGCAGCGGCCAGGCGCGGCGTACACTGCCGTTTAATGCTCGACTCCGCGGGTAGCGTGGCTTTTTTCCGCAGCCCGTGGGCCGCCATGATGCGCAATGCGGGAATTGAGGTTGTCGAAGCGCTGAAGGTAAACCTGATGCGCGTCTTTCTGCGTCGCATGGACCTGCGTCAACATCGCAAAATGGTCATGATCGATAACTATATTGCCTATACCGGCAGTATGAATCTGGTCGATCCACGTTTCTTTAAACAAGACTCTGGCGTTGGTCAGTGGATCGATTTGATGGCGCGAATGGAAGGCCCAGTCGCGACTGCCATGGGTATTGTTTATTCCTGTGACTGGGAGATTGAGACCGGAAAAAGGATTTTACCACCGCCGCCAGACGTCAATATCATGCCGTTCGAAGAGGCCAGTGGGCATACAATTCATACCATAGCTTCCGGTCCGGGTTTCCCGGAGGACTTGATTCATCAGGCTCTGTTGACCGCCGCCTATGCAGCCAAAGAGCATTTGATCATGACCACTCCCTACTTTGTGCCCAGTGACGATCTGCTGCATGCTATCTGTACTGCCGCCCAACGCGGTGTCGATGTCAGCATTATTTTGCCACGCAAGAACGATTCGCTGCTGGTCGGCTGGGCCAGCCGCGCTTTCTTTAGTGAACTGCTGGCGGCAGGGGTGAAGATTTACCAATTTGAAGGCGGACTGCTGCATACCAAAAGCGTATTAGTTGACGGCGAACTCAGTCTGGTCGGTACCGTGAATCTCGACATGCGCAGCCTATGGCTTAACTTCGAAATTACGCTGGTGATTGACGATGCCGGATTTGGTAGCGATCTGGCGGCAGTTCAGGACGACTATATCTCTCGCTCGCGCCTGCTGGACGCCCGCTTGTGGTTAAAACGTCCGCTGTGGCAGCGGATCGCTGAGCGACTGTTTTACTTCTTCAGTCCGTTGCTGTAAAACGTGCCAATCAGATGTTTAATGGGTAGCAATCATGGATATGGATTTAAACAATCGCCTGACCGAAGACGAAACGCTTGAACAAGCCTACGATATCTTCCTGGAACTGGCTGTCGACAACCTCGATCCGGCGGATGTCATTCTGTTCAACCTACAATTTGAAGAACGCGGCGGTGCCGAGCTGTTTGACCCGGCTCCTGATTGGGAAGAACACGTCGATTTTGACCTCAATCCGGATTTCTTTGCCGAAGTGGTGATTGGCCTGGCCGATACCGATGGCGGTGATATTAACGATATCTTTGCCCGCGTGCTGCTGTGTCGCGAAAAAGACCACAAGATTTGCCATATTCTGTGGCGAGAATAAGCTCTTTCTCAAGCCAATAGCTATACAGAAGAAGCCTGCCTGATTTACCGAGGCAGGCTTTTTATTTACTTAGGCAGTTCGCTTCCGCATACCTTACAGTAGTGTGCATCTTTCTCATGCGTATCATGCTGACAATTTTGACATGTACGCTGAGCTCGTCGATTCTGAAATGCCGTGGTCATGTGGGTGGTAATTAAGCCGGTCGGAATCGCAATAATCGAGTAGCCGATTAAGATAAGTATGGAGGCAAGAATACGCCCCAACGGCGTATGTGGTGTGATATCGCCATACCCCACCGTCGTTATCGTCACAATCGCCCAGTAAACTGACGCATTTAGCGTGGTGAATCCGTATTTCGGCCCCTCAACCAGATACATTAGCGCACCAAAAATCACCATCACGATAGCAATAAAAGAATAAAAAAGGATCAGCTGGTGGCGGGCGCTGACGATGGCGGCCCAGAAAATATTCAGCGATGGCATAAAACGCAGCAGCTTAAGAATGCGTAACGCGCGAATAGCACGCATGGCCCGCCAGGCAAAGACGTAATCGAGGCTAATCTCCGGCCACATCCACATCACATACATCGGTAAGATAGTGGCAAGGTCAATAATTCCCCAAAAACTAAAAATATACTTAAGCGGATTCGGCCAGCTGATGATCCGCAGAAGATATTCGAGGGTAAAAACCGCAGTAACAATAAGCTCAAGCCAGACAAAAATATGCCATTCATCTAATGTCAGATGATATTGAGTTCCTAGCCCGGACTCGATAAATATGACCAACACCGATAGCAACGCAAAAACGCCGCAAAGACCTTCAAAATGGCGGCCAGAGCGTCGGTTTTGATCGAAGAGTAAATGATACAGCCGCAGACGAGCGGCATGAATATGAAAAGCCACGTTAACCTCGCTAAAAAAGGGCTGACTTACGTCAGCCCCAGAGATTATAACGGGTCTACCTTCAGGCAGGAAACCGCGTGCCGGAAACTGCCCTCCAGCACCGGTCGCGTTTTCGCGCACTCCGGTCCGGCAATAGGGCATCGCGTGCGGAATACGCATCCCGACGGTGGGTTAATCGGCGATGGTAATTCCCCCTCCAGCAACTGAATAGTTTTATTTCTTTCCAGGTCAGGATCCGGAACGGGAACCGCCGACATCAACGCTTTGGTATAAGGATGCAGCGGATTATGGTACACCTCATCGTAAGTGCCCAGCTCCACGGCATGACCCAGATACATCACCAGCACGCGGTCAGAAATATGCTTAACGACCGCCAGATCGTGGGCGATAAAAATCAGCGACAGGCCCATTTCACGCTGCAGCTGCTGAAGAAGATTCACCACCTGCGCCTGAATCGACACGTCCAGCGCTGAAACCGGTTCATCACAGATAATCAGCTTGGGTTCAAGGATTAGCGCGCGCGCAATACCAATACGCTGGCACTGACCGCCGGAGAACTCGTGCGGATAGCGGTTAATCAGGTTTGGCAGCAGCCCCACTTTCATCATCATCGCTTTAACCCGGTCGCGAACTTCCTGACGCGGCATTTTCGGATGATAAGTACGCAACGGCTCGGCAATGATTTCCCCGATAGTCATTCGCGGGTTCAGCGACGCCAGCGGATCCTGGAAGATCATCTGGATATCGCTGCGCACATCGCGCCATTCCTCAGACTTCATCCCCAGCAAATCTTTACCCAGCCAGGCAACTTTACCGTCAGTGGCTTTTACCAGGCCAATAATGGCTCGCGCAAAGGTTGATTTTCCACAACCTGACTCCCCGACCACGCCCAGCGTTTCACCTTCGTACAGGCGCAAAGTTACGCCATCTACAGCCTTAAGCGTTTTTGACGGCTGCCAGAACCACTGTTTACCGTCTTTAATATCAAAATGCACTTTCAGGTCGGCAATTTCGAGCAGGACTTTTCTTTGTTCCGTTACGGCGTTCATAGCAAATCCCCCACCGGTTGAAAGCAGGCACGCAGGCGGCCTGGCGCAAATTTCTCAAGAGGCGGAGCGCTATTACAAATCTCCATTGCATGTGGGCAACGCGGCTGGAACGGACAACCCTTCGGCAAACGCAGCAGGTTTGGTGGGTTGCCCGGAATGGTCAACAAGGCGTCACCTTCAGCATCCAGACGCGGAACCGCATTCAGTAGACCAATTGAATAAGGGTGCGACGGATGATAAAAGACGTCGCGCGCCTGACCATATTCCATAGTGCGGCCAGCATACATCACCAGCACCTTATCGCAGATCCCCGCCACTACGCCGAGATCGTGGGTAATCATAATGATCGCGGTATTGAACTCGCGCTTGAGTTCATTCAGCAACGTCATAATTTGTGCCTGTACGGTCACATCCAGCGCCGTTGTCGGCTCATCGGCAATCAACAGCTTAGGCCGACACAGCAGCGCCATCGCTATCATGACGCGCTGGCGCATCCCGCCGGAAAACTCGTGTGGATACATTTTCATCCGTTTACGCGCTTCCGGCATTTTGACCGCATCCAGCATTTTAACCGACTCTTCAAACGCTTCGGCTTTGCTCATTGCTTTATGCAGCATCAGGACTTCCATCAGCTGTTCGCCTACCCGCATATACGGATTGAGCGACGTCATCGGGTCCTGAAAAATCATTGAGATCTGCTCGGCGCGTAGCTTATTCAGCTCACGTTCCGGAAGGTTCAGGATCTGCTTACCGTGAAAGGTCGCTGAGCCGCCAATGCGACCATTTGCCGCCAGCAGGCCCATCAGCGCAAAAGCGGTTTGCGACTTACCGGAACCGGACTCACCCACGATACCTAAGGTTTCCCCTGCTCGTAGATTAAAGTTGAGATCGTTGACCGCAGTAACATCGCCATCGGGAGTGCCAAAGGTGACGCGAAGGTCTTTAACATCCAGAAGAAGGCTGGATTGTTGTGCTACCTGCGGCGCTTTTGCCGTTTCAATCGTACTCATGACGGCGCTCCTTAGCGGTCTTTCGGGTCGAGGGCATCACGCAAGCCATCGCCGATAAAGTTAAAACAAAATAGCGTTACCACCAGGAAACCGGCAGGGAACAGCAGCAGCCACGGCGATACTTCCATCGAGTTCGCACCATCGCTGAGCAACGCGCCCCAGCTGCTTAGCGGCTCCTGGGTACCCAGACCAAGGAAGCTCAGGAAGGATTCGAACAGGATCATGCTCGGGACCAGCAACGAGGCATACACCACCACCACGCCAAGCACGTTCGGCACAATATGGCGGATAACAATGTTACCTGTTGAGACTCCACCGACCTGCGCAGCTTCAATAAACTCTTTGCGCTTCAGGCTCAGGGTCTGGCCACGAACGATACGCGCCATATCCAGCCAGGAGACCATCCCAATGGCGACGAAAATGAGCAAAATATTCTGGCCAAAGAAGGTCACCAGCAGAATGACGAAGAACATAAACGGGAAAGAGTTGAGGATTTCCAGCAGACGCATCATCACCGAGTCCACTTTGCCGCCCAAATAACCGGAAAGCGAGCCGTAAAGCGTGCCAAGAATCACCGCCACCAGCGCCGCAGCGACGCCGACCATTAATGAAATACGACCGCCGATCGCCACACGCACCAACAGGTCGCGGCCAGACGAGTCGGTACCGAAGTAGTGAGCGGACTCCATATCAGGTGCGCTGGACATCATGCCCCAATCGGTATCGTAGTATGAGAACTGCGACACCATCGGCGCGATGGTGACAAACAGCGCGATAATCACCAACACAATCAGACTGGCGACAGCGGCGCGGTTATGCATAAAGCGGCGGCGGGCATCCTGCCAAAGGCTGCGCCCCTCGACTTCCAGCTTTTCACTGAAGTTTTCCAGCGCCTCGTTGTTTTTCTTACTTAACATCATGGCGAACCCCAGCGTTAGTAACGAATCTTCGGATCGATAACGGCATACAGCACGTCAACAACCGCGTTAAACAGAATGGTCAATGCGCCAACCAGAATGGTCAGGCTGAGCACCAGCGAATAATCGCGGTTCAGCGCGCCGTTAACGAACAGTTGGCCAATACCCGGCAAGCCATAAATGGTTTCGATAACCATCGAGCCAGTAATAATGCCGACGAAGGCAGGTCCCATATAGGAAAGTACTGGTAGCAGCGCGGGTTTTAAGGCATGACGCAGAATGATGCGGCGCATCGGTAAGCCTTTTGCCCGCGCGGTACGGATGAAATTAGAGTGCAGGACTTCAATCATCGAGCCGCGAGTGATACGCGCAATACTGGCGATATAGGCCAGCGACAGTGCGACCATTGGCAAAATCATGTATTGCAGCGCCCCGCCGTTCCAGCCACCACCCGGCAACCAATGCAGAGTAATAGCAAATATCATCACCAGTAAGGGCGCGACCACGAAACTGGGTATCACGACCCCGGTCATTGCCACCCCCATCACGGCGAAGTCCCATTTCGTATTCTGCTTTAGCGCCGCAATAACTCCGGCAGTGACGCCAAGAATGACCGCCAGGAAAAACGCGGCAAAACCTAATTTGGCAGAAACTGGGAAGCTGGAAGCCACCAGATCGTTTACCGAATAATCTTTATATTTAAAGGAAGGACCGAAATCACCATGCGCCAGTTGCTTCAGGTAATTGAAATACTGGGTCATGATGGGGTCGTTTAAATGATATTTTGCTTCAATATTCGCCATGACTTCCGGCGGCAGCGTACGTTCACCGGTAAAAGGACTACCTGGCGCAAGACGCATCATAAAGAAGGAGATTGTAATTAGAATAAATAGCGTCGGAATCGCTTCCAGACAGCGACGAAAGATAAATTTTAACATTGCCCGTACCTTCTGGCCTGTGCCTATCGAGTGCGATGAATTCAGACACGGTGGGGCAAGCGCTGCCTGCCCCACGATTTGCCATTAATGTTTGATAATATAAAGGTTCTTAACGTAGATATTATCTAACGGGTCTTTACCTGTGTAGCCGCCGACCCAAGGTTTAACCAGGCGGGCGTTGACATAATAGAAGACCGGGACGATGACGGAGTCTTTGTCCAGCTGCTGCTCAGATTGTGCATAGAGGTCTGCACGTTTCGCTTCATCACTGGTTTTCAGCGTCTCAGCAATAATCTTGTCAAAAGCCGGGCTCTTATAATGCGAGGTGTTGTTTGAGCTGTCGCTCAGCATGGTGTTCAGGAAGGATGTCGGTTCATTATAGTCCGCACACCAGCCGGCGCGCGCAATATCAAAGGTGCCCTGATGGCGATTATCGAGAAATGTTTTCCACTCCTGATTCTCCAGCTTCACGTTCGCGCCCAGATTTTTCTTCCAGATAGACGCGACGGCAATAGCCAGTTTTTTATGCAAATCGGAAGTGTTATAGAGCAGGTTAAAGGTCAGCGGTTTATCAGCGGTATAACCTGCTTCGGCGAGTAATTTTTTCGCTTCTTCGTTACGTTTTTCCTGCGACCACTTGAACCACTCAGGTTCAACCAGTTTCATACCATCGGTGTATGGTGGGGTGTAGCTATAGGCTGGCAGATCGCCCTGATTTTTTACTTTATTGACAATAATGTCGCGATCCAAGGCCATTTTCAGTGCGGTTCGTACACGAACATCGGTAAACGGTGCTTTCTGGTTATTGATTTCGTAGTAATAGGTGCACAGATACGGATCGACGTGAACTTCTTGCGGGATCTCTTTTTTCAGCTTCTGGAACAGTTCGATCGGCATGTTGTTATAGGTCATGTCGATTTCACCGCTGCGGTAGCGGTTTACGTCTGTAACTTCAGAAGAGATCGGCAGATAGGTGACCTGATTAATCACGGTTTTAGCGTTATCCCAGTAGTTGGTATTTCGCTCCAGAACAATACGTTCGTTAACCACCCAATCTTTTAATTTATATGCGCCGTTGCTAACGATGTTGGCAGGTTGGGTCCATTTCTCACCAAACTTCTCAATCGCGGCTTTAGGTACTGGAGAGACGGACGGGTGAACGAGAAGTTTATAAAAGTATGGTACGGGTTCGCTGAGGGTGACTTCGAAAGTATGATCATCCAGCGCTTTTACGCCCAGATCGGTCGCTGGTTTTTTACCGCCGATAATTTCGTCAACGTTGGCCACATGACCATATTGCAGGTAGCTTGCATAAGGAGACGCTGTTTTCGGGTCAGCCAGACGCTGCCAGCTATAAACGAAATCTTGTGCCGTAACCGGCGTGCCGTCAGACCACTTTGCATCTTTTCGCAGATGGAAGGTCCAGACTTTAAAATCTTTGTTGTCCCATTTTTCCGCAGCACCAGCAACCGGATGACCGTCAAGGTCGCTTACCAGCAGTCCCTCAAATAAGTCCCGGCTGATATTAGATTCCGGCACACCTTCAATTTTGTGCGGATCAAGAGACTGGACTTCGGATCCATTGTTACGCACTAGCGTTTGTTTATCCGCCAGCTGTACTCCTGCGGGTACATCTGCCGCCTGGGCAGCGTTAACGGTAATTAGCGCAGATAATACGCCTGCGGCTACCAGGCTTTTTTTCGTGATGATGGTCATGTGTTTGTTACTCCACTCATTATAATTACTGGCTATATAACCAGCCTGCTTTTCTCTTTTAGGATTCTGTACAGTGCAGGAGTTTATGCTGCTGTCAGATTGTACTGCTTGCTATCACCGACTTATTTTATTACGACCGCTCAAACGGCAGTCTTTACGTCGATTCTTCCCCTCCCTGTCCGGAGGCGGTTTTAAATCGCAATGAGTTAGTTAATAAAAATTCTCATTTAAGTTTATATTCAGCTAAAGATCACGCCGGAAAGTACCAAAAGGCCTTCTCATCCGCCAATGCAATTTGCAAATATGTTACCGGATTCTCTTTTATGGTCTCCCGGAGGGCAGAGCATAAAATTCCCCCTGTAAAGAAAAAGTTATAAATCCATTATCTATCATGTGCATACAAAAAAATTACTGTTTTACATACCGAGCAATACTGAGAAGGTGCTTTTTTGTACGAAAAATTAACAATTGTTTATTATTTAGCACATTCATCTGCCTCATCGGTGAATTTACTAATATCATTTCAATTATCTGACGGCAAGCGCCAGAGAATGATGTGACGAAAATAACAGTAACTAATGTGAGTGGATAGAGAGGGGGATGGCAGGATAAGTTCGTAACAGACTGATAAAAAACAACAATACGATTATATTAAAAAAAGTTATTTTACGTGTTCATATAACGTTTTTTGATATGCTTTGCTAATAATTAAGCAACCGCGGGGTTTAGCCCCGCGTGCAGAAGCGCAGATTAATTCACTAGTCCAGGGAAGAGTGCTTTTATCCCGGTGACAATAAACTCGATCCCGAGGGCCATAAGTAGCAGCCCCATAATACGGGTAATCACGTTAATTCCCGTTTGCCCCAGCAGGCGAACCAGCCAGGGGGCCATACGGAAAATCCCCCAGCAGCATAAAGCGAAAAGCGCAATTGCGATCGAAAAGCCCAAAAAATGCGCAACGCTATGATAACGCGTACCCCAGACGATCGTTGAACTGATAGCCCCCGGTCCGGCCATCAGAGGCAATGCCAGCGGTACCACACCGATACTCTCGCGGATCGCCGTTTCTGACTTCTCTTGTTTGTTCTGCTTATCCTCACCAAGCTTGCCGCTAATCATCGACATCGCAATAGTGACAACCAGAATCCCACCAGCAATACGGAAAGAATCAATGGAAATACCAAAAACCTGCAGAATACCATCCCCCAGAAACAATGAGGTCAGCAGAATAATGGCGACAGAGAGGTTAGCCGTCAGATTGGTCTTGTTACGTATCGCCGCAGTCTGATAACTGGTCATGCTAATAAAGACAGGGATGATGCCCACCGGGTTTACCAGCGCGAATAACCCGATGAAAAATTTGAAATAAGCTGAAAAATCAAACAACGGTTGAATCACAGTGCGCTCCGCAGCATCATTAAAAATGGCTGTTGACAGTTGCCAGCATAAAATATCCGCGAAAAGATACGCTGTTTAATAGCATAATTCATCTCAATTATGCAGAAGAGCATAATAAAGCTCGGATGTTGTTTATTTGTTTCCATAATGCTATTCATTCATTCAATTAGCATACCGAATCATTACACATGCCCTAAAAGGTCAAAAAACGAACAGCTGAAAGGTATCAGCTTCGTCGATTATTGATGTAGATCACATAATTTGTACTCAGAAGTGAGTAACCTTGTTTACACACAACAGGGAGGGAAAACAGCAGTACCTGAAAGAAAAAACCAGAGCTTTTTTAGTTAATCAATGAAGTCAGAAGCGAAAAATTCTTTACATTAACATTTAGATGCAAGCTGTTAACAGCCTGTCTATACTGTCGAATCGAGCTACTGATTTACTAAAAAAGTTTAACATTATCAGGAGAGCATTATGGCTGTTACTAATATCGCAGAGCTTAACGCACTTGTAGAGCGCGTAAAAAAGGCCCAGCGTGAATATGCCAGTTTCACTCAAGAACAAGTCGATAAAATCTTCCGCGCCGCCGCACT
Source organism: Klebsiella huaxiensis (assembly GCF_003261575.2). Classification (GTDB taxonomy): domain Bacteria; phylum Pseudomonadota; class Gammaproteobacteria; order Enterobacterales; family Enterobacteriaceae; genus Klebsiella; species Klebsiella huaxiensis. The sequence continues at coordinate 2,472,193 of NZ_CP036175.1, read as the reverse complement.
GGCCGCCGCAGACGCTCGAATCCCTCTCGCTAAAATGGCTGTCGCCGAATCCGGCATGGGCATTGTCGAAGACAAAGTGATTAAAAACCACTTTGCTTCTGAATACATCTATAACGCATACAAAGATGAAAAAACCTGCGGTGTGCTTTCTGAAGACGACACCTTCGGTACTATCACTATCGCTGAACCTATCGGCATTATCTGCGGTATCGTCCCGACAACTAACCCGACTTCAACCGCTATCTTTAAATCACTGATTAGCCTGAAAACCCGTAACGCCATCATTTTCTCTCCGCATCCGCGTGCTAAAGAAGCCACTAATAAAGCGGCTGATATCGTTCTGCAGGCTGCAATCGCTGCCGGTGCGCCGAAAGACCTGATTGGTTGGATTGACCAACCTTCCGTTGAACTGTCCAACGCGCTGATGCATCACCCTGACATTAACCTGATTCTCGCGACCGGCGGTCCGGGCATGGTTAAAGCGGCATACAGCTCCGGCAAACCGGCAATCGGTGTTGGCGCAGGTAACACCCCTGTTGTTATCGACGAAACCGCTGATGTTAAGCGTGCTGTCGCTTCTGTACTGATGTCTAAAACCTTCGATAACGGCGTAATTTGTGCTTCCGAGCAGTCCGTTGTTGTTGTTGATTCCGCATACGATGCAGTTCGTGAACGTTTCGCCAGCCACGGCGGCTACCTGCTGCAGGGCAAAGAGCTGAAAGCTGTTCAGGACATCATCCTGAAAAATGGCGCGCTGAACGCCGCTATCGTTGGTCAGCCGGCGTATAAAATCGCTGAACTGGCTGGTTTCACCGTACCGGTTACTACCAAGATTCTGATTGGTGAAGTTACCGACGTTGATGAAAGCGAGCCATTTGCACACGAAAAACTGTCTCCGACCTTGGCAATGTACCGTGCGAAGAATTTCGAAGACGCTGTTGTTAAAGCTGAAAAACTGGTGGCGATGGGCGGTATCGGTCATACCTCTTGCCTGTACACCGACCAGGACAACCAGCCAGAACGTGTTGCTTTCTTCGGCCAGATGATGAAAACCGCGCGTATCCTGATCAACACTCCGGCTTCTCAGGGTGGTATCGGCGACCTGTACAACTTTAAACTCGCACCTTCCCTGACTCTGGGTTGTGGTTCATGGGGTGGTAACTCCATCTCTGAAAACGTTGGTCCTAAGCACCTGATCAACAAGAAAACCGTTGCTAAGCGAGCTGAAAACATGTTGTGGCACAAACTTCCGAAATCTATCTACTTCCGTCGTGGCTCACTGCCAATCGCGCTGGATGAAGTGATTACTGATGGTCACAAACGCGCGCTGATCGTGACCGACCGCTTCCTGTTCAACAACGGCTATGCAGACCAGATCACTTCTGTACTGAAAGCGGCTGGCGTTGAAACTGACGTGTTCTTCGAAGTTGAAGCTGACCCGACCCTGACCATCGTTCGTAAAGGCGCAGAGCTGGCTAACTCCTTCAAACCAGACGTGATCATCGCGCTGGGCGGCGGTTCCCCGATGGATGCTGCGAAAATCATGTGGGTCATGTACGAACATCCAGAAACCCACTTCGAAGAACTGGCGCTGCGCTTTATGGACATCCGTAAACGTATCTACAAGTTCCCGAAAATGGGCGTCAAAGCTAAAATGGTGGCGATCACCACCACTTCCGGTACCGGTTCTGAAGTCACTCCGTTTGCGGTTGTTACCGACGATGCAACAGGTCAGAAATATCCGCTGGCAGACTACGCGCTGACTCCAGACATGGCGATTGTCGATGCCAACCTGGTTATGGATATGCCGAAATCACTGTGTGCATTCGGTGGTCTAGATGCGGTAACTCACGCCCTGGAAGCTTATGTTTCCGTACTGGCTTCTGAGTTCTCCGACGGTCAGGCTCTGCAAGCGTTGAAACTGCTGAAAGAAAACCTGCCAGCGTCCTACCATGAAGGTTCTAAGAACCCGGTAGCACGTGAACGTGTACACAGTGCAGCAACTATCGCCGGTATTGCGTTTGCTAACGCCTTCCTGGGTGTATGTCACTCCATGGCGCATAAACTGGGTTCACAGTTCCACATTCCTCACGGTCTGGCGAACGCCCTGCTGATCAGCAACGTTATTCGTTATAACGCGAACGACAATCCGACTAAACAGACTGCATTTAGCCAGTACGACCGCCCGCAGGCTCGTCGTCGCTACGCTGAAATCGCGGATCATCTGGGCCTGACAGCTCCGGGCGATCGCACCGCAGCGAAAATCGAAAAACTGCTTGGCTGGTTGGATGAAATTAAAGCTGACCTGGGTATTCCTAAGTCTATCCGTGAAGCTGGTGTGCAGGAAGCTGACTTCCTGGCCCACGTAGATAAGCTGTCTGAAGATGCATTCGATGACCAGTGCACCGGCGCTAACCCGCGCTACCCGCTGATCGCTGAGCTGAAACAGATTCTGCTGGATACTTTCTACGGTCGTAATTACGTCGAAGGCGAAACTGCAGAGAAGAAAGAAGCCGCACCAGCTAAAGCTGAGAAAAAAGCGAAGAAATCTTCTTAATCTGACAGCAGTATAGAAAGCAATAATCAGCCCCATCCCTGGATGGGGCTTTTTTGTATCTCACTCAGCAGCGCACAAATCGCCTCAGGCAACAGGAATGATTAATCGAAGGGTAAGTAGCGCTGACATAAAAAAGGCGCCGAGAGAGCGCCTGAGAAGGATTAGCGGCGGGGTTTAGTAAGGGTGCTGTTTGTTCTGCACAAAGGTTAAAGAACCTTCACTTAACGCCTCTTTGTAATGCTTGCGGCAAACGGAAACATAACGCTCGTTACCGCCGATCACTACCTGTTCACCTTCATTGTATGGCCGCCCTTCTTGATCCAATCGCAGAACCATACTTGCCTTGCGGCCACAAAAGCAGATGGTTTTTAATTCAACCAATTTATCGGACCATGCCAGCAAATATTGACTGCCAATAAACAATTCGCCACGAAAATCCGTACGCAAGCCATAGCACAACACGGGAATATCAAGTTCGTCGACGACTTCTGACAACTCATGTACCTGCTCACGGGTCAAGAACTGGCTTTCATCCACTAATACGCAGTGAATAGGCTGACGCGCATGTTCACCGGCAATGTCAGAAAATAATGAAGTTTGAGTATTATACAATCGTGCTGGCGATGATAGACCAATTCTTGAACTCACCTTCCCGGAACCAAAGCGATCGTCTATCTCCGCCGTATAAACCACGGTACGCATCCCTCGCTCCTGGTAATTGTAGGAAGACTGTAACAGAGCGGTAGACTTACCTGCATTCATTGCAGAATAGTAGAAATAAAGTTGTGCCATCGGCTGCGTGACCCCAATCAATGTGTTTTATCGCAGCCAAATTGTATCATATATTCTCCTTCTATCTGCCCTTTCAGGGCGGGTATTGCGATCAATGTTAAGCCTGCGGATACCTAAAAGATTAAGCATTTTAATAGAAGGACGTGTCTGCTATTCGTACGATCAGGGACACGGCGACTTACGGTGCCATTGTCCTTTTGTGCTTATCCGTGTTCCTGCAGAGAGGCTATAACGGACCTGGACAAGTGTTTTATATTAAACATCACCGCAACCACTGAGCTAATACCGAAGATGATATTTATCCATGCGAAGTATAACTTTACTCGCTGAGAATCAGAAAAAGCATACTATCTCAGGGTTTTAGCTTATGGATGCAACTTCGCTATAAGCAGTAAAGATGTGAACTCACCCGGAAAAATTAACTTAAATTAATTAATTCTCGAGACAAATAACAACTTATTTTGACTTCCTTACATTCTCCCCTATTGCACATCTGATTTTATCGCTCTATTATTAGTCCAACAAACCACCCCACAATATAAGTTTGAGATTACTACAATGAGCGAAGCACTTAAAATTTTGAACAACATCCGTACTCTTCGTGCGCAGGCAAGAGAATGCACACTTGAAACGCTCGAAGAAATGCTGGAAAAATTAGAAGTCGTCGTTAACGAACGTCGCGAAGAAGAAAGCGCTGCTGCTGCGGAAATTGAAGAACGCACCCGTAAACTGCAGCAATACCGTGAAATGCTGATTGCTGATGGTATTGATCCGAATGAACTGCTGAGCACCATGGCAGCTGTTAAAGCGGGTACTAAAGCCAAACGCGCAGCACGTCCGGCTAAATATAGCTACGTTGACGAAAATGGCGAAACTAAAACCTGGACTGGTCAGGGTCGTACTCCGGCAGTGATCAAGAAAGCGATGGATGAGCAGGGTAAATCTCTGGACGATTTCCTGCTGTAATAAACTATCGTATCCGTTTAAAAATCCCGCTCCGGCGGGATTTTTTTATCTCTTAATCCAACATACGCCGTACGGGTATAAAAAAACCGGGAAACGAAATCGCTCCCCGGCTTCTTGTAGTACTACAGATAACGATTACTTCGCGACTGCTTTTTCCAGCCAGGTTTTAAATTCTGCGCCCAGTGACTTATGGCGAACGCCATATTCAACAAAAGCTTGCATATAACCCAGTTTATTACCACAGTCATGACTCACGCCTTTCATATGATAGGCTTCGACCGTTTCTTTTTCGATCAGCATATCAATTGCATCAGTCAGCTGAATTTCATCACCGGCTCCTGGAGGCGTTTTTGCCAGCAGCGGCCAAATATCCGCGCTCAGCACGTAACGACCAACAACGGCCAGATTGGACGGCGCAACGTCCGCTTTTGGTTTTTCGACAACACCAACCATCGGGACGCTCTCACCCGGCTGCAGAGGCTGGCCTTTGCAGTCAACAACGCCGTATGCAGTCACGTCTGCAACGGGTTCAACCATGATTTGACTGGCGCCAGTCTCATCAAAACGAGCAATCATTTCCGCCAGATTATCGCAGGACAGATCGGATTCAAATTCATCCAGAATAACGTCTGGCAAAATAACCGCGACTGGCTCATCGCCAACAACAGGATGGGCACACAGCACAGCATGACCCAGACCTTTAGCCAGCCCCTGACGGACCTGCATAATGGTAACGTGCGGCGGACAAATAGATTGAACTTCTTCCAACAGCTGGCGTTTTACACGTTTTTCCAGCATCGCTTCCAGTTCAAAACTGGTATCAAAATGGTTTTCGATAGAGTTTTTGGAGGAGTGCGTGACCAGAACAATTTCAGTAATCCCGGCTGCGATACACTCGTTAACAACATATTGAATTAAAGGCTTGTCTACCAACGGCAGCATTTCTTTAGGAATAGCCTTAGTTGCAGGCAACATCCGGGTACCTAATCCCGCGACCGGGATTACAGCTTTTCTTACTTTTGAATTAAGCGCAGCCATTGAAATCTCCTGGACTGTTCGTTTTTTAAACTTCTCGTTAATAATATGATATCGAGTATATCAGCCTGCTCAGCCAAACCTGGTCTGAAAAGGATTGGATATCCCCGAATTAGGATTTTTACGCATTAAACCCGGCGATAGTACCACCGCAAAAGATCGTGCGGTAACCCTGGCAGAGTTAAAATAAACACAATTGCTCATTCCGCAGACAACATAAGGCGTAAACGCCCACCAGCCCCCCAAATTTGGCACTGCCATGATGTACAGCGTTGACTTATTTGGTTGAGATATGCATTACCTAACGTTCCTAACGGAACCCCATTACTAATCTGAATTTGGTGTTCGCCTGTATTCAGCGTGCCGTTCAAACCCGCAGAAACTAATATCAAATTTTTCAATCCGCTGTGGTAATACCCTACCAATAATGGGAATTGCCCTGGCAAATTTGCCTGACGTAGCAATTGATTAACCTGTTTTAGCAGACTTCCCATCTCCGGCAAGCGCTGCCCCTGATGAGCTAACTGCTCTTGCAGCAGTCCATTAAACAGTGCACGCAACAATAAGGCTGCAAGAACCCCATTATCCCCCGCGCGCGTGACATCCAGACAATAAAACGCCAGATCGTTTTCTGATAACGGTGCAATATCGAGAACTAGTCCAGGCTTATCAGCCGACATAAGCTGGCGATAGTGAATACGACAACGGGACATCTCCTGTTGAACAGGAGGCTGAAGTTCCTGCAGCAGCCTCGATGCCGCTTTCGGGTCACTGACTAGCGCATCCCAGTCCTCAAATAACCGCTCTTCCTCTTCCACTCGCGAATTGAACATGTTGGGATAAAGGCAGGCATAGACCGTTTCCTTCAGGCGCTCAAAATCCCTCACTGGCTTTAGCAGGATATCCTGTACACCAAGGCGCAGCGCTTTAGCAATATCCGCCATATTTTCTGTTGCTGATATCATCAGAATCGGCAGCTGTTCACCTTGATTGCGCAGATGTTCAACCAGTTGCAGGCCATTCATACGCGGCATCGAAATATCACAAATCATCAGATCAGGTTTTGAATCGGCCATTTTTTGAAGCGCATCCACCCCATCCTCCGCCTGTACGATAGTCGCACCAAGCGAAGTTAACCAGGTGTGCAAAAGAGAGCGGAAAACGGGTTCGTCTTCAACTATCAGAATCTGTTTACCCGCCAATGGCTGCGTCATGATCTCTCCTCTGGCTGACGATAATGTAATAGTGGCATGCTATTCACGCTATCGCCTGTCAGAATTTACTTAAGTCGGTGTTAAATGCGCTACGCGGAGGTACGCACCAAAGGTAATAGTTCATCCATTTTCTTTTCAACCGCCAGATGACCAGCTGCTATAGCTTCACCGGCTCGATGAAAATCAAGAGTGGAGATTTGCGGGCAAAAGGGTTGTATCAGAATATCCGGCGGATCGCCCGCCATGCGGTTTCGCTTAAGGCGATTTTCCAGCACCTGAATAGAAGTGGACATGATCTCCATAGCCGTTGGCGTCACCGTCGCCCGGCGCGAAGTCATGCGCGTCAACCGGGTGCGTATACGAGAATGCCAGGAGAAATCTTCCTCCTCTTCCGGGCGTCGCGCCTCCATGGATAACAAATCTTGCTGCATCAGATGCGCATCGTGCTGCAAATCAACGGCAATCACAATATCTGCGCCCATTGCGCGAGCCAGGGACACCGGCACGGGATTGACAACTGCGCCATCCACCAGCCAGTAACCATTATGCATCACTGGCGACATCAGCCCGGGCATACTGCAAGAGGCGCGTACCGCAAGATGCAGATCCCCCTCAGTAAACCACAATTCACGGCCAGTGCTTAAATTGGTGGTGACGGCCGCAAATCGACGTTCGCAGCATTCAATGTCAGTGGTGGGCATAAGCTGCCGATACTGACTGAACACACGCTCGCCGCGCAGTAATCCGCCGCGTTGCCAGGAGAGATCCATTAACTTCAGAACGTCCCAATTACTAAAGGAGCATACCCATTTCTCCAGCGCAGGAAGTCGATTGCAAGCGTAGGCTGCGCCTACCAGCGACCCAATAGAACATCCCGCGATGACATCAACGTCTATACCTGCACGCTGTAACGCATTGATCACACCGATGTGCGACCACCCTCGTGCGGCTCCTGCCCCTAATGCCAGACCAACTTTAAGCTTTCTCATTATTACCGAAACATATCCTTCCACTCCGGGCATGGCATCATCGCCATCGCTCAGTTAACATAAGCACTTTAGCGTAACAACGCCGTTTTTCTCTTTTCCATGGAGGCCGTTTTGTCGCAATTATGCCCCTGTGGCAGCGCTCTGGAGTATAGCTCATGTTGTCAGCGTTATCTGGCTGGCACACAGCTTGCGCCGGATCCGTCACAGCTGATGCGATCCCGCTACAGCGCATTTGTCATGAAAGATGCCGACTATCTGATCAAAACATGGCACCCCTCCTGTCAGGCGCAACAGTTTCGCGCAGACCTGGAGAACGGATTTACACGAACCCAATGGCAAGGTTTAACCCTCTTTGCCACCGATACTGGCCGCAGTCCTGATGAAGGCTTCGTCAGCTTTATCGCTCGTTTTACTGACGATAACCGCTCCGGGGCTATTATTGAACGATCCAGATTCTTAAAAGAAAACGGACAGTGGTACTATATTGACGGCACACGACCGCTCATTGGTCGAAATGACCCCTGCCCTTGCGGTTCAGGTAAAAAATTTAAAAAATGTTGCGGCCAATAAGCCAGCAGCAGAAATAGCAAACACTACAGGATTTTCCCCGCGATGCATTCACTACAACGTAAAGTACTACGCACTATTTGCCCTGATCAGAAAGGCCTCATCGCGCGTATCACTAATATCTGCTACAAGCACGAACTGAACATCGTGCAAAACAACGAATTCGTTGATCATCGGACCGGTCGTTTCTTTATGCGTACCGAGCTTGAAGGTATTTTCAATGATTCCATTCTGCTGGCAGACCTCGACAGCGCTCTGCCAGAAGGTTCTATTCGTGAGTTAAACCCAGCAGGCCGTCGCCGTGTCGTGATTTTGGTGACCAAAGAGGCACACTGCCTGGGCGATCTGCTGATGAAAGCCAACTATGGTGGGCTGGACGTAGAAATTGCCGCCGTTATCGGTAACCATGAAACGCTGCGCACTTTGGTTGAACGATTTGATATCCCCTTCCAGTTGGTAAGCCATGAAGGTTTAACCCGCGAAGAGCACGATAAGCAAATGGGCGATGCCATTGCCGCTCTTGAGCCAGATTATGTCGTACTGGCAAAATATATGCGCGTGCTGACCCCGGAATTCGTCTCTCGCTTTCCAAATAAAATCATTAATATTCACCACTCGTTCCTGCCAGCCTTTATTGGCGCACGCCCTTACCATCAGGCATACGATCGCGGCGTGAAGATTATTGGCGCGACCGCGCACTACGTGAACGATAATCTCGATGAAGGCCCAATCATTATGCAGGACGTGATTCACGTGGATCACACCTACACCGCAGAAGATATGATGCGTGCGGGTCGTGATGTCGAGAAAAATGTGCTGAGCCGTGCTTTATATCAGGTTCTGGCGCAGCGGGTATTCGTTTACGGCAATCGGACGATTATTCTTTAATCGATAATGAAATTAGCTGGTTAGCTTTGCGGCTTTACGCGTAAAAAGCAGGCAACCAGTTTGTTTTTATCAAAGGAATACTTTACAGCGGCGCGTCATTTGATATGATGCGCCCCGCTTCCCGAGAAGGAAGCAGGCCAGTATAAGCATTACCCCGTGGTGGGGTTCCCGAGCGGCCAAAGGGAGCAGACTGTAAATCTGCCGTCATCGACTTCGAAGGTTCGAATCCTTCCCCCACCACCATTATTCACTACAGCGATGTAGTTACCCCAATGAGTCATGCTGAAGTTTGCACTCACTGGGAAGGGTGAGAACCTTCGACCAAGGTTCGAGTCGAGCGAAAGCGAGACAACGTTGCCGCAGGCAACGGCCCGAAGGGTGAGGAGCGAAGCGACGAATAATCCTTCCCCCACCACCATCTCAAAGCTTTACCTCTACAATATGAATTACCCCGGGTGGGGTTCCCGAGCGGCCAAAGGGAGCAGACTGTAAATCTGCCGTCATCGACTTCGAAGGTTCGAATCCTTCCCCCACCACCATTACTTCCTGATAGCAACTTACTAAATCAAAACACTGAAATTCTATGTTCTGCCCATGCAGGGAAGGATGAGAAGCTTCGACTAAGGTTCGATTCGAGCGCCAGCGAGAAAGCGTTGCCGCAGGCAACGACCCGAAGGGCGAGGCGCAGCCGAGTCATCCTTCCCCTACCACCATCACTTCCTCGTAGTACCTTCTCCAATTTAGTATTCAAATCTAAATTAGTTATCTCTTTTTGCTTTCTAAACTGTTTTTATCTCTCTGCCATATATATCCCAGCGGCGCTGCGCTTGGCCGGACTACAGGGACATGCTGTTAGTAGCCCGGCCAAGCGCAGCGCCGCCGGGAGAGCACCGATATTCAGGTATAAAAAAACCCCGCCGAAGCAGGGTTTAGTACGTTAGAGCGCTGTATTAGTGACGCGCACGAACAATCTGATACTTGCGGGTCAGATACTCGACCGGCACGCTCCAGATGTGTACCAGACGCGAGAACGGGAACAGCAGGAACAGCGTCATTCCGAGAACAAGGTGCATACGGAAGATAAACGCTACCCCGTCCAGATGCTGAGAAGCACCACCATGGAAGGTCACCACGGACTGCGCCCAATTGACCAGCTTCATCATTTCGCTACCGTCCATATGCTGAGCGGAGAACGGAATGGTCAGCAGGCCCAGCGCGCACTGGATAACCAGCACGGAGAGCACCAGAATATCGGCGCCGGTCGTGGTCGCACGCACGCGCGGACTAAACAGACGACGCTTCAGCAACAGCACGCCGCCCACCAGGCACATGACGCCAGAAGCACCGCCGGCAAACATCGCCATCTTCTGTTTCACTTCCAGCGGCAGCCACGCTTCGTACATCCAGTGTGGTGTCAGCATACCTAAGAAGTGGCCGGCAAAAATACCCAGAATCCCGATGTGGAACAGGTTCGATGCCAGGTTCATCCCTTTGCGGTCCAGCATCTGGCTGGAAGCGGCGCGCCAGGTGTACTGACCGTAGTCATAGCGCAGCCAGCTGCCGATCAGGAAGACAGAACCCGCAATGTACGGATAAATGTCAAAGAAGAACATATTCAGGAAGTGCATTATTGCTGTCCTCCGTTAGAGATATTCAGATATTGCGGGGCAACGGCTCCGGCAAAACGACGCTGGTGATTCGAAATTTCCGACTCACCGCAACCCTGATCGGCAAAGAATTTGACCTGCTCTTCTTCCCAGACCGCATCCAGCGCCTGCGGCGTGTCGTCACGGGCTTCGTCCGCAATTTTCTCCGCCACTTTCGCTTCATCTACCGCACTATTGGCAAGCTTCAGCAGCTGATCAAACAGCACCGCATAACGGCTCTCACGCTGTTGAAGACGGGCACAGAGCAGCGCCAGAATCGGCGCAATATCCTGTAAACCGCCAATCGCTTCGCTCTCCGGCAGCTGCGCCAGATATTCCAGATACAGCGGCAGATGATCCGGCAGCTCGCGGCTATCAAGCATCAGACCGTGCTGTTCGTACTGGTTCAGCAGATCGACCATCGCCTGTCCACGGTCACGGGATTCGCCATGCACGTGTTCAAACAGCAGCAGCGAGGTTGCGCGGCCGCGATCAAACAGTTCGCTGTAAGCGGCCTGAGCATCCAATAGATCCTGCGCGGTTAAATCGCGCAGGAAGACGCCCAGGGCCTGGGCATCTGCGGGCTCCAGTTTTTCTGATTCAGACAGAACGTCGAAGAGTTCGTCCTGATGCTGCCATAAAGCAGCATCAGGGTACTCGAGCAAGCGTGACACAATCACAAGTTCAATCATGCGTGCGGCTCCGTTTTGCTGCTCACATCCACCGAGTCAATACGGCGACTGTTGAACAGATTAAACTTGGTATCAGAACCGTGGCAGCCGTCGCCGAAGCTAAAGCCACAACCGTTTTTCTCCGGGAACGCTTCGCGCGCTTGTTCACGGTGACTGCTTGGCACCACAAAGCGATCTTCGTAGTTGGCAATCGCCAGGTAACGGTACATTTCCTGCGCCTGCGCTTCGGTCAGACCCACCTCTTCCAGCGCACGGGTATCGATAACGCCATCAACAGTTTCCGTACGTTTGAAGTGACGCATCGCCAGCATACGTTTCAGCGCCAGCAGTACTGGCTGGGTGTCGCCTGCGGTCAGCAGGTTCGCCAGGTACTGAACGGGGATACGCAGGCTTTCAACGTCAGGCAGGATACCGTTGCTGCCCAGTTCACCCGCATCGGCGGCGGACTGAATGGGTGACAGCGGCGGCACATACCAGACCATCGGCAGCGTGCGGTATTCCGGGTGCAGCGGCAGCGCCAGCTTCCAGTCCATCGCCATTTTATAAACCGGCGATTTCTGCGCCGCGTCAATCACGCTCAGCGGAATACCGTCTTTCTGCGCCTGCTCAATCACTTTTGGATCGTTCGGATCGAGAAACACGTCCAGTTGACGCTGATACAGATCTTTCTCGTTCTCGGTGCTGGCTGCGGTTTCGATTGCGTCCGCGTCGTACAGCAGCACGCCGAGGTAACGAATACGGCCTACGCAGGTTTCTGAACACACGGTCGGCTGACCCGCTTCAATACGCGGATAGCAGAAGATACATTTTTCAGACTTGCCGCTCTTCCAGTTGAAGTAGATTTTTTTGTACGGGCAGCCAGTGATGCACATACGCCAGCCGCGGCACTTGTCCTGATCGATGAGAACGATGCCGTCTTCTTCACGCTTGTAAATCGCACCGCTTGGGCACGTTGCAACGCACGCCGGGTTCAGACAGTGCTCGCAAAGGCGCGGCAGGTACATCATGAAGGTGTTCTCGAACTGGCCGTACATAGCTTTTTGCATGTTCTCGAAGTTTTTGTCTTTCGACAGCTTCTCGAACTCACCGCCGAGGTCATCTTCCCAGTTCGGCCCCTTGGTGATTTTGTCCATGCGCTTGCCGGTAATCAGCGAACGTGGACGTGCAATCGGCTGAGCTTTGCTATCAGCCGGTGCGTTGTGCAGCGTCTGGTAGTCAAAATCAAACGGTTCGTAATAATCATCCAGACCCGGCAGATGCGGGTTAGCGAAGATTTTACCCAGCAGCAGCGCTTTGTTACCCATGCGCGGCACCAGCTTGCCGTTGATTTTACGGATCCAACCGCCTTTGTACTTCTCCTGGTCTTCCCAGTCGGTCGGGAATCCGGTGCCCGGCTTGGTTTCAACGTTGTTGAACCATGCGTACTCGGTGCCTTCACGGCTGGTCCAGACGTTTTTACAGGTGACCGAGCAGGTGTGGCAACCGATGCATTTATCGAGATTCAGCACCATGCCGACTTGTGAACGAATTTTCATTTTACGCTCTCCTGTACCTGGTCATTGCCTTCGCCGTCCAACCAGTCAATGTTCTTCATCTTACGTACCACCACAAACTCATCACGGTTCGACCCTACGGTACCGTAGTAGTTAAAGCTGTAGGCCAGCTGCGCATAGCCGCCGATCATATGGGTCGGTTTTGGCGTGATGCGGGTCACCGAGTTATGGATACCGCCGCGTTGACCGGTAATTTCTGAACCCGGCAGGTTCACAATACGTTCCTGCGCGTGGTACATCATGGTCATCCCGGCCGGTACACGTTGGCTGACTACCGCACGCGCGGTCAGTGCACCGTTGTTGTTGAAGACTTCAATCCAGTCGTTATCTTCAATACCGATCTCTTTGGCATCTTCTTCACTCATCCACACCACCGGACCACCGCGACCTAAAGTCAGCATCAGCAGGTTGTCGCTGTAGGTTGAGTGAATACCCCATTTCTGGTGCGGCGTCAGGAAGTTCAGCGCCTTCTCCGGGTTGCCGTTTGATTTCTTGCCCATCACCTCTTTCACCGAACGGGTATCGATCGGCGGACGGTAGACCAGCAGACTTTCACCAAAATCACGCATCCACTGGTGATCCTGATATAAGGACTGACGACCAGACAGGGTACGCCATGGGATCAGTTCATGAACGTTGGTATAACCGGCGTTGTAGGAGACGTGTTCGTCTTCCAGACCGGACCAGGTTGGGCTGGAGATAATCTTGCGCGGCTGCGCCTGAATATCACGGAAGCGAATTTTTTCGTCTTCTTTATTGAGCGCCAGGTGCGTGTGATCGCGACCGGTAAACTCGCTGAGCGCCGCCCAGGCTTTCACCGCCACCTGACCGTTGGTTTCCGGCGCCAGGGTGAGGATCATTTCGGCTGCGTCAATCGCGGTATCCAGCATCGGCTGGCCTTTCGCCGGGCCTTCTGCTTTGGTGTAGTTGAGCTTACGCAGCAGATCCATTTCGCTCTGGGTGTTCCAGGCAATTCCTTTACCGCCGTTACCGATTTTTTCCATCAATGGCCCGATGGAGGTAAAGCGCTCGTAGGTTGCCGGATAATCACGTTGAACCGGGATAATGTGCGGTGCGGTTTTACCTGGGATCAGGTCACATTCGCCTTTTTTCCAGTCCTTCACATCTAACGGCTGTGCCAGTTCGGCCGCAGAGTCGTGCTGGATTGGCAGCGTAACAATATCCGTTTCCTGACCAAGATGGCCCACGCAGACTTCAGAGAATTTCTTCGCGATGCCTTTGTAAATTTCCCAGTCGCTTTTCGATTCCCAGGCCGGGTCAACGGCGGCGGACAGCGGGTGAATAAACGGATGCATATCCGACGTATTCATGTCGTCTTTTTCATACCAGGTTGCCGTTGGCAGCACGATATCGGAATACAGACAGGTGCTCGACAGACGGAAGTCCAGCGTGACCACCAGATCCAATTTACCGTCGAGGCCGTTATCCTGCCATTCCACTTCTTCTGGCTTCAGACCGCCCTGCTTGCCGAGATCCAGCCCCTGTATACCGTGTTCGGTACCCAGCAGATATTTCAGCATGTATTCATGGCCTTTACCGGAAGAGCCCAGCAGGTTAGAGCGCCAGATGAACAGGTTACGTGGATGGTTTTTACCGTTTTCCGGCTGTTCAGCCGCAAAACGAATGGTGCCTTCTTTCAGCGCCTTAACGGTGTAATCAACCGGATCCATCTCGGCTTTCTTCGCATCATCAACAATACGCAGTGGGTTTGTGCCTAACTGCGGTGCAGACGGCAGCCAGCCCATACGTTCTGCACGGACGTTAAAGTCCAGCAGATGACCGGTGTAGCGAGATTTATCCGCCATCGGTGACAACAGTTCCTGCGCGGTAACCGACTCATAACGCCATTGGCTGGAGTGATTGTAGAAGTAGGAAGTGCTGTTCATGTGGCGCGCCGGACGCTGCCAGTCAAGGGCAAACGCCAGCGGCTGCCAGCCGGTCTGCGGACGCAGTTTTTCCTGACCGACGTAGTGGGCCCAACCGCCGCCGCTCTGACCGATACAACCGCAGAATACCAGCATATTGATCAGGCCACGATAGTTCATATCGAGGTGATACCAGTGGTTCAGGCCAGCGCCGACGATTATCATCGAACGACCGTGCGTCTTATCTGCGTTGTCGGCAAATTCACGCGCGGTACGGATGATCTGCGCGCGCGGAACACCGGTGATTTTCTCAGCCCACGCCGGAGTGTACGCTTTAATATCTTCGTAGCTGGTTGCACAGTTTTCATCGCTCAAACCCCGTTCCAGACCGTAGTTGGCCATGGTCAGGTCGTAAACGGTGGTCACCAGCGCGGTAGTGCCGTCGGCCAGTTGCAGGCGTTTCACCGGCAGTTTGTGCAGCAGGATATTTTCCAGCTCGACGTTTGTGAAGTGTTCGGTGCCTTCGCCGCCAAAGTACGGGAAGCCGACCTGCGCCACGTCGTCATGGCTACCCAGCAGGCTCAGTTGCAGTTCGGTTTCATCACCGGATTTACCGTCGCGTTGCTCAAGGTTCCATTTACCTTTTTCGCCCCAACGGAAACCGATAGAACCGTTCGGTGCCACCATATCGCCGTCGGTATTAACCGCGACGGTTTTCCATTCCGGATTATTTTCCTGACCCAGAGAGTCAACCAGGTCAGCAGCACGCAACATACGGCCCGCAGCATAATAACCTTCGCGCTCTTCAAGCATGACCAGCATCGGGAAGTCGGTGTAGCGACGAACGTAGTCGGTGAAGTACTGACTTGGTTTATCGAGGTGGAATTCACGCAACATCACGTGACCCATTGCCAGCGCCATTGCTGCATCAGTACCCTGTTTCGGTGCCAACCACAGGTCGCACAGTTTAGCGATTTCGGCGTAGTCCGGGGTGATAGCAACGGTTTTGGTGCCTTTATAACGAACTTCAGTAAAGAAGTGCGCATCTGGCGTACGGGTTTGTGGAACGTTAGAGCCCCAGGCGATGATGTAGCTGGAGTTGTACCAGTCAGCGGATTCCGGAACATCGGTCTGCTCACCCCAGGTCTGCGGCGACGCAGGAGGTAAGTCACAATACCAGTCGTAGAAGCTCAGACAGGTGCCGCCAATCAGCGACAGATAACGTGCGCCGGAGGCGTAAGAAACCATCGACATGGCCGGAATGGGCGAGAATCCAGCCACGCGGTCCGGGCCGTAGGTTTTAACAGTGTAAACGTTGGAGGCTGCAATCAGCTCGTTCACTTCCTGCCAGGAGGAGCGCACAAAGCCGCCGCGACCGCGCGCCTGTTTGAAGCTTTTTGCCTTGTCGGCATCTTCAATAATGGAAGCCCAGGCAGCGACTGGATCGCTATGCTGCACCTTAGCTTCACGCCACATTTTCATCAGGCGCTTACGCATCAGCGGATATTTCAGGCGGTTGGCGCTGTAGAGATACCAGGAGTAGCTGGCTCCGCGCGGGCAGCCGCGAGGTTCGTGGTTGGGCAGATCCGGACGGGTACGCGGATAGTCAGTCTGCTGGGTTTCCCAGGTGACGAGGCCATTTTTGACATAAATCTTCCAGCTGCATGAGCCGGTGCAGTTTACACCGTGAGTGGAGCGCACAACTTTATCGTGCTGCCAACGCTGGCGGTATCCATCCTCCCAATCCCGGTTGGTGTTAAGAAGCTGGCCGTGCCCATCGGCAAAGGTCTCGCCCTTCTGTTTGAAGTAGCGAAACCGGTCCAGGAATTTACTCATCGGGTCTCTCCTGTGTGGAGCCTGACGGCTCTCTGATAAATCGACATTGCTGGATTTGCAGCGAAGGTAACGCTATGAAAGAGGGAGAGAATTGATAACGATCAACCACGGTATCCGTACGATTTATATAGAAAATAAAAAATACCACCTAGGTGGTATATTTATCTATTTTTTATCTATATGTTTTTATTGGTTTTTATAATAAATTCTCTTTATTTACCTCTTCATGAACTCTTAACCAGTTATTAGGTGGTATCCGCTTTTACCCAAGCGTTAAAATATATCCTCACCATTGATTCCCGGCTGGCTACACTAAAAATACCGTCTCGCTAACCCCCCTCGATGGTATCCCCATGTGCAATGAAAATACTCGATTGAAATTCAATGCATTACCCGCTAATGAACAAAAGGCTATTAATCTCCGCCGCAAATTACTCCGGCCAGAGAATCAATCGGACACCGCTGCACTTCATGGTGACGAGCCAGAATTAAAACCGTGCACCGGGATTTATGGTCTGGCGCTTTCCGGTGGCGGAATCCGCAGTGCGACGTTCAGCCTCGGGTTGCTAAGGGCACTGGCGAAAAACGAACTACTGCACAAGTTTGACTATCTCTCAACGGTCTCCGGCGGAGGATATACGGGGGGAATGCTGGGACGTTGCTATCAGGAAGGGATCGGTCCACTTGCTGTCGAAGCGGGTTTAGGAAAAGACAATTCGCTGCTGCTGGGATGGCTACGCAATAACGGCCGCTATCTCACTCCTGCGGGAACACGAGATATTGCGCTTTCTTTCGGCCAGATTCTCCGCTCATTTTTCGCCTCGCTATTTTTTGTCACCTTACTCTGCATTATCTGTGCAGGCCTGGCCTTGCAATTACAACTTCTGCTTCCTCCAGATCTTAAACATTTTCCCCTCCTGGTGGCGATCCCCGCAGCACTGGCGGCCTGGTTGGCAATTTCCTATTGGTACTTTCGTCAACACCAGGACTGGCTTCTCCTTGGGCTGGGCATCAGCGTTCTGCTGTGCCTGGTCTTTCTCTTTTTGAGCCCAGTCCCCTGGGAACTTTCACTGCTGATCTGGCTTATTTGTATGGCTCCCTGGGTGCATATCTTTCGGCAGATAAAAGACTTAGCAGCATTTCGCCTGGCCTTAACTCAGGCTCTCACCTGGGATCTACTGATTATCACCCTCCTCGCCGCCTTATGGGGACTTAACCGGGCGGGATTTTTACTGTGGTTTTCGCTCTTTCATGGCCCAAATACCAGCATAATGTTGATTTCCAGTCCGTTAAGCATAGCGGCAGTTCGCCTGCTAAAAGAAACCCAGCTTATCAACTGGCTCCTCTCGCGAATTTCAGCCGGTAATAAGCGAATCTCATTTAATCTTATGCTTGCCGGAAACATCGCAGGCTATCTACTGATGCTTTTTTGTCTGACAACGGTCTGTGCTGCTCTGATCGAGATTTCAACGGTTTTGAACGTTCCTCTGGCCGGGTTTAATTATTTACCTTTGATGACTGCACTGACGGCATTACTTATTCTGTGGCTGTTAGGTAAACAGCCTCGTTTTATTGAGTTTCTTAATCTCAGCTCACTGCATAATCTGTATCGGGCGCGTATCGAACGCGCCTGGGTCTCAACAGGAAACTATCCCCATAAACAAAATAAAGCGACCAAACCGCGTTTCCCGCAAAACCCATTGGATGACAAGTTACCTGGCGCGATGGATGCAATTGAAAAAATCACCACCACGGTGGCGGGCGATGATGTGGCAATGGAGAATTACGCGCCGCACAATTACGGCGGTCCGATTCATTTAATCACCAGCTGTATTAACCAGACCATCGACGATCGCAGCGACAACTATAATGCTGACCGAAAAGGCATTGCCCTGACGGTCAGTTCGTTTGGCGTTGAAACCGGTACCCAGTTTCCTGAATCCCCGCAGAACCTCAATCACACCACGCTATCACAGTGGCTTGCTATTTCCGGCGCAGCGGTCTCAACGGGCATGGGTTCAAAGACATCGCCAGGCCTGGCATTTATGATCTATTTAGTTGGCGGTCGGCTGGGCTTTTGGTCAAAAAACCTCTCTCCCAGTCGACAAGCAAAGCGCAAAGATAATGCGCCTGGATTGAAATGGCCGCACACGCATTTAACTTATCTTTTTGCTGAAATGTTCGCCCGCTTCCCCGGATTGAGCAATGAGAAATGGTATTTGACAGATGGCGGTCATTTTGAAAATACGGGCGTTTACCCATTGCTGAAACGCAGGTTAGATTCAATTGTCGTCGCGGATTGTGGTGCCGACCCTCATTTTTTATTCGACGATCTTGAGAACCTGGTACGTAAAGCCAAAATTGATATGGCAATTGATATTGTGTTTAAAACCCCTATTAACAGCGACTATACCTCGCAATCGGCATTAAAAGTAAAACAACCTTCACCAGCCTTACTCCAGGCGATCGTTCATTATCCAGAGATCAATGGCTTTGCGAAAAAAACCGGACAATTACTCATTATTAAACCGCATTTATTGCCGGGGATGGATCTTGCCACTGCCAGCTACGCCGGACGAAATGACACGTTCCCACAGCAAACAACGGGCGATCAATTTTTCGATGAAGCCCAGTGGGAAGCCTATCACCAGTTGGGATTCCTCGCCGGAAGCGTTATTTCTGAGCAGCATTTATTCGTTATAAAAAGGGCGCAACTCTGTTGCGCCCAGTCCAGCAAGAAATATTATTTTTGCTTGCGCCCGTAAACCGCCCAGGTAATCACCACGCAGGCAATATAGAACACCAGGAAGATTTTCATCGCTCCGGCCGGGGAACCGGTCAAATCCAGCGAGATACCAAACGCTTTCGGAATGAAGAACCCGCCGATAGCGCCAATCGCGGAGATAAAGCCCAGCGCCGCCGCCGTATCGGTGGCCGCTTCGCGCATCGCCTGCGCTTCGCTACCGCCCTGCGCCTTCACGCGTTCCATGGTCATTTTACGGAAGATAACCGAGATCATCTGGAAGGTTGAAGCACTACCCAGACCGGCAGTCAGGAACAGCACCATAAATACCGCGAAGAAGGCGATAAAGTTACCACCCTCACCGTTCGTTGGCAGTGTCAGGAACAGCAGGCCGCAGAAAATAGCCATCACCACAAAGTTCACCAGCGTCACGCGAGTCCCGCCCAGTCGGTCGGAAATCGCCCCGCCGGTAGAGCGCGCCAGTGCGCCGATAAACGGCCCAAAGAACGCGTAGTGCAGGATCTGCACATCGGGAAACTGAGTCTTCGACAGCATAGCAAAGCCCGCCGAGAAGCCGATGAACGAGCCGAAGGTGGCAAGATACAACAGCGCCATAATCCACAGATGCGCGCGTTTAAGTACTGGCAACTGCTCGCTCAGGGAAGCCTTTGATGCCGACAGATCGTTCATAAAGAACCACGCCGCCAGGGTGAAGGCTATCAGGAACGGCACCCAGATCCACGCCGCGTTTTCCAGATACAACATAGAGCCGTCCGGTTGTTCGCTACCGGTTCCACCAAAGACGGCGAAAATAGACAGGGATACCACCAGAGGAGCAACCAGCTGCATCACGCTGACGCCCATATTGCCGAGGCCGCCGTTGATGCCCAACGCGCCGCCCTGTTTCTGTTTCGGGAAGAAGAAGCTGATGTTCGCCATACTGGAAGCAAAGTTAGCCCCGGCGAAGCCGCACAGCAGCGAAATAATCACGAAAATGCTGAACGGAGTAGAGGTGTCCTGCACCGCAAAACCTAACCACACGCACGGTACGATCATGATCCCGGTACTGAATGCAGTCCAGCGACGCCCACCGAACAGCGGGACCATAAACGCATAAGGTACGCGCAAAAGCGCGCCGGACAGCGCCGGCAGCGCGGTCAGCATAAATAGCTGGTCGGTGGTGAACTGAAAGCCCACTTTATTCAGGTTGACGGCAACGGCGCTGAATAACATCCAGACGCAGAATGCCAGTAAAAGACATGGAACGGAGATCCACAGATTGCGGCTGGCGACGCGATGACCGCGCTGCTGCCAAAATTCAGGATCTTCAGGACGCCAGTCGGTAATGACTGAGCTGTTAGTCTTCTCCGGGATTGAAGAGTGACTCATAGACACCTCTGATTATTCGTATTAACCCTGGCTACCTTATGGGTTACAGCCTGCGGTAAGTTGATATAAATCAAAGGAAAAGTGGGCGTTAATTTGGCTAAAAAAAAATCATCACCCGAAGTGAGTAGCTATTTCTGCGCAAAAAAGTGTGGTTTTTCACGCTACTGCTGTCTTTACCCCTACCCCTGCCACCAGCCCATCAATGACTGACAATTAAGGGGTAATCCTTTAGGGGTATGGGTATACTCCAGGGGATGTCCGAGAATAAGCGCCACTCCCGGATGATTTGCCGGTCAGGAGCACATACCTCATGTTGAAACGTCTTTTTACGCCGCTAACGCTGGTTAATCAACTCGTGTTAATCGTTCTATTGGCCACAGTGATAGGTGTCGCCGGAATGGCTATCTCCTCTCGCCTGGTGCACGGCGTTCAGGGCAGCGCGCACGCTATTAATAAAGCCGGTTCGCTGCGCATGCAGAGCTATCGACTGTTGGCAGCCATCCCGTTACGTGAAAGCGATCAAAAGCTGCTGGATGAAATGACCGCCACCGTCTTTAGTCCGGAACTCCAGTACGCCGCTCGCCATGACGATCAGCAAGAACAGCTCCAGGCTCTGCAACATTACTGGCAACTGGAGCTCGCACCCGGTATGCGTAAGGCACAAAATCAGGCCACGGTAGCCACAGATGTCGCCGGCTTTGTTGACCGCATCGACCAGCTTGTCACCGCTTTCGATCACACCACCGAGGAGCGGATAAAACACGTCGTCTGGATCCAGCGAATCATGGCGGTCATTATGGCACTGCTGCTGGTGTTTACCATTATTTGGCTACGCGCACGCTTGTTACGCCCCTGGAAACAGCTGCTGGATATGGCACGCGCGGTGAGCCAACGCGATTTTACCCAGCGTACCCAGATTAACGGGCGCGATGAGATGGCGACGCTCGGTATGGCGCTAAACAACATGTCCGAAGAGCTCGCCGAGAGCTATTCGGTGCTCGAACGCCGGGTGCAGGAAAAAACCGCCGGGCTGGAGCAGAAAAATGAGATTCTCGCCTTCCTGTGGCAAGCCAATCGCCGCCTGCACTCCAACGCTCCGCTCTGCGAGCGCATCTCGCCTGTGCTCAACGGTTTGCAAGGGTTAACTCTGCTGCGCGATATTGAAGTTCGGGTTTATGATCTTGAAGATGAAGACAACCACCAGGAGTTCGCCTGCCACTCCGATATTCAGTGCGATGACAGAGGTTGCTACCTGTGTCCGCGCGATCTGCCGCCGCTGCCCGATGCCGGAACCACATTGAAATGGCGACTGTCTGACGCCCATAATCAGTACGGAATTCTGCTGGCCACTCTGCCCGTTGGTCGGCATCTAAGCCACGATCAACAGCAACTGGTTGATACCCTTGTGGAACAACTCACCGGCACCCTCGCGCTCGACCATCATCAAGAGCGCCAGCAGCAGCTTATCGTGATGGAAGAGCGCGCCACTATCGCCCGCGAGCTCCACGACTCTATTGCCCAGTCGCTCTCGTGCATGAAAATGCAGGTCAGTTGCCTGCAAATGCAGGGCGAAGACCTGCCGGATGCCAGCCGTCAGCTGCTGGGGCAGATTCGCAATGAACTCAATACCTCATGGGCGCAACTGCGCGAACTGTTAACAACCTTCCGTCTACAGTTAACCGAAACCGGTCTGCGCCCGGCGCTGGAAGCCAGCTGCCAGGAATACAGCGCTCATTTCGGCTTTACGGTACGCCTGGACTACCAGTTGCCGCCGCGTTTTGTTCCCTCGCACCAGGCAATTCACCTGCTACAAATTGCCCGCGAGGCGCTAAGCAACGCCCTGAAGCATGCCAATGCGACGGACGTCAGCGTTACCGTTGCGCTACGGGATAATCAGGTCCGACTGGTGGTAGCCGATAACGGCCGAGGCGTGCCGGACCACGCGGAGCGCAGTAACCATTACGGCTTAATTATTATGCGCGATCGCGCCCAGAGCTTGCGCGGAGACTGCCAGGTGCGGCGTCGGGAAACCGGCGGCACGGAAGTGGTCGTCACTTTTATCCCTGAAAAATCGCTTTCAATCCAATAAGGAGAACCCTATGAGTCAACAGGAACGGGCAACCATCCTTCTCATTGACGATCATCCGATGCTGCGCACCGGCGTCAAACAACTCGTCAGCATGGCCCCGGATATCCAGGTCATCGGCGAGGCCAGTAATGGCGAACAAGGTATCGCCCTGGCGGAGTCGCTGGATCCAGATTTGATTCTGCTGGATCTCAATATGCCGGGCATGAACGGCCTTGAAACCCTCGACAAGCTGCGCGAAAAGTCGCTTTCCGGTCGCGTAGTAGTGTTTAGCGTCTCCAATCATGAAGAAGATGTGGTTACCGCCCTGAAACGCGGTGCCGATGGCTACCTGCTGAAAGATATGGAACCGGAAGATCTGCTGAAGGCGCTGCAACAGGCGGCGGCGGGCGAAATGGTGCTCAGCGAAGCATTAACCCCAGTGCTGGCAGCCAGCCTGCGTGCCAACCGCGCCACGTCCGATCGCGACATCAGCCAGCTTACCCCGCGCGAGCGCGACATTCTCAAGCTGATTGCCCAGGGCCTGCCGAACAAAATGATTGCCCGCCGTCTGGATATCACCGAAAGCACCGTAAAAGTACACGTCAAGCATATGCTGAAGAAAATGAAGCTGAAATCACGCGTGGAAGCGGCGGTTTGGGTTCATCAGGAGCGCGTATTCTAGGGCATATGCTGCCAGGAAATGCCCTCGGCCGGTAAGCTCACCAGCGGCTCGGTCAGCGCCAGTGCGATCTCATTGGATGAGACGCGCTGACCCGTTTTATCCTCTACCACCAGCGAAAGGTGCCAGCGATTGCCCGCCCCGGCGTCACTGTTCCAACGCGGCATAATGATGCTCCAACCATCAGGACCGTTTGCCTCTATCGGCGGCGTCAGGCTTAGCGCCTGAGTATCGCCCTGCCAGCTCAGCGACTTTATCCCGTGCAGACTGCGAATTTGCAACTTCAGTTGCACCGTCTCCCCCGGCTGAAGATCCCATGGTGGCGTCGCAAGATACACTGACAAGGTTTTGCGCTGACGATATTCAACCACCGGTAGATTATCGCGTTCCGGGCTATCGTAACGGCTGCCGCGCAGCGAACGGCTTACCGCCACTTCATCGGCCGCCAGTTGCTGTTTTAACGGCACGCCAAAGCGATAATTGAGCTTCAATCCCACATCGTTTTGGCTGACGCCGCTCTCGCCTTGTTTATGTTTTGCCGTCACCGTCACCAGCGGAACGGGGGTGTAATTCAGCCCCACCGACACCGCCACCGGATTGTGATAACCGGTACCCGAGTGGAACAAGTCGACGTTATCGCCAAAATACTGCTCCACGCTGACGCTGGTATTAATATGCTGATAAAACGGCAGCCGCGCCTGGGCGGTCACATCGTAGCCGCTGGCCATTCGTTGCTGCTGGGTCACGCTACTTCTTTGCTGCCAGCCGCTGAGCGGTTGATAGTAGTTCGCCGACAGGCGCATCGATTCCCCCCAGGCCTCAGCTCCAACGCTGCCGCGCGCCAGGCGATCATCCAGAACTTTGTCATAGAACGAGTTATAGCCCAGCAGCCAGGAGCCCATCCGCCAGCGCTGGCCGAGGCCAATATTGCCCACCAGCCCGTTATCCCTCTGCGTGACAGAGTACTGGTTCCAGGTGAGATAGTCGCCGTTATCCTGTAACGGGACAAACCAGCTTCCTTTACTACCGGTAAAATTGCCTTCTTTGTCGACCAGCAGATCGACATTGGCGTTGCCCCACGGCGAAAGCCAGTTTTCTAACTGATGGCTTACCTCATTCCCCAACTTACCGATGGCAAATACCCGCGCCTGCTCGCTGGTTGTCAGCCCGTTATCGCTCATACTGGCTTCACCAAACTTTTTCGCCATTTCGGCAAAATGTTTTGCATCATCATCAACCTGCGGCGCCAGACCAAGATCGGGTAATGCTGCTGGTTCCCTCAAGAGGGCCCGATTATCCTGCAACGCGCGGGCGGGGATCCCTGCCAATAGCAGGAGAAGCGGTAAATACGGGGTTACACGGAACGGCAAAGAACTCAAAATCGGTTACGTCTACTCACGAAGGATGGCAGTAAAACGTAAGTTTATCGTTTTTTGCTATCCCTCGCAGCCTTCAGAATAATTCCAGGAATATACTGAATCTCAGGCTTGCGTTAGGTTTTCCGCCAGCAGCGCCTTAAGCTCCGGGATACAAGAACCGCAGTTGGTGCCGCATTTCAATTTGGCTCCCAGCGCGGCGGGCGTATGGCAGCCGTTGATGATTGCCTCGCTTATTGCCCTTTCGCCTACGCTAAAGCAACTACAGATAGTGCGCCCGCGCGGTATCGTTTCGCCGCCTTTTCTGCCGCTCAATAATACATGACGCTGGGCGGCATTCACCGGCGGGGCGCGGAACGCGGCGCTAATCCATTCGGCGTCAATGACCGGTTCTTGCGCATCGCTCCACCAGCCAAGCATCAGCTCTCCGTCCTGCCATGCCAGCAGGTTCCAGACCCCGCCGCCGCCGGCTGTCTGCATCTGCCATCCCTGCAACTGACACCAGTCGGTCAGCCACCGGCGAGGGCTGATATCCCCAGCGAGAGAAAGATGACTTATGCCCTGCGCGGCCCGCCGCCGCCAGTGCAACGAAGCAGGTATTGGAACCGACTGGCGGGAAAAGAGTTCGCCTTTCCAGGCTGGAAGCCAGGCGGCAATTGCTACCGCCACCTGCTTACTCTCTGGCTGCCCGGAGTGGGGGTCGGTGACCGCCATCAGCAGGTTATTCACCCGTCCCTGGCGAGCAAATTGATTATTCCAGTGCATTGGCACGAACAGCGAGCCGGGGCGCTGCCCATCGCTGATAATCACTTTTGCTACCATCACCCCATTCGGTGAGCGGATTCGCGCTAATTCACCTTCCAGCAGGTGATAGCGCTGCGCATCTTCTGCTGCCACCTCCACCACCGGTTCGGCGATATGCTGCATCAGCCTGGGCACCGCGCCGGTGCGGGTCATGGTGTGCCACTGATCGCGGATCCGTCCGCTGTTGAGGATCAGCGGATAAAACGCATCGGTCGTCGCCCGGGTCGGTTGCGGGGCGACGGGCACCATACGCAACTTGCCATCCCGGTGCCAGCCCTTGTGCAAACTCCATGTTGCTGGGCTGCGACTCACCGGCCAGCGCACAGGTTCCAGCGCATCCCAGGCTTCACGGCTGAGGTTCGCCAGCCCGCCGATATCAAACGCTCGCTGGCCGTTATTTTCAAAACCCGACAGCGCGGCGTGCTCGTTGAATACGTCATGAGAATGCTGCCAGGCAAAGGCGGAGCCAAAGCCCAGCTCTTGCGCCACGCGAGCAACGATCCACCAGTCGGCTTTCGCCTCTCCAGGCGACGGCAGAAACGCGCGCTGGCGAGAGATCCGCCGCTCAGAGTTGGTCACGGTGCCGTTCTTCTCTCCCCACGCCAGCGCCGGAAAACGAATATGGGCGAAGCGTCCGGTATCGGTATCGGCAACCACATCCGAGACAATCACCAGCGGGCACCTCGCCAGGGCGTCACTCACCGCATGACTGTCCGGCAGCGACACTACCGGATTGGTGCCCATAATCCACACCGCTTTTACCTCGCCGCGACCAATAGCGGCGAACAGATCCACTGCCGTCAGCCCTGGCGTTTGCGCCAGCCGCTCGGTACCCCAGAATCGCGCCAGGCGCTGTAAATCGTCGGTTTCAAAATTCATATGCGCCGCCAGCATGGTTGCCAGTCCGCCCACCTCACGCCCGCCCATGGCATTGGGTTGACCGGTCAGCGAAAACGGACCGCAGCCCGGACGGCCATATTTTCCGCTCGCCAGGTGAACGTTAATGATGGCGTTGCATTTATCGCTACCGCTGGCGGATTGGTTAATGCCCATGGTATAGAGCGTGATAGCGCGCGGGGCGGCGATAAATTCGCCATAGAAATCGGCGACCTGCTGCTGCGGCAAACCGCAGAACTGCGCCACTTTTTCGATGCTCCACTCCTGCGCGAGCATCAGCGCCTGCTGCGCGTCGCTGAAATCGTCCGTGATGCCGCCGCTGGCGGCAATGGCGTTTAGCAGACCGACAAACAGCCCGCCGTCGCTACCGGGGGCCAGCGCCAGATGCACATCGGCTATATCGCAGGTGGCGGTGCGTCGCGGGTCAATCACCACCACCCGCATCTGTGGATTATCGCGCTTCGCCTGCACCAGCCGCTGGTAGAGCACTGGATGCGCCCAGGCGGCGTTCGATCCGACTAACACTACCAGATCGCTGTTTTCCACATCCTCATAACTGCACGGCACCACGTCCGCCCCCAGCGCACGTTTATAGCCAGTGACCGCCGAAGACATACACAGCCGTGAGTTAGTATCGATATTCGCCGCGCCAATAAACCCCTTCATCAGCTTATTCGCGGCGTAGTAATCCTCGGTCAGCAGCTGTCCGGAGGCATAGAACGCCACCGCCTGCGGCCCATGCTGGTCGATGATGTCCCGCAGACGCGAACCGGTTGCCGCCAGCGCCTGCGGCCACGACGCGCGTTCGCCATCGACTTCAGGGAATAGCATTCTTCCCTCCAGCGAGACGGTTTCACCCAGCGCCGCGCCCTTAACGCACAGGCGACCAAAGTTCGCCGGATGCCGCTCATCGCCGCGCACAGTCACCTGACCCTGCGCATTCAGGCTGGCAATAACGCCACAGCCCACGCCACAATAGGGACACGTCGTCCGGGTTTCGGTCATCAGGAGGCCTCCGCGCGAACGAGCAGTTGCTGGTTGCCGACCCACACCTTGCCATTCTCAATTTTCACCGGCCAGGCGCGTACCGACCGTTCACTACCGTCACACTGACGACCGTCGCGCAGGCGGATCCGCTGCTTGTACAACGGCGAAATCACAATCGGTTCGCCGCCCGCATCGCCAAGCAGTCCGCGCGACAGCACGTTGGCCTCGCTGCCGGGCTCAAGGTTATCAAGGGCATAGACCTGGTCATCAAAGCGGAACAGCGCTATCTGCCGCTCTCCGAGCCGCGCGCCAATGCCCGCCTGCGGCGGAATGGCATCAAGATCGCAAATAGCCTGCCACGGACGAGACGGCAGCGTCGGTTCAGCCAGCGCAGCGGTCGGGGCCAGTTGCGGTTGACCGCGCAAGGTTTGCCGCTGTACCGCCTCGTCCGGCTCATCGCTATTGACGTAAGAGCGGAACAGCGCCAGCCGCTGCGGATCGTTAAGGGTGGTTTGCCATTCACACTGGTAGCTGTCCACCACCCGCGCCATCTCCTGCTCCAGCTCTTCGCCAATCCCGAGACTGTCTTCAAGGATAACTTCACGCAGATAGTCGACTCCGCCCTCAAGGTTATCCATCCAGGTACTGGTGCGCTGCAGTCGATCGGCGGTGCGAATATAGAACATCAGCAGTCGGTCAATACTGCGGATAAGCGTTGCTTCATCAAGGTCGCTGGCGAACAGGTCGGCATGACGCGGCTTCATGCCGCCGTTGCCGCAAACGTACAGATTCCAACCCTTTTCGGTCG
Organism: Klebsiella huaxiensis; assembly: GCF_003261575.2. GTDB lineage: Bacteria > Pseudomonadota > Gammaproteobacteria > Enterobacterales > Enterobacteriaceae > Klebsiella > Klebsiella huaxiensis. The sequence continues at coordinate 2,443,821 of NZ_CP036175.1, read as the reverse complement.
CGATAACGCCGATATCCTTCCCCTGAGCTTCCGCACATTCGCGGGTACAACCGGAGACCGCCATTTTAATTTTGTGCGGTGCGCGCAGCCCTTTGTAGCGGTGTTCGAGGGTGACCGCCAGGCCGGTGGAATCCTGCACGCCGTAACGGCACCAGGTCGACCCGACGCAGGATTTCACCGTGCGCAGGGATTTGCCGTAGGCGTGGCCGGTTTCAAAGCCCGCCTCCGCCAGTTCGCGCCAGATCGCCGGAAGCTGCTCCAGGCGCGCGCCGAACAGGTCGATACGCTGGCCGCCGGTCACTTTGCTATACAGCTGATAGCGTTTGGCAATCTGTCCGATCGCAATCAGCCCATCCGGTGTCACTTCCCCCGCCGCCATGCGCGGCACCACCGAGTAGGTACCGTCTTTCTGGATATTGGCGAAGTAGCGATCGTTAGTGTCCTGAAGCGGCAGATGCGCTGGTTTCAACAGATATTCGTTCCAGCAGGAAGCCAGCACCGACGCCACCAGCGGTTTACAGATTTCGCAACCGTGACCCTGGCCGTAGCGACTAATCAGCTGTTCGAAGGTGCGAATATGGTTGACGCGCACCAGGTGGAAGATCTCCTGACGCGACCACGGAAAGTGCTCGCAGACATCTTTTTTGACTTCAACACCCTGCTCGCCAAGCTGGTACTCCATCACCTGTTTCACCAGCGCGCTACAGCCGCCGCAGCCGGTTGCCGCTTTGGTGCAGCTCTTGATCGCCGCCATATCGCCCGCACCGCCTCTCACCGCAAGGCAGATATCGGCCTTACTGACGTTGTGACAGGAGCAAATCTGGGCGCTGTCCGGCAATGCCGCTACGCCGAGCGCTTTCGGCGCGCTGCCCTCCAGCGCCGGAAGAATCAAACTTTCCGGGCGCGCGGGCAATGCCATGCCATTGAGCATCATCTGCAGCAGCGTGGAATAATCACCAGCATCACCGACCAGTACACCGCCGAGCAGGGTTTTACCATCCTGACTGACCACGATTTTTTTGTAGATTTGCTCCGGTCCGTGGGTCCACTGGTAGCTCTGGCAGCCCGGCGTGCGTCCCTGAGCGTCGCCGAAAGAGGCCACATCGACGCCCAGCAACTTCAGCTTGGTACTCATATCGGCCCCGGTGAAGCTGGCCTCTTCGCCCGCCAGGGTTGCGGCGGCGGCGCGCGCCATCTGATAACCGGGAGCCACCAGACCATAAATTTTGTTCTCCCACAGGGCGCACTCGCCAATTGCCAACACATCCGGATCCGAGGTGCGGCACTGGTTGTCGATACAAATCCCGCCGCGTTCGCCAATTTCCAGCTCGCTGCTGCGGGCCAGCGCGTCCTGCGGGCGGATACCCGCCGAAAACACCACCATATCGGTTTTCAGAGAGCCACCATCGGCGAAGTTCAGCATCAATCCCTGCTCATGCTCGACAATTTCCGTCGTCGCCTTGCTGGTGTGCACCCCTACGCCCAGTTCGCTGATTTTCTCCCGCAGCATCGCCGCGCCGCCGTTGTCCAGCTGTACCGCCATCAGGTTTGGCGCAAACTCCACAACGTGCGTTTCCAGTCCCAGTTGCTTGAGCGCATTAGCCGCTTCCAGTCCGAGCAGGCCGCCGCCGATCACCACTCCACTGCTGGCGTTAGCGGCGCGGGCGGCAATCTGATCCAGATCGTCAAGCGTACGGTAGACAAAGCAGCCTTCGTGATCATTGCCTGAGACCGGCGGGACAAACGGATAAGATCCCGTTGCCAGCACCAGTTTATCCCAATGAGTTTCGTGGCCCTGGGCATCGCGCACCACTCGCGCTTCACGGTCAATGCTGGCGACCGATTCCCGCAAACGCAGCTCAATGCCGTTCTGAGCGAAGAAGTCCCCTTCCACCAACGACAGTGATTCGGCGCTGCGTCCGGCGAAATATTCCGACAGATGTACCCGATCGTAGGCGGCATAGCGCTCTTCGCAGAACACCACAATCCGGTATTGCTGATGAAGGTTACGGCTGACGCATTGCTCAAGAAAGTGGTGGCCGACCATACCGTGTCCGACCAGCACTAAAACAGGTTTTGTCATGGTAGTTTGTCCCGCAGCGCGCGGCTGCATCGTTGAAGAAGGATCAAAGAGCCAGTCTGCCGGTGCGGGCGCATGCGCCCCCAGCAGGGCGGTGAGCGGCGCGGCGCTGGCGCAATCGCCCAGCAACACGACGCCGCGCAGCTTGCCATCGCGCAGCAGCAGGCGACGGTAGTGGCGGTCCAGCGGATCCCAGCTGGTACAAATTTCATCCTGTTCATCAGCGCGCAGTTCACCAGCGCTGAATAGCTCAATGCCGGTCACCTTCAGGCGCGTGCCGCTATCCTGCCAGTGAAAATCTTCTCCGGCATGACCGCACAGACGGTCGGCAAGCACCTCGGCCTGGCGCAGGCACGGCGCCACCAGCCCCCAGGTCTGACCATCGATTTCGCAACATTCACCAATGGCGCTGACGCCCGGCTGTGCAGTAGCCATTTGGCGGTCAACAATAATTCCGCGGCCACACGCCAACCCGCTGCACTCGGCCAGCAGTTTGTTAGGCTGCACGCCGGTCGCCAGTACCACCCGCGAGGCGGCAAAGGCGCGGCCATCCTCCAGCAGCACTTCCCGCTCATTAATGGCGGCGATGCGGCTCTCCATCACGCAGCGGATCCCACGCTCGGCAAGCTGTATTTGCAGCTGTTCACCAGCAAAGGCATCGGTCTGCTGCTCCATCAGCCAGCGCCCGCGATGTAACAAAGTGACGTTGTCACCGTAGCGTCGTAGCGCCGCAGCGGCTTCAACGCCAAGCACGCCGCCGCCGATGACCACCGCCGGACCGTTGATTGCCAGAATGCCCTCAACGTCCGCAATAGTGCGAAACGCAAAAACATGCGGCAGCTCAATACCCAACAGCGGCGGCATAAACGGCAACGATCCGGTGGCGAAGACCAGCTCATCCCAGCAGAGTTTTCCGTCGGTGGTTTGTAGAGTGCGGGCCTGAATATCCACCGCGATGACCGACTCTCCGGCGCGTATTGTGACGTCATGCTGCTGATACCACGCTTCTGGCAGCAGTTGCATCTCGGATGCCGTTTTCTCTCCGCCAAGCACCGGCGACAGCTGAATGCGGTTATAGGCCTGGCACGGTTCATCACCAATAATCGTGATGCTAAACCGCTGCGCATCGCGCTCCACCAGCGCCTGCGCCAGGCGAGTCGCCGCCATGCCGTTGCCGATAATCACCAGTTGCCGCTTCATCGCCGCCTCCCTATGCCGCTTTGGGTTGTTTTTCATAGAGGAAATGCAGGATCTGCTGGCGCAGATGGTGATAGCGGCCGTCGTCCGCCAACTGCACGCGGTTACGCGGGCGCGGCAGATTGACATCGAGGATCTCCCCAACCGTCGCCGCCGGGCCGTTGGTCATCATCAGTACCCTGTCGGAAAGCAGCACCGCTTCATCAACATCGTGGGTAATCATCACGATAGTGGTATTCAGCGACTGCTGGATCTGCATTACCGCGTCCTGTAAATGCGCCCGGGTCAGGGCATCGAGTGCGCCAAAGGGTTCATCCAGCAGCAGCACTTTCGGCTTCATTGCCAGCGCCCGGGCGATACCGACGCGCTGCTTCATCCCGCCGGAAATTTCCCCCGGACGCTTATGCAAAGCGTGCCCCATCTGCACGCGCTCAAGGTTGTGCTCAATCCACTCTTTGCGTTCGGCTTTGCTCATGCTGCGACGAAAGACCTGATCCACCGCCAGCGCCACGTTGTCAAAGCAGGTCAGCCACGGCAGCAGGGAGTGGTTCTGGAACACCACCGCGCGTTCCGGCCCCGGCCCGGCGATTTCACGGTTGTCGCACAGCAGACCGCCTTCCGTCGGCAGGGTTATCCCGGCAATCAGATTCAGCAGGGTTGATTTGCCGCAGCCGGAGTGGCCAATCAGGCTAATGGTTTCCCCTTCATAGATGTCGAAGGAGACATTCTGCAATGCGAGGAATTCACCGCTGGCGGTGTTGAAGCGCTGGCTGACGCCCTGGACCTGAATTAATGGTTTCATTTGCGACTCCTTATTTTTCCTGCCAGCTAAAACGACGGGCGAGCAACATCAGCCCCTGTTCCAGCAGTAACCCGACCACGCCGATGATGACGATGGCGATGATGATGTTTTCTACGTTGAGGTTGTTCCACTCGTTCCAGATCCAGAAGCCGATCCCTAAGCCACCGGTGAGCATTTCAGCGGCGACGATCACCAGCCAGGCGATGCCGATGGAGAGACGAACCCCGGTCAGCACGGCGGGCAATACCGCCGGAAAGAGGATCTTGCGCATCACCGTCCATTCGGAAAGCTGCAGCACGCGGGCCACATTGAGGTAATCCTGCGGAATGCGCCGTACGCCCTCGGCAGTGTTAATCACCATCGGCCAGATAGAGCAGATAAAAATGGTCCAGCTAGAAGCGGGTTCCGCTTTCTGGAACAGCAACAGGCCAATGGGCAACCAGGCCAGCGGACTGACCGGACGCAACAGGGCAATCAGCGGGTTAAACATCCGGGCGAAGAATACTGAGCGGCCAATCAGGAAGCCCAACGGAATACCCGCCAGCGCGGCGAGGCCAAACCCTATCGCCACGCGCTGCAACGATGCCAGCACGTTCCAGCCGATCCCCATATCATTCGGTCCGTCCTGATAAAACGGGTCAGCAAAGATCGTCAGCGCAGAATCCAGAGTACTGAGCGGGGTCGGGAAACCTTTGCTGTTCATCGCCGCCAGCTGCCAGCCCAGCAGTAATAACCCCAGCCCGAGCAGCGGCGGCAGCAGGCGCTGAGTCGTATCACGCAGCCAGCGCCTGACGGGAGGCGTGGTTTTGCGCACCTGCACCGGCGGCAGAGTAATGACTTCGCCGGGCGTTTTCTCTGCGTTGTCCTGCGGTTGCGTTTTATATGCGTGTTTCATCTCATGCCCCCTTACGTTGAATCGCGAAACTGCGGGCGTAGCCTTCCGGGTCAACCCCATTCCAGACCTTGCCGTCCAGCAATGTGCTACTGCGCAGCAGTTGCGTTGGCGTGCTGATACCGCCCACCGCCTGCGCGGCCTCTTTCCAGACGTCAATACGGTTAATACGCTGGGCCACCGCCTGATAATCCGGCGCCGATTTCAGTAATCCCCAGCGGCGGAATTGGGTCAAAAACCACATCCCGTCCGAGAGCCACGGGAAGCTCACTTCGCCCTGCGCGTAGAAACGCATCGGGTGCGCATCCTGCCAGTGGCGACCGATACCGTTGTCGTACTCACCGAGCATGCGTCCGGTGAGGTACTGCTCTTTGGTGTTCAGCCATGCGCGCCTGGCGAGGATCCGCGCCGTTTCACGGGTGTTATCCGCCGAGGCTTCAATCCAGCGCTGAGCCTCCATCACCGCTGCCACCAGCGCGCGCGCGGTATTGGGATTGCGCTCAACCCATTCGCTGCGGGTACCGAGAATTTTTTCCGGATGTTCCGGCCAGATATCCTGAGAGGTGGCGGCGGTAAAGCCGATGCGATCGTTAATGGCGCGCGCGTTCCACGGCTCACCGACGCAGAAACCGCTCATATTGCCGATGCGCATGTTCATCACCATTTGCGGTGGCGGCACGACAACCGTGCGGATATCTTCGAATGGGTTAATTCCGCCGCTTGCCAGCCAGTAGTAGAGCCACATCGCGTGGGTACCGGTAGGGAAGGTGTGGGCGAAGGTGTAGCTGCCCGGCGCGCTCTGGCCGATCATTTTTTTCAGCCCGCTAAGGTCGGTGACGCCCTTCTCTTGTAGCTCGCTGGAAAGGGTAATGGCCTGACCATTGCGGTTAAGGGTCATCAGATTGGCCATCGCCTGCGGTTTACTGGCGATGCCCAGTTCGAGGCCGTAAAGCATGCCGTACAGAATGTGCGCGGCGTCCAGCTCTCCGGCGACCAGCTTGTCACGCACCGCCGCCCAACTGGCCTCTTTGCTCGGCACGAGGGTAATGCCGTGCTTTTTATCAAACCCCTTCAGGGAGGCAATGGCTAAGGGCGCGCAGTCGGTCAGTGGAATAAAACCCACCCGCACGGTGGTCTGTTCCGGCTTATCCGAACCTGCCGCCCACGCCGCCTGCATCATGCCGGGCAGCAGCATTGCGCCGCCCAGCGCGGCCCCTGACTGTAATAAACGCCGCCGTGAAATCGAAAACTTATCGCCCATAACCGCTCCAGAAACGCGCAAAAAAAAGCGCCCGGCAGTGCTTACGCACTGCAGGACGCCTTTATCCATGGACACACGCACCGCCATTGGCCCGTTGCCCAAAACTTTTATTCACTCATTTTATCAAATGCAAAGCCGATGCCAGAATTGCACATGCCCATTTTCCGTACTTTTCACGGCCAATGCTGGCGATTTCACGGTAAAAATGCACCGTCGTCTGGCAGCAAATGCCCACTGATTGTGCATCTACTCCTTTGGAGTTACCTGCCATAACGACTTCACCGTCAGCAGCGCGCGGGCTATCTCTACCATACGCTGATTCTTATCCATCGCCATTTTGCGTAGCGCCTGCCAGGCCTGCTCCTCCTGCATTCCCTGGTGAGCCATCAGCACGCTTTTGGCTTTTTCAATCAGTTTGCGCTCTTCCAGCGCATCCTTTAACGATGCCAGTTGTCCGGAGAGCTGTTGCAGCTCGTGGGCCTGCTGGCGAACCAGCGGCAACAGCTGTTTATCCAGCCTATGGGTGACGCTGTCGCTGACATCCGCCTCCTGCCAGTCAGTTGGTGGGGCTTGTTCTTCTTCCAGCAGAGCATCGGTCGCGTTAAGCAAGTCAACAATCAGCAGCTCTTCCACTCCGCGCAGCTGCTCCAGGCGCTGAGTCTGGGCGCAAAACCAGCGCAATGCCGTTTCGCCATCATCCGCAGGAGGTTGGCGAGTGCAGGCAATACGCCGCAGCTGTTCGATTTCCAGGCTGGCCTGACACTGTTCAGCAAACAGGGTCGTTTGCGGGGGATGAGCCAAGGCCTGGAAGCTGTCAAAGCAAGGCTGCTGACCGTCAATACGGTCCACCAGCTGCTGGCGCAGCTCACCGCTAAACTGCCCGCGAGCAAAGCCCAACGCCCCCAGCGCACGCTCCTGCCCGGCCAGCTCTTTCCCTTGCATAAAGCTGTAGAGTGCCACCATGCGCCCGGCGATTTGCGGATCGTCGATGCTGTCATTGAGCTGCGGGACAATATTCAACAGATGGCGGATGATAAGGCTAAATTGCCCCGTCGCCTCCTCGGCGGCAATTTTCTGACCGCGCACGCGCTCGCGTAGGACCGTTAGCTGCGTCAAGTACCAGACCGCGCTGGCGATACGCCAGCACAGCGCGCTGCTGGCTGAGCTACGGGCTGGGTCAAGCGCCGCATAGAATAGCGTTAATTGCTCATCCACCAGCGCCGCACCCGCCCGGCACTCCGCGGCGTAAAGTCGGCCTCCCGAGCACAACCAGATGTTTGACGCACCTCGCTCACACTGAAGCATATGCACCAGAGCACTTATTTGACTTGCCAGTTCCCCCTGCTGCGCCAGCTGATGCAACTGCTGTCTCTGCAATCGACGCGCTCGTGCAAACCAGTCGCCCGCCTCGGGCGCATTGCCAGCCATATTATTCATACCCCTCTCCCGGGTTAACGCTTTATACTTCAACCAAGCAATAACCGTGCCTTATAGAAGGAGTCCTTATGCAACGTGTTGTGATTATCGCTAACGGTGCCGCCTACGGCAGTGAATCTCTTTTCAATAGCCTGCGTCTGGCTATCGCTCTGCGCGAGCAGCAATCTGACCTCGAACTCAAGCTGTTTTTAATGTCCGATGCGGTCACTGCCGGTCTGCGCGGCCAGAAACCGACAGAAGGCTACAACATTCAGCAGATGCTGGAGATCCTCACCGCGCAAAACGTGCCGGTGAAGCTGTGTAAGACCTGCGCCGATGGCCGAGGAATCAGCACGTTACCGCTGATTGACGGCGTGGAGATTGGTACGCTTGTTGAACTGGCGCAGTGGACGCTGGCGGCGGATAAAGTCCTGACCTTCTGAATAATCTCTTTTAAACGGGATTAAATATCAGGCTGGCGGCGTTTATTGATGGAAAAACAATGCCAGCTGAATGCTTTCAGGAACAACGTCATTTTTGTTTAATCTTTACTCCTTTTGTTGATCAAAATCAGCATCTGCATCCCTCCCCTTTGGTGTTATGCATAGACCAAAGTGTGAACCATATCACGCGTGGAAATGGGCAGGCAGGACGCTGTAGACAGAAACGGGGTTGAGATTAAATGGCAATGGTAAAAGCAAGTTTAACGTTGTTTGGTGGTGATACGTTGGTGGTGCGTTGTTCCGAACGCTGCCACATTCACCTGATGAGCGCCAAAGTTCCTGGCGATAGTCATGCGGATATTCTGAGTGTGCAGGACAGAGATAGCGCGTATCTGACCGTACCTTACAATGGTACCTGGAACGTTCTCATCGATAGCCACAGCCAGTCGCTGGAGCACTCAATCAGCTACGTTCCCGCCTGATAGCAAACGCCCGGTTTTCCCCCGGGCGCTTCATTCTTAAGCCAGCCCAGGCTGGCTATTATCCCCAAGCAGATTACGCACCTTGCTGACCAGGTCATCAAGGCAGTCATCGTGCATGCCGAGCTTGCACAGCTCCTGCTCAAGGGAGAACAGATACTGGGCATTGGTGCCAAGCGGCCCGCTGGCGCGTGCTATCAGCGGCGCAATGACCTGGGCGCTGGTGTCCGCTTCATAGAGCGGGTGGCGCGGGTCCATAATAAAGACTAATGCGTTGACCGTGCGGCCGTCATCCAGCTCCAGCTTGCACCAGGTCGGCAGATAGCAGCCGGTGATCATCTCCCGCTTCCATAGAAGCGTCAGCTCTTCATCCAGGGTTTCATCGGGCAGGCGGTAGGCCACGCCAGTGGTGCGCCCGCCCTCTTTCAGCGCCAGCATGCGGCCCGGCTGGTTTGCGCTACCGCGCCCGGCGGTGAGTCGCAGGCAAAACGCGCGATGCCAGCCCGGCAGCGTGCCGGTACAGGATTCACGGTATTCAAGCGCCGGGTTCCACATCAGGGAACCATAGCCAAAGATCCATACCGAGCCATCGTCCGGACGGCAGGCCAGGGTCGCCGCCAAAGAGGCTGCCCGTTGCTCTGCCGACCAGAGAAGCGATTCCTCAATAGCGCCAAACGCTGTTTTACAATCCGCATTCAGTAAGAAATCACGAGTTAACACTTTCTACTACCTCCACCACTGCCCGCTTCCCGGCGATTATCTGATGCCATCCATGAAATATTGCCGAATTATTATCCAGCTTTATTTGACAATAAGCAATGAACGCCCGCTGGGCAAGGGCTCAGGCAGCAGATGTCGCAGTAAAAGCGATTATTTCTTCTTATGCCACTTATCGTCATCGCCTTTTTCATAATCATTTTTTACCGCCGCCCAGGCGACCTTATGCGCCGTTTCTTCACGGCTGGCGTCATCTCGTCGGTCTTCTTTGTGTTTGTACTGATCCCACGCGCTGTTAAACGCTTCTTTATAGATCTCCTGGGCATGTGCGGGCAGGACGTGCTGAACGCTCTCGGGTAATTCACTTTTGCTGCGATAAGGCATGATGACCTCCAGATTGCGTATGAATATTAAGTCTGGAAGGTGATTTTCTGGTTGGCAAGGCGATAGATAAATGAGAAAGATATTTTAGTAATCATCTGAATAATAAATACAAAACAACAGTAACCGCAGTTTATGGCAATCTATCAGTTTTATAAGGCAAGAGTGGTAAATTTAAGTAAAAAAACAAATTACTTTCATCAATGTCTGTTATTTTATTAACTTACGGTATCTATAATTATAACACCTGCACACTTGGAGATGGTTCATGACCGAAGCACATGAGGCGGTAAAAACCCGCCACAAGGAGACCACCCTCGCCTTTCCGGTTCTGGCGCTGGCGGTGCTGTTTTTTTTGGGAAGCAGCCAGTCACTGCCAGTGGTCATTGCAATAAATATTCTGGCGTTGGTCGGGATCCTGAGCAGCGCATTTAGCGTAGTACGCCACGCCGACGTTCTGGCGCATCGCCTCGGCGAACCCTATGGCTCGTTAATTTTGAGCCTCTCGGTGGTTATTCTTGAAGTTAGCCTGATTTCTGCATTAATGGCCACCGGCGACGCCGCGCCAACGCTGATGCGCGACACGCTTTATTCGATCATTATGATCGTCACCGGCGGTCTGGTGGGCTTTTCACTACTTCTTGGTGGGCGTAAATTTGCCACCCAATATATGAATCTGTTCGGCATTAAACAGTACTTAATCGCCCTGTTCCCACTGGCGATTATCGTGCTGGTTTTCCCGATGGCGCTACCGGGGGCCAACTTCACCACCGGACAGGCTTTGCTGGTGGCGCTGATATCTGCTGGAATGTATGGTGTATTTCTGCTGATTCAGACCAAAACCCACCAGAGCCTGTTTATTTACGAGCACGAAGATGACAGCGACGACGACGACCCGCATCATGGCAAACCGTCAGCGCATAGCAGCAAGTGGCATACCGCCTGGCTGCTGGTCCACCTGGTTGCGGTTATCGCCGTCACCAAGATGAACGCCAATCCACTGGAGACTTTGCTGACCAGCATGAACGCGCCGGTGGCCTTTACCGGCTTCCTGGTCGCCCTGCTGATCCTCTCCCCGGAAGGCCTCGGTGCGCTAAAAGCGGTACTGAACAACCAGGTTCAGCGGGCGATGAACCTGTTCTTCGGTTCGGTGCTGGCAACGATTTCCCTGACGGTACCGGTGGTAACGCTAATCGCTATCCTCACCGGCAACGAACTACTCTTTGGCCTTGGCGCGCCGGAGATGGTGGTGATGGTCGCCTCGTTGGTGCTATGCCATATTTCCTTCTCTACCGGGCGCACCAATGTACTCAACGGCGCGGCGCACCTGGCGCTATTTGCCGCCTACCTGATGACTATTTTTGCCTGACTTTTCCCCGGCAGCGTAAGCTTGCCGGGATCATTAAAAAAGCCTGCCGGTTTTGCAACGGGCAGGCTTTTGTCATATCAGGGGCGGCAATTACTTGCTGGTATCCAGCTCATCAAAGCCTTTGACCAGATCGTCGATGGCTTTCATTTGCTTGAGGAACGGTTCCAGTTTATCCAGCGGCAGCGCGGACGGACCGTCGCATTTCGCGTGTTCAGGATCCGGGTGTGCTTCGATGAACAGACCGGCGATACCCACCGCCATACCTGCACGCGCCAGTTCAGCAACCTGTGCACGACGACCGCCTGAGGCCGCGCCAAACGGGTCACGACACTGTAGCGCGTGGGTCACATCAAAGATAACCGGTGAGTTGTTGGATGATTTTTTCATCACCCCAAAGCCCAGCATATCGACAACCAGGTTGTCGTAGCCGAAGTTAGCACCGCGATCGCACAGAATAATCTGGTCGTTACCGCCTTCGATAAATTTATCGACGATGTTACCCATCTGGCCCGGGCTCACGAACTGCGGTTTCTTAACGTTAATGACCGCACCGGTTTTCGCCATCGCTTCGACCAGGTCAGTCTGGCGCGCCAGGAACGCTGGCAACTGGATAACGTCAACCACATCAGCAACCGGCTGCGCCTGGCTGGCTTCGTGGACATCGGTGATGATTTTCACACCAAAAGTCTGTTTCAGCTCCTGGAAAATCTTCATCCCTTCTTCCAGACCCGGCCCACGATAGGAGTGGATGGAAGAACGGTTAGCTTTATCAAAAGAGGCTTTGAATACGTATGGGATACCCAGCTTCTGCGTGACGGTCACGTAGTGCTCGCAGATGCGCATCGCGAGATCGCGGGATTCCAGCACGTTCATCCCACCAAACAGAACGAATGGCAGGTCGTTTGCTACGTCGATATCACCAATGCTAACCACTTTTTGTTTCATAAGTTCGCCTTATCAGGGTGTAACCGGAATGGTTTCAGACTAATGCAATGTAATTTGTTTATGCGAAATGGTGTTGATCTGCGCACGGATCATTTCGCTGATCGGGTCTTCCGGGCACTGCTCCACGAAGTAGTTGAGATCCTGCAATGCCACATGATCGCACTCAAGCTGGGCGTAAATCAGTCCACGATCGCGAATTTCATACGGGTCTTCTGGATTGAACTGCAAGAGCGCCTCGCTGGTGCCTAACGCCAGTTCCATCTGCCGCTCTTCCATCAGGGCTGATTTCAGAGTATCAAGCAGTTTGTGGATCACTTCTGCGTTATCAGCCTCATCAAGATCCTCATTAAACAATTCGGCAAGCGGACTAATATTGCCCTTCAGCCAGACCTCCAGAGTGTGCTCGTTCAGGGTTTCGCCATTGAACGGGTTGATAAGCCACATCTCTTCACTCTCTTCGGGATCGGCGCGAAGCAGCATCTGCGTTGGGAAAATCACCGGTACAACCGGCAGAGACAGACGCTGAGCAATCCACAACAGGACAGCACCTAACGACACCGCGCTGCCCTGTCGGTTGTTCAGAACCTTATCAATCCACAGGGCATCGGACAGGCGGTAGACGCCATGGGATGCGCTGAATCCCCAGTCCTTGTAAAAAAGTTCCAGCAAACGCTCGATCTGGCGTTCCTGATCCCAGGAAGAAGCAATCTCCTCCTGCGCCAGACCTAGCAACCGCTCCAGTTCATCCTGCACATAGTGCGTCGGAAAATCGTCGCGGATTAATTCAGAAATGAGGACCATGCCGTCACATAACGGCGCTTTATTAAATTCGAAATCAGCTAACGACCTCATGCCTTACCCCAGTAACGGTATTCTTGTGATGGCGAGTTGAATAATGATAAACAACACCACCAGGGCCAGCAGAAAGGCAACAAACCGGCTCTGCTGACTGCGCGGGCGACGACGGCCCAGCGCGATAAATCCCAATGCGATATAAATGATAACGCCAAACAGCTTTTCAGTCAGCCATGTACCGTCCTCGGTGAACGGCAGATAGTGCGTTATTGCCATTAACCCGGCGCCGCTGAGAAACAGCAGCGTATCGCTACAGTGCGGCACAATGCGCACCCAGCGCTGATCGAGCAGGCGGTTACCGCTCCAGCTCCACCAGTAACGTAAAACGAACAGACTGACTGAGACCACCACGCAGGCAATATGCAGATACAGCACCGCGCTAAACAGATTCATGCGTCCCTCCCGGTATCAGCCCCAACGTTAGACGTTCGTTATCTCCGTAATCGCGGCAGGTGGAAACATTGTGGTACCCGGCCTCGCGAAATAACTCGCGCATCGCTTTACCCTGCGTCCAGCCATGTTCCAGCAACATAACGCCGCCGGGGACGAGGAAATGACGGCCTTCACGAATAATATGCGCCAAATCGGCAAGCCCACTGTCGGCAGCAACCAGCGCCGTTTTTGGCTCAAAGCGCACATCGCCCTGTTCAAGATGCGGGTCGGTTTCGTCGATATAGGGGGGATTACTGACTATCATGTCGAATTGCTGCCCGGCGAGCGCGCTGAACCAGTTGCTTTGCCGCACGGTGACGTTATCGATAGCGAGATGAGCGACGTTGCGCTCGGCCAGCGCAACCGCATCAGGCATAAAGTCGACGGCTGTCAGCAGGCAGTCCGGGCGTTCGCTGGCTAACGCCAGTGCGATAGCGCCGGTGCCGGTACCGAGATCGAGGATCCGGCACGGTGCCCCAGGCAATCGCTCCAGAGCCTGCTCAACCAGACATTCGGTGTCCGGGCGCGGAATAAGCGTCGCCGGGGAGACAAACAACGGCAGCGACCAGAACTCGCGCTGACCGACCAGGTGAGCCACCGGCTCACCCTGCGTGCGACGGCTGAGCAGCGTTTCCAGCTCGGATGACTGTTGCTCTGTCAACGTCGTTTCGTCAAACGCGAGAATAAAAGTCCGCGCTTTGCCGGTCACGTGACCGAGCAAGATTTCGGCATCCCGGCGCGGGCTTTCGCTTTGACTCAGGCGGGTTATGGCCTGGGTCAACCACTGCTGAAAAGTCATCATTCCTGCTCGGAAAGCGCTGCCAGCTGATCGGCCTGATATTCCTGGACGATCGGCTCAATCAACATATCCAGCTTACCTTCCATCGCCTCATCCAGACGGTAAAGCGTCAGGTTAATGCGGTGATCGGTAACGCGCCCCTGCGGATAGTTATAGGTGCGGTTACGATCGCTGCGATCGCCGCTTCCCAACAGGTTACGGCGCTCGGAGGCTTCCGCCTGCTGGCGTTTAGCCACTTCCGCAGCGCGAATACGCGCGCCCAGCACCGACAGCGCTTTGGCTTTGTTTTTGTGCTGGGAACGTTCGTCCTGGCACTCAACGACGATACCAGTCGGCAAGTGGGTAATACGGATAGCCGAATCGGTGGTGTTAACGTGCTGACCACCCGCCCCGGAAGAGCGGAAGGTATCAATACGCAGATCGCCCGCGTTAATTTCCGGCATTTCGGCTTCCGGCAGCTCCGGCATCACCGCCACGGTACAGGCAGAAGTATGGATACGGCCCTGAGACTCGGTTGCCGGTACGCGTTGAACGCGATGGCCGCCAGATTCGAACTTCAGGCGACCATAGACGCCATCGCCGCTGATCTTAGCAATCACTTCTTTAAAACCACCATGTTCGCCTTCGTTAGCGCTCATGATTTCCACACGCCAGCGGCGGGCTTCGGCATAACGAGTGTACATACGGAACAGATCGCCGGCAAACAACGCAGCTTCATCACCGCCGGTACCGGCGCGCACTTCGACAAAAGCGTTACGTTCGTCATCCGGATCTTTTGGCAGCAGCAGAACCTGCAGCTGCTGTTCCATCTGCTCGCCTTTTTCTTTCGCTTCACGCAGCTCTTCCTGCGCCATTTCGCGCATTTCCGGGTCGTCGAGCATCATCTGCGCAGTTTCAATATCATCCTGCAACTGACGCCAGTCGGTATAGCAACGAGCCACGTCGCTCAGCTGTGCGTACTCTCGCGATAATGCGCGAAATTTATCTTGATCGGCGATAGTCGCAGCGTCGCCGAGCAGCGCCTGAACTTCCTCGTGGCGCTCGTAAAGAGCTTCCAGTTTGGCAACAATAGAAGGCTTCATAGGCGTGAAATCACCCTGTTCTAAAAAAGAGAGAAAGGTGCGCTATTCCAGCCCGAGGCTGTTGCGCAGAATATGCAGGCGTTCATCATCCCCGTCACGGGCAGCCTGCTGAAGAGATTTGGTTGGCGAGTGGATCAGGCGGTTAGTCAACTTACGCGCCAGGTCCTGCATGATTTCCTGCGCATCGCCACCCTGGCTCAGCGCAGCAAGCGCCTTCGCCGTCAGCTCGTCGCGGACCAGCTCAGCCTGAGAACGATATTCGCGGATAGTCTCGCTGGCGCTCTGGGCACGCAGCCAGGCCATAAACTCGCTGGTTTCCTGCTCGACAATGGTTTCAGCCTGCACCGCCGCGGCTTTTCGCTGCGCCAGATTATGCTGAATGATGTTTTGTAGATCGTCCACACTATAGAGATAGGCGTTCGCCAGCTTGCCAACTTCGGGTTCAACATCACGCGGTACCGCGATATCTACCAGCAGCATCGGCTGATTGCGGCGCGCCTTCAGCGCGCGCTCCACCATCCCTTTGCCGATAATGGGCAGCGGGCTGGCGGTAGAGCTAATAATAATGTCGGCTTCTTTCAAACGTTCGTCGATATCACTCAGGGAGATGACCTCTGCGCCGACTTCATCGGCCAGCGCCTGAGCACGCTCGCGGGTACGGTTGGCAATCACCATCTTGCGCACCTTGTGCTCACGCAAATGGCGGGCCACCAGTTCGATGGTTTCCCCGGCGCCGACCAGCAGCACCGTGACGCTTGAAAGTGATTCAAAGATTTGACGCGCCAGAGTACAGGCAGCAAACGCGACGGAGACCGCGCTGGCACCAATATCGGTTTCGGTCCGCACGCGTTTGGCCACCGAGAACGACTTCTGGAACATGCGCTCCAGTTCACTGACGTTCAGATGCCCGCGGCTGGAATCGGCAAAGGCTTTTTTCACCTGACCGAGGATCTGCGGTTCGCCAAGCACCAGCGAGTCCAGCCCGCTGGCAACGCGCATCAAATGGCTGACCGCATCGTTATCCTGGTGCCAATAGAGGCTTTTACGCAGTTCGTCTTCATTCAGGCCGTGATAGTCACACAGCCAGCGGATCAGGACTTCCTGGAGGTTATCCTGCTCCTCAACGCTAAGGTAAAGTTCCGTACGGTTGCAGGTCGACAACACCACCCCGCCCTGCACCATTGGCTGAGCCAGCAAGCTCTCCAGCGCCTGGTCGAGCGTATCCGGCGAAAACGTTACGCGTTCTCGCAGCGCTACCGGGGCTGTTTTGTGATTAATGCCAAGAGCTAAAAGGGTCATTGTGAGGGAGTAGTACCAGCGTTGCTAAGGTTAGTCTGGGGGCATCATACAGGATGCGCGTAATCAATAAAAGAGAGCCTCCCCTTTTGGAGTAATAGCTAATCAGTAATAGCCATTAACGGTAATTTTTTGATTTCAGACAACTTGAACGTAGACGCTACCGCCCGGCGACGCTAGCATTAAAGGTTATTATTGTAACCCGCTACACAAATCGGCCGCGACTTTATCCCATTCGCCGTATTTCACTGTAGACATCAAGGATTTGTCATCATTATGAATCGACTGTTCCGCCTGTTGCCGCTGGCCAGCCTCGTTCTGACCGCCTGTACGATTAACGCTCCGCAAGGACCAGGTAAAAGCCCTGACGCTCCGCAGTGGCGTCAGCACCAGCAAGATGTCCGCAATCTCAATCAGTTCCAGACACGCGGCGCTTTTGCTTACCTCTCAGATGAACAAAAAGTGTATGCCCGTTTCTTCTGGCAGCAGACCGGCCAGGACCGCTATCGTCTGCTGCTGACTAACCCGCTCGGCAGCACAGAACTGTCGTTGACCGCGCAGCCGGGCAGCGTGCAGATGATTGACAATAAAGGACAGACCTACACCGCGACCGATGCAGAAGAGATGATTGGCCGCCTGACCGGCATGCCGATTCCGCTCAACAGCCTGCGTCAGTGGATTATTGGCCTGCCTGGCGAAGCTACCGACTACTCGCTTGATGATCAGTACCGCCTGCGCGAGCTGAACTACACGCAAAACGGCAAGACCTGGCATGTCACCTATAGCGGCTACACCACTGATACGAAACCCTCACTTCCGGTCAATATGGAACTCAACAACGGCAGTCAGCGCATCAAGCTGAAAATGGATAACTGGATTGTGAAATGATGACCCGCTGGCCCTCTCCTGCGAAGCTGAATCTGTTTTTGTACATTACCGGACTGCGTGCCGATGGTTATCACACGCTGCAGACGCTGTTTCAGTTCCTTGATTATGGCGACACGTTGACCATCGAACCGCGTGATGATGGTCAATTGCGCCTGCTGACGCCGGTGGACGGCGTGCCGGATGATGAGAACCTGATTATCCGCGCGGCAAGGTTATTAATGCAGGCAGCCTCTGAGCGCGGGACCCTGCCCGCAGGCAGCGGCGCCGACATCAGCATCGATAAGATTCTCCCCATGGGCGGCGGTCTCGGCGGCGGCTCGTCCAACGCGGCCACCGTACTGGTGGCGCTCAATCATTTATGGGGCTGCCATCTTTCAGAAGATGAACTGGCCGCTTTAGGTTTGCAGCTAGGTGCTGACGTACCGGTGTTCGTTCGCGGTCATGCGGCTTTTGCCGAAGGCGTGGGTGAAATCCTGACGCCGGTAGAGCCAGAAGAAAAGTGGTATCTGGTAGCGCATCCGGGGGTCAGCATCCCCACACCGATCATTTTTCGCGATCCGGAACTTCCTCGTGATACCCCGAGCAGGTCAATTAATACGTTATTAAAATGTAAATTCGGCAATGATTGCGAGGTTATCGCAAGAAAACGTTTTCGCGAGGTTGATGCGGCGCTTTCCTGGCTGCTAGAATATGCGCCGTCGCGCCTGACTGGTACCGGTGCATGTGTGTTTGCTGAATTTGACACTGAATCCGCCGCTCGTCAGGTGCTTAAAAAAGCCCCGGCATGGCTGCATGGCTTTGTAGCGCGAGGTGTTAACATCTCTCCGCTCAAGCAATCGCTGCTCTAAGTCCTGCTGAATTTAGCAAAAAACGGCGAGTACGCCGGGGATACTGAGTTACGGTGACAACGTCACCCTGTTCCAGACGTTGCATCGAGCTCTTTAAATACACCGCCTGGATGGAATCGTGCCGACCCGCACAGTTTTTGGCCCGTTTCATCCACCACTGGACGCATGCCTGAGGTTCTTCTCGTGCCTGATATGAAGCTTTTTGCTGGTAACGCTACCCCGGAACTAGCACAACGTATTGCCAACCGCCTGTACACTTCTCTTGGCGACGCCGCTGTAGGTCGTTTTAGCGACGGCGAAGTCAGCGTACAAATCAATGAAAACGTACGCGGTGGTGATATTTTCATCATCCAGTCCACTTGTGCTCCCACCAATGACAACCTGATGGAATTGGTTGTTATGGTTGATGCTCTGCGTCGTGCTTCGGCAGGTCGTATCACCGCTGTTATCCCCTACTTCGGTTATGCTCGCCAGGACCGTCGTGTTCGTTCTGCTCGCGTACCTATCACCGCAAAAGTGGTTGCCGACTTCCTGTCCAGCGTTGGCGTCGACCGTGTCCTGACCGTTGATCTGCATGCAGAACAAATTCAGGGCTTCTTTGATGTTCCGGTTGATAACGTATTCGGCAGCCCAATCCTGCTGGAAGACATGCTGCAGCTGAATCTGGATAACCCAATTGTGGTTTCTCCGGACATCGGCGGCGTCGTTCGTGCTCGTGCTATTGCCAAGCTGCTGCACGATACCGACATGGCTATTATCGACAAACGTCGCCCGCGCGCTAACGTCTCTCAGGTGATGCACATCATCGGTGACGTCGCTGGTCGTGACTGCGTGATGGTTGACGATATGATTGATACTGGCGGTACCCTGTGTAAAGCAGCAGAAGCACTGAAAGAACGTGGCGCTAAACGCGTATTCGCTTACGCAACGCACCCGATCTTCTCAGGTAATGCTATCCAGAATATCCAAAACTCTGTGATTGACGAATTCGTCGTCTGCGATACCATTCCACTGGCACCAGAAATCAAAGCGCTGGCAAAAGTTCGTACTCTGACGCTGTCTGGCATGCTGGCCGAAGCGATTCGTCGTATCAGCAACGAAGAATCCATCTCTGCCATGTTCGAACACTAATCGAGCCCGGCATAAAAACCCGCTGCGGCGGGTTTTTTTGTCTCTAAACCTAATTTGTATGATTAATGCCTCCTTCACCTGCCATTCAGTTGACAGATGATGCGCTCATGGATGAAACATTATTGTGAATAGATTATTTTCCTCACATGTGATGCCTTTCCGCGCCCTCATCGACGCTTGCTGGAAAGAAAAATATACCGCATCGCGATTTACCCGTGATGTCATTGCCGGGATTACCGTCGGGATCATCGCCATTCCTCTGGCGATGGCGCTGGCAATAGGCAGCGGCGTAGCACCGCAGTACGGTCTCTATACCTCGGCGGTGGCGGGGATCGTGATTGCATTAACCGGCGGCTCACGCTTCAGCGTTTCCGGGCCAACTGCCGCTTTCGTGGTCATCCTGTACCCGGTTTCGCAGCAGTTTGGCCTTGCGGGACTGCTGGTGGCGACGTTAATGTCGGGGGTGTTTTTAATTCTTTTCGGCCTGGCACGCTTTGGTCGCCTGATTGAGTACATCCCGCTGTCGGTCACGCTCGGTTTTACCTCCGGGATTGGTATCACCATTGGTACCATGCAGATTAAAGATTTCCTCGGCCTACAGATGGCCCACGTGCCTGAACATTATTTGCAGAAAGTCGGTGCTCTGTTTATGGCCCTGCCGACGATTAACCTCGGTGATGCGGCTATTGGCGTGGTCACGCTAGGGATCTTAATTTTCTGGCCGCGCCTGGGGATCCGTCTTCCAGGCCACCTTCCAGCTCTATTGGCAGGCTGTGCGGTGATGGGCGTAGTTAACCTGGTTGGCGGCCACGTCGCCACTATCGGCTCTCAGTTCCACTATATTCTCGCCGACGGCAGCCAGGGCAACGGTATTCCGCAACTGCTGCCGCAGTTGGTTCTGCCGTGGGATATGCCCGGTTCGGACTTTACGCTCAGTTGGGCCTCGCTGCAGGCACTGCTCCCGGCGGCGTTTTCGATGGCTATGCTCGGGGCGATTGAATCGCTGCTCTGCGCCGTGGTATTGGATGGCATGACCGGCACCAAGCATAAAGCCAATAGTGAACTGATTGGCCAGGGCCTTGGCAACATCGTTGCTCCGTTCTTCGGCGGTATTACGGCCACTGCCGCCATTGCCCGTTCAGCAGCAAACGTCCGTGCTGGCGCAACCTCACCTGTTTCCGCCGTGATCCACGCCCTGCTGGTGATCATGGCGCTACTGGTCCTCGCGCCGCTGCTTTCCTGGCTGCCGCTTTCCGCGATGGCGGCGCTGCTGCTGATGGTGGCATGGAATATGAGCGAGGCGCATAAGGTTGTGAACTTACTGCGTCACGGCCCGAAAGACGACATTATCGTACTGCTGATGTGTATGTCGCTGACCGTGCTGTTTGATATGGTTATCGCCATCAGCGTTGGTATCGTGCTGGCCTCACTGCTGTTTATGCGCCGGATTGCGCGCATGACTCGTCTCGCGCCGGTCAACGTTGAAGTGCCTGACGATGTGTTGGTGCTACGCGTGATAGGGCCACTGTTCTTCGCTGCCGCTGAGGGGTTGTTTACCGATCTGGAAACACGGGTTGAAGGTAAACGTATCGTTGTGCTGAAGTGGGATGCGGTGCCGGTGCTGGATGCAGGTGGGCTTGATGCCTTCCAGCGCTTTGTCAATAAGCTGCCGGAAGGCTGTGAGCTGCGCGTCTCTAACCTCGAGTTTCAACCGCTGCGTACTTTGGCGCGCGCAGGCGTTAAACCGATTGCGGGTCGCCTGAGCTTTTACCCGGATCGTAACGCCGCGCTGGCGGACATTTAATTACCTGGCGGCAGGCCCCTGTGCCTGCCGCATCATCACCCCTATAGCCTGCTGAAGCCAGGCAAGCACCTCCGGAGTCATCCACGTTCCCTTCATCAAATGCGGCTCCTGCTCCATCGCGTTGCGAAATTTCTGTTGAGTTTGCGGGTTATCTCCGGCGTAAGATTGAAACAACGCCAGCCAGCGTTGTGCAAGATGCTGTCCTTGCGATGAAGCTGGTTTCAGCTGTTCGCGACACGCATAATGCAGATCGGCCACCAGCGCCGGCCATTCCATCAGCCGATCGAAATAGTGCTGCCGGGTAAACGCCAGCTCCTCGGCGTTCAGATAGCGCGCCCAGATCTCCAGCTTACTTTCCGCAAAAGCGTGAGTGATAAAGTCAATGATCTGCGGGGTAACGCCGGTTTGTTCGCACATCTGTGGTTCGGCGGCATGCATTTCATTCAGCCGGGTCAAAAATTCAGGTCGTCCGGCGGTATCCTGCTCTAACTGTTCCATCCAGCGTGTCGCCAGACTCATCGCCTGAGGGGCATCTGCCGGGCATTGCTTGCGCATTAATCCCTGAACTTCATTAACCAGCGCCCGCCAGGCTTGATTACGTTGCTCATCCTGCTCCGCGAACGGCAGCACCTGTAGTTCCTGTTGACTAAACCAGCGATCGTACATTTTCATTAGCTCCAGCATCTGTAGCCAGGACTCCAGATCGGGGTCGCTTCCCCTGTCTAACTCATCGCGCAGCAGCGCCAGCCGTTCGCGTAGCGTTGAGATGGTTTGTAGCTGCCGATCAAGAGTGGTTATCTGCTTGACCAGCAGGTCAGACAGCGAGAAAGCATCCCTGGCGAGATAGTCCTTAATAGTGGCGAGTTCCAGCCCGGCCTGAGCCAACACCTTGATCATATGCAGCCGCTGAACGGCCGCCAGATTGTATAGCCGGTAACCCGCCGCGCTTCTGGCTGAAGGGGTCAGCAATCCTGTTTGTTCATAGTGATGTAGCGTGCGAACGGTTATTCCGGCACGCTTCGCCAGTTCTCCCACCTGAATTAACATGACTGCTCCTTTCGTTTACCAGTGACGCCACTCTGCTGTCTGACGTTACGTCAGGGTCAAGTGCTAAGTATACGAATTTGGATCGCGCCGTAGTATTCGAAAAGGGTAACGGAAAGGGAATTTAGACAACAATAGAGGAATAGCCTGCCCAGGCTATGATAGAACGCACCAGCCGTCATGAACGGCTGGCGGAATGGAATTCACTCAGCTGTGGCGATGCTGATCGCGGCGGCAGCGTTTGTCGTAGTGACGAACCCACCAATATCTGTCGCTGACCTGTTCATGGCCGCCGATACGCGCACCTGCCAGCCACAGAACCGCGCCGACAAAAATGCTTAAGATTGCGCCATGCGCAAAAAACTGCGGCAGGTCAAGCTGCGGAAGCTGGTTTAGAATAGAGTAACCAACGCCGACAACCATGACGACCAACCCCAACCCCATCAGCACATTACCGAGTAACGAAGCGTTTCTGCGTTTCATATGTCACCTCCGGAACCTTGGGTTGCATGGGAATATCCCCAAATCTTGTAGGTATAGTATAGACAATGACCAATAAGGCGATTGCGTGGACGATCACATAAGCGAACATCAAACCAACAAAAGTTTACAAATAACCTACTGAACTACATCAAATTCTAATTGTTCAAACCCGAAACCATCATGACACGCAGCGTTTCGCTGGCAGAATTTTGTCAACTGCGCGCGCAGACAGTACACTACGCGCCAGAGAACGACCCATTCAGGACAGAAAAGTGACCATAAAATTGATTGTCGGCCTGGCGAATCCCGGCGCTGAATACGCAGCGACCCGACATAACGCCGGTGCCTGGTATGTAGATTTATTAGCTGAGCGCAACCGCGCGCCGCTGCGCGAAGAGAGCAAATTCTTCGGCTACACCTCACGGATTAACCTTGCTGGTGAAGATGTTCGTCTGCTGGTACCCACCACCTTTATGAATCTTAGCGGTAAAGCCGTATCGGCAATGGCAACCTTCTTTCGCATCAATCCAGATGAAATTCTGGTGGCCCATGATGAGCTCGACCTGCCACCCGGCGTAGCTAAATTCAAACTTGGCGGCGGCCATGGCGGCCATAATGGCCTGAAAGACATCATCAACAAACTGGGTAATAACCCGAACTTTCACCGCTTACGTGTGGGAATCGGTCATCCGGGCGATAAAAATAAAGTTGTCGGTTTTGTTTTGGGGAAACCGCCCGTTAGCGAACAGAAACTCATTGATGAAGCTGTTGACGAAGCGGTGCGTTGTACCGAAGTTTGGCTGAAAGAGGGTCTCACCAAAGCAACCAACCGATTGCACGCTTTTAAAGCGCAATAACCGGTCGACGTGCGGAATTTTTGCCGCGCACGGTGTATAATAGGCAAAGCTATTTACTTTTCTACAATCTGCTCACTGTAACAGGTTGATTATCCAAAGATTAAGGTGATTTAAATCATGGGATTCAAATGCGGTATCGTCGGTTTGCCCAACGTCGGCAAATCCACCCTGTTCAATGCGCTCACCAAAGCGGGTATTGAAGCGGCCAACTTCCCCTTCTGTACCATCGAGCCGAACACCGGTGTCGTTCCGATGCCCGATCCGCGTCTGGACAAACTGGCTGAAATCGTCAAACCACAGCGTATCCTGCCAACCACCATGGAATTCGTCGATATCGCAGGTCTGGTAAAAGGCGCGTCTAAAGGCGAAGGTCTGGGTAACCAGTTTCTGACCAACATTCGTGAAACTGAAGCTATCGGTCACGTGGTGCGCTGCTTTGAAAACGACAACATTATCCACGTTAACAATAAAGTGGATCCGGCTGACGATATCGAAGTTATCAACACCGAACTGGCGCTGTCCGATCTGGACACCTGTGAGCGCGCCCTGCACCGCGTGCAGAAAAAGGCCAAAGGCGGCGATAAAGACGCTAAAGCTGAGCAGGCTGCTCTGGAAAAATGCCTGCCGCAGCTGGAAAACGCCGGTATGCTGCGTGCGCTGAAAAACCTGACCGAAGAAGACAAAGCAGCGATTAAATACCTGAGCTTCCTGACCCTGAAGCCAACCATGTATATCGCTAACGTCAACGAAGACGGTTTTGAGAATAACCCGTACCTCGATAAAGTGCGCGAAATCGCAGCTGCGGAAGGTTCTGTCGTGGTTGCCGTTTGCGCCGCTGTTGAATCCGATATCGCTGAACTCGACGATGCCGATCGCGAGGAGTTCATGGCTGAACTGGGAATTGAAGAACCGGGTCTGAACCGAGTTATCCGCGCTGGTTACGAACTGTTGAACCTGCAAACCTACTTCACCGCTGGCGTGAAAGAAGTTCGTGCGTGGACCATCCCAGTCGGTGCAACCGCACCGCAGGCGGCAGGTAAAATCCACACCGACTTCGAAAAAGGCTTTATCCGCGCCCAAACCATCGCCTTTGAAGACTTTATTACCTATAAAGGTGAGCAAGGTGCTAAAGAAGCCGGGAAAATGCGCGCTGAAGGTAAAGATTATATTGTGAAAGATGGCGATATCATGAACTTCCTGTTCAACGTCTAATCTCTTTTTATCACTAAAAAATCCACGCAGATGCGTGGATTTTTTTATGCCCCAACTCATACAAGATACATTTGAATTAGCGGTCACAAGTCAAACAGTAAAGATCCACGCCCCTATCCTTTACCACTTCTCTTGCCAACTCAGACTTGCCATCCAGGTTCTGCCGGGAGTGGTTTTCAG
Source organism: Klebsiella huaxiensis (assembly GCF_003261575.2). Lineage (GTDB taxonomy): Bacteria > Pseudomonadota > Gammaproteobacteria > Enterobacterales > Enterobacteriaceae > Klebsiella > Klebsiella huaxiensis. Next base: position 2,418,928 of record NZ_CP036175.1, on the reverse strand, counting down.
TCCATCAAATTTCGAATAAAATATAAAATAAATACAAAAATAGAATTTTAATTTCATTAATGAGTTTTAATAACAAATGTGATACATATCATAAATTTAACATTAGATCCCAAGAAACCATAATCCACAATCTTTTAAATGTTAAAAAATAACATATAATATCAATATGTTATAAAAACATCATTGTATCTGATGCCATGAGTACTCATTCGGACCCACCACAATCGAAATGAAATTTCCAAAATGTGATCTATTTGCATTTTCATTTCAAAATAAAATGCCATAATCTCACCTCACTAAACGCACTTTGATTACGCTAAGGTGCAGCAGAAATCCTAACCCCCCGGAGGATTCCATGAGAGAAGTGAGATCAGAACTTATTGGTACCGTCTATGTTGGCGATTGCCATACCACCACCAGTTCACACGAAAATGCTACCGGGGACATTCTGTACGCCAACGACCCCGGAGGAAAAACCCCTACATATACTGATGATTCATCATTAATCAAAAGAAGCCTCTTTGACCGGATTTATTTAGCGAATAACTAAAAGAGCTAAGTAGCACAAAGAACAAAAATCATTTCATGCCCGTCATATGCCAGCGAACTAAAAGATCGGCCATGGTTGGGGGTGATTTATTTTTATCTTGTGCCGTTAATCAAAACAAAAGGTATAAAAATGTCTCTTATAATGAATCTGAACCTACAACAGAGAAAACGACTACACCAAATCACTTTAGTAGCAACATTTGGCGGCCTGCTATTCGGTTACGACACAGGAGTTATTAATGGTGCATTTTCCTCACTGAAACAATATATGGCTCTGACACCAACCACAGAAGGTCTGGTAATGAGCGTGTTGCTGATCGGTGCCGCCTTAGGTAGCGTTTTCGGAGGGAAGTTCGCCGATTTCTTTGGCAGAAGAAAGTACCTGCTCTTTTTATCATTTGTTTTTTTCATCGGTGCGCTAATGTCCGCACTTGCTCCAGATATCACGGTTCTTCTTATTTCTCGTTTTATTCTGGGTTATGCTGTCGGTGGCGCCTCAGTAACCGCACCAACATTTATTTCTGAAGTCGCACCAACGGAAATGCGCGGTAAACTGACTGGCTTAAACGAAGTAGCGATTGTTATCGGACAGTTGGCCGCATTTGCCATCAACGCCATTATAGGCATTGTCTGGGGCCACCTCCCCGAAGTCTGGCGATATATGCTAATGGTACAAACCATACCCGCCATCTGCTTGTTTGTCGGTATGTTGCGCTCGCCTGAAAGCCCTCGCTGGTTGATCAGTAAAAACCGCCATGAAGAAGCCCTGGAAATATTAAAACAAATTCGTCCGCTCGAACGTGCGATGAAAGAATTCAATGACATCACAACGTTAATTAAAATCGAAGCGGATAAAAAACTGGCTAATAAAAACTCTTTCGTAACGATTCTTCAGACACCGTGGATTCTCAAATTACTCATCGTTGGCATTGTTTGGGCCGCCTTGCAACAAACCACCGGCGTCAACGTCATTATGTACTATGGCACGGAAATCCTGAGTACTGCAGGGTTCTCGGAAAGAACTTCACTGATATGCAACGTGCTCAATGGCGTATTTTCAGTAGGTGGCATGATATTCGGCGTGATGTACCTCGTTGACCGTTTTAAACGCAAGACCATCATCATCTACGGCTTTGCTCTCATGGCAACCCTCCACCTAATCATCGCTGGCGTAGACTACACCCTCGTCGGCGATATTAAAGCCACCGCAATCTGGCTGCTTGGCGCGATGTTCGTTGGGGTCATGCAGGGGACGATGGGCTTTATTACATGGGTGGTATTAGCCGAACTCTTCCCACTGAAATTCCGCGGATTATCGATGGGTATCTCGGTATTTTTCATGTGGGTAATGAATGCGATAGTCAGCTATCTGTTCCCTTTATTACAGGCCAAACTCGGGTTGGGCCCGGTGTTCCTTATCTTCGCTGCCATTAACTATTTAGCTATCATATTTGTCATAACAGCGTTGCCAGAAACATCGAACAAATCGCTGGAACAGTTAGAAGAAGAACTTTCCTCGAATAAATATGATGCACAACTCAACACAGCGACAAAGGAAAGCGGATTATGATCGATAATATTACGCTGGATAACTTGCACTTATCATGTCAGGCCAAAAATAAAGCCGAAGTTCTTTCCATGATTGGTGCTGACTTCAGAAAAAAGGGATATGTCAGCGAGGATTGTGTTGTTTTCCTCAACGAGAGAGAACGTCAGGTCTCTACTTTTTTAGGTAACGGCATTACGCTGCCGCATCTTCCTAAGTCAGCAACTAATATTATTGTTAAAAGCGGAGTGGAAATCTTTCAGTTTCCTGATGGCGTAATCTGGGATAGAAGCAATGTCATGTTCATTGCTATCGGCGTTATTGCTAAAGAGAGCGAGCATATCGATGTCCTGAGAGAAATCGCCTCTATTTTTAGCGATGAAATTATTGCCAGGGCGTTGTCACTCATCTCCAACAAGCAAGACTTCCTGAAAATACTGCAGCAGCATCAATAGTCCTCGAATGACCAGGCCTGCAAATAAGCAGGTCTGGTCCTCACCGCCTGATGAGCATCCCCTCTTTTCGGCCATGGTCTCTCTCATCATAACCCCATATACCTTCCATGATGCGGGACGATGAGTAAGAAAAGATTTTTCCTAATATACAGCGATTATTACCACAGCGAATGAAACGCCTAAAGCCTGGGCTACACTTAATTTTCACCGAGTTGATAAAAGGACTTCCGATGAAAATATGGCCCGTTCTGACCGGCGTCGCTATTGCACTGACGTTGGTTGCTTGTAAATCCCCAACCCCTCCGAAAGGTGTCCAGCCCATCACAGGGTTTGACGCCGGTCGCTACCTTGGCAAATGGTACGAAATCGCACGCCTGGAGAATCGTTTTGAACGCGGTCTTGAACAAGTAACCGCAACTTACGGTAAACGCGATGATGGCGGGATTAGCGTTCTCAACCGGGGTTTTGATCTGCAGAAACAAAAATGGAATGAGAGCCAAGGCAAAGCCTTTTTTACCGGCGCACCGACCACTGCAGCGCTTAAAGTTTCATTCTTTGGGCCGTTTTATGGCGGCTACAATGTGATCGCGCTGGATGATAAATATCAATACGCGTTAGTCAGCGGCCCAAATCGAGATTACCTGTGGATCCTGGCGCGCACGCCGACGATCCCCGATGCCGTCAAGCAAGAGTATCTCGGCATTGCTCGCGAACTGGGTTTCCCGGTAGATAAATTACTCTGGGTTAAGCACGGATAAAAAGTCACCAGCAGGTTATCAGCATTGATGCGATAATTTTGTGAGGATTCACGCCTTCAGCAAGACAGGTGATACGGCCCCGTCTGCTCAATTTTTGTAAAGCGCAAATCCTTGCTTATCACTAACCCACACCTGATTCCTCCCGGCTCCTTTGGCTTGATACATTGCCAGATCCGCCTGCCGCAGGAGTTGGCTGATATCATCACAGTCAGCGAGTGCTGCCACTCCGGCCGAAAGAGTCACTTTGGCGCCGTTTGGAAACTGCGTCTCGGATACCGCAACCCGTATGCGTTCCACGGCGGAAGCCGCAGTCTCAAGAGTGCAATCCGGTAGGAAGAGGATAAATTCTTCCCCACCGAACCGGCAGACAATATCATTTTGCCGCGCCAGCGATCGAAGCAGTTTGCCAAAGCTAACCAGAACCGCATCCCCCCCATCATGGCCCAGGCGATCGTTGATGTCCTTGAAGTGGTCAATATCAATAGCAATAACGCAGTGTTCACCGACCAAAAAACGCTCTTCAACCAAAGAGCTGAACCCTTTACGGTTATAAAGACCCGTGAGCGGATCCGTCATTGCCTCATCGCTAAGTAAATTAACCTGTCGCGACATTGTTTCCAGGTGATGGCTGACGGCTTCCCTCAAACGCTCCGCCTCCTGATAGCCAGGATTGAGCTGAGCCAATTGCTTAAGCGCTTTATCGCTATCTTCAGTGCGGGTAAATTTGGCCAGTTTTTCCAGAGGCATAGAGATTCGCCCGGCAAAAAATATCACTATAGCGATAGTCAGAATAATAATGCCCAGAGTGAACCAGAAAGCATTAATGATGGTCTTCATCAAAATACGAGAGACGTTTTCAGAAGTGCCTGAAATGAAAACTTTCCAGTCGGCCTGCTGCAGGCTTGCGTAGCCGATAAGGCTGGCACCACTTTTTTGTTTATCCACGAAGTGACCGCTACCCGCGTGCGCCAGCCTGGCTTTGATGGCCGAATCAGTACTCACATCGGTACCAATCAACACGGGATCGTCGCTAAAAAGAATCCGCCCTTCTGCCGTGACGATACTGACATCCGCCTGGTTTGCGTAAAAATGCTGACCCAGAATTTCACTCAGCATGCTGTGTTTTTTTAGATAGATAGTACCGCCGATAAAACCAATGTAGTGGCCTTCACGTGAGAATAACGGTTGCGAAATAAAGACAACGTAGTTACCCGTCGCGGAGGTGAATGGCGGTGATATATAAGCTTTTTGGCTGCGGATGGCATGCTTACTGGCTTCAGAATGCAACGTTAATCCAACCAGATTGAGGCTCTCCGGGGAGGTTGCAGCGATCACCGCATCAGCCGTCACTATCACCACTGAATTGAAAAAACCGGACTGCATCCGCAACCTGTCAGCCTCTTCTCTCAACTGCTTACGATCGTGAAGCCCGATGATCAGGTGGGCACTGTACGCCAGTTCTTGCTGCGCAACGCCCAGATAGCGATCGGTGGTATCAGCAAGCTTGCGTGCGTAGGCAATATTGCCTTGCAACAGGCTATTCTCAATATTTCCTTTCTGAAACACCGTCAATGCACTCAGCAGAAGCACAGAGGTCAACACTATCCCGCCAACTGACAGAAATAGCATAAGGGTGCGTAACCGGTAACGTTTTTTGTTCATGAATAAAATAGGGCAGCAAATGCGTGAGGCTAGTGTAGCGAGTCTGCTCAATTTTGCGCACAACTATCAACACAACATAATCTTTTTTAACAGATGCACTGAACGGACGTGGTCAGGAATTCCCTGTCATGAGCACGCCAACCGGTAAATCGCGCCCCCAACGATTGCGGTGGCGAGCATATTCTGTCAACGCGTCCAGACCTGCTTTTGGTCTTTAGTTTGCGCCATATTTTGCGCCATAACCCCCGAAAGAGCATGCGGTTGATAACACGCTTCCAGATAACGAATCTCATCGTTATTAAGCTGTAAATTGTCCGCATTTACCGCTCCGTCAATATGGTGTTTTTTTGTTGCCCCCACCACTGGCGCAGTTACTTTCGTTAATAGCCAGGCAAGCGAAATCTCCGTCATGGAAACCTGACGACGGGAGGCAAGCTCAGCCACCCGTTCAATGATGACCCGGTCCTGCTGCGCAGTTTTATCATACTTCCCCTTGGCATAAGTATCTTCGCTGGCGCGCCGGGTTTGATTATCACCCAGGCGAGCAAGCCGACCGCTGGCCAGCGCACTATAGGGGGTCATCGCGATATTATCCTCGGCGCACAGCCCGGCCAACTCGCGTTCGTCCTCGCGCATAATCAGATTGTAGTGGCTTTGCACGCAAACAAAGGGCGTCAGGCCTTCACGTTCGGCCAGCACATTGGCTTTGGCCAATTGCCACGCATAGCAATTTGAAATACCAATGGCGCGTACTTTCCCCACTTTAACCGCATGATGCAGCGCCTCAAGAACGTCAAGAATCGGCGTGTTGTAGTCCCAAATATGGTAGATGTAGAGATCGACGTAATCCATTCCCAGATTGCGCAGACTCTGGTCGAGAGATTGTGCGATAGCCTGCTGGCCGCTTACGCCATCTGCGATCTGCTGCGCCGTCCGCGGCAGAAATTTCGTCGCGACCACTACGTCATCGCGCTTTGCCATGTCGCGCAGCGCCCGTCCGACATAGCGTTCGCTGGAACCATTTTGGTAGGCAATCGCGGTATCGTAAAAATTAATCCCCTGCTCCAGCCCATAGCGGATAATTTCGCGGCTGGATGATTCGTCAAGCGTCCAGCTGTGCTGGCCTGCGGTGGCGTCGCCAAATCCCATACATCCCATGCAGATACGCGATACCGTTAACTCACTGTTGCCCAACTGTCTGTATTGCATTTGGTCACTCCCGGTTTATCTGCTCAGGATAACGCGTTTAAGGCGGCGATCAGGCGACCAGCATGATCCTGAGCCATCGCTTTCTGCTGCGCTATCTTAGCCTCATCACGCTCGGCATAGCTGATCCCGCAGGTATAAATCGGCGCTTGCCACTCCAGATTGCACAGAGCAGCGGTGGTCGCAAACTGAACCAGATAATCCTCAACGGCATGACCGAAAAAACCATCAGCGGCATAAAGTACTGAAGGAGCACCGGTGGTAAACGAGAGGAGGAGTTTTTTACCGCCGAGCTTAGCCTTTGAGCCGTGGGCAAAGCCGTGAACGAAGACCTGGTCGAGCCATAATTTCATCAACCCCGGCAGCGAATACCAGGAGAACGGAAATTGCCATACGATAACATCAGCTTTCAGCAGCGCCTCCTGCTCGGCGAAGACATCAATATTGAAATCAGGATAGAGCCTATCCAGACGACGGATTTCAACATCAGGCAGCGCTCTCGCCACCTCGTTAAGAATAGCGGCATTACCGACGGACTCACTCAGATTGGGATGACCTGAAACGATCAGTATATTTTGCATTTTTCTTTCTATTACAAGGTATTGTTGAACATGCAAACAGTTTAAACAGCCGCTACTCTTTTTTTTAGAGTATTAATAGTTCAAAGACTTTTAGATAATGGCTAACAATACACGTCCAGGATGAATCAGGATGAAGTGATGAATAACGTGATTTACAATCAAATCCGTATCTTTCAAAGCATTGCCCGAGAGGGGAGCATCTCGGCGGCGGCACGCAAACTGGAAATCACCCCGCCGTCGGTCAGTAAAGCGCTAAAACTCCTTGAGCAGCACCTTGGTCATCCGCTGTTTATCCGCACCACCCGGCGTATTGAACTGACCGATGCCGGGCAACAGCTTTTGCAGCAAACCTCTGCGGCGGTCGATTCGCTGGAAAAAGCCCTCGACAGTATTAAGGAGAGCAGCCAGCAGCCTTCCGGCCTGATCCGAATCACCCTCTCCCGCTTTGCTTACCTGCTGATACTTAAACCTTTTATGGCCGAGTTCTGCCAGCGTTACCCTGGCGTGCAACTGGAGATTTCGGTTTATGATGGAACCATCAATATCATTGAGGAGAGATTCGACCTGGGTATCCGCTTTGGCGATATTCTTGAGGGTGGCGTCGTCGCCCGTCAGCTCCTGAAACCTTTGCGCGAAGGGCTTTACGCTTCGGTGGCCTATCTTGAAGAATTTGGTACACCCGTCTTGCCAACTGACCTCCATCAGCACAGGCTGATCGGCTACCGGTTTATCACCAACAACCGTATCCTGCCCCTGATGCTGGAAAATAAAGGAGAACAGCTCACCGTAGAAATGCCGGTACAGCTCATCAGCAACGATATTGACGTTATGGCCGACGGGATCCGCAGCGGATTGGGCATTGGGCGATTGTTTGAGCCCATCCACTGGCTACAGCCGGATCGGGAAACGTTTATTCCAGTCATGGAGCCTTACTGGAAAACCTATCCGCCGGTTTATCTTTACTATCCGAAAAGCGCGGGGAAAACGAAGCGGGTGAAAGCCTTGATCGATTTTTTGCTGACCAAGACGGCACCATAAAAAACCCGAGCGGGTGCCCGGGTTGGACTCTGATGCTGAAATGCATTATGCCGTGACAGCTGATTTTTTAACGACCGGACCTGCTAACGCCAGCCGTGCTCCCGCCTCGGTATCGCTATACTGTTTAAAGTTATCCATAAACAGCTGCGCCAGGCTTTCCGCTTTCTCCTGCCACTTATCGGCAGAAGACCAGCCGCTGCGTGGGTCGAGCAGCGCGCTCTCTACGCCAGGGACGCTTTCAGGGATCGACAGACCAAAGATCGGAACCGCCTCTTCACGCAGCTCGCCAGTGGTACCGTTTAAAATGGCGTTGATGATATTACGCGTATCGCGCAGCGACAGGCGTTTGCCTTCCCCGTTCCAGCCAGTATTCACCAGCCAGGCTTCGGCCCCTGATTCCGCCATTTTTGCCGCCAGAACGCTGGCGTACTGCGTCGGGTGCAACAGCAGGAACGCCGCGCCGTAGCAGGCTGAGAAGGTTGGCGTGGGCTGAGTAATGCCACGCTCGGTACCGGCCAGCTTCGAGGTAAAGCCAGACAGGAAGTGATATTGCATCTGTTCGGTCGTTAAACGAGAAACCGGTGGCAGTACGCCAAAAGCATCGGCGGCAAGGAAAATCACCTTCGACGGATGGCCCGCACGGGATACCGGCTTAACGATATTTTCGATATGTGCTAAAGGATACGAGACCCGGGTGTTCTCGGTCTTACTGCCATCGGCGTAATCGACGCTACCGTCAGCTCTGACCACCACGTTCTCCAGCAACGCATTGCGGCGAATCGCACGATAAATTTCCGGCTCAGCCAGCGGGTCAAGATTGATAGTCTTGGCGTAACAGCCGCCTTCAAAGTTGAACACGCCATCGTCATCCCAGCCGTGCTCATCATCGCCGATGAGCTGGCGCAACGGGTCGGTGGAAAGCGTCGTTTTACCGGTACCAGAAAGGCCGAAGAACAGCGCGACGTCGCCCGCTTCTCCGCGGTTGGCCGAGCAGTGCATTGAGGCAATCCCCTGCTGAGGCAGCAGATAGTTCATTACCGAGAAGAGTCCTTTCTTCATCTCGCCGCCGTACCAGGTACCGCCGATCAGCTGAATGTTCTCGCTGAGATTAAAGGCGACAAAGTTCTCTGAGTTAAGCCCTTGCTCCTGCCATTTTTCGTTGGTGCATCCCGCACCGTTGAGCACCACGAAGTCCGGCGTAAATTCAGCCAGCTCTTCGGCGCTGGGAGCAATAAACATGTTTTTGACGAAATGCGCCTGCCACGCCACCTCGGTGACAAAGCGTACACCCAGGCGTGTCGCCGGACTGGCACCGCACCAGGCATCAACGACATACAGTTTTTTGCCGCTAAGCTGTCCGGCGACCAGCGCCTTCAGGTCAGCCCAGATTTCCGTTGTTAACGGTTTATTATCGTTACGACCGAGACCGGAGTCGGCCCACCAGACGGTATCGCGCGTTAGGGAATCTCTGACAATATATTTGTCGCGCGGCGAGCGTCCGGTAAAAATCCCGGTATCTACGGCAACCGCGCCGGACTCGGTCATGACGCCACGCGCCGCGCCGGTTAATTCCGCGCTGGTTTCATGCGCAATCAGCAAGTCGTAATCGGGGTTGTAAAACAGCTCGCTGCTTTCCTGAATACCAAGCTCAAGAAGAGCGTCTTTTACTGATTCAATACGTGACATGGAACTCCTGACAAACTATTGGCTGGATAAGATGCATCGGTTATTTCAGCCTGTTTAATCTGGCGGATTATTTTTAGCAGATAAATCCTGGCAGAAAATAAATAAACAGGATGAGCAGACCGGAGCTTGCGATTTAAAATCGTGCTCGTGTAGGGTGTCGCCTGTACTTTTGAAAATGCCGCTTTTACCGCTAAGTAATAAGCTGAACTGCAGAAAATGTTAACACTTATGGCTGATTGTGTTAATTGCATAGTTTCTATGCGTTATGCTAAAATTGCATAGCTATTAATGCAGTGTTGAGGGTCGGGTCTGTGCTGGCGAATCTTGAAGTAAAATGGCTTTACGATGTGATTGCTCTGGAAGAGTCCAGAAGCTTTACGCTCGCGGCCAAAAGTAGAAATATTTCGCAGTCTTCCTTTAGCCGCCGCATCCAGGCACTTGAGGCCTCGCTGGGTTTCAGCATCTTTGACCGCGCGGCAAACCCGCTACAGTTGACCAACCGTGGAAAAATTTTCATCGGCTACGCGCGAAATATGCTCGACGATATGGATTTTCAAATCAGTCGAATAAAAGGACTGAATAACACCACCCAGAAAATAAGAATTGACGCCGCGCCTTCGCTTTCCGTTTTATTACTCCCCGAAATTATCGCCGGTTATACCGACCGCAAGAATAAGACTTTCCATGTTGAATCGATTAACGTCAACGACGCGGTATTCAATCTTAAAGAGGGAAAAAGCGATTTTATTCTGTCGTTTTATAATGAAGAGCTGATGAACTATCCGTTTATCAATCACAAAATTTTCGACTCGGCGCTGCATCTCGTCTCACCTTGCGATAAACACGGTAGACCGCTTTTTAATTTACATCGCGGCGTGCTGCCGCTGATGAAATACGCCAACGATAGCTATATGGGTCGCCAGGTGAATCAGGTTATCGACCGCAAGCCGGAGATTACCTTTTCGCTGACCTTTGTTTCATCGATGAGCGAACTGCTCAAACGCATGATCCTCAACGGCGACGGCGTAGGCTGGCTGCCGCAGTATTCTATCAAGCGCGAGCTTGAGGAAGGCCGGCTGGCGATAATGGATGAGAGCCTGTCGTTGCCGATCGGCGCTTATATCTACCGCTCCGGCGCGCGGCTCAATCAATCCGCCGAGCGTTTCTGGCAGCATATTAAGGCCAGCAACACCGTCAGCGCGTAATTCGCCTGGCGGCAGAAAATTCGCTATTATCCGCATCCACCCTCTACTCGTGCAGCCTGATGTCTACGATTATCGATACCTTTATCGCTCCGCCGTGCCACGCTGAAATCAACATTCTCTACCAGGATGAGCATCTGCTGCTGATTGATAAACCCTCGGGGCTGCTTAGCCTGTCAGGCAAAAATCCGCTTAATCTCGACTCGGTGCATCATCGCCTGGTGCAGCAATTTCCCGGCTGCACGCTGGTGCATCGTCTTGATTTCGGCACTTCAGGGCTGATGGTCATTGCCCGCAATAAGGCTATCAACGCCGCGCTCTGCCAGCAGTTTAGCCAGCGTGCGGTAACCAAGGTTTACAGTGCGCTACTTTGCGGGCACCTGGCGGATGATGAAGGGACGATAGACGCGCCGATTGCTAAAGACCCGGCGCTGTTTCCCCTGATGACGATTTGCGCGCTCAGCGGTAAACCTGCCCGCTCACGCTATCGGGTTATTGAGCGCTTCTACTCTGAAAGTGAATTACCGCTGACCCGGGTACAGCTGACTCCGGAAACCGGGCGCACCCATCAACTGCGTATCCACTGCCAGCAGCTAGGTCACCCGATTTTAGGCTGCGATCTGTACGGCGGTCTGGGCAGTGAAGGTGCTACGCGCCTGATGCTGCATGCCAGCGAGCTGCATTTTGCGCATCCCATCAGCGGTGAGAGGATCGACGCGCGTAATCCCAGCCCTTTTTAAAGTGAGGCCGCCGCGAAGAGACCCGGCGTAGTGCCAAAGTGCATGCGGAAAGATTTAATCAGATGGCTTTGATCGTAGAACCCGACGTCTGTCGCCACCTGCGCCGCCTCAGCGCCTTTAGCCAGTAGTCCTTTTGCCCTGACAAGTCTTAGCTGGGTGAGATACTGGTGAACAGATAAACCGATCTGCGCCTGAAAAGTACGCATAAAATAGAACTCGCTCAGCCCGGCGACCGCCGCAATATCCTTGACCGACAGCGGCTGCTGATAAGCGCAGTGCAGAAACTCTATTGCCCGGCGAATATCGGCCCTGATGACTGGCCGTCGACCTCCGCGAACGCTGCGCTCGGCATAACGCCCCACCAGCAGATTAAGCACCTGATACATCAGACACTCTTTTTCCAGCGGATCGCGGCTGGCGCCAAGCACTGCGGAAACCTGAAGCACGTGGCGGGCCATTGCCGGGTCGTGCCGCATCCCTTCACCGCCAAAATTCACTTCACCCTTACCGCCAATCACCGTTTGCGCAACCTCGTCAATCAGGTCCGCCGAGGGGTAAAAAGCGCAGTAATCCCAGCCTTCATCGCGCTGCACCGCTTCGCCGGTATGCACCTCACCGGGCATGATCACCATTACCGTGCCTGCCGCCGCCACGCCCCGCTCGCGGCAAATACGCGTGCGCTGAGCACCACGGGCAAAAGCGGCTATCACATATTCGTCATGAAAATGCGGCGGATAGCTATGCTCGTAGCAGGATGCACGCAGGATCTCCATTCCACCGTGCAATTCACTATCCCGCCAAAGCTTGATGTCGTCGCGAACCTCTTTTCCCACTTTGATGCCCTTTAATCCCGGAAGCGGGATGTTTGCGTAAATGCGCAGGATTTTACTATAACGTTTCCAGCAATTTTTTAAGATTACCATTCAGCAACGCACTCTATGGGACTATTTGATGTTGATAAATAACGAGACCTCATCAAGAGATGAGGCTATGGCGGAATTTCGCGCCGGGGTCATCGCCTGTTTGCCCACTATTCCCGGCTACTGGAGCATTGGTTTCGCCGCCGGTGCTATCGGAACCTTATCCGGGTTTACCACGCTGCAAACGGCGCTACTGGCAGGTGCGCTGTACGCAGGCTCGGCGCAGTTTTTGTTTTATTCTCTGTGGGCAACCGGCGCGGAAATGGCCTCGGTAGTGCTAAGCGTACTGCTGGTTAACCTGCGCTATCTGTTGATGAGTTCGGCCATGAGCGTGTTCTTTCGCCAATATAGCCCATTGCAAAAGATTGTTAGCGGGCTGCTGCTGACGGACGAAACCTTTGGCGTAGCGGTACAGCGCGGCAGCGTGCACAACGGTGTTCCTTACTCGTGGATGCTCGGGCTAAACCTTGCCGCCTGGCTGAACTGGATCCTCGCCTGTATCGTGGGCGCAGGGCTGGCCTCCGCACTTCCGCCTTCGCTGATGGAGGGGTTAAGTTTTAGCCTGGTATCAATGTTTATCGGGTTGGTTCTGGCGTTGTGGTTTGCCAGCCAGCGTAAGATGCTGGAAACCTTCAGCATTGCCGTGGCGGTGCTGATTACGCTGTTCACCGCCGGGCACACTGATATGAGCCTCGTGGTCATCGTCGCGGCCTCAGTTGCGGCGACGTTGGCAACAACAGGATTACGTCTGTTCGGCAAGGAGGCTAAATAAGATGGAACGCAATATCATTCTGGCCATTCTTGCCTCAGCGCTGGTGACCGCGCTCATGCGCACGGTACCGATTTTACTGCTTTCACGATTTCGCCTGGCTTCGGTCCTGCAGCAATGGCTCAGCTTTATTCCTTCCGCCATTATGGCGGCTATTATTGTCGCGGAGCTGATGGGTAAACCGGCATTAACCAGTTCGGGTATCAGTATTTCTCTACTGGCCGCTCTTGCCGCCACCATTGCCGGCGTTGTGACGCGCAGTCTGTTCGCCACGGTGATTGTCGGCATGGTTGCATTTTCCGCCCTTAGCTATTTCCTGATATAACCGTCACAATAAAACGAGGTTTGCCCGATGCTGAAGATCGATTTGCCAACCGTAGATTTCACCGCCATTTCCGTTGACGCTGGGGCTTCCCGGGATACGGGTTCATCACCGTCTGCAATTTGGTAGCCCGGACAGGCGCGTCAAGCGCCGCCTCCGGGAAAGCACCGCAACGCAACGTCAGACTGTCTTCCCGGTGGCGCTATTTTGCACCAGCCCCAGCCTTTAAAGCTCGCCGCCCGGCGTAAACGGCGGCAGCGTCAAAAAAGTGTTTTGCAACCCTTCGGACCACGCTTTACGAATGGTGTTGAAGTAAGGATCGCTTTCGGTAATGCGATGCTGCCCGGCGCTGCTCAGGCTACCGCTGCGGTAAAGCAGCGTATCCAGCGGCAGGCCTACCGAAAGATTGCTGCGCAGGGTTGAATCGATCGAAATCAGCGCGCAGCACATTGCCTGCTCCAGCGGCGTCTCCATTGACAGTACCCGGTCAATAATCGGCTTGCCGTATTTGCTCTCGCCAATCTGAAAATAAGGCGTATCGCGCGTCGCTTCGATAAAGTTGCCTTCCGGATAGATATGAAACAGGCGGTGGGTTTCCCCGGCAATTTGTCCACCAAGCAGCAGGTTGCAGTTGAAGTTGGTATTACCACAGTTCTGCTGGTTGCTGCTGTCACGCTGAATCACCTCCTGTAGCGTTTTGCCGATCAGCATCGCCGCATCGTAGAGCGAGGTGACCTGCATCAGATTAGGCTCCTGCTGGGTACGAATGCGGGCGCTGAGCAGGCTAATGACGCTCTGAGTGGTGGCCAGGTTGCCCGCAGACTGCAGCACCATGACGCGTTCACCATCCTGATGGAAAACGTGCAGTTTTTTAAACGTTGCGATATGGTCCACTCCCGCATTGGTACGGGAGTCTGAGGCAAATACCAGTCCATCTGACAAACACATGGCCACACAGTAGGTCATCGTTTTTTGTTCCTGCCGTTATTGCTGCTGCGCCTGTTGCGAATGCTCGCGCACTTCAGCGTTAGTTAACATGATTTCTCCGCCGCCGCCGAGGCGGGTGCCGCGTACCGGGCAAGCATCAAGATAGTCCAGCCCGGTCGCCAGCCGCAAATGCTGATTCAGGCTACGGGTATTATTCGTAATATCAAACGACTGCCAGCGTTCGTTCAACCACACTTCAGCCCACGCGTGCATGGCGACGTGCTGAGCGTTATCGCTGTAGACGTAGCCGCTGACGTAGCGCGCCGGGATCTCCAGCGCCCGGCAGCAGGCAAGGAACACATGGGTATGATCCTGGCAAACCCCTTTCGACCGCGCAAAAGCATCGGCGGCGGAATCCTGCACCTGCGTCGCGCCCGGCGAATAGGGCATTCTCAGCAACAGTTCCGCCATTAACCGATTCAGGCTCTCCTCCTGAGCCTCCGGTTGATACCAGCGCTGGGCAAATTCGCGGATCGGGCCGTCAGCGCGGGTGAGCGGCGTGCAGCGCAAGAACACCAGCGGCGACAGTAGCTCCTGTGGTTCCGCACCGATCTCATCTCCCTCTTCCGCGATATCCACGATCCCGCTGGCGCGAATGGTGATCTCTTTATGCGGATTGTCCAGCGTCAGCACATGCAAAACGTTGCCCCACGCGTCGGTGGTAGCGACGGCGGAGCCGTCCGGCAAGGTTAACGTCCAGGCAGTAATCTTCTGTCGCCCGGTGCTGCGCGGCGTCAGACGCAGATACTGGGTCGAAAATTTTACTTCCTCATCGTAGCCATAGCGGGTCAGGTGATCGATAACCAGTTTCATAACGCCTCCAGATAGGTTTGTCTGATACTGTCAGAAAGCGCGTTAATCCGCGCCAGCAGTTCATTGAGGGTGACCTGTAAATCGGCCTGCGCTAAATCATCGCGAGTGCTAAAACGTAAATCGACATTAAGCTGGTGTGCGAGGCGTAGCGGCAGATGTGAACGATCGTTGGCGATCTGTTCCAGTTGCCCGACCAGATCGGAAATACTGGCGCGCAGCGATCTGGGTACATCGTTGCGTAGAATCAGCAATTCCATCACCGTTTCTCGGCTTACCGGCTGGCGGTAGATGCTGTTGTAGGCTTCGCGAGCGCTGACCGCGTTGAGCAGCGTATCCAGCCGGTAGTACTCGCGCACCGGATCAGGATCGCTGTTCAATTGTTGATCCTTAATAAGCAGCAACTGCGCGGTGGAAGATGCCCGTTCAATCAACGTACCGATACCGATAAAACTCAAGGCATCATTGCGCAGCAGCGTACCGAGTATGGCTCCGCGAAACAGATGCACCCGCTCTTTGACCCATTCAAAGAAAGCGTCGTTACCCAGTTCACTGATGCCCTGTTGACGCAGTTTTCGCAGCTCAATACGTGTGGCGTTGATGCTTTCCCATACTTCCGCCGACAGGCTGCCGCGCACCGCGTGAGCGTTGTTCCACGCCATCTCGACGCAGCTAAAAATGCTGTACGGGTTATTACCATCGAGGGCGAAAAAATTGAGCAGGTTGCTCATGGTGAAACGCGCGTGCCGCGCCTGAAACAGATCATGGGTCAGCGACAGATTTAGCGGTAAGGCTAAATCCCGGGACTGCTGGCTGTGACGAGGGATCATCGACAGTTTCCAGGTCACATCCAGCACCCTGGCATAGCTTTCCGCGCGCTCAAGGTAGCGCGCCATCCAGAAGAGTTCACTCGCTGTGCGGCTTAACATGATTCATCATCCTCCATCACCCAGGTATCCTTGGTGCCGCCGCCCTGGGACGAGTTCACCACCAACGAGCCTTCGGTTAGCGCCACCCGCGTGAGCCCGCCGGGCACCAGGCGGATCTCTTGCCCCGAAAGCACATAGGGCCGCAGATCGATATGGCGCGGTGCCAGCCCCTCGTCGATAAAGGTCGGGCAAGTCGACAGCGCCAGGGTGTCCTGAGCGATATAATTCGCCGGGTTTGCCAGCAGGCGCTGACGAAATGCCTCGCGCTCCTCTTTGGTCGAACGCGGACCGACCAGCATGCCGTAGCCGCCTGCGCCGTGAACCTCCTTCACCACCATCAGCTCAAGATTGCTCAGCACGTAGCTGAGGTCTTCCGCCTTGCGGCATTGCCAGGTGGGAATATTGCTCAGAATCGGCTGCTCGCCCAGATAGAAACGGATCATCTCCGGCACGTAGGGATAAATCGATTTGTCGTCGGCAACGCCGGTACCAATAGCGTTTGCCAGAACGACTCCCCCGGCGCGATACACGGACAGAAGCCCCGGAACGCCTAGCATGGAGTCGGCACGGAAGGCCAGCGGATCGAGATACGCATCGTCAATACGCCGGTAAATCACATCGACGCGTCGTGGACCCTCGGTGGTGCGCATATACACCGCTCCGGTCTTAATAAACAAGTCGGCGCTCTCCACCAGCTCAACGCCCATCTGCTGGGCGAGAAAGCTGTGTTCAAAATAGGCGCTGTTGAACCGCCCCGGCGTCATCACCACCACGCACGGGTCGTCCACCGGCGAGCTTTCGCGCAGCGTTTGCAGCAGGTAGCTGGGGTAGCGTTCAACCGGCGCAATATGGTGCTGTTCAAACATTTCAGGGTACAGCCGCATCATCATCTTGCGATTTTCCAGCATATAAGAGACGCCAGAAGGCGTACGCAGATTATCCTCCAGCACGTAATACTGGCCGTCATTGTTGCGCACCATATCGACCCCGGTGATATGGGCATAGGTATTGTTGGGCAAATTTATCCCCTGCATACAGGGCTGATACTGGTCATTCGCCAGCACCTGTTCTGCCGGAATCAGCCCCGCGCGGAGGATATTTTGCTCGTGATAGATATCGTAAAGGAAGGCATTGAGCGCTTTTACCCGCTGGCGAATACCGCGGTCAAGCCGCTGCCACTCTCCGGCGGGAATAATGCGCGGCACGCTGTCAAAAGGGATCAGTCGTTCGGTACCCTCATCCTCACCGTAGACGTTAAAGGTGATGCCAATTCGGTGAAAGAGCAGCTCCGCCTGCTCCTTTTTCTGCCGGATAGAGAATTGATCGGTACTGCGAAACCATTGCCACCAGGCGTTATAGTGCTGACGCTGCTCTCCCTGTGCGGTAAGCATCTCATCATAATAATGCCCGTCAGGAAGCGTTATTTTTATCATGGCCGTCTCCTCCGGTTGTACTCACTTTGAGGTAATCCCGGTAAGAGATAAGCATTAATTATGCCAGGTAATGCAGCACGCTGGCGTAGCGTAACGTTGTTATGTCGCCGTGCCTTATTGAACAAAAAACAACCAGACGCTTTGCTTATTTATGCTTATTTTTAACCTGCAACGCACCAATATGGGGCAATCCGGTCATGTGCGGCTAATGCTTTGCTAACCACTCTGCGTAGCGTTCAGGCCACTCGACGCTGCGCGTGCCGGGGCGGCCCATAGCAAAACCGTGGCCGCCGCTGGCGTAACGGTACATGCTGACGGCAACCTGATGCTGACGACAGGCGGCGGCCATGATCAGCGTATTGTGCGGATCGGACACCTTATCGTCTTCCGCCTGGGCGAGAAAACAGGGCGGCGTCTGCGCGTTAACGTAAGTTTGTACCGACCATGCGCGATCGACCTCTTCGCTAGCATGAGGTCCGGCGAGAATTCGATGCGTGGCGGTATGGGTATATGGCGGTTCGAGGGAAATAATCGGGTAGATCAGCGCCGCGCCATCGGCTCGGGCTGGCGTGTGGTCCACAGCATCGATTGGCGAGTAAGCGGCAAAATCGGTGCGGCAGGCCGCCATGCCCAGCAGATGCCCGCCAGCGGAAAAGCCCAACAAACTGACTTTTCCCTCACGCTGGCGAATCAGGCGTAGCGCTCTCTGGGCATCCTGTAATGGTGCGAGGCCGCCTGCTTTCCATCCTTCACCGGGAAGGCGGTAGGTCAGCACATAGGCCGTATAGCCGCGCGCGGTTAGCCAGCGCGCAGCAGGATGAGCTTCTTTCGCCATTTCAATACGCTGGTATCCGCCACCTGCGGCGATTAACACTCCGTGGCCACGAGGCACTGGGGGATGCCATACCGTCAGTTCTGGCTGAGCGATATGGCTTAGCGCACCGCGCGCGGATAAGCGGCTGAGCCCGTCCGGCCCGCCACCGCCGGGAGGCACTTCCGGCCACAGGCGTAGCGTTGTCTGCGCTTCCATTGCCCATGCGCGGCTCGCCGCAAGCAGCGCGGCGGCGCTAAAGAATAAAAAATGACGTCGGTTCACTGGCGGCTCCTGATACGGGTATGACGGCAATAACACCATAGTCGTTTTACCGATATGTGTACTCGTCATACTTCAAGTTGCATGTGCGTTGGCCGACAAAACATAATCCACCGATATCACCTAATAATGTAGGCCGGGCAAGGCGCTAGCCGCCGCCCGGCAGAAGTGCGAACACACTATCTCGACGTCAGCGATGGTTAATCGCTAACGTGCTTCAGTTCCAGCCAGTCCACCACCAG